>NZ_JAABNS010000001.1:0-2400000 GCF_009928425.1 Pseudarthrobacter sp. ATCC 49987 | reverse complement strand
GGCGGCTATGGCTTCATCAACGAATTCACCGTGGCACGCCACTACCGCGACTCCAAGATCCTTGAAGTCGGCGAGGGCACCACGGAGGTCCAGCTGATGCTGATCGCCCGCGAACTGGGGCTCTGACCGGCCCGCTGGCCGCAACCGTCGAGGGAAGGATCAACGATGATTAACAAAGTTGTTGCCAGCGCTGCGGAGGCCGTCGCGGACATCCACGACGGCGCCTCACTCGCCGTCGGCGGATTCGGGCTGTGCGGGATCCCGGTCGCCCTCATCGATGCCCTGCACCAGGGCGGCGCCACGAACCTGGAAACCGTGAGCAACAACTGCGGAGTCGACGACTGGGGACTCGGGATCCTGCTCAGGGACGGCCGCATCCGCCGCACCATCAGCTCCTACGTGGGGGAGAACAAGGAATTCGCGCGACAGTACCTCGCCGGCGAGCTCGAAGTGGTTCTCACCCCGCAGGGCACGCTGGCCGAGAAACTGCGCGCCGGCGGGGCCGGCATCCCCGCCTTCTACACCCCGGCCGGCGTGGGCACCCAGGTGTCCGACGGCGGCCTGCCGCAAAAGTACGACGCCGAGGGCAACGTCGCGATCGCCTCTGCGGCGAAGGAGGTGCGCAGCTTCAACGGTGCCGACTACGTCCTCGAGGAGTCGTTGACCCCCGATTTCGGCCTGGTGCATGCCTGGAAGGGCGACCGCCACGGCAACCTCGTCTTCCACGCCACCGCGATGAACTTCAACCCGCTGTGCGCCATGGCCGGGAGGATCACCATCGCCGAAGTCGAGGAACTCGTCGAGCCGGGGGACCTGGACCCCGAACACGTCCATATCCCCGGGATCTTCGTCCAGCGCGTCGTGCTCGCTCCGGACGTCGAGAAGCGGATCGAGAAGCGGACGGTGGCCTTGGCCGCCGCGTCCGCCGCCGGCACTGCCACCCCAGCAACAGACCAGTCAGGAGCCTAGGCCATGGAATCCAACAGCCTGCAGGGTGCGCCGCCCCGTCCCGAAGCGGTCCGCCACGAATACCGGCCCGCCGCCGTCGAGCACCCCGCCGGTGTTGAGAGCAAGGGCTGGACGCGCAACGAACTGGCTGCCCGGGTGGCGCAGGAACTGCACAACGGGCAGTACGTCAACCTCGGCATCGGAATGCCCACGCTGATCCCCAACTACATCCCCGCCGGCGTCGAGGTGGTCCTGCACTCCGAGAACGGCATCCTCGGCGTCGGGCCGTACCCGGGGGAGGACGACGTCGATCCGGACCTGATCAATGCCGGCAAGGAGACTGTAACGGTCAACAAGGGCGCCGCGTTCTTTGACTCCGCCACCTCCTTCGGCATGATCCGCGGCGGGCATGTGGATGTCGCCGTACTCGGTGCCATGGAAGTGGCCCAGAACGGTGACCTGGCCAACTGGATGATCCCGGGCAAGATGGTCAAAGGCATGGGCGGTGCCATGGACCTGGTGTTCGGCGCCAAGAAGGTGATCGTGATGATGGAGCACGTGGACCGGAACGGCCGGCCCAAGATCGTGGAGCGGTGCACGCTGCCGCTGACCGGCAAAGCCTGCGTGGACCGGATCATCACGGACCTTGCGGTCATCGACGTCGTGACCGACGCCGGACAGTCCCGGCTGGTGCTGCGCGAACTCGCCCCCAACGTGACGGCCGAGGACGTGGCCGCAGCCACCGGCGCCGAACTTTTCGAGGAAGACCAGGAACTGACCGTATGACGACTGAACCATTGCGCGCGACTGGACCCCGGAGCAACGAACCGCGGGTCGTTGAACAGCGCGGACTCTACTTCGACGAGCTCGACGAGGACGTGGTGTACGCGCACCGGCCGGGCCGGACCGTGACCGAGGCGGACAACGTCCTCTTCACCACCATGACCATGAACACCCAGGCCCTGCACCTCGATGCCGCCTGGAGCGCGGAGCAGCCGTTCGGCCAGCGCCTCATGAACTCCATGTTCACCCTGGCCACGGTGGTGGGGCAGTCCGTTCCGCAGCTGACCCAGGGCACCATCATCGCCCAGCTGGGGCTCACGGACGTGTCGTTTCCGCACCCCATGTACCACGGCGACACGCTGTACACCGAGACTGTCGTGACCGGGAAACGATTATCCTCTTCCCGGCCCGGCCAGGGGATTGTCACCATGAAGCACACCGGCCGGAACCAGCACGGCGACGTTGTGGCCCTCGCCACCCGCAGCTGCCTGATGTGGACACGCGACGCGCACACCGCTGCGCAGCAGGCACACGCGACCGGAAAGAACCTGCAGCGGTCAAGCACTGCCCGGAAAGAACCGGCACAAAAGGGCAGAATAGACACATGAGCTTCCTGATGGGCCCCGCCCTGCTGTTTTGCCCTGCCGACCGCCCCGAGCGCTACCAGAAGGCCGCCGAGCGCGCCGACGCCGTGATCGTGGACCTCGAGGACGCCGTCGCGCCCGCGGACAAACAGCGTGCCCGCGGCGCCATCCTCGCCCAGCTCGGCGCCACCGGGGACGTCCCCGAGCTGGACCCGAGCCGCACCATCATCCGGATCAATCCGGCCGGCACGGAGGAGTTCGAGAAGGATCTGCACTGCCTCAAGCACACTCCCTACCGGCACGTGATGCTCGCCAAGGCTGAGAGCGCCGCCCAGCTGAGGGAGCTCGAGGGCTACAGCGTGATCGCGCTGTGCGAGACGGCGCTGGGGGTCATCAACGCCGCCGCCATCGCCGCGGAGCCCAACGTCGTCGGGCTGATGTGGGGCGCCGAGGACCTGCTCGCCTCGCTCGGCGGCACCTCCAGCAGGACGGACGACGGCGCCTACCGCGCGGTCGCCCTGCACGCCCGCTCCTCGGTGCTGCTGGCCGCCCGCGCATTCGGCAAGGACGCCGTCGATTCGGTGTACGTCAACATCCCCGACCTTGAAGGACTCGCCAACGAATCCCGTGACGCCGTCGCCTCGGGTTTTGGCTCCAAGGCCTGCATCCACCCGAACCAGGTGGCCGTGGTCCGCGGGGCTTACGCGCCGACCGAGTCCGAGGTCGCGGCAGCCACCGAACTGCTCGACGCGGCCGCAGCGGCAGGCTCAGGCGTGTTTCAGTTCAACGGCAAGATGATCGACGGCCCTATCCTCAAGCACGCCGAATCCACGCTCCGCCGCGCGGGGCTGTAGCCTCTGCAGGTCTGGGGGTCCTGGCGGCTCTGCGCGTCTGGTCGGTGCACATGGGGACGTCCTGCGGGGATGAACTGCGTCGATTCGTCACGAATGGCCGCTTTGACGCGTCCTATAGCGGCCACTTGCGTCAGTTGGTTGCCCGGTAGCGGCCATTTGCGTCAGCTGGGTGCCCATAGCGGCCACATGCGTCAGTTGGTTGCCCGGTAGCGGCCATTTGCGTCAGATCGGTGCACATGGGGACGTCCTGCGGGGATGAACTGCGTCGATTCGTCACGTATGGCCGCTTTGACGCGTCCTATAGCGGCCACTTGCGTCAGTTGGTTGCCCGGTAGCGGCCATTTGCGTCAGATCGGTGCTTCAAGGTGCGCGACCCTGCCCGGCGCTCGCCTGCGACGAATGGACATGCTCAGCGGAACCCTTGCAAACGGGACATGCTCCTCGGAACTCCTACAAACTGGGCATGCTCAGCGCTTCCACAGGTACCGGTTCTCCGGCCGCCCTGCCGCGCCGTAGCGGGGTGTGAGCCGGGCAAAGCCGTGGATGACCAGATACTCGAGGTAGCGCCGCGCGCTGACCCGCGAGAGTCCGAGCTGCAGGGCCATCCCGGCGGCAGAGACGTCGTCGGAGGTTGATTTGAGCGCCTCGATGACGGCGTCCAGGGTGGGCCTGGACAACCCCTTCGGCAGCCTTGTCACCGAACCGGGCGCTGGCGCCGTCCCGGAATCCGCGACAATTGCCCGGCGCGACGGCGCCACGAGCCGGTCGATGCTGTCCTGGTCCAGCGGCCCGGAAGCCCCGCCCGCGGCGAGTTCGCGGCGAAGGAGCAGGTACTCGTCGAGCCGTTCGTTCAGGGCCTGGGACGTGAAGGGCTTCACCAGATAGTGCAGTACCCCGCCCGCCATGGCGCCGCGTACCGTCTCCAGCTCCCGCGAGGCCGTAATGACCAGGACGTCGAGCGCCTGCTGGCGGCCGCGGAGCTGCCGGAGCACGTCCAGGCCCGACATGTCCGGAAGGTGGATATCCAGCAGGACAAGTTCGGGCCGCAGCTCGGCCGCCAGGTCGAGGCCCTGCTGCCCGGTATGGGCCAGGCTGACGACGTCGAAGCCGCCGCGCGCCAGCAGGAACCCGTGGTGGATTCCGGCCACTGCCACGTCATCGTCAATGATGAGGGTGCGTATGGAGCTCATTGTTTTGTAGTTCCGCCTCTTTTGTCCTCAGTATTACCGTAAAGCAGGCACCGCCCAGCACGGACGGCCCCACCGACGCCCCGCCGGCCCGGCGCCGGGCCACGCGCTGGACCAGGGCCAGCCCGAAGCCGCGGCTGTTGATTCCCTCGGCCTGTTTGGTGGTGACTCCGGCCTCGAAGACGGCGGTCCGTTCCGGTTCGGGGACGCCGGGGCCGTCGTCCTCGACCGTGATGGTGCGTTCGCCGTCGGGAGCCTCATCCAGCCCGACGGCGATGGTGCTGTCGTAGCCCGCGGCATCCACCGCGTTGTCGATCAGGTTCCCCAGGACCGTGATGACATCGCCTGTCCCGTCCGGCGTGCACACCGAGGCCGGGTCCACCAGGATCTCGACGCCGCGCTCGGCGCAGACCGTCGATTTGGCAATCAGCAGGGCCCGGACGTCGTGATCGGTGATTCCTGCAGCCAGCGGGCGGTTGACGAACGCGGCCTCGCTGTGGCTCCGGCCCAGGTATTCCACGGCCTTGCCCTGTTCGCCGAGCTCCAGGAGACCCGAGATCACATGCAGCTTATTGGCGAATTCGTGGGCCTGCGCCCGCAGCGCCTGCGTCACGTCCAGGGCGCCGTCGCGGTCGCGGAGGATCGTGTGGAGTTCGGTGCGGTCGCGAAGAATGAGGACTTTGCCCACTTCCCGGCCGTCCACGGTGGCGGCATTGACCTTGCCCAGCAGGATCCGTTCCCCGGAGAGCACCAGTTCCTCCGTGGCAGATCCTGCGGTGAGCATCCGGCGGACCCCGGGTTCCAGGCATTCGCTGGCCGCCCGGCCGGTGATTTCCTCACCCACGCCCAGCAGCCGTCGGGCTTCGTCATTGACCAGCGCGACCTTCCCCTCGGCGTCGACCGCGATGAGTCCCTCGCCCAGCCCGTGGAGCATCGCGTCGCGGGTCTCGAGCAGGGCCGCGATGTCCTCCGGCTCCAGCTTGTAGATCCGCCGCCACACAAGCTTTGAGATGTACATCGCCCCGAGCGATCCGAGCAGCGCGGCGCCGAGGAGCCAGCCGAACAGTTGCGGCAGGTCCTCGTAGAGGTCCTGGGCCAGGGTGCTTTCCAGCACACCCACCGAGGCCGAGCCGATCACGGCTCCGGCGTTGTCGAAAATGGGAACCTTGACCCGCCAGGATTCACCCAGCGTCCCGGTCTGGGTGCCGACATAGATCTCGCCGGAGAGGGGCACGGAAGGGTCGGTGGACACTGGCCTGCCGATTTCCGCCGGGTTCGGGTGGGACTGCCGGACGCCGTGGCGGTCCGTCACCACAACATAGGTGACATTCGAGGCCTGCCGGATGACTTCGGCGATGGGCTGGATGGTCTGGGCCGGTTGCGGTGTCCCGAAGGCATTCACCACGGAGGGCAGCCGCGCGACGCTTTCGGCCACCCCGATCAGCCGGCCCTTGTACGCGTCCCGGAGCTGCTGCTCCTGCATCCGGATGGTCACGGCTCCCACCGCTGTCAGGACAGCCAGCACGATGCCAAGCTGCAGCGCGACCAGCTGGAAGCGTAAGGGAATCCTGTGAACCATGTCACAAGTTTCCCATCCCCACCGCCGCCCACGGCCCAAACCCGGGCCCGGGGCCGTGACCAATATGACCACTACTACCTCTACGGCCAAATTCTGTTCCCCGGCGCGCGCCGCTCCTACTCTCGGGGAAGTGATTCCGATGACGTGCGTCACATTCAACAAGGAGAAACCCATGACCTCCCACTTCGATTCCACGCGGTTCAACTTCACCCGCCGGGCCGCCATCGCAGCCGGGGCGGCCGGCGTCGTCCTCGCCATGTCGGCGTGTGCCGGCGGTGCCAGCGGCGCGGCAGCAGGCCAGAGCGCGGCTGCCGACCCGATCAAGAAGCTCAGCATCATCGTTCCCGCGAACCCGGGCGGCGGCTGGGACCAGACCGGCCGTGCCATCCAGGCCGACCTGCAGTCCAACAAGTTCGTCACCTCCGCCCAGGTCAGCAACATCGGCGGCGGCGGCGGAACCAACGGCCTCGCCAAGCTGGCCACCGAAAAGGACGCCAACACGCTGATGGTGATGGGCTACGTCATGGTCGGTGCCGTGGAAACCAACGCCGCCAAGACCCGGCTGGAGGACACCACCCCCATTGCGCGCCTGACCGAAGAGCCGCTGGTCCTGGTGGTCCCGGCGTCGTCCAAGTACCAGTCGGTCCAGGACCTCGTGGATGACATCAAGGCCAACGGCAAGGGTGTCGCGATCACCGGCGGCTCAGCCGGCGGCGCGGACCACATCCTGGCCGGCCAGATCCTGAAGTCCCAGGGCATCGCCTCCGACAAGCTCAACTACATCGGCTACTCCGGCGGCGGCGAATCGATCGCGGCACTGCTCGGCAACAAGGTCCAGGCCGGCATCTCCGGTGTGGGGGAGTACGCCGAGCAGGTCAAGGCCGGCAAGGTCCGGGCGCTCGCCGTCTCCGGCACGTCCGAGGCCCCGGCCCTGCCGGGCGTCAAACCGCTCAAGGACCAGGGCATCGACGTCGTGCTGACCAACTGGCGCGGCGTCGTCGCACCGGGTTCCATTGATGACGCGCAGAAGGCGAAGCTGACCGAGGTTGTCACCAAGCTGCACAGCTCCGAAGCCTGGAAAGCGACCCTGGCCAAGAACAACTGGGATGATGCCTTCCTCGCCGGCGACGGTTTCAAGACCTTCCTGACGGAGGACATCGCCAAGGTCAAGACCACGCTGACCGAGATCGGCCTGGTCAAGTAACAATGTCCGTCCAAGTCAGTACGCCCGCCAAGCGGCCCACGGGGGAGATCCTCTTCGCCCTGGTGTTCGTGAGCGTGGGCGCAGCAGGCCTCCTGGCGGCGGGGTCCATTCCGATCCCGCCGTCGGAGACCGGCATCGGCCCGCGGGCCTTCCCCTACATCGTGTGCGCCATGCTGGTGCTCGTCGGCACGGGCATCGTGGCCCAGGTGTTCCGCGGCAAGGTGGGCGAGGCAGAGGAAAGCGAAGACCTCGACGTCACCGCCAAGACCGACTGGTTGGCCCTGGCGAAACTCGTGGGCTTCGTGGTCCTCCACATCTTCCTGATCGAACCGGCCGGCTGGCCCGTTGCCGCGGCAGTGCTGTTCAGCGGGGCGGCGTGGTCCCTCGAGGCCAAGCCGCTCTGGAAGGCAGTCATCATTTCCGTGCTCCTGGCGCTCGTGCTGCAGTACGTCTTCGGCGGCCTGCTGGGCGTATCCCTGCCGCCGGGACCCCTGCTTGAGGGGGTGCCGTTCTTCCATGGATAGCTTCATGATGCTTCTTGAGGGTTTCTCGACGGCGCTGCAGCCGGTCTACCTGCTCTACGCCTTGGGCGGCGTCTTCGTCGGCACCGCCGTCGGCGTGCTGCCCGGCATCGGCCCGGCGATGACCGTCGCGCTGCTGATGCCCATCACCTATGCGCTGGATCCCGCGGCCGCCCTGATCGTGTTCGCCGGCATCTACTACGGCGGCATGTACGGCGGTTCCACCACCTCCATCCTGCTCAACACTCCGGGCGAGTCGTCCTCGATTGTCACGGCGCTTGAGGGCAATAAGATGGCCAAGGCGGGCCGGGGCGCCGCGGCACTGGCGACAGCGGCGATCGGCTCGTTCGTCGCCGGCACCATTGCGACCGTGCTGCTGTCATTCCTGGCGCCCGTCGTCGCGGAACTGGCCGTGGGCCTGGGCCCCGTGGACTACGTGGCCCTGATGGTGGTGGCATTCCTCACCGTCGGTGCCCTGCTGGGCGCCTCCGTATTGCGCGGCCTCGCCTCCCTGGCACTGGGGTTGTTCATCGGGATGATCGGCATCGATGACAGCACCGCGCAACAGCGTTTCACCTTCGACAACCCCACGCTGGTGGACGGGATCGACATGGTCCTCGTCGCCGTGGGCCTCTTCGCCCTCGGGGAGGCCCTGTACGTGGCATCGAAGCTGCGGCACGGGCCGGTCGAGGTCATCCCGGTCAGCAAGGGCAAAAACGCCTGGCTGTCCAAGGAGGACTGGAAACGGTCCTGGAAGCCGTGGCTGCGGGGCACCTTCATCGGGTTCCCCATCGGCACGGTGCCGGCCGGCGGCGCGGACGTCTCCACCTTCCTGTCCTACGCCGCGGAACGGAAACTGGCCAAGGGCGCGAACAAGGCACAGTTCGGCAAGGGCGCTATCGAGGGCGTGGCCGGCCCGGAAGCGGCGAACAACGCCGCCGCCGCCGGCGTCCTGGTCCCGCTGCTGACGCTCGGAATTCCGACGACGGCGACCGCGGCCATGATGCTCACCGCATTCCAGCGCTACCAGATCCAGCCCGGGCCGCTCCTGTTCGAGAACCAGGGTGCATTGGTGTGGACCCTGATCGCCTCGCTGTACGTGGGCAACCTGATGCTGCTCGTGCTGAACCTGCCACTGGTTGGGCTCTGGGTGAAGATCCTGCAGATCCCGCGGCCCTACCTCTACGCGGGCATCCTGGTCTTCGCGGCGCTGGGCGCCTTCTCGGTGAACTTCGCCGCGGCCGACGTCGGCATCCTCCTGCTGGTCGGCATTCTGGGCTACTTCATGCGCCGCTACGGCTACCCCGTGGCGCCCATGGTGGTGGCGATGATCCTCGGGCCGATGTTCGAAGTGCAGCTGCGGCGCTCGCTGCAGCTTTCGCAGAACGACCCCACGGCGCTGTTCTCCTCGCCCTTCGCAGTGGTGGTCTACGTCTCCATGGCCCTGATCTTCGTGGGCTCCTGGTGGCTTCGCCGCCGCCAGGCCTCGCTGGAGGCCGTGTCGGTGAAGGACGAGGTGTCGGTCTAGTCCGGATGGACGGGTGCCCGGGCGAGGGCCCGGGCACCTCAGTCCCCGGACACCTCAGTCCCCAGGCGGCAGCGACAGGGGCGGAATGGACTCGTCCAGCAGCATCCGGATCCAGCGCTGGCCGGTGGCACGGAATTCCTCCCGGGTGGCGAAGCGGTACAGGTAGCTGCTGGCCCGCACCCAGCGGGGCCGGGCGCCGTCGAACGGATCATGCCGCAGCAGGCGCAGGGTGGGCCGGTCGGCCACCAGCAGTTTGGCCAGGAAGGCATAGAACCACTGCTCGTGCACGGTGCGCAGCGGCAGGAACCACATCAGCCAGTCCAGGCGCAGGTGGTAGGGCGCCCACTGGCGCGGGATCCGGCGGACGTCGCCGGGCTTTCCGCGGAACCCGTATTCCCGCCAGTCCGCGGCGTCGTCGGGATCCGCGGCGAAGGTGCCCTCCACCACGATTTCGATCCGCTGCTTCGTGACCGTGCCGAAAGCTCCGTAGGTGTTCCCGAGCTGCCAGCGGTTAAAGGCGGCGTTCATCAGCTGGTAGCGGGAGAACAGGTTCTCGACCGGGCGGTAGCTGAGCACCACCAGCAGCACCGTGGCGACCAGGACCACCACGAGCCACGCGACCGGCGCCTGGCTGCCGGCCGCGCCGGCCGCGCCGGCACCGGCCCCTGCCGCAGTCCCTGCCGACGCAGCATGCCAGTCGAGCGGGATCGCCGGGATGACGGCATGCGCCACGGGGTCGCTGACCGCGGCGAAGGCCAGCAGGATCGCCATCCAGTTGAGCCAGGCGAAGTTCCCGCTCGCCACCAGCCAGAGCTGCGTGAAGATGATGATGCCGGCGGCCATACTGGCCAGCGGTTGCGGGGCGAAGAGGAAAAAGGGCACCACCAGCTGCGCAAAATGGTTGCCCAGGACCTCGATCCGGTGCCACGGCTTGGGCAGCAAGTGCGCCTGCCGGCTGAGCGGCCCGGGCATCGGCTGGGTCTCGTGGTGGTAGTAGAGGGCGGTCAGGTCACGCCATTCCCGGCCGCCGCGGATCTTGATCATGCCGGCGCCGAACTCCAGCCGGAACACCAGCCAGGCCAGCAGGATCAGGATGGTCCGCGGCGGGGGAGTCTGGTCCGAGCCGAGGAACGCCACAATGAACCCGGCCTCGAGCAGCAGCATCTCCCAGCCGAAGCCGTAGAAGGTCTGCCCCACATTAACGATCGACATGTACAAGAGCCACAGGGCCAGGAACGCCAGCAGGGGAACCCAGGGCGGGCCTAGCTGGGGCAGGCCCATGACGATCGTGGCCGCAATGGCCAGCCCGGCCCAGCACACCGTGCGCAGCAGCCGGTCCGTGTAGCGCCAGCTGAACAGGGTGGGCCTGCGCAGCCGGCTGGAACGTGCCAGGAAATCCGGCACCGGCAACAGCCCGCGCTCGCCGAGGAGGGCAGGAAACTGGTTGAGCGAGGACAGGAAGGCCACAAAATAGAGCGTGGCGATGCCGCGCTGCAGCACCTGCCGGGCGAACTCGTATTCCGGCGCATCAAACCAGGCCGTCCACTCCACGATCACCACGTTACGCCTGCAGGACCAGGCGGGCGGCCCGAGCACAGAACCCGGTGCGGGATACTTGAATCATGCAGCCGCGCAAGATCGTCCTCCTCGGGTCCACCGGTTCCATCGGCACACAGGCGCTTGACGTCGTCGACGGCGCCCCGCACCTTTTCGAGGTCGTCGCGCTCAGCGCGGGCGGCGGCAACCTCGAACTCCTGGCCCGGCAGGCCGTCCACACCCGCGCCCTGGCTGTCGGCACAGCCGCCGGCGACGCAACGGCGCTCCAGACACTGATCGACAACGCCGCCGCCGCGGCCGGAGTGACAGGCTACCGCCCCGAGATCATCACCGGCCCGGACGCCTCCACCCGGATCGCGGAGATCGAAGCTGACGTGGTTCTCAACGGCATCACGGGCTCCATCGGCCTGGCGCCCACCCTTGCGGCACTCAAATCCGGCGCCACCCTGGCCCTGGCCAACAAGGAATCCCTGATTGTCGGCGGCGCCCTGGTCAAGGCCGCGGCCCGCGAAGGCCAGATCGTCCCGGTCGACTCCGAACACTCCGCCATCGCCCAGTGTCTGCGCTCCGGCACCGCGGGCGAGGTGGACCGGCTGATCCTCACGGCCTCGGGCGGGCCCTTCCGCGGCAAGACCCGTGAAGAGCTGCACGATGTGTCCCCGCAGGACGCCCTCGCCCACCCCACCTGGGATATGGGCCTGATGGTCACCACCAACTCCGCCAGCCTGGTCAACAAGGGCCTGGAAGTGATCGAAGCGCATCTGCTCTTCGACATCCCTCTGGAGAAGATCGACGTCGTGGTCCACCCGCAGTCCGTGGTCCACTCCATGGTCCAGTTCATCGACGGCTCCACGATTGCCCAGGCCTCCCCGCCGGACATGCGCCTGCCCATCGCCCTGGGCCTCGGCTGGCCGGACCGGGTACCGAAGGCCGCCCCGGCCTGCGACTGGACCCAGGCCACCAGCTGGACCTTCGAGCCGCTCGACACCGTGGCGTTCCCCGCCGTCGGGCTGGCGAAGGACGCCGCCAAGCAGGGCAGCACGTACCCGGCCGTCTTCAATGCCGCGAACGAGGAGGCCGTCATGGCCTTCCATGCCGGCCGGATCCGGTTCACCGACATCGTCGATACCATCGAAGCAGTCCTCAGCGAACACACAGGGTCCTCCGGGCTGACGGTGGAGTCCGTGCTGGATGCTGAAAGATGGGCACGCGCCCGCACCCACGAACGTTTAGCCGTCAGAAGCGTCTAGGAAGCAGCAGATCGAAGTATGAGTCCCGTCCTCCTCTTTATCCTCGGTGTCGTCTTTGTGGCGATCGGCATCGCCGTGTCCATTGCCCTTCACGAAGTGGGCCACCTGCTGCCCGCCAAGCTGTTCAAGGTCCGCGTCACCAAGTACATGATCGGCTTCGGGCCCACCATCTGGTCCCGCAAGAAGGGCGAGACCGAGTACGGTTTCAAGGCCATCCCGCTGGGCGGCTTCGTCTCGATGATCGGCATGTACCCGCCGAACAAGGAGGACGGCACGGTCCGTCCCTCCAGCACGGGCATGTTCCAGTCGCTCGCCTCGGACGCCCGCTCCCTGGCCCACGAGGAAGTCGGCCCCGCCGACGCGAACCGCGTCTTCTACAAACTTCCGGTCTGGAAGAAGATCATCATCATGCTCGGCGGACCGGCCATGAACATGCTGATCGGACTGGCGCTCACCGCCGTGCTGCTGATGGGCTTCGGCATGGCCACCCAGACCACCACGATCGCCGACGTCTCCAAGTGCCAGGTCAAGGCCGGCGAAACCGTGGACCCGGACTCCGCAGACTGCAAGCCCACCCCCGCCGCCGCCGCGGGCCTGTTGCCCAACGACGTCATCACCTCCTTCGACGGCAAACCCGTAACCAGCTGGGACGAACTCACCGGCTGGATCCGCGCGTCCGCGGACAAACAGGTCACCATCACGGTGGAGCGCGACGGCGTCCCGGTCACCACCGCCGTCACGCCGGTCCTCTCCTCGCGTCCCGTGATGGGCGACGACGGCCGCCAGGCCAAGGGCGCCGACGGCACCCTCCAATACCAGGATGTCGGTTTCCTGGGCATCGGTGCGCAGACTGCGCTCGTGCCCCAGCCGGCGTCGACGGTTCTGCCGATGGCGGGCGAGAACATCAAGCAGATCGCCGGCGTCGTCGTGAACCTCCCGGCGCGCGTGGTTGGTGTCGCGAAGGCGGCGTTCAGCGAAGAGCCCCGCGACCCCAACGGACCCATCAGCGTGGTCGGGGTGGGACGCGTGGCCGGCGAAGTCGCCGCGATGGAGCAGGTGCCGATGCAGTCCCGGGTGGCCACCCTGGTGGGCCTGCTGGCCGGACTCAACTTCGCGCTGGCCGTCTTCAACCTCATTCCGCTGCTGCCGCTCGACGGCGGCCACGTCGCCGGCGCGCTCTATGAAGGGGCGCGGCGCAGGATCGCCAAGCTCTTCGGCCGCCCGGACCCCGGCGCGTTCGACATCGCCAAGCTGCTCCCGGTCACCTACGTGGTGGCGGTGCTGCTGATGGGCATGGGCGCCCTGCTGATCTACGCGGACATCGTCAAGCCGGTCAACCTCTTCGGCTGACGCCGCGGCCCTCCGGCCTGCGGAAATGTCCGGCGAGGTTCAGGGCGGTGTTGACGCAAAACAGGACCAGAAAGACGGACCATGCGAGGCGCTGGAGGTCCCAGAGCGGCCACCACAGGAACATCTGTGCCCAGAAGTACAGGGCCACGTAGGGGATCAACAGACCCGGCCTGGGCGGTGAGCGCCATTCCACCCGGCGCCAGAGATCGAGATAGCTGCCGTAGAGCGCCCAGGTGCCTAGCAGGAGTGGGCCCACATACAGCCGCCAGGACTGCCCTTCGACGAGGAACCAGAGGCCGAGCGGGAGTCCGAGCCCGCCGACGGCGTAGGCGAGCCAGCCCAGGCGGTCCGCGAGTCCGGGACGCCAGCGCCGGGCGGCGAAGAAAGCGGCGAGCACGGCCTGGGAACCGAGACCGAAAGCGATGAACGCCGCTTCCGTTGGTGTCGCCACCGGCCCACCTCCGCGGCGTCGTTGTTGCTGTGCCCCAGACTGGCCCGGCGCGGGGGAGCTGTCAACGGGTCGGCTGTCCGGCCCTTAGCCCTGCGGGCCGGGGGCGCTGAGCGGCGCACGGCCTAACCGGATCGCGCTGATTTCCAAATATCAGCTTATTCTGGCTTATTTTAAGTAATCAGTTGAAAATGATTGATTCTCTAAGATCAGCCCTTTAGGGTGGTGCTATGTACGTGATGACCATCGACCAGCGGGGAAGCAGCGCCGACATCGACCGCGTCCCGGACCTCCTGGCGGAACTGGCCGGTCTCTCCACAGCCGGACGCTTCGAACGTTCCGTGGGCGACGAGGTCCAAGGGGTGGTGCAGCGCCCCGACGAAGTCGTGGACATCGCCCTGCATGCCCTCCGCAGCGGCCGCTGGTACGTGGGAATCGGCGTGGGGTCGGTGGACCTGCCGCTGCCGGCCAGCCCGCGGGAAGGATCCGGGCCGGCCTTCGTGGCGGCACGCGTGGCCGTCGAGAAGGCCAAGTCCGGGGCCGCCCATGTGCCAATCGCCGTCGTCTCCGGCGGCCTGCGCAGGGGGGAGGCCGCACCCTCGCCCGCTGGCTCTGCCGGGGCCCGCGCCTGCGCCAATGCCGAGGCAGTGCTGCGCCTGATCGGACGCCTTGTCCAGGACCGGACGGCCGCGCAGTGGAAGGTCGTGGATGTGCTGCGCTCGGTGCAGCACGGCCACACCGGCACCCACGGGACGCAGAAAATCGTCGCCCGGGAACTGGGAATCACCGAACAATCGGTGAGCCGTGCACTCCTGCGCTCCGGCTGGCAGGAAGAATGGGCGGCGAGGCCCGCGGCGGAAATGCTGCTGGCCTTCGCCCACGGGGTCATCGCCGGAAGCGATGACGCCCGAGGACGGCCCGCGGACCCCCGCACCCCGGACAGCACGGAAGGAGACCGGTGAACGGCCTCTGGATCACCCTGACACTGCTCATCGCCGGTTTCGCCGGCTGGCCCGTGACGGCCCTGGTCTTCCGGCTCGCCCGGACCATCGATGACCGGCAGGACGCCGGCGCCGGTGCCGCCGACCCGGCGAACGACCCCGCGGCGGATGTCACCGTTGATCCCTCGGCCATGAGTGGCACCCCGGTCACCACCACGGCAACCGCAGGCCCAGCGGCCCCGGCGGCAGGCACCGCGGCCACCTCGGTCAGCAGCGTCCGGATCCTGCGCGGGGGCGCGATCATCGGCGTGCTCGAACGCCTCGCCGTCTGCCTCGCAATCCTCGCCGGCGAGCCGGTCGCCATCGCCTACGTGGTCGCGATCAAGGGCCTGGGCCGTTTTGCCGAGCTGAAGGAGACCCCAGTGGCCGCAGAGCGGTTCATCATCGGCACCCTCACGTCGCTGCTGTGGGCGGCCGGCGTCGCAGCCCTGGCCAAGGTGCTCGTCCTCGGCTGACGCCGCCGCTCCGTCAGGCGACCATGACGCCGCCGCACCACCCGGCCGGGCAGCCGCCCGGATGGGTACCTGGCCGGCGGGGCGATAGTGTATCCGTATGACTGTTTTTGCTGTTGAGTACGTATACGACGCCGAATCCTCCGAAGCCCGCGACGCCACCCGCCCGGCGCACCGCGAATGGACCGCAGGACTTGCCCAGGAGGGAACACTGCTCGCCAGCGGCCCCTACGGTGACGGCGCCGGCGCGCTGCTGATCTTCAAGGCCGCCGATGAGCAGGCCCTGAACCAGGTCCTCAAGCAGGACCCCTTCGCCGCCGCCGGTGCCATCTCCGGCACCCGCACCATGGCCTGGGCTCCCGTGACCGGCCTCCTGGCCGGCCACGCCGCCTAGCCGCCCCCGCCAGACCTACTTCGACACAAGGAGTCCATGTGACCTCGGTCAGCCTGGGAATGCCGTCAGCACCGCCCCCCGTCCTCGCGCCGCGCCGCAAGACCCGCCAGATCAAGGTGGGCTCGGTCGGCGTCGGCTCCGATTCGCCGATCAGCGTGCAGTCGATGACCACCACCCCCACCACGGACATCAACGCCACGCTGCAGCAGATCGCCGAGCTCACGGCCTCCGGCTGTGACATTGTGCGCGTCGCATGCCCGTCCGCGGACGACGCCGAGGCCCTGCCGATCATCGCCCGCAAGTCCCAGATCCCCGTCATCGCGGACATCCACTTCCAGCCGAAGTACGTCTTTGCCGCGATCGAAGCCGGTTGCGCCGCGGTCCGGGTGAACCCCGGCAACATCCGCAAGTTCGATGACCAGGTCAAGGAAATCGCCCGCGCGGCCAAGGACCACGGCACCTCGATCCGGATCGGCATCAACGCCGGCTCGCTCGAGCCCGGCATCCTGAAGAAATACGGCAAGGCCACCCCGGAAGCCCTCGTGGAATCCGCCGTCTGGGAAGCTTCACTGTTCGAGGAGCACGGCTTCCACGACTTCAAGATCTCGGTCAAGCACAACGATCCTGTCATCATGGTCGCCGCCTACGAGATGCTGGCCGAACAGGGCGACTGGCCGCTGCACCTTGGCGTGACCGAGGCAGGCCCGGCCTTCCAGGGCACCATCAAGTCGGCCACGGCCTTCGGTGCCCTGCTGTCCCGCGGCATCGGCGACACCATCCGGGTTTCCCTCTCCGCCCCGCCGGTGGAGGAAATCAAGGTCGGCAACCAGATCCTGCAGTCGCTCAACCTGCGCCCGCGCAAGCTCGAGATCGTCTCCTGCCCGTCCTGCGGCCGCGCCCAGGTGGACGTGTACACGCTGGCCGAGCAGGTCACGGCAGGACTGGAAGGCATGGAGATCCCGCTGCGCGTTGCCGTGATGGGCTGTGTCGTCAACGGACCGGGCGAAGCCCGCGAAGCCGACCTCGGTGTCGCCTCGGGCAACGGCAAGGGCCAGATCTTTGTGAGGGGCCAGGTCATCAAGACTGTCCCGGAGGACCAGATTGTTGAGACACTGATCGAAGAGGCCATGCGTATCGCCGAAGAGATGGGGGAGGCCGATGGCGAAGATGCTGTCAAGGGTAGCCCCGTGGTTAGCGTCTCGTAAGGACGGCGCCGCTCCCGGTGTCGCAGTCCGGACCCTTGGGGGGCCGGACACTTCCCAGCTCGTGGACTTGGCGCGGCAGGACGCCGTCGCCAATGTCTTCATCCTGTCGCACCTGGCAACCGCCGGTTCGGCGGCGCCCACGACCGGCGGGGCCAGCATCCTTGGCGTGTTCGACGGCGGCACCCTCCTCGGCGCCTGCTGGGCCGGAGCCAACCTGGTGCCCGTGCAGCTGGACCCCGGGCTTGCCGGCGCGGTGGCAGCCGCCGCGCACCGCTCGGGCCGGCGGTACGCCTCGATCTTCGGTCCGGCCGACACGGTCCTGGCCTTGTACGCCGGGCTGGAACTGTTCGGCCAGACGGCCCACGAGATCCGCGATGACCAGCCGCTGATGACAATTTCCGGGCCGCCCGCCGTGACGCCGAATCCGCAGCTGGGCTTCGGCCAGCTGGCGGACTTCGACCGGATCCTGCCCGCGTGCGCGGCGATGTTCGAGGAGGAAGTGGGCTATTCGCCCTACCTCGGCGGCCGGGAGTACTACAGCCGCCGGGTCAAGGGCCTCATCCGCGAGGGCCATTCCATGGTGCACCTGAGCCCCGAGCGCGAGGTGGTCTTCAAAGCCGAGCTGGGGGCCGTCACCCCGGAGGTAACGCAGGTCCAGGGGGTCTGGATGAACCCGGAGTTCCGCGGCCAGGGCCTCAGCGCAGGCTACATGGCAGCCGCCGTCGTCCTGGCCCAGACCCTTGCCCCGGTCACCAGCCTGTACGTCAACAATTTCAACACCCGGGCCCGCGCCACTTACGAGCGCGTGGGCTTCCGCCAGGTGGGCACGTTCGCCACTGTTCTCTTCTAATTTCTGCACTTTTATAACTGCAGTGATCTTCCATCCCAGCCGTAACACTGGCATCACCGCAGAATATCTGAATCGGGACTCTTGTTTTCGTGGCCTGTGTCACATAAATTCGATCTAGCCGTGTCGCATGGGCACGTGTTTCCACGGGTGCAGTTGCCGGGATGCAGACGCCATTGAGGGCAACACCAGGAGCCCACAGCCGGAACTTTGGCGGATCTGGGGGCCGCAGAGCCACGCCATGACAGGATGACCAGCCGGGAACGGCCGGGGGCTTCCGTCAGTTATGGCGTGGCTCTTCTGCGTCCGGGCTGACGGTAGATTAGTACCTGGACTTGTGGGCCGGTTTTGCCGGTCCAACCCATTCACAGCCTATGTTCACAGCTTTGCTGATTTGCCCCGCACCTTCCCAGAAACGGATAGATACCCAGTGGTCCTTCGACTCTCCAAGCTGTTCCTGCGCACCCTGCGTGAAGATCCCGCCGACGCCGAAGTGGCCAGCCACCGGCTCCTGGTCCGCGCCGGGTACATCCGCCGGGCCGCCCCGGGCATCTACACGTGGCTTCCGCTGGGCCTGAGCGTGCTGCGCAAAGTGGAGACGGTCATCCGCGAGGAAATGTCGGCCATCGGCGCCCAGGAGGTCCACTTCCCGGCCCTGCTGCCCAAGGAGCCCTACGAGGCCACTAACCGCTGGACCGAGTACGGCGACGGCATTTTCCGGCTCAAGGACCGCAAGGGCAACGACTACCTGCTGGCCCCCACACACGAGGAAATGTTCACCCTGCTGGTCAAGGACCTGTACTCCTCGTACAAGGACCTGCCGCTGAGCATCTACCAGATCCAGAACAAGTACCGCGACGAGGCACGCCCCCGGGCCGGCCTGCTGCGCGGCCGCGAGTTCATCATGAAGGACTCCTATTCCTTCGACGTTGACGACGCCGGCCTGGACGCCAGCTACGCCGCGCACCGCGGCGCCTACCTGAAGATCTTCGCGCGCCTCGGCCTCGAGGTCATCCCGGTGGCTGCCACGGCCGGCGCCATGGGCGGGTCCAAGAGCGAGGAATTCCTGCACCCTACCGAGATCGGCGAGGACACGTTCGTCCGCTCCGCCGGCGGCTACGCGGCCAACGTCGAGGCCGTCACCACCGTCGTCCCCGCGGACATCGACTTCAGCAACGCTCCCGCCGCAGAGGTCCGGGACACCCCGGACACCCCCACCATCGAGACCCTCGTGGACGCCGCCAACGCCCTGGCGCCCCGCAGCGGGGCCGACGGCGGCGCCTGGACGGCCGCCGACACTCTTAAGAACGTCGTCCTCGCCGTCACCCTCCCGACCGGCGAACGCCAGATCGTCGTCATCGGCCTGCCCGGCGACCGCGGCGTTGACCTCAAGCGTGTGGAAGCGAACATCGGGTCCTTCCTGCCGATCGGCGGCGAAATCACGATCGAGGCCGCCAACGAGGAAGACCTCAAGAAGCAGCCCCTCATCGTCAAGGGCTACCTTGGCCCCGGCCTGTCCCTGGACGCGCCCCTGCTGGGCACCGAGGGCGCCGCCAAACTGCTGTACCTCGTGGATCCCCGGGTTGTCCGCGGCTCCGCCTGGGTCACCGGCGCCAACGAACCCGGCAAGCACGTCTTCGGCCTGGTCGCCGGACGCGACTTCGGCTGGGACGGCGTCATCGAGTGCACCGAGGTGCGCGCCGGCGACGAGGCCCCCGACGGCTCGGGCCCGCTGGAAACCGCCCGTGGCATCGAAATGGGCCACATCTTCCAGCTCGGCCGCAAGTACGCCGCAGCCATGGACCTCAAGGTCCTGGACCAGAACGGCAAGCAGGTAGTGGTCACCATGGGTTCGTACGGCGTCGGCGTCACCCGCGCCGTCGCGGCCCTGGCCGAATCCAACCACGACGACAAGGGCCTGATCTGGCCGCGCGCCGTCGCGCCGGCCGATGTCCACGTGGTGGCCGTTGGCCGCGGCGAGGAGATCTTCGCCGCCGCGGAGAAGCTGGCCCTTGACCTGGAAGCCGCCGGCCTCGAAGTGATCTACGACGACCGTCCCAAGGTGTCCCCGGGCGTGAAGTTCGGCGACGCTGAGCTCGTCGGTGTGCCGACCATCCTCGCCGTCGGACGCGGGCTGGTGGACGGCGTCGTCGAGATCAAGGACCGCCGCAGCGGCAACGCCGAGAACATCGCCGTGGACAAGGCTGTCGATTACGTCGTCAACGCCGTGCGCAACAGCTGACCAGCTGAACTAGGCAGGCGTGGTTTCCGGACTCGAGTCGATCGAGCTCAGTACTCTCATCCTGATCGTGGTCGCCGGCTTCGCCGCGGGCTGGGTCGATGCCGTCGTCGGCGGCGGGGGATTGATCCAGCTCCCGGCCATGCTGCTGGTGCCGGGCATCAGTCCGGTGCAGGCGCTGGCGACGAACAAGATGGGCTCGATCTTCGGCACGACGACCAGTGCCGTTACGTACTACGGCAGGGTGCGGCCGGACCTGCGCACGGCGCTGCCCATGGCGGTGATCGCCATGGCCGGCAGCTTCGGCGGGGCGGTACTCGCCGCGAACCTCCCGGCGAGCGTGTTCAAGCCCATCATCGTGGTGGCGCTCGTCGCCGTCGCGCTCTTCACCGCTTTCCGCCCCAACGTGGGGGAACTGACCAGGCTGCGGCACAGCGGGCACCGGCACTATGTGCTGGCGTGCCTGATCGGCGGCGTGATCGGCTTCTATGACGGCCTGATCGGCCCCGGCACCGGATCATTCCTCATCATCGCGCTGGTCTCCGCGATGGGCTACGCCTTTCTCGAAGCAAGCGCCAAGGCCAAGATCGTGAACATGGCCACCAACGCCGGCGCCCTGCTGTTCTTCGTGCCGCACGGTGCCGTGCTGTGGGGTCTCGGGCTCGTCCTGGGCCTGGCGAACATGGCCGGCGGGTACCTTGGCGCCCGGACGGCCGTCAAACAGGGAAACAAGTTCATCCGCATTGTGTTCCTCGCCGTCGTGGGGGCGCTCATCATCAAGCTCGGCTCCGACATCTGGCAGGACAGCATCGCGTAGCATCAGCGCCCCCGGACCCGCACCGGCGCCCGCACCCGTGAGGGCTGCCCGTACAGTGCCCGCGGGCGTAGCATGCAGCTATGTCAGCATCGGAAGAACGCTACGGCGATGCCCTGGAGGCTGCGGCCCGGCACGCACGCCAGTGGCTGGAGAGCCAGGAAACCCGGCATGTTGGCCCGCGCGTGACCGCGGCGGACCTTGCGGCCGACTTCGGCGGGCCGCTGCCCCGGGACGGAACGCCGGCGGCTGAGGTGGTGGACTACCTGGCAACGAAGGCTGAGCCCGGACTGATGGCCATGCCCTCCGGACGCTTCTTCGGCTGGGTCATCGGCGGGACCCTTCCGGCGGCCCTGGCCGCGGACTGGCTGGTCAGTGCGTGGGACCAGAACGCCGGGCTGCGCTACGCCACTCCCGCGACTGCCGCCATTGAGGAGGCCGCCGGCGGCTGGTTGCTGGAGCTGCTGGGGCTGCCGGCAGAGTCCGACGTCGGCTTCGCCACCGGCGCCACCATGGCCAACTTCACCGGCCTCGCCGCGGCGCGGTGGCGCCTGATGACGGAGGCAGGCTGGGACCTGGACGTCAACGGCCTCGCCGGCGGCCCCAGGATCCACTGCTTCGTTGGCCAAGAACGCCACGACACGATCGACCTCGGCCTCGGGTACCTCGGGCTGGGCCGGCCCACGGCCGTCGCCGCGGACCGGCAGGGCCGCATCATCCCCGGGGAACTGGACCGCGCCCTCGGGCGCACGCTGGACGGCGCGCCAAGCCGGGGAAACAACTCCGGGCGGGCCCCGGCATTGGTCTGCCTGCAGGCCGGGAACCTGCATTCCGGTGCCTTCGACCCCTTCCTCGAGGCAATCGCCGTCGCAAAATCGTACGGTGCCTGGGTACACGTCGACGGCGCCTTCGGGCTCTGGGCCGCCGCGGTCCCCGAACTCGCCGAACTGACCGCCGGGCTGGAACTCGCCGACTCCTGGGGCACCGACGCGCACAAAACGCTCAACGTCCCCTACGACTGCGGCATCGCGGTTTGCCGGGATGTCCAGGCCCTGCGCTCCGCCATGGGCGTGCACACCAGCTACCTGATCCAGGCGGCGGACGGCACGGCGGACCCGTTCGAGAAGGTCCCCGAACTCTCCCGCCGGGCCCGCGGCGTCCCGGTGTGGGCGGCCTTGAAGTCGCTCGGCAGGGACGGCGTCGCCAGCCAGGTCCGCACGCTCGTGCAGCGCGCTGCGCAACTGGCGAAGCAGCTGTCCGCACTGGACGGCGTCGAGGTGCTCAACGACGTCGACTACACCCAGGTCTCGCTGGCCTTCGGCGACGACGCCGCCACGCGCGCCGTGACGGCCCGCATCATCGCCGACGGCCGGGTCTGGATGTCCGGTTCGCGCTGGCAGGACCGCGACATCCTGCGGATCTCCGTGAGCAACTGGAGCACGGACGACGCCGACGTGGCGGTTGCCATGGACGCCGTCCGGGACGCCCTGGCCGCGGTCCGCAGCCAGAACGTCTAGCTGCCTGCGTCGCCCGGCGCCGGCAGCCCGTGGGGTGTGGGAAGCTCCGGCAGCGTGCGGCCGGCCAGTGTGCTGGCCACCCAGAGCGAACGGGCGAGGTCGCCTTCATGGCCCGGCTTCGCGGCATACCCGAGGGCGTTGTCGACCTCGCGGGCCAGGCCCCATTGCCGGGCGACGTCGGCGTCGAGGCCGGCGGCCAGGCTGAAGTCACGGCAGCGCTCCAGCAGGCCCTGTTCCGGATCCGCCCGGGGCAGCTCAGGAATCCGGTTCCACAGCAAGGGTGCCACCGCGAATTCCGCCTCGCCGATCATCGGCTGCGGATCGATGGCGGCCCAGCCGTCGGCCGGTTCCGGTGCGCCTCTTTCGGGGCCATCGCGGCCAGGCCGGGCCAGGATATTCACGTAGTGCAGGTCGGTGTGGACCAGCACGTCGCGGCCGGAGCGGCGGCCGACGGCTCCTCGCGTCTGGCAGACCTCAAGCGCGGCTTCCAGCAGCCAGCGCGGGAAGGGCCGGCCCAGCAGTTCCCAGGTCTCCGGCAGTTCGTCACTCCACTGCTCGGCCCTGGCCGCCACGTGCTCGAACACCCGCCAGTCCGGCCCGCCGTCGGGCACAAGGCTCAGCCGGCGAACAAGCTCACCCCACACCGGTGCCGCCACGTCCAGGGGCTCGTCCTGAAGCGAGCCGACGGGGTCCAGGCGCTCCAGCAGCAGCGCCCCGGCGCCGGCGTCGTGCGCCAGCAGACGGACCGCCCCGTCCCCCTTCCAGAGGGCGAGGGCATGCGGTTCCACCAGCGCTTCGTCGTGCGGATAGGCAATTTTGAGGACTGCAGCGCCGGCAGCTCCTTCGGCACCATCTTCGGCGGCCACCCCGGCTGCGGCACCGGTGCGACGGCGCACCGGGACGACGATGGCACCGTGGCCGTTCCAGGGCAGTGTGCCGGGCGCGAGCTCAAGCTCGAGCTGCCACCGGTCCAGGGACTGCTGGATCAGCCGGGGGAGCGACGCCAGCCAGTCGCGGCCGGTGGCGCTGGCGCCGTAGCGGCGGCTGAGGTCGGGCGGGATCGGGACGTCTGCAGGCTGGCTCACGGATCCAGCGTAGTAGCTGCCGGTTGTCAGGCCGTGATGCCGCTGGCGCCGAGCCAGCTGCCGATCAGGAAGGTCGCGATCAGCGCCGCCGCACCGCCGATCACCACGCGGATGGCCGCCTTGGACTTCGAACCGCCGCCGATCCAGGCGCCGATGGCTCCGGTCAGGGCCAGGGCCACCAGCACGGCCACGAACGTCAGCGGCACCCGGATGTTTTCCGGCGGCAGCAGGATGGCCAGCATGGGGAGGATCGCACCGATCAGGAACGCCGCGGCGGAGGCGAAGGCCGCGTGCCAGGGGCTGACAATGTCCGTCTCGTCAATGTGGAGTTCGGCGGAAAGGTGGGCGCCGAGGGCATCGTGGGCGGTGAGTTCCAAGGCCACAGTGCGGGCGGTGTCGGCGCTGAGGCCCTTGCCCTGGTAAATTGCGGCGAGTTCCTCAAGTTCCTCTTCGGGCTGTTCGGCCAGCTCCCGGCGTTCCTTCTCGATCAGCGCCTGCTGGCTGTCCTTCTGGCTGCTCACGGACACGTATTCGCCCAGGGCCATCGAGATTGCACCACCCACAACGCCGGCGGCACCGGCGATAAGGATGGGGCCGGAGTCCGTGGTCACGCCGGCGACGCCGACCACAATCGCGGCGACGGACACGATGCCGTCGTTGGCGCCCAGCACACCTGCGCGCAGCCAGTTGAGGCGGTGCGCGATGTCGTTGTGGTGGGGCTCGTTCTCGTGCTGGGTGGGGGCGGCTTGACTGTCCATGACTACAGCAAACCACCGGCGCCCCTGGCTCACCAGTATTACGAGCCTAAGTTAGCCGCGGCTTGCACCCCGGCACAGCGGTTCCCGCTACCCGTGTGCGGCGCAGCGGGGGCACATTGACACGGACACGCCACGCACCTGGCCGGGTTTGTGGCTTTTGGGGCCCAAAGCCGCCCCGCGCGGCCGGGAGTGGCCCGAAGTGCGGGAAGTGGCCGGGAGCGGGCGGACCAGCTGGCTAAGGGGTGGGCGTCACAGCGGGAGCGGGAGCGGGCAGCTCGGGGAACTGGTTGGGGTCCGCCGCCAGGCCGGGAAGAACGCCGGTGTCCGCACCCCAGAGGGCGGACCGGCGCGCGGCACCCACGAGGCCGGCGATCGCCCACTGCCGGGTCTGGCCCTCGCTCAGGGCAACCAGATCGCCATAGACAGGCAGCGCCGACGCCTCCAGTCCGCCGAGGCCTGCAGCGGGAGAGGCCAGGAACGCCGGTGCCATCGTGTACCCGGCTGCGCGCGGCGGGACGGGAGCGCAATGCATCCGGCTCAGTTCTTCCGCGCCGGCGGCGAGGGCCTCATGCCGGGCGAGCTGCTCCGACGCCGGGCCGGCCGCCGGACCACCCAGCCGGGTCAGGGCCACCTGGTAGCCGTACACAGTCTCCAGTTCGCTCTCGACTGTCGCCGCCAGCGCACCGGGAAGAGACGCAGCCGCAGCATCCGCGCCGGCCGAAAACCCTGGGATCGACCCTGACGACGGCCCTGACGACGACGGCGATGCCGGGGCGGCACTGGGGCACGCGCCGGACAGTTGGGGTGCGGCGGGGTCGGGGACCGCGGACGCGGGCGCCCCGACGGCGGCGGCGAGGGCGGACGCCTGGAGCAGCTGGGCGGTCCCGACGGCGGCAAGCAACCGGGCCATTCCGCCGTCGGCTACGGAAGCGTCGGCGAGCCGTTGCGAGGCGCTGGCCGCCAGTTCGGTTGCCAGCGCGGCCGCGGACGCGGGCAGCGGAACAGCAGACGGAACTGCGGACGGAACTCCGGACGGAACAGCCGAAGACGCGGCAGCAGTGGCAATGCCCGGCGACGCCGGGGCGGCCGGTGCGTCGTGGCCCGGCACCAGGAGGGCCCGGGAATGGCTTGTCAGCAAACTCACAGTCCGCGCCACGGCGGGCTGTGGGTCGCCGGCGGTGGACGTGCCAAGTTGCTCGCCGGCGGCTCGCAGCCGCAGCGTTTCGGTTAGCGCTGCGGACCGCGCCTGTTCCGAAAACGGCGGTTCGGCGGGCTCCTTGGGGCGTCCGGGACTCCAGCCCAGGCCAAGGCTGGCAACCACGAGGGCGAGGCAAGCAAGGAGCGCGATGCGGGGCATGAGCTCCCGCCGCCGCTTTTCCCTGCTGTCGTCTTTCACAACAGACCATGTTGTCATGCCGGCCGGGAACTGAAGTGCACCACGGCGCCCGGAAAATCGCTAGGCTAGTACACACAACATCATCTAGAGCGGGAGGCGGCCGGCATCATGACCAACGCAGAAGCCACGACTTCAACAGACCGGACCGGAACGGGTAAGGCTGAAGCCGCACCCGCCCACAACTTCGAGGCCGAGCGGCTGCATGCCCTCCTGGAGCCCGAAGTCCAGGCAAACCGGCTGTACCTGGAGGACGTCTCCATTCACGTCGCCGGCGCCAACCGGGTGGTCCACGTGGTGGTGGACCTGCCGCAGGAGGAGGCAGGCGGCGTCGGCCTCGACGTCATCGCCGAGATTTCCAAGACCCTCTCCGACATCCTGGACAACGATCCCAGCACCGACGCGCGCCCGTACGAGCTTGAGGTTTCCTCTCCGGGCGTCGGCCGTCCCCTTACCGAAGAGCGGCACTGGCACCGTGCCCGCGGCCGGATGGTCAAGGTCAATGTCCTGCAGGGCGAGAACGTCACGGGCCGGGTGCAGTCCGTCGATGACGAGGGCGTCACCCTGGTCCCGGAGATCACCGTGAAGAAGGGCATGAAGCCCAAACAGGGTGAGCCCATCAAGCTTCCTTTCGACAGGATCCGCAGTGGAAAAGTCGAGATAGAGTTCAGCCGCCTCGAAGAGGCTGGCCTGGAGAACGCACACAATGGACCTTCTGAGGAGGCCTAATGGATATTGACATGAGCGCACTGAGACTCCTGGAGCGTGAGCGTGAAATCCCGCTGGATCTCCTGATTCCGACGATCGAGCAGGCCCTGCTGGTGGCCTACCACAAGACGCCGGGAGCCTTCGAGAAGGCCCGTGCCGAGCTGGACCGTAAGAGCGGGCACGTGACCATCTGGGCCACGGAGATCGACGACGACGGCGCCCCCATCGGTGAATTCGAAGACACTCCCGCAGGCTTTGGCCGCATCGCCGCCAGCACTGCACGCCAGATCATCCTGCAGCGCCTGCGCGACGTTGAGGACGACAACGTCCTCGGCGAGTTCAAGGGCCGCGAGGGCGAACTGGTTGCCGGAACCATCCAGCAGGGCAACAACCCGCACATGATCCAGGTCAACCTGGGCACGGTGGAGGCACTGCTGCCGCCGCCCGAGCAGGTGCCGGGGGAGAAGTACACCCACGGCAACCGGCTCCGCGCCTTTGTGATCGACGTGCACCGCGGCACCAAGGGCCCGTCCATCACCCTGTCCCGCTCGCACCCGGGTCTCGTGCGGAAGCTCTTCGAAATGGAAGTCCCGGAAATCGCGGACCGCTCCGTGGAAATCGTCGCCCTGGCCCGCGAAGCCGGACACCGCACGAAGATGGCCGTCAAAGCCAACAACCCCGGCATCAACGCCAAGGGCGCTTGCATCGGTGAAATGGGATCGCGTGTCCGTGCGGTCATGAACGAACTCAACGACGAAAAAATCGACATTGTCGACTACAGCGACGATCCCGCGACGTTCATCGCCAGCGCACTGTCCCCGTCCCGGGTGAATTCGGTCACCATCACGGACGAGGCAACCCGCTCGGCCCGTGTGGTGGTCCCGGACTACCAGCTCTCCCTCGCCATCGGCAAGGAGGGCCAGAACGCCCGCCTCGCCGCCAAGCTCACCGGCTGGCGGATCGACATCGTCTCGGACGCTGCGGTCAGCCGCGACAAATAGGCCCCACCGTGGCGGCCCCGGCAAAGGGGTCACAACAAAAGGGCCGGACTTCCGGCCCGCCTGCCAGCGTCCCGGGCCCCGTAAGTTCGGGGTCCGGCCGCTCGAGGGGCTAGAATAGACATGACCGCGCCTAACGGCCGGTGTCCGCGTGTCCTTGCGCGTCCGGGATTGCGTCCGGCGAAGGTGTTGGTGACAACCCCTTGGCCAGGCAGGCTCAGGACGCCAGGGCCGGCAGATATGTACTGGCAGGAAGAAACTCGTAAGTGGCACACGTGCAACACCTCGGGAATCAGCCGCAACGTACCTGCATCGGATGCCGGAAAAAGGGCACGCGGTCGGAGCTACTCCGGCTCGTCGCCGACAGCAGCGGTTCATCCGCTGTCGTAGTCGATGAACGACGCCGGATGGCTGGCAGGGGTGCATGGCTGCACCCCAGCGAAAAGTGCCTGGCACTGGCGGTCAAACGTCGAGCGTTCGGACGCGCCCTCAACGGCGCTGCCGGAACCGCCGACGTCGAACGCCGGATCATGGCGGGCACGCAAGCCGTGGACACCCCGGTGGCCGCAGCAACAACCGTCCAACCTGAAAGCGGGTCAGAAAACTGATGGAAACCCGATGAGTTCCCAGCGATGAGTGCGCAACGATGACAACTTTGTTGCGCTCTGCAATGGACCTTTCAGCTGCACTCGCGGCGGAGGTCCGCAGTAAGAAGTAGACGGTTCGTGCCTGGCTCGGTGCGGACCGAGACAGGAGAAATGTGGCCAAGGTCCGCGTACATGAGCTCGCTAAAGAGCTCGGTATTACTTCCAAAGATGCAGTAACCAAACTGCAGGAACTGGGCGAATTCGTTCGCTCTGCCTCTTCCACCATTGAGGCCCCCGTTGTGAGGAAACTCCGCAACGCCTTCCCCGACGCAGCAGCAGCTTCGAAGTCCGAAGCGCCCGCGTCCGCCCCCAAGGCACCCGCCAGCCCCTCGGCAAACCGTCCGGCGCCTGCGCCGGCTCCGGCTGCCCCCAAGGTTGCGGAAACCAAGACTGAAGCTCCGGCTCCGGCAGCGGCTGCTCCGGCACCGAGTGCCGCCCCTGCGGCCCCCGCCGCTCCGGCAGCTCCCGCGGCTCAGGCCCCGGCAGCACCGTCGACGGGCGTCAAGCCCGGCGCACGTCCGGCACCCAAGGCTGAAACCCCGGCTGCTCCGGCACGCCAGGGTGGCTCGGCACCCCGCCCGGGCGGTCCCCGCCCCGGCAACAACCCGTTCGCCACCTCCCAGGGCATGCCCCGGGGCCGCGGCGGCGACAACGAACGTCCCTCGCGTCCGGGTAACAACCCGTTCGCTCCTTCCCAGGGCATGCCGCGTCCGGGCGGAAGCCGCACCGAGGGCGAACGCCCCGGCGGCCCGCGTCCCGCAGCAGGCGCTGGTGGCCCCCGTCCCGGTGCTCCCCGCACCGGCGGCGCTCCGGGCGCACGCCCGGGTGCTCCGCGTCCGGCCGGCGCAGCAGGCGCTGGCCGTCCGGCAGGGGCCGGCGGAAACCGTCCGACTCCCGGCATGATGCCTAACCGCACCGAACGTCCCGCACCCGCTGGTGCAGGACGTCCCGGCGGCGGGGCCCGCGGTCCGGGCCGTCCGGGTGGCGCTCCAGGTACCGGTGCTCCCGGTGCCGGTGGCGGCGCTCCGGCCGGCGGCGGCTTCGGCAAGGGTGGCCGCGGTCGCGGTGGCACCCAGGGTGCTTTCGGTAAGGGCGGCGCAGGCCGTGGCAAGCAGCGCAAGTCGAAGCGTGCCAAACGCCAGGAACTCGAGCAGATGAGTGCCCCGTCGCTGGGCGGCGTCAGTGTGCCCCGCGGCGACGGCAACACCGTAGTCCGGCTTCGCCGTGGCTCGTCCATCACGGACTTCGCCGACAAGATCGAGGCGAACCCCGCAGCACTGGTGACCGTCCTCTTCCACCTCGGCGAAATGGCTACCGCCACGCAGTCGCTGGATGAAGAGACCTTCGCCCTGCTGGGCGAGGAGCTTGGCTACAAGCTCCAGGTCGTGTCCCCGGAAGATGAGGAGCGCGAGTTGCTCTCCGGTTTCGACATCGACTTCGATGCCGAGCTGGAAGCCGAAGGCGACGAGGAACTTGAGGCCCGTCCTCCGGTTGTGACCGTCATGGGTCACGTTGACCACGGTAAGACCCGACTGCTCGATGCCATCCGCAAGTCCGACGTTATGGCCGGCGAGCACGGCGGCATCACGCAACACATTGGTGCCTACCAGGTCACGCATGCCCACGAAGGTACCGACCGCAAGATCACCTTCATCGACACTCCGGGCCACGAGGCGTTCACCGCCATGCGTGCCCGTGGTGCGAAGGTCACCGACATTGCCATCCTCGTGGTGGCAGCGGACGACGGCGTGATGCCGCAGACCATTGAAGCCCTCAACCACGCGCAGGCGGCCAACGTGCCGATCGTCGTGGCCGTGAACAAGATCGACAAGGAAGGCGCCAACCCGGAAAAGGTCCGCGGCCAGCTGACCGAGTACGGACTGGTTCCGGAAGAGTACGGTGGCGACACCATGTTCGTGGAGGTCTCTGCCCGCCAGAACCTGAACATCGACGAGCTGCTCGAGGCTGTCCTGCTCACCGCAGACGCAGCCCTGGACATGCGCGCCAACCCGAACAAGGACGCCCGCGGTATCGCGATTGAAGCCAACCTGGACAAGGGCCGCGGCGCGGTTGCTACCGTCCTGGTTCAGTCCGGCACCCTGCACGTCGGCGACACCATCGTGGCAGGCACGGCCCACGGCCGCGTCCGTGCGATGTTCGACGACGACGGCAGTGCACTGACCGAGGCAGGCCCGTCCCGCCCCGTGCAGGTACTGGGTCTGTCCAACGTCCCGCGCGCCGGCGACACCTTCTTCGTGACCGCTGACGAGCGCACCGCCCGCCAGATCGCCGAGAAGCGTGAAGCTGCGGACCGCAACGCCGCCCTGGCCAAGCGCCGCAAGCGCATCAGCCTGGAAGACTTCGACCAGGCCGTCGCCGATGGCAAGATCGACACCCTCAACCTCATCCTCAAGGGTGACGTGTCCGGTGCCGTGGAAGCCCTCGAAGACGCGCTGCTCAAGATCGACGTCGGCGAGGGTGTCCAGCTCCGCGTTATCCACCGCGGTGTCGGTGCGATCACGCAGAACGACGTCAACCTGGCAACGGTCGACAGCGCCGTCATCATCGGCTTCAACGTCAAGCCCGCCGAGCGGGTTGCCGAACTGGCAGACCGCGAAGGCGTGGACATGCGCTTCTACTCCGTCATCTACGCAGCAATTGATGACATTGAGGCAGCCCTCAAGGGCATGCTCAAGCCGGAGTACGAAGAGGTCCAGCTTGGCACCGCCGAGGTCCGCGAAGTGTTCCGTTCCTCCAAGTTCGGCAACATTGCAGGCTCGATCGTCCGCTCGGGTGTTATCCGACGCAACGCCAAGGCCCGTGTCACCCGCGACGGCAAGATCATCGGTGACAACCTCACCGTTGAGACGCTCAAGCGCTTCAAGGACGACGCCACCGAGGTCCGCACGGACTTCGAATGTGGTATCGGTCTTGGCTCGTTCAACGACATCACCGAAGGTGACATCATCGAGACCTTCGAGATGCGCGAGAAGCCGCGCGTCTAGTCTGAAGTCCGGTGTATGAAAGGTGCGGGGCCGTTGGATTCTTTCCGGCGGCCCCGCCCCTTCGCCGGGCGGTTTTCGATCTTCGATCGCAAACCGCCCGGCTCCGACAGGCCCGATGCCACTCCCAGGCCGACGGAAAGAATCCAACGGGAGTCCGTCGTAGACTCGCCTTAGGCGCGTGGCAATAAACCCAACGTGTGTACGCAAGTTGCCCCGGCGCCGTCGTACATCCAAATTTTTAGGAGTGGAAATGGCTGATCCCGCACGGGCTGCCAAGTTGGCGCAGCGGATTAAGGTTGTTGTTGCTGAGGCCCTGGGCCGTAGGGTCAAGGATCCCCGGCTTGAGGGCGTCACCGTTACCGATGCGCGTGTGACCAATGATCTGCAGCACGCCACGGTTTACTACACCGTGTTCGGTGACCAGTTGGTCCAGGCCGAGGCTGCCAAGGGGCTTGAGAAAGCCAAGGGCGTGCTGCGGCAGGAAGTCGGCCGGAACATCACCGTCCGGCTGACCCCGACCCTCGAGTTCGTCGCCGACCAGATCCCGGTGAACGCCTCCAACCTGGAGGAACTGCTCCGGGCCGCGAAGAAGCGTGACGCCGAGGTGGCCGCACTCGCCGCCAGCGCAAAGCACGCAGGCGACGCCGACCCCTACAAGAGCGACACTCCGCAGGACGTGGAGCTCGACGAGGACGACTTCGACGAAGAGGACCTGGACCTCATCGACGAAGACGACGTCGACGAGGACACCAACAAGTAGTCCAGCAACATTTGTCCTGCACCACTGCAGGACTGCAAGGAAATGGCCGGCCCCGGTGGGGGACCGGCCATTCCTGTTTAGCCGCGCGCCCTTGCGTCAGGACTTCACCGAGGCATCGTGCCGCCCGGACTCCAGATCCAGGTACATGACCTGGCCGTCGGGTGGGCCTCCGGGGCCGGGCAGGGCTTTGACCGTGGCATAGAGGATGTGTCCGCGGAGGTCGACGTCGGCGGTGAAGCCGGCCGCGAGCACCACTGTCTGTTCGCCCGAGTCCGGGTCGATCCTGAGGACGCCCTCGCCGAACAGCGAGGCAACGTACATGTCACCGTTGTCGTCCAGGACGAGTCCCGTGGGCGACATGATGTCTTCCGCCACGAGCTTCACCTCGGCGTCGTCCGGGTTCACCTTGAAGATCGCCCCGCGCGGGCCCAGTGCCGGATCTTCCGGACCGCCCGGAAGCGAGGTCACGTACAGCCAGCCATCGGGGCCGACGGCGACGTCGGTCGGCACCGCTTCGAAGTCGTAGGTTGTTCCCACGACGCAGTCGGGCAGGCCGTTGGAGGCCGCGGCCTCCGGGGTGATCTTGTAGGGCCGCGGCGGCAGCACAGCGACGGTCTCGGTCTTGCCGCTCCGGGCATCAACCGACACCACGCTGTTGGCCCCGGCGTCGGCGACGTAGAAGGTCCTTTCGGTGACGGCGATTGCGTACGGATGCGAATCCACTTCACCCTTGTAGCTGGCGGGCATGTTGGCTGGCAGCTGCGCTGCGCAGCCGTCCGGCAGGTCACGGAAGCCGTACCGGGTTGTGCCGTCGGCATTGTCCTCCGTCTCCAGGGCGGCGAAGTCGCCAAGCGTCCGCTGGTGCCCGTCTTCGTCGATGATCCGGACGTGGCCGGCCAGCTCAGCCGGGTCGGGTCCTGCGCCCTGGCTCTCCAGGACGTAGGTCTTCCCGTTCCGCTGGGCGTTGCCCGCAACGTTCCAGTCAGGAGTTTCGTAGAGGACTTTCTGGTTCCCCGCCGAGTCGACCCGCGTCAGCCTGCCGGCGAAGGACTCGCTCACCGTCACGGAGCCGTGGCGCCCGGCGCTGACATGAAGCGGCCCCACCAGCCTGCCGGTGAGCACCACGGGCGCTGCCTCTCCGGCGTTCCCGCGGCCGTTCCCGCCGGGGGCCGCGCCGGCGGCTGTCCCGCTGGTGAGGAGCACGGCTGCGGTTGCGGCCGTGGCTAGCAATGACAAACTCTTTCTCATAGTTGGCTCCCGTGGCGAATGATGAAATATCCACTGTGTTGAGACCAATGAGACCGTTGAGACCGGTGCAGCGGCCGCCGGACTAGTCACGGCGGCTCCCTCAATCGGATAGTAGGCCCTGGGAGGCGCAAAGTCGATGGCTTCGCGGCAGGGCCGGATCTTCCGCAACGGACGCCGTTGCTGGCTATGATCGGACCATGCTCACGCCACCCTCCGCCCCCGATGTCAACCGCTTCCTGGACCGGGCAATCCGGCTCGCCGCCGCGAGTGTGGCCGCGTGCGGCGGACCGTTCGGAGCGCTGGTGGTGACAGCCGACGGGCGGATCCATGAGGGCGTCAACCGCGTCACACGGGACAACGACCCCACAGCCCACGCCGAAGTGGTGGCCATCCGCACGGCCGCCGCCGCATCCAGCAACTTCGATCTCAGCGGTGCCGTGCTCTATGCCAGCTGCGAACCGTGCCCCCTCTGCCTCGCCGCTGCCCTGTGGGCCCGGGTGGACCGGGTCTACTTCGCCGCGGACCGTCACGCCGCGGCTGCCGCCGGCTTCGACGACGCGCTCTTCTACGAATACTTCGACGGAACCCGGCCGGACCTCATGCCGGTCCGCCACACGGCCGTCCCGGCGTCGGACGTTCCCTTCCGGGCCTGGCGCGACAACCCCGACCGCATCGAGTACTGAGATCGCGTCCCGCGAGTCCGGGGGACTTTGGACTCTATGCCCGCTCCGCGCGGTGGCGTCCCATGGAACCATGACTGCGGGGACTCGGGAAGGCGGCGGTCCGTGGGCTCCAGCCTGATCGCGTGTCCCCACTGCGGGAAGACCAACCGGATTCCGGCGGCGGCCGCCGGCCATCCGCGCTGCGGCAACTGCCGGAAGGACCTGCCCTGGATCGTCGACGCCGGGGACGCGGACTTCGGAGTTATCGCCGAGCAGTCCTCGACGCCGGCGCTGATCGACTTCTGGGCCGCGTGGTGTGGTCCCTGCCGCATGGTCAGCCCTGTGCTGGACAAGCTGGCCCAGGAGCGGGCCGGCCGGGTGAAACTCGTTAAGGTCGACGTCGACAAGTCGCCGGGACTGTCGCGGCGCTTCGATATCCAGGCCATTCCGACCATGCTGCTGATCCGGGACGGCAAAGTCGTCGCCCGCCAGACGGGTGCTCCGCCGGCAGCGGCCCTGCGCCAATGGCTCGACGGCGCGCTGGCAGCGGGCCAACCGTGACCGTCCCACTGGCGAGATGGAGGAAAGTATGACCGCAATACTGCGTTACGAAGTTGGTTCCGGTACGGTCCTGGTCGAGGCCGCGGATGACAGCTTCGGCGTCGAGCGTCCCTCGCGGAACGAGCAGGGAATTACCGACGCCGGGCGGCGGCTTGAAGATGCGCTGGCCGCCATCCGGCCGGCGGCCAACGCGGCGGCCGAGGTCCTGAAGGAAGTCGGCGCCGAGCACCTGGAGCTTCAGTTCGGCGTGAAGCTGGCCGGCGGGGCAGGGGCCATCATCGCGCAGAACTGCGCTGAGGCCCACTTCATCGTCAAGCTGTCCTTCACCCGCGCGCCCGCCGCGCAATTGTCACCGGAGGAAGAGATCATGCTGTGAGGCCGCCCGGCCAACCGGATAAGCGGACAAACACAGTAGGCGGGGCGCCTGCTCAGCGGCGTCTGCCCCGGGCGCCCAGGCCACCCAGGAGGGGCGAGCCCACCCCCAGCAGGAAGCCGAAGTCGTACCAGTTGCCGGCGCGGGCCGTGTTGTAGAAAGGGAACTCGCTCCACTGTCCGAAGACATGGACGATCAGCACAATCCACGCAGTGAGCCCGTTCCAGATGCCCCATAACAAGTCCTGCCACCACATGTGAACCTCCCTGACTAAACTCCAACACCAATCCCGGAACGGCAGCTCCCGGAACGCCGCGCGAAATTCATTGCGCTGCGCTCAGGTTAGGCGTTGCACCGCCGCGGCGGTAGGGGACAGGGCCCCGGAGACTGGGCTGTGGGCTGTTAGCCGACCCGTGCCGGAAGTCGGCGGAGGCCTTCCACGAGATCGGCCTGGCTGCTGCAGAGCGCGATCCGGATCCAGCCCTCGCCGATCGAACCGAACGCGGTGCCGGGGGCGAAGGACACGCCGGAATCGACCAGGAAGCGCCGGACCCAGCCCCGGACGTCTCCGCCACTGACGTGGGACACGTCTGCCCAGAGGTAGAAGGCCCCCTGCGCCGTCAGAAAGGGGATGCCCTTGGATTCCAACACGGCCGAGGCAGCATCCCGGTTGGCCCGGTAGTGTGCGTGGGCGTGGCTGACGTAGTCCTGCGGGCCCGTCAGAGCCGCCAGCGCCGCGTACTGCGAGGGCGCGGCGACACAGGAGACAATCGCCTCCATCACGTTGTTCATCTTCTGCTCCAGGCCAGGCGGGCAGATCAGCGCGCCGATGCGGAGTCCGGTCAGGCCGTAGGTCTTGGAGAGCGTCAGCGACGTGAACACCCGGGATTCGCCGGGGACGTCGCTGTCGAAGCGGGCGGGGCTCACATGCGGGACGTCATACGTGAACGCCTCGTAGCATTCGTCGGAGATGATCCACAGATCGTGCCGGACGGCCAACGCCACGAGGCCGCGGGTGAGCTCCCCGCCCAGGACGGCGCCCAGCGGGTTGGACGGCGAATTGAGGATCAGCACCCTGGTCCGCGGGGTGATGAGCTCCTCGATGTCCTCGATCCGGGGCTGGAAGTCGTGCTCCGGATACAGCGGGTACTGCACCGGGACGGCGTGCAGCAGGCTGGCCGTCATCGCGAAGGTCGGGTAGCCAGGATTGGGGATCAGGATTTCGTCGCCGGGGGAGAGCAGCAGGCTCATCGCGAAGTGCAGGCCCTGCTGGGCGCCGTCGACGACGTACACGCGGTCCGCCCCGACAGGCGTCGCGTTGTGTTCCCGGAACCTGGCTGCGAATGCCTCGCGGAGGGCCGGGATGCCGGCGTTGGGGGTGTAGTTCGTCTCGTCGCGGTCCAGGCAGGCCATCCCGGCCTCAAGGATATGGCGGGGGACGGCGAAACCCGGTTCGCCGATACTCAGGACGATGGCGCCGGGGGTTCCCCAGGCGGCTTCGGTGATTTCGCGGATCTGGTTGATGGGGACGTCGCGGACGTGGGCGGCAAGCTCGGGCATGTCTGCCATCCTAACCGCCGCAGCTTCTTCCGGCGCGGGGGGCAGCCCCGGCGCAGATATACTGGGAAGCGTGCTTTCTGGACTGGTAATAGTGGACAAGCCGCAAGGCTGGACCAGCCACGATGTGGTTGGACGGATGCGGCGGCTCGCCGGTACCCGAAAGGTGGGCCACGCCGGCACCCTGGATCCCATGGCGACGGGCGTTCTGGTGGTCGGGATCAACAAGGCCACCCGCCTGCTCACCTACATTGTGGGCACCTCCAAGACCTATACGGCCACCATCCGCCTGGGCGAATCAACCGTCACCGACGACGCCGAGGGCGAGGTCACAGCCACCCGCAGCGCCGCCTCGGTCACCGAGGATGCGGTCCGGGCCGGCGTCTCCGCCCTGACCGGTGAGATCGAACAGGTCCCCAGCAGCGTCAGCGCCATCAAGGTCAACGGCGAGCGCGCCTACGCCCGGGTCCGCTCCGGCGAAGAGGTCACGCTGGCCGCACGGCCGGTCACCATCCACCGCTTCGAAGTCCACGGGATCCGTCGCGTCCACGCGGAGGAGTCAGACGTCGAGGCGCTGGACGTGGACGTGACCGTGGAATGCTCCTCCGGCACCTACATCCGGGCGCTGGCCCGCGACCTCGGCGAAGCGCTCGGCGTCGGCGGCCACCTGACGGCGTTGCGCCGGACCCAGGTGGGCCCCTACACGCTGGACCAGGCCCACACCCTCGAACAGCTCGCCGAAGAGTTGGACGTGCTCGAAATGTCCCAGGCCGCGCGGGCGCTCATGCCCAACCGTGAACTCAGCGACGAGGAAACCACCGAAATCTCCTTCGGCCGCAGGATCGCCGCAGGAGCGGACGCCGGGACGCCCGGGGCCGCCACACCGGAGAATCCGGCCGCAGCGTTCGCCCCGGACGGGACGCTTGTGGCACTGCTCGCCGATAAGGGAAGCTACGCCAAACCGGTGCTGGTCTTCGCGCCGGACAATGAGAAGCGTGCCCCGAAGCAGCCGGTTGCGGAACAGCAGGCCGGGCAGTAGTGGACGCGTATTTCTACATCATTTTGGTGGTCGGCCTTGTTTCGAGCGTTATCTGCCTGATCGCCGGCATCCTCAAAAAGGCGCCGAACGATACGACGATCCTCTCGGTCGCCGCCGTCGAACTGTCCCTGCTGGTCTACCTGGTGGGTTCGATCGTCCGGGTTGCGGGCGGGGAGCAGATTGCGGGGGAGCCCTGGGAGTTCTGGGGCTACCTGCTGACGGCCCTCCTGCTGCCGGTCGGCGCGGTGTACTGGGGCATCCTGGAACGCACCCGCTGGAGCAACTTCGTGCTGGCCGCCGTCGGCGTCACCGCGATGGTGATGGCCGCCCGGATGAATCAGATTTGGTACTGACGTGGAAGAGGCAAAAACGTGACGGCGAAACCTTCGCATGAGGACATCGGAACGACGTCGGACCCGGCGGCGGCCCCGGCCTGGACGGCGCGGGATACCCGCAATACCGGCCCCGGCCGGCTGCTGATCGCCGTCTACGCCGTGTTCGCCATTTCGGCGACGGCCCGGGCGGGATACCAGATCCTCACCAAGTTTTCCGAGGCCCCCGTGGCGTATCTGCTGTCGGCGTTCGCCGCCGTCGTGTACCTCGTGGCGACGGTGTCCCTCGCGAAGGCGGGCCGCACCTGGTTCAAGGTCTCCGTCGCGGCGGTGCTCGTGGAACTGGTGGGTGTACTGGTGGTCGGGGCGCTCAGCGTGTTCGACTCGGTCAACTTCCCGCATGAGACGGTCTGGTCGCTGTTTGGCCGCGGCTATGCGTTCATCCCGCTGCTGCTGCCGATCCTGGGCCTCATCTGGCTGTACCGCCGCCGTCCGGCCCCGAAACGGGCCTTAGAGACCTAGCCGGGTGTGCCGGCGTTGAGGAGCCTGCTGCGAAGGCCTGGCCAGGCCGCGCCGAAGCCGGGGTGCAAGTCCTTGCCGCCGACGAGCTCGACCGGCACCCACTGCAACTCCAGGCTTTCGGGGTCGCTGATCTCCGGTTCGAACGCGTCCACAACTTCGACGGCGACAGTCGTGTAGCTCCAATAGCCGACGTCGAACACCGAGGTGAACAGCACGCGCACCTTCTCCGGCGGCACGGCGGCTTCTTCTTTGGCCTCCCGCAGGGCGCCGTCGACTGCTTCTTCGCCCTGGTGCAGGGCCCCGCCCGGGAGACCCCAGGTGCCGCCATTGTCGCTCCACAGGGCGCGGTGCTGGAGGAGGACGCCCTTGGCGGGGTCATGTACCAGCAGTCCGGCCGAGCCAAATCGCCCCCAGAACCGTCCGCGGTCGCCCTCAACCCACGCGTCGCCTGGATCGCGGGGCCCGAGGGGGCGGCGCAGTTCAAAGGGGAGCTCGGTGGAGTGTGCTTCGCCGGGCCGCCCGGTTTGGGGGCTGGCCGGGCTGGATGTCGGGGCATCAGTGCTGTCCATGCCCTCAGTTTCCCACGGTCCGTGCCCGTACCTGCCGAAGTGTGACCCCGCGGGAAGACATTTCAGACGGTCTACGCGCCGGGGGCACGGCGGGATCCGTCGGTCAGCAGCGGGCGGTTTCCAGTCTTCGTCGCAACAGGTTGGCGCGATGGCATTGAGGTCGAGGTGACCTACTAAAACGGCACCAAGGAACGAGCCGTCTCATCCTCTGAAGCAACCAGACGCCTGGCTTGCTACCTCCCAAGAGGGTTCGCCAACGGAAACTCCCGGCCCACCACGTCAGTTATCCACATAGGGGAGCCACCGAGGGCCACCACAGCTGGAATCGGGAATCATTGGAGGTAGCCCCTCGGGGAGCCGGAGCAACGGATCACTCACTAAGTCCTGGTGATTACAGCTATCTCTCCACCCGTATGTTCTTCAGGAGATTCCACAAAGTCACGGCCCCCAGAATGTCACAGCAACGAGGAAGAATTTGGCTATGAAAGCCAGTGAAGATTTCATCCCGCTACAGGCCACACGGCCTGGCGCCGGAATACTGCTCGAAATCCCCCGGCTGCCGCCCGTTCCACACGAGACGGATGACGTGGGCTGTGCTCTTGATCGGGCGCTGGTCCTGCTCCGCTCTGCAAACGTGACGGCAGTTCCTGATGCAGCGCTGTTTGGAGTGACCGAGGCCTCGGACTTTGCCGGCGGCGTCGAGGAGTTGTCCCGCATCGTGGACTACCTGCAACTGGTGGCCGCGGCGGCGGTCGACCGGACCCGAAACCAGGCGGCGGCAGCCAGGAACGCGGCTGCGAAGTTTAGTTCCGGCGCCCCAGCCGGCTGGTTGACCGGCTGGAATACTGACGCGACAGCGACGACTCCTGTAACCGCGACCAGGACTGCGACTATGACGGCGCCGGCGACTGCGGGCGCCGGGCCCGATTCCGGTTGGAACGTCCAGGGCGGCGCGGACCGTGCGCAGGGCTGGGTCGATGACGGCTACCGGAACACCACCGAGTTCCTGCGGGCGAGGCTGCGGATCACCGCGGCGGAGGCGCGGCGCCGGCTGGCCCTGGCCTCGGACGTTCTGCCGCGCTCCGGCTTGTCAGGGCAGCCACTGCCGGCAGTGAGGGAGGAACTCGCGGCTGTCCTCACAGCCGGGGACATTGCCTCGCGGGCGGCCACCCTGATCAGCCTGTCCCTGGACCGGGTCAGGCATGTGGCCGCGCCCGGGGACGTTGTCCGGATGGAACATGCACTGACCCGCACGGCGGTGGAGAACGACCAGGATTTCCTGACCCGGATCGCGAAGCGCTGGACGGACGCACTGGACCAGGACGGTGCCGAGCCCAGTGAGCCGGAACTGCGCCAGCGCCAAGGGGCGTTCATCCGCCGGTCCCACCGTGGGCTGCAGCACCTGGAAATCTTCGCCACCGCCGACCAATTCGAGCACCTGCTCACGGTCATGAACACCGCCACCAACCCGCGGACCGGTCTTGCCTCCGACCCCAACGCAGGCACGGCCGAAAATGCCGGTCCTGACGCCGGTCCTGACGGCAACGCCGACGCTGACGCCCGGCCCGGCGCCGGCGGTGCCGTGGACGACGCGGCTGCGGAGGAGACGGCCGCTGCCGGGCGGCTGGATCAGCGCACCCGCCCGCAACGGCTGCTCGATGGCCTGGTCGGTGCGTGCAAGGTGGCCCTCGCGGCCGGAGAACTGCCCGCTTCCGGAGGCCTTCGCCCGCAGGTAATGGTCACCGTCGACTACCGGGACCTCCTCGAACAGCTCGGCGCCGCCAACCCGCAGACACTCGGGCCGGGATCCGGCGCGGGAACCCTGATGTTCACCGGACAGGTCACGGCCTCGACCGTGCGCAAGATCGCCTGCGACGCCGACATCATTCCGCTCGTGCTCGGCGGCGACGGCCGCGTCCTGGACATCGGCCGGGCCTCGCGGATTTTCCCTCCGCACATTCGAAAAGCCATCATGGCGCGGGACGGGGGCTGCGCCTTCCCCCAGTGCACCATCCCGGCGCCTTGGTGCGAGGCCCACCACGTCGACTATTGGTCCCGCGGCGGGAGCACCGGCACCGGCAACGGAGCCTTGCTCTGCTCGCACCACCACCACGTAGTCCACAAAGAACAGTGGACCATTCAGCTGCATAGCGGCATCCCCTGGTTCATCCCCCCGCCGCACATTGATCCGCGCCAGGTGCCCCGGCGGAACAGCTACTTCCGCCTGGAATGAGGCCGGAGATCAGGTCTGCGGGCAAATCCGGGACTACCGGAACTGCGCAAAGACCCGCACCGGCGCTGAAGAGTTTGTCGGGTTCCCGGGTATAGGCCGTCCAGCCCACGGACCCGTACAGCGCCAGCACCTCGGAAGCACACGGCCGTCCCCCGGCCACGGGCAGGAGGTGCTAGCGTATCGCCGATGCGCAAGAGGAGGCCGGGCCCTGCGTTGGCCAGATCCAGGGGGACAAACCATGAACACATCCGTGAACATCCGCGAATGCACGGCGGACGATCTTCCGGCGCCCTCCCTTGTCCTCTTCTACGGGGTGACCGGCAGCGGCAAGTCGACAGCCGCCCGCGCCTCCGCCGAGGCCACGGGTCTGCCCGAGTTCTCGGCGGACGACGACATCGGCTGGTTGCCCGGCTGGCAGCAGCGCACCGTCGAGGAGCAGCGTGGCATCGCAGCCTCGATTGCAGCCCGGACCGCTGGGTGCTGGACAGCGCCTACGGTGCCTGGTGCGACGTTGTGCTGCCTCGGGCGGAGCTCATCGTGGGCCTGGACTATCCGCGCTGGCTCTCCCTGGCCCGGCTGGTGCGCCGCACGCTGCGCCGGGTGCTGACCCGGGAACCTGTCTGCAACGGCAATGAGGAAACCATTGCCGGGATCTTCATCGAGGACTCGATTCTCCGTGGCATTTCCGGTCCTTCACGCGGAAGCGGCAGGTGATGCGGGGGCTTGAGCGGACCCCGGGATGCCGGCTACGATCCTGTTCCGCCATCCCCGGGAACTCGACGCCTGGCTCGCGCAGCTGCCCGCCGGGTCTGCCCGGGCCGAAAGCCCCTGAACAGACGATGGGCCGCGGCTACGCTGGAGGCATGGCTGGACTCAAAGCGCCACGAGAGTTGCGGAAGGCAGAACGTGCGTCCCTGCTGAGGGCCGTGAAGGCATTCCACACCTTTGCCTGGTTCACGATCGAAGCCTGCATGGTCTACGTCCTGTACGCCGGTGTCCGCGGCCGCACGGACCGGCGGGTGGGGCTGGCCGCCGGCGTCGTGACTGCCGAGACCCTGGTCTTTGCCGCTAACGGCTTTCACTGCCCGCTCACCGCCGTGGCCAAGGACCTGGGCGACGAGACGGGCTCTGTCACCGACATCTATCTGCCGCACTGGTTTGCGAGGAACCTTCCGGGCATCCACGTTCCACTGATCCTGGCCGCCGTGCTCCTGCACTGGCGGAACTACCGTGCTGCTGCTGGCTCGCCCCGGCCGCGCAGTCCCGGCACAGTGCACCGCCGAGTTGCGGGCGCTAGCGCAACGGGTTGCCGCTGAGGTCGACGCGGAAGTGCTCGATCACCTTGTTGGTCCCCGTGTCGATAATGATCACGGACTCTGCCGGCCAGGACGGATCGGGAACAATGGTGTACGGAACGTCCGTGATTTTCGTGGGCCGCCCGGCGTCGTTGATGTTCCGGCTAAAGGCATCGACCACGGTGTTGGTCCTCGTGTTGACGGCCACCGTTTCCTGGGGGAGCGCCGGCGTTCCCGGCCGCTTCCGCTGCACCGCCGCACGCGCTCAGCGACATTCCCGCAGCGAGGATCAAACAAACGGTGGCAAGGTGCGGCGCCCGGGCAGTGAAGCTCATAGTCATGTCCCCCAACATTGACCCGGCCGGCGGTCCCCGGCGCGGATGGGATGACCCTACCAGCCCCGTTTGCCGCCTGCCGTGTGCCCCGACTACTTCTTCCCGAACAGGCCGCCCAGGATCCCGCCGAGCCCGCCGGACTGGTCGCCCTCTTCCTTCCGTTCGTCCGGCTGGCTCTCCGGGAGGGCGACGTCGATCAGCTCGCCGGGGCGCGGCGCACCGCCGTCGGGCCGGCCCTGCGGGTGAGCCTGCGGTTCCCGCGCGGCGTCCGGACTGGCGTCCGGAACGGCCGCGGGCGTCTTCGGCCGGCCCCCGCCGAGCAGTCCGCCCAACAGGTCGCCCAGCACGCCGCCTCCGGCCCCTCCAGCACCGCCAAGGATCCCGCCCAATATGCCGCCGAGGTCGATCCCGTCGGCCTGGCCGGACCCGCCGCTACCGCCTGATCCATCCGCCCCGGAGGACTGTCCGCGGCCTCCGAGGACCTTGTTCGCAAGGTAGGACATCACGATCGGAGCCAGGATCGGCAACAGCTTCTTGATCAGGTCCCCGCCCACACCACCGAGTTGGGTCGTTCCGGCCAACTGGCTGGCTACCTGGTCCTGCTGCCCGCCAAAGACGTGGCTCACGATCCTTTCACCGTCCGCAGTGTCCACCTGCGAGGCATCCACTCCGCCCTCCATCAGCCCGTCCCGGTGCTGGCTGAGCGCCGACTCAAGCGAGGCGGCGCCGTCGGAGGCTTGTGCGTTGTTATGCATGCCGGCCAGCAGCGTGGGTACCGCGGCCTCCACTGCGGCCTGGGCCGTCTGCCGGTCCGTGCCGAGCATGCCGGCAATCTGGTCTACCGGGATCTGCCTCAGGATGTCGTCGAACTCGGTCATGGGGTTCTCCTTCAGCCGCACCTCAGGGCGGGCCTCGCTGGAAACGGCGCCCGCGCAGACGCCGCCGGATTATTGCCCCTGCATCCTAGCCGGGGTGTCCTGAACCCGAAAGGGCGCTGCCCGGTGCCCGGCAGTATCGTCGGAAGCCCGCCACGTTTGCGGGTAATCTAGGAGAGTTCCGGAGCCGGCAGGTTTCTCCGGAGGTGCACATGGCAGGAATCAAAAGGCGAGGTTGATGGTCCACATCTGGAACGATCCGTCCGAAGTCCCGGCGGACTTTGGTCCTTCCGTCGTTACCTTCGGCAACTTTGACGGTGTACACCGCGGCCACCAACAGGTGCTTTCGCAGCTCATCCGGGTCGCCCGCCTCAACCACGCCCGGGCCGTCGCCATCACCTTCGACCCGCATCCGGCGCAGGTCCACCGCCCCGAATCCGCCCCTGAACTGATCATGGGTCTGGAAGACAAGCTGGTCGCGCTCAGCGAGTTGGGCCTCGACGCCGTTCTGGTCATGAAGTACTCCCTCGAGCTGGCCAGCCTCACCCCCGAAGAATTCGTCGCCGACGTCCTGGTCGGCAGCCTCAAGGCGAGCCACGTGGTGATCGGCCACGATGCGCGGTTCGGCCGGAACAACTCCGGGGATCTGGAGACCATGCAGGACCTCGGCCGGAAGCTCGGCTTCGAGGTGCTGGTCATCAGCGAATTCGGCTCGGAAGGCTTTCCGCTCCACGGCGAAGGACACGGCGAAGGACACAGCGAAGCGCACGACGGCGACGACGGCAAGGACCGCCGGTGCTCCTCCACGTGGGTGCGTGAGGCACTGCGGGAGGGCGACGTCGCCACGGCAGCCGCCGTCCTCGGAAGGTCGCACCGGATGCGGGGCGAGGTGGTCCACGGCGCCGCGCGTGGCCGCGACCTCGGCTTCCCCACCGCCAACCTGGCCTCCGAGGCGAGCGGCTACATCCCGGCGGACGGCATCTATGCCGGCTGGCTCGTGGACCAGGCCGGCACGCGCTGGCCCGCTGCCATCTCCGTCGGCTCCAACCCGACCTTCGACGGCGTCAGCCGGCAGGTCGAGGCACATGTGATTGACCGGCCGGAAGAAGCCGTCGAGGACTTCGATCTGTACGGCCAGACAGTAGTGGTGGAATTCGTCGCCCGGCTGCGGGGCATGGTGGCGTACCGTGGCCCTGAAGCGTTGGTGGACCAGATGCGCCTGGACGTCGTCCAGGCCCACAACATTCTGTACGCGCGCTAAGGCGCCGAACCGCTGCAAGCGGCCCCTGTGCCGGACCGCCGGACCGCCGCCCGGAGGCGCAGGCTGGCGGCGGCCGGTTCCGGCAGGTTCGCCGGCCGGTCCGCGCGGTGAGGCACGGCCATTGGGCAAGGAAGGCAAGAAACGTGACGATTGAGAAAAATACGCGGGAGCTGGACAAGGACATTGTCCGCGACTTCAGTTCCCGGATGAGCTACGCGTCCTATCTGCAGCTCCCGACGCTGCTGAGCGCCCAGCAGCCGGTCAGCACGCCGGAGCACCACGACGAGATGCTGTTCATCATCCAGCACCAGACCACGGAGCTGTGGCTCAAGCTGGTCCTGCACGAGCTCCGCAGCGCCGCCGCCTGGCTCCGCACCGACGACCTCGGCTCGGCGCTGAAGGCGATCGCCCGGGTCAAGCACATCCAGAAAACCCTCACCGAGCAGTGGTCCGTGCTGGCCACCCTCACACCCACCGAGTACTCGCAATTCCGCGGCTTCCTGGGCAACTCCTCGGGATTCCAGTCCAGCCAGTACCGGGCGGTCGAGTTCCTGCTGGGCAACAAGAACCGCAAGATGCTGCCGGTGTTCGAATCCGACCCCGAGGCCCACGCGATGCTGCTGGAGATCCTCGAATCCCCGAGCATCTACGACGACTTCCTCGCCTACCTCAAGCGCCAGGGCTTCGACGTGCCCGCCGCACTGCTGGAGCGGGACGTCACGCGGGCGCACGAGTTCTGCGCCGAGCTGGTCCCGGTGTTCAAGTACATCTACGAGAACGCCGCGGACAACTGGGGAACCTACGAGGCCTGTGAGGAACTCGTGGACCTCGAGGACAACTTCCAGCTCTGGCGCTTCCGCCACCTTCGCACGGTGCAGCGCACCATCGGCATGAAGTCCGGCACCGGCGGCTCCAGCGGAGCCGCCTTCCTGCAGAAGGCCCTCGAGCTGACCTTCTTCCCCGAACTCTTCGCCGTCCGGACGGAGATCGGCCAGTGAGCGCCCTGCACCCGGCAGAGGCCGCGGCAAGGAACGGCGACGCCCTGCTGCAGCGCGCCCGGGAACTGGACGCCGCCGATCCGCTGGCCGCCTACCGCGGCCACTTCATCGGCGCCGACACGGAACTTGCCTACCTGGACGGCAACTCCCTCGGCCGGCCGCTCAGGCGCACCGTCACCGACATCAGCAGCTTTATCCAGGACAGCTGGGGCGGCCGACTGATCCGCGGCTGGGACGAGGAATGGTTGGAGCTCCCGCAGGCCATCGGCGACCAGCTCGGCAGGGCCGTCCTCGGCGCCGCCGCCGGGCAGACCGTTATCGCCGACTCCACCACGGTGGTGCTGTACAAGCTGATCCGGGCCGCGCTGGCCGCGGTCGGGGACCCGGCGCGCAACGAAATCGTGCTGGACACAGAGAATTTCCCCACCGACCGCTACCTCGTCGAGGGCATTGCCCGCGAGGAGGGACTGACGCTGCGCTGGATCGACGCCGATCCCTCCTCCGGCGTGACCGTCGAGCAGGTGCGCGCCGCCACCGGCCCGGCCACCGCCGTCGTGGTCCTGAGCCAGATTGCCTACCGCTCCGGGTTCCTCGCGGACCTGCCGGGGATCACCGCGGCAGTGCACGACGCCGGTGCGCTGGTGGTGTGGGACCTGTGCCATTCCGCCGGGTCGGTGGAGATCGCCCTGGACGCCGCCGGCGTCGACTTCGCCGCCGGCTGCACGTACAAGTACCTCAACGGCGGACCGGGTTCGCCTGCGTTCGCCTATGTCAACGCCCGGCACCTCCCCGGTCTGCAGCAGCCGATCTGGGGCTGGATGGGCCGCAAGGACGCCTTCGAAATGGGACCCGGCTATGAGGCCGCCGCCGGCATCCGCGGCTTTCTCAGCGGCACCCCGGCGGTCTTCGGGATGCTCGCCATGCGCGGCACCCTGGACTTGCTCGAGGAAGTCGGCATGGCCGCGGTCCGGGAGAAGTCACGCATGCTGACCGCCTTCGCCGTCGAACTCCACGACGCCTGGCTCGCCCCGGCGGGTGTTGAACTCTCGACGCCGCGGGACCCGGAGCTGCGCGGCAGCCACATCACCGTGGACCACCCCGCTTTCCGGGAGATGACCGCGGCGCTGTGGGAGCAGGACGTCGTTCCGGATTTCCGGGCGCCGCACGGCCTCCGGATCGGGCTGTCCCCACTGAGCACATCCTTCACCGAGGTGTACCGCGGCGTGGCCGCCATCCGCGAACGGCTGGATGAGGGCCCTTCCGGGCAACAGCAGGACCGGCCGTTTCGACAAGATTAGCGGCGTGCCGGTAAACTAAACGTTGGATCCGGCTGCAGTCCGTGGCGGCTGGCTCTTGTTGTGTACGGGAATCCTCTCTTCGGAGCAGAATCACCGGCGCAGCACCCCCGGCAGTGAGTTACTGATTCGGGCCTCACGGCACATCTCTAGGAGTTATCGTGGCACTTGAAGCCGCTGTAAAGACGTCCATCATTCAGGATTTCGCAACGTCCGAGGGCGACACCGGTTCACCGGAGGTCCAGGTTGCAGTCCTGACTCAGCGGATCAAGGATCTCACTGAGCACATGAAGGTGCACAAGCACGATTACCACACCCAGCGCGGCCTGCTGGCCATGGTTGGTCGTCGCAAGCGCATGCTGACCTACCTCAAGAACACTGACATCACCCGCTACCGTAAGCTCATCGAGCGTCTCGGCCTGCGCCGCTAGTCAGCTTTAAGGGGCGGCCCCTTCCGTGACGGAAAGGGCCGCCTTCTTCACACAAAACTCAACAGGAGGATCAACCGCATCACGCATTCGCGGTCTTCGGTAGTGACTTCCGGGAACGGCTTCAACGAGTGAAGCCTTAGCCCGTGGGTCTCGATCGATGACCGGGTGCAGTGCAGGCCAGCAGACAGACGCTGGACTGGGTTGATGCGGCTGGACTCCGTGAACCACGAAACGGAGGTGACTCTCTATGGAGGGTCCCGAAATCCAGTTCTCAGAAGCAGTCATTGACAATGGCCGCTTCGGCAAGCGTGTAATCCGCTTTGAAACCGGCCGCCTTGCCAAGCAGGCAGCCGGCGCAGCGATGGTCTACATCGACGAAGAGACCGCGCTGCTGTCCGCAACGACCGCCGGCAAGCACCCGCGTGAAGGTTTCGACTTCTTCCCGCTGACCGTCGACGTCGAAGAGCGTATGTACGCCGCCGGCCGCATCCCGGGTTCGTTCTTCCGCCGCGAAGGCCGTCCCTCCACGGAAGCCATCCTGGCCTGCCGCCTGATGGACCGTCCGCTGCGCCCCGCCTTCGTCAAGGGCCTGCGCAACGAGGTCCAGATCGTCGTCACCGTGCTGTCCATCAACCCGGACGAGCTCTACGACGTGGTCGCGATCAACGCGTCCTCGATGTCCACCCAGCTCTCCGGCCTGCCCTTCTCCGGCCCGATCGGCGGCGTCCGCGTTGCCCTCGTCCAGGACGAGCACGGCCCGCAGTGGGTTGCGTTCCCGAAGCACTCCCAGCTCGAGAACGCCGTCTTCAACATGGTCGTCGCCGGCCGCATCGCCGGTGACGACGTCGCCATCATGATGGTTGAAGCCGAAGCCACCGACAACTCCTGGAACCTCATCAAGGAACAGGGCGCCACCGCCCCGACCGAAGAGGTTGTCTCCGAGGGCCTCGAGGCTGCCAAGCCGTTCATCAAGGCACTCTGCGAAGCGCAGTCCGACCTGGCAGCACGCGCCGCCAAGCCGACCGTCGAGTTCCCGGTCTTCCTGGACTACCAGGACGACGTCTACGCCGCTGTTGAGTCCGCTGCCGCCGAGAAGCTGGCTGCTGTCTTCCAGATCGCCGACAAGCAGGAGCGCGACACCGCCTCCGACGAGCTCAAGGACGAGGTCACCTCTTCCCTGGCCGGCCAGTTCGAAGGCCGCGAGAAGGAGCTGTCCGCAGCCTTCCGCTCCGTCACCAAGCAGGTTGTGCGCCAGCGCATCCTCAAGGACCAGATCCGCATTGACGGCCGTGGCCTGACGGACATCCGCCAGCTCACCGCCGAGGTTGAGGTTCTGCCCCGCGTCCACGGCTCGGCCATCTTCGAACGCGGCGAGACCCAGATCATGGGTGTCACCACGCTGAACATGCTCAAGATGGAACAGCAGATCGACTCGTTGTCTCCCGTGACGCGCAAGCGTTACATGCACAACTACAACTTCCCGCCGTACTCCACCGGCGAGACCGGCCGCGTCGGTTCCCCGAAGCGCCGCGAAATCGGTCACGGTGCCCTCGCAGAGCGCGCCATCATGCCGGTGCTGCCCTCCCGCGAGGAATTCCCCTACGCCATCCGCCAGGTGTCTGAGGCTCTCAGCTCCAACGGTTCGACGTCGATGGGTTCCGTCTGCGCCTCCACGCTGTCCCTGCTCAATGCAGGTGTGCCGCTGAAGGCCGCCGTTGCCGGTATCGCCATGGGCCTGGTCTCCGACCAGGTTGACGGCCAGACCCGCTACGCCGCCCTGACCGATATCCTCGGCGCCGAAGATGCCTTCGGCGACATGGACTTCAAGGTCGCCGGTACCGCTGAGTTCGTTACGGCCATCCAGCTGGACACGAAGCTCGACGGCATCCCGGCCTCCGTCCTGGCAGCCGCCCTGAAGCAGGCCCGCGAAGCGCGCCTGCACATCCTGGACGTCCTGAACTCGGCGATCGACACCCCGGACGAGCTCTCCGAGTTCGCGCCGCGCGTCATCGCGGTCAAGATCCCGGTAGACAAGATCGGCGAGGTCATCGGCCCGAAGGGCAAGATGATCAACCAGATCCAGGAAGACACCGGAGCCGACATCTCGATCGAGGACGACGGAACTGTCTACATTGGCGCCACGAACGGCCCGTCTGCCGATGCAGCACGGTCCGCGATCAACGCCATCGCCAACCCGCAGATTCCGGAAATCGGCGAGCGCTACCTGGGCACGGTCGTCAAGACCACGACCTTCGGCGCCTTCGTTTCCCTGACTCCGGGCAAGGACGGCCTGCTGCACATCTCCGAGCTGCGTAAGATCGCCGGCGGCAAGCGCGTGGACAACGTCGATGACGTCGTCTCCGTCGGCCAGAAGATCCAGGTGGAAATCACCAAGATCGACGACCGCGGCAAGCTCTCCCTCTCGCCCGTTGTGGCTGACGAGGCAGGAACTGGGAATTCAGAGAACCCCGACGACGCTGAGGTCTCCCTGGAGTCCGCAGAGTAGTCTTTCCTGACTCAAACGGCGGGGCCGGTGGATCTTCCACCGGCCCCGCCGCCGTTTAAGCCGGTGTCGATTTAGTCTGCCGATGCCGGTGCGGGACCGTCGGGGGAGTGCCCCGCTGGTACGATTGCAGGCAGATTTGGCATGTATTTACTGAAAGGCCTTGATGACTGTCGTCCCCCTGCCGCTCGAGCAGAACCAGCACGCTGACACCCTGATCCACGGCGCCGACGGCGGTTCCGAGGTGCGCCGTTCGGTGCTGCCCGGCGGCGTCCGCGTGCTGACCGAGGCGATGCCGGGCCAGCGCTCGGCCACCATCGGCTTCTGGGTCGGCGTCGGCTCCCGCGACGAGGCGCCCGGACAGCACGGCTCCACCCACTTCCTGGAGCACCTCCTGTTCAAAGGCACCAAGCGGCGCACCGCCCTGGAGATCGCGTCGGCCTTCGACGAGGTCGGCGGGGAATCCAACGCCGCCACGGCGAAGGAAAGCACCTGCTACTTCGCCCGCGTGCTGGACACCGACCTGCCGATGGCCATCGACGTCATCGCGGACATGATCACCGGTGCCGTGCTGGACCCGCAGGAGATGGAGCAGGAACGCGACGTCATCCTCGAGGAAATCGCGATGGACAGCGACGACCCCACCGACGTCGCGCATGAGCACTTTGTCGCTGCCGTGCTGGGCACCCACCCGCTCGGCCGCCCGATCGGCGGCACCCCGGACGCCATCCGCGCCGTCGCCCGCGACTCCGTCTGGGACCACTACCGCCGCTACTACCGCCCGGACGAGCTCGTCATCACCGCCGCCGGGGGACTGGACCACGACGTCGTCTGCGGACTCGTCGTGGAGGCCCTGCACTCCGCCGGCTGGAGCCTGGAGCCGGACGCGGCCCCGGTGCAGCGCCGCTCCACCGACCGGGCCGACATCACCGGCACCGCAGGCCTGCACGTGGTCAAGCGTCCGGTGGAACAGGCCAACATCATCATGGGCTGCCCCACCATCGTCGCCACCGACGACCGCCGCTTCGTGATGAGTGTGCTCAACGCCGTCCTCGGCGGGGGCATGTCCTCCCGGCTGTTCCAGGAAGTCCGCGAGAAGCGCGGGCTGGTGTACTCCACCTACTCCTTCGCCTCCTCCTACGCCGACGCCGGCTACTTCGGCATGTACGCCGGCTGCACGCCGTCGAAAGTCCGGCAGGTCGTCGACCTGCTCGGGGCCGAACTCGACAAACTGGCCGGGGGCGGGATCTCCGAGGAGGAACTCCGCAAGGCCGTCGGGCAGCTGTGCGGCGGCATCGTGCTGGCGCTGGAGGACACCGGCTCACGGATGTCCCGGCTGGGCCGCGCCGAACTCGTTTCCGGTGAATACCAGGACATCGACGAGACCTTGCGCCAGATCAAGGCCGTGACCGCGGCCGAAGTCCAGGAGCTCGCCCGCGAACTCGCGGCCGCCCCGCGGACCGTCACGGTGGTGGGTCCCTTCGAGGAAACCGAGACTTTCGGCCTCTGAGATTTGCCGCTGCCCTCTGGCCGCCCTCCCGCCTCCGACCGCCGGCCCCGCAGGCCCCTGAGCTGGGCCTGCACCGGCCGGAGTGGCGGGCCCGGACCTAGACACGGCAGGCGGCGCTGCGTGATGATGGGGACGGGCCACCCCGGAGGACCCCACCCGGAAGGAACCCCTGGAAGGAAAATATGGACCGGCCGCTGCCAGGCAGTGCACACGAGGCGCTTGAAGCGTTCCTCGGGCATTGGGTGGGAACCACACAGTGGCAGGCCACGCCCTGGGGCCCGGCCCGTGAGGCCGCCGTCGAACTGACGTTCGCCCGCGCAGCCGCCGGGCTGGCCGTCACCCACAGCTACCGGCACACAGAGGCCGACGGCACCCGCTCCGAAGGCCACGGGGTCTTCACCATGGACCCGTCCCGTCTGGACACTCTCTGGTACCACGTCAACAGCATGGGGCTGCCCCCGGAGGCGCCCGCGCGCGCCAGCTGGCAGGAGGGCACCCTCACGATGGAACGGCGCAGCGACCGCGGCACGTCCCGGCACACGTTCCGGGTGGACGACGGCGTGCTGACGCACAGCGCCGGGCTCCGGCTCGGTTCCGCGAGCGAATTCACGCCCTTTATGACCTCAGTCTGCCGCCGCGCGGCCGCGGACGCCGCCGTCCCCGCCTGAGCGCCACTGCCGCCCGCCCGAGACGCTCCCGCACCTGAGCTGAGGGAGGGTGGGACGTTCCCGCACCCACTAAACGTTGCCATAACGTTGCAAAGACGCCCAAGAAATCCGTTGACACGCCCTGAGCTGCGCCATAGATTTGCCGTAATCTGAATCACCTTTCAGGTTCAGCGCATTTCCTGTCCGATCTCTTGCAGAACTTTTCCTCAGTTCCCGGCTGGAGTTTCAACGAAAGGCATCCCGTGAAGGATACAAAGAAGTTCCTGATGGCCGCCGTTATGGCCACCGGGCTGGCCCTCAGTGCCTGCGCACCCACCGCGGGCAGCGCAGCGCCGGCCGAGTCCGGCGGCACCAAGGCCGCCGAGCCGGTCAATGTCGGCATCATCTACTCCAAGACTGGCCCGCTGGCCGCCTACGGCGCCACCTACTACGAGGGCCTGCAGGCGGGTATCGACCACGCCACCGGCGGGACCGGCACCGTCAACGGTGCCAAGATCAACCTCACCTACGCCGACGACGGCGGCGATCCCGACAAGGCCGTCACGGCTGCCAAGGACCTGATCGGCAAGGGCTACAAGATCATCGGCGGCACGGTCGTCTCCGGCATCGCGCTCAAGCTCTCGGAACAGGCTGCACAGAACAAGGTCCTGTACATCTCCGGCCCCGCCGCCACCGACGCCATCCAGGGCATCAACAAGTACACCTTCCGCTCGGGCCGCCAGAGCCTGCAGGACGTGGCCACGGCCGGCTCCTTCATCGACACCAAGGGCAAGAAGGTGGTTGTCTTCGCGCAGGACAACGCCTTCGGCCAGGGCAACGTCGCAGCCGTCAAGGCCGTCCTCGGAGCCAAGGGCGCCACCGTCGAATCCGTCCTGGTTCCGGACGGACAGGAACTGACACCCTTCGCCCGCCAGCTCATCGATGCGAAGCCGGATATGGTCTTCGTGGCCTGGGCAGGGGCAACGTCCGGCACCATGTGGCAGACCCTGAGCCAGCAGGGGGCCTTCGACGCCGCCCCGATCGTCACCGGGCTCGGCGACGCCGCCACGTTCGGCGCCTATGGTGAGGCCACCGCCAAGATCAGCTTCCTGAACCACTACTTCCCGGGCGCCTCGGGCACCGAGGTGGAGAAGAAGATGATCGCGTCGGTCGAGAAGGCCGGCAAGAAGGCCGACCTCTTCACCCCCGACGGCTTCGTGGCCGGCCAGATGATTGTCCAGGCCATCAAGGAGGGCGGCGCCGACGCCGACGCCATGGTCAAGGCACTCGAGGGCTTCAGCTTCGACGGCCCCAAGGGCAAGGAAACAGTCCGCGCCTCGGACCACGCCCTGGTCCAGGACATGTACCAGGTCAAGCTCGTCCAGACGGGCGGCACCTGGGCCCCGGAGCTCATCAAGGTGGTCCCGGGCGACACGGTCGCCCCGCCGGAAAAGAAGTAATCCGACGCGGCGCTGTGCCGCACAACGCTGCAGGACTCTGCAGAACGCTGCACTACATGGCACAGCGCCGCACACCACCCTCACGGACCAGCGAAAACACAAAGGACCCGCATGAATTCCCCAGCCCTGCCCGCCCTCGCGGTGGACGGCCTCGGTCTGCAGATCGGCGGTGCGCGCATCCTCCAGGACGTGGGCTTCGCCATCGGCACCGGCGAAATGGTCGGTGTCATCGGCCCCAACGGTGCCGGCAAGACCACCCTGTTCAACCTGATTTCGGGCGTGATGCGGCCCACCGAGGGCAGCATCACACTGAACGGCAGGGAGATCACGGCCGACCCGGTCCACCGCCGGGCCCGGGCAGGGCTGGGCCGGACCTTCCAGACCTCCAACCTGTTTCCCCGGCTCAGCGTGCTGGAAAACGTCCGGCTCGCCGCCCAAGCGAAACTCGGCGGCAGCTTTAGCATCCTGCGCTTCCCGTCCGCCTCCGACGAGGCCACCCGGATTGCCCGCGGCACCATCGAGGAAGTCGGGCTCACCGGCCAGCTCACGACGGCGGCGGGGGACCTCTCGCACGGCGAGAAACGCAAGGTGGAGATCGCCGTGCTGCTGGCGACGGATCCCGCCGTCGTGCTCCTGGATGAGCCGATGGCCGGCGTGGCGTCGGGGGACGTCCCGGCCCTCACCGCGATCATCCGGGGAATGCACCGGGACCGCGGCTGCACCGTGATGATGGTGGAGCACCACATGGACGTGGTCCTGGGCCTCGTGGACCGGGTGGCCGTGATGCACCACGGCAGCCTGCTCGCCCTCGACAGCCCGGAGGCCGTGATGTCGGACCCGACCGTACAGAGCGCCTACCTTGGAGAGCCCGTATGACCGCCGCAGCGGAAGCCCGCCCGATACTCAGGCTTGAGGGCCTCAACGCCCATATCGCCGGACAGCAGGTCGTGGAGGACGTTTCCTTCACCGTCCCGGCCAGCGGCATCACCGCGCTGCTGGGCCGCAACGGCGTCGGGAAGACCAGCACCATCAAGGCCATCATCGGCCTGATCGACCGCACCGGGGCCGTGGAGCTTGACGGCGTGCGGATCGAGAAGGACCCGACGTTCAAGATCATCCGCAGCGGGGTGGGCTACGTCCCTGAGGACCGTGAGGTGTTCTCCAAACTCACGGTGGCGGAAAACCTCCGGCTCGCCGAACGCGACGCCGCACCCCGGCGCCAGCTCGTCGAGGAGCTCTTCCCGGACCTCCTGGCCCGGTCCGCCCAGATGGCGGGCACGCTCTCCGGCGGCCAGCAGCAGATGGTCTCGCTGGCCCGTGCGCTGCTGAACACCAACAAGATCCTGCTTGTCGACGAACCCACCAAGGGCCTGGCCCCGAAGATCGTGGCCGAGGTCGCCGAGACCCTGGCCGAAGCCGCCAGGACAGTCCCCATCCTCTTGGTCGAACAGAACCTGCACGTCGTCCGGCAGCTCGCCGCGGGCGCCGTCGTCCTCTCCGGAGGCCGGGTGGTCCACACCGGCAGCGCCCTGGAATTCCTCGACGACGCCGAGCTGACCCAGCGCCTGCTGGGCGTCTCCGCTGAGGGCCACGCACGGGAGAGTACTGGGAAAACAGCCGAAACACCGGCCGGGAAAGGCGCCGCCCTGTGAGTACCGTCGTCCTCCTGCTCTTCACCGGCCTGGGCCTGGGTGCCCTGTACTTCCTCGTGGCCGCCGGCCTGTCCCTGATCTACGGGCTCATGGGCGTGCTCAACTTCGCGCACGGCGCATTCCTGACCCTCGGAGCCTTCACCGGCTGGGAAATCGCCCGCCGGACCGGTTCCGACAACTGGGGGACGTTCCTGCTGTCCCTCCTGGTCGGGGCCGCGGCAGGGGCCGCGTTCGCCGCCTTCACCGAGTTCGTCCTGATCCGTCGGCTGTACCAGCGGCACATCGAACAGGTCCTCATCACGGTGGGCCTCTCGCTCGCCGCGGTTGCCCTCTTCGACGGCATCTGGGGCACCGACCCGGTGTTCATCCAGGGACCTGCCTGGTTCAAGGACACCACCGAAATCCTCGGCGCCCGCGTCCCCAATGACCGGTTCGTCTGCATCATCGCCGCCGTCCTCGTGCTGCTGGCCCTGGTGTTCTTCCTGAAGAACACCCGCTACGGCATGATCATCCGGGCCGGCGTCGAGAACCGCTCCATGGTGACGGCCCTCGGCATCGACGTCCGGAAGGCCTTCACCCTCGTCTTTACGATCGGCGGTGCGGCCGCGGGGCTGGGCGGCGTCCTGGCCTCGCATTACTTCGGCTACGTCTCGCCGATGCTGGGCGGCTCGCTGCTGATCTTCGCCTTCATCGTCACGGTGATCGGCGGACTGGGCTCGCTGACCGGCGCGGCCATTGCCGCCGTCGCCGTCGCCGTCCTGCAGCAGTTCGCCAACTTCTACCTCGGCGGCACCGGCGACTTCGTCGTCGTGCTGGCGCTGGCGCTTGTGCTGCTGTTCCGTCCCTCCGGCCTGCTCGGGAGAACCTCATGACCACCGATACCGACGCCACCGGCACCAACCGGGCGGGCACCGACAGGACCGACACCCAAGGCACCGGCGGGGGCACTACGGGAACCCGCCCCGCCAACCCGCACAACCAGCCCGGCCGGCCGCGCCTGACCCGCCGGAGGATCGCCGGCACAGCAGCCGGGGTCGCCGGCATCGTGCTCCTGGTCCTGCTGCCCCTGCTCAACCTGTCCCTGCCCGGCGTGCTGCCCGGACCGACGTACACGCCGGGATCCCTGCAGCTGCTCGCGATGTGCATGCTGATGGCCGCCGCCGCCCTGACGTACCACCTGCTGCTCGGCGTCGCCGGGCTGTTGTCCTTCGGCCATGCGCTGTATTTCGGCGCCGGGGTCTACGGGCTGGCAATCATCCTGCAGAACCTGGACATCCCGCTGCTGCCCGCAATGGGCCTGACCCTGCTGATCGTGATCGTGCTGGCCCATGTGGTGGGCAGTATCAGCCTGCGGGTCAGCGGCATTCCGTTCGCCATGGTCACACTCGCGTTCGCCCAGGCCGGCTCGGTGATCGTCGGACGCAACCCTGACGGCACCACCGGCGGAGACGAAGGCCTGACGCTGCGCACCGACAACCTGCCCGACTTCCTCGTGGGCGTGGTCAATACCCGCAACCTCTACTGGCTGGCCCTGACGGTGCTCGTGGCCGTCTTCGTCGTGGTCACCTGGGTGCAGTCCTCCCGCGCCGGCCACGTCGCCGCCGCGGTCCGCGAGAACGAACTCCGCGTCCGCGTCCTGGGCCTGCAGCCGTACCTCGTCAAGCTGTTGATTTTCGTGGTCTCCGCCATCCTGGTCAGCATCATCGGCATGGTGTTCCTGCTGCTGCAGAGCGGCGCCGTCCCGCGGGCCATGTCCGCGGACCTGACCATCACCTTGCTCGTGATGGTGGTCCTGGGCGGCGTCGGCTCGCGCTGGGGTGCGGTGATCGGCGGGGTCTTCTACACCATCCTGGACCAGCGACTCACGACGCTGGCGAACTCCGACGCTATCGATGCGCTGCCGGACATCCTGCGGGTACCGTTGTCTGAACCCCTGTTCATCCTGGGCACCCTGTTCATCCTCGTGGTGCTCTTCCTGCCCGGCGGCCTGACGGGAACCGCGCAGCTGCTGGCCCATCGCCGGGACCGGCAAAAAGCGCGGCGCGGCGGCCGCGGTGCGGGACCTAACAGCCCCGGACATGACAGCACCGGAAGTGAAAGGACAGCGATGTCCCGCGAGATCCTGGAGGAATCGGCATGAGCACCTCCGGAACCGGACGGCCTGTCGGGCTGCACACCCTGGGCCGCTGGACCACGGACCGCAGCCTCGCCACCCCGCAGCGGATCGCCATCGACGACCGCGGCTGCACGCTGAGCTACGGCGAGCTGGAACGCCGGGCGGCCGGCCTCGCCGCCGGCCTGACGGCGGCCGGTTACGCCACGGGGGACCGGATCGCGACCCTGACCGGCAACAGCTCGGACCACGTGGTGGTGTTCTTCGCCTGCGCCAAGGCCGGGCTGGTCCTCGTCCCGCTGTCCTGGCGGCTCTCGCCCAAGGAGCTCGCGACGCAGCTTGAGCTCGCCGACCCGCAGCTGCTGCTCGTCGAAAACGAACTGGATTCCCTCGCCGCCGGGGCAAGCACATTGCTGGTGCACCGGCCGCGGACCGCCGCCCTGGGTCCAGGCGGCATCGAAAAGTCGGTCCCCGCTCCCACCCGGACGGTCACCGGCGGCCGGCATGAGGTCCGCAGGGAAGTGCGCGACGACGACCCCCTCCTGATGATCTTCACGTCCGGCACCGAGGGGGCCAGCAAGGCCGCCGTGCTGACCCATGCGAACTGCTTCTGGACCAACCTCTCGCTGTCCCGGACGCTGGACCTGGGCAGCACCGACGTCGTACTGGCAGTGCTGCCGCAGTTCCACGTCGGCGGCTGGAACATCCAGCCCCTGCTGGCGTGGTGGACCGGCGCCACCGTGGTGCTCGAACGCGGCTTCGAACCCGGCAGGGTCCTGCAGCTGATCGCGGAGCGGCGCGTGAGCATGCTGATGGGCGTCCCCACCCAGTACCTGATGCTCGCCGAGCATCCCGACTTCGCGTCCGCCGAGCTGGGCAGCCTCCGGCACGCCGTCGTGGGCGGTGCGCCCATGCCGGCGCCGCTGCTGCGGATCTGGCACCGCAGGGGAGTGGCGCTGAGCCAGGGCTACGGACTCACTGAGGCGTCCCCGAATGTGCTCTGCCTGGCCAACGAGGACGCCGCCCGGATGGTGGGATATTCGGGCAAACCGTACCCGCATGTCGCCGTCGCCGTGGCCGATCCGGTGACCGGGGAAATCCTCGACGGCGCCGCCTCCGGGGAACTGCTGGTGGGCGGGCCCGGGGTTTTTGCCGGCTACTTCCGCGACCCCGCCGCGACTGCCGCCGTTATGGCCGGGGACTGGCTGCGCACCGGGGACCTGGTGGAACGCGACGCCGACGGCTACATCAAAGTCGTGGACCGGCTCAAGGACATCTACATTTCCGGCGGCGAAAACGTGGCCCCGGCCGAGGTCGAGGCGGCGCTGCTGGCCCATCCGGCGGTGGCGCAGGCCGCCGTCGTCGGCGTGGAAGACGAGCGCTGGGGCGAAACCGGTGTGGCCTTTGTGGTGATCCGCCCCGGTCTGGCCACGGACGAGCAGGAACTTCTCGAGCACTGCGCTGCCCAGCTGGCGCATTTCAAGGTTCCCGCACGGATCGAAATGGTTGGAGCCCTGCCCCGCACGGCGCTGAACAAGGTGCTGCGGACCCGGCTCCGCCAGCAGCTCGACGGGAGCGGACCGGCAGGACGCCCCGAACACCCGGCCGCTGCAGTGCCCGCGGACGGGGGCCGGCGGTGAGCGCCGCGCCGCGCACCGCGAGGGGCACCCGCACCCGGGCCAAGCTGCTGCAGGCCGCCGAAACGGTGTTCGCCTCGGTGGGCTACCACGAGGCCTCGATTGTGAAAATCACCGAGGAGGCCGGCGTCGGCCTTGGCACCTTCTACCTGTACTTCGAGGGCAAGCAGGCCATTTTTGACGAGGTCGTCGAGGACCTGAACCGGCGGGTCCGGCACGCCATGACGGATGCCGCGCGCGCAGCCGGCACCCGGCTCGCGGCCGAACGCGCGGGTTTCCGGGCCTTCTTCAAGTTCACCGCGGAACATCCGGCGCTGTACCGGATCATCCGGCAGGCCGAATTCGTCTCACCCGGCGCGCTGCGGCTGCACTACACCCGGATCGTCAACGGCTACATCGAGGGGCTCAAAGCCGCGCAGCTCAGCGGCGAAGTCCGGGCGATGGATCCCACCGTCGCGGCCTGGGCCCTGATGGGCATCGGCGAGCTGATCGGCATGCGCTGGGTGCTGTGGGACGAGGAAGGCGCCGAACCCGCGCAGGGCGCCCGGCCGGATGTCCCGGAGGAAGTCTTTGAGGAAATGATGCAGTTCATCGAGCGTGCGCTCGCCCCGGCCCCGGGGGCCGGCCAGGGCGCCGCCCCCGGCCCCGACTTCGGCACCATTCAGACCCCGGAAGGGACAGCCCCATGATCCAGGCAACAAGCAACTCCAGCTACCGGACCACCGAGGTCGCGGTCCGGGGCGGAAACCTGCACACCGCCCTTTGGGGCCCCGAGGACCCGGCCGCCCCGACCATCCTGGCGGTGCACGGCGTGACAGCGTCCCACAAGGCCTGGCCGGCGCTGGCCCAGGCCCTGCCGGACATCAGGATCATTGCCCCGGACCTGCGCGGCCGGGGCCGGAGCAACGCCCTGCCCGCGCCGTACGGGATGCCCTCCCACGCCGAGGACCTCGCGGCCGTACTGGCCGCGCTGAGCACCGGGCCCGTAGTGGTCGTTGGCCATTCGATGGGCGCCTTCGCCTCCGTGGTCCTCGCGAACCTGTACCCGGAGCGGGTGCGGTCCCTGGTACTGGTCGACGGCGGACTGCCGCTGCAGGTGCCCGTGGGACTCAGCGACGAGCAGATCGTCGCTGCCGTGCTCGGTCCGGCGGCGGAGCGCCTCAACGCCACCTTCGCCAGCCGGGAGGTCTACCGGAGCTTCTGGAGGCAGCATCCAGCGTTCAGCGCGGACTGGAGCCCGCTCGTGGAGGAATATGTCGACTACGACCTCACCGGCGAGGCGCCGGTGTTCCGGCCAGCCACACGCTACCAGGCGATGGCGGACGACACCGCAGAGCTGCACCGTGGCGCCTCACTCCTGAAAGCACTGGAGGAGCTCGCGGTGGAGACCCTCGTGCTGCGGGCGCCGCGCGGCCTGCTCAATGAGCCCGGCGGTCTGTACGCGCCCGGCTATCTGGATGCCTGGGCGGAGAAGCTGCCGGCGTTGACCGTCCGCGAGATCCCGGACGTCAACCATTACACGATCGTCATGGGCGGGGCAGGCGCCGCTGCTGTCGCGGACACCGTGCGGGAGGCGCTGGCGGTCGCGTAGCCAGGGGCGCCGGGCGGCGCCTGCGCATCAGCTGGCTGACTCCAGGATCCGGGTTTTCGGGGCACCCTGGAGGGCTGGGGCCGCGGTGGGGGACTGCCAGACGTTCGCCTCAAGGTTTGCCAGGAGGGCTTCCGCCTGGGCCCGCCGCTCGAAATCGAGTTCGACCACCACATAGTGCGGGTCCTCCACCGGTCGGCTGATCCGGTGCGCGGTCACGCCCGACCCTGCGCGGTTGACGGGGTCACGGTCGAATGCGCTCTTCCAGAGGCCAAAATCCTTGATCCCGTGCTCGATCTGCAAGGTGTACATCACAATCTTTCCTTCCGTTGGTGTCCCCTCGTTACGGGGATGTTCCACGCTAGGCGTGCGCGGGCAGCGTGCGGTATCCCAGAAATCTGGAGGCGGATTCAGCAGGCAAAGCCCAAGGGGCATACTGAATCCATGACCACCAGCTGGGCGCTGAGCCGGAGCCTGGAACGCATCGGGCAGCTCTGCCGCGACGTCCCCGACGACCGGGAGCTGCGCCGGGGAGTGCTGGCGGAACTGGGCCGGATGGTGCCGTTCAGCGCCTATGCCTGGCCGCTGGCGGATCCTGAATCGGCCACCGGCATCTCGCCGATGGCCAGGATCCCCTGTCCGGACGAGCTTCCGGACCTGATCCGGCTCAAGTACCTGACACCGGACTGCCGCTGGACCGCCCTGATGGGCCAGCCCCGGCCGGCCACCACCCTGCTGGTGGAGACCGGCGGCCACCCGGCGCGCAGCCCCCTGTGGTCCGGGCTGCTGGCCCGCTACGGGGTGACGGACATGCTGTCCGCGGTCTTTGCCGACAAACACGGCTGCTGGGGCTGGCTGGACCTTTGGCGTTCCGGGGACGAGGGCATCTTCAGCGAGCCGGAGACGGAGTACGTTGCCGCGGCGGCGCCGCTCGTGGCGGCCGGGCTCCGGCGGAGCCGGGCGGCACAGTGCCGGCGGGACGCGGGAGGTAGCAGCCCTGCCGGGCCGGCTGTCCGGAAGCCCTTGCCGCCGCAGGCCGTGCTGACGCTCGATGAGGAGCTGGCCGTGGTGGGGCAGACCGCGTCAGCCGGCGACTGGCTGGGGCTGCTGCAGCGCGGACCCCGGCCGTACGAGGGCATTCCGGCGGAGGTCCTCAACGTCGCCGCCCAGCTGCTGGCCAGGGAAGCCGGGGTGGACGCCCGCCCGGCGATGTCCCGTCTTCCCGTCGGCCGCGGCGCCTGGGCGCTGCTGCGTTCTACCAGGATGGACGCCAGCCGGCCGGGGGCAACGCCTCCGCTCGCGGTGACCATCCAGGAGTGCCCGGCGGCGGACAGGCTGGAGGTGTTCGCCCGTTGCTTTGCCCTGACCCCGCAACAGCACCGGCTCCTGGGACTCACCGCCGGCGGACTTAACACGGCCGAGCTGGCAGCCGCCCTGGGAATCCGTCCCTACACCGTGCAGGACCAGTTCAAGGCTGTTTTCGCTGCCTGCGGCGTCCGGAGCCGGAGCGCGCTGCTGGGCCTGGCCCTTGGCACTGCGGCCGTGCCGCCCGGGCCCGGCGCAGCGGGCCGGTCGTGACGAGCCCCCGCGGCGCCCGGCGGGCCGGGCCTAGCCGCCGGCGAACGGCGGCAGCACGTCGACGACATCGTCCGGCTTCAGCGCCGCTGCACGGTTCCGCACCGCCACCTCGTTGAGCAGGAAGCTGCTGCGGGACAGCAGGCGCGCCAGCGGCGGGGTCCCGGCCGGTGGTTCCGGTCGTTCGACGGCGAGGATCGCCGCCAGGAGTGAGGCGACGGTGGCGTCCGCGGGGAGGTCAAAACTCTCTTCATCGACGCCGGCGGCAGCGCGCGCGGCAGCGAAGTAACGTACGTTCACAGGTGGTTCAGCCTCCGATGGCGCTCATGCTGCGGTCCGGCTGGACGAAGTCCGGGGCGTCCAGTCCGACGTGGTCCATGCCGTGGGCCTTGGGCTTGATCCACATGGCGTCCTGCCAGCGCCCGGCGAGTTGTTCGTCGCTGGCACCTTCGCGGAGCAGCCCCAGCAGGTCGACTTCCTCGCGGGAGAACAGGCAGCTCATGATCTTGCCCTCGGCCGTGATGCGGGTGCGGCGGCAGTCGGAGCAGAACGGCTCGGTGACGGAGGCGATGATCCCCACGGTTCCCAGCACCGGGCCGGCGGCCTCGGCCGTGCCCGGGACCCTGGCCCGGACCTCGAAGCGTTCCGCCGGGGCGCCGTCGCGGTCCCGGGGATCGGCGCTGAGCACGTAGTCCACGGAGAGCAGCTCACGGATTTCCGCGGCGGTGATCATGTTCCGGCGGGTCCAGCCGTGGTCGGCGTCGAGCGGCATCTGCTCGATGAACCGAAGCTCGTAGCCGCGGTCCAGCGCCCAAGCCAGCAATGCCGGGGATTCGACGTCGTTGATGCCGCGCATCAGCACGGCGTTGAGCTTCACGGGTCCCAGTCCGGCCGCCCAGGCCGCGTCCACGCCGGCCAGGACCTTGTTCAGGAAGGGGCGGCGGGTCAGCTGGGTGAACGTCTCCTCATGCAGCGAGTCGAGCGAGACGTTGATGCGGGACAGTCCGGCGGCCTTGAGCCCGGCAGCCTTCTTGTCCAGCCCGACGGCGTTCGTGGTCATGGAGATCGGAAGGTCAGGGTGGGCCTGGCGGAGCGCCGAAATGATGTCCAGCAGATCGGCCCGGACCAGAGGTTCCCCGCCGGTGAGCCGCAGCTCGCGCACACCCAGAATGTCGACGCCGATCCGCACGATCCGGACTATCTCCTCCGCCGACATCACCGCCTGCTTGGACAGCCACTCCAGGCCCTCGGCCGGCATGCAGTAGGTGCAGCGCAGGTTGCATTTGTCCGTCAGGGACAGCCGCATGTCGGTGGCACGGCGGCCGTAACGGTCCACGAGGCCGGCGGGCATTCCGGCCGGGCGCGCGGCCAGCTGCGCGCCGGAGGTGCCCGCGCCGGGTCCGTCATCCGCGCGGGGCTGGGGCATACCTAGCTGAACACTCATAACGTCAGGCTACGCCACCTCGGCGCCGGCATCACTCCTGTTGTGCCAGGATTCCGCCGTCGGCGGTTCCGTCGTACCGGCGCGTACCTATGCTGGTGGAGTGAACACCACCCCGCACGCTCACTCAGGCACGCCAGGCGCCACACCGCGGCCCGGCCAGCAGACGCCTGGCACGCCCACTTCCGGGACGGCCACCCCCGGGCCGCAGAAACCCGGCCGGCCAAGTCCGGCCCGGCACGTGACCGCCTGGGCGGCCGCAGCCGGAGTCGTGGCCGTCGGAACGGGGCTTGCCCTGGGGGAACTCGCGGCTGGGTTCGTGAGCCCCTCACTGTCCCCGGTAACTGCTGTCGGCGGCGCCGTGATCGACGCGGTCCCGCCGGGCGTTAAGGATTGGGCTGTGTCGCTCTTCGGCACGGCGGACAAGATTGCCCTGCTGGGCGGCATGGGGCTTCTCATCGCTGCACTGGCCGCGCTGTCCGGAATTGTGGAGCTGCGGCGCAGGCTCGCCGGGGTCGCCATCATCGCCGTCTTCGGGGTGGTGGGGCTCGTGGCCGTCCTTGGCCGGACCGAACTGACCGTGAACGCGATCCCGGTCCCGCTGCTCGCCGCCGTCCTGTCCATGATCCTGCTGCGGTGGCTGGTCCGGCGGCTGGGGGAGTGGCAAACCGGCGAGGCACGCCCGCCCGCGGATCCCGGTCTGGAAACGACCGCCCCGGAAACGACCGCCCCCAGGCAGCCTCCTTCCCGCCGTCGCTTCTTCCAGGCGCTCGGCGGAACGGCCGCCGTCGCGGCCGTCGCCGGCGTCCTGGCCTCGACGATCCGGGGCGCCGCCGCCGTCGTGAGTGAACTGCGCAGCAAACTGGCGCTCCCCGCGCCGGCGTCCCCGGCCCCGCCGGTCCCGGCCGGAGCGGAGGTCCGGCTGGACGGCGTGGGCCCGCTGGTGACTCCCAATAAGGACTTCTACCGGATCGACACCGCGCTGCGCGTCCCGGTGGTGGACCCGGGCCAGTGGACCCTCAAGGTCACCGGCCTCGTGGAGCGCGAGATCTCCCTGGACTTCGCCGCGCTGCTGGCCAAACCCCTGATCGAACGGCACGTCACTATTGCCTGCGTCTCCAATGAGGTGGGCGGGGACCTGATTGGCAACGCCCGTTGGCTCGGCTGGCCGGTCCGGGAACTGCTGGCACTCGCACGCCCGAAGGACGGGGCGGACATGGTCCTGTCCCGCAGCACTGACGGCTGGACCGCCGGCACCCCGCTGGACGTGCTGACGGACGACCGGGACGCGCTCCTGGCTGTTGGCATGAACGGCGAACCGCTGCCGCTGGAGCACGGCTTCCCGGCCCGGCTGATCGTCCCCGGCCTGTATGGCTACGTGTCGGCCACCAAGTGGGTCACCGAGCTCAAGGTGACGCGCTTCGCGGATGACGTCGGATACTGGACGCCGCGCGGCTGGAGCGAGCGGGGGCCCATCAAGACCTCGTCCCGCATCGATGTGCCCCGGGACGGCCGCTCCGTGCGCGCCGGCACGGTGGCCTTCGGCGGGGTGGCCTGGGCCCAGCACACCGGAATCGGCCGCGTGGAGCTCAGGGTCAACCGCGGCGCGTGGGAGCAGGCGGAGCTCGCTCCCGGGATCTCCCACGACACCTGGTACCAGTGGAAACTCGACCTGCCGCTGACCCCCGGCCAGTACGAGGTCCAGGTCCGGGCCACGGACCTCAACGGCGCCGCGCAGGTGGAGGACCGTGCGCCGGTGGCGCCCAGCGGGGCCACGGGCTTTCACACGGTTAGAGTTGACGTGAAGTCCTAACGGGCCGGGCCAACACGCCAGGCCACGGAGCCGGGCCAGGAGCCGGACCGGCGAACTCAGCCTATGGCTCAAGACGAGGGGTCACCAACGCATGCACCGCACCCAGGCACGGCACGTCACCGTGGAAGCGCACCGCGAAGCGGTCCGCCAGCTGCTGTCCCCGCTCCGCACCCCGGACCGGGTTGAACGGCTCCCGCTCCTTTCGGCGCTGGGCCGCGGACTCGCGGCGGACATCGTGGCTCCGCTGGACCTGCCGCCGTTCGCGAATTCGCAGATGGACGGCTTTGCCATCCGCAGCGCCGACGTGCCCGACGGCGGCGCCGAACTGCGCGTCGTCGCCCCCGTCGCGGCCGGGGCCGCGCCCCCTGAACTGGCCCCCGGGACAGCCGCCCCGATCATGACCGGGGCCATGATGCCGCCCGGGGCGGACGCCGTCGTGCCGATCGAACAGGCCATCCCCGACGTCTTCCCGGCACCGGGGGTGCCGGCCACGGTCCGGCTGCCCGCCGCTCCGGCCCGGAACTTCGTCCGCGACGCGGGCAGCGACATCCGCACCGGCGGGCTCGCCCTCGCCGCCGGAACCTGCCTCGGACCCGGACAGCTGGGACTCCTGGCCGCCCTGGGATTCACCGAGGTCCCGGTCTACCGCGCGCTGCGGGTCCTGCTGGTCACCACGGGGGACGAAGTCGTGGAGCCAGGCAGCCCGCTGGGCACCGGCAAGATCTACGACTCCAACGCCACCCTGCTGGAGTCGTCCATGCGCCAGGCCGGCCTCGACGTCACCGGGACCGGAATTTCCACCGACCGCCCCGAGGAACTCGCCCGCCTGCTGCGCCGGCACGCGGCAGACGTGGACCTGGTCGTCACCACCGGCGGGGTCAGCAAGGGGGCATACGAGGTGGTCCGGCAGGCGATGGAGGGCCACGACGTCGACTTCCTCGCCGTCGCGATGCAGCCCGGCGGACCGCAGGGGATCGGCACCTTCGACGGCGTCCCGGTCCTCGGCTTCCCGGGGAACCCGGTGAGTTGCGTCGTCTCCTTCGAAATGTTCCTCCGGCCCGCGCTCGGAAACCTGTTCGGCTCACCCGCGCCGCGGCCTGTGGCCAGGGCGCGGCTGGCCGGGGCGCTGACGTCGCCGGCGGGCAAGCACCAGGTGCGGCGCGGCACGGTCCTCCCCGACGGCACCGTCCGGCTGGAAGGCGGCGCCGGCTCCCACCTCGTCAGCGCCCTGGCGCACTCCAACGCCCTGATCCAGGTGCCGGAAGGAATCGCCGTGCTCGCCGAGGGCGCGGAGGTGGAAGTATGGATGTTGTGAACGAAGAAAACCCCGCACCTGAACACGCAGGCCTGACCCACCTCCGGCAGGACGGCACAGCCCAGATGGTCGACGTGTCCAACAAGGCGTCGAGCACCCGCGAGGCCACGGCCACCGCCACCGTCCGCAGCACGGCCGAGGTCCTGGCCCTGCTCGGCGCGGGCGACCTGCCCAAAGGCGATGCCCTCGCCGTTGCCCGGGTCGCCGGCATCATGGCCGCCAAGAGGACCGCGGACCTGATCCCGCTGTGCCACCCGCTGCCGATCGCCAAGGTCACCGTCGACTTCGAACTCGACACTGACTCGGTCACGGTGTTCGCCACGGTCAAGACCCTCGGGGTCACCGGCGTCGAAATGGAAGCGCTGACCGCGGCCTCGGTGGCCGCCCTCAGCGTGTACGACATGATCAAGGCCGTGGACAAACACGCGGTACTGACGGACATCAAGGTGCTGGCCAAAAGCGGCGGCAAGAGCGGGGACTGGACACGATGAGCATGCCCGAACCACACCGGCACGGCGAAGCCACCGGGCGGAAGGCCGGCGTCGTGATTGCCTCCACCCGCGCCGCAGCCGGAATCTATGAAGACCTGACCGGCCCCGTCATCATCGACTGGCTCACCGAACACGGTTTTGAGGCCTACCCGGCCATGGTGGTCCCGGACGGCGACGCCGTCGGTGCCGCCCTGCGCGCACTCCTGACCCAGGCGCCCGCCGTCATCATTACCAGCGGCGGCACCGGCCTCAGCCCCACCGACGCCACCCCGGAACAGACGCTTCCCCTGCTGGACCGGGAGATCCCGGGCATCATGGAAGGCATCCGGGGCGCCGGGACCGCCAAGACCCCCATGGCGATGCTCAGCCGGGGCCACGCCGGCTCCGCCGGCCAGACCTTCATCGTCAACCTCCCCGGATCCCCGAAGGGCGTCATGGACGGACTCAGCGTGCTGGACCCCATCCTTGGACACCTGTGCGACCAGCTGGAAGGCAGCCATGGCCACTAAACCAGCCTTTGAACCAGCCTTTGTAGTGGTGAACGCGGTGCTGAGTGCCGAGCCCATCTCCGTGGACCAGGCCATCGCAGCCGTCGAATCGGACACCGCGGGCGCCGTGGTCAGCTTCAGCGGTGTGGTCCGGAACCACGACGGCGGCAAACCCGTCCAGCGGCTCAGCTACAGCGCGCACCCGACGGCGCACCAGGTGATGGCCGACGTCGTCGCGCAACTCGTTGCCGAACAGGCCGCCGGGCCAGCCGCCGCCGGGACAGCCGCAGCCGGGACGGCAGCCGGAACAGAAACTGCAACCGGCGCTGAGACCGACAGCACCACAGCCCAGCCGGTACGGATCTGGGTGGCACACCGGATCGGGATGCTGGAGATCGGCGATCCCGCCCTGGTCTGTGCCGTCTCCGCCGCGCACCGGGGCCAGGCCTTCGAGGTCTGCTCGGAACTCGTCGACCGGATCAAGGCCCAGGTTCCGATCTGGAAGGAACAGTTCTTCACCGACGGCACCGTCGAGTGGGTGGGCGCGGGGGCATAGTCCGGCCCAACGTACGCAGTCCGAAGTACGCAGCCCGAAGCCCTCGGGCGGAAGTACTGGGCCCGGAGCACGCAGCCCGGCGACGTGCGGAAAGCCTGTAACGCAGGGCCGCGGTTCCGGCGGGCAGCCGCCCCGGCGGTAGGGTTGAAGGCATGACCGAACAACTCGCAGTCGCCGTGCTGGGCGCGAACGGGCGCATGGGCGCCGAAGCCGTGCGGGCCGTCGAGGCCGCCGCGGACCTCAAACTTGTCGCCGCGCTGGGCCGGAATGATTCCCTGGACATCCTCGTCGACGCCGGAGCCCGGATCGTGGTGGATCTGACGGTCCCCGGGAGCACCGAAGCCAACATCGCCTTCGCCGTCGAACACGGCATGCACGCCGTCGTGGGGACCACCGGCTGGGACGCGGAGCGGCTGGGCCGGCTCGAGGAACTCCTCGCCGGCCAGCCCGGTGTGGGCGTCCTGATCGCCCCGAACTTCGCCCTCGGCTCGGTCCTCGCCTCCGCGTTTGCCGCCAAGGCCTCGCGGTACTTTGAATCGGTCGAAATCATCGAACTGCACCACCCGGACAAGGTGGACGCCCCGTCCGGAACCGCCGTGCGCACCGCGCAGCTGATCTCCGCCGAGCGTGCAGCCGCCAACCTGGCCGCCAGCCCCGATGCCACCACGAGCGAGCGCCCCGGTGCGCGCGGCTGCGACGTCGACGGTGTCCGCGTCCACAGTGTCCGGCTCCGCGGCCTCGTGGCGCACCAGGAAGTCCTGCTGGGCGGGCCGGGGGAGCAGCTGACCTTCCGGCACGACTCCTTCGAACGCGCCTCGTTTATGCCCGGCGTGCTGCTGGGTGTGCGCAACGTTGCCGCGAACCCGGGCCTCACCGTGGGCCTGGACGGCTACCTGGACCTGGGACTCTGAGCGCCATGGCCAACGTCCTGACTGCCTTCAAGGCCAACCGCACCAAGATCTGGGTCGGCGCCGTCACCCTCCTGCTTGTCTTCTACCTCGTGGTGTCCTTCCAGCGCTCGGTGCTCCTGATGACGGACGCCAACCCGGTGGCCAAGGCGATTGGCGTGGCCTATCTGCTCCTGCCGGTTATTGGAGCCTGGGCCCTGGTCCGCGAGCTGCTCTTTGGCGCCCGGACCGAACGGCTGGCGAAAATCCTCGAGGCCGAGGGCGGGCTGCCCGAGGACAACCTGCCGCGCACCCCCGCGGGACGGATCATCCGCGAGGCCGCCGACCTGGAATTCGAGAAGTACCGTGCCGAGACGGAAGCCGCGCCGGAGGACTGGCGCTCCTGGTTCCGGCTCAGCTGCGCCTATGACGCCGCGGGCGACCGCAAGCGGGCCCGCGCCTCGATGCGCGACGCCGTCCGGCTGTACCGGACCGGATCCCGCGAGGCCTGAGCCACCCCGCCCGTGGGCCCGCCCGGCCGTGGGCCCGCCCGGGCAGAACCACAGCGGGCAGAACCGCGGTGCTGAGCCACGGTACTGGGCCAGTCAGCGGACCCGGGCCGGCTGGTAGCGGCCGAGCTGGTTGGCGGCATGCGCCACCCACTCCAGCGGCCCCCGCCACGCCAGGGCCCCGAAAATTCCGCCCAGGGCGAGGATCGCCACGGCCTGGGCCCAGTACACGCCGTCAACCGTCCACCCCGACGGCAGCGGCCGGCCGTACAGCGAGGCCATCACGCACAGGTGGGCCGTGTACAGGCTCAGGGTCATGGCACCGGCACCCCGGACCGGAAGCAGCACGTCCACTCCGGTGCGCTCCACCAGCCGGCCCAGCAGCAGGCAGGCCCCGGCGACGGCCGCCGCCACCCCCGAGGTGTGCAGCAGATCCAGCGTGGTCCCCGAGTGCGGAGCGCTGGAGGCGAGCCACCAGGCGGAGCCGGTTTGGTCCACGCCGGCCAGGTTGACCTGCAGGAGGCTTTCCAGCGGATAGGAGGGATTCAGCAGGGACGCCTGCAGCGCCGCCCGGCCGCCCCAGTCCTCCATCAACACCACGCTGAGCCACTTGGCCAGGACCGCCACCACGGTTCCCACCGCCAGCAGCAGTACCGGGACCGCCGCCGTCGTGAGGGCCAGCCGGCCGATCGCGAGGCCAATCAGCAGGTAGGCGATCCACTGGAGTACGGGGTAATAGCCGGTCAGGAAAAGGTCCCCGAGCAGCACGGCGGGGGTGGACAGATCCTCCCACTTCGGATTGTGGCCCAGCTGCAGGGGAGGCGATGCGGTGAGGAGCCACGGCCGCAGGAGGAAGGCGAGGGCCGGGGTGATGAGCACCCAGCCGGCAGCCAGAACCAGCAGATGCTTGATGTCCAGGCCGAGGAAAGGCAGTACGCACAGGAACAGCACTGCGTAGTGGACCAGGATGATGGCGATGTTCACCTCGAGCCCGCCGATGGAGAGCCCGACGGCGCCGACCACCAGCGCCCGGAGGGCGACGCCCCGGCGGGCCGCCCCCAGCTGCGGACCCTGGAACGGCTGCTGCTTGCCGGTTGACAGGGCCAGTCCGATCCCTGCGAGCACGGCGAAGAGGGCCGAGGCCCGTCCGGAAAACACGAGACCCACCCAGGTGGGTGTGAGCTGGGCGTTCGACTCGAAGGTGGGGAACACATGGGTGGCCATCATGCCCAGGAGGGCCAATCCGCGGGCGGCGTCAATGCCTGACAGCCGGATTCCGGTGGTGCTCGCAGAGTTCCTGGACTTGTTCCTGAGCCTTTTCCTGCCCCTGCTCCCACCCCGGGCGGTCCTGGATGAGGAAGCGAATCCGCGCGGGGTCATGCCCCGATCGTCTCATATCCGCCTGTGCTGGGCCTGTCGAAAACTGCGTGACCGCCGCGGCCTTGTGTTCGAATATATGTTCGAATAACATAGGGCCATGAACAACACACCAGAGCCCGTCGTCCCCGCATCCGGGACGCACCGCTCCACCCGGCCGGAACAGTGCGGCCCGGACCCGGTGTCCGGCGTCCTCAAGGCGATGAGTCCCGGCGTCGTGGATTTCCTCTTCCGGCAATTGGTGGCCGGCGAAGCGGCCGAGGACATCCAGTGGCAGCGGGAAGGTACGGTCCTCTCCGCGCAGGCTCCGGGGGCGGAACTGGCCCGCCGGCTCGCCGAGACGGACCTAGAATCGCTGACTCCCACCGAACTCTTCCACTACGTGCGGGCCGCCCAGCGGCTCGCGTCGTGGGCCGAGTCCCTGCGTGAAACCGCCGTGGGCCGCTACTGCACCACGCCGCCGGGAGGTGGTGCCGGCTGACCTTCCCTTCCCGTATCCGGACAACCATCCGGACAACCATCCGAACAACAGGCCCGCTGGAAAACTGCGGTGCCTAGGATGGCAGGGTGAGAACCGCCCTGACGCTTTCCGCCATCCAGTACACGGCCCTCGACGGCGGCATTCCCGCCAACGCCGCCGAACACATCCGCCTCATCGAGGACGCGGACAGACATGGCGCCCGCCTGGTGGTGTTCCCCGAGCTATCCCTGACGGGCTACAACCTGGACGGACTGGCGGACCCGGGGCGGTGGGTGACCGCCACGGACCGGCGGCTCGACGGCCTCCGCGAAATCTGCCAGCGGACCGGGATCACCGCAGTCGTGGGTGCCCCCTTCCGGGAAACGGACGGCACGCCACGCCTGGCGTCGCTCGCCCTGCACCCCAGCGGTGAGCTGGAAACCGGCTTCAAGGTCTGGCTCCACGGACCGGAGCGGCAGGTGTTCAGCGCCGGAGACCGGGCTGCCGTCCTGACGCTGGACGGCTGGAAGGTCGCTTTGGCCATCTGCCTGGATACCGCCCGCCCGGTCCATGCCGGAGAGGCGGCCGCGGCCGGCGCGGACCTCTATGCCGTCTCGGCCCTCTATACCGCGGGCGAGGACCACCGGCTGGCCCTGCATTTGGGCGCCCGCGCCATGGACAACCGGATGTTCGCCGTGCTGGCCAACCTCGGCGGCAGCACTGAATGTGGGCCCTCGGCCGGCGGGAGCGGCTTCTGGGGACCGGACGGACTCGTGATCCGGCAGGCGGCCGGAACGGGGACCGAGGTGCTGACCGCCACCCTGCAGCACAACGTCCTGGACCGCTACGCACAGGAGCGTGCTGCCCTGAAGCGGACGGCTGCGGCATCCCAACAGCCGGCCCCCCGGGTGAGGCTGACCGGCCGGGTTTGATCTTCATCACGTCGCCGCCATTGTCACATCATGCCGGGGACAGGGTAACGTTTTTCATATGGCTGACTCTCGCGCTCGCTCTTACACGTTCGGATCCCTCGTAACCGCCATGGTCACGCCTTTCACTTCCGACGGTGAGGTCGATTACCAGCAGAACGCCGAGCTGGCCAACAAGCTTGTCGACGACGGCCACGACGCCCTCGTCATCTCCGGTACCACGGGGGAGACCTCCACGCTGGAAGACGACGAGAAGGAAAAGCTGTTCCGGGTCATCGTGGAAGCCGTGGGGGACCGCGCCAAGGTGATCGCCGGGACCGGCACCAACCACACCTCGCACTCGATCGAGATGGCCAAGCGTGCCGCCAAGGCCGGGGCCCACGGACAGCTGATCGTCACCCCGTACTACAACAAGCCAAGCCAGGCCGGCATCCAGGCCCACATTGAAGCCGTCGCCGATGCCGCCGACCTTCCCGTTATGGTCTATGACATCCCCGGCCGGGCCTGCGTGCCGATCCTGCCCGAAACCATGATCCGGCTCGCGGACCACCGGAACATTGTTGCGCTCAAGGACGCCAAGGCCGACTTCGCCGCCACCACGCGGGTCCTCGCCAACACCGACCTTGACGTCTACTCGGGCGACGACGGACTGACCCTGCCGTGGATGGCAGCCGGCGCCGCCGGGCTCGTCAGCGTATCCGCGCACGTCGCGACGCGGCAGTTCCGCGCCATGATCGATGCCGCACTTGCGGGCGATTTCGCCACCGCCCGCACCATACATTTCGAACTGGACCCCGTGGTCCGTGCAGTGATGACCCATATCCAGGGTGCTGTTGCTGCGAAGCAAGTTCTTAAGTGGCAGGGAGTCCTGCCCAACTCGGTTGTCCGTTTGCCCCTCGTGGAGCCGGACGAAGCTGAGATCGAAACCATCCGCGAGGACTTGGCGGAAGCCGGAATGGTCTTTTCCTGATCAGGTGCTTGATTCTGATGAGTAAGGACCAGGCCGGTACCCGCCTGGAAAGTAGTGCATTATGACCCAAACCGCCCTTCCCGGCCTTGTCACGCCGCCGAAACTGCTCAAGGACACCCTGCGGATCGTTCCGCTCGGCGGCCTGGGGGAGATCGGCCGCAACATGACCGTCTTCGAAATCGACGGCAAGCTGCTGATCGTCGACTGCGGTGTCCTCTTCCCGGAGGAGACCCAGCCCGGCGTCGACCTGATCCTGCCCGATTTCTCCTACATCAAGGACCGCCTCCAGGACATCGTCGCCGTCGTCCTGACCCACGGCCACGAGGACCACATCGGTGCCATCCCGTACCTGCTGCGCCTGCGCGCCGACATTCCCCTGGTGGGCTCCCGGCTGACGCTGGCCCTCATCGAGGCGAAGCTGCTGGAACACCGGATCAAGCCGGTCACCCAGACCGTCACCGAGGGCCAGGTGCAGAAGTTCGGCCCCTTCGAATGCGAATTCGTGGCCGTCAACCACTCGATCCCCGACGCCCTCGCCGTGTTCCTCCGCACCAGCGGCGGCACCGTGCTGCACACCGGCGACTTCAAGATGGACCAGCTGCCGCTGGACGGCCGGATCACCGACCTCCGCCACTTCGCCAAGCTCGGCGAAGAAGGCGTGGACCTGTTCATGTCGGACTCCACAAACGCCGATGTGCCGGGCTTCACCACTGCCGAGAAGGAAATTGGTCCCACCCTGGACCGGCTCTTCGGCCAGGCCTCCAAGCGCCTGATCGTGGCGTCCTTCTCCTCGCACGTGCACCGCGTCCAGCAGGTCCTCGACGCCGCGGCCAACCATAACCGCAAGGTTGCCTTTGTTGGCCGCTCGATGGTCCGCAACATGGCGATCGCCGAGAAGCTCGGCTACCTCGACGTTCCCCCGGGCATCCTGGTCGACATCAAGAACATCGACAACCTGCCGGACAACCGCGTGGTGCTGATGTCCACCGGTTCCCAGGGTGAGCCGATGGCGGCCCTGTCCCGCATGGCCAACGGCGACCACCGCGTCGTCGTCGGCCAGGGCGACACCGTCATCCTCGCCTCCAGCCTGATCCCGGGCAACGAGAACGCCGTCTTCCGCATCATCAACGGCCTGCTCAAGCTCGGCGCGGACGTCATCCACAAGGGCAACGCCAAGGTGCACGTCTCCGGCCACGCCGCCGCCGGCGAGCTGCTGTACTGCTACAACATCCTCGAGCCGCTCAACGCGATGCCGGTGCACGGTGAAACCCGCCACCTGATCGCCAACGGCAAGATCGCCCTGGACTCTGGTGTCCCCGAAGAGAGCATCCTCCTCGCGGACAACGGCACTGTCATCGACCTCCGCGACCACCAGGCGGACATCGTCGGCCAGGTCGAAGTCGGCTTTGTCTACGTCGATGGCTCCAGCGTCGGCGAAGTCACCGAAGCAGACCTGAAGGACCGCCAGACCCTCGGCGATGAAGGCTTCATCTCCATCATCACCGTGATCCACCGCGCCACCGGCAAGGTCGTCTCGGGCCCCGAGATCCACGCCCGCGGCGTGGCCGAGGACGACTCCGTCTTCGACGAGATCATCCCGAAGATCAACGCCGCGCTGGAAGAAGCCGTGCTCAACCGCTCGGACCACACCACGCACCAGCTGCAGCAGGTTGTCCGCCGTGTGGTGGGCACCTGGGTCAACCGCAAGCTCCGCCGCAAGCCCCTGATCATCCCGGTGGTCCTGGAGGCCTAAGCACCCGCGCGCCAGGCACGAACAGAACTCCGACGGCCTTCCCGGCCTGCCGCAGGCTTCGGCTTGCGGCAGACCGGGAGGGCCGTTCTTGTGTGTCCGGCCGGCAAAATGGACCCCGCCCAGGCCCAGAAATCCGCGGTTTTCGGCCCGGCGTCGGGTACCGTAGCGGGTATGGCGACACGTACTTCCTCCGCGCCTAGAGGAAACTCCAGCGGTAAATCAGGCAGCTCTCCGGCCCGGGGCTCCGGCCCGGCTGCGTCCAAAACCAGCAAGCCCTCCGGAGCAACGGGCACGGCGCGCACCCGCCAGTTGGCCGCCGTCGAACCCAAACAGCCCTGGCTGGTCCGGGTTGTGGCCGGCGCCTGGCTGGGCATTGCCCACGTCGTCGGCGCGGGAGTCCGCCGGATCGGCTACGACGTCAGCGACCTCGCCCCCGAGGACCGCCGCGACGGCGCAGCCCTGTTCAACCTCGCCCTCGGGGTCTTCGTCGCCACCTTCGCCTGGTGGGGTTTCCAGGGCTGGTTCCCGGACACGGTCTACGGAATCGTCAACGGAACCTTCGGCTGGATGTCGCTGCTCCTGCCGCTCATGCTGATTGTCTGCGCCTTCCGGCTGTTCCGCCAGCCCGTCGACGGCCGCGGCAACAACCGGATCGGGATCGGCTTCCTGATCATGACCTTCGCCGGCTCCGGCCTGGCCCACATCATCGGCGGGGAACCGACCGTCGCCGAGGGATTCGACGGGCTGCGCCGCGCCGGCGGCATGCTCGGCTACCTCGCGGCGGCCCCGCTGGCCGCCATCCACCCCGCCGTGCCGCTGGCCGCCTACAGCCTGCTCGCCTTCACCTCGCTGCTGATCGTCACCGCCACGCCGTTCGGCGCCATCCCCGGCCGGCTGCGTGGCGCCTACGAGCACCTCATGGGCATCGACCTGCAGGACCCGGATCACGACGGCGACGGCCACGACCGCAGCTACCTCTACGAAAACGACACCCCGGCTCCGGCGAAGAAGAAGCGCCGCCGCCTCTTCGGCAAGGACCACAACGAGGACGCCGGACTCGACGGCTACGTCGGCGACGAAGCCTTCGAGCGGGCGCTTATTGCGGACGAGGAAGCCGAGGCCGCCCGGGTCGCCGGTGGCGCCAAGACCGGCGCCAAGCCGGTCGCCCCCGGCGTGCGCCGGCCCACCCAGGCCGAGCTCGCCGTCGAGAAGATCAAGGCAGCCCAGGGGCTCGGCAGCAATGCGGGGAGCGCCGCCGCCTCGGCGGGGGAGAACGCCACCGAGGCGATCCCGCTCGTCACCCCGGGCATGATCGCCGCCGGCTCGCTGAACGCGGCCCCGCAGGCACCCGGCGCCGCCGCCGTGGCCGCCGCCGCGAAGGTCCCGTCCAACCCCGTGGCCGCGGCACCGCTGCCCACCCCGATTCCGCAGCGCACCGAACAGCTGTCCCTGGCCGGCGACGTGACGTACACGCTGCCGCCGTCGGACGTCCTGACCCCGGGATCCATTCCCAAGGAACGCACCGAAGCCAACGACGCGATTGTCGCCTCGCTGACCGAGACCCTGAACCAGTTCAACGTGGAGGCCCAGGTCACCGGCTTCAGCCGCGGCCCCACCGTGACCCGCTACGAGATCGAGCTCTCCCCGGGCACCAAGGTGGAACGCGTCACCGCGCTGTCCAAGAACATCTCCTATGCCGTCGCCAGCTCGGATGTGCGCATCCTCAGCCCCATCCCCGGCCGGTCCGCGATTGGCATCGAGATCCCCAACACGGACCGCGAGACCGTGTCGCTGGGCGATGTGCTGCGCAGCCAGAACGCCCGGCGGACGGAGCACCCCATGGTGATCGGCGTCGGCAAGGACGTCGAGGGCGGCTACGTCGTCGCGAACCTCGCGAAGATGCCGCACCTTCTCGTGGCGGGCGCCACCGGTGCCGGCAAGTCGGCGTTTGTGAACGCCATGATCACGTCCATCCTGATGCGCGCCACCCCCGATGAGGTCCGCATGGTCATGGTGGACCCCAAGCGGGTGGAGCTCACCGCCTACGAGGGCGTCCCGCACCTGATCACCCCGATCATCACCAACCCCAAGAAGGCGGCGGAGGCCCTGCAGTGGGTGGTCCGCGAGATGGACGCCCGCTACGACGACCTCGCCAACTACGGGTTCAAGCACATCGACGACTTCAACAAGGCTGTCCGCGCGGGCAAGGTCCACCCGCCGGAGGGTTCCAAACGGGTCATCCGGCCGTACCCGTACCTGCTGGTGATCGTGGACGAACTCGCCGACCTCATGATGGTCGCCCCGCGCGACGTCGAGGACTCGATCGTCCGCATCACCCAGCTGGCCCGTGCGGCCGGCATCCACCTCGTGCTCGCCACCCAGCGTCCCTCCGTCGACGTCGTCACCGGCCTGATCAAGGCCAACGTGCCGTCCCGGATGGCGTTCGCGACGTCCTCGGTCACCGACTCCCGCGTGGTCCTGGACCAGCCAGGTGCCGAGAAGCTTATTGGCCAGGGTGACGCCCTGTTCCTGCCGATGGGCGCTTCCAAGGCCATGCGCGTCCAGGGCGCCTGGGTCACGGAATCGGAAATCCACAAGGTGGTCGAGCACGTCAAGGGCCAGCTCAAGGCTGTCTACCGCGACGACGTCGCCCCGGAAGCTCCGAAAAAGCAGATCGACGACGACATCGGCGATGACCTCGAGGTCCTGCTGCAGGCCACCGAGCTCGTGGTCACCACCCAGTTCGGTTCCACCTCGATGCTGCAGCGCAAGCTGCGGGTCGGCTTCGCGAAGGCGGGCCGGCTCATGGACCTGCTCGAATCCCGCGGCGTGGTGGGCCCCTCGGAGGGCTCCAAGGCCCGTGACGTGTTGGTCAAACCCGATGACCTCGCAACCGTCCTCGCGGCCATGAAGGGCATGGACGTGCCCGCCATCGCCGATTCCCAGACCGCGGCACTGAGCGATAACGCCAACGCGAACATCGCCCAGGGCGGTTACGCGGAGGACCTCGTCGCCGCCGACCTGGACCGGCGGGCGCAGAACACCGAGTATTATGACGGCACTGATGGCGCCGACGGGGGCTCGGGGGATGACGAAGGCGGCTCCGAGGACGCCTGGTCGCTCACCGGACGGTAGCCTAGGAAGGTGACTAGCGCCGAAGCAAACGAGGCCGGATCCGCTCCCCGGATCTGGAACCTGCCCAACATCCTGACGATGCTGCGGATTGTGATGGTGCCGTTCTTCGTCTGGTTCCTCCTGCTCGACGCACCCGGACTGGTCGCCCAGAACGGCGTCTGGCGTTGGATTGCCGCGGTGACCTTCGCCGTCGCCATCTACACGGACAAGCTCGACGGCGACATCGCCCGCAGCCGCGGCCTCATCACCGACTTCGGCAAGATCGCCGACCCGATCGCGGACAAGCTGCTGATCGGCTCCGCCCTCGTGATGCTCTCGCTGCTGCAGGAGCTGCCCTGGTGGGTCACCATCCTGATCCTGGTCCGTGAATGGGGCGTCACCGCGCTGCGCTTCTTTGTCATCCGCTACGGCGTGATCCCGGCCTCGCGCGGCGGCAAACTCAAGACCGTCATCCAGACCGTGGCGATCTTCCTGTACATCCTTCCGCTGGCCTCGATCGCGCCGTGGCTCGGCTTTGTGGCCTTTGCGGTCATGATGGTGGCCCTCGCGATCACCGTCTGGACGGGCGGCGAATATGTCGTCGAGGCCCTCAAGCTGCGCGCCAGCGGCATCCGGGCACAGCAACAGAAGATCCAGGAGGGCAAGCCATGACCAGTCTCCACCACTCGATCAACCTGCATCACCTGGCCGAAGAAGCCGTCACCGGGGCGATCGCCTTCGGCGTGACCGTCGCTACGGCAGAATCCCTCACCGCCGGCATGGTCGCCGCCATGCTGGCCGACACGCCGGGCGCGTCCGGGATGCTCCAGGGCGGTGTGGTGTCCTACCAGAACGCCGTCAAGGCCGATGTGCTGGGGGTGCCCCGGGAACTGCTGGACACCGTCGGAGCCGTCGACGGCCAGGTGGCAGAGGCCATGGCCGAGGGGGCGCGCAGGATCTGCGGCGCCGACATCGGCGTCTCCACCACCGGTGTCGCAGGTCCCGAGCCGCACGGCGGCAAGGACGTCGGCTCTGTCTACATTGGTGTCGCCACCGCGGAGGGCTCGACGTCGTACGGGTACAGCTTCGAGGGCAACCGGCCGGAAATCCGCGGACAGGCCTGCGCTGCGGCGCTGGAACGCCTGCTGGAGGCTCTGGCAGCCAAAGGCTACCGGGCGTAAAGTTGCCGGGAACAAAACTTGATTCCTAATAGTTGTTACATTGTGTCGCTTCCGAATAAGGGAGGCGCCTAGGATGAAAGCATCATCAGTGTCCGCTTTGACCAGCGGGCTCAACATAAAGAGGGAGCAAGGCGATACAGATGGTAAAGCAGCCCGTATCCGTTAACGGCGTTGTCCGCTGGAAGGATGTGGGCCTCGCCGATCAGGCTAAGAGCGAACAGAAGGAGCGCAAGATGGTTGTACTTCGTCACGAAATCGGTGATGTCCTGCGCGATGTCCGCCAGCGCCAAGGCCGTACCCTCCGCGAAGTCTCGCACAGTGCCCGCGTTTCCTTGGGCTACCTGAGTGAAGTGGAACGCGGCCAGAAGGAAGCCTCCTCGGAGCTGCTCTCCTCGATCTGCTCGGCCCTCGATGTTCCGCTCTCCAGCATGCTCCGCGAAGTCAGCGACCGCGTCGCCGTCGCCGAGGGAGTTGCGGTTCCGGACACCGTCCCGCAGGAGTTTGCCCAGCGCTACGGCCGTGACCTGGACCGTGAGCTCAACTCCGACCTCAACGACGAGTTGGCCAAGGGCCTTCTCTCCGGGGCACGCTAGCCCCGACACCCACTACTCGACAAAAGACCCCGGCGGTGTGCCGGGGTCTTTTGCGTGCCGGGTGGAACTTCCTGCTAGTGGGGTTCGTCCCGGGGGAAACCGTCACGCTCGTAGGTGGCGTTGAGTTTGGCGATGTAGCGGGACAGGGTCTGCAGATCCTCCGTCGGCCACTCGCCCAGCCGTTCGCGGAACACTTCGCGCCGGGCGTCCTGCACCTCGTGCATCCTCTCCTCGCCCATGGGCGTCAGGCGGATCATTTGCGCGCGGCCGTCGAGCGGATCGGCTTCCTTGGAAACCAGGCCCAGGCCTTCGAGGAACGCGACCTGCCGGCTCACCGACGGTTTCCCGACGCCGATGCTGGACGCCAGCTCGGTCAGCCGGATGGAGCCCTGGCTGCGGATCACGGTGAGCAGGCCGTACGCGGCCGGTTCCATGTCCGGGTGGACCTGGCGGGAGAGGTGATGGGAGATCGAGCGGGCACGGCGCCAGAGCAGGCTCAGCTGGTGCTCGACGGCGGTCAGCGCCGCGTCGGTGGAATCGTCAGTGCCGCCGGGGTTCCCGGGGCCAACGGCTGGGTTGCTCATGGCAACCATTCTAGAGTCCCGCCGCACCGTGAGAGACTTTATGGGTGCGAATCAGTGACTTTTGGCGCCTTATGGACGACGAATTCGGGGCGGGGTACTCCCGCGTCCTCAGCAGCTCCCTGGTCCTCGCGGGCGTCGGTGGCCGGACCGCCGATCAGGCCCTGGGCGCAGGTGTGCCTCCCCGCCAGGTGTGGCTGGCGCTGTGTGAGGTCCAGGACGTCCCGCCCGAGCGCCGGCTGGGCCGCGACGTCAAGCCGCGCTGACGCGGCTTCGCCCCTGACACGCCGCAAGGATTGTTCGAATATCTGTTCGGGTAGGACTATGCTTTTTTCAGAGTGTTTTCCACATATGCGGGGCCGGCAGACAACTCTGTCGGTGGGTGCCAGTAGCTTCAGTAATGAACTGATCACCAACCTGATCAAGAACACTAAACACAGGGCCCGCAACGGCCCCTCCACAGCGAGAAAGTAACAGAGGTGTGAACCATGGCCGCAGCCCCGGATCGCCAGAAAGCGCTTGATGCAGCGCTTGCCCAGATTGACAAGCAGTTCGGCAAAGGCTCCGTCATGCGCCTGGGCGACGAAGTCCGTGCGCCCATCGAGGTTATTCCCACCGGCTCCATCGCCTTGGACATTGCCCTGGGCATTGGCGGCCTGCCCCGTGGCCGCGTTGTCGAAATCTATGGTCCGGAATCCTCCGGTAAGACCACGGTGGCCCTGCACGCCGTCGCCAGTGCCCAGCGCCTGGGCGGCATCGCTGCCTTCATCGACGCCGAGCACGCCCTCGATCCGGAATACGCCGCCAGGCTCGGCGTCGACACGGATGCCCTCCTGGTCTCCCAGCCCGACACCGGCGAGCAGGCCCTGGAAATCATGGACATGCTGATTGGCTCCGGTTCCCTTGACGTCATTGTCATCGACTCCGTCGCGGCCCTCGTTCCCCGCGCCGAAATCGAAGGCGACATGGGCGACAGCCACGTGGGCCTGCAGGCCCGCCTGATGAGCCAGGCGCTCCGGAAGATCACCGGCCGCCTGAGCCAGACCAAGACCACGGCCATCTTCATCAACCAGTTGCGCGAAAAGATCGGCGTCTTCTTCGGCTCACCGGAAACCACCACGGGTGGTAAGGCGCTGAAGTTCTATGCCTCGATCCGCATCGACGTCCGCAGGATCCAGACCCTCAAGGAGGGCGCGGACTCCGTCGGCAACCGCACCAAGGCCAAAATCGTCAAGAACAAGATGGCGCCGCCCTTCAAGATCGCCGAATTCGACATCATTTACGGCCAGGGCATCTCGCGGGAAGGCGGGATCATCGACATGGGTGTCGAACACGGCCTGATCAAGAAGTCCGGCTCCTGGTTCACCTACGACGGTGACCAGCTGGGCCAGGGCATGGAGAACTCGCGCCGCTTCCTGCGCGACAACCCGGAGCTGGCTGCCGAGCTGGAGCGCCTCATCAAGGAAAAGCTCGGCGTCGGAGTGAAGGCCCCCGCCGAGACCGAGGCATCACCGAAGCTGAAGGCCGTTGACGGCTTCTAACCGCCGGCCGCGCAAAGGGGCAGGATTCCCCTCCCGGGATCCTGCCCCCGGCCTGACCGGCGCTCACGGACCCGGAGACGGACCCGGGGAACGTGCGGGGAACGGGACCCGCCGCGCGGGTCCTTCCACCGAACAGGACCGTGACGCGGACCCGGCGGCGGTCGCACGTGCCATTGTCCTGCGGCAGCTGACCAACTCGCCTAAGAGCCGGCTGCAGCTCGCCCGCAAACTGGCCGAGCGCAACGTCCCGGACGACGTCGCCGAAGCCGTGCTGGACCGCTTCGAAGAAGTGAAACTCGTTGACGACGCCGACTTCGCCGACATGTGGGTGCGGTCCCGTTCGCAGAGCCGCAAACTCGCCAAGGGCGCGCTCCGGCGGGAACTTGCCGAGAAGGGCATTGAGGCGGAAACTGCCGCCGCCGCGCTGGAACAGCTCAGCGACGAGGACGAGGAATCCGCGGCCCGCGAACTGGTCCAGCGGAAACTCCGGGGCGTGACCGGGTTCGAGGACCGCGCCGAGCGGGACAAAACCACCCGCCGGCTGGCTTCCATGCTCGCCCGCAAGGGCTACCAGCCCTCGCAGGCCTTCCGGATCGTGGGCGACGTCCTCGACGAGGCTGTGGCAGCTTCCGGCGCAGGAGCCGAGCCGGATTCTTGAGCACGCCCCGGAGCCGCGCCGACCCGGTACCCTTAACAGGTGAGTTTGACCATTCCCTCCCCAGCAGCCGGCACCACCCCTTCCACCGACGCATCGTCAACACCTGGTGCCGCGGCACAGCCCTCCGCGTCGCAGGCCCGCACGTACCAGGTGCGGACGTTCGGCTGCCAGATGAACGTGCACGATTCCGAGCGCATGTCCGGGATGCTCGAAGCCGCCGGTTATGTCCCCGCCGCCGGGGAACTGGCCGACGTCGTGGTCTTCAACACCTGCGCGGTGCGGGAAAACGCCGACAACAAGCTCTACGGAAACCTCGGCATGCTGGCGCCGGCTAAGGCCGCCAATCCCGGAATGCAGATCGCCGTCGGCGGGTGCCTGGCGCAGAAGGACCGCGATACCATCCTCAAGAAGGCCCCCTGGGTGGACGCCGTCTTCGGCACCCACAACGTCGGTGCCCTGCCTGCCCTGCTGGAACGGGCCCGCCACAACAACGAGGCACAACTCGAAATCCTCGAGTCGCTCGACGTCTTCCCCTCCACACTGCCGACCAAGCGTGACTCGGTCTACGCCGGCTGGGTGTCGATCTCCGTCGGCTGCAACAACACCTGCACCTTCTGCATCGTCCCGGCCTTGCGCGGCAAGGAAAAGGACCGCCGCCCCGGCGACATCCTGGCCGAGATCCAGGCCCTCGTTGCCGACGGCGCCATCGAAGTAACCTTGCTGGGCCAGAACGTGAACTCCTATGGCGTTGAATTCGGCGACCGGCAGGCTTTCTCCAAACTGCTGCGCGCCTGCGGTGACATCCCCGGCCTGGAACGCGTCCGCTTCACGAGTCCACATCCCGCCGCCTTCACCGACGACGTCATCGACGCCATGGCCGAGACCCCGAACGTTATGCCGCAGCTGCACATGCCCCTGCAGTCCGGCTCGGACAAGGTCCTCAAGGACATGAAGCGGTCCTACCGTTCCGCCAAGTTCCTCGGCATCCTGGACAAGGTCCGCGGGAAGATCCCGCATGCCGCGATCTCCACAGACATCATCGTCGGCTTCCCCGGCGAGACCGAGGAGGACTTCCAGGCCACGCTCGACGTCGTGGAGAAGTCCCGCTTCGCCACCGCCTTCACGTTCCAGTACTCCAAGCGGCCGGGCACGCCCGCCGCGGAGCTCCCGGACCAGCTCCCCAAGGCCGTGGTGCAGGAGCGCTTCGAACGCCTCACCGCCCTGCAGGACAGGATCGCCGCCGAGGAGAACGCCCGCCAGCTCGGCCGGAGCGTGGAGGTCATGGTCACGGCCCACTCCGGACGCAAATCCGAGGAAACCCACCGGCTCTCCGGCCGGGCCCAGGACCAGCGCCTCGTCCACTTCTCCGTGCCCGACGGCGCCGAGTCGCCCCGCCCGGGCGACCTCGTCACTGTGACGATCACCGAGGCCGCCGCGTTCCACCTCGTCGCCGACCCGGCATCGGCGCAGGACTACAGCCTTCGGCGCTCCCGCGCCGGCGATGCCTGGGACAGGTCGCAGGCGGACTCCTGCGGCGCACCCGCGCCCGGGTCCCCTTCTGGCACAACGGGCGTCTCGCTGGGCATGCCCACCCTCCCTGTCCGCGGCCGCTAGTCCGTGACAGCTCCGCAGGACGCCCCGGCCGGCAAAGGGTCCGCCGACAAAGCCGACACCGGGGCCGGACCCACACCGGACGGCGCATTACCGGCTCTGCCGGTCGTCGCCGTCGTCGGGCCAACCGGCTCCGGCAAGTCCGATCTTGCCGTCTCGCTGGCACTGGAGCTCGACGGCGAAGTCATCAACGCCGACTCCATGCAGTTCTACCGCGGTATGGACATCGGCACCGCGAAAATCACCGAGGCCGAACGCAGGGGAGTGCCACACCACCTCCTGGACATCCTGGACGTCACCGAGGAAGCCAGCGTCTCGGACTTCCAGCAGCAGGCCCGGGAGCTCATGGCCGGCATCCAAGCCCGCGGCAAACGTGCCATCCTGGCCGGCGGTTCCGGACTCTACGTCCGTGCCGCGCTGGACGTGCTGGAATTCCCGGGTACCGATCCTGCCATCCGGAGCCGGCTCGAAGCGGAACTGGAATCCGGCGGACCGGCGCCGTTGCGGGCGCGGCTGGAAGGCGTGGACCCGGTCTCCGCCGGCCGGCTCGGCGACGCACGCCGGATTGTCCGTGCCCTCGAGGTGTTCGAACTGACCGGGCGGCCGTTCAGTTCCTTCATGCCCACCCGCGAGTATTTCCAGCCCGCCGTGCAGATTGGGCTCGAGGTGGACCGGGAACAGCTCCGGGAACGGCTCGCGCGCCGGGTCCACACCATGGTGGAGGGCGGGCTGCTCGAAGAGGTCCGGACGCTCGACGCCGCCGGACTCCGGCTCGGCCGCACCGCCCCGCGTGCCCTCGGCTATGCCCAGTTCCTCAAGGTCCTCGACGGCGAATCGGACACGGCGCAGGCAGCGGAGGAAACCATTGTCGCGACCCGGCAGTTCGCCCGCCGCCAGCTCACCTGGTTCCGGGCCGACCCCCGCATCCATTGGCTCGACTGGCGGGACCCGGAACTCGTGGCGAAGGCCGCCGCGCTCTGCGGCGGCGCCAAGTGACCATGGTTTTGACGATGCTGTTTTGACGGCGCTCAATGACGGGATGATTGACGCGGGAATTTTCCGGCGGCCCGCACCGGAACGGTAACCTTGGAGCATGGACGAAACCCTGGCCGTGGCCGCTGACCGCAACTCCACCGGTGACACTGCAGCCCTGAGCGGACTCAAGTTTTCCAAAGGCCACGGGACGGGCAACGACTTTGTGCTCCTCGCCGACCCCAACGGCACCCTGGCAGTAACCCCGGAGCAGGTCGCCGCACTCTGTGACCGCCACCGGGGAATCGGCGGCGACGGGCTGATCCGCGCCGTCCCGTCCCGGCTGCTCGCCGAGGGCCGGGAGCTGCTCACGCACCACCCGGACGCTGAATGGTTCATGGACTACCGCAACGGCGACGGCTCGCTGTCCGAGATGTGTGGCAACGGTGTCCGCGTCTTTGTACACTTCCTGATCACCGAAGGCCTCGTAGAGCTCCCCGCCGGCGAGTCACTGACCATCGGCACCCGTGGGGGCGCCAAGACGATCGTCCGCACCGCCGGCGGCTACGCCGTCGACATGGGTCCCTGGGAGTTCATCTTTCCGGGCGAGGCCACCGCGCGGGCCATGGACTCGCTGGTCAGCGCGGCGGGGCTGGAGGTCGCCCGGCCCGCGCTGTCCGTGAGCATGGGCAATCCGCACACCGTCGTTGCGCTGGCCGAACCCGCCGAGCTGGAGGCCACACAGCTGTTTACCGCTCCTCACGTGGATCCGGCCCCGCCCCACGGCACCAACGTCGAGTTCGTTGTGCCCTCCGAGCCGCTGGTCCATGAGGGCGTCGGCACCATCACGATGCGCGTTCACGAGCGGGGAGTCGGGGAAACGCAATCCTGCGGCACCGGCGCCTGTGCCGCAGCGGTCGCGATCCGCCACTGGGCCGGCCAGGGCGCCCCGGACGTCTGGAACGTCCACGTCCCGGGCGGCGCCGTCGGCGTGAAGTTCTTCCTCGGTGCGGAGGGCCACGAGCACGTCGAGCTCAGCGGACCCGCGGTGATCGTGGCTAGTGGGACGCTTTCCTGACCCGAAGGATGCGGAACGACTTTGAGGTGCTCTCGCGCGTCACGGTGAAGCTGCTGTCCAGCTCCGCTGCGAGCCAGCGCTGAAGTGAATCCGAGCCCAGGTTCTTCTGCACGACAAGCCACGCGGAACCGCCTGGCGCCAGCCGCGGCAGCCAGAGGAGCAACAGGGCGTGGAGTTCGTCCTTGCCGATCCGGATGGGCGGGTTGGACCAGATGGTGTCGAAGCGGAGCTCCGGGTCGACGGCGTCGGGCGTGCTGGCCATGACATTGCCCAGTCCCAGCAAGGCCGCGTTTTCGTTGGTCAGCGTCACGCAGCGTTCGTTGACGTCCACGGCGTAGACCTGCGAGTGCGGTGCCCGCAGGGCCATGGTCAGCGCGATCGGACCCCAGCCGCAGCCGATGTCCAGCAGCGTGCCCTGCGGTGCCGGGGCGGGAGCCTCGGCCAGCAGCACGGCCGTGCCCTTGTCGATGTTGTCCGGGCTGAAGATGCCCGAGGACGTCTGCAGCTGCCTGGTTTCACCGGCCAGCTCCACGGTCAGTGGCTTGCGGGTGAACGGCCCGGCAGGCTGGGCGCTGAAATAGTGTGCAGACTCCATAACTGCCCAGATTAGTTGGCCGACGGCCCGCAGGCGAAACCGCGGCGGGGGACCGGGGGTACCTTTGCCATCTGCTAGTCTTAAAGACATGTTCCTGAACTTCAAGTAGCCGGCACGGGTTAACACCCGTCCCCGCAGCGACGCAGGTAGTTACCTTCCGCTCAGTGCGCCACCCACGATGCTCCTGAAAAGGACCCACCGCTGGCGCCCGAACCCCTTGGAGTTTGGCAGTGCTCACTGGAGCGCGGCCGGGCGGACAGTTTCTCCCTCCCCAAGGCGACCACCACGCCTGTTCCCCCTTCTCACCGCTCCTGCGCGGAGCCCACCCTGCCCCCAGCACCGCTGCCGCAGGCATCCAGGAGACACCGATTGACCAATAGTCGTCAGCCCAGCGCGAATACCGCCCCACCCAGCCCCGATCGGCACTATTCTGAAACTGCCGAACCTCTAAAGGAGACCATGACCAGTCAGCCCAACACCGGACCCGATTCAGCCGCCCAGGACATGAGTCCTGCGGAAATCCAGGCTGTCATCGACCGGATCCTCTCCAAGGACACCCCTGCCGGGAACACAGCCCATGCCGCCGGTGAGCCCTCCTCGGTGCTCGGCAAGGCCCAGGCGATTTCCCGGCTGGACGAGGAACACAGCACGTACGACGGCGACCAGCAGGACCTCGCGGACCGCCACGCCCGGCGCCGCATCGGCAGCCTGTCCACGGAACTCGAAGACGTCACCGAAGTCGAATACCGGCAGTTGCGCCTGGAACGCGTTGTGCTGGCCGGCCTCTGGACCGAAGGCACCCTCGCCGACGCGGAAAACTCGCTGCGCGAACTCGCCGCACTCGCTGAGACGGCGGGCTCGGAAGTCCTCGACGGGATTGTCCAGCGCCGCCAGAAGCCCGATCCGGGCACCTTCCTTGGTTCCGGCAAAGCCCAGGAGCTCAAGGACATCGTGATGTCCACCGGCGCGGACACGGTCGTCGTCGACGCCGAACTGGCTCCGTCCCAGCGCCGCAGCCTCGAAGACATCGTCAAAGTCAAGGTCATCGACCGCACGGCCCTGATCCTTGACATCTTTGCCCAGCACGCCAAGAGCCGCGAGGGCAAGGCCCAGGTTGAACTGGCCCAGCTCGAATACCTGCTCCCGCGCCTGCGCGGCTGGGGTGACTCGATGTCCCGCCAGGCCGGTGGCCAGGTGGGCGGTGCCGGTGCCGGCATGGGTTCGCGTGGTCCCGGTGAAACCAAAATCGAACTGGACCGCCGCCGGATCCGCACCCGGATGGCCAAGCTGCGGCGTGAAATCGCCGCGATGAAGCCGGCCCGCGAGACCAAGCGGGCCAACCGCCGTCGTAATGCTGTGCCCTCCGTCGCGATCGCCGGGTACACCAACGCCGGCAAGTCCTCGCTGCTGAACCGGCTGACCGACGCCGGTGTCCTCGTGGAGAACGCCCTCTTCGCCACGCTGGACCCGACGGTCCGCAAGGCGGAGACCTCGGACGGGCTGGGGTACACCCTCGCCGACACTGTCGGCTTCGTCCGTTCGCTGCCCACACAGCTCGTGGAGGCCTTCCGCTCCACCCTGGAGGAAGTCGCCGACGCGGACCTGATCCTGCACGTCGTGGACGTCTCCCACCCGGATCCGGAGGGCCAGATCGCCGCGGTCCGCAAGGTGTTCAGCGAAGTCGACGCACGCAAGGTTCCGGAAATCATCATCCTGAACAAGGCCGACGCCGCCGACCCCTTCGTGATCGAACGGCTCAAGCAGCGCGAACCGCGCCACGTTGTGGTCTCGGCACGCACGGGCGAAGGCATCCCGGAACTGCTCACGGCCATCAGCGGAGGCATCCCGCGGCCCAGCGTGAAGCTGGAACTGATGATCCCGTACAACCGCGGCGACCTGCTCAGCAAGCTGCACGAGACCGACGCCGAGATCGTCAGCCTCGACCACGAGGAAGCGGGCACCCGCGCCGTCGTGATGGTGCGCGAAGGATTCGCCGCTGAACTGGATTCGTTCATCAGCAATGACTGAGGCAGCGGTGACCGGGGCGGACACAGACACGGGCGAACCGGCGGGGGAGGACCCGGCAACTCAGGGCCCGGCACCAGTGGACCACGCCGGGACGGACGCCGGGGAGACTGTATCCGCCGGAAAGCGTTCAGCCAGGACAGGCGGCCCGGCCGGCGAGGAGTTCGTCATCAAACTCCTCGACCGTGCCGTGTCGGGCATGGGTGGCCAGAGCCGCGACGGCCAGCACGAAATGGCCCGACAGGTGGCGCACGCGATTGACAGCGGCGACCACCTGCTGGTCCAGGCCGGAACCGGCACCGGCAAGTCCCTGGCGTACCTGATTCCGCTCATCGCCCATTCGCTCGTGAGCGACAAGCCCACCCTGGTCTCCACCGCCACCCTGGCCCTGCAGACCCAGATTGTCGGCCGCGACCTGCCCCGGCTGCTGAAGAGCATTACCCCGGCGCTCGAACGGCCCGTTAAGGTCGCCCTCGTCAAGGGCCGTTCCAACTACGTGTGCCGCCACAAACTCGACGGCGGCTTCCCGTCGGAAGAACCCTCGGAAGGGCAGCTGTTCTCGCTCGGCGAGGATACCTCCGTGCCGCATTTCGCCGCGGCGATGGGCGGACCCTCGTCCCAGCTCGGCAAGGAAGTCGTCCGGCTGCGCGAATGGGCCGAGGACACCGTGACGGGGGACCGCGACGAACTCCTGCCCGGGGTGACAGACCGCGCCTGGCGGCAGGTCTCGGTCACCTCGATGGAGTGCCTCGGCGCGCAGAAATGCCCGCTCGCTGCGGAATGCTTCAGCGAACTGTCCCGCCAGAACGCCGCGGACGCCGACGTCGTGGTCACCAACCACGCCATGCTGGCCGTCAGCGCCTTCGAGGGCCTTGCCGTGCTGCCCGAATACGACGTTGTGGTGGTCGATGAAGCCCACGAACTCCAGGACCGGGTGACCGGTGCCGTCTCCGGCCAGCTCTCCGTCGCGATGGTGCACGCCGCCGCCTCCGGGGCACGGAAGCACACCGGCATCACCGTTGACGCCCTGAACAACGCCGCGTCCAACCTCGAACTCGCCATCGAAGGGGTCCCCAGCGGACTCATGCCCAACGGCCTCAACAGCGAACAGCTGGACTGCGTGGACCAGTTGCGGGACGCCTGCCGCGCGGCGCTCTCCGACTCAAAGGGGGACAGCGCCAACACGGCCGACGGCGGCCGGCAGCTCGCGCGGTCCCGCCTCATGGTGATCCTGGAGCTGTGCGAACGGCTGCTGTCGGCGCGGGAAAACCGTGAAGTGGTCTGGTTTTCCAGGAACAGCACCTTCGACCCGCAGCAGGGCTACTCCCAGCCCGACGAGTCCGCGCCCGCCCTGATCAACGTCGCCCCCCTCAGTGTCGCGGGACGGCTCCGTGAGGGCCTGTTCGCGGACCACACCGTCATCCTGACCTCGGCCACCCTGGCGATCGGGTCAGCCTTCGAACCTGCTGCCGGTGGTCTCGGCCTGGTCGGACCCGGCGCCCCCAGCTGGACCGGGGTCGACGTCGGCTCGCCTTTCGAATACCCGAAACAGGGCATCCTCTACGTTGCGAAGCACCTGCCCAAACCCGGCCGCGGCACCTCTCCGGAAGCCCTCGACGAGCTCGAGAAGCTGATCCGGGCCTCCGGCGGCGGGGCCCTGTGCCTGTTCTCCTCCCGGCGCGCGGCGGAGGACGCCGCTGAGGCCATGCGGCCGCGGCTGGACATGAGCATCCTGTGCCAGGGGGATTCGACCATGACGGCGCTCGTGAAGCAGTTCGCCGACGAACCGGACACCTGCCTTTTTGGCACCATGTCCCTGTGGCAGGGTGTCGACGTGCCCGGGGCCTCCTGCCGCCTCGTCGTGATCGACCGGATTCCGTTCCCGCGGCCCGATGATCCCCTGATGACGGCGCGGTCCCGCGCGGTGGCCCAGGCCGGGGGTAACGGCTTTATGAGTGTTTCCGCGACCCACGCCGCCATCCGCCTGGCCCAGGGCGCCGGCCGGCTGATCCGCACAACGACGGACCGGGGAGTGGTGGCCGTGCTGGACTCCCGGCTGTCCACCGAACGCTACGGCGGATTCCTCCGCGCTGCCCTGCCGCCCTTCTGGCCCACCACCGATCCCGCCATCGCCCTCGCGGCCCTGGAACGGCTCGCGAAAGAATCCGGGCAGCCGGCCAGCTGACGGCGGCCAGGGGCGGGGCCGGGGCCCGGACGGACGCGCGGGCCGCTGCCAGTGCTGCGGTGCTGGTGCTGACCGGTCCTAGAGCGAGCGAAGCACCGAGACGACTTTGCCCATGATCACGGCGTGATCGCCGAGGATGGGCTCGTACTGGGTGTTCTGCGGGAGCAGCCAGGTGTGGCCGTCGCGCTGGCGGAACGTCTTGACTGTTGCCTCGTCGTCCAGCAATGCGGCGACAATATCGCCGTTGACGGCGTCGCCCTGCTGGCGCACAACCACCCAGTCGCCGTCGCAGATGGCCGCGTCGATCATGGAATCTCCCGCGACCTTGAGCATAAAGAGCTCCCCGTGGCCCACCAGCTGGCGGGGCAGGGGCATGACGTCCTCCACGACCTGGTCGGCCAGGATCGGCCCGCCGGCGGCGATGCGGCCCACCAGCGGCACCATGGCGGTGTCGGTGGCGCTGGCCAGCTCGGACACGGACAAGCCGCCCACTGTGCGCAGCCCGCCGGACTTCGCGGCCCCGGAAATCTTTGTGGTTCCCTCATCGAGGGTCAACGGCATCAGCACTTCCATGGCCCGGGGGCGTTTGGGATCGCGCCGCAGGTAGCCAAGTTTTTCCAGCTGTGAGAGCTGGTGGGTGACGCTGGACAGGCTGGCCAGTCCCACGGTGTCGCCGATCTCGCGCATGGACGGCGGATAGCCGTTGTCGGTGACCGAGCGCTGGATGGTTTCCAGGATCTTCTTTTGCCGGACGGTGAGGCTCTTGGGGGGCCGGGCTGCCTGCGGGCTTCGCTGGGTGGCCCTGCCGCCAGTGGCTTGTGCTGCCATGTTCGCCAACGCCTTTCCGTTCCGCCCGGCCGCCGTGGCTGCGGCTGCCGGGAACTTCCGGCCTGAAATGTCAGACCCTGCTGATCAACTGCAGAAGTGGTTGTTCTTTGACTCAAACGTAGGCCAGCCACACCGCTTTTTCAAACATTTGTTCTAGCGAGTCTCGACAATGTTCGTCAATAAGTGCTAAAACAGAACAAGCAAGGTTCGAATATGTGTTCTAGTCATTCTCTGTTTGAGGGTGGGCACTGCTCGGGCACAGCGCGACGTTCGGTTCTTTGTTCGAAGGTTAGGCCGGTTGGCGGCAAGTACGTGGAGTACGCCGGGCGGCACAGTATGGTCCAGGAGGGCTCAGTTCATGTCAGCATCAAGCGCGTTTCACGACACTTTCGGCCGCGACGCATTCGGCAACTACGGCCGGCCCGACGGCGGTGCATCCGTCGGCGGGTATGCCCCGGCCAACCAGGACAGCTCCATCAGCCGGGACAGCTCCATCAGCCGGGACAGCTCCATTAGCCGGCACAATCCCGCAACGCCCGCACTGCGGGTGCGGCAGGCACCGCTCAAGCTCACCCGGCGGGGACGCTTCGTCTTCATCGGCGTGCCGCTAATCCTGCTGGCCGCCCTCATCCTGTCCTTCAGCGGCTTCCTTAACGCGCCCGCCAAGGCGGCGGAATCCGCCTCCGAGCTGTCACTGACACCCACGGTCACCGTGACGGTGCAGCCGGGCGAGTCACTCTGGGCCATCGCCGAAGCCGTGGCGCCGGAGCGCGATCCCCGCGATGTCGTGACCGATATCATCCAGCTGAACAACCTCGACGCCGCCCGCGTCGTGCCGGGCCAGGCCCTCTTCATCCCGTCCAAGTAGCGCGTTCGACCCCGTCGGCCGGGCCCTGCGGGGCGTCACAGTTTCGGGGCCTGCGGCGATCTCACTTAAACTAGTGAGGTGACTGACCAGTTAGAGCGCCTGAACCGACTTCCCCTCCGGACCAATCTGCGCGGCCTGACGCCCTACGGCGCGCCGCAGCTGGAGGTCCCCATCCTGCTCAACGTCAACGAGAACACCCATGGTGTCCCGGCCGATGTGCGGGCTGCCATCTCCGAGGCCGTCACGATCGCCGCCGCAGGCCTGAACCGGTATCCGGACCGCGAATTCACCGAGCTGCGCGAAGCCCTGGCGGAGTACCTGGGTCACGGACTGGGCGCCGATAACATCTGGGCCGCGAACGGCTCCAACGAGGTACTCCAGCAGATCCTCCAGGCCTTCGGAGGCCCGGGACGCACCGCCCTTGGGTTCCCTCCCACGTACTCCATGTACCCGCTGCTGGCCGCCGGCACGGACACCGGATACATCGTCGGCCTCCGCGCCGACGACTACGGACTGAGCGCCGAATCGGCCGCCCGCCAGGTCCACGAACTCCAGCCCAACATCGTCTTCCTGTGCTCCCCGAACAACCCCACCGGCACGGGCCTGAGGCTCGACGTCGTGGAGGCCGTGTACGAGGCCGGCGAAGCCAGCCAGACCATCGTGATCGTCGACGAGGCCTACCACGAGTTCGCCCACGACGGCACGCCCAGCGCCCTCACGCTTCTGCCCGGCCGGGAACGGCTGATCATCTCGCGCACCATGAGCAAGGCATTCGCCCTTGCCGGTGCCCGTGTCGGCTACATGGCCGCGGCGCCCGAGGTCACTGACGCGCTGCGCCTGGTCCGGCTCCCGTACCACCTCTCGGCCATCACCCAGGCGGCAGCCCTGGCCGCCCTGCACCACCGGGTCGCACTGATGGCGGACGTTGAGGACATCAAGCGCCAGCGGGACAGGATCGTGTCCGAACTGCAGCGGATGGGCCTCAAACCGGCTGCTTCCGATTCGAACTACGTCTTCTTCGGCGGCCTCGACAACCCGCACGAGGTCTGGCAGGGGCTGCTCGACGCCGGCGTGCTCATTCGGGACGTTGGCATTCCCGGGCACCTGCGCGTCACGGCCGGGACTGAGACGGAAACCACAGCCTTCCTCGAAGCCCTCGAGCGGATCCTGGCCGGCCGCGCAGCGCAGCCCGCCTAGACTTAACACCGGACATCCACACTGCCCTGTTCGCCGGGCACCGTCGTCATCCAAAGGACACGCACATGAGCAACACCGGATCAACCGCTGCCGAGGGCCGGACCGCACGCATGGAACGGACCACCAGCGAATCCTCCGTGCTGGTCGAGATCAACCTGGACGGCACCGGCGTCTCGGACATCAGCACTTCGGTCCCGTTCTACGACCACATGCTGACGGCGCTGAGCAAGCACTCCCTGATCGACATGACGGTCAAGGCCACCGGCGACACGCACATTGACGTCCACCACACGGTCGAGGACGTTGCCATTACCTTCGGCGAGGTCCTGCGCACGGCACTCGGGAACAAGGCAGGGATCCGCCGGTTCGGCGAAGCCACGGTCCCCCTCGACGAGGCCCTCGCGCACGCCGTCGTCGACGTCTCCGGACGCCCGTACCTCGTGCACGGCGGCGAGCCCGCCGGCCAGGAGTACCACCTGATCGGCGGACACTTCACCGGTTCCCTGACCCGCCACGTCTTCGAGGCCATCACCCTGCACGCCGGAATCTGCCTGCACATGAATGTCACCGCAGGCCGGGATCCGCACCACATCGTCGAGGCCCAGTTCAAAGCCTTCGCGCGCGCCCTGCGCGCAGCCGTCGAGCCGGATCCCCGCGTCAAGGGCATCCCGTCGACCAAGGGTGCCTTGTGACCGGCAAGGTGCTGCGGGACGGCGCCATCATTAACCCGGACGCCGGCAGGAAGCCGGCCTCGCCCGAGGGCAAGCCCACCGTCACGGTCCTGGACTACGGCTCCGGCAACGTCCGTTCCGCCGTCCGCGCCCTCGAACGCGCCGGCGCCGAGGTCATCCTCAGCTCCAGGCCCGAGGACGTGCTCAACGCCGACGGCCTCGTGGTCCCCGGCGTCGGTGCGTTCGAAACGGTGATGCGGGAACTCAAGGCCGTCGACGCCGTCCGCATGATCGGACGGCGCGTCGCCGGCGGCCGGCCCGTGCTGGCCATCTGCGTGGGCCTCCAGGTCCTCTTCGAAGCCGGCGTCGAGCACGGCACCGAAGCCGAAGGCATGGGGGAGTGGCCCGGCAAGGTCGAGCTCCTCCCCGCCGACGTCGTGCCGCACATGGGCTGGAACACCGTGTCCGTTCCGGAGGGCTCCAGGCTCTTCGCCGGTGTCGAAAACGAGCGCTTCTACTTCGTGCACTCCTACGGCGTCCAGAAGTGGGACTTCGACGTGATCCAGCCCCGGATGGCAGCGCCGCTCGTCACCTGGTCCGAGCACGGCGCCCCGTTCATCGCGGCCGTGGAAAACGGCCCCCTGTGCGCCACCCAGTTCCACCCCGAAAAATCCGGCGACGCCGGTGCGCGCCTGTTGCGCAACTGGGTCGATGGCCTGCGGGGTCGTTCCGGGACCGAGGAAGCCGCGGCCACGGAAGCCGGGACCGCCTAGATGTGGTCCATAGTGCTGATGGGGCTCGCCGGCCTGCTGGTCGGCGGCGCGCTGTCCTTCCGCCAGCAGAAGAGCCCGCGCTGGGTCCAGGCCGTGTTCTACGTCCTGGCCGCGATGGCGCTGCTCGCCGCGTACCTCCTGACGCTGCCGGCCTCCTGACGCCCCGCAGCACCCCGACCACTAGCCGCCCCTGAAGAGCCGAGGATCCCCGATGACCACCGAAACCCCGCTGCCCGTGCTGGAGCTGCTGCCCGCCGTCGACGTCGTCAACGGCCAGGCCGTGCGCCTTGTCCAGGGCGAGGCCGGCAGCGAAACAAGCTATGGCACCCCGCTGGAAGCCGCGCTCAACTGGCAGCAGCAGGGCGCGGAATGGGTGCACCTCGTGGACCTCGACGCAGCCTTCGGACGCGGCTCCAACGCCGGGCTGCTCCGCGAAGTGGTCGGCCGGCTCGACATCAAGGTGGAGCTCTCCGGCGGCCTGCGCGACGACGAGTCGCTCGAGAAAGCCCTCGACCTGGGCGTCGCCCGCGTGAACCTGGGCACTGCGGCGCTGGAAAACCCGGAGTGGACTGCCCGGGTGATCGAGCGCTTCGGCGACAAGATCGCCGTCGGGCTGGATGTCCGCGGCACCACTCTGGCCGGCCGCGGCTGGACCAAGGAGGGCGGTGACCTCTGGGACGTCCTCGGACGCCTCGAAGAGGCCGGCTGCTCGCGCTACGTCGTCACCGACGTCACCAAGGACGGCACCCTCCAGGGACCCAACGTCGAACTGCTGCGCCAGATGGTGGAGAAGACCGGCAAACCCGTCGTCGCCTCCGGCGGGATCTCCAGCCTGGATGACCTCAAAGTCCTGCGCTCCCTCGTGCCCCTCGGCGTCGAAGGCGCGATCGTCGGCAAGGCCCTCTACAACGGCAACTTCACGCTGCCCCAGGCCCTCGACGTCGCCGGCCGCCGCTAGGTAAGACCACAGCATGGAACACCGTCCCGCGGGCGAGCGCACAGCTGACCTTCCCGCCCTGTCCCGCCCGTTGCCCGGGCACATCGCGGCGGCCCTCGCCGGCGCCGGCGGGGCGGCGGACTCTGCAGGCCAGCCCTGGGCGGGCCGCAGCCTGTCCGGCGGCGACGCCAGGATCCACAATTTCGAGGACGACGACGGCGCCGCAGACCCCGGTTACCTCGCGGCACTTGCTGCCCTCGCCGCCGGCGATGGCGACGAGGCGGCGGTGGTGGCAGCACTGGCCATGGCACGGGTGTTCGTGCCGATCCTCGCCACTCTCGCCGAAGAAGCCGAAGGCGCCAACGGCCTGCATGCCGACAAGCAGGCCGACATGGCCCTCGTGACGCTCAAGGCCCCCGACGGCCGGACAGCGCTGCCCGTGTTCACCTCCGCCGCTTCGCTCAAGGCCTGGCATCCGGAGGCCCGCCCGGTGGCCGTTTATGCTGCCCGCGCGGCACTCTCCGCGGTCGCTGAGGGCGCAGAATTGCTGGTGCTCGACCCGGGCTCCGCGGTCACGTTCGTGGTGCGCCGGCCCGCGGTGTGGGCCCTCGCGCAGCAGCGGGACTGGACTCCGTCGTACGCTGATCCGGGCCTCGCCCGGAGCCTCGGCGAAGCCGCGGTTGGCTTTCCCGCGGTCCGCCGTGTTGAAATTCATCCAGGCGGTGGAGTTGCCGCACTGGCCGCCGACGGAACGCAGCTTCCGGGCGGCGGCTCCGGCCCGGAACTCCGGGTGCTGCTCTACCTTGAAGACGGGCTCGACGCCGCCGGCGTGCAGTCCATCGTGTCCGGCCTCAACAGCGCCTGGGCACGGAATGAAGTTTTTGCTGAGCGGGTTGACTCCATCGAGGTCAAATTGCAGCGCGCAACACAGTAGCTGACGGCCAGCCGGGGAGACCATGGTGCTGCCGGGGGCAGTACCAAAAGGAAGTAGTTTCGTGAACTTCGCGCTTTACCGGGAGCTGCTGGCCGTTCGGCCGATCCGGCGGCTCCTGCTGGTCGGGATGGTTGCCCGCATACCGCACTCCGCGGCCGGGGTCCTGCTGACCCTGCACATCGTCCTGACCCTCGGCCAGGGCTACGCGGCGGCCGGGGCCGCGGCCGCCGTGATGACCATCGGCATTGCCGTCGGCGCCCCCTGGCGCGGCCGGCGCGTCGACACCGTGGGCCTGCGCCGGGCCCTCATTCCCTCCGTCATTTCCGAGACCATCATTTGGTCGATCGTGCCGCACGTGTCCTACGAGCTGCTGCTGCCGCTGGTGTTCGTCGGCGGCCTGCTGACCCTGCCGATCTTCAGTGTGGTGCGCCAGTCCCTCGGCGTCCTCGCCACGGGGGAGCAGCGCCGCACGGCCTTTGCGTTGGACGCCATCTCCACCGAACTGGTCTTTATGATTGGTCCCGCCGCGGGTGCCCTGGTCGCGACCGCCGGGTTCTCGGTCCTCGGGCTGACCATCGTTGGCATCGCCACCTCGGTGTCCGGGCTCTTCCTGATGTGGTTCAACCCGCCGACCCGCAGCGCGGAGTCCGGGGCCACGTCCGATTCATTGTCCGGCGCTGCCTTCGATTCCAGCCAGCAGGAGGCCGCGGAGGCAGCCCTCGTCGCCGCTGCCCCGGCCCACCTGCAGGAGGCCGCCGCCGGGTTCGCCACGCTGGCCGCCGCCGGGGACCGGCGCCAGGAGCGGTCCGGGTTGCGGCACAAGGTCATCCACAACTTCGCCTGGTTCACCACCGCCGTGGCCGCGGTCTTCGCCGTCGCGGCCGGGGCCGGGATGGTCCTCAGCGGCACCGACGTCGGAATCGTGGCCGCCCTCGAGACCGGCGGGCACCAGGCCGAAATCGGGCTGGTGTTCCTGTTCTGGTGCGCGGCCTCTGTGGTCGGCGGCGTGATCTACGGTGCCATGCACCGGCCCATCTCACCGATCCTGCTGCTGCTGGGCATGTCGGCGCTGACCATCCCGATGGCCTTCGCGCAGGACACCTGGACCCTCAGCCTGCTCTCGCTCCTGCCGGGCCTGCTGTGCGCGCCCGTGCTGTCGGCAGCGTCGGAAAAGGTCGCCGAACTGGTGGACGAGCGCCGCCGCGGCGAGGCGATGGGCTGGTACGGTTCGGCACTGACCGGAGGCGTCGCCCTCGGCGCGCCGCTCGCCGGGGTCTTCATCGACGGCATCGGCCCCTCAGCCGGATTCGTGGCCGTGGGGGTGGGCGGCGTTGTGCTGTGCTTTCTCGGTCTTGTGCTGCAGCACCGCCGCCGGCGGCGCCTCGCCGCAGCCTGAGGGCACCAGGACCGCACCCGCCGTCCAGGCGGTAACGACGTTAACGACGGCGGCGGGCGGACCGATGTGGTCCGCCCGCCGCCGCGTTGTAGCTGGCCTGCTGTTTGTGCCTAGTTCACCGGGCCGGTGTACTTCTCGCCCGGGCCCTTGCCCGGCGCATCCGGAATGATGGACTCCTCACGGAAGGCCAGCTGCAGGGAACGCAGTCCGTCGCGCAACGGTCCGGCGTGCTGGGAACCGATCTCGGGCGCCGCGGCGGTGACCAGCCCGGCCAGGGCCGTGATCAGCTTGCGGGCCTCGTCAAGGTCCTTGAGCTCTTCGGCGTTCTCCTCGGCGGCGAGGCCGAGTTTTACGGCGGCGGCGCTCATGAGGTGCACGGCGGCGGTGGTGATGACCTCGATCGCGGGCACCTCGGAGATGTCGCGGATCTGCTGTGAGACGTCGGCCTGGACGCCGGCGGGCTCGTAAACGTGTGAATTACTATCTGCTGTGCTCATGCTGGTAAGCTTGTCACAGACCGACTGATTGTCGTTATTTCGTTTCAGTTCTACTGCAGTTCAATATCAACTGCGTTTCAGAACTACTGCAGCGGATGACGGCGGAACCCGTCCGCAACCGACATGCCCGTCATGCAGGTGCGCCGGACGGGATTTCTTCTGTAGAATCGACTTTCAGTTTGCAAGCGGAGTTCTCTCCCACCCGCGTCAGCCGCTCTCCTTCGGGAAGCTTCGCAAGAAGCTAAGGTTGCCGGGTACCTGGTCGGGCATTCTTCCCGGGCGTAAGCCTGGTGGGATGTATGCAACCTCACACGAGGCAGGCAGCTCCGATCTTCGAGGCCTTCGATTGCTCCGGCAATTGGGGGCCTTCTCTTTTTGCCGGTGGAATACCCCTCACGAACACAGGAGCTTTAACATTAGCGAGCCAAGAATCAATGAGCGTATCCGCGTCCCCGAGGTGCGGCTGGTCGGCCCTGCAGGCGAGCAAGTAGGCGTTGTCCGTATTGAGGATGCCCTGCGTTTGGCTGCCGAGTCCGATCTTGATCTCGTTGAAGTTGCACCGCAGGCCAAGCCTCCGGTGTGCAAGCTGATGGACTTCGGCAAGTACAAGTACGAAGCCGCGGTCAAGGCACGTGAAGCCCGGAAGAACCAGACCAACACGGTCCTGAAGGAAATCCGCTTCCGCCTGAAGATCGACACCCACGACTACGAGACGAAGCGCGGCCACGCGCTCCGCTTCCTCGGCGCCGGTGACAAGGTCAAGGCCATGATCCAGTTCCGCGGCCGTGAGCAGCAGCGCCCCGAGATGGGCATTCGCCTGCTCCAGCGCTTCGCGGACGACGTCGCTGAAGTCGGCGTTGTGGAATCCAGCCCGCGGATCGATGGCCGCAACATGGTCATGGTGGTCGGACCCCTGAAGAACAAGGCAGAAGCCAAGGCAGAGGCCCGCCGCGCATCGCAGCGTGCGGAAGCCAAGGCCGAGAACGAAGCCAAGGCAACAGGCGGCGGCCGTGTGGACACGTCCGGTCCTGAGGCGCCACTGACGCAGTCGCTCGCCGACCTTCTTCCGGAGGGCTACCAGGTCCGGACTGAGGCACCCGAGCCTGAGGCCGCTGCAGCGGAGGCTCCGGCAACGGGAGCACCCGCCGTCGTCGAGGCCCCGGCCGGAAAGGCCGCAGTCGAAGAAACGGCAGCCGCGGAGGCCCCGGCCGCCGAGGCCAAGGCCGAGGAAGCCCCGGCAGCGAAGGCTCCCGTCCAGGAAGCGCCGAAGCAGGAGGCCCCCAAGGCCGCCCCGAAGCGCGAAGCTCCGAAGACTGAAGCTCCGAAGGCTGAGGCTCCGAAGGCCGCTGCCAAGCCGGCAGTAGCCAAGGCGCCCGCAGCGCCCAAGGCCGCCGTCAAGGTTCCGGAAGCCGCCAAGGCTCCCGAGGCTGAAAAGGCCGCTCCGGCGGCAGCACCGAAGCCGGTTGCTGCACCGAAGCCGGTCCCGCGTCCCGCGGCGCCGAAGCCTGCTGCACGGCCGGCTGCCCCGAAGGCCGCCGCCAAGCCGGGCACCAAGAAGACCAACTAGTTCAGGGCTGCCGGACAGCAATGTCCGGCAGCAAGCAACCAGCACGCCGCCCGCAGGGGCGGCTGCACGAAAGACTGCAGACCCTGTCTGCGGATACGTAAGGAGATCGGTTCCCATGCCGAAGATGAAGACCCACAGTGGTGCTAAGAAGCGCTTCAAGCTGACCGGCAGCGGCAAGCTGCGCCGCCAGCAGGCCAACCGCCGCCACTACCTCGAGCACAAGTCCTCCAGGCTGACCCGTCGCCTTGCCGGCGACAAGATCGTCTTCAAGGGCGACGCCAAGGTCATCCGGAAGATGCTCGGCATCTAAGTTCCAAGTTCTCTGACTGTTGCCACCTGGCAGCGGTCAACTACCAAAAAGGCTTCTCAGGCCAGCCGGTTGTTCCGGCAGTAGATGCTTGGGATCAGATTTTCGAAGGAGTACGCACGTGGCACGTGTGAAGAGGGCGGTCAACGCCCACAAGAAGCGCCGGGTTATCCTTGAGCGCGCAAAGGGCTACCGTGGACAGCGTTCACGCCTGTACCGCAAGGCCAAAGAGCAGCTGCTGCACTCGTTTGTGTACAGCTACGGCGACCGCAAGAAGAAGAAGGGCGACTTCCGCCGCCTGTGGATCCAGCGCATTAACGCTGCATCCCGCGCCAACGGCCTGACCTACAACCGTCTGATCCAGGGCCTGAAGGCCGCTGAGGTCGAGGTTGACCGCCGTATGCTGGCCGAGCTGGCCGTTTCCGACGCCAACGCCTTCGCCGCGCTGGTCAAGATCGCCAAGGACGCCCTGCCCGCCGACACGTCCGCTCCGGCCGTCCAGGCTGAGGCTGCTCCGGCCGCCAAGAAGCCTGCTGCGAAGAAGGCCCCGGCCAAGAAGCCGGCCGCCAAGAAGCCTGCCGCTGACAAGGCTGCCGAGTAGTACCTGAGGCAGTTCACGAACTGCGTCGTTCAAGAGCCGGCCGGAAAAGCCACTAAGGTTCTTGTATGAACGAAACCGGGCGCCCGCAAGACTTTCCACTTTCCAATCCTCGAGCTGATCGGGTGAGGAAGGTGGCACAGCTTGCCGGGCGCCCGGCCCGTTTAAAGCGCCGCGAGTTCCTGGCGGAGGGGCCGCAGGCGGTCCGGGAAGCCCTTGTCCTCCATCAGAAGAGGATCGCCGCGGGGCAGCCCGGCATCGTCTATGAGGTCTACGCGAGCGAGTCCTGCCTGGACCGGCACCCGGACCTGGAGACGCTGGCGGAGGGCACCACCGCCTACCTCGCCACCGACGAAGTACTCGCCGCGATGGCGGACACGGTCACCCCGCAGGGCATTCTCGCGGTCTGCGGCTTCCTGGATGTCAGCCTCGAACAGGTGCTCGACGCCGGCCCGCGGCTGGTTGCCGTGTTGTGCGAGGTCCGCGACCCCGGCAACGCCGGCACCGTGCTGCGCGCCGCCGACGCGGCCGGCGCAGACGCCGTCGTCCTGACGGCGTCCAGCGTTGACATCTACAACCCCAAGGCCGTGCGGTCGACGGCGGGATCCCTTTTCCACCTGCCCGTGGTCCTCGGCGCCGGGATCGAGGAGACCGTGGCCCGCTGCAAGGAACGCGGCATCGGCGTGCTGGCCGCCGACGGCTACGGCCAGCTCAACCTGGACCGGCTGCAGGACCAGAACGCCGCCCGCCGGCTGGGCGCACCGGCCCAGGATGCCGGGTATGCGCTGGAGAACCCGACAGCGTGGCTGTTCGGCAACGAGGCCCAGGGCCTGTCCGAGGAGGAACTCGCGCTGGCCGACCACCGGGTGGCCGTACCCGTGTACGGCGCTGCCGAGAGCCTCAACCTCGGTACCGCGGCGACCGTTTGCCTCTACGCCAGCGCCCGTTCGCAGCAGGACGGCGGAATGCCGCAAAGCTAGCCTCACGGGACCGCCCACCGGTCCCCTGTATGAGCAAAAAAGTACGGCGGGGGTCCACCGAAAGGTGGGCCCCCGCCGTCGTACCTGTGCAGTTAAGTTGCCTAAGTTGTCTTGTTCCGTCCCGTGATTGCGCCGTAGACGCCGGCAACCACCAGGCCGCCGACAATGGCCAGGATCCAGGAACCAAGATTCCAGAATTCCATCTTGCCGCCGCCGAACAGCAGGTCGCCGATCCACCCGCCGACAACTGCACCGACAACGCCGAGCACGAGGCTGGTGACCCAGCCGCCGCCGACCTTGCCAGGCATGATTGCCTTAACGATTGCACCTACTATGAGTCCGAGAATGATCCAGCCTAGAAAGCCCATTACTCCTCCTACATATTCGTCGGCATCCAAATGGTGGATCCCGATTATGGCTTCAAGCTAACATAGGCGGGTTTGCTTGTCAGCAGGATCACCCCCAATCGTTACCTGCCCTGTGACCTGCAGTGTTGCGTGCCAGCCGGGCCGCCCGGCCCGCGACGTATCGTGCTGTGCGCGGGGGCTGTCTGCGGTGCCTCGGGCGGGATGATAGCGGGTACGGTATTCCTTGTGGGCGCAGGAACCGGCCGGAGTCCACCACCCGGTCGAACCCCTAAGGAGAAGCTCTCTGGCTGCAAATGGCGGTACCAAGGCGATTGTTGCAGCGCTTGCTGCCAACCTGACCATCGCCGTCCTGAAATTCGTCGCGTATTTCCTGACGTTTTCCTCATCAATGCTGGCCGAAGCGATCCACTCGCTCGCGGACTCCGGCAACCGGCTCCTCCTGCTCGTGGGCGGCAAGCGTGCCCAGCGGGCGGCGAGCCCGGAGCACCCCTTCGGCTACGGGCGCGAGCGTTACATCTACGCCTTCATCGTCTCGATCGTGCTGTTCAGCGTGGGCGGCCTGTTTGCCCTGTACGAAGCGTGGGGAAAGCTCCAGCACCCGCACGCCATCGAGGGTGCGTTCTGGTGGGTGCCGCTCGCCGTACTTGTCGGCGCCATCATCGCCGAGTCCTACTCGTTCCGGACCGCGATCATCGAATCCAACCACATCCGCGGCAAGCAGACCTGGGTCAGGTTCATCCGCAGTGCCAAGCAGCCGGAGCTTCCCGTCATCCTGCTCGAGGACTTCGGCGCCCTCCTGGGCCTGGTCTTCGCGCTCTTCGGCGTGAGCCTGACCCTCCTCACCGGAAACGGAATCTGGGATGCCCTGGGTACCGCGATGATCGGCTTCCTGCTTGTGGCCATCGCCGCCGTGCTCGCCATCGAGACCAAGTCGCGGCTGCTCGGTGAATCAGCCACCAAGGACGACGTCGCCAAGATCCGGGCGGCCATCGAATCCGACGGCACCACGATCATCCACCTCAAGACCCTGCACCTGGGCCCGGAGGAACTGCTGGTCGCAGCCAAGATCAGCATCGGCCGCTCCGATACGGGCCAGGAAATCGCCCAGGCGATCGACGGCGCCGAGACACGGATCCGCGCGGCTGTTTCGATCGCCCGGGTCATCTACCTGGAACCGGACGTGCAGCGCGTCAGCGCACCGTAACCGGTGCCGCCCTGGCCCGGCAAGGGTCCGGCCGGGCACAGACACGAGGGCCCCTGGTCCGGCAGCCGCAGCGCGGGCTACCGGACCAGGGGCCGCTTGCGTTCCACGAGTCCGCTGACGAGGGCGACCCCGAGGCCAAGGACGGCCAGCACGGCCCCGACGAGGGCGGGCGCGACGTAGCCCCAGCCCCATGCGATCACGAGGCCGCCGAGGAAAGCACCCAGGGCGTTGGCGACATTGAGGGCCGCATGGTTGAGCGAGGAGGCCAGCGAGGGGGCATCCGGGGAGGCATCCAGCAGCCGGGTCTGCAGGGCCGGGACCAGCAAGGAGCCTGCGCCGCCCACGACGAAGACCATCACGTACGCCGACCACGGCCAGTGCACGGCCACGGCATAGACCACGAGCGCCACGGCAATGCCGGGCAGTACCCAGTAGATCGTTCCCATCACGGACTTGTCCGCGATCCGGCCGCCAACGATGTTGCCGGCCACCATGCCCAGGCCGTAGAGCGCGACGACCAGCGGCAACCAGGCCGCGGGGATGCCCGCCACGGAGGTCATGGTGTGGGCGATGTAGGTATACGTGGCGAAGAAACCGCCGAAGCCGACGATGCCGATCAGGATCGCCAGCCAGACCTGGAGCCGCTTGAGGGCGCCCAGTTCGCGGCGGAAGCTCGCATCGGCGTGCGGCTTCTGGAACGGCAGGAACTTCCAGAGCATCACGAGGGTGAGAATGCCGATCACGCCCACCAGCAGGAACAGCAGCCGCCAGCCATACGTTTGCCCCACCCAGGTGCCGAAGGGGACGCCGATGACGTTGGAGACGGTCAGCCCGGCCATCACCATCGAAATGGCCCAGCCGCGCTTGGTCGGGGCGACCAGTGACGCCGCGATCACGGCTGCAACGCCGAAGAAGGCCCCGTGGGGCAGCCCGGCAGCGAAGCGGGACACCAGCATGGTGCCGTAGTCCGGGGCGATGAAAGAAGTGAGGTTTGCGATGCTGAAGAACAGCATGAGCCCCAGGCCAAGATACTTCCGCGGCATTTTGGCGCCGACGGCGGCCAGCAGCGGCGCTCCGATCACCACACCGAGTGCATAGGCCGAGATCAGGTGGCCGGCTTCCGGGGTGCTGATGTTGAGCCCCTGCTCCACCTCCTTGAGCAGGCCCATCATGGTGAACTCCGTGGTGCCGATGCCGAATCCGCCCATGGCAAGGGAAATGATGGCAAGGGCAAGATGGCGGGTGCCGGTCTTCGGCGTGGCCGGGGCTTGTGCGGTGGTTGTCATTCGTCTGCTTTTCGGTGACGTTCCAGGCTGGAGCCAGGAGAATGCGGCAAGATAAATCGGATTTGTGGTCTGGTTTGTCTAACCGGGCGGGCACGCCCGGTATTCCGGGTCCTCGCCGATGGCGGCCCCTTCCATTCTCCCCTAAGCGAGGGCCGCCCCTAGACTTAGGGGCGTGACTGGACTCATCAGCGTCGTAGGCGGCGCCGTACTGGATTCCCTGGCCGCCCCCGGCAGGATGCTGGTGGCGCGGCGGACGGCGCCCCCGCAGTTTGCCGGCATGTGGGAGTTCCCCGGCGGCAAGGTCGAGTCCGGCGAGACGGCCGAGCAGGCCCTGCACCGCGAGCTGCTCGAAGAACTTGGAGTGAGTGTGCGTCTGGGCGCCGAACTGGACAGTGGATCAGCGGACGGCGGATCCGCGGACGGCTGGCCGCTTAACGAGCGCGCCGCGATGCGGGTGTGGTTCGCGGAACTGCTCGACGGCGTACCCCACCCCCTGCAGGACCACGATGAACTGCGCTGGATCAACATCCGGAACCGCGACGAGGTACTGGCCCTGCCCTGGATCCCGGCTGACCTGCCGATTGTCGAGGAACTGCTGGACCGGCTACAGGTCCCGGATTTCAACGCCGTGCCCGCCAACCGGGGCTGAGCTCCCGGCGGGCGCGGCTCCACCTCTCGCCAAAGCGTTGCGCATGTGACTACGCTGAAGCGAATCGAGAGGAGCAGCCCGTGCGGGTCGGTGTCAGGCGGGAGCAACGAGCAGGGGAGCGGCGGGTTGCCGCCACGCCGGAAACGGTGCAGCAACTCATGGCTCTCGGCCTGGACGTGGCGGTGGAGAGCCATGCGGGCACCGCGGCCGGGTACGGGGACGCCGCCTTCGCCGCAGCCGGAGCGTCGATCGTTCTCGAACTGCCTGCCGAATCGCTGGATGTCCTGCTGCACGTCCGCCCGCTCGAACCGGAAACCGCCGCCGGGCTCCGGCCCGGAACCATCACCATCGGGTTCGCCTCCCCGGGCTCGGAACTGCCCGGCGTGGGCGCCCTCGCCGCCGCGGGGGTGACCTCCTTCGCGCTTGAGTTGGTGCCGCGCATCTCCCGGGCCCAGTCGATGGACGCGCTCAGTTCGCAATCGCTGGTCTCCGGCTACCGCGCCGTTCTGGAGGCGGCCCTGCGCTACCCGAGGTTCTTCCCGCTCTACATGACGGCCGCCGGAACGATTCCGCCCGCACGTGTGCTGGTCCTGGGCGCCGGCGTCGCCGGGCTGCAGGCGATCGGCACCGCGAAACGCCTGGGCGCGCGGGTCTCCGCCAACGACATCCGGGCAGCCTCCGCCGACGAGGTTGCCTCGATGGGAGGCACGTTCATCCACCTGGACCTCGACAGCCAAACAGCGGAGGGAAGTGGCGGCTACGCCCGTGAGCTGGGCGAGGACCGGGCCAAACGCCAGCGCGCACTGCTGGCCCCGCATGTTGCCGCTGCGGACGTCCTGATCACGACGGCGGCCATCCCCGGCCGCGCGGCTCCCCTGCTGGTGACGGCCGGGATGGTGGCCGGCATGCGGGCGGGTTCGGTCGTCGTCGACCTTGCGGCGGAATCCGGCGGCAACGTCGAAGGAGTCATTGCGGGGCGGGACCTCCAGATCCCGGTCGACGGCGGTTCCGTCACCCTGGTGGGCCTGCAGGACGCCGCCTCCGCGATGCCTTCCGATGCTTCCCGTCTATTCGCCAAGAACGTCGCGAACCTCCTGGCCCTGATGACCGCCGACGGCAAAGTTGTCCCGGACTTCGACGACGAAGTGGTTGCCGGCGCCTGCCTGACCCACGGCGGCTCCGTCCGGCATGCCGCCACCGCCGAAGCACTGGAGGCCCTCACATGATGGATCCGATCACGCTGCTCACGGTGGTGGTGCTCGCCGTCTTCGTCGGCTTCGAAGTCGTCTCCAAGGTGACGAGCAAGCTGCATACCCCGCTGATGTCCGGTGCCAACGCCATCCACGGCATCATCCTGGTTGGCGCCATCATCGTGGCCGGCCAGGCGGATGACCCCTGGCTACTCACGGTCGCCCTCATCGCAGTGGTGCTGGCAACGGCCAACCTGGTCGGCGGCTTCGTCGTCACGGACCGGATGCTGGAAATGTTCGGCAGCCGGCAGCCTGCCCGGCGCGGTGCCGGCGCGGGGGAGGACGGCACATGAGCATCCTTGGCCCCGGGTGGACGTCCCTGTTCTACCTCGTGGCCTCCGTCTGCTTCATTCTTGCGCTGAAGGGCCTGAGCTCACCGCGGACCGCCCGGCGGGGCAACGCCATCGGAGCTGCCGGCGCCCTCGTGGCCGTGGTCACGGTGTTCCTCTCCGTGAAACTGGAGAACATCCCGCTGATCCTCGCCGCCATCGCCGTCGGGTCCGCCGTGGCCGTTCCGGTGGCCCGGCGCGTGCAGATGACCCAGATGCCGCAACTTGTGGCCTTGTTCAACGGCGTTGGCGGCGGGGCCGCTGCGCTGGTCGCCGTGCTGGAACTCGGCCACGGCGCCGACCCCTGGGTGCGGCTGGCCGTGGTCTTCACCATGCTGGTCGGCGCCGTGTCCTTTGCCGGCTCGGCCGTGACCGTCGGCAAGCTGCAGGAGCTGATCAGCACCCGCCCCCTGCTGTTCCCCGGCATGCCGGTGGTGATGGGCGCCGTGGTGCTGGGAGCCGTCGCCGCCGGCGCCCTCGTGATCGTCACGGGTGCAGCCGGCTGGGCTGTGGCGCTGTTGATTCTGGGCCTGGCGGCGGGACTCCTGCTGGTGCTGCCCGTCGGCGGGGCCGACGTGCCGATCGTGATCTCCCTGCTGAACGCCTTCACCGGCCTTGCGGTCGCAGCCTCCGGTATTGTGCTGGGCAACGTGCTCCTGCTGGTCGCCGGCACGCTCGTCGGGGCCAGCGGCACCATCCTGACCAAGGTGATGGCGTCCGCGATGGGCCGCGGCGTCACCGGCATCATGTTCGGCGCCTTCCGGGGAGGCTCGACGGCGGGATCCACCGTGCAGAGCGACCGGCCGGTGCGCTCCTCCTCGCCCGAGGACGTCGCCGTCCAGCTCGGTTACGCGCAGCGGGTGGTGATCGTTCCGGGCTACGGGCTTGCTGTGGCCCAGGGCCAGCACACGATCGCCGAGCTCGCCATTGCCCTGGCGGCCCGCGGCGTCGAAGTGGTCTTTGCCATCCACCCCGTGGCCGGGCGGATGCCGGGCCACATGAACGTGCTGCTCGCGGAGGCCAACGTTCCCTATGAGGCGCTGAAGGAGCTCGAGGAAGCCAACCCGGAGTTCCCGAACACCGACATAGCACTCATCGTGGGCGCCAACGACGTGGTTAATCCTGCCGCGAAATCCACGCCCGGGGCACCGATCTACGGGATGCCGATCCTGGAGGTCGCGCAGGCCGGTCAGGTGGTGTTCCTCAAACGCTCGATGCGGCCGGGCTTCGCCGGGATCGAGAACGAGCTGCTGTTTGATCCCAAGACCACGCTCCTGTTTGGGGACGCCAAGGAATCGCTCACCCGGGTCCTGGGCGCGGTGAAGGCACTCTAGAACAGGGTGGGCTGGGCAGCCGCCGTGGCGGATCGCGGCCCGGCGGGGAACGCTGCCGCTTCGGGGATGCTGCCGGCGGGGTACTGCGCTTCCTCGTCCCTGGGATCACTGCTGCCGGGATCGCCGCTGACGGCAGTGGCGTTGAGGTCGCGGTGGCTGAAGCCCTGCGATCCGGAGAAGCCATGGCGGGCCTTGAAATACCGGATGCGGCCGGACAGCCAGTCGCGGTACTCCTTGGAGGCGTAGGAGCCCGTGCCGTAAAGCCGCCGGTACTTGCCGGCGAGCTGCGGATGTTCCCTGGCGATCCACTGCATGAACCACTGCCGGGTTCCGGGCTTGAGGTAGAGGGCTCCTGCGGTCACCCCGGTGGCGCCCGCCGCAGCAAGGGAGCCGAACAGGGAATCGAGGGCCTCGTCGCTGTCCGAGAGCCACGGCAGGATCGGCATGGCCATCACCCCGCACGGCAGTCCTGCCTCCCGGAGGCGCGTGATCAGCTTCAGGCGCGCACGCGGACCGGGCGTGCCGGGCTCCACTGCCTCCGAGAGGCGCTCGTCCGTCATCGCCAGCGAGATCCCGACGCCGACGGGAACCTGGGCCGCGGCGTGCTTGAGCAGCGGGATGTCCCTGGCCAGCAGTGTGCCTTTGGTCAGGATGGACAGGGGAGTGCCGGATTCGGCCAGCGCTTCAATGATGCCCGGCATGAGCCGGTACCGGCCCTCTGCCCGCTGGTAGGGATCCGTGTTGGTGCCCAGGGCCACGTGCTGCCGCCCCCATGGGGGCTTGGCCAGTTCCCGGCGCAGGACGTCCGCCGCGTTGATCTTCACCACCACCTGGCTGTCAAAGTCCAGCCCGGCGTCGAAGTCGAGGTAGGTGTGGCTCTTCCGGGCGAAGCAATAGACGCAGGCGTGGCTGCAGCCGCGGTAGGGGTTGATGGTCCACTCGAACGGCATCCGCGAACCGGCGGCTACCTTGTTGAGCACCGATTTGGCGGTGACCTCATGGAAAGTGACGCCGGCGAACTCGGGGGTGGTCACGGAACGCACCAGCCCGATCAGGGGCAGCAGCGCATCGGTGGCGGGGGCGGCCGGGGAGCTGTTGCCTCCGCCGCCAGGGGAACTGCCTTCCGTTGCCCTGTCTCCGGGCGCCGGTGTGAGTGCTTGTGCGTCCCATCTCATGGCTCTATTCGAATGTATGTTCGAGTTTAAGTCAAGGACCCCGCCGCATCAGGACCGCGCACAAGGCGACGCCGGCTGGCCCTCCGGCGGCGTTGTTAGGCTGGGGCCATGATTCTCCTGACAGGGTTCGAGCCGTTCGGCGGCGAAAGCACCAACCCATCCTGGTCCGCCGCACGGGACGCCGCGGCGGAGCTCCGGGCGGAAGGGCTCGATGCGCGGGCCGTCGAGCTGCCCTGCGTCTTCGGGGACGCGATCCGCGTGCTGGAAGCGGCGCTGGAACGGCACCGCCCGGAGCTGGTGGTCTGCGCAGGCCAGGCCGGCGGACGGCCCCGGATCTCGCTGGAGCGGATCGCGATCAACTGCGACGACGCGCGGATTCCGGACAATGCCGGCAACGCACCCGTGGACCAGCCCGTGGCCAGCGGGGGACCCGCGGCCTACTTCAGCACTCTTCCGGTGAAGACGGCGCTCGCGGCCCTTCTCACGGCGGGGATCCCCGCCGAGGTGTCCCAGACCGCGGGCACCTACGTCTGCAACCACGTCTTCTACGGACTGATGCACGCCCTGCGGCTCCGTCCCGGCACCCGGGGAGGCTTTGTCCATGTTCCCTTTGAGCCGGCCCAGCTGCCGGCGGGGAGCAACCAGCCGTCCCTGCCGCTGGCCCAGCTGACCGAGGCGCTCGCCGTCGTCGTCCGCAGCACCCTGGCGACGACCGCGGACCTGAAGATCGCCGCCGGCGCCACGCACTAGCTGTACTCAGCCAGCAGGTTGGTTACATCTGCTGATGGGTGGTCGTCCTCCGAGGGCGCTGTGGTTGCGGCGGTGGTTGTAGAAGTCTAGCCAGCCCGTGAGGGCCTGTGTGCGGTCGTCGCTGGAGTCATAGGCGTTCTTATAGGCCCAGCCTTCCTGGAGAGTGCGGTTGAACCGCTCGGCCTTGCCGTTCTGCCACGGGCTGCGCGGTTTGGTGCGCCGGTGTTTGGCGCCGAGATCCGCGATGGCCGTAGCGAAGTCCGCGGACCGGATGTAGGCCAGGGCGTTGTCGGTCATGACTTCGCGCACCGGTGCCCCGTTCGCGGCCATGAACGCCGCGGCGTTGGTCAGGAACCGGGCGCAGGTCGGCCCTTTCTCGTCGGGCAGGACCTCAACGTAGGCCAGGCGGGAGTGGTCATCCACGGCGACGTGGACGTAGTCGTACCCGATGCCGCGGCCTCTGACGGCTTCGCTGCGGCCATGGACCCGCCAGCCGCCGCCGTTCGCTATGCCGCCGAGTTTCTTGACGTCGATATGCAGCAACTCTCCGGCGGTGTCGCGTTCGTAACGGTGGTCGGTGGCCCGGCCGGCCCGGATGCGTTCGCCGCTGATCGGGTCCAGTTCCCACAACCGGGGCAGCCCGGCCCTGGCGATGATCCTAGAGACCGTGCGGGCCGGGACCTTGCAGCGTTCGGCCAGCTCGACCGGGCCTTCGCGGTGCTTCTCCCGAGCCGCGAGCACGTCCTCGATCTTCGCCTCGGGGGTGGCGTGCGGGCACGAATGCGGGCGTGAGGACCGGTCCTCCATCCCGTCCCAGCCGTGTTCGACATAGCGCTTGAGCCACCGGTGGGCGCATGCGCGGGAAACACCCATTTCCTTCGCCACATGCGCCACGGGACGGCCGCCCAGAAGACGCTGGACAAGGATGCTTCTACCGGCAGGAGTCAGACGGGCATTACGGTGGACCATGAAGACCTCTTAGTCGTTAGGTGTGTGTGGTAACCACCAACCTAAGAGGTCTTCACCCTTTTCAACATGTAACCAACGTCCTGGCCGAGTACAACTAGCGGGGCACGGGCCGGCTCAGCCGAGCAGTTCCCACACGACGCCGACCGTGGCGGTGACGCTCGATTGGCCGGCCTCGACCGTGAGCGACTCCACCGCAGTGGCCCGCTGCATCTTCGCTACCGGGATCGGCGCCGGGTGGCCGGACTGCTGTGCGAGCGAGACCACTTTGCCCAGGGACGTTCCGGCGAGCGACGCGAAGTGCCCGGCCGTCGTGAGGGCATCCTGCCAGGCGGCTTCGCGGGCCCGGGCGGCGACGGCGGCGGGATCGGCAAAGCCGAGCTCCAGCCCGTTGAGCCGGACATCGTTGCCGCCGGCCGCGACCGCTGCTGCGATGACCTCGGACGATGATGCCAGTTCCCTGATCCGGACGCTGAGCATGCTGGACGCCAGGTAGCCCGAGACGACCTGCCCCCGGCCCTCCTGCCAGTTCACCTCGGCGCGGACATTGAGTCCCGACGTCGTGATGCCCGGATCCGCGACGCCGTACCCGCGCAGTGCCGCCGTGATGGCCGCGGAGACACGGCCCGCCTCACCGTACGCCGCGCCGACGTCCTCCCGGCGGCACTCGACGCCGATCGAGAGGGTCAGCAGGTCCGGGGCGGCTTCCGCACTGCCGGTCCCCGTAACGGAGATGGTCCTGGGGCTGTCGGTCATTGTTATGCCTCGTTCCGTTCGGGGACCGCGGAGCGCGTCCCGGTAGTCGCGTTGGATCCGTTGTTGTTTGGACCCGTAGTCGGGGAGCGGCGCCGGGAGCCTGTGCCCGGCTCCGGATAGCCGCCGGCCTGCAGCCCGGCGTGCCGTTCGAAGATATTGCGCGAGCCGGGGTTGCCGGTCCGGACCAGGGACCAGCCCGCGGCGAGGACATACAGCGGCAGGAAGGGAAGGCCCAGGCACCAGGCGTACTGGGTGCAGTGGCGTTCCTCGTGCCCCAGCAGCGCCGGGTTGGCCAGGACTTCGCCGGGACCGGCACGGAAGATCACCACGTTGCCGACCGTGAAGGCCCCGGCCACGGGCAGCCGCCAGCGGTAGCCGGTGGCCAGGAGCAGACCGTGTGGTCCGCGGCGGAGGGCAGTGCGGGCGCAGCCGGCCAGCAACAATCCCAGCGGGGTTGTTGCGTTCAGTACGTTGGCCAGCTGCCGCAGCCGTTGTCCCGGCGTCATGAGGCCATGCTAGCCCGGCGCCCCGCCCTGCGGGACAAGCAGCCGGGACAAGCAGCCGGGACAAGCAGCCGGGAATACGCAGCCGGGGACAAGCAGCCGGGAATACGCAGCCGCGCGGGACGCGGTCCACTGCGGGGCGCCCGGGGAGAAGCGTCACGTTCGGGCACCTGAGTGCGTTCAACTAGACTGAAGGGGAGTGCCCGCCGGAGCCATGTGGCGAGCCCTGCCCTTTGTCAATGCGCGGGTCCCTGCACCTTAGGAAGGTCCCGTGCCGTTGGCATGAACCGACTCGTAGCTAAGAACAGTAGATGACTGAAACTTTGCCGGGCGCCGGCGTCCCGAATCCCCTGGATGAAGCCGCCATCACCGCCGCCGTAGACCAGGCCGTTGCCGCCATTGCCGCCGCCTCCACGCTCGATGAACTCAAGGCCGTGCGCCTCGCGCACACCGGCGAGAAGTCCGCGCTGAGCCTCGCCAACCGTGAAATCGGCGGACTGTCCAAGGACCAGAAGGCCGCCGCCGGCAAACTCATGGGCTCCTCCCGCGGACGCGTCAACAAGGCGCTCGCGGACCGCACGGCCGAGCTTGAGGCCGAGAACGACGCCCGCATCCTGGTCGAGGAGACCGTGGATGTCACGGCAGCTCCGCGCCGCCGTCGAGCCGGTGCACGCCACCCGCTGTCCACCCTGCAGGAACGCGTCGCGGACATCTTCGTTGGCATGGGCTGGGAGATCGCCGAGGGCCCCGAGGTCGAGTCCGAGTGGTTCAACTTCGACGCCCTGAACTTCAAGCCGGACCACCCCGCCCGCGAAATGCAGGACACCTTCTTCGTGGAGCCGCCCGAGGCCCACCTGCTGATGCGCACCCACACCTCCCCGGTACAAGTCCGCTCCATGCTGGAACGCGATCTGCCCATCTACGTGCTGTGCCCCGGCAAGGTGTTCCGCACCGATGAGCTCGACGCCACACACACCCCGGTCTTCCACCAGTTCGAGGGCCTCGCCATCGACAAGAAGCTCAGCATGGCGGACCTCCGCGGCACCCTGGAGCACTTCGCGCGCCAGATGTTCGGCGACGAGGCCCAGATCCGGCTGCGCCCCAACTACTTCCCGTTCACCGAGCCGTCCGCCGAGCTGGACATCTGGCACCCGGGCGCCAAGGGCGGCCCCAGCTGGATCGAATGGGGCGGCTGCGGCATGGTCAACCCCAACGTGCTCCGCGCCGCGGGCATCGATCCGGACATCTATTCAGGTTTTGCCTTCGGCATGGGCATCGAGCGGACCCTCATGTTCCGCAACGAGGTCGGCGACATGCGCGACATGATAGAAGGCGACGTACGTTTCAGCGAGCACTTCGGGATGGAGATCTAACAGTGCGTATCCCACTTTCCTGGCTGCGTGAATTTGCGCAGGTACCGGCCGGGGCAACGGCCGAAGACGTGATGGCAGACCTCGTCAAGGTCGGCTTTGAAGAAGAGGCAGTCCACCGGCCCACGGACACCCTGCAGGGCCCCATCGTGGTGGGCCAGGTCCTGAGCATCGTCAAGGAACCCCAGACCAACGGCAAAACCATCAACTGGTGCCAGGTCCGGGTGGTCCCCGAAGGACAGCAGCAGAGCCTCACCGGCGAGGGCATCGACCCCTCCGGCGTCCAGGGCATCATCTGCGGCGCCCATAACTTCGTGGAAGGCGACAAGGTGGTGGTCACCCTTCCCGGTGCCGTGCTGCCCGGCGACTTCCACATCTCCGCACGGAAGACCTACGGCCACCTGTCCGCCGGCATGATCGCCTCCGTGCGCGAGCTCGGCATCGGCGAGGACCACGACGGCATCCTGGTGCTGTCGAGGATCGGGCTGGACCCGGAAATCGGCACCGACGCCATGGAGCTGCTGGGCCTCTACGACCAGGCCGCCGAAATCAACGTCACCCCGGACCGCGGCTATGCGTTCTCCATCCGCGGGGTGGCCCGCGAGTACGCGCACGCCACCGGCACGTCCTTCACCGACCCGGCCGCCAGGGTCCAGGCACCCGCGGGACTGGCCGGCGGCTTCGGCGTAAAGCTCAACGACGGCGCCCCGATCTACGGCAAGCCCGGCTGCGACCGTTTTGTGGCCCGCACCGTCCGCGGCGTCGACGCCACGAAGCCCACGCCCCCGTGGATGACCTCCCGCCTCCGGCTCGCCGGCATCCGCTCGATCTCGCTGCCGGTGGACATCTCGAACTACGTCATGCTGGAACTCGGCCAGCCCACCCACTGCTACGACCTGGACACCCTGTCGGGCGACATTGTGGTCCGTCGGGCGTCGGCCGGTGAAAAGATCACCACGCTGGACGGCAAGGAACGGACGCTCGACGTCGAGGACCTCCTCATCACCGACGGTTCCGGTGCGATCGGCATTGCCGGTGTGATGGGCGGTGCCGCCACCGAGGTGTCCGGTGCCACCACGAACGTCCTCGTGGAGGCTGCGCACTTCGACGAAGTGTCCATCGCACGCTCCCGCCGCCGCCACAAGCTCCCGTCCGAGGCCTCAAAGCGCTTCGAACGCGGCGTTGACTGGCAGGTGGCCGGCGTCGCCGCCCAGCGGGTTGTTGACCTCCTGGTCGAGCTTGCCGGGGGCACCGCCGTCGCCGAGGGGACCGACGTCGGCACCGCACCGGACGCCGTCGCCGTCGAACTGCCCGCAGCCTTCGCCGCGGAACGGATCGGCATCGACTTCACCGAGGACCAGATCCTCACCTCGCTCCAGGACCTGGGCGCCGTCGTCGTCCGGAACGCCGGCGGGTACACGGTGACGGCGCCGAGCTGGCGGAACGACCTGGAAACCAAGGAAGACCTGACCGAGGAAATCGCACGGCTGGTCGGTTACGACCAGATCCCGGCGTCCCTGCCGGTGGCACCCCCGGGACGCGGGCTGACCCGCGTCCAGCAGCAGCGCCGGCGCCTGGTCCAGGCCCTGGCCGCGTCAGGACTCACCGAGGTCCTCGCGTACCCGTTCGTCTCCAAGGCCGCCAATGACACCTTCGGCGTTCCCGCGGCAGGAACGCCGCGCAAGGCACTCAAGCTGGCCAACCCGATCAGCGAGGAGCAGGGCTACCTGCGCACCTCGATCCTGCCGGGCCTGATCGAGGTCGCCAAGCGCAACCACTCACGCGGCTTCCGCGACCTGGCCCTCTTCGAGGCCGGCCTCGTGTTCCTGCCGGGCGACACGCTTGGCACGGCCACGATCCCGCCGCTCGGTGCCAGGCCCAGCGATGAAGTGCTGGATGGCCTGTACGACGGCGTCCCGGACCAGCCGCTGTACCTCGCCGCGGTCCTCACAGGACACGACTCACCGGCCGCCGCCGGCCACACGCCCCGGGCCTGGGACTGGGCCGACGCAGTTGACATCGCCTGGATCGCCGGCGACGTGCTCGGTGTTGAGATCGTCATCAGCCAGGGCCAGCACCAGGCCTTCCACCCGGGACGGGCCGCCCAGCTGGCGCTCCGCACCGGCGAGGTCCTGGGCTTTGCCGGCGAGCTACACCCGAAGCTGCTTGCCGCGCACGACATGCCCGCGCGTTCGGTGGCAGTCGAGTTCAACGCGGACGCCCTCTTCGAGGCCGCCGCCGACGTGATTGTCGCCCGGCACATCTCCACGTACCCGGTGGCCACCCAGGACGTCGCCCTCGTGGTGCCGCAGGACATCCCCGCGGAAGACGTGCTGGCCGCACTGCGCGAGGGAGCGGGCGGGCTGCTCGAGGACGTCGCACTCTTCGACGTGTACGCGGGCAAGGGCATCGAGGACGGCAAGAAGTCGCTGGCTTTCAGCCTGCGCTTCCGTGCCGATGACCGCACGCTGACCGCCGACGAGGCATCCGCGGCCCGCGAGAGTGCCGTGGCCGTTGCCCACGAGCGCTTCGGAGCAGTCCAACGCTAAAGCCGATGGGGCACAGAGGGACACCCGCCGTCGCCGGAATCACCGTCCGGTCCGTTCGTCTTGCCGACGTCGGACCGGAGGGCGGGGCCTTCCTTGATCCCGCGGAACGCGCGCGTGCCGCGGACATCACGGATCCGCCGGCCCGGCTGGACTTTGTGGCCGGCCGGATCGCGCTGCGCGATTTCGCCGCCGGGATCCTCTCGGTGCGACCCGGGGAACTGACGGCTGACTATTCGTGCCCGGATTGCGGAACCGGCCCGGAGCTGGACCACGGCCGGCCCGGCTACCGGCTCCACGGTGCGCCAACCGGCCTCAGCCTGAGCCTTTCCCGCAGCCGCGGCTGGGCCCTGCTGGCCGCCGGCCGCGCTGTTGGTCCTGGCAGCGCCGGGGCAACAATCGGCATCGACCTGGAGCACAGCTCGGGAGCGATGTTCCCCGGGTTCGACGACGTCGCCCTCACCCCAGCGGAACGCCAACTGCTCACCGAGCTGCCTCCGGACCAGGCGGACTACTGGCGGACAGCCGTGTGGGCACGGAAGGAGGCCCTGCTGAAGGCCCGCGGGACCGGACTGCGGCTGGACCCCTGCTCGGTCGAGGCCTTCCCGGAGCCCGCCGACGGCAATGTCCTCTTTGAACTGGACACCGCTGCCCTGGGTCTGCCGGCAGGATTTGCCGCCGCACTCGCCGTCGTCGGCACGGCCTGACATTGTTGCTATCGAGTGTCGCTCTGCACATTATGATGCTGCAGTGGGGGAAAATTTGAGCAGGGAAGACTCTGCTACACGCCGGCCGATCTACGTTGAGGTCGCTATCCGGGCACCCATGGAACGGGTATGGAACCTTAGCCAGGACCCGGCGCTGCACCCCCGCTGGGATCTTCGATTCTCCCGAATTATCCCCACCGGGCGAAACGATCAGGGACTCCTGCATTTCCGCTACGAGTTCCGTCTTCCTTTACATGTCATCCAAGGGACCGGGGCATCCCTGGGGCACCGGTATCGATCCGATGGGCAGGCCACATCGGTCCTGAAATTCGACACGGCCGACCCGGTGTCGCCCATAGGGCAAGGATCCGGATACTGGCGCTACATCCCGGCAGAGGATGGTGTTCGGTTCATCACGGGGTACAACTATCAGCCCGGACTGGGCTCTCTCGGAAAACCCCTCGATTTCTGGCTATTCCGCCCGGCTCTGGGTTGGGCGACTGCAATAAGCTTTGACCGCCTGAGGATGTGGGCGGAGTCGGACCTTGATCCGAAGGACTCCCGCAATCGGTGGTTCATGGACGCCATGGCCAGGGCAGGCGGCGTTCTGACCGCCTGCATCCTGCTCCGCCGGGCTGTGGCCGGACGAACCCCGGGCCCCGCCGTCCTCGGCCTGACCGCCGCTACGGCCTCGTGGCTTCTCCCGGCCCACTGGACAGTACCCAGGGCGGGACGCTGTCTGCGGCGGTCGCCGGACTCACGCTCCGGACGTGCTCCGTCCGCCCTTGCCGGGCTGGCTGGACCGGCTGGACCGGGTCTGAGCGCCGAGTCGGGAGGGCAGGAGCAGCCGTGACATCAATTTTCGAGTCGGCGCTGGGGAGCGACTTCCACAGGCTCCACCCAATGCTGCAGAAGCGCTTCGGCGTGGACACGGCTGCAGGGTATGCGTGTGTCGGACGCGGGATCTTTTCCGAAGTCCGCCGCGGGGCCTGGTGGACAGTCCCATTCTTGCAGTTGGGGGGCCACCGCAACATCCTCTTTCCAGACCAGGGAAAGGACATCCCGTTCACGATCGAGAATTACCCCTACCTTGATGGGTTCGGCCGGCCTACGGTCACCTTCGTCAGAACCCTTGAACTGCCCGGACCAAAGCGACGGCGCTTCGACGCCACCATGGTGCAGAGCAAGAATGGTGGGATCGTCGATTATCTCGGCACCCACCAGCACCTGGCTACGGACCTCGCCCTGGAGGTTTTGGCCGATGGATCGCTGCATCTGCAATCAGGGGCTCAAAGGTTCTACGAAGGCTTCGCAGCATTCGAGTTTCCCGCGATCTGCACAGGCACGGCAGACCTGTATGAGAACTTCGATGATGCCCGTGGGGTGTTCACGATCCAGATGCAGGTCCGGAACCCACTCCTCGGATTTCTTTTCGGCTACCGGGGCGAGTTCACGTGCACGTATCCGGACCTTCGCGACGACGCAATCCCGGAGCATCTCAAACCCCTGAGGGAAGAAAGCCGCGAATAGAAGCCACGGGACCCAGGGGCGTCGCTCAAATAGTTCATGTGCTAGCCGAGAGGCAGCGGCGGCAGGGCTTCCTGGTACAGCCAGGGATGCAGCACGGCCTCGGTGTCGAGGCCGGTCGCGTGGTCCGCGGTGAGGATGAACTGCGGCGTTGAGACGGAGCCATGACGGTTCTGGCTTGCCCACTCATGCAGCAGTGAGAAAAAGGCAAGGTCCCCGCAGCGCAGCCGGAGGGCATGCAGTGCCAGGGCGCCGCGCTTGTAGACCCGGTCATCGAACATCAGCTCCGGCCCGGGGTCGCCCACCAGCAGGTCCTGCTTGCCGGCGCTGAGCTTCCGCCAGGCGGAGGCAGCCCGCCGGGCCACCGACATGACGCCGGCTTCCTCGGACCAGATCCATTCGGCGTAGCAGGCAAAACCCTCGTGCAGCCAGATGTCCTTCCACGAGGCCGCCGTCAGCGAGTTCCCGAACCACTGGTGGGACAACTCGTGGGCGATGAGCCGCTGGGACTCCCAGTCCGGCTCCAAATGGTTGGGACCGAAGATCGACAAGCTTTGCGCCTCCAGCGGTATCTCCAACTCGTCCCCGGCCACCACAACGGTGTACTCGGCGAAAGGGTACGGGCCGAAGCAATCGATGAAGGTGCGCATCATCTCGGGCTGCCTCGCCAGCACCGCACGGGCCGTGTCTGCCAGCGCCGCCGGCACCGCCGCGTACTGGGGCACCTGCGTCGCCGGATGGACGGGATTGAGCGACAGGAGTTCGTAGCGGCCGATCTGGACTGTGGCGAGGTACGTTGCCATGGGTTCGGACTGCTCATAGACCCAGGTCTCGCGGCTGGACCGGCTGGTGCGGGCAATCAGGATCCCGTTGCACACGGCCCGGTAGTTGGCGTCCGTGGTCACCGAGATCCGGTAGCTGGCTTTGTCCTGCGGGTGGTCGTTGCAGGGGAACCAGGAGGGCGCGCCGTTCGGCTGGCCCGCCACGAGCACGCCGTCGGTCAGTTCCTCCCAGCCCACTTCGCCCCACAGGCCGCGGCGGGGAGAGGGGTTGCCCTCATAGCGGATGTCCAGGGTGAATTCCTCGCCCGGCAACAGGGCGGCGTCGGGGACGATGACGAGCTGGTCGGCGCGCTGGCTGAACTTGCGCACCCTCCGACCGCTGAGCTGGATCTTGGTGGCCCGGAGCCCGGTCAGGTCAAGCACGACGGCCGACGTCGGGCGCTGCGTGATGGCATGCACCACGGCCCTCCCGGTCAGGCGGTTGCTGCTGAGCTTGTAGTCCAGCTCGAGTTCATAGCGGGTGACCCGGTAGGCATCGGTGCCATGGCCGGGCAGGTACGGATCCGGGGAACCGGCGGCGTCGTCCGAGGGCAGGCCGCCTCCGGTGCCGGCTGCGGCAGTGGGACTCTGGGGGCTGGAACTCATAAACCGGCCTTCGGGATTGCAGGTGCGTGATGGGCGGGGCGGGGCTACTTCGGCTTGGGGGCAGGCACAGCCGGTCCGCCCCACGGGCTCACCGGATTGCCCATCCAGTACGTCGCGGCGGGCACCGTTTCACCCCGCATCACGAGGGATGCCGGGCCCACCGTGCCGCCCTTGCCGATCCGGGCCTGCGGAAGGATTACACCGTGCGGGCCCATCGTTGCCCCGTCATCGAGCGTAACAGTGTCGATGCTCATCACGCGGTCGTGGAAGAGGTGGGTCTGGACCACGCAGCCGCGGTTGACCGTGGAGTTCCGGCCCAGGGTCACGAGGTCCGCTTCGGGTAGCCAGTAGCTTTCGCACCACGTGCCGGCGCCGATCCTGGCGCCGAGGGCCCGGAGCCACCAGACCAGGGCCGGGGTCCCGGTGGCCGCACGGGCGAACCACGGGGCGCTGACCATTTCGATGAAGGTGTCCACTACCTCGTTGCGCCAGATGAAGGAACTCCACAGCGGATGCTCGCCGGGCCTGATGCGTCCCACGAGCAGCCATTTCGCCACTACGGCGCTGCCGGCCGCCACGGCGCCGGCGAGCAGGATCACGACGCCGCCCAGGAGCGCCGCGATGCCGTAATTGAAGACCGTGGCAAGCCAGTCGAAGGCGAGGAACACGCCGGCGGCGATCGCGACCGTCGCCACGACGGGGACAAAGCGGCACAGTTCCCACAGCGCGCGGGCGATCTTGAGCCTCAGCGGCGGCTGGTAGGTCCTGGTGTCATCGGAGGCGATGGCGGTGCGCCGGAGCCTGACCGGCGGGCTGCCCAGCCAGGACGTCCCGGACTTCGCCTTCGCGGGAGTTGCCGACAGCACCGCGACCAGGGAGTTCTTGGGCACATTGCGTCCCGCCGCGGTCATGCCGGAGTTGCCGAGGAAGGAGCGTTTGCCGATTTTCGCCGGGGCGATCCGCAACCAGCCGCCGTCGAGCTCATAGGAGGCCACCATGGTGTCGTCGGCCAGGAAGGCGCCCTCACCCACCGTGGTCATCTTGGGGATCAGCAGGACGGTCGAGGCCTCCACGTTCTTGCCGATCCTGGCGCCGAGCAGGCGCAGCCAGACCGGTGTGAAGAGGCTGGCGTAAAGGGGGAAGAGCAGGTCACGGGCCAGGTCCAGGACCCGTTCGGTGGCCCAGACCTGCCAGCCGATCCTGCTGCGCACCCGGTAGTAGCCTTCGGCCAGCCCCACACCGAGGAGACGGGTGGTGAGGAGGATCAGCACAAGGTTGGACAGGAACCAGGCCAGGGCCGCCGGCGGCAGGGACAGCAGGAGCTGCGGCAGTGCTGCGGTCAGCGATTCGCTGCCGCGGATGAAGCCAAAGACCACAAGGGCGGCGGCGGCGGCGGAGAGGTAGGGAATCAGGGCCAGGACGGCCGAGGCGGTCGCGAAGCCGGCAAACCAGAGCCGGCCGATCAGCGGGTGCTCGGGGGGAGTGTCCGGCCAGGAGTGTTTGGCCTTGCCCCGCCGCTCGGCCGGGGATCCGGCGACGAGTTGCCCGGACTTCACCTTGCCCAGCACGGCCGAGCCGGGTTCCACCTGGGCTCCGGCGCCGATCGTGGCGCCCGGCATCAGGGTACTGCGGGCACCGACCGTTGCGCCGGGGCCGATATGGATGGCGCCGATATGGACAATGTCACCGTCGATCCACCAGCCGGACAGGTCGACTTCCGGCTCGATATTGCAGCCGCTGCCGAGTGAGAGCAGGCCGGTGACAGGCGGCAGCGAGTGGAGCTGGACATTGTTGCCGATTGTGGCCCCGAGGGCCCGGGCGTAGTACGGCACCCAGGGGGCGCTGGCCAGGCTGACTGCGCCGGCCAGGTCCTGGATCTGTTCGGCCAGCCACAGGCGCAGGTGCACCCGGCCGGAGCGCGGGTAGGTTCCGGGCACCACCTTGCGGAGCAGCAGGCGGGCGGCGGCGATGGAGATCAGCATCCGCCCCAATGGGCTGACGAAGACGAGCCACGAGGCCGCGACCCACCACCAGGACACGGTGGGCGCCGCCGTGAAGCCGGCAAGGGAGGAGAGCAGATTGTTCGCCGCCATCAGGTAGGTCAGCCAGCGCATGCCCACCAGGAGGTGCAGCGGGACACCCATCAGGGTCTGGAAGACCTGTGACTTCCGGGCGGTCCGGCGGACCGTGCGCTCCGGGGCGGGCCCGGCCCCGCCCTCGGGCAGCGACTGGCGGGCGGTGTCGATGAGCGCCCCGACTCGGGGGGTGGCGTAGATGTCGGCCACCGTGACGGTGGGGTACCGCACGCGGAGGGCGGAGACAAGTTGCGCGGCAGCGAGGGACCCGCCCCCGTAGGCGAAGAAATCGGCGTCCAGGTTGGCCACGGAGCCGCCCAGCACCGCGCTCCACTGCTCGACGATCCAGGCAGCATCGTCCGGGAGGTTCAGCGGGGCCGCAGCGGCGTCGGCGGCGTCGGCGGCACCGGCCCCCGGCAGCGGCCACGGCAGTGCGTGCCGGTCCACCTTGCCGCTGGTCTTGGTGGGCAGCGAATCGACCACGGTCAGCAGCGGGATCAGCGGGGCCGGCAGGCTTTGGCCAAGGAGCTCCCGTGCCGCGGCCAGATCGAGATCCCGGCCACCGGCCGGGGCCAGGTACCCGACAAGAATCTGGTTTCCAGCCGCCGTCGTCTGCACGGTCGCGGCCGCGCCGGCAACATCCGGCAGCGACTGCAGGGCGGCGTCGATCTCACCCAGCTCAATCCGGCGCCCGCCGAGCTTGACCTGTTCGTCGGCGCGGCCCTGGAAGACCAGTCCCTCGGCTTCGTAGCGGACCAGGTCGCCGGAGCGGTAGGCGCGTGCCCAGCCCAGCGACGGCATGGGGGCATATTTCTCGGCGTCCTTCGCCGGGTCCAGGTACCGGGCCAGTCCGACTCCGCCGATGATCAGTTCGCCGATTTCCCCTTCTCCGACCGGCAGGGCGTTGGCGTCGACGACGGCGAGGTCCCAGCCGTCCAGCGGGAGGCCGATCCTGATGGGTCCGGGGCCGCCCAGCCTGGCAGCGCAGGCGACGACGGTGGCCTCGGTGGGGCCGTAGGTGTTCCAGACTTCGCGGCCTTCGACGGCCAGCCGCTCGGTGAGGTCCGGCGGGCACGCTTCGCCGCCGAAGATCAGCAGGCGGACGCTCTCGAGGGACTCCACGGGCCAGAGCGCGGCGAGGGTAGGCACCGTGGAAACGACGGTGATGCCGTGGCTGATCAGCCACGGACCGAGGTCCATGCCGGTCCGGACCAGGGCCCGCGGCGCCGGGACGAGGCAGGCGCCGTGCCGCCAGGCAAGCCACATTTCCTCGCAGGAGGCGTCGAAGGCCACCGACAGGCCGGCCAGGACGCGGTCCTGCGGGCCGATCGGATCGTCCTGGAGGAAGAGCCGGGCCTCGGCGTCGACGAAAGCGGCCGAGGATCGGTGCTGCACGGCGACGCCTTTCGGCGTTCCGGTGGACCCCGACGTGAAGATCACCCAGGCGTCGTCGTCCGGGCCGGGAAGCCGCGGGGCGGGGAACGGGAGGGGCCGCTGGCCCTCCGTCACAACCTCCCCGGCTCCGCGTAGCGTCCCGGCGATCCGTGCTTCGCCGAACACGAGCCTGGCACGCTCTTCCGGGTCGTCCGCGTCCACCGGGACATACGCCGCCCCGACCATCAGGATGGCCAGGATTGAGACATAGAGATGATTGGTGCCGGAGGGAATCCGCACGCCGATCTTGTCCCCGGCACCCAGGCCTGCGGCGTGCAGCTCCCTCGCCTTGGCCCTGACCGCCGCCACAAGCTGGGCGTAACTGAGCGACTGGTGGCCGTCGTCGAGCGCCGAGGCATCCAGAAAGCGCTCGGCCGTGTCCAGCAGGATGTCGACGAGGGTCCGTTCCGGCGGTGTGACCAGGGACCCTGAAAGCTGCGCCCCGAAGGCCGGGCTGACGGTGGCGGTGGCCTGCGAAAGGTCGCCGTTTGGGGGTTGGTGCTCAGTCACGGGGGAATCATCTCCGGCCTAGGTGAACGGAAGGTGTCCGCGGTCGCTTCGTGTTAATACTCCGCCTCTGTCCGGACGTGCGCACACTGTTACCTCCAGGGGTGTGCCCGGACCGGGCTCAGGGAACCAGGAGGACCTTGCCCGTGGTGCGCCGCTGCTCCAGGTCGTCGTGGGCCCGGGCGGCTTCCGCGAGGTCATAGCGGGCGCCAACCCGGACCTTGAGGCTTCCGTTGGCCGCCGCGGCGAACAGCTCGTCCGAGCGCCAGCGGCGCTCCTGGGCGTCGCGCAGGAAATGGGCGATCGTTGGCCGGGTCAGGTACAGCGAGCCCCCGGCGTTGAGCCGTTGCGGGTCGAACGGCGGCACGGGCCCGGACGCGGCGCCGAACAGCACGAGGGTGCCGCGGATGCGCAGGGAAGCGAGGGAGCCGTCGAACGTGTCCTTGCCAACGCCGTCGTACACGACGTCCGCGCCGGCCCCGTCAGTCAGTTCACGGACCCTGGCGGCGAAGCCGTCATAGCGCAGCACATGGTCCGCACCGGCCTCGCGGGCCAGTTGCTCTTTTTCATCGGTGGAGACGGTGGTGAGGACGCGCGCGCCCCTGGCCTTGAGCAGCTGGATCAGCAGGAGACCGACGCCGCCCGCTCCTGCGTGCAACAGGACGGTGTGGCCCGGCTCCACCTTGAAGGAGGAATTGATCAGATAATGCGCGGTGATGCCCTGCAGCGGCAGGGCGGCGGCGGTGAAGTCGTCCACGCCCTGGGGGACCGGCAGCGCTTTGTCCTCATCGATCAGGGCGTAGCCGGCGTAACAGTTGATGCCTTCAGCCGTGGCCACCCGGTCGCCGGGGGAGAACCCGGTCACGCCGTCGCCGAGTTCCTCCACGGTTCCCGAGGCCTCGGAGCCGGGGGTGAAGGGGTAGGCCACCTTGTAGCTGCCGCTGCGCTTGTAGGTGTCAATGAAGTTCACACCGACGGCGGCGACCTTGACGAGCAGCTGGCCGGGACCCGGAACCGGGCGCTCGACCTCTGCCGGTGTGAGAACCTCGGGGCCGCCTGCCTGGCGGGCGACGATTGCGTGCATCATGTGTATCCTTGCCTGGTCTGAAGGTGTTGGTCTGAAGGTGTTGGGCTGGGATTCCGGGCTGCGGGTTCCTGGCCCTCATCCTGCACCCATCCTAGGGACACCGGCGCCAACGACGAAGTGACGGCCGGTATCCGGCCGTCACTTCGGGTCAAACAGGAGTATCAGGGCCGCTGGCGAAACCCTCCGCGTTCGCGGAGCCGCCCGGCCGCCTAGAAGCGGCGGGTCACCGTGGCCATCGGGCACTCGAAGTGGCGCCCGGCGGAGAGGCCGACGTCGTTGAGGTAGCGGACGATGATGCCGTAGGACTGCAGCAAGGTGGTTTCCGTGTAGGGAACCTGGTGCTTCGCGCAGAACTCGCGGACGATCACGGCGGCCTTGTCGAGCTGGGGCCGTGCCATGTCCGGGAAGAGGTGGTGTTCGGCCTGGCGGTTGAGGCCGCCGAGCAGGATGTCCATGAAGCGGCCGCCCGAGATGTTCCGGGACGTCAGGACCTGGCGGCTGAAGAAGTCCACGCGGCTGTCCGCCGGCAGGACCGGCATGCCCTTGTGGTTCGGCGCGAAGGAAGCGCCCATGTAGAACCCAAAGACAGCGAGCTGGACCGCGATGAACGCGAGCGCCATGCCCCAGGGCAGGAACGTGAAGGCAAGCACCGGCAGGAGGCTGAGGCGGACCACGAGGATCGGGATTTCAACCCAGCGGTGCGTGACCTTGGCGCGCTGGAAGATGAACTTGATCGAATCGATCTGCAGGCCCAGACCGACGAGGAACAGCAGAGGGAAGAAGAGCCAGCCCTGCTTGCGCGTGAGGAACGAGAACCGGCCCTGCCGGGTGGCGGCGGCCTCCGGGAAGAATGCGATGGCGCCGGTGGCGATATCCGGGTCCTTGGAAATGACGTTCGGGTGGTTGTGGTGTGCGCCGTGCTTCTGCTCCCACCAGGAGTAGCTGATCCCGGCGACCGACGTGGCGAGCAGCCGTGCGGCCCAGTCATTGGCCCGGCGGGAGGCGAAGATCTGGCGGTGTCCGGCCTCGTGGGCCAGAAAGCTCAGCTGGGTGCAGAGGATGCCCAGGGCCGCGGCGATGAGGAGCTGGAACCAGCTGTCGCCGATGAGGGCAAAACCGAACCAGGTGGCCGTCATCAGGAGGACCAGGACGGAAAACACCGTGATGTAGAAGCCGACGCGGCGTTCGAGCAGGCCTGCGGCCTTGACGGTCTTAAGGAGTTCCGAATAGCTCAGGACGACGGCGTTGGGCTGGCGGACGCGCGATCTCGGGCGTTCCGGCGTAGCAGTGGTGGGGGTCATGGAGCGCGTGCCTCGTAACTGTTACGGGCAACGCTGCAGCCGACATTCGGACTGCACGGTCTGGATCACCCTTAACCAAGCATACGCCCCCGGCCAATCCCGGCCCCTCCCGGCCCGGCGCCTGCCGCGCACCGAACCGGGCGCCCGGCGGTAGGACAGGGCACGAGGACAAGGCACGCGGGATCGACTGCATAAATATCGGCATCTATGCATACTATTGCTGTATAGTTCTTGGTATGACTATTTCTGTTGCCGTCTCCGGCGCAAGCGGTTATGCCGGCGGCGAGGTGCTGCGGCTCCTCGCCGGCCACCCCGACGTCACGATCGGCGCCATCACGGCCCACAGCAACGCCGGTTCCAGACTAGGGGAATTGCAGCCGCATCTCCACGGTCTGGCCAGCCGTATCCTCGAAGACACGACGGTGGAGAACCTGGCCGGACACGACGTCGTGTTCCTGGCCCTGCCGCACGGTGCCTCCGCGGAGATCGCCGCGCAGCTGCCGGCCGGCACCGTCGTGATCGACGCCGGCGCCGACCACCGGCTGGAGGATGCGGCCGCGTGGGAGAAGTTCTACGGCTCCCCGCACGCCGGCACGTGGCCCTACGGACTGCCGGAACTTCCCGGCCAGCGCGAGGCGCTTCGCGGCGCCAAGCGGATCGCCGTCCCGGGCTGCTACCCGACGTCGGCCCTGCTGGCCCTCACCCCGGGCTTCAGCAACCACCTGCTCCAGGCCGACGACGTCGTTATCGTTTCCGCGTCCGGTACGTCCGGGGCCGGCAAAGCCGCCAAGGTCAACCTGATCGGCGCCGAGGTGATGGGCTCCATGAGCCCGTACGGTGTGGGCGGCGGACACCGCCACACGCCCGAGATTGAGCAAGGACTTTCGGCGGCCCTGAACGCCCCGGTCACCGTATCCTTCACCCCCACACTGGCCCCCATGAGCCGGGGCATCCTCACCACCGCGACGGCGAAGGTGCGTCCCGGTGTCACCGCCGAGGAACTCCGCCGTGCCTGGGCCGAGGCCTACGACGATGAGCCGTTTGTGCACCTGCTGCCCGAAGGCCGCTGGCCCTCCACCAAATCGGTCCAGGGATCCAACCACGCCGTGATGCAGCTGGCGCTCGACGGGCACACCGGCCGGCTGATCGTCACGTGCGCCATCGACAACCTGACCAAGGGGACCGCCGGCGGGGCCGTGCAGTCCATGAACATTGCCCTCGGCCTGGCGGAAACCGCCGGCCTCGATCTGCAGGGAGTTGCACCGTGAGCATCACCGCCCCCCAGGGGTTCCGCGCCGCCGGTGTCACCGCCGGCCTCAAGACCTCCGGCAACCCGGACCTTGCCCTCGTGGTCAACGACGGCCCCTCCAAGGCCGCCGCGGCCGTGTTCACCTCCAACCGGGTGGCCGCAGCCCCCGTGCACTGGTCCCGCGAGGTGGTCAAGGACGGCCGCGTGGACGCCGTCATCCTGAACTCCGGCGGTGCCAACGCCTGCACCGGGCCGCAGGGTTTCCAGAACACCCACACCACCGCCGAGAAGACCGCCGAAGCCCTCGGCCTCTCCGCCACCGACGTCTTCGTCTGCTCCACCGGCCTGATCGGCGAGCAGCTCCCGATGGACAAGATCCTCGCCGGGATCGGCGCCGCCAGCGCAGCGCTCAGCACCGACGGCGGATCCGGCGCCGCCACCGCCATCATGACCACGGACTCCGTGTCCAAGCAGGCCGTCTTCACCGGGGTCGACGCGGACGGCAAGGAATTCACCATCGGCGGCATGGCCAAGGGCGCCGGCATGCTCGCCCCCGGACTCGCCACCATGCTGGTGGTCCTCACCACCGACGCGGACGTCCAGCCGGACATGCTCGACGTCGTGCTCCGCGACGCCACCCGGGTCACCTTCGACCGGGCGGACTCGGACGGCTGCATGTCCACGAACGACACCGTGGTGCTGCTCGCCTCCGCAGCTTCCGGCGCCGTGCCGTCCGCCGTCGAGTTCGGCCGGGGCCTGGGCCAGGTCTGTGCGGAACTGGCCCGGAAGCTGATCGGCGACGCCGAGGGCGCCAGCCACGACATCGCCATCCGCACCTTCAACGCCGCCAGCGAAAAGGACGCCGAAGTGGTCAGCCGGGCCGTCGCCCGCTCCAACCTCTTCAAGACCGCGATCTTCGGCAAGGACCCCAACTGGGGCCGCGTGCTCTCCGCCGTGGGCACCACCGACGCGGCCTTCGAGCCCGACCAGCTCAACGTATCCATGAACGGCGTGCAGATCTGCCGCAACGGCAGCATCGGCGATGACCGCAGCCTCGTGGACCTGGAACCCCGGGAGGTGCTCGTCGAGATCGACCTCCAGTCCGGTGACGCCGAGGCCACCATCCTGACCAACGACCTCACCCACGAATACGTCCACGAAAACAGCGCCTACTCCAGCTAGGCCGTTCCGGGAGGGACGAGCAGTAAGGACGAACAGCATGAACACCCAGACCCGCGAGACCACGTCCATGTCCGATGCCCAGGGCAAAGCCGGCACCCTGATCGAGGCACTCCCCTGGATCCAGCGCTTCGCCGGCACCACCATGGTGATCAAGTACGGCGGCAACGCCATGGTCAACGACGAGCTCCGCCGCGCCTTCGCCGAGGACGTCGTCTTCCTTCACCACGTCGGCATCCACCCCGTGGTGGTGCACGGCGGCGGCCCGCAGATCAACGCCATGCTCAGCCGGCTCGGGATCGAATCCGAGTTCAAGGGCGGGCTGCGGGTCACCACACCCGAGGCCATGGACGTCGTCCGGATGGTCCTTACCGGCCAGGTCGGCCGCGAACTCGTGGGCCTGATCAACTCGCACGGACCCTACGCCGTCGGCATGTCGGGGGAGGACGGCGGACTGCTGCGCGCCGTCCGCACCGGCACGGTGGTGGACGGCGAAGAGGTGGACCTGGGCCTGGTCGGCGAAGTCGTCGGGGTGAACCCCGAAGGCATCCTGGACATCGTGGCGGCCGGCCGGATCCCGGTGATTTCGACGGTGGCACCGGAGATCTTCGATGACGGCAGCGGCGACCCGGGAGCAAAGCAGGCGCAGACCACCGGCCAGGTGCTGAACGTCAACGCTGACACCGCCGCTGCGGCCCTGGCGGAAGCACTCGGCGCCTCCAAGCTGGTCATCCTCACCGACGTCGAGGGACTCTTCGCCAACTGGCCGGACCGCTCCTCGCTGATTTCCTCGCTCACCGCGTCGGAACTGCGGGAGCTGCTGCCGCGGCTGGAGTCAGGCATGATCCCGAAAATGGAAGCCTGCCTCAAAGCCGTCGAAGGCGGCGTCGAACGCGCGCACATCGTCGACGGCAGGCTGCCGCACTCGATGCTGCTGGAAACCTTCACGACGGCGGGTATCGGCACCCAGGTCGTCCCGGACGAGGAAAACAAATGAACCAGATCGAAACTGCACCATCCACGGACCTCGAGCACTCCCCGGTGGGGGATGGGCCCACAGCGGCAGGGGTCCCCGACCGAGCTGGCGAGGAGGGGGAGCTGCTGGGGATTGTCCACTCGCACGCCACCGGCGCCCAATGGCTGGCCCGTTATGCGTCGTCGCTGCTTGGCGTCTTCGGCACCCCGCAGCGGGTCCTGGTCCGCGGCTCCGGCTGCCTCGTCTGGGACGCCGACGGCAAGGAATACCTGGACCTGCTGGGCGGAATCGCAGTCAACGCCCTGGGCCACGCGCACCCCTTCGTCACCTCGGTGATCTCCAGCCAGCTCGCCACCCTGGGCCACGTCTCCAACTTCTTCACGAGCCCCACCCAGATCGCGCTGGCCGAGAAACTGCTGGACATCACCAAGGCACCGGCCGGTTCCAAGGTGTTCTTCGCCAACTCCGGCACCGAGGCCGTCGAGGCCGCGTTCAAGCTGGCGCGCCGGAACACGGGCGCCAGCCAGGCCGCGGCAGCGGACAGCGCCAGCCCGGACAGCACAGGCAAACAGCGCACCAAGATCATCGCGCTCGAAGGCGCCTTCCACGGCCGCACCATGGGAGCCCTGGCCCTCACCGCGAAAGAAGTCTACAGGGCGCCGTTCGCCCCGCTGCCCGGCGGCGTCGTACACATCCCCTTCGGTGACATTGACGCGCTCCGGGCCGCGGTGGACGACACCACCGCCGCGGTCTTCCTCGAACCGATCCAGGGCGAGGCCGGTGTCCGGCCGCTGCCCGCCGGCTACCTGGCGGCCGCGCGGGAGGCCACGAGCGCCGCTGGTGCCCTGCTGATCCTCGACGAGGTCCAGACCGGCATCGGCCGCACCGGCAAGTGGCTGGCCAGCGAAGACGCCGGGATTGTGCCCGACGCCGTCACCCTCGCCAAGGGCCTCGGCGGCGGCTTCCCGATCGGCGCCCTCGTCACCTTCGGCCCGGAAACGTCCTCGCTGCTGACCGCCGGCCAGCACGGCACGACGTTCGGCGGCAACCCGGTGGCCACCGCGGCGGCCCTGGCCACCCTGCATGTCCTGGAGAACCAGCACGTGCTGGACCACGTCCGGGAGGTGGGGGAGCACCTGCGTGCAGGCCTCGCCGCGATCGACGGCGTCACCGAAGTACGCGGCGAGGGGCTCCTGGTCGGCTTCGACCTCGACGCCGACGTCGCCCCCGCAGTTGTCACCGCGGGACTCGACGCGGGCTTCATCGTCAACAGCCCCGGCCCGCACACGATCCGGCTCGCGCCGCCGCTGATCCTCACCACCGAACAGGCCGACCGCTTCCTCGCGGCAGTGCCCGCACTCCTCCGGACCGCAAAGGACGCCCAGTGACCACGCCCGACATTTCGACCGACATTTCGACCGTGACGTCGACCGCGACTTCGACCAGCCGGACCCGCCACTTCCTCAAGGACACCGACCTCACCCCGGCCGAACAGGCCGAGGTTCTGGACCTCGCCGTCCGGATGAAGGCCGCCCCCTACAGCGTGCAGCCTTTCGCCGCGGAGGGCAGCGGCCGCAAGACCGTCGCCGTGATCTTCGACAAGACCTCCACCCGGACGAGGGTCTCCTTCGCCACCGGCGTGGCCGACATGGGCGGCAACGCGCTCATCATCAACCCGGGCGAGGCTCAGATCGGGCACAAGGAGTCTGTCGAGGACACCGCCCGGGTCCTGGAGCGCATGGTGTCCACCATCGTGTGGCGCACCGGGGCCCACTCCGGGCTCGTCGCCATGGCCAGGAACTCCCGCGTGCCGGTCATCAACGCCCTGTGCGATGACTACCACCCCTGCCAGCTCCTCGCCGACCTGCTCACCATCAAGGAACACAAGGGCGACCTGGCAGGCCTCACCATGAGCTACCTCGGCGACGCCGCCAACAACATGGCCAACTCCTACCTGCTGGCCGGCGTCACCGCGGGCATGCACGTCCGCATCGCCGGCCCGGACGGCTACCTGCCGTCCCCGGAAATCATTGCGGCGGCCGAGGACCGGGCGGCGGAGACCGGCGGCTCGGTGCTGGTCACGGTGGACGCTGCCGAGGCGCTGCTCGGCGCCGACGTCGTCGCCACCGACACCTGGGTCTCCATGGGCCAGGAAGACGAGAAGGAAGCCCGGCTGCAGCTGTTCCGCGGCTACGCCGTGGACGAAGCGGCGATGAAGCTCGCGGCGCCGGACGCCGTCGTGCTCCACTGCCTGCCCGCCTACCGCGGCTACGAGATCGCCGCGGCCGTGATCGACGGCCCGCAGTCCATCGTCTGGGACGAGGCCGAGAACCGGCTGCACGCCCAGAAGGCCCTGATGGCCTGGCTGATGCACCGCTCCGGGCTCGCCGTTGTCGAAGGACTCGGATAGTGTCCGTCCAGCCTGCCTCCCCGGGGGCCAGCCCGGCCACCAAGACGGCCCGGCAGGCGCGCATCACCGCGATCCTCACCGGCGAGTCCGTCCGCTCGCAGGCGGAACTGGCGGCGCTGCTCGCGGACGACGGCGTCCAGGTCACCCAGGCCACGCTGTCCCGGGACCTCGTGGAGCTCGGCGCGGTCCGGGTGCGCGGGAAGGAAGGCGTCCTCGTCTACGCGGTGCCGGGGGAGGGCGGGGAGCGCGCGGCCAAGAGCGGCGTCACCCAGGAGATCCTCGATGCGAGGCTGGCCCGGCTCTGCGGCGAACTGCTGGTCACCGCCGAAGCGTCCGCGAACATCGTGGTGCTCCGGACCCCTCCGGGCGCGGCCAACTTCCTGGCCCTGGCGATCGACCACTCCGTGATGCCCTCCATTCTCGGCACCATCGCCGGGGACGACACCGTGCTGCTGGTCACCCGGGACCCCCTCGGCGGGGCTGACGTGGCCGCGCGGTTCCTGCAGCTGGCCGAAGAGGCCGTTCAATGAACTTGCACCAGACAACCAAGAACCCCAACAACTAAGGAGCATTTGAAGTGACTGAGCGTATTGTTTTGGCCTACTCCGGTGGCCTGGATACTTCCGTAGCCATCGGCTGGATCGGTGAAGCGACCGGCGCCGAGGTTATCGCCGTGGCGGTCGACGTCGGACAGGGCGGCGAATCGCTGGAGACGATCCGCCAGCGCGCCCTGGGCTGCGGCGCCGTCGAGGCCTACGTGGCCGACGCGTCCGACGAGTTCGCCAACGAGTACTGCATGCCCACGCTGAAGGCAAACGCCCTCTACCAGGGCCACTACCCGCTGGTCTCGGCGATCTCCCGCCCGGTGATCGTCAAGCACCTGGTCAAGGCCGCCCGCGAATTCGGCGCCACCACCGTGGCCCACGGCTGCACGGGCAAGGGCAACGACCAGGTCCGTTTCGAAGTCGGCATCCAGACCCTCGGCCCCGACCTGAAGTGCATCGCACCGGTCCGCGACCTCGCCCTGACCCGCGACAAGGCCATCGCCTTCGCCGAGGAAAAGGGACTGCCGATCGAGACCACCAAAAAGAACCCGTACTCGATCGACCAGAATGTCTGGGGCCGCGCCGTCGAAACCGGTTACCTCGAGGACATCTGGAACGCCCCCACGAAGGACATCTACGACTACACCGCGACGCCGGAATTCCCGCCGGCGCCCGATGAGGTCACCATCTCCTTCGAGGCCGGCGTGCCGGTCGCGATCGACGGCGTCAAGGTCACCCCGCTGCAGGCCATCAAGGAACTCAACCGCCGTGCCGGCGCCCAGGGCGTCGGCCGGATCGACGTCGTCGAGGACCGCCTTGTTGGCATCAAGTCCCGTGAAATCTACGAGGCGCCGGGAGCGATGGCGCTGATCACCGCGCACAAGCACCTCGAGGACATCACGGTCGAGCGCGAGCAGGCCCGCTTCAAGGCCACGGTCGGCCAGCGCTGGTCTGAACTGGTCTACGACGGCCAGTGGTTCTCCCCGCTCAAGCGGTCCCTCGACGCCTTCATCGAGGACACCCAGCGCTACGTCACCGGCGACATCCGCATGGTGCTGCACGGCGGCCAGGCGATCGTCAACGGACGCCGCTCCGAGACCTCGCTCTACGACTTCGACCTCGCCACCTACGACACCGGCGACACCTTCGACCAGTCGATGGCCCGGGGTTTCATCGAGCTGTGGGGCATGTCCGCCAAGGTTGCCTCCGGCCGCGACATCCGCGTCGCAGGAAAGTAGCCTCTGTGGCCGAGCAGGAAACCACCAAGTCCGAGGCGACCAACACGGGCGCACTGTGGGGCGGCCGGTTCGCCGGAGGCCCCGCGGACGCCCTCGCCGCGCTGAGCAAGTCCACGCACTTTGACTGGCGGCTGGCCCGCTACGACATCGCCGGGTCCAAGGCGCACGCGCGTGTGCTGCACAAGGCCGGGCTGCTCGACGACGCCGAGCTCGAGGGCATGCTCGACGCCCTGGGCCGGCTGGATGCGGACGTCGCCTCCGGCGCGTACACACCGGCGGAGTCGGATGAGGATGTGCACGGCTCGCTGGAACGCGGGCTCATCGAGCGCGCCGGGACCCAACTGGGCGGCAAACTCCGCGCCGGCCGGTCCCGCAACGACCAGGTGGCGACGCTGGGGCGGATGTTCCTGCGCGACCACGCCCGGATCATCGCCCGCGGTGTGCTCGCCACGATCGATGCCCTCGTGGGGCAGGCCAAGGCGCACCACGGCGTGGCCATGCCCGGCCGCACGCACCTGCAGCACGCCCAGCCGGTCCTGCTCAGCCACCACCTGCTGGCCCACGCCTGGGCGCTGCTGCGCGATGTGCAGCGGCTTCAGGACTGGGACAAGCGTGCCGGCGTTTCGCCGTACGGCTCCGGGGCCCTCGCGGGGTCCTCGCTGGGCCTGGACCCGGAGGCCGTGGCCGCGGAACTGGGCTTCTTCTCCGCCACGCACAACTCGATCGACGGCACCGCCTCCCGCGACGTCTTCGCCGAGTTCGCGTGGATCACCGCCATGATCGGCGTGGACCTGTCCCGGGTCTCGGAGGAAGTCATCCTCTGGGCGACCAAGGAGTTCTCCTTCGTGGCCCTGGACGATTCCTACTCCACGGGCTCCTCGATCATGCCGCAGAAGAAGAACCCCGACGTGGCGGAACTGGCCCGCGGCAAGGCCGGCCGGCTGATCGGCAACCTGACCGGGCTGCTGGCCACGCTCAAGGGCCTGCCGCTCGCGTACAACCGCGACCTGCAGGAGGACAAGGAACCGGTCTTTGACGCTGCCGACACCCTGGAAGTCCTGCTTCCGGCCGTCTCCGGCATGATCGCGACGCTGACGTTCAACACCGAGCGGATGGAGTCCCTGGCTCCGCAGGGCTTTGCGCTGGCCACGGACATCGCCGAATGGCTGGTCCGGCAGGGTGTCCCGTTCCGCGAGGCGCATGAGCTCTCCGGTGCCGCCGTGAAGCAGGCTGAAAGCCGCGGCGTCGAACTCTGGGACCTGACGGACGGGGAATACGCCGCCATCTCGGAGCACCTGACCCCGGAGGTACGCACGGTCCTGTCCACGGAAGGGTCGCTGAACAGCCGGAACTCCCAGGGTGGCACCGCGCCGGCCGCCGTCGAGCGCCAGCTGCTGGCCCTCGAGGGCGAGCTCGCCGGCGTCCGCGGGTACGCGGGCTAGTAACAAACGCTCTCTCACGTCCTGCAGCATTTCCGCCGACGCTCCCGCACTGCCTGCAGGAGCGTCGGCGGATTTGCTGCCAAAAGTGAGGGAGCGTGGTGTGTTTGCCGCCGAAAACTCCCCGCTAGCATTGCGGCATGAGCGAAACCTTCCGCCAATTGCTGCATGGCCTGCCCGATTTCCCTGATGTGCTCCCGGAGTTTGACCCGGCCGGCGCCCCCGCGGATCCCGCGGTGCTGTTCCGGCAGTGGCTCGGGGAGGCGCTGGACGCCGGCGTCCCGCAGCCCAATGCCTGCAGCCTTGCCACGGTGGACGGGCTCGGGGGTCCCTCCTCCCGGATGCTGATCCTGAAGGACCTCGACAACGACGGCTGGCACTTCGCCACGTCCCGAGCGTCGCGGAAAGGCCGGGAACTCGCGGCGAATCCGCAGGCGGCCCTGAACTTCTACTGGCAGCAGCAGGGCCGGCAGGTCCGCGTCGCCGGCGGCGTTGTGGAGCTCTCCGCGGCGGCGTCCGCGTCGGACTGGCATGCCCGGCCGGCCGCTGACGGCAGCGACAACCCGGACTGGCAGCTGTACGCCCTCCGGCCCCGCGAGATCGAGTTCTGGCAGGCCCGGCACGACCGCCGGCACATCCGCCACCGCTACGGCCCGGAGTCTTTCAGTTAATCCTCTTTCAGCTAATCCGGATGTATTCAGGGCGCTCGGTTAGGATGTTCGCCATGACCCCCATCACGCCGGAAAACCTCCTCGAAGAACTGCACCGCGCCGCCGGCGTCGTCGCCGGAATCACTGCCGCCTTGTCCGAAGAGGACGTCAAGGCGCCCTCGGAACTGCCGGGCTGGACGCGCGGCCACGTGCTGGCCCACCTGAGCGGCATCGCCAACGCGATGGCCCGCCAGCTGGAATTCGCCGCCCGGGGCGACAGCATCGAACTCTACGACGGCGGCTTCGAAGGCCGGACCCGCGCCATCGACATGGCAGCCGGACACACCCTGGCCGAACACCGTGCCGATGTGGACGCCGCCCTGGGCCGGGCCCTGCAGGATTTTGAAACGCTCGACGCCGCCGGCTGGCAGGTACCCATCAGCTACCGCGGGGGAGTCGTGCTCGATGGCGGGCTGGCCCTCTGGCGCGAACTCACCATCCACGCCACCGACCTCGGCACGGGCCGCGGCCCGGAAACCTGGAGCCGGGCCTTCTGCGAGCACCTCTTCGAGTTCCTGGCCGCGCGCGTGCCGGAGGGGGAGCGGTTCGTCCTCCAGCCGCTCGGCCTGCCTGCCGTGGCCATCGGGGCCCCCGGCGGCCGGTCGACGGCCATCAACGGGATGCTGACCGACATCGCGGCCTGGCTCGCCGGACGCACGCCGACCCTCGGCAGCCTGCGCGCCACTGCGGCGGCCGACGGCGTCGACCTCCCCGCGCTGCTGCCGTGGCCGGCCGGGGTGCCCGCCACCCGCTGAGACCTCCGCCGAGGTGAGATTTCGCGCCCATGATCCTTCACGACATGGGCGCGAAATCTCACCTCGGCGCCGTCTAAGGGCCGGCGCTACTTCACGGCGGGGGCCAGCTGGCGTTCCCGGTCCAGGAGGCTCTCCTTGATAGCCAGCCCCCAGCGGAAGCCGCCCAGGCTGCCGTCGGTGCGGATGACACGATGGCAGGGTACGAAGAGCGCCGCCGCGTTGAAGGCACAGGCGCTGGCCGCGGCGCGCACGGCCTTCACGTTTCCGGACAACTCCGCGTATTCGGTGTAGGTCACGGGGTGTCCCGGCGCGACGGTGCGGAGCATGTCCCAGGCATGGCCGCGGAACGGACCCGACTTCTGCAGCACAGGCACCCCCATCGCCGGTTCGGGGTTACCGGCGTAAAACTCCTCGACGGCGTCCGAGATGGCGCCCAGCCCTGTGACGGTTTCGTATTCACCGGGCAGCAGGTCCGCGTGGATCTGCCCGGTCAGCTCGCCGGGAACGGCGGTCCACCCTGAGGCAAGCACAGACCCGCCCCGGGCAATGATGGTGAAGGGGCCGTCCGGGGTGGACATGGTCAACAACTGGGCTTTCATGATTTCACTTTCTTCGGAGGAGCGGACGGCCTGCGCGCCGTGGCCTGGGCGGCGGCCGCCGCGCGCCACAGGTGCATCGTGGCATAGGAGCGCCAGGGACTGAGCTCACGGAAGTCAGGACTCAGGGGGGCTTCGGCGGACACGGCCGCGCCGCCAGTATCCACGGCGAGCGCGCGGATGCCATTGCGCACCGCCGCATCGTTGGCCAGGAAGACATCAGGGGCGCCGATCACCCGCATCGCCACATAGCCAACCGTCCACGGCCCGACGCCGGAAAGGGGCAGAAGTTTGGACTCCAGCCCGGGCAGGTCATCGCCGTAGCCGAAGTCGAGCGCTCCCGACGCCATTGCGGCGGCAGCGCCCCGGACCGAGCCGATGCGGCGTTGCGGGCCGCGGAGCAGCTGGAACCCGGTTTCCGCAATTTCGGCCGCGGTCGGGAAGATCCGGTCCAGGCCGTCGGCCGGAACCAGGCTCCCGCTCCCGGCGGCGGACAGTTGGACGAGCGCGGTCCGGGCCGCGGCGACGGTGATCTGCTGGCCGATCATGGCCCGGATCAGCAGCTCCTGCGGGTCGACGGCGCCCGGCATCCGCATGCCCGGCGTAGCAGCGACGCTGGCTGCCAGCCGCGGATCGGACCCCAGCGCAGCGTCGATGGCGACGGGGTCGGCGTCGAGATCCAGCAGCCGGCGGACCCGGCTGAGCAGGGAGGGCAGGTCCCGGAGGTCGACGGCGCCGATGGTCAGCACCAGCGGGCGGCCCGCTGTACCGGCGTCGTAGTCCACCCGGAAGCGGGCGTCGCCGTGGGCCAGGCGAAGGGTCCGGGCATAGGAGGTCGACGAGCCTTCCTCGATGCCGGGGATGGCCCGGACCGCGAGGAAATTGAAGACCCCCGGATCGAACGGCTCGCGGTATGGCAGGTTCAGGGTCAGGGCTGTCGACGACACGGCGGTCACGGCAGGCGACCGGTGGTGCCGGGCGGTGGCCCGCAGCGCCGAGGGGGTCATGGCGAAGACCTCGCCGATCGTCTCGTTGAACTGGCGGACGCTGCTGAAGCCGGCCGCGAAGGCAATGTCGGCGGCCTTCATGGAGGTGGAGACGAGCAGGGTGCGGGCGGTCTGGGCCCGGCTTGCCCTTGCGAGGGACAGCGGTCCCGCGCCGAGTTCGTGGCTCAGGATCCGGTTGAGCTGCCGCGAGGAGTACCCGAGGCGGGCGGCGAGCCCTTCCACGCCGTCGCGGTTGATCACCCCGTCGTTGATCAGCCGCATGGCCCGCCCGGCGATGTCCGAGCGGAGGTTCCAGGCAGGCGTGCCGGGGACGGCCTCGGGCAGGCAGCGTTTGCAGGCCCGGTAACCGGCGTCGTGCGCGGCAGCGGAGGTTTCGTAGAACGAGACGTTCCCCGCCTTGGGGGTCCGGGCCGGGCATGACGGCCGGCAGTAGATGCCCGTGGTGCGGACGGCGGTGTAGAACTGCCCGTCGAACCGGGTGTCCCGGGCATCGATTGCCCGGTAGCGCTGCCAGAAGTCCATGACTTCATCCTGCCAGCTTCACGGTACTGCTGCTAGCGGAAATCGGACACGGCCGTGGAGGGGGATCCGGATGGTTTGTTAAAGTCGGAGCATGAGTATGACGCCTCCGGCCAGCGTGCCCGGCAGTGGACTCTCTGCCGGCGGGCTCCGGGAGCTCCTGTCCGCAGACGCCCGGCAGGTGGCGCCGCTGCTGCTCGGCGCAGTGCTGACGCACGAGGGGCGCGACGGCCTGGTGTCCGTGCGGATCACCGAGGTGGAGGCCTACCTGGGCCCGCACGACTCACCGCACCCGGATCCCGGCTCGCACACTTTCCGCGGCGCCACCGCCCGCAACGCCCCGATGTTCGGCCCGGCCGGCCATCTGTACGTCTACTTCACCTACGGCATGCACCACTGCGCCAACATCGTGTGCGGGCCGGCGGGGGTGGCCTCCGCCGTGCTGCTGCGGGCCGGCGAGATCGTGGCCGGGGAGGACCTGGCACTCACCCGGCGGCCGACGTCGAAGGCCTCCACGGACCTGGCAAGCGGCCCTGCCCGGCTCGCCACCGCGCTCGGCATCACGACGGCGGACAGCGGCCGGGACGCGCTCGGGGCCCCGTTCCGGCTGGAACTCCCGGCGCTCCAGGCCGTGGACGTCAGCGCCGGACCACGCGTCGGTGTCTCCGGCGCAGGGGGCACCCACGACTACCCGTGGCGCTTCTGGCTGAACGGCGACCCGACCGTCTCGCGCTACAAGGCGGCGAAAGTGCGCCCGGGCTAGCGGCCGCGGCGGTGGTTCCCTGGCATCCGGTCGCGGGGGGATGATGAGTTCTTATGGGTGAGGGCAAGCGGGGCAAGCCGCGCAGCGAGCTCGAACGGCTTGAGATCTTTGAGCAGCTGGCCGCCGAGTACTTCCGCGTGGTCGAGCTCTTCCGGCCGGATGGCGGGCCGGTCCCGATGGACTCCCTCGAGGGGGAGCGCCGGCGTTGGATGGAACTTTTCCGGGCAGCCCTGTTGCGCAAGTTCATCGTCCGTGACGAACACGTGTCCCTCAAGCTCGTGGTGCGGGCCCTCCGCCTGTGCAACTACACGGCAGACCCCCTGCTCGTGGAGGCGACCGAGGCAGTGGCCGGCATGTTCACCCCTGAGATGGTCCAGGGACGACGGCACGTGACGCCGGAACCGGCCCCGGATCATGGCCGTGACACTTTCGAGGACGTCCTCTACGGGCGGCTTCTGCACGGCGATGCCGACCGGTTCCACCGCTCGGCATGGGCACAGGACAACAATCGCCTCAGTGCCGCGGCGGCCCAACGGTTCGACGCGGAGCAAGCGCTCCGCACAGCGCTCGACGTCGTGAGGTACGCATTCGCGAACGGCCTCCTGCGCTCTCCCGCTGTGCCGACGGACGACGCCGGGCCCCCGGCGGAGACCTAGGGAGTTTCAGGACGCGGCGAGGGTGGGGACCGCGCCCTCGGCTCCGAGGGCGAACGGGGCAAGGCGGCGCCGGAGGTCTTCGCGCGTGTGCGGCCACTCCTGCGAGAGGATCGAGTAGACGGCGGTGTCAGCGCGGCCCCCGCAGGGCGCCGCGCGGTGGCCGCGGAGGACCCCCTCGAAGCGGGCGCCGAGCCGTTCGATCGCCGTCGCGCTCCGGGTGTTGCGGGTGTCGCAGCGGAACGCCACCCGGTGGACTGCCAGGACGTCAAAGGCGTGGGCCAGGAGCATGTGCTTGCTGGCAGGGTTGACGTGGCTGCCCCAGAACTGCCGCCCGAAGAACGTCCCCCCGATTTCGAGGCGCTGTTGGGTCGGGACGAAGTCACGAAGGGAGGTGGTGCCCAGGAGGGCGCCGGTCCGGCTGTCCGTCACAGCGAAGGCGATGGTGGCGGGATCATCCAGCCGGGACTGGAACAGTGCTGCCAGCTCGCCAACCGTCCCGGGCAGCGGGGCGGCCATGCCCGCCCACATGCAGGGATCCACAAAATCAAAGAGACCTTCCGCGTGGTCCGGGGCGAGCGGAACCAGGTGCACCCCGTGGCCGGAGAGGACGATGTCGTGTCGCATTGGAGCATTCAATCACCGCCGGAGTGGACGGAGCGGTCGAATCCGGCGCCGCTGAAATGAACATTTGCTGACTGCCAGGTTGCCGGGGATCAAGCGGACGTGCCGGACGCCGCAGGACCAGCCAGTAAGGTTGACGGGTGAATCCCAGCGAGCTCCACCAGACCACGATGACCATGAATGAGACCACCGCGGATGAGACCGCCGCGCAGGTGGCCGGGCTGATCAGCAGCCTGTGCGCCACCATCCCCGACTACCCCAAGCCCGGCATCGTCTTCAAGGACCTGACCCCCGTCTTCGCCGACGGCGCGGCACTGAAGGCTGTCGTGAACGCCCTGGTGGCGCCCTTCACGGGCCAGTTCGACGCCGTCGCCGGGGTGGAGGCCCGCGGCTTCCTGCTCGCTGCCGCTGCCGCGTACGCCACCGGCACGGGCGTCATCACCGTCCGCAAGGCCGGCAAGCTGCCGCGGGAAGTGGTCTCCGAGGACTACGCCCTCGAATACGGCAACGCCACCCTGGAGCTGCACACCACCGACCTCGCTCCCGGCAGCCGCGTCCTGATCCTCGACGACGTCCTCGCCACGGGGGGCACGCTCGGCGCCGCCGTGCGTCTGTTCGAACGCTGTGGCGTGGAGGTCGCCGGTGTGGGTGTGGTCATGGAACTCGGCGACCTCGGTGGCCGCTCGGCCCTCGGTGGCCACCGGGTCAGCTCACTGCTGCGCCTATAACCCGTTCCCTGCCGGGTTCCCTGCCGCGCCAGCAGGTCGGGGCGTGCCTCCGGGAAGCAATGGACGATTGCGTTTTGCTGGGTAGAATGCCTGCAAAAACTGGCATGTGCCAGTGGGGAGACCGAAATGGTTGTAGAATGGTTGGTCTGTCTTTTTCGATAGGGGAACGTTCGATGCACGACGCTGATTTGGCCCATGAACGCGACTATGTGGCCGGACTTTACGCCCGGCTGGATGAGCTGCGGGCGGAAAAGCGCGCCCAGCTGGCGCAGGTACGGCGCGCCGGTGCGGTGGGCACCATGCAGAACGTCTCCGAGCGGGACGCGTTCGCGGCACTGTACGAGGACCGCCTCGCCCAGCTCGACGCCGTCGACGACCGGCTGGTGTTCGGCCGCCTCGACCTCGACTCCGGGGAGGCCCAGTACATTGGCCGCATCGGCCTGACCACTGAGGACCTCCAGCGCCTCATGCTGGACTGGCGCGCGCCGGAAGCCGGCCACTTCTACCAGGCCACAGCGTTCGACCGGCAGGGTGTACGCCGCAGGCGCCACCTCATCCTGCAGGGCCGCGAGGTGAAAGCGATCGAGGATGACGTCCTCGACGCCGACCTGCTCGCCGACAACGACTCCCTCCAGGGCGAGGGCGCGCTGCTGGCAGCCCTGAATTCCAAGCGGACCGGACGGATGTCAGACATTGTCGGGACCATCCAGTCCGAGCAGGACCGGATCATCCGCTCCTCGATCTCCGGCGCCCTCGTGGTCCAGGGTGGTCCCGGCACCGGCAAGACCGCCGTCGCGCTGCACCGCGCCGCCTACCTGCTCTACACCCACCGGGACCGGCTCAAGACCGCCGGCGTCCTGCTCGTGGGACCGTCGTCGTCGTTCATGAAGTACATTGAGCGCGTGCTGCCGTCGCTCGGTGAAACCGGCGTCGTGATGGCGAGCGTTGGCCGCCTGATGCCCGGTATCCATGCGGTCGCCGAGCCCGAGTCCGAGGTCGCGGCCATCAAGGGGCGGCTGGACATGGCCGAGGTCGTGGCGAACGCCGTGGCCAACCGGCAGCGCATACCGGCCGAAAACCGCGTCCTCGAAGTCGACGGACGCAAACTTCTCCTGACTCCCCGGCAGGTCCGCCGCGCCAGGGACAGGGCCCGTTCCACCGGCAAGCCGCACAACGAGGCCCGTGTCTCGTTCGTGAAGATCCTGCTGCGCGAACTGACCGAGCAGATGACGGAACTTGTCGAAGCCGGCAGCATCGGCAACAACGCCGACCGCTCGTACCTGGCCGAGGATGTCCGCTCCGCCCGGGACGTCCGCATCGCCCTGAACCTATGCTGGATGCCGATGACGCCGGAGAAGCTCATCGGTGAACTCCTGAGCAAGCCCGCGATCCTGGAAGCCTGCACCCCGGATCTCAGCCCGGCCGAGCGTCAACTGCTGCTCCGGCCCGCCGATGCTCCCTGGACCGAAGCCGACGTTCCGCTGCTCGACGAGGCCGCCGAGCTCCTCGGCGAACTCGACGCCGCCGCCGGCAGGGGACTGGCCCAACAGGAAAACGACCGCGCCCGCGACCTCGCCAATGCCAAGCAGACTCTCGTCAACATGGAAACCGCCGGCGTGGACGTCCTGATCTCCGCGGAAGAGCTCGTGGACCAGAACCAGGAACGCGAAGCCCGGCTCACCGCAGCCGAGCGTGCCACAACGGACCGCAGCTGGGCGTTCGGCCACATCGTGGTGGACGAGGCCCAGGAGCTTTCGCCGATGCAGTGGCGCCTGCTGGTCCGCCGCTGCCCGCTGAAGTCCTTCACCATCGTGGGCGACATCGCCCAGACAAGCTCCGTGGCCGGCGCCAATTCCTGGCAGGGTGCGCTGGCGCCCATGTTCGGGGACCGCTGGCAGCTCGAGGAACTCACGGTCAACTACCGCACGCCCTCCCAGATTGCCGAGGCGGCCGCCCGGATGGCAAACGCAGCGGGACTGGTCGTCTCCGCGCCGAAGGCTGTCCGAGAAGGCCGCTGGACGCCGGTGATCGACCGCGTCGAGCCCGGCCAGATCATCAGCAAGCTCGTGGAGGTCCTGCCGCAGGAACTTGAGGCGCTGGAGGGCGGTCTGCTGGCGGTAATTGCCGACGGCGATCTCCTCCCGGCGGCCACCGCGGCGCTGCGCGCCGTCTACGGCCGCCGCGTCGGCACCGATGCCGGCAGCTACGTGCAGGACATTGTGGTCATCAGCCCCCGCGAGGCCAAGGGCCTGGAGTTCGACGGCGTTGTGGTGCTGGAGCCCTCTGCCATGCTCAACCATGAGCACGGCCGTGTCGGCGACCTGTACGTCGCCATGACCCGGCCCACCCAGCGGCTGCGGCTCATCGCCGCCGCCGGGGTGCCGGCCGGCATCGAAGAGTAGGACCTGCGGCCCGGCGGCAGCCGCCCGCCGCCCGGCGCCTGCCGTCCGGCGGCGGGTCGGCTGACGGTCACACGCGCTGAGGGTGCCCTGATCCTGCTAACTTAGATTCCGTGTCCCAGCTAAATGATCTCCGTTCCCAGCAGAATGACCCCAGCTTCGCCAACGTCTGGCAGGAGCTGAAATGGCGAGGCCTGGTCCACGTCTCAACGGATGAGGCGGAGCTGGAAAAGCTGCTCGCCGGTGATCCCTCAACGTATTACTGCGGCTTCGATCCCACCGCACCGAGCCTGCACCTGGGCAACCTGGTCCAGCTCCTGCTGATGCGCCGGATCCAGCTCGCCGGCCACAAGCCCCTCGGTCTTGTCGGCGGCTCCACCGGCCTGATCGGAGATCCGCGCCAGACCGCCGAACGTGTGCTCAACACCCCCGAAACCGTCGCGGAATGGGTCGGAAAACTGCAGGCGCAGGTCCAGCGTTTCCTCAGCTTCGAGGGCGACAACGCGGCCCGGATGGTCAACAACCTCGACTGGACCGCGCCACTAAGTGCCATCGACTTCCTGCGGGGGATCGGCAAACACTTCCGCGTCGGCACCATGATCAAAAAAGACATTGTTGCCAACCGCCTGAATTCCGATGAGGGCATCAGCTACACGGAGTTCAGCTACCAGATCCTCCAGGGTATGGACTACCTTCAGCTTTTCCGCGACTACGGCTGTGTCCTGCAGACCGGCGGTTCGGACCAGTGGGGCAACCTCACCAGCGGCACCGACCTCATCCGCAAGGTCGAGGGCAAACACGTCCACGCACTGGGGACGCCCCTCATCACCAACTCCGACGGCACGAAGTTCGGCAAGAGCGAGGGCAACGCCATTTGGCTGGATCCGGAGATGTGCAGCCCGTATGCCTTCTACCAGTTCTGGCTCAACACGGCGGACAGCGATGTAGCGGCACGCCTGAAGGTCTTCACGTTCCTCAGCCGGGCCGAGATCGAGGCCCTCGAGGTCGCGGTTGCCGAGCGGCCGTTCGCCCGCGAGGGACAGCGCAAACTTGCCTACGAAGTCACCTCCCTCGTGCACGGGGTGGACGCCACCGAAAAGGTCATCGCCGCCTCCGCTGCCCTGTTCGGGAACGGCGACCTTACTGTCCTGGACGAGGCGACGCTCAAGGCGGCCACGTCCGAACTGCCGTCGGCCACGGTCGATGCGGCCGGCTTGGGCATCATCGACCTGCTCGTGGCAACCGGCCTCTCCGAGAGCAAGTCCGCCGCCCGCCGCACCGTGGGGGAGGGCGGGGCCTACGTCAACAACGCCAAAGTGTCCGATCCTGACACCCTGATCGAACGCGGCCAGCTGCTTCACGGCCGCTATCTGCTGCTGCGCCGGGGCAAGAAAAACCTGGCCACCGTGGAAGTCAGCGCGTCTTAACGCGACACCCCGCGTCATCTGCACGCTCCGCCACGATCCAGTTGCAAGGTCGAGGCGGAGCGTGTATTGTTTTTCTAGTCGCCACCGCAGAGTGGCGACCAACCCCAACAAAAATAGAGAAGCAATTCTTCTAGCGCTTTCGGCTCCCCGGAGTACGTGACGCAGGAATGAAAAGTTGCTTCACATTTTGCTGGGCGCATTCACTCGACCAAGTGAATTTCGGTTGAAAATCCGGATTTGCAATGTGGATATGAATGAAATAAGCTTGAAATATCGCAGCGAAGGAAAAGCGAAACAAAAGAATTCAATTACATTGAATTGTTTCGGCAAGTAATTCGAATGTGTCTGTTGTTTGAGAACTCAATAGTGTGCCAAGTTTGTTGATACCAATTTATTGTATTGAATTGGTTGAATTGACCAGGTCCGCCACCCCGTGGTGTGGTCTGGTTTTTACAGCTGGTTTCAAATTTTGTGCAGCGCGTGCATCCCGTTTTCCCGGGGGCGCGTGTTGTGTCTGTTTTACTTCAACGGAGAGTTTGATCCTGGCTCAGGATGAACGCTGGCGGCGTGCTTAACACATGCAAGTCGAACGATGAACCTCACTTGTGGGGGGATTAGTGGCGAACGGGTGAGTAACACGTGAGTAACCTGCCCTTAACTCTGGGATAAGCCTGGGAAACTGGGTCTAATACCGGATATGACTCCTCATCGCATGGTGGGGGGTGGAAAGCTTTATTGTGGTTTTGGATGGACTCGCGGCCTATCAGCTTGTTGGTGAGGTAATGGCTCACCAAGGCGACGACGGGTAGCCGGCCTGAGAGGGTGACCGGCCACACTGGGACTGAGACACGGCCCAGACTCCTACGGGAGGCAGCAGTGGGGAATATTGCACAATGGGCGAAAGCCTGATGCAGCGACGCCGCGTGAGGGATGACGGCCTTCGGGTTGTAAACCTCTTTCAGTAGGGAAGAAGCGAAAGTGACGGTACCTGCAGAAGAAGCGCCGGCTAACTACGTGCCAGCAGCCGCGGTAATACGTAGGGCGCAAGCGTTATCCGGAATTATTGGGCGTAAAGAGCTCGTAGGCGGTTTGTCGCGTCTGCCGTGAAAGTCCGGGGCTCAACTCCGGATCTGCGGTGGGTACGGGCAGACTAGAGTGATGTAGGGGAGACTGGAATTCCTGGTGTAGCGGTGAAATGCGCAGATATCAGGAGGAACACCGATGGCGAAGGCAGGTCTCTGGGCATTAACTGACGCTGAGGAGCGAAAGCATGGGGAGCGAACAGGATTAGATACCCTGGTAGTCCATGCCGTAAACGTTGGGCACTAGGTGTGGGGGACATTCCACGTTTTCCGCGCCGTAGCTAACGCATTAAGTGCCCCGCCTGGGGAGTACGGCCGCAAGGCTAAAACTCAAAGGAATTGACGGGGGCCCGCACAAGCGGCGGAGCATGCGGATTAATTCGATGCAACGCGAAGAACCTTACCAAGGCTTGACATGAACCGGAAATACCTGGAAACAGGTGCCCCGCTTGCGGTCGGTTTACAGGTGGTGCATGGTTGTCGTCAGCTCGTGTCGTGAGATGTTGGGTTAAGTCCCGCAACGAGCGCAACCCTCGTTCTATGTTGCCAGCGCGTTATGGCGGGGACTCATAGGAGACTGCCGGGGTCAACTCGGAGGAAGGTGGGGACGACGTCAAATCATCATGCCCCTTATGTCTTGGGCTTCACGCATGCTACAATGGCCGGTACAAAGGGTTGCGATACTGTGAGGTGGAGCTAATCCCAAAAAGCCGGTCTCAGTTCGGATTGGGGTCTGCAACTCGACCCCATGAAGTCGGAGTCGCTAGTAATCGCAGATCAGCAACGCTGCGGTGAATACGTTCCCGGGCCTTGTACACACCGCCCGTCAAGTCACGAAAGTTGGTAACACCCGAAGCCGGTGGCCTAACCCCTTGTGGGAGGGAGCTGTCGAAGGTGGGACTGGCGATTGGGACTAAGTCGTAACAAGGTAGCCGTACCGGAAGGTGCGGCTGGATCACCTCCTTTCTAAGGAGCACCTACAACAACCTCGCCAGGCGTTATGTCTGTGTGGTGGTGTTGTCAGGAGTACGCCCGTTGCGCAGACGCTAGTTCTGCGGCGGGTGCTCACGGGTGGAATATCAACAAATAGCGGCCGCTGGTTTTTCCTGCGGCACCCAGTACGGATCCTTTTGTGCTTCTTTGGAAGTGCGGGGTTCCTGGAACGGTGTCCGGGGGGTACGGGCGGTTTAGTGTTTGGCACACTGTTGGGTCCTGAGGCAACAGGACCGGGGTCCGCGGCTTTGGCTGTGGTGTCCGGGACTTGTGTTTCTGGTTTCCTGGCTGCACCGAGCGCACACGTGTGTGTGGGGTGTGTGGTATGGGGTTGTTGTTTGAGAACTACATAGTGGACGCGAGCATCTTTTATAAGAAGCAATTTCCAAGAATATGAACCTGGATCTGTGCCGTTGCGTTGGTTGTGCCCTTTGGGGTGTGGCTTGGGTGGCGGTGTGGTTTTCATGGTTCTCTCGAAAATTAGCGTTTTTGATCTTTTGTGGTCAAGTTTTTAAGAGCACACGGTGGATGCCTTGGCATTAGGAGCCGAAGAAGGACGTAGGAATCTGCGATAAGCCTGGGGGAGTCGATAACCGGACTGTGATCCCAGGGTGTCCGAATGGGGAAACCCCGCCAGGGGCGCGAGCTGCCTGGTGACCCGCATCTGAACACATAGGGTGCGTGGAGGGAACGCGGGGAAGTGAAACATCTCAGTACCCGCAGGAAGAGAAAACAATAGTGATTCCGTCAGTAGTGGCGAGCGAACGCGGATCAGGCTAAACCGTTCCATGTGTGATAGCCGGCGGGCGTTGCATGGTCGGGGTTGTGGGACTTCCCATTCTGTCTCTGCCGGGACAGTGGGGTGTGTAGTGCAGGCATAGGTGAACGGTCTTGAAAGGCCGGCCAGAGAGGGTGTGAGCCCCGTAACCGAAATGTTGTGTACCGCCCGGGGAGTATCCCAAGTAGCACGGGGCCCGAGAAATCCCGTGCGAATCTGTCAGGACCACCTGATAAGCCTAAATACTCCCTAATGACCGATAGCGGACCAGTACCGTGAGGGAAAGGTGAAAAGTACCCCGGGAGGGGAGTGAAACAGTACCTGAAACCGTGTGCTTACAATCCGTCGGAGCAACCTTGTAGTTGTGACGGCGTGCCTTTTGAAGAATGAGCCTGCGAGTTAGTGTTACGTCGCGAGGTTAACTCGTGTGGGGAAGCCGTAGCGAAAGCGAGTCTGAATAGGGCGTTGCAGTGGCGTGATCTAGACCCGAAGCGAAGTGATCTACCCATGGCCAGGTTGAAGCGACGGTAAGACGTCGTGGAGGACCGAACCCACTTCAGTTGAAAATGGAGGGGATGAGCTGTGGGTAGGGGTGAAAGGCCAATCAAACTTCGTGATAGCTGGTTCTCCCCGAAATGCATTTAGGTGCAGCGTTGCGTGTTTCTTACCGGAGGTAGAGCTACTGGATGGCTAATGGGCCCTACAAGGTTACTGACGTCAGCCAAACTCCGAATGCCGGTAAGTGAGAGCGCAGCAGTGAGACTGTGGGGGATAAGCTTCATAGTCGAGAGGGAAACAGCCCAGACCACCAACTAAGGCCCCTAAGCGTGTGCTAAGTGGGAAAGGATGTGGAGTTGCGAAGACAACCAGGAGGTTGGCTTAGAAGCAGCCATCCTTAAAAGAGTGCGTAATAGCTCACTGGTCAAGTGATTCCGCGCCGACAATGTAGCGGGGCTCAAGTACACCGCCGAAGTTGTGGATTTCAGATATTAGCTAAGCCGCCCCTTGTGGGTTGGTTCAGGCGTCTGGAGTGGTAGGGGAGCGTCGTGTGGGCAGTGAAGTCGCGGTGTAAACCAGCGGTGGAGCCTACACGAGTGAGAATGCAGGCATGAGTAGCGAAAGACGGGTGAGAAACCCGTCCGCCGAATGATCAAGGGTTCCAGGGTCAAGCTAATCTGCCCTGGGTAAGTCGGGACCTAAGGCGAGGCCGACAGGCGTAGTCGATGGACAACGGGTTGATATTCCCGTACCGGCGAAAAACCGCCCATGCTGAACAGGGGATACTAACCGCCCGAAGCCTGCCTGACACCCCTTGTGGGTGAAGGGTTTTGGTGGAGCGCGGGACCTGATCCTGGGAGGCAAGCGTATTAACAGGTGTGACGCAGGAAGGTAGCCGAGCCGGGCGATGGTTGTCCCGGTCTAAGGATGTAGGGCGAACGGTAGGCAAATCCGCCGTTCATGATGCCTGAGACCCGATGGGACTCCCGTAAGGGGGGATTCGGTGATCCTATGCTGCCTAGAAAAGCATCGACGCGAGGTTTTAGCCGCCCGTACCCCAAACCGACACAGGTGATCAGGTAGAGAATACTAAGGCGATCGAGAGAATTATGGTTAAGGAACTCGGCAAAATGCCCCCGTAACTTCGGGAGAAGGGGGGCCCCCATCGTGATGGACACAAGCTGTCCGGAGCGTGCAGGGGCCGCAGAGACCAGGGGGAAGCGACTGTTTACTAAAAACACAGGTCCGTGCGAAGTCGCAAGACGATGTATACGGACTGACTCCTGCCCGGTGCTGGAAGGTTAAGAGGACCGGTTAGCCGCAAGGCGAAGCTGAGAATTCAAGCCCCAGTAAACGGCGGTGGTAACTATAACCATCCTAAGGTAGCGAAATTCCTTGTCGGGTAAGTTCCGACCTGCACGAATGGAGTAACGACTTCCCCGCTGTCTCAACCATAAACTCGGCGAAATTGCAGTACGAGTAAAGATGCTCGTTACGCGCAGCAGGACGGAAAGACCCCGAGACCTTTACTATAGTTTGGTATTGGTGTTCGGAGTGGCTTGTGTAGGATAGGTGGGAGACGTTGAAGCCCGGACGCCAGTTCGGGTGGAGTCATCGTTGAAATACCACTCTGGTCACTTTGGACATCTAACTTCGGCCCGTAATCCGGGTCAGGGACAGTGCCTGATGGGTAGTTTAACTGGGGCGGTTGCCTCCTAAAAAGTAACGGAGGCGCCCAAAGGTTCCCTCAGCCTGGTTGGCAATCAGGTGTCGAGTGTAAGTGCACAAGGGAGCTTGACTGTGAGAGAGACATCTCGAGCAGGGACGAAAGTCGGGACTAGTGATCCGGCGGTACATTGTGGAATGGCCGTCGCTCAACGGATAAAAGGTACCTCGGGGATAACAGGCTGATCTTGCCCAAGAGTCCATATCGACGGCATGGTTTGGCACCTCGATGTCGGCTCGTCGCATCCTGGGGCTGGAGTAGGTCCCAAGGGTTGGGCTGTTCGCCCATTAAAGCGGTACGCGAGCTGGGTTTAGAACGTCGTGAGACAGTTCGGTCCCTATCCGCTGCGCGCGCAGGAAATTTGAGAAGGGCTGTCCTTAGTACGAGAGGACCGGGACGGACGAACCTCTGGTGTGTCAGTTGTACTGCCAAGTGCACCGCTGATTAGCTACGTTCGGATGGGATAACCGCTGAAAGCATCTAAGCGGGAAGCTCGCTTCGAGATGAGATTTCCATACACCTTGTGTGTGAGAGGCCCCCAGCCAGACCACTGGGTTGATAGGCCGGATGTGGAAGCGAGGACTAACGACTCGTGAAGCTGACCGGTACTAATAGGCCGATAACTTACACCACACACTCTCTTCGTGAACGGATTCAAAAGACGTTCACACCATGAAGAGAGTACAAAGAAACAAGACTGCTTGCGTCCACTATGTGGTTCCCAAACAACAAACCCGTTGTTCGAGGAACCAAACCAACTGAATAACACCACAGTTGTAACACCAGACTTCCCACCCCCCAGGGGGAACGGGACAAAAGGTTACGGCGGTCATAGCGTGGGGGAAACGCCCGGTCCCATTCCGAACCCGGAAGCTAAGACCCACAGCGCCGATGGTACTGCACCCGGGAGGGTGTGGGAGAGTAGGTCACCGCCGGAACATCATTAAACGGTCGAGAGCCCCAACCACCACGGTTGGGGCTCTCCCGCATTTAACCCTCCTTCACAAAAAACACAGACCCACCCTCACCCCCGGTGGCCCAGCCGTCAACCCTCCCGCAGATCGCGACGTAAAATCCGGAACCCTCCCGCAGTTCGGGGCCGAAAATACCCAGAGCGCGCGCCGGCTTGTGAGGCTTGACACCGGGGCGGCCCAAACAGCCCCTGCCGTTAGCCGGGCGCAGGGGACTCGCTTAGAATTGGATGAGATGTACGGACTTCGAAGCGCTTGATTTCGGGTTGCGTAGGAACGAAACACGGAATAGAGCGGCTGCGATTGCGCCAGTGGTCAGCTCACAACAGGAGGAATCCAGCATGGCTGAGCACAACGACGGAAATCGCGGCGGCAACGACCGCGGCAACTTTGGCGGCGGACGCAGTTCGGGCGGCGGAGGATTCCGCGGCACCAACAATTCCGGCGGCGACCCCCGCGGGTACCGTGCCCGCGATGACCGTGGGGCCCAGGGGGAGCGGCCTTCCTCCAACAATCGTGACCGCAAGCCTTTCGGCGACCGTCCGGCACGAGAAGGCGATCGCAAGCCCTTCAGTGGTGCGGGCGATCGTAAGCCGCCGTACAGCGGTGGTGGCGATCGTGATCGTAAGCCGTATGGTGACCGTGCCCCTCGTGAAGGTGGCGGGGAGCGTCGCAGCTTCGGTGCCGGTGCGGGCGATCGTAAGCCGCCGTACAGCGGTGGTGGCGATCGTGATCGTAAGCCGTATGGTGACCGTGCCCCTCGTGAAGGTGGCGGGGAGCGTCGCAGCTTCGGTGCCGGTGCGGGCGATCGTAAGCCGCCGTACAGCGGTGGTGGCGATCGTGATCGTAAGCCGTATGGTGACCGTGCCCCTCGTGAAGGTGGCGGGGAGCGTCGCAGCTTCGGTGCCGGTGCGGGCGATCGTAAGCCGCCGTACAGCGGTGGTGGCGATCGTGATCGTAAGCCGTATGGTGACCGTGCCCCTCGTGAAGGTGGCGGGGAGCGTCGCAGCTTCGGTGCCGGTGCAGGCGATCGTAAGCCGCCGTACAGCGGTGGTGGCGAGAATCGGAAGCCTTTCGGCAGCCGTGACGACCGGCCTGCCCGCGGCTTTGACCGTGACGACCGGCCTGCCCGCACCTTTGACCGCGGCGACTCCGGTCCCCGCCAGTTCGGCCGGGACCGGCCCGAAGACCGCCCGGTCCGCGTCCCCAACGCCCGCGATCTCCGCAGCGCCAACCGTCCCGACCGCGAGCGTTCACCGCAGATCGACGACGACGTCACTGGCAAGGAACTTGACCGCGCCACGCAGCACCAGATTAAGACGCTCGAGGACAACAGTGCCGAGTGGGTGGCCCGCCACCTCGTAATGGCCGGGCGCCTGATCGACGACGAGCCGGAGCTTGCCTTCCAGCACGCCCTCGCGGCCAGCCGCCGCGGTGGCCGCCTCGCGGCCGTCCGTGAAGCCGTGGGCCTGACCGCCTACGCCGCCGGCCACTATGGCGAAGCCCTGCGCGAGTTCCGCACCTACCGGCGGATCAGTGGCTCCAACATGCACCTGCCGGTCATGGCTGACTGCGAACGTGGACTCGGCCGGCCCGACCGCGCCCTGGAAATGGCCCGCTCCGAAGAAGCCAAGGACCTCGACGCCCCCGGCAAGGCAGAGCTCGCCATCGTGGCGGCCGGCGCCCGGACAGATCTCGGCCAGCTTGACGCCGCCGTCTCCGAACTGGAAATCGTCCAGCTCGACATCAACCGCGCCTTCTCCTACAGCCCGCGCCTCTTCCGTGCCTACGCCGAGGCGCTGGCCGCGGTGGGACGCACGGCCGAAGCGGAGAAGTGGCAGCGCCAGGCCACGGTCGCCGAGAACGCCCTCGGCCTTGATGTCCAGGAGGACCCGGACATCATCGACCTCGGCTGGGACGAGGAAGAGGAAGCCCGTGAGGAAGCGCAGCAGCGCCGGCTCCTTGCCGAGCAGGCTGCCCAGCGGTCCGCCGCGGCTGCCGGGGAGCACGCACCGCGTGCTGCCAGCGCCGAGGCCGTTGCCGGTCTCCAGGAATCAACTGAAACCTCAGCGAACGCCGTTGATGAAGGGTCCGACGACGCCGAATCCGACTTCTGGGAGTCCGACGACGCTGAGTCCGATGACGACTCGGTGGAAAAGGACGCCCTGGACCGCTCGGAGGTACTCTCCGGTGACGACTCTGGCGCGACCGGACACGCCTCCCACGACGACGGCTCCCACGAAGTGGATTCCCTCGACGCCGACTCCCGCGAGCCGGAACGCTCCGAGGGCTGAGCAGGAATGGCTGCAGCGGAGCTGATCTCAACCTTCGACGCCCTCCTGGCCGATCTCGACGGCGTCGTCTACGCGGGCCCGCACGCCATACCGGGCGCCGTGGAGTCCCTTCGCAGGCTCGTCGGGATCGGCGTCGGGCTGGGCTACGTCACGAACAACGCCTCCCGGACTCCCTCCCAGGTGGCGCAGCACCTGCGCGATCTGGGCGCCCCGGCGGAGGACCACCAGGTGGTCAGCTCCTCGCAGGCGGCAGGGGAGCTGCTGGCTTCCCTGCTGCCGGCCGGTGCCCGCGTCCTGATCACCGGCGGGGACTCCCTCGCCCAGGAGATTGAACTCGCGGGGATGGTGCCGGTCCGCAGCGAATCGGAGCAGCCTGTCGCCGTCGTGCAGGGGTTCCATCCGGACCTCGGGTGGAAAGACCTCGCGGAAGCGGCGTACGTTGTTGCCGGCGGGGCCCTGTGGGTGGCCACCAATACGGACATGTCCATTCCCCAGGCCCGCGGCATGGCGCCCGGCAACGGGACCCTGGTCGCGGCCGTGGCCGCCGCCACCGGTCAACAGCCCCTGGTCGCCGGCAAGCCGGAAGCGCCGCTGTTCCACGCCGCCGCCAAGCGCCTGGCAGCCGACCGGCCGCTGGTCGTCGGCGACCGACTGGACACCGACATCCTCGGCGGCAACAACGCCGGCTTCGCCACTGTCGCCGTCCTGACCGGCGTCGACACGAAGGAATCGATCCTGGCCGCCCGCACCCTGGAACGGCCCGACTTCCTCATCAACGACCTCACGGACCTCTACCGCCCCTACCCGGAAATTGAGGTCGACGCCGGGCAGCACCGCTGCGGCGCGGCCACCGCCGTCGTGCACGGACAGACAGTCCGCGTCAGCGGTGATCCCGGCGACCTTGACTCCTGGCGGGCCGCTTGCTCGGCCTGGTGGACAGCCAACCCCGACACCGCGACTGCCTTGGCACCGGTGCTCGAATGGCTGGATCACTAGCCTTGCTGGATCACTAGACTGGGGACCATGACCGAGCAGAAACACATCACCGAAACGGACCCCGACGGCGGAGAAGCCCAGGTCAGCTGGCCGGTGCGTGCGGCGGAACCCGGCGAAGCCGATGGGCATGTCCCCTCCACGGACCCCGAAGTCGCCGCCCTGCTGGACCGCCTGAATGAACTGCCCGGCCTGCCGGTTGCCCTGCACGGGGACGTCTACGCCGGCCTGCATGACGAACTGCTGGCCGCCCTGAACGAGTCCGGAACCACCACGTCACCAAGGGATGCCACGCATGAGCAGGCTTGACCAGGCCCTCGTCGGCCGCGGGCTGGCGAGGTCCCGCACCCATGCCGCACGCCTTATCGCCGAAGGCAAAGTCAGCTCCAAGGGGGAAGTGCTCGCCAAAGCCTCCCTCCAGGTGCAGGACGACACGAGCCTGCACGTTGCGGCCGCCGATGAGGACAACTACGTCAGCCGTGCCGGGCACAAGCTTGCCGGCGCGCTGGACGCTTTTCCCGCCGTCGAGGTCCAGGGCAAGCGCTGCCTGGACGCCGGCGCCTCCACCGGCGGATTCACCGAGGTGCTGCTGAGGCGCGGCGCGGACCACGTAGTCGCCGTCGACGTCGGCCATGACCAGCTGGTCCCCGTGATCCGGAATGACCCCCGCGTCGCCGTCCACGAAGGACTCAACGTCCGCTACATGACACCGGCTGAGATCGGGGGACCCGTGGCGCTGACGGTGGCTGACCTCTCGTTCATTTCCCTCACCCTTGTGCTGGCGCCCCTCGCAGCGTGCACAGTGCCAGGCGGCGACCTGGTCCTGATGGTCAAGCCGCAGTTCGAGATCGGCAAGGACCGGCTGGGCCGCACCGGCGTTGTCACCTCGGAGTGGGAACGCCGCCTCGCGGTGGGCAAAGTCGCGGCGGAAGCCATGGATACGGGGCTGGAACTGAAGGGCCTCGCCAGCAGCCCGTTGCCCGGCCAGGACGGAAACGTCGAGTACTTCCTGTGGATAAAGCGCGGGATCCGAACAGACCTGCCTAAGATCGAAGAGCGGGACGCAGCCGTTGCTGCGTTACTCGGAACGATCTGGCCCAAGTACTAGAAGCACCAGAAGGCGGAACCCGATGAGCAGGCGTGTCCTCATCCTTGCCCACACCGGCCGTGAGGAGTCCCTCAAGGCTGCCTGGGAAGCGTGCGCCCGGCTCCACGACGCCGGCATCGTTCCCGTGATGCTGAAGTCCGAGCTCGGCGACATGGTCCGCTTCTTCGGTCGCCTCGACCAGCCGGTCGAGATCCTCCATGACCACGTGATGCTGCCCGACGTCGAGCTCGTGATGGTGCTCGGCGGCGACGGGACCATCCTCCGCGCGGCGGAACTGGTGCGCGAAGTCGACGTCCCGCTGCTCGGCGTCAACCTCGGCCACGTCGGCTTCCTCGCCGAGAGTGAGCGGGCAGACCTCGCCCAGACCGTCGAATGGATCGCGAGCCGCGAGTACACGGTGGAAGAACGGATGACCATTGACGTCCAGGTCTGGGTCCGCGGCCAGAAGATCTGGCACACCTGGGCCCTCAACGAGGCCGCGATCGAAAAGGGCAACCGGGAACGGATGCTCGAGGTGGTCACCGAAGTCGACGAACGCCCGCTGACCTCCTTCGGCTGCGACGGCGTTGTCCTGGCAACCCCCACCGGCTCCACGGCCTACGCCTTCTCCGCCGGCGGCCCGGTGGTGTGGCCTGAGGTCGAGGCGCTGCTGATCGTGCCGATCAGCGCCCACGCGCTCTTCGCCAAGCCACTGGTGGTCTCACCCCGGTCCCGGCTCGCCGTCGAAATCCTGAACCGGACCGACGCCCAGGGCGTCCTGTGGTGCGACGGCCGGCGCTCGGTGGACCTCCCGCCCGGAGCGCGCGTGGAAGTCACCCGTTCCGCCACGCCCGTCCGGCTGGCCCGCACCCACCAGACGCCGTTCTCCGGCCGCCTGGTCCGCAAGTTCGAACTGCCCATCCAGGGCTGGCGCGGACCCATGCCGCATACCGCCGCGATCCATACCGGGCCGGTGCCCGTGATCCGCACGCCCCGGCCGATGCCTCCGCTGCCAACTCCGCTGCCAACTCCGCCGCAGGCTGGGCCGCCGTACGCAGGTCCCGGCGGGACCCCTGATCCATCGACTGCGAAGTGACCCATGCTTGAAGAACTGAGAATCCGCGACCTCGGAGTCATCACCGACGCCACGCTGCCCCTCGGCCCTGGCCTGAGCGTCGTGACCGGTGAAACCGGCGCCGGCAAGACCATGGTGGTGACCGCCGTCGGGCTGCTGCTCGGCGCACGGTCCGACGCCGGCGCCGTGCGCAGCGGCGCGAAGAGCGCCTCCGCTGAGGCCACCGTGAAGCTCGACGCCGGGCACCCGGCCGTGGCCCGCGCCCGGGAGGCCGGGGCCGACATCGAGGACGTCGACGGCGGCGCAGAGCTGCTGCTCGCCCGCACTGTGGGTGCGGACGGCCGCAGCCGCGCCTACCTCGGCGGACGCGCCGCGCCCGTGGGGGTACTCGGCGAGATCGGCGAAACCCTCGTGGTGGTCCACGGCCAGTCCGAGCAGATCCGGCTCAAGAGCCCGGTCGCGCAGCGCGGCGCCCTCGACAAGTTTGCGGGGGAGGGCCTCGCCGGGACGCTCGGGACCTACCAGGAGCTCCACGCCCACTGGAAGTCCAGCCAGGCCGAACTCGATGAGCTCCGCAGCGCCGCCCGGGAACGCCTCCGCGAGGCCGAATCGCTGGAAGCTGCCCTGGCCGAGATCGACGCCGTCGACCCGCAGCCGGGCGAGGACGAATCGCTCAAGGCGGAGGCCGTCAAGCTCGCCAACGTCGAGGAACTGCGGATCGCGGCCACCACCGCGCATCAGGCGCTCATCGCCGAGGACTTCGGCGACGGCAATGACGCCACGGCACTGGTCGACGCCGCCAAGCGCACCCTGGAGCACGTCGCCGAACATGACGAGGAACTCGGGTCCGCGGCCGCCCGTCTGGCCGAGGTCGGCTTCCTGCTCAACGACATCGCCACCGAACTCGCAAGCTACCAGGCCGCCCTCGACACCGAGGGCCCGGAACGACTCGCCGAGATCGAGGACCGCCGGGCAGCCCTCGCCAAGCTGGTGCGCAAGTACGCTCCGAGCATCGACGAAGTGCTGGTGTGGGCTGAGGAATCCCGGACACGATTCCTGGAACTGCAGGACGACACCACCCGGATCGAGGCGCTGGACGCCGAGGTGGCCCGCGCTGGGGCCGAGCTGGCCAAACAGGCCGCCGGGATCAGCAAGCTGCGGAAGAAGGCCGCCAAGGACCTCTCCGCCCGGGTCAGCGCGGAACTCAAGGCCCTGGCCATGGCGGACGCCACCCTGGTGATCAACGTCGAATCAGGCGGGCAGCCGGGACCGTTCGGCGCGGACGAGATCTCCTTCCTGCTCCAGCCGCATTCCGGCGCCCCAGCCCGCCCGCTGGGCAAGGGCGCCTCGGGCGGTGAACTGTCCCGCGTGATGCTCGCCATCGAAGTGGTGCTGGCCGCCGTCGACCCGGTCCCCACGTTCGTCTTCGACGAGGTCGACGCCGGCGTGGGCGGCCGTGCCGCCGTCGAGATCGGCCGACGGCTGGCGATGCTCGCCCGCCACGTCCAGGTGCTCGTGGTGACCCACCTGCCGCAGGTGGCAGCCTTCGCCGACCAGCACATCCGGGTCACCAAGACCTCCGTGCGCGGCGCCGACGGGGCCACCGCGACCGGATTCACCTCCAGTGACGTCCAACTCCTCGACGAAGCGGAGCGCGTCCGGGAGCTGGCCCGCATGCTCGCCGGCCAGGAGGATTCCGAATCCGCCCAGGCCCACGCCCAGGAACTGCTGGACGACGCCAGGCTCCTGCCGCAGCAGGCCTGAGCAGGTTCTCCGACTGCCAGCGGCCGGCCCGTACTGGGACGACAATCACAGCGGGTTGCCGCGAACAGACCCTTGGAGGGCTCAATTGATGATAGGCTCGAACTCCGTGGTGCAGCGATCAAATTCCCGTGTAAATTCCCGGTTTCCGGGCTCGTCCAAGACGACCAAACACATCTTCGTTACCGGTGGTGTGGCGTCCTCGCTCGGTAAGGGACTGACGGCTTCGAGCCTCGGTCACCTCCTGCGGGCACGCGGCTTGTCTGTAACAATGCAAAAGCTCGATCCCTATCTGAATGTGGATCCGGGCACGATGAACCCCTTCCAGCACGGCGAAGTCTTCGTAACCGACGACGGCGCCGAAACGGACCTCGACATCGGCCACTACGAGCGCTTCCTCGATGAGAACCTCGAGGGCTCGGCCAATGTCACGACCGGCCAGGTCTACTCCACGGTTATCGCCAAGGAACGCCGCGGCGAATACCTCGGCGACACCGTCCAGGTCATCCCGCACATCACCGATGAAATCAAGCGGCGCATGCGGCTCCCCGCCGAGGGCAAGAACGCCCCCGACGTGATCATCACCGAAATCGGCGGCACCGTGGGCGACATCGAGTCCCAGCCGTTCCTCGAATCCGCCCGCCAGGTCCGCCAGGACATCGGCCGCGGAAATGTCTTCTTCCTGCACGTCTCCCTCGTGCCGTACATCGGCCCGTCGCAGGAACTGAAGACCAAGCCGACGCAGCACTCCGTTGCCGCGCTGCGCTCCATTGGCATCCAGCCCGAGGCGATCGTGATCCGTTCGGATCGCGAAGTGCCGCAGCCCATGCGCGACAAGATCGGCCGCATGTGCGACGTCGACATCGACGCCGTCATCGGCTGCCCGGATGCCCCGAGCATCTACGACATCCCGAAGACCCTGCACTCCCAGGGCCTGGACTCCTACATCGTCCGCGCCCTTGACCTGCCTTTCAAGGACGTTGACTGGACCAGCTGGGACAAGCTCCTGGACGCGGTACACAACCCCAAGCACGAGGTTGAGATCGCCCTGGTCGGCAAGTACATCGACCTGCCGGACGCTTACCTGTCAGTGACCGAGGCATTGCGCGCCGGCGGCTTCGCCAATGACACCAAGGTCAAGATCCGCTGGGTCCCCTCGGACGAATGCGAAACCCACGAGGGTGCGGTCAAGTCCCTCGACGGGGTCGACGCGATCTGTGTCCCCGGCGGCTTCGGCATCCGCGGACTCGAAGGCAAGCTCGGCGCGCTCAAGTACGCCCGCGAAAGCAAGCTCCCCGTCCTGGGCCTGTGCCTGGGCCTGCAGTGCATGGTGATCGAGTACGCCCGCAACGTGGTCGGCCTCGAGGGCGCTTCCTCTTCCGAGTTCGAGCCGGATTCGAAGTACCCCGTGATTGCCACGATGGAAGAGCAGCTGGACATCGTCGACGGCAAGGGCGACCTCGGCGGCACCATGCGCCTGGGCCTGTACGAAGCCAAGCTTGACGAGGGTTCAGTGGTCGCCGAGACCTACGGCACCACCAAGGTCAGCGAACGGCACCGCCACCGCTACGAGGTCAACAACAAGTACCGCGAGCAGATCGCCGCCCAGGGACTGGTGTTCTCCGGAACGTCGCCCGACGGCAAACTGGTGGAGTACGTGGAACTTCCCCGCGAGGTCCACCCGTACTACGTGGCCACGCAGGCGCACCCGGAACTCAGCTCACGCCCGACCCGGCCGCACGCGCTCTTCACGGGACTGGTGAAGGCGGCCCTGGAGCACCAGAAGGGCGGCGGGAGCACCGCCTCCACAGCCGCCACAGCCAAGGCTCCAGCCGCCACCAAGCCTTCCCCGGCAGTGTCGAAGTAACTCCAACTGAATCAAAGGACGGCGCGATGCCCGGTAACCCTGAGACCCCCAATGCTGCACGGCAGGTTTCGGACGAACCGAGCCCGCGCCGTCTTTTGTCGTCCCGGACGGTCTACGAAGGCCGGATCTGGGACGTCGTCAGTGACAGTTTCCAACTCAACGACGACGGCGATCCGCTCGTCCGCGACTACATCGACCACCCCGGCGCGGTGGCCATCCTCCCGATGAACGACGCCGGCGAAGTGCTGCTGATCAAGCAGTACCGGCACCCCGTCGGCATGGACCTGTGGGAGATCCCGGCCGGGCTCCTCGATGTCGAAGGCGAGGACTTTGTGGCCGGCGCGGCCAGGGAACTCGCCGAGGAAGCCGACCTCGTCGCCGGCACGTGGAACGTGCTGGCCGACTTCTTCAATTCCCCCGGTTCCTCCAGCGAGGCCATCCGTATCTACCTCGCCCGGGATCTCAGCGACGTGCCCGGCCACGAACTCCACGTCCGCACCGACGAGGAAGCGGAAATCGAGCTGCACTGGATCCCGCTCGAAGCGGCCGTCCTGGCCGTGCTGGAGGGGCGCCTGCACAACCCGTCCGCCGTCGTCGGCGTCCTGGCGGCCGCGGCCGCCCGTGCCGACAACTTCACGAGCCTCCGTCCGGGCGACGCGCCGTGGCCGGCGCATCCCAGCCAGCGCTGATGACGGAACCGCTGACTGCCGAGCCGCCCGCTCCTGCGCATCCCGTGCCTCCAGCCCCGGCGAAGGCAGCCCCCGCAGAGGCCCCTGCCCGGCCGCTCACAGCGATCGACCGGGCCATGACGGACTACCTGCAGCACATGGGGGTGGAACGGGGGCTCGCGGCCAACACCCTCTCCGCGTACCGGCGGGACCTCGTTCGTTACGCGCGGCACCTCGCCCAGACGGGCCGCCAGCGCCCCGCCGAGATCACCCGGCATGACGTCACCGGCTTCGTCCAGGCCCTCTCCGACGGGTCCGACGGCGGCTCGGCCCTGGGCATCCGCTCGGCGGCGCGGACCGTGGTCGCCGTGCGCGGGCTCCACAAGTTCTGGGCACTTGAGGGCGTCACCCCCACCGACCCGGCCAGCGACGTTCACCCGCCCATGCCCGGCAAACGCCTGCCCAAGGCCATCAGCGTCGACGAGGTCACGCGGATCCTGGAAGCGGTCGGCACCGACACCGCCACCGGCCTGCGGGACAGGGCACTGCTGGAGTTCCTCTATTCCACCGGCGCCCGCATCAGCGAAGCCATGGGCCTCGACGTCGACGACATTTCGCTCCATACGCCAGAGCAGGACCGACGGTCCGACGCCGGGCCAGCGATCGTCCGGCTGTTCGGCAAGGGTTCCAAGGAACGGCTGGTCCCGCTGGGATCGTTCGGTGCCCGCGCCCTCGACGCCTACCTCGTCCGCGGCCGGCCGCTTTTGTCCGCCAAGGGCAAGGGGACCCCGGCGCTGTTCCTGAACGCCCGCGGCGGACGGATCAGCCGGCAGAGCGCCTGGACCATCCTCAAGACGGCCGCAGAGAAAGCCAACATCACCAAGGACGTCTCGCCGCACACTCTGCGGCACTCCTTCGCCACGCACCTGCTCGAGGGAGGGGCCGACGTCCGGGTGGTCCAGGAACTGCTGGGCCATGCGTCTGTGACCACTACGCAGGTCTACACCCTGGTCACGGCGGACACCCTGCGGGAGATCTACGCCGCCGCGCATCCCCGGGCGCTGGGCTAGAGCCACCGTAAGGAACCAGGTGAACGCGGGCGCGAAGACAGGTGCCTGGCAGCAGGGTGTCGCTGACCGTCGGCGGCGCGGAAAGTTTGCGCCGACGGCCCTGGACATTGTCCTGGCCGGGAACGCGATTGTGCTTTGAAGACCATCCACGTCCGGGTCGCCGGCCGCTGCCGGCGCCCGTCACGCTGCCCGGGGCCGGTTCGTGAAAAGTGTCGGAGGTGCGCGCTAGTTTGGGTGTATGGAAAGCACGGACTGGAGTGCGGATGGCAGGGAGGCCCTGGCGGGCGTCGGGGTGTTGACTGTGGCGCTGGATTCCGTCACCGGGGCCGGCGCTGACGGCGGTGGTCCGTCCGGGGCCGGCGACGGCCGGGATGCTGGTCCGTTGGCGGACGATCCGTTGCGGGATCTTGCCGATGATTGCCTGGACGGCCTGGCCGAGGTCGCCCGGTGGGAGGCGCGGGCCGCGGCGTTGAAGGTGCGGCTGGGCGCGACCTATCTGCGGGCCACCGATGCCATGGCGGCACCGGCGATGGCACCGCACGACGCCAAGTGCCAGGAGATGGCGGTGACGGCTGAGGTCGCGTGTGTCCTGACCGTGGGCGAACGGGCCGCAGGGGCCTTCCTGTCCGACTGCCAGGCCCTCACGACGGCGTTGCCGCTGACCCTGGCCGCGCTGGCGGCCGGGAGGATTTCCTGGGCGCATGCCCGGATCATCGTCGACGAAACCTCCGGCCTGGACCCGGACGGGGCGGCCGGGCTGGAAGCGCACTTCCTGGACTCTGACGCACCGGACCCGGCCCGTGGCTGCCCGGCCGGGGAACTGGTTCCGTCCCGGTTCCGGGCCAAGGCCCGCACCTGGCGGGAACGCCACCACCGGGACAGCATCGAAACACGCCACACCAAGAGCGCTGCGGACCGGCGGGTCGAGTACCGCCCGGACTCCGACGGGATGGCCTGGTTCTCCGCGTACCTGCCGGCCGATACCGCGGCGGGGATCTGGGACCGGACCACCGCCGCCGCCCGCGCCCTCCAGGGCCCGGACGAGGTGCGGACCCTCACCCAGCTCCGCGCCGACATCGCCGCGACCTGGCTGCTCACCAGCGGACTCGCCGACGGCGAAGTGGCGGGCGGCGGGACCGGCACGGGCGCGGGCGGGGGTGTGCCGTCGCCGCGGGCGCAGGTCCTGGTCACCGTTCCGGTCCTGTCGCTGCTCGGCGCGGGTGAGGAACCGGCGGTCCTGGACGGGTACGGGCCGATCCCGCCCTCGATGGCCCGCCGCCTCATCGCCGAAGGCGCGGATTCCTTCTACCGGGTCCTGGTGGACCCGCGGGACGGGGCGCCGCTGGAAATCGGCCGGTCCAGCTACCGGGTGCCGAAGGCAGTGCGGCAGTGGCTGCGGCTCCGCGACGGGAAGTGCCCCTTCCCGGGCTGCAACAACCAGTCCCTGGACAACGACGCCGACCATCTCCTGGCCTGGGCCGACGGAGGCACTACCGGGATCAGCAACCTCGGCCAGCCCTGCCGCAAACACCACGGCCTGAAACACAGCTCGGCCTGGACACCGGCCGGAGCCAGCAAAGACGCACCGCCCGGCTGGACCTCACCATCCGGAAGGCACTACCCCAGCGAACAGCAGGACTGGGAACCACCCCACTGGCCGGACCGCCTCCAGGCCATGGTGACACTCCTTGCCGAAGGCGTACCCGAGGACCCTGGCCCTGATCCCGAACAGGAACTGCCGCCGGACCCGTTCCCGGACTGGCACCTGTTCACGGCCGGGCACCCATGGCCCCCCCCAAGACACGGATGACCCGGCCCGGGCGGATCCCTTCGAGGACCCGCTCCCGGAAGACCTCCTGCGCCAATATGTCTGAACGCGCTGCCGGACTCGCTCAGCGTTCTCCTGCTGGGTCCGGGCAGGGCTGTTCCGCCCGGACCGGTGGGACGTGCCCTAGCCGTGAGGAGAATCGAATGAGGTACCCGTCGGGGTCTTGAACCAGGAACTGTGAAACACCAACCATCGTCCCGCCTGTTTGGTACCACTTGTCTTCGGGGGCCATGAACAGCGGCCAGGAAGCGGCGATGATGCGTTCCACCAAGGGCTCTACCGCAGGCACAGCGATCTGAAAATTCACCCCGCGGCCGAGCGGACGCTGAAGGGTGCCGGGGATCCAATTTCTCCCGACGCCGATTTGCTCGAGCATGACATGTGCCTTGCCCGAGTGAAGATACGCGAAACCCTCTGCCGGGCGGTCGTAGAGAATCTCGAATCCGCAGAGCGTGACCCAGAAGTTGAGGCTAGTGGTGAGGTCGGTGATCAGAAGTTCGGGGACGAGGCCGGGAGAAACCGATGCTGCCGTCTTTGCTGCGGAGTTCACGCCTCTCAGTATGGTGCCTTCCAGTTTGCTGGTGTCGGACTTGCGACCGGAAGCAACCGGTGAATTTTCTTGCTGACAAGTGTAAGAAAAAGCCCTTCACGCGACACTTAGTCTTCAGGAAGAAGTCATCCGATGTCCGGGGGAAGTACCATGTTGGCTGCCAAAGAGCAGGCGTTCATTGACCTGCACACTCAGCATTCCGCGCGGGTATACCGCTACATTGCCTGCCGTATCAGTGAACGGCACCGTGCCGAGGAACTTGCTGCGGACGTCTTCAGAATTGCCTGGGAAAAGCAGGTGCCGGAGCCGCCCGGCATCGGCTGGCTGCTGGCGTCCGCGCGGCACGTGATCGGCAATGAGTACAGGGGACGACGCCGCGCCCAGGAACTTGTCGAACGGCTGAAGGATGAGGCCCGCAGCCAGGTCCCCGGGTCAAACACAGAAGAGCGGGCCGCCGTGGTGGAGGTGCTGGTGCGGCTCAGGGAGCGGGACCGCGAGGTCCTGATGCTCAGCTACTGGGACGAACTGACCTCCGCAGAACCAGCCCAGACCCTGGGGTGTTCCCCTTCGGCCGCTGCGGTCCGTCTGCACCGGGCACGGCGGGCCTTCGCGAATGCAGCGCCCCCACATCTCATGACCGAACGGAAGGACTATCCATGGACCGCATCGAACAGCTCATGAAGGATGCCAAACCACAGGTGGGAGCACCGGACACAGCCCCGGGAAGCGCCTCCGCCCGCTCGATCGTATTTTCCACGGATCCAAACGTTGTGAGCACGACTGGGGGCGCTCCGGTACGGCGCTTTGGCGTGCGGACGGCGGCCGCGACGTTAGTAGCCGCCGCGGCTGTCGTTGGGGCCCTCCTTGTTGGCGGCAACCTGATGCTGCAACCTGCGCCCGGGCCGGCCCAAACGGGAACTCCGGCGCCCTCTGCCAGCCCCGCGCCGAGTGCCCCGGATGCGCCCACGCCCGCCGCCTCTCAAGCGGGGACCTCCGCCGGAGCCCTGAGCACCGGCGGTGTCGACTGCACCATGGCCAACGTCGACCAGCAGCGCAACGACCAGGAACGGGCCATCAAAGCGATTCCGGCCGCCGAGCATGCCTATTACACCGTGCTGGGTTGTGCAGATGGTTGGCTCGCCTATTCCATCTCCGACGACGGTGTCCGGGCACTCCAGCTCGACGGCGGCAACGCCTGGTACCTGATGGCCAAACTGCAGAACGGGCGGTTCCTCTCTGACTACCGGCAGGAGTGGTCCAGCGTCTTCACCTGGGAGTTCCAGGCGCTGAACAACCAGGGCCTCACGCCGCAGCAGGCCATGGATAAGGAATTCGTGGAAAAGGGGATTCCGGTCGGGCTGCGGCCGCAGCTGGTCGGCGACGGTCCGGCGGCCGGATAGCGTCGGCATCCGGCGCCAGCTATAGGCTTGCATTCATGGCTTCCACTCCTGTCACACTGTGTTTCCTGCTCCGCGAAGCGGGCTCCGGCACCGAGGTGCTGCTGGGGCTGAAAAGGACCGGGTTCGGCACGGGCAAGATCGTGGGGGTCGGCGGCCACGTCGAAGTGGGGGAGAGCGACGCCGAGGCCGTGGTCCGCGAAGTCTGGGAAGAGGCCGGAGTCATCGTCCGCCAGGAGGATCTGGCGCACGCCGGCGTCGTCGAGTTCATCTTTCCCGCCCGGACCGAGTGGAACATGTCGTGCAGGCTGTTCACTGTCCGGCAGTGGGAAGGCGAACCCGCCGAGAGTCCGGAGATCACGCCCGAATGGTTCGACGTCCAAGCGCTGCCGCTGCACCGCATGTGGCAGGATGCGGAGCACTGGCTGCCTCCCGCGCTGGCAGGTGAAACGATCGACGTCGTCGTGGTCCTGAACGAGGACAACGAAACGGTGGCTTCGGTCCGGTATCCCGCCCAGCCGGGGTGAGCCGGGCCCCACGCCGACACATTCCGCGACTCGACATCGCGGGGCGGGGAATGCCGCGGCCGGGGGAGTAGCCTGAGGCTCGAACATTGCGCCGCGGCGGTCCACGCACTTCCAGTGGTCCCCGGCCAGCGGCACACGGACCTTTAATGGGGGCAGGGCATGGGCTCAGGCAGTCACGACATTCCGGGCAGCGACCCATATGACGACGAACCGGCGAGCGACGCCGGGAGACGCCGGCGCTGGCCCTGGGCGGCCGCCGTCGTTGCCCTCGCCGTGGCGGCCGTCGCCGGCGGCGTTGCCGTGGCCGGCACCATGGGGTCCGCGGACCCGGCCCCCGCGGCCGGTTCGACGGCCGGAGTGGTGGCGCCTACAGCTTCCGCCCCGCTGACGACGGCGCCGTCGCCCAGCGTTGCGACGTCGGCACCCGTGCCCCCGCCGGCGTCCGCAACGTCCGGGACCGCCACGCCGCCACCTTCCTCCGGGGCCTGGCGGACGTACACCAGCCCCGACACGAAAGTCAGCTTCGACTACCCGGGCTCCTGGAGTGTTGCCACTCCAGCCGGGGCGTTCGGTGCCGAGGCCGTGGATGTTGACGTCGCGAACGAAGCCGGTGTGGTGGTTGCGTCGCTGCACCTCGGGCCGTACGGCGGACTCGGCGGCGCCTGCCAGGGCGCGGTTCCCTACACGGTTCTGGATGTGGTCGAAGTCAGTCTTCCGTACCAGCCTTCGAAGGGGTCAGTCACGCCGAGGTTCGCCTTCCGGGCCCTCCAGGAAACGGGGCAGGTCACGGCGTCCTTCGGACTGACCAGCACCCTGGCCGGGCAGGACGGCACCACCTGCATGTTCTACAACGTCGTCAACGGCCCTGCCGAGACGCCGATGTACTCCTTCGCCGACGCCTTCCAGGTCATAGCCGGAGGCACGGAGGAAGTCGCCAACCGCCAGGGTGCCAAGACGTTCCCCTCGATGGACGCCGCCCGGGCCTACATGCAGACCCCCGAATTCGTGAACGCGAAGCGCATGATCACCTCGCTGAAGATCAGCGCGGGCTAGCGGCCGTCTCCCCAGTCAGCGCCCAGCAGCAAAAGGCGGGCCGGCCACCTTTACAAGGTGACCGGCCCGCCGTCGTACGTAGTGTCCTGCAGGCTACGCCAGGTGCCGTTCCTCCACGCCGTTGTAGGCGCTCAAGGGGCGGATCAGGGAGTTCGAGTCCAGCTGCTCCATGATGTGCGCGGTCCAGCCGGTGATGCGGCTGGCGACGAACAGGGGAGTGAAGGTCGGGGTGTCGAAGCCCATGAGGTGGTATGTGGGTCCGGCCGGGTAGTCGAGGTTTGGCTTGATCGCCTTGGCCTCGTCCATCGCCGACTCCAGACCGTTGTATAGCCCCAGCAGCTCCGGCCGGCCGTAGTGCGCGATCATCTTGTCCAGGGCGGCCTTCATGGTGGGCACCCGGGAGTCTCCGTGCTTGTAGACCCGGTGGCCGAAGCCCATGACCTTCTTCTTCTGCGCCAGGGCATCCTCCATCCACGCCTTCGCGCGGGTGGCGGCCTCGTCCAGCGACTCCTCCGGACGGATGCCGATCTCGTCGAAGGTGTGCATCACGGCCTCGTTCGCGCCGCCGTGCAGCGGGCCCTTGAGCGCGCCGATCGCCCCGGTCACGGCCGAATGCAGGTCCGAGAGGGTCGAGGTGATCACGCGGGCCGTGAACGTCGAGGCGTTGAAGGAGTGTTCGGCGTACAGGATCATCGAGACGTTGAAGGCCTCGACGACTTCCTGGACCGGCTCCTCGCCGAAGGCCATCCAGAGGAAGTTGGCCGAGTAGTCCAGGTCCCCGCGGGGCTCCACCAGCTCCTGGCCGTGGCGGCGGCGCTGGTCGTAGGACACCACCGCCGGCATCGCAGCGAACAGATCCGCGGCCTTGGCCATGTTGGCCTCGCGGGAGGAATCCTCAGCGAGCGGATGCCGGGCGCCCATGACTGAAGCTGCCGTGCGGCAGACATCCATCGGGTGCGAGGTGGTCGGCAGCGCATCGATGACCTGCTTGACGACCGGGTCCAGCGCCCGGCCGGCGCGTTCGCGGGCCGTGAACTCCGCCAGTTGCTCCGGCGTGGGCAGCTCGCCGTTCCAGAGCAGGTAGGCGACTTCCTCGAAGCTGCACTTGGCGGCCAGCTCCTGCACGGGATACCCGCGGTAGAGCAGTGAATTGGTGTCCGGGTTCACCTTGGAGACCGCGGTGTAATCCACCACGACGCCGGCGAGGCCCTTTTTGATCTCTTGTTCAGCCATGCTGAAACTCCTTTGTTCCTGTCGCCTGTTGAGCCGGCCGGAGCCGGAAGTCCGATGCGGGGGCTTACTGACCCGGGATCTGGAAATTGAAAACCCCGGTATCGAAGCTGTTGTAGGCCTCGTAGTCGACGAGGTCATACAAACGCGCCCGGGTCAGCATGTTCCCGACCTGGGCCTCCTGGGTACCGTCAGCCTTAATCGATTCCAGCGTACGCTCCGCAGCGCCCATGGCACTACGGAGCAGCGTCACCGGGTAGATGATCATGTTGACCCCGACGCCGGCGAGCTGTTCCACCGTGAACAGCGCACTCTGGCCGAACTCGGTCATGTTGGCCAGGATCGGCACGTCGACGGCGTCGCGGATCGCCTGGAACTCGCTGAGGTCCTTCATGGCCTCCGGGAAGATGGCGTCAGCCCCGGCCTCGACCAGCGCTTTGGCGCGGTCCTGGGTGGCCTTGAGGCCATCGGTGGCACGGATATCCGTCCGCGCCATGATCAGGAAGTTAGGATCCCGCCGGGCATCGGCCGCGGCCCGGATGCGCTTGGTGGCGGTGTCCAGGTCCACGACGTTCTTGCCGTCGAGGTGGCCGCAGCGTTTCGGGTTGAACTGGTCCTCGATGTGGAGGCCGGCGAGGCCGGCGTTCTCGAGTTCCTGGACCGAACGGGCGACGTTCATCGGCTCGCCGAAGCCGGTGTCGGCGTCGACGATGCTGGGCAGGTCCGTCATCCGGGCGATCTGCCCGGCGCGGGTGGCCACCTCGGTGAGGGTGGTCAGCCCGATGTCCGGCAATCCGAGGTCATTGGCCAGGACGGCGCCGGAGATGTAGACCCCGGCGAAGCCCTTCTCCTCGATCAGCCGGGCAGAGAGCGGGTTGAACGCGCCCGGGAACTGCTGGATCGTGCCGGATGCCAGGAGTTCGCGGAAGCGGATCCGCTTCTGCTCCGGCGTGACCTTCGAATACAGCATTAGAAGAGTCCCTTCGGTGCGGCGGCCAGATCGATCACGCCGTCGGCGGCCTTGATGTTGAGCTGGTCCAGTTCCCCGGCGGCCAGCTCGGGCAGGCGGGCCGCGGCGGCCAGGAAGCGGTCGATTTCCTCTTCGGCCACGAGGCCGGCGGCGAGGGTGCGGAACTTGTTGACGTACTGTTCCCGCGCGAACGGCCGGGCGCCCAGCGGGTGGGCGTCGGCGACGGCGATCTCGTCAGTGATGACGGTGCCGTCCTTGAGCGTGATGACGACCGTGCCGCCGAAGGCCTTCTCGGCGATGTCGAGGGAGTGGTAGCGGCGGGTCCATTCCGGATCCTCGACGGTGGTGACCTTGTGCCACAGGTCCACGGTGTCCGGGCGCGCGGCGCGCTCCGGGGCGTAGGAATCGACGTGGTGCCAGGCGCCGTCCTGCAGGGCGACCGTGAAGATGTACGGGATGGAGTGGTCCAGCGTTTCGCGGCTCGCCGTGGGGCTGTACTTCTGCGGATCGTTGGCGCCGGAGCCGATCACGTAGTGCGTGTGGTGGCTCGTCTTGATCAGCACGGACTCCACGTTGGCCGGGTCGGTGACCTCCGGGTGCTCGCCGTGGAGCTTGCGCGCCAGGTCGATCCACGCCTGGGCCTGGTACTCGGCCGAGTGCTCCTTGGTGTAGGTGTCCATGATGGCGCGCTTGGTTTCGCCGGGCGTCGGCAGCGGCACGGTGTAGGAGGCGTCGGGGCCGTCCAGCATCCACGCGATCACACCGTCTTCGCCTTCGTAGATCGGCACGGGGGAGGTCTGGCCGCGCATGGCGCGGTCCGCGGACTCCACAGCCATCTTGCCGGCGAACGCCGGGGCGTGGGCCTTCCAGGTGGAGATCTCACCCTTACGGGACTGCCGGGTTGCGGTGGTGGTGTGCAGGGCCTGGCCGATGGACTGGAAGATCGTCTCGACGTCGAGTCCCAGCAGGGTGCCAATGCCGGCGGCGGCGGACGGGCCGAGGTGTGCGACGTGGTCGATCTTGTGCTTGTGCAGGCAGATGGCCTTGACCAGGTTGACCTGGATCTCGTAGCCGGTGGCGATGCCGCGGATCAGGTCCTGGCCGGTGGAGCCCACGTGCTGGGCGACGGCGAGGATCGGCGGGATGTTGTCGCCCGGGTGGGAGTATTCCGCGGCGAGGAACGTGTCGTGGTAGTCCAGTTCACGGACGGCGACGCCGTTGGCCCAGGCCGCCCATTCGGGCGCCGCACGATCTTCGATGCCGAAGACCTTGGAGCCCTTGCCGCCCGTGGTGGGGCCGTGGGTCAGCGCCTGGGCGCGGGCCGCGACGATCGGCGCGCGGTTCAGCGAGGCAATCGCCACCGAGGCGTTGTCGATGACCCGGTTGATCACCATGTCGGTGACCTCGTCGGAGACGGCAACGGGGTCCGCGGCCACCTTGGCAATCTTGAAGGCGAGCTGGTCCTCGCGGGGCAGGTTTTCCTCGCTCTTGTAAACGCGGACGTGGTGTTCCTTGACCATGGTGCTCCTTAGTTAGTGAGGTACGTGGGTGGCTTTGACATGGGAAAGACTGCGGTGCAGGTGGAGCGTCGTGGCGGCCTCGGCCAGCCGGGGGTTGCCGGCGGCGATCGCCTCGGCGATGGCGGCGTGCTCGGCTGCGGCGGCGGTGAGCCGTTCGGCGTCGTCGGCGGCCAGCCGGCGGACCCGGACCAGATGGACGCGCAGGCTGCGCATCGCCTGGGCGAGGTAGGAATTGTGGATTGCGGCGTCGATGGCTGCGTCAAGCCGTCCGACCAGGCCGTAGTAGTCGTGCCGCGCGGGATCCTCGCCGCTGATCAGCGCCGGTGCCCGGCGCAGTTCGTTGCGGAGCTGTTCGAAGGTGGCGGCGTCGCCGCGTTCGGCGGCCAGCGCGGCAGCCTTGCCCTCAAGGGTTTCGCGCAGTTCGAAGAGTTCGTCGATGTCCTCCAACGAGATGTCAGTGACGACGACGCCGCCGCGGCCGCCCGTCGTCGTCGTCAGTCCCTCCGCGGTGAGCCGGCTCAGGGCCTCCCGCAGCGGGGTGCGGGAGATGCCGAGCCGTTCGGACTGCTCCACTTCCGCGAGCACCGTCCCCGGGAGGAGGCGCCACTCGATGATGTCGTCGCGCAGGGCCGCATAGGCCTTGTCGCTCGCGCGCATCCTGACTCCTTCGTTGGCTGACGCTGTCCAGTGTATACACGCAAGGTCCATTTGCCCAGCATTTGCCTAATATTGGCGTTCGACTGGGTGTCTGTGTATACACAAGCCTTGTGCCGGCCGCCCCGGCGGGGCTACCATGAGCTCCATCACATTGTCGTGGACGGGACTCATTTTCATGGTTACCAAGAACTACCGGGACAGCTACACACGCAGCCTGGATACGCCCGAAGCATTCTGGCTGGAAGCTGCCGGGAAGATCTCGTGGACTACCCCGCCGCAGCATGCCCTCGATTCCAGCAGGGCACCGCTGTACGGCTGGTTCCCCGACGGCGTGCTCAACACGTCCTACAACGCGCTGGACCGGCACGTGGAGGAGGGGCGGGGCGGTCAGGATGCCCTGATCTACGACTCCGCCATGCTCGGCATGCAAAAGCGCTACACCTACGCCGAACTGACGGACCTCGTCGCCCGGTTCGCCGGGGTCCTGCGCCGCCAGGGCGTCGGCAAGGGCGACCGCGTCGTCATCTACATGCCGATGATCCCCGAGGCAGCCATCGCCATGCTCGCCACGGCCCGGCTCGGCGCCGTCCACTCCGTCGTCTTTGGCGGCTTCGCCCCCAAGGAACTCGCCGCCCGGATCCGCGACGCCGCCCCTGCCGCGGTGGTCACGGCCTCCGGCGGCATCGAGCCCTCGCGCCGGATCGAGTACCTCCCCGCCGTCAAGGAAGCCCTCGCCCTGGCCGGCACGCCCGACACTCCGGTCCTGGTCAAGGGCCGGGAAGGCTTCGCCTCCTCGGTGGCCGACCACGCCGGCTGGCTGGACTGGGAGGCCGAGATGGCCACCGCCGCGCCGGCCGCCCCGGTTGACGTCAAGGCCACTGACCCGCTGTACATTCTCTACACCTCGGGAACCACCGGCGCGCCCAAGGGCGTCGTGCGGGACAACGGCGGCCATGCCGTGGCCCTCAGCTGGACCCTTGAGAACATCTACGACATCGGCCCCGGCGACGTGATGTGGACGGCGTCCGACGTCGGCTGGGTGGTGGGGCACTCCTACATCGTCTACGGCCCGCTGCTGGCCGGCGCCACGACCGTCATCTACGAAGGCAAGCCCGTGGGCACGCCCGACGCCGGCGCGTTCTGGCGGGTCATCCAGGACCACAAGGTCAACGTGCTGTTCACCGCGCCCACCGCCCTGCGGGCCATCCGGAAGGCCGACCCCGAGGCCGCACTGCTCGGGCAGTACGACATTTCCAGCCTGCGCACCCTGTTTGCCGCCGGTGAACGGCTGGACACGGACACCTTCCACTGGGCCTCCCGGATCCTGGGAGTCCCCGTGGTGGACCACTGGTGGCAGACCGAAACCGGCTGGGCCATCTGCGCCAACCCGCGGGGGCTGGACGGGCTGCCGATCAAGGCGGGCTCGCCCAGTGTGCCGATGCCCGGCTTCAAGCTGAACATCGTCGACGGATCAGGCGACGACGTCGAGGCCGGGACCGAAGGCAACATCGTCCTGGCGCTGCCGCTGCCGCCGGGCACGCTGACAACGCTCTGGGGCGACGACGAGCGCTACATATCCTCCTACCTCCAGGCGTTCGAGGGCTACTACGCCACCGGCGACTCCGGCTACCGGGACGAGGACGGCTACCTCTTCGTCATGGGCCGCACCGACGACATCATCAACGTCGCCGGCCACCGGCTCTCCACCGGCGCCATGGAACAGGTGATCGGCCAGCACCCGGCCGTGGCCGAGTGCGCCGTGATCGGACTCGCGGACCCGTTGAAGGGCCAGCGACCCAGCGGCTACGTGGTGCTGAAATCCGGGGTCGATGTGCCCGAGGAGATCCTGGTCAAGGACCTGATCGCCCTGGTCCGGCGCGACATCGGCGCCGTCGCGGACTTCAAGCACGTCACCGTGGTGGAGGCCCTGCCCAAGACCCGATCCGGGAAGATCCTGCGCAAGACCATGCGCCAGATTGCCGACGGCGAGGACTACGTGGTGCCCTCGACGATTGAGGACTCCGGCGTAATCGATCAGCTCATCGGGACCTTGCGGCCCGGGGCGGTCGGGGCCTAAGCCCCCGCCCGGGTCCAGCGGTATTCGTTCTCCGGCCGCCCGGGCGCGCCGTAGCGTGCCGTCCGGGAGACGGTGCCGGCGTCGGCGAGGTATTCCAGGTAGCGCCGTGCGGTCACCCGGGACATGCCCAGCGCGTCCATCACTTCGCTGGCCGACACTGCCCCGGACTGCCGCTTCATGAAGTCCTGCACCGATTCCAGGGTGGACACGGCCAGCCCCTTGGGCAAGGGCAGCTCCGAGGGGGCCCGCAGGCTCGCGAAGGCCTGATCCACATCGCTCTGCGACGCACCGGGACCGGCCTGTCCGGCGGCGGGGGAGGCCAGCTGCTGCCGGAAGAGCCGGTAGCTGGTGAGCTTGTCCGCAAAGGTGGCAAAGGTGAACGGCTTGATCAGGTACTGGACCACCCCGGTGGCCACCGCGCTGCGGACAATGGTCAGTTCCCGGACTGCGGTGATGGCGATGATGTCCGCGAACAGCCCCGCGGCACGCATGCGCCGGGCGATGTCGAGGCCGTGAAGGTCCGGCAGGTTCATGTCCAGCAGCACCAGCTCCACCGGGGTGCCCGCCGCCGCGAAGTCCGTCATCAGCCGGAGCGCGGACTGTCCGTCCGGGGCGGAGCCGGCCAGCGTGAATCCCTCCAGCCGGCCGACATAGGCGGCGTGGGCTGCCGCCGCAATGGGCTCGTCTTCGACGACGAGTACACGGATGTCGGTCATAGCTGTCCCTCTGTGGTCAGTGATGCAGACGGCGATGCCGCTGTTGATGCCGGCATCGATGCAGCCGAAGCCGTTGGCAGCGTAACGCGGAACAGCGCCCCGGCCGGGCTCGTGATTGTCATGGTACCGCCGAGCCGCTGCACCGCCTGGCGGACCAGGGCCAGGCCGAGTCCCCGCCCGAACGGCCCCGGAGTCTTGGTGCTGAAACCATGCCGGAAGATGTCCTCCACGGCCTGCGGGTCGATCCCGGGCCCGCTGTCCTCCACCGTGATCGCCAGGGACCCGGCGGATGCTTCCACCGTGAGCTCCACGAGTTTCGGGGCCGGAGCCTCAGCCGCGGCGTCGATGGCGTTGTCCAGCAGGTTGCCCAGGATCGCCACGAGGTCCTGCACGGCCAGGCCGGTCACGGCGGACGGTCCAGTCCCGTTTCCCACGGTGTTGAGGGTCAGTTCGACGCCGCGCTCGTGGGCCTCGGCGGCCTTTCCCATGATGAGGGCACCGAGCACGGGCTCGTCGATGGAGCTCACCACGTCATCGGTCAGCCGCTGGCTCAGCTCGAGGTCCTGGGTGGCGAAGTCCAGCGCTTCAGGGCCGCGTCCCAGTTCCATCAGGGAGACGATCGTATGCAGCCGGTTGGCGTGTTCGTGGGTCTGGGCGCGCAGGGCATCGGAGAGGGTGCGCATGGTCTCCAGCTCGCTGCCCAGCGATTCGATCTCAGTGCGGTCGCGGATCGTGGCCACGGTCCCGTAGACGTCCGGGGTTGCGCGGCCGCCGGCCGGGCCGGGCCCGACGGCCGGTCCCTGGTTGACCACCAGGATCCGCGGGCCGGTCAGGTGGATCTCGTCCAGCGCGGTCCGGCCCGACTCGAACAGCTCCCGAAGGCTGGGGTCCAGCGGGAGCTCGGCGAGCGACGGCGCCTCCTGCCGGCCGCCGTCGGCCGATGCACCTCCGACGTCGGACGAGAGCGGTGTGAGTCCGAGCAGTACGGCGGCCTGGTCGTTGTACATGACGACCTTGCCCTTGGGATCGATCAGGATGACGCCTTCACGGACCGAGTGGAGCACCGATTCGTAGTAGGCGAAGAGCTGGGCGAGCTGCTCCGGGCCCCAGCCCCGGGTGACCTGGCGGAGATACCGCCCCAGCAGCCAGGACGCCACCGATCCGCCGGCGAGCAGGGCCAGCCCGATGGCCACCAGCGCCGGCAGCCTGCCGGAGACGGCGATGTCCACGGTGCGGACGGTCACGCCGGCCGCCACCAGCGCCCGGACCGTGCCATCCGCATCCTTGACCGGGGCGATGGTGCGCACCGAGGGGCCGAGAGTGCCGGCCGTCATCTCGGTGAACACCCGGCCCTGGAGGGCGGCATCGATGGAGCCGATATACGGCTTCCCGAGTTCCTCCTCCCGGGGATGGGTCCAACGGGTGCGGTCCGGGGCCATGATCGTGATGAAATCCGCGTCCGCGTCCGCCATCACCTTCAGGGCATACGGCTGCAGCAGGGCGGTGGGATCTGCGGCGCCCGCCGCACCCAGCACGAGGGGATTATCTGCCACCGCAGTCGCGACGGCGGCCATCCGCCGGCCGGCTTCGTCATACGCGTGGTCGCGCGCGTCAACGAAGGTGGCGGTGCCGACGATGGCCGTCAGCGCCAGCATAAAGAGCAGGTGGGCCACAAACAGCCGTCTGGCGATGCTCCAGCGGTGGATCATCAATACCTTCCATGACCAATATGAACGCAACGGTGATGCGCGTCACTGAATCCCCAATGATGGTGGAACACGCAGAACGGACGCGAAAGGCCCACAGCCTGTGCCGCACCGACGTCCAGCCTATCCAAGGAGAACATCATGACCTCTCAACGAGGAGAGTCAGCGGCGCTGGCCGCGACACCGGTCAAGAAGCGCAAGCGGCTCGACAAGTCCCATTATCTCTACATCGCGGTCATCGTGGCCGTCGTCCTCGGCGCCCTGGTCGGGCTGATGTTCCCCGAGGCGGGCAAGTCCCTGAAGCCGCTGGGCGACGGGTTCATCAAACTCATCAAGATGATGATCGGCCCGGTCATCTTCTGCACCATCGTCCTCGGCATCGGTTCCATCGCCAAGGCGGCCACGGTCGGCAAGGTCGGCGGCCTGGCACTGGGCTACTTCATGGTGATGTCCACGTTCGCGCTGGCCATCGGCCTGGTCGTGGGTAACCTGATCCACCCGGGAGAGGGCCTCAAGCTCGCCCCCTACGACCCGAACAAGAAGGCGGCCACGGACAGCACGGTCGACTTCCTGCTGGGCATCATCCCGGGCGACATCCCGGTCCTGCCGACCCTTCTCGCCGCGATCCTGGTCGGCTTCGCCCTGCAGCGGATGGGCGCACAGGGCGCTCCGATCCTCAAGGCCGTCGGCTACGGCCAGGCCCTCGTGTTCCGCATCCTGGTCATGATCATGTGGCTGGCCCCGGTCGGAGCCTTCGGCGCGATCGCCGCCGTCGTCGGTGCCACCGGCGTGCAGGCCATCTTCAGCATGGCGACCCTGATGGTCGCCTTCTACGTCACCTGCGCCTTGTTCATCGTCGTGATCCTCGGCGGACTGCTCAAGATCGTCGCCGGCGTCAGCATCTTCCGGCTGATGAAGTACCTGGGCCGCGAGTACCTGCTGATCTTCTCCACTTCATCCTCCGAAGCCGCGCTGCCCCGGCTGATCGCGAAAATGGAGCACCTCGGGGTGTCCAAGCCGGTCGTTGGCGTCACGGTCCCCACCGGCTACTCCTTCAACCTCGACGGTACGGCCATCTACCTGACGATGGCTTCGCTGTTCGTGGCCAACGCCATGGGCACTCCGCTGGACCTGGGCGCCCAGGTCTCGCTGCTGATCTTCATGATCATTGCCTCCAAGGGCGCCGCAGGCGTCACCGGTGCCGGCCTGGCCACGCTGGCCGCGGGACTCCAGGCGCATGCGCCGCAGCTTCTGGGCGGCGTGGGCATGATCGTCGGCATCGACCGCTTTATGTCCGAAGCCCGGGCGCTGACCAACTTCACCGGCAACGCCGTGGCCACCGTGCTGATCGGCACCTGGGTCAAGGAGATCGACGGCGGACAGGTCGAGCGTGTCCTCTCCGGCAGCGAGCCCTTCAACGAACTGACCATGATCGCCGGACACGGTGCGCCTGAGGAGGAAGCGGCTCCGGAAAAGCCGGTCCTGGCCAACGCCTAGGCCGCCGCACCCCCGCCAGTTACTGGCCAAAACCGCCCGGACGCCGGCCAGCGTCCGGGCGGTTTTTCGCGCCACGACACCAACCTTCGACTTCTACCAGAGGGTTGAGGCTCAAACAATGGCCGCTGTCAAGGTCCGCGGAATACCGTGTCGGGCGCTGTAACCTTGGGAGGAATGAGACCGGCGCTGGACGTCCAGGGCGAAATCTCAAGCGGGCGCAAGTCTCAAGCAGGCGCAAGTCTCAAGCGGGCGCAAGTCTCAAGCAGGCGCAAGTCTCAAGCGGGCGCAAGTCTCAAGCGGGCGCAAGTCTCAAGCAGGCAGCAATATCAAGCACGACCATCACCGTCATCGAAAGTGTGGATAGATACGTGAGCAGCGAACAGGGTTCAGCAACTCTGGAAGGCATCGACCTCGATCTGGAAGACGCTGTCATGGGCCCCACCGGGCGCCCTCAACGCGACTTTCCGGAGCCCGCGCCGCTGTCATCCCACGGCCCCGCGCGGGTCATCGCCATGGTCAACCAGAAGGGCGGGGTGGGTAAAACCACCTCCACCATCAACCTTGCCGCCGCGCTGGCTGAATACGGCCGCCGTGTCCTTGTCGTGGACTTCGACCCGCAGGGTGCCCTCTCCGCCGGCCTCGGCATCAACCCGCACGAACTGGACCTCACGGTCTACAACGTCCTCATGGACCGCAAGGTCGACATCCGCGACGCCATCCACAAGACCGGCGTGGAAAACCTGGACCTGCTCCCGGCCAACATCGACCTCTCCGCCGCGGAAGTCCAGCTCGTCAACGAGGTTGCCCGCGAACAGGTGCTGGACCGGGCCCTGAAGAAGGTCGAGGATGACTACGACGTCGTCCTGATCGACTGCCAGCCCTCGCTGGGCCTGCTCACGGTCAACGCGCTGACGGCGGCCCACGGCGTCATCATCCCGCTGATCTGCGAGTTCTTCGCCCTGCGCGCCGTCGCACTGCTGGTGGAGACCATCGACAAGGTCCAGGACCGGCTGAATCCGCGGCTCCAGGTCGACGGCGTCCTCGCCACCATGTACGACGCCCGCACGCTGCACAGCCGGGAGGTGATCTCCCGCCTCGTGGAGGCCTTCGGCGACAAGGTCTTCGAAACCGTCATCAAGCGCTCCATCAAGTTCGCCGACGCCACGGTCGCGGCCGAGCCCATCACCAGCTACGCCGGCAACCACATCGGCGCCGACGCCTACCGGAGCCTGGCCAAAGAGCTCATTTCGCGCGGCGGCGCACCCTAGTCAGGGCCGTGGCAGAAACAGGCCCTTCCACAGCGCAGCCGCGGCTTGGGCCGGCCGGGAAGAAGCCCGGCTTCGAGGTCCGGCTGGCGAACTTCACCGGCCCCTTCGATCTCCTGCTGGGCCTGATTTCCAAACACCAGCTGGACATTACCGAAGTGGCGCTGTCCACCGTCACCGATGAGTTCATCAAGTACATCAAGCGCCTGCAGAACCTGGGCGAGGAATGGGCCCTTGATGAGGCCAGCGAATTCCTCGTCATCGCCGCCACCCTGCTGGACCTCAAAGCCGCCCGGCTGTTGCCTGCCGGCGAAGTTGAGGACGAGGAAGACATTGCGCTGCTGGAAGCCCGCGACCTCCTCTTCGCCCGGCTCCTGCAGTACAAAGCGTTCAAGCACGTGGCGGGCATGATGGGTTCCACCCTCGAACTCGAGGCCCGGCGCTATCCGCGGCAGGTGGCGCTGGAGGGGCACTTCGCGGCGCTCCTGCCGGAACTCCTCTGGCGGCACACCCCGCAGCAGTTCGCTTCCCTGGCCGAGGCCGCGCTCAAGCCCAAGGAAGCGGCGCCCACCGAGGTGGGCCTCGTCCACCTGCACGGCACTGCCGTCAGCGTCAAGGAGCAGGCCGAACTGCTGGGCCGCCGGCTGCAGCTCGGCACCCCCCTGACCTTCCGGGCCCTGATCGCCGACGCCGAATCCACCCTCGTGGTGGTGGCACGCTTCCTGGCGCTGCTGGAGCTGTTCCGGGACAAGGCGGTGGCGTTCGAACAGTTGCTTCCGCTGGGGGACCTGACAGTCCGCTGGACCGCCGACGACGGGGCCTGGAGCAGCGAAAACCTGAGTGAAGAATATGAGGAGAAGCCGTGAATGACACCCAGCCTGAACCGGCGGCGGGGACCGGCCCGGACGCCGGCAGCCTGCCCGGCGGCGGCAATTTTCCCGGCGGCGCCCGGGCAGCCCTCGAAGCCGTGCTGATGGTGATCGACCAGCCGGCGACGGCGACGGAGCTCGCCTCCGGACTGAACCTGACCCTCGACGTCGTCGAGGAACTGCTCGCGGAACTGCAGCGGGAGTATAACGGCTATACTGTTAATGCCCCGGCTGTGGACGACGCCAGTACTGCTATCAATAGTGCCGGTTTCAGTGCCACTCCCCGGGGTTTTGAATTGCGGAATATCGCCGGAGGTTGGCGGATCTATTCCCGCGCTGAGTTCGCCGATATTGTCGGCGCGTTCGTGCTGGAGGGACAGACAGCCAGGCTGACGCAGGCGGCGCTCGAAACGCTCGCCGTCATCGCTTACCGCCAGCCTGTTTCCAGGGCGCGGGTGTCTGCAATTCGAGGAGTTAATGTTGACTCTGTCGTGCGGACGCTGACGCAGCGCGGGCTGATCGAAGACTCGGGAACCGATCCTGAATCCGGGGCCGTCCTGTACCGCACGACGTCGTATTTCCTGGAGCGGATGGGAATCGGCTCGGTGGCGGAATTGCCGCAACTTTCACCCCATCTTCCGGGGCTGGAAGGCATCGAAGAGTTCTACGACGCAGCGAGAATGTAGGCAGGAACAACTGCCTGCGCACGGAATCCACCGGGGCAGAAGCTTTTTGCCCCAGCCGGCGGGTGTTGTCGGGAGACAGCGGCCGTTGGCCAATAAACGAAGGACGGGTCATGACACAGGCGGGACGCCAGGGTTCACCACGTAACAGTTCGGGACGCAACAGTGCCGGACAAAACTTTGCCGGACGCAGCAGTGCCGGACAAAACCCGGCGCAGGGCTCAGGCCGCGGCGCACTGGGCGGCGGAAGCCGCAGCGGCGGAGCCGGCTTCAAGGGCGGCGGAGACCGCCCCTTCAAGCGCCCCAAGCCCCGCGAAGAAGCCTTCATCGATCCGGACCTGCAGGGCCCCGACGGCGCGCCGTCGGCCAGGCCGTCGACAAGCCGGCCGGCCTCCGGGGACTGGAAGTCCAAGGCTCCCTCCGGCAAGGAGGCAGCCCGCAAGGCCGCCGCCCGCAAGCCCGGCTTCGGCAAGGCACCCGGCACCCCCGGTGCCCTCAAGCCCAAACCGCGCACCGGCGCCGCGAAGTCCGCCGGCCCCCGGGCCTTCGGCAGCGAACGCTTCGGCCAGAACCTCGGACCCGTGCGCAAGCCGGCCCGCAAGCGCGGACCCCGCGCCGACGTGCCCCAGTCCGAAGTCCACGACCAGGACGGCATCCGCCTGCAGAAGGTCATGGCGTCGGCCGGCGTCGCCTCCCGCCGCGTCTGCGAGGAAATGATCGCCGAAGGCCGCGTTGAGGTCGACGGCCAGGTCGTCACCGAGCTCGGCGTCCGCGTCGACCCGAAGACCGCCGTGATCCACGTCGACGGACTCCGCATCCAGCTCGACGAGAACATGGTCTACATGGTGTTCAACAAGCCCAAGGGCGTTGTCTCCACCATGGAAGACCCGGACGGCCGTCCCTGCGTCAGCGACTTCGTCCGCAACAACCACGGCGAACGCCTGTTCCACGTCGGCCGTCTCGACGTCGCCACCGAGGGGCTGCTGCTGCTGACGAACGACGGCGAACTCGCCAACCGCCTGACGCACCCCTCCTACGAAGTCCCGAAGACCTACCTCGTGCAGGTCCGCGGGCCGTTCCCGCAGGGCGTCGGCGCACAGCTCAAGGCCGGCGTCGAACTTGAAGACGGCATCGCTTCGGTGGACTCCTTCAAACTCGTGGACTCCACCCCCGGCCACGTGCTGATCGAGGTCGTGCTGCACTCGGGCAAGAACCGGATCGTCCGGCGCCTCTTCGACGCCGTCGGTTTCCCGGTGCTCCGCCTGGTCCGCGTGAAGGTCGGCCCGATCGGCCTGGGCGACCAGCGCCAGGGCAGCATCCGCAACCTCGGCAAGCAGGAAGTCGGCCACCTGCTGGCATCCGTAGGGCTGTAGGTATGTCCGCCTTTCGCACCCACGGCCGCGGCCACCTCAACGGTCCGGTGGTGGTCGTGGGGACAGGGCTCCTGGGCACCAGCATAGGGCTGGGGCTGCGGGGCCGCGGAGTGGCAGTCTTCCTCTCCGACCCTTCGCCCACGAACCAGGCCGTCGCCGTCGACATCGGCGCCGGCCTGCCGTTGGCGCGCCTTGACGGCGAGCAGCCCGAACTCGTCGTGGTCGCCGCCCCGCCGGACGTCACGGCCGGCGTCGTCGAACGCGCCCTCGCGGACTACCCCGGGGCAACCGTCGTGGACATCGCCAGCGTGAAGGCCGGCATCCAGGCCGAGCTCCGCGAACGCGGCGCCGACCTCGGCCGCTACGTGGGAACCCACCCGATGGCCGGCCGCGAAAAGTCCGGTCCCGTCGCGGCCCGCGGCGAACTTTTCACCTCCATGCCGTGGGTCCTGTGCCCCTCGGCGGAGACCCTGCCCCAGGCCCTGCAGGCTGCGCGCGCGCTGGCCGTGGACCTGGGCGCCGTCGTCTCCGAATTCGGGGCCGAGGAGCACGACGAGGCGGTGGCGCTCGTCTCGCATGTCCCGCAGGTGGTGTCCTCGCTCGTGGCGAGCCGGCTGCAGGGCACACCCCTGCATGCGCTGTCCCTCGCGGGCAACGGGCTGCGGGACGTCACCCGGATCGCGGCCAGTGATCCGACCCTGTGGGTGCAGATCCTCGGGGCGAACGCGGAGAAGGTCGTGGAGATCCTGCACGGCGTCCGCGAGGACCTCGACCGTGTCATCGGCACGCTCGAGAACCCGACCGCACCCGGTGCCCGGCTGGACCTTGCCCAGCTGATCAGCGAAGGCAACGCCGGCCAGTCCCGCATCCCGGGCAAGCACGGCGGACCCCCGCAGGCCTACTCGTGGCTGACAGTCCTGGTGGACGACACACCCGGACAGATCGCCCGGCTCCTGACGGAGATCGGCGAGATCGGCGTCAACCTCGAGGACCTCCGCCTGGACCACTCCTCGGGCCAGAACGTGGGCATGGTGGAAATCTCCGTCCTGCCGAACAAGCACGAACTGCTCATCGAAGCCCTCAACGACCGTGGATGGCGGGTACTCCAGTAATGACCCAGGAACTTATCGCAACCGTGGACGTCCTCCGCCCCGGAAAAAGCCTTGTCGTAGCCATCGACGGGCCGTCCGGATCGGGCAAGTCCAGCGTCAGCAAAGAGGTGGCACGCCGGCTCAAGCTGGCCTACCTCGACACCGGCGCCATGTACCGTGCCCTGACCTGGTTCTGCCTGGACAACGGCACGGACCTGGACGACGGCGCCGCCGTCGAGGCCGCCTCCAAGAGCCTTCCGCTGGAAATCAGCACGAGCCCGCTGGAGGAATACGTCCGGGTCGGCGGTACCGATGTCACGCTCGCGATCCGCGAGCCGTCGATATCCGCCGCCGTCAGCGCCGTTGCCACCACCCTCGGCGCCCGCACCGAACTGATCCGCCGGCAGCGCGAGCTGATCGAAAAGCACCACCGCCGCATGGTGGTCGAAGGGCGGGACATCACCACCGTCGTCGCGCCCCATGCCGAAGTGCGGATGCTGCTCACCGCGAGCGAAGAGGCGCGCCTGCGCCGCCGGGGCATCCAGCTCGGCGGCAGCCAAAGCGCCGAACAGCTCGCGGCCCAGGTGACCCAGCGCGACGCGAAGGACTCGACCGTGGTGAACTTCACCCGGGCCGCCGACGGTGTGGTGACACTGGACTCCTCGGAGCTTGACTTCGCCGGGACCGTCGACGCCGCGCTCGGCATCGTGACAGGCATCGTCAACCACCAGGCGCTCCGCCATGACTGACGCCGCGCAGCAGCAGGCGGTCCAGGCACCCGTCCTGCCCGTGGTCCGGGTGCCGGCCCGCTGGACAACTCTCTGGAGCCGGCCCGTGGGCTGGATCCTGGACCACGTCCTCTACCGGACCTCGGTCACGGGACGGTCGAATGTCCCGGCGACCGGTCCGGTGATCTTCGCCGGCAACCACATCAGCTTTCTGGACGGACCGGTGATGTTCGGGGCATCCCCGCGTGCCATGCACATCCTGGTCAAGAAGGAAATGTTCACCGGCTTCCTGGGCCGGGTGCTCCAGGGCTCCGGGCAGCTGGCGGTGGACCGCGCGGGTGACCGGGCGGCCCTCCTCACGGCCAAGAGCGTGCTCGACGCCGGGCGGTGCGTCGGGATACTCCCCGAAGGCACGCGGGGGAGCGGCGAAGCCTCCGCCATCAACAAGGGGGTCGCCTGGCTCGCGCTGAACTCCGGCGCGACCGTGGTCCCCGTCGCCATCCTCGGTACCCGGGCCGGCGGCGAACACCTCGACGCCGTTCCACGGCTGCGCCGCCGGCTGCACGTCAGCTTCGGCGGAGCCCTCAACGTCAGCCGCAGGCCCGGCGAGACCGGGCGTGTTTCAATGGACAGGGCCGGAACCGAGATCCGCGCCGCGCTGGCGCGCCATGTCCAGGACTCGATCCAAAGAACAGGGCAGCCCTTGCCCGACGCGGATTCCCCGCAAGAACGTCATGAAGCAGTAGCCGGGACGCCGGCAGATCACCCCATAAGGAAAGTGCAATGAGCGATACGACTCAAACCTCCGGCCAATTTGGCGCCGGCGAAGACGAATACACGCCCACCGGCACGGACCAGGTGGCCGAGCACCTCGCCGCCCTGGATGACGACGAGGCAGAGCTCCGCGCGGCCTCCCTTCGGGCCGGCCTGGACGACTACGAGCTCGACGAAGAGGACGCCGCCCTCCTGAGCGGCGAGTACGACGACGAGGATTTCGACGGCCCGGTCAAGCTTGATCCGGTCCTGGCCATCATCGGCCGTCCCAACGTCGGCAAGTCCACCCTGGTGAACCGTATCCTCGGCCGCCGCGAGGCCGTGGTGGAAGACACCCCCGGCGTCACGCGCGACCGGGTCATGTACTCGGCCACCTGGAACGGCCGGAACTTCACGGTCGTCGACACCGGCGGCTGGGAGCACGATGCCCGCGGCATCCACGCCCGCGTCGCCGAGCAGGCCGAGATGGCCGTGGAACTTGCCGACGCCGTCCTGTTCGTCGTCGACTCCGCCGTGGGCGCCACCGCCACGGACGAGGCCGTTGTGAAGATGCTCCGCAAGTCCAAGAAGCCGGTCATCATGGTGGCCAACAAGGTGGATGACTTTGCGCAGGAAGCCGATTCGGCCACGCTCTGGGGCCTCGGCTTCGGCGAGCCGTACCCGGTCTCGGCACTGCACGGCCGGGGCGTCGCCGACCTCCTGGACCATGTCATGGACACTCTTCCCGAGTACTCCACGATCGAAGGCCTGGAGCGCTCCGGCGGTCCGCGGCGCATCGCCCTGATCGGGCGTCCGAACGTGGGCAAGTCCTCGCTGCTGAACAAGCTGGCCGGTTCCGAGCGCGTTGTCGTGGACAACACCGCCGGCACCACGCGTGACCCGGTCGATGAGTTCATCGAACTCGGTGGGCGCACCTGGCGTTTTGTGGACACCGCCGGTATCCGTCGCCGCCAGCACATGGCGCAGGGCGCCGACTTCTACGCCTCGCTGCGGACGCAGAGCGCCCTCGAAAAGGCGGAGGTCGCCGTCGTGCTCCTCGCGGTGGATGAAGTGCTCAGCGAACAGGACGTCCGCATCCTGCAGCTGGCCATCGAATCCGGCCGGGCCCTGGTTCTTGCGTTCAACAAGTGGGACCTGCTCGACGACGAACGCCGCACCTACCTCGAACGTGAAATCGAGCAGGACCTGGCCCACGTGGCATGGGCACCGCGGGTCAACATCTCGGCCAAGACCGGCTGGCACAAGGACAGGCTCGTCCCTGCCCTGGACACCGCGCTGGAAAGCTGGGACAAGCGCATCGCCACCGGCCGGCTCAACGCCTTCCTGGGTGAACTGGTAGCCGCGCACCCGCACCCGGTCCGGGGCGGCAAGCAGCCCCGCATCCTCTTCGGCACCCAGGCCTCGAGCCGCCCGCCGAAGTTCGTGCTCTTCACCACCGGGTTCCTGGACCCGGGCTACCGCCGCTTCATCACCCGCCGGCTGCGCGAAACCTTCGGGTTCGAGGGCACGCCGATCGAGGTCAACATGCGTGTGCGTGAAAAGCGCGGCAAGAAGCGTTAATTTCGACACACCTTGCCCGTGGCAATAGTAAAAGTGTCACGGGCACCCTCCGGAATCGTGTAAGCTTTTGGAGGTGGTTCGGCCGGACTGCTCAGATGAAATCCCCTGGCTACTGAAGAGGATGGCATCATGAGCGGAGAACGGCGGAACTGACGGGCTGTAGCGCAGCTTGGTAGCGCACTTGACTGGGGGTCAAGGGGTCGCAGGTTCAAATCCTGTCAGCCCGACCAGCAGAAAGTACCCCGCCATTCCTGACAAGGGAATGGCGGGGTTTTCTGTTTCTCCGGCGGCCCCTGATTCGGGGCGCGTCTATTTCAGGAAGCGCGACGTCCGGCGGTCGGCCAGGATCTTCCCGTGCGTCTGGCAGCGCGGACAGTACTGCAGGGCCGTGTCCGCGAAGGACACCTCGCGGACGGTGTCGCCGCACACCGGGCACGCCTCGCCGGTCCGGCCGTGGACCCGCATGTGGCTCCGCTTGGTGTCCTTGAGTTCAGCGGGCGGTTTCCCGGCGGCCTCCCGCAGGGCTGTCCCGAGAATGCTGTGGATGGCGTCATAGAGCCGCTGGACCGCCTCCCGGTCCAGCGACTTGGCTATGGCGAAAGGCGATGTCCTGGCCGCGTGCAGGATCTCGTCGCTGTAGGCGTTCCCGATGCCGGCAATCACGCTTTGGCTCCGCAGGACGCCCTTGATTTGCTGGGAACTGGAACCCAGGATCCCCGCCAGGGCCTCGACGTCGAACCCGGGACTGAACGGATCCGGTCCCAGTGCAGCGATCCCGGGGACGTCGTGCGGATCCGCAACCACATAGACCGCCAGGCTCTTTTTTGTGCCGGCCTCGGTCAGGTCCAGGCCCAGCGGGCCGGAGGCACTGGAAAACGACAGCCGCGCCGCAATGTATCCCTTGCCCATTTTCAGTGGGGTGTCCGTGGGCGCCTCGGTGAAACGGACCCAGCCGGCCCTCGCCAGATGGAAGACAAAACACAGCCCGTCGGTGTCCAGGCTGACAAACTTGCCGAAACGGCGCACCCCGGTCACGGACCTGCCCTCCAGCCGGGAAAACGGCGGATCCGCCGTTTTGAGCATGGCGAAGGAGACGATCTGGACCTTCGTGACAACAGTTCCGAGGAGGTGCCGGGCCAGGAAGTCCGTCAGGGCCGCCACTTCGGGAAGCTCCGGCATTGCCTAGCCTTTACCGGCTTGTTCCGTCATGGCCCCATCATGCCAGAGTCCTCCCCGGGCCCGGGCGGATATGCCTATACTTTCAGCGGCGGACAGTTCATGTGACCGCCACCGCTATTGGTGATTGACCCGATGAAAGGCCCGTCATGAGCATCATTCCCGAAGAGTTGTCCTACACCGCAGAACACGAGTGGGTTTCTGCCCCGAACGCCGACGGTGTCGTGCGGGTGGGCATCACTGATTTTGCCCAGGACGCCCTGGGGGACGTCGTCTATGCCCAGATGCCTGAGGCGGGCACCACGGTCAAGGCAAACGACGTCGTTGGCGAGGTCGAGTCCACCAAGAGCGTAAGCGACATCTACGCCCCGGTTTCCGGTGAAGTTGTGTCCCGCAACGAGGCTCTGGACACCGATTCCGCCCTGATCAATTCGGATCCCTACGGCGAGGGCTGGCTGCTGGAAATCAAGCTGGCGGAAGCCGACGCGATCGAGTCGCTCCTCAGTGCATCGGAGTACGAACAACAGGTAGGCTAAAGCAAAGTCCATTCGGGCCGGGTCGTTGGAACAGCCGTTGGGAAACCAGCCACTCAACGTCCCGCCGAAAGGCTGAATCCCGGATTTGCACGGCTTTTCCGGACGGCATGCGTTGTTTGCAGGGGGGACACCTGCAGCGAATGGAGGAATCAATGTTTGGGCACGAACGCAACAACACCGGTGACGGTTATGGCACGGGTGGAGTGAAGGCTTCGGAGACCACGTCGATCAACCTCACGCCGGTCCGCGATGAACCCACCATCACCCCGAAACTTTCGGTGGAGGAGCGGGCCGCCGTTGAGGCGCTCCCGTATGGCTCTGCCCTGCTGGTGGCGCACAGCGGTCCCAACACGGGCGCCCGCTTCCTGCTTGACACGGACATCACGACGGCGGGCCGGCACCCGGATGCCGACATCTTCCTCGACGATGTCACGGTTTCCCGCCGGCACGTGGAGTTCCGCCGCACGGCGCGCACCTTCGAAGTCGTGGACACCGGAAGCCTGAACGGCACCTACGTGAACAACGACCGCGTCGACGGCGTCGAACTGAAGTCCGGCAACGAAGTCCAGATCGGGAAGTTCCGCCTCACCTTCTACCTGAGCCCTGCCCGCGCAGCAGGCAACGTCTGATTCCGGAGCAGCTGCCTGTGGCCATGGCACAAGCGGAACGGCGCGGACCCCAGGTTCTAAACATCGGGGAAGTCCTGGCTCAGCTGACCGACGACTTTCCCAGCATGACGGCGTCGAAAATCCGGTTCCTTGAGGAAAAGGGGCTGATCAACCCCCAGCGGACCCCTGCCGGGTACCGCCAGTACGCCGAGAACGACGTCGAACGGCTGCGCTTCGTGCTGGCCCTTCAGCGGGACCAGTACCTGCCCCTGAAGGTCATCAAGGACTACCTCGACGCGATCGACCGCGGTGAGCGCCCCGACAACCTGCCTCCCGGCGTCACGGTATCGCCGCGGATTGTCTCCGAAGAGCTCGCATCCGAACTGCAGAACCGGGTCCGAAGGCTCAGTGAGGAACAGCTCCGGGCCGAGTCCGGCGCGAGCGTGCCGCTGCTGGAATCGCTCCTGAGCTTCGGCCTGATCGGCCACGTCAACGGCAAATTCGATGAGCACGCCCTCCAGGTGGCGCGCGCCTGCGTCCAGCTGGAGAGCCACGGCCTGGAACCACGGCACCTGCGGCCGTTCCAGGCAGCCGCCGAACGCGAGTTCGGGCTGGTGGAGCGTGCGGTGTCCACCCTGACTTCCCGCAAGGACGCCGCGTCCCATGCCCGTGCCGCGGAGGCCGCCCGGGAGATCAGCGAGCTGTGCCTGACGCTGCACCGGGCCCTGGTCCAGGACCGCATCTCGAGGATGGACATCTGATGATTGAGGTGGAAATTGTAGGCGTGCGGATTGAACTTCCGTCCAACCAGCCGCTCGTCCTGCTCAAGGAGATCCACGGGGAGCGGCACGTGCCGATCTGGATCGGCACCCCCGAAGCCAGCGCCATCGCCCTGGCCCAGCAGGGGGTCGTGCCCCCGCGGCCCATGACGCACGACCTGCTGGTCGACGTCGTCGAATCCCTCGGCCACACGATCGTCAGCGTCAACATTGTGGCCGTGGAGGACAACATCTTCTACGGGCAGCTCCAGTTCGACAACGGGACCACGGTCAGTTCCCGTGCCTCCGATGCCCTGGCCCTGGCCCTCCGCGCCAAGTGCCGGATCTGGTGCGCCGACGCCGTGATGGAAGAAGCCGGTGTCCGGATCACCGAACACGACGAGGGCGAAGACACCCACCCGGGTCCCGCCGTCGACGAAGAAGGGGAGCTGCGCCGGTTCCGGGAGTTCCTCGACGACGTGGAACCCGAGGACTTCGCGGGCTGAGGTCTCGTTAAGGTTAAAGTCGAGGATGAAAGTTTCGACACGCCCCGGCAATACCTCGAACGTCTTTGACCTTGGGCCCCGGCAGGCCTAACGTCAGAAGTACAAGTTCCCATTGCACGCAACAGCTGCTCAGGTCACACTGGAAGGTGCAGCCCCGGCAGAATTACACGGATGAATTTTATCCGCCCGTGTGTTGTTTAGCCAGACATAACCGGTTGTTGCTGCATTTTCCGCAGGGGAGCCATGACAAGGAGGATCCACGTGAGTCCGAAAGGCGAAGCAGGCGAGCTCAAGCAGCCCTCGGCGGCTGGTGTGGCCGTGCCCGCCAGCGGTGCCCAGGGCCTGCTGTTCACCGAGGATCTTCCCGTCCTGGACGAGGATGCGGGCTACCGTGGACCCACGGCCTGCAAGGCCGCCGGCATCACCTACAGGCAGCTGGACTACTGGGCACGCACCGGGCTGGTGGAGCCCGCCGTCCGCGGCGCTGCCGGTTCAGGCTCCCAGCGACTTTATGGCTTCCGCGACATCCTGGTCCTCAAGGTCGTCAAGCGCCTGCTCGACACGGGCGTTTCCCTCCAGCAGATCCGCACGGCCGTTGAACACCTCCGGGAGCGCGGCGTCGAGGACCTTGCCCAGATCACCCTCATGAGCGACGGCGCCAGCGTTTACGAGTGCACGTCGGCGGACGAAGTGATCGACCTCGTCCAGGGCGGACAGGGCGTCTTCGGCATCGCCGTCGGCCGGGTCTGGCGCGAAGTGGAGGGCAGCCTCGCGGCCCTTCCCAGCGAACACGCCAGCGACCAGTCATTCCCCGACGACGAACTCAGCAAGCGCCGGGCCACCCGCAAGATCGGCTAGGCTCCAGCTACCCGCTGCACGGAAAAGGCCGCCTTCCTGAGGCTTGGGTTCTAGCGGTCGACTCTTCTATGTCTGTCAAGCCGCGTTTATCGCTATTGCCGCCGCGCTGAGCGTGCGGTAGATGCGGCGGGCCAGGTAGCGTTTGATGCAACGACGAATTTCCTTGTCCGTACGACCCTCGGCGCGTCGCTTTTCCACGTACTGGCGGGTTTCGCCATCATGGGTCATCCTGACGACCGCGACCATGTGCAAGGCGCTGTTCAGGGACCGGTCACCGCCCCGGTTCAAGCGGTGGCGGACAGTGTTCCCGGAGGACGCGGGGATCGGATTTACCCCGGCCAGGGAGGCAGGTGCGGCATCGCTGACCTTCACCAGCTCGTCCAGCTGGTTCTCGTTGGCCGTGAGTTGCTCATCCAGCGCCAGGACGTGTTTGGCCAGCCGCACGGCCTCAGCACGGGCGATGGACAAGGCGAGCTCTTCCTCGCGGGAACGCCACTTTGAGACCTCGGTGATCTGGGCGCCTGTGAGCTTCTGGCGGGCATCGATGCCCAGGTCATTGCCCCGCACCAGGGCGTTGAGCGCGTTGACCGACCGGGTCCGGTCCTTGCTCATGGACCCCCGCGCTGTGACCAGGATCCGCACGCCCTGGCGGACCCCGTCATGAAGGCGTGGTCGGCGCAGCTTGTCCACCGGCAGGGGCAGAACGGCCATGGCGATCTGGTGGGCGTCCAGGGCATCGGACTTGCCCACGCCACGGCGCTTCTTGGCATCCATGCGCGGCGCTTCGGCGACTGGGAATCCGTGGGTTGCCACGGTGCCGGCGAGGATCGCTCCGTAGGATGCGGCTCCTTCGATGACCCAGAGGGTGTCTGCGTCGGCGTTGGTGCGGCGTGCGATCCATTTAATGGCCCGGTTGATCCCGGCTGTGGTGGTGGGGAATGACTGCGTATCCAGTAGTGCGCCGTTGGTGGCGTCGAGGATGGCGTAAACATGGTTTCGGGCGTGCGTGTCGACACCCACGACAAATGGATGGGCATGCGCGACGATAGACATGGCGGTCATTCCTACCTTCCTCTTCACGGATGTGGTCATGGCCGTCACCGGCCAGCGCCAGTCCGGGTAGAGGTCACCAAAGGAACAGCACTGTGATGGGTCACGCCCCGCAAGGGGTGGACAATCTTCTGATCAAGCTACCGAGGTGGGCCGGACAGGTGGCGGCCGGACCACCCCGATGGACGGACAAGTCGATCGAATGACACCTGGGGGTCAGTCGCAACAGGAGTCACGTCCACGGGATGGAACGGCCGATATCTATCCTGCCAGCCAGTCCCAGACCAGCTACAACCAATACTCACAGTTGCAACACCCAGAATTTTTGGGAGTTGCAACGACCGTGTCGTCTTTAACGGGAGAACCTCGAACCAACAGGAAGTACGCACAGGAGCAGAAGGATGAGTTCTTCGTCGTGTTCGACCGGCTCAAGAGCACGGGGGCGGCGGCCAGGGGACTGGGATTGAGCCCCGATACGTGCGCCGGCTGGGTGCGTAAAGCCGGACTGAAGAGCCATGGTAAACCGGGGGCGCGCCCCCACCGGGGCCGGGATGAGTACTTCCGGTTACGCAAGGCCGGCTTGAGTCGGCGGGAGGCGGCCGCAGCGGTCAGCGTGCATACCAGGACCGCGGCGGAGTGGGACCTGGGGATTCGTAAGTCAGGCGGCCGACGCATTTACGCTGATGGGCGGGTGGTCGATTACAAACGTGGTGTGACCACTATGACCTCGCCGGCCCTCGCCCCACCGACAGCGGCTCTCGAGAAACTCATCGACCCGCGATTTCTTAGCGTGCAGGAGCGGGAGATGATCCGGGACCTGAAAGCCTCGGGTTCGTCGATGCGGGCGATCGCCAGCGCGCTTGGCCGTTCGGCTTCAACGATCAGCCGCGAGCTGGGCCGAAATGCCGATGCCCTGTTGGGCTATCTGCCCCACGGGGCGCAGCGGAAGGCCGCTGCCCGGCGGGCACGACCCAAAACCGCCAAGCTCGCTGGCGAGTCGGACCTGCGCGACTATGTGAAGGCCAAGCTGCTCATACGCTGGTCTCCGGAGCAGATCAGCCACACCCTGGTCAAAAAGTTCCCCGACCAACCGGAGATGCGTGTGAGTCCAGAGACGATTTATCAAGCCCTCTACGTCCAGGCCAGAGGCGGACTCAAACGCGAAATACAGGCCGCGCTGCGCACAGGCCGGACCCGCCGGAAACACCACCAGAGCGGGGAACAGCGCACCTCCCGGTTCGTGGATCCGATGGTCATGATCTCCGAGCGTCCACCCGAGATCGAGGACCGCGCAGTACCCGGCCATTGGGAGGGGGATCTCATCACCGGCGCCTACAACCAGTCCGCGATCGGAACCCCGGTCGAACGCACCACCCGCTACGTGATGCTCGTCCACCTGCCAAATGACCACACCGCCGAAACCGTCCGGGACGGGCTCATCAACACCATCTCTGCCCTGCCGGCACATCTGCGAGGCTCTCTGACCTGGGACCCGGGCGCGGAAATGGCCGCCCACAAGACCTTCACCCTGGCCACCGAAATGCAGGTTTACTTCTGCGACCCAGCCAGCCCCTGGCAGCGCGGTTCGAACGAGAACACCAACGGGCTGCTGCGCCAGTACTTCCCCAAAAGCACCGACCTGTCCGCCTACGGACCTGAAGACCTCGAACACGTCGCCCAGGAGCTCAACGGCCGCCCACGCAAAACGCTCGGCTGGGATACCCCAGCCGAGCGTCTACGTGATTTACTACTAACCACCTAACCACCAGGTGTTGCAACGACCCCTAGAAACCGCCAGGGAGGCGGCCTTTTCTGTTGGTGGTGGATGTGCTCAGCGGTGGATGCGGTCCCGGACCTGGGCGGCGGCCGGACGGCCGTCCGGGTTCAGCAGGTTCGCCAGGAGGGCATCGAACAGCGCGGCGGCGCTCTTGGCCGACTCGCCGGGCCAGTGGTGGATGGAGTGGGCGGCACCCTGGATCTGCTGCCAGTTGGCCTGCTCCGGGATGTGCGGGGAGAGGAGCAGTTCGCCGAACATCGATTCCATCTCAGCGAGCCGGAAAGTGTGCTCGGCGGAACCGGTCCGCACGCGGTTGGCGACAATGCCGGCGGGGGAGAGGTTCGGGGCGAATTCCTGGCGGAACAGCTGGATGGCCCGCATGGTGCGTTCCGTGCCGGCAACCGAGAAGAGGCCCGGTTCGGCGACGAGAACAACTTTGTCGCTGGCGGACCAGGCCATCCTGGTGAGTCCGTTCAGGGAGGGCGGGCAATCCACGAGGACCAGCTCGTACTGCTCCGCGCCGGCCAGCACCGTGGAGAGCCGGCGGAGGTCGCGGCGGCCCAGGTCGGGGCGGTCGTAAATGCCGGTGTAGGCCGAGCCGACGGCCACATCCAGGATGGCTTCCGCCAAGCCGGCGGGAGCGCCGCCGCTGCCGGAAGCCCGTTCCACCCAGCCGCTGGGGACCACGTTCTCTGCCAGGCGCGCCCGCCGGGGTGCCTTGAGCATCCGGCCGATGTCCTGCTGGTCTCCCGGCCGGGCTCCCAGTGCCGTGCTCGCATCGGCGTGGGGGTCAAGGTCGACGACAAGGGTGGGGATGCCGGCGGCCAAGGCCGCGGACGCCAATCCGGTGGTCACCGATGTCTTGCCGACACCGCCTTTGAGGCTGCTGATGCTGACTACTTGCACTTGAAAAACCAATACCTAACGCCGGTTGCCGGGACGGGGTCCTGCCGGCTCCTGCGTTCTCCGGAGCCGGGGCGTGCATGCGCCACCCACCCCCTCATCATATGTTGCCGCCCCGCCGAAACCTGTCTCATCGGGCGCCCGGGGCGGCAGATCATGGATAAGCTGCAATGGGGGGGCCGGATCCGCCCCTGCCTGAACTGGTTGTCCGGCGGACCTGCCTGATCCGGCATACGTGACGCGCGTCGCTGTGACGGTCGCCACAATAATTTGTGTTTGCCCGTCCGGTTCTTAGACACTGTGACGAATTACCGGTACACCCGCGATGATGCAGGAGAAGTATGTTTTCGAAGATTCTGGTGGCCAATCGCGGCGAAATTGCGATCCGTGCCTTCCGCGCCAGCTACGAGCTGGGTGCCAAGACTGTTGCTGTCTTCCCGAACGAGGACCGCAACTCAATCCACCGCCAGAAGGCCGACGAGGCATATCTGATTGGTGAAGAGGGCCACCCCGTCCGGGCCTACCTCGACGTCGACGAGGTGGTGCGCGTGGCCAAGGAATCCGGGGCCGACGCCATCTACCCCGGCTACGGATTCCTCTCCGAGAATCCGCGCCTGGCACGGGCCGCCGCGGAAGCCGGCATCACGTTTGTTGGGCCGCCGGCCGAGGTCCTGGAACTTGCCGGCAACAAGGTTGCCGCCCTGGAGGCCGCCCGCAAGGCCGGCGTGCCGGTGCTGAAATCCAGCCAGCCCTCGAAAGACCTCGACGAACTCATCGCAGCCGCCGACGTGATCGGCTTCCCCATTTTCGCCAAGGCTGTCGCCGGCGGCGGCGGGCGCGGCATGCGCCGCGTCGACACCCGCGAGGCCCTTCCCGAAGCGCTGCAGGCCGCCATGCGCGAAGCGGACGCGGCCTTCGGTGACCCCACCATGTTCCTGGAGCAGGCCGTCCTGCGTCCCCGCCACATCGAGGTCCAGATCCTGGCCGATGCGGAGGGCAACGTCATGCACCTCTTCGAGCGCGACTGTTCCATCCAGCGCCGCCACCAGAAGGTCATCGAGATCGCGCCGGCACCTAACCTCGACGAAGGCATCCGGCAGGCGCTCTACCGCGACGCCGTGAAGTTCGCCAAGGCGCTGAACTACGTCAACGCCGGCACCGTCGAATTCCTCATCGACACCGTGGGGGAGCGGGCGGGCCAGCACGTCTTCATCGAAATGAACCCGCGGATCCAGGTCGAACATACCGTCACCGAGGAAGTCACGGACGTCGACCTCGTCCAGGCTCAACTGCGCATCGCCGCCGGTGAGACCCTCGCGGACCTGGGCCTCTCCCAGGAGACCGTCCAGCTCAAGGGTGCCGCCCTGCAGTGCCGCATCACCACGGAAGACCCGGCCAACGGCTTCCGGCCCGACGTCGGCAAGATCACCGGCTACCGGTCGGCCGGCGGCGCCGGTGTACGGCTCGACGGCGGCACCGTCTACTCCGGTGCGGAGATCAGCCCGCACTTCGACTCGATGCTGGTCAAGCTGACCTGCCGCGGCCGCGAATATCCGGCCGCGGTGGCCCGGGCGCGCCGTGCCCTCGCCGAGTTCCGCATCCGCGGGGTCTCCACCAACATCTCCTTCCTGCAGGCGGTCCTGGACGACGCCGACTTCATCGCCGGCAACGTGGCCACCTCGTTCATTGACGAACGCCCCGAGCTGCTCAAGGCCCGGGTCTCCGCAGACCGCGGCACCAAGCTGCTGACCTGGCTCGCCGAAGTCACCGTGAACAAGCCCAACGGCGAGCTCACGGTCCACAGCGATCCCGCTGCCAAACTCCCCGCCCTGGACGACGCGGCCGCCGCTCGGCCGGGCTCCCGGCAGCGGCTGCTGGAACTGGGGCCGGAAGGTTTCGCGCAGGCCCTGCGCGCGCAGGATGCCGTCGCCGTAACGGACACCACGTTCCGTGACGCCCACCAGTCGCTGCTCGCCACCCGGGTCCGCACCCGCGACCTCGTGGCAGCCGGCCCGGCAGTGTCCACGCTCCTCCCGGAACTGCTCTCCGTCGAGGCCTGGGGCGGAGCCACCTACGACGTCGCCCTGCGCTTCCTCGGCGAGGACCCCTGGGACCGGCTCGCGGCGCTGCGCAAGGCCCTGCCGAACGTCTGCCTGCAGATGCTCCTGCGGGGCCGCAACACTGTCGGCTACACCCCGTACCCGGAAGAGGTCACGGTGGCTTTCGTCAACGAGGCCGCCGCGACCGGCATCGACATCTTCCGCATCTTCGACGCACTCAACGACGTCAACCAGATGGCCCCGGCCATCCGCGCCGTCCGCGAGACCGGCACCGCCGTCGCGGAGGTGGCCCTGTGCTACACCGCCGACATGCTGGACCCGAACGAGACGCTCTACACCCTCGAGTACTACCTGGAGCTGGCGCAGAAGATCGTCGACGCCGGCGCGCACATCCTGGCGATCAAGGACATGGCCGGCCTGCTGCGTCCCGCCGCTGCTGCCCGCCTCGTGACGGCCCTGCGTGAACGCTTCGACCTCCCGGTCCACCTGCACACGCACGACACCGCCGGCGGACAGCTGGCAACACTGCTGGCAGCCGTCGACGCCGGAGTGGACGCCGTGGACGTGGCCTCCGCCTCGCTGGCCGGCACCACCAGCCAGCCCTCAGCCTCCGCGCTGGTGGCAGCCCTGGCGCACACGCCCCGCGACACCGGCCTGAGCCTGGCCAACGTCTGCGCCCTGGAACCGTACTGGGAGGCCGTCCGACGCGTCTACGCCCCGTTCGAGTCCGGACTTCCGGGCCCCACCGGCCGGGTCTACCAGCACGAGATCCCCGGCGGCCAGCTCTCCAACCTGCGCCAGCAGGCGATCGCCCTTGGCCTCGGTGAGCGCTTTGAGGCCATCGAGGACATGTACACCGCGGCGGACCGCATCCTCGGCCGGCTCGTGAAGGTCACCCCGTCCTCCAAGGTTGTCGGCGACCTCGCCCTGCACCTCGTGGGACTCAACGCCGATCCCGCGGACTTCAACGAGAACCCGCAGAAATACGACATCCCGGACTCCGTGATCGGCTTCCTGTCCGGTGAACTGGGCGATCCTCCCGGCGGCTGGCCGGAACCGTTCCGCACCAAGGCCCTGCAGGGCCGCACGGTCAAGGTCCGCGACGTCGAGCTCAGCGCCGAGGACAGCGCCGCCCTCAAGTCCGACTCCAAGACCGTGCAGCAGACCCTCAACCGGCTGCTCTTCGCCGGGCCCACCAAGGACTACCAGAAGAGCGTGGAGTCCTACGGCAACCTCTCGGTCCTTGACACCCGCGACTACCTGTTCGGGCTGCAGCGCGGCGCCGAGCACGAGATCGAGCTGGAGAAGGGCGTCCGCCTGATCGCCTCACTCGAAGCCGTCTCCGAACCGGACGAGAAGGGCATGCGCACGGTGATGTGCACGCTCAACGGCCAGTCCCGCCCGGTGGTGGTCCGTGACCGTTCCGTCGTCAGCAACGTCAAGGCAGCAGAACGGGCCGACACCTCCCAGCCCGGACAGGTGGCCGCACCGTTCGCCGGCGCCGTCACCCTGACCGTCAAGGCAGGCGAGACGGTCAAGGCCGGCGACACCGTCGCCACGATCGAGGCCATGAAGATGGAAGCATCCATCACGACGCCGGTGGCCGGTACCGTCTCGCGCCTCGCCGTCGGTGCGATTGAACAGGTCCAGGGCGGAGACCTGCTGCTCGTCGTCGAGTAGCCGCCACCAACCACAGCACGACAAAGAAGGAGGGTCCTTCCGGCCGAGGCTGGAAGGACCCTCCTTCTTTATAAGGTGATGCCTAGACCTGGTTGGGACGCGGGGCGCCGTACATCTCCTCGATGACGTTCTCGAAGTCCTTCATCACCTGCGCGCGCTTGACCTTCATCGACGGCGTCAGGTGCCCGGACGCCTCCGTGAAGTCGGCCGGGACGATCCGGAACGACTTGATGGCCTCGGCCTGGGAGACCGACTGGTTGGCGCCGTTGATGAGTTCCTGCACCGCGGCCTTCACCACCGGGTTGTCGGTGGCCTCGACCAGGGTCGTTGAGGCGGGGAGCCCGTGGCGGTGCAGCCAGCCGGGCAGGGCCTCCTCGTCGAGGGTGACCAGGGCTCCGATGAAGGGCCGGTTGTCGCCCACCACGAGCACCTGCGAGACCAGCGCGTCGGCGCGGATCTGATCCTCCAGGAGGGCCGGAACGACGTTCTTGCCGCTGGCCGTGACAATGATTTCCTTCTTGCGTCCCGTGATGGTCAGGAAGCCCTGCTCGTCGAGGTGTCCAATGTCGCCGGTGCGGAACCAGCCATCGACGAAGGACTCCGCGGAGAGGTCCTCGCGCTTGTAGTAGCCGCGCATGACGCACACGCCCTTGGCCAGGATTTCGCCGTCGTCGGCGATCTTGACTGCGTTCCCGGGAATCGGGGCGCCGACCGTGCCGATCTTAATCAACTCTGGCGTGTTCACGGTAACGGGGGCCGTGGTCTCGGTCAGCCCGTAGCCTTCCAGGATCTGCATGCCGATGCCCTGGAAGAAGTGACCCAGCCGCTCACCCAACGGGCCGCCGCCGGAGACGGCGTGGGCCACCTCGCCGCCCATGGCCGCGCGGAGCTTGCCGTAGACGAGCTTGTCGAAGAGGGTGTGCTTAAGCTTCAGGCCCAGGCCGACCTTGCCGGCCTGGCGGGCACGGGAGAACTCGATGGCGGTGTCCGCGGCGCGGTGGAAGATGGCGCCCTTGCCGCCGTCCTCGGCCTTGGTCAGTGCCGAGTTGTAGACCTTCTCGAACACCCGCGGCACCGCGAGGATGAAGGTTGGTTTGTAGCTCTGCAGGTCCGGCAGGAGGTTCTTGATGTCCGGCGTGTGTGCCACCGTGACGCCGCCGGCGACCGCGAGCACTGAAATGAACCGCGCGAACACGTGGGCGAGCGGCAGGAACATGATGGTCCGGGCCTGCTCGTGGACGATATTGTTCAGCGAGGTGGCCAGCGCGTTTTCGGACAGTCTCACGAAGTTACCGTGGGTCAGCTCGCAGCCCTTGGGCCGGCCTGTCGTGCCCGAGGTGTAGATGATCGTGGCGAGGTCGTCGAGGGTTGCGAGGCTGCGCCGGGCCTCCAGCTCCTCGTTGCTGACCGTCGCGCCGGCAGCACGGACCTCGTCGAGGCCCGTGCCTTCGAGCTGCCAGACGTGGGCCAGGTCCGTGAGGCCCTCGGAGGTGGCAGCCTGCCGGATGATGGCCTCGTGGTGGGCGGACTCGCCGAACGCGGCGACGGCACCGGAATCACCCAGGTTCCAGGCGACCTGCGAGGGCGAGGAGGTCTCATAGATCGGCACGGAGACGGCACCGGCGAACCAGATGGCGAAGTCAATGAGGGCCCATTCATACCGGGTGCGGGACATAATGCCAACCCGGTCGCCGGCGGCGACGCCGCTGGCCATCAGGCCCTTGGCGAGCAGGGAAACATCGGCCAGGAAATCGGTGGCCCGGACGTCCTGCCATTGTCCGGCCGCGTCAAGGCGGGAGAACAGGGCCGGGTTGGAGGTCTTTGCGGCCTGCCGCAGGACCAGGTCCGTGACGTTCGTTTCCGGGGGAACGTTGACCAGGGGCGGGACACTGATTTCTCGCACGTTAGCTCCTTTGATATCCATGGACCCGCGAGGGGTACGACTAACACTAGTATGCCCTCCGGGGGATGTGGGTTACACCACACCTACTGGCGAGTAACATACCGGCTGGGTCACCCGGGTGCCAAGCCGGAGGGGCGTGCCGGGCCGCGGCCGGGGCGCGGACCGGCGGTGATCCCCGGCCGTCCTCCCGGTGATGCGGCCTGTGCCCGGGCACTGCGGCGAATAGGATAGGGAACCATGCACACACCATCACCGGGACAGCTGCCCGGCCCGTACCGCAGAACGGCCGCCTGGCGGCGCAGGACGCTGGCGGGCGCGGCCGCCGCACCGGCCGGACAGGGTCTCCGGGAGCACTTGCGGCTCGGCCGCAAGGGCCTCGCCATCGGCGTGGACATTGGCGGCACCAAGGTGGCGGCCGGTGTGGTCGACGCGGAGGGCCGGATCCTCGCCCAGGCCAAGCGGTCCACTCCCGGCAACGACCCCCGCGCGGTCGAACAGGTCATTGTTGAGCTGGTCGAGGAGCTGGGCGAGGGCCACCGGATCTGGTCGGTAGGGATCGGCGCGGCCGGCTGGATGGACCTCGACGGCGGCACCGTGCTGTTCAGCCCGCATCTTGCGTGGCGCAACGAACCCCTCCGGGACAACCTGCAGCGGCTGCTCCGCCGGCCCGTGCTGCTGACCAACGACGCCGATGCCGCCGGCTGGGCGGAGTGGCGCTTCGGGGCAGGGCTGGGCCAGAACCGCCTGGTCTGCATTACCCTCGGAACCGGAATCGGCGGTGCCATGGTGATGGACGGCCGGCTGGAACGCGGACGGTTCGGTGTGGCCGGGGAGTTCGGCCATCAAATCATCATGCCCGGCGGCCACCGCTGCGAGTGCGGCAACCGGGGCTGCTGGGAGCAGTACGCTTCCGGGAATGCCCTGGGCCGGGAAGCCCGCGAACTCGCGGCCGCCAATTCCCCGGTGGCCCAGGAACTGCTCAAAGCGGTGGACGGCCACGTGGAGCGCATCACCGGCGTGATTGTCACCGAACTGGCCAAAGCCGGGGACGCGACGTCCCGGGAACTGCTCGAGGACGTCGGGGAGTGGCTCGGCCTGGGCCTCGCCAACCTCGCCGCCGCGCTGGATCCGGGCAAGTTCGTGATCGGCGGCGGACTCTGCGATGCCGGCGAACTGCTGGTCGGGCCGGCCCGGAAGGCTTTCGCCCGGAACCTGACGGGCCGCGGCTTCCGGCCCGCTGCAGAAATTGAACTGGCCGCCCTTGGCCCGAACGCGGGCCTGATTGGTGCCGCGGACCTGTCCCGGGTCAGCAGCCGCATGCACAGCTAGATGCGTGCGCCGTCGTCGTGCTCGTCCTTCTCACCCGGCAGCTTCATGATCAGGAAGACCACCGACGCCGCAAACGCCGCCACCATTCCGAGGATGGCCATCAGCGGGGCGGAGCGCCAGAACATCGCGGACATCACGAGCGCCACGGGGCCCCCAACCGCACCCAGCCAGGCCAGGACCGTCATCGGGTCGGCACCGGCAAGGCTGGGCGGTTCCTCCGGCACGAACCCGGCCGGGACAAACGGGTCATCCTCCGCGCCCTCGTAGTCCCGCGGCCCGGGTATGTCCCCAGGTTGGTGGCCGGCGTCCGCGGCCGCAGGGGAGGTCCCGTCGGCCTTGGCCTGTGCCAGCCGTTCCTCGGCGGAAAGTTCAATCGGCACGCCGGCGGAAAGCCCCAGCGGGTCGAAGTCGCTGAAGGGCCGGGGCGCTGCGGCGCTGCCGGCGCCGTCCGTGACGGGTGCTTCCGCTCCGCCCGCGCCGTCATGGCCTTTCCGGATTTCCGGGGCTCCCGGGCCGGTGGACGGGTTCTTTTCTTCCAGCCTCGCAACGAGATCCAGCCAGACGGCGTCGTCCTGGTTGGCGCTGGAATCCGGGGAGTTGGGGTCCGGTTTAGTCATCGGCCGTGTCCTTCTGGCTAGCGTGGGCGGCGCCCGGTGCCTGTCCCGCAGCCAGCGACCGGATGAACTCGGCCGAGCCGCGGAAGATCCGGGGCGCGTCGTTGTCCATCGTAGCCACGTGGTAACTGTTTTCCAGCCGGATCACCTCCAGCGGGGCGTGGGTCAGGCCGCGGCGCAGGGCGACCATGCTCGACTCGGAGACCACGTGGTCCACCGCGGAACGGTACACCCGCACGGGAGCGGTGATCCGGGGGAGGAGCCGCACGGTGTCCTTGAACATCTTGTTCAGTTCGTGCGCCGCGGCGACCGGCGTCCGGGAATAGGCACCCTCGTCGATGCCCTCCTTCAGGATGTCGTTGGCGATCGCCGGGGTGCTCTTCAGGACAAATTTCAGGATGCCCGCCAGCGGTGCCCGGGGATCGTCAATGACAAGGCCCGGGTTAACCAGCACTGCCCCGGCGACTGGCCGCGTGGCGGCAATCCGCAGCGCCAGCGCCCCGCCCATGGACAGCCCGGCAACGACCACCTGGTCACATTCCCCGGCGAGCTCAAGGTAGGCGGCGTCGAGTGCCGCGTGCCAGTCCTGCCAGCGCGTCCGCGCCAGCTCCTGCCAGCTGGTGCCGTGCCCGGGCAGCAGCGGCATCCGCACGGCGTAGCCGGCGTCCGCCAGCGACCTGGCCCAGTCCCTGACCCCGTGCGGGCTGCCGGTGAAGCCATGCGAGACCACGACGCCGGTGCGGGTGCCGGTCCCGGTGAACGGGCTGCTGAACGGCGTGTGGTCCAGGGGAATGGTCATGGGGTCTCCGGGATTCTGGTGGCGGGGCTCTCCCGTGCCGCCGCGGCTTGCGGCGCGGCGGCTGCATGGTGCAGGAAGAACTGAACGGACTGCGCAAAAATCAGGGGGGCGTCGACGTCGAGCGTCGCCACATGCCCGCTGTCCGGCAAACTGACCACCGCGAGCTCCCGCGATCCCAGCCGCTTCCGGAGCAGTTCGATCGAGGTGGGCGGAACCACGGTGTCGGTAACGGACTTGAACACGAGCGCCGGCGCGGTGACGGCGGGCAGTTCGCGCAGCGCGGCCCCGAAGAGCCTGCTCAGCTGGTGGACGGCTTCCAGCGGGGTGAGTGAGTAGTCGCCGTCCCCGGTGGTCACGGGCGCCGGGTTCGGTTCCTGGGCCGGGACGGTGGTGCGCTGGAAGTGCTTCAGCAGGCCGATGTAGCGCACCCGCCGGTCATAGAAGCTCAGTCCCGGATTGACGACGGCGACCCCGGCCACGTGATGGCGCGCGGCCACGCGCAGCGCGATGGTGCCACCCATGGACAGTCCAGCCGCGTAGCAGTGCCGGGTTCCGGCGGCGAGCTCCAGATAGGCGGCCTCAAATTCCCGGTACCAGTCCAGCCAGCTGTGGCGGGCGAGGTCGCGCCAGTCCGTGCCATGCCCGGGCAGCAGCGGGACGGACACCGCGAAGCCCTGCCGGGCCAGGTGCCCGGCCCACGGAAGGACGCTCAGTGGACTACCCGTGAAGCCGTGGCAGATGGCCACGCCGATGCCTGCGTTGGCGCCGTGGCCGGGATAACTGAACGCTGCGGGCGCCAGGGGAGTGCTGCTTCCGGTCATGAGCCCATCGTGTCACTGTTCCGGACAAAACTCACTAGAGTAGGGTGTCATTGAAGTCCTGGCCGGGTCCGATGGAGGGCCGGCCAGACGCCTTCCGGAGAGGTACACCACGTGTTTTATTGGTTCATGAAGACGTTCGTTCTCGGGCCGGTCCTGAAGACGCTTTTCAGGCCCTGGGTCAAGGGCCTGGACAACGTCCCCGCCGAGGGCGCAGCGATTCTGGCCTCCAACCATCTGTCCTTCTCCGACTCCATCTTTATGCCCCTGATGGTGCCCCGTCCCGTCGTGTTCCTCGCAAAATCGGAGTACTTTACCGGCAAGGGAATCAAAGGCCGGCTGACGGCCACCTTCTTCCGGCTCACCAACCAGCTGCCGATGGACCGCTCCGGCGGGGCCGCGTCCGCGCTGTCACTCAATGCCGGCATGGACGTGCTGAAGAACGGCTCGCTCCTGGGCATCTACCCCGAGGGCACCCGCAGCCCGGACTCCCGTCTGTACCGCGGCAAAGTGGGCGTGGCGCGCTTGGCCCTGCAGGCCCGCGTCCCTGTGGTCCCGGTTGCGATGATCGGCACGGACAAAGTCCAGCCGATCGGCAAGCGGATGCCCAACATCCGGCGCATCGGAATGATCTTCGGCGAGCCGCTGGACTTCAGCCGCTACTACGGCATGGAGGACGACCGGCTGATCCAGCGGTCCGTGACCGACGAGATCATGTACGAACTCATGCGGCTCTCCGGCCAGGAATACGTCGACGAGTACGCCGCCGTCGTCAAGCTCCGGCTCGCCGGGAAGGCCGCGGAGGTCCCCGAGGAAGGCACCGCCGGCTCCGGTCCAGCCAATCCCGGGACCGGCTGAGGGGACCGTGTGACGGGACCCGCGCAGTCAATGACGGCCCGGGTCCGACGATCGCCGCGGAGGCAACTATCCTTGGTATGTGACTGAGCTATCTGCGCCTTCGGCCTTCCCCCTGAACAGTTCCCTGAGCGGCTCGCCCCTGGCGGGCTCGGCCCTGACCAGCACCGCCCAGAGTGGTGCCGCCAACTATCCCGGCCTGGATCACTGGCGGGAGCTGCCGGCTTCCCAACAGCCGAGCTGGTCGGACAAGGCAGTCTTCGAGGCCTCGGTCAAGGAACTGTCGGTCCTCCCGCCGCTCGTCTTTGCCGGCGAAGTGGACATCCTCCGCGAACGCCTCGCCGCCGCGGCGCAGGGCAAGGCCTTCCTGCTTCAGGGCGGCGACTGCGCGGAAACGTTCGAGGCCGCCACAGCGGACAAGATCAGTGCCCGGGTGCGCACCATCCTCCAGATGGCCGTCGTCCTGACCTACGGCGCTGCCATGCCGGTCATCAAGATGGGCCGGATGGCCGGGCAATTTGCCAAGCCGCGCTCGTCCAACGATGAAACCCGCGAGGGCGTCACGCTGCCGGCCTACCGCGGCGACATCGTCAACGGCTATGACTTCACGCCGGAATCCCGCGCCCACGACGCCGGCCGGATGTTGAAGGCCTACCATACGTCCGCCTCCACCCTGAACCTGATCCGCGCGTTCACGCAGGGCGGCTTCGCCGACCTGCGGCTCGTGCACCAGTGGAACAAGGGCTTCACGGAGAACCCCGCCCACGCACGCTACGAGTCGCTGGCCCGGGACATCGACCGTGCCATCAAGTTCATGGCCTCCTGCGGCGCGGATTTCGAGGCGCTCAAGCGCGTGGAGTTCTACGCAAGCCACGAGGCGCTGCTGCTCGACTACGAACGCGCTCTGACCCGCATCGACTCCCGCACCGGCTTCCCGTACGACACCTCCGCGCACTTCCTCTGGATCGGTGAGCGCACGCGCGAACTGGACCACGCGCACGTCGACTTCCTCTCGCGGGTGCGCAATCCGATTGGTGTGAAGCTGGGGCCGGGCACCAGCGGCGACGACGCGCTGCGCCTGATCGACAAACTGGATCCGGACCGTGAACCCGGCCGCCTGACGTTTATTACCCGGATGGGTGCCGGCAACATCCGGGAGAAGCTGCCCCCGATCGTGGAGCGGGTCACCGCGTCCGGCGCACAGGTCCTCTGGGTCACCGACCCCATGCATGGCAACACGGTCACCTCGCCGAACGGCTACAAGACCCGGAACTTCGACGACGTCATCGACGAGGTGCGCGGCTTCTTCGAGGTCCACCACGCGCTGGGCACGGTCCCTGGCGGCCTGCACGTCGAAATGACCGGCGACGACGTGGCAGAGTGCCTCGGAGGGGCCGATCCGGTGGACCAGGAGTCCTTCCTGGACCGCTACGAATCGGTCTGCGATCCCCGCCTGAACCACATGCAGTCCCTCGAGATGGCCTTCCTGGTGGCCGGAGCACTGTCTAAGCGTTAAGTACCAGTTCCAAGGCGGCAAACAGCTCCGCCCCCGGCTGATCCAGCCGGGGGCGGAGCTGTTTTTGTCCGGGGCAGCCAGGCGGCTGTCAGACCACGGTCAGTGTGACAACAGAGCCCTCAGGAACTTTCTTGTTCACAGGTTCCTGGTCCCGGACGGTGCCGAAGAAGCCGCCCAGGATGTTGTTCACCCGGACTTCGAAGCCCAGCTGTTCAAGGGCTTTGCGGGCCTCGTCGACCTGCTTGCCGATGAAGCTGGGAACGTCGACGAGTTTGGGACCCTTGGAAACGGTCAGCGTCACGGTGCCGCCCCGGGTGAGGTTGCCGGAGGCCGGATCCTGTGAGACCACGGCGCCCTTGGGCACCTTTTTGTCAAAGACGGTCCCGGGTGCGATCGAGGCTTTCAGGCCGGCGGCTTCGATGGCCTTGACGGCGTCACCCTGGTCCTGGCCGCGCACGTCCGGCACCGGAAGGGGCTGCGGACCCTTGGACACGGTGAGGTCCACCGGAGTGCCGTGCCGGACAGGATTGCCGCTGCGCGGGGCCTGCGCCAGGACGGTCCCGGCGGGGGCGGACTCGTCGTACGTTTCGGCGATCTGTCCCAAAGCCATGCCTGCGCCATTGAGGGCGGTCTTGGCCTCATCCAGGGATTTGCCGGTCAGCTCGGGGAGGGGAAAGAGCTCGGGGCCTTTGGAGACTGCGAGGGAGACCGGCTGGAACTTCCGGATGACCTCTCCGGCCGCAGGTTCCGATCCGACCACCAGCCCGGGGGCCACATCGTCGTCGAAGACATCCCTGGTGTTCGACTGGAATCCAGCCGTGCGGAGCAGCTGCTGGGCCTCGGCCACCGTCTTGTTCGCGAGCTGCGGGATTGTCCCGGGGGAGCCCGGTCCCATGCCGAAGAACCAGCCTGCCCCACCGGCCAGCAGTGCCGCGATGACCAGCACCAGAATCCAGAGCAGGCCACGCCGCCGGGGGTTTCCCTCCCGCAGGCTCCGGACCGGGGTGGCCGCGGCACGCTGGCGTGCTTTCTCCTCATCACGGTCGTGTTTGCGCTGCGCCCGCTTGCTGGCAGGAGCTGCGGATGCCGGTCCGTTGGCGAAACGCTCATCGTGGTTGTCCGGGTAGGGTGCGTCCTCCGGGGCGGACAGCGGGCCGTAGCCGGGGTGCCGCGGCGAAGCGGACATCACGGTGGTCGGGTTGCTGCCGCGGCCGATGAATTCCGTGGGTTGTTGGTGGCCGCCGATGATTTCGGTGGCGCCGCTGCCGGCTCCCGGATCCGGGGCACCACCGGGACGCCTGGCGGGTGGCCCCGGCACGGGCGGCAGGGCAGGGCGTGCCGCCGGCGGCTGCAGGTCGAGTTCGGCCTGGCTCAGGTTGGTCCGGATATGGCGGAGTTCGGAGAGCAGGGAATTGCCGTCGACCGGGCGCTTGTCCGGGTCATTGGCGGTGCACCACTGCACGAGTTCGTCGATTTCGGCGGCCAGTCCGGGCACCAGCACCGAGGGGGCGCCGACGGTCGAATTAACATGCTGGTAGGCCACCTGGACGGGAATCTCGCCGTCGAACGGCTGCCGTCCGGTGATCATCTCGTAAAGCATGATCCCGACCGAGTAGATGTCGCTGCGCGCGTCGGCCTGCCTGCCGAGCACGAGTTCGGGCGAGAGGTACGCCACGGTGCCAATCAGCGCGCCGGTGCTGGTCGACGTCGAAATGGCGCGGGCCAGTCCGAAGTCGCCAAGCTTGATCCGCCCGTCGTCGGCGATCAGCACGTTCTCGGGTTTGATGTCCCGGTGGATGAGCCCCGCGGCGTGGGCTGCGCCCAGGCCTTCGACGACAGGGTCGATCAGCGCCAGCGCCACGCGCGGGGGGAGCGCGCCCTTGTCCTTGAGGACATCGCGCAGGGTGTGGCCCTTGATGTACTCCATCACCAGGTAGGCCACCCTGTCATCCTCGCCCTGGTCCAGGACGCCCACAACGTGCGGGTGCGACAGCCGGGCGGCTGCCTTGGCCTCGCGGCCCAGCCGGTCGAGGAACTGCGGGTCGCCGGCCATGTGGGGGTGCAGCACCTTCAGCGCCACATCGCGCTCCAGGCGCTGGTCGGTGGCCACATACACAGTGGACATCCCGCCGCTGGCGAGCCTGGATTGAATCAGGTACCGGCCATCCACCAGAGTGCCAACGAGAGGGTCCGACGAGTAATCCTGCACTATACGATCCTAATCGCTGCACGGAAACGGGTCCGAATCAACATGCGATCCGGACCCGTATCGTTATCCTGCGTGGGGCTTGGCCGCGCGTTAGGCGCCGCGGCCTGGGCTGTCCCGGCTCCTAGGCGAAGTTCTTCTGGTGTGCCTTGATGGACTCCACATAGCGCTTGGTGTCGTCGTACATGCCGTACTTGCTGACCGAGTACTGGCCCTGGTAGTAGCCCGCAATGGCCGTGTCCAGGTCCTTGCTGGTGCGGACCAGCTGGCGGATGATGGCGACCCCGGCCGTGGCGTTGTCGTACGGGTCCAGCAGGTTGAGCTGGCGGCCCACCAGGTCCGAAGCCCACACGCCCGAGGACGGGATGACCTGCATGGTGCCGATCGCGTTGGCGGGCGAGACCGAGCGGTGGTCGAAGCTGGATTCCTGGAAGGCGAAGGCCAGGGCCAGGGAGGGGTCGACACCCATACGGCGGGCGGTGTCCGCCACGATGGTCTTCATCTGTTCCCGGCTGGGCACCGGCGAGGCGTTCAGCAGGGCCTTGTTCTCGTTGGCGGAGCTGACGACTGCTGCCGGGTAGCTGAAGCCGAGGAAGGTGCTCGGGACGAGCGGCGTCACAGTGGCTGCGGGCGGGGCGGGGGTGGAGGCCGGCGCGATCGACGAGCCCGGAAGCGCGAGCTTCTGGCCGGGGTAGATGATGCTGCTCATCGTCAGGCGGTTGGCGGAAAGAATATCGGCGAGCTTGACGCCGTTCCTGGCCGCAATGCCGGAGAGCGTGTCGCCCGACTTGATGGTGTAGGAACCCGAGGCAGGGGCCGGAGCCGGAGTTGCGGCCGGCACCACCGGGGCGGGAGCAACCGGAGCGGGGGCTGGAGCCGACGGGGCAGGCGCGGCCGTGCCGCCGCCGATCTTGATCTGCTGGCCGGGGCGGATGATGGAGCCCATGTTGAGCCCGTTCCAGCCGAAGACCTCGGAGAGCTTGACGCCGTGGCGGGCGGCGATGGCGCTGAGTGTGTCGCCCGACTTCACGGTGTAGACGCTGCCGGCAGCAGCCGACGGAGCGGGAGCGGCCGGAGCAGCCGGCTCCGGAGCCGTGGCCGAGCCGCCGAGTTTGATCTTCTGACCGGGGTAGATGATGGTGTTCGCCTGCAGCTGGTTCAACTTCAGGATGGCGTAGGTGTCCAGGCCGAACTTACCGGCGATTCCACTGATCGTGTCACCGCGGGCGATCGTGTACTCCGCCGGGGCGGACACCTGGGCTGGGCGGAACGCGGTCGGCATGGCCGCCGGGACGGAACCGGCAGGAATCATCGCGGAACCCAGCGTCCGTGCGGTCTGTCCCTGGGCCTGGGCCTGCATGGCTGCAGCCAGCGTGGCCGGGATGGCACGGGGACGCGACTCGGCCGCTGCCGGTTGGGCGAGCGCCAAAGAAGACAGGACGACGGCGGGAAGGGCCGCCGTCGTGGCCGCAATCATCGGCAGGCTGGGCCTCGCGGCGGGTTTTGGCGAACGTGACGTCGTCATGGGAAAGGTCCTCTTCTCAGCGGCGATCGCTGCGGGTCTGGCCGGCGTTACTGGTGTTACCAGTGTGACTCAAGTTATTGCTGTTACAAATGTGATCTATGTGAATCTCTCATGAATTGGGAATTATCACAAGAACTGTTTGACGTTCCGCAAACAAGTATTTGTGGAGTGTCGGCCGCGGAGCCGCGGCCGCGGCCGGAAGCGGCGTCCGGACATCCGCAATTTAACGGGCGGGCGTCGACTAGGCGCAGGGGCTGCCGGCATGGCAATCTTGATCCGTGAGTAATGTAGAAAGCCTTGTGGGCGAATGGCTGCCCCTGCCCGATGTCGCACAGCTTCTGAACGTTTCAATTACCAAGGTCCATGCGCTCCTGGACGAACGGGCGTTGGCGGCATTGCGCGTAGGCGAACGCCGGATCCGCTGCGTTCCTGCGGAATTCATCCAGGACGGCCACGCCGTTGAGAGCCTTAAGGGAACGATTGTGGTCCTCGCCGACGCCGGTTATTCCGACGAGGAACTCATTACCTGGCTGTTTACGCCCGATGAATCCCTGCGCGGCCGCCCGATCGATGCCCTGCGTGAGGGCCGCAAAACGGAAATCCGGCGCCGGGCGCAGTCCCTGGCCTGGTAGCCGCAAACACCGTACCCGTCTTTGGCCGACGCAGACTCTGGCTGACGCAGACTCTGGCTGACGCAGTCTGCAGCTGACGCAGTCCTAAACTAACGCAGGCCCTGTACCTCGATACGAGGTGCGGGGCCTGCGTTGTCTGTATCCGTGGGGATCCCGGTCCGGCGGGCAGTGTCGGCTCAGGCTGGTCAGGCCGCTCGGCTGACCGTGGCCTCGGCGAGCTTCCGGAGCGCTGTTTTGGGCAGTTCCTCCAGCGGCAGGAGATCCAGGGCCGTGAACGCTGCGTGTCCGAATTCCTCGATGAGTACTTCCGTGGCCTGGAGTGCGCCGCAGTCGGCGATGATGCGGCGGATTTCGTCCACGTCGGCATCGTCCAGCCCGGGGCTGCCCAGCTTCGCGTCAATGAACGCCGACTCCACCGGGCTGGCCAGGTCCAGGGCGAAGGCGATCAGCACCGTCCGCTTGCCTTCTCGGAGATCGTCTCCCGCCGGTTTGCCGGTGGTGACAGGGTCGCCGAAGACTCCAAGGACGTCGTCGCGGAGCTGGAAGGCCTCGCCCAGCGGGAGGGCAAACGCCGAGTAGCCGCGGAGCAACTCGTCGTGGGCGCCGGCCAGGGCGCCCCCCAAGGCCAGCGGATGCTCCGTGGAGTACTTGGCCGACTTGAAGCGGATGATGGACTGGGCGCGGCTGACGGCCCCGGCCCGGTCTCGCCTCGGCCCGGCCACTTCCTCGAGGATATCGAGGTACTGGCCTGCCATGACCTCGGCGCGCATCAGGTTGAAGATCAGCCGTGCCCGGGTTCCGGAGGCTGCACTCTGCCCGATCTCGGTAAACGATTCCTCGCTGAAGGACAGGCACAGATCCCCGGTCAGGATCGCGGCCGCGTGCCCGAACCGTTCGCTGTCCAGCGCCCAGCCCTGCGTCTCGTGCAGTTCGCTGAAGCGCCGGTGCACGCTGGGTCCGCCCCTGCGGGTGTCCGACCTGTCGATGATGTCGTCGTGGATCAGCGCCGCGGCCTGGAAAAGCTCCAGCGCCGAGCCCGCCGTCACCACCTCATGGGCTCCTGCCTCGCCGCCGGCGCCCCGCCAGCCCCAGTAGCACATGAGCGCCCGCAGGCGCTTTCCGCCGGTGACAAGGTTCGAGATCGATCCCATCAGCGGATCGATGTCCGGGGAGATCGAGGACATCACCGACTGGCGGGTGGCCAGGAAATCGGTGAGTTTTCCGGCGACGGCGGCAACGTAGGCGGCCTGTTCCAGGCGCAGCTGCTCCGCGAGGGTCACTTGACGGACTCGGCGGCGACGTTCGCGCCGATGGTGAACGTGGAAACGCCGGCGGTTTCAATCACCGAAATGTTGACCGTTTCGTTGTCACCGCGCAGGAAATCCTTGGACGGGACGGCGCCCACGGTTTCCCCCGGAACGGCCTGGAAGCCCTGGGCTACCAGTTCCTTCGTATAGAAGGCCAGGACGTCGGCCGACGGCGCGGAGATGCTGGCGACGAGCGCCACGGTGGCGGGCGTCGTGGTCTTGTCAAAGCTGCTGGAGACAGTCTTCGCCCCGGGCATCACCGGCAGGAGCTTCTCCGGGAAGCCGGGGACCAGGGCGCCGACCGTGGCCGAGGTGCCGGGTTCCGCCGAGGGGCTTGCCGACACCGTGTTGGAGGGCCGGGCCGCGGACGGCGCAGCCGAGGCTGACGGGGAGCCCGAGGAAGCGGTCCCGGGGTTGGCGGGCGTGCAGGCGGCCAGGGCCATCAGCGTGCCCGCCGCCATAACGGCTACCGCAGCACGTTTGCGCTGTCCAAATTCCTTCACAGGGACTTTCCTCCTGGTGTTGACGCCGGATGCAGCCTCCAGTTTAGTCAGTCCCGGGGCATAGGATTGAAGACGTGGGGCCGGACCAGGACAAACAGCAGCGGGAGCAGTCTCCCCAGGGCGCAGCCCGGCGGCTCGGGGAAGCAGAAATACGCGAGCTCCGGCGGAGCAGCATCATGCACGTGGACATGGACGCGTTCTTTGTCTCCGTGGAACTGCGCAGCCGCCCGGCACTCGTGGGTAAGCCCGTCATCGTGGGCTACCCCGCCGACCGCTCCGTCGTGCTGTCCGCCTCCTACGAAGCCCGGAAATTCGGCGTCAAGTCGGCCATGCCGATGGTGGTTGCCATGCGGATGTGTCCCTCCGCCGTCGTCATCGAGCCCCGCCACAAGCTGTACTACGAGGTGTCCGGCCAGATCATGGCCATCTTCGGCTCGATTACCGAACTCGTGGAGCCACTGAGCGTGGACGAGGCCTTCCTCGACGTCGGGGGAGCCATCCGGCGGCTTGGCCCGCCCCGCGAGATCGGCGAACTTATCCGCACCCGGGTCCGCAGCGAACTCGGCATCACCGCGTCCGTGGGGATAGCGGCCAGTAAGTTCGTGGCGAAGATCGCGTCGACCCGCTGCAAGCCCAACGGCCTGCTGCTCATCGGTCCGGAGGAGACTGTCCCGTACCTGCACAGCCTTCCGGTCAGCGCCCTTTGGGGTGTCGGTGCCAAGACCGTCGAAGTGCTCTCCCGGATGGGCATCCGGACCGTCGCGGATGTCGCGGCGTCCCCGCTGCCGTCCCTCCGGAAGGTGCTCGGTGCTTCCGGAGAGCACGTCTACCGGCTGTCGTGGGGGATTGACCCCCGCCCGGTCACTCCCGTCCGGCTCGAGAAAAGCATCGGCGCGGAAGAGACCTTCGCCGTGGACACAGCCGACGAGGCGCTGCTGCACCGGGAACTGCTGCGCCTCTCGCACCGGACGGCGGAGCGGCTCCGCAGCGCCGGCATGCACGCCCGCACCGTGGCCCTGAAGCTGCGCTACGCGGACTTCTCCACGATCACCCGGAGCCGCACGGTGGGCACCCCGATCGACAGCGCCCAGTTGCTGTACGCCGTCGCCGTCCAGCTGCTGGAATCACTCGGCGACCGCCCCATGACCGTCCGGCTCGTCGGCATCAGGGCCGAGCACCTCGAGGAGGCGGCGCAGGCGCCACTGCAGTTGAGCCTTGACCGCCGGGACGACAACTGGCGCGCCGCTGAACAGGTCCTGGATCAGGTGACCCGGAAGTTCGGCACAAAATCGGTGCTTCCTGCCCGGCTCCTGGACCCCGGGACCACCCCGGGCTGACCCGGACAGTCCAGCAAGCCCATTCATGACGTCAAGGGGACGTTTGGCATCTTTCAGAACAGGGCGCAACAAACTATCCTTATTTATACGTAAGTTTGGAACGACTGGATCGAGCGTTCGGACTAATGCATGACCAGCTGAACACCCTGGAAGGGGCCGTGGTACCCCCGGTTCGACCAACGACGGCGAATGGGAACCACGCGGGATGCCCGCACGTTGTGGGTTTAGGGACACTGGCCGCGTCAGTCTGGACGTTGGCCGACTTAAGGAGGTCGTGATGCCGCTCTCGGAGCACGAACAGAAGTTGCTGGAGCAACTTGAGAAGCAGCTGCATGAGGACGATCCCAAGTTCGCCAGCTCGATGGGCTCGGACGCGGGACGTTCATGGTCAACGCGTCATCTGGTGATCGGGGTGCTGGCCACACTGGCCGGCGTCGTGCTCCTGCTGTTGGGCGTGACGATCCAAAACATCTTCGTCGGAGTGCTTGGCTTTGTCGTCATGGGCGCCGGTGTCTACTACGCCACCATGCGCGGTGGGGCCGGGAAGTCCAAGGCCGCCGGCGTTGCCCGGAAACCGGGGAAGCCCAGGAGTTCGTTCATGGGCAACCTTGAGGAACGCTGGGACGAGAGGCACCGCGGCGAACCCTGATCGCGGATCGGCACATCGTTCCCCAGCCGGCAGCCTTCCATCACTCTCCTCCACTTTCCACCACAGGAAACACCACGTGGCACAAAAGACCCGCTCCGGCGGGTCTTTTTCTGTTTGCGACACATAAACAACGCGGAACGCGGGCTTTTCTGCCGCAGGGTGCCGCCCCAGGCCGGTGAGGCCCTGCCCTGGCCCCGCGCCGGCCGGCAGGCGGCCGCAGCCCGCCACAATCCCTCCACTTTCCACCACCACGCCCAGGTCCCTGTCATTGCAGGGAACTGGACGGCGCGTGGTTCCACAAATTGACGCAGAAACCTTCGGCGTGTCGTTGACTGTGGAGCGATGTGGAGTAATGTGGAGGACGTAAGAGGGTAGTGGCAGCACAGGGGACGTTGGGCTTCCTACGAACAGACAGGCGGTGGGCCGTGTTTCTCGGCACACACTCGCCGCGTCTGGACGAAAAAGGTCGAATCATCCTTCCCGCCAAGTTCCGCGAGGAGCTCGCTGGCGGACTGGTTCTCACAAGGGGCCAGGAACGTTGCATCTACGTCTTCAGTGAGGCGGAATTCGGCCGGGTTCACGAGCAAATGCGGGAGGCGCCAATCTCCAGCAAACAGGCTCGCGACTACATCCGCGTTTTCCTCTCTGGAGCCTCCGACGAGGTGCCTGACAAGCAGGGGCGCGTGACGATTCCGCCGGCGCTCCGGGAGTACGCAGGGCTCGGCCGGGAACTCGCCGTTATCGGTGCAGGAACCCGGGCGGAGATCTGGGACGCCCAGGCCTGGAACGAGTACCTCGCTGAAAAGGAAACGGCCTTCTCGGAGACCGACGACGCAATACCGGGGATTCTCTGAACCCCCACCGCAACCAAGCAGCACTGCACGATTCTTGATCGAGATCTCCAGCCGCCCATCCGGCTGTTTTCCTGGCTCACTTCCCCGGAGCCAGGCGGACGCAGGGTAGGCGCGGATGGGGATCTGGATCAAGAAGCGGCACGCGAAGCCAGCAACCGCACTCCACGAACAAGCCGGACAACGAAAGGACGCAGGCATGACGGACCCTGACCAGTCGAAGCCTACGTCCGAACGACATGTACCGGTCCTCAAGGACCGGTGCATCAATTTGTTGGCACCGGGATTCGAAGCGGCACGCAGCCGCGGCGAGACCCCCGTCGTCATTGACGCCACCCTCGGCATGGGCGGCCACTCCGAGGCAATGCTGCAGCGTTTCCCGGACCTGCACCTGATCGGCATCGACCGTGACGAGGAAGCCCTGGCCCTCGCGGGGGAGCGCCTCAAGCCCTTCGCCGGCCGGATCGACCTCGTGCACGCCGTGTATGACGAAATCCCCGACATCCTGGCGGACCTCGGCTTCGAGGAAGTCCATGGGGTCCTCATGGACCTCGGAGTCTCCTCGCTCCAACTGGACGAGCGGGAGCGCGGCTTCGCGTACTCGTTCGACGCCCCGCTGGACATGCGCATGGACACCAGCCGCGGGCAGACTGCCGCCGACGTCGTCAACAACTACAGCGAAGAGGACCTGGTCCGGATCATCCGGAAGTGGGGCGAAGAGAAGTTCGCCGGCCGGATCGCCAACCGTATCGTCACCGCCCGCGCCGCGAAGCCCTTCACCACAACGGGGGAGCTCGTCGAGCAGATCCGTGATGTGGTCCCCGCCGGCGCTGCGAAATCAGGCGGACACCCCGCGAAGCGCACCTTCCAGGCGCTCCGGATCGAGGTCAACGAAGAACTCGACGTGCTGGAACGTGCGGTCCCCGCGGCCATCAGTGCGATCGCCGTCGGCGGCCGCGTTGTGGTCATGTCCTACCACTCGCTGGAGGACAAGATCGTGAAGGGCTTCTTCCAGGCAGGATCCAAATCCTCCGCGCCGCTCGGTTTCCCGGTGGAACTGGAAGAGCACAAGGCCGAGTTGAAAACCCTGACGAGGGGCACCGAGGTGCCCACCGCCGCCGAAATCGCCGAGAACCCACGCGCCGCCTCCGCCAGGCTCCGCGCCGTGGAACGCATCAAAGCCAGGAGGGCCGCATGAGCACCGCCGCTGTCAACAGATTCCCCGTTGCCACAGGCGCGACGGCCCGCGCCCTGCCCGGGATCACTCCCGGCACCGGCCCCTCCCGGAAAACCCGGACCCCGCTCTCCCTCGTCCGGCCAGCCCCGCGCAAACGCCGCGCGCCGTTCGTCGTGCTGTGCTTCGGCCTCCTCGCCGTGGCGCTGATGGCCGTGCTGGTCCTCAACATCTCCGTTTCCACCGCCCAGTACCAGCTGGTGCAGCTGCGCGGGGAGCAGTCCACGCTGACCAAGCAGAACCAGGACCTGACCCAGCAGGTGCAGAACTTCGACGCCCCGCAGAACCTGGCCGCCAAGGCCACCGAGCTGGGCATGGTCGCCTCCACCACCAAGGGCCAGATCGACCTTTCCACCCTGACCGTCACGGGCAAGGCCAAGCCCGCGGTGAAGGGCGACGCCCCCGGCGCAGTCATCGCCGCTCCGGCCGTGGCCGGACAACTCAGCGTCGTCCCGCCCGCCACTGTCAAAGAGCCGCTCGCAAACCGCAAACCGCCGGAGGCGGGGGCAGCTGCTGCCCCCGCAGCCGCTGCCCCGCCGGCCGTCCCGGCCGCCCCGGCCGCCCCGGCCGCCCCGGCCGCCCCCGCAGTCGAACTCCACGGGGGATCTGTTCCCGCCCCCGCGCAGAAGGTCCCCGGACAGTAACGCAGGACGGACCACCAGCCAGGCAAGCAGCAAGGAAACATCGTGGCGCAGAACACCGGCAAGGCACGCAAGGCGAAAACGCCAAGCGCGACCCGGCGGCTGCGGCTGGGCCTCGGCGTCATGCTGACGCTCCTGCTCGTCGTCGGCGGAAAGCTCTTCCTGGTCCAGGGCCTTGACGTCGGAGGCATGGCCGAGGCCGCGCTCCAAAACAGGCTCACGCCCATTGAACTGCCCGCCGAGCGCGGCAGCATCCTGGACGCCAACGGCAATGTCCTGGCCAGCAGCGTGATCCGCTACAACCTCGTTGTCGACCAGACTGTCAATACCAAGACCGAGTCATTCCGCCGGCTGGAGCAGGTGGACGGCAAGGATGCGCTCGTCAAGGTCTCCCGGGACCAGGGCATCAACGAACTGGCCACCGTGCTGGGCATGGACAGGGACACCGTCACAAACGCACTGACGGGGGACCAGCGCTACTTCATCGTGGCCAAAGACCTGAAGCCCGACGTCGAGGACCGCATCTCCAAGCTCCAGATTCCCGGCATCGTCACCGAAGGCACCAGCAAACGGGTGTACCCCAACGGCTCGGTGGCCGGCGGGATCGTCGGCTTCCTGAAGGATGGCACCACGGGCCAGGCCGGCCTGGAACAGACCCAGGACGAGATCCTCAAGGGCGCCCCCGGCAAGCGGCTGTTCGAAATCGGTGCCGACGGGCTGCGCATCCCGGTCGGAGTGGACCAGTTGACCCCGGCTGTGAACGGCAAGGACATCAGGCTCACGCTGAATTCGGACCTCCAGTACTTCGCCCAGCAGGCCATCCAGAGCCAGCGGGACAAACTCAGCGCCGAGTGGGGCGTCGTCATCGTCCAGGACATCAAGACCGGCAACATCATCGCTATGGCGGACACCAACTCCCCGGACCCCAACGACCCCGGCAAGGTCGATGCCAAGGACCGCGGCGTACGCGCCGTGACTGCCGCCTACGAGCCCGGCTCGGTGGAAAAGATGATCACGGCCTCTGCCCTGATCGAGGAGGGCAAGTCGAGCCCGCTGGACAAGTTCACCATCCCGCCGTCGTACACCGTGGACGGGCAGACGTTCAATGACTCCTTCACCCACGGCACCGAAGACCGCACCCTGGCCGGCATCCTGGGCTGGTCGATGAACACCGGCACGGTCATGGCCGGCCAGCGGCTTAGCAAGGAACAGCGCTACAACTGGCTGAAGAAGTTCGGCATCGGGGAAGCGCCGGACATTGGCCTCCCCGCCGAGGCCCAGGGCATCCTGACTCCTTATGAGCAATGGGACGGCCGCCAGGAGTACACGGTGCTGTTCGGCCAGGGCGTCTCGCAGTCCACGCTCCAGACTGTCCGGGCCTTCCAGAGCATCGCCAACAACGGCGTGATGCTCCAGCCGCGGCTGATCGACAGCTACATCAACCCGGACGGCACCGAGGAAAAGGCGCCTGTGCAGGATCCCCGGGAGGTAGTCTCCCCGGACACCGCCCGGCAGGTGCGGGACATCCTCGAGAGCGCCGTCACGGAGGGTCAGATCAAGGAAGCAGGGCTGGACGGTTACCGGGTCGGGGCGAAGACCGGCACCTCGCAATCGCCGTGCGACGACGGCACCGCCGGCTTCTGCGGCTTCACTGCATCGATGGTGGGGATGGCGCCGATGGACAATCCGCGGTTTATTGTTGAAGTGGTCCTGCAACGGCCCAAGGGCGACATCTACGGAATCTCGAATGGACCGGTCTTCCGGTCCGTCATGAGCCAGGCGCTGCGGACGTTCAACGTCCCGCCGTCCACCGGTCAGCCCGTCCGGCTGCCGCAGTACGCCAAGTAGCACCGCGCGAGAACCAGCACCACGAACGTCCGCCACGAACCTGTACCGGGAAACTGAGCCTGCGGGCCGGAGTATTCCTCCGTGCGCAGCGCCAGATCCACCAGCACCACCAACGGAGATCCACGTGTCAGATCAGAATGCCCCCGGCGCTTCCGCCGCGTCGTCCGGTCCGGGGTCCACCCCGGGCTTCCGGCCCACGGCGGTTGCTGCCGTGCCGCTGGCAACCATCGGTGATTCGATCGGCGTCGTTGTCCCCGGGACGTCCGGCTCCGTCGCGGTCACCGGGATCTCGCTGAATTCCCGTACCGTGCAGCCCGGAGACCTCTACGTTGCCCTGCCCGGCGCGAGCCGGCACGGTGCCGACTTCGTCTCCCAGGCCGTGGAGGCCGGGGCGGCCGCCGTGCTGACGGACGACGCCGGCGCGCGCCTGCTGGCCTTCTCCCACGACATCGCCGTGCCTGTGCTGCTGGCGGATGAACCCCGCAGCCTCGTGGGCGCGCTGTCGGCCCTGATCTACCGGAGCAGGCCGGACGACGCCCCGGCCCCGGCCCTCTACGGCGTCACGGGCACCAACGGCAAGACCACCACCACGTACTTCATCAACGCCCTGCTGCAGGCCCTCGGAAAGAAGACCGGGCTGATCGGCACCATCGAGATCCTGGCCGGCGGCGAACCCATTCCCAGCCTCCTCACGACACCCGAGTCCACCGACGTCCACGCCCTGCTGGCCCTCATGCGCGAACGCGGCCTCGATGCGGCCTCGATGGAGGTCTCCTCGCACGCCGTCGCGTTCCACCGCGTGGACGGGGTCGTGTTCGACGTCGCCGGCTTCACCAACCTGACCCAGGACCACCTCGACCTGCACGGGAGCATGGAGGAGTACTTCCAGACGAAGGCGCAGCTCTTCACCCCCGGGCGGGCCCGCACCGCCGTCGTGACGGTCGACGACGACTGGGGCGTCAAGCTCGCCGCCGCCGCCGGCATCCCGGTCACCACACTGGCCACACACTCCTACGGCGGGGCAACCGGAGTCCCCGCGGAAGCGGACTGGATGGTGCGCACTCCGGTCCCGCGCGGACTCGGCACCGATTTCACCCTGCGCCACCGCGACGGCACCCAGTTGCGCGTGCACACCGGGCTGCCCGGCAGCTTCAATGTCGCCAACGCCGCGCTGGCCACGGCCATGGTGCTCGCGGGCGGCCACGGTGCCGCCGCCGTCCAGGCCGCCCTCGACGCGGCCGACCCCTTCACCGTCGCTGTTCCAGGCCGCATGCAGCTCGTCTCAACCGCCCCCGCGGCGGTGGTCGACTTCGCCCACAACCCGGATGCCCTGGCCCGGGCCCTCGAGGCCGTCCGCTCCCCGGAGCCGGGATCCCGGGTGGTCGTCGTCTTTGGTGCCACCGGACAGCGGGACCAGGGCAAGCGGCCCGCCATGGGAGCCATCGCCGCACGGCTCGCCGACACCGTCATTGTCAGCGACGACGACCCGCACGATGAGGACGCCGCGGGGATCCGCGCCGACGTCCTGGCCGGTGCCATCGAGGCCAAGGAGCGCGAGGGGCTGGAGTGCAGCATCCTTGAGGTCTTCCCGCGCGACGCCGCCATCCGGAAGGCCGTGGAACTCGCTGGCCCGGCCGACACGATCCTCGTCGCCGGACGGGGCCACGAAATTTGGCAGGAGGTCAAGGGCGTCAACCTCGCCCTTGACGACAGGGTGGAGCTCCGCTCCGCCTTGACAGCCCGGGGATTCACCGTTCTCGAAGACCAGCGGATAGAGTCCTAAACCGAGATGATTGCATTTACCGCGGCGGAAATCGCCGACATAACCAAAGGCCGGCTGGCCGCCGAACCGGGCATCACTCCCGGCTCCGTGGTGACCGACTCCCGTGAAGCCACCCCGGGTTCCCTCTACGTCGCCAAGCCGGGGGAGAGCGCCGACGGCCACGACTTCGTAGCCGAGGCCTTCGAACGCGGCGCCGTGCTGGCTCTCGTCGAGCATGACGTCACGGACAGCGCAGGGCGCACCTACCCCGCCGTTGTGGTCCAGGACTCGGTCCTGGCAATGGGCGCCCTCGCCGCGGAGGCAGTCCGGCGGATCCGCGCCAGCCGCGCCGCCACCGGCGAGCCGCTGACGGTGATTGGCATCACCGGCTCGGCCGGCAAGACCACCACGAAAGACCTGCTGGCCGGAATCCTCGGCGCGGAAGGTGCGACCATTGCCCCGCAGGGTTCCTACAACGGCGAAGTAGGGGTCCCGCTGACCGTCTTCAAAGCCGGTCCCGACACCCGCTACCTCGTCATCGAGATGGGTGCCACAGGCGTCGGCCACATCCGCTACCTCGCCGAGATGGTCCGCCCCGACATCGGCGTGGTTCTCGGCGTCGGCACGGCCCACGCCGGCGAATTCGGCGGTGTCGAGAACATCGCCCTCGCCAAGGGCGAGCTCGTCGAAGCCCTTCCGGCCGGCGGCACCGCCGTCCTCAACCTGGACGACGCCCGCGTCGCCGCCATGGCGTCGCGGACTTCCGCGACGGTCCTCGGCTTCTCCGCCCAGCCCGCCAAGGACGGCAAGCAGGCCGCCGTCCAGGCAGTCGGCGTCGAGCTGAATGCCGCCGGCAGCCCCGAGTTCGAACTGTTCCTGCCGGGCGGGAGCGCCGGGCAGCACGTCTCAGCCAGGCTGATCGGTGCCCACCACACCGCCAACCTCCTGGCAGCGGCGGCAGCGGCCCACGCCGCCGGTGTCCCCGCCCCGCGGATCGCCGCCTCCCTCAGTGCCCAGACGGCCGCCAGCCGCTGGCGGATGGAACGCACCGAGCGGGCCGACGGCGTCACCGTCATCAACGATGCGTACAACGCCAACCCGGAATCCATGCGCGCCGCGCTGCGGACCCTCGCCGACCTCGGACAGGGCCGCCGGACCTGGGCAGTGCTCGGGGCAATGCTCGAACTTGGCCCCGACTCCATCCGTGAACACATGGCCGTGGGCACCCAGGTGGTGCGGCTCAACATCTCCCGGCTCGTCGTCGTCGGACGCGAGGCACGTTCGCTCTACGTCTCCGCCGTCAACGAGGGGTCCTGGGGCAACGAGTGCGTCTTCGCCGAGACCGCGGAGGAAGCCTACGAACTGCTGCAGACCGAGCTCGAGCCCGGTGACCTGGTGTTGTTCAAGTCTTCCAACAGCATCGGGCTGCGGCACTTGGGCGATCGGATAGCATTACCCCCACAAGCCCCCGGGACCGCTGCCGGAACCGCCACTGAAGGGAGTGCGCTGCTGTGATTGCACTGCTGATGGGCGCCGGACTGGCCCTGCTGTTTGCCTTCCTGGGCACCCCGCTATTCATCCGCTTCCTGGTCCGGAAGAGCTACGGGCAATTCATCCGGGATGACGGACCCACCTCGCACCACACCAAGCGCGGCACCCCCACCATGGGAGGCACCGTCGTCGTCCTCGCCGTGCTCGCGAGCTACGGCATCACCCACCTCGTCATGTGGCTGCTCAACCCGGCGTCACCGGGCCCCTCCGCCTCGGCCCTGCTGCTGCTGTTCCTGATGGTCGGCATGGGCCTCGTCGGCTTCCTGGATGACTTCATCAAGATCTCCAAGCAACGAAGCCTGGGCCTGAACGCCAAGGCCAAGCTGATCCTGCAGGCCGCCGTAGGCATCATCTTCGCGGTCCTGGCGCTGCAGTTCCCGGACGAGGGCGGCGCGACACCGGCGTCCTACCAGATCTCCCTGGTCCGCGATATCCCGTGGCTGAACCTGGCCTTCGCCGGCACCGTCGTCGGCGCCATTCTCTTCGTGTTGTGGTCGAACCTGATCATCACCGCCGCCACCAACGGCGTGAACCTCACGGACGGCCTCGACGGCCTTGCCGCTGGCGCGTCCATTATGGTCTTCGGCGCTTACACCCTGATGGGGATCTGGCAGAGCAACCAGGCCTGCGGGTCCCCGCGGCAGGCCGGCGCCGGCTGCTACAGCGTCCGTGACCCGCTGGACCTGGCACTGCTCGCGGCCATCCTCAGTGCGGCCCTGGTCGGCTTCCTGTGGTGGAACACGTCACCGGCAAAGATCTTCATGGGGGACACCGGATCACTCGCCATCGGCGGTGCTGTCGCCGGCTTCGCCATCCTGTCCCGGACCGAACTGCTGCTCGCCTTCATCGGCGGCCTCTTCGTCCTGATCACCCTCTCGGTGATCATCCAGGTCGGCTACTTCAAGATCACCAAGGGCAAACGGTTCTTCAAGATGGCCCCGCTCCAGCACCACTTTGAACTCAAAGGCTGGGCCGAGGTCACCGTCGTCGTCCGGTTCTGGATTTTGTGCGGACTCTTTGTGGCCGCCGGCCTGGGCATCTTCTACGCCGAATGGGTGGTACTGCTGTGACTGGTCCTATTCCCGCACCCCTCACCACCTCGCCCCGGCTCCAGGGCCTGGTCAGCTGGGACGCCGACTGGGCCGGACTGCGGGTGGTCGTCACCGGCATCGGCGTCTCCGGCTTCGCCGCCGCCGACACCCTGATCGAACTGGGCGCCCGCGTGATCGTGGTGGATGCCGCCACCGGCCCCACGGCGCAAGCCCAGGCGGACACGCTGCGGATCGTCGGCGCGGCCGATGTCCTGCTGGGCGAGGAAGCAGTGGAGTCCATTCCCAAAATTGACGGTGCAAAGCCGGACCTGGTCGTCACCTCTCCGGGCTGGCGCCCGGACCAGGCCCTGCTCGCCGCCGCGGCCAGGGCCCACATCCCGGTCTGGGGCGACGTCGAACTCGCCTGGCGGCTGCGCGAACGCAAGGGACGCAAGACCGCGGACTGGCTCACGATCACCGGCACCAACGGCAAGACCACCACCGTCGGGCTCACCGAGTCGATGCTCCAGGCGGCAGGGCTGAAGGCTATCGCCGTCGGCAACGTCGGCACACCGATCCTGGACGCCCTGCGCGATCCGGTGGACTACGACGTCTTCGCCGTCGAACTTTCCAGTTTCCAGCTGCACTGGAGCGACTCCGTCTCGCCGGTCGCGAGCGTCTGCCTCAACGTCGCCGAGGACCACGTTGACTGGCACGGCTCCTACGCCTCCTACCTGGCGGACAAGGCCAAAGTCTACGAACACACCCAAAAGGCCTGCATCTACAACGCCGAGCAGATCGAAACCGAACGCATGGTGGAGGACGCCGACGTCGTCGAAGGCTGCCGGGCGGTGGCCTTCACCACCCTCACACCGGCCGTCAGCATGCTCGGCGTCGTCGAAGGGCTCCTCGTGGACCGTGCCTTCATCGCCGAGCGCAAAGACAGCGCCGCCGAGCTTGCCTCCGTTTCGGACCTGGGCCCCGTGGCTCCGCGGCACATGGTGGCCAACGCCCTGGCTGCTGCAGCCCTGGTACGGGCCTACGGCGTCGAGCCGGCCGCCGTCCGCAAGGGCCTGCTGAACTACTTGCCGGGGGACCACCGCATCCAGCTCGTCGCCCGCCACAACGGCGTCCTGTGGGTCGACGACTCCAAGGCCACCAACCCGCATGCCGCCGCCGCGTCCCTTTCGGCGTTCGAGAACGTTGTGTGGATAGCGGGCGGGCTTTCCAAAGGCGTGAACTACGAGCCCCTCATCCAGGAGCACGCCAGCAGGCTCAAGGCCGTGGTCCTGATCGGCACCGACTCCAGCGATCTCCACTCCGCGCTGCAGCGACACGCGCCGGATGTCCCCGTGATCGGTGCGGGGAAGGGCGAAACTGAACACGTGCAGACTGCCGGAACGGCCGGCGCCGGAGCAGGACCCTCGCCGATTTTCGGCGAGACTGTGATGGCCCAGGCCGTAGCGTCGGCGGCGCAGCTCGCCGCCTCCGGTGACACTGTGCTCCTGGCCCCGGCCGCTGCATCCATGGATCAGTTCTCTTCCTACGCTCACCGTGGCGACGCCTTCATCGAAGCTGTCCGCGGGCTCGTGGAAGGGCAGGCTCAGACCAGCGAGGAGTAACAATGGTCAGCACGCCCACACGTACCCCCGCGGCCGCACCGGCCGCACCAACGCAACCCGCCGCGACGGCGCCGCGTGTCCGGCTGCACACCGGCCCGCTTGCCGCCGGCCGGAAGATCCGGGGCTGGTACCAGGGATTCTGGTCCGCCCTGGAAGGAACGGGGAAGTCCCGCAACGGCTCCACCTACTACCTGATCCTGGGGTCCACCCTCGCGCTCACGGCGATCGGCATCCTGATGGTGCTGTCCGCTTCCAGCGTCGAGGCAATCGCGGCAGGCGAATCGCCCTACACGGCCGCCCTCAAACAGGGGATGTTCGCCGGGATCGGCCTGTTCGGCATGTTCCTGCTCTCGCGGGTCAACGTCGTGTGGCTCAAGCGCGGCGCCTGGATCGCCATCATTGTGGCGTTCGTGCTGCTGGGGCTCGTGCTGCTCGTCGGCCGCAGCGCCCTCGGCAACCAGAACTGGATCGACGTCGGGCCCTTCACCTTCCAGCCCTCCGAGGCGGCCAAACTGGCGCTTGCCCTGTGGATGGCCACGGTGCTGGACCGTAAAGCCAAGCTGTTGTCCCAGACGAAGCACGTCCTCGTCCCTGTCGTCCTCCCGGGAGCCGCCGGAGTGATCGGACTCATCCTCATGGGCAACGACCTCGGCACCGCCATGATCGTCATGATGATCACAGCGGCCGCCCTGTTCTTCGCCGGAGTGCGGCTCTACCTGTTCGGCATTGCCGGCGTCATCCTCGCCGCGGGCACCATCATCCTGGCCATCACCAGCCCCAACCGCGTGTGCCGCATCCTGTCCTGGACCGGTCAGACCTGCGCCGACGGCTCCGACCTGAACTACCAGTCCACCAACGGCCTGTACGGGCTCGCCTCGGGCGGCTGGTTCGGGGTGGGGCTGGGCCAAAGCCGGCAGAAGTACAGCTGGATCCCGGAAGCCCACAATGACTTCATCTTCGCCATCATCGGCGAGGAGCTCGGGCTCGTCGGGACCCTCGTGGTGCTGGTCCTGTTCGCCATCCTCGGCACCGCCATCTACCGCGTCGTGGTGGCCCAGAAGAACATGTTCCACCGCGTCCTGGCGGGCACCATCATGGTCTGGCTGCTCGGCCAGGCGACGGTCAACATGGCCGTGGTCACCGGGCTGGCCCCCGTCGTGGGAATCCCGCTCCCGTTCATTTCCTACGGCGGCTCGGCCCTGCTGATGTCGCTGTGCGCGATCGGCGTAGTCTTGTCCCTGGCCCGGGCGCAGATGGCGCCCGGACTCCAGCCGGACCGGCTGTTCAGGTTCGGCCCCGCCGGACTGGCGGCGTCCCTGCGGAAGCGGATCGCGGCGCGCGGCGCGGCCGCCACCACAAGGAGGCCCGGGAAGGATCCCGCGGCCAAGGCGGCCGGCACCGGCAATCCCGCCGGCAAGCTCACTGCCGGGCCCGCAGCCACCCGCACGCCGGCCACCCGAACGCCGGCCACCCGGACCCCCGCCCCCAGCAATCCTGCACGAAAGCGTAAATAGGCCTCCATGAACATTGAGTCGTCTTTGTCCGTCGTCCTTGCCGGCGGCGGAACAGCCGGGCACATCAGCCCGCTCCTGGCCATCGCGAACGCACTCCGCGAGGCCCGTCCCGGCGTGCGGCTCCTCGCTGTGGGAACACCGGGCGGGATGGAAGCCCGGCTGGTCCCGGCCGCGGGGCTGGACCTCGCCACTATCAGCCGGGTGCCCTTCCCCCGCCGGCCGTCGCTGGACCTGCTGCGGCTGCCCGGCCGGCTGGCCGGCGCCGTGAAACAGGCCGGCGTCATCCTCGACGGGGCCAACGCCGACGTCCTGGTCGGCGTCGGCGGCTATGTCTGCACCCCGCTGTACCTCGCCGCACGGCGCCGGAAGATCCCCATCGTCATCCACGAGGCGAACACCCGCCCGGGGCTCGCGAACCGCGTGGGCGCACGCCTGGGCGGACACGTCGCCGTGGCCTTCGCAGCAACACGCCTGGGCGCCTCCCGGCACGTTGGCATGCCGATGCGCAGGGAAATCTCCGGCCTTGACCGGACCGCCGCCCGGCCCGCGGCCCGGGCAGCCCTCGGCCTGGACCCGGACCGTCCGGCCCTGATTGTCACCGGCGGCTCCTCGGGCGCCCAGAGCATCAACCGCACCATCGCCGCATCGCTCGGACTTCTCTCGGAGGCCGGCATCCAGACCCTGCACATCACCGGACGCGGCAAGGCCGTCCACGATGCCGGCGGCAAGCCGCTCGCGGCCCCCGGCTACCAGCAGCGTGAATACGTGGACGGAATGGAAACGGCGTACGCCGCCGCCGACCTGCTGCTGGCCCGCTCCGGCGCCGCGACCGTCTGCGAGGTCGCCGCCGTCGGCCTTCCCGCCGTCTTCGTTCCGCTGCCCATCGGCAACGGCGAGCAGGCACTCAACGCCGCCGGACTCGTGGAGGCAGGAGGCGCCCTGCTCGTGGAGGACAGCACGTTTTCCCCCGGCTGGGTCCGCGAACACATTATCCCGCTGCTCCAGGACCCCGACCGGCTCGCCCGGATGGCGGCCAGCGCCGAAAAGCTCGGCATCCGGGACGCCGACCGGCGCATGGCCGATCTCGTCCTTGAAGCAGCACAGCAGGAAGCAGTAGCGAAATGACGGAGCCAGAACACCACCACGCCCCCACGGTTGCCCGCACCGGGGAGTCCCTCGGACGTGTCCACTTCATCGGCATCGGCGGCGTCGGGATGTCCGCCGTGGCCCGCATCATGGTGGCCCGCGGCCTGCCGGTCAGCGGCTCAGACGCCAAGGACCTCCCGGTCATGGCGGACCTGGCCGCCGCCGGGGCCAGGATCTGTGTCGGCTACGACGCCGCCAACCTCGGTGACGCGCAAAGTGTGGTCGCCGGCTCGGCCATCCGCGCAGACAACCCTGAGCTGGCCGCCGCACGGGCCGCCGGCCTCCCGGTGCTGCACCGCTCCGAGGCACTGGCGGCCGCCATGGCGGAGGACACCGCCGTCACCGTGGCCGGCACCCACGGCAAGTCCACCACGACGTCGATGATCGCCGTCCTCCTGCAGGGCGCGGGACTGGACCCGTCCTTCGCCATCGGTGCGAATGTTCCCGCGCTCGGCGTCAACGCCGCCAGCGGCAGCACCCCGATCTTCGTCGCCGAAGCCGACGAATCCGACGGCTCCTTCCTGAATTACCGTCCGCAGATCGCCGTCGTGACCAACGTCGAACCTGACCACCTCGATTACTACGGCACCGCCGAGGCCGTCTACGCCTCCTTCGACCGCTTCACCGCACTGCTCCCGGCCGACGGTGTGCTGGTCGCATGCGCGGACGACGCCGGAGCCAGGGCACTTGCCCAGCGGACACTCGAGCGCGGCAACACACGCGTCGTGCTTTACGGCACCGGCGGTGACGCCCAGCTCCTGCTGCACGACGGCGGCCCGGGCGACGTCTCGATCACCACCCCGGCCGGCCGCTTCCCCCTCGACCTGCACGTTCCCGGGCGGCACAACGCCCTCAATGCGGCGGCCGCTTTCGCCGTCGCCCTGGAACTCGGTGTGGACCCCGGCACTGCCGCCGGTGCCCTGGCCGCCTTCACAGGTGCGTCCCGGCGCTTCGAATTCAAGGGCGAGGGCCGCGGGGTCCGGGTCTACGACGACTATGCCCACCACCCCACCGAAGTGCGGGCCGCCCTCGCCGCGGCGCGGTCGGTGGCCGGCGGCCACAAGCTGCACGTCCTCTTCCAGCCGCACCTGTTCTCCCGGACCCGGGAGTTCGCCGCGGAGTTCGCCGCAGCGCTCAACACCGCCGACACCGCCCTGGTCCTGGACATCTACCCCGCCCGCGAGGACCCGATTCCAGGGGTCAGCAGCCAGCTGATCGCCGCACACCTTGGCGCCGGCGGCCGGCTCGTCGGCCCGGGCGAAGAGGCCGTGCAGGCGGTGGTGTCCGCCGCGGGGCCGGGGGACATAGTGCTCACGGTCGGCGCCGGCGACGTCACGGCCTACGGGCCGCTGATTGTGGCGGCCCTCAACGACGGTTCTTTCGGTGCCTAGCACCCGCAGGCCCGGCTACAAGGCAGGCGCGGGCCGCCCGCCGTCGGCGCGCGGTGACTCGGCGTCAGCCGACGTCATCTCCGCGTCCAAGGACAGCGCCGCAACCGGCCCCGACGTCCGCACCCCGCCCGCTCCGGACAACGTATTGTCCTTTCCGGAACCCAAGGCCAAACGCCGCAAGCGCATCCTGCTGGGTACCGTCGGCGCCCTGGCGGTACTGATCGCAGGGATTCTCGCCGCCGCTGTCTACTCGCCCGTCCTGGCGCTGCAGACGGTCACCGTGGAGGGCACCAAACTGCTGACCGCGGACCAGATCAAGACGGCCCTCGCGCCGCTGCAGGGCAAGCCGCTGCCGCAGATCAGCGACGGCGACGTCACCGCCCTCCTGCAGCCTCTCGTCCAGGTCAAGGAAGTCACCGTCCAGGCCCGCCCGCCCTCGACGCTGCAGGTCAAGGTGACTGAACGCGTGCCGGTGGCCCTGGTCAGGCAGGGTGAGGCACACCAGCTGGTCGATGCCGACGGGGTGAAGCTCAGCGACACCGCGGACCCGGCCTCGATTCCCCTTCCGGTCATCGACGGCGGAAACGGCACCCTGCCCAAGGACCTGTTCCATGCCATCACCGGGGTCCTGGGGGCGTTGCCCGCCGACGTGCTGGCCCGGCTCTCCAGCGCCTCGGCGAAGTCGGCGGACGCCGTCGAACTCAAACTCGTTGACGGCCAGACCATTGTGTGGGGCAACGCGGGGGAGAAGGAGCTCAAGGCAAAGGTCCTCGAGGCCCTGCTGAAGGCCCCCGCCGACCCGAAAAACCCGGTCCGGGTCTACGACGTCAGCGTGCCCCGGCACCCGGTCACCCGATAGCCGCGAATCACTTAGCCGCGGAAGGGCAGCGGGACCTGCACTGTCCCCGCCCAGCCGCCGGCCGCAGGCACCACCGCAGTACCAAAAGAGGCTATTTCAGCGGTATTCCTGCGACACGCGGGGCCGGTTATTGAATGTCATCTACATAGGAAATAGCGTCACAGCATGAGTTACTTGACATAACTATAACCTTCAACTCGAAGGTTAAGGTTGAAAGCTTCAAGCCCGACTCCATCAGTTTTCGCAACAGAACACGAACAAGGGACACGTAACGTGGCAGCTCCGCAGAATTACTTGGCCGTCATCAAGGTCGTCGGCATCGGCGGCGGTGGCGTGAACGCAGTCAACCGCATGATCGAGGTCGGTCTTCGCGGCGTCGAATTCATCGCGGTCAACACCGATGCGCAGGCATTGTTGATGAGCGATGCAGACGTCAAGCTCGACATCGGGCGTGAGCTGACGCGCGGCCTGGGAGCCGGTGCGAACCCCGAGGTCGGCCGGCAGGCCGCCGAGGACCATGCCGAGGAAATCGAAGAGGTCATCCGCGGCGCTGACATGGTCTTCGTCACCGCCGGCGAAGGCGGCGGCACCGGCACCGGCGGCGCGCCCGTCGTGGCCCGCATCGCACGCTCGCTCGGCGCACTGACGATCGGCGTTGTCACCCGTCCCTTCACCTTCGAAGGCCGCCGCCGCGCCGGCTCCGCCGAGGCGGGCATCGACGCCCTCCGCGACGAAGTCGACACACTCATCGTCATCCCGAACGACCGCCTGCTGTCCATCAGCGACCGCAACGTCTCCGTCCTTGACGCGTTCCGTTCCGCCGACCAGGTGCTGCTGTCCGGCGTCCAGGGCATCACCGACCTGATCACCACCCCCGGCCTGATCAACCTTGACTTCGCCGACGTCAAGTCGGTCATGCAGGGCGCAGGCTCCGCACTGATGGGCATCGGCTCGGCGCGCGGCGAAGACCGCGCCGTCAAGGCTGCGGAGCTCGCCATCGCCTCCCCGCTGCTGGAAGCATCGATTGACGGAGCCCATGGCGTCCTGCTGTCCATCCAGGGCGGTTCGGACCTTGGCCTCTTCGAGATCAACGAGGCCGCCCGCCTGGTCCAGGAAGTCGCCCACCCCGAGGCCAACATCATCTTCGGTGCCGTCATCGACGACGCCCTCGGCGACGAGGCCCGTGTCACCGTCATCGCGGCCGGCTTCGACGACGTCAAGGCCACCTCGCCGTCCATGGACCAGTCGCTTCCGCAGTCGGCCCCGCAGCGTCCGGCGGCGCCGGCAGCTGCCCCCGCGCCGGTCCAGGCCCCGTCCTCGGCCCACGTCCAGCCGCTGCACGCCACGGTCGGCGCCTCGGGTTACGGCGGCTGGGGCCAGCAGCGCCCGTCCGCAGTTCCGGCCGACTCCGGCTTCGACGTCGACCTGCCGTCCGTCGTGGAGCCGGACCTGTCCGGCCGTCACTCCGATGACCTGGACGTCCCTGACTTCCTCAAGTAGGTCCCGGCGTAGATCCTGAAGCACCATGGCACTGCTGTCCGGCAGTGCCATGGTGTTTTTTGTTAGGATCACAGTCCTGAAGCAAAGCAGTTGTACAAGAGTTTGGCGGTGTTCTGAGTGTTCTCGTGGCGGGCTGAAGTCCGGCCTGGCGTCTGGGTGGCTTTCACCGACGCCGCTGCCGGCAACCTCGCGCTCCATGTCGGCGACGATCCGGCGGACGTCGGGCGCCGGCGCAGGGACCTCGAAGTGGCGCTGGGCCTGGGCTCCCGTCGCTTCCAGTACATGAACCAGGTCCACGGCAACGACGTCGCCGGCATCGGGGCCGGCACTGATCCCGTAACTGCTGATCCCGTCACAGCTGAAGGCCCGACTGCGGATGCCATGGTGTCCCTCGGGGAGCCCCTGGCCGTGATGGTGGCCGACTGCGTGCCGATCGTCCTGGTGGGGGACAGGGCCGGCGGGGAGCGCCCCGTCCTGGCCGTCGTGCACGCCGGCCGCCCCGGCGTCGCGTCCGGCGTGGTCCCCGCGGCCGTCGCGCGCATGCGGGGGCTCGGCGCGTCAGCGCTCAGCGCCTGGATCGGCCCGTCCGTCTGCGGGAACTGCTACGAGGTTCCCGCGGACATGCGCGACGACGTCGCCGCCCGCGTGCCCGCGGCCCGGTGCACCACATCCCGCGGCACCCCCGGCCTGGACCTGCCGGCCGCCGTCCGCAGCCAGCTGCGGGACGCCGGCGTGGCGGTCGAATACTCCGGGCATTGCACCCTGGAGGACACCAACCTTTTCTCCTACCGCCGTGACCCGAACACCGGGCGGTTCGCCGGGCTCGTCTGGACGGACGCCGGGACGGGGCAGCCGTGAACGGCCAGGTGAATGAGCCGACGCGGGGGCCGGACACCGCAACCGGCCGGCCCGATGCCCGGCTGGAACAGCTCAGGGAGCGGCTCGCGGCCGTCCGGCAGCGCATCGACACTGCCGTTGCGGCCGCCGGACGGCAGGAGCGCCCGCCCCAGCTGATCGTGGTCACCAAGTTCCATCCCGCCGAGGATGTCCGGCGGCTCGCCACACTCGGCATCACGGACGTCGGGGAGAACCGGGACCAGGAAGCAGCGGAGAAGTCCGCTGCGCTGCGTGGACTGGATCTTCGCTGGCACTTCATCGGCCAGCTGCAGAGCAACAAGGCAAAGTCCGTCGTGAAGTACGCCCACGCCGTGCACTCCGTGGACCGGCCGCAGCTGGCCAGTGCCCTGGCCAGGGCCATGGCGGCCGACCAGGAACGCACCGGGCGGGCGCCACTGGACTGCTTCATCCAGGTCAGCCTCGACGACGACGCCGGCGGTCACCGCGGAGGCGCCCTTCCCGCAGACGTCCCGGCCCTGGCCGAGCAGCTGGCCGGGGCGGAAGGACTCCGGCTCGCCGGCGTGATGGCGGTCGCCCCCTTCGGTGCGGATCCGGCCCCGGCCTTCGAGAAGCTCGCGGAGCTTTCCGCCCGGCTGACCGCCGTCCACCCCGGAGCCTCCGGCATTTCCGCGGGCATGAGCCAGGACCTGGAAGAGGCCGTCCGGTTCGGGGCGACACACCTTCGTGTTGGCTCCGATATTCTCGGTCCGCGTCCGGCGTTGCGGTAGGTTCAACGTATTGGAAGGTAATGGCGGGGATTCCAAGGCTGCTAAGTCATTGATCGGCCCGCTGACGGACACGATTAGGAGTCGACCATGGCCGGCGCTCTGCGCAAGACAATGATCTATCTTGGGCTCGCCGATGGCGACGAGCACTACGAGTCCGAGCACCAAACATCGCACAAGGATGAGGACGATTCCATGGAGCATGACCGCGAGGAACGCCGCGCACCCGCGCCCGTCCGCGAGGCCCCCAGGGAAGAGCCCTACGCCGCTGAAGAGGAATATCGCGCACCTGTGACACCCATCAAGCGAGCGGCGTCGAGCCGCGAAGAGCACACCGGACTCCGCCAGATCACCACGATCCACCCGCGGTCCTACAACGACGCCAAACTCATCGGTGAGAGCTTCCGTGACGGCATCCCCGTCATCATGAACGTCACGGACATGGGTGAAGCGGACGCGAAGCGGCTCGTCGACTTCTCTGCCGGATTGGTCTTCGGACTTCGCGGCAGCATCGAGCGCGTCACGAACAAGGTCTTCCTGCTGTCGCCGTCGTACGTTGAAGTCATCGGCGACGACAAGAAGGTCAGCGAGACCCAGGCGGCCTTTTTCAACCAGAGCTAGATCCGGATTCTCCCGAAGGATGCCAGGCAAGGACACCTTGTCTGGCATCCTTGCTGAATTATCCGTGTTGAAATAGAGGCGTAACTATCAAGAGGACACTGCGGTTTCCGGAATGAACATGGAGATATGAGTTAACTCATGGGAATTGTTTTCGGACTTGTCTATATCGCCCTGCTGTTGTTCCTGGTTGCCCTCATCATCCGGCTGATTTTCGACTGGGTGCAGATGTTCGCACGAAGCTGGCGGCCGCGCGGCGCGGCGCTCGTCGCCGCCCACGCTGTGTATTCGGTCACAGACAAGCCCATCAAGCTGCTGCGGCGGCTCATTCCGCCGCTGCGGCTGGGCGGAATATCACTGGACCTCGGCTTCCTGCTGTTGTTCGTGGCAGTCACCATAGCCATGGCGGTTGCCAAGTACCTGGTGTTCGCCCAGCCCATCTCAGCGTAGGCGGGCGGCGGACCCGGTCCGCGGCCCGAAACAGATATAAACTCCGGTTTGACACTGCGGTGTTGAATTAGAGGAACCAGACCATATTTAGGTACCGTAGTTTTGACGGCCGGAAGGCCTACTGACTAACTAGACCAACGAGGTGACCAGATGGCTTTGACGCCAGAAGACGTTGTCAACAAGCGCTTTCAGCCGACCAAGTTCCGCGAAGGCTACGACCAGGATGAAGTTGATGACTTCCTGGACGAGATCGTCGTCGAACTGCGACGCCTGAACCAGGAGAACGACGAGCTGCGCAAGAAGCTTGCCGAACTGGGCGCCGGCACGCCTGCCAGCTCCGCCGCCGCGGCTCCCGTCGTGGAAAAGGTTCCGGCACCCGTCAAGGCCGAGAAGGAAGACCGCGCCAAGGCTGAAGCCGAGGCCAAGGCCGCTGAAGCCGCCAAGGCTGCTGAAGTTGCCAAGAAGAAGGAAGCCGAGCAGGCAGCTGCCCCGGCACGCGCCGCCGCCACCCCGGCAGCCGAGTCCGCTGCGGGCCTGCTGGCAATGGCGCAGCAGATGCACGACAAGCACGTCGCCGACGGCGAGCAGCAGCGCGACAAGATCATCGCCGAAGCGCAGATCGAAGCCAGCAGCCTCGTCAACGACGCCCAGGAGAAGTCCCGCAAGATCCTCGGTGCCCTCGAGCAGCAGCGCTCCGTCCTGGAACGCAAGGTCGAGCAGCTCCGCGGCTTCGAGCGCGACTACCGTTCACGCCTGAAGGCCTACATCGAAGGCCAGCTGCGTGACCTGGATGCCCGTGGCTCCGTGGCTGCCCCTGAGGTCGAAGCCAGCAGCTAAGGTATTTAGCAAGTATTCTGAAAGCCGGTGGCTGAGGATTCCTCGGCCGCCGGCTTTTGGCATTAACCGCCGGGTCCGCCCGCGGCCGTGCCCAAGCACCCGGTTCCCAGTCCCCGCACTGGCTCGTGAACGAAAGCCTTATGACTGACGCACCATCACCTGACCCAACGCAGCCCGCCGAGTCCGCGCAGACCGGGTTCTCTCAAGCCGAGTCCGCGCAAACCATTCCCGCCGGGCCCCGGCCGCGGCGGGCCCTGCTGCTCGCCGTCTTCTTTGGCCTGGCGGTGTTCGCCTACGTCTTCGACCAGCTCACCAAACTGTGGGTCACCGGCAACATGACCGAGGGCGAGCGGATCCCCGTCCTGCCGCCGCTGCTGCACTGGTACTACATCCGCAACTCCGGTGCCGCTTTCTCAATCGGCGAGAACGTCACCTGGGTGTTCACCATCATCATGACCGCAGTATCGATCGCCATCCTGGCGCAGCTGCGGAAACTCGGATCGCTCTGGTGGGCGCTGGCGCTCGGGCTGCTGCTCGGCGGTGCCCTCGGCAACCTCACGGACCGCCTGTTCCGCGAACCTTCGTTCGCCATGGGCCATGTCGTGGACTTCATCCAGCTTCCCAATTTCGCGATTTTCAACATCGCCGACTCAGCCGTTGTGTGCTCCGTGGTGATCATCTGCCTGCTGACGCTGCGCGGAATCTCCCTGGACGGCTCACACCTGACCAAGGACACAGTGAAACATGACTCCTGAGCACCCGGTGCCCGGACACAGCACGCCCGAGGACCTGACGCCGGAGGGGTCCTTGCCGGCTGGGACGCTGCCCGAAGACATCCTGCCGGAAGACATCGACGACGCCGGGGGCGGGCCCCACGGGGCGTCCGCGACGGCCGCGTCATCGTTCCGCTTCGTGGTCCCCGATGAACTCGCGGGCACCCGGGTGGATGCCGGGCTGGCGAAACTCATGGATATTTCCCGCTCGCAGGCCGCCACACTGATCGCCGAGGGCAACGTCATCAGCAAGGACAAAGCGGTCGGAAAATCGCTCAAGCTTGCCCCCGGCACCGTGCTCGACGTCGCCGTCCCGGAACGCCGGGACCCCCTGGAAATCGTGGAGGAAGTCGTGGAGGACCTGTTCATCCTGCTGGACGATGACGAATTTGTCGTCATCGACAAACCGGTCGGTGTGGCCGCCCACCCCTCGCCGGGCTGGGTGGGACCCACCGTCGTCGGCGGGCTCGCCGGCCTCGGCTACCGGATCTCCACGTCGGGCTCGCCCGAGCGCGCCGGCATCGTCCACCGGCTCGACGTCGGGACCTCCGGGGTGATGGTGGTCGCCAAGACGGAGCGGGCCTACACGGCGCTCAAGCGTGCCTTCAAGGAGCGCACCGTGGATAAGGTCTACCACGCCGTCGTGCAGGGCCTGCCGGATCCGCTGGCCGGCACCATTGACGCGCCGATCGGCCGCCATCCGGGCCACGACTGGCGGTTCGCCGTGATCGAGGACGGCAGGGACTCCATCACGCACTACGAGGTCCTTGAGGCGTTCGGCAAGGCCTCGCTCGTGGAAGTCCACCTCGAGACCGGCCGCACGCACCAGATCCGGGTCCACTTCTCCGCGCTGCGTCACCCGTGTGCGGGCGACCTGACCTATGGCGCTGACCCGCGGCTCGCCGCCACGCTGGGGCTCACCCGGCAGTGGCTGCACGCCCGGCAGTTGTCCTTCGACCACCCCCGGACGGGGGAGCGGGTCACGGTCACCAGCGAGTACCCGCAGGACCTGCGCTACGCGCTGGAAGTCCTGGAGTCCGGACAGGCCTGACGGGCCCCTGTGGCCGCCGGGTTGGACCTGTCCAATCGGGTGGCCGCCGGAGTGCCGCGTGGAATGGCCGGCGCGCGGCACTAGAATGATTCGGTGACTTCCAGCAACGACTCGTTTGTCCATCTCCACAACCACACCGAGTACTCGATGCTGGACGGCGCCGCCCGGCTCAGTGAACTGTTCGACGAAACTGAACGGCTCGGCATGCCGGCCCTTGCCACAACGGACCACGGTTACCTGTTCGGCGCCTTCGATTTCTGGAAGCGGGCCACGGACCAGGGCATCAAGCCGATCATCGGCGTCGAGGCCTATGTAACCCCCGGCACCGCGCGCACGGACAAGACCCGCGTCCGCTGGGGCGAGGAGAACCAGCGCAAGGACGACATCTCCGGCGGTGGCGCCTACACCCACATGACGCTGCTCAGCTACAACAACGTGGGCATGCGGAACCTGTTCCGGGCCTCCTCGATCGCGTCCCTTGATTCGGTCTTCGGCAAATGGCCCCGCCTGGACCGCGAACTCCTGAACACCTATGCGGATGGCCTGATTGCGACCACCGGGTGCCCGTCCGGTGAGGTCCAGACCCGGCTCAGGCTCGGCCAGTACCGGGAAGCCGTCGAAGCGGCCGCCGAGTTCCGCGACATCTTCGGAGCCGAGAACTACTTCTGCGAACTCATGGACCATGGCCTGGACATCGAGCGGCGCGTCACGGGGGACCTGCTGCGCCTGGCCAAGGAACTGAACCTTCCGCTCGTGGCCACCAACGATCTCCACTACACGCACGAGCACGACGCGAAGGCGCACGAGGCCCTGTTGGCCATCCAGTCCGGTTCCACCCTCCTGGAGCCGACGTACGACAACGGCGGCTCGCGCTTCGCCTTCTCCGGCAGCGGGTACTACCTGAAGTCACCGCGGGAAATGCGGGAACTGTTCCGCGACCACCCGGAGGCGTGCGACAACACACTCCTGATCGCCGAGCGCTGCGAAGTCTCGTTCAACACCGGCGCCAACTACATGCCCCGGTTCCCCTGCCCGGAGGGGGAGGACGAAACGTCCTGGCTGGTCAAGGAAGTCGACAAGGGACTCCAGTACCGCTACCCCCAGGGCATCCCGGACAAGGTCCGCACCCAGGCGGACTACGAACTCGGCGTCATCACGTCCATGGGTTTCCCGGGCTACTTCCTGGTGGTGGCCGACTTCATCAACTGGGCCAAGAACAACGGCATCCGGGTGGGTCCCGGACGTGGCTCGGGCGCAGGCTCGATGGTGGCGTACGCCATGCGCATCACCGACCTCGATCCGCTGCACCACGGCCTGATCTTCGAGCGATTCCTCAACCCGGACCGCGTCTCCATGCCTGACTTCGACGTCGACTTCGATGACCGGCGCCGCTCCGAGGTGATCGACTACGTCACGCGTAAATACGGGGACGAACGCGTCGCGATGATCGTCACCTACGGCACCATCAAGACCAAGCAGGCCCTCAAGGACTCCTCGCGCGTGCTGGGCTACCCGTTCAGCATGGGCGAGCAGCTGACCAAGGCGCTGCCGCCGGCCGTGATGGCCAAGGACATCCCGTTGGCCGACATCCAGAACAAGGACTCCAAGCGCTACAGCGAGGCGGGGGACTTCCGCCAGCTGATCGCCACGGACCCGGAAGCCGCCAAGGTGTTCGAAACGGCGCTCGGCATCGAGGGCCTGAAACGCCAGTGGGGTGTCCACGCGGCCGGCGTCATCATGTCCTCGGACCCCATCATCGACGTCATCCCGGTCATGCGCCGCTTCCAGGATGGCCAGGTCATCACCCAGTTCGACTACCCGACGTCCGAGGGCCTCGGCCTGATCAAGATGGACTTCCTGGGCCTGCGGAACCTGACGATCATTTCCGACGCCCTGGAAAACATCAAGATGAACCGCGGGATCGACCTCGACCTGGAGTCCCTGGAACTGGACGACGTGGCGTCGTACGAGCTGCTTGCCCGCGGCGACACCCTGGGGGTGTTCCAGCTCGACGGCGGCCCGATGCGCTCCCTGCTCAAGCTGATGAAGCCTGACAACTTCGAAGACATCTCCGCCGTCCTGGCGCTCTACCGGCCCGGACCCATGGGGGCCAACGCGCACACCGACTACGCCCTGCGCAAGAACAAGATCCAGGAAGTCATCCCGATCCACCCGGAGCTCGAGGAACCGCTCTCCGAGATCCTCGGTGGCACCTACGGCCTGATCGTGTACCAGGAGCAGGTCATGGCCGTGGCCCAGAAGCTCGCCGGCTACACGCTGGGCCAGGCCGACATCCTGCGCCGCGCCATGGGCAAGAAAAAGAAATCGGAACTGGACAAGCAGTTCGCCGGCTTCTCCCAGGGCATGCAGGACAACGGCTACTCCATGGCTGCGGTCAAGACCCTCTGGGACATCCTGCTGCCGTTCTCCGACTACGCCTTCAACAAGGCGCACTCGGCCGCCTACGGCGTGATCTCCTACTGGACCGCCTACCTGAAGGCGCACTACGCGCCGGAGTACATGGCGGCCCTGCTCACCTCGGTCGGCGACGACAAGGACAAATCGGCCATCTACCTCAACGAATGCCGGCGCATGGGCATCACGGTGCTGCCGCCGGACGTCAACGAGTCTGCGCTGAACTTCACCCCGGTCGGCACCGATATCCGCTTCGGCATGGGGGCCATCCGCAACGTCGGCGTCAACGCCGTCGAAGCCATGGTGGCGGCCCGCGAAAAAGAGGGCGCCTACACGTCCTTCAAGGACTACCTCGTGAAGGTCCCGGCCGTGGTGTGCAACAAGCGCACCATCGAATCCCTGATCAAGGCCGGCGCCTTCGACTCCCTGAACCACCACCGGCGCGCCCTGGCCATGATCCATGAAGAAGCCATCGACTCGGTCATCACCCTCAAGCGCAACGAGGCGATCGGCCAGTTCGACCTCTTCGCCGGTTTCGACGAGGCCGAATCCGAGGCGTCCCTGAGCATCGAAATCCCGGACCTTCCCGAATGGGAGAAAAAGGACAAGCTCTCCTTCGAACGGGACATGCTGGGCCTGTACGTCTCGGACCACCCGCTGCAGGGGCTCGAAGGGGTCCTGAGCCAGCATGCCGACCAGTCCATCACCTCGATCATCGCCGAGGACGGCCCGCACGACGGCGCCATCGTCACCATCGCGGGCATGATCACCTCACTGAGCCGGCGGATCGCGAAAGCCAGCGGCAACGCCTACGCCCGTGCCGAGATCGAGGACCTGGGCGGTTCGGTCGAGGTCATGTTCTTTGGCCAGGTCTACGGGCCCATCGCCTCGGTGCTGGCAGAGGACCTGATCGTCGTCGTCAAGGGGCGGCTGCAGCGCCGCGATGACGGCGCCGTCGCCCTGAACTGCATGGAACTGTCCGTCCCGGACCTCAGCGAGGGCCTCAACGGCCCGCTCGTGATCACCATGCCGACACACAAGGCGACCGAAGCCGTCGTGACCGAACTCGGAGACGTGCTGCGGACCCACCGCGGCAAATCCGAAGTCCGGCTGCACCTGCAGGGTGACACCCGGGTGGAAGTCATGGGCCTGCCCGTACACCTGAGGGTCAACCCGAGCCCGTCGCTGTTCGGCGACCTGAAGGTGCTGCTCGGCCCCACCTGCCTGGACAGCTGATCTATACGGGCTCGACCCCCGCCGAAGTGACAGTTAATGCCCATGCCGCTCAAAGACATGGGCATTAAGTGTCACCTCGAGAGGTGACAGGTCAGATCTCGTAGTCGAGCGGCACGGGCTGGCCATAGGAGCCGGAGTGGTAGAGCAGGGGGGCGCCGTCGGCACCGACTTCGCCTTCCACGACCTCGACCACCACCACGGCGTTGTTCTCGAAGGAGAGCCGCATCTGGACCTTGCCGATCAGCCAGCCGGCGACGTCGTTCAGGATCGGCACCTCATGGGGTCCGAGCGCCCAGTGATCCCCCTCGAATCGGTTGCTGGTCCGGGCAAACCGGTCCGCAAGCTCCTGGTTGTCCAGCCCCAGCATGTGGACGCCGATGTACGTGGTGTTGGCCACGGCCGGCCAGGAACTGGACGTGCGGGCCATGTTGAACGTGAACCGGGGCGGCTTCGCCGAGAGCGAGGCCACCGAGGTCGCCGTGAAGCCGAAGGGGACGCCGTTGAAGTTGGCGGTGATAATGGCCACTCCGGCCGCGTGCCGGCGGAACATCTCCCGGAACGTTCCCTCGAAGGCTTGGTCCTCTGTGGCCACTGCGATCCAACTCCCTGCTGCACGTGTGTGATGTTCCTACCCTGCCAGCGTATTGCGCCTGCGAACGGCGGCGTTACTTGTTTACCCGGAGCCGTCATGTGGAACGTCATCCGCCGGACGCGCGATGTCATGTGCCCCGGCGCCGGAAAGCTTGTTAAGGTTTGTTGCATGACACAGCCCGCAGTACACGGCCAGTTCCGACAGGACGCCCCGCAGGACGCCCCGCACGGTTCCGCCCGGAACCCGGTCCAGGGCTTCCCGCCCGGCACTGCTTCAGGCCGGCCGGGACGGGAACCCGGCGTCCGCGCCGTGACGTGGCGGAAAGCCGCGGCCATCGCCGCTGCCGGCATCCCGGCGGGGCTGCTGTGGTGGCTCCTGGCCCCCTCGGGACTGAACCTGCTGTCCGGCAATCCGGAGCTGCGGAGCGGCGGAAACACGGAAGGGTGGCTGCTGCGGGACCTCATCCTGGCGGGCCTGTTCCTGCTGGCCGGCTGCATTTCGGGCGCTGTTGCGTCGGGCAGCAGGCACAAAGGCCCGTCCGGCGGGGACGTGCTCCTGGCAGTCGGCGCTGGAGCGCTGGGCGCCCTCGCGGCCTGGGGGACCGGCGTGCTGTGCGGCCTGTGGTGGGGCGCGCCGGAAGACACGGCCAGCGCCAGCATCGCCTTCTCGCTGCGGTCCCTGGCCGTCCTGGCGATCTGGCCGGCCGCCACCGCCCTGGCTGTCTTCCTGAACACCGTCTTCAGCAAGCCGGCTCCGGATGCAGGCCACGCGGCTGACCTCGGGGATACCGAACAGCCTTCCGGGTAGCGGCCCCGAAGTAACAGGCGCGGGACTCGCCGGCGCGGCACGTAAAATGAACGGGTGACCCTTTCAGCTGACAGCTCCGTACCGGCCGCAACTGCGCCCCAGGCACCCGCCGACCCAGACTTCCGCACCGTCGACCTCCGCGGCCAGCGCCTGACCCTCGCGGGTCTCCGTGCCGCGGTACCCCGGGCCAGGGCCGGCACCATGGCTGATGCCGAGCAGAAGGTCCTGGACATCATCCACGCCGTCCGCACCCGGGGCTTCGAGGCACTCAGCGAACTGGCCCGGACGTTCGACGGCGTGGAGCAGGCGCATCCCCGGGTCCCCGCGGAAGCGCTCACGGCTGCCCTGGCCGGGCTCGACCCCGCCGTGCGGGCAGCCCTGGAAGAGTCCATCAAGCGTGCCCGCCGCTTTGCCGATGCCCAGCGCCCGGCGGACACCGACGTCGAACTCGGAGAAGGCGCGGTGGTCAGCCAGAACTGGGTCCCCGTGGCACGCGTCGGCCTCTACGTGCCCGGCGGCCTGGCGGTCTACCCGTCCTCCGTGATCATGAACGTTGTCCCGGCCCTCGCAGCCGGTGTCGAATCCATCGCACTGGCATCCCCGCCGCAGAAGGACTTCGACGGCCTCCCACACCCCACGATCCTTGCCGCAGCGTGCCTGCTCGGGATCGAAGAGGTCTACGCGATCGGCGGCGCCCAGGCCATCGCGGCTTTCGCCTACGGCGTCCCCGCCTCAGGGGGGAAGGCCGGGCTGGACCCGGTGGACGTCGTCACAGGCCCGGGCAACGTCTTTGTCGCCACCGCGAAGCGTCTCGTCAAGGGCGTGGTGGGCATCGATTCCGAGGCCGGCACCACGGAGATTGCGATTCTGGCCGACGCCACGGCGCAGCCGGGCCTGGTCGCGGCCGACCTGATCAGCCAGGCCGAGCACGACCCCAAAGCGGCATCCGTGCTGATCACGGACTCCGAGGCCCTCGCCGCCGCCGTACGGGTGGAACTCGATCGCCAGGCGGCACTGACCAAACACAGCAGCCGGGTCCGTGAGGCACTCTCAGGCCCGCAGTCCGGAGTCGTCCTGGTGGACAACCTCGAACAGGGCATCGCGGCGTGCAACGCCTACGCCGCCGAACACCTGGAAATCATGACGGCTGACGCGGCCACGGTCGCGGGCCGGATCCGCAGCGCCGGGGCGATCTTCGTCGGGGACTACAGCCCCGTAAGCCTGGGCGACTACTGCGCCGGCTCCAACCACGTGCTGCCGACCAGCGGCACGGCGGCGTTCTCCTCCGGACTGAACGTGACCACCTTCCTGCGCGCCATCCAGGTGATCAACTACTCCCGCGCCGCCCTGGAAGAGGTGAGCGGGCACATTGTGAGCCTGTCCGGGGCGGAGGACCTCCCGGCGCACGGCGAAGCGGTCACTATTCGGTTCGCCCAGGACGCCTGACCACTACATGTAGTAATTACAGGCTTGTTATTCAGCTACATCTAGTCGTAAACTGATGGCGGAGCCAAGTGACATCGATGTGCGACCTGACATGGACTTGCGACAGGGGAGGAAACGCCATGTATTGCCCGTTTTGCCGGAACCCTGATTCGCGTGTGGTGGACAGCCGGATCGCCGACGACGGCTCGGCTATCCGACGACGCCGGCAGTGCCCCGAGTGCGGGCGACGCTTCACCACTGTCGAGACCACCAGCCTCACCGTGATCAAGCGGTCAGGCATTGGTGAGCCGTTCAGCCGCAGCAAGGTCATCAACGGCGTCCGCAAGGCCTGCCAGGGCCGTCCCGTCACCGAGGACGACCTCGCCATGCTGGCCCAGGAAGTCGAAGAGACCATCCGGGCCTCCGGCGCCGCGGAGATCGATGCCCATGAAGTTGGCCTCGCCATCCTCAACCCGCTCCAGCGGCTCGACGAGGTTGCTTACCTGCGCTTCGCGAGCGTCTACCAGGCCTTCGAATCCCTTGAGGACTTCGAAGCCGCCATCTCCCTGCTCCGCCATGAGGCCGAGACCAAGGGCCGTGAAGGCACAAGCCAGCAGAAGAGCCCGCTCTAAGGAGCACCGGGCTCCAGTACCAGCGCCACCGGCCCACAGACTCCGGTGGTGGCAGCGGAGGGGAAGCCGCAGCCGCCACCGGCACCAAATAAAAAATGAGCTATCACTCCGGGTCGTTCCCAGCGTTCAGGACGACCCGGAGTGATAGCTCATTGGCTACTTGGCCAGTTTGTGCTTCAGCGCGATCTCGAGGGCGGCGCCGACGATTCCGGCGTCGTTCTTCAGCTCGGCCGGGACGATCGGCGTGCGCAGCTGCAGCCGCGGCAGGTATTCGTCGGCCCGTTTCGAGATGCCGCCGCCGACGATGAACAGTTCGGGGGAGAAGAGGAACTCCACGTGGGAGAAGTACCGCTGGAGCAGCACGCTGTACTCCTCCCAGCTCAGGCCGTCCCGCTCGCGGGCCACGGCTGAGGCCTTGCTCTCGGCGTCGAACCCATCGATTTCAAGGTGGCCGAGCTCGGCGTTGGGAACAAGCTTGCCGTCGAAGATAAAGGCGGAGCCGATCCCGGTGCCGAGCGTGATGACCAGCACTGTCCCCTCGACGAACTCGCCCGCGCCGAAGCGTGCCTCTGCCAGGCCGGCGGCGTCGGCGTCGTTGATGACCTCCACCGGGCGGCCGAGACGGGCCGTCAGCAGGGCATCGATGTCCATTTCCAGCCACGACTTGTCCACATTGGCGGCGGAGTGGACCACACCGTGCTGGATGATGCCCGGGAAGGTGACGCCCACTGGCGAGTCCGGTGCCGGCGCGTCGGGTCGGGCGGACAGTTCGGCGACAACCTGGGCCACGACTTCGGCAACGGATTCGGGCGTCGAGGGCTGCGGGGTGGGGATGCGCAGGCGGTCACCGATCAGCTTGCCCTTCTTCAGGTCGACGATCCCGCCCTTGATCCCGGTGCCGCCGATGTCGATGCCGATCAGCGGGGCGTTCTTCTTCGACTTCTCGTCCTTCTTGGCCAATGTGGTTCCGTTCGTGGCAGGGGGCGGAGCTAGGAGGGTGCGGCCCAGGGCCGGGGGGCGAAGACCGGGATCTTCTGGTGGAGCGGGAATCAGGGGAGGGTCAGCACCTCGGCGCCGGTCTCGGTGACCAGCAGGGTGTGCTCGAACTGCGCGGTGCGTTTCCGGTCGCGGGTGACCACGGTCCAGTCATCGGCCCACATGTCCCAGTCCACGGTGCCCAGTGTCAGCATCGGTTCGATCGTGAAGACCATGCCGGTCTCCATGACCGTGTTGTAGGCCGGGGCAGCATCGTAGTGCGGGATGATCAGGCCGGTGTGGAAGGCCTCACCCACGCCGTGGCCGGTGAAGTCGCGGACGACGCCGTAGCCGAAACGCTTGGCGTAGGACTCGATGGTGCGGCCGATCACGTTGATTTCGCGGCCCGGGGCGACAGCGCGGATGGCCCGGTTCAGGGATTCCTGGGTCCGCTCGACGAGCAGGCGGGATTCCTCGTCAACGTCGCCGGCCAGGAACGTGTAGTTGGTGTCGCCGTGCACGCCGCCGATAAAGGCCGTGATGTCGATGTTGACGATGTCCCCGTCCTGAACCACGGTGCTGTCCGGGATGCCGTGGCAGATGACTTCGTTCAACGACGAGCACAGGGACTTGGGAAAGCCCCGGTAGCCGAGGGTGGACGGATAGGCATGGTGGTCGAGCAGGAACTCGTGGCCCACCCGGTCCAGCTGGTCCGTGGTGACGCCGGGCTGGATGTGCTTGCCGACCTCCACGATGGCCTGCGCGGCAATCCGCGAGGCGACGCGGATCTTCTCGATGGTCTCCGCCGATTTGACCTCGGAACCGGTGAACTTGGCCGGCGCGGGCTTGCCCACGTATTCGGGGCGCGGGATCGACGCCGGAACGGGCAGCTGCGGGCTGACAGCTCCCGGGACCAGGGTGCCGATGGGTGCAGTCGAGGCTAGAGAAGGCATACATTGATCATATAAGGCCCCGGCCGGAGGCACAGAAACAAACGCCGCGATACAAACGCCCCGCGACGCCCGCGGGCCGCCACCATAAGAGCTGAGGAGCATCGATGCCGGAGTACTGGTACAACGTCAACACGCACGAGGTTGAAGAGGACGCCATGTCCGACTGGAGCCAGCTGATTGGCCCGTACAAGACGCGGGAAGAGGCCGAACACGCCCTCGAGAAGGTCAAAGCCCGCAACGAATCCTGGGAAAAAGGCGACGAGGACGACTAGGCACCGGCCGCCGTGCCGCGCCGGAGAGCGCGTGGACGGCAACCGCGGGCCAGGCGCCGCTGCCAGGGGCTGATTTTTCTCACCCGGTGCGGATGAGTGCCGGCAGGCCACGGCCGGACATACTGGGAAAATGCCGACGCGCGCTGCCCGCACCCGCGGCGTCCGAGTCACCGACCTGGCCAGGCTGGCCATTGCCTGGGCCGGCTCGACTGTGGCCCTGATCGTCACCGGTGCGCTGCTGCCGGGGTTCTCTGCAACCAGCTGGTGGGCATACGCAGCCGTGGCGGCGGCGGCCGGCATTGTCGGTCTGGTCTTGCGCCCCGCTCTGGTCGAGATCTCGGCCAGGGTGGGCTGGCTGGCAGTTCTTCTGACCGCCCTGCTCGGGCAGGCCCTGATCATGTACCTCGCCATCCGTCTGGTGCCCGGCATCGAGTCGACGGCGTGGACCGCCGTCGCCGCAACCTGGGTCAGCGCTGTGGTGGGCACGCTCATCTCATGGGCCGCCACAGCCGGAACGGATGACGGCCTCATCACCTCGCTGGCCGGCAGGGCACGCCGGCAGAATCCGGTGACTGATCCCGAAATTGACGGCGTCCTGTTCGTGCAGCTCGACGGCGTCCCCTTCCCGGTGCTGCAGTGGGCGGTCCAGTCCGGTGCGGTTCCCCACATCCGGCGCTGGCTGTCTTCGGGGGAGTACACGTTCCGCGAATGGACACCGCAGCTGCCCTGCACCACGCCGGCCAGCCAGCTGGGCATCCTGCACGGCACCGTTGACGGGGTCCCGGCGTTCCGGTGGTACGACCGGAAGCTCAACCGGGTCCTGGTGGCCAACCGGCCGGCCGATGCCAGGGTGATCGAGGAAAAGCACCGCACCGGCCAGGGCCTGCTCTGCGATGACGGGGTCTCCATTTCGAACCTGTTCACCGGTGACGCGCCCCGGTCGCTGCTGACGATGAGCCGGGTGGAAGTCAGGCGCGGATCCGCCCAAACCCGTCGTGCATTCGCCTGGTTTTTCACGTCGCCGAACGGGTTCATGCGCAGCCTCACCCGGACCGTCGGGGAGCTCCTCAAGGAACGGTGGCAGGCCCGGCGCCAGGTCAAGAATGACCTCGACCCGCGCGTGCGCCGGGACTGGACCTTCGCCCTGCTACGGGCAGTCACCAACAGTCTCCTGCGTGACCTGAACACGGTCCTGGTGGCCGAGGAGCTGCGTCGCGGCACGAAGAGCATCTACGTCGACTACGTTGACTACGACGAGATCGCCCACCACGCCGGCGTGTTCCGGCCCGAGTCGCTCGCCGCACTGGACGGCCTGGACCGCACGCTGGGATCCCTGGCCCTGCTCGCCGCATCCGCTCCCCGCCGCTACCGGCTGGTCGTGCTCTCGGACCACGGCCAGTCCCAGGGCACCCCGTTCGCCGACCGCTATGGCCAGACGCTCGGCGGCCTGTGCGCGGAACTTATGCACGAACACGTACAGAACGTGGACGCGTCCGTCGAAGGGCTGGGGCGCGCGGACTCCTTAGCCGGAGACATCGCGTCCGGCCGGATGGCCGGGAAACTCGCGGTCCGTGCCGATGAGGGGCTGGCCAGGGCCCAGCAGACGTCGGCTCCCCGCGAAACCGCCGAGGAGCCGGTTGTGGTGCTGGGTTCGGGCAATCTGGGACTGGTCTACGTGCGGGGCGACCGGCGGCGGACGCTCCAGGGACTCGACCGGGAGTGGCCGGCCCTGATCCCGGGCCTGGCCGGTCATCCCGGCGTCGGCTTTGTCGCCGGCATCGATGACGAGGGCCGGGCGTGGGCGATCGGTGGCGGTGGCCGCGTCAACCTCGCAAGCGGTGGGGTGGAGGGTGACGACCCGTTGGCTGTCTTCGGGTCCCACGCGGCCCGGGTGCTTGAGCGTGCGCTGATGGACCCCGAGGCGCCGGATCTCTACGTCAACAGTGCGGTGGATCCGGTGACCAACGACGTTGCGGCGTTCGAGGGCCTCGTCGGTTCCCACGGGGGCCTCGGCGGGTGGCAGGACCGCGCGGTGCTGCTCGGCCCGGCCGATCTCATGGCGGGGCTGCCGGAGCGGATCGAGGGCGCCGATGAGCTGCACCGTGTTCTGGTGGCGATGCTCGAGTCGTGTGGCCAGCGTCCCGCGATGGTGTTCCCCCGCTAAGTGAGCGAACAATTCCGGGTGGCCGGCCGGCGGGCCGGCCCGCAGGCCGTAAGTTCACGCCGGTGCCACCCATGATTGGCCAGGGGAGAGGACAACTGCCGTGCAGCCAGGGGCGTGTTCCGCCACGGCGTCAGCAAACCGGCGCCCGGGCAGCTCCAGCCAGCTGCGGGCAAAGTGGGTGACGAAGGGAGGGTGCAGCGTTCCCCAGTGCACCGGCAGGGCGAACCGCGCGCCGCTCATGGCGACAGCCAGCGCGGCGGTCTCCGGGGACAGGTGGCCGGCCGAGAGCCTCGGTCCCCACCCCCAGACCGGGACCAGGGCGACGGAGATGGGGCCGCCCGCCATGGCGGGGATACCGGCCATCTCCGGGTACAACCCCGTGTCGCCGGCGATCCAGACGATGCCCGAGGGGCCGCGGACCAGCTGGCCATTGGCGTCGTTGGGACGGTGCAGCATGGGGCGGTGGCGGTGCTCGGCCGGCACCTGGCGAATCCCGACCCCGCTGCGTACCGGGGTCCAGCCGTCCCCCAGCGGAACTGCAGGCGACAGCGACCGGCGGCGCAGCCAGGCGACGTTCGCCGGAGCGCTCATCAGGACTGCTCCCTGGACCATGCGGAGGGAGCGCAGTTCGGCATGGTCGTGGTGCAGGTGGGACAGGAGCACGACGTCGGGCCGGTTCCACGCCGTGGGGTCCGGCCGGGGTGCCAGGCGCCGCAGCAGCCCGGCATGAGGACGAAGCAGCGGATCGGTCAGGACCCGTACGCCGTCGAGATCAAGGACCACAGTGGAGTGACCCAGCCAGGTGAGTCTCATGCCGGGTCCTGCGCTACTTCGTCTCTTCCTCCAGCACTGCGATCGCGAAACCGAGCGCTTCGGTGATGTTGATCGCGGCTGACATCGTCCGGGCCGTTCCGATGATGGGCGCCACGGCGACGAGCACGTTTTGGACATCCCTGGCCGTGACGCCTGACTCGATCGAGGGGCCCACATGGGCCAGGTAGGAGACAGGCCGGGCATCGACGGCGGCCAGGGCGGCGATGCGAATCATGAGCAGCGCGTCGGCCGGCAGGTCTGAGCGTCCCAGGGAGGCGTTGGTAATGGCGCCGATGGTCTCGAGCACCGGGTTCTCGCTCTGAGCGGACATAGTTGATCTCCTTCACGGGGGGTTGCCATGACAGCCCCGGGCGGGGCTGCCAATCGTCAGCACGAAGAAACACGCACCGGGCTTGGGCACGGCCCGGCAGCTCTGCTCAGGCCATGGCCTTTGACTTGAGGGACTCAAACTCGGTCTGGCTGATGGCCCCGGAGTCGAGCAGGGCCTTGGCATCGGCGATCTGGCTGGCCGGGCTGGCCGACTTGCCCGCGACGTGCTGGATGTACTCCTGCTGGGCGGCCTGCTGCCGGGCCACTTCGGCCATCTGCCGGTCGGCCATGCTGCGGCCCCGGGCGATCAGGTAGATGAGGGCGCCCAGCCACGGCAGGAAGACCAACAGGATCGCCCAGCCGGCCTTGCCCCAGCCGCTGAGTGTGCTGTCGCCGAACATGTCAAACAGGCAGCGGAACCACACCATCAGTGCGGAGATCCAGATGAAGAACCAGAAGCTCCACAGCAGGACATTCCAGAAGTCAGTCGAAATTGAGTCCATGGCTACTCCTCCACTAGTGCCCGCCGGGGCCCGGCCCGTCGCTTCGCGCACGAATCCGTCCGGGACGGCGGAACATCTGCTGAGGCCCGATGCAGGCCTGTACTGGCCAGCCTGCCCGGACTGGCGGCCTGCCGCATCGCCCGTGAAGGATGAGGTGGCGTTGCAAGCCCGCAGCGCAGGCGTGGAAGATCGGGCCGCCGCGCCGGTCCGGGAGGAGCTTTGGCCTAGAAGGAGTGCTCGGGGCCGGGGAACTGGCCGGAGCGCACGTCCTCGCCGTAGGCCTTGGCGGCGTCGCTGAGGGAGGTGCGCAGGTCCGCATACTGTTTGACGAACTTGGCCATCCTGCCGCCGCGCAGGCCCGCCATGTCCTGCCACACGAGCACCTGTCCGGTAGTTGCGTTGCCGGCGCCGATGCCTATGGTGGGGACGTCGACGGCGGCGTCCACGGCTGCCGCCGTCGCCGCCGGAACCATCTCCATCAGGACGCAGAACGCCCCGGCGTCGGCGAGGGCGACGGCGTCGTCAATCAGCCGCTGGGCGTCATCGCCGCGGCCCTGGACGCGGTAGCCGCCGAGGGCGTGCTCGCTCTGTGGGGTGAATCCGATGTGCGCCATCACCGGGATGCCGGCCTGGACCATGGCCCGGACGGTCTCGGTGTAGAACTTTCCGCCCTCGATCTTGACCGCGTGGGCGAGTCCCTCCTTCAGGAACCGGACGCCGGTGGCCACAGCCTGCTGCGCGGAGACCTCATAGCTGCCGAAAGGCAGGTCTGCCACGACGAGGGCACGCTTGGCGGAACGGGTGACAGCGCGGCACAGCGGGAGCAGCTCGTCCACGGTGACGGGCAGGCTGGTCTCGTTGCCGAAGACGTTGTTGGAGGCCGAGTCTCCCACCAGGAGGACTTCGATGCCGGCCTGGTCGAAGATCTCCGCCGTGTACTGGTCGTAGGCGGTCAGCATGGCAAAGCGCTCACCGTTGAGCTTGGCCTGGCGCAGGTGGTGGGTGCGGATCTTCGCCACGGGCTTCCGTCCGCCGGGCTCGTGCCCTGCGGGCGGAGCTGTGGCCGAAGCTGCGGCCGGGGCCGCGGGCGTGCCTGCGGCCTGCGCTGCCGGGCCGTTGCCATACGGGGCGGCTAGTTCTGCGGGCATGCTGGAATCGGGGCTGGTGCTTGTGGCCATGGCACGAGCGTAGTGCGATACCGCGGGTCCTAGCTACCGGGCTCCAACCCGTGGTCAGGTGAATCACATCACACGGGCGCCGGCGGGATGCCGCTGCGGTGCCCCGGGGCGGCTAATTTCCGCCTCCAAGTGTTAACGCTGTGTTACGCAGGGCAGCTGTGCCAGCAATCGGTGGCAATGATTAGTAAAGTGAACGGTGAGCAGCTGCGGGACCCATGCACGACGGGCCTGGGGCACGGACGAAAGACCCGGAAAGAGGCCAGTATGGACCGCCAGCAAGAGTTTGTCCTGCGGACGATCGAAGAGCGCGACGTGCGGTTCGTGCGGCTGTGGTTCACCGACGTCGTCGGATCGCTGAAGTCCGTGGCACTGGCCCCGGCCGAAGTGGAAGGCGCGTTCGAGGAGGGCCTGGGCTTTGACGGCTCCTCCATCGAGGGCCTGGCCCGCGTGTTCGAGTCCGACATGCTGGCGCAGCCGGATCCCGCCACCTTCCAGATCCTGCCGTGGCGCGGAGAGACCGAAGCGACGTCGCGGATGTTCTGCGACATCCTGACTCCCGACGGCGAACCCTCCGCCGCTGATCCCCGCAACGTCCTCAAGCGCAACCTCGCCAAGGCCGCGGACATGGGCTTCACCTGCTACACGCACCCCGAGATCGAGTTTTACCTGCTGAAGTCCCAGCATCCCGGTCCTGACGGTTCGCCGGTCCCGGTGGATGAGGGTGGCTACTTCGACCACGTTCCCGGCGGCGTGGCGCAGGATTTCCGCCGCACGGCCGTGACCATGCTGGAATCGGTGGGCATCTCGGTCGAGTTCAGCCACCACGAGGCCGGCCCGGGCCAGAACGAGATCGACCTGCGTTACGCGGATGCCCTGCAGACCGCAGACAACATCATGACGTTCCGCACGGTGATCAAGGAGGTCGCGCTGCAACAGGGCACCTACGCCACTTTCATGCCGAAGCCGTTCACCGCCCACCCGGGTTCCGGCATGCACACCCACTTCTCGCTCTTCGAGGGCGACACGAACGCCTTCTACGAGGCCGGAGCGGAGTTCCAGCTCTCCGAGACGGCGCGGCAGTTCATGGCCGGCATCCTCAAGCACGCCCCGGAGTTCACCGCCGTCACCAATCAGTTCGTGAACTCCTACAAGCGGCTCTGGGGCGGGGGAGAGGCGCCGAGCTACCTCAGCTGGGGCCACAACAACCGCTCTGCCCTGGTCCGGGTTCCGCTGTACAAGCCGGGCAAGGGCCAGTCCGCCCGGATCGAGTACCGCGGCATCGACTCGGCGGCCAACCCGTACCTGGCCTACGCCGTGCTGCTTGGTGCCGGGCTCAAGGGCATCGAGGAGGGCTACCAGCTCCCCGCTGCCGCCGAGGACGATATCTGGTCGCTGAGCTCGGCCGAGCGCCGCGCGATGGGCCACGATCCGCTCCCGGCGTCCCTGCACGAAGCCATCCGGACCATGGAGGATTCCGAGCTGATGCCGCAGATCCTCGGCGAGCAGGTGTTCGAGCACTTCCTGCGCAACAAGCGTGCCGAGTGGCAGGACTACCGTCTCCAGGTCACGCCCTACGAGCTGCAGCGCAACCTCGGCATCCTTTAGGCGGCCCGGGTGAGCCTGGCACGACGCCTGATCGCGGCCGGTTTCAGCGATCTGGAAAAGGGCGAACGGTTCCTGGCCGCCCCGGAGCTGGCGGAACTGGACCTGGAGATTCTTTTCGCCGGGCTGCAGCTGGCCGCGAACCCGGACACGGCGCTGCAGTGCCTCGTCCGGCTGATCGAAAAGCACCCGGACCTGCGGAAGCTGGCAGTCGCGGAGCTGGAACGCAGCGAGCCCATGTACCGGGTGCTGGGTGCCTCCGAGGCGCTGGGTGAATTCCTGATCCGCCACCCGGAACACCTTGACTCCTTCGAGGTGACGGCCAGCCCGGAACCGCGGGCCGCGGATGCCGCCGGCCTGCGCGCCCGGTTGCTGCGCTCGGTGCGGGCGGATCCGAAATCCGCCCGCCCGGTGGCCGGTTTGACCGGCCAGGAAGGGTACGTGGCGCTCCGCACCGAGTACCGGCGGGGCCTGGTCGAGCTGGCCGTCAAAGACCTCTGCGCCGCCGACCCGCTGGACTTCCTGCCCGCCGCCGGCGCCGAACTGGCGGACCTGGCCGGCGCCGCGATCGAGGCCGCCCTGGCCGTCTCCCGGGCTGAGGCCGCCGAGCACTTCAGCGCCGGGGAGGTGGCCGACGTCGGGCTTGCCGTCATCGGCATGGGCAAATGCGGCGCCCGCGAACTCAACTACATCTCCGACGTCGACGTCATCTACGTCATTGATTCCGGCGGGCTCGATGACCCGCGTGCCAACACGATCGGTACAGCCCTGGCCACCGGCATCTCCCGGGCCATCATGTCCGTCGGCCGCGAACCCGGGCTGTGGGAGGTCGACGCGAACCTGCGCCCGGAGGGCAAGTCCGGGCCGCTGGTCAGGACCCTGGCCTCGCACGAGAGCTACTACGCCCGCTGGGCCGAAAGCTGGGAATTCCAGGCGCTGCTGAAAGCGCGGACCATCGCCGGGGACCTCGATCTCGGCGCCCGCTACGAAGCCGCCGTCGCGCCGCTGATCTGGTCCTCCGCCGGCCGCGAAGGTTTCGTGGAGTCGGTCCGGTCGATGCGCCGCCGGGTCACTGAACACATCCCCGCCGAGGAGGAACAGCGGCAGATCAAGCTGGGCCGCGGGGGACTCCGCGACGTCGAATTCACCGTCCAGCTGCTGCAGCTGGTGCACGGCAAATCCGACGAGACGCTGCGCTGCCGCGACACCACCTCGGCCATCGCCGCCCTGTCCGCCGGCGGCTACATCGGCCGCTCCGACGCGGCCGAGTTCGACCGCTGCTACCGGTACCTCCGGCTGCTGGAACACCGGATCCAGCTCTTCCAGCTGCGCCGCACGCACCTCATGCCGGTCTCGGAAGCCGCGCTGCGCTCCCTCGCCAAAGCCGTCCTCGGACCTTTCTCCAGCGGACGGCCCAAACCCGACGCCCTGGAAGAAACCTGGCGGAAAACCAAGCGCTCTGTCCGGGAGCTGCACGAGCGGATCTTCTACCGCCCGCTGCTCAACACCGCCGCATCGCTCAGCAGCGAGGAAGCCAGGCTCAGCCCGGAAGCCGCGCAGGGGCGCCTCGCCGCGCTGGGCTACCTCGACCCGGTCGGCGCCATGCGGCACATCGAAGCGCTGACGGGCGGAGTCAGCCGGCGGGCCGCGCTGCAGCGCCAGCTCCTGCCCATCCTGCTCGGCTGGCTCGCGGAAGGCGTGGACCCCGACGCCGGCCTGCTGGCCTTCCGCCGCGTCAGTGAAGCCCTCGGCACCACCCACTGGTACCTCGGCATGCTCCGGGACTCGACGGCGGCGGCCGAACGCCTGTGCCACGTGCTGTCCAACTCCCGGCTGATCGCGGACCTGCTGGAGGTCTCGCCCGAATCCGTGGCCTGGCTCGGCTCGGACAAGGAACTGGTGCCGCTGAGCTTCGAAGCGCAGTGGCTGGAGATCGCCTCGAAGATGTCCCGGCACGCCGAGCCGGAAAGCGCCATGCGCCTCATCCGGCTGATCCGGCGTCGCGAGATCCTGCGGATCGCGATCGCGGACAGCGCGGGGCTGTTGGACCAGGACCAGGTCGGCGCAGCGCTGGCCGACACCGACCGGGCCGCGGTCCTGGGCGCACTGCGCGTCGCGGAAACCATGGTCGCGGCCGAAGGGCCGCTCAAGACGCACGTGCTCGTGGTGGCGATGGGACGCCAGGGCGGCCGGGAGATCGGCTACGGCTCTGACGCTGACGTCATGTACGTGCACCGCGGGCTTCCCGGGGTCCCGGAGGACGAAGCACAGCATCAGGCGCTGCAGATCGTCAGCAGACTCTCCAACCTGCTCACCCAGCCGCTCAAGCCCGCCATCCTCGCCGAGCGCGTCCTGATGGTGGATGCAGACCTGCGCCCGGAGGGCAGGAGCGGGCCGATGGTGCGGTCGCTGGAGTCCTACGCCGAGTACTACCGCCGGTGGTCGCTGGTCTGGGAGGCGCAGGCGTTGCTGCGGGCACGCCCGATGGCGGGCGACGACGGGCTGGCCGCCGACTTCGTGGCACTGATCGACACCATCCGTTACCCCGAATCGCTCTCCGAGCAGGACGTGCGCGAGGTCCGGCGCGTCAAAGCCCGGGTGGAAGCTGAGCGGCTGCCCCGCGGAGCGGACCCTGCCCGGCACCTGAAGCTGGGCCGCGGCGGCCTCGGCGACGTCGAATGGCTGGCCCAGCTGCTGCAGCTGCAGCACGCCGGACAGCACCCCGGGCTGCGGACCACGTCCACCGTCGAGGCGCTCGAGGCGGCGGCCGCCGTCGGCCTCCTCGACGCGGGGGACGTGGTGATCCTGCTCCGGGCCTGGCGCCTGGCGAGCCGGATCCGCTCCGCCAATGTAATCTGGACCGGCCGGGCCTCGGACGTGCTGCCGTCCTCACGCCGGGACCTGGAGGCGGTGGCCCGCTGGTGCGGTTACGGGCAGGGCAACGCCGCCGCCCTCGAGGAGGACTACCTCCGGCTCAGCCGCCGGGCGCGGAGTGTGTTTGAGCGCGTTTTCTACGGCCAGTGACTCCCTCCGGCGCTCCGGCGGGTTGCCGGAGCGGAGCATCCGCGGGCTGACACTCCGCAGGTGCGGTGCTACTTTATCCGCATGGCCAGACAACTCTTTGTGAATCTCCCCGTCAAGGACCTCGACAAGACGGTGGAGTTCTTCACCGCGTTGGGTTTTTCGTTCAATCCTGACTTCACCGATGAGAACGCCACATGCATGATTGTCAACGACGACGCTTTTGTGATGCTGCTCGTCGAGTCGTATTTCAAGACCTTCACGTCCAAGACCTTCACGTCCAAGGCCGTCGCGGACGTATCCGGGGCCGCCGAAGTCATCATGTCCTTCTCGCTGGACAGCCGCGAAGCCGTCGACGAGCTCATCCGGAAGGCCCTGACCGCCGGCGGCGCACCGTCCCAGGAAGCCCAGGACTACGGCTTTATGTACACCCACAGCTTCCAGGACCCGGACGGCCACCTGTGGGAAGTCTTCTGGATGGACCCGGCCGGGCCGCCGAAGGACGCGGCGCTCTGAGCCGGCCGGCCCAGCCGGCCGGCCCAGCCGGCCGGCCCAGCAGCCGGCGCGGGCGCGCCCGCCGGTTTGGGTACGCTTCTGTTATGCCTGAAAATGTGTGGCTGCTGCTGCTGAAGAACCTCGACGACGACGCGCGCGCCATCAAGCTGGGCGAGATCGCCGGGCTCGAAGTCACCGAAGACCAGCGCAGATTCGTCGGCGACCCGCTGCGGATGGTGCTTATCGGGCTCGAAGAGGACTCCCGCCAGCCCTTTGCGATCGACGCCAACGGATCCGCAGTCGGGGTCCTGACGCTGCAGGCCGGCGCCGCGACACTGGCCGGCTGGGCGGACGACGACTCGGCCTGGCTGCTGCGCGGCTTCCTGATCGACCGCCGGCAGCAGGGCCGGGGGCTCGGCACGCTGGCTGCCGATGCCGCCGTGCGGGCGGCCGCGAAACTGACGGCAGCCCTCGGCGGCGGCCAGGCCGGCGTCGTGCTGTCCGTCAACGAGGAAAACCCTGCCGGGCAGGCCGCCTACCGCAGGGCCGGGTTCGAGGACCGCGGGCAGTATTTGGGCGGCGGCGCCGGGCCGCAGCGGACGTTCTACCGGGCGTTCTGACCGGCCCGCCGTCAACGGATCGTTGGCGCGGCCGGCGGCCAGGCAGGGCGCCACGGCTGCAGTTCCGAGTTGTGTCAACCTTCGTTGACGTTTCTTTCGTTGTCAACTAAGGTTGACGGCAGGAGGTCCTGATGGAAACACTGATCGGTTCGATGGACGGCACGGGTCCGGCGGAGGCGCTGTACGCGGTCGCCGAACTGCGCAAGGAAGTAGCCCGGACAGAGTCGGAAGCGGTGCTGCGCGCGCGCCGCGCAGGCCTGTCATGGGAAGCCATCGCGACGTGCCTCGGCGTGAGCAAGCAGGCGGTCCATCGGAAATACGGAAAGCGCTGAAGCGGACTGTGCGTGGAAGCGGCATCAAGAGGCCATGACTTAAAGACCGGCGGCCCCCACCAAAAGGTGGGGGCCGCCGTCGTGCAATCCTGTGACGGAACGCCGCTGGTGGCTAGACGCCGTAGTACAGCTCGAACTCGTACGGGTTCGGGCGCAGCGAGAGCGGACGGATCTCGTACTCGTACTTGTACTCGATCCAGGTGTCGATCAGGTCCTGGGTGAAGACGCCGCCAGCCTGGAGGAACTCGTTGTCCTCGGCCAGGGCATCCAGGGCTTCTTCGAGCGTGCCGGGAGCCTTGGGGATGTCCTTGGCTTCCTCGGCGGGGAGCTCGTAGAGGTCCTTGTCGATCGGAGCCGGCGGTTCGATGCGGTTGCGGATGCCGTCAATGCCGGCCATCAGCTGGGCCGCGAAGGCCAGGTACGGGTTGGAGGAGGGGTCCGGAGCGCGGAACTCGATGCGCTTGGCCTTCGGGTTGGAGCCGGTGATCGGGATGCGGATACCGGCGGAGCGGTTGCCCTGCGAGTAGACCATGTTGACCGGAGCTTCGAAGCCCTTGACCAGGCGGCGGTAGGAGTTCACCGTCGGGTTGGTGAAGGCCAGGACGGCCGAGGAGTGCTTCAGCAGGCCGCCGATGTACCAGCGGGCCATGTCGGAGAGTCCTGCGTAGCCCTTTTCGTCGTAGAACAGCGGCTCGCCACCGTTCCACAGCGACTGGTGGCAGTGCATGCCCGAGCCATTGTCACCGAAGACCGGCTTCGGCATGAAGGTGACCGACTTGCCCCAGGCATCGGCGGTGTTCTTGATGACGTACTTGAACTTCTGCAGGTCATCAGCCGCGTGGGTCAGGGTGGTGAACTTGTAGTTGATCTCAGCCTGGCCGGCGGAACCGACCTCGTGGTGGCTGCGCTCGACCTCGAGGCCGGCCTCGTCCAGGGCGATGCACATGGCGTCGCGGAGGTCGGCCTGCTTGTCGGTGGGGGAGACCGGGAAGTAGCCGCCCTTGACCGGGGTCTTGTAGCCGAGGTTTCCGCCCTCTTCTTCGCGGCCGGTGTTCCAGTGTGCTTCCTCGGAGTCGATCTTGTAGAAGCTGCCCTGCGGGGAGGACTGGTACTGGACGTTGTCGAAGACGAAGAACTCGGCCTCGGGGGCAAAGAATGCGGTGTCGGCGATGCCGGTGGAAGCCAGGTAGGCCTCGGCCTTCTCGGCCACGCCGCGGGGATCGCGGTGGTACGGGTCACCGGTGCGCGGGTTCACGATCGAGAAGTTCAGCGCGAGCGTCTTCTCAATGCGGAAGGTGTCCACGAACGCCGTCGTGACGTCCGGGATGAGCTGCATGTCAGACTCGGCGATGCCCTGGAAGCCGCGGATCGACGATCCGTCGAAGAGCTGGCCGTTGACGAAGAAGTCTGCGTCAACGCTCTTCGCGGGGACGTTGAAGTGCTGCTGAACGCCCGGGAGGTCGGTGAAGCGGATATCAACGAATTTGATGTCTTCGTCTTTGATGAACTTGAGGACTTCGTCCGCAGTCTTGAACATCTATGCTCCTTATGCATGTGAAAGATCTGGCCGTCAGGCCGTGTGGTCCAGCGCAATCCGACAGCGGGGAAACACAAAGGTCTGCCCCGCTCCTATGCCGCTAGCAACTGTTACCACCCTAAGGACAAGGGATTTCCCGATGGTGTCCGCTTTGTTTCCGGCAGGTTACAGAATGCCCTGACGGGTAAACGGTAGTCGCTGTCCACAACGTGGCCTATCCGCGACCAGAGTGTGGCCGCCAGGTGTCCACACTCTGAACAGCGCCGGGCGGGCGTCCATTGCCGATAGTCTTGGAGGGTGGTTGATCGCAAAGATATAGGCTCATGGCTCAGCGGGCCGGACACATCCGGCATTTCAAAGTACCCGGGGGAGCGGCTGGGCCTGCCCGAGTCCGGACCGGGGTCCATTGCCCGCGCCGGCCGGCGCATCGTCGCCATCTGCATCGACTGGGGCATCGCGCTGCTGATCAGCAATTACGCATTCGCCGGAGACTCCTGGGCAACCCTTGCCGTTTTCGCGATCGAACAGGCGCTGCTGGTCGGCACCCTCGGCTACAGCATCGGCCACCGCATCGTGGGGATCCACGTGATCCGGCTCGGCGGCGGCCCGGCCGGTCCGCTGCCGGCCCTGGTCCGCAGCATCCTGCTGTGCCTTGTGATCCCCGCCGTCATCTTTGACCCGGACCACCGCGGACTCCACGACAAGGCCATGAACACCGTCCTGATCCGGATGTAGCTCCTAGCCTCCTCGCATGTCGTCCGTTTGCCACGAATGGCCGCTAAACTTCCTGGCGGTTTCTAGCGGCCATTTGCGTCAGATGGATGTGTAGGTGGTGCCGGAACCCGGCCGTATCGCCCGCCGGCGCCGAAGTTCCGGGCGGGGCTAGACTCCGGCCTTCTCGCCCGCACGCTGCCGGGCCGGCGTTGAAGCAGCCTGCGCGGCCCGGACTGTCAGGTAGCCGCGGCAGCCCGCCCAGCGCTCAAACCCCACCGTGGCGAACGGGAACACCGCGGAGAGCCCGGCGAACAAGGCCACCCGGAAGGGCCAGCGCTGCATGCCCCACAGGCTCAGTGCTGAGATCCCGTAGCCAATGAAGAAAGCCCCGTGGATCGGTCCCGCGATCTCAACGCCGAGCTCCGTGGTCCGGGTGACCCACTTGAGGAACATGCCCACCAGGAGCGCGGCCCAGCTGAAGGCCTCGGCGACAGCCAGGGCCCGGAAGATCCGAATTACGGCAGACGTGGACGGCACTTTCATGGCGGAGCTCCAGATTCTGTCCCGAGGGACGCAGGGGACACAGTGGGACGAAGGCGGACGCAAGGATAGCGCGGGCAAAAGGAAACGCCCCGGCTGCCGACCTGGAAGGCGGTGACCGGGGCGAACCTGTTCTCTGGCTGGTGGCCTAACGTCCGCGGGCTGCTTTGCGGTCCGGACGGGCCTTGTAAGGATCGATGCCCTTGGGGATGGGCAGGCGGCTGCCGAGCGAGGAGATGCGTTTGGAGACCGTGCTGACCTCGAGCTTGGTCAGTTCGTTCTTCATCTTGGTCATCTTCTTGGCGACCTGGCTGATCGGAACCTGGCCCTCGCCGCGGCCGCTTTCAATCACGTGGATGGTGACGTTGGGCAGGATGCGGGCGAGCCGCTTGCGTTCGGCGTCGAGCAGCGGCTTGACCCGGGTGCTGGGGCCCTCGCTGACGAGCACGACGCCGGGACGGCCGATAGCGCGGAAGACGGCGTCCTGGGTGCGGGGGTTTACGGCGACGGGCTGTTCTTCGACGATCCAGCCGCGCTTGAGCGTGCCCAGTGCGGCACCCGAGGCGCCGGGCTGGTTTTCAATCCGGGCGAAGGCGGCCCGCTCGGCGCGCCGGGACAGGACCAGGGTTGCCGCGAGGACGCCCAGCGGGATGCCGATGATCAGGCCGGTGATCCAGTTGTCCAGCAGGAATCCAATGACGAAGCTGACAGCCACGACGCCGAGGAACGCCAGCAGCATGAGCCACGGGACCATGGGATCGTGCTGGCGGGTCATCTGGAAGACCTCGCCGATCTGCTTCAGGCGGCTCGGCTTCTTGACCTTGGCCGCCTTGGGCTTGCGCGAAAAAAGGCCGCGCTTCGGAGCATCAGAAGCCGGAGTGGAGTTGCTGGAATCAGGGGAGTTCGCCATAGTGCCTTAATTCTACGTGATGGACCGCGAAGGGCCGGACGCCGGATTCCTCCGGTGCCGGCCCTTCGCCGTGATCGTTACGGCTGGATTCAGGAGTGCGCCGCGAGCAGCGAGCTGGCTTCCTGGCGGGTGCTGCCCGAGCTTTCGATGTGTGCGAGCTGGGCCGGGATTTCCCAACCCTTCTTGCGCATTGCGGTGGCCCAGAGCCGGCCGGCGCGGTAGGAAGAACGCACCAGCGGCCCGGACATGACGCCCAGGAAACCGATCTCGTCGGCTTCCTGCTGCAGGTCCACGAACTCCTGGGGCTTGACCCACCGGTCAACCGGGAGGTGCCGCTCGGACGGGCGCAGGTACTGGGTGATGGTGATCAGGTCGCAGCCGGCCTCGTGCAGGTCGCGCAGCGCCTCGGAGATTTCCTCGCGGGTCTCGCCCATGCCCAGGATCAGGTTGGACTTGGTGACCATGCCGAGCTTGCGGCCCTGGGTGATGACGTCCAGCGACCGCTCGTAACGGAACGCGGGACGGATGCGCTTGAAAATCCGCGGCACGGTCTCAACGTTGTGGGCGAATACCTCGGGCTTGGAGTCGCAGATCGCTTCGATGTGCTCGGGCTTGCCGGAGAAGTCCGGGATCAGGAGCTCGACGCCGGTGCCCGGGTTGAGTTCATGGATCTTGCGGACCGTTTCGGCGTAGAGCCAGACGCCCTCGTCCGCGAGGTCGTCGCGGGCCACCCCGGTGACGGTGGCGTAGCGGAGCTGCATCGCCTGGACCGAGCGGGCCACCTTGGTGGGTTCGAAGACGTCCACGGGGGAGGGCTTGCCGGTGTCGATCTGGCAGAAGTCGCAGCGCCGGGTGCATTCGGAGCCGCCGATCAGGAACGTGGCTTCCTTGTCTTCCCAGCACTCGAAGATGTTGGGGCAGCCGGCCTCTTCACACACCGTGTGGAGGCCTTCCTTCTTGACGAGTTTCTTGAGCTGGACGAACTCGGGACCCATCTGGACCTTGGCCTTGATCCAATCCGGTTTGCGTTCCACCGGGGTGGCCGCATTGCGCTGCTCGATACGCAGCATTTTCCGGCCTTCTGGTGCCAGGGTCACAGTAGAGCTCCTTCGTGGGTTGCAACTAGCGCTTCTTCATTGTTGCGCAGTTCTTCGATGATCCGCGAAACGAGGTCGGCGGGGGTGACGTCCCGGCCCGTCTCCTGCGAGATGGTGGTGACGCCGGCGTCGGTAATGCCGCAGGCGATGATCTGGGCGTAGGGCGCGAGGTCGTTGTTGCAGTTGATCGCAAAGCCGTGCATGGTGACGCCCTCGTGGACGCGGATGCCGATCGCGGCGATCTTCCGCGCTGGACCGTTCGCGTCCTGGTCGATCCAGACGCCGGCGCGGCCCTTGATCCGGACCGCGTGGATGCCGTAGTCGGCCAGGACGGCGATGATCACGGCTTCGAGCCGCTCCACGTAGTCGCGGATGCCGGCCTTGTTCCTGAGCTTGATGATGGGGTAGCCAACGAGTTGTCCCGGACCGTGCCAGGTGAGTTTGCCGCCGCGGTCCACGGGAACCACGGGAGTGCCGTCAAAGGGGCGTTCGTGGTCCTCGGTGCGCTTGCCTGCCGTGTACACGGCGGCGTGTTCGAGCAGGAGGACCGTACTGGGGGCAGTGCCGGCGAGGACCCTCCCATGGAGTTCGCGCTGGATGTCCCAGCCGCGGGTATATTCGACGAATTCCGGGGCGAGACCCAGCTGGGAGAACTCAAGAGTCATGGCATCCAGCTTAGACCCCGGCTGTCGCGGCGACCGATTCTGTGGTGAAGCTCTCATGGCCTGTGGATAACTTCTGCGGGATTCCGCGGGATCGGCTATTCCTTGGTTATGGAAGATTTCTCGCCGTCCGGCGCTTCGGCGCCCGAGGTTCCCGGATACGACGTCGGCCGTTGCCTGGGGCGCGGCGGCAGCGCCAAGGTGTGGCTGGTGACTGCACAGTCGACCGGGCGCGAGTATGCGCTGAAATGCTTCTCCGCCGGCGACGGGCCCGGCCGGGATGACGCGGAGGACGCTGCCCGGCGAGAGACCCGAATACTCTCCGTCCTGGACCATGAGCACCTGGTGAGGGCGCACGACGTCGTCCGGCTGGGCGGGGGAGCCGCGGGAAACCTCGGGCTGACCATGGATTACGCGGCGGGCGGTTCGCTGGGGCAGCTCGTGGCCAGCCGGGGGACGCTGGGGCCGGGGGAGACGGTGACTGTCCTGACTCCGATCGCGCAGGCCCTCGCGTACCTGCATGGCCAGGGCTTCACCCACGGCGACGTCTCACCCGGCAATGTGCTGTTTACGGCACACGGCAAACCGCTGCTCGCCGATCTGGGCGTGGCACGCATGGTGGCTGACGCCAGGGCGGTATCCGGGGCCGGGACCGAGGGCTTCAGCGACCCTGCCCCGGTGGACGCCGTCCGCGCCGGGCTGCAACCGGAGCGCGATGTGTATTCACTCGCTGCCGTGGGCTGGTTCTGCCTCACCGGCCACCCTCCAGAGCCCGGGGCGCAGCGTCCGCCGCTGCCGCTGCTGGTTCCCGGGGTTCCGCCTGCGCTGTCCGCAGCCCTGGAATCCGGACTTCAGGAGGACCGCAGGCTCCGGCCCACCGCCGCCGAACTGGCGGCCGCCGTTCACCGCAGCGCCGGAGCGGCACCGGTGGACCTCTCCGTCTCGGTCCACCCCACGGTCATTCCGCAGCTGCTGACCCGCCGCTCCCTGCCCGGCACCGCCCGGGAGCGGCGGGCTGAGCAGCTCCGGTCCCTGCCGCACCGCTTCCGCGGGCCCCGCGTAGCCGCGCCGTTTCCTGCCGCCGTGCATCCGGGGGCCGGGCGCCGGGCCGGGAGCCTCAGCGCGCGCCACTCCGCCCGCCACTCGGGCCGCCAGAGTCCGGCGGGCACGCGCTCCTTCCGGCCCTCCGCGGCCCGCCCGGCACCTCCGGGCCGCGCCTTCCGGGCCGTGGCCGTGGGCGTGGCACTCCTGGGGATCCTTGTCGCCGTCTGGGGGTCCGCCGGTGCCGGCCTGATTCCGGGTTTCTCCGCCAGGGACCCCGGTGCCGTCACGGAATCCGCCCCGGCATCCGCGGCGCCGGCATCCGCGGCGCCGGCATCCGCGGCGCCGGCCCCCGGTGGTGCCGGCCTCCCTCCTGGGCTGGAGGCACAGCTGGCATCCCCGGACCCCGGTGAAGCAGTCCGCGGACTCGCCCGGCTTCGCTCCCTGGCGTTCAGTTCGGGGGACTTCGGGCTGCTGGAGCAGGTCAACGTGCCGGCGTCGACCGCGGCCGCGGCGGACGGCCGGATCAGCGCCGGGCTCAAGGAATCCGGCCGGGTGCTGGCCGGATTCACCATCCTCCTGACCCGTGTGGCCGCGGAGGGGGATGCCGGCCACGGCCAGGCGGTGGTGGTCGTCACCGCGAGCACGCCCGCCTACCAGGAACGCGACGCAACCGGTGCGGTGCTGGCCGAGGCGGCAGAGGGGCCGGAACAGCGGTTGCGGCTGGTGCTGGCGCCGGTCGAGGGCCGCTGGCGGATCCAGGACATCCTCCCCGACGGAGACATCGGAGACACCGGAGATCCCGCGGCCCACGTCCCGGCCGACACCAGGGCCCCAGGCAGCTCCGGCGGCTGACGGCCGCCGGGCTCCACAGGACCTCGGGGCTCCTCAGGAGTCTGGACCGCGGTCCGCCACCCAGGCGGCTGCCTGGGCGAGCGACGGGTGCTGCCATTCAAAGCCGGCCCCAACCAGGGCAGCCGGTTCCATCCGCTGGCTGGCGAGCAGCAGTTCATTGGCGAGCTGGCCCATCACCAGGCGCAACACCGGGGCGGGGACGCGGAGCACCGCCGGGCGGTGCAGGGCACCTGCCAGCTGGGCGATCAGCGAGTTCACATCCGCGCTTTCCGGGGCACACAGGTTCACCGGCCCGGATAGTGGACTGCTGAGCAGGAAGGCATAGGCGCCGGCAACATCGGGGAGCGTGACCCAGGGCCAGTACTGCCGGCCGCTGCCCAGCGGTCCGCCCACACCCAGGCGGAGCAGCGGCATCAGCCGTCCCAACGCGCCCCCGGAACGGCTCAGGACGACGCCGGTGCGGGGCGTGACCACCCGGACGCCGGCGGGGGCCTCGTGCGCGGCTGCCTCCCAGTCGATGCAGATCCGGGCGAGCACGCCGCTGCCGGCGGGGGCGTTCTCCCGGAGCACCGCCGGGCCCGCGTCGCCGTAGTAGCCGGAGGCCGACTGGCTCAGGAAGACCGCCGGGGGAGTGTCCAGGCGCCCCATGGCCGCCGTCAGGGTCCGCGTCGCCCCCAGCCGAGAGGCACGGAGTTCGTTGATGCGGGACCGGGTCCAGGGCCGGTCTCCAATACCGGCGCCGGAAAGGTTGACGACGGCGTCGGCCCCCTTCAGCGCGGTGTCGTCGATGCTGCCCTCTCCGGGGTTCCACTGGAACTCGGCCGGCGAGGCGGGCGGACGCCTGACCAGTGTGCCGACGTCGTGCCCGGCGCTGCGCAGGGTGCGGGAAATGGCGGTTCCGATCAGCCCTGAGGCTCCGGCAACAATGATTCTCATGATCCATCTCACCATGCCCGGCACGGCGGGGACACCTCCCGGGCGGGACGGCCGGTCTTGACTATGATCGAACGATGACCTCTTCGAGTTACTTCCGTTTCCCGCATCTGCACGGCGATCTGGTCACTTTCGTGGCCGAGGACGACGTCTGGATTGCGCCCCTCGGCGGGGGCCGCGCCTGGCGCGTTTCCTCGCTGCAGCTGCCCGCCCGCAACCCCCGCTTCACGCCGGACGGCAAGCGGCTGGTGTGGACGGTCGTCCAGGGAACGTCCCCGGAAGTTGTCACCGCGGAGGTCGACGGCGGCGGCTACCGCCAGTTGAGCTACTTCGGCCACGCCACTACCAGGGTCAAGGGCTTCACCCCCGACGGCGACGTCCTGGTCACCAGCGCCTTCCGCCAGGCCGACAGCCGGCACACCCACGCCTACAGCCTGCCCGTCACGGGCGGTTGGGCCACTGAACTCCCGCTGGGACCGGTGGAATCCGTCGCGTTCGGGCCGGTCGTCGGCGACGAGCGCCCCGTGGTCCTCGCCAGCGTGCTCTCGCGGGAGCCGGCATGGTGGAAGCGCTACCGGGGTGGGGCCGCCGGCAAGCTGTGGATCGACGCCGACGGAAACGGCGAATTCGAACGCCTCGCCGCCGAGCTGGACGGCAACCTGACCGACCCCATGTGGGTCGACGGCCGGATCGCCTTCCTGTCCGACCACGAGGGCTACGGCAACCTGTACTCTGTGCTGCCCAACGGTTCCGATCTGCGCCGCCACACGGACCACGAGGACTTCTACGTCCGGCACGCCGCCACCGACGGCCGGCGCGTCGTCTTCGAATCGGCCGGTGAGCTGTGGCTGCTGCCGGACCTCGGCGCGGACGCCGTCAAACTCGGGATCTCCCTGGGATCCGCCTCCCAGGCCCGCCGCGCCGCGCCGCTGAAGCCGTCACGGCATCTGGGCGACGTGGTTCCGGACCGCACCGGCGGCTCCAGCGCCGTGGAGGCCCACGGCACCCTGCACTGGCTGCGGCACAAGGACGGTCCCTCGCGCGTCCTGGAAGCCACCCCCGGCGTCCGGGCACGCCTGCCCCGCCCCTTCGGCGCGGGCCGGATCGCCTACGTTGCCGACCACGACGGCGTCGAAGCCCTGTACCTGAAGGCAATCGCGGCGCCCCTCGGCGTCGGAGCGCAGTATTCCCCGGCCGTCCCGGCGCCGCAGAATCCAGCCCTGCCAGGCGCGGATTCCGACGCCGGCACATCCCTGCCCAGGCCCGTCCCGGCTGCGTCCTTTATCCGGGGTGACGCCGTGGCCGCGGTCCCGGCACCATCCGCGGCGGGAACCGGCCGCACGGCCACCGTTGACGCCACCGCCGAATCCACCGTCGACGCCGCAGACACCGCCGGGCCGGCGGAGGGAAATGCCCCGGCGCAGCACGGCGCGTCCCCCGAGCTGACCCGGATCGATTTTCCCAGGCCGTCGCGGGCCAGCGCCATCGAGGCCAGCCCGGACGGCAACTGGCTGGCCGTCGGCACCGCATTCGGTGACATCTACCTCGCCGACACCCGGACCGGCACGCTGTCCCTCGTGAGCAGCATCGGCGAGGGCAGCATCGAAGGCTTCAGCTGGTCCCCGGACTCGGCCTGGCTCGGCTGGTCCGAGCCGGTCACCTCCTTCGGCTCCCGCAGCCGGCTGCGCCTCACCGCGGTCGACGACGCCGCAGCGGAGGGGACGCGCACCATCATCGACGTCACCGACGGCCGCTTCCGGGACGAATCGCCGTCGTTCACCCCCGACGGCAAGTACCTCGCCTTCCTCTCCAACCGCAGCTTCGACCCGGTCTACGACGGGCACTCCTTCGACCTGTCTTTCCCGAGCCCGATCAAGCCTTATCTCGTCGCCCTCGCCGCGGACACCCCCTCGCCGTTCGGCCCGGGTGTTGACCTGCCCGAGGACGCCGACGCCGCAGCCACTTCTGCCACTGACGCCGCGGACGGCACAGTGAAGGACCCGGTTCCCGCGGTCCGGGTCGATGCCGAAGGCCTCGCGCACCGGGTCATCAGCGTGCCCGTGCCGCAGGGAAACTACTCCGCCCTCACCGCCACTGCCGGGGCGCTGCTCTGGCTCGACAGCGAGCTCTCCGGGGTCACCGGCGAGGGCCGCGCCAGCCTCGAGGACAAAAACGCTGCACCCTCCCTTGTCCGTTTCGACCTGGCCCGGCGCAAAACCAGCACCATCGTGGACGCCGCCGACAGCTACCGGCTCTCCGGCGACGGCGAAAAGGTCGTGGTCCTGCACGACAAGCAGATCCGCGTCTCGCCCGCCAACGCGAAGGCTGACGAGGAGTCCGGCCAGCTGGTCAAGGTGGACCTCAGCCGCATCCGCGTGCAGCTCGACCCGCTCAGCGTCTGGGGCCAGGCCTTCGATGAAGCCTGGCGGCTCCAGCGCGACTTCTTCTGGACGGAGGACATGGCCGGGCAGGACTGGGATTCGGTGCACGCCCGCTACCGTCCGATTGTGGACCGCCTGGGCTCGCATGACGACCTCGTGGACCTGCTCTGGGAGCTCCACGGCGAGCTGGGCACCTCGCATGCCTACGTCCGTCCGGCCGCCGTCACCGAGAACGGCAGCAACGGCCAGGGCCGGCTCGGCGCCGACCTTGCGTTCACGGGCGGGGGCTGGGAGATCACCCGGATCCTCGCGGGGGAGTCCTCCGACCCGCTCGCCACCTCGCCGCTGACCCGCCCGGGCGCTGATGCGAAACCCGGCGACGTGCTGCTGGCGATCGACGGCGTGGAACTCACCGAAGCGCGCACCCCCGCCATGCAACTGGTCGGCGCCGCGGGACGCGCCGTCGAGCTCACCCTGTGCAACGGCGCCGGGCACGGAAGCCAGGCCGGGCAGCAGCGCCGGGTCGCCGTGGTCCCGGTCCGCGACGAGGAGCGGCTGCGGTACCAGGAATGGGTGGCCGCCAACCGCCGGACGGTCCGGCAGGCCTCGCAGGGAACCTTCGGGTACCTGCACATCCCCGACATGATGGCCAACGGCTGGGCCCAGCTCCACCGCGACCTCGACACCGAAACAGCCCTCGACGGACTGATCGTCGACGTCCGCCGCAACCGGGGAGGGCACACCTCCCAGCTCGTCGCGGAACTCATCGGCCGCAAGGTCACCGGCTGGAGCATGCCGCGCGGGGAGAAGCCGCGGACCTATCCGCACCACGCACCGCGCGGTCCCGTCATCATCCTGACCGACGAATTCGCCGGCTCCGACGGCGACATCATCACCCAGGTCTCCAAACTGCGGGGGATCGGCCCGGTCATCGGCACCCGGACCTGGGGCGGCGTCGTGGGCATCGACAACCGCTTCGCCCTCGCTGACGGGACCGGCGTGACGCAGCCGCGCTACGCCACCTGGTTCTCCGGAGGCGTGGGGTGGGGTGTCGAGAACTTCGGCGTTGCCCCCGACATCGAAGTCACCTTCCCGCCGCACGCCTACGCCGCCGGCACCGACCCGCAGCTGGAATACGGCATTGGAGCGCTCAAGGAAATGATCCAGGAGCTGCCCACCGACCGGCCGCCGCTGCGCGAGGGCTACCGCCGCGTGAAGCCGGCACCGCTGCCGGCCCGCCAGGCCGGACACTAGGCCCGGATCCGGACACGAGTCCGGGCGGCCGCCCGGACTCGTGTCCGCGCGACGGCGAAGGCCCCCGTCCCCTGACCATCAGCTTGGGTTCTAGCGGTCGACTCTTCTATGTCTGTCAAGCCGCGTTTATCGCTATTGCCGCCGCGCTGAGCGTGCGGTAGATGCGGCGGGCCAGGTAGCGTTTGGTGCAACGACGAATTTCCTTGTCCGTACGACCCTCGGCGCGTCGCTTTGCCACGTACTGGCGGGTTTCGCCATCATGGGTCATCCTGACGACCGCGACCATGTGCAAGGCGCTGTTCAGGGACCGGTCACCGCCCCGGTTCAAGCGGTGGCGGACAGTGTTCCCGGAGGACGCGGGGATCGGATTTACCCCGGCCAGGGAGGCAAATGCTGCCTCGTTGCGGACTCTGCCTTCGTGCGACCACGCGGCGAGGCACTTCGCGGCGCTGATCGCCCTGAACCCCGTCTCCTCCAGCAAGGGTGCGGCATCGCTGACCTTCACCAGCTCGTCCAGCTGGTTCTCGTTGGCCGTGAGTTGCTCATCCAGCGCCAGGACGTGTTTGGCCAGCCGCACGGCCTCAGCACGGGCGATGGACAAGGCGAGCTCTTCCTCGCGGGAACGCCACTTTGAGACCTCGGTGATCTGGGCGCCTGTGAGCTTCTGGCGGGCATCGATGCCCAGGTCATTGCCCCGCACCAGGGCGTTGAGCGCGTTGACCGACCGGGTCCGGTCCTTGCTCATGGACCCCCGCGCTGTGACCAGGATCCGCACGCCCTGGCGGACCCCGTCATGAAGGCGTGGTCGGCGCAGCTTGTCCACCGGCAGGGGCAGAACGGCCATGGCGATCTGGTGGGCGTCCAGGGCATCGGACTTGCCCACGCCACGGCGCTTCTTGGCATCCATGCGCGGCGCTTCGGCGACTGGGAATCCGTGGGTTGCCACGGTGCCGGCGAGGATCGCTCCGTAGGATGCGGCTCCTTCGATGACCCAGAGGGTGTCTGCGTCGGCGTTGGTGCGGCGTGCGATCCATTTAATGGCCCGGTTGATCCCGGCTGTGGTGGTGGGGAATGACTGCGTATCCAGTAGTGCGCCGTTGGTGGCGTCGAGGATGGCGTAAACATGGTTTCGGGCGTGCGTGTCGACACCCACGACAAATGGATGGGCATGCGCGACGATAGACATGGCGGTCATTCCTACCTTCCTCTTCACGGATGTGGTCATGGCCGTCACCGGCCAGCGCCAGTCCGGGTAGAGGTCACCAAAGGAACAGCACTGTGATGGGTCACGCCCCGCAAGGGGTGGACAATCTTCTGATCAAGCTACCGAGGTGGGCCGGACAGGTGCCGGCCGGACCACCCCGATGGACGGACAAGTCGATCGAATGACACCTGGGGGTCAGTCGCAACAGGAGTCACGTCCACGGGATGGAACGGCCGATATCTATCCTGCCAGCCAGTCCCAGACCAGCTACAACCAATACTCACAGTCGCAACACCCAGAATTTTTGGGAGTTGCAACGACCGTGTCGTCTTTAACGGGAGAACCTCGAACCAACAGGAAGTACGCACAGGAGCAGAAGGATGAGTTCTTCGTCGTGTTCGACCGGCTCAAGAGCACGGGGGCGGCGGCCAGGGAGCTGGGATTGAGCCCCGATACGTGCGCCGGCTGGGTGCGTAAAGCCGGACTGAAGAGCCATGGTAAACCGGGGGCGCGCCCCCACCGGGGCCGGGATGAGTACTTCCGGTTACGCAAGGCCGGCTTGAGTCGGCGGGAGGCGGCCGCAGCGGTCAGCGTGCATACCAGGACCGCGGCGGAGTGGGACCTGGGGATTCGTAAGTCAGGCGGCCGACGCATTTACGCTGATGGGCGGGTGGTCGATTACAAACGTGGTGTGACCACTATGACCTCGCCGGCCCTCGCCCCACCGACAGCGGCTCTCGAGAAACTCATCGACCCGCGATTTCTTAGCGTGCAGGAGCGGGAGATGATCCGGGACCTGAAAGCCTCGGGTTCGTCGATGCGGGCGATCGCCAGCGCGCTTGGCCGTTCGGCTTCAACGATCAGCCGCGAGCTGGGCCGAAATGCCGATGCCCTGTTGGGCTATCTGCCCCACGGGGCGCAGCGGAAGGCCGCTGCCCGGCGGGCACGACCCAAAACCGCCAAGCTCGCTGGCGAGTCGGACCTGCGCGACTATGTGAGGCCAAGCTGCTCATACGCTGGTCTCCGGAGCAGATCAGCCACACCCTGGTCAAAAAGTTCCCCGACCAACCGGAGATGCGTGTGAGTCCAGAGACGATTTATCAAGCCCTCTACGTCCAGGCCAGAGGCGGACTCAAACGCGAAATACAGGCCGCGCTGCGCACAGGCCGGACCCGCCGGAAACACCACCAGAGCGGGGAACAGCGCACCTCCCGGTTGGTGGATCCGATGGTCATGATCTCCGAGCGTCCACCCGAGATCGAGGACCGCGCAGTACCCGGCCATTGGGAGGGGGATCTCATCACCGGCGCCTACAACCAGTCCGCGATCGGAACCCTGGTCGAACGCACCACCCGCTACGTGATGCTCGTCCACCTGCCAAATGACCACACCGCCGAAACCGTCCGGGACGGGCTCATCAACACCATCTCTGCCCTGCCGGCACATCTGCGAGGCTCTCTGACCTGGGACCAGGGCGCGGAAATGGCCGCCCACAAGACCTTCACCCTGGCCACCGAAATGCAGGTTTACTTCTGCGACCCAGCCAGCCCCTGGCAGCGCGGTTCGAACGAGAACACCAACGGGCTGCTGCGCCAGTACTTCCCCAAAAGCACCGACCTGTCCGCCTACGGACCTGAAGACCTCGAACACGTCGCCCAGGAGCTCAACGGCCGCCCACGCAAAACGCTCGGCTGGGATACCCCAGCCGAGCGTCTACGTGATCTACTACTAACCACCTAACCACCCGGTGTTGCAACGACCCCTAGAAACCGCCCTGACCAGCAGGGAACGGGGGCCTTCGCCGTTGGCGCGTGGGGCGCTAGGAGGCCAGGGTGGCGTCCAGGGTGATCTTGATGCCGGTGAGGGCGGCTGAGACGGGGCAGCCGACCTTGGCTTCCTCAGCGATGCGCTGGAACTCGTCCTCCGTGATCCCCGGGATCCGGGCACTGACGGTCAGGTGGCTGTCCGTGATGCCGGTGCCGGGTACGAAGGTGACATCCGCCTTGGTGTTGACTTCCTCGGGGGTGTGGCCGGCCTGGGCGACGGCGAGGCTGAAGGCCATGGAGAAACAGGCCGAATGTGCCGCGGCGATGAGTTCTTCCGGGCTGGTCTTGCCCTCGGAGGCCTCGGCCCGCGCCTTCCAGGTGACGTCGAAGTTGCCCAGGTCCGAGCTGTCCAGCGTGGTGTTGCCGGCGCCGGTCATCAGGTCGCCGTTCCATACAGTGTGTGCGGTGCGTGTTGCTGCCATGTCCACTCCTCAAGATTGTTGTCGTGCCACGGAACCGGCGCAGCGCCGGATCGTGCCGTGTCCCATCCTAGGGATTCAGCGCCGGCGCCGCACCGGGGTTCCGCTGTCAGTGGATTGTGACCATCCCTTGAACGACGACGGCGACGCTCCCCATGCGGGGTGCGTCGCCGTCGTCGGGCTACGGGACTACAGGCCTACAGGACTACTGCCAGAGGGTGGCGACTGCGATGTTGATAAGTCCCATCCCGCCGACGGCGTGTGCCAGGCCCTTGGGAACGCCCGCACCGGACGTTGCCTTGCGGTACCCGATTACAGCGGCGACCAGCACAACGATGGCGATCACCAGTTTGACGGCGATCTTGCCGTAGTTCAGCGGATCGTGGGTGGCGCCCGCGATCCCTACGAGTGCCAGCCCGGTGACCAGCTGCGCAATGGCGCCGTACAGCTGCACCGGCAGGACCGTGGGCTTCTTGAACGTGGCGAACCAGCCACCGACGATCGCGGCGGCGCCGAGGATGTGCAGGAATACCAGAAGATATTTGAGAATGTCCATGGCTTCAGCTTAGCGACAAACTGTCGGTAAACACTGCAGGGCACCCTCCCTTGCGGGATGGTGCCCTGCAGCTGCCTGATTTCAGGCGCTAAAGGCCCAGGTCCGCTTCGAAGGCGCCTTCTTCAAGGCGTGCCTTCAGCGTCTGCAGGAAGCGTCCCGCGTCCGCACCGTCGACCAGTCGGTGATCGTACGTGAGGGAGAGGTACATCATCGAGCGGATGGCCAGCGAGTCATCGCCGTTCTCGTCGGCCACCACAACGGCGCGCTTGACGATCGCACCGGTGCCGAGGATGGCAACCTGCGGCTGGTTGATGATCGGGGTGTCGAACAGGGCGCCCACGGAACCGATGTTGGTGATGCTGAAGGTTCCGCCGGAGAGCTCGTCCGGTCCGATCTTGCCGTTGCGGGTGCGGTCCGCGACGTCGGCGATCTTGCCGGCCAGGCCGGCCAGGTTCAGGTTGCCGGCGTCGGCGATGACCGGAACCAGCAGACCCTTGTCGGTGTCCACCGCAATCGCCAGGTGCTCGGCGTTGTGGTACGTGATCTCCTGCTTGTCCTCGTCGTAGGACGCGTTGACCTTCGGGTGCTGCTTCAGGGCCTCGGCAACAGCCTTGGCGATGAAGGGCAGGAAGGTCAGCTTGGAGCCGTTCTGGGCCTGGAAGGAGTTCTTGGCCTTGGCACGGAGCTTGGCGACCTTGGTCATGTCGACCTCGTGCACCTGGGTCAGCTGGGTGGAGATGTCCAGCGACTCGCGCATGCGGCGGGCAATGACCTGGCGGATCCGCGGGGCCTTCTGCACGGTGCCGCGCAACGAGGAGAGGTCAGCGGACGGACGCGCGGCCGGAGCAGCGGAAGGGGCTGCCGAAGGTGCGGCGGCCGCGGCGGGGGCCGGGGCTGCCTTGGCTTCTGCTGCTGCCAGCACGTCCTGCTTGCGGATGCGGCCGCCGACGCCGGTGCCGGTCAGGGAGGTGATGTCCACGCCCTGCTGGTTGGCCAGCTTGCGGACAAGCGGCGTAACGTAGCCGGACTCTGCGGACGAGGCTGCCGGGGCAGCAACGGGGGCAGCGGCTTCCTGTGCCGGGGCGGGTGCCTCCTGCTTGGGAGCTTCCTGCTTCGGTGCCTCAGCCGGAGCAGCTTCCTTGGGAGCTTCCTGCTTCGGTGCCGCTGCTTCCTTCGGCGCCTCAGCGGCAGGAGCCGCAGCGGGGGCAGCGGCGCCGGAACCGATCACGGCGAGGACAGAGCCGACCTCGGCCGTTTCGTCCTCGGCGACGCGGATTTCCTGCAGAACGCCGGCAACCGGGGACGGGATCTCGGTGTCAACCTTGTCGGTGGAAACCTCCAGCAGCGGCTCGTCGACCTCGACGGTGTCGCCGATGCTCTTGAGCCAGCGGGTGACGGTGCCTTCGGTGACGCTCTCGCCCAGGGCGGGGAGCGTGACTTCGTGGCCTTCGCCGGCGGGAGCAGCAGCCGGTGCGGCCGGCGCGGCGGGTGCTTCGGCTTCGGGGGCCGGTGCTTCGGCAGCCGCCGGGGACTCGGCAGCCGCCGGGGCCGGTGCTTCCTCGGCCGGGGCTGCGGCGGCGGGGGCTTCGCCCGAGCCGGCGGAGCCGGAACCGTCGCCGATGCGGACCAGAGGTGCGCCAACTTCAGCGGTCTCGTCTTCGGCGACGAGGATTTCCTCGATCACGCCGGCGATCGGAGAGGGGATCTCGGTGTCTACTTTGTCGGTGGAAACCTCGAGCAGCGGCTCGTCCACCTCTACCCGGTCACCTACCTGCTTGAGCCAGCGGGTGACGGTTCCTTCGGTGACACTCTCACCGAGGGCGGGCAAGTTAACGGATTCAGACATGTCGTCCCCGTTCTCCTTATTGATCTTTAGTGCGGATGATTGCTGCCTTGGTCGAGCTTAGTGCACCCGGCATTTCGGGCCGGGTGCACTACGCACGGTGTTCTTGCGGTGGTGCGGCGGAACTGCTAGCCGTGGAGGGCCTTGCCGGCCAGGGCCAGGTGGGCCTCGCCGAGGGACTCGTTCTGCGTCGGGTGGGCGTGGACCAGCTGGGCCACGTCTTCCGGGTAGGCTTCCCAGTTCACGATCAGCTGGGCTTCACCGATCTGCTCGCCCATACGGGAGCCGATCATGTGGACCCCGACGACGGGGCCGTCCTTCTGGCGGACCAGCTTCACGAGGCCGCTGGTGCCCAGGATGGAGCTCTTGCCGTTGCCGGCAAGGTTGTATTCCTGGGTCAGGACCTGGTCGTCACCGAACTTGGCCTTGGCGGCCTTCTCCGTGTAACCGACAGTCGCGATTTCCGGCTCGGAGTAGGTGACCTTGGGGATGTTGACGTCCTCGACGACAACCGGCTTCAGGCCGGCGATTTCCTCGGCGACGAAGATGCCCTGCTGGTATCCGCGGTGGGCCAGCTGGACGCCCGGGACGATGTCGCCGACGGCGTAGACGTTGCCAACGCCGGTGTGCAGGCGTTCGTTGGTGATAACGAAGCCGCGGTCGATGGTCAGGCCGGCTTCCTCGTAGCCAAGGTTGGCCGTGACGGGGCCGCGGCCGACCGCGACGAGCATAAGGTCCGCCTCGAAGGTCTTGCCGTCCACGAGGGTGACCTTGACGCCGTCGGCGTTCTGCTCAACGCCCTGGAAGAAGGTGCCGGTGGAGAACTTGATGCCGCGCTTCTTGAAGGCGCGCTCGAAGGCCTTGACGATCGTCGCGTCCTCGTTCGGGACCAGCGACGGCAGGCCCTCGATGATGGTGACGTCGACGCCGAAGGACTTCCACACTGAAGCGAACTCGACGCCGATCACGCCGCCGCCCAGGATGATCGCGCTCTTGGGGATGAAATCCATGGTGAGGGCTTCGTCGGAGGTGATGACCTTGCCGCCGATTTCCAGGCCCGGCAGCGAGCGGGAGTAGGAGCCGGTCGCGAGGACAATGTTCTTGCCCTTGTACGCGGTGCCGTTCACGACGATGGTGTCGGTGCCCTGGAGCTTGCCTTCGCCCTCGATGACGGTGATGCCCTTTTTGCCCTTGATGAGGCCCTGCAGGCCCTTGAACTTGCCGGCGATGATGCCGTCTTTGTAGGCGTTGACAGCGGTGATGTCGATGCTGTCCAGGGTGACGTTGACGCCGTACTTCGCCGAGTCACGGGCGTGGTCGGCCAGTTCCGCGGAGTGCAGCAGGGCCTTGGTGGGGATACAGCCGTTGTGCAGGCAGGTGCCGCCGAGCTTGCCCTTTTCGATCAGGCCAACCGTGAGGCCAAGCTGAACGGCACGCAGGGCAGTTGCGTAGCCGCCGCTGCCGCCGCCGAGTACCAGGATGTCGAATTCTTGCGCAGTTGCCTGATCGGCCACTAAAACGCTCCCTCGCGTGAACGATGACACGAGAGTACGCATCATCTGGTCTTGGAACTTCCTGCCGTGATTATGCCAGCAGGGCTGTTCCCTTTCATTTGTGACTACCGGAGTTCACCTTAGCGAACCACTAATACATGCTCCACCTTGCCGTGGCGTTTGTGGAGCGCTTGTGTCCAGTCTCACGCGGCCGGTGGCCGGGGCAGCGAAGCCCCGGCCACCGGCTGGCGCGGACGCCTGGACGGTTTTGGTCCTGGACGGTTTTGGTCCTAGGCGGTTTTGGCCAGGATGTCCTCGACGTAGGCCACGAGCGTGCGCACGGTGCAGCCCGTGCCCTGCTTGTGGTTGTAGCCGTAGGGGCTGCCGTTGTTGAAGGACGGGCCGGCAATATCGATGTGGGCCCAGGGGATCTGTTCGCCGTCCTTGCCCTTGCCCACGAATTCGCGCAGGAAAACGGCAGCCGTCATCATGCCGCCATGGCGTTCGCCGATGTTGGCGAGGTCCGCGACCTGCGAGTCGAGGCTGGGGCGCAGCTCTTCAGGCAGCGGCATCGGCCAGACCAGTTCGCCGGCGCGGTCAGCAGCAGCCTTGAGCGGGCCGGTAACGGATTCGGAGCCCATCACGCCGGCCGTGCGGTCGCCGAGGGCGATGAGTTGCGCGCCGGTGAGGGTGGCGACGTCGATGATCGCGTCCGGGTACTCCTGGCTGGCGGCGACGATGCCGTCGGCCATGACCAGGCGGCCCTCGGCGTCGGTGTTCAGGACCTCAACGGTCTTGCCGCCGAACATGGTGAGCACGTCGGCGGGACGCTGCGCGGCACCCGAGGGCATGTTTTCCGCGATGCAGAGCCAGGCGGTCGCCTTGACCGGCAGGCCCAGGCCGGCGAGGGCCAGGACGGTGTTCAGTACGACGGCGGCGCCCGCCATGTCGGACTTCATGTCGCCCATGCCGAGGTGCGGCTTGAGCGAGATGCCGCCGGTGTCGAAGGTGATGCCCTTGCCCACGAGGGCGATCTTGGCGGTGGCCCTGGCGGGGGAGTATTCGACCTTGACAAGGCGCGGCTGCCGGGTGGAGCCCTTGCCGACGCCGAGGATTCCGCCGAAGCCTTCCTTTTCCAGGCGCTTCTCGTCCCACACGGTCACCTTGACCGGCAGGCCCTTGGACAGTTCCTTGGCCGCTTCTGCGAAGGATTCGGGGTAGAGGTGGCTGGGCGGCTGGTTGACCAGCGAGCGGGTCGCGTTGACCGCCTTGCCAATCAGTGCGGCACGGTCCAGCACCGGTTTCAGGGCCTTGTCGGCGGCAAAATCGGTGACAATCACGACGTTGTTGACGGGATCCTTCAGGCCGTCCTTGGCGGAGCGGTATTCGGTGAACGAGTAGGCGCCCATGGCCGCGCCCTCGGCGACGGCCGCGACATCCCCAAGCGACGTCGTCGGGAGGGCCAAAGTGACCGTGCTGACGCCGGCCAGCTGGCGGACCGCCGAGCCGGCGGCGCGGCGCAGCGCCTCCTCGGTGAGCGGCTGCGCCGCGGAGACCTTTCCGACGCCGGCGAGCACGAGGACTTTCGCGCCGGCCTCGCTCAGGCCCGGCAAGCGGTGGGCCTGGTCCGCTGCCCCGGTGATGCCAAGAACACTCAGTGATTCGGCCAGGGCTTCGGCGGCCTTGGCGGTCAGGGGGTTGCTGAGCAGGACGGGACCGTCCGTGCCTTGGCCCACGCCGATGACAAGGGCGTCGCTGGGGGACTTCTTGAGGTCCCCTGCAACTGCACTAAGTTTGACTTCCGTATTCTTGACCACGAGGACAGTCCTCAATTCTCTGAGTTTTTAGGGCAGGAACTGCATGTTTGGCGTCCTGCCATGGAACCTGGGCCGCTGCCGGTTTGAGACGTCACCCAGGTGTCTTCAAGCCGTCATAAGGCCAGCTCCGATCGTAGTCTCTCCCCGGCATGGGTGTTCAATTGAATGAGAGCTGGAGCACACCCCGATGAGGAATGCGCCCGTCCTCCGGCGTGTTATACCCGATATCGGCGCCGCCGCCCGGCAGGGCGCGCCCGGCTGCCCCCGCTGACTACGACCCCCACTGACTACGACGAAAGGAACATGCCGTGCTTGAACGGATTTCCGGCTCCCTGCTGGACCCCGAATCGCTGTACCGGCGTGATGACGCGCTGTTCCGCAGCCCCGAACTGCGCGGTCTGAACCTCGTCATGGGCTTCACCGGATTTGCCGATGCAGGACACGTCGTCAGGCAGATCACCGCCGAACTGCTGGACACGCTGGATTCCACGATGGTGGCCGAGTTCGACGCCGACCAGCTGATCGACTACCGCTCCCGCCGCCCGCAGATCAGTTTCGTCGAGGACCATCTGCAGGACTACCAGGCGCCGCGCCTGGCACTGTACCGGCTGGTGGACGGGCTTGGCAGCCCGTTCCTGTTCCTGGCCGGGTTTGAACCGGACCTGCAATGGGAGCGGTTCGCGCGCGCCGTCGTGGGCATCGTCGAGGACCTGGACGTCAACCTCGTCACGTGGATCCATTCCATCCCCATGCCCGTACCGCACACCCGGCCCGTCGGAGTGACGGTCCACGGCAACCGACCGGACCTCATCGAGGGCATCTCGGTGTGGAAGCCCACCGTCGAGGTGCCCGCCGCCGTCGGCCACCTCCTTGAACTGCGGCTGACGGACGCCGGGCGCAACGTCGCCGGCTACGTGATGCATGTGCCGCACTACCTTGCCGAAGCGGAATACCCGACGGCGGCCGTCGCCGGACTCGAATACCTGGGCGCGGCCACCTCGCTAATGCTGCCCGCCGACCGGCTCCGCGAAGCCGGCCGGGAAGTCGGGCGCCAGATCGCCGAGCAGATTGACGCGTCGGAGGACGTGCAGCAGGTGGTCTCGCGGCTCGAAACCCGGTACGACGAGAACGCCGAAGGCACCGTGCGCCGGTCCCTGCTCGCCGACGAGAACGACCAGCTGCCCAACGCGGATGCCCTCGGTGCCGCCGTCGAGGCCTACCTGGCCCGTGAACAACCCGGCGAATAAATACTATTTTTCTGTCGACTGGGCATAATGGAGGGGTGACTTCACCCCGCGCCTGGCTGATCTGGATCGTCGGGGTCTTCGCGTACCTCGTGGCGGTCAGCCAGCGCACCTCCTTTGGCGTAGTGGGACTGGAGGCCACGGAGCGCTTCCAGGCCAGCGCGGCCGAAATTTCCTTCTTCACCGTCCTGCAGCTCCTCGTCTACGCAGCCCTGCAGATTCCGGTCGGCATCCTCGTGGACAGGTTCGGTTCCCGGGCCATGATCGCCGGCGGCGCCCTCCTGATGGGGCTGGGGCAGCTCCAGCTGGCCTTTGCGGAAAACATCCCGGGAGGCGTGCTGGGCCGGGTGCTGGTCGGTGCCGGGGACGCCATGACCTTCATCTCGGTGATCCGGCTGATCCCGATCTGGTTCGTCCCCACCCGTGTCCCGTTGCTCACCCAGCTCACCGGGATGTCCGGGCAGCTGGGCCAGCTCTTCAGCGTGGTGCCGTTCGCCATGATCCTGCACCTCGCCGGCTGGACCCCCGCGTTCCTGACGCTCGCGGCCATGTCAGCCCTCGCCGTGGTGCTCGTGCTGGTCCTGCTCCAGGACCGGCCACCCGGGCACCCGGCACCGGAACCGTCCCAGGGGCTGCGCGCCACGGGGGTCTCGCTGTCGCGCGCCTGGCGGCAGCCCGGCACCCGGCTGGGCCTCTGGAGCCACTTCACCGTCCAGTTCAGCGGCACCGTCTTCGCCATGACGTGGGGCTACCCGTTCCTGATCTCCGCCCAGGGCCTGGACGGACCCACCGTTTCGGCACTGATGACGCTGTACGTGGCCACGGCCATCGCCGCCGGGCCGCTGATGGGCAGCTTCGTTGCACGCCACCCGCTCCGGCGCTCCACCATGGTGCTGCTGATCTCCGCCGCTACTGCCGTCGCCTGGGCTGCAGTGCTGCTCATCCCGGGACGCTCCCCGCTGTGGCTGCTGGCCGGGCTGGTGGTGGTGCTCGCCATCGGCGGCCCCGGCTCCATGATCGGCTTCGACTTCGCCCGCACTTTTAACCCGGCCCACCGGATCGGCACTGCGACCGGGATCGTGAACGTGGGCGGCTTCATCGCCTCCCTCATTGCCATCTACCTGATCGGCCTGGTCCTTGACGTTCTGCACGCCAGCGGATTCTCACAGGGCGAGCTGTACGGGCTCGATCCGTTCCGGATCGCGCTGAGTGTGCAGTTCGTGCTGCTGGCAGGCGGGGCGGGAGCCATCGTGGTCATCCGCCGGAAAGTCCGGAAGCAGATGGCGGCCCAGGGCGTTGTAGTCCCCCCGCTGCTGGCGGCACTCGCCGAACAGCGCCGACTCAGCGCGGAGCGGCGCCGCACGCCCTGATTCGCGGGCTGCGGGTTGTCCACATAGGATAGTCCGGCACTAACGCGGGCCCCCGGGGGCAGCGAGGCTGGCCTTATGACAGCCCCCGATCACCTGAGAATCACCGGCCCGGAGGACATCCTCGGGTTCATCCCGCATTCCCTGGGCTACTGGCCGGCCCACAGTCTCGTGGCCATGACCATGCAGGGCAAACGGCTCGGAGCCACGCTTCGGGTGGACCTCCCCGGTGACGCCGGCAGCCCCGACTGGTCCGGTTCGGCCGGACCGGCAGGCTTCGCCCGTTCCGTGGCGTCCTACCTCGAGGCCGACGACGTGGCGGATGGCTCGCTGCTGGCCTTCTTTACCGAAGCCGACGGGGACGGCGCGCCGTGGGCCACGCTCCTGGCGGAGCTCGAGAATGCGCTGGCCGACGCCGGCATGCCCGTGCGGGACGCCTGGCTGGTCGGCGCCGACTACTGGCGCAACGCCTATTGCGTGGACCCTTCGTGCTGCGCTCCGCCCGGGCGTCCCGTGGAGGAGATCAGGAACAGCAGGCTCAACGCCGAGATGATCTTCCGCGGCAGTACTGTCGGGCCGGCCCCCGGCACCGAACCGCCCGCGATGGCGTCGGGTGAGCCGGATCCCGCCGTGCTGGAGGCTCAGCGGGACTGGGCACAGCTGTTTTCGGTCCGTACGCGGGACAGGCGCCAGTTCGGCCAGGTCCTGGACGTGTGGACGCGGGTGCTGCACGCCCCGGCGCCGGGCCCCAGACTGACGGCGACGCTCACCGGCTACCTCCGCGCGACCCTGTGCGTCCCGGCCTGGCGCGACGCGGTGCTGGTAATGGCGGCCGCAGGGGCGGAGGCGGCGGAGCGCGGCGCCGAGGACTTCGGGGTGTTCGACGGCGCGGCACCGGATTCCGGATGGGGCGGTTCGCTGCCTGTATCCGGACACTCCGGCCGCCCGCTGGCTCCCTTGCCGCCGCTCGAAGGTTTCCCGCCCCGGGGCCGGGGCCGCCCCGGTCATGAACCTCCGGAGGTGTCCGGCTACGGCGAGGTCCTCCTGGGTCTGGCGCCTCCGCTGCCGGACTGGACCGTGATGGCTTGCCTGGAGCGGGTGCTGGTGCAGCTGGGCGCGGCTGGCGGCGAAGCGGGCGCTGCCGCACTGACCGGGCGGGGCTGGATTGAATGGTGCCGCGGCAAAGGATCGTTCGCCGATGCGCTGTTCAGCCGCGCGGACGAGGAACACCCCGGCTACCGGCTGGCGGAGCTGCTGGCAGAACTGGTCCGCCGCGGGACGCTCTGCGGCTGGGCGGGCCGAAGGGAGGCCGCCTGGCAGCGGTTCGAGCCGGACGTGGCCTGACGCCAAGCCACCGCAGGGCCGGGACAGTGGCGCCATGGTCCCGGCGGCGGATATTGCGGCGCCTGCACCGCGGGTCGGTGCCGATTGCGAAAATCGTGAGACAATGGTTGCCGAGACCCGGTTGGGTCCGTGTATTAAGTGCTCGCAATCGACCTTGGAAACAAGGAACATTACGGTCGCCCCAGGAGTTCTACTTAGTGGCTCTGCTGGTCGTGATTGCACCTGATGTGAAACACGGACTTGACAGGGTCATAGTGGTGTTGCCCGTATGGTGATTCCACAGACCGCCGCTAGAAAGGTTTTCTGTGACCCCGTCTTCCGCGAAGAAGGAACCCGCCGACCAGGCCGTATTGTCCCCCGAGGAGAAGAAGGCGGCGACGAGCGCCAAACGCGCCGCCACGCGTGCCGCCAACAAGGCTGTCAAAGACGCCGCCTTGGCCGGAGGCGACAGCACCGCGTCGGCAGTCGCCAAGCCTGAACCCAAAAAGCGCGGGCCCAAGCCCGGCGCCAAGGCCGCGGCGCAAGCCGCCGGCAAGGCCGCCAACGGCGACGACGACACCGATGAGGATGTCGAGGTTGACCTCGACGACGTTGTGGTCGAGGCCGTTGAGATCGGTGAGGACGGCGAGGAGATCCCGGCCAAGGCAGCAGCCGCCACCGGCTCCGGCTTTGTCTACTCCGACGCCGACGACGACGACGCCCCCGTGCAGCAGGTCATGTCCGCCGGCGCCACCGCCGACCCCGTCAAGGACTACCTGAAGCAGATCGGCAAGGTCGCCCTGCTGAACGCCGAGCAGGAAGTCGACCTCGCCCTGCGCATCGAGGCCGGCCTCTTTGCCGAGGAGAAAATCAACGCCGACGACGGAACCATGGATCCGAAGCTCAAGCGCGAGCTCGAATTCGTCATCCACGACGGCAAACGCGCCAAGAACCACCTGCTGGAGGCCAACCTTCGCCTCGTGGTCTCACTGGCCAAGCGCTACACCGGCCGCGGCATGCTGTTCCTGGACCTGATCCAGGAAGGCAACCTGGGCTTGATCCGTGCGGTCGAGAAGTTCGATTACACCAAGGGCTTCAAGTTCTCCACTTACGCCACGTGGTGGATCCGCCAGGCCATCACCCGCGCCATGGCCGACCAGGCCCGCACCATCCGCATCCCGGTGCACATGGTGGAAGTCATCAACAAGCTGGCCCGCGTGCAGCGCCAGATGCTGCAGGACCTCGGCCGCGAACCTACGCCGGAAGAGCTGGCCCTCGAACTGGACATGACGCCCGAAAAGGTCGTCGAGGTCCAGAAGTACGGCCGTGAGCCGATCTCGCTGCACACCCCGCTGGGCGAGGACGGTGACTCGGAATTCGGTGACCTCATCGAGGACTCCGAGGCCGTGGTCCCGGCTGACGCGGTGAGCTTCACCCTGCTGCAGGAACAGCTGCACTCGGTGCTGGACACGCTCTCCGAACGGGAGGCCGGTGTGGTCGCGATGCGCTTCGGCCTGACCGACGGACAGCCGAAGACGTTAGACGAAATCGGCAAGGTCTACGGCGTCACGCGCGAGCGGATCCGCCAGATCGAATCCAAGACCATGTCCAAGCTGCGGCACCCGTCGCGGTCCCAGGTCCTCCGGGACTACCTGGACTAGGCAGGTACCACACAACGCGGGGTCACTTCCCGCCCATCATCTTCGGAGGATGGGCGGGAAGTGACCCCGCGTTGTTCGTTAAAGCGGAAAGGCCCCTCCGGATTCGGAGGGGCCTTTCTCAAATGGTCTAGTCGACCGGGACCGGCGGCTTCTCGTGAAGGCGTCCAGTCTCGTCGTGCCAGTCTGAGCTGAGCGGCCGTAGCGTCGGCTCCACGGCGCGGGCGTGGTGGCCGCAGAAAAGAAGCTCACCCCCGGAGGCGCCGAGAACAACCCGGACATATGCCTGTGCTCCGCAACGATCGCACCGGTCGACGGTGCTGAGTGTGCGGTCCGCAACTGCTGTTGTCATGTTCGGCCTCCTTGGTAGATCGGTATACCTATATAACCAGCATTCGCGGCGAATCCATGGCTTGGATGGGCCACTTTCGCTGTACGCGTATCACGTCTCGATAACGGCGTCCGGCGCGTCGGGCTACGGGGGAGTGGCAGCACGCCGGACGGCGGCACTCCGACTACCCTAGGAAGAGCGCCAAAATGCTTTGCCCGTCCAATGGCGACGGTCCCGTTCCTGAAGGAGTTTCCGCCCCGTGGCCCCAAGTTCTGATTACACCGCCCGGCATCTCTCCGTGCTGGAGGGCCTCGAGGCCGTCCGAAAGCGCCCGGGGATGTACATCGGTTCCACCGATTCCCGCGGACTCATGCACTGCCTCTGGGAAATCATCGACAACTCCGTCGACGAGGCCCTCGCCGGCTTTGGCCATGACATCAAAATCATCCTGCACGCGGACAACTCGGTGGAGATCCACGACGACGGACGCGGCGTCCCGGTGGACATCGAACCGAAAACCGGGCTGAGCGGCGTCGAGGTTGTCTTCACCAAGCTGCACGCCGGCGGCAAGTTCGGCGGCGGTTCCTACACCGCCTCCGGCGGACTGCACGGCGTCGGCGCATCCGTTGTCAATGCCCTGTCCGCCCGGCTTGACGTGGAAGTCGACCGCGGCGGCAAGACCTACAAGATGTCCTTCCGCCGTGGCGAGCCCGGCCGCTTCAAGGACACCGGCACCAGGCCCGACCCGGCTTCGGTCTTCGCGCCCTTCGTCGACGGGTCCGTCCTGGACATCGTGGGCAAGACCAAGCGCGGCGTCACCGGCACACGGATCCGCTACTGGGCGGACCGGCAGATCTTCACCCCGGACGCCAAGTTCTCCTACGACGAACTGGCCGCCCGCGCCCGCCAGACCTCCTTCCTGGTCCCCGGCCTGAAGCTCACCGTCCGGGACGAGCGCAAGCTCCCCGGCACCCCGGGCGAGTCCGGCCCGCATGAGGAAGTGTTCCACCACGACGGCGGCATCTCCGAGTTCGTTGAGTACCTCGCCGCAGACCCTGCCGTCACGGACATCTGGCGGCTGCATGGCGCCGGCAAGTTCAAGGAAACTGTCCCGGTCATCGATGAGAAGGGCCACAGCCAGCTCACCGAGGTCGAACGGGACTGCGAGGTCGACGTCGCGCTTCGCTGGGGCATCGGCTACGACAGCACCGTGCGCACTTTCGTCAACATCATCTCCACCCCCAAGGGCGGCACCCACCAGGCCGGCTTCGAACAGGCGCTCCTGAAGACCTTCCGCAAAGCCGTCGAAACCAATGCCCGGAAGCTCAAGGCCGGCAACGACAAGATCGAAAAGGACGACATCTTCGCGGGACTTACCGCCGTCCTCACCGTCCGGCTTGCCGAACCACAGTTCGAGGGCCAGACCAAGGAAATCCTGGGCACCTCCGCCGTGCGGGCCATCGTCGCCAAGGTGGTGGAACAGGAGATCAACGCCAAGCTGACCTCGTCCCACCGGAACGACAAGGCCCAGTCGGCGCTGCTGCTGGAAAAGATCGTCAGCGAGATGAAGTCGCGCATCTCCGCGCGCGTCCACAAGGAGACCCAGCGGCGCAAAAACGCCCTGGAAACGTCCTCCATGCCCACCAAGCTCGCGGACTGCCGCACGGACGACGTCGCCCGCTCCGAACTGTTCATTGTCGAAGGCGACTCGGCGCTCGGAACCGCCAAGCTGGCACGCTCTTCCGACTTCCAGGCGCTGCTTCCCATCCGCGGCAAGATCCTCAACGTGCAGAAGGCCTCGGTGGGCGACATGCTTTCCAATGCCGAGTGTGCGGCCCTCATCCAGGTCGTGGGCGCGGGCTCCGGCCGGAGCTTCGACATCAGCGCCGCCCGGTACGGCAAGGTCATCCTGATGACTGACGCCGACGTCGACGGCGCCCACATCCGCACGCTCCTGCTGACGCTGTTTTTCCGCTACATGCGGCCGATGATTGAGCAGGGCCGGGTCTTCGCTGCCGTGCCGCCGCTGCACCGGGTGGAGGTCATCAACGCCGGCCAGAAGGCCAACGAGATGATCTACACCTACTCCGAGGCTGAACTGCACGTCCTGCTGGACCGGCTCGCCAAGGACGGCAAGCGGTACAAGGAACCGATCCAGCGCTATAAGGGCCTGGGCGAGATGGACGCGGAGCAGCTGGCCGAAACCACCATGGACCCGCGGCACCGCACCCTGCGCAAGGTCGGCATCGAAAATGCCAAGGACGCCGAAGAGACCTTTGACCTCCTGATGGGATCCGACGTCGCGCCCCGCAAGGACTTCATCATCGCCGGCGCGGCGAGCCTGGACCGGGAGCGCATCGACGCCTGACGCCAGGCGCACGAGGGCTGCTGCGGCCCGCATCCTCCGCGTCGCGGGGCATTTGCGCCAGTGCCTAAATGCCCTCTAAACCGTACTGACTCGTTCCGATAGTGTCGTCTCACGGCTCCGGGCAATGACGCCCGGAGCCGGATTCCGCAGCACGAATCCAGGAGACCCCTATGAGGCAAACTCGGAATATCCAGCGCGCGGCCATCGCCGCCACGATCGGACTGGCGGTCAGCTTCGCGCCTCCGGCCCTTGCAGCAACCGGAACCAGCTCGGAAGCCCTGCGTTCGGCGGTGTCGGCCCCAAACATCAAGGCACACCTGCAAGCCCTCCAGGCCATCGCGACCGCCAACGGCGGCAACCGTGCGGCGGGAACCCCAGGCTACGAGGCCTCCGCCCGGTACATCGAAACGAAGCTCGCGGCGGCCGGCTACATGACGGTCCGGCAGCCGTTCACGTACGAACAGTACGCCACCGTTGGAGCCACGCTGGAACGGGTGTCGCCGACGCCCAAGGCCTATGCCTACGGGGACGGCTTCCTCGACATGGACTACTCCGGCGAGGGGGACATCACCGCCCCCGTGTCGGCCGTGGACATCAATTTGGCCGGTGACCGTGCGTCGACCAGCGGCTGCGAAGCGGGCGACTTTGCCGGCTTCACACCGGGGAACATCGCGCTGATCCAGCGCGGCACCTGCACGTTCCGGATCAAGGCGGACAACGCCGCCGCCGCCGGGGCCGCGGGAGCCATCATCTTCAACCAGGGCAACGCCGTCCCCGGCGAAGACCGCCTCGGTCTGTTTGGCGGCACCCTCGGCGCGCCGCAGCCGGCCATCCCGGTGGTCAGCACGAGCTTCGACAACGGCTCCGAACTCGCCGGGCTGCAAAACGCCGTGATGCACCTCGCCGTCGACGCCACTATCACCCAGACCGCGTCCTTCAACATCCTGGCCGATACCGGCGGCCGTGCGGACCGGACCGTCCTGGTGGGCGCGCACCTGGACTCGGTGCCCGAAGGGCCCGGCATCAACGACAACGGCACCGGCACGGCCTCCATCCTGGAAACCGCGATCCAGCTCAAGAAGCCCGGCAGCCCGGCCCTGACGAACCGGGTGCGCTTCGCCTTCTGGGGCGGGAAGAGGCCGGGCTGATCGGCTCGGATTACTATGTCTCCCAGCTCACGGCGCGCCAGATCAAGGACCATGCCGTCAACCTCAACTTCGACATGGTGGGCTCGCCAAACTTTGTCCGCTACGTGTAAGACGGCGACGGCTCGGCATTCGGCGAAAAGGGCCCCAACGGTTCCGCGTTGGTGGAGAAGGTCTTCCTGGACTACTTCAAGTCCCAGAACCTGCCCGTTGTGCCGACCGCCTTCGACGGGAGATCCGACTACTTCGGTTTCATCAACAACGGCATCCCGGCCGGAGGACTGTTCACCGGTGCGGAAGACCTGAAAACCGCTGACGAGGCGGCCGTCTTCGGCGGCACTGCCGGTGTGGCCCACGATTCCTGCTACCACCAGGCGTGCGACACCATCGACAGGGTGAACGACACAGTGCTGGAGCAAATGGCGGACGCGATTGCCCACTCCACGCTCACCTTCGCGATGACCACCTCGACAGTCAATGGCACCACCAAGGGCAACGGTACCGGCAACGTGGACCTCGAGTACAAGGCCAACAAGCTGATCAAGTAGCCACTGGCGGCGGCAGTGCAGCGGTACAACAGACGCGGGCCGCCCCGCCTGAGGGTGGGGCGGCCCCGCGTCTTGTGTGCGCTGCCTTCGGCGGCGGCGGCCGCCGCTGCCGCCTCCGCCGAGGGGAGTTAGCCCAGCATGCCGGGAACAATCAGCAGTGCCGTCGGGACCGCGAGCAGCAGCAGGCATGCGGCCAGCACAGCCGCGCGCAGGGGTTCCGGGAGCGGCGGCTGCGGGGAGAGCAGGCGGCTGACGCGCGACGCCGTCGTCCGGGCCGAACCGGCGCCGCCGGTGGCACCCGGCTGGCCGGGTTCGACGTCGGACAGTTCCGGCTCGCCGAAGGCCATCCGTGCGCCGGGGGCGCCGGCGGAGCCGCTGGCGACAATCGCGATCGCCTTGATCAATGTCGCCTTGCTTTCGGTTCTCAGCGCGACGTCGTCGGCGAGCATCTCGATCAGCGAGCTAACCGCCTCCTGCGCCAGGCGGGTGGTGGGCAGCCACGGAAGGGCTTGCCGCCAGGCTGCAAAGGCCCAGAGCAGCAGATGGTGGCGCTGGTCCAGGTGGGCGTTCTCATGGTTCAGGACCGCACGGAGTTCGGCGGGTTCGAGGGCCGCCATAAGACCGTCGGAGAGGACGGTGACCGAGCGGGCGCCTCCGGGCAGGCAGTACGCGACGGGCGAGTCGACATTGATCACCATGGTCCGAGGGCCGTCGGCGGAGGGTGAGGCGAGCAGCGCCAGCAGTTCGCGGTGGCGCCGCCGCTGGCGCTGGATCTTGTAGTAGGTCAGCAGCAGGGTGAACACCAGGTGGGCCGTCAGCAGGGCCGCGGCAGACAGCGCGAAAATGTGCCAGAAGCCCAGCGCGGTGGTGGGCGCGTTGTTGAAGACCATCCCGGCAAGGGCGCGCAGGCCGGCCAGCAGGTTGTCTCCGACCGGCTCCAGGCCGTAGACCAGCATGGCGCCGATCATGGACAGCCCGCCGGCGAGGGCGATCGCCTGCCACAGCAGCATGGCTGTGAACGGCGAACGCGCCGGCCACTGGGCGCGCGAAAGCAGGACAGGCACCGGCCAGGCCAGCACTATCGCGAGGACCGCCAGAAACCATGAGGTCCAGAACATCGGGCGCTAGCTGAGTCCCAGCAGCTTGCGCAGCGTTTCTGCCTCGGTATCGGTGACGGAACCAATAAAGCGCGCCAGCACCGCCTCGCGGTCCGGTGCGGAGCCCAGAACCTCGTGCATCAGTTCAGCGGTGTGGTCCTCGCGGCTGGAGACTGCCTGGTAGCGGTGCGGGCGGGTGCCGCGTTCACGCTCGACCAGGCCTTTGCGTTCAAGGCGGGAGAGCACGGTCAGTACCGTCGTGACGGCCAGATCCTTGCCCTCGTGTCCTGCGGTGCCGTTTTCGGCGCGTGTACTCTGTGCGAGCAGGTCCCGCAAGGTGTTTGCTGTTGCAGCCTCATGGCCTGCCCAGAGCAGATCCATCACTGCCCGTTCCAGTTCACCGAGACTTGCCATTCCGTACGTCCTTCGTAAATGCCGCTCCGGCCAATCGACTCTGCGGGCGGTCTGTGAATACCTCAGTCTTAAATTTACCGTGTTTTGCGGATAGTTTCTACATGAGGTAGAAGTGCTGGCCCGTGTCGCCCGTTTGATCGCTGCCTGCCGGATTGCCCGACGCTGAAAGGCCGGCCGACTATGCATCAGCCGGGAGTGCGCCGGTGGAGCGGGCGAGGGAGCAGCGAGGCGACAATCGATGAGCCAGCTGGAGCCATTGCTCCGTGGGCTAAAGGGTAATTCTGCGGTTGATGATCTTGTCCGCTGTTTCGTAGATGGTCTGGTTGTGGGCGCGGGCATAGCCGCGCAGCAGCGCGAATGCCGCATTCATGTCGACCTTGGAAGTGTGGGCAATGACGCCCTTGGCCTGTTCGATCAGGATGCGGCTGTTGAGGGCACGCTGCAGCTGTTCGTTGATCAGGGCGCTTTCCCTCGCGGCGCGTTCCTGCAGGAGGGTGATGGTTGCCACGTCGGCGAAGGCTTGGGCAATGGCGGCGTCGTCGGCGGTGAGGGGACCGACCTCGTGGCCAAAAAGGTTCAAGGCGCCGATGGTCCGGCTGCGCAGGCGCATGGGGACGGCGTGCAGGGACCGGAATCCCTGGGAGAGTGCAGAGGACTGGAACAGGGGCCATCGGGAGCCCTGCGTTGCGATGTCATCGATGGCTACCACGGCTCCGGTCCGGTAGCAGTCCACGCACGGACCGGCACCAGCCTCGAGCTGGAGGACTTCCACCAGTTGGCTTTCCTCGCTCGTCGAGGCCATTACCTGGAGGTCTCCATCCGGGTCGACCAGAACGAGTCCTGCGGCGGCGGCGTCAAGAATGCCGACTGATTCATCCACCAGTGTGTGGAGGAGGTCGAAGACGTCATAGTCCGCCACGAGTGTGTCCGCTATCTTGACGAATGCGGCACTCACGCGTCCGGCGCGGCCTATCATCGCCATATTCGGATTCTACTGCACTCGCCCGGCTGAGCCGCGTTCGGGGCTGAAGTCAAGGCATCGGCTGACCACGTCCCGGGCGACCTCCCTGACGGTACGTCCATGGGCAAATGCGTGTGCCCGGATCAGCAGGAGTGCGTCCCGGGCAGTCGTTCCGCTTTGTGCCAGGACCATACCGGTGGCCTGGTGTACCTCGCGCCGTGACAAGGGAGAGCCATCCGGCGGGGCGTCAGCGCCGTGTCCGGGGTCAAGGGTCAGGAGCTGGCGCAGCAAGTGCCAGGTTGCGGCGTCGGCGAGCTGCAGGGCCATGGAATGCTTCGCCGGGCTAAGGGGGCCGGGTTCAGAACTGTAAAGCTCCACTACGCCGATATCCAGCGCGCCGAGCGTGAGCGGGAAAACGAAGAGTGCCGCCACATCCAGTTCCACCAGGGATTTTGCAAAGACCGGCCATGCGCCATGCGGCCCCCGGCGCACATCCGGCATAAGCACGGGTCTGCGGGTTTGCAGGGCTTCCCAGCGCGGGCCTTCACCCAGGTCGAACTGCAGTTCGTCGATCCGTGCAGAAATGGCATCGCTGGCACACACCATTGTCTCCGGCGCCAGGCCGGCGAACACTGAGATCGCGGCTCCGGAGATGGGCAACGATTCGAGGAACCCGGCGCACAGGCCAGCATCAAGTCCCGCCGCCATTGAGTCTGTGCCATCACCCATGCCGGGCAGCCGTGCCAGTCGAATCCGCGAAGCCGACGCTTCCCGCCGGCGGAGAGGGGTGCCGCTCGACGGTCCGGTACAAAATACTGGCCATGGGGTCGCGCCTCCTCGGCCTGGTCGGAGTGCCATCAATCGCGATGGAAGCACCTGGGTGTTTGCTTCAGTTTATGCCTGCCCAATCGGGAGCCGGATGACGGGCACCGGCTCCCCTTTTTCTGCCATCGCTGATTCGGCGGCATGGACCCGCCGCGGCGTCCTACCGTCTTGATTCAAGTTCAGACAAAATGAGCGTGTTGCCCCGGACCCCGGTAGCGCCAATATTCGGCGAACTATCCAGGAGTATTCCACTGATGCCAGGCAACCCCAACCCTCGAGCCGCTTCCGTACACCCGTTCCATCGTTCCCTGGACATCACGGATCCTCCGCGCCCCGAACGCTGGAAGGCCAACGAACAGCAGGCCGTCCAAACAGATGACGCCGGGCAAATGCCAGCGCCGACCGCCCAGGCACTACAGCCGGTGATGGCGGCTGAGCTTGCCGAATTCCTGTGGAGGCGGCAGGAACCGGGTCTTGACCAGCTGCCGTCGTCCGCCGGGGGCCGCGGGAACGGGCTGGATTCCGGAATGTGGCGGGACCAGCTGTTGGCAGAGATCGAAGACCTCGCTAAAACGCTCAAGGGGAAGCTAGCCCGGTACTCGTCGTCACGGGCAGACCAAGCTTCCGGACAAGGCGCGGAACCAGCCAACGAGACTGCCGTGGTGTGGATTCAGGATGCGCTTGAGGATATTGCCGCGACGGCCTTGGGCATTGAAATCGCGTCACGCAAACTGTTCCTCCAGGCGGCTTCGGCCGGGGACCGGGATTCGACAAGCGAAACGGTCCAGGAGCAATTGGCCGGAACCGCAGAATGACCAGCCCCAACGGGGCCGAATGGACCTGTCTCGTAGAGTTTCTGGAAGCGCGCGTCGCGGAGCAGGAATCAGCCATCCGGGAGGGGACTTTCGCCACGGGGACAGCCGACCTTCCTAATGGCCACGACAAGGCCTCCCTGGGTCAGCTGATGCTGGACGAGTGCGCCCAGCAGCGGGCAATCATTTCCAGCTGGAAGGAAGCTGCCGACGCCGAAGGGATCAGCGACCTCAGCGATGCCGAAGGGACGGTTGCCATTGCCCGCAGGTCAATGCTCACCATTCTCGCGGGCTCGCATCGGGAGCATCCCGACTACGACCCCGCCTGGTCGCCGGACCTGCCCATAGACATTCCCCGGGAGCCTGCGAAGGCCTGAAGCGCATGGCCTGCTGGGCGGCAACACTCCCGGGTCACCGGCCAATCCATTGCGGGCCGTTGGGCGCCGTGGGACTCTGGGTGCAGGGAACTGCCACAATGTTCTACACTCTGTAGAAGAATCTTTCTACATGATGTAGAAGTTGTCCGCCCAGCAAAGTTAGGGACTGCCTTGGACGCCTTGGAAATCGCACGGTGGCAATTCGGAATCACCACGGTCTACCACTTCATGATGGTGCCGCTCACGATCGGCCTGGGCCTCGTCGTGGCTGTGATCCAGACGATGTGGCACCGGACCGGCAAGCCGGAGTACCTCAGGATGACCAAGTTCTGGGGCAAGCTCTTCCTGATCAACTTCATCATGGGTGTCGCCACGGGCATTGTGCAGGAGTTCCAGTTCGGCATGGCATGGAGCGAGTACAGCCGTTTCGTCGGCGACGTGTTCGGCGCGCCGCTGGCCATGGAAGCCCTCCTGGCGTTCTTCGTGGAGTCGACCTTCCTGGGTCTGTGGATCTTCGGCTGGAAGCAGCTCAAGCCCGCCATCCACCTCGCCTGCCTCTGGATCGCCGTGATCGGTTCGGTCTTTTCCGCCTACTTCATCATCGTGGCGAACAGCTGGATGCAGCACCCGGTCGGTGTCGAGATGATCAACGGCCGTCCCGTGATGACCGATGCCTGGGCGGTCTTCACCAACAACACCGCCCTCGTCGCCGTCCCGCACACCCTCTTCGGCGCCCTCGCCGTCGCCGGCGCCTTCCTGCTGGGCATTGCCTGGTACCACCTGTGGCGCCGCCGCCACGACGGGATCGACACCATCGGCGCGGACGGCAGGGTCATTCCCGGCGAGGCCGCCATCCCGGGCCGGGACCGCACCGACCACGCCGTCTGGATCCGCTCACTCCGGATCGGCGCCGTCGTCGCCATGATTTCCTTCGCCGGCACCGCCATCACCGGAGACCTGCAGGGCAAGCTCATGTTCGAACAGCAGCCCATGAAGATGGCGGCGGCCGAAGCGGCCTGCCACGACGGCACCGGCTTCTCCATCCTGAGCGTCGGCAACCTCGGCTCCAAGAACTGCGATGAAATCGTCGCCGTCATCGAGGTCCCCGGAATCCTGTCTTTCCTCGCCAAGGGGGACTTCACCACCGAGGTCAAGGGCGTCAATGGCCTGCTGGACCAGTACAAGGCCGACTACGGCACCCACCTGCCCGACAACCCGATCTACGGGGAACGCGCCGGCCAGGAGATCCAGTACGTTCCGGTCATGGAAGTCACCTACTGGGGCTTCCGGATGATGATCGGCTTTGGCGCAGTGGCGGCAGCCGCCGCGCTGGTCGCGCTCTGGCTGACCCGGAAGGGAACCGTCCCCGCCTCCCGCGGCCTCATGCGGCTGGCCGTGTTCGGGATCCTGGCACCCTTCGGAGCCAACGCTGCCGGCTGGATCTTCACCGAGATGGGCCGGCAGCCGTTCGTCGTCGCCCCCAACCCGGATCCCAGCGGGATCGACCAGGTCTTTATGTTCACCGCCGCAGCCGTCTCGCCCGGCGTCTCGGCCGGCGAGCTCCTGACCTCCCTCATCTTGCTGACCAGCGTGTACGCAGTGCTGCTGGTGGTCGAGGTCAAGCTGTTAGTCAAGTACATCCGCGGCGGGGTGGTCGCAGCCATGCCGGAACTCGCCCGCGTCCCCACCGACGGGAACGAGGACGCCACACCCAAGGACGGCGGTCCCGGCAAGCCCGGGGACGCCGACGACGTCCTGGCCTTCGCCTACTAAGCCCCACGAAACGCAGAGGATACTCAGCATGGAACTGCTTCCCACCATCTGGTTCATCGCCATCGCGGTGCTGTGGACGGGCTATCTCTTTCTCGAGGGCTTCGACCTCGGCGTCGGGATGCTGTTCAAGGGCTTTGCCCGGAACGACACCGAACGCCGCGTGCTGCTCAACACGGTCGGCCCGGTCTGGGACGGCAACGAGGTCTGGCTCCTGACGGCCGGCGGTGCCACCTTCGCGGCTTTCCCGCTCTGGTATGCCTCCCTGTTCTCCGCGCTCTACCTGCCGCTGCTCCTGGTCCTTGTGGCCCTCATCTTCCGCGCCGTGGCCTTCGAATACCGCGGCAAAGTCGACAACCCGCGGTGGCGTGCCCGCTGGGACTGGGCCATCTCGCTCGGCTCCCTCGTGGCGGCCTTCGGCGTCGGAGCAGCCCTGGCACTGACCACCACCGGGCTGCCCCTGAACGCCAACGGCGACCGTGAAGGCGGCCCGTTCGCGTGGTTCAGCGCCTACGCCGTGCTGGGCGGCCTCGCCGTCGTCGGGTTCTCGCTCCTGCACGGCCTCGCCTTCCTGGCCCTGAAGACCGACGGCGACGTCCGGCACCGCGCACGCCAGTGGTTCGTCCGCCTCCTGCCCGTGCTCCTGCTGCCGATCGCCGGCTGGGCGGTGAGCCTGCAGCTGCTCAGCGGCGAGATCTGGACCGTGCTGGCCGTCGTCGCCGCCGTCGTGGCCGCCGTCCTGGCCTGGAACTTCGCCCGCAGGGGCGCCGAGGGCCGCGCGTTCCTGTCCCTGGGCGCGTTCCTGCTGCTGGGCAGCGCCTCGATCTTCGGCGCCGCCTTCCCCGTGGTGCTGCCGTCCACGCTGAACCCGGACTTCAACCTGACCATCTCCAACGCGTCCTCCTCGGACTACACCCTCGGGCTGATGACGATCGTCGCCTGCATCGGGCTGCCGCTGGTCCTCGTCTACCAGGCGTGGACGTACTGGGTGTTCCGGCGCCGGGTCAGCGACGCGCACATCCCGGAAGCCCACAGCTTCCTCCCGGCCATCGCCGCCAAAGCCCTGGCACCCAAGGACTAGCACCTGATGAGACCGCAGTTCCCCACAGGCCCCGCCAACCGCGCCGCCCTCTACCTGCTCGGCCTGCTCGCGGCCCTGAAGGCCCTGTCCCTCGTGCTGATCGGGCAGGCGGTCGCGTCCATGCTGGCGGGGCTGATGGCCGGAGATCCAGCCTGGGGCGGGCAGCTGTACTGGGGAGCTGCCGGCGTCGTGCTGCGGTCCCTGACCGTCTGGGCACAGGCTGTCGCCTCGCGCCGGGCGGCGCTGGGTGTGAAGGAGGAACTGCGCGCGCAGCTGCTCGAGCGCGCGCTGCGCAACGGCACCCGGTCCGCCGGGCCCTCCGACGGCGGCCTCGCCATTCTCGCGACCCGCGGACTGGACGCCCTGGACAACTACTACACGCAGTTCCTGCCGGCCCTGGTGAACTGCGCGGCGATCCCGCTGCTGCTGGGCGCGCGCATCCTCTCCGCCGACTGGATCAGCGCCGTCGTCATTGTGCTGACGGTGCCGCTGGTGCCGCTCTTCATGATCCTGATCGGACGCTACACCGATGACCGCGTCCGGGAAGCCCAATCAACCCTGTCCCGGCTGTCGGGCCACATGCTGGAGCTCGCCAAAGGATTGCCCGTCCTTGTGGGGCTGGGCCGTGCCACCGCCCAGCGCAAGGCCCTCGAGGACCTCTCCGAGGAGTACCGCCACCGGACGATGGGGACCCTGCGGACCGCCTTCCTCTCCGCCCTCGCGCTGGAACTCATCGCCACCATCTCCGTGGCCGTCGTCGCCGTCTTCATCGGCGTCCGCCTGGTCCACGGCGACATGGCACTGGAAGCGGGTCTGCTGGCCCTGATCCTCGCCCCCGACTGCTACCTCCCGCTCCGGGAACTCGGTACCGCCCACCATGCCAGCGACGACGGCCGCGCCGCTCTTGCCGAAACCACCGCCGTCCTCGAAGCCCCCGAGCCCACGCCGCTACGACCCGATGGCCTGGTCGCTGCCGGGGCGGGCGTAGCCGCGCATCCGCCCGCGCTGCGCGTGGCCGGGCTGACTGTCCGCTACGGCGGCCGGACGGACGCCGCCGTCGGGCCGCTCAGTTTCACCGCCGCCCCGGGCCGGATCACCGCCCTCGACGGCCCCAGCGGCGCCGGGAAGAGCACCGTCCTCGGGGTGCTGGCCGGCACCATCGGGACCGGCGGCGGCGCTGACCGGCCTGACCGGCAAACAACAGTCACCGGCCGGCTCGAGGGGTTCACGACGGCGGACCTCGCCTGGGTGCCGCAGCATCCCGTGATGGTCGCCCCGACCGTGCTGGAGGAGGTCTTGCTCTATCTGGGAGCCGCAGCGGGCGGTGACTCGGTCGGCGCTGGGTCCGACGCTGGCGGGGCCGCGGCCCTGCGCTGCCTGGCCGCCTGCGCCGCGGAGCACCTCGCCGCGAAGCACCCCGCCGAACTCAGCCCGGGGGAGCTGCGCCGTGTCGCACTGGCCCGCGGCCTGGCCCGGATCGAGGCCGGCGCCACGGTGCTGCTCCTCGATGAACCCACCGCCCACCTGGACCGGGAATCCGCCACCGCCGTCAGCGGCGCCATCGTCGGGCTGCGTGGCAGGGTCACCGTCCTGCTGGTGGCCCACGACCGGCAGACCCGGGAACTTGCCGATGAGCTGGTGGCCGTGGCTCCCGGCGCAGCGACGGCGCCGGGTGTCGAACCGTCCGCCGCCGGGGCGCCGGAAACCGGGTATACGGAGTCCCGGCCTGACGAAACCCAGGCTTCCGATTTCCTGGCAGCCGGGCGACTGCCTGCTGAACGCCCGCTGGTCGATGACAGTGAACCCCGTACGCCGCAGGCCGGTGCCGCCGCACCTGCCGCCCGCGGTGCGACGGCAGCCCGGCTCCGCCGGCTGCTCGCACCGGTCCGGGTCAAGTTCGCCGCAGCGGGCGCCGTCGGTACGCTGGCGGCCCTGTTCGCCGTCGCCCTCTCGGGACTGTCGGGCTGGCTGATCATCCGCGCCAGCGAGCAGCCGCCCATCCTCTACCTGCTCACCGCGATCGTGGGCGTGCGCTTCTTCGGCATCGGCCGGGCCGCGTTGCGCTACCTTGAACGCCTCCTGCTGCACGACGCCGTCTTTGCCGCCCTGACCCGGCTCCGCGGCCGGCTCTGGGAGTCGCTGAGCCGGCGGGCCCTCTCGCTGCGCCGGCTGCTGCAGGGCGGCAACGTCCTGGGCACCGTGGTGGACGACGTCGACACGGTCCGGGAGCTGCTGCCCCGGGTGGTCCTGCCGCCGCTGACCGCCGTGGCCGTTGCGGCCGCCGCCGTCACCGGCATCGCCCTTCTCCTGCCGGCGGCGCTCCCTGCCGTGATTGCCGCGGCCCTGCTGAGCCTCGTGGCCGCCCCGGCCCTGGCCCTCGCAGCCGACCGGATGTCCGCCGGCACCGAGCAACGGCTGCGCTCCGGCGTCCTCCGCCAGGTGGCGGCAGCCCTCGATGCCCGCGCCGAACTCCACGCCAACAGCGTCTCCGCGCCGGTGCTCGCCGCCATCACCAGCGCCGACCGCTCCGCCACGGCCGCCTCACAGCGCTCGGCCTGGGCCGAAGGACTCGGCCAGGGGCTGACGGTGCTGGGCTGCGGGACCGCCGCCCTCGCCAGCGCCGTGCTGGCCGCTCCACTGGCCCTCAGCGGAGCGGTCGAAGCCTCGACGGTCGCCGTCGTGGTGCTGCTCCAGCTCGCGCTTGTGGAGCCCTACGCCGCCATCACGACGGCGGTCCGCCAGTACCCTGCGCTGCGGGCCGTCCTTGAACGCATCGGCGAAGCGGGCGTCCTGGACGACGACACCGCCGAGGCCTCCGGCGGGCTTGTCCCCGTGGCCGGCAGGACCGGAGGCAGGCCCGGGATCGAACTGCGGAACCTCGCCGCCGCCTGGCCCGGCGGGCCCCCGGTCTTCACCGGACTCACCGCCACCGCCGAACCCGGGCGCTGGCTCGCCGTCACCGGGGCCTCAGGCTCCGGGAAGTCCACCCTGCTCGCCGTCGTCCTCGGCTTCCTCCCTGCCGCAGGGGGGCACATCCTGCTGGGCGGGCGCGCGGCCTGGTGCCCGCAGGAGGCACACCTCTTCGACTCCACGATCCGCGGCAACCTGCTGCTGGGAGTTCCGGAGGGCCAGCGCGCGGATGCGCCGGAGCCGCGGCTGCAGGACGCCCTGGCCGCCGTGGGCCTCGGGCCGCTGATCGGGCGGCTGGAACACGGCCTGGATACCCGGATCGGACCCGGCGGGGCCTTCCTCAGCGGAGGCGAACGGCAGCGCCTCGCCGTGGCCCGCACCCTCCTGACCGGAGCCGACGTGATCCTGCTGGACGAACCCACCGCGCACCTGGATGCTGAGTCCGGCCGGGCGATGCTGGCCGAGCTCCGGCTTGGCCTGCGTGAGCGCACGGTGGTCCTCGTGACGCACAATCCGGAGGACATCGCCGCGGACGACACCCGCCTGGACCTGGACCGCGCGGCGGCCCGCCACGCAGCACTTTCCCGGGAGTCAACGCCGTTGCTGGCGCGGGGGTAGGCCGGACGTTAGCCTGTTGCCATGAACGGACGCGCCGAGCCCCACGCCAGCCTGGACCCCCGCCTGCAGTGGCGGGCCGCCGGGACCGCGGACATGGACGGCTGGGCGGCGCTGATCGCACGGACGGCCGCCGTCGAACGGCCAGTCTGGTACGAGCGCCGCGCCGACCTGGAACAGGTCCTCGAATCGAAGAAGAACCCGGCCGCCGCGGACACCATCCTCGGCTTCGACGCGCAGGGCGTGGCCAGGGCTTATGGCCGCATCACCAAGAACCCGGAGGGGGATAAGGCGATCGGGTACGGCGGCGTCGATCCCGGATGGCAGGGAAACGGGATCGGCACCGGGTTGCTGGGCTGGATGGAGGCGAGGACCCGGCAACGCTTTGCCGAGGACGCCGTGCCGGGGGCCACCCCCAGGTTGCGGCTCCATATGGAACAGCAGCATACGCACCAGGCGGCGCTGTTCGCGGACGCCGGCTACCGGATAGTCCGCTACTACAACGAGATGCACCGGCCGCTCCAGGACGGCCTCCCCGCAGTGGTGCTGGACGAGGGCCTGGACCTCGTGGGATTCGGTCCCGAGTTGCACGAGCCCGTGCGGCTGGCCCACAACGACGCCTTCCGGGACCACTGGGGCAGCGAGCCCCGCGACGAGGAAGCCTGGGGCTTCGTCGTCAGCGATCCGTTGGCCCGGCCTGACCTGAGCGCCGTGATTGTGGAACAGTCCACCGGCAGGGTTGCCGGATACCAGCTTGCCAGCCATGACACGGTCAGCGCGGAGGTGCGGGGCTACAAAGAGGGCTACACGGACCTGCTGGGCGTGCGGCGGGAGTTCCGCGGCCGCGGAGTGGCACAGGCCCTCCTGGCTGACGCGATGCGCCGATTCGCCGCGGCCGGGATGGACACGGCATCCCTCGACGTCGACTCGGAGAACCCCACCGGCGCCCTGGCCCTCTACGCCAAGATGGGCTACGCCGCCGTCAACAGCAGCATGGCCTGGGACAAGGAACTGTAGCCAGCCGTCCCCGGGCTGGCCGTCCACACGCCAGCCGTCCCCGCGCTATCCGTCCACATCGTGGAGGTGATGGACGACGTCGTGCAGGAAGTACTGCGAGAACGTCAGGACGGTGAACTCCGAGCCGTTGCTGCGGGTTCCCTTGCAGCCCCACTGGTCCTCCGGGACCCGGCTAAAGGAAGCCGCGATCTGCTCACCCTCCGTGGTGAGCTCCGCGCTGACCTTGGCCGGGTCCGCGTTGGCATAGTCCTTCTCGACCGCGGTGAGGTCCTGGTCCCAGTCCGGGAACCGGGCGTCCTCCTCGCGCAGCATGAGGTCCAGCCGGTAGTCAAAGACGCTGAAGACGTCCCGGACATGGCAGGCGTACTCCAGCAGCGACCACGTGTTTCCGTCCGGGCGTTCCGCCACGTCTGGACGCCGCAGCGCCGCACGCCAGCGGGGGAGCATACTTTCCACGATCCTCGGCGCCGTGGCGGGCGTCGCGGCCGACGCATCGAACCCGCACTCGGGGCAGGGCCGCTGCAGGACCCAGGTCCAGTCCTTGATATCCGGGATGATAGGCATGCGAGCAGTCTAAGCGCATTTCTCCCGGCAGCAGTCGAGGGCCGGACGCGGTCGGCCGCCGGCCTGCGCCGGCGCGCCAACATCTACTTTGCCCGAGCAGCCGATGAGGACACAGCAACATCGCCTTCGCCAAACACCTGGCACTGGAGGCATGCCCTCCTCGATCCGCTCGGTCGCGGACGCCTACGACAACTGCCTCATGGAGTCGATCATCGGCCTGCACAAAACCGAGTGCATCCGTCCGGGCCCGTTCGTGAAGGGACCGCTGAAAACCGTGAGCGACGTCGAGTGCGCGCAGATCGATGGCTTGCGAATCCGTGTCCAGACCAGCGCTCTTGGCACATCTGTTCAGCGGAATCCTCAGTCAGGTAGACGACTGATCCGACGACTGATCCATCATGCGAGCACACTTCTGGCAGTCCACCGCTTCAGTGACGCTAGTGACCCCGATGTACTCGCTTTGGCCGCACAGGGGGTTCAGGTCGACGCCGAATCCAATCCAGACCCCTTTGACCGTTGGGTCGTAGTGCATTCGACACCTGTTCGGGAGCTCGCGTGTCTGGTCCGCCATGGCTGGTATCCCTTCTGTAGCGTCGTCCCTTACGTTGCGACGTCGCGAGACTCCATGCATCTGGCGGTGTTTTGAAAACTGGTCGGCTTACCGACTTATCTCACCCCGGTGCACCCAAGCCGTGAAGGCGATCTTGCTGGCCACGTTCCCCCTGGTCCCCACGTCGTTGTCCGGCTCTAGGTCTGCACCCGCACCTGCAGTCGTCGGTCCAGGGTCGGCCATTCGCCACAAATGGTCGCCATGAGGGCCATTTAGGGGCCATTTGTTGCAACGACCACTGGAAACCGCCGAGCCCCTTAGCGGCCATTTGTGGCGAGTGGGTGCCCCGGGCCCAGGCGCCGTTCCCCGAGACAAGTGAACTCGGCACCCCAACGCGCCCTGCCGGCGTGAATTGCCGGAGACGCGGGACCCGGCGCCGCCGGACGCCGGCGCCGCCGGACGCCGGCGCCCGCCCCCACAGACCCGGGAGTCTAGGCGTCCGCCCCGGGTGCCGGCTCCCAGGACATGCTCGGACCAATCGCGTCGATGGCCTGGGAGAGCGGAATGCCGGAGCCGTCGCGGCGGCCGTGTTCCCCGGGAAGGGAACGGGCCACCCCGGCCAGCGAGGAAGCCTTTGCCGGGCCGTGGCCTGCCCATGCGAGCAACAGGGTGTCTTCACCCTTGAGGAAACGGTGCGCCCGGACCCCGGCGGTGGCGCGGCCCTTGGCGGGGTATTCGGAGAGGGCGGTGACTTTGGCGGCCCCCGGAGCGGTGCCCGGGAGCGCCCCCTCCGTGCCCGCGATAGTCACGACGACGGCGGCGGTGTCGTCCGGGCCCGCGGCGCCGAAGAACATGACCCGGTCCCCGGCGGCCAGCTTGATCCCGGCCATGCCGCCGGCCGTCCGGCCCTGCGGACGGACGGCGGAGGCGGCAAAGCGCAGCAGCTGGGACTGCCGGGTCACAAAGACGAGGTCGACGTCGTCGGAGCCGGCGGGGGCCACACCCACCACGGTGTCCTTGTCCTTGAGCGCGATGACCTCCCAGTCCTCGCGGTTCAGCGGGTAATCGGGCTGGACGCGCTTGACCACGCCTTGGGCCGTACCGATCGCCAGCACCTCATCCAGCGGCGCGAACGCCACCAGCGACTCGCCCTTGAGCAACGTAATGAAGTCCTTGGCCGGGACTCCACCCGCCATGTTCGGGGTTCCCGAGGTCGGCGGCAGCACGGGCATGTCCATCACCAGGAGCCGGAGCATGCGGCCCTGAGATGTGATGGCGGCAATCTCTCCGCGCGCAGACGTCTTCAGCACCGAGGTGAACACATCGTGCCGCGTCCGCGGGCCCGACTCGGCGAGGCTGTCCTGGTTGGCGGTGCGCGCGATCTGGCCCGAAGCGGTCAGGATCGCCCAGCAGGGATCGTCCGCGATCTCGAGGGCCAGGGGCGTGGCCTTGCCTTTGGCGCCCGTCGCGGCGGCCAGGGCGGCGACGGTGGGGGAGACGGCCTCGGATTCGAGCAGCACGGTCCGGCGCGGCGTGCCGTATTTCTCGGCGATTTCGGCCAGCTCGGAGGACACGAGGGCGCGGAGCCGTTCGCTCGAGCCGAGGATGGCTTCGAGCTCGGCAATCTCGCGGCGCAGCTCCTCCTGCTCCTTCTCGAGCTCGATCCGCGAGTACTTGGTCAGCTGCCGGAGCCGGAGCTCCAGGATGTAGTTGGCCTGGATCTCCGAGAGGTCGTAGATGGACATCAGCCGGGTCCTGGCCGCGGCCGCCTCATCCGAGGAGCGGATGATCTGGATGACCTCGTCGATGTCCACGATCGCGACCAGGAGCCCCTCGACCAGGTGCAGGCGGTCCTTCTTCTTGCCGAGGCGGAAGGCGGTGCGGCGGCGCACTACGTTGATGCGGTGCTCCACGTACACGGAGAGCAGCTGGAGCAGCCCGAGGGTCTGCGGCTGGCCGTCCACGAGCGTGACGTTGTTGATGCCGAAGGAATCCTCCATCGGCGAGTAGCGGTACAGCTGCTGGAGCACGGCGTTCGGGTTGAAGCCGTTCTTCAGCTCGATCACGAGGCGCAGGCCGTGTTTGCGGTCCGTGAGGTCCACGATGTCGCTGATGCCGGTGAGCTTCTTGCCGTTGACGGCGTCCTTGATCTTCTCGATCACCTTTTCCGGCCCCACCATGTACGGCAGTTCCGTGACCACCAGCCCGGTGCGGCGGGCCGAGAGCTGCTCGATCTCCACCTTGGCGCGGGTCTTGAACGAGCCGCGGCCGGTCGCGTACGCGTCGCGGATGCCGTCCAGGCCCACGATCCGGCCGCCGGTGGGCAGGTCCGGGCCGGGGACGAACTTCATGATGTCCTCGAGGGTGGCGTCCGGGTGCTCGATCAGGTGCCGGGCAGCGGCGATCACTTCCACCAGGTTGTGCGGGGCCATGTTCGTGGCCATGCCGACGGCGATGCCAGTGGCGCCGTTGACCAGCAGGTTCGGGAACGCCGCAGGCAGCACATCCGGCTGGGTCAGCTGGTTGTCATAGTTGGGGACGAAGTCGACGACGTCCTCATCGAGGTGGTCCGTCAGCGTCAGGGCCGCCGCTGCCAGGCGGGCCTCGGTGTACCGGGGAGCCGCCGGGCCGTCGTCAAGCGAACCGAAGTTGCCATGGCCGTCGATCAGGGGCAGCCGCAGCGAGAAGTCCTGCGCCATCCGCACCATCGCGTCGTAGATCGCGGTGTCGCCGTGCGGGTGCAGCTTGCCCATGACCTCGCCCACCACGCGGGCGCTCTTGACGTGGCCGCGGTCCGGCCGGAGGCCCATCTCGCTCATCATGTACAGGATGCGCCGCTGCACAGGTTTGAGGCCGTCGCGGGCGTCCGGAAGGGCCCGCGAGTAGATCACCGAATAGGCGTACTCGAGGAAGGATCCTTCCATCTCCGACGTGACGTCGATGTCGACGATGTTCTCTACGAAATCCTGGCTTGCTTCCCCTGCCGGGGGCGGGCTTTGGCGGCGTGCCATGAGGCTGGTGGGTCCTTCTGAGCGGTGCAGAACGAAAGCTGCGTAAGTTTATGACTAGGCTAAGCCTATGGTGGATCAGCCCGCGGACGGCGTATATCCGGAATATTGGGAAGCTGATGTTGTCCTGCGCGACGGCGGGACGGCCCATCTGCGCCCGATCCACCCCTCCGACGCGGACGCCGTCCAGGCTTTCCACGTGGGACAGTCGCAGAAGTCCATCTACATGCGCTTCTTCGCGTTCAAGTCCAAACTCTCCGCCAAGGAACTCAAACGGTTCACCGAGGTGGACTACAAGGACCGGGTGGCCCTCGTGATCACCATCGGCGGGGAGATCATGGGCATCGGCCGCTACGACCGGCTCGATGATCCCGAGGAAGCGGAAGTCGCGTTCAACATCTCCGACGCGCACCAGGGCCGCGGGATCGGGTCCATCCTGCTCGAACACCTCGCCGCCGCCGCCCGGGAGAACGGGATCCGGAAATTCAGCGCCGAGGTGCTCCCGGAAAACCGCAAGATGCTCATGGTCTTCTCCGACGCCGGCTACGACGTCAAACGCCACTTCGACGACGGTGTGGTCAGCCTCGAATTCAATATCGACCCCACGGACAAGTCACGCGCCGTGATGGAATCCCGCGAACACCGGGCCGAGGCCCGCAGCATCCAGGAACTCCTCGCCCCGTCCTCCGTCGCGGTGATCGGCGCCAGCCGCAAATGGGGCACCGTGGGCTACCAGCTGCTGGAGCACATCATCGAAGGCGGCTTCACCGGCCCGGTCTACGCGATCAACCCGGAAGCCTTCGAGCTTGCCGGCATGCTCTCCTTCGCCCGGCTCTCCGAGGTGCCCGGCCCCGTCAAGCTCGCCATCATCGCCGTCCCGTACGCCGAGGTGCCCAAGGTCGTTCAGGAATGCGGCGCCGCCGGGGTCAAGGGGATCGTGGTGGCCACCGCCGGGTACGCGGACGACGGCGAACGCGGCCTCGCCCGGCAGCGCGAACTCGTCCGGCAGGCCCGCGCCAACGGCATGCGCGTGATCGGCCCCGCCTCGCTGGGCATCATGAACACCAACCCCGCCGTGTCGCTGAACGCCTCAATGGCGCCCGCGCTGGCCCGCCGCGGCGGCCTGGGCCTGTTCAGCCAGTCGGCAGCGATCGGTGTCTCCCTCTACGCCGCCTCCAGCCGGCGCCGCGTCGGGATCTCCACGTTCCTCTCGGCCGGCAACCGCGCCGACGTCTCCGGCAACGACATGATGCAGTTCTGGGAGGACGACGCCGACACGACCGCCGTCGGGCTCTATCTTGAATCGATCGGCAACCCGCGCAAGTTTTCCCGGCTGGCCCGGCGACTGGCCCGGACCAAACCCGTCATCGTGGCGAAGTCCGACGCGATGGGCCTGGGGCTGCCTCCCGGCCACGCCGTCCGCACCACCCAGGCCCCGCCGGAGGCCGTCGACGCGATGATGCGCCAGGCCGGCGTGATCCGGGTCGAAACCATCGAACAGCTTATGGACGTCGCCCAGATCGTCTCAAGCCAGCCCCTGCCGAAGGGGCCGGGAATCGCCGTCTTCAGCAACTCCCGGGCGCTTGGGAAGGTCGTCGCGGACAGCGCGGCGGCGCAGGGACTGGGTGTGGATCGCATCGTTACCGACGTCGACCTCGACGCCGGAATGTCGGTTGCACTTCCCGCGCTGCGGCACAGCCTGCAGGAAGTCCTCACGGCGGACACCGTCCACGCCGTGGTGGTCGCGCTGCTGCCGGCCCACGGCCTCACCGTGGAGAAGATCGCCGGGGTGCTGGCCGAATGTTCGGTGGCGGCGGGCAAGCCCGTGGTCGCGGCATTCAGCGGGCTCCTGGACCCGTCCATCTACGTGGAGGGGATGGTCGGCGACGAAGCGGGCGCCACTGTGGTTCCCTGCTACTCCAACCCCGGCGCGGCAGTCGCGGCGTTGGCTGCCGTGGTCCGCTACGCCCAGTGGCTGGACCGGGACCAGGGACTCTTCGTGGAACCCGAGGGCTGCGACCCCGACGGCACCCACGACGAGCTGGAACGCCTGCTGGACAAGGTCGGCGGCGAGCATCTGGTCCGGCTGGACCCGGACACGGCCGCGAGCCTGCTGGCCCGTTACGGCATCCGGGTGGTCCCGTCCGTCGGCTTCGAAACGGCCGACCAGGCCGTCGCGGCCGCGGACAGGCTCGGCTGGCCGGTGGCCTTGAAGACCACCGACCCCGCGCTGCGGCACCGACTGGACCTCGGCGGGGTGCGCCTGGACATCCAGGACGCGGACTCGCTGCGCCGGAACGTCCTGGAAATGCGCAAGTCGCTGGAGCGCTACGGCTCGCCGTCCCTCGAGGTGCAGACCATGGCCCCGGTGGGGCAGGCCTGCACGTTCCGCGCCATCGAGGATCCGCTGCTGGGCCCGGTAGTCTCCTTCGGCCTGGCCGGCGACGCCGTGAACCTGCTGGACGACTGGGCCCACCGGGTGCCGCCGCTCTCCGGCTCGGACCTGCATGACTTCATCCGGGCGCCCCGTGCCTCACGGAAGCTCTTCGGCTACCAGGGGCTCCCGGCCGTGGACGCCCGCGCCCTCGAGGACCTTGCTGCCCGGCTGGCCCGGCTCAAGGACAACCACCCGGAAATCGCGCTCGTCGACTTCAACCCCGTCCTCGCCGGGCCGGAGGGGGCCGCCATCCTCGCGGCCGACGTCCGGATCGCCAACGCCGCCCAGCGCACCGACAGCGCCCGCCGCGCCATGCGCAGCTGACTCTGCGGGACAGCGGCGGAACAGCGGCAGGGGCCGGGGGAGCGGCGGGGGCACCCCGCAGGCAGCAACGGTTAGCATGTCCCCAGCCGATCTGTGAAAATGGAGACCATGAGCTTTCAGTCTCCAACACCCAAGCACCAGGCGGCCGTCTCCGGGCGCCCGGGCGCGCACCACCAAGGCCTGCATGACCACAGTGCGCAGGGTCAAAGCCTGAAGGGGGCCCTCCAGCAGGCCGGTTTCTATCCACCGCTCGTGGCCGACGTCGTCGCCGACGCCCTCGACGGGCGCGACTGCGTGGCGCACCTGGTGCATCTTGAGACGCACTTCGACCGCGCCGAGGTCCGCCGCCACATCACCGTGCTGGTCCTGACCGAGGACATGCTGGTCATCACCCACGTGGACGACCAGCAGCTCGACGACGCAGGCGAGCAGATCGTCGCGCAGGTCTCCACGGAATCCGTGCCTGTGACGCAGATCCGCTCCGTGGTGCTCAGCTACGTGTACGCCCAGCCCCAGGACTACAAACCGTCGGATCCGGTCCGCGAACTGACCCTGTCCATCGCCTGGTCCGGCGGCCAGCGCCTCGACATGGGCCCGGCGAGCTGCGGCGACCCGCAGTGCGACGCCGACCATGGCTACAGCGGCACCATCGCCCAGGAGGACATTGTGCTCCGGATCAGCGCCGAGGCCGACGGCCTGCAGGCCGTCCAGGACGCCAAGCTGTTCGCCCGCGCCCTCCGCGCGGTGAACACCGGTTCCTCCGCCCCGGCGCCGCACACCGGCCCGGGACTTCCGCCGCGCCCGCGGATGGGTGTCTTCGGAAGCCGCATCAGCCGCGGCCACCAGCGCTGAGATGGCGCCGGTCCGCGTGCCCCAGGCCCTGTCCTCCCCCCAGGCCCTTCCCCAGAACCTGCCGGCAGCACCGGCCTTCGGTGACCGCTCCATCGCCGAGGTGCTCACGAGCGCTGCTGCCAGCGTGGGGGTGCCGGGCTTCGAGAACCGCCTCAAGCTCCCCGCGGCCAAGCGCATTTGCGTCGTCCTCGCCGACGGGCTGGGCCGTAACCTGCTCAAACAGAAGTCGGCGCACACGCCGTTCCTGCGCGCTGTGATGCAGTCCGGCCAGGGCCAGGTGCCCGTCTCCCTGGACTCGGCATTCCCGTCCACCACTGCAGCGTCCCTGGCCAGCTTCGGCACCGGCCTCGGGGCCGGGCAGCACGGCATGGTCGGCTACGACGTGCTGGACCCGGACCAGGACCGGGTGGTCAATATGCTGGGCGGCTGGGACGCGGGCGTCGATCCGGAACGGTGGCAGCCCTTCCCGACCGTCTTCCAGCGGGCCGCGGAGCATGTTCAGGTCACAACCGTCAGTCTTCCTCAGTTCAGCGACTCCGCCATGACCCGGGCCGCGCTCAGGGGCGGCCAATACGTCACGGCCACCACCTCGCACGCCAGGACCGCGGCCGCCGCGGAGGCGATGGCCGGTGCCGGGGGGTCGCTCATGTACTTCTACGTCAACGAACTGGACAAGGCGGGGCACCGCCACGGCTGCCAGTCACCGCAGTGGGAGCACCAGCTCGAGGAACTCGACGCCACCGTCAAACGGCTCAGCGCCACCCTGCCGGCAGGCACCACCATCCTGCTTACGGCGGACCACGGCATGCTTGACGTGCCGCCATCCCAGCGGATTGACTATTCCGCGGACCCGGCCCTCGTGGCCGGGGTCCGTCACACCGCGGGTGAGCCGCGAATGCTCCACCTGTACCTGGAGGAGACGGAAGGCGACGCCGGGCGGGTACGGCTGCTGGAGGCCTGGCGGGCCCGCTTCGGCGACCGGATTTGGGCCTTCACCCGGGAGGAAGCCATCGCGGCGGGGCTCTTCGGCGAGGTCCGGGCTGAGGTCGCTCCGCGGATCGGTGACGTGATGATCGCGGCCAGGGATGCCTTGGCCTTCTATGACACGAGGCGGGTCCGGCCGACGGCCCTTGACGTGGTGGGCCAGCACGGCTCGCTGACAAAAGCCGAACGCGAAGTCCCGCTGCTGTGTTTCCAGGCCGACGGAAAAAGAGCCCCCCGCGCCTGACTGCGCGCGAAGGGCCCTGAAACGCGGGAGAACCTGGCCTCCCGGTCAAGCGCTAGTCCCCGCGGGCTCCGAAGACGATTTCGTCCCAGCTCGGAATGCTGGAGCGCTTTGGCTTCGCGGGCTGGCGCTCCGGCTGCTCCGCATCGCGGTCATCCGGGGCCGCCGCAGGTGGTTCACGGTGCTGGCGCCGTGACGTTGCGCCGCCGAGGAGCTCGTCGAGGCCCGGGCTGGACGTCGGTCCCGGCTTGGCGACGGGCCGCAACTGCGACGCGACGATGGTGATTTCCCGGGTTTCGGTACTGACGCCGTCATGCAGTTTCAGGGCGTCGTCCGGTTCCTCCTGATGACGGGGAGCCAGCGTGAGCCTGGACATGATCGAGGGCCGGCCGTCGCGGCGGCGTTCCCAGGGATCGGCGGCAGGACGGGGTTCGGGCTCCGCGGCCTCGGTTGCCTCAGGCTCCGGGGTTCCGGCTCCGGAATCGGCCGGTTCCGGATCGGCCGGTACCTCCGCAAGGACTTCGGAGGGCCGCGGGTGGGCCGCGGGGACGCCGTTGGTCAGGAGCTGAGCGAGGGCGTCGTCGGCGTCTTCGTCCACGCCGAGGCGCTGCCCGCGCCGGGAGCGCAGCATGTCCAGCAACCCGTCGGCTTCCTGTTCCTGCTGCAGCTTCAGCTGCTGGACGACCTGGAGCTGGGAGGTTGCGGTCCGCGCGGCTGCGTCGGCGTCGGTTTCGAAATCAAAGGGCCGGTCGGAGACAGCGGTGAGCCGGCGGGCCGGGACGGGACCGTCGAGGGGCTCGAGTTCGCTGAGCTGCTGCGCCCAGCGGTTCGCATTCTGCAGGGATTTCCGGGCCGGGCTGAACGTCCACATGGCCGGCGGTTCCTCGCCGATGCCCACCGTGCCGCCGGGCTTCGCCTCGAAGCGCGCCACCACGTTCCAGCTGCCGTCCGGGCGCCGCCACGAGTCCCATTCCACGGTGGAGGCTTCAATGCCGTGAGCGCTGAGCCGGTGGGCCACCATGTCGCCGAGTGACGCCGGGTGGTCACCGAACACGGAACGGTAAACGTCGTGGCCGGGGGCGGGCGCGGCGACCTCCACCTTGCGGGCCTGCTGGGCGACGTGCTCGCGCTCGGCGAGCACCGGACCCTCGTAGCGCTGGACTTTCGCGAGCGGAATTCCGGAGAGCTCCGCCACCTCTTCCGCCGTCGAGCCGCTGCGGATCCGCGCCTGGATATCGCGCGGAGACATGGCAATGGGCGCGGCGACCGCGCCGGCCTTGGCCGACGTCCGGCTGGCTGCCACCCGAAGTGCTTCATCGATTGGCAGCTGGAACATCTCGCCGCCGGTGCCGCTCAACAGGAGATGCTCCCCGTCGTCGTGGACGCCTACAAGCCGTAGATCCTGCATACAAATCCTCCACCCTGGCATTACTATCAATCGAAACTCTGCCACCGATGCGGGCCAAATCGGGTGAGGACGGAGGGCGCGCCGTCACTTTCCGCGAATTTACGCGACTTTTCGGGCCGTCTCAGGGATTGGTGCCGGCCGGGTCCGGGAGCCCGCGGCCGGAGCCCGGCGCTGCGGACCAGAGGCCTCTGGTTTTCACCGGAGGCTTAAGCAAAAATGACCCGACATCGGGCACAAAAACCGCGTGGCCGGCGTTGACACCGGAGAACCGCTCCCGGGGCCCAGGGCTACCGCCGCTGGGGTTTACCCGGGCCGGGCAATCCCACCGAACAACTGCGGAGTGTGAACAAGAACCAATGGCGACAGACTACGATGCGCCGCGCAAGACCGAGGAGGACCTCAGTGAGGACTCCCTTGAGGCGCTGAAGGCGCGGCGTACGGAGAAGCCTTCCGCGGTGGTCGACGAAGACGAAACCGACCTCGCGGAAGGCTACGAACTCCCCGGCGCGGACTTGTCCGGGGAGGAACTGCTGGTCAGGGTCCTGCCGGCCCAGGCCGACGAATTCACCTGCGCCTCCTGTTTCCTGGTCCGCCACCGGTCGCAGATTGCGCGCGAAAAGGATGGCCGCAAGTACTGCAAGGACTGCGAGGGCTAGGAATTCAGGGCGGCCAGCAACTCGTCCGGGTGGCGGGTGGAGGTGAGCCAGTACGGAGTGCGGTCGGAGGGATCGGTGATCTCGACGCGGACCACGGGATCGATCCAACCGCGGATGCACAGGAAGGCCAGGCCGTTGAGGCGGGTGCCGCGTTCGGCCGTCGCCTCCTTGCCGCGGAACTCGGATACGGCGCCCACAAAACGGCGTTCGATGGTGGCCCGGCCGACGCGCAAGGTGGAGCCGGTGACCGTGATGGCGGGGGTCGAGAGGACCAGCAGCACGGTGATGATCGCAAACAGGACCACGACCGCGGTGAGCCCGGCCGTCATGCTGATGGGGGCGAACACGAGGATCCCGGCGCCCGACAGACCCGCCGACACCAGCCAGATCCAGAAGTTCGGCCAGAGCTTCTCGTTGTACACAACGGTGGCGTCGCTGGGGGTGCTGTGGGGGGCAGGCACGGCTGCACTGGATTCGGGCATAAGCCCAGCTTTCCACTTTTCCCGGGCTATTTCACCTTGGCGGCCGCAGCGGGTGCGGGCTTCCCCGCCCGACGGCCGCGGCTAGGCCGATCTTCCCCGCTGGCGTTAGAGTGAGGGACTGTGACTGAAGAAACGACTGCAGTGGACGCCGCCGACGTAACGCCGGAAGGCATGCCGGAAGCCCCTCCAGCGGCAGAGTACGGAACCCCCACCCTCACGGTTGAGCTGAAGATGCTCGACGACGGCCTGGAACCGCCGTCGTATGCGCACCCCGGCGACGCCGGAGCGGACCTGCGCGCCCGCGAGGATGTTGTGCTGGAACCGGGGGAGCGCCGGCTGGTCCCCACTGGCGTTTCCATTGCCCTCCCCGACGGCTTTGTGGCCCTGATCCACCCGCGGTCCGGGCTCGCGACCAAGCACGGACTCACCGTGGTGAATGCCCCCGGGACCGTCGACGCCGGCTACCGCGGAGAAATTGCGGTGACACTGTTGAATACAGATCGCCACCAGGCGATTGAACTCAAACGCGGCGATAGAATTGCACAAATGGTTATTCAGCGTGTGGAGTACGCCCGGTTCCTGCCGGTCCGGGAACTCGGCGGTTCCGTTCGCGGCGGCGGAGGCTTCGGATCCACTGGCGGTTTCGGCGAGCCGGTCTGACCGGAAACCTGCGGGACCCGCAGTATTTGCCAGCAGTATTTACCAGGTGCTTATCAACAGGACCCGTTTGCAGGACGGATCAGCCGGCTGCATGAAGCAGCATGAGACAGCAGGCGCCCCGCGGACGCGGGACGACAAGCGGCACAGGATCACAACTGCGGCACACGATCGCAACTAAGGAGACGACCCCATGGTTTTTGGGCGTGGCAGGAAAGCCAAGCAGGACCAGCTGACAGACCCCGGGGAAACCCGGGAGGCAGTTGCTGACGCGTCCGCCGAGGACTCGTCCGGGGCTGCCCCCGTTCGCGGTGCCACGGGTCCCTTCGACGTCTCGGAAATCGAGGACCAGGACGGCTACGTTGACCTGGGCGCGCTCCTGATCGCTCCCGCCGAAGGCCTGCAGCTCCGGCTCGAGGTCGAGGAAGCCACCCAGCGCGTCGTCGCCGTCACCATGGACCTGAACGGCTCGAGCCTCCAGCTCCAGGCTTTCGCTGCGCCCCGCTCCGAAGGCCTGTGGGACGAAATCCGTGAGCAGATCGGCCAATCCGTTGGCAGCCAGGGCGGCCAGGTCGAGGAGGTCCAGGGCAGTTTCGGCACCGAACTGCTCGCCAAGCTCCCGGCCAGCGGCGCCGACGGAAGCCACGGCTACCGGGTCGCCCGGTTCATCGGCGTCGACGGTCCGCGCTGGTTCCTCCGCGGCGTGTTCGGCGGCGAGGCCGCTGTTGACCGCGACGCGGCCGCCGGGCTTGAGGGGCTGTTCCGGCAGCTCGTGGTGGTGCGCGGCGAAAGCCCCATGCCGCCCCGCGACCTGCTGCAGCTCCGCCTGCCCAAGGACAACGCCGTGCCCGCACCGCAGTCCGCCCCGGACCTGGAGCAGCCGGAACGCGGACCGGAGATTACCCAGATTGGCTGATGCCCCCCGCCAGGAACCGGCCTCCTCCGTCTCCGTGAGGGGGTTGCCGGACCGTGGCCGCGTGTTGTGCCACGGCTACATCGAGGCGGTCACCTACGCTCCGGCAGGCCACGTCGCGGCCTTCACCGCGATTGTTGTCGACCATAATGCGCCGCCGGCCGGGAAGAGCGTGGCTGCGGCACTTCCAGCCGGATCCGACACGCCTGCCGCCACGCCCGAGGCAGGCCCGCGGCGCCAGCGGCCCTCCGTTCCGAAGGACCGGCTCCGGGTGGTGTGGCTCGGACGCCGCCGCATTCCCGGGGTCGACGCCGGCACGGAACTCCGCCTGCAGGGCATGGTCACCGTGCGCGACGGCCTGCCCACCATGTTCAATCCCCGCTACGAAATACTCTCCCGCCAGGAGGAGCAATGACCGTGCCCGAGAAGCCCGAGCCCGCCGCAGTCCATCCGACGGCAGTGCAGCCAGCAGCTGACCAGCCAACGGTCGCGCAGCTGGCGGAAGGCTATGCGGCCAAGGCCGGACTGCACCGTTCCGGCAACGGCAACATCGACGTGCTTAAGAGCGCCGGCGGGATCCAGGGCATTGCCGAGAGCATCCTCCCCGGCCTGGTCTTCCTGGTCGCTTTTACGATCACCCGCGAACTGCCCCTGGCCCTGGTCTCGTCACTGGCCGTGGCCGCGGCGTTCACCGTCGCCCGGCTGGTCCAGCGCAAACCGCTGACCCAGGCACTGGCGGGGATTGCCGGCGTCGGGGTTTCCGCCTGGCTGGCCAACACCACAGGCAAAGCTGAGGACTTCTACGTCCCGGGGTTCTTCACCAACGCCGCCTACATCGTGGCGATGGCGGTCTCGATTGCCGTCCGCTGGCCCTTTGCCGGCCTGATCTTCGGCTTCGTCCGGAACGAAGGCCTGGACTGGCGGAAGAAACCGGCCCGGGTCAAGGCCTACCAGATCGGCACCTGGGTGATCATCGGAGTGCTGGCGCTGCGGCTTCTGGTCCAGGTTCCGCTGTACTTCATGGGCGAGCCCGGCTTCGCTGCCCTCGCCACGACCCGGCTGCTGATGGGTGCTCCGCTGTACATCCTGGGCATCTGGGTCGCGTGGCTGCTGACCCGGCCAGCTCCCGCCGAAACGGACGAAACGCCCGCCTAAGCTGTCTGCTCAACCTGGCTAGCCGTCGAAACCGTCGTCCGAGGTGACGGGCTGCTGCCCGTCGGCGTGCTCGTCCTCGCCCTGCGACTCCGGCGAGAGCAGGGCGCGCAGCTCGTCCTCAGCCGCGATCGTGGTCACGAAGAACAGCTCGTCCCCGCCGTCGATGACGTCATCACGGCTCGGCGTGATCGGCGCCTGGTCCCGCAGGATCGCCACGAGGGTCGAATCCTCGGGCCACTCAATGTCGCCCACGGTCAGGCCCACCACGTGCGAATCGTGCGGGACCGTAAACTCGACCAGCGATGACACGCCGGTCTGCAGCGTCAGCAGGCGGACGAGGTCGCCGATCTCCACCGCCTCCTCGACCAGGGCGGTCATAAGCTGCGGGGTGTTAACCGCGACGTCGACGCCCCAGGAGTCGTCGAACATCCAGTCGTTCTTGGGGTTGTTGACCCGGCCCACCGTGCGTCCGACGCCGAATTCGGTCTTCGCCAGCAGCGAGACCACCAGGTTGACCTTGTCATCACCCGTAGCGGAAACCACGACGTCGGCGTCCTCGAGTTTCGCGTCCTGGAGGGTGCTCAGCTCGCAGGCATCGCCCACCAGCCAGTGCGCGCCGCGCAGGCCGCTGCGCCCGATCACCTCAGGCTTGAGGTCGATCAGCAGGATCTCGTGTTTGTGGGCCAGCAGTTCGCGCGCGATCGAGGAACCGACGCTTCCCGCCCCGACAATAACGACTTTCACTTAGGACTCCTTGGCGGGGGACTTGGCAAGAATATGGGCGACTTCGCTGCTGCGGTCCACACCGAGCATGGCGTGCACGGTGTCCCCGTCCTGGTACAGCGTGCCGGCGACGGGCAGCATGCCCTCGCCGAACCGTGTCAGGTAGGCGACGCGGATCCCGGCGGCCTTCTCTATCGAGGTGACCGGGTGGCCGATCCACTCCGTGTTCAGGTCCACCTCGGCGAGCACGAGCCGGCCCGAGGGGTCCCGGTAGTCGCCCGCCAGGTGCTGTTCGGGCAGGATCCTCCGAAGCACCTGGTCCGCGCTCCAGCGCACGGCGGCGACAGTGGGGATGCCAAGGCGCTGGTAGATCTCCGCGCGGCCCGGGTCATAGATCCTGGCGACAACGTGGGGGACATGGAAGGTCTCGCGGGCCACGCGGGTGGCCAGGATGTTGGAGTTGTCGCCGCTGGAGACGGCCGCAAAGGCATAGGCATCCGCGACACCGGCCTGCTTGAGGGTCTCGCGGTCAAAGCCGACGCCGGTGACCTTGCGGCCGGTGAAGCCCGTGCGGAGCCGCCGGAAGGCGCGGTCGTCCTGGTCGATGATGGCCACGGAGTGGCCCGCATCCTCGAGCGTGTGCGCGAGGGTTGCCCCCACGCGGCCACAACCCATAATCACGAAGTGCGCCAACCGTGCCTCCTCAAGCTTTTGTGTCTGCTGCTGCGTAAAACTCTACCGGCCACAGCGCCGCGCGGAGCCAGCCCCGCCGCGGCCGGTGCGGGGCGCCCGGGAGCCGCCGTGGGGCTGCGGCCGGCCGCCGTCATGACATCGCGTCCGAATGCGACTAGCTTTGTGGAGTGCCGACAATATTCAATGCCGTGAAGCGGGTGATGGTAGGCAAGCCCTTCCGGAACGACAGCCTGGCCCACACCCTGCTTCCGAAGCGGATCGCGCTTCCCATCTTCGCCTCCGACGCCCTGTCCTCCGTGGCCTATGCCCCCGATGAAATCCTCCTGACCCTGGCCCTGGCCGGCGTCAGCGCCGTGGCGTTCTCGCCCTGGGTCGGGCTGGCCGTCATGGTGGTGCTGCTGACCGTTGTCGCCTCCTACCGGCAGAACGTCCACGCCTACCCCTCCGGCGGCGGCGACTACGAGATCGCGAACGAGAACCTGGGCAAATATGCCGGACTCACCGTCGCCTCCGCGCTGCTGGTCGACTACGTGCTCACTGTTGCCGTGTCGATGTCCTCGGCCGCCGCCTACCTCACGACGGCCGTTCCCTCGCTGCACGGGCAGCAGGCGGCCATCGCGGTGATCGGCGTCGTGATCCTGGCCCTCGTGAACCTGCGCGGGATCAAGGAAGCCGGCAGCGTTTTCGCCGTCCCCACCTACATCTTTATGGCCTCCATCCTCGGCATGACCGCCATCGGCATCTTCCAGGCCGCCACCGGCCAGCTGGGGGAGGCCCCCTCGGCAGCCTTCACGATCGTTCCCGCAGCGGGCTTCGACGAGGGACTGGTCGGACTCGCCGGCGCGTTCCTGCTGCTGCGCGCCTTCTCCTCGGGCGCCGCCGCCCTGACCGGCGTCGAAGCCATCAGCAACGGCGTGCCGAACTTCCAGAAGCCCAAGTCCAAGAACGCGGCCACCACGCTGCTGCTGCTGGGCGTGATCGCGGCCTCCATGCTGGCCGGGATCATCTACCTGGCCAATGCCACCAAGGTGCACATCGTGCTGGACCCGGCCAAGGAATTCCTGCTGGACGGCAAACCGCTCCCCGAGGACTACATCCAGAACCCGGCCATCAGCCAGATCGCCCAGACCGTCTTCGGCGCGGGCTCCATCCCCTTCTACATTGTGGTCGCCGCCACCGGCGTGATCCTGGTGTTCGCCTCCAACACAGCCTTCAACGGTTTCCCGGTCCTCGGCTCGATCCTGGCCCAGGACGGCTACCTGCCCCGCCAGCTGCGGACCCGCGGTGACCGGCTCGCGTTCAGCAACGGCGTCCTGGCGCTGGCCGCCGGCGCCCTCGTGCTGATCATCGCGTTCGACGCCGACGTCACCAAACTCATCCAGCTCTACATCGTGGGCGTCTTCATCTCGTTCACCCTGAGCCAGCTCGGCATGATCCGGCACTGGGGCCGGGAACTGAAGCTCGAGAAAGACCCCGCCGTCAAGCTGCGCATGCTCAAGTCGCGCACCATCAACACGATCGGCTTCGGGATGACCGCGCTGGTCCTGGTGATTGTGCTGATCACCAAGTTCGAGCAGGGCGCCTGGATTGCGCTGCTGGCCATGTTCGCGCTCTTCCTGATCATGTGGAGCATCCGGGCGCACTACGACAACGTGGCCAAGGAACTGGCCGTGGACGAGGACTCCTCGCCGCGGGCCCTGCCCACCCGCGTGCACGCCGTGCTGCTCGTCTCGCACGTCCGCAAGCCGGTGCTGCGCGCGCTTGCCTACGCCCGCGCGTCACGGCCGTCCCGGCTGGACGCCATCACGGTGGACATCAGCAGCGAAGAGACCGAACAGACGGTCGCGGACTGGGAGAAGCTGGAAATCCCGGTACCGTTGACGGTGCTGGCCAGCCCGTTCCGCGAAACGGTCACCCCCATCATGGAGTACATCAAGAACATGCGGCGCGATTCGCCCCGCGACCTGATTGTCGTCTACATCCCCGAGTACGTCGTGGGTAAGTGGTGGGAGCAACTGGTCCACAACCAGACCGCCCTGCGCATCAAGACCCGGCTGCATTTCGAGCCGGGCGTGATGGTGGCCAGCGTGCCGTGGCAGCTGAAATCCTCCGAAGAAGCCAAGAGACTGCAGGACATCCAATGAGCTCCGATACCCAGACGCAAGCCCACACCGAACTGATTGTCGACGTCGGGCCGGTCGCCCACGGCGGGCACTGCGTGGCCCGGCACGAGGGACGCGTGGTCTTCGTCCGCCACGGCATCCCCGGCGAGAAGGTCCGGGTCCGCCTGACCGAGTCCGGCCCGGACGCCAAGTTCTGGCGCGGCGACGTTGTCGAAGTCCTGGCGGCATCCCCCGACCGGGTGGAGCATTTCTGGGACCTGGCGGATTCCGCGCGGTCCTGGTCGCACCGCCACCCGCCCGTGGGCGGCGCCGAACTCGGCCACATCTCCCTCAAACGCCAGCGCCGCCTCAAGGCCGAGGTGCTGGCCGAGCAGCTGCACCGCCTGGCCGGCGTCGAGGGCCCGGTAACGGTGGAAGCCGTGGGGGAGCCGGGAACGCCGGCGGCGGCCGGCCTTGGCTGGCGCACCCGTGCAGGTTTCGCCGTGACCCCGGCCGGAAAGCTCGGCATGCACGCGCACCGCTCCGACATAATCCTCCCGGTCCGGGAGATGCCCCTGGCCGTGGACGCCATCAACGCCCTCCGGCTCTGGGACATCGACCTGCAGGGCATCGAACGCGTCGAGGTCGCCGCCCCGGCGAACGGCTCCCGCCCGCTGGTGCTCCTCGTCCCGGCCGCGGGGACCCGGGCCAAGCGGCTCAGCGCGGTCCTGGCCCAGCTGCCCGAGGATATCTCGGTGGCCAGCTTTGATCCGGTCAAGGGTGAGGTGCTGCGGCTGCGCGGACGCACCTACGTGCAGGAGACCGCGTCCGGCCACGACTACCGTGTCACCGGCGACGGTTTCTGGCAGATCCACCGGGACGCCCCGGACACCCTCGTCGGTGCCGTGACCGGTTTCCTGCACGACGGCGGCTTCCTGGAACCGGGCGCCGTGGTGGCGGACCTCTACGCCGGGGCGGGGCTGTTCACCGCGCCGCTCGCGGACGCCGTGGGAGCCACCGGGTCCGTGCTGTCCGTGGAAGGATCACCCGGCACCAGCCGTGACGCCCGCAAGAACCTCCATGGCGCATCCCAGGTTGAGATCGTCCAGGGCCGGGTGGAACGGGTCCTGCGCGAGAAATCACGCAGCTTTGACGCCATCCTGCTGGACCCGCCCCGGGCGGGTGCCGGCAAGGCCGTTGTGAACCAGCTGGTCGGGGCCCGGCCCCGGGCGGTTGCCTATGTGTCCTGCGATCCGGCGTCGTTTGCCCGCGATGTGGGCTACTTCCAGCAGTCGGGCTGGGAACTGGCGGGCCTGCGGGCCTTTGACCTGTACCCGCACACTCATCACATGGAGACTGTGGCGCTACTGACTCCCCGGGGCTGAGGCCACTAGGATGGGCGGAGTAGTCCGACGTCGCGCTCCGTAATCACGGCTGACCTCCTGCACCTAAGTACCCATCCTTGTGAGAACAAGGCCGAGCACTAGTTAGGATCACCTAACTAGCAAGGGGTCTGCGGCGCGACAAAGATGAAACTGTTGCGAGAGGAGTCCTGCGATGAGCATTGTGGACAGCTTCGGTTCAAAAGGCAAACTTAATGTAGCCGGTACCGAATACGAAATTTTCCGGTTGAACTCCGTTGAAGGTGCAGAAAACCTTCCGTTCAGCCTCAAGGTATTGCTTGAAAACCTGTTGAGGACCGAGGACGGCGCCAACATTACGGCCGATCACGTCCGAGCACTGGCCGGCTGGGACCCCAGCGCCGAGCCCGACACTGAAATCCAGTTCACGCCGGCGCGCGTGATCATGCAGGACTTCACTGGTGTGCCCTGCGTTGTGGACCTTGCCACCATGCGTGAGGCAGTCAAGGAACTTGGCGGTGACCCCAAGCGGGTCAACCCGCTGGCACCTGCCGAAATGGTGATCGACCACTCCGTGCAGATCGACGCCTTCGGCAACTCCGGCGCACTGGAGCGCAACATGGAGATCGAGTACCAGCGCAACGGCGAGCGGTACCAGTTCCTCCGGTGGGGCCAGACCGCGTTCGACGACTTCAAGGTCGTCCCGCCGGGAACCGGCATCGTGCACCAGGTCAACATCGAGTACCTGGCCCGCACCGTCATGACCCGCGAAGTTGACGGCGTTGTCCGGGCCTACCCGGACACCTGCGTCGGCACCGACTCACACACCACCATGGTCAACGGCCTCGGTGTGCTGGGCTGGGGCGTTGGCGGCATCGAAGCCGAGGCGGCCATGCTGGGCCAGCCCGTCTCCATGCTGATCCCGCGCGTCGTGGGCTTCAAGCTGACCGGGTCCATCCCGGCCGGCGCGACCGCCACCGACGTCGTCCTGACCATCACCGAGCAGCTGCGCAAGCACGGTGTGGTCGGCAAGTTCGTGGAGTTCTACGGCGAAGGCGTCGCGGCTGTGCCGCTGGCCAACCGCGCCACCATCGGCAACATGAGCCCGGAGTTCGGCTCCACGGCCGCCATGTTCCCGATCGACGACGTCACCCTCGACTACCTGCGCCTCACCGGCCGCTCGGACGAGAACGTTGCCCTCGTGGAGTCCTATGCGAAGGAACAGGGCCTCTGGCACGATCCTTCCAAGGAGATCAAATTCTCCGAGTACCTCGAACTGGACCTGTCGACGGTTGTCCCGTCGATCTCCGGCCCGAAGCGCCCGCAGGACCGCATCATCCTCACCGAGTCCAAGGACCAGTTCCGCCAGGACCTGCGCAACTACGTGAAGGAAGAACTGGCCGGCGGAAGCCTGGACGAGGCGATTGACGAGAGCTTCCCCGCCTCGGATGCGCCGTCGTTCACTGCTTCCGGAACGCACCTGACCGACGAGGCTCCGCACGCGCACGGCCCCACGTCCGACGGCCGCCCGTCCAACAAGGTCAGCGTCAAGACCGCAGACGGCCGCGAGTTCGAACTGGACCACGGCGCGGTGTCGATCGCCTCGATCACGTCCTGCACCAACACGTCCAACCCGTCCGTGATGCTCGCCGCCGCACTGCTGGCCCGCAACGCCGTCGACAAGGGCCTGACCTCGAAGCCGTGGGTCAAGACCTCCGTGGCCCCCGGTTCCAAGGTTGTCACCGACTACTACAACAAGTCGGGCCTGACCCCGTACCTGGAGAAGCTTGGCTTCTACATCGTCGGTTACGGCTGCGCGACCTGCATCGGCAACTCCGGCCCGCTCGACGCCGAAATCTCCGAGGCCATCCAGGCCAACGACCTTTCCGTCACCGCCGTGCTGTCCGGTAACCGCAACTTCGAAGGCCGGATCAACCCGGACGTGAAGATGAACTACCTGGCCTCCCCGCCGCTGGTCATCGCATACGCCCTGGCTGGAACCATGGACTTCGACTTCGACGCCGACGCCCTGGGCCAGGACGAGGCCGGCAACGACATCTTCCTGAAGGACATCTGGCCCAACCCGGTCGAGGTCCAGCAGGTCATCGATTCCTCGATCGACAAGGAAATGTTCGCCCGCGGCTACGAGGGCGTCTTCGAAGGCGACGACCGCTGGAAGGCACTCTCCACCCCGGCCGGCGACACCTTCGCCTGGGACCCCAAGTCCACGTACGTCCGGAAGCCCCCGTACTTCGACGGCATGAAGGCACAGCCGGAGCCCGTCAAGGACATCACCGGCGCCCGTGTGCTGCTCAAGCTCGGCGATTCCGTCACCACGGACCACATCTCACCGGCCGGTTCCTTCAAGTCGGACACCCCGGCCGGCCAGTACCTGCTGGCCAACGGTGTGGAGCGCAAGGACTTCAACTCCTATGGCTCACGCCGTGGCAACCACGAGGTCATGATCCGCGGAACGTTCGCGAACATCCGGATCAAGAACCAGATCCTGGACGGCGTCGAGGGTGGCTTCACCCGCGACTTCACCCAGGCCGACGGCCCGCAGGCCTATGTCTACGACGCCGCGCAGAACTACGAGGCCGCCGGCATCCCGCTGGTGGTCCTGGCAGGCAAGGAATACGGCTCCGGCTCGTCGCGTGACTGGGCAGCCAAGGGCACCGCACTCCTGGGCGTCAAGGCTGTCGTGGCCGAAAGCTACGAGCGCATCCACCGCTCCAACCTGATCGGCATGGGGGTCCTGCCCCTGCAGTACCCGGCCGGCCAGAACGCTGCCAGCCTCGGGCTGACCGGCACGGAAACCTTCGCGGTTGAGGGCGTCACCGCCCTCAACGAAGGCACCACGCCGAAGACGCTCAAGGTCACGGCCACGGCCGAAGACGGCACCGTCACGTCCTTCGATGCGGTCCTGCGCATCGACACCCCGGGCGAGGCCGACTACTACCGTAACGGCGGCATCCTGCAGTACGTGCTGCGCCAGATCTCCGCGAACTAGCGCAGACCCAGCAGTCCAACGCGAAAGCCCCGGCCCGTCACCGACGGACCGGGGCTTTCCCGTTCCGGCATCCGTCCGGCACCAGGGCTTCCCCGGAGGCGTTAGAGTTAAAAGGCATGTCTACCACCCGAAGGAGGGGCCGTTGGGAATCTTGGAGACCATCCGGAATCCGCAGGACCTGAGTAAGTTGTCCGAGGCGCAGCTGGATCAGCTCGCAGCCGAAGTCAGGGAATTCCTGATCGGCAACGTCTCCCAGACGGGCGGGCACCTGGGCCCGAACCTCGGCGTCGTGGAACTCACCATCGCGGTGCACCGGATCTTCGATTCCCCCCGCGACAGCATCGTCTTCGACACCGGCCACCAGTCGTACGTGCACAAGCTCCTCACCGGACGCCAGGACTTCAGCACCCTGCGCCAGCAGGGCGGCCTGTCCGGCTACCCGGACCGCGCCGAATCCGAACACGACATCGTCGAAAGCTCCCACGCGTCTTCCTCGCTCTCCTGGGCGGACGGGATCTCCCGGGCCCGGCAGCTGACCGGCGACGGCGACCGTTACGTCATCGCCGTCGTCGGTGACGGCGCACTCACCGGCGGCATGGCCTGGGAGGCCATCAACAACATTGCCGCGGACAAAAAGCGCCGCGTCGTGATCGTCGTGAACGACAACGGCCGCTCCTACGCCCCGACCGTGGGCGGCTTCGCGGACTACCTCGCCTCGCTGCGCCCCACCATTGATTCCTTCCGCGCCGCACCCGCCTACGAAGGCACCCTGGACTGGTGGCGGCGGAAACTCCAGAACGGCGGACCCGCGGGCCAGTTCACCTACCGCAGCCTGCATGCCATGAAGAAGGGCGTCAAGGACTGGTGGGCCCCGCAGGGCATGTTCGAGGACCTCGGGATGAAATACATCGGCCCCGTGGACGGCCACGACCTCCAGGCCATGGAGATCGCCCTGTCCACCGCCAAGAATTACGCCGGTCCCGTGATCGTGCATGCCATGACCGAAAAGGGCCACGGCTACGCACCCGCCCGCGCCCATGAAGCGGACCAGTTCCACGCCGTCGGGATCATCGACCCGGAGACCGGCGAACCCACCGAGGTTGGCGGCGCGAAGTCCTGGACTGCCGTCTTCGCCGACGAGATCGCCGACATCGCGGACGAGCGCAAGGACATCGTCGGCATCACCGGCGCCATGCTGATCCCCGTCGGGCTGCACAAGTTCGCCGCGCGGCACCCGGAGCGGGTGTTCGACGTCGGCATCGCCGAGCAGCACGCCCTCACCTCCGCCGCCGGCATGGCATTCGGGGGACTGCACCCCGTCGTCGCGGTCTACGCGACCTTCCTGAACCGCGCCTTCGACCAGCTCCTGATGGACGTTGCCCTGCACAAAGCCGGTGTCACCATCGTCCTGGACCGGGCCGGCGTCACCGGGCCCGACGGCGCCAGCCACCACGGCATGTGGGACATGGCCATGGTCCAGATTGTTCCCGGACTGCACCTGGCCGCGCCCCGCGACGCCAGCCGGCTGCGCGAGGAACTCCGCGAAGCCGTCGCCATCGAGGACGCCCCCAGCGTCATCCGCTATTCCAAGGGCACCGTGGGTGCCGAGGTTGAGGCCGTCGAACGGCTCAGCGACGGTGTGGACGTGCTGGCACGCCGCCCCGCCGGCTCCAGCGAAAACGACGTGCTGATCGTCAGCGTCGGTGCGATGTCCGAACTCGCCCTGGACGTCTCGAACCGGCTCGGCGCGCAGGGCATCAGCTCCACGGTCGTGGATCCCCGCTGGCTGCTTCCGGTCCGGAAATCCATCGTCGCCCTCGCCTCCCACCACCGCCTCGTCATCTGCATCGAGGACGGGGTCCGCGCCGGCGGTGTCGGGTCCCGGATCCGGCAGGAAATGCGTGCCGCCGGAGTGGACACCGCCCTGAACGAGGTCGGCCTCCCGGTGGAGTTCCTGGACCACGGAACCCGCAGCCAGGTGCTCGAACGGGTCGGCTTGACCGCCCAGCAGATCACCCACGACGTCGTGGCCCAGGTCCTGGGGACCAAGGTGCCGTTCGCGCGTCCCCTCCCGGGCCAGGAACACCCCAGCACCGGCAGCCTGCCGATTCTGTGATGCACCAGGCATCGGACCAGCTTTACCAGGCCGTCAAGGCACAACAGCCACCCTTCGACGGCACAGACCGCGAATGGTTCAGGAGAGGACGGGCATGAGCGGGATTATCCGGGTTTACAAACGCAACGACGAAGGGGTCCTCGAATTCAGGGAGGCCTGGTTCGACGAGGACTACAGCCAGTTCGTGATGAACCACGGCGTCGTCGGGCACCAGAGCAAGACGGAGGAGACCGACGTCGCGGACGCCGCTGCCGCCGAGGGCCTGATGGACGCCTTTGCTGTGCAGTGCGCCGAAGACGGTTTTGCGGAAATTCCCGAGGACGAGCAGTCCTGGGTCGTGGCCCAGTACGCCCTCAAGACCAAGGACGGCACGGACCGCGACCGCTACCTTGAGGAAAAGGCCAAGGACGCGCTCATCAGCCACCTGGCGTGGCGGGGACTCGGAATCGTGGACCGCTCGGAATTTTCCGATGCCAAGCTCAACATCTTCATCCTCACCCCGGATGTCAACAAGGCCGTCAACGCCATCAAGGTCTGCATCCGGGGCGAGGACCTCGACTTCACCAAGCTGAGCATCGGCGCCGCAGCCTTCGGCGAGACCTCCTTCAAGCTCAAGTACTCGCCGAAGCCGGCCAACAGCTTCACGCTCTAGGTAACACCTGCAAGGGGCCGGGCACGGCTCGCATCAGTTTGGGGGCAACCGACTGAAAGGCAACGCCATGACGCGCAAATCCTCTCAACCAGGCAGCACCCCGCTCCCGGCGGGGCTGGCGGCGCCGGCACGCAAGTCGCTCGCGCACGCGGGCGTCGAGACCCTCGAGCACCTCGTGCAGCTCGGCCGGCGTCGGCTTGCCGGGATGCACGGAATCTGCCCGCGGACCCTTGCCCAGCTCGAGGATGCCCTGGACGAACGAGGGCTGGAACTGCCCGCTGGTTGACCCGGGGGAGCCCTGCCGCCGGCCAACCGCCCGCGGCCGGCCCTGCCCCGGAGCCGCTCCCGGCCGTTGTAGGCTGAATCCCATGACTGAATACCGCCGCGTAGGAAAATCCGGACTGACCGTCTCCGTCGTAGGACTTGGCTGCAACAACCTGGGCCGGGCCAATACGGCGACCGAGTCGCAGGAGGGGACTGACGCCGTCGTGCATGCGGCCCTGGACGCCGGAATCACCTTCTTCGACGTCGCTGACACTTACGGCCGGGAGCCTGGCCTCAGCGAGACGATGCTGGGCAAGGCCCTGCAGGGCCGCCGCGACGACGCCGTCATCGGCACCAAGTTCGGCATGGACATGGGCGGTGCCAACGGCAACGACTTCGGTGCCCGCGGCTCCCGCCGCTACATCATCAAGGCCGCGGAGGCCTCGCTGCGCCGGCTCGGCACGGACTGGATCGACCTCTACCAGTTCCACACGCCCGACCCGCTGACCCCGATCGAGGAGACCCTCGCCGCCCTCGACGAGCTCGTCACCAGCGGTAAGGTCCGCTACATCGGCCACTCCAACCGCGCCGGCTGGCAGATCGCCGAGGCCGAATTCACGGCCCGCGCCCGCGGCGGAGCACGCTTCATCTCCAGCCAGAACCACTACAACCTGCTGGACCGCCGTGCCGAGCTCGAGGTCACGCCGGCAGCCGAAGCGTACGGGCTGGGTGTGCTGCCGTACTTCCCTCTGGCCAACGGCCTGCTCACCGGCAAGTACGCCAAGGACACCGCGCCCGAGGGATCGCGCCTCAGCCACACCCGCACCAACCTGGTCCACGACGCCGACTGGGAACAGCTGGCTGCCTTCAGCGCCTTCGCGGCCGAGCGGGACCTGACCGAGATCCAGGTCGCCTTCTCCTGGCTCGCTGCCCAGCCCTCGGTCAGCAGCGTCATCGCCGGAGCCACCCGGCCCGAGCAGGTCCGGCAGAACGCCGCCGCCGTGGCCTGGATCCCCAGCGCCGCGGACCGTGCCGAACTCAACGACCTCTTCCCGCGCACCCCGAAGGTCGCACTGTTCTAGATGGAGCCCGTTTCGCCTGGGACCACGGGCAGCCCCCTGCCCGGGATCCCCGCTCCAACGCAGAGAATCCTGATGGACGTCGACACCGGAATCGACGACGCCCTGGCCCTCGTCTACCTGCTGTCCCGGCCGGAGGTCCACCTCCAGGCCATCACGTGCACGGCCGGGAACGTCGGTGCCCGCCAGGTTGCGCTGAACAGCCTGGCGCTGCTGGAGCTGTGCGGGCGGCAGGGCGTCGAGGTGGCCATCGGTGCCGAGGCGCCGCTGGAAATTCCACTGGTCACCACCGAGGAGACCCACGGGCCGCAAGGCATCGGCTACGCCGAACTGCCGGCGCCCGCCCAGGAGATCTCCCCGCGCCACGCCGTCGATGTCTGGGTGGAGGACGTGCGGGCGCACCCGGGGGAGATCACCGGGCTGATCACCGGACCGCTGACCAACTTCGCCCTCGCCCTGCGCCGCGAACCGGAACTGCCGCGGCTGCTCAAGGGCCTCGTCATCATGGGCGGCAGCTTCTACTACCAGGGCAACACCACGCCGACAGCGGAGTGGAACGTCTCGGTGGACCCGCACGCGGCCCGGGAAGTCTTCGCCGCGTACCGCGGACTTCCGGAGGACAAACTGCCGGTGGTGTGCGCGCTGGAAACGACGGAGCGCATCGAGATGGTGCCGGAACACCTCCGCCGCCTCGGCGAAGCCGCCGGGGCCGGGCCGGAACTGGTCCTGCCGGAGCAGGCTGAGGGCCTCCGCAGCTCCTCGGCCAACCCGATCGTAGCCTGCCTCTCGGACGCGATCCGGTTCTACATGGAATTCCACCGGCTCTACGAGCAGGGTTACGTGGCGCACATGCACGACGCCTTCGCGGCCTGCGCCGCCGTCGGACGCACCCCGTTCACCACCCGGCTGGCCACGGTCGACGTCGAAACCGGCTCACCCCTGCTGGCCGGCACCACGGTGGCGGATTTCCGCGGGCTGTGGGGCCTGCCGCCCAACGCCCGGATCGTCTCCTCCAACGACCCGGAGCGGTGCTTCGAGGAGCTGATTTCCTCGGTGGGGGCGCTGGCACGGCGGAGCATGTCCTACGGTCCGCCCGCCGCTGGTTAGGTTGGGAGCTGCGGCGGGCTTCAGGACATCTGTTGCCCGCCGCCGCTGGGGGACGACGGTTAGCCGGGTTGTTCAGGCTGCCGGTTCCGACGCCACGCCGGGCGCCAGGAACTTCCGGCCGTTGACCCGCTCGGAGGCGCCCACCCGGTCCAGGTACGGGGTGATGCCGCCGAGGAACATCGGCCAGCGCGCCCCGAGGATCATGCAGAGGTCGATGTCCTCCGGGCCGGCGACGACGCCCTCGGCCAGCATCAGCCCGATTTCCTCGGCCAGGGCGTCCTGCGTGCGGCGCAGCACCTCCTCGCCGGTGGACGGGGTGTTGCCAAAGGACATCAGCGCGAGCGTCCCGGCCGGGATGAACGGATTGCCGTCCGCGCCCTTCTCCGGAGCCCAGATGGACGTCACCCCGTTGTCGATCAGCTTCTGCAGGTTTTCCGACACCGTGAAGCGCTCCGGGAACGCTGCGTGCAGGGATTCCTGGACGTGCTGCGCGACCGGCAGGCCTACCATGGCCCCGAGGACGAACGGCGTCATCGGCAGGCCCATCGGGCGCAGCGCGTTATCCGCGACCTCCGCGGGGGTGCCTTCGTCGAAGGCGGCCGTCACTTCGCCCATGAGGCGCAGCAGGATGCGGTTCACCACGAACGCCGGGGCGTCCTTGACGAGCACGGCGGACTTCTTGAGCCCCTTGGCGAGCTCGAACGCGGTGGCCAGCACGGCGTCGTCGGTCTTCGGCGCGCGGACGATTTCCAGCAGCGGCATCACCGCGACGGGGTTGAAGAAGTGGAAGCCGATCAGTCGCTCCGGGTGCTCCAGGTCCTCGGCCATGGCGGTGACGGACAGTGAGGAGGTGTTGGTCGCAAGGATGCACTCGGGAGAGACGATCGCCTCGAACTCCTTGAAGACCTGCTTCTTGACGTTGAGCTCCTCGAAGACAGCCTCGATCACGAAGTCGGCGTCGGCGAAGGCGTCCTTGGACACCGATCCCGTGACGAGCGCCCGGGTTCGGTTGGCGGCGTCTGTGCTGATCCGGCCCTTCTGCTGCAGTTTGTCCACCTCGGCGTGGACGTAGCCGACGCCCTTGTCCACCCGGGCCTGGTCGATGTCCGTCATCACGACAGGCACTTTGAGCTGGCGGGCGAAGAGCAGGGCGAGCTGGCTGGCCATCAGGCCGGCTCCCACAACGCCGATCTTCGTCACGGGGCGGGCGAGCTTGCGGTCCGGCGCGCCGGCGGGGCGCTTGGAGCGGCGCTGCACCAGGTCCAGGAACGCATAGACGGTGGAGCGGAACTCGTCCGTCTGCATGAGGTCCGCGAGGGTCTCGCATTCCAGCTCCGCGGACTGGGCCTGCGTCAGCGTCCGGTTGGCTTCCATGACCTCGAGGACCTTGGCCGGCGCCGGGGAGGCGTTGGAGGTCCGGGCCTCCACGAGCGACCGGCCGGCGGCGATGGCGCCGGCCCAGCGGGCGGCAACCTCCGGGGCGGCGGGGTCGACGGCGTTGGCACGTTCCGGGGCCACGGCGCCCGCGATGACCTGCGCGGCCCAGGCGACGGACTGCTCCACGAAGTCCGCGGGCTCGAACATGGCGTCCGCGACGCCGAGGCTGAAGGCCTGCGGGCCGGTGAGGGTTCGGTTGTTGCTGAGCGGGTTCTCGATCATCACCTTGACGGCGTTTTCCGGGCCGATCAGGCGCGGCAGGATGTAGACGCCGCCCCAGCCCGGGATGAGGCCGATGAAGGCCTCCGGGAGGGCCAGCGCCCCGGCGCCGGTGGACACGGTGCGGTAGGTGGACTGCAGGGCAATCTCCAGCCCGCCGCCAAGGGCCACGCCGTTGATGAAGGCAAAGCTGGGGACACCCAGGTTGGCCAGGGTGCTGTAGACGTCGTGGCCGAGCTGGGCCATCCAGAGACCGTGTTCGCGGCCGCTGATGGACTTGACGGTGGACAGGTCTGCTCCGGCGACCAGGAAGTAGGGCTTGCCGGTGACGCCCACGCCCACGATCTCGCCGCGGGCGGCGCGCTCCTTGAGTCCTTCCAGGACGGTGCCGAGCTCGATCAGGGTGTTGGGACCCAGGGTGGTGGGCTTGGAGTGGTCCAGGCCGTTATCCAGCGTGACCAGGGCGAACGTGCCGGGGCTCGTGCCGTTGACGGCGGGGAGCTCGATGTCCTGGACGTAGGAGTGGGTGACCGATTCGTTCGGAAACAGTTCGGCAAGTTTGCGGAAATCGGCGGCGCTCATGCTGCGGCTCCAGTCTCGGTGGTGGTGTAATCGGTGCCGTAGCCGGCGTGGTGCGGGTTTTCCCAGATGACGGTGGCGCCCATGCCGAGGCCGATGCACATGGTGGTCATGCCGAAGCGGACCGTAGGGTCCTCCTCGAACTGGCGGGCCAGCTGGTTCATCAGCCGGACGCCGGAGGACGCAAGGGGATGCCCGACGGCGATCGCCCCGCCATAGCGGTTGACCCGGGAGTCGTCGTCGGCGATGCCGAAGTGGTCCAGGAAGCTGAGCACCTGGACGGCGAAGGCCTCGTTGATTTCGAACAGGCCGATGTCCCCGATGCCGAGACCGGCATTCCTGAGGGCCTTTTCGGTGGCCGGGACCGGGCCGATGCCCATGACCTCGGGCTCAACGCCGGCGAAGGCGTAACTGACCAGGCGCATCTTGACCGGCAGGCCCAGTTCCTCGGCGGCCTCGGCGGAGGCCAGCAGGGCGGCGGTGGCGCCGTCGTTGAGGCCGGCGGCGTTGCCGGCAGTGACCCGGCCGTGCGCGCGGAACGGGGTCTTGAGCGAGGCAAGGTCCTCCACGGAGGTCCCCGGGCGCGGCGGCTCGTCCACCGTGTTCACGGTCCAGCCCTGGCCCGGCTTCATCGTCGCGACGGGGACCAGGTCCGGCTGGATCTGCCCCTTGCCGTAGGCCGCCGCCAGCTTGTCCTGGGAGGCGACGGCGTAGGCGTCAGTGCGGTCCTTGGTGATCGCGGGGAAGCGGTCGTGCAGGTTCTCGGCCGTGTTTCCCATGTTGAGGGCTGCCGGGTCCACGATCCGTTCGGACATAAATCGCGGGTTGGGATCCGCGCCGGCGCCCATCGGGTGGTTGCCCATGTGTTCCACGCCGCCGGCGATCACGACGTCGTAGGCGCCGAAGCCGATGCCGCTCGCAGTCGTGGTCACGGCGGTCATGGCGCCTGCGCACATCCGGTCGATCGCGAATCCCGGGACGGTCCGCGGCAGTCCGGCGAGCAGGGCCGCGGTGCGGCCGATCGTCAGTCCCTGGTCGCCGGTCTGCGTCGTCGCCGCGATGGCCACTTCGTCGATCCGTTCGGCCGGCAGGGACGGGTTCCGGCGCATCAGTTCGCGGATGCACTTGACCACGAGGTCGTCGGCCCGCGTGCCGGTGTAGATGCCCTTCTCGCCGGCGCGGCCGAACGGGGTGCGGACGCCGTCGACGAAGACGACCTCGCGAATGGTCCTGTTTCTTCCAACGCTGTGTGTTCCGCTGCTCGGGTGCTGGCTCACGTGCTACTCCTCATCGGGACCTGGGTGCCGGATACGCAGCCCGGGCGCAAAAGCCAAGGGCAACAGTGATCCAGGCGACATCACACAACATGTTACTCGTCAGTAACATAGCTGGCAAGGAGTGCGGCGGCGGAAGTCCGGGCGGGCTGGCCTAGGGTGCCGCGTCCGGGGCCGCTTTGGCTTCCTTGACCGGGAGCGGCTGCGGATTCCGGAAGGCCTCGGCAATGAGCGGAGTGACAAGTTCAATCTGCCACTGGCGGGCGCCAAGGTTCGCCAGTTCCTCGGCGATGCCTTCCTCGCTGGTCTCCACCGGCGGACGCCAGGCGACGCGGCGGAGGTAGTCCGGCGTCAGCAGGTTCTCCACCGGCATGTTCAGTTCCTCGGCCTTGACCTGCAACAGCGGCCGGGCGGTGGCGAGCCTGGCGGCTGCTTCCGGGTCCCGGTCGGCCCACACCCGCGGGGGCGGGGGAGCGTTGGTCGGCAGGTGTAGGGGAGGGAGGTCCTCGAGGGTCCGGGCCGTGCTGATGCAGCGCAGCCACCGCGGTGCCTCGCGCTGGGCCGCGCGGCCGTGGAAGCCCTTGGTTCCCAGCAGCTGCGGCACGGTGGTGGGCATGGCCTTGGCGGCCGCGACGAGGGCCGAGTCGGGGATCAACCGGCCGGGAGCGACGTCGCGCTTCTGGGCCAGCGAGTCGCGCTCAAGCCACAGTTCGCGGACCGCGGCCAGCTGGCGCCGGTCGCGGACCTGGTGCAGTCCGGACGTCTTGCGCCACGGGTCGACACGCGGCGGCGCTTGTCCGGCCTCCAGGATGGCGGCGAATTCCTGTTCGGCGAAGTCCAGCTTCCCGTCGGCGACGAGCAGTTCGATGAGTTCCTCGCGCAGTTCCGTGAGGACCTCGACGTCGAGGGCGGCGTAGCGCAGCCAGGGCTCCGGCAGCGGGCGGGTGGACCAGTCGGCCGCGGAGTGTTCCTTCGCGAGGCCAAAGCCCAGGAGCTGTTCGATCACGGCGGCGAGGCCCACGCGGGGGAGCCCGGCGAGGCGGGCGGCGAGTTCGGTGTCAAAGAGTTTGTCCGGCCACATGCCGAGTTCGGACAGGCAGGGCAGGTCCTGGCTGGCGGCGTGCAGGATCCATTCGACACCGCGCAGGGCGTCGTTGATGATGCCCAGGTCCCCGAAGGGTTCCGGATCGATCAGCCAGGTGCCGGAGCCCTCACGGCGGATCTGGACCAGGAACGCGCGCTGGCCGTAGCGGAAACCGGAGGCGCGTTCGGCGTCCACCCCCGCGGGGCCGTGGCCTGTGGCGAGGGCCGCGGCGCAGCGTTCCAGGCCGGACCGGGTTTCAATGACGAGCGGCACACCGTCGCGGGGGGCATCGAGGTCGATCACCTCGGGAACCAGGCTGTCGAAGCCGTCCACCGCGATGTGGGCTGTGGTGTCAGCGGCCTCTGTCTTATTTTGAGCTGTGTTGGTGGCCGCGCCCGCGGCGGTGATTTCCGGAATATGAGGGGTCATGATGACTTCAGTTTAGCGACAACACAGTGCTGCGGGCCGCGCATCCGCCAAAACGGAGCGGTGTGCCCACCTGTCGCGATCCCAAACCAGCTCCCATTTCAGGCCTGTCCGCGGCGCCGGCGCGGCAGCGGCGTGACGCCTTCGGGCAGTGGGGGAAGGCCCGCGAAGGTGCAGACCATGTCGGACCACGCCTCGAGGTGCGAGGAGATGTCAGGGCTGGCCGGAGTCCAGGATGCCCGGAGTTCAATGTCGATCGAATTGGGCCGGTCCGCAAGGGTTCCGAAGCTTTCGGACAGCACCCGCGTCGCGGTCCCGCCGGCTGAGCGGTACGGCGCGGCGTGGGTTTCCAGTGCCTCGACGAGCCAAGCCCAGGCGACGGAGCCGAGCATTTCGTCGTTGCCCATTTCCGGTTCCAGCTGGGCGCGGATGTAGGTGACGATCCGGAATTCGCCTTCCCAGACCGCGGAGCCGTTGGGATCGTGCAGCAGGATGAAGCGGCCGGTGGCGAGTTCGACGTCATCGCTCCCGGAGGCACGTGCCAGGGCCGCGGCCGCAGGGCCGTGCACGGCCCCCGAGGGCACCGGTTCGCCGGGGGCGAGAACGTCCGCGCCGAGCGCGACGGCGAACGGCGCCAGCCGCGCGGGCGCCGGGATCTCCTCCAGGCGCAGTTCACTCCGGGTTCGTGCCTGCCGAAGGGTTCCCAGGGCAAAGACAAAATCTGCCGGAACCTGATCGAGTGCGTTCACAATGGAAGATTATGCAAGGGGCGCTCCCAAGCCCGGCAGGCTCGCCGCCGCTGCCCGGTCCGGGTTTCGGCGGGCGACGGAGGCGGACCTGCCGGCTGGATCAGCCGGCAGCGAGTTCGCGCTTGATGGCAGCGATGAAGGAATCAACGTCGTCCTCGGTGGTGTCGAAGGAACACATCCAGCGGACCTCGCGGGCTGCCTCGTTCCAGTCGTAGAAACGGAAGGACCTGCGCAGCCGGTCCGCCACTCCTGCCGGCAGGATCGCGAACACGCCGTTGGACTCCGTCTTCTGGCTCAGCTCGACGCCGGGGATGGACTCGACGCCGGCACGAAGCCGGGTGGCCATGGCGTTGGCGTGCGAGGCGGAGCGCAGCCACAGGTCACCCTCGAGCAGTGCGATGAACTGCGCGGACATGAACCGCATCTTGGAGGCCAGTTGCATGTTCATCTTGCGCAGGTAGATCAGGCCCTGGGCAGCGGCGGGGTTCAGCGCGATGACCACCTCGCCGAAGAGCAGGCCGTTCTTGGTGCCGCCGAAGGAGAGGATGTCCACGCCGGCGTCGCGGGTGAAGGCCCGCAGCGGCACGTTCAGGTGGGCCGCGGCATTGGCCAGCCGGGCGCCGTCCATGTGCAGCTTCATGCCCTTGGAGTGGACATGCTCAGCGATTCTCCGCACTTCGTCCGGCGTGTAGCAGGTGCCGAGTTCGGTGGTCTGCGTGATGGACACGGCCAGCGGCTGCGCGCGGTGCTCGTCGCCCCAGCCCCAGGCTTCCTTGTCGATCAGCTCGGGGGTGAGTTTGCCGTCCTCCGTGGGGACCTGGAGCAGCTTGATGCCGCCGATACGTTCCGGGGCGCCGTTCTCGTCCATGTTGATGTGCGCGGTGGATGCGCAAATGACGGCGCCCCAGCGCGGGAGCAGGGACTGCAGCGACAGCACGTTCGCGCCGGTGCCGTTGAAGACCGGGAAGCACTCGATGCCTTCGCCGAAGTGCTCCTCCATCAGCTGCTGCAGCCGGGCGGTGTAGTCGTCCTCGCCGTAGGAGACCTGATGGCCCTCGTTGGCAGCGGCCAGGGCGGCCAGGACCTCGGGATGGACGCCCGAGTAGTTGTCCGAGGCAAAGCCGCGGACAGAGGGATCGTGGAGCCGCACCGCAGTGCTGGCAGGGGCAGTTTCAACTGTGCTTGTCATCGATTTGCTCACGCTTTCAGTCTAGGGAGGTCCGGGCCCCGGGGCTAAGTCCAGGGCTGCGGGTCAGGGTCTGGGACCGGCGCCCAGGAGCAGCCGCTGGCCGTTCAGGTCCGCCGCGGGGGAGGTGAAGAGCCCGACGGTGGCAGCGGCCAGGTCCTCGACGTCGGTGAAGCCCGGGAAGGTGCGTTCCGGGGACCTCGCCCGCATGCCCGCGTCCACGAGGGCCTTCACCACAAAGATCACCGCGGCGCTGCGGTGTTCCACGGGGACGGCGTCACTGCCGGGGCCGGCGGCCCCCGATTGCCCGCGGTGGAAGCCGTCGGCGACGGCCAGGGTCCAGGCTTCGGCGGCGGCTTTGGCGGCCACATAGCTGGCGCCGCCCGCCGTCGGCTTGCTCACGGCTGTGGAGGAGACCATGGCGAAGCGCCCGGCGTCGGAGGCCGCGAGGTCGTCGTAGAAGACCCGTGTGACGTTCCGCAGCGTGGTGATGGCGCCGCGTTCCAGGAACTCCCAGTCCTCATCGCTCTGGTCGGTGATGCCTTTGGCGCCGCGCCAGCCGCCGACCAGGTGGATGACCCCGTCGATGGCCCCGCCGGTTCCGGCCAGCGCCGCCCGCACGGCGGCGTGCAGATTCCGGACCTCCGCGAGGTCCGCGAGGTCGCACACCAGCGGCGTGATGCCGCTGCCGGCTTCCGCGGCGGCCGCCTCAATCCGGGGCCGGTCCGAGCCGACGGTGAAGACGGTGTGCCCGGCGTTGTGCAGGGCGCGGGCGGCGGCGATCCCCGAAGGGCCGCTGCCGCCCGTGACCAGCACGTTCAGGGAGCGGGCGGCGTTCATCCGGCGTTCATGGGACTGATGGCTGTCCCGGTATCAGACGTTCCCGTGATGCCGGCCGTGGATTCGATGACGGGGCGCATTTTCTTCTCGAGGGCCTCGTAGAACATGGACAACGGGAACTCGTCGTCGAGCACCTGGTCGGTGAGGCCGCGCGGCGGGCCGGCCAGCGGCAGCGCATCCGGTCCCTTGGCCCACACGGAGGCCGGGTTGGGCGTGACGGTGCCGGAGATCAGCTCGTACGCGGCAAGCCAGTGTGCCATCTTGGGACGGTCGATCGAGCGCCAGTACAGTTCCTCGATCCTGGCGCCGAGTTCAACCACGACGTCGGCAACCTGGTCCCAGTCGATGCTGAGTTTGCTGTCGGTCCAGTGCAGGACGTGGTGCTGGTGCATCCATGCAAAGAGCAGCTGGCCGCCGAGGCCGTCGTAGTTGCGGACGCGGCTGCCGGTGATGGCGAAGCGGAAGATCCGGTCGAAGATGACGGCGTACTGGACCAGCTTGGCGTGCCGGCGTGCCTCGGGATCGGCGTCCTCGTCCTTTTCGATCTTCACGGATTCGCGGAAGGCGGTCAGGTCGCAGCGCAGTTCCTCGAGGGAGTAAAGGAAGAACGGCATGCGCTGCTTGATCATAAACGGGTCGAAGGGCAGGTCGCCGCGCATGTGGGTGCGGTCGTGGATGAGGTCCCACATCACGAAGGTTTCCTGGGTCAGCTCCTGGTCCTCCAGCAACGCGGCCGCGTCTTCGGGCAGGTGCAGCGAGGTGATGTCCGCGGCGGCGCGGAGCACCCGGCGGAAGCGGGCCGCCTCACGGTCGGCGAAGATGGCGCCCCACGTGAAGGTGGGGGTTTCGCGGACGGCGACGGTCTCCGGGAACAGCACCGCGGAGTTGGTGTTGTAGCCCGGGGTGAAGTCGAGGAAACGGATCGGGACGAAGAGCTTGTTGGAGTATTCGCCTTCCTCGAGGCCGGCGACGAACTCGGGCCAGATGACCTCGATCAGCACGGCCTCGACGAGGCGGTTGCTGCTGCCGTTCTGCGTGTACATCGGGAACACGACGAGGTGCTTGCGGCCGTTCACCCGTTGCCGCTGCGGCTGGAATGCTTGCAGGGAGTCCAGGAAGTCGGGCACACCGAAGCCGCCGTCGGCCCAGCGGCCGAAGTCGGTTACAAGGAGGGCGAGGTAGTCGGCGTCGTGCGGAAAGGACGGTGCCAGGGCCTGGATGGCCGCAGCGATCGTGCGGACATGCCCGGCGGCTGCCTCGTGGTTGGCGGCCTCCGGAACGGACCCGTCCTGGGCCTGGAGTGCCTGCAAAGCGGTGGCGGCAGCCTTGAGCTGCAGCCACTCCGGGGAGTCGGCCGAGATCGGGGCAGTGGTGGTGATAGCGGTGGTAGTCATCGTCAGCAGGCGCCTTTCTATTTGCTGGGAGCGTCGCTCGTCAGTAGCTAAGACGAGCGTAGCAAGCAAAACAGAATCCCTAACGCAAAATTGGCTTGAGCATAAGAAAGTCTGGGGCAAGTCGGCCGCCCTGCCCGGGCCAGCTCCAGCGGCGGCGGGGCTGGCCCCCCAGTTGCCCGCGGCGCCGGAGGGACCGCCGGGTGCGCGGCGTTCCGGGAACGGCAGAGGACCCCCGGTCTGCACCGCTGTTGCGGCGCCTGGCGGGGGTCCTCTGCGTAGCTGGGTCGGGCTCGGGCTACTGGCCGGCGTCGTCCGCGGATACCAGCTTGAGGGAGACGGAATTGATGCAGAAGCGCTGGTCAGTCGGGGTTCCGTAGCCTTCACCCTCGAACACATGGCCGAGGTGTGAATCACAGTGGGCGCAGCGGACCTCGACGCGTTCCATGCCAAGCGTCCGGTCGTGGATGTATCTCACCGTGCCGTCCGCCAGCGGGGCCCAGAACGAGGGCCAGCCGCAGTGCGAATCGAACTTCTCCTGGCTGGTGAAGAGCTCCGTGCCGCAGGCACGGCACTGGTAGACGCCTGCGGTGTGAGTGTCCCAGTACTCGCCGGTGTAGGGACGCTCGGTCCCGGCCTGGCGGAGCACACGGTACTCCTCCGGCGTCAGTTCCTGGCGCCACTGCTCGTCGGATTTTTCAACGGGCGGGTTGACGCTCCCGGCACCGGACCCGGCCGCGCTTGCGGCCGCAGGGGCGGTGACGGGCGAGACTTTTGGCCTGTTACTAAAGATGCTCATAGCCTCAATAACGCTCAGGAGTCCCCGATAAATCCCGATCCGGCGTAAAGATGCAGGACCGGGAGCCCGAGTTTGTCCTGCGCCTTGGTGGCCCAGTCGGTGTGGAAGGTGTCCGCGACGGCGTGCGGGCGGGTGATCACCACAGCCTGCCCGGCGCCGAGTTCCTTGACCCGGGCGACCATTCCGTCGACGGCCCTGCCCTCGACGATTTCGCCGGTCACGCCGCTGCCAAGCCCGGCCAGGGCCGCGAGCGAGACGGACAGGGTTTCGGCGGCTTCGGCGCGTTCCTCCGCGGGATCGGAGTGTGCCGTCAGTTCACGGAAGGCCTTGGAGATTTCCAGCAAGGAGAGGTTCTCCAGGAAATCCACCAGCAGGTGCCGCTCGGTGCTGGCCGGAACCAGGACCACCAGGGGTACATCACCTCCGGCAAGCAGGGTTTCGATGTTGACGCGGTCGTCCGCGCCGAGGGGCTCTTCTGTCAAAATGACGATTGGATCACTCATGCCCCCAGCCTAGTCGCGCGCCGGCACACCCGCACGGTTTGGGTCCCCGTGCGCTTCCCGGATGCCGTGCTGAACCACGGATGCCACGGTGGGCGGGGAGTTCGGTAAGAATGGTGCCATGGCTTCCTCCCCCCGCCTCCTGCCGGACCCGCGCCGGATCTCCACCGCCCGTGGACAGGCCGCCCTTGCCGCGGCTGCTCCCGCGGCCGAAGTTTCGGTCAAGGGCGGCGCCAAATGGGCGCTCGGCGGCATCATTGGCGGCAGTGCTGCGGCCGGCCTGCTGGCTGCCGGTTCCTCTGCCCTGGCCCTGTATTTCGCGCGCCGCGTGATTACTCCCGCCCGGGTCAAGGAGGAGGACCAGGAAGTCCTCGCCGTCATCCGGGGCGGGCACGGGCTGGAGGTCATCCTGGCCGCCACACCGGAGGCCACGGTCGAGGGCGTCTATGGATTGTTCTTCGACGGCGGCCGGGGACACGCCCGGATCGGCCGGATCGTGTCGTATTCGCCGGCGGAGCGCACCGTGCAGCGGGAGGTCGAGGCCGTCTACAGCGGCGACCTCAGCACGGCGCGCCGGGGCTACTGGAGCGGCGCCGCCTACCCGGACCCGGCCAGCATCGGCCTGCCCGCGGAAGACGTGGACATCGACGTCGACGGCGGGACCGCTCCAGCGTGGCTGGTCCGGGCCCCGCAGGAGTCGGGCATCTGGGCCATCATGGTGCACGGCAGGGGAGCGAGCCGGCAGGAATGCCTCCGGGCGGTCCGGACCTCCCTGGAACTGGGCATGTCCAGCCTGCTGATCTCCTACCGCAATGACGGCATGGCCCCCTCGGCACAGGACGGGCGTTACGGCCTGGGCTCCACCGAGTGGCTCGACGTCGAGGCGGCCATCGGCTTTGCCCTGGAACACGGCGCCCGCGAAGTGGTGCTTCTTGGCTGGTCCATGGGCGGGGCCATCTGCCTCCAGACCGCGGACTTGTCCCGCTACCACCCCCTGATCCGGGCCATGGTGCTGGACGCCCCGGTCATCAACTGGGTGAACGTGCTGGCACACCACGCCGAACTCAACCGGATCCCCTCCGCGGTGGGCCGGTACGGGCAGCTGATGATGAGCCACAAGCTGGGGCGCCGGCTGACCGGCCTCGCCGCGCCGGTGGACCTGAAAGCGATGGACTGGGTTTCCCGCGCGGTGGAGCTGCGGACGCCGACGCTGATCATCCACAGCGTGGACGACGAATATGTCCCCTACGGCCCGTCCGCTGCCCTGGCCGAGAAGAACCCGGAGATGGTCACCTTCGAGACCTTCGGCCGCGCCCGGCACACCAAGGAATGGAACGTGGATCCAGAGCGCTGGGAGCGGCTGGTCACGGCCTGGCTGGGGCAGCAGCTCGCGCCCCGCCCGAACCCGGGCCAGCCGAATCCGGAGCCCGTCTAGTTCCTGCCGGTGCCGATCCGTGCCGTGCGGGCGTCGGTGAGCCGGATCAGTTCGGCCGGGCTCAGCTCGAGGTCCAGGCCGCGCCGCCCGCCCGACACCAGAATCGTGTCCAGGCCCAGTGCGCTGTCATCCACAACCGTGGGGGAGGGCTGGCGCTGCCCGAGCGGTGAGATGCCACCAAGCACATAGCCGGTGCGGCGCTGTGCCACCGCCGGGTCCGCCATCGCCGCCTTTTTGCCCCCCAGCGCCGCCGCCATCGCCTTGAGGTCCAGGTTGCCGCTCACCGGCACGACGCCGACGGCAAGCCGGCCGTCGACGTCGACCATCAGGGTTTTGAACACCCGGGCCGGATCGATGCCGAGCACCTCCGCAGCTTCCAGCCCGTAGCTGGCGGCCGCCGGGTCATGGCTGTAGGGGTGCGCGACGAAGGGAACCCCGGCGGCCGCCAGTGCTGCGGTGGCCGGGGTTCCCTGTGACGCCTGCTTGCGTGCCATTCTGTTCCGATACTCGGGGTGTCCGGGCGCCTGTCAGGGCTGCTGGGGGAGGGCGGCAACCTTGCGTTTGATCCGGCCCAGCATGGCGGTCATCCCGCGCATCCGGAGCGGGGTGATGGCCCGGGTGAGGCCCAGCAGCTCCGGCATGTCGTCCGGGACGGCCAGGATTTCGGCCGGGCTCAGACCGTCGAGGCCCTCGTGCAGCACGCCCGCGAAGCCGCGGGTGGTGGGGGCTTCGGGGGGTGCCTTGAAGAAGAGCCGGACGGTGTCGGCCGTGCCGCCGTCGGACTGTTCCGTTTCAATGGTCAGGAACAGCGGTGACTGGCACTCCACCACCTGCTCCATCAGTTCAGGGTGGTCCTTGAGCCGGTCCGGGAGCTCCGGGAGCTCCCGGGAGAACTCAAGCAGCAGCTGGAGCCGTTCGGGCTCGGTGACGGCCTGGAAGTCATCAACAATTTCCGCCAGTGCGGTGGGGAGGGCAGGAGTATTCATCTCTTCCAGCTTACGCACGCGCGCCGCTTGTGTCCCGATCGGCGTCCGCTGACGCGCTGGCCTACCTGGCGGCCGGTACCGTGCCGCGGTCGGCACCCTTGACGATCGGGACGCGGACGGCGTTGCCCCATTCGGTCCAGGATCCGTCGTAGTTGCGGACCGAGTCGAAGCCCAACAGATACTTGAGCGCGAACCAGGTGTGGCTGGAACGTTCGCCGATGCGGCAGTACGCGACGACGTCGTCGCCCTCCTTGAGGCCGGCCTCGCCGAGGTACAGCGCCTCGAGTTCGGGGCGGGTCCGGTAGGTGCCGTCCTCGGCAGCCGCCCGGGCCCAGGGGATGGAGGCCGCGGTGGGGATGTGCCCGCCGCGCAGGGCGCCTTCCTCGGGGTAGGCGGGCATGTGGGTGCGCTGGCCGGTGTACTCCTCGGTGGAGCGGACGTCGATCAGCGGCTTGCCGAAGTGGGCCAGGACGTCTTCTTTGAAGGCGCGGATCGGGGCGTCGTTACGTTCGACGACGGGGTACTCGCCGGGGGTGATGGCGGGCTTGTCCGTGGTGATGGCACGGCCCTCGGCGATCCACTTGTCCCGGCCGCCGTCGAGCAGCCGGACGTCCTCGTGGCCGAAGAGTTCAAAGACCCACAGGGCGTACGTTGCCCACCAATTGGACTTGTCGCCGTAGATGACCACGGTGCTGTCGCGGGAGATTCCCTTGGCCGCGGCGAGGGCGGCGAACGCTGCGCCGTCGACGTAGTCGCGGGTGACCTCGTCATTCAGGTCGGTGTGCCAGTCGACCTTCACTGCGCCCGGGATGTGGCCGACCTCGTAGAGCAGCACGTCCTCGTCGGATTCCACCACCACGAGCTTGCCGTCGGTGAGGGCGCCGGAGTCGATCGCGGCGGCCAGCCATTCGGTGGACACGAGGCGCTCGGGGTGGGCGTACGCGGCGAACTTCTCGTTCTGCTCAACGGGGTAGGGCATGGGGATGGCCTTTCACTGAAACGGTCAGGAGGCCGGGCCATGGAAGGATCGAACGCGGCGCCGGGCCTCCTTCAACACTAGCCACGACCGGGCGGGATTGCCCCTCCCGGTTCGCACTCGGAAATATGGCCTTCGTCACGTGCTGTCCGCCCCTGGCCCGTGTGCCGCCAGAGGGCCGACGCTTTGCCGGTATTCTTTCTGGGGACAAGAGACCAGCAGAACGGACCACCTTGGTACAGATCGAACAGCTCGCCGCCCGCACCCCGGCAGTTTCAGTGGATGAACTCCTGAACGGGTTTTATCCGTCGCCGCGCTTTGGCGAGGTTTCGTTTTCCAGCTACCGGCCGGATCCGGCCCAGCCCAGCCAGGCCGCCGCGGTCAGGGCGCTGGAAGGTTTTGCGGCCAACGTCGGCGCACGCGATGGCGACGGGCTCTTCAAGCGCCTCTTCGGCAAGAAGGACATGTCCCGCGCAGGGATCTATCTCGACGGCGGCTTCGGCGTCGGCAAAACCCACCTGCTCGCCTCGCTCTGGCACGCCGCGCCCGGTCCGAAGGCGTTCGGCACCTTCGTCGAATACACCAACCTGGTCGGGGCTCTCTCCTTCCGCAAGACCGTCGAGGCCCTGAGCCACTACAAGCTGGTCTGCATTGACGAATTCGAGCTCGATGATCCGGGCGACACCGTGCTGATGTCCCGGCTCATGCGCGAACTGGCCGACGCCGGCGTCAAGCTTGCGGCCACCTCCAACACCCTGCCGGGTTCCCTGGGCGACGGCCGCTTTGCCGCCGTCGACTTCGCCCGGGAGATCCAGGTGCTGGCGGACCAGTTCGACGTCGTACGGATCGACGGCGAGGACTTCCGCCACCGCGGTCTGCCCGCCGCGCCGCAGCCGCTGCCGAACGATCAGTTGACCCACCACATGCAGAATGAGTTCCACGGCAAGACGGTGGCGCGCGATGAGTTCAGCACGCTGATCAACCACCTGGCCGGCGTCCACCCGAGCCGCTACCGGCAGTTGCTGGACGGGATAGAGGGCGTGGTCTGGAAGAACGTCCACACCATCACGGAGCAGGCAGTGGCGCTGCGCTTCGTGGTGCTCGCGGACCGGCTGTACGACAAGGATGTGCCCATCCTGGCCAGCGGCGTGCCGTTCGACCAGCTCTTCACCGAGGAAATGATGACCGGCGGATACACGAAAAAGTACTTCCGGGCTGTTTCGAGGCTCACCGCGCTGGCCCGCGAGGGCCAGAACCACGAACCCTCCTAGCGGTCCCGCACCAACCACAGCAACGCGGGGTCACCTACAGCCCATCCGGATGCACCGGACGGGCCGCAAGGGACCCCGCGTTTCTTCGTTAAAAACCCTCAAGCGAGGCGGCGCCAAGGGAGCGTTGGTGCCCTTAAATGCCGGAGGTGCCGGCGCCGCCTCTCGGCGGGACCGGCACCTCGCTGACGTATCTGGGGTCAGAGGCCTGGCTGGCGGGGTTCCCCGGCTGCGGGGGGTTCACCGGCTACGGGAGCCTGATCGGCGGCCGGGGCCGTGTTCGGCTGGTCGTTCGCCTTGTCCACGAAGTCGGAAGCGCCCCGCTGCACGGCATCAATCTTGTCGGCGTGCTTTCCGCCGGTCTTTGAGTCGACGAAATCGCCGGCCTTTTCGATGCCGTCCTTGATGGCTTGTTCGTTGCCACCAATAATGTGCTGAGCCTTGCCCTTTAGATCGTCAAGTAAACCCACGGGCACCTCCCTTCGGTCGCGGAGCCAGATCGCTCCTTGCGTTTTCTACCCTAGCGGGAGGCCGCGGGGGTGCCAAGGGTGTCCGCCCACAGAGTAAAGACTGGAGGACCAGGTGCACAGGGTAGAAGGACCTGCAGTGCACGAAAAAAGAGCAGCCCCGGGGGAGCTGCTCTTGTGGTGGGCGATACTGGGATCGAACCAGTGACCTCTTCCGTGTCAGGGAAGCGCGCTACCGCTGCGCCAATCGCCCGCAACCCGGAAGGATCCGGAGTGGAGTTGTAATGAAGAGAGCGGACGACGAGATTCGAACTCGCGACATCCACCTTGGCAAGGTGGTGCTCTACCAGCTGAGCTACGTCCGCATTTTATTCCATGCCGGCTGGGCCGGTGGTACTGCATCAAGCAAGTTGCCTTGCTTTGGTGGGCGATACTGGGATCGAACCAGTGACCTCTTCCGTGTCAGGGAAGCGCGCTACCGCTGCGCCAATCGCCCCTTGCATCCGATCTAAACCGGAAACCAGGGTTTTCACCGAGGTGGGTACGGGATTCGAACCCGTGTATACGGCTTTGCAGGCCGCTGCCTCGCCTCTCGGCCAACCCACCGTGTAGATAGGATTCCGAAGAACCTTACCGTGACAGTGTCCTGCGAGCGGACGACGAGATTCGAACTCGCGACATCCACCTTGGCAAGGTGGTGCTCTACCAGCTGAGCTACGTCCGCATTTTAGTCTGCAATTCCCTGCCGCAATCGGCATTTCCTCGCGTTCCAACGAGTAAGAACTCTATAGGAGGTTCAGGGAACTTACAAATCGGGACGACGACGGCGGACGCCGGGACCGCTGCATCCTTGTGTTCCAGGGGTTTTTACTAATTACAGCCATGTAATTAGGCGCCGTTTTCACAACGCCGCCCCGGCGGCCCCGTGCGCGGCCGGACTTCGGCGGGGCCGCCGCGGACGACGTATTGAGGGTCTCGAGCGCATCCAGGCCGGCCGATTTCTGAATTCCGCCGGGGTGGGCTAGCATTCAATGGCATTGGGGCGATTGGCGCAGTGGTAGCGCGCTTCGTTCACACCGAAGAGGTCACTGGTTCGAACCCAGTATCGCCCACCCAATGAATGGTCCGTTCCGCTCACACAGCGGGGCGGACCTTTCTTGTTGATGCCCACTGTCACACCCCCGTGAAAGAGTCTTGCCATGACCGCCCCACTTCTTGCCCACGCCACGGATTACGGCCGGATGTATGCACGCTCCACCTCGGAGCAGTTCTCCGTGCCCTCTATCACCACCGTTATTGGCCAGCAGCCCCACGGCCTGGACGGCTGGTTCGGGTACATGGGCGCCAACAGCCTCGCCCAGGACCCCACCCTGCCAGGCATCCTCGGCAGTCCGGCCAAGATGCGCCAGGCGGTGAGCCGTGCTGCCAAGGCGGCGGAGACCTACCGCGACGACGCTGCGAAGCGCGGGGACCGGGTGCACAACTACTGCGAGCAGGTGGCCCTGCGGGCTCTGGGCCGTCCGCACCAGATGAAGGAAACCCGCGAGGCCCTCGCCGCCAATGGTGAAGAAGGCTTTGCGGCACGGTTCGACGAGTGGTGGGAACTCTTCCAGGTGGAGCCGATCGCCCCGGAAATCACGGTCTGGAACAAGACCGTCGGCTACGCCGGCACCCTGGACCTCGTCGCCAGGATCAACGGCCGGACCTGCCTCATCGACTACAAGACCAAGGGCACCAGCCGTGATGGCACCGTCAAACCGCTGGATGACAAGGTGGTCATGCAGCTCGTGGCCGGCATGAAGGCGGAGGAAAGCCTGGTGGATCCGGTGGCAGGGGAGTGGGAAGCCTGGCAGCACGGCGAATCCCCGATCCTGCTGGCGGTCGCGATCGGGCAGACGGAAGTCCGTCCGCTGCGTGCCAACCCCGAGGTCCTGAAGCACCACTGGTGGAAGTTCTGCGCGCTGCGCCGCGTCTGGGAGATGTCCGCCGACACCACGGCAGCCGGAACGGCCCTGCTCCCGCTCCTCCCGCCGCCACTCACGCGGTAGCCCCAACACTGGCCGGGATCAGCGACGCACCTCTCGCCTGTCATGCGGGTCCCCGCACGCTTGCGACTTTTCGGCCCAAAGTCAGCCGGGGGTGTCGAGGTTGGCGGGGCGGAAGTAGTGGTTGCGTCGGGGTTTTTGGCGGGGGTCAAGGTGTGGTGGCGGGATGAACCACGGGATGCCGGTATGGACCTGGATGGTCCAGTGTTCCTTGTGGATCACGTGGTGATGGTGTGAACAGAGCAGCACACCGTTGTCCGTGCCCGTTGTTCCGCCGCGGGACCAGTAGGTGATGTGGTGGGCTTCGCACCAGGGCGCGGGGATGGTGCAGCCGGGAAACGCGCAGCCGCCGTCCCGGGCGCTGAGGGCTTTGCGGATGTGGGGCGGGAAGACCCGGGTGGCCCGGCCGATGTCCAGGACCTGGCCTGCGCTGCCGAGGAGGACCGGGATGATGTCCGCGTCGCAGGCGATCTTCCGGACCGTCGAGGCCGTGACGGGGCCGGTGAACAGCAGCGACCCGGTCTGCGCCGTGACCTGCCCGCGGTGGAAGGAATCTCCGGAACCCCATTCCCGGGCGCCGTCGTGAGCGTCGCGGCTTCCGCCGGGCGTGTTGAGCCGGGCGAGGAGGGCGCGGTAGTCGATGGTGACCATGACCTGCGGGCGCAGCCCTCCCGTAACGGGCAGGGTCCCGGCGGCGAGGGCTGCTTTGCAGGCACCGATGAGGCCGTCGAGGAGTTTCTGCGGCCGCGAGCGCAGGTCCAGCGGGACGTCCACGCCCGCCTCGGAACCGTCCGCTGCGGAATCGGGGCTGGCGGCAGCGTCCACCCCGGCGTCCGGGGCTGGCGTGCGGGGGTTGGTGGCGGTGTTCATAACGGTCAGGAGGTGTTCGAACTGTTCGGCGGTCGCGAAGATCTCCAGGTGCTGCAGCCCGTGCCGGGGCTTGCGGAGGAACGCGCCCTGGAGCTGGCGCAGGAGCTCTTCGGAGGGCTCGGCCCCGTCCTGGTCGATCGCGTCGGTCCAGCTCCGGGCCACCCGGGCCAGGAAGTCCGGGTCGTTCTCCGCGGCGGTGCGGGTCAGGGCGTGCTCCATCCTTGCGGCGGTCTCGGTGTCGCAGACGTGCCGGACACGGTCCAGGGCGAGGCTGACGATGGTCGCGGACCGGGACCCGACCGCGCCGGAGGCAACGGCGGCCCCCAGCTCCCCGTGCACGGCAGGCAACTCTTCTCCGGTGAATCCCCGGCGGGGCAGCAGGCCTTCAGCGAGGGACAACCGGCGCCGGGCCTCCGCGGAGCCGATCCGCAGCCGCGCCCGCAGGAACTCCGGAGTGTTCCGGTACCCGTCATCAACAGCACCAGCAGGCTCATCCGCAGCGGCCGGGTCGTCAGTGCCGCCGGGGTTCTCCCGCCAGCCCGTGGTCCACGAGGTGCCCGCCTTCGGGCCGGCGGCCGTGGCCTGCTTCCGGGTCCGGTCCACGGCGCCGGCCGCGACGAGCTGCAGATACTCCGCGATCCGCGAGAACTCCTCCACCGTGCCGGCGAAATCCGAGGCCTCCCGGAATCCCCAGAGTGCGGCGTCCCCGGCCGCCGTCAAAGCCACCTCCCGGAGCGCGGCCAGAGCATCATCCACACCAGACCGCCCGGCCGGCGCAACGCCCCGGTCTGTGTCCTGGAAAGCAATGAAATCCCTGACGGTTTCCATAAACCCACACTAGTGACCGGCTACGACATTAAACGCACGGCCGGACTCCCTCCGCCCCGGCCCCGGCACGGGAATCCGAAACCGTCCGGCCCCGGGTCCGGTGTGCAACTAAACTGGACTGGATCCCGTCGCCGCCCACTGTAAGGACCGATTGCACATGGCCATTTTGAATATCCGCATCATCGGGGATCCTGTGCTGCGCACAGTTGCCGATCCCGTGACGGAATTCGGGCCTGAGCTGGCGAAGCTCGTTGCCGACATGACCGAAACCATGGAGGACGTGGACGGGGCAGGCCTGGCCGCACCCCAGGTCGGCGTCAGCCAGCGCGTCTTCACGTACAGGATCGGCGGCATCGAGGGACACATCATCAACCCTGTGCTGGAGAACAGCGAGGACTTCCAGCCCGACGAAGTCGAGGGCTGCCTCTCCATCCCCGGCCTCGGCTTCCCGGTCCGCCGGCACCGGCGCACCCGCGTCACCGGCGTCGACCTGCACGGCAACCCCGTAGAGGTAGAGGGCGAGGGCATGCTGGCGCGGGCCTTCCAGCACGAGACCGACCACCTCGACGGCATCCTTTTCACCGACCGGCTGGAAGGCGACGACCGGAAGACCGCGCTGCGCGCCATCCGGAACGCCAATTACGGCTCCATTACCGAGCAGACGACGGCGAAGCGCGCCCGGACGGTCGGCACCAGTTTCGGTTCCGGCAGCGCAGGTTCGGGAAGCTTCGGCTCCTTCGGTAACTCCCAGTGAGGGTTCTCTTCGCAGGAACGCCGGCTGTAGCAGTGCCGTCGCTCGACGCGCTCGTGGCGGCAGGATTCGACGTCGTCGCCGTCCTTACCCGACCGGACGCGCCGCTCGGACGCAAACGAGTGCTGACACCGTCGCCCGTTGCTGCCCGCGCCGAGGAACTGGGCATCAACGTCATCCACGCCTCCAAGGTGGATGCCTCGGTGACAGAGCAGATCGCGGCCGCCGCCCCCGACGTCGCCGCAATCGTGGCGTACGGCGGGCTCATTCCCCGGCCGGCCCTGGACGTTCCCCGCCATGGCTGGATCAACCTGCACTTCTCGCTGCTGCCGGCCTGGCGCGGCGCGGCGCCCGTGCAACGGTCCCTGATCGCCGGCGACGACGTCACCGGGGCTGTCACCTTCCTGCTCGAGGAGGGACTGGACACCGGCCCGGTGTTCGGCACCCTGACCGAGGCCGTCCGGCCCGATGACACCGCCGGTGCCCTGCTCGAGCGGCTGTCGCACAGCGGCGCCCTCCTCCTGACCCAGACCCTGTCCGCGGTCGACGCCGGCCGGGCCGCCGCCGTACCGCAGCAGGGCGATGTCAGCATTGCCCCCAAACTCACCCTCGAGGACGGCCGGCTCGACTGGCAGCAGCCCGCCCTGGCAATTGGGCGGCGGGCCCGCGGGGTCACCCCCGAGCCCGGCGCCTGGACCACCCTTGACGGCCAGCGGATCAAGCTGGAACCGGTGATCCTGCGGCCCGGGGGACCGGCGCTGCCCCCCGGTCACGTGGCACTGGAGGGCAAGAGCGTGCTGGCGGGAACCGGCTCACACCCGGTCGAACTCACCCGGATCCAGCCTTCGGGCAAAAAAATGATGACCGCCGCCGACTGGGCGCGCGGACAGGCAACACTTGAAAGCGTGGTATTCGAATGAGTGAGTCCGGGACGAGCGGCCGGGGCAACGGCCCCCAGCGCGGCGGATCAGGCGGCCAGCGCGGCGCCGGACAGGGCGGCAGCCAGAGTGGCCGCGGCCGGGACGGAAGCAACCGGAACGCGCAGGGCCGGGAGCGCAACCGCGGGCCGCAGCGCGGTTTCACCGAGAACGCGCCTTCCCAGCGCACCCGTCGGGCCGACCCTGCCCGTCTCGTTGCTTTCGAAGTCCTGCGCGCCGTCGCGGCCGAGGACGCGTACGCCAACCTCGTCCTGCCCGCCCGGATCCGCCACCACGGCCTGGACAAGCGCGACGCCGGCTTCGCCACGGAGCTCAGCTACGGGGCACTGCGCGGCCAGGGCACCTACGACGCGATCCTGGCCCGCTGCGTGGACCGGCCCCTGGACCAGCTCGACCCGGCCATCCTCGACGCGCTGAGAATCGGCGCCCACCAGTTACTGGCCATGCGCGTCCCCGCCCACGCCGCCCTGGACCAGACCGTCGGCCTGGCCCGGGCCGTGATTGGCGCCGGGCCGTCCACGCTCATCAACGCCGTGCTGCGCAAGGTGTCCGCCCGCACCCTCGAGGAGTGGCTGGAACTCCTGCTCAGCGACGAGACCGACGAAACCAAAAAAGCCGCCATCCGCTACGCCCACCCTGAGTGGATTGTCCGAGCCCTCCGGCAGTCCCTCGTGGCCCACGGGCGTCCGGTCAGCGAAATCAGTGACCTCCTCGAAGCGGACAACGCCGCACCCGTGGTCAACCTCGTGGCCCTGCCCGGGCTTGGCAGCCTGGACGAGGCCCTGGAAGGCGGTGCCACGCCCGGCGAACTCGTCGAAGGCTCGGCACTCTCCAGCGGCGGTGACCTCGGCCGGCTCGCTTCCGTCCGCGAAGGCACCACCCGCGTCCAGGACGTCGGCTCCCAGCTCGTCGCCCGTGCCCTGGCCGCCGTCGACCTTGGCGGCGGCACTAAGGTGACTGGCGGCGTCAGCGGCAAGGAACAGGCAGCCGAACGCTGGCTGGATATGTGCGCCGGCCCCGGCGGCAAGGCGGCCCTGCTCGGAGCCCTCGCCCGGGAACACGGCGCCACCCTGCTGGCCAACGAACCAGCACCGCACCGCGCCAAACTTGTCCGGCAGGCCCTCGCCGCGGTGCCGCACGAGGTCTGGCATGTGCGGACCGGCGACGGCCGCGAGGTGGGCACCGAGATGCCGGAGAGTTTCGACCGGGTTCTCGTCGATGCGCCGTGCACCGGGCTCGGCGCCCTGCGCCGCCGTCCGGAGTCACGCTGGCGCCGCACCCCCAAGGACCTCACGGACCTCGGCCCGCTCCAGCGCGAGTTGCTCAAGTCCGCGCTGGCAGCCGTCAAGCCCGGCGGCGTGGTGGCCTACGTGACCTGCTCGCCGCACCCGGCGGAGACAACCGCCGTCGTGAGCGATGTGCTGCGCAAGCGCGACGACCTTGAGCTGCTCGACGCCGGTGCGGTGCTGGACAGTGTCAGCCTCACCGGCCACCTCGACGCGGGACACGAACTCACCGCCCAGCTCTGGCCGCATGTTCACCGCACAGACGCCATGTTCCTGGCGCTCATCCACAAAAAGGCCTGACCAGCAGGGAATACTGGGTCACTGGACGCCCGAGCCTCCAAGAAGACTGTGCCTTCAACAGGACATCTCAGCAGAACGACAAGGAATTCCACATGGCCAAGTGCTGTATCAACCCGAGCATTCTCTCCGCCGACTTCGCCAACCTCGAAGCCGAACTGCAAAGAATCAGCACCGCCGATGCGGTCCACGTCGACGTCATGGACAACCACTTCGTCCCCAACCTCTCGCTGGGGCTGCCGGTCGTCGCACGGCTGCAGGAGATCAGCCCGGTGCCGTTGGACGCCCACCTGATGATCGAGCACGCGGACCGGTGGGCGCCGGCCTACGCCGAGGCGGGTTTGGCCTCCGTGACGTTCCACGCCGAGGCATCGATCGCGCCGATCAAGCTCGCGCGCGAGCTGCGCGCACTCGGGGCCAAAGCGGGGCTGGCGCTGCGGCCGGGCAGCGGCGTGGAACCCTTCCTGGACATGCTCGGCGAGATCGACATGTTGCTGATCATGACGGTGGAGCCGGGCTTCGGCGGCCAGGAATTCCTCGACCTCACGCTTCCCAAGATCCGCCGGGCCCGCGCCGCTATCGACGCCTCCGGGCTGGACGTGGCACTGCAGGTCGACGGCGGCATCACCGAGGACACCATCTGGCGTGCCGCCGACGCCGGGGCCAACGTCTTCGTGGCCGGGTCCGCCGTCTACGGTGCGGAGGATCCGGCCGAGGCCATCGAACGGCTTCGCGCGGCCGGCCAGCGCTAGTCGCGCTGGAGGGCCGGGCGGCCGGCACGGCAGGGCGAAAATGACGCACTCCGTAACATCCAGCCCCCGGGAATAGCCAAAGCTACCCGGCGGTTGTGCCAGAATAGCAAGACACATACGTGCTCCGGGGTCGGTGTAAGTCCGAACCGGCGGTTATAGTCCGCGACCCGCGCGCCGGCGCTTCCCTCGGGAAGAATGCCGGCAGACGGTTGAACCGGTGGAACTCCGGTACCGACAGTTAAAGTCTGGATGAGAGAAGCACGTACAGCTGTTACTGCGGCGCCCTTACGGCGCCGCGGAAGTTCGCTGTCGTATACCCCCGGAGCCATCGCGGCTTTTGAGGGAAGGAACGACACACACATGAACTCTCTGCGATGGCTCTTCACCACCACCACGGTCTTCGAAAGCCCGGTGGCAGGTTGATGAGCCTCAGACACTCCCCCCACGCGACGGCAGATGACGCCGCAGCCCTGACAGCGGCCGGTTTCAGCACAGCCGAGGTCGCCGCCATGGACTCCGCCCTCGCAGCAGCCCTGCAGGGGCCGCGCGGCGCGAACCCGCTGGTTGGCGCCGTCGTCATCGACGCTCACGGCACCCCGATCATCACGGGCTTCCACCGCGGAGCCGGCACCGCCCACGCGGAAGCCGACGCCATTGACCAGGCCAGGGCCGCCGGCCAGGACCTCAACGGCACCACCATGGTGGTCACGCTGGAACCGTGCAACCACTGTGGACGCACGGGTCCCTGCGCGCAGGCGATCATCGAGGCCGGCATTGCGGACGTCGTCTACGCGGTTGACGATCCGCACGATCCGCACGATCCGGCGGCCGGCGGCGCGGCCACCCTGCGCGCCGCAGGAGTCCGCGTCCGGTCCGGACTCGGCGCCGAAGCCGCGCTGGACCTGAACCGGCGCTGGTTCGACGCCGTTGCGGACTCGCGGCCTTTCGTCACCCTGCATATCGCCCAGACCCTCGACAGCCGAATCGCAGCCAGCGACGGCACCAGCCAATGGATCTCCAGCCCCGAATCGCTCGCCGACAACCACGCCCTGCGCGGTCGGATCGACGCCATCCTCGTCGGCACCCAGACCGTCCTGGTCGACAATCCGCGCCTCACGGCCCGCGGTGCCGACGGCGAACCGGCCGCCCGCCAGCCGTTGCGCGTCGTGATGGGCTACCGGGGGATCCCCGAAGGCGCCGCGATCAACGGCGACGACGGCAAAGTCCTCCACCTGCCCACGCGTGATCCGCGGGAAGCGCTGGAGGAGCTGTTCTCTGCCGGAGTCCGCCACCTCATGGTCGAAGGCGGCTCCCGGATCCTGAGCGCGTTCCTCGCCGCCGGGCTGGTGGACGAACTCATCGTCTACCTCGCCCCGACCCTGCTTGGGTCCGGAACCCCGGCACTGGAGGACCTCGGCATCACCACCCTGGCCGATGCCCAGCAGTGGGAATGGGATGCCGCGTCCGGCGGGGCGGTCCAGCTGCTCGGCCGGGACCTGCGGCTGCATCTGCGCCCCACCCTGACACACCCCGCCCTGACACGCCCGCCGGCCGCCAGCAACACTTCAGCCGATTCAACCCCGCTCCGCACAGCCGCGGAAACCGCCGCAGGAGGCAATTGATGTTTACCGGAATTATCGCCGAGCAGGGAAAGGTGTTGTCCGTTGAACGCAACGGCGACATCAGCGCCACCGTCCGGCTCCACGCGCCCGGCAGCACCGAGGGACTGGCCCTCGGCGGCTCCATCGCCGTCAACGGCGTCTGCCTCACAGCCACCGAGATCGACGGCAAGGACTTCAGCGTCGACGTGATGGGCGAGACCCTCACCCGCAGCACCATCGGCGAACTCGCCGCCGGGGACCCTGTCAACCTGGAACGCTGTGTTCCGGCCGGCGGCCGGCTTGACGGGCACGTCGTCCAGGGCCACGTCGACGGCGTCGGGCAGCTGCTCGAGCGTGAGGCGCTGGGCAACTGGGACCGGCTCCGCTTCGGCATTCCCGCCGGGCTGGCACGCTACATCGCGGAGAAGGGGTCCATCGCCGTCGACGGCGTATCGCTGACCGTGACCGCCGTGAGCCCGGCCCCTGAACCGGCGCCATGGTTCGAAGTGGGGCTGATCCCCACCACACTGGCCGACACCGGACTGGGCGCGAAAGCCCTTGGCAGCCACGTAAACCTCGAAGTGGACGTCCTCGCGAAGTACACTGAGCGCCTGCTCGCATTTTCAGGTGCGGCAGCCGGGGGAGCAGCAGTAGGCGCGGAGGGGGCAACAGCGTGAACAACGTCAAGGACATCCCTGCCCGTCAGCCCCTCCTCACCAACTCCGCCGACGCTGCCCTGCCCGCGGAGCTCGTCTCCGCGCCCGTCATTCCGCCGGCCGGGCTCGACCTCATTGAGGACGCCGTCCGCGCCATCGCCGCCGGCCGTCCCGTCCTGGTGGTGGACAACGAGGACCGCGAAAACGAAGGCGACATCATCTTCGCCGCGCAGCACGCCACCCCGGCCCTGATGGGCTGGACCATCCGGTACAGCTCCGGCGTCATCTGCGTTCCGCTCGACGGCGGCCGGGCCGATGCCCTCGCGCTGCCGCCGATGGTCGAAATCAACGAGGATGCCAAAGGCACCGCCTACACGGTGTCCTGCGACGCCGCACTGGGCGTGAGCACCGGAATCTCGGCCACGGACCGCGCCCTGACGGCACGGATTTTGGCCGATCCCGGGAGCCAACCTGCGGCACTGACACGTCCCGGGCATGTTTTTCCGCTCCGCGCCGTTAAGGGGGGAGTGCGGGAACGTCCCGGCCACACCGAAGCTGCTGTGGAATTGTGCCAGCTGGCCGGACTCGAGCCCGTGGGTGTGATCGCAGAAGTGGTGTACGACAACGGAGAAATGATGCGGCTGGACGGACTTCGCGGCTTCGCCCTCGAGCACGGCTGCCCGCTGATCTCGATTGCGGACCTGGTGGCTTACCTTGAGGCCGGACAGCCCGCCGGTCACGCAACTGACCCCGTGTAATGGAGGAGAAACGATGACGACGTCGGAAGCCCAAGAACAGCGCGCCGCCGAACGCCGGCCGCATCCGGTAAGCGCAGGCCCGATCGTGCAGCTGCCCACCGCCTTCGGCGACTTCGTGGCCCAGGCCTGGACCGACCTGGCCACCGGTGCGGAGCACCTGGCTGTCAGTTCCCCACTGCCTCCGGTCGACGGGATGGCCCCGCTGGTCCGCCTGCATTCGGAGTGCCTCACCGGAGACGTGTTCGGCTCCTACCGCTGCGACTGCGGTGAGCAGCTGGCCTATGCCCTCGAGATGATCAACGAGTTCGGCGGGACGCTGCTGTACCTGCGCGGCCAGGAGGGCCGGGGGATCGGGCTGGCAAACAAGATGAAGGCCTACGCCCTGCAGGAGGCCGGTTTCGACACGGTGGAGGCCAACGAACAGCTGGGCCTTCCCGTGGACGCGCGCTGCTACAAGGCCGCGGCCCAGATCCTCGCGGACATGGGCCTCCACGAGGTCCGCCTGCTGAGCAACAACCCGGACAAGCAGGACCGGCTGGCCCAGGCCGGCGTCCGCGTCGTGGAGATGGTGCCCACCGAGGTTCCCTCCCGCGAGCAGAACATCCGGTACCTGCAGACCAAGAAGGACCGGATGGACCACCGCCTGGTCCTGGACATGGAGCCGGCAGCACCGGCTGCCGGTCCGCGCGGTTTCGACCACGACCAAGACTAAACGACCGTCAGACGGTCCGCACCGGGCCGCACGACGATGAGACACGCACACAACGACTGAGCAGAACAAGGATTTCCACATGAGCGGACACGGCGCACCACAGATTGACCTCAGCACCTTCAGGCCGGAGGAAACCTCCCAGCTGAAACTGGCCATCGTGGCCGCGAGCTGGCACACCCAGATCATGGACGGGCTCCTGGACGGCGCCCTGCGCGCGGCGAAAGACGCCGGCATCAGCGACCCGACCGTCCTCCGCGTCCCCGGCACCTTCGAACTCCCCGTCGCCGCCGCCCGGCTGGCACCGCACTTCGACGCCGTCGTGGCGCTCGGCGTCGTGATCCGCGGCGGAACCCCGCACTTCGAATACGTCTGCGAGGCGGCAACGCTGGGCCTCACCGAGGTCTCCGTCCGCACCGGTGTCCCCGTGGGCTTCGGCGTCCTGACCTGCGACACGGAACAGCAGGGGATTGACCGTGCCGGGCTGCCGGGCTCCACCGAGGACAAGGGCCACGAGGCCGTCACCGCGGCCCTCGCCACCGCTGTGACGCTCAAGCAGTTCGGCTAGGCCCTGGACACCGGGTCCGGCCGTGCCCGAACGGCGCACGGCCGGACCCGATGGGCTGTGTAATCGCTCACATCCCAGCCGTCATGGAACGGCCCGGCAGGCGCCCTCCGCCCGCGAGCAAGTAGGCTGGAGGGCGTGAAGAATTTCGAATCGCTGTTCGCAGAACTGAGTGAGAAGGCAGCCGTCCGTCCGGAGGGCTCCCGCACCGTCGCCGAACTGGATTCCGGAGTCCACGGCATCGGCAAGAAAGTCGTGGAGGAAGCAGCCGAGGTCTGGATGGCTGCCGAGTACGAATCCGATGACGCCGCCGCCGAGGAAATCTCGCAGTTGCTCTATCACCTGCAGGTTCTGATGCTCGCCAAAGGACTCAGCCTGGAAGACGTCTACAAGCATCTCTAGCCACGTCCGCGCCGGAACCCGCCAGGGCCTGCCCTGCGGATCCGGTGTATAGCGTGGCCCGCTGTGCCTGAACCGACAATTCCTGGACGGGCCGTTTCTGAACGGACTTCGTCCCAACCAAGAAAGACCTCCCCATGCTGAGAGTTGCCGTCCCGAACAAGGGATCCCTGTCCGAAGCCGCCTCCGCCATGCTTGCCGAGGCCGGTTACCGCCAGCGCCGCGACACCCGCGAACTGGTCATGGTGGACCCGGACAACGACATTGAATTCTTCTTCCTCCGCCCGCGCGACATCGCCGTCTACGTCGGCCAGGGAACGCTCGACGTCGGCATTACCGGCCGCGACCTGCTCCTCGACGCCGAGGTTGAAGCCGAAGAACTGCTCCCGCTGGGCTTCGCGGCCTCCACCTTCCGCTTCGCCGGCCCGGTGGGCGACTTCACCGCCGTCGAACAGCTCGACGGCAAGCGCCTCGCCACCAGCTACGACGGACTGCTCCGCGGCTACCTCGCGGAGCGCGGCATCAAGGCCAAAGTCGTACGCCTCGACGGCGCCGTGGAATCCTCCGTACGCCTCGGCGTCGCGGACGCGATCGCCGACGTCGTCGAAACCGGGAACACCCTCAAGGCTGCCGGCATGGAGATCTTCGGCCAGCCCATCCTGCACTCCGAAGCCGTCCTGATCGGCCGCAAGGGCGAGCAGAACCCCGCCGCCGAGGTCCTGATCCGGCGGCTGCAGGGCGTCCTCGTGGCGCACCAGTACGTCATGATGGACTACGACATCCGCAAGGAACTCGTCGAAGCGGCCGCGGCCCTCACGCCCGGCCTGGAATCGCCCACGGTCTCGCCGCTGCGCGATTCGGACTGGGTGGCCGTCCGCTCGATGGTGCCGAAGAAGCAGACCAACCGGATCATGGACGAGCTCTACGACCTGGGCGCCCGCGCCATCCTGGTCAGCACCATCCACGCCTGCCGCATCTGACCCGGCGTGCGTGTTCCTTCCGTGAGTGAGTACCAGGAGAAGTCATGGCTGTAGCTGTCCGCGTTATCCCGTGCCTGGACGTTGATGCCGGCCGCGTGGTCAAAGGCATCAACTTCGAAGGCCTCCGCGACGCCGGCGACCCCGTCGAGCTGGCGCACCGTTACGACAACGGCGGCGCCGATGAGCTGACCTTCCTCGACGTCACGGCTTCCTCGGGCAACCGGGAGACCACCTTCGACGTCGTCCGGCGCACCGCCGAGGAAATCTTCATCCCGCTGACCGTCGGCGGCGGCGTCCGCGGCGTGGCCGAGGTGGACAAGCTGCTGCGCTGCGGCGCGGACAAGGCAGCCATCAACACCGCCGCCGTCGCCCGTCCCGAGGTGATCGACGAGATCACCCGGCACTTCGGGTCCCAGGTGCTGGTGCTGTCCCTCGACGCACGCCGGACCCGTCCGGGCTCGCAGCCCACCCCGTCCGGCTTCGAAGTCACCACGCACGGCGGACGACAGGGCACCGGAATCGACGCCCTCGCCTGGGCCCGCGAAGCGGCCGACCGCGGTGTGGGGGAAATCCTGCTGAACTCGATCGACGCCGACGGCACCAAGGACGGCTTCGACCTGGAGCTGATCCGCCTCGCGCGGGCGGCTGTTAAGGTACCCCTCATCGCCTCCGGCGGCGCCGGCAAACCGGAGCATTTCCCGCCGGCCGTGGCGGCCGGCGCCGACGCGGTGCTCGCCGCGTCCGTCTTCCACTTCGGTCCGCTGGACATGATCGCCCAGGTCAAGGCCGCGATCCGTGAAGCAGGCTTCGAAGTCCGCTAGCAGAACAGACAGAAACGCGGGGTCACCTGGCGCCCATCCCGGAGGGGATTTTGGGCGGTAGGTGACCCCGCGTTGCTTGATTAAGGGAGGTGCTAGAGGCCGACTTCGGCGGACTGCAGGAGCGCGACGGCGTCGGGCTGGCCTTCGAAGGTTACGAGGGCGTGGCGGGTGCGGCCGTGGGCGTGCATGAGGAGTTCGCCCGGCTCACCGACGATCGCAACCGACACCGGAGCGCGCTTGGCGACGTGCCGTGGGCCGGAGGGGCGCACCAGCACGATCCCGAGATCCACGCCGCGGTACAGGATGGCCGCCCGCTTCACCAGCTCGTCCCAGAGGGCGTCCGAATACTCCTCGTCCAGGGCACGGGGCGCCCAGCGGTCCACGGCACGGCGGACGTCCTCGGTGTGGACGAAGTATTCGATCAGGTTGGCGCTCTCGTCCAGGGCCTTGATCTTCATCGGCGAGAACGCGGACGGACCGGCCCGGAAGGAGTTGACCAGCTTGTTGTACTCCTCCGGCGTCGTGAGCTTGGCCGCCAGCTCTGCGGTGGCATGGTCCGATGCCTTGGCCAGGCGCTTGATCAGCAGGCCGAGCCCGACGGCGGCTTTCCGCTCGCGCAGGTACAGGTGGGCGGCGAGGTCCCGGGTACGCCAGCCCTTGCAGAGCGTGGGGGAGTCAGGACCGGCCGCCAGTAGGGTTTCGGCCAGAACTTCTCGGGAGGGATCGACGAAATGCATCACTTGTGAAACTAGCACGAGACGGCCGCGCGTGTGCACCTGAATCGCCGTCGTTATGGCCGCCGGGAATCGATTCACGCCGTGGTGACGCCGATGTTAAGCGGGGCGCCGGGCAACTGGGCGGTGCCCCGCGTCAAGGCACTAGACTTGAGCTGATGTCTGAGCAGCCCGCCCCCGCCCCAATTGATGGAAACCCTGTTGATGGAAACCCCGTCACGGGAAACCCTGTCAGCACCGCCGGCGCCGCCGCGCCCGCAAGCCCGCTCCCCGAGGGGCTCGCCGCAGCCCTGAAGCGGGACAGTGCCGGCCTGGTCGCGGCGGTCGTGCAGCAATTCGACACCAACGAGGTGCTCATGCTGGGGTGGATGGACGACGAGGCCCTGCACCGGACCATGACCAGCGGGCGGGTGACGTTCTACTCCCGCTCCCGCCAGGAGTACTGGCGCAAGGGGGACACCTCCGGCCACGTGCAGTGGGTCAAATCCCTCGCCATGGACTGCGACGGCGACGCGCTGCTGGTCCGGGTGGACCAGGTCGGCGCGGCCTGCCACACCGGGACCCGGACCTGCTTCGACGGCCGCGGGCTCGACGTCGTCACCAGCCCCGCCGACTGACCCGGCAGCACTCGGCAGCTGCCGGCGGCGCACAGCCGCGCAGGCGGCCGCCCGCGGCGCCGCCCCACCCAACCAACCTTTGGACCACTGAAAGAACAGGCGGAAACCACAGCCATGCAGGACCTTGGAATCATCAGCCCGGGCCTGGAGGAGTTCCGTGAACTCGCAGGCCACAGCCGTGTCATCCCCGTCCGGCTGAAGGTGCTCGCTGACGCCGAAACTCCGATCGGGCTGTACCGCAAACTCGCCCAGGGCCAGCCGGGTACGTTCCTGATGGAATCCGCGGCTGTGGGCGGTTCCTGGGCCCGCTACTCCTTCATCGGCGCCCGCTCCCGGGCCACCCTGACCACCAAGGACGGGCAGGCGCACTGGCTCGGTGAACCCCCGGTGGGCGTGCCGCTCGGCGGCAGCCCGGTGGACGCGATCCGCGACACCGTCGAGGCCCTCCGCACCGACCGGTTCGAAGGCCTGCCCCCGTTCACCTCCGGCCTGGTCGGATTCCTCGGCTGGGAAACCGTCCGGCACTGGGAAAAGCTGACCAGCCCGCCTGAGGACGATCTCGAGCTGCCGGAAATGGCGCTGAACCTCGTCACGGACATGGCCGTGCATGACAACATGGACGGCACCGTGCTGCTGATTGCCAACGCGATCAACTTCGACAACAGCTCCGAACGGGTCGACGACGCCTGGCACGACGCCGTCGCCCGGGTCAAGGCCCTGCTGGCCCAGGTGAGCACCCCCGTCCAGCAGCCGGTCTCCGTGCTCGACGCCGCCGCTCTCGACTTCGCCTCCAGCGTGCAGGAACGCTGGGACGAGACGGACTACCTCGCCGCGCTGGACCGCAGCAAGGAGGCGATCGTCGACGGCGAAGTCTTCCAGGTGGTCATCTCCCGCCGCTTCGAAATGGAATGCGGCGCAGACCCGCTCGACGTCTACCGGGTACTGCGGAACACCAACCCCAGCCCGTACATGTACATCTTCAGCCTCGAGGACGCCGCCGGCCGGCAATACTCGATCGTCGGTTCCTCACCGGAAGCACTCGTGACCGTGACCGGCGAGGAAGTCATCACCCACCCCATCGCCGGCTCCCGGCCGCGTGGCAAAACAGTCGAGGCGGACAAAGCCCTGGCCGAGGAACTCCTCGCCGACGAGAAGGAACGCGCCGAACACCTGATGCTGGTGGACCTGTCCCGCAACGACCTGTCAAAGGTCTGCGTGGCCGGCTCCGTCGACGTCACCCAGTTCATGGAAGTCGAGCGCTTCAGCCACATCATGCACCTGGTCTCCACCGTGGTCGGCAAACTGGCGCCCAACGCCACAGCCTACGACGTGCTGAAGGCGACCTTCCCGGCCGGAACGCTGTCCGGGGCCCCCAAGCCGCGGGCGCTGCGCCTGCTCGACGAGCTCGAGCCGCACCGCCGCGGGATCTACGGGGGAGTGGTGGGCTACCTCGACTTCGCCGGCGACATGGACATGGCCATCGCCATCCGCTCGGCGCTGCTGCGGGAAGGACGCGCCTACGTGCAGGCCGGCGGCGGCATTGTGGCCGACTCCGTCAACGCCACCGAGGCGATCGAAACCGTCAACAAAGCTGCCGCACCGATGCGGGCCGTCCACACGGCCCAGTCGCTGCGCAACATCACGGCCGATTCGATTTCCGACGCCGGGGCGCAGTCATGAGCGGCACCACGGTCAAGAGCACCAGCCCGGTCGTGCCCCGCTGGGCGCGGAAATCCACCCTGGTCCTGGCCATCGCCGCCCTGGCGCTGGCCGTCTTTGGCACCACGACACAGACCTGGCTCATCGTCCACCTCGACCCGGCCCAGCTCGGGGCGGCCGTCAACAGCCAGGACGGCCTGCACGTCCAGGGCAGCAAGGCCGCCACCACGGTGACGGCGCTTGCCCTCGTTGCCCTGGCCGGCGGTCTGGCCGCCTCGATCGCCGGCCGGATCGCCCGCTGGATCATCACGGCGCTTATCCTGCTGGCCGCCGCCGGCATCGTCAGCGCCGCCGCGATCGTCATCGCCGACCCGGTGGCCGCAGCCCAGGGCTCCATCGCCGCCGCCACCGGAATCACGGGCAGCGACGTGCAGGTGGACGTAACCGTCTTCCCGGCCCTCGCCGTCGCCGCCGGCGCGCTGCTGGGACTCAGCGCCCTGCTGGTCATCCCCGCGGGCCGTTACTGGAAGTCGCGCACGAAATATGACACCGCAGCGTCGGGTGCCGCCGCCGGCGGATCCGTGGCGCCGGCCGGACCGCCGGATGAGATCGACAGCTGGGACCGGTTGTCACGCGGTGACGATCCCACCTGAGCCGATGCCGCGGACACGATCGTCACCACGTGCAGTAACGCTGCCGGCAACGCCGCCGGTAACGCGGCCAACAACACCGCCAATAAATGGCAGAATGTAAGCAGTATTCACCCTGAGGAGATTCCAATGAGCAATGCCCCTGTTTCCGCACCCAAGCCCGCTGCCGGCACCGGCTACTCGTACGACGACGTCGATCACAGCGAACCGACCGGCCACGGCAACAGCCCGGCAGCCTGGACCACCGTCCTGGTCATGCTCGTCGGCGCGCTCATCATGTCCATCGCCTTTGTCATCGCCAACACCACGATCTTCATCGCGGGCGGCGTTGTTATGGCGATCGGCCTGATCATCGGCTTCGCCATGCGCAAGGCCGGATACGGTGTGGGCGGCAGCAAGCTGAAGAACTCCGGCCACTAAGGGTGAGCGTTCTCGATGACATCAATGCCGGTGTCAGGGAGGATATGGAGTCCCGCCGGCGCCTCGTGACGCTCGCCGAGCTAAAGGAGCGCGCCGCCGCCGCCCCGCCCGCACGCGATGCGTGGACCGCACTCGGCGGCGCCTCGGCAACACGCGCGCAGCTGAAGGTCGTCGCCGAGATCAAGCGCCGGAGCCCGTCCAAGGGGGACCTCGCGAGCATCGCGGACCCTGCCTCCCTCGCCGTGCAGTACGCCGACGGCGGCGCCGCCGCGATCAGCGTCCTGACTGAACAGCGCCGCTTCAACGGTTCACTCGCCGATTTCGACGCCGTCCGGGCAGCCGTGGACATCCCGCTGCTGCGCAAGGACTTCATGATCGACGAGTACCAGATCTGGGAGGCCAGGGCACACGGGGCCGACCTCGTCCTGCTGATCGTGGCGTCCCTTTCCGATGCGCAACTGCGCGAGTTCAGTGCCCTCAGCCGCGAACTCGGCATGAACGTGCTCGTCGAGACGCACACCGCCGAAGAAATCGAGCGGGCTGTTGCTGCCGAAGCCCGGATCATCGGCGTCAACGTCCGCAACCTCAAGACGCTCGACGTCGACCGTTCCGTCTTCGCCGCACTCGCCGGAGGCATCCCCGCCGGCGCGCTCGTCGTCGCCGAATCGGGCGTCCGCGGCGTCGACGACGTCCGGCACTTCGCGGCGAACGGCGCCAACGCCGTCCTCGTGGGCGAAGCCCTGGTCAGCGACGCGACCCCGCGGGAGCGGATCGCCGAATTCATGGCCGCCGGAGCAGAAGAAATCGCCGCACGATCCTGACCCGTGCTCCGGACGGGCAACGCCCGGCGGGAGCATGCGGCGCCTCCGTGCAGCACCCAGACCTAATTAGCAGTGGAACAGGATGGTGAGACTGATGGTCGATGCGCCAGCAGCCAGCTCAGACGAAAGCGCCGTGGACGCGTTCCTGCAGGGTGGAGAATCCCTGCGGCATGCCCCCGGACCCTACTTCGGGTCATACGGCGGCCGGTGGATGCCCGAGTCCCTCATCGCCGCCCTGGATGAGCTCGAAGACACTTTCGAGAAGGCCAAAGCCGATCCCGAGTTCACCGCGCAGATCGCCGATCTGAATAAGAACTACTCCGGCCGGCCCTCGCTGCTGACCGAGGCGAACCGCTTCGCGCAGCACGCCGGAGGGGTCCGGATCTTCCTCAAGCGCGAGGACCTGAACCACACCGGGTCGCACAAGATCAACAACGTGCTGGGCCAGGCACTCCTGGCCAAGCGCATGGGCAAGACCCGTATCATCGCCGAAACCGGCGCCGGGCAGCACGGTGTCGCCAGCGCCACCGCGGCCGCCCTGATGGGCCTGGAATGCGTCGTTTACATGGGCGCCGAAGACTGCCGCCGGCAGGCCCTCAACGTTGCCCGGATGGAGCTCCTCGGAGCCACCGTCATTCCGGTGACCAACGGCTCCCAGACGCTCAAGGACGCCATCAACGAGGCGCTCCGCGACTGGGTCGCCAACGTGGACACCACGCACTACCTGCTGGGCACCGCTGCCGGGGCGCACCCGTTCCCGGCCATGGTCCGGTACTTCCACGAGGTTATTGGCGAGGAGGCCCGCGCCCAGATCCTGGAGCAGACCGGCCGCCTGCCCGACGCCGTCTGCGCCTGCGTCGGCGGCGGCTCCAACGCCATCGGCATCTTCCACGGCTTCCTGGACGATCCCTCGGTTAGGATCTATGGCTTCGAAGCCGGCGGCGAGGGTGTCGAAACCGGACGCCATTCCGCCACCATCACGCTCGGCAAGCCCGGGGTGCTGCACGGCGCCCGCTCCTACCTGATGCAGGACGACGACGGCCAGACCATCGAATCGCACTCCATTTCCGCAGGCCTGGACTACCCCGGCGTCGGGCCGGAACACGCCTACCTCGCGGACATCGGACGCGTCAGCTACGAGCCCATCACGGACAGCGAGGCCATGGACGCGTTTCGGCTGCTCTGCCGCACCGAGGGCATCATCCCGGCCATCGAGTCGGCGCATGCACTGGCCGGTGCCATCAAGGTCGGCCAGCGGCTGGCCGCCGAAGCTGGGGCCGCAGGCTCCAGCAATGCATCAGAGAAGATCGTGATCGTGAACCTCTCCGGCCGCGGCGACAAGGACGTGGCCACTGCCGCTGAATGGTTCGACCTGCTGGACAAGGATTCACCCGAGCACGAGATCGCCACGGAGGGGGAGCAGCTGTGAACCACGTCGAAGCCAGCGCCGGAGGCAGCCTGACCGCCGCCAGCAAATCGGCTGCGGCCATTGACCGCGCCAAGGCCCAGGGCCGCGCCGCCCTCATCGGCTACCTGCCCGCCGGCTACCCGAGCGTCGAGGACACCATCGCGGCCGGCATCGCCCTCGCGGAAAACGGCGCGGACCTGATCGAAATCGGCATCCCGTACTCCGACCCGGTGATGGACGGCCTTGTTATCCAGGCCGCCACCACGGAGGCCCTCGCCAAGGGCTTCCACGTCAAGCAGGTCTTCGACGTTGTCCGCGGCATCACGAGCAAGACCGACGCCGCCGTGCTGGTCATGACCTACTGGAACCCTGTTGTCCGGACGGGCGTCGATGAATTCTCCCGCCAGCTCGCCGACGCCGGGGGAGCAGGGCTCATCACCCCGGACCTGATCCCCGATGAAGCGTCCGAATGGATGGCGGCCTCGGACAAGTACGGCCTGGACCGGGTGTTCCTCGTGGCGCCGTCCTCCTCGCCGGAGCGCATGAAGCGCACCGTCGAGGCGAGCCGCGGCTTCGTCTATGCGGTCTCGATCATGGGCGTCACCGGCGCCCGTACCTCGGTCAGCTCCGCAGCCAAGGATGTTGTGGCCGCCGCGCGCGCCGCCGGCGCCGAACATGTTTGCGTCGGTCTGGGCGTGTCCAACGCGGAGCAGGTCCGCGAGATCGCCGCCTACGCGGACGGCGTGATCGTCGGTACCGCGCTGGTCGTGGCCATCGGCGACGGCGGCGTGGATGCGGTAGCGTCCTTGACGAAAGACCTCAGCACCGGCCTCACCAGGGAAGAAGCTTAAACACATGCAGTCAGTCCTCCACGCGGCAGCGATGATCCCCGCGAGCATTCCGAGCCCGGACTGGTCCGGCTTCGACATCCCGCTGCCATGGGGGTCACTGCGCATCCACGCCTACGCCCTGTGCATCCTGCTCGGCATCATCGTCGGCCTGTGGCTCACCTCCGTCCGTTGGGCCAAGCGCGGCGCCCCGGAGGGCAGCGTCTGGGACATCGCCATCTGGGCCATCCCGTTCGGTATCATCGGCGGCCGGCTCTACCACGTGGTGTCCTCACCGGACGCGTACTTCGGCCCCGGCTTCGACGGCACCGGCGACCTGTCCCTGATCCCGCAGCTCCAGCGCGGGGGTCTGGGGATCTGGGGCGCCGTGCTGCTGGGCGCCGTGGGTGCGTGGATCGGCTGCCGCAAGGCGGGGGTCAAGCTGAGCGCCTTCATGGACGCCGCGGCGCCCGGACTGCTGCTGGCCCAGGCGATCGGCCGCTGGGGCAACTACTTCAACCAGGAACTGTTCGGTGGCCCCACCACACTCCCGTGGGGCCTGCAGATCGACGCTGACAACCCGAACTTCCCTCCCGGCATGGCCGCGGACACACTCTTCCACCCGACGTTCCTCTACGAATCCCTCTGGAACCTGGCCGGCGTCGGCATTCTGTTGCTGCTCGACCGCAAGTTCCGCTTCCGCCGGGGCCGGCTCTTCTGCCTGTACGCGGTCTATTACACGCTGGGCCGGGTCTGGATCGAAGCGATGCGGATCGACGACGCCGAGCAGATCAACCTGTTCGGCATCACCACCCGCCTGAACGTGTGGACGTCCATCTTCGTGCTGCTGGGCGCGCTGGCCGCGTTCATCATCCTGGGCCTGCGCAGGCGTACGGAGCCGGACACCGTCTACCTGCCAGGCCGCGAGCCGTCTGACACGGAGACGGACACGGACACGGACCGGGAAACAGACGCCGACACTGACGCTGACGCCGCCGCGGGGAAGGCTGACAGTGCTGGGACGACGGCGGACACGGACGTTAAGCCAGCCGCCGCCGTCGACCGTGACGTGCCACAAGGCGAAGATGACGAGGCGGCTGAGGAGCGCGACGACGCCGGGAACGACGCGGAACACAAGGTGCCGGCCACCGTCCCTGCTTACAGCGGCACTGTCCGCCGTTCGGATTCTGCTGTCTCAGATAGTGAATCGCGTGATAATCTCCCTGAGAACCAAAGCGGTCCAGGCCACGTTTCCGCCCCAGCTGAAACGTCCAAGGAATCCACTGGCGGCACCAAGCCCGCCACTGGAACACCGGCGGCCGGAACACCCGGCCACCAGGCCACTGGAACCGCGCCGGATGCTGAGGGCACCAAATAGCTCAGCCCCTGGCAAACCGGGCCGCGGAGTCACCCCTCGCAGAGTCCGTTTCCACAGCGTCGTGGCAAAAGGGAAGGCAGCGGACAGCAGACAGTGGCTGTTTCGCGCAAGCCCAGGCAGGCGGCCGCGTAACTGTTAGTGCAGGAAGCGGCGCTGACCTACAATTCGAATAAGAAAACACTTTGTTGTGCCCGTCACGGCCGGCGCACCGATGCGGGCCAATGTTGTCCCTCCCATACGCACGATCAGGAGGAAGGACGTCTCCCATGACCCAAACCCTGCACAGCCCCAGTTGGTCCGAGCCTCAAGAGGCCGCCATGTCACCTTTCAAGCGCTTCGCGGCACTTCCCGAAGCGGCCGGGCTCTACAACCCCGAGCAGGAGAAGGACGCCTGCGGCCTCGCCATTATCGCCACGCTGCGGGGGGAGCCGGGCTATGACATCGTTGACGCCGCCCTGACCGCCCTGCGCAACCTCGAGCACCGCGGCGCCGTGGGCGCCGACGAAGGCACCGGCGACGGCGCGGGACTGCTTATGCAGGTCCCGGACGAGTTCTTCCGTGCAGTCACCGACTTCGAGCTTCCCGCCCCCGGTCAGTTCGTGGTGGGCACGGCCTTCCTGCCGGCCGAGAAGCGCGAATCCGACGCCGCCAAGGCGGGCATCGAAAGCCTTGCCGCCGACGAGGGCATGACGGTCCTCGGCTGGCGTGAGGTGCCGATCGTCGCTGACCTCGTCGGGGCGATGGCCCGGGCCTGCATGCCGTACTTCTCCCAGCCGTTCTTTGCCTCCAGCACCGGGGAAGTGCTGGAGCGCAACGAACTCGACTCCCGTGCGTGGCGGATCCGGAAGCGGGCGCAGAACAAGTTCGGCGTGTACTTCCCGTCGCTGTCCTCCCGGACCATCGTCTACAAGGGCATGCTGACCACGGCCCAGCTCGAGCCGTTCTACCCGGACCTCTCGGACAAGCGCTTCAAGACCAAGCTCGCGATCGTCCACTCGCGCTTCTCCACCAACACCTTCCCGTCCTGGCCGCTGGCCCAGCCGTTCCGGACCATCGCCCACAACGGCGAAATCAACACGGTCAAGGGAAACCGCAACTGGATGCGTGCCCGCCAGTCGCAGCTGGCCAACCCGCTGCTGGGGGATTCACCCGAGGAGCTGTACCCGATCTGCACCCCGGGCGCTTCCGACTCGGCCTCCTTCGACGAGGTCGCGGAACTGCTCTGGCTCTCCGGCCGGCCGATCACCCACTCGATCATGATGATGATCCCCGAGGCCTGGGAAAACCACGCCACGATGGATCCTGCCCGCCGCGCATTCTACGAGTACCACTCCATGCTGATGGAACCGTGGGACGGCCCCGCCGCCGTTTCCTTCACCGACGGAAACCTCGTCGGCGCCACACTGGACCGCAACGGGTTGCGCCCTGGCCGGTTCTGGATCACCGAGGACGGCCTGATCATCTTTGCCTCCGAGGTCGGCGTGATCGACGTCGAACCCTCCAAGGTGGTCAAGAAGGGCCGCGTCTCACCCGGCAAGATGTTCCTTGTCGACACGGACGCCGGCAGGATCATCGACGACGCCGAGGTCAAGGCCGAGGTGGCGGCAGCCAACCCGTGGGCCGATTGGGTCAAGGAAAACCTGATCGACCTGAAGGACCTGCCCGAACGCGAGCACGTGGTGCACACCGCGGCCTCGGTGAACATCCGCCAGCGCACCTTCGGCTACACCACCGAGGAACTGAAGATCCTGCTCGGCCCGATGGCCCGCACGGGCGCCGAGCCGCTCGGAGCCATGGGATCCGACACTCCCGTGGCCGTGCTCTCCAAGCGGCCGCGGCTGCTGTTCGACTACTTTGTGCAGTCCTTCGCGCAGGTCACCAACCCGCCGCTGGACGCCATCCGGGAGGAACTTGTCACCTCGCTGACCTGTGCCATCGGCCCCAACGGCAACCTCCTGGACACCAAACAGGTCCGCCAGCCGCAGGTTTCGCTGCCGTTCCCCGTGATCAACAACGACCAGCTCGCCAAGATCGCGAACATCGAGAACGCCGACGGCGACCGCGTCGCCATGAAAGTCCGGGGCCTCTACCGCCCCGAAGGCGGCGAAAACGCGCTGCGCGCACGGCTGACCGAAATCTGCGAGCAGGTTTCCGGGGCCATCAACCGCGGGGTGCAGTACGTTGTGCTCTCGGACCGTGACTCGAACGCCCAGTGGGCGCCGATCCCGTCCCTGCTGCTGGTCAGCGCCGTGCACCACCACCTGCTGCGCAGCGCCAACCGCACCAAGACCGCCCTCGTCGTCGAGGCAGGCGATGTCCGCGAGACGCACCACGTGGCCGTGCTGATCGGCTACGGCGCCTCCGCCGTGAACCCGTACCTGGCAATGGAATCGGTGGAGCAACTCATCTCCACCGGCGACGTCGTCGGGGTGACCGCGCAGGACGGTGTCTACAACCTGATCAAGGGCCTCGGCAAGGGTGTCCTGAAGATCATGTCCAAGATGGGCATCTCCACCGTGGCCTCCTACACCGGGGCCCAGACCTTCGAAGCCCTTGGCCTTGGCCAGGACCTCGTGGACGAGTACTTCTCCGGCACGCACTCGCAGCTGGGCGGCGTCGGCCTCGAGGTCATCGCGGCCGAGGTCGCGGCACGCCACCGGATGGCGTACCCGGAGAACGGCATCGAGCAGCCGCACCAGGCTCTGATGGGCGGCGGCGAGTACCAGTGGCGCCGCGACGGCGAGCCGCACCTGTTCAACCCGGAAACCGTGTTCCGGCTGCAGCACGCCACGCGTGAGCGCCGCTACGACATCTTCAAGGCCTACACGCGCGGTGTGGACGACCAGTCCGAGAACCTCATGACCCTGCGCGGGCTCCTGAAGTTCAAGGCCGGGCTGCGCCCCGCCGTCCCGCTCGAGGAAGTGGAGTCCGTCTCCAGCATCGTCAAGCGGTTCTCCACCGGTGCGATGAGCTACGGCTCCATCTCGCAGGAGGCCCACGAAACCCTCGCGATCGCCATGAACCGGCTGGGCGGCAAGTCCAACACCGGTGAAGGCGGCGAGGACGTGGACCGGCTGCTCGATCCGACCCGCCGTTCGGCGGTCAAGCAGATCGCTTCCGGCCGGTTCGGCGTGACCAGCCTGTACCTGACCAACGCCGATGACATCCAGATCAAGATGGCGCAGGGTGCCAAGCCCGGCGAAGGCGGCCAGCTGATGGCGCAGAAGGTCTACCCCTGGGTGGCCCGGACACGGCACTCGACGCCCGGCGTCGGACTCATCTCCCCGCCCCCGCACCACGACATCTACTCGATCGAGGACCTCGCCCAGCTGATCTACGATGCGAAGCGGGCAAACCCCTCGGCGCGCGTCCACGTCAAGCTGGTCTCCGAGGTCGGGATCGGCACGGTGGCGGCCGGCGTCACGAAGGCCAAGGCCGACGTCGTCCTGGTTTCCGGGCACGACGGCGGAACCGGCGCCTCGCCGCTGAACTCGCTCAAGCATGCCGGTGTGCCGTGGGAGCTGGGCCTTGCCGAGACCCAGCAGACCCTGATGCTCAACGGCCTGCGCGACCGCGTGGTGGTGCAGGTGGACGGCCAGCTCAAGACCGGCCGAGACGTCGTGATCGCCGCGCTGCTCGGCGGCGAGGAATTCGGTTTCGCCACCGCCCCGCTGGTGGTGTCCGGCTGCATCATGATGCGCGTCTGCCACCTGGATACCTGTCCGGTGGGCGTCGCGACGCAGAACCCCGAGCTGCGCTCCCGGTTCAGCGGCAAGCCGGAATTCGTGGTGAACTTCTTCGAATTCCTTGCCGAGGAGGTCCGCGAGATCCTGGCCGAACTTGGCTTCCGCACCATCGAGGAAGCGATCGGCCACGCCGAGATGCTCGACACCCGCGAGGCGATCAACCACTGGAAGGCCGAGGGTCTGGACCTGGACCCGATCCTGCACGGGCTCGAGTTCGACGACGACGCCCCGCTGCGCAACCTCACGGGCCAGAACCATGAGCTGGACAAGCACTTCGACCAGCGCCTGATCGCGATGGCCGCGGAAGCCCTGAGTGACCGGACCCCGGTCAAGATCGCCGTCGACGTCATCAACACGGACCGCTCCGTGGGCACGATGCTGGGCCACGAGGTCACCAAGACCTTCAGCACGGACGTGCTCGCCACGGACACCATCGACATCACGCTGACCGGCACTGCCGGGCAGTCGCTTGGTGCCTTCCTGCCGGCAGGCATCACCCTGCGGATGTTCGGTGACTCGAACGACTACGTCGGCAAGGGCCTTTCCGGCGGGCGCATCATCGTCCGGCCGGACCGCACCAACGTGTTCCCGGCGGAGCGCAACGTGATTGCCGGCAACGTCATCGGCTACGGCGCGACGAGCGGCGAGATGTACCTGCGCGGCCAGGTTGGCGAACGCTTTATGGTCCGAAACTCCGGCGCCACCGCGGTGGTCGAAGGAATCGGTGACCACGGCTGCGAGTACATGACCGGCGGCCAGACGCTCATCATCGGGCGCACCGGCCGCAACTTCGGTGCCGGCATGTCCGGCGGCACGGCCTACGTTCTGGACCTGCAGACCGAACGCGTCAACAAGCAGGCCCTGGAATCCGGTGAGCTGCAGCTGCGCGAACTGGACGCCGAGGACCGCGACATTGTCCATGGACTGCTGCTGAAGCACTCCGAGGAGACCGAATCGCTGCTTGCGGCACGGCTTCTGGAGAACTTCGACGACACCGCAGCCCGCATAACCAAGGTGCTGCCGCGCGACTACGCGGCCGTACTGCAAACCCGCCTTGACGCCATCGAAGAGGGCCTTGACCCCGACGGCGAAGAAGTTTGGTCTCGAATCCTGGAGGTGACCGGTGGCTGATCCACGCGGATTTCTGAAAGTACGTCAGCGCGAAACCCAGCCCCGCCGTCCCGTTCCGGTCCGCATCATGGACTGGAAGGAAGTCTATGAGGCCCAGGAAAAGGGTGTCCTCAAGGCCCAGGCCGGCCGCTGCATGGACTGCGGTGTGCCGTTCTGCCACCAGGGCTGCCCGCTGGGCAACCTCATCCCGGAGTGGAATGACCTCATCTGGCGGGACAAGGGCGAGGAAGCGATGGAGCGGCTCCACGCCACCAACAACTTCCCCGAATTCACCGGCCGGCTCTGCCCGGCACCCTGCGAGGCGTCCTGCGTGCTGGGCATCAACCAGCCTGCCGTGACCATCAAGCAGGTGGAGGTCTCGATCGTGGACCAGGCGTTCGAGAACGGCTGGGTCAACCCGCTGCCGCCGGCCCGCCTCAGCGGCAAGACGGTCGCCGTCGTCGGCTCCGGTCCCGCCGGACTCGCCGTCGCCCAACAGCTGACCCGGGTGGGCCACACGGTCGCCGTTTACGAGCGCGATGACAAGATCGGCGGCCTCCTGCGGTACGGGATCCCCGATTTCAAGATGGAAAAAGAGCACGTGGACCGCCGCCTGGAGCAGATGAAGGCCGAAGGCACCCGCTTCCGGACCGGCGTCGCCGTCGGCACCGACGTGACGTGGGAGCAGCTCCGCCGCCGGTACGACGCCGTCGTGGTGGCCACCGGCGCCACCGTCCCGCGTGACCTGCCGATCCCGGGTCGCGAGCTCGAGGGCGTGCACTTCGCGATGGACTACCTCGTTCCGGCCAACCGCGTGGTGGCGGGGGAGACGGTGGAAAACCAGATCAACGCCGCCGGCAAGCACGTGATCATCCTTGGCGGCGGCGATACCGGCGCGGACTGCCTCGGCACCGCACACCGGCACCAGGCTGCGTCCGTCACCACCCTCGCGATCGGCAAGCAGCCGCCGGCGGAGCGCGCCAGCCACCAGCCGTGGCCGACGTTCCCCACCCTGTTTGAAGTTGCCAGCGCCCACGAGGAAGGCGGCGAACGCACCTACCTCGCCTCCACCGTGGAGTTCGTCGGCGAGAACGGCAAACTGACCGGGGTGAAGGTCGCAGAAACCGAATTCGTCGATGGCAAGCGCCTCCCGAAGGCCGGCACCGAGCGGATCATCCCGGCGGACCTGGTCTTCCTGTCCCTGGGCTTCACCGGCCCGGAGCCGGCAGGGATCACCGAGCAGGTCAGCGCCGAGTTCGACGGCCGCGGCAACGTGGCCCGTGACGGCTACTATATGACCAACACGGAAGGCATCTTCGTGGCCGGTGACGCCGGCCGCGGCCAGTCGCTCATCGTCTGGGCCATCGCCGAGGGACGCGCCTGCGCCGCCGCGGTGGACAAGTTCCTGATGGGCAGCACCATCCTTCCGGCCCCCGTGGCCCCGACCGACCGGGCCATGGCCGTCCTGTAAGTCGCAGTTGTTTCCCGGCGGCCGGCCCCGGCCGATACCGCCAACAACTTCATCCATGCAATCGACTACTAGGGTAGGTATATGAGACGCGCTAAAATAGTGGCCACGTTCGGACCGGCAATCGCGAGCTTTGAGAACACTCTCGCCGTGCTGGAGGCCGGGGTTGACGTTGCCCGCATGAACATGAGCCACGGCGACTACGCCGTACACGACGCCACGTATGAGAACGTCCGCAAGGCCGCCGGCCAGCTCGGCAAGGCCGTGGCCATCATGGCCGACCTGCAGGGGCCGAAAATCCGCCTCGGCCGGTTCGTCGACGGACCGCACCTGCTGGCCGTCGGCGACACGTTCACCATCACCACCGAGGACGTCCCGGGCACCAAGGACATCTGCTCCACGACGCTCAAGAGCCTCACCGAGGACGTCAATCCCGGCGACGCGCTCCTGATCGACGACGGCAAGGTGGCCCTCCGGGCCATCGACGTCGACGACGTCAAGGTGGTCGCCCAGGTGATCGTTGGCGGCTACGTGTCGAACAACAAGGGCATCAACCTGCCCGGCGTTGCCGTCAACGTCCCCGCACTGAGTGAAAAGGACGAGGACGATCTGCGCTGGGCGATGCGCCGCGGTGTGGACATGGTGGCCCTGTCCTTCGTCCGCGACGCCTCGGACATCAAGCGCGTCCACGAGATCATGGACGAAGAAGGCCGCCGCGTCCCGGTGATCGCCAAGATCGAGAAGCCGCAGGCTGTTGAGCAGCTCCCCGAAATCATCGACGCCTTCGACGCCATCATGGTGGCCCGTGGCGACCTCGGCGTGGAACTTCCCCTCGAGGAAGTGCCGATCGTGCAGAAGCGCGCCGTCGAACTCGCGCGCCGCTGGGCCAAGCCGGTCATCGTGGCAACCCAGGTGCTCGAATCCATGATCGACAACCCGCGGCCGACCCGCGCCGAGGCCTCCGACTGCGCCAACGCCGTCCTCGACGGCGCCGATGCAGTCATGCTCTCGGGCGAGACCAGCGTGGGCAAGTTCCCGATCGAGACCGTCAAGACCATGGCTCGGATCATCGAATCCACCGAGGTCCACGGCCTGGAGCGCGTCCCCCCGCTGGGCACCAAGCCGAAGACCCGCGGCGGCGCCATCACCCGTGCCGCCGTCGAAATCGCCGACCAGCTGGATGCGAAGTACATCTGTACCTTCACCCAGTCCGGTGACTCAGCGCGGCGTTTGTCGCGGCTGCGTCCGATCCGACCCGTGTTCGCCTTCACCCCGGTGGAGCACGTCTGGAACCAGCTTGCGCTGACCTGGGGCATCCAGCCGGTCCTGGTCCCGATGGTGGGCCACACCGACGAGATGACCGCACAGGTTGACCGCAGCCTGTTGAACATGGACCTCGTCGAGGACGGGGACATGGTGGTCATCGCCGCCGGTTCGCCTCCCGGAAAGGCCGGTTCCACGAACATGCTGAAGGTCCACAAGGTGGGCGACCTCGCCGACGCGGGCAGCCATGGCGGGACCGAAGTCACCAAGGACAAGGTCGGCCCCTGGCCGGAACGGAAGAAGCGGAACAGCAAGATCTAGTTCTGCTGCTCTAGACATAAAGGGAGGGTCCCGGCCGCGTGTGAAACGCGGCGGGGACCCACCCTTTATGTCTTTTTTTTGCCGGCCGGACTAGTTGACCTGGTTGATGATGGTCTCGGCAACCTCACGCATGCTCAGGCGGCGGTCCATGGACGTCTTCTGGATCCAGCGGAACGCCTCGGGCTCCGTCAGGCCCATCTTGGTGGTCAGGAGGCTCTTGGCGCGCTCCACGAGCTTGCGGGTGGCGAACTGCTCCTGCAGGTCGGTCACTTCGCTTTCGAGGGCCTTGATTTCCTCGTGCCGGGAGAGCGCGATCTCCAGTGCGGGGATGAGGTCTGCGGGCGTGAACGGCTTGACCACGTAGGCCATGGCGCCGGCGTCGCGGGCGCGCTCGACGAGTTCCTTCTGGCTGAACGCGGTGAGCAGGACCACGGGGGCGATCCGGGCCTTGACGATCTTCTCGGCGGCGGAGATGCCGTCCATGACCGGCATCTTGACGTCCATCAGGACCAGGTCAGGCTTGAGTTCCTCGGCGAGCTGCACGGCCTTCTCGCCGTTGTCCGCTTCGCCGACAACGTCATAGCCTTCGCCCCGCAGGATCTCAATGATGTCGAGCCGGATAAGGGTCTCGTCCTCGGCGACAACCACGCGGCGCGCCGGCTTGGACGTGGGGTTTGACTCCGTCTGTTCTGACACGGGAACTCCTTGGAAAGGGTACGGCGGGGACTGGACCGTCTTAGGTTGTCACCGCTGCTGTACTGGGACCGGTTATGTTCGATGCGGCGTCACTGGCGCGATTCTGGAATTCAGCCTATCTGCATGTAGAGTAATTTCGCGCACTGGAAGCGATCGCGTTGCTCACAGCACTGTGGTGGCGAGATTATTACACCGGTGTACTCCGCGCCCGAGTGGCGGAATTGGCAGACGCGCCGCACTCAAAATGCGGTATCGAAAGGTGTGTGGGTTCGAGTCCCACCTCGGGCACAGTGTTTCCGCAGGTCAGCGGCTTTTGGATGTTTTTCGTGTGCACATTGTGCACACTCTCGCCTCTGATCTGATGTTCCGGGTGTGTGGGGTCCCGGAATCGGCCTATTCGGTTGTGTAGGGGAGCGGCTCTCTAGGCGGACCGCGTCCCGCCCCGTGGGGCCTCTTCTCGGTGTTCATCCTGGTTCCTCCTTCCGTTGGGTTTTCGCGTTCACCACTTCATGGTGGCCGGAGACGCCTACAACGTGATTTGCGGATTATTCTTTTGGATCGACCTGGGGTTGCGGCCGGTCCGGGATTTCTGGACTTTGCGTCCAGCATTTGCGTCCACAGCGTCCGGGCACTGCATGGCAACTCGGACGTTCAGGCTCTGCATTGATTCCACGCAACTTTCGACGGCGTCCGCAGTCTGGGTCTCTTTGGTCGAAGCCGGCAGGGTGATGCGGTTTGTGGTGGCGACGCTGCTGCCGCGGTAGACGAACTCGGCGTTGATCTGGCTGGACTCAGTCGAGGTAAGGGGCAGTGAGAGTCCGCCCATTGGATCGCCGTCGTATTGTGAGACTGCATCGTCTCCGACGAGGAGCCCGTCGCGGATGGACATTCCGCGTTCGGCGAGGGCGCCTGTCAAGGCTGCGATGGTTGCTGCGTGAGATCTGGCGCGGCCGGCCTCTGCTCCGGAGTTCGAGCTGATCATCCGCGAGCTGTGCGAGGCGGTCGCTGGTGAAGATCACCAGCGACGACCCCAACTACGACCACAACGGCGAGCCCGCCCTGGCCTGGCATTTCACCACGGACCAAGGCGAGTTCCTCATGGTGGAAGAGGACAACGAGGCTTTCAAGATCGACCCGGTGACCATGAAGATCGTCGCGGCCGTCGAGTTCGAAGAGGCTGACGACGAACTGGCTTACGCCTAGCCCTCGGTGTCCTACTGGTGTGCTCGCCAGAAGTCGTATCGTCCTTCGGAGCCGGCCTCGCCGCGGGTCTTCCCGCGGCGAGGCCGGCTGCGGCCTTTTAGCGGACGCCGTCCTCCGCTTTCAGGAAAGGGGTCCGAGCACTGGGCGCCAGTCGTAGATGCGGGTGTCGGTGACGACCCCGCCGCTGGTATAGGGGTCCCGCTGCAGCAGCTCAATCAATTCAGCGGCCGACTCGAGCCGGAAAATCAGCAGGGCGCCGGTTTCGTCTTCGAAAGGCCCGGCCTCCAGAAGTTTGCCGTCGGAGACCAGCTGCTTGACGTATGCGAGATGCTCAGCGCGGGAAGCCTCCATCACTGACTTGTCGGGGGTATAGGACCAGTGGACTACATGCGTTGTCATGAAATGCTCCTCTAGATGGTTTGGGCCTGGCTTGTTGCGGTCCCGGTGAGGGCGGCCTCCCACGCCGCCACCGAGGCACCGGGGTTTTCGATCATGGGGTAGTGCCCTGCCTTGGGAAGCTGCCGGATCGTACCCTTGCGCAGCTTTGCCACCGTTTCCGCCAGGTAATCCGCCGTTACGAATGGATCAGACTCTCCGTAGAGCAGCGTTGTTGGGATCTCGTGGGAGCCCAGCTCATCCATGAAGTCCGGTCCGGTCCAGTTGGCGAGGTAAGCCGACCAGACCTCTTCGTTCATGGTCGCGCGGTTCCGGTCCACCAGACGGCGCAGGTCTTCCGGATCGATATTCGGCGACAATGAGCCTTTGATGGCTGCAGCGGGATCGGCCCAGGCACGGCGGAAAGCGTCATATGTTTCTGCGTTCAGTGCTGTGCCCGCGGGCGAAACGGGTGTAAGGGCTGCCACGGAAAGCACCTGATCCGGCATCAGCGTCGCGAGGCGGAGCGCTGCCGCCCCGCCCATTGAATGGCCTAGGACAGAGAACCTTTCCCAGCCCAGACTGCCGACCGCGTCCATGGCGGCCTTCACCATTCCCTCCATCCCGCTGGCAGGCGGTTCGTTTTGGTTTACGCCGTAGCCCGGGAAGTCGTAGTAGGCATACGTTAGCTCTCTCTGGTTGCTTAGGGCCCGTGTGGCGAGCCAGACGGAGCTGTCAAGGGCCCAGCCGTGTAGCGCGAGGACTTTATGGGATCCTGAACCCTCAACCGCGGCAAAATTATTCACTTCGTACTCCTAAATCTGCGAGATGCGCTTGGCAGATCCCGTTCTTCCGGTCCTCTGCTGTTAGCTCCGGACGAACGGCGACCCTTCTCGGGCCGCCGTTCGCGCGGATCAGGTCGACGGCCAATGGCTGGCCTTTTAGAACTTTGGCGTTTACTGCTCTACTGCCAGCCGCTCACGGAGGAAGTTCACGACGGCGTCGTGGATCTCCGCACTGCGGGGAACGGCGCCAGACATCCAGTACGTGCCGTGGACCAAGCCGTCGAACCGTGTTGCCACGGTCTCGACGCCGGCGTCGGCCAGCTGCTTTCCGTAGGCCTCAGCCTCGTCACGGGCGGCTTCGTACTCCATACTGACGACCAGTGCCGGCGGCAACCCCGCCAGGGAAGCGGCTTTGGATGGCGAGGCCAAGGGATTCTCCGCGTCCGCGGGCGACGAGAGATACTGTTCCCAGAACCAGTCCAGCCCCGCGGAGGTAATGATGTAGCCCTCCTTGAATTCTGACTTCGACGGCAGCTCAGCCGTTGAGTCGATCACGGGGTAAACCAGAACCTGGCCCCGCAGCTTCGGGCCGCCCTCATTTCGGGCCCGCTGGGCCGCGACGGCGGCCAGCGAGCCCCCGGCGCTGTCACCCATCACGGCGATCCGGGAGGGGTCTCCGCCGTAGTCGGCGATATGCTCTGCGGCCCACTTCAGCGCGGCGAAAGTGTCGTCGGTTGCCGCCGGGAACTTATGCTCCGGAGCCAAGCGGTAACTGGCAGCCACTACGATCACCCCCGCGTCGTTCGCTACTGCACGGTTGGGTTCCTCGGCAACCGACAGCCCGCCCCCGATAAAGCCTCCGCCGTGGAAGTAAACCACGACAGGCAACGGCCCTTCTGTTTCTTCGTCCGGGATATAGATTCGAACGTCCTGCGGCCCGGCGGGTCCCTGGTATGCGGTGTCGATGACCTTGGCCACTTCACGGCGCGGCTTCTGGAGGCCGACGAAGGAATCCACAACCCCACGTGCTTCCTCGATGCTCATCTGTTCGAAAGACTTCAGGCCCTGTGCGTCCAGAGCGTCGATGATTCCCTGTACTGCTGCGTCTACGGTCATGCAATTTCTCCTTGAATAGTGTGTAGGTGGTGGGGGATTCGCCTAGGCGACGGGAAGCGGCGTGTTCGATTCGGCGCCAGCTAGCACGAATCCGTCGTAATCCTTCGCGACGACCTCGTCGCAAATTCCGCGGTACGTGGGTGCGCCGCCGAGGTAGACCAGGCACTTGCGTGGCTTCCCGGGGATATTTGCTCCCATGTACCAGGAATCGGTGCCGGGCAAAAGGGTGGCCTCGGCGATGGCGTTCGAACCTTCCACCCACGCCTGTTCAGCCTCAGCCGTCGGTTCGATGGTTTCCATGCCGCGCTCGCGCATGTACCTGATCGCGTCCGTGGAGAAATCCACATGGTCCTCGATGGCCAGGGGCATGTTGTAGAGCACGGAAGGGCTCTGCGGCCCGGTGATCAGGAATAGATTGGGAAAGCCGTTGATGGTCAGGCCGAGGTAGGTAAGCGGGCCGTCTTCCCATTTGTCGGTGAGCTTCAGCCCCTTGCGTCCCACGATGCCCATGTTCAGCAAGGGCCCGGTCATGGCATCAAAGCCCACAGCCAACACGATGACGTCCAGCTCGAAGGCTCCGCCGTCAGCGGTCTTGATCCCTGTTGGGGTGATCTCCGTGATGGGGGAACCCTTGATGTCCACGAGGGTGACGTTGTCCCGGTTGTACGCCTCGTAGTAGTCCGTCTCCAGGGGAGGTCGTTTGGTGCCGTAGGGGTAGTCCTTCGGCGCCAGCAGGTCTGCGACCTTCGGATCGCGGACCCGCTCGTGGATCTTCATTCGGACGAACTCGGCGACGGTGTCGTTGGCGTCCTTGTTGACCAGGAGGTCGCCGAAGCTGTCTGTGAACAGGCGGAAGCCGCCCTGCTTCCAACGCTCCTCGTATGTGCGGCGGCGGTCCTCCTCGGAAACGGCCAGGGCAGAGGGCTGGACGTCGTTGTAGGGAACTCCTAGGAAATGGTTCCGGGAGCGGGTTCGGTATTCCCGGTAATTGCTCTTGACCTCGTGCTCGAACTCGTCGTCCATAGGCGCGTTGCCAATTGGGGTGGCGTAGTTGGGCGTGCGCTGGAACACGGTGAGGTGCGCTGCCTGCTTGGCGATTTCGGGGATCACCTGGATGCCGCTGGCACCGGTGCCGATGACTCCGACGCGCTTACCGGTGAAATCCAATCCCTCATGGGGCCATGCGCCGGTGGAGTGCACCTCGCCGGTGAAGGTTTCGCGCCCGGGGAACTCGAGGTCCTTGGCGACGGAAAGGTTGCCGGCACCGGAGATGATGAACTGGGCCCTGGCCTGGACGCCGGTATCCGTGGTGACGTCCCATCTGCTGGCGGTCTCATCGAAAACGGCCGAGACGATGTGCGCGTTGAACTGGATGTTCCGGCGCAGATCGAAGCGGTCGGCCACATGGTTGAGGTACTTCAGGATTTCCGGTTGCCCCGCGAAGCGTTCGCTCCATTTCCATTCTTGCTGGAGCTCCTCGGAGAACGAGTAGGAGTAGTGAAAGCTCTCAATATCGCACCGGGCGCCCGGGTAACGGTTCCAGAACCAGGTGCCGCCGACGTCGGACGCGACGTCGAAGGCACGCACGGACAGTCCCAACTGGTCCCGCAGCTTATGGACTGCGTAAAGGCCGGCAAAGCCGGCACCAATGACGATCGCGTCGTATTCTTCCCGCTCGAATTGTCGGCTGCCGTCAACCGTGCTGTTTGTCTTTGAATTCGGCATAGGGTGCTCCTCTTGTTCCTATAGCGGTTCATCGCATGTCCCGGCTGGGCGTGCCTTCAGTTCCGTCAGCAGCCAGCTTGGTGCTACCGAGCATGGCTCACCCCGCTGGTCCCAGGCACGGGGATAATTACCTGACCGTGTACCCGTGTTGTGGCGCACATCACGTAAAGTGGACCCTCGGGAGCGGATAGTGCAAGCAGAGGCTTTGGCCTTGCCCGCCCCTAGAACGGACTGTTGCCACATGAGTGAAACGCAAATGCGCGCCACCGTTGCCGCGCATTATTCGCTGACAAGTTTCGTGGGACGACGCAGGGAACTTGATGAGGCGAAAAGGCGGATGACAGAGTCCCGCCTCGTCACCCTTGCGGGTCCCGGAGGCGTGGGCAAAACCAGACTCGCCGTCGAGCTTGCCGACAGATCCCGCAAGGCTTTCCGCGACGGCGTCTGGGTGGCCGAGCTCGCTAGCCTGGAGGACGAATCCGGTTTGGCCTCGACCATTGCGTCTGCTCTGGCAGTTCCCGACCAGTCCAACCGTTCGGCGACGGATCAGCTGGTCAACTTTCTGCGGCCCCGGCAGGCGCTGCTGGTTGTCGACAACTGCGAGCATCTGCTGGACGGGGCAGCAAAACTCGTCGCGGAGCTGCTCGACAAGGCGCCGGGGCTGCGGATCCTTGCCACGAGCCGTGAGCCGTTGGGCATTTCCGGTGAACATATTTGCCTGATTCCGCCCCTGTCTACACCGTCGACCGACGGGGTTTACGAAACGCAGGGGCTAGACCATTTTGAGGCGGTCCGCCTGCTGATTGACCGTGCGCGGAGCATCGTCCCGGACTTCTCAGTAACTGATGAGAACCGTGATGCAGTGATTCAACTCTGCTCCAGGCTCGACGGCATTCCGCTGGCGATTGAGCTGGCGGCCACCCGGATGCGGGCGCTTTCCGTCACGCAGATCGGGGCACGGCTGGACCACCGTTTCGAGTTACTCACCCGTGGCAACCGGGTTGCGCTCCCAAGGCAGCAGACCTTGCGCGCGCTGATTGATTGGAGCTATGAACTGTGCACGGTCGCCGAGCAACTGCTGTGGGCCAGACTTTCGGTGTTCCCCGGTAGCTTCGACCTCACCGCTGCCGAGGATGTATGCGGTTTCGGCGAGCTGGAGGCAGACCAAATTGTCGATCTGTTGGACCGTCTGGTGGCCAAATCCATCATCCTGACGGAGCGGTCCGGCGAACAGGTCCGCTACCGGCAGTTGATGACGGTGCGCGAGTACGGGGTCCAGCTGCTGGAAAAAGTGGGGGAACACGGGGTGCTTAAGGCGCGTCACCGAGACCACTATCTCAGCCGGGCCGCCGGTATGGTGGACCGCTGGTGTGGCCCAGGGCAGGCGGTATCACTCGCCGCCATGCGGGCGGATCACGCCAACCTGCTCTCGGCGCTGGAATGGTCGGTGAACACGCCTGGGGAAGTCCACGCCGCAGCCGAACTGGCCTCGCTGCTGCGCTATCACTGGATTGCAGGGGGATTCCTTAGCGACGGTCGGCGCTGGCTGGATCGAATTTTGGACCTGCAGGACGGGCCCGGACCTGAACACGGGGGTGCGCTGTGGGTCGCGGCTTGGGTATGCCTTATTCAGGGCGATCGTGAGGCGGCAGCCGTCTATCTCACGGCGTGCCATGAGATGGCCGAGGCGCTTGGTGATCGCATTCTGGAAGCGCACGCAGCCCACGGGTCCGCACTCCACCAGCTTTTCTCGGGAAATCCGCGTGAGGCAATGGAGCTTTACCGCCAATCTATCGGCGTTCAAATGAAGGCCGGAGACACCGCTTCAGCGCTCACCGGGCTCTTCCAGTTGGCGATGGCACAAGCCTATGACGGTCAGCTCGAGGCCGCCTTGGACACGTGCAGCCACGTGCTGCAACTGAGCAGCACCCACGGCGAACGGTGGACTCATGCATATTCGCTGTGGATTACCGGACTGTGCCGGTGGCATCTGGGCGAGATGGTCGCGGCCAAGAAAGCGGCGACCGAAGCCTTGAAGATACAGCGGGAGTTCAAAGACAGTATTTGCACTGCCCTGAGCATCGAACTCATGTCCTGGATCGCAGCTTCCACACTTCAGTTTGAAAGGGCCGCGGAGTTAGCCAACGCCGCGGGCTCAGTCTGGGCTGGTCTGGGCACTAAAGTGGGAGCCTTCGGCCCGCACATCCGGTGGGACTCTGAGCACTCCAACGAAACTGTTGTGAGCGAGCTTGGCAGGCAGCGTTTTATGCAACTGGCCGCCGAACAAGGAGATTTAGGCAAGGATGAGGCCATAGCCTTGGCGCTAGGCTCAAATTCGCGCCCGGTTGCAGCGGCGAAAACGTCGCCGCTCACCAGACGCGAGCAAGAAATTGCCGAGCAGGTGTCCAAGGGGCTCAGTAACCGCGCCATCGCGGAGTCGCTGGTAATCTCCACCCGAACTGTCGGAGGTCATGTCGAGAGCATTCTCGCCAAGCTGGGGTTCACCTCGCGCGTCCAGATTGTGGCTTGGATGGCAAACGAGCAGGGGACTTCCGGCAGGCCTGAACCGGTCGCCAGCTCACAGCCCGGCAGCAGGCATCTGACGGGCGCCGCTCCGAATGAAACCGGCCATGGTGCGCGTACGTGGCGAGGATGATCGCCGCGGTCACCCGCGCCGACCCCGTGGATGTCCAGGGCTCCCGGGGCCATGCGGTCAACATGCTCAGCCAAGGCCCGCTGGTTGGCCTCCAGCTCCGCGCGGAGGGCGATATGACGGCGGATGCGAGCCGGCGTGCCTCGGCGCGTGCGACAGCGGCGGCTGCGCCGTCGCCGTCCCTGGCCCGCCAGCCCGGGCTGTCATGACTTGGGCAGGAGTCAGCGGCGAGCGTGCGTCGATTCCCAGATCGAGGGCCCGCTGGTCTCCACCGGGCGCCGGGCGGCCAAGAGGATCCGAAGTGCCTCCCTGACCGTCGAGGCTCAGGGCTGTTGGATTGAAACCCGGTCGCACTAGCTTTTCTGTTTTTCCAGCCGACCGGGAGCGTCAATGGCGCTGCCGTAACAGCTCCGCCAATGTTCGAATTTTTCCTAGCGTCTGATCTGGTCGTGCGGTGACCCGTCCGGACCGCCGGCAACGACGCTGTTGGGAGGGATGGATTCCGTGGGGTTGGGACCTTCTAGCTAAATCGAGATTCAATGTGCCGCGTCGCTGCAACAGAAAGAGTGATCTTGTTGTATGGAGCCTAGTTTAGGTCCTCGCTATTGGGCCTCAAGAAGAACAATGACATTCCAATGACTATGTCAACCCAAGCTGCCCCCGCTTCGCGGTTTGGAAAAACGACGCCGGCGCGGGCCGGGCTGCCGCCCTCACGGGCACGTATGTTGCGGCCTTTGGCGCGTCCCACCCCCTGGCGAAGAAGATCGGCGCGTGGCCGGCAGTATTCACCGTCAGCGGGGTAATGGCGCTGGCCTCGATGATCTTTGGCGGGCGCCCCGAGGAGTCCTAGTACAACGGGCGCGCTAGCTGTACCCAGCCAAGCATGTTGGTTACATCTGCTGAGGGTGGTCCCCCTCCGAGGGCGCTCACTTGTGGTCTTGGAGGCGGGCTCGGCTGCGCCGTTCGTGGTCCGTGCCCACTTCGTGGAGGGCCGACCTGTCGGTTTGTCATTTAGTTTGCGGTTCGTTTCTCCATGAGATGTTCGGAGAGGAGGAACCGCCGCCCTGATGTTCGTTGATTTCCAGCATGAGCGCCGCCCTGTTGCGCGGTGCTTGTTTGCAGCCGGTCCGGCTCCGGAGGGCTGCTTTTCTTATCGGAGCGAAATCGCGCGCAATACACAACCGCCACGCCCAAACGGCCGTTTAAGCAGCGTGGTTGGGGGCGGCGAAGTGCGCGAGAAAGTGGGTGTGCACAATGTGCACACCCTGGGCTTCGGATCGGGCCGTACCGGGGCCAGACTGGCCCGGATTGTGGATGTTTTCGGGGGAGTGGCGGAAATTCAAGGGCTGGAACCCGGTTCGAGTCCCACCTCGGGCACGTGTTTTCCCAGGTCAGGGGCTTTTTGGTGTTTCTTCGTGTGGACAGTGTCCACACTCTCGCCTCTGATCTGATGTTCCGGGTGTGTGGGGTCCCGGAAACGGCCTATTCGGTTGTGTGTGGGGGAGCGGCTGCCTACGGCGGACCGCGTACCGCCCTGCGAAGCCTCTTCTGGGTGTTCATCCTTGTTATTCCTTCCGTTGGGTTTTCGCGTTCACCTCTTCATGGTGGCTAGAACCGCGTACAACATGATTCGCTCATTAGTCTTTTTGATTGACCTGGGGTTGCGGCTGGTCCGGATTTTTCGCTCTGATACCTGTTCATGCAGGACTGCGGGGGAACGGCATGACATGGCCACTGACCCGGAGCTGATCATGAGCTTGCTGAGCCTGGCCAGTCGGTAGGCGGTGGCCTCGAGTGCGAGTTCCAGGAGCTGCTGGGCTTTGCTGCCATGGCCTTTCCACCAATTGATGAAGGCGGTGGCGGTCAGGACGGGGGGAGTGTCTGGTGCTGCTGCGTGTGTAAGCGGGTAGCAGCTGCTCGGCCCACTCGACCCGGGACCAGTGCGGCGTAGAAGGCAATGCTGCCGCACGTCCTACCTGGAGCCGGAATCTTCGGCTAAGAACCCTGCCGCCAGCGTACCAAGCCGTGGCCGCTCCTTAAGATGGAAGCCATGAGTGAACCGTGCGACCTCGCCCTCCCCACCGGCTACACCGATCTCCTCGGGCAAGCCCAAGGACAGGTTCAGAGCCGCACGAATCAAGGCTCTGCGGACTATCAACACCAGCTGATCGAGCTGTACTTAGCCGCCCAAACTTACGACGGTCTTCCCCCGGCTGGGCAAAAGGGACACCGTGGCAGAGCTGGCGCACCCGGTTGTAGACGCCGGCCAGGTAAGTTCCCGGGTAGTGCACGACGTCCGCGTCGGCTTCGGGCGCGGCTCCCCGGGTGGCCCAATCGCCATTGCCGAGCGTGCAGAGGGCCTCGCGCAGGCCTTCGACCGCCGGATCATAGCCGTCGTAGCCCAGCAGCCACGGGCTGCTGCCGGACTCGGCGCCGGCCCACCCGGAAGGTGTGGAGTCGAGGCCGGACGCCGGAATCCCGGGAACAGCCTCGCCGGGGTTCGGAGCGCTGGTCATGCCGCCGGGACGTCGTTGCGGTGTGCCCAGCGCCGGACGGCCCTTTCGGCCTCGACGATGATCAGCACCGTTGAGCCGACGGCGATGCAGAGAAGCCACTCCCACGGACGCAGGGGCGTGAGCCCCAGCAGGTCTGCGGAGACCGGCCAGGTCATCACGGCCCAGTGCAGGGCCAAGGCAGCCAGTGAGGTGTAGAGCAGCGGCTGGTTGGCGAGCAGTCGGAGCTGGAAGAGGGATTTGTTCTCGGCCCGGGAGCTGAAGACCTGGAAGAAACTGAGCATGACGAACATCGTCAGCGCCAGCGTCCGTGCGTGGGTTTCGGGGTAGCCGTTGTGCAGGGCCACGATGAAGCTCAGGATCACGGCCAGGGCCATCCAGGCCCCGGTGATTCCGGCCCGGAACCACAGCGTACGCGAGAGGATGCCCTCGGAGGGCGGGCGCGGCGGGCGGCTGAGTTCATCGCCTTCCGCCGGTTCGAAGGTCAGGGCGATGTCCTGGACCCCGTTGGTCACCACGTTCATCCACAGCATCTGCACGGGCAGGAACAGCAAGGGCGTCTCGGCGAAGACGCTCAAGGTCACGGCCACCAGGGCGGCCGCCCCGGTGGAGAGCAGGAAGTAGGTGGTCTTGCGGACGGCGGAGAACGTGACCCGGCCTTCTTCCACGGCGTGCACGATGGTGACGAAATTGTCATCGGTCAGCACAACATCGGAGGATTCGCGGGCGACATCCGTCCCGGATCTACCCATCGCCACGCCGATCGCGGCCGCCTTGAGGGCCGGGGCGTCGTTGACACCGTCACCGGTGACGGCGACGATTTTCCCCGCGGCCTGCAGTGCGTGCACGATCCGGAGCTTCTCGACCGGGGAGACCCGTGCCGCGACGGACGTCTGTTCGAGGCGGGCGGTGAGCATATGGTCATCGAGGTCCGCCATTTCGGCGCCGGTCAGTGCGGGTTTGTTCGTCGAGAGGCCGAGCCGGCCGGCGATGGCCGTCGCGGTCACCGGATGGTCTCGGGTGATCATCATGACCTTGATCCCGGCCCGCCTGCAGTCCGCGATGGCGTCGGCTACTCCGGCCCGCGGAGGATCGGTCATGCCTTCCATACCCAGGAACGTCAGGCCCGACGGCGGCGGCAGCGGTGAGCGAAGTTCCTCGTTCTCGGCCAGTATCCGGGACCCGGCGGCAATGACCCGCAGCCCGTCCCGGCCCATCGCCTCGTTGGCGGCGTGGATCCGCGCCTCGTCCAGGGGCAGGGTCCTGCCGGGGCCCGCCATGTCCACGGCGGCAGCCAGCACCGCTTCCGGGGACCCCTTGACGTACAGGGTCCGGCGCCCGCCGGCGTCCTGTTGGATGGTCTGCGAATAGCGCACGTGGGGTTCATAGGGTTGATGGGCCAGTGGTTCGGCCGTGCGTTCGGCTTCGCTGATGGCGGCCCGGACGACGGCGGTCTTGGCCATCGCGGCGTCGACCGCGTCGCCGGAGTACGCCAGGTCCTCGTCCTCGGCGGAGAGGGTTGCCTCGTTGGTCAGCGCGCCGGCGCGCAGGACCGCGCGGACCAGCGGCGGGTCCGTTGCGCCGCTGTCGTCGTCCCCGTCGGCAATGTCCAGCGTCCCTGCGGTGGTCCAGATTCTCTCCACGGTAAGCCGGTTCTCGGTCAGCGTCCCGGTCTTGTCCGAGCCAATGACGTTGGTGGACCCCAGCGTCTCGACCGCGGGCAGGGTGCGGACGATCGCGTTCCGCCGGGCCATCCGGGACACCCCCAGGCTCAGCGCGACCGTCAGGACGATCGGGAGCGATTCGGGAATGGCGGCCACCGCCAGGCCCACGGCGGTGCGGAACATGAGGGAGACGTCATGGCCGAGAACCAGCCCGGCAATGAAGATGAAGACGATGGCGGCGAGGACGATCAGGCCGATGCGCCGTTCCAGGGTGTGGGTGAGCAGCTGCAGCGGTGATTTCCCGGCCGGCCCCTGGACGAGGGCATTGATTTCCCCCAGGGCAGTGCCGGCGCCGGTCGCAATCACAACACCACTGCCGCGGCCGCTGCCGACAAATGTTCCGCTGAACGCCACGTTCGCCTTATCGGCATCGCCAACGTCTTCCGGCAGGGGAGCGGTGTGTTTGGACGCGGCGAAAGATTCGCCCGTCAGCATCGACTCGTCCACCTGCAGGGCGTTGGCTTCGAAAAGCCGCAGATCCGCCGGCACCCGTTCACCGCTCTCCAGCAGCACCACGTCGCCCGGGACGACGTCGCGTCCCGGAACCACCTGTTCGGTGCCGTCCCGCAGCACCCGGCACGACGGGGTGGAGAGCGATTGGAGGGCAAGCACGGCCGCCTCCGCCTTGCGCTCCTGAAAGAAGCCCAGGGCGGCATTGATGCACAGGATAAGGAAGATCGCGGCGGCGTCCACCCAGTGCTGCTGGACCAGGGTCACCACGGCGGCCACGAGAAGGATCCCGATCAGCGGGCTGATGAACTGCCGCAGTAGCACCCGCCACCAGGGAGTCGCGCCGGCGATACTCAGCTCATTCGGGCCGGCGTCCGCCAGCCGCCGGGCAGCCTCCGCGCCGCTGAGTCCCCCCGGACCCGACGACAACCCGGCGAAGACGGCCACGGTACTCAGAGCGTGCCAAAGAGTAGGATTCTCTGGACTCGAGGCGGATGTCGTCACAGGGGCTGCCATAGCCCCACTCTTCACTTGCACGGGCGTTCGGGCAAGGAACCTCGGAGAAAGGAAACTGCCGTCCACGCTGTGGCCGGGACTGTCCCCACTCCCGGCAGGCCGCCCGGCGCCGAGCCCAGCGCTACCAAGGCACTCCCTCCTGGTTTGCGCATCCGGCTCCCGGCCAGTTAACTGCGGGGGTTCGGTAGTGTCGGTTCATGGACAGCGGCACGTTGGTTAATTTCTTGTTGGTTCTCTTTTTTGTGCTGTTGGGAGGGGTCTTCGCCGGTACGGAAATGGCGTTGGTGTCCCTCCGCGAGAGCCAGGTGCGTCAGATAGAGAAGGCGGGGAAGGGCGGGGCCAAGGCTGCCGCTTTGGCCCGGAATCCGAACCGGTTCCTCTCAACTGTCCAGATTGGTGTGACCCTTTCCGGCTTTTTCTCAGCCGCCTATGGTGCGTCCACGATCGCACCCGATATAGAACCCCTCCTCGAAGATCTGGGGTTGGGCCCCGCGGCAGAGCCGGTGTCCTTCATCGGCATGACCTTCCTGGTCGCCTATCTATCCCTGATGCTGGGGGAACTGGTGCCCAAACGGTTGGCGATGCAGAACGCGGTCGGCTTCACGAAGGTTCTGGCCCCTCCGCTGATCATCCTTTCGGAAATCATGCGACCTGTCATCTGGATGCTGTCCGTCTCAACCAATGCATTGGTCAAGCTATTGGGCGGCGATCCCCACGCCAAACAGCAGAGCGTCAGTTCCGAGGAGCTTTGGGACATGATCGCGGAGAGCGACATGCTGGAGGAACACAGCCGAGACATCCTGAGTGACGTGTTTGGGGCGGGAGACCGTTCGCTGCAGGAAGTCATGCGCCCCCGCACTGAGGTTGCTTTCATCGACGGCGCCCTGAGTATTGCGGCCGCCCGCGGCATGGTCAGGGAGGGCCCGTTCTCGCGCTTTTCCGTGATTGGCCGGACCGCGGATGACGTCCTCGGTTACATCCACATTCGTGACCTGATGCCCCGGGACGCGGAGTATGACGAGATGGCTGTGAAGGAAATTGTTCGTGAGATCCTGCCTTTGCCGGGAACGAACAGGGTGCTGCCTTCGCTGGCCAGAATGCGCAAACTGGGTCACCACATAGCGCTGGTGGTTGACGAGTATGGGGGCACGGACGGCATCGTCACCCTGGAGGATCTGGTCGAGGAGCTGGTCGGTGAAATCTGCGACGAATACGACACCGGGGCCGACCACGAGGACCGCGTTAGCGTAGCCAACGGCTCCGTCGACGTCGACGGCGGCCTGATTCTGCAGGAGTTCGGGTCAGTGACCGGCATAGCACTGCCCGACGGGCACTACGAAACAGTCGCCGGATTCGTTATGGACCGTCTCGGCCGCCTGCCCCGGATCGGGGACCGGGTGGAAGTTCCAGGCCACGTGCTGAGAGTAATCGCGATGGACGGCTTGCGCATTGCACGGATCCGGGTGACGCCCGTGAACGACCACCTGGAGGAACCTTGAGCTTCTCCAGGCAGCGCCAATCCCACCGGCATCGCCGCCGGCTGGATCCCACGACAAGAGTCCCGAGCGACGGTGAGGATCCCGGTGTCGATCAGGCCAGGGTCTGAGGGGTGTGTACAGCCGCCGACGGCACTTCACATTCCGCCGGCCCTGCAGCATCGACCCCACCCTTGGTGGACTGCAGCGCTTGCCGGAGTGGCAGGCGGGCCGAGACATGTCTGTTGATGCTGGCCGGAACCAGTCTGTCCAGTTTTTCCAAGGGCTTACCGAGAGTATGCGAGGTACTCGGGCGGCGTATGGCACTCCGAGCGCCGCGTGGCGAGGTCGGTCGGTTGCCCGCGCGTCACGCTCTGCTGATGCGAAAACAGTAGGGCCAAAGGGGACTGTCGTTCTCATCCATTCCTGATATTTTGAAGTCATGTCAACAGATCCGCACGTTCCGGACAGCGATCTTGCTGAGCATGAGAGCTTGGTCCTTCGCCACATGAAGGAGCACAAGCAACTCGCAGACCGCCATATGGTTGAACATTCCGAACTCAGTGAGCGGAATCTGACCGAGCACCGCACCTTCTCCACTGGCGAGGAGATCGGTGGGACCGACAGAGCCGCCATGAGCGCGCGGCACCTGGCTCAGCATCGGGAACTTGCCGACCGCCACATCCAGGAACTTACCGAGATGAGTGCACGACACGCGTCTTGACGCTCGGCCGGGTCGTCTCGGAACTCCCCGTTTTGGGGCTTCCTCAACGTCCTTCACCCGCACGGCCCGGGACCTCACCATTTGGCCCGGCAGGAGTCCGTCACCGGAATAGCCGTAGGCGATTCTGGTCTCGTAGAAACCCGTGGCCGTCTTCTCACTGATCAGATCACTGCGCGTGGCCCACATATGGAACTGGGTTAGTGCCGCCGCGTACTGGTTTGGCGTCTTCGCGCTCCGGCAGCGGTATGAAGAGTGTCCCGTTCGATTTTGCCTTGGGTGTAGTTGCCGGGACGGTCGTTGGACTCTATGCAGATGTTGCCGGGCCACCATACGCTCACTGAGATCTGAGTGACATTGACATGGAGGTGTTTTTGAATGGTGAGTAAGCCACGGTTCGTCGATAAATTCATGCATGCGACGAGCCGTTTCAGGGCCGTGTTCGGGCCGGCCGACAGGAGCGACCCAGGTACGCCTGTGGTTCACAGGCACGACGATGCGGAAGCTGCGTCGGACGAACAAATCGCTGACATGGAAGTGGAACGCGACGCGCAGGGCCACACCTGGGTGGAGGACAAGAAACACGAAGCCTAGCTGAAGGAGCTCGTACTGCCACCTACTGCTTTGCTGGCGGGCCAGCACGATCCGCGCTTCGGGCTACTCGTCAACGGAACGTCCGTTGACCAGGGCAAAGCCATTGCAGGGTCCAGGTTTCCCGAGTGCGACATGGTTGGCGTGGGCGGGTCCGTGGGCGAAGGCTTTTCCGGTGGACCACCGGCATTCGTTGAGGACTTAGTTTTTCGTTTCGGCGTCGGGATTCATGGCGGCGATTTGTTCGCGTACTTGCGCGAGTTCGCCTTCGAGGAACTCGAGGTAGGTGCTGAGGTCCTCCTGGTCCCTGCGGCGGTTGGGGCGGCGGGATGCCGGAGGCATTGGAGCGTAGCCCGGTGGCGGGTACGGGAGGGGCGGAGCGGCGTAGCTTTGCGTGGCATATCCCGCGGGTGCGTAGTAGTAGTCGTCGCAGCACCATGGGCCGTGGCGGTGATGGCAGGACATGGCTGGTCTCCTTTTGTTGCTGGGCGGATGCCTACGTTCTACATCGGCTCCGTGGCCGGAGCAAGAGGCTTCAGTATCCCGCTCCGAGGTTGTTGGGAGGCAGGTTTATTGACGGCCGGCCGCTGCGGACGGCTGCCCGAAGCTGTATCCGTGGTGCGTGCAATACTGGGGGCAGTTTCACCCCTCTGCGGCAGGAGAGCGATCGTGCCGACCCTGGCCTGGATTGTGCTCAGCGGTGTGCTGATGAGTGCCATTGCTCTTGTTGGCAGTGTGACGCTCCTGCTGCCTGAGAAGTATTTTGGGCGGGTTGTTCTTCCGTTGGTGGCGTTGGCCGCCGGCTCCCTGCTCGGCGGCGCGCTGTTCCATATGCTCCCGGAAGCGGTGGAGGCTTTAGGGAATGTCCTGGCCGTCTACGGGTCGCTCGCTCTGGGGTTCGTGTCGTTTCTGGTGTTGGAGCAGTTCCTGCACTGGCATCACTGCCACCGCAGCAAAAGTGCACACCGTCCGGTCGGATATCTGATTCTCATGGCCGATGGGTGCATAACTTCATCGGGGGCTTAGCGGTTGGCAGTGCGTTCGTCCTGGATATCAGGCTCGGGATCATCACGTGGCTCGTCGCGGCCGCACACGAGATACCCCAGGAACTTGGCGATTTCGGGCTCCTCGTCCACAGCGGGTGGAGCCGGCGTCACGCACTGATGTTCAACGTCGCCTCGGCCTTGACGTTCCTGATCGGCGGTGTCGCGGCCTACGGGCTCTCCGGCAGCGTGAATGTGGCATTCCTTGTCCCTTTCGCTGCCGGCATTTCATCTACATTGCGGCAGCAGACCTGATCCCACAGTTCACCGCCGACGAAAGTGCCGCAGCCAAGCTCGCCCATACCCTCAGCTTTGTTCTGGGCCTCGGCGGGCTGTTTCTGCTCGCTGTCACTTTTGCGTAAACGAAAACCAACCCAGGAGCGCCATGAAGCAGCCACAGTCCCCGGCGCCGGGCCGGCGGGAACATCGTCGGAGGCTGTGGGGAGCGCTCGGCGGGGCCGCCGCCGGCTTCGTGCTGGCATCCGTCGCGTACCTGTTGATCACCCCGGTGCTGGAAGCCAGCCCCGGGCTGCTCCGGGAGCTGCAGGGTCTGTCCTGGAATCTCGTTCCCGGCCTCACCGTGCTCGGCGGCGTCGCCGGATGGATGGCAGCCGGCCCCCGGCGTCCGCGCTGAACACGGCAACTCCTCAGGAGGAAGGACAAGCGCCGGCTGGCGAAATTGCGTGACGTTCCGTTGCTCCCCTTCGGGGCCGGACCCTACTGTCCAGAGGAGTGCCGGTGCGGGCAGGGTGTTAAGGCCCTAGTGCCGTGCGCCTGTCGTCAATATGGTCGAAAAGGGTGCCCTCGTGTGTATTTCAGTACTGCTCTAACCGCCGCATCCGGGCCGTCAGGAGATCGTCATGGCTGTGAACCACATCGACGTTGCTACGATCGCCGGTTCACCGCCGGTGCCCCGGTCCAAGGGCCGGCTTGTTGTCACCTGGATCACCTCGACCGACCACAAGATCATCGGCTACATGTATCTGATAGCCTCCTTTACCTTTTTCTGCCTGGGCGGAGTCATGGCACTGGCTATCCGGGCCGAGCTGTTCGAGCCCGGGATGCAGATCCTGCAGACCAAGGAGCAGTACAACCAGCTGTTCACCATGCACGGCACCGTGATGCTGCTGATGTTCGCGACCCCGCTGTTCGCCGGCTTCGCCAACGTCATCATGCCGCTCCAGATCGGGGCCCCCGACGTTGCCTTCCCGCGGCTGAACGCGCTGGCCTTCTGGTTCTTCCTGTTCGGCTCCACCATCGCCGTCTCCGGCTTCATCACGCCGCAGGGCGCCGCATCCTTCGGATGGACCGGATACGCGCCGCTGTCCAACACCACGTTCAGCCCCGGCGTGGGCGGTGACCTCTGGGTCTTCGGCCTGGCGCTCTCCGGCTTCGGCACCATCCTTGGCGCGGTCAACTTCATCACCACGATCATCTGCATGCGCGCCCCCGGATTGACCATGTGGCGGATGCCGATCTTCACCTGGAACACCCTGGTCACCGCGATCCTGGTGCTCATGGCGTTCCCGCCGCTGGCCGCCGCCCTGCTCGCCCTCGGAGCGGACCGGAGATTCGGAGCGCATATCTTCGACCCGGAGAACGGCGGCGCCGTCCTCTGGCAGCACCTGTTCTGGTTCTTCGGACACCCCGAGGTGTACATCATCGCGTTGCCGTTCTTCGGCATCGTCTCCGAAATTTTCCCGGTCTTCAGCCGCAAGCCGATCTTCGGCTACAAGGGCCTGGTCTACGCAACCATTGCGATCGCCGCGCTGTCCGTGACCGTGTGGGCGCACCACATGTACGTCACAGGCTCGGTCATGCTGCCGTTCTTTTCCTTCATGACGATGATGATCGCGGTGCCCACCGGGGTGAAGTTCTTCAACTGGATCGGTACGATGTGGGGCGGATCGATCACCTTTGAAACACCCATGCTCTGGAGCATCGGCTTCCTGGCGACGTTCCTCTTCGGCGGTCTGACCGGTGTCATCCTGGCCTCCCCGCCGCTGGACTTCCACGTCACCGACTCCTACTTCGTGGTGGCCCACTTCCACTACGTCGTCTTCGGCACCGTGGTATTTGCGATGTTCGCCGGCTTCTACTTCTGGTGGCCGAAATTCACCGGCAAGATGCTCAACGAACGGCTCGGCAAGATCCACTTCTGGATGCTGTTCCTTGGTTTCCACGGCACGTTCCTGATCCAGCACTGGCTGGGTGTCGAGGGGATGCCCCGGCGCTACGCGGACTACATGCCGCAAGACAATTTCATGTGGATGAACCAGTTCTCCACCTACTCTTCCTTCCTGCTGGGCGCCTCCATGATCCCGTTCTTCTGGAATGTCTACATCACCTGGCGCAGCAACGAGCGGGTCGAAGTGGATGACCCGTGGGGCTTCGGCGCCTCGCTGGAATGGGCAACGTCCTGCCCGCCGCCGCGCCACAACTTCACCTCACTGCCACGGATCCGCTCGGAGCGTCCCGCCCTGGACCTGCACCACCCGGAACTGGCCCTCCGCTCCCATGACGAGTCACACAGCCCGGCCGCCGCAGGACTCGGCGCAGCAGACATCGGCGAACGGGATCTGCGGTCGCCGGATCCCAACGACTGAGATCCCGGCTCCGGGCCGCCCGAATTTGGTTCTACACGGACACCGGCGCCATCTGCCCTGATGGGTCGGGGGCAACGGCCGGGGAGCGTTATCGGGATCCTGGCCGGTTGAGTTGGGCCATCAGTGCCCGGTTCACAGTGTGTGCGGCTTGGAGGTCCTCGGTGAGTGAGGTGACTTTCTGTTCCATTTGGTGGAGGTTGTGGAGTGCGTCGCTTGCCTGCCGTGACAGGGCGGTGTTCTGGGTTGTCAGCTCCTGGACGCGGATGGACTGTGAGTGGGCGTCGGTGCCGTCGACCTGGTCCCCGAGCAGTTCGGAGATCCGGTGCTGGCTTCGTCTGATCTCGTGGCGGAGCCGCTGGTTTTCCTGGCGCAGGAGATCGCGTTCCACCTGAACCGAAGCGGTCGAGTGTTTTGCGGCTCCGTATGACGTGGTTTGCTCTGCGACGCTGGCTTGGGCTTTCCGGATCTCCGAGATCAGAGGTTCCTGCCGCACCAGCCATGGGCTGACGCGGGCGCGGCGGGCGACTTCCGCGACCGTGATGGGAGTTCCTGTGCGCGTCATTGCGTCGATTGCGGCGAGGACGGCTTGTCGCTTTACTTTGCTGTCGTTCCTTCGTTGTTGGACCATTGCCGCTGCCTTGGTTAGCCGAGTGGAACTCATGTGCCGTCCTCGTTGGTTTCTGGTCGGATCCTCAGGCTTCCGACCGGGATGAAGGGTTTTTCGATGGCGGTCGGTATCCCGGTGCGGAGCCTGCGGAGTACGGCGGAGGCTTCCCGGAGGGAGTCCTGTTCGTTGGCGGGGAGGTCGGCAAGGCGCGATTCCTGTGCCTGAACGAGGGTTGTGAAGGCCTCGATTTCATTCTGTGTGTCCGTAATCAGCGAGGGGCACAGGTTTTGGGCGATCTGCCAGGCGAGGTCTTCTTTCATGCGTTCCAGATGTGCCGTGAGGTCCGGCAGGTGGGAGGGGTCCGATCTGAAGAACGTGCATCCGCCGCATTGGAAGCGGGCGGGGCAGGCCTTGCCTCCTGCTTTGATGTTCGTTGGTTCGGTGCAGTTGCCGAACGGCACGGCGACGGCGGCCATGGAGTACAGGTCTTCACCGACGGGGGCGTGGTTGCCGTGTGTGTCGAAGGAGAGCCTTTTGACGGATTCGATGGCTTTGCGTTTTCGTGCGTTGGTCACGGTGTAGTACTTGGCGGTGGTGTCCGCGGATCGGTGGTCCATGAGGCGGCGGAGGGTTTCCTGGGCGACGCCGGCGTCGGCCAGCCGCTGGCAGTAGGAGTGACGGAACGCGTAGGCGAATACGGCGGATTTGGTGAACGGGATCCCGGCTCCGGGGCCGTTGTCCGGTCCGGGAAGGTCAGGGAGTCTGTTGTCGATCCAGTCACGGAGACGGTGGTTGAACCAGGCTGTTTTGAGGTGTTTGTCCCGGGACCGGGGGCGGAAGGTGGGAAAGAGCCATTCCTGCTGTCCGGCCGGCATCTCCGCGATATGCCGGTCCCGGATGGTGAACCACGACTCCAGTGCCTGGGCCGTTTCTGCCCAGATGGGCAGGCGCCGGCCTCTGCGTCTGCCTTTGTCGTTGTTCCACAGCAGGGTGGCTTGGCCGGCGCTGTCGTAGCTGAGGCATTCACGGGTGAGCCCGGCCGTCTCATTGGGCCGCCTTCCGGCGTCGCGAAGGAGGGTCATATAGCAGCTGAACGCTGCCTTGTAGACGTCATTGGGGGCCGCGGCCGAGGCCGGGCTGGTGATTCGCGCCGTGGGCAACTGTTCGAAGAGGTACTCGATGACCGGTTCGGGGATTGCCCGTCCTGTCTCGTCGTCTGCGTCTGTGCCCGGGGCGTCTTCGAGGGAATCCGCAGGTCGTAGTCCAGGGAGAAGGACAGGGTGGTGTTTTCGAACAGGTCCGAGTTCTTCCGGGCGTAGTCGATCATGCCTGTCACGGTCGACCCGAGGAACCGTTTGTAGGAGTTGGCCAGGGGTTTCCCGTCGAGGCGTGTCATGCCGGCGAGGGCCTGTGCGAGCACCTTTCCGTGTTCGCGGGTCAGGTCGGATGCGCTGGTCGGCGGGGAAAGCTGCCGCGCCGCGCATTGGACGATGAAGTCGGTGCACAGCCGTGCGGTGTGGGTGATGAGCGTCGTCGGGGAGGTCTCGGTGGTGGACCGCTCCAGGATCCAGAGCTTGGTCATGTGCCGGGCCCAGTCCAGCGGGATCGGCCGGAAATCGAGAGTAGACATGGATCGCGCGGACGCGCGCCTGTTCGACGAGGTCGTCAGCAGCCCGAAGGGGATGAGGTCCGACTGGAGCAGATCCCCCCGGGTGGACCATGGCACGTAGCGTTCCAGCAGTCTTGCGCGAACCACCCGGAACATTGACCAGGCGTTTACGGAACGGAGGATCCGTCCCTTGGCCGACCTCACCGGCCTGATCGAGACGGCGGACCGGTGCGGACTGCTCAACACCCGCACCGGCACCCTGGACGTCGCCATCCCCAAGCTCCGCCAGGGCTCGTATTTCCCGGACTGGCTGCTGGAGCGCCGCTGCCGCGCCGAGGCCGCCCTGACCACGGTGGTCGCAACCTGCTACCTCCTCGGGGTCTCCACCCGGCGGATGGAAAAACGCGTCGAAACCCTCGGCATTACCCGGCTCTCGAAGTCCCAGGTCTCGGTCATGGCGCAGGACCTGGACGCCCAGGTCGAAGCGTTCCGCACCCGCCCGCTGGACGCCGGTCCCTACGCATTCGTCGCCGCCGACGCCCTCGTCCTGAAAGTCCGGGAAGGCGGGCGCGTGGTCAACGTCCATGCCATGGTCGCCACCGGCGTCAACGCCGACGGCCACCGCGAAGTCCTGGGCATCCAGGCCTCCTCCGCGGAGGACGGGGCCGGCTGGCTGGGCTTCTTCCGGGACCCGACCGCCCGCGGCCTGACCGGCGTGAAGCTGGTAACCTCCGACGCGCACGCCGGGCTGGTCGCCGCGATCGGCGGGACCCTGCCCGGGGCCGCCTGGCAGCGCTGCCGAACGCACTACGCGGCGAACCTCATGGCGGCTACCCTGAAGGCGTCCTGGCCGTGGGTGAAAACCCTCCTGCACTCGGTCTACGACCAGCCCGACGCCGCCGGCGTCCAGGCCCAGTTCGACCGCGTCCTCGATGCCCTGGCCCAGAAGCTGCCCGGCGTCGCGGACCACCTCGAAGCCGCCCGGGACGACATCCTCGCGTTCACGCCCTTTCCCAAAGGACTCTGGCGTCGGGCCTGATCCAACAACCCGCAGGAACGCCTTAACCGGGAAATCCGCCGCTGCACCGATGTCGTCGGGATCTTCCCCGACCGCGCCGCGGTGATCCGGCTCGCCGGCGCCGTGCTGGCCGAACAGCTTGATGAATGGATCGAATCCCGCCGCTACCTCGGTTTGGACCTCATCCAACAATCACAGACCGTCGGCGCCACCCCAGCTACTGCAGAACAGGAGGACACCAACCCAGAACTGGTGCTCAGCGCCCAACCCGTCCCAAGAATCGCGCAGCTACCCTGCTACACCACGCAAATGGACTTGACCAGGTACAGATCACCAGAAACATTTCGCACGGCATGGCCAGCATCCTTCCAGGCCAGCCTTCCGGCAAGCCAGATCAGATGTCACTATCCGTGCAGTTGACCCGCAGTAACGCCACAGTAACGCCACAGTAACGCTCCTATTGGTTCACTGAGCCGTAGCCAGTGTCGCGCTAGCAAAATTACTCACCCAGCCGGCAATCCAAGGAGACAAAATGCCGACTCTTCAACTGCAGTCGATTCAATGTCACGGAACTGAGGATTGGACAGGCCCTGATGAGTCCTATCTTCTAATCGGTGGCCGGAAGGTGTGGGGCTCCCAGAGTATGAACGATGGCGCCTAAGAACCGTTAACCCAAGTACCGGGCGTCCCCTTTAGAAACAGCCTTCGTCTGTCCCTTTACGATCAGGACTCGGGGCTATGGGATGACGACGACTACTTGGGCAGCTGGGTTGTTTGGGGCGGCGAGCATACACAGGGTGAAAAGGAAGCTCGTTTCAATTGGGATGGTGCAGATTTTTCGATTTTCTACATCGTAAATCCTTAGTACTTCTCTGTTGGGATAACAGGCCATAGTTGCAGGCCAGCTCTGTTCCTGAAGACAAAGTGGGACACAATGACGGACATCGGAACCGGATTCCTCAACGGGATCGAAGCCTTCGCCAATTCACGCCTCGGCGACATGAGCGGCACCTCCTTCAAGGACACGGTGCCGTTCCTCGAGTCGATTGTCACCTTCGGCGTCGTCGGCGACGTAAAGCCGACCTTCGAGAAGCTCAAGGCCGACATTAAGGCCGCCGTTGACCTGGTCAAACCGATTGCCGACAAGATCAAGAAGCAGACCGAGCTCATCGCCAAGATGGTGAAGGAGTCGGCAGATGACATCGACAAGGACGACTTCAACGTCGACACCGCGGCTCGAGTCGCCGTGCGCATCGGCATGGCCCTCGCCGCCATGGACGAGGCGTTCAACATCGTCGCCAAGGAGCTGGCCAAGAAGGCGGACGGCTCCGTCGACGAGGCCATCCGTTCCGGCCTGATGGACTTCTGGAACCCGTGGGCGCAGCCGTTCAAGAATCTCGGCGCCGGTTCCGGCAAGCTCCTGAACAGCTTCGGGAAGAACGTGCTCGGCGTCGATGACCTGGTGAAGAAACTCGGCGGCAACCTCGCCCTGGACCGCACCGACGGAAAGTTCATCCTGGCTGCCACGTTCCTCCGCTCCGGCCAGGTGAAGCTCGGCGCGATGACGCTCGACCAGGTGACGTTCGAGGCGTTCCTGCAGTTCAGCGACCGCGAGATCGTGAACCCGACGGCGGAGGAGAAGACCGGCCTGTTGGAGCGCGACGGCAAGTGGTTCATCGGCGACGTGGCGATCCTCGGTCTGCGCTTCCGCACCATCCTGCAGCCCGGCCTCACGAGCGATCCCTTGTTGGCGAAGGTCATGCCGGGCTCCGAAGATCCGAAGGCGACGACCCTCACGACGGTCTCGCTCGACACCGGACAGGGGTTCTACATCGGTGACGGCCGTGGCAATGAGAAGGCGGTCCTGCCCACGCGGTTCTCGTTCCCCGGGGTCGAACTGCGCGAGGTGGCGTTCGGGCTGGTGCGCAACCCGGCTCGTGAGGTCACTGGATTCGAACTGACCACGTCAATCGCAGCGAAGCTGGGCGCTGTCATCGGGCTGCAGATCGTCGGCTCCGGTTTCGTCGTGACTCCCGAGGGCGTGGCCGAGCAACAGGCCGTCTTCAACCTCCCCGTCTCCCCACGCTGGCCGGATGCGATCGGCCTGCGAGTGAAGGCCGGCCCCGTCACGGGCGGCGGGTTCATCCAACGCGTCGAACGCACCTACAAGGTCGGTGGGCAGGACGTGAAGCGGGTCGAGTTCGGCGGGGTCGTCCAGTTGCAGATCCTCAAGTTCGGCCTGTCGGCCATCGTCATCCTCTCGCCCGACCCGTTCTCCATCGTGCTCGTCATCGGCGTGCGCTTCCCCGTGGCCATCGACCTCAGCATGGGATTCACGCTGAACGGAATCGGCGGCATCCTGGCACTCAACCGCGGTCTCGACCTCGAAGAGCTGCGCTCCGGAATGAAGGAGCACATCCTCGACAAGATGCTGTTCCCCGACAACCCTGTCGCCGAGGCGCCCAAGCTGCTCGACAAGGTGGCGCACGTGTTCCCGCCGAAGGACGGCGGCTTCGTCTTCGGCCCGATCGTCGAACTCGGCTGGGGCTCGCAGGCGAAGTTCGTGGAGATGAAGCTCGGCGTGGTGCTCGCGCTTCCCGATCCGATGATCGTCATCCTCGGCTCCCTGCGGGTGCGAGTGCCGACGAAGGAGGCGCCGATAACCGACATCCGCGCTGACGTCTTCGTGGCAATCACCCCCGACTACCTGCTGCTGTTCGCGAGCATGCGCGACTCCACCGTGGCCGGCATCAAGATCTCGGGTGACCTCGGCCTCTACATCCAGTGGTCGGGCAACGGAGCGTTCGAGTTCTCGGTCGGCGGCTTTCACCCCGAGTACGAGAAGCTGACGGGCGGCAAGCCGAAGCTCGGCGACATGGACAGGGTCACCATCGACCTCTCGCCGTCCAAGGCGATCAGCTTCGTCATCAAGGCCTACTTCGCCATCACGGCCGGCTCGGTCATGCTCGGCGTCGACGGGCGCCTCAACGCGGACTTCTCAGTCATCGTGGCGAAGGCCTGGCTCACACTCGACATGATCTTCATCTGGGCGCCGCGCTTCGCCTTCAAGATCACCATCGAGGTTGGCGTCGAGGTGGAGCTGCTCGGCTTCACGCTCTGCTCCATCGTCTTCCGCGGCTCGCTCGAGGGGACCAAACCGTTCCGCCTGGCGGGCCACATCAAGGTCGACGTCTGGTTCCTCCCCACCTTCGACGAGGACCTCGGGCCCGTCGAGTGGGGTGAGAAGCCGCCGCCGATCCTCGCCACGGTCGATGCCCTCCAGATCGCCGCAGCGGCGATGAACGAGCCCGACGCCTGGAAGGTGCAGCTGCCCGACCACGCCGCGCAACTCGTCACCCTGGTCGAGGTCGACGACATCCAGGGCCGAATCGCGCATCCGCTGGCCGGCGTCGAGGTGTCGCAGACCCAGGTGCCCCTGGGCGTCAAGATCGCGCGCATCGGCTCGGCAGCGGTCAAGGCCGACATGGTGGCCATCGGCACGCCGACGGCGACCCCCGACTCCGGGCTCGTCGGTGCTGTCAGCGAGCTCAAGACGGCGTTCGCGCCCGGGCAGTTCTTCGCGCTCGAGGACGAGTCGCTGCTCGCCCGCTCGGGCTTTGAGGAGATGACCGGCGGGTGCCGCATCGCTGCTGCCACCACCCCGAAAGTCGGCGCCCAGACCTCGGCGACGGTGGCGTACCAGACCTACGTGCGCAACCCAGACGAGCCGTCGGCGATGATCGAGTTCGCGGGGACGTTCGCCACCCTCGCCGGCTCTTACGCCACGAAGACCAACGTGGGCAGGGCTGTGAGCGAGGTCGGGAATCCGTACGTGCAACCGGCACCGCCGAATGCCGCAGTCACGGTCTCCGACAAGGGCACGTCGAGGATCGCGGATGCCGCCACCGGTGTGGCCCTGCTCGCCGGCCTCGGCGAACTGAGCGCCACGCAGGCCGCGCTCGTGACAACCGCCGTCAACACCGAGAGCGCCGCAACAGCGACGCGCATGATCGTGAAGGGGTGACCTGATGGCCGACCTGGATGCCATCGCAGCGAGCGTCGTCGCGCCGCTCGCCCGTACAGCCACCCATGTGGTGCGCGACGCCTTCGCCCTGGCGATCGCTCCGGAGGACGAATTCGACGAGAGCGCCGTGGCGATCGAGTCGCTCGAGTTCGCGTCGACGGTCGTCGGCGGTCTCGCCGCAGCAGCGAGCGCTCCGCCCGCCGGTAGCGTGCGTTCCAGCTCCCGGGTGGAGGTGCCACTGGCCGACAGCGCCGGAGGAGCGGCATCCGCAGCCCTCTCGGTGACCCTGTATGGTCCGGGCGACGTGCGCGGCATCGACCCGGCGCAGATCGTGCGTCGCTTCCCCGCCCCGGGTGCCCGCACAGCCGAGGAGACCGTGCTGGCCCACATCGAGTTCGACCGCCCCGAGCTGCCGTGGGCATTCAGCGCCGCCAAGCAGACTCCGGTCATGCGCCCCTGGCTCACCCTCGTCGTGCTCGAGCGCTCGGCCGTCACACGCGAACCGGCGTCCACCGCACTGCTCCCCGTTTTCCAGGTGGCGCTCGCGCAACTGCCGACGCTCACCCGCGCCGACCTCTGGGCGCATGCCCAGGCGCCGGCCACGACGACGGGGCAGGATCTCTCCGCCCGGTTCTCACCTGCCCACGCTCCCGTCAACCTGTCGCGGGTCATCTCGCCGCGCATCCTGAAGCAGGACACCGACTACATCGCGGCCCTCGTGCCGACGACCGACGTGGGCGTGCGCGGAGGCCTCGGCCTCACCGGCGGCAGCCTCGACCCTGCATGGACCAGTTCCTCGCCCGACCCGATGCGCCTCCCGGTCTACGACAGCTGGGAGTTCCGCACCGGTCCCGACGGCGACTTCCGCTCGCTCGCGAACAAGCTGCAGGGCATCGCGGCACCCTATGAGGTCGGGCGCAAGTTCATCGACACGTCGCAGCCCGGCAAGCCGCTGCGGGCCCTCGGCGCCGATGAGGTCGGGCGCAAGCAGGTGCTGCGCTGCGCCCTGTTCTCGCCGAGCGCGCCGTCAACTCCGCAGCAGCAGATCGCGGAGACGGCTGTCTGGCCCGACGCCATGGTCGACGACCTGCACGCCGAACTCGATCTGCCGGCCGCCATCGAGGGCACGCAGAAGCAGACGGATGGCGTGCCTGACCTGCCCATCATCGGCCCGCGTATCTACGCCAAGCTGCACCGCGGCAGCGCCGTCATCGAGGGCTCAGACTGGTTCGCCGAGCTGAATCTCGCTCCGGTGAAGCGCATCGTGGGTGGGCTCGGCACCCGCGTGGTGCAGCGGGACCAGGAGCGGCTGATGCAGTCGGCGTGGGCCCAGCTCGGCGAGGTGGAGGCGGCGAATCGCGCCATCCGGCTGGCACAGCTGGCAGAACTGCTCGCCACCAGGCTTCACGGCAGGCTCAGTGAGCTGCAGGCCGGGCACCTGCTCCAGGTCGCCGCTCCTCTCGCCACCCGTATCTCGGTCGCCGCGGGCAGCACTCTGTTCGCCGATGTGGTTCTGAGTGCGACCCCGGTCGCAGCGACCAGGAGCGCCTTTCGGCGGGTCACCCGCCCGGCCGGACCGATGATTAGGAGAACGGATGCCGCCTCCCGCCGACGCGCCGGCAACGTCGTGGGAACCGACGCGGGGCTCCGCGACTTCACCCGGGTGTACACGAACCCCGAGGGCATCGGGCGGCTGACGGCCGACGTCGTCGCCCACCTCGACCTGAAGCTCGTCGGCGCGGCGATCGGCGCTCCGGTCGACACGATCGGCGGCCTGTTGACGGAGGCGAACGCACGCGTCGAGGGCAACGGTGGCTTCGCCACCTACCTCACCGAGCCGAGCCGCTGGAAGGCGGTCGACACCGGCTTCGACCTGGGCGCGGACATCGCCACCCGGTGGAGCGAGCGGCTGCTGCGCGCGTCATCCGTTCCCGCGGTCGAGTCCATCCGCGCCCAGCGCATCGGCCCGCTCGCCGCCGAACTCTCGCTCTCGAAGGCGACGATCGCTGGCCCTCTGCGCGAGCGCCTGAAGGGTACGGCCGTGATGCTGAACGACCAGGTGCTGGTCGACCTTGGCGTCGTCGACGTGCGCCCCATCGGCGTCGGCCCTGTCGTCGCACCGTTCAACCCCCGCGCGCCGATCATCAGGCGATCGCCCATCGGCGGCGCGGTGGGCCGCCTCCCGCAGGGCGGTGGCGCGGTGCGGGTTCCCCTCGGCGGAGGCGAATTCCGTCGCGTCCCGGTCGAAGGCCACGTGCTCATCGGCTGGCGAGGCCTCAGGGTCATCGACGCGCAGCACCTCAAGAAGCTCGGCGACATGAGGGACGCGGCCGAACTCGACGCCGGGCTAGCGCAGTTCGCAGAGCTGGCCGAGGTGAAGCTCACCCCCGCCCTCGACCGCATCAACGAGCTTCCGCTCGACGTGCTGCGCGCCGAGATGACGTCGCTCATCGATCCCGGGGCCCTGCTCACGATCGACGCCGTGCCGCACCGCGACGCCCTGGCCGTCGCATCCGCCGCCATCGCCGCGGCGATCGATCCACGGCACACTGTGCGCGCGTCCCTCGCCGGTCGACTGCACCTCAGTGCCGGCCTCGCCGATCGCTGGTTCGCCCAACCGCGTATCGCGCCGATCATGGCGGCGCCGCGTTTCGACCGTCCGATGTACCGCGCACTCGAGGAGTACGACCGGGAGTGGCTCGTTCCCGGGCTCGGCCTGCTGCCGGCCGCCGACTTCGTCACGGTGCTCTCCACCAACAGTGAGTTCATGGCGGCATTCTTCGTCGGCCTGAGCGACGAGATGGGGCGGGAGCTGCTCTGGCGGGGCTACCCGACCGATCAGCGCGGCACCTACTTCCACCGCTTCTGGAACCCAACAGTCGACGAGCTGGCGACGCCCATCCACCTGTTTCCGGCGACGCCCCTGGCGTCGCAGATCTTCCTCGGCGGCGGCGACGGCCGCGCCGTGATCGTGGTCAAGAGCGAGCTTGTGCGCCGTTTCCCCGATCTCATCATCCAGGCGGTGAAGAACCAGGGCACCGTGCGCGATCCGGTTTTCGAGAAGGTCGGCTCGCCGCAGCAGACCGCCAGCGTGCTGTTCTCCGAGGTGCTCGATCCCGACATCGCGCTCGTGGGCGTCGACCTCTCCGTCGACGAACTCGACGGGGAGCAGTGGTGGATCACCATCGCCGAGCATCCGAGCGCTACCCGATTCCAGCGACCGGCCGATACCCAGCTGCCGGCCGGCCAGAAGCACCTCACCGACACAGCACCGCATTCCGCAGCCTATGCCGAGAAGCACCTGCACCGTCCGGTGCGGGTCGCGTTCCAGGCGACGGACCTGATCGTGAGAGAGGCGTAGACCATGCCCGTCGAGACCCCAGCCGTACTGGCCAGAGTTCGCGAGCGCATCGCCATCCTGGCCGAGAAGCGCCGAACGCTCATCCGCCGGCCGGCCGACCACGGGCGCCGCGGCGAGATTCTCGTGCTCGACGACGACCTGCGCGAGATCATCGGCGGGCTGCGGGATCGCCTCGACCCATGCGATGCATCTCCCGAGGTGCCCCTTGTGCTGCTGCCCGTACGCATCGAGAGCAAGCTGACTCCGGGAACGTCGACGCTTCGGGTGCGCATCTCGCCCGACGAGGCACACATCGACAGCCTGCTGCGCGCGGTGACGGATGCCGAGGTCGCCGCCGGCGTGGCCTACTGGTCGGCCGTCTGGATCGACGACGCCGATGCGGTCGCCTGGCCGGCACTCAACGCGGCCGTCGGGGAACGCCGCGCCGGGTGGGTGGCCGAGGCCACGACGCCCACCAACCTCGCCATCCGAGGACAGGGCGTCCCGACCTTCCCGGCATTGCCGGAGGAGGTGGCCCACGGCACCGTCGCCCGTTGCCTTCCCGACCAGTTCGTGGTGCGGGTGTTCCCGAACGGAGCAGCGCCGATCACGGTGACCGGCTCGCCGGTGGCGACCGACGTGCCGCTGTCGCCGATCGCGTTCGGCGACGACGCACTGAATCAGGTGGCCGGCCTGACCGTGCCGGTCGGCTCGGAGTGGACAGTCGACTTCGAGGCGGCACAGAGCGCGGGCCTGGGGGTGGAGGTGCAGCTGCCCGGCGGCACCACTCTCATCGACCGCATCGTGGTGGTCGGAACGCGCAACTCGGTGTCGGAAGAGGCCAACGCCGCCGACTTCGTCGACCTCCTCACCAGCCACAGGTTCAGCGACGGCGTCTCGCTGCTGGCCGCCGGAACCGCCACCAACAATGCGGATGCCGAACGCTCGCCCTATCGCCCGGCCGCGAGCGCGGGCGCCCCGCCTGTGGAATCGCGCACGCCGTCGCGGGACGCCAGCCGGCTCGCGGCAGCCCTCGGCCTCGACGCCGCATCCGTCGAGCATCTCATCCCCGCCGGACCGGTCTCGACCCAGGACGAGGCTCAGGCCGCCGCCAATACCGCACTCTGGTTCGCCACCTGGGAGCCTGTGCTCGAACGCCTCGATGACCTCGCCATCCCCGCGGTCACCCCGGGAAGCATCGAGTCTGCCCGGCGCCTGCACCGCGACCACGTGCGCGGAGCGGGGTCTGCCCCCGCGCTGCGCATCGGCGCCCAGCCCTACGGCGTGTTGCCGGTCACGGATCTCGATGCCTGGCGACCGCGCTCCGGCGAGACCACGGCCCAGCTCGTGCCGCTTATCCGGCGCACGCTCGCCCGCTGGGTGAGCCGATCACCCGTCGTTCCCCATGTGCGTCCCGGCGGACAGCTCGATGACCAGGACCTGCTCGACATGCTCGGCACCAGCCCCGTGGCCACCGGCGTGCGCGCCCGACCGGCGGTCGATGGCCCGCAGCTCGCCGCATTCGCCGCCGCGACCGGAGCGGATCCCGCCCAGCTGCTGGCCGAGGCTCACCTGCGAACGGCCGTACTAGCGCAGTTCTCGGTCGACGCGGCCAAGATCCTGTCGACTCCGGCGCCGCACGATGACTCCCGCACCATCGGCCTGCCCCTCGTTTCAGAGCGCGACGCCGAGGTCGTGGCCGAGATTCTGGCCGGGACGACGCCGAAGGTCGACAGCGTACTTCAGGCCCTGCTCGACATCGCATGGGACAGCGCCAAGCGACTGCGGTTCCGCGCCGCGCCCCAGGAGTTCGTTGGCCCACTGCTCGACTTCGTGCAGCTCGACCCCGAGATCAGGAGGGTCGTCACGATGGCGGCATCCGCCGATGCCGCCGTCGACGATACCGCCCCTGAGCGCTTCTTCGCCGCCGCCGAGAGGGTTGCCGCCGTGCAGCACTTCGACGGCCAGCCGACCGAGCGTGTGAGCATCGCCGCCATCGAACCGGTGGCCGAGGCCCGCACCTCTCTGGCGCAGGTGGCGCTTGACCTCGGCGACACCGCGCAGGCGAGGTGGCTGGGCAGCAGCGCCATCACCGAACTGCTCTACGCCTTCGGCGTGGGCGGCGAGGTGCGAGCCGCCATGATCGCGCTCGCGGCGGCCCCGCTCGACGAGCGCCGCATCGCCGTCGCCTCTGCGCTGGATCTTGCATCCCACCGAATCGACGCGTGGGCGACGGGCGTCGCGACTGCACGCCGTGCCAGCCTCGCGGCAACCGCCCCCGTCGGAATGACCATTGGCGCATTCGGCTACGTCGAGCAGATCCGCCTCGGAGTGGCCCGGAGCGATCCGGATGGCTGGATCCACGCGCCCAGCAGCTCGCACGCCGTCGCCGCCGGCGTCCTGGCGAGCGCCCACCGCTCCAACATCGGCGCACTGCCCGGGAAGCAGCCGTTCGCCATCGACCTGTCCAGTCGGCGCGGCGTCGAACTCCGGCGCGTGCTCGAGGGAGTCGCGGCCGGACAGTCGATCGGCGCCCTGCTCGGTTACCAGATCGAACGCGGCCTCGCCGGAACCTCGGCGGCCCGGTTCCAGCTGAGCCTGCGGCAGATCGCGCCCGCCGCCACCGACCAACTCGGCAACGACGAGGCGCAGGAGGTCGCGGCAGCACGCGTCGCCGCCGCCGATGTCGTCGACGGCGCAGAACTGCTGCGGCTGTTCCCGCTCGACACGCTCACCGCGGCCAACCCGCCGCTGCGCGCCCGGCTCACCCTCAAGCCCGACAACGCATTCGTCGAGAATTGGGACCCCGTGTCGAACGCGGAGTGGGACCTCCTGGCCGCGGCCATGCGCGGAGCCGCGGCCACACTCGACGCCGTCTCGGACGCCCTTCTGAGTGAGAGCGTCCTGCAGTACTCCTCGGGCAACCCGTCCCGCGCCTCCGCTGCGATGGATGCCATGGCCAGCGGCGCCGCCGTCGACCCCGACCTGGGCGTCCTCGGCGTACGCCAGACCGGACGCATCCTCACCCACGGCGTGTTCGCGGCCATCCCAGCCGATGCGACCGGCTGGTCGAACACCCGCCCCCGTGCCCTCGCCGAACCACGGCTGGAAGCCTGGGCGGCGCGTCGCCTCGGTGATCCCGCCGACATCGCGGTGACGGACACCCCCAACCGTCACACCCTCGCCGAGGCCGGCTGGGCTGCCCTCGACCTGGTCTTCGCGGACGATGCGGCATCACTCGACCGTGAGCTGCGCGCGGCCATACCCGCACTGGACGACTCCCCGCTGGCCGCCGGACTGCTGCGCGCCGCCGCTCTCGCCGGGAGCCTCCGCTCGCTCGCAGCCGGAGGAACCCCGCTCGGCCCCGACTCCCTCGTGCGCACCGGCGTTGCCCCGGAACGCCGGATCGACACCGACGAACTCCTCGCGCGCGTCGGTGCCGTGCTCGACGCCCTCGCCACTGTGCTCGCCTCCGGCCAGGCGGTCATCGCCGCCATCGACTCCGACAGCCTGGCCGTCGAGGAGGATGCCGTGGCTGACGTCATCGACGCCGTGCGCGGGCTCGCGGCCTTCGGCGTCCCCTTGGTTCCGGATGCCGCGATTCCGGCGAACGTCGCCTGGGCCGTCGGCGCGTGGCAGGCGGCGTTCGCACGGTTGGGGCAGGCACGGGCGACGCTCGTCGCCCTGCGCGACCCGGCGCGCGAAACCCCGGCCACCACCGGCGAGATCGTCGATGCCTGCCGCGCCGTGGCCGAGGGGATTCTCGGCGACGGTTTCCTGCTCCTGCCCCTGCTGGCGAAGCCCGCCGGCATCGACTCGTTCCACACAGCCATCACCATGCCGGCGATGACGAAGCAGCCGACGCGTGCCCACCTCAACGCCTTCGTGCGTGATCACGCCACAGTTCGGGCAGGGGTCGGGCGCCTCGCCGAGGCGCAGCTGCTCGGTGGGGCCCTCGGCATCCCTATCCCGCTGCGCATCGTGCAGCTCACCGAGCACGACGACGTCACCGGAAACCCGGCTGCGGGCACGGAGCGCTGGCTGGCCGGACCACTGCCCGACGACATCCCCTGGCCGGCGGCATCCGCGAGCCACCTGGTCGTCGAACTCGTCGGCGGCCATGACGACTTCGCCGGCTCATTCGCCGGACTCGCAATTGACGGCTGGTCCGAGACCCTGCCGTTCCAACCAGATCCCCGGGCATTCGATCCGGCGGCGCCCGATAACCCGCTGCGTGCGGCACGGGCCACCACCGGGCTCGCCGTACACGCCAACCAGGCATCGGCCAGGGCGCCGCAGGTGCTGCTCTCCGCGGTGTCGCCGGACGGCAACCGGTGGACGACCGATTCCGTCGTGGCGACGGTGCTGGAGGCCGTGGACCTGGCCAAGGCCCGGCTGGTCACCTATGAGCACACGCCGGGAGACGCGGCCATCCTGCCCGCCATCTACGTGGCGAGCCCCTGGTTGCAGATCCGTACAGGGCTCCAGTTCACGGAGCTGGCCAAAGTGAAATGGTCCGGGGTCGGCATTCCGTTCCTTTCGGAGGTGAAGTGATGGCCGTCAAGATTCCCATCGACATGATGGTCAGCGAGGTGACCGACCAGAACCTGGCGGGGATCTTGAAGCTGCTGCAGGTTGCCGACCCACCGGCCATGGTGCGGCTCGAGCCCGACTCGATCACCGGCGACCCGGCTCCGGGTGCCGAGGCGCGCATCGGCGATGCCGCGTGGATGCTCGGTCGGCAGTGGCAGTTCGGCGAGCTCACCGGCGAGGATGCCGGTTCCGTCGTGTCGGTGCATGTGGCCTCGAGCGCGCTGCCGATCACGGCCTGGGCACCTCTGTCGGGCGACTCGATCGATATGGCCGGCGCCGACTGGCGGCCGTGGCGCGAGGGGGCGCTTCTCGAAGAGCTCATCCAGGACGTCCCTGAGCTCGCGTTCGGCGACGGTGTGCGACAGCGCGCCGAGGCAGGAGCCCAGCTCGTGGACCTCCTGGCGGACGCCGGCGAAGAGACGCTCGCACGCTCGCTCACGGTGCGGCATCCGCTCGCTCTCGACGATGACCCGAACGATCCACTAGGACTCGACGACCCGCAGGCCGCCCGCCTGTTCGCTGTTCTCGGCGGTGCCGTTCCCGACGGGGGGACACTCGCCGGCGAGTTGCGCGCCGGGGATCCCGACTGGATCGGCGAGGCGATGGATGCCGCAGCCGCACGTGCTGCGATCGCCGAGTGGCTGGCCTGGCTGGGCGGCGAGCCCGACTCCGGCGGCGCCTGGTCGACCGAGCGCCTGGAGTACCGGTTCGCACTGCGCTTTGGCGACAAGACCAACGCCGTGTTCGCCCGGGGTACCCAGTTCGGCTCGGCATCCGTACGATGGAGCGACCTCGAATGGGTCGAGGGCGCCAGCGTCGAGCTACCCGGCGAGGCACCGTCCGGCACCCCCGTCGGCAGCGAGGCGACCATGCTCGCCACCCCGCTGCGGTTCCCCGGTATGCCGGCCGACCGCTACTGGCAGCTCGAGGACGGCGCCGTCGACGTGGGCGCCATCGAGGCGCAGACCAACGACCTCGCGAGGCTCTGCCTCGCCGAATTCGCGTTGTCCTCGGGTGACGACTGGCTGGTCGTGCCTGTCGACGGCCTGCTCGGCGCGGTCAACAGGGTCGGAACCGTGACCCTGACCGACGACTTCGGCGACGCGGTGACGGTTCCGGAGCTCGACGATCCCGCGTTCACCATGTTCGGCGTTACCTCGGCGGCCGGGCGGATGCTCCCCGGCATCGTGCTGCCTCCCGTGGCCGTCGGCACACTCGTGGGCGAAGCCCTCGAAGACGTGCTGTTCCTGCGCGACGAGATGGCGAACATGGCGTGGGCCATCGAGAACTCGGTGCAGGGGCGAAGCGGCGACCCGCGGCGGCGCGCGAGCGAGCGGCCGCCCGCCCCCGATCCGTGGCCGGAGGGTCTCAGCCAAGAGGAACGGGCGTACAGATTGCAATCACCCGTGCCAGCGCACTGGATCCCGCTGGCACCCGTGGCGCTGACGCCCGGTCGGGTGTCGCTACGCAAGGCCGCGCTGCTGCACGACGGAGTCCCCGTCGTGCCGCGCGGCATTACACTGCGTCCGACGCCCCTCACTTTCCCCGGCGAGGAACTGCCGCGGGAGGGCTTGCATCTGCGCGCCGTCCCGGTGCTGGCGCGGCGGGCCGACGGGCGCTACGCGCGGTGGGCGGCCTATCGGGTGCGCACAGGCCGGGGCGAGGCCTCCAGCCGCCTCGCCTGGGACTCGGCCCTGTCGTTCACGGACATGACTCATCCGCCGACAGCGTAGTAGGTCCGCGCCTTGAGGCGGCGCGGCATCTGTGTCGAAGTCAAGGGTCAGGGGCGCGACCGCGTCTGAGGGGCCCCGGCGCAAGTGCAGACCGCGAAACCGGGGACACCGGTCCGGAAGATGCGCTCCGACTCATGCTCAATCCGCTGCTACCGAAATGGTGACCATCATGCTTACAAATCCTGGACAACCCATCCTCGCCCGCTACCTCGACCGGATCGTACCGCGGCTCATCGACGTCACCGCCTTGGGCCAGCGGGAGGTGAATGCCCGGCTCGACCGGCACTTGGCGATCTTGGAGAGCCGGGGCATCCGGTCTCTGGACGGACTCGGGGAGCCGTTCCTGTCCGGTGACATCGTGGCCCGGCCGGGCATCGTCCGTCCGCTCCGCACCCCGGTCGCGAGGGGTTACGTCCCGTGGAGTGGTGTAGATCTCCACAGTTGCGCGTTGCTCCGGCAACGTAGTGAGCCATCGTGCGATGGTCAGTGAGTACCGATCAAAGAACTCACAAAGGACACAAAAACGCGATGGCTCTAGACCAGTCTGCCCTGCTTGACCTCGTAGGCAGGGACAGGATAGGTAGACCGGCCGGCAACGTTGAGTGCCTGACCGAGCCTGGCGATAAATGAGGGAGTGCCATCAATTGCCAACCATTCACTCATTCCCATTCGGGTATGCAAAAGTGAATGTCCTGAATCAATTAAGGACTGCGACTAATCGGTCGGGGCGAAGGATTGCGAGACCAGGTCGCTCAGCACAAGACCGGAGTGGGATCAGGTTTCACTGACGCATCTAGGTGTACTACATTATTCGGAGTGTTCGTATATAAATATCGACTAGAGAATGCGATTAGGGCGGCCGTTGGTTCACGCGATCGCGGCTACCAGATCACCGTTCGGCCGCAGCCGGGACGGGCAAGTTCGTTCCGAACTGGCCGGACCAAATCGGCCGATAGATGTCTTCCGTTGCTGGGATTCCAGGGACTTTGAGGCAAGGGTGGGCAGTTTCACCGCACCGTCGGCTGTCGCCGGCAACTAAGCGGGTACTCAGGAGGAAGCCAGCGAACGGGCGAAATTCGAGGGACCTCTCTCAGTATTTCGGATATGAAAATCCGCGGTATTTCGCAGAACCCGGGATGGCTACAATCTATGGTTAAACGTCGTCGCTAGGGTCTTTTGGCCCTGATTTCGGAAGCAAATTCCGGTGAAAATCACTGGTGTGCATTAGCTGTAGGTAGCTGGCCCGCGCTATTCGCTTCACAATAGTGCCAAACGCAGCGGACCATTGACATCCTCTACTGAAATGCGGATCCTAATTGCAAGAACTATTCCAGCAGCAGGCCCGCTGGATTTGGGGGCACTAATGAGAAACGGCAACTTTTGCGATTTTCAGCTGAGCCTTCTCAAATCGTGGAAACTCCGCAGGGACTCGTGTATTGTGCATGTTGCGGCGCGTCAACAGCGGCTCATCACTGCCCTGGCTGTACACGGTCCTCGACCTCGAAGCTACCTGGTCGGGCTCCTGTGGCCGGAGAGTTGCGAGAGTCTGGCCATGGATAGTCTGCGCGTGAGCATACACCTGGTCTCACGGCAAGTCCCGGGCCTGCTGGTCAACGGCGGCGCTGAGCTTTCCCTCAGCGATTTCGTGGATGTCGACTTGCACCGGGTCCGGTCCTGTATTCGAGAGCTAAGCCAAACCGGGCCTGACGGGCATGCCGCTTCGTCACTGAGCCTATTGCGCGACGCCGAACTGCTCCCGGGCTGGTATGACGATTGGGTCCTCTTTGAACAGAACAGATTGCGGCAGGAACGGCTCCACGCATTCCACATAATAGGGCGCGAGTCGCTGGCATGCAGTGACTTTGAGGTCGCCTTGGAAGCCGCTGAGGCAGCACTCGAACTCGAGCCGCTCTACGAAAGTGCTGTTGGACTCCTCATTCAGGCCCATAGGAAGCAGGGCAATAGCGCCGCCGCGCGTCGGGCCTTCGAAACGTATCGAACGAAGCTGAACGAGGACATGGGCCTCGCTCCATCGGAGGGCATTCGGCGCCTCGTCGCTGACGTTTATGAGAGCCGGTCCCTGCGAGAACGAGGGATGCCGAGACCATGACCCAGAGGGACGGAACGAGCAAGAGCGACAAATGGAGATCGGGGGCCAAGGCCGAGAAGGCCCCTGCTAAGCGCTGCGACGACCCTACATGGGCTCCGCCCGCTGATGTGGTCATCGCCGCCCGGCCACCCGTTAGTACCCGCGAATCGATGCAGTCGACCTCTTAACTAAGGTCGCGGTCCGCTGCGTGTCGGGGGCTTTCGTCGGGCATGAGCCCCATGCCCGGTTCACGGGACTGCCCCCGGTTTTGTTGACTCCTTGACCTAGCGAGCTTGTGCTCGTGGAAGGATGTTGACCATGCCCTCGGCTTATGGGGCGGAGTTCCGCCAGGATGTTATTGATGTGGCCCGCAAGGGTGAGGCGCCGCTGGCGCAGATTGCGAAGGATTTCGGGGTTTCGGTCACCACGCTGAAACGGTGGATTGCCATCGCCGAGCGTAAGGAATCCGGGGCCGGCCCGGCAGCGGCCGAGTTGGCCGAGGTGCGGGAGCTGAAGAAGCGCAACCGCCTGCTGGAGCAGGAGAATGAGGTTCTGCGCCGGGCTGCTGCTTATCTGGCGAGGGACATCAACCCAAAATGATGTACCCGCTGGTCACGGATCTTGCCGCCGCCGGTGTTCCCGTGGCGGTGACCTGCAGGGTGTTGAAGTTCAGCAAGCAAGGCTATTACCGGTGGAGGGCCAGCCCGGTGACGGACCGGGACTGGGCGGACGCGCACCTGGTCAACGCCGCCCTGGACATCCACGAGGACGACCCGGCCTTCGGGTACCGTTTCATCGCCGACGAACTCCCCGAGAAGGGCATTACGGCCGGCGAGAACAGGGTCCAGCGATTGTGCCGAGATCACGGCATCTGGTCCGTGTTCTCCAAGAAGCGGGGCGTGAACCGGAAACCGGGGCCACCGGTCCACGACGACCTGGTCGAGCGGGACTTCACCGCCGCGGCGCCGAACGAGCTGTGGCTGACCGACATCACCGAACACCCCACTGCCGAGGGGAAGCTCTACCTCTGCGCGGTGAAGGACGTCTATTCCGGGAGGATCGTCGGGTACTCGATGGACTCGCGGATGAAATCCTCGCTGGCGGTGGCCGCGCTGGAGAACGCGGTGCGCTCACGCCGCCCGGCCGGAACGGTGGTGCATTCGGATCGGGGATCCCAGTTTCGGTCCCGCCGCTTCGTCGAATCGCTCCGGCACCACGGGCTCGCAGGGTCGATGGGCCGGGTGGGTGCGTGCGCGGACAACGCCGCGATGGAGTCGTTCTTCTCGCTGCTGCAGAAAAACGTCCTGGACCGCCAGAGATGGCTCACACGCCAGGAGCTCCGTCTGGCGATCACCACCTGGATCGAAAGGACGTACCACCGCCGGCGACGGCAAAGGCGGCTGGGAAAACTCACGCCGATCGAATATGAAACAATCAACCGGACCGCGCTCTTAGCGGCCTAAGACCCGGAGTCAACAAAAGCCGGGGCAGTCCCCTCCTCGCATTGGTCGGACCCGGTGATTCGACGAAGACTACGATTCTCGATGCTGTCGGAGCTGTGCTGTCACCCACCTACACGCTTCGTTTTACTGACGCTGACTTTTTCCGTGGGAACACCGTTCGGCCGATCCTCATCACTGCAGCAGTGACCGATTTACCTGACTTCCTTGTTCAGGAGAACCAGCTCGGAAAAGAACAGTCAGGCATCTATCCGGATGGCAGATTGGTACACGATCCAATTCCTGGTGCGGTACCTTGCCTCGTGATTCGGTTGACCGTTGAACAGGACCTTGAACCGATTTGGGAGGTCATCCGTCCCGGGACCGACGAAACGCGCACCGTAACCGCAAGCCAGCGGCAGCGTCTGGGCTTCTTCCGGATCGATGACCAAGTAGACATTCATCTTCGATGGACGCGCACTTCTGCCCTGAGCGGTCTCACTGAACTTCGCCAAGGAGCTGCTGTGATTCTGGACGCTCACCGGCTGGCTCGCAAGGCGGTGTTTGACTCTCAACCAGAGGCGCTCCTTGTGGCCGCGGGTTTGACGCAGGCTAGTTCTCGGGAGGTCGGGAGGTCGGGAGGTCGGGAGCGCCCCGTTTGCTCAGCTACGGCCCGGTTTGGAGCCTAGCTCAGCGTCTTCAGCCCATGCACTGATGTTGCACGACGGGCCTATCCCTCTTACCCAGTTCGGGTTGGGGACCAGGAGGTTGACCAGTTTCGGCATCCAGGCGGCTTCCGTACAGGGGGGTTCGATTATCGCCATTGATGAAGTGGAGCATGGCCTCGAACCACATCGTCTCGCACACCTGTTGCATGTGCTTCAGCAGAAGGCGACCGCAGCATCCATCCAGGTGCTGTTCACAACACACTCCGCCATGGCGGTCGAAAGCCTTAAGACCAACGATCTGGCAGTGGTTCGGTCTGTCGATGGCAAAACGACCGTTCTTCCGGTCCCGGAGGAGCTCGAGACCGCCCAGGGAGTGTTCCGCTCGGCACCATCGGCTCTGCTGTCGCGAAAGGTAGTCGTCGGCGAGGGTGCTACAGAGGTGGGCCTGCTTCGCGGATTGTTTCGACACCGTGACGCCGTACGCCTCACAAAAGGGCACTCCAGCAGTGTGTCCTTGGGGCTAGCTATCGTCGATGGCAGGGGTGGTAACGACGCCCCAGACAGGGCGCGATTGTTTAGCAACCTGGGGTACCCGTCCCTCGTCCTCATGGACAACGACGATCCTAAGGTAGCGCCGAACGTTGCGGCCGCGCAGGCCGCCGGCGTGATTGTCGCTCGATGGCAGAATGGCCGAGCTCTTGAAGACGAACTCGTCCACGGCCTCAACGCGGCAGGTTTGCGGGAAATGGTGGATCGGGCCGCAGAACTGATGAGCGAAGAGGCGGTCTGCTCGGCCGTCGCTGCGAAACTCTCGGTACCCAAACTTGAGGGGACAGATCCGGCTGAATGGGAAGCATCCTGCGGCAAATCGTCCCAGGAAATCCGAAGCGCGATTGGGCTGGCGTCCAAGGGCAAGAAGAACCCGTGGTTCAAGAACGTGGATGGCGGGGAAGTATTGGTGGATCTCCTGACGAATCATTGGGCCAGCATCGAGGACGATTTCTTGGGCAGCACCATCGAGAGCATATTCCAGTTCGTTTTCGACGATGTGCAGGACGCCGATGTGGAAGGGAAATCGGATGACTGAGGGCGCTGCCCTCAACGCTGCCGCGATTCGGATCCTGGGCGCGCTACCAGGTTCAATCACGCTGCCGGCAGGAACCGGGAAAACAGAACTGGTTGCAGCAGTCGTAGCTGAGGTGGCGGCCGGGGGCGGCAACGTCCTTGTTCTAACGCACACACACGCCGGCGTCGATGCACTTCGACGCCGGATGGCTAAGTTTTCGGTTTCCAAGGAGCACTTCAGCGTCCGCACAATAGATGCGTGGTGCTTTGACCTCATTCAGCACTTTCCTCTGCTTGCCGGACTTGCCGTTCCTTCCGACCCGGATTGGACCTATGCGCAGGCCTATCACATCGCAGCCACACGTGCGGTTGATAGCGAAATTGTCCGGCGCATGCTCACGGTCAGCTACGACCTCATCATCGTCGACGAGTACCAAGACTGCCTGATTGATCAGCATCGGCTGGTTGCCGGGTTCACGGGGGTGCTGCCGACGCTGGTCCTGGGGGACCCTCTCCAGGGGCTGTTCAATTTCGGGGGACAGCAGCCGGTCGACTGGAAAAACGACGTCCTCGATTGTTTTCCGGAAGTATCGATTGCTTCATACCCATGGAGGTGGCATGACCACAATCCAAGACTGGGAAATTGGCTGCTCTCCATCAGGAAAACTCTCGCCGACGGGAATCCGATTGACCTGGCAGGCTCTCCCATTCAGTGGAGGAGAATGCCCAGCGAGGGACAGTTCAAAGTCAGAGAACAAGCCGCAGCATGTTTCAGATCGCCGCAGGAAGGCTCCACAGTAGCTCTCGGGCAATTTCGCCACGACATCCTGAGCCCTGCGCAGCAACTCAACGGGTCCTACTCGGTCATGGAGGCGCTGGATTCGAGCGTCACCGAGAAGTTTTGCCAACTCGTCGACAGCGGTACTGCACCCGAGGTTGCAGCGGGCGCAGTGGAGTTCGCAGTGAATTGCGCAACGGGGATTGCGACGCACCTCGACTCGACGAAAAGACGACGTCTGGCCACAGGCAAGGCCATCGTGACTCGAACAACGGATCGGCAGAAGACCTACGCTGCCATTAACCGCCTGCTCTCGGGACCGACACCGCGTTCTGTCCACGCGGCTCTGGATGCGATTATGGGTCTTCCGAACGTCAAGATCTACTGTCGGGAAGCGTGGAGTGAAGTCATTCACGCCCTTCAGTTCGCCGCCCTAGATGCCGAGCTCTCCGTTACGCGTGCCCTGATGCAGGTCCGCAACGGGGCCAGAGCTCGCGGTCGACGCCCAGCCCGGCGAGTCCTATCGCGACCACTACTCGTGAAGGGGCTCGAATACGACCATGCGATCTTGCTCGATGCCGACAAATGCAACGCTCAAGAGCTATATGTGGCCCTCACGAGGGGGTCAAAATCCGTCACGGTTGTCAGCAGAAGCAGCGTCCTGAGCCCCACCACTGCCGTCTGACACTTGCAGATCCTACAAAGTCATCAGACCTCAGCGATTTGTGAATAGTGGTTGGCCTCGGAGCTTCCGCGCCTTCAGGTAGTGGGGCGGACACTCGACGAAGTCAGACTAGCTCGTGGGTGCCAAGGAACTGAATGTTGCAGTAGCGATGGGCAAAGCAAAGCAAAACCCGAGCCTGGCACATCGGGAGCGCGGTTCCGGATGCCTATCTCGAAGTGAGGGGCGTGTCGGTGACGGCTTGAATCAGGACCACCGACGACTCGCACGCTTCGAGTGCCTGCCCGTCGAAAACAGGTGGCGTATCTCCGCCCAATCACCCAAATTGATCACCTTCCATCATGGTCGGTGGCCCTTTTTTCCGTTGGCGTTAACACTATCGCCGGCACTGGAGGAAGCGTCTCGTTGCTATGTGTCGTTACCCGCGCTCGATATTGGTGTCGCAGCCAGCAGGATCGCCGTTCGACGGCCATCGCCCGTTGGTTGGACCTTCGAAGCGGAAGACTGCGGGAGAGCCCAACCTAGTGGATCCACTAGTTAGGAGACCGCTGCCGTCCTGGCATGGTGGATGATCGTCGCGGTATTCAGGATGTGTTTTTCCATCTCTGCCTTGGCGGTCTCGGCATCGCCGGCGTCGAGTGCGCTGATAATGCGGGAGTGATCTTCGTTGCGTTAGGCCAAGGCCGATCCGAACGGTTCTGCGGCTCATGTTGCTCATGACTCTGGCGGACGCCATCCGATGGATCTGCTCGAAGTACGTTGTTGGCAGATCGGTGACATCCTCTCGATCGCATGATCAGTTTTCGAGATACCGTAGCGCTCCGGATATCAGCTGCTCCGCAGCGGAGGTGTCTGCTCCGGAGTCATCGTCCGCGGGTGTCCGCCCGCCATCCTCAGGTTCGTTCAGTGCCTCATCAGGGTCACGGTATCCATGACCCAGGATTCTAGTGGGGTATAGGCCTCAGCCGGATCCACAGGCTCGGGCCACGATCCAAAACCGAAAATCTTTCCCAAAGCCTGTTACGTGTTCGGTGTGCCTCGACGCCTATTGGAGAGGGACCAAGCTGCCCGAGTGTCAATGGCCAGTAGTTTCTGCCCACGGGCGGCCAGTTGATGTGCCCGCTGGTGGCCAGTAAAAGTGCCCGTTGATGGCCAACAGATCTGCCCACTGATTGGTTCGGCGGGGTTGGCCATCGTTTGGTTTGGTCAGTTCAGTCGGGTTACTCCTTTTCCGGCGAGGGCCTGGGTGAGGCGGACGGAATCGCCGCTGGTCTGGCAGACGTGGGCGTGGTGCAGCAGCCGGTCAACGGTGGCGGTGGCGAGGGTTTTGGGCATGAGCTCATCGAAGCCGGCGGGGTGGAGGTTGGAGCTGATCGCGACGGACCGTTTTTCGTAGGCGGCGTCCACGACCCGGTAGAGGCCTTCGGCGGCGTCCGTGGCCACCGGCAACAGGCCGATGTCATCGATCACCACGAGCTCGGCGCGCAGGATCCGGGCGACGGCGCGGGTGACGCTGTCATCGGTGCGGTGCGCGCGGATCAGGACGCCGAGGTCCTCGAGCCTGAACCACGCCACCCGCATCCCGGCTTCCACCGCTTGCTGGCCGAGGGCTTCGAGGAAGAACGTCTTCCCGGTCCCGGAGGGCCCGCAGACGACCAGGTTCTCCCGCCGGTTGATCCATTCCAGGGTCCGCAGCGCCTGCTGGGTCGGGGCCGGGATGGAGGATGCTGCCGGGTCCCAGGCATCGAAGGTTTTCCCGGTCGGGAAGCCTGCGGCCTTGCGGCGGGAGGCGAGCATGGACCGGGCCCGGCCGGCGGCTTCCTCGGGGAAGAGTGCTTTGATCACCTCGGCCGGTTCCCAGCGCTGCGCTCGGGCGGTCGCGATCAGTTCCGGGGCCAGCGCCCGGGCGTGGGGCATTTTCAGGGACCGCATCAGGGCCTCCAGGTCCGGCGGCAGCGGCGGGGCTCCGGTGTTGGCCGTCGTGACGGGGCTCATCGAGCCACCTCCCGTGAGGTGCTGTTGGACGGAGTGTTCAGGGCGGGGTTGCCGATCGCGGCCCACGCGCCGGTTCCCTGGGTCAGCGAGGTGGCTTCGTTCGCGGCGTGCGTGGTGGTGCGGCGGATGTTGGCGTTCAGGATCGAGGCGAGGTCAGGGTGCGCGAAGCGGCCGTGCAGGGCGGCGTCGCCCAGGGCCCGGTCCACCTGGTCGTTGCCGGCGATTTTGGCCAGGGTGACGGCTTCGGCCATCTTCACGTTCATCCGTGCGGTTCCGGCCGCGGCGGCCTCGACCAGCCAGCTCCTGGCGCCCTCGCCGATGGCCAGGAACGCGGCTTCATCCGCGCTGCGGGCCCTGACCTCGTAGTCGCCGGGGATCCGGGTCCTGGTTCCGGGAAAGTGCTCATCGTTGATGGCGGGGCTGCCGGGCCGTGCCCGGTCGTGGCGGGCGACTTCGACCGGGCCGGCGGTGCCGGCGTGGACGATGATGACCTGCTCGCCGGGTCCGGTCCCGTGGGTGCGCACGAACACCCGGGCCCCAAGCAGGTGCACGGGACGGAGTATTGGGCGTTCTCGAAGGTGACCATCGGGGTATTCTCCGGGACGGTGCGGGCCAGCCCGAACGCGACGGTGTGGGCGGTATCGGGGATCCGGTGCAGCCTGGGGGCTTCCTCGGCGAGCATGGCCGCCGGTTTGCGCCGGGTCATCCTGTGTTCACGGTTGTTCACCTCGTCCATGAACGCCTCGCAGGCAGCTTCGAGTTCGGCGAAGGTGCCGTACTCGTCGCGGAGGTTGGTGTCCTTTGGCACGATGTCGGCCTTGGCGAGTTTCACGGACGCTTCGACCCCGCCCTTGGTGGCAGGGTCCGCCGGCTGGCAGGTCAGTACGGTGACACCGTAGTGCCGGGCGAAGTCCAGGGTCTGCTGGTTCCTGATCGGGACCCCGGCGACATGGGCGGTGGTGACGGTCTTCTCGTTATCCGTCAGCACATACGTTGGTGCCCCGCCCAGGATCCGGAAGCACCGGTCCAAAGCAGCGAACACGCTCGGCGCGGTCCGGTCTTTGAGCGGGATCACGATCCGGAACCGGGAGAACGCCAGCCACGCCACGAACAGGATGGTCTTCACCCCGCCGATCCGGGGCCCGTCGCCGAAGTCGTACTGCAGCCACATCCCCGGCTCGGTGACCCAGGGCCGGTGCACGCGGGTGTGGCCCAGCCGCCACGCCGCCTTGACCTGCGCGATCGCGCGGCGGGTGGAGCGTTCCGAACCCGTATAGCCCAGGGCAAGGAGCTTTTCGTGGGCTTTGTCCGCGCGGATCCGGCCCTTGGATCCTTCGATCCATTCCTCGATCTTGGGCAGGTACGCGTCCGTGACCCGGCCCCGGGCCGCAGGTTCCCCGATCGGCCGGCCAGCATCCCTGGCCTGAACATGTTTGGCAACAGTGTGGTGCGAGCAGCCCGTGAGCTCCGCGGTGGCGCGCAACGATCCGGTCAGATCGTAGGCAGCAAGAATTTCCATGATTTCTCCGTCAGACTTCATACAGGGCCTCTTCCTGGTTCGCTTTTGGTGCGCTTAGACACCGTCATCAAACCCCAGGGAGAGGCCCCCACCGCTTAAGACGCGGTCGGTTCAGTAAGGAAGTGGGCAGATCTCATGGCCACCGTCAGGCAGTTCTACTGGCCGTCAGCGGGCACTTTCGTGGCCGCCTTCGGGCAGTTTTTCATGGCCGCTAACACCCGAGTGCCTGATCGATTTTCCAGGTGTCATCTGATCTGGAAATTATGGATGGAGGCAGCGCCGAGGCAAGGAGCAGTAGAAGCAGCGCCATAGTCTTCGAGCATTCCGCGAAGTCGATTTCCGAAGATGACGCTTGCGTGGATCTTCCTTGAAGCCAAAATGAGAGCTGCACCACACCTTCCGGTATATTAACGATCCTCCACACATCAACTACGGGTGGCCCCCGGAGACGGGCGCCGACCTCTGCTCGCAGGGACTGTCATATGCGTACCGATGTTTACCACAACAGGATGCAGTTGGTTCGGGCCGCCCGGGACGTGATAGGGCATAGGGGCAGCACCGACGTGGGGATCCGCGAGATCGCCTCTGTCGCCGGGGTGGGGACCGCCACGCTCCACCGACACTTCTCCACTAAGGAGATGCTCATTGACGAGGTATCTGTTGTCCGCTGGTCTCGCATGGAAGATTACGCCCGCCGCGGAGTCCGGCCCGGGTACACGCCTCTCCAGAACGTGCTGGCCATCCTCGAGGCGTTCACCCGCATGACGACGGCAGATGACAGGTTTATTACCGCCGCCGGACTCACGGTGGGCCGCGCACCCCGCGCCATCCACCCGATCCGCGAAGCATTTGAGCCCGAGTTCGCCGCTCTATGGATACAGGCCCAGCGGGAAGGCATGCTACGCCGCGCCGCAGATCCCCGGGACGCCGTGGAATTGGCCGGCGCCATCCGGGATCGTACGCGCCGTATTCAGATGATGACGATGCTGACAGCCGGTATCTGCGCACCGGCCGTGGACGCCGAGTCTTTGGTCTCCGAAATGTGTCTCAAGCGTTCAAAGTGAGATTTTTGCGGCGGGATCGTCTCACTTGCCGTCGCACTGAACCATTCGTTGCCAGCATGTCTGCATGCAAAGCTTTGGAATTGACGGCACCTGCCCTGAAGATCTGAGCGTCATGGACGCCGCAGCGCAGTTGCATTCCGGTGCCCTTCCCACCGTTGATCTGCTGGAAGCAGGCCTGGTCCGGGCGCCACGCGCAATAGCGTGGCGCCCGAAGCCGACGGACGTCCTGAATCCATTAATCACGGGGCCCGGATCCACGGGGACGCGGTGCTGGAACCAACGGCCGTTCTCACGGCTCTCCGCCGCCGCGACGATTATGACTGGTCAGCACTTGGTCCAAGAGGATCCCATGACCCTATCTTTTGCGATGGGGGACGTCGCCTCTCCTGTGGCCGCTTGGCCGGTTGGGCTGGGCGGCCTGCCCGTTGGCGTTTCTGTCATGGTCTCGTGGGGACGCGACAACAGCGCCCTTGACGTGGGGCCGGCTCTGCAGGTTTGTGCGCTGCCACCGCTGGGCATCCCAGCAATCCCTATGGAGGAAACTTGGAAAGTTTAGTCAGCCTATTGCTGTCCATCTTCACGCTTTTTGGCTTCTATGCCCTACTGGCCTTCGGTCTGGGGATCATTTTCGGCCAACTGGGCGTGGTTAATGTGGCACACGGTGAATTCGCAATGGTAGGCGCATTCCTGATGTACGCCATGGCAGGAATTCCCTTCTGGCCCCGGCTGCTTGTGGTGGTCCTGCTGGGCCTGGCACTAGGCGTAATCACTGAGAGGCTAGTGCTCTCACGGCTCTATGCTCGAGGGTTCCTCGCCACACTACTGGCCATGTGGGGCGTGGGCATTGTGCTTCGCCAAGGAGCGGACGCCGTCTTCGGTTCCACACCAGCATCCGTAGCGGCACCAATGTCGGGAACATTCGACGTCCTGGGCGTCCAGTACCCCGTATACAGGCTCGTCATTACGGTAATCGCACTGGCCGTCGTCGGGAGCGGTCTGCTGCTCTTGTTTCGTTCCAACCTCGGAATGAGGATTCGCGCCACGGTGGACAACCGCACCATGGCATCCTTGCTGGGTATCCCGCCCACGCTGATGATCACCGGGACATTCGCCGCGGGCACCGGCTTCGCTGTCCTGGCCGGAGCCTTGCAAAGCCCCATGCTGGGCGTGACTCCGGGTGTCGGCGTCTCCTTTCTGGCCCCGGCGTTCTTTGCAGTGCTGATTGGCCGGCCCGGATCGCTCCCTGGCTCCATCTTCGGAGCCTTGATCGTCGCTATCCTCAGCACCCTGCTGCGCACTTATCTGAACGAAACCGTCGCTCAGCTGATTCTTTTTGCTCTGTTGATCATTCTCATCGCCGTTCGTCCGAACGGCCTGTCCTGGAGGAAACCCCAATGGAAAATAGCACCCGCGGTCCCCGCCACACGCCACGGAGCACCGGCATGAACCGCAGTCGCCGCCTCAGCGCGGCAACAGTCATCCTCACCGCCACAGCCCTGGTCTTGACCGGCTGTGGAGCAGCCAGCACGAGCGCGCAGGCGCCGAGCTCGGGCCACGCCCTCAAGATCGGCCTGATCGCACCCGTGACCGGTCCTGCCGTGCAAGAGGGACTCGCACTGCAGCGCGGCGTCGAGCTCGGGGTGAAGAAGATCAACGAAGCCGGCGGCGTCCTGGGGCGCCCGGTGGAGGTCGTGACGGTGGACGACCAGGCCAACGCGTCAAAATCCACTCAGCTGGCCCAGCGTCTGATCGCCCAGGACAAAGTGGATTATCTGTTCGGAACCATTCCGGGTGACACGACCGCGGCCGTGGGCAAAGTTTCCCAGGCATCAAAGGTCCCGTTTTCCTCTGTGGTGCTCGGTGATGCATCATTTTGCGGTCCGTACTTCTACCCGTTCGGAGAACCTGACCTTACGATGCTGGACGTGATCGTCCCGCAGATGATGAACAAATACGGCAAGCGGGTGGCGATGGTGGGCAATGACTACGTCTTTCCCCGGGGCTATCTGGCCAAGGCGCGCAGTATGGTCGAAGCCGCAGGCGGCAGCGTATCTGTGGAAGAATATTCGCCACTCGGCACCGCCGACTGGCAGCCTGTTATCAACAAACTGTCCGCCGCTAAGCCGGACTGGATCTTGTCCGCGGTCGTGGGCGGTGATGCCACGTCTCTGGTCAGCCAGGCGGACCAGGCCGGGCTGTTGAAGAGCACCGGATTCAGCGGTGTGAGCATCATGCAGGACTTTTATCCCGGGCTGACCACCCGGATCGACGGCATGGAGTTGCCAGGCCGTTACTCCGACCAGCTAACGGGACAGGCCAACGCCGAATTCGTCCAGAACTACCGGAAGGCATACGATTTCTCCGCTCCGATTCCGGGAGTAGCGGCCAACGCCTATGAGGGCGTCCAAATGGTGGCCCGCGCTGTCGAGAAGGCAGGCTCCACCGACGCAGACGCCATCACGGCGGCCCTCTCAGGTGCCACTATCGAGAACGGTGTCTTTGGCAGCGGGCACTTTACAAAGGATCACCGTTTCGTCACGGAGATGTATCTGCTGGGCATCCAGCCTGGCGGCAAGTACGTCCCGGTCCAGAGCTACAAGACCCCTGAGGACACGGGAAGCGGGTCGCAATGCGTTTCCTGAAGCCTATGACAAACTGGCGGCGCAGGGTTGAACGCCGGCACGCTATAGCTCTCGCGGGCACCATTGTGGGCCTGGCCGTTGTGCCGTTTCTGCTGCCGGCCTACCCTTTGGCCCTGCTGACGCTGGCCTTGGCTTATGGACTCTTCGCCTTCGGCCTGGATCTGGGCTGGGGCCGGGCCGGAGTCATCAGCATCGGGCACGCAGCCTTTTTCGGGATCGGTACTTATGGTGCAGCCATCGCGGTCAACGCGGGCATTCCCGTGGCGATAGGAGTCGCTGCCGCACTGGCTCTATCTGCGCTCGTGGCGTTGGGGATAGGACACGTGGGCCTGGGCAACAGGGCCCTTGCCTCCACGATGGCCGTACTCACGCTCGCCCTAACACTGCTGGCCGAACAAATCGCCCGGTCCTGGCTCGCCGTCACCAACGGCAGCAACGGGCTCTTTGTCCCCTCACCTGGCGTTGTCGACAACTTCTACCGCACCGCCATCGTGGCACTGGTAGTGGTCACGGCAGTTTGGTTCGTCGCACTGCGGGGACCACTGGGTCGGCGTCTGCTGGCTGTACGCGTCAATGAGCAGCGAACCGAACACCTGGGCGTGGACCCACACCGGACCAAGACAACGGCCTTTGTCCTCAGTGCACTGGTGGCCACAGTTGCCGGTAGTGCAGCAGCTCCTGTGATTGGTCTGGTTTCCCCGGCCACCGCCGGCATTGTGATGTCCACCCAAGTGCTGGTCTGGCTGGCGGTAGGGGGACGCGGCACTATCATTGGCGCTTTTCTGGGAGCCGGGATTGTCACCATCGGGCAGGAGTATCTGGGCGAGGCAATCGGCAGCTGGTACCTGCTGGTGATGGGTGTCGCCTTTATTCTTGTCGTTCGCTTCGCCCCCGGAGGACTGGTAGGTTTTGCAGCCAAACTACGGCGCAGCCCCCTGGCGCGTTCAGCCGCGCAAGACGCCCTTATCTTCTCAGACCACACCGATGCCGACATCGCATCCGCTCGTCCGGCAGCAGCCGCACGGGGAGGGGACTTCGGCCGTCTTCGGCAGGACGAAGAAATGAATATCAGGCCCCCGATCGATCTCGATCCGTCGGCTCTCAGCCTGAAGGACGTCACGAAGTCCTTTGGCGCGGTACCGGTAGTCCGGGGAGTGACACTCAATATTCCTGCAGGGCAGATCGTCTGCCTTATCGGCCCGAACGGTGCCGGTAAGACCACCCTGCTGAACCTTGTTGCTGGGGACCTGCCGGTGAGCAGCGGGCAGATCCGGATCCGCGATCGGGAGGTAACGTCTTCGAGCGCGCACGAGCGTGCGGGCCTGGGTCTGGGCAGGCTTTTCCAGATTCCCAGTATCTACCATGAACTAACGCCGGCCCAGAACATGGCAATGGCTCGGGCGGAAGCGTTCCAGTGGGTGGACCTTCCCGAGGAGCTGGAACGCTTCACAAACAACAGTGACATTCTAACCCAAGACCTGCCGCTGGCTGATCAGCGCGCGCTCGAGCTGGCCATGTCCATTGCCTGGGGCCCAGAGATCGTACTGCTGGATGAACCGGCCGCCGGACTTTCCCACGAGGACTCGGTTCGCCTGGCACAGACGCTCAGAAACGTTAACCAGCAGCTGGGATGCACCCTGGTCATCGTGGAGCATGACATGGACATCGTCCGTCAGCTGGCAGACCGCGTCGTGGTCCTGGCTGACGGCATGGTGCTGGTGGACGGGGACATGGACGAGGTCTCCGCCCACGCGGATGTACGTAACGCCTACTTGGGAGCGGTGTGAGCATGCTGGAACTGACAAATCTTGCGGCGGGGTACGGCAAAACCCGCGTCGTAGACGACGTGTCCCTGACCATTCACAGCGGAGAAGTCACGGCCCTGCTGGGGCGAAACGGCGTCGGGAAAACAACCCTGCTCCGCACGATTTTCGGTCTCTGCCAGATTCATGCAGGAGGCATCAGCGTCGACGGTAAGCGGCTCCCGGTCGGCAAACCTGAGGCACTTGCTCGTCGGGGCATGACATATATGCCGGATGATCGCGGCGTGTTCCCCAGTATGACCGTTCAGGAAAACTTGCAGCTGGCCCGTCGTCGAGGTTACCAACCACCGGTGGACATCTACTCGCTGTTCCCGCTCCTGACCGAGCGGGCCAATCAACCCGCCGGTCAACTTTCCGGAGGCCAGAAGCAGCAGGTCGGCATCGCCCGGGCCATACTCGCCGGGGAAAAGATGATCGCGATCGATGAGTTTTCCCAGGGACTGCAACCTTCCCTGGCCCACGCAGCGCTGCAGGCCCTACGCGCCGTGGCCGCAACAGGCACAGCCGTCGTGTTCGTAGAACAAGGACCCGCCCTGCCACTCGAGTACGCAGACCGTGTCATTGCCATGCTCAAGGGCCGGATTGTCCTGGACGAACCCACAGGCGCCCTCCGTGAGCAGCAGGACCCGTTGATGGACCTGCTGGTAGTCGGCTAAAGGCCGGACAACCACACCCAACCTGAAAGGAAAGCAATGTCTGAACACATTTGGCAGTGGAGCGCCGTGCGCACGGCAGAGGCCATACGAACCGGAACAATAACTTCACGGGAGGCAACCGAATCAGCGCTGGACCGGATTCATTCGGTCAACCCCCATATAAATGCCTTGGCCGAAGTGTCCGCTGAAGAAGCGCTGTCCGCCGCGGATGCGGCTGACCGCCGCCGGGCGTCCGGAGAGGTGACCGGGCCGCTGCACGGGGTCCCCGTCACCATCAAAATCAACAGCGACCAGGCCGGGCACGCCACGACCAACGGAGTCACTGCCCTGAAGGACGCCGTCGTGGACTGTGACGGCCCCCATGTGGCCAACTGGCGCAAGGCCGGGGCGATCTTCGTGGGACGGACTAACACCCCCGCTTTTTCCATCCGTTGGTTCACCGACAATGATCTGCACGGACGTACATTGAACCCCTGGGACCCCAACCGGACACCGGGTGGCTCCAGCGGCGGTGCCGCCGCCGCCGTCGCCACAGGCATGGGGGCGCTGGCGCACGGCAACGACATTGGCGGATCAATTCGCTACCCCGCAGCCAGCTGCGGAGTGGTGGGCCTCCGGCCCACCGTCGGACGTGTGCCCTCCTGGTACGGTCCGCACGATCAGGATCAACTACTCGGTGTCCAGACCATGCTCGTCCAGGGACCGCTGGCACGGACCGTCGCTGACACCCGCCTCGGACTGGCCACCATGGCCGTCTGGAGCCCAGAAGACCCGTTCTGCATGCCCGTGCCACTAACGGGGGAACCGCTGCAAAGGCCTGCGCGCGTAGCTGTCGTCCGTGATGTGGGGATCAAGAGCCCTGACCCTGCCGTCAACACAGCCATCACGAAAGCCTCGCGCGCGCTGGAAGCCGCAGGCTACATAGTCGAAGAAGTGGAACTCCCACTGCTGGCCGAGGCATGGAGACTGTGGTGGCAGCTGGTGCAAGGAATAGAATTCCCCGAGCTGGCCCCAGCCATCGAAGAACTCGGCGATGAAGCCATCCGCAGGTCCGCGGACAACCAGTTCGCGGTGGCCCGCAGAATGTCCAACGACTTCGGACTACAGGCATACATACGCGGATACGCCCGACGCGGCACCCTGATCCGGGAAATGCAGCTGTTCCTGCAGCAGTACCCGCTGCTGATCACTCCCGTCTCCGCGGACCGGACCTTCGAAGTTGATGCCGACGTCCAGGGCGTGGACCGAATGCAGGCAGTCATCAACGCGCAGTGGCCCATGATGTCACTCGCAGCCCTAGGATTCCCCGCGCTGTCCGTGCCGGTCGCCAACCCCGACGGACTGCCAATAAGCGTCCAGGTGATCGGCCGAAAATTCCGCGAAGACACACTGTTCGACGCCGGTGAGATCATCGAGGCACACTCAGGAGTGCACACCCCGATCGAGCCCACGGGGTAACGCCTGGGGTTGGGGGAGCCCGCCTCAAGGACGGGCACAGCGGAGCTCCCCCACCCCACAGAAGTTCGGCTCTGGCGGGGGCGCATGATGGGGGCTGAAACTGAGGCGCCTGAGAACTGGACGGATGTAGTTACGTGGTTCGATCACTGCTGCTTTTGGAAGGACCTCGGCGTTCCAGTTCCTTGGAACTGGGACAGTGGACCGGGTGCGACCTCGGCACGTGGTCTACCGATACTTGTGGAACCGGTGGGCTCCGACCGCACTACCCAAGGAAGTATCCACCCGCGGCCAAGATCGAATGCCCCATAATCCACGCGGTCGATGCGGAAACACGCGGCTGGCTCATTGAGCACAACGGGGAGCCGCTGCCGCCGCATGTCATCGCCCACATCATGGCGGTTACCGGCGGCACTACCGATTCTGAGTGGTGGGCCGGCGAATCAGCAGACGGTCCCCAGCTTTCGGACGAGGCTGTGGATTGGATCGAGGCTGTCGCCAACGACGAGGAGCCGACTGCCGGCTGATATCTTCTGACGCGTCCCGCAGGGGGTTCCCTAACGGGACACGACAACGTTATGCCGTCGTGGGCAGTTCGTGCTGCGTTCTGGGCCAGGCCTGATCGTTGGAACCGTGCTGTGGCGGCGGCTGGTGGCGCCGCCGGGGTTCCGTTGTCTTCGTGTGGCTCTGTTAATCCGCGGTCAGCATCTGAAGGAGCGCTGCCTGGTCATGCAGCGGTACGCCGATGGGATCATGAATGGCTTGAAGGGAGGTGACTTGGTGATGGAGAGTCGAGAGGCTGAGCATGCCGTGCTGCATGCCCAAGACTCGGCAACGAGGGCGGGCATGACCCGGTTGCAGCCGCGGTTGAACTTCTCCAGCAGGATCAAGTTTCAGGGCAAAGAAGCGCCGCACCCTGTCGATGCGGGTGCGGCTGTTTGGGGGCCCCTGGTGGGGAGAAGTGGGGGTGTGGACAGTGTCCACACTTTGGGTTCCGGACTGGGCCGTACCGGTGCCGGACTGGGCCGGTTTCCGTATGTTTCGGCTGGAGTCCAGTGTTTGCCAGGGCTGGAACCCGGTTCGAGTCCCACCTCGGGCACAGTGTTTCCGCAGTTCAGAGGCTCGTTCACTACTTCATGGTGGCTAGAGCCGCGTACAACATGACTTGCTGATTATTCTGTAGTTGGACCTGGGTTTGCGGCCCGTCCGGATTTTCCGCTCTGATACCTGTTCATGCAGGAATGCGGGGGGGGGGCATGACAGGGCAACTGATCCGGAGCTGATCATGAGCTGGCTGAGCCCGGCCAGTCGGCAGGCGGGGCCGGCCTCGGGGGCGAGCTGTAGGAGTTGGCGCGACGCGCTGCCATGGCCTTGCCACCATTTGGCCCGCCGCCGTAGCCATCATTTTTCCCGTCATCCCGCATCCGCTTCTGGGTGTCGGGCGTCGCTGTCCTCGCTGTTTTGGCGGTGGGAGCTGGCCAAGTTGTCTCAACCAGATCCGGACGATCTCTGTCTCCGCTGGCGTCAACGCATGCTGGACGAGCCGCGCGGCGACGACCCAGACCGGATCTTTGCCGATTGCCTGTGCGTCGACCGGCTGCTGCACCACGCGCACGTCTGCCAAACCTCAGGAGAATCGATCCGCCTCAGCTAGCCACTGGCCGGAAAAGGAGTCACGCCAATGAGCTAAACCCACATCCCTACATGGCCAACGCCGCCCAACACCCGGTGGGCAGATCTGGTGGCCATGAGTGCGCCGTTTTCATGGCCAATAGCGGGCACTTTTGCTGGCCGTCCATGGGCACAAACTATTGGCCATTGACACAAGAGCTGCGCCCCGCTTGACCAATCTCCGCTGGGTGGGATCAGATCAGGACGCTGCAACACAATGAGCTCCCCAGCCGCTCCCTCGGCATCTGCCACAGCCAGAACTCGGAATCCCGCGGTTCACCGCATATTTCTCCAACTCCCCGCGGGCCCCCGCCATTCCGGGGATCCGGCCCCGCGTGGGTGCACCCGAAAGGGTTGACGGAGAGACCCCGTTAACATTCCCGAAACATGGCTGTCACGTGATCTTCACGCCACGGCGATTCCTGTAATGTGCCCGCAACCTTTCCCCCCCTTAACCGAAACATGTCTCGGCGAAGATTGAATCCGGATCGGGGGGCCGGCGGCGACATGTCCCGGTATGGCGGCACGACAGGAAGGGACACGCAGGTGGAACTCACTGCGGGAAGCATCTGGATGATGGTCTCGGCGGCACTCGTGCTGCTCATGACCCCGGCGCTCGGCCTCTTCTACGGCGGAATGACCCGGGCCGAGGCTGCGCTCAACATGATGATGATGAGCTTTGTCTCTGTCGGGATCGTCGGCGTCGTCTGGGTCCTATGGGGCTATTCCATGACCACCGGCACTGGCATCCTCGGCGTGGTCGGCGACCCGTTCACCAGCTTCGGGCTGAGCAACATCATCGGTTCGCCGGACCTGATCAAGGCCGGCTACAGCGCAACCTTCGCCATCATCACCGTAGCCCTGATCAGCGGCGCCATCGCTGACCGGACCAAGTTCACCGCCTGGGCCATCTTCGTCCCCATCTGGATCACCGCCGTGTACTGCCCCCTCGCCTTCATGGTGTGGGGTGGCGGCCTCATGAGCGCCGGCGGAGCGGTCAGTTCCGTTTTCGGCCAGGTCATCGACTTCGCCGGCGGCACCGTAGTTGAGATCAGCTCCGGCACCGCGGCACTCGTTCTGGTACTGATCCTGGGAAACCGGCACGGCTTCGGCAAAGACCCGGCCCACCGCCCGCACAACATTCCGTTCGTCATGCTGGGCGCGGGCATCCTGTGGTTCGGCTGGTTCGGCTTCAACGCCGGCGCCGCCACCACCGTCCAGCAGGCGGGCCTGATCTGGATCAACACCCTGGCCGCCCCGGCCGCAGCCGTGATCAGCTGGCTCGTGACGGAGAAGATCCGGCACGGCCACCCGACCTCCCTCGGCGCAGCGTCCGGCGCCGTCGCCGGCCTGGTCTCGATCACGCCCTCGTGTGCCAACATCAGCCCCCTCGCCGCACTGGGCCTGGGCCTGCTCGCCGGCGCGGCCTGCGCCGTGTTCGTGGACTTGAAGTACAAGTTCGGGTTCGACGACTCGCTCGACGTCGTCGGCGTCCACCTTGGCGGTGGCCTCCTCGGCACCCTGGCACTGGGCTTCATCGCCCTTCCGGTCAAAGGCGAAGGCGGGGGCCTCCTCTACGGCGGCGGCCTCCACCAGTTCGTCGCGCAGACTGTCGCCGTGCTCATCACGGTTGCCCTGTCCGGGCTCGGAACGGCCGTGATCGGCCTCACCATCCACAAGACACTCGGATTCCGGGTCAGCCACGAGGACGAGATCGCCGGCGTGGACCGCTCCGAACACGCCGAGAGCGCCTACGCCTTCGCCGAGCTCGCCCTGAGCCGGTTCAACCCCTTCGGGCACCATGGCCACGCCCCGCACTCCACGCACACTGCGGCGCCCGCCCATGCGATCCGGGCAGCCCAGCGCGAGAAGGAAGACAGCCTCGTCTGACCCACCGACGGGATGGAGAGGACGACGGCGGGACCTCCCGCCGTCGTCCTCTTTCGTTGCGATGGTGCGCTGCCAGGAAAATCTCCAGTCGAGCTCGCGCTCAGGAATGCTGGGCTCCGCCGCTGCCTTAAGATCCATGCCATCAGCGTGACGCACCCTGCGAAGCCCGTAGTCGTAATTCACTTAGAACAGCGGCCAGGGCACCGCCGGCATCTCACCGCTCGGAGCCGGAAACCGCCCTGCCAAGCGCAACCGGGCGCAGCGCGTGGCGAGCGATGCGATTTCTTCAGCGCTGAGCAAGTCCGCCAGGTTTCGGCCCAGCCCACCGTGCAGTCCTTCGCTGACACGATCGATGCCGTCGCGTTCCTCGGCGGTCAGAGCGTCTCCCAGCCATCCCCACAGCACCGTGCGCAGCTTGTGGTCACGGTGAAATGTGAGCCCATGGTCCACGCCGTGCCGGTGTCCGTCCGTCATGGCAAGAATGTGGTCGCCTTTGCGGTCGGCGTTGTTGACGACGATGTCGAACACCGCCATGCGTCTGAGCGCTGGCGAGTCTTCGTGAACGAGGGCGACCATCCGTCCGTTCTCATCTCGTCCCTCGAGAACGTGTTTCCAGCCCGTCTCCGGCACGTGGTCCGTCGCGACCAGGTTCACGGCGCTTTGGGCGGGGTCTTGCTCCTGCCACAGCTGCACCATTCCTTCGCCCATCGGACCATCGCGCAGCCAGGTGTGCGGCACGACGTCCCAGCCGAAGGCCTGCGAGACCAGATAGGCGGCCACCTCCCGGTGAGCCAGGGTGCCTTGGGGAAAATCCCACAGCGGACTTTCGCCTGCTATCGGCTTATAGACGACCACCACGTCGCCGATGCTGCCCAGAAATGTAGCGTTTGAAGCCGTCGTGATGCGGCCGGTGAGCGTCAGCTCGGCGGTCACTAGGTCCGGCGCCGGCATCAGGCCTCGGGAAGGGTGCAGATGTGCCCGTCGGCGTCCATGGGGTAACCGCAGAGCGGGCACGTCGGACGCCCCGCGCCCACGATCTCACGGGTGCGCTTGGCGAATGCGCGGGCGGTGCCGACCGGCATTCGCACCAGCAGCATTTCGGGCTCGTTAGCGCCGTCCTCATCAAGCGATTGGTCGTTGTCATCAGCATCGACATCGGTGACGGGGTAGGCCTCTATTACGACCTGGGCCGTGGTTGGGTCCCAACCTAAGCTCATGGCGCCGGTGCGAAACTGCTCCTGAACGGCCTCAAGCTGGTCATTGTCGACAAGTTCAATGGGAGTACTCGTGGGAACGCTGAAAGGGTTGCCCTCGACGGTGATGAGCTGGTCGAGAATTTCGTCGATCTTCTCCGCGAGCAGAGCCGACTGCTGTTTTTCCAAAGCAATACTCACGATCTGCGTCCCTGCGCGCACCTGCAGGTAGAACGTGCGCGCCCCGGGAAGGCCAATGGTGCCAACGACGACCCGATCAGGCCAGGCAAACTCATGAACACGTGTAGGCATGTCAGTATTTTAGGCACATGAGGCTCATGGCTCCTTTTGCCCTGCACCGCCGCCCACCGGCGCATCGCCAGAGTGGATGCCGTTCGACAACCACGACAGATCACCTGCGTCGGTGTTGGTCGCGTGGACGCTCGGCCGACTAGCGCCGTAGCGGACGATCGAGACGGAGGCGGGGCCCACGTTAATACGCTGGAACAGGTCAAGGTGCATGCCGAGCGCGTCGGCGAGGATTGACTTGATGATGTCACCGTGACTCACCGCCACCCACACGGCCCCTGGCCCGTACTCGGCTTCGAACGCTGCATCGTGGCGTCGAATCGCTGCCACCGACCGAGCCTGCATCGCGGCCATGGATTCACCGCCGGGAAAGACGACGGCGGACGGTTGCGACTGCACAACCGGCCACAAATCCTCGGTCGCGAGATCATGGAGCGTGCGGCCCTGCCACTGCCCGTAGTCGCACTCGGTGAGATCGAGATCGACCGGCGCGTACGGCGTGCCAGCCTGGCGATCGAGGATGAGCTGGGCGGTCTGCTGACAGCGCTCAAGAGGGCTCGACACCACCCCGACTACGCGCACGGCCGCGAGCCGGTCTCCGGTCAGAGCCGCCTGGTCGCGCCCGATCTGGTCCAGGCTGACGCCGACGGCCCGGCCGGCCAGCAGTCCAGTGGCATTGGCTGTGGTGCGGCCGTGCCGCACGAGGATAACTGTCGCCATCCACCCAGCCTAGCCACCCGCTCGATGGCGGTGTGAACCGTACCGGGTCGCGCGTCGAACAGGCAGATAAAGCACTCTGGCGGAACCTTCAATCACGCCGACGCGCTCAAAGCCACCCAGACGGACTCGGCACGCATTGACCAGCCCATGGTCGACGCAGCAAAGGACGCAGCAAAACCGGAAGAACCGGCACAGCCAGAACCCCCGGCCGAAGTCGGCCCCCGCAGGGAGGACGTCCTGTACCCGCCCGCGTCGGATCCAATAGTTCCCGCCCTTTCAGAGCGGGTCGTGTGCCACTGGTTGTGATGGACCACACCGACCCCGCGCTGTGCGCCCAGAACCGCTGCCCGCATGCCTGGCGAAGAGAAGTCCCAATGGACTTCATGTCCGCGACGCAGGAGTGGGTAATAAAGCGTTGGGGGAGCGTTTTTACCGTCCGGTTGGGGCATTAACCAATTCGGCTTCAAGTGACTTGTCGCATTCACAGCAGGTTGGGGTCCGTTGCAACGTTTCCTGACACGTACCGTCTGGGTCTTTGGGGTCACCTTGACAATCGGCCGTGCAGTTTCATCGGCTCGTCTCTGATTATGCTTTGAGGTTTCCACTAATTCCGCTGTCCGAAATCACCGCAGCAGCTCAGTCTGGATGGTGGGTTTTGCTGAGTTAGCAGATGCGGCTGGACCGTTGCTTTGCCCCATTGTGTGGCTGAGGTTCGTTTGCTGCGATGCGGTTCTTGGGGACGGCCGCGGCCGTCCCGGAAGGCGTCCGCGCTGCCGCGCAGGACCGTGTACTAGCGTGGGGTGGCCTTCGACGACGGCCGACGATGTGGTTGGGATATCGCCAAAGGTCGCCGGCGTTGATGCTTCACCTGACGCCGGAGGCGCTACCGGTCATGGAGTCGGCGCTTGTCCCCGCAGTGGTGCTAGGATCGCCTGCCGATTGCTTCTGTAGTGGCTTTGATGCGGGCTAGGAGTTCGTCCTGGCTGCGCTCTGAGATCTTGATTACGAGGGAGTCAACCGCGGCCTCCGCCCAGTTGGCCGGGACGACGTCGGACCGCATCCTCAGCAGGGTCCCCCCGTCTTCCGGTGCCACTGCCACGTTGAAGACAGGACCCAACGCCGCCTTCGACGTGAAGTGCTCGCCCGGAACGAACTCCGTGTACTCGTGCGTCGTCTTGAGCGGGATGCCAAGGACCTTCCACGCGGCCTCGAACGTTGTCCCCACGCCCTGGGCGAGGGCTTGTAATTGGTGATCTGGACCTCGGGTCCCAGCCACACGGTCGGATCTTTCACCAAATCGAACACGCGCTGCACCGGGGCGTCGATGCTGATTTCGCCGGACCACGTCAGCGTATGGGGGAGCTTCGCCATCTCGGCCTCGGTGACAGCCTTCACGGCGCTCTCCACCAAGCTCTTGATGTTGGCCACCAAGGCGTCGATATCGCTTTCGGACCACCTGGCGAAGAGCGCCTGAACCGGAACCCGCACGAACGGCGGGTGGATATCGAAGCTCTGTTCAACGCTTAGTTCCGTGCCGGCGGCCACCGGCTCGAGGGAGAATGTGAGCACTGGACCCACCGAGGCCTTGGACACGATGCGCTGTTTGGGAATCACTTCCAGATGCTCGTGTGTCACAGACATGTTGATGCCGAACATTTTGGCGGACCACCGCGCGGAGGTGCCGACTCCGTCTGGCTTGATGTTGACTTCAGTGACCTCTGACTCACCGGGGAACGCCAGCATCCAATGTGACGGATCGCTCAGGAAGGAGAAAACCTTCTCCGCTGGCGCATCGATCGTTACGCTCCGAACCAGGTTCTTCGCCATTGCTCATTCTCCTATCGGGCAGAATCATCAACCGGATAGTTGACAGTTCCAGTGCAGTCGAAAGGTATGTGCCTACCCCAGAGGAAAAGGTCCCCCGCACCCTGTTGGCGGATTCATCGCAATCCACTGCAACTCCAGAACTAAGAAGGCCGATATCGGAGGGGAATTGGCGAAGTCGTCACCGGGGCTCGCTGGTGTGGTCAGGTGGGTGTCTTGAGATGCGGTCATGAGATGACTGAACGGAGGTGGACGCCGTGAATATCCGTCAGGGCGGGAGGTTGCTCCGGCCCTTAGCCGAAGCCTCTACTGCCAGCGGGTTTAGTCGAGTACGGGATTCGACAGTGCTGCAGCCTGTGGATCTGCCAGTACTAACAAACGCCGCATCCCTTCGACGTGGCCTGTGGCGCTCCGGAACGGAAAATAGGGGTGTGCACATTTTGCACACTCCTGGGCTTCGGATCGGGCGTACTGGTGCCGGGCTGGCCCGGATTGCGGAGGTTTTGCGGGGGAGTGGCGGAAATTCAAGGGCTGGAACCCGGTTCGAGTCCCACCTCGGGCACGTGTTTTCCCTGTTCAAGGGCTTGTAGGCCGCTGAGTGTGGACAAATGTTCACTTTGGGCCCCTTCGGGGGCCCATTTTTGTTGGTGGCCGGCTGGCTCCCTCTGCGTTTGGGTAGCGTTGTCGCTCGTTAACCGTTCATGGCGGGGAGGGCCGACGTGTTCTTCCACTGGTCCTCCGGGCAGTTCCTCGGTCTGGACAACCTTCCCTCCGGCACCGCCGAACTGCCGGAACAGGACCGCAAGCCCACCCCGGTGCGTGAGGTCACCCGGCGCGGATGAGGTGCGGCACTTCGCCGGAGGCACAGGATGGAGCTGAGGCGGTCCGTCGGATCGCGATTGACCGGCCCGGACTGCGAGGAACATAGTCGGAATTGGTACTAGCTTCACGTCACGACTGCGCCGACCATGAGGCCGGCGGCAGAGAGCATTCAACGGAAAGCGGTCGGCAAAATGAGTACTGCCCATCATCCTGTCGCTTCGACTGGCTGGACCGGTTGGGTCCGTTTCGCCGGAGTCATTCTGATCATCAACGGCGTTTTCAGCGGCCTTCAAGGCCTCGTCGCGCTCACAGGACCCGACACCTACTACTTGTCTACACCAGGTACTTTGTTCCTCTTCGATGCCAAGGGGTGGGGCTGGTGGAATGTGGCTCTTGGGGCGCTCTTGATCCTCACCGCGGTCGCGCTCTTCTCCGGTGCAACGTGGGCTCGAGTCCTTGCTGTCGTCGTTGCGGGCGTCAGCGCGGTCGTTCAACTGATGCTCATTCCGGCGCAGCCATGGTGGTCCTTGATCGTCATCGCCATCGACGTGCTGATCATCTACGCGATCATCGCCCACGGCGACGAGCTCCGGACCGGAGAAACCCCGCCAAACGTCAACTCATAGACCGGAAACGCAAACGGGTTTCCTCTGGAACTGGGCGTCAACGGGAAACTGGCAGGACGTGTCAATTTCTGCATCCTGAACATCTCGCGCGACGGCGCAGCGATCGAAACGTCCCGGACGCGGAAGACATGGCGCGCTGAAACAGAAGGGCGCCGACGGTTACCTGGCTCGGTTCTCGACGCACACGATCGTCACCGGGTGGAGCGTTTGGTGTCAGGTCCGGGTGGCCGGCCCAAGCACCCGCGACCGACCCGACGGCCTACTTGATCCGCTGAGAACCGTTTCGTCAACCAGTCACGGAGCGTGGATGGTTTGATTAGTCGGTGCTCCGTCTAAAACGCCTTATGGTTGTCAGCCTGCTTGCGGTTGGCTTCATCACCGCCTTCTCGTTCTGGGCAACCCGGCAGCCCGGCGCAGAGGCCCGAGGCCCTCTTTCTGCACCTCCGCGAGCGGGGGCGAAGCTTCACATGTTATCCACCGGGATCACCACTGCCGTGAACGTGACCCCGAGCCCGGATGCCCAGTGGCTCATCCGGGCTGCCGCGCAGACCGGGATCCCTGCCCGCGCGCTCCGGGCCTACGTTGCTGCGGCAGCCACTGCCAACGATTCCGCTCCGATGTGCGGGATCGGCTGGAACACCGTGGCAGCTGTCGGCTCCGTCGAATCAGCGCACGGAACTTACGGCGGCGGCAGCCTCAACACCGCAGGGCAGTCGAGCGGCCCCATTGTGGGCCCGAGCCTCAATGGCGCCGGATTCGCCGCCATCGCCGACACGGATGCGGGTGCCCTGGACGGCGACACCCGCTGGGACCACGCCGTCGGACCCATGCAGTTCATTCCCTCCACCTGGCAGCTTGTGGGGCGGGACGGGAACGGGGACGGAACAGCGGACCCGTTCAATATCGACGACGCCGCCCTCAGCGCGGCGACCTATCTCTGCGCCCACGGCCGTGACCTCTCAACCGCGCAAGGATGGACCGACGCCATCTACTCCTACAACCAGTCCGATCCTTACATTCGCCAGGTGCGGGCCCAAGCCACCGCTTACGCCGTGAAGACGGGCACCGCCGAATGAGCCCACGGGCCGAACGCCCATGGCGGTGGATCCACGAGGTGCTTTAAGCCGCTGGCGAGGATGCGGGAGGTGATGCCTTCCTCTGACCGGGCCAGCAATTCCCTGAAGTGGCGCGGGTGGCCGCAGATCACGTCGCGCAGAACCAGCAGCGCCCATCCGGCGCCGAGGAACTCGAGCGCCGCATGGTTGGGGAATCCGATACGCGGTTCCGGGTGCATCGCGGCTTTATTCTCCCATCGGCGCTCTTGAGTCGTTGGGTTCGATCACCATAAAGTGATTGCGAACGACAAGCACTTCAGGAGATGACATGTCCCTCGTCCGCGTGCATAACTTCTCGGTCTCCCTCGACGGCTTCGGCGCCGGCGAGGGCCAGCAACTCGACGCTCCGTTCGGTCACGCAGGCTCACGGCTGGTGGAGTGGGCTTTCGAGACGCGCACCTTCCGCGAGATGGGCATCCACGGGGAGTCGGAGGGATCCTTCGGCGTCGACGAGGCGTTCGCCAGCACGTGGGGGCCCGGGATAGGCGTGGAGATCATGGGGCGCAACAAGTTCGGCCCTCAACGCGGTCCGTGGGAGGACGAGGAATGGAAGGGATGGTGGGGCGATAACCCTGTCTTCCACACCCCTGTCGTTGTTCTGACACACCATCCTCGGCCGGTACTCGAAATGGAAGGCGGAACAACCTTCCATTTCGTTGACGCCGACCCCGTCTCCGCGCTCAAGCAGGCCCGCGCCCTGGCCGGTGACCTCGACGTCCGGATCGGTGGCGGCGTCAGCACGGTTCGACAGTTCCTCGAGGCCGATCTGATCGACCACATGCACATCGTCCTTGTGCCGATCGTCCTGGGCCGGGGCGAACGGCTCTGGGATGGACTCGAAGGACTCGAGCAACGCTTTGAAATCGAAGCGACACCTTCTCCATTCGGAGTCGTCCATCTGATCTTCACTCGTCGCACGGCCCGGTAGGCCGACATGTATGGCGCAGGGCTGGTGCCAGTCCTCAGATAGTCGCCGGATCGCGCCTTAGGTTTCAAAGGCGGATAGATACACCTGGGGCTGGGGCTGGGGAGGGGCGATGGGCGCCGACATAAAGTCCACTATCAGTTGCCTGTTGTCGGAAAGCACATGCTTGGTGGTGATGCACCGGCCGTGCCACGCCGCAGCGCAGCGCGGCGCGGCGCGCCACGGCGATGGCGATACTGACTTCTGTCCACCGAGCGGGAGCCTTTGCACTCGACCAGGGCAGGCTCTGGGTGAAGTTGACCAATTCAATTAGGTCGCGCTCCCAATGAGTACCGGCAATCAGGTACTCATTGGGAGCGCGACTTGCTGGCAGGAGAATCAGCGGTGGTAGTCGAAGTAGCCGCCCCCACTTGCAGACGTTCCGTAGTAGGTGCATCCCGTGGTCAGGTATCCCTTGGCCGCGTATTGCCCCATCACCTTGATGCAATACGACTGCGGCGTGGTCCATGCGCGCGTCCAGCCGGGGCCCGTGATGGCCTGAGCTGGGGCCGCGGCCAGGACACTACCACCGGCCACCATGGCAAGAGTCAAGGAAATGGTTGCAAGTCTTTTGGCAAGCTTTGGATTAATCATTTCAATAGACTAATTCATGAGGAGCTTTCAGCCTAGCGTCGACCCCTGGTTCTCTACTGGGTGCAGTGAGGTTTGCCGGGACCGCCGCAGTGGCAGGAAGGATCTTTCGCTCCCCTCATTACGCATTACGTGTGAATCCACATGACACCATTCTCACGATCCGCCATGACAGCAGTCCCCTCCCATAAGCTTCGTCGTGAGCGCTTCAATACGATCGCCTGGAGCATGCGATGCACGGAGGCCTCCCTGACGGGCCGTTCAACATGCCTGGCGGCTTCGCCATCCGCTTCCCGGACGGCACCCGACTGGCCTATGAAGGGCCGGCCGGGGGCACTTTGAGGGCACTTTGACGGCCTGCACTACGATGCTGCCGCCGTCGCCCGTGCCATTGCGGCAGGGCAGCTGGAAGTCCCGCAACGGCCGCTCGCCGAATCCATCCGGACCATGGCCGTCGCCGACGCCATCAGGAACCAGCTCGGAATCGTGTTCCCCGGCGAAAGGCCACGGAGTCCATGAACCTTCAGGCCGGAGGCTGCTTCGAGGCTTAGCGCACACCGCGAGGGCTCATTGCTGTTGGAAGGATCAGAGTTTAAGCCGGGTCAGGCTTCCGACCGGGGCCATCTGGCATGCCTCAGTTTTTCTCATCGATCGGCTGTTTCAGTGCGTCCACACGCCACAGCAGCGCCGCCGTTGACCGCGTGCAACGGCGTGAGTACTGTGAGTCCACTATCCATCCGCGCCGTGGAGGCAGCAGTGGGAGGCAATTCCAAGAGCGGCACCTGTTCCGAAGTCATGACCGACTGGCGGGTCCCGTGGCCCCCCATTGTCGGGTCGCTCTTGGTCGCCCCAATCCAGCACCGCAAGGCGAAGGACATTCTCCGGGCTGCGAGGCTGGTGCTGCTGCCCGAGGACAACGCCCACGTGACCTCTGATCTGACGAAGATCAAGGAAGGCAAGAAGCTCTCGCCCATCCTGATGGTCAGGGGCGAACTGGCCCGGGGCATTCCCGCGCATGTAGCCGATGGCTACCACCGGGTATGCGCAAGCTACTACACGGACGAAAACACCGACATTCCACTCAAACTGGCTGACGCGCCCCGGTAGCCTCCGCGAGCCAACCGCAATGCCGGCAGAAGGAGGGACGTGTCGTTCTATCAGCTTTCGCTGATCGCCGCCGTCGCTCTCCTCGGGCCGCTGCTGGCGCTTCCCAAGAAATGGCACCTTCCCGTGGTGGCGGGGGAGTTGCTGGCTGGTATCGCCATCGGGCAAACGGGTCTGGACCTGGTGGATTCCTCGGATCCCACGTTCACGTTTGTGGCCGACGTCGGGTTCGCCCTCATCATGTTTGTCGCCGGGACGCATGTCCCGGTGCGGGACGCAGCCATCCGTCCCGCCCTGGGTGGCGGCGCCCTGCGTGCCGGCATCGCCGCGGTGCTTGCGGGCGCCGTCGGAATCGTCATTGCTTTTGTCTTTGGAACCGGGCATGCACCCCTATACATCGTTCTGCTCGCTTCCTCTTCGGCAGCCTTGGTCCTGCCGATCGTCGATTCGCTGCGGTTGACGGGTTCAAAGGTCCTGATGACAACGGCACAGGTTGCGGTGGCGGACGTCGCCTGCATTGTGGCGCTTCCGCTTGCTGTTGACCCACCCAATGCGCCGAGGGCATCCCTCGGGGCAGCGCTCGTCGCGGGCAGCGCGGCGGTTTTGTTCTTTGTGCTTCGCTGGCTGGAGCGCGGCGGCACGCGCGGACGGGTGCATGACGTGTCCGAGGACCGGAAGTTCGCCCTGGAGTTGAGGATCCAACTTGCGCTGCTCTTCGCCCTCTCCGGGCTTGCCGTCGCAGGCCATGTGTCCATCATGCTGGCCGGGTTCTCCTTCGGCCTGGTGGTCGCAGCGGTGGGCGAACCCCGGCGGCTGGCTCATCAACTCTTCGCCGTCAGTGATGGCTTTCTAGGGCCGGTGTTCTTTGTCTGGCTGGGAGCATCGCTCGATCTTCGCGACCTTGCGGGAAGCCCCAGAATGATTCTCCTCGGGATTTTCCTTGGCCTGGGCACCCTCCTGGTCCATGGAAGCCTGCGGCTACTCGGCCAGCCTCTGCCGCTTGCGGTGCTTGCAGCGTCCCAGTTGGGAGTGCCGGTTGCCGCCGCCACTATCGGCTCCCAATTGCAGTTGCTGGGACAGGGAGAAGCCGCAGCCATAATCCTCGGTGCACTCATCAGCATCGGGGCAAGCACCATCGCGGGTTCCCGGGCGGCACGCACGTTTTCGCGGTCCGCCGCGGCACAGGCGGGCAAGCCATCTGAGGGCGGCCCGACCGTCGTTGGGTAGTTCGCTTAAGCCACATGGCGACGAAGCGCAGGCGACGACCACCGTCTAAGACGGGGCGGGAGGACCTGAATTGGGCTGGGCGTAGGGTGGAAGTTAGGCGAAAGGAACACTTCATGAAGAAAATCCTCATGGTACTGACCAGCGTTTCCGAGATCGGCGATACCGGAGAGAAGACCGGCTACAACGTGGCCGAAGCTGCACATCCGTGGAAGGTCTTCAAGGATTCCGGGCATTTCGTTGACTTCGCGTCCATCCAGGGCGGCCAGCCCCCGCGCGACGAGGTGGACTCGGAAGATCCCATCCAAGTCGCCTTCACGGAGGACGAGGCCACGCGCGCCGGCCTCTACAACACTGCCCGCGTCGACGTCGTTGATCCCGACCAGTACGACGCCGTTTATCTCGTTGGCGGCCACGGCACCATGTGGGACTTTCCGGACAGCGAAGGCCTGCAGAATCTGGTAGCCAGCGTCTACAACGCCGGTGGCTTGGTGGGCGCGGTCTGCCACGGACCGGCCGGGCTGTTGAACGTGGAATTGGAGAACGGGCTTCGCCTTGTCGAGGGCCGGAAGGTGGCCGCCTTCACCAACGACGAGGAGGTTGCCGCAGGGAAGGACAAGGTCATCCCGTTCTTTTTGGCAGACCGACTTGAGGAACAGGGCGCCACCCACGTCTTCGCCGATGTCTTTGAGGAGAAGGTCGTAGTTGATGACCGGCTGGTGACCGGCCAGAACCCGGCCTCAGCCGCCGGCGTGGCCAAGGAGATGGAGAAGCTCTTCGCGGAGGTTATCCACCAGGAAAAAGCCGAGGAACAGCACGAGACGGAGGCTCTGCGCGCCGAGAAGGACGCCGGGAAGAACGCCAGGAAGGCTGCTGCGGCAGGCACCGAGCACTAACGCCGCAGCGCACTCAAGGTGGCGGCCGCCCGGACGATGGGGTGGCCGCCAGCCGGTCTTGCCGGCGCACGAGCGATGTGCTCACCACCCGGCCGTGCCCGGGCCACCCTTGAACGGACCAACGATCTGCCCCGTGATCCAGCCGCCGTAGAAGTCGCCTTCCTGGAAGGCCACCTGCTCGCCGTTGACCTCGCAGGAGTCCATGCGACCCGGATAGAGGGCCGCACGGGTACTGAGTGCCTCGAAACCCCGGGTGGGTGCCGGGTAGGTCCACCCGGCACGGGGAACGACGACTCCGCCGGCAACGACGTCGAAGTAGTGCGCTTCTCCCTTGAACTCGCAGAAGGTGGTGCCCTCGACCGGGACGAGTACGCCGGCAGGGAATGAGTCCAATGGCAAGTAGTAGACAGGCGGATGACTCGTCTCCAGGACGCGCACTGCATCGGTGGTGTCGGCAATCACCTGTCCGCCAAGCCGCACGATAACCCGTTCGGATCGCGGCTCGACCCTTGGCGGCCGCGGGTAGTCCCACACCGATTCTTGACCGGCCTTGGGTTTGATGGGCTGGGGACGCCGGAAGACGCCGGGAAGACCTTGGGGAGGAGTCATGGCTCCATGCTGTCATCTTCTGCTGGGATGCCACAGCGAACGCCGGGGAGGTCCCGGTTGGCACATGTAGCGGCCAAGGCCGGTGTAAAGCCGATGCTTGCCGGGGGTGTTTAGTGCAGACTGGTGGCGTGAGCGGAATCCGGTGGGTGCTGCACGTCGATCTCGACCAGTTCATCGCGGCGGTCGAAGTGCTCCGGCGGCCGGAGCTTGCGGGCAGGCCGATCATTGTCGGCGGCCGGGGCGACCCCACGGAACGAGCTGTGGTGTCGACCGCATCCTACGAAGCCCGGGCGTTCGGCGTGGGTTCCGGAATGCCCTTGCGCATTGCGGCCCGGAAAGTGCCCGAGGCCGTGATCCTGCCCGTCGATCGGGAGGCTTACCTCGCGGCGTCTGAAACGGTCATGGCTACCTTGCGCGCGCAGCCCGGTGCCACCGTGGAGGTGCTGGGTTGGGATGAAGCCTTTGTAGGCGTTGAGACGGAGAATCCGGAGGCCTACGCCCGGCAGGTGCAGGCCGCTGTCCTGGAGCGGACGCTGCTGCATTGCAGCGTGGGCATCGGCGACACCCTGGTCCGGGCCAAGGTCGCCACCGGTTTCGGCAAGCCGGCCGGGGTCTTCCGTCTCACTGCCGGGAACTGGCTCGAGGTCATGGGCAGCCGGCCCACCAGGGACCTGTGGGGTGTCGGAACCAAAGTGTCGGGGCGGCTGGCCAAACTCGGCATCAACACAGTCGCCGAGCTCGCCGCGGCCGACCCCCCGGACCTGGTCCCGGAGTTCGGCCCCAGGATGGGTCCTTGGTATGCGGAGCTCGGACGCGGGGACGGCGCCAGCGTTGTGGACGACACCCCCTGGGTTGCCCGCGGGCACAGCCGGGAGACCACCTTCCAGCGCGACCTGGCCGGGGCCGCCCAGGTGGACGACGCCGTGCGGGAGCTGGCGGCGCGTGTCCTTGAGGATGTTGTGGCCGAAGGACGGCCCGTGGTTGGGCTGACCCTGAAGGTTCGGTACGCGCCGTTCGTCACCACGACCCACGCGAGGAAGATTCCCGAGACATTCGACCGGAACGAAATCCTCGCGCAGGCCTTGGACCTCGCAGCCGGAATCGAAGCGGGCCGTCCGATCCGGCTCCTGGGCCTGCGGGCAGAAATGGCAATGTCCGACGATGCCCGAAAGGGACATACACCGACGCTCGGCGGCTGGTGACGCCGTCGGGCGTGTGCTCCGCCGCAGCGTTTGCCCGAGCCTTTGGGCAAAGGTGGTCACTTTTCGTCCCGGCCAGCCCGGTCAAGCCAATCACCTAGCAACGCGGCGAGGAGCTCGGGCCGCTCGTGCATGAGTGCATGGCCCGCGCCTTCCACTACTGCGAGGGTGGCGTGCGGGTAGCGCTTGAGCAGGTCCACTGCGTCGGTGTACCCAACGATCGAATCGCGTCGTCCGGCTGCGATCAGGGTCGGCCCCGGGAAGGTGCCCGACCCGACGCCGACCGTCCATTCGGCGAAGATTCGGCCCAGCCCCGTTGCGTCGACGAGCGTTGTGCCCGGCACGACATGGCTGCGGTAGCGGCGGGCGGTGGCCGGTGTGCGCACGACGAAGTACTCATCGAACCCCTGCCGTTGCTCAGGTTCGAGTTCGTCGTACGCGTTATCGTCCTGACAAACCACCCGATGGTCGGGCACATTTTGTGACCGCTCGGCGACGGGGCATAGCAAGGCCAGTGCGCGCACGATGTCTGGCCGCTGTGAGGCCACGCCGCGCGCAAGATATGCGCCGTAGGAATGCCCCAGCAGCATCACCGGTCCGGACTGCAGGCGATCAATGAAGTCAGCGATGAGTGCGACAACATCGTCGTTGCAACCCAGGTCGCCGGTTGTGGAGTGACCCATCCCTGGCAGATCCGGATAGATCCGCCGGTATCCCGGGCCGGGGACGACGGCCTCGATCGCCGCCTCGATCTCTCGGTGATCCACACCGGCGCCGTGAAGCGCAACAAGCGGCACGCCGCCACCGTGCTCGACGTAATGAATCAGGACGTCGTTGATCCGTCGCTCCATGTCAACATCGTATTGATCGATTCGTGGCAGCAACACCACCCCGGACTATGTGGCCGCCCTGGGGCCCGATGGGCGCCGGCTGAAGGCTTCAAGGCGTGATTGCATCTCCCAGTACGGAGTGGCGACAGGCACCGGCCGGCCGTCACGAAGGGCGGTGACCACATTCACCGCCGCGTCAACAGCTGCCCGGTACGGCAGGGAGCCGGAGCTCACCCGCCGGACCCCCAGCTCACCCAGCTCGGCAACAGTCAGCGAGGGATGTGCCAGCACGTTAACAGGTAGCCCAATGCCAGCGGTGATGATCTGGATGTCCTCCGGAACCACAAGTCCGGGGACAAAGATTCCGTCCGCCCCCGCATCGGCGTAGACAGAGGCGCGGAGCAGGACGGCATCCACAGTCGCCTGTTCGCCGAACCATATGTTGTCCACCCGGGCGTTGACGAACACTGCCGGGCTGCGTCGCTTGACGGCGGCAACCTTCCCGGCAAAGGCTGCTGGATCGACCAGGTGCCCGGCTGTGCTGTCCTCCAGGTTGACCCCGGCCACGCCCAGGTCAGCCAGCTGGGCCACAGTTTCTGCAACCTCGACGGGATCATCGGAGTAGCCGTCTTCGATGTCCGCCGTGACGTGAACAGGCAGGCGGCACAGCTGCGCCACCAGTGCGGCGGTTACCGCCTTGCTGGACCGGCCGCCGTCGGGCAGGCCGGCACTTGCCGCAATACCAAAGCTGGTGGTGCCGACGGCCGGGAATCCTGCTGTCGCAAATGCCAAAGCGGATCCGACGTCCCAGGCATTGGGGAGCAGGAGTGGCGACGCAGTGTTGTGGAGATCCCGAAAAGCCGCCATCATCTTTCCCATCCTCGGCCAACCGCATAGGTGAATACCTTTGCAGTCTACAAACGCCGCTGGGCGGTGCAAGGGAGGGACGCTACTCAAGACAAGGCAGGGGTCCGGTTCGTCGGCGGAGTCAGGCGGGTGTCTTGGAATTCGATCACGTAGGCGAGGCAGGCCGTCGCGTTATCGTTGGTCCAACACATCTCATCAGGAGGGCGCATGCCATACGTTGTTGACTTCGCGAACGTTTCTACTGCCGGCCTGGAATCGTCTCCGGTCGCCGGGGCGCTCGCTGGGTTACGCGCCAACGAGGGGCGCTACTACCGCAACAAGTACGACCACCTCTTCACCGTTAGCCCTGCAAACGAGGTTCCGGAGGTGGTCGACCGGGTGAGCCGCATCCTAAGGGACGAGCGCGATATCGTCATCGGCTCCCGACCGCTCGAGGCAACCGCCTTCGAAGTCGACGGTTTGCGGATGGATTACGTGTTTTACGAGTCGGGGCTGTCGGTCAACGTCATGTACAGCATCGAGGACGGCGGGAAGCGGGCGGTCGGATTCAAACTCGCCGAAGGTATGGAGATTCCGGAGGAACTGGCATCGCGTTTCAAGTTCGCCCGCCAGAAATCAAAGCTGGCAGGCGTTATCCGCGGTTCCTACTTCGTGATCAAGGGCGAGTACTGACCAGCTGACCTTCCTCGCCAAGGGCCGCCCCCGGGGCTTCCGGCGCGCGTTCAAATTGCGCATATCGCTTCTGATGCTGTCAGTTGCGGGGGGTCTCCAGGTATTTCTTGAGGGCTTTCCAGTTGTTGTGTTCCTCTCGGCTGCCCAGGGCCCGCACCAGCGGGGTGACGAGGCGCAGGGCGCCGCGAGGGCGCAGTCTCCAGATCCAAGTGATCCTGGTCTGGTTTCCCTCGGCCGCAAAGGAGAGTTCGCCTTCGATGTCCATCCCCGCAGTTCGGCTGAGAGAGTTCAGCACCTGGGGGCGGTTGAATCCCGTGTATTCGATGGCCACAGTCGTGCTTTCCGGCCCCTTCATGACGGCGGTGAACCGTGTTCCGACGCCCACGGGTCCCGGGGTGAGCTGGTCTGCCCGGAGCATGTTCGGGTTGTACAGCGGTTCGTTGCATTCATTGGCGACGAAGTCGAACACTGCCGCTCTGGGGGCCTCGATGAGGATCTCATCGGTGATCGGTCTCATGGCTGCGTTCCTTCATGCATTTGGGGTGTGGGGCGTCGTTCGGCAGGCCTGATCTTTATCGCGCGGATATTTCGGACTGGGACACGTCTTAGGCTCAGGCGTTGGCGCTGGGGGAGAAGGCCATGGTCTGGCTGGACGCAGGCCACCAGGCGCCGGGCACCAACATCGAGTTCATTGTGAATTAGCTCCTGCGTCTGCGCAAGACCTGCACCGTCACTTAGCACGCGCTCGCGGGAGTTCCGTTTGAGATTTCGAAGAGCTTCAGGGGATTAACCTTGGTGGGCATCCTGCTTGCCCCTGCTCTGCCCGGTTCCCCGGAAAGTGCTGCGCGGCGCATCGGACGCTTGGCTCCCGGCCGTTCACTCCGTTTCCTCAGCTGGCCGGCACTAATCTCAACCAAAATCTTCAATGTCGTTCGGGGCGCCAGCGAAGACCACTGAGATCTCTGGAGCTGCCATCAGTGAGTTGTGCACGGTGCAGTGCGAGGCGACGGCGAGCAGGGCCCCGCGCCGCTCCTCAGGCATGCCCGCGGGAGTGGTGAGCCGCACCTCGATCCGGGCGACTCGTGCGGGGCGCGAGCCCATTCGGAAATCTGCCTCGACGGCCAGTCCCTCGGTGGGCAGGTCGTGCCGGCGCAGGTATCGGCGGGCGTAGAACGCGACACAGCCTGCGAGGCTGGCAATGAACAGCTCCGTCGGCGTCGGGCCGGTGTCCTCCCCGCCGTCGCTGGCCGGCTGGTCGGTCCTGATGATGTGGCCGCGGACACTGATGTCAAAGCGGTCACCGCCCAGGTGCGCCACCCGTACCGGCTGGATATCGTCGGTCAGATGGCCCGCGGCCGGCGTTGTGCCGCCCGACGCCGTGATGGCTGGTTCGCTGCTCATATGTACTCCTCGATCCCTTGGGTGGGCATACCCCCGGGCCCCCGTTCCGGGGTCCGGTGGTTTCTTTTTGCTACGAAGCCGGGGCCGTCGCCACTTTCGCCCGGACCTCGTCCATATCCAGTGCTTTGATGCCGGTGATGAGCTGCTCCAGCCCGGCCGCGTTCATCGCACCCGGCTGGGAGAAGACGAGGATCCCGTCCCGGAATGCCATCAGGGTGGGGATGGAGGTGATGCGGGCGGCAGCGGAGAGGCCGGGCTCGGCTTCGGTGTCCACCTTCGCGAAGAGGACGTCCGGGTGGTTGTCCGATGCCTTGCTGAAAGTCGGGGCGAACATCCGGCAGGGGCCGCACCAGGCTGCCCAGAAGTCCACCAGTACGATGTCGTTGCCGGTGATGGTGTCGTTAAAGGTCTTTTCGGAAATGTCGATGGTTGCCATATGAGCAGAATATACCCCCGGGGGTATTATTGCAATCGGTCGACGCCGGTTTGCATTCATACCCCCAGGGGTATCATGATGGAAGGGAGGACGCCCTCCCGGGCTCCCCGGACATCGTGAAAGGACACCAGCATGAAGAGCATCTCAGTGAACGATCTGGCTGCGCTCGGGCCTGAGGCATCCATCATCGACGTCCGGGAAGAAGAAGAGTACTCGGAGGCCTGCGTCCCGGGGACCAGGAATATTCCGCTGTCGCGCTTTCAGCAGTCCCTCGGTGACATCCCGATCGGGCGGACCGTCTATGTGATGTGCGCCTCCGGTGGCCGCAGCTCACGCGCCACGGCGCACCTCACGGCGGACGGCTACGACGCGGTGAACGTCATGGGCGGCATCACGGAATGGTATCGCAACGGACACCCCGTCAACTACCAGGCCGGCGGCAAGTGAGCATGTCCTCCACCGCCAGCTTCCCGCAGCTCCAACCCGGCCCGGATCCCGGCATCCGCCGCACGGTGAACCGTCTAAAGCGCGCCCAGGGGCAGCTCACTGCCCTGATTGCCGCCGTCGAGTCCGGCTCTGACTGCCGGAATGTCGTCACCCAGCTGACCGCGGTCCGCGGAGCCCTGGACAAAGCCGGATTCGAACTGATCTCGACGGCGATGCGCGACTGCCTCGCAGAGCCTGCGGACCTCCCCGCCACAGGTACGGTTCGGCCTGAGGATGCGGGCAGGAACCTCACGTTGGCGGAAATCCGCGCACTTTTCCTGCGCCTGACCTAGAACGGGCCCCCCGTTCCTGAGAAACCCGAAGACCCCTTTTTGCAGCTCAACAGCCCCGTCCACCGAAAGGTCCAGCACATGGAAATCACCCCCCAGCAGCTCGCCGAACAGCTCAAGAGCGGCAGCGACGCCCAGATTGTGGATGTCCGCGAATCGGCTGAAGTCGCCGAAGGCATGATCCCCGGCGCCAGGCACATTGCCCTTGGCGACCTGTCCGGCCGCTTCAACGACCTGGACAAGTCCCGGCCCGTCATCGCCGTGTGCCGCAGCGGACGCCGCAGTGCAGCAGCCGCGGACCAGCTCACGGCCGCAGGTTTCACCGCCTACACCGTGCCCGGCGGCATGCTCGACTGGTCAGCTGCGGGCTTCCCCGTCAGCTGACCCACTAGACTGCCCGGGCGGCATGCCCCCCCAACTGCCGCCCGGGCTTCCACCTGCCCGGGCCGTGTCCGTGACACGGGGAACCGGGCGGTGGGCGGCAGCTTCGCGCAAACGCGGATCCGCCACGAGAAATGCTCCAAGATATACCGAAAGAGACTATGACTTCCCTGAAGACGACCAACGCCCATGATTCCGCCCCCCAGTCCATCGATGCGTCGACCCTGAAAGCCTGGGAAGACAACCACGATGATCTGATGATCATCGACGTGCGCGGTGGTGCCGAGTTCGATTCCCTGCACATCAAGGGCTCGTATCATGTCCCGCTGCCGATGCTCAGTGAACACACTGAAGAGTTCGCGGCCAAAATGGGCACCCGCGTGGTCCTGGTCTGCCAGTCCGGCAACCGGGCCGAGCAGGCCCGCAAACACCTGGACTCCGTCGGCCTGGCCAGCGCCAGCGTCCTGTCCGGGGGAGTCCCCGCCTACGCGGCCGCCGGCGGCAACGTGGTCCGCGGCCGTGGCACCTGGGCCCTGGAACGCCAGGTCCGGATGACCGCGGGCTCCCTGGTCCTCGCCAGTATCGTCGCGTCGAAATTTGTCTCACCGAAGCTGGGACTGGTTGCCGGCGGCATTGGCGCCGGGCTGACGTTCTCCGCCGCGACCAACAGCTGTGCCATGGGCCAGATGCTCTCCAAGATGCCGTGGAACCGCTCCACGAACGAGCCCACCGCGCACCAGGCCCTGCAGAACCTGGACGCCCGGGCATGATCCTCTCCGCGGCGGCGTTCGGGCTGATCGTCGGCGGCTTGCTGGGCCTGGTCGGAGGCGGCGGGTCAATTCTCGCCGTGCCCGCCCTGGTCTATGGCGTAGGGCTGCCGCTTGCCGCGGCCATCCCGACGTCGCTGGTCGTCGTCGGCGCCTCCTCCGCCGTCGCGGTGCTGCCCCGGCTGCGGACCGGGGTGAACTGGAGACTGGCGCTGATCATCGGCGCTGCAGGCACCGCCACCGCGTACCTCGGCGCGATGGTCAACCGGCTCCTGGACCCGAAGATCCTGCTCCTGGCTTTCGCCGCGATCATGGTCTTCGCCGGCATCCGGATGCTGATGCCCTCCACCTCCGCGGGCGGCTCCTGCGCGCTGCCCGGAGGCGGGGTCAACTGGCGCAGCTGCCTCCCCAAGGCAATCGCGACCGGCGCCGTCGTCGGGTTCCTGACCGGCCTGCTCGGTGTCGGCGGCGGCTTCCTGATCGTCCCGGCGCTCACCCTGGTTCTCGGGCTTCCGATGGCGGTGACAGTGGGGACCTCCCTGGTGATCATCGTGATCAATTCGGCCGCCGGCTTCGCCGCCCACCTGGGTGACCTGCAGATCGACTGGGCCGTCACGGCAGCCTTCGCCGGAACGGCGATGGTCGCCTCGCTCGCGGCCGGGCGGATCGGCAGCAGGATCCCGGACAAGGCACTCAAGCGCGGCTTTGGCATCCTGGTCCTGGTGATCGCCGCCTACGTCGCAGCCCAGGCGCTCCTCTCCTGAGCGTGCCTGCAAGGGAAAGAAGAAAGCGCCGGAGGACATGTCCTCCGGCGCTTTCCTGTTCCTCAACGCCCGTGCCGGGCGAGTCGACCTACCATCCGAACAGCTTCGCCAAGAAACACTTGCCGGCCGACTTCTCCTGCTCGGGCCCTCGGCAACGCCGGGAGGCCGGGACCCCGCGGATCACCAAATTAACGTGCTGGCTGCAGCCAGTCCGGCGTGCCGGGGCGGCTAAAGCCTTCGAAAGGGTAGCGTGTCGTGCCTAGGGGGATGTCGTGGAAGAAATCCTGATTGCAGGCGGGAAAGGGCGGCTCGGTGTCAGCGGGGCAGGGTTTCTTCACCTGTTCTGGAGGCCAGGTTCACAGGTCGACCTTGACGACGCCATGAAGTCCATCGAGAAGATGCAGGGCCTGAGCGCCGGCCGGGCGTTGCCTCTCCTGGTCGAAATCTCTGATGTGACCATGAGTGCCGCGGCGAGGGGCGCCTTTGAACGCGCCAGGGCCGTCTCGGCTGTGGCTATGGTGGGATCCACCGTCGTCGACAAGGTTGTGGCGGCCGCCCTGGGACGGCACGGCTTCTGTCCGCACGCCTACTTCACCTCGCGCGCGGAGGCAACTGAATGGCTGGTTAGTCTCGCCTCGTCACGGGGCCGTGGGCTGCGCCAGGCATAGCGTCTCCGCTCTCTGATGAGGCAGGGGTGCGAGGCGTCGTCACCACGTCCGCCTCCGGCAGGAAGAGCCTCTTGATTCCCCTGCGTATCGGGAGGATTGTTGGCGTTGCCGGACGACATAGTGCCGCGAAGACGCGGTTTCCATAGCGGGAGGCACAATGGCGGCAGGAATGGTATTTCGGATTGTTGTCGGCGTCGACGGGTCGGACTCTTCGCTGGCGGCTCTTGACTGGGCCCTTGAAGAAGCGCGGCTGCGGTCAGGGGAGGTTTACGTTGTCACAGCCTGGCACTACCCCGTCATAGGTGACGCCGCCGGCAGGGCTGAGGACCATGAATCATTCGGAGACAATGCCCGGAGTGTGCACGCTGACGCTTTGCAGCGGTCATCCGCAGCCAGGGTTCCGGTCACCGGTGAAGTGAGGGAGGGCCATCCCGCCGAAGTGCTTCTGAAAGCTGCTGCGGGGGCGGATCTCCTGGTGGTCGGATCGCGTGGCCATGGCGGCTTCGCCGGAATGCTGCTGGGCTCGGTATCCAGCCATGCGGTGCACCATGCCCATTGCCCGGTGCTGGTCGTCCGCAGCGGCGCGGATACAATCCAAGGCTGAGCGCCGGTGCCCGAGCCTCAAGGGCTCACATCCGCGCAGGCAACCCGACTGTTGGAAACCATCAGCCCCAACGCGGTTCCCCTGAAACATACCGGCCTCCCGGGTGGCGGGCCAACAGCTAAGGTCGGCTGGCTGGCACAGTAAGGGCGGCGGACCGTTTGCCGGTCCGCCGCCCTCACGGTCATTCAATCACTTCAGATGGTGCCTGGATCAGTTGCTGGCAATGGATGCCAGGGGTTGCCGGGTTGCCCAGGCGGCGTAGCTGCCGTCGAGTTCGACGACGTCGTAGCCGGCGCGGCGCAGCGCGCTGGCCGCAACGGAGTTCCGGACGCCGCTCTGGCAGTAGGACACGATGGTGCCCTCGGCCGGGAGCTCGTCCAGGTGCCACATCACGCGGCCGCCGCTGAGCTGGTGGGAGCCCGGGATGTGTCCGGCGGCGTGCTCGGTGCGGTTCCGGACGTCCAGGACCATGGCGGCGTCGAAGCCTTCGAGGTCCTCGGGCGCGATGAGTTTCGGGGTGCTGGCCGGCAGGCCCGCGAAGCCGGTGACGTAGCCGGCGACGTTGTCGATGCCGACGCGGACCAGGTGGTCCCACATTTGGTGCGCGGCGGACTGGTCCGGGGCCAGGAGCACGAGCGGGTTCTTGTCGGTTTCCGGGTTCACCACCCAGGCGCCGAAGCTGGCGACGGATTTGCCGGCCGGGACGTTGAGGGAGCCGGTGACGGTGCCTTCGTGGACCTGGTCGTTGGCGCGGGTGTCGATGAACGTCACCGTGTCCGCGGCGAGGTCCTTCGCGACGGCGGCGAGGTCGAGTTCGGCCAGCGGGGCGCGTTCGCCCATGACGGCCGGGCCCTGCCGGTTTTCGCGCTTCATCCGGCCGAAGTACGCGTGCGCGTCGGGCTGGCCATCGAGGAGTTCATCGATGAAGCCCTGCTCGTCGTTGGCCGCCAGGTAGGGGCCCCACCAGGAGTAGAGCCGCTCGTAGCCGACCGTGGAGGACGCGATCGCGCCCAGGGCCTTCCCGCACGCACTGCCGGCGCCGTGGCCCGGGTGGACCTGGACGTGGTCCGGCAGGGTCAGGAACTTCTCCCGCAGGCTCACGAAGAGATCCTTGGCCCCGGCGAACCGGGTGTCGATGCCGCCGGCGGCCTCATCGAGCAGGTCCGGCCGGCCCAGGTCGCCGGAGAAGACAAAGTCACCCGAGAGCAGGTACCCGGGGGTGTCGGCGAACGCACCATCGGTGACCAGGAACGACAGGTGCTCCGGGGTGTGGCCGGGCGTATGCAGCGCCTTCACCGTGATGTTGCCCAGAGTGATCACATCATTGTCATGGAGGCGTTCAGCCTCGAAACCGTACTGCCAGTCCGCTCCACCCTCACCGGAAACATAAGCGGTGGCAGCGGTCGCGGCCGCCAGCTCCCGGGTGCCCGAGAGGAAATCCGCGTGGATGTGGGTCTCGGTCACGGCAACGATTTTCATGCCGTTCTTGGCAGCCAGTGACTGGTACACCGCGATGTCACGGCGCGGGTCAACGACCAGCGCCTCGCCCTTGGCCTGGCAACCAATGAAGTAACTGGCCTGGGCGAGGTCCTCATCGTAAATGCGTTCCAGAAGCATGTGCTCTCCTTCGTTGGGTGGTGGGGGAGTCCCGGGAGGGATTCTCCGTTTCTTTACCAACAACGGTAATACCCCTGGGGGTATGTTGCAAGCCGACCGTGTGGGGCGGCAGCGGTGCGTTCAGGCTGCGTGCCAGTTGGCCGGGAGGGTCTTCAGTCCATAGACGATGGTGCTGTCCATCCGCTCAAGGCGCGATCCCGGGGCGACGGTCAGTCCTGGCAGCCCTGACAGGATGGCCTCCAGTGCGATCCGTGCTTCAAGTCTTGCCAGCGGGGCGCCGAGGCAGAAGTGAATGCCGTGGCCGAACGCCAGATGCCGGATCTGGTCCCGGTCGATGTCGAACTGGGCAGGCCGCGGGAATTGCCGCTCATCGCGGTTCGCGGAGCCGATCCAAGCCACGAGCGGGGCGCCGGCCGGAATGTGAACGTCGCCCAGGGTGGTTTCGGCAACAGAAATCCGGTACATGGACTGGACGGGGGACCGAAAGCGGAGTACTTCCTCTATGGCCTGGGGGAGCAGTGACGGCTCCTTCTGCAGCCGTTCGATGGTGCCGGGCACTTCGGTAAAGCAAAGAACCGCATTGCCTATCAGATTGGTGGTTGTTTCGTTGCCGGCGACGAGCAGCAGACTGCAGAAACCCAGCAGTTCGGGCACGCTCAGCTGCTGCCCGTCGATCTCGGCGGAGAGCAGGTTGCTGATCAAGTCGTTACCGGGCCGGCTCCGGCGCTGTTCGATCAGGTTCAGGAAGTATTCGGTCATCTCCTGGTTGGTGGCGTGGTGGTCCTCGTTCGGTGCACTGGTCCGCGTTTGGCTGACAATGACGTCGGACCACAGCTTGAAGCGGTCACGGTCCTCGGCGGGCACGCCCATAAGCTCCGAGATGACGATGACCGGCAGTGGGTACGCCAATGCCTGGATCAGGTCTGCTGTTCCAAGGGAAGCGATCCCCTTCAGAAGTTCTTCCGTGAGCTGTGAGATGCGGGGGGCAAGCGCGTCCACGGCTTTCGGTGTGAACGCCTGCGTCACCAGGGACCGTAGTTGCCTGTGCCGCGGAGGGTCGGTGGTGATCAGGCTCGACGCGAACAGGTGACCTGTCCCGGACTGGTCGTCGCCATGCATCCGCGAGGAAAACCTGGCATGTTCGGACAGCACCCGCTGCACATCGTCGTACCGGAAGGCATGCCAACTCTCCGATTGCTCGTCGTGAAAGACGGGTGCGGCTTCCCGCATTCTCTCGTAATGGGGGAAGGGATCCAGCGGGTTCTCAGTGGCGGGGGCGAAGTCCATGGCTGGCCTCTCTGCTCAGCCCGGCGATCTATCGGCCTGACCGAACCGCCGGGGCCTCGGGTCGATTGACCTTAGGACCCTGATTTTATCCGACAGCCCGTGCCGCTGGACAGTGGCAAGGGCCGGAAGTCAGTCCGTGCTGTGTGGGGGCTGTCGTGCGAAGGAGGGGAGCAGCGTGGCACGTGAGCTCGATCGTCCCCACCCTGGTTAAAATCCCCCAACAACATTTTGGCCACCTACAACCTGGCGGCCACCGCACGGATGCTCAATCTTGCCGCGGAGCATGGAGTGCCCGCCAAGGACCTCTTCGAAGCGAACTTGGCTCACCGCCCACCGCAGAGCTGAAGGAGAAGTCCGCGAGGCGGGCTCCGAAGGCTTCGACCTGAAGGTACTCACTCCGGCGGAGTGGCCAGAGCTAAGACGCTGTTGACGGCGGTTGCCACACCCTGGGGAAGCGGCAGCCGCCGTTCTGCGTGGGGGCCGTACTTTTCCAGGGCCAGCTCCCATCGTGTCTTAAGACGCCAGACGGTCAGGGCGCTGGTCCGAGACGTGTTCGCGCCCGGACGCTGGCGTCGGCTTGTTGATTGAGGACCAAACATCGTCGAGTGAAAGACCGAGCACCGTGGCGATCGCCGCGATCGTGGAGAACGCGGGAGTGGCCACACGGCCTGTTTCGATCTTCCGTAGTGTCTCCGGGGAGATGTCTGCGGCCACCGCCACCTCGAACATGGAGCGATCCGTCCTCGCTTGACGCAGTAGTGCGCCCAAACGTTGTCCTCGTTCGACTTCGGCGGGAGTAAGTGGGAGTCTGACCATGATTCCAACAATAGTACCGGTATAGCATTACCGGTATAGTTATTGGAAAATGTGAGAGGACGATCCAGTGACCGAAATATTCAGCCCGGTTGAACTTCAGCGGGGGAAGGTGAGCGGACGGTTCATCGCCACAGTTCTGCAGAGTTTGCGGGAGCGGGTCGAGGTCGGCACAAACCTCCTTGAGATCAACCAGTGGGCAGGGGAGATGATCGCCGAAGCTGGCGCTCACTCGTGCTATGTCGATTACGCGCCCTCTTTCGGCCGCGGGCCCTTCGGTCACTTTATCTGCACATCAGTCAACGACGCCGTGCTCCACGGAATGCCTTACGACTATGTCCTCAGGAATGGCGATCTCCTCACCTTTGACCTGGCTGCGTCCCTTCATGGGATCGTCACCGATGCCGCCGTCAGCTTTATCGTCGGAGTATCAACCAACCCTCTGGACTCCATGATGATCGAGACGACCCAGCGGGCACTCGAAGCCGGAATCGCGGCCGCCACCCCCGGAGCGCGTATCGGGGACATCTCCAACGCAATCGGATCCGTCATTGCAGCTGCCGGCTACGCCATCAACACCGAGTTCGGTGGGCACGGCGTCGGGTCGACGATGCATCAAGATCCCCACATCCCCAACACGGGCCGGCCCGGCCGCGGGTACCGACTCCGCCCTGGCCTGCTGCTGGCCATCGAACCGTGGGTCATGGCGGATACGGTCGACCTCGTCACCGACCCGGACGGATGGACACTCCGAAGTGCAACAGGGGCCCGCACCGCGCACAGTGAGCACACCGTAGCCATCACGGAAGACGGACCGGTAATCCTCACGATCTGACCCCAGGAGGCTGTCGCCACGACTACTCGCCTGGACACAATGGCGGCCAGCGAAGTCGCTGGCCGCCATTCGCCGGGCTGGACCGTAACAGTTTAGGAGTAGTCGTAGAACCCTTTGCCGGACTTGCCCCCGGGTTCGCCGCGCGCCACCATGTCGCGGAGGATCCGCAGCGGTCCGGATGCATGCGCGTGGCCTCCAGCGCCAGTGCAACGCCCAGCCGCGAACTCGCGAAGCTTGGGGCGTCATGGACCACGATGGTGTCTTGCCCAGCCCCCGCACCCAGTTGGCGGCGGCGGCGAGACCAGGGCGGACTCAGGGCCAAGGGCCACTTCCAAGCGTTGATGCCGGGACCGGGTTGCCTCGCCGTCGTCCTCGAAAACGTCACGGGCGCTGCGAGGAACTGATAGCGGCGCCCGTGAGGGTGCCGTTGACGTCGTTTGCCGGGCTGGCGGATACTCAAGGGGGCCCGGCCGTGTCAGGATCAGGTATGCCCCACCGCCTGATGTTGATTGACACCGCGTCACTGTACTTCCGTGCCTTCTACGGCGTTCCCGACACAATCCGCCGCGCCGACGGCACGCCGGTGAACGCCGTCCGCGGCCTGCTCGACATGATCGCCCGGCTCACGACCGACTACGACGCGACGCATCTCGTGGCGTGCTGGGATGATGATTGGCGTCCGCAGTGGCGGGTCGACCTCATCCCAAGCTACAAGGCGCATCGGGTCGCCGAGGTGGTCGCGGGTGCACCCGATGTGGAAGTCGTGCCGGACGCGCTCGAGGCGCAGATCCCGATGATCCGCCGCGTCCTTGAGCTCGCGGGCATCGCGGTCGTCGGGGCGGCCGAACATGAGGCGGACGACGTCGTGGGCACCTACGCCAGCCATGCGGAGCTTCCCGTGGATGTGGTGACGGGGGACCGCGATCTCTTCCAGGTGGTCGACGACGCCCGCCAGGTGCGGGTGATCTACACCGCGCGGGGCATGAAGAACCTCGAAGTCCTCACCGACGTGGTCGTCGTCGGCAAGTACCGCGTGCTGCCGGAGCAGTATGCCGACTACGCAACCCTCCGCGGCGACACCTCCGACGGGCTGCCGGGCGTCGCCGGCATCGGCGAGAAGACCGCAGCGGCCCTGCTCGGAGAGTACGGCACGCTCGACGCGTTGCTTTCGGCGGCGGCAGAGGCCGGAAGCGGGGTGTCCGCATCCGTGCGATCGAAGCTTGCCGCGGCCGGGGACTACCTCAAGGTAGCGCCCGCCGTCGTGAAGATCGTGCGGGATCTCCAACTGCCGACACTCGAGGAGGCGGGCGCGCAGCTGCGTCCCGTCGTCGGCGACTCCCGCGCCGAACTCGAGCGTCTCGGGAATGAGTGGAACCTCGGCGGCTCGGTCAAGAGGCTCCTCGAGGCCTTCGACCGGCGTCAATGAGTGGAGACACCGATCGGGCCCGGAGGCACGGTAGTCGATGCCGACGGCGGAAGGACGCGGGTGGAGTCAGATGGCGTAGCGGAGAATTCCGGCGGCCTGCACATTCTCCGGCAGATCGGACCGTCGCACCGCGAGTACCCGGGCACCCGTGCCGAGCGCCCGCCGGGCGATTTCCTCGACCGCGTCGTGGCCAGCGTCCGCATCAAAGGTGAGCGCGCCGTCGTCTCCGACGGAACCGCTGACGTGTGCATCCATGTCGACGGCGAGCGTGGCGATCGCGCCGAAGGCGGCCGCCCGTGCCAGATCGCTGAGGTCCGTCGAGGCACGACCGCTGGCGCGGCGCTCTTCAAATGTCGCCTGCAGTGCGACGAGTTCGGACGCGTAGATCCGGTCGAGCACACCGCGCGCTGCTTCCGCCAGCTGGGCCGAAGTCAGTTCGTCGGGGTTTCCCTCGATGGCCTCGGCAGCGAGGTGTGCATACCCTGTGAGATTGCGGTAGATGCTTCGAAGCGGCTCCGTCGCTGCAATAACCAGCGGCAACGACTGCCCGTTCAAAATTGGACGAAGCACGTGATCGACGGACCGGGCGTACTGGGCCAGCCGGACCTTGCGCCCCTCTTCTCCTTGCAGCCGCCCGAAGTGGGAACGGCCGCCGATGGAGTCGAGCCCGACGGCACTCGCGGCATCAACTGGCATGCCGGGTACGGTGATTTCTTGGGCCGGCCGGTCAGCCGAGACCTCGATGAGGCGCGCCCCGTCCTGGGAAATTGCGAGCACGAGCGCCGCGTTGGGGAACGTTACGGCGCGCAGAAGCGGGGTGATGGCGAACCGGTCAGACACGCTGACATGGTTTTCGAGATCGTTCGGCAAACGGAACTCCAACACCGACGTCGGTGTCGCGAAGATGGCCAGGCTCCGCCCCATGTCAAACCAGAACTCCGGGGTTTCCAGGAGCTCGTGGAGGAACGACTCTATGGCGGTGAGCGAGTCTTTGTTTTCCCCGGCGCGGAGCAGTTCCAGGGCGGAACCGAACAGAGAGCGCGCTCGGGTCTGGTTCTCCTCCGAATCAGCGGGGACAGTGCTCGTCGGCAGATACACTGTGACGCTGTGTGGATCGCGCGCAGCCGCCAGACGTTCCAAGTCGTATCGGGTCGGCATATCAATGTGCATGGGTACTCCTTTGTGTTATCCCTGCGGTTGATCGCATGATGAGGGGCAAATGCCTGCCACTGCTGGCTGCCCGCCGAGGGTACGCAGTGCCGGATCAGCCCAGCATCCGGTCGTGGGATGTTGGTGTCAACAGTCGGTCGCAAGGGTCACGACCACGACGCAGATGCCAGGAGGGCGAAGAGCGGTTCGAAGTCGTACATGCTGGTGCTGTTGCTCATGACGACGATGCCCAGACCGCGGTCGGGGTAGAGGCGCGAGACGTTCCAGAAGCCGGCCCCGGCGCCGAAATGCTCCACCCACTGACCCGGGTTCCGTCGATCTCGCCGTCGCGAAGGTGCTTGCGGAGGAATCTGCCCGCGTCCCAGACGTCGCCCACCAGGCCGCCGTAGGCGGGCCCGTCCACGTAGAAGTGGTTCAGAGACAAGTACGCCCCGCGACGGTTTCCGGCGATCCCGGCGGGGAACATACCCCGCAGCAGGGGGTCCATGATCCGGGGCGCCTTGAGGTATCCGGTCGCCTTGTCGGCGCCCTCCTGATAGCGGAACCCGGTGTGTTCCATGCCCAGAGGTTGCAGGATGGACTGGTGGATGTAGGACTCGAAGGCCATTCCGGCCGCAGCGGCAATGACCTGTCCGGCGGCCAGATAGCCGACGTTGGAATAGCGGGCGCTCTGCCCGGCATGGTAGCGGTATACGCGGCGCCCGCCCATCAAATGGCGGAGCAAAGCCTCGGGATCCGGAGGATCCGCGTTGGCCGCATGCACCCAGCGAATGGGCAACGGGTTACCCCAACCGGCAGTGTGGTTCAGCAACTGGCCCACGCTCGGCATCGTCCTGGAAGAGCGCAAGTAAGGGACGTACTCGCCCACCGGGGCATTCAAATCGAGGCGACCATCGTCCACGAGCCGGAACGCAGCCGTCGCGGTCACGATCTTGGTCATGGAGAACCAGAGATACGACGTCGAGGCGGTTGCCGGCGTGCTTTCTGCACAGTCGGCGAGTCCGTAACCGGCGGCGAGGAGCACCCGATCGCGATTCACGACGGTCACGGAGACGCCCGGAACGCCGCGCCCGCTCATCATCGCGGCGACGGCCATGGTCATGCCACGGGGCGGCCTGCCCGCCGCGATGCTTTCGATGTCGCCCCCATCCCGTGGGACTTCGTCCCGGTCGAGCCTGCCGGAAGCCATCAGATTGCCTTCCACGTCGAATGAATCCCGGCGCAAATCTACGCCTTTCCAGGTCTTCTCTCCAGAGCCGGCGGCCTCCGCCACGGGGTTCCGTCGGAGGATACGGCGGGCATCGAAGCGGGGGATCAGTTCATCGTTCACCGTGAGGTGCCCGAGTCAGGTTGAGCGGCCCCGCACCCCGAACCGCCATCCCGCACTCTGGCGCGCGCCTCTGAAGGAGACGAGAATGGGCTCGTGCCAGACCCCCGCCCCGACGGGGACGGCAATCCGATGAACGCCGCCGCCCGCAAGATCCAGCGCATCTACCTCACGTTGACGCTGGGCAATACCCTTGCGGCCTCGTTCATCTGGGGGATCAACACCCTCTTCCTGCTTGACGCCGGACTCAGCAACCTTGAGGCTTTTGCCGCGAACGCCTTCTTCACCGCCGGGATGGTGCTGTTCGAGGTGCCCACCGGAGTGGTTGCCGACGGCTGGGGGCGGCGCGTGTCGTTCCTGCTCGGCACTGCGACGCTGGCCACATCGACCTACCTGTATTACCTGCTCTGGCAGCTTTCCGCCCCGTTCTGGTTGTGGGCCGCAGTGTCGGTGCTGCTCGGCCTGGGCTTCACTTTTTTCTCCGGGGCTGTTGAGGCCTGGCTCGTCGACGCGTTGCGCTTCTCGGGCTATGACGGCGGGCTCGAGACGGTGCTGGGCAGGGGACTGATGGTCTCGGGCGCTGCGATGCTGATCGGCTCGGTGGCCGGCGGTGTCATCGCGCAGGCCACCAACCTTGGCGCGCCGTTTCTGCTGCGGGTGGGTGTGCTGTTGGTGATGTTTGGAGTTGCCTTTTGGCTCATGCGCGACGTCGGCTTCACGCCCGAACGTTCGGCCCATCCTCTTGAGGCGACCCGCGCCGTGCTTACTGCCTCGATCGAGAATGGACTGAAAAACCCGCCCGTACGCTACGTGATGCTGGCCGCACCGTTCAGCGCCGGCGTCGGGATCTATGTTTTCTACGCCCTCCAGCCGTACCTGCTGGAGCTGTTCGGCGACCCGCACGCGTACTCCGTGGCGGGCCTGGCCGCGGCCATCGTGGCAGGGGCACAGGTGCTGGGCGGCTGGATAGCGCCACGCCTCCGGGGCCTGGTTCGCCGCCGTACCACGGTGCTGATTCTGAGCAGCATTGTGGGCGCGTTGATTCTGGTCGTGCTGGGGTTCACCCACGTGTTCTGGGTGGCCCTGGTCCTCCTGGCACTCTGGGCCCTGGTCTCGTCGGCGGGCACCCCGGTGCGGCAGGCCTACCTGAATGACATGATCGCCTCGAAGCAACGGGCAACGGTGCTTAGCTTCGACTCGCTCATGGGATCCAGCGGTGGGGTGGTGGTGCAGCCGCTGCTCGGCCGGGCGGCCGATGTGTACGGCTACCCGGCGTCGCTGGCAGTTGGCGGCGTCATCGAGTTGATCGCGGTGCCCTTCCTGCTGGCGAGTCGCCGGCAGGGCAACCGGGCGGATCAGGCCCACGCCCCGACCAGCACGACGAACCCGGGGGCACCGCCGTCGCAGCTGTGAGGGTCCCCGCCGGCCGCCATTAAAATCCCCCGCGCAGCAGCGGATTCGGCGCGGTATTGACTCTCACGGCCCCGAGCCTACGATAGTGCGCATCAGCACCTTCGAGGAGCCGATAGGTCATGTCCATCGCTGGCGCTGAGCACGTTGATGCCCCTGGAATTGGGGCCCGGGGCTGGCACGACGGGGCCGGGTGCGCCGGGGAGCCGGCGGACGTCTATTTCACTGTGGATGGCAGCTGGGGTGGCTTCCAGGAATCTGATTGACGCTGATCAAGAGGGAGAAACAATCATGCTGAAGGATCTCGAAATCATCGCAGTCCTCCCCGCCAAGGACATCGTCCGGGCGAGCAATTTCTACCGTGACGTGCTGGGACTGGAGCCCGCGGACGCCATGGACGAGGAGAACCTGATGTACCGCTGCGGCAAAGGCACGGCCTTCCTGCTCTACAAGACCGACAATGCCGGAACAGCGAAAAACACCCAGATGGGCTGGGGAACAGACGACATCGAGGCCGAGGTCAAGGACCTGCGTGGCCGCGGCGTTGTGTTCGAGGAGTACGACTTTCCTGGTCTGAAGACTGAGAACGGGATTGCGTCGACTCCGGTAGGCAAGGCCGCGTGGTTCCTGGACAGTGAGGGCAACATCCTCAATCTCTTCCAGGGCCAGTAGCGCTGGCGCATAAAGGCGCCGCCCCTGCATCATTGGGGGACTCTGCAGGGACGGCGCGCACTTCACGCTACCTTGCGGGAGCGGCGCCAGGGGCAAACAGGGTGAAGTCTTAACGTTTCCCTAGCGCCGGGCCGGCGACGGCCGGGCTACCGGGGAACCCGGATGATCGGACCGTGGATTACCGTTGGTGCCAGGCACCTTACTTGGGCAGCCTTTCGGGCCTAGAGTTGGGCTTCAGGAACCGTCGACAGGAGCGACCCATGATTACCCTGCAGATCGAACACCAGGTCCGGGACTTCGGCATGTGGAGGAGCGCTTTCGACAGCGACCCACTCGACCGCGCCGCTTCCGGGGTGCGGTCGTACCGGATCTCGCGTCCGCTCGACCAGGAGGACTACGTGATGCTGGAGATGGACTTCGATACGCAGGCTGCTGCCGTGGACTTTCTGGGCCGACTGCAGAACGACACGTGGAAAACCGGTGTGACGGCGCCGGCGCTGGTCGGTGAGCCATCGACCAGGATCATTGAGACGGTGGCCGTCGAGATGGTTGCCGCCCACTAAGCCCTGCTGCGCCGGGTGCGGACGGCAAGGCCGGCGCAGAGGATAACGGCAAGGCCTCCGATGACGGTGGTCCATGCCCGATTCTCGCCGGCTGCCAGGCGCCGAGTTCGCGGGCCAGCAGGCCGCCTTCGGCGTACCCGATAGCTGCGGCCACGACGGCGGCGTGCTGCAGGCGGCGGCCCTCGACGTCGTGATGCAGCCCGCTTGGCAGACGCACCTCCGGGGCCTCCGCCACCAACTCCAAGCCCGCCGGGACCTGTTGGTGACCAGACTGCGGGAGCATGCCCCGCAGGCCCATGTCGCACACGTCCCGCGCGGAGGACTGAACCTCTGGGCGCGCCTGCCCGACGGGACCGACCCCGAACAGCTCACCCGTGATTGCGGGAACGCCGGTGTCATCATCGCGCCCGGCACCGAGTGGTTCCCGGCCGAACCAACAGGACCGTTCATCCGGCCCAACTACGCGGGACCCAACCCAAGCGCCTTTCCCGAAGGTGCGCGCATTCTTGGCAGGTCTCTGGAACTCAACGGCCGCTTGCGGTGCCGCGGGTAATCTTGGAGTATGACTGCCACAGCCCCATCAACCGTCAGCTTTGACGGCCGCTTTGACTCCCGCTTTGCCAGGGAGTTGGGCGAAATGGCCATTCCCTGGCAGGCAGAGACGGCTCCGGACCCACGTCTTCTCGTGCTCAACGAGCCGTTGGCCGCCGGGCTTGGCCTCGACCCCACGCACCTGCGCGGTCCCGAGGGGCTGCGTCTGCTGACCGGCAACCTGGTCCCCAATGGCGCCACTCCTGTGGCGCAGGCGTACACCGGCCACCAGTTCGGCTGGCTGGCCCCCCGGCTCGGCGACGGGCGCGCGCTCCTGCTCGGTGAGATTACCGACGCCGGGGGCCACCTCCGCGATGTCCATCTCAAGGGCTCCGGGCGCACCCCGTTCGCCCGCGGTGGTGACGGGCTGGCGGCTGTTGGTCCGATGCTGCGGGAGTACATCGTGAGTGAAGCGATGCACGCGATGGGGATCCCCACCACCCGGTCCCTCGCCGTTGTGGCGACGGGGCGGCCGGTTCTGCGCGACACCATGTTGCCGGGAGCAGTTCTCACGCGGGTCGCGAGCAGCCATTTGCGCGTGGGCAGCTTCCAGTACGCCCGGGCCACGGGCGACATCAACCTCCTGCGCCGGCTTGCCGACCATGCGATCACCCGCCACCATCCCGGCGCCGCCGAGGCCGGGAACCCCTATGTCGCGCTGTTCCAGGCGGTGATAGCCGCCCAGGCGTCGCTCGTGGCCCAGTGGATGCTTCTGGGTTTTGTGCACGGGGTCATGAACACCGACAACATGACAATCTCGGGCGAAACCATCGACTACGGGCCCTGCGCCTTTATGGACGCGTTTGACCCGGCCGCGGTCTACAGTTCGATCGACGAGACCGGACGCTACGCTTACCGCAACCAGCCGGTCATGGCGGAGTGGAATCTCACGCGGCTCGCGGAGTCACTCCTGCCCCTCTTCCACGACGGGCAGGAGCAGGCGGTCGCCCTTGCGCAGGAGTCCCTCGCCGGATTCCGCAGGCAGTACAGTGCCGCCTGGTCGGCCGGCATGCGGGCCAAACTCGGCCTGCACCACGACGTCGACGACGACGCCTCCTCGCCCCTCGTGGACGGGTTGCTGAGTCTCCTCCAAGCGGGGCCTGCCGACCACACCTCGTTCTTCCGAGGCCTCGGCGCGGCCGCCCGCGGCCACCGGGAAGCCGCGCGCAGCCTGCTCCCCGACCCGGCAGCGTTTGATGCGTGGGCGGAACGTTGGAGCGCCCTGAGCCCCGACGCCGACGCGATGGACCGGGTCAACCCCGTCTATATCCCCCGCAACCACCTGGTGGAGGAGGCGCTTACTTCCGCCACGGGAGGGGAGCTGGATCCGCTCAAGCGGCTGCTGGACGCGGTGACCAACCCGTATGACGAGCGCCCGGGCCTGGATCGTTACGCTGCCGCCGCGCCTGCGGACTTCGGTGCATACCGGACGTACTGCGGAACCTAAGCGGGAGCCAAGGCCAACGAAACCCCAGCCTTTTACCCGGCCCGCCCCACGTCGGGGCCGCTGGTATCTAGGTGTTCGCTTTCGGGCGGGCAATGGTGAGCGGTCCGGGACTGGGTGGTCCCGGACCGCTCTTTTTCGTATCTCTTCGTACAGCATCAACCGTGTTGCAAGATACCCCTGGGGGTATTACTGTTATTAGTAGTTGACGGGGACATCCCCACCTCTTTACGAAGGAGAGCACATGCTTCTGGAACGCATTTACGATGAGGACCTCGCCCAGGCCAGTTACTTCATTGGTTGCCAGGCCAAGGGCGAGGCGCTGGTCGTTGACCCGCGCCGTGACATCGCGGTGTACCAGTCACTGGCTGCCAAGAACGGCATGAAAATCGTTGCCGTGACCGAGACCCACATCCACGCGGATTTCCTCTCGGGCACCCGGGAGCTGGCGGCCGCGACCGGTGCCACCGCTTATGTTTCCGGTGAGGGTGGAGCGGACTGGCAGTACGGTTTCGAGGCTGAACGCCTCCATGACAATGATGTGATCACTCTGGGCAACATCACGGTGAAGGCGCTGCATACGCCCGGCCACACCCCGGAGCACCTGTCGTTCCTGGTCACCGATGGTGCGTTCGCCGACACCCCCGGGTACCTGCTCTCGGGTGACTTTGTCTTCTCCGGCGACCTGGGCCGGCCGGACCTGCTCGATGAGGCCGCCGGCGGCATCGACACCCGGTTCGCCGGGGCCAAGGATCTCTTCGTGAGCCTGCGGGAGAAGTTCCTGACCCTGCCGGACCACGTCCAGGTCCACCCGGGCCACGGCGCCGGCAGTGCGTGCGGGAAGGCCCTGGGCGCGATCGCGTCCTCCACGGTCGGCTACGAGCGGCTCTACTCCTGGTGGGGCCCCTACCTGGCGGCCAACGACGAGCAGGGCTTCATCGATGAACTCCTCGATGGCCAGCCCGACGCGCACGCGTACTTCGGCCGGATGAAGCGCGAAAACCGGCAGGGCCCGGCCGTCATGGGCGAACGCGCCCCGCTGGCCGAACTCGACCTCGCCGCCGTCGCGAAGGACCTCGCCGCGGACACGGTGACGTTCATCGACACCCGCGCCAACGACCAGGTCCACGAAGGCACCGTCACCGGCTCCCTCAACGTCCCGGCCGGCAAATCCGTCGCCAGCTTCGGCGCCTGGGTGGTGAACCCGGAAACCGACAAGAACCCGCTCGTGCTCCTGGCCCCGGACCAGTCCGCCGCGCACCAAATGTGGGACCACCTGGTCCGCGTCGGCATCGACAACGTCGCCGGCTACGTCACCGGCTTCGCGGGCCTGCCGGCCAGCACCCCGAAACTCATCGCGCCCGAGGACCTCGAAGGCTTCGACGCCGCCATGGTCCTGGACGTCCGGAACCGCACCGAGCACGCCGCCGGACACATCCCGGGCTCCCACCAGCTCAGCGGCGGCCGCGTGATGTGGCACCTGGACGAGCTCCCGGCCGAGGGCACCATCGTGTCCTACTGCCAGAGCGGCGTCCGGAACTCCGTTGCGGCCAGCGCGCTGCGCCGCGCCGGCTACGACGTCGTCGAACTCGACGGCAGCTACGCCGCCTGGGCAACCCGGCAACCCCTGGCATCCATTGCCAGCAGCTAGCCCTCGCTGCCGGCAATAGCTGACTGGCACCCCTGGCGGCGGCCCTGGCAACAGGGCCGCCGCCATCCGTTGTCCCAACCATCGGGAGCATCATGAGCACCGGCAACACCCACTCACTGCGGCAGCAGCGCCACGGCAACGGCATTACGCTGGGGCTGCGGCAGAACCTGGCGCAGTTCATGCTCCTGGTCGCCGTCAACGCTCTCGTCGGCGGCACCCTCGGCCAGGAACGCACCGTGCTTCCGCTGCTGGCCGGGCAAGTCTTCCACCTGGACCTCTACACGTCCGCGCTGACCTACATCCTGGCCTTTGGCCTGGCCAAGGCCGCCACCAACTACTTCGCCGGTACCCTCTCGGACCGCTATGGCCGCAAACCCGTCCTGATCGCCGGCTGGATCATCGCCCTGCCGGTCCCGCTGATGCTGATCCTGGGCCCGAGCTGGGGCTGGATCGTTGCCGCCAACGTAATCCTGGGCATTAGCCAGGGCCTTACATGGTCCACCACCGTCGTCATGAAAATGGACCTCGTTGGACCTTCCAAACGCGGACTCGCCATGGGCCTGAACGAAGCAGCCGGCTACCTTGGCGTCGCCGGTACCGCCCTTGCAACCGGCTATATCGCCGCCAACTACGGCCTTCGCCCCGGACCCTTCCTGCTCGGCGCCGCCTACATCGCGCTGGGCCTCGGGCTGTCGGTCTTCGCCGTGAAGGAAACCAGAGGCCACGCCAGGCTCGAGGCCGCCAATCACACGGCCGCCCACGCGGACGCCCACGGCGAACTGAGCAACCGGGAAATCTTCACCCTCACCAGCTTCCGGGACAAGTCACTGTCCTCGGTCAGCCAGGCCGGGATGGTGAACAACCTTAACGACGGACTCGCCTGGGGGCTCTTCCCCGTCTTGTTTGCCGCCGCCGGACTGACGATCGAAAAGATCGGCATTCTCGCCGCCGTTTATCCCGCCGTCTGGGGTGCAGCGCAACTCGTCACCGGGGCGTTGTCGGACAAATACGGGCGCAAATGGCTGATCGTCGTCGGCATGCTGGTCCAGGCCGCCGCGCTGGGAATGATCGCCGTCGGCCAGGACTTCGGGATCTGGCTGACCGCCGCCGTCCTCCTGGGCCTCGGCACGGCGATGGTGTACCCCACCCTGCTTGCGGCCATCGGCGACGTCGCCCATCCCCAGTGGCGGGCCCGGTCCGTCGGCATCTACCGTCTCTGGCGCGACGGCGGCTTCGCTGTCGGCGCGCTGCTCTCCGGGATCATCGCCGACGCGTTCGGCATTCCGGCCGCCGTCGGCGTCGTCGCCGGACTCACGGCCCTGTCGGGAATTCTCGTGGCCGTCCGCATGCGCGGCACCGACCACCACAGCCAGCCCCTGATGTAGCCAGGACCCCTCAAGGGGCCACCATTGCAATCTGCAGTGGCAAGGTCCAGTATCGAGTTCAGCCCCGCGCCGTCCCCCTGAGGCAGGAGATCATGATGCTGGATTTTGCGAGCCCGGCAACGGTATTGCGTGGGCGTGATGAGCGACATCAGGGATTCGGCCGGACTGGTTCCCGACGCGGTGAACCTCGATGGCCTGACGGAGATCCGGGTGCACGGTGTGGGTGGCACACCGCCGGAGGCCCTGCTCGGCGATATGAAGCCAACGAGGGTCGCGGGGGACCGCATCGCAGGGTTCTACCGGACCACCGACGCCCGTGGCCGGCACCGTGAGGCGTATTCGTGGGGCGGCCTGACCTCCCACTCGCCGCTTCGGGTGCTGTGGACGCCGCTGCTGCCGTCGATGCTTGCCAATATGGCCGGCTGGATGGCCCGGCGCGCTGCGATGCCCGGATCGGAGGAGGCAACGGCGGAGCCGACGACGTGGAGGTTCCGGTGGTGTGCCCGGCTCGCCGCCCTCGCGCCATCGTCCTGGTCCCCGGCGTCGGGATGTTTTCCTACGGCAAGGACAAGCAGACCGCCCGGGTGGCCGGGGAGTACTACCTCAACGCGATCAACGTGATGCGCGGAGCCGAGGCCATCTCCACCTACGCCCCCATCGAGGAATCCGAGAAGTTCCGGATCGAATACTGGGCACTGGAGGAAGCCAAGCTGGCCCGGATGCCCCGGCCCAAATCCCACGCCACCCGCATTGCCCTGGTGACGGGAGCGGCGTCGGGCATCGGCAAAGCCATCGCCACCCGGCTCGCGGCCGAAGGCGCCTGCGTCGTCATCGCGGACCTCAAACTCGACAGCGCCCGGGCCGCCGCGGCGGTGCTCGGCGGCTCCGACGTCGCCATCTGGTGGTCAACAACGCCGGACTGTCCATCTCCAAACCGCTCCTGGAGACCACCGAACAGGACTGGGACCTGCAGCACAACGTCATGGCCAAGGGCTCCTTCCTGGTCTCCAAGGCCGCAGCCGGGTCCTCATCGACCAGGGTATGGGCGGGGACATTGTGTACATCTCCTCGAAGAACTCCGTCTTCGCCGGCCCGAACAACATCGCCTACTCCGCCACCAAGGCCGACCAGGCCCACCAGGTCCGTCTGCTCGCAGCGGAACTGGGTGAATACGGCATCCGTGTCAACGGGATCAACCCCGACGGCGTCGTCCGCGGTTCCGGGATCTTCGCCGGAGACTGGGGCGCCAAGCGCGCCGCCGTGTACGGCGTGGACGAGCAGGACCTGGGCAAGTACTACGCCCAGCGCACCCTCCTCAAGCGCGAGGTCCTGCCGGAAAACGTCGCGAACGCCGTCGCCGTCCTCACCGGCAGCGAACTCTCGCGCACCACCGGACTGCACATCCCGGTGGACGCCGGCGTCGCCACCGCCTTCCTCCGATGACAGACGCACCATCCACGGCCGGCACGGTGTTCGCCGCTGTCGATATTGGGGCCTCCTCCGGACGGGTCATTCTGGGCCGGATCACCCGTGAAGCCGGGAACCCGGCGGTGGTGCTGGAAACCGTCCACCGGTTCCCCAACGGGGTGGTGGAGTCCGACGGCGGCCTGCGCTGGGATTTCGACGCACTGTTCACGGAGGTGCTCACCGGGTTGGCGGCTGCCGCCACGACGGCCAAGCAGCGCGGGGAACGGATCGCGAGCATCGGCATCGACACCTGGGCCGTGGATTACGGGCGGGTGAACGCCGCCGGCGAACTGGCGGCACAGTCCTACAGCTACCGGGACGACCGGAGCCGCGGCGCCGTGGAAAAGGTCCACCAGCGCCTGGACCCGGCGCGCCTCTACGCGACCACCGGGCTGCAGTTCCTGGAATTCAACACGATCTACCAGCTCGCCAGCGAAGCGGACCTCCACGGCATCCAGGCCCTGCTCATTCCGGACCTGATCGCGTTCTTCCTGACCGGCCAGCGCCGCACCGAAGTTACGAATGCCTCCACCACGGGACTCTTCGATGCCGTCGCAGGGGAGTGGGCCACGGAGTTCCTCACCGCCCTGGAGCTGCCCCCGGATCTGTTCCCGCCACTGATCCAGCCCGGCGAAACCATCGGCACGCTTCTCCCGTCCATGGCCGCGCAGACGGGACTGCCTCAGGAGACCACGGTGGTCGCGGTTGGTTCGCACGACACCGCTTCGGCTGTTGCGGCAGCCCCCGCGCAGACGGAGGACTTCGCCTACATCTCCTCCGGCACGTGGTCCCTGGTGGGGGTGGAACCCAGGCACCCGGTCCTGACGGAGGCGAGCCGGCTGGCGAACTTCACCAATGAACGCGGCATCGACGGGACCATCCGGTACCTGCGCAATGCCGGCGGGCTCTGGCTGCTGAGCGAATGCCAGCGCGCCTGGACTGCCGGGGGCCGCATGCTTTCGCTGGCCGAACTGTTGGACGGCGCTGCGGCATTGCCGGCCGGCGGCCCCCTGGTCAACGCCGGCGACCCGGGCTTCACGGCGCCCGGCAACATGCCGGAGCGGATCCGCGCTGCAGCAAGTGAAGCCGGCGCCGACCTGCGGGACGAGCCTGCGGCGATCGTCCGCTGCATCATGGACAGCCTCGCCGCCGGCTATGCCCGGACCATTCGCGACGCCGAACGACTCGCCGGCCGGGACATCGACGTCGTCCATATTGTGGGTGGCGGCTCGCAAAACAGGCTCTTATGCCAGCTCACCGCCGACGCCACCGGCAGGCCCGTCATTGCGGGTCCGGTCGAAGCCACCGCCCTTGGCAACGTGCTGGTCCAGGCCCGTGCCGCGGGCACCGTCCGCGGGGGACTGGCCGGACTCAGGCAGCTTCTGGCCGGCGGCACGGCCCTGGAACGGTACGAGCCGGCAGTGCCGACGAACGGGCCGCGGCCCGCGTCACACCTGTTCCAACAGAACTGAAGCCCTGCCGTGGTTCCGTGCAAACGTGCGGGATCGCTGGCTGGAGAGGGCGATGATGAGCAGGATGTCCAGGGACAGGCCCACCAGGTTCGTCTCCAAAGCAACGCGGGGGCCGCCGTTGAGCACGTCCGCCGCCTGGACGATGATGGCCACAACGCTGAGAAGCATGGCCGTGACCCGTGAACGGTTTTCGCCCTGGAAGATGAACCATGCCAGCAGGATCTCCCCGACGCCAAAGACCGCGATGACCGTGGCAGCAGCCGGCGACAGCCCGCCTGCCGATCCGGCAGCCGCGCCGGAGGCGCCGCCCAGCAGCAACGACGCGGCCAGGAGGAGGGCCGCGGTACCCCGGAGGAACACGAGGAAACCGCCGAACAGGGTCGGGGCAGGGCGCCTGTTCCTAATGTCCGTCCGCGTGCGGGGCCTGTCCGCCGGGCCGGCGCTGACGTGCGTAAGGTCGACGACGGGCAGGTGGCCGTCGGTGGAAATCGTGTCACCCCCGCCATTGCGCGTGTGGTAGCCCGTCGAAAAATCCCGGATGACGGCGACTTCGGCTTCGGGCACGGCCTGCTGCAACGAGCCCAGGACAAAGTCCCTTTCCTCGTCGGTGTTTTCCTCGATCTTGTGTGTAATCTGGAGCGTGAACAGCGACAGTCCCACCGCGCGGTCATACGTTCCGGCCGCCAGCCAATCGACCCTGGCGCCGCCCGGCAGAACCCACCCTGGCGGACAGCGCCAGAATCGGATGTGGTGCCGCTTGCCTGGGTTCCCGTCGACTTCCTGCTGATAGGCAAAATCCTGCTGGCGGCCAAAGAGGAACAGGGGGCTGACAGGCGCCTCGTCGTAGCTCCGGCGCGTGAGGGTGGAGACGACTATCCGACGGCTGCTGCGCAGATCGACGTCGTCGGCCTGGGTCCAGCCTGCCCGGAGCATGGCGGCGCGAACCTGATCTTCCGTTGCGAGCAAGGCCACGTTGACCGGGTCCCCGAGCAGTCCGTCGCTGGTCCGGCACGGCCAATGAAGTAATCCGGAAGGTAGATCCGGGTCAGGATCCGATGAACCCGGGGAAGGACCAGATACGCCAGGACGGCCCAGAAGACTATCGAGAACCACAACCTGCCCCACTGCAGCGTCTCCTGAAGAAGTATCGTCGCGAGCCAGACGGCGGCCACCCCACCGAAGACAAACAATCCCGTGTCCAGAACGGTGTCCGTGTCCGGAAGCCGGCCACGGCGCCTCCCGGGGCCGGGCGCCAAGGGTGAGGTCGTCATCACTCAGTTGTACCTGCTCGGCCCGGATGCGGGCCATGGGTGGCGGAAATCATCCTGCGGAGGTCCCGCCGTGGCCAGCCACGCCGGGATCTCAGCCCCGCGGCGCGAGTGCGTACGTTGCGGTGGCGTACGCCAGAGCTCCGGACATTTCCTTGAGCAGGTCCGCGTCGGTGTTCTTGAGGTTGTCGCAGGCCTTGTGGTAGCAGGAATCGAGCTTCTTGCCCACCTCTCCGCCATAGGACTGCACCTGGGCCTGGGTCTTTGATTCCACGTCCCCGCTGAACAGTCCGCCGCCTGGAATGCCGGCCTGCAGGAACGCGTCGTAGTCGGAGCCGCCGTCAAAGGGCGTGGTTTCCGCCGGCAGCGAGTTCTCCTGGAAGAAGCGGAAGAAGACGTCTTCGATCTGCTTCGAGCCATTCGGCCCGGCGTGACCGAAATCCGAGCCGTCACCGTCGTGGATGGACCGCACCCCGTTCGGGGAAGCCATCATGTCCACGTTCAGGTTCGCCGCGGTCTGGGCTTTCTCGGCCTTGCTGAGTTCATCGACGTAGTGCTGGGAGCCGTAGAGGCCGTCCTCCTCGCCGCCCCAGAACGCAAACCGGACCCTGTTCACCGGAGTGGTCCCGGTCTCCTTCATCCACTTGGCGATCTCAAGGATGGCCGCGACCCCGGAGCCGTTGTCGTTGATCCCCGGGCCCTCGGGCACGGAGTCCAGGTGGCCGCCCACCACCACGGTGTTCTCGGCGCTGCCGCCGGTGTCGGCGAGGATGTTGAAGCTCTCCACCTGTTTCCGGCTCCTGCCCTCGCCGCGGAACGTGAAGGTCTGCCGGACGGGGTTGTACCCGGCAGCGCGCAGCTGCTCCTCGACGTAGCGGGCGGATGCCTCATACCCGGACGTCCCGGACGCACGGTTGCCGCCATTGTCATCAGCAATGCGCTGCAGCGCCTCCAGATGAGCGACCATGGCCCGGCCCTTGAACGCCTCCAGCACCGCCCGCGCATCCACCCCGCCCGCAGGCTCAAGCCGGGGAGCCGCGGCGCTGGAGGCCGTTGACTTGCTGGTTGGGCCGCTGGGGCCCGTGGATTTACTGGTTGGGACGCTGGTCACGCCGTCGGACGGAAACCCTACGGGGGCCCCGGCCGCTGACTCTGAAGTACAGGCCGTCGCGGACAGCAGCATCACAGCGATGACTGAAGCAAGTACGTGTTTGCGCAGAGTCAACATGCTGGGAAACCCGTCATTAGTCGGTTTCAAGTCGAATAATCAAGACGCTCGCCACTGACGCCCGGCACGCCGCGGTCACCATTGAATCCGCGAATACCACTATCAGTTACGACCATTCTTGTTGTTCCGGCTGTAACTTCAATAGCGCTTCCCTGTGAAACTGCTGTGTGAATTGGTGCGGGCAGGATTTCCCGGGGCGGGCTCCCCGGCCTGCCTTCCGCTGGCCGTCGCGAGGGCTGTCTGCAGCCGGGAGAGCACCTCGGAGGGCAGCCCGTCGGCTGTGATGCTGGTGAAACGGCAGAATTCGGGAAGTGATTGATAGGCGCCGCGCAGGCACTCCAGATCCTCGAGGCGCTCGGAATCGGTACCCCGCGCGACTACCCTGGCGTGCGCCTCGTGGGGGTCAACATCCAGGTAAATGACCAGGTCAGGTTGGGGGAGTGTCCTGATCAGGAAGGGCAGGAAACGTCCCCTGGGAATTCCGTGCATCTTGCGCAGCGCGAGCTGACAGTGAAGGTGCCGATCCATGACCGCCAAGCCCTGAAAACGCCAGGCGCGGCGGTGTGAATTCAGGACGTTGAATGTGCGGACTGCCGTCTCAATGAAATCTGCAAGCCGCGCGGGCATACGGACGCCCAGCGCGGCACTCATCAGAGACATCCTCCGGCGACCCGCATAGTTGGGCAGAAACAGGGCGCTGTTCCCGGTCTGGCGGGCGGCATCGACAAGGGCTTGGGCCGCTGTCGTTTTCCCCGACCCGTCAATTCCCGTAAGCACGATCAGCAAGCAGTCTCCTTTGGTTGGGGGTGGTGGGTGTCAGGCCGCTACCTGACCCAACGATCGAAGACCCCACTTGATCCCGGCCGCTCCCTGGCACGGAACGCGGTCGTGCTGGGGGCGGTGGTTCAGGCGTGATTCCTCAGAGATTGTGGGCCAGCAACTCGAGCCCGATCACCACCATGCTCAACACCACTTCAGCGAGCACAATCACGGCTTTGAGGTGCACCGGCAGCTCGAGCCGCCGGATTGCGAGGTATCCGATGACGAGGAGGGTCACAACGAGAACCACCACTGCCCATTGAAGTGCCACAGCCGTCGACCAGAGTCCCAGGCCGGCTGCCGTGAGGAGCAGGAGCGGTGTCACCAGCACGCTGAGGGCCTCGGTGCTGACGGCGATCATGTGATTGAGTTCGCGACCGCTGGGAAGTTTTGCGTGGACCGTCAGATGGCTCAGCAAATCGGCGACGAAGATCCCCAGCAGGGAACCGACCACCACGATGCTGAGGGTTGCCGCTGCTGCGCCTGGCGTTGTCTCGTCCGCGTGGCTCCGAAGGGCCAGCACCACAGCCAGGCTGGTGAAGCTGATGTAGACGCGCTCCTTGAGGCTCTCGGCGCGTTGGCGGGCAGTCGGTTCACGCCGCCCCGTCGGCTCGGTGGCATTCATCGAAGGCCTCTCTGTGGTTGGTCCTATCTGGTGCCGGGGGCCCGGTACTTCACCTCTCCGGCCATCCGCAGGGCCTCCAGTGTTTCGTCGACGCTCAACAGTACGGTCGTTTCCAACGAACTCAGAGCACCGCCTCCGGTGATTGCCAGTGCCACCGCGGCCATGGAGACGTTGTCAGGGGCCTCCCAGAGGTTGTACCCGTCGTGGGTGCCGAACGCGTACCAGAAGCCGTGGAGCTTTCCTCCGACCGATTCGATGTATGCCTGGGCGGCTTTCCCGCGGTCTTCGGGATTGGTGATCATCCTGGCCCAGGTCTCAGGGGTGTAGCTGAACTTCGAAAGATAGAGCGGCATCGCATTTCCCTTCGTTCGCTGCCCGAATGATTCGGATTTCCCAAGAATGGCACTGTGGTGCCGGACCATCAATGGGATGCGGGAGCGGAAGAGGTTATCGGGTGCCGCCGGTCAGGTGCCCGGGCCCGCCAGGTGCTGGATGAGCGCGTCGAGGATCGGCAGTTGGCCACCCACCAGCTTGATGCGGGCTTCGGTCTCCGGTGTCCATTGGGCGGCATCGATCTCCGGGTAGCTCCGGACTATGCCGGATCCCTTGGGCCATTCCAACGGGAAGGTGTTGCTCACAATCCGTTCGGGCGCAAAGTCGGACCCGGCCGTGAAGACCGTGATGATCTTGCCCGAAGGCTGCCGGAAAGCCCCCAGGGGGATGTACTCGGCGGCCGGTGCAGGGTGGCCCATTTCTTCGGCGAACTCGCGCTGCGCAGCGGCCAGCGGGTCCTCGTCCGGGAGGTATTCGCCTTTGGGTATTGACCAGGCCCGGGCATCCTTTCGCGCCCAGTACGGTCCGCCCATATGGGCTATCCACACCTCCACCTCCGGTCCGGGGCCCCGGCGGTACAGCAGGATGCCTGCGCTCGTGACTGTCATGTGCCCTCCACCTGTCTGGGTCCGGATGCCCTGGTCCGCACGTCCTGGCCGGCACCCAGGGCGGGGAGGTGCTGGCGGTTCCTGATCCGTGATGCGCCGAATTCGAGTGCCAGGGGTCTAATCGCCCAGGGCCCGCGGTCCCTCGTCTTGGGGCGGCCTACGGCAACGTGGGGTGTCCACCGGGGATACCTGAAGCCGAGGGCCGGTGAGCTGAGGATGAAGTCATCGACGTTGTCCACCAGCATCTCGTCCAAAAGCTCGTGCAAGGCCTTCACGAGGGAGACCTGATACTCCTGCACGTGGTGGGGCACCTCCACTTCCAGGCCGCTCACGCGCCCGCCGCCCAGCAGGACCAGCCGCTCAGCCCGTGCGGAAAAGGCGTCCAAGGTAGGAAGCCCCTCCAGCCAGGCAGCCGCCATACGGGCGGCTTCCCCGGCGGCCGTGATGCCCCTGGTCCAGGTCGCAATGTCCTGGGCGAAGTCCTCCAGCACACCGATATGCAGCAGGGTCAGGTGGAGCCCCTGCGGCCTTCTCAGTGCATCGACGTAGCTGCCCAGTTCCTCGTAGTCCGGGGGGCCGGATCCAACGCTGAGTACCGGCACCTCCACCGTGATGCGCGGAGACGTGTGCATTCGGACTCCCTCTCGTCCGGGCTGACCGTTGGCTCTCGAGGCCATTATCCCCCCGGACAGGGAATGGCGCGGGCTACCGTGCTGAGCCGTTCGGAGCCGGGACGCTGCATGACACAATCAACGCATCGCCCACATCGGACCCCCGCTGACGCCACAGGAGGGCAGGGACGTCCCAGGACTGAAAAAGGAGCACTGTGAGCAGCCCGAACCAGCGCCAGAGCGGAACCGCCGAAGATATCCCTGCCAGTGCTGCCACCGCCCCGGCGTATCCACAGTTGCGGCTCAACGTCGACGCCCTCGACAACAACATCCGTGTGATGGCCGCCTGGTGTCAGGACCGGGGCGTGGAGCTTGCCCCCCATGTCAAAACGACCATGTCAGCACCGATCATCGAGCGGCAGGTGGCTTCCGGCGCCGTCGGCGTCACCGTGGCCACCGTGGACCAGGCCGAGTCGGTTCTGAACTGGGGGCATCAGCACATTCTCGTCGCCAATGAGATCGTCGACCAGCGCGGCCTGCTGCGCCTCCGCACCTGGCTGGAGGAGGATTCCGGGCGGGAAATCCGCTGCTTCGTGGATTCCGCCGCTGGTGTCGGGGCGGCCGCCCGGGCCTTCGCCGGAGCGGCCGCCACCCTGGAGGTGCTGATCGACGTCGGCACCCCGGGCGGACGCACGGGAACCCGGAACCTCCCCAATGCGCTTCGCCTGGCCAAGTTGGTCCACGGTACGCCCGGCCTCCGGCTCGTCGGTGTCGCCGGGTACGAAGGCGTTGTCCCCAACAGCAGGGCAGAGTCCACCATCAACGCCGTCGACCGGCACTGCAGGCTGGTGCGCGACGTGTATCTTGCTGCAGCCGAGTACTTTGAGACCGCCGACCCGATCTACTCCATGGGCGGGTCCGCGTTCCCGGACCGCGTCGCGGCTCACCTGCCCGATGACAGCCAGGTGCCTGGCACCAGACGGATCCTCCGGTCTGGCTGCTACGTCACCCACGATCACGGCACGTACGCCAGCGTCAGCCCGGTTCCGGGGCTGGTTCCGGCACTTTCGGTCCGGGCTGTCGTGCTGTCCGTTCCCGAGGAGGGAATCGCCGTCGTCGGGGCCGGGAAACGGGACCTTCCTTACGACGCTGGACTGCCCGTTTTCCTGTCGGCCCGCACCGCAGACGGCGTCCCAAAACACGGTGCAACCGCCCATGTGCGGAGCCTTTTCGACCATCACGCCGTCCTGGCCGGAGCGACGGGACTGGACGTCACGGATGTGGTCGACTTTGGGATCTCGCACCCCTGCTCCGCCTTCGACCGCTGGCCCGAATACGTCGTTACCGACGGCGGCGGACGCGACACCGGCGTGTGGCGGACGGACTTCCACCGCTCGTCGCTGGCACCGACCCAACACTCCTGAACGGCCGGGGACACTGCCCAACGTCAGGGGAGCGCTACCTGCCGAGCGCCCGGGACAGGAGGAGCCGGACGGACTGGGCCGCGGACTCGCGCCGGCAGGGCCCGTTCCAGATGATGAAGTTGGCGAACCGGTGTGCCCCGGGACGGCCGGCAACCCGGGCGGCAGCATCCCTGATCGTCTGCAGGTCCCCGGCAGCCATCGGAAGGGGAGCTTCATCAGGGTGCCAGGTCGAGCCGAGCGGGAAGTCCCGGAACGGCCGGGACGGCATTTCGATGTGCGCGCCAAGGACGGCCGTGACCGGATGGGCCGCAGAGAAATCGCAGAGGGTGCGCAGCGAATCCTGAAAGGACGGAAAATCCTGCACGTACAGCCGGCCCGGGTAAACCGTGTCTCCGGTGAGCAGAATGCCGGTGTCCTCGTCGTAGAGGGCGACGGCGGAAGGATGGTGCCCCGGCGTGGGGATCACCTCCAGCGCCCGTCCGCCGAGGTCAAACCGGGCCGTGCCGCGAGGCCAGCCGTTGAGCCCAAAGAACCCGGCAACTTCTTCGGTTGAGTGTCCCACGACCCGGGTGTGGGGACGGTCTGTGAACTGCCCGTCTCCGGCGACATGGTCCCCGTGGGCGTGCGAGTGGGCCACAACGAGTTCGTAGCCGTCCCGGGGATGCCCGCGCAGCCAGCCGTCCATGAGTGTGTCGACCGTCTCCCGCAGGGGAAATCTGGTGGCATCCGCCGTGGCACCCGTATCGAGGAGCAGCGCGCATTCGTCGCCGAACAGCAGGTAGAGAAAGGGCGCTTCGAAGTTGTCGGTGATGTCCTGCCGGAGCAGGACGGTGTTCGCTGCAGCCCAGTGGACCTGGATCGGCGGCGCTGCTCTGCGCCTGCGGGGCCGCGTCCCCGCGTACCAGCGCACCTCGAGGTTGAGAACTGTCACGACGCCGGCCTGCCGTTGACGGCTGCGGCGGAGGCTGGGGTGACCGGGGCGTTGACGATTTCGCCGGCGTGTTCGGCGATCCAACTGACCAGCGGGAGCAGCACGGCGACCAGTTCGCGACCGCGGCCGGAGAGGCTGTAGTCGACCCTGGGCGGGATGATTGGCTGGGCGTCGCGACGGAGGAAGCCGTCCCCTTCCAGAGTCCTGAGCGTCTGGGCGAGCATCTTTTCGCTGATGCCTTCGGCCCGGCGTCGCAGTTCGCTCCAGCGCTGCGGGCCGTCCCACAGCGCGACCAGGATCAGCACCCCCCATTTGCTGGAGACATGATCGAGGACAGTCCGGCTGGGACACCCGGCGGGGAAGATCCCGGCCAGCGCGGGGGCGGCCGGCAGGCTTGGGGAAGCGTCACTTACTTTCATGTAGGTACCTTACTTTAAGGTGCATACTGTCCGCCGGGAAGCAATGCTGCTGCGGCGAAGTTGCAAAGGGTGTCAGTCATCCCTCTGGAAAGGACCACCATGACCATCGTTGTCACGGGCGCCACCGGCCAGCTCGGCCGCCTTGTTGTTGAAGCGCTCCTCGAGCACGATGTGCCCGCCGCCCGGATCGTTGCCACCGGTCGTGAGCTCTCGAGGATCGCCGAGCTCGCCGCGCGGGGCGTCCAGGTCCGGCCCGTCGACTACACCGACCCGGATTCCCTGCGCCAGGCGTTTGCGGGGGCCGAAAAGGTCCTGCTGATTTCCGGCAGTGAGGTTGGCCAGCGCCTGGAACAGCACCGGAACGCCATCGCGGCCGCCCAGGATGCAGGCGTCGGGCTGATCGCCTACACCAGCATCGCCAATGCCGGCAGCACGAACATGCAGCTGGCCGCTGAGCACGAGGCCACGGAAGCAGCCCTGGCAGCGTCCGGCCTGCCGTTCGTACTGCTCCGCAACAGCTGGTACCTGGAGAACTACACGGAACAACTGGACACCTATCGTCAGCACGGCGCCGTGCTCGGGAGTGCCGGTGCGGGCCGGGTCAGTGCGGCCACGCGCGCCGATTATGCCCGTGCCGCCGCGGCGGTGCTGCTTCAGGACGGCCAGGCCGGGAAGGTCTATGAGCTCGGCGGCGACGTGCCGTTCACCCTCACCGAGCTTGCTGCGGAAGTCAGCGCCGCCACCGGCCGTCCGGTGCAGTACCGGGATCTGCCGGAGGAACAGTACACAGGGATGCTGGTGGGTGCCGGTCTGCCGGAGGGCTACGCGGCGATCCTGGCCGACAGTGATCTCGGCATCGCGCGCGGCGAGCTGCTCGTGACCAGCGGTGACCTCAGTGCCCTGATTGGACGGCCCACAACCTCGATGCGCGAGGCCGTGCGGGTGGCCGCCGGAACGGAAGCTCGCCGGCATTAGGCAGTCGTGCCGGGAATGGGCGTTCCGGACGCCGGCCATGCGGGGCCGGTGTCCGGGGTGCCGCCAAACCCGGAACAACCAGGGGGCCGACGACGGCTGGGGGAGAGAACCCCGGTCTCAGAGGGCTCTCAAGCGTCGCCGGCCCCGTCTCGCACCGGAATCCCCAGCTCCGGCAGGCAACATGAGGCCGGCCCCTTTCCGTGTTCTGCGCAGGCGCCGCCTCCACTACCATTCAACACCCTGCGGGCCATATCGGGGAGGGGTCTGACGTTCCCGAGGCGGCCTGGGCTGAAGGGTTTCATCCTTTCAGGGTGACGGCACCCGGACGAGGCAGCCGTAGCGTGGGGGTACTCCCAGGCGAAGCGAGGTGAACGATGTTGGCCCTGAGGACCCACGCTGCGGTCACCTCCGAGTCGCGGGCGCTCGTCGTTGGCAGCGGAAGTTTTGTCGTGCTCGGCGTCGTGGCGTTCCTGCTCGTGGGGCGGGAACCTGTTGCCCTGTCAGGACGGGGCTCGGTGGGGGACATCGCTGCGCTGGGGACGGCGGTCCTCGGTGCCGCAGCAGCAGTGATCGGTTCCCTGCAACGTCCGGACCTTGAATCATCCCAGGCCCCAGCGGCTGGACGAACGCGCAATGCCGTTGACATCGCCGCACTCGCGCTGGCCCACGCCTGCATCTTCCTGCTCGGGTGGCTGGCGCTGTTCTCCATCTTCCAGCGGGCGTTCGTGGGTGCAGTCCTGTACCCCCTTGCAGGCGCCATCATCGTCGGGACCGCGGGAGCCATCAGTTCCTACATCGCGTACCTCTCCACAGTCACCATGAATGCCTACCGGCTCGCCGCGCTCCTCGCCGTCTTCCTGGTCACCGGTGTCCTGACGAGCATGCTCACGGCAGAGAACCCGCAGTGGTGGGAGGAGAACCTCAGCGCCCTCGGCATGAGCTCCGATGTCTCCGGGGTGGCCTTCAACTTCACCCTGATCGTCGCCGGCGTGGTGGTCACCACCCTGGCCGGATACTCGACGAGAACGCTCGACGCGGCGGCTGCTTCCTCCCGGCGCCGGGTGCGTATGCTGGAAGGCGGCATCGTCCTCATAGGCGTTCTGCTCGCGTGCGTGGGACTGTTTCCCGTCGATCAGCAATTCTGGCTCCACACCGCGGCAGCGTCCGGCATGGTGGTCGTGTTCGGGACCCTCATCGTCCGGATGCGTTCGCTCGTACCCACGATCCCCGCGGCCTTCAATGCTCTGGGACTTGTGTTTCTGGCGGTCATCGCCTTCGCCGTGGTGATGTACTTTCCGTTCGGCTACTACAACCTCACCGCGGTGGAACTCATCGCCGCGTCGCTGGTCTTCGCCTGGCTGATCGTCCTGATCCGTAACCTCGCCGCCGTCGACGCCGACCACCTCGACGCGGCCCCGCAGGCACGTCAAGAGTCCCCCCGCACGGACACCGGAGGCGGTCCTGCAAGCTCACCCGGACTCGAACGGACAGCTACCGAGCCCTGAAGCGGTGGAAGCGACGGGAAGGATGAGGTATGAAAAAACCGCAGCGAGGCCACCTGGCTGTCGTGCCCATCGCCGGTCAACTCCGTTCCTATGACCGCGCCTGGCTGAGGGGCGATCTCATCGCCGGAGTCACCGTCGCGGCCCTGATCGTTCCGAAGAATCTGGGGTACGCCGGTATCGCTGGGATTCCGCTGCAGAACGGCCTGTATGCGGCGGCGGCCGGCGCAATCGTGTACGGGATCTTCGGCTCCTGCCGGCAAATCTCGATGGGGCCCAGCTCAGGTTTGGCGGCGGTGGCTGCGAGCGCCGTGCTCGCGGCCGGCATCACGAGCCAGCAGGATGTCGCTTCCTTCGTCGCGGGAATCACTCTCGCCTCAGGCATCCTGTTCCTGTTCCTTGCCGTCCTCAAGATGGGCTGGATTGCGCAGTTTCTCTCGCGTGCCGTGGTCACCGGGTTCCTCTTTGGCGCGGCAATCGACGTCGTCATCGGGGAGCTCCCGAAGCTGACCGGGACCGAAGTCACGGGTTCCAAACCGTTCCAGGAGCTGAGGTCATGGCTGGGGACCCTGGGCGAGGCTCAGCAGACCACCGTGATTGTCGGTGTCATCGCGCTGGCGGTCGTCTTCGGACTGAGGGCGGTCGCGCCCCGGGTCCCGGGCGCCCTGGTCCTCGTTGTGGGCGGCCTGCTGGCAGCGCAGCTGTTCGATCTCGGGGCCCGGGGGGTGGCCCTGGTGGGTGATGTGCCCAGCGGGTTGCCGTCGCCGCAGATCCCGAACGGACAGCTCCTGTGGAACAACGCGGGAACTGTCGCCATCGCATCCGTGGCGCTGGTCCTGATCGGCTTCTCCCAGACCGCGGGGGATGCGCGGGCGTTCGCCGCCAAGCACCATTATCAGATCGACATCAATCAGGAGTCCGCGGCCCAGTCGCTGGCCAACACGGCGGCGGGAGTATTTCAGGGGATGCCGGTCTCGACGAGTCTGTCAGCGAGTTCGCTGAACGACCACTCAGGGGCCAAGACCGGTCTGGCGTCCCTCGCCTCCGGTGTTACGGTTCTGCTCACACTGCTGTTCCTGGCACCGCTCTTCTCGAACCTGCCCAAACCGGTGCTCGCGGCACTCATCATCGAAGCCGTTGTGATGGGCATGATGAACCTGCCGGAGATGCGACGGCTTGCCCGGGTGCAGAAGTTCGACTTCTGGATAGCCGTCGCGGCGATCGTGGGTACCCTCGTCTTCGGCGTGCTCGCAGGCGTCGTCATCGGGATCGGGCTATCGCTCATTTGGCTGGTCGGGGTGGCCACGCACCCTGGGATGCCGTCCCTTGGACGAGAACCGGGCACCCAGGTCTTTCGTGAAGCCGATGAGCACCCCGGCGACGAGGTGATACCCGGGATTGCCGTGATCAGGTTCGACGGCGGCCTCTTCTTCGCCACCGCGGACGCACTGGAGGATCGTCTCCGTGAGGCCATCCACTCAACCCCGGAACTCACCGGCATCGTGGTGGACTGTGGCGGGATCAACTTCGTCGATTCCCAAGGCGCGGCGAAGATGGCGGACATCGCGGACCTTGCCCACGATGCCGGCGTCACACTGCGCCTCGCCCGGCTCAAGCCGACCGTCCGGGCGACCCTCGGAAGGGACGGAGTGATCGAGCGCATCGGCGAGGACAAGATCCACGGCAATATCTTCCGCGCCGTGCAGGCGGAACAGGGGGCCGCAGGGCGGGGGCCCGACGATAAGCAGGGTTAGACAACCTGGTTGCAAGCTCACCCGCCGGGAATGATTTGCGCACCAACCCGGGTGGCTAGCTTTGGGATAGCGCATCCGACAAGTGGGGAGACGACCACAGATGACCTCGCCAAACGGTGGCAACACCCAGGCAGAGCCCTTCAACGGCAGACTGGCGTTGCTGCTGGCGATGGCGATGTTCGTCCTGGTGGTCGATACGTCGATCATGAACGTCTCGATCTCGGCCGTTGTAAAAGACATCGGTTCAACAGTCAGCGGCCTCCAGTCAGCGATTGCACTCGAAGCGCTGGTTTCCGCCGCTTTCATCCTGATCGGCGGGAAAATCGGCGATCTGATCGGGCGCAAGCGCGCCTATGTGATCGGACTTGTCTGCTATGCCATCGGAGCTGTGGCGATGACGATGGCCCAAAGCCTTCTTCCGATCATCATCTTCTGGGCCGTGATCGGCGGGCTGGGTGCCTCGCTCCTGCTCCCCGCCATGCAGTCCCTCATCCACGGAAATTTTGCGGGAGAGGCGCAGAAGCGGGTCTATGCCCTGGTTGGAGCGTCGGCTGCGATCGCCGCGGCGGTAGGGCCCTTGCTCGGCGGGTTCATCACCACGTTCCTGTCCTGGCGGGTCGCCTTCCTGCTCGAGGCGCTCATCATCGCCGTTGTGCTTTCCGGCATCAAGCTCGTTCGCGACGTTCCGTTCGTGGGGTCCCGATCGTTGGACATCGTCGGTTCGGTCCTGTCCATCGTTGGCATGGGCGGAATCGTGCTCGGTATTCTGGTCTGGCAGGAGGGCGGCGAATCTGTGGGGGCGCTCCTGGCCGTGGGTGCGGTCGGACTGGGCGGTCTGATCTACTGGCTCGTCAGGCGCAAACGCCACGACAAGGCCGCGCTGCTGGACCCGGACCTGTTCCAATCGAAAGCCTTCCGGTTCGGTGCCACGGGACAAATGCTGCAGCAGGTCGCGCTCGGCGGCACCATGATCGTGCTGCCCATCTACCTTCAGATGGTCCTCGGGTACAACGCCATGCAGGCAGGGTTCTCGATCGCGCCACTCTCGCTGACCATGTTCGCGGTTGCAATGCTCGCCGGAAAGAAGGCCGGGTCGCGTCGCCCGGCCAGCCTTATCCGGTGGGGCTTCCTGCTCTTGATCGTGGGCCTGGTGGTGCTGGTCCCGATCGTGCCGCGTGCGGATTCCGGCTGGTGGCTCCTGGTGCCGTTGATTATCTCCGGATGTGGCTTGGGGCTGTTGGTGTCCCAGCTCAACAACTACACGTTGTCTCCTATTTCGGACGAACGGGTCAGTGAGGCCGCCAGTGTCAACTCGGCTTCCGGGTCGTTCGGGTTGTCGCTCGGGCTCGCATTTGCAGGCGGCATCATGTTGGCATCGCTCTCGTCCATCTTCATCGGTATGGCAACGACCAGCACGGTTCTTGCACCCGAACAGCAGCAGCAGGTCTCGCAGAGCCTGGAACAGGACGCCCAGGTGATGAGCGATGCGCAACTTCAGGAACTCCTTGCCAGCCAACCGGAGGAAGTCCGGAACGAAATTATCCGGATCAACACGGAAGCGCGGCCCCTGGCGCTCCAGATCGCGCTGTTGGTTCCGATACTGGCCGGCGGCGCCGGGCTGTTTACGGCCTTCCGCATGATGCGGCTTCCGGATCCCAAGCCCTCTGGCACCGGGGAAGGCGCGATCCTGGGTTGAGCGTTGCAGACCCCTGTACTCGCCCCGGATTTCACCCTCGGGGGATGAGGGATTCGCCCGTGCGCCGCGCAGAGAATGACGTACAAAGCCGCATCAACTGAAAGTAGGGAAGCGACATGAGTTTCTGGGAGAACTTTTGGGATATCTTCTGGTGGTTCCTTTGCGTGTATGCATTCTTCGCCTTCCTGTATGCGTTGTTCGTTGTCATTGGCGACATCTTTCGCGACCACCAGATGAACGGGTGGTTGAAGGCCGTATGGATAGTTTTCCTGGCGTTCCTGCCTTTCCTGGGCGTGCTGGTGTACCTGATTGCCCGCGGTAAGGGCATGACCGAAAGGGCCATGGAACGGGTCCGGCAAAACCAGGAGGAGGCCGACGCCTACATCCGCCAGGTCGCTACGGCGAGCCCAACCGAAGAGATTTCCAAAGCCAAGGCTCTTCTGGACGCTGGAACCATCAGTCCTGCCGAGTTCGAAAAGATCAAGAGCAGCGTACTGGTCTGAGCGTGCATCCGGCGGTTGGGCCGGGGGAGACTGGCTGGTGCAGCCGTCAGAGCTGGACAACGGTGTAGCCAACAATGAACACACCGATCGCCAGTGTTGCGACCGCCGCAATCGTGCGCCCGTTGCGCTGCAACCACGTGTAAATGGCGGTCAACGGCCCTTCGGCCCGCTCCGGGGAATGCAACCATATGGCGATCGGGATGACGACGGCGGACTGGGTCACGGTTGCGAAGGCGAGGACGAACAGGGTTCCCTGCAGCAAGGGCGGTTCCCGGACACTGATCAGCGCGCCGGCCGTTACAGCGAGCAGGATCGCCTTGGGGCGCAGATTCAGGCCCAGGCCGAGGACCACGAATTCCCACGGGCGGGCCGAATGGAACCTGGTCTTCATTTTGCCGAGCAAGGCGCTGTCAGTCTGGCTTTTGTGCGCGAACAGGTATGCGGCATAGCCAATCAGGAAGGCCCCGACCAGCAGGCCCAACCAGGTGAGGAGTACGTCCTGATCCAGTTCCGGCCGGACCGGCAGCAAACGCATCCCGACGGCCGAAAGACCGACAACCACGATCGAGCCGGCAAGGCTGCCAACCAGGAAGGGCAGGGCTCCGCGGCGTGGGTTGGGGGAGAGCAGGATCATCATGGTGATGCTCACGGGCACGGTGCTGATCGCCCCGGCGAGGGCGAACAGCACCAGGTTGGTGACGAGGCTCAGCACGTGGCAGTCACCCGGCCTGGGCAGCACCCCGACGGCACGTCATGCCTTCGGCATGCTGCCGGGGTCCGGGCTGTCCGGTCCACGCCGGGCCCGGCGGGCGCGGATCGCGTCGTCTTCTTGCTTGAGGATTACGTTGAGGTCCTTCTTGTCCCCCGTCAAGGGCCTCCACCAGGCCATGGACGGGTCTGAGTCGAGGAGGATGGTGCGGACCAGGAGGGTCAGGGGTACGGCAAGGATGGCGCCGACAGGGCCCAGGATGGTGGCCCAGAACAGCACGGAGAGGAAGGTAATCGTCTCACTGAGAGCCACCGCGTTGCCTACATATTTGGGCTGGATGATGGATTGGATGATGCTGTTTATCCCGCCGTAGATGACGATGACGGCGAGGACGGTCGGCCAGCCGCCGGTGAGGAACCCGAAAAACAGGGGTGGGACGATCGCGATGAAATAGCCGATGTTGGGGATGAAACTGCAAATGAAGGACAGCAACCCCCAGAGCAGGGCGCCGGGGACCTGCAAAATGACCAGGACGAGCCAGTTAAAGAGACCCTGGGCCACTCCGAGAACAGTGGTCGCAATCATGTACCGGCGGACGCCGCCGCCAAAGCCATTAAATGCGGAGACCAGGGCCGGTCGGTGGAACTGCAGGTGGGTCAGCAGGGCAGGGATCTTTGATCCATCCACCGCCATGAGGATGAGCATCGTCAGAATGACCACGAGGCCGCCCACCAGGCTGGCGACATTCCCCAGGAGGCCTCCGAGGAACCCGACAATTCGGCCAGGCGTAAGCCCCTCCAGAACCGCCTGCGTCTGCTCGGCGCCGAAACCCATAGACTCCAGCGCTTGGGTGAGGGAGGCGCCCAGTTGGGCAAGTTGCGGACCGTACTGCGGCAACAGCGCGGAGAACTGTGCCAGTGAGGCAACCAGAACCGCAGCGAAGGCCGTCAGCAGGCCGAAGACTGCCGCGATGGTAGTTCCTGTGGCGATTCCCCTCGGAACGCCGCGGCCCTGCATCCATCGCCGCAGCGGATGAACGCAGAGGGTGAGCACGAAGGCAAAGAACACGGGCGTGAAAATTCCCCGCATCGCGGAAATGCCGAAAGCGACGACGGTCGCGCTGGCCAATGCGAGCAGGATAGTGGCGGAGCGGGGAAGGCCAGGACGTGGATACGATTCCGCTGGTTCCGGCCCCATTGAGCCCTCCTTTATTGGCCTTGGAAATAGTCTAGAGTCCCGTCGGCCGTCTCAGTAGGGGCGGCGTGGCACACTCCGGGCCTGGTCAGGGCTGCGGCTTTTGCGCGCCGCGTCGTCCAGGCAGCCGTTCAAAGTGATGGCGGCATCGATGAGGGCGAGGTGCGTGAACGCTTGCGGAAAATTGCCAATCTGCTCACCCGTGGGCGCGATTTCCTCGGAATACAAGCCGAGGTGGTTGGCGTAGGTCAGCATCTTCTCGAACGTGAGGCGGGCTTCGTCCACCCGGCTGGCCCGTGCCAGGGCGTCGACGTAGAGGAACGTGCACAGGGAGAACGTGCCTTCGGAACCGCGGAGGCCATCGGGCGAAGCGCTGGGGTCGTAGCGGTACACCAGGCTGTCGGACACCAGCTCCGAATCCATGGCGTGGAGGGTCGAGTGCCACATGGGATCGTCCGGGGCCACGAATCCTACTTGTGGCATCTTCAAGAGGGAGGCATCGAGAACCGTCTCCCCGTATTGCTGCACGAATGCCTCCCGTTCGGTGCTCCAGCCTTCGTCCATGATCTGGTTGTAGATCGCGTCGCGCTCGGCGATCCACCGGGCGAGGGGTGCCGGCCGCCCGTGCGCGGTTGCGAGCCGGATGGCGCGGTCGAACGCCACCCAACACATCAGTCGTCCGTAGGTGAAGTCCTTGCGTCCGCCCCGGGTTTCCCAGATTCCTTCTTCCGGCTGGTTCCAGTTGTCGGAGACCCACTCGAGAAGCTCGCAGATGGCAAGCCAGCCCGGTTGCCCGATCTCGCCTCCGAAACGGTCGAGGGAGTACACGGCATCGAGCGCTTCGCCGTAGATGTCCAGTTGAAGTTGTCCGGCCGCACCGTTGCCGATCCGGACGGGGTAGGAGCCTCGATAGCCCTCCCAGCCGGTCAGGATCTCCTCATTGAGTTCGGGGTTGCCGTCGACGCGGTACATGATGTTCAGCGGGCCGGTGTCGCTCTCGATGCGTTCCGTAATCCGGTCGCGGAGCCACCGGCTGAAGGCGGCGGCCTCGTCGACGAAGCCCATCCGAATCAGCGTGTGAACCGAAAAGGACGCATCGCGTATCCAGGTGTACCGATAGTCCCAGTTGCGTTCCCCACCGATCTGCTCGGGTAAACCGGCGGTGGGAGCTGCCACCAAGGCTCCGGTCGGCGCGTAGGTCAGAAGCTTCAGCGTGATGGCCGAGCGTTCCAGCTCCTCACGCCAGCGCCCTGCATAGGTGGATTGGCTCAGCCAACCGTGCCAAAATCGCGTGGTGTCGTCGAGCAGCAGCTGGGCCTCGGCGGGACGCATCATCCGTGGCGAGACATCAGGGCCTGTTTCGAGGACGGCGCCGCGCATTTGGCCCTGTTTAAGATTCACAGTGGCACGCAGATCACCTGCGTCGGTGGCGTGATGGCCCGGCTGGTCGTCCCCGTCCCCGCGGATGAGGCTCAGTGCCAGCCGGGTTTCGCCGGTATCAAAGATCGCGCCGTCGCCGCTGAGAGTGAGGTGGTGGGATCGCCGGCCGTAGTCGAACCGGGGTGCCACTTCGACGTCGAACGAGATCTGTCCGCGCACACATCGCAACATGCGAACCAGGCGGTGCTGTTCGCTGGCGGATTCGCCCGTGGTCGGCATGAAGTCAATCAGCTCGCCGACCCCGCTGTCAGTGAGGAACCGAGTGACGAGAATTGCCGTGTCGGGCAGATACAGCTGTTTCGTCGCGAAAGCCTTGTCGAGAGGCCGCGTGCTGAAGTGGCCGCCGCGTGAACGGTCCAGCAGCGAGGCGAAAATGCTCGGAGAGTCAAAACGCGGACTGCAGAACCAATCAAGAGTGCCGTCCGTGGCTACCAGCGCAGCCGTCTGCAAGTCACCGATGAGGCCGTGATCGGCGATCAGTGGGTATTGGTTCATGTGGACGACCTCCTCGGGTACTCTCACAAAGATTGGACGTGTCAGGCTGTGACCCTGGTCTTGATCCTTTCGAACTCGTCAGCGCTGATGGTTCCAGAATCCAGAAGGGCCTTGGCCTTGGAGATCTCGTCGGACGGGCTCGCGGAGGCCACCCTGCGGATATAGGAGTCCGCTTCCGACTGGTCCCGCCGGGCCCGTTCCATTGACCGCTCGGCCATGCCCTTGCCGCGGGCCACCATGTACACCAGCAGCGTCAGGAAGGGCACGAACGCCAGGAAGAAGATCCAGACGGCCTTCCACCAGCCGTTCAGGTGTTGGTCGCGAAAGAGGTCGGCAATGACAATGAACAGCGCATACAGGAATGCGAAGATGGCATAGACGATGAAGAACCACCAGACAATGTTCCAAAAGTTTTCCCAAAAACTCATGTGGATTCCCTACTTTCAGTTGTTGCGGCGTCGCCCGTGAACGCGTCCGTGGGCGGGGTTGAGGCGAACAGCGGCTCCTTCGGACCTAGCATTTAACCTCCGTCACGAGATCGCTGAGCGCGCCCTGGACGTTTGCGGCTTCGTCTCGCAGGGAGTCGACTGCTTCGGTCAGAGTGGCGTCGTCGGGGACGTCGTTGACTGCGGCGGCGAACCTGTCTTCAGCCGCCGTGACGGCGTCCACACGTGTTTTTGCCGCGTTTCCAATCTCCTTGACCAGAGCGTCATAGGTCTTCACAACCTGATCCCGTGCCGCGCGTACCTGCTCCAACGTGGCCCCTGGCTTGAGGGTGTCCTTGAAACCGGTCAGGGCAACCGCAAACGCGTCCGCGGCGGGGCACACCGGCGAGACCGTCGGCGTCGGGCTGGATGAAGTCGCCTGCGGGCTGGAGGTGCCCGCCGGGGGACTGGTGGTGCTCGCCGGGGGACTGGTGGTGCTGCAGCCGGTGAGCAGCGCGATTGCGGCACCCGAGCGCGAGCAAAAGTGAGAGTACTGGTTGTGGTCTCGACACTGGAGGCCCCTCTCGGGTGGGCATTCGCCTGGCAGCCCAATCACTGGCAGGTAGAACCATCGTTAGCCCGGGGCAGGGCCCACGAATCACCCGCCGGGGGTGATATCCGGCGGCGCTGCAGTTACGTTCGGCCCCCGCGACATGTCCCTTTTGACCCCTTCCGTGAGGCATGGATCAAGCCCGCACGATCCGGGCCGGAGGACTGTTCCGGAGTGGCAGAGATTGTGGGAAGATGCGGGCATGCGAGCCAAAATATTGTTTAAGCCGCTGGCCGTCTGTCAACCTCGTGAGGGTTTGCCTCCGCTCTTCAACGACACGGGCCGGCCGTGAAAACCCCGTCAGGCTCCGCGCATAAGGCGTCCATCGCCCGTGCCCAAGCCGCCGGGCGCGAGGCGCGGAGCTCGCTGCCCCGCCGGGAGTTCGCGGCCCTCCGGTTGCCGGAGCGGGACCCCGTCGGAGTCCTCGAAGGCCAGCATGCCACCCGCGTCCCTGAGCTCATCCCGGTACGTGTGGGGCGGATGCTGGAAACCCCGTTTTCCTTCTACCGCGGCGCCGCAGCCGTCATGGCGCATGATTTGGCCGATTCGCCGGTGACGGGTCACACCCTGATTGCGAGCGGCGACGCACACCTCGCCAATTTTGGGCTCTTCGCGAGCCCTGAACGACGGCTGATCTTCGACCTCAACGACTTTGATGAAGCGTACCCGGCGCCATGGGAGTGGGACGTAAAGCGCCTCGCCGCGAGCATCTGGTTGAACGGCCGGAACAGTTCCCACACCGAGGAACAATGCCGGACGGCGGTAAAGTCGTGCGTCCGCAGCTATCGCCAAGCGCTCAAGGTCCTGTACAGCCATACCGCGACCGAACGCTATTACTTTCAAGTGGATGCACAATTTCTTGCCACGCAGCAGACGGTGGCACACAAACGAATCAAAACTGAAGAGAAAAAAGCCCGCCAGCGAACGTCTGAACAGGTCCTCGCCAAGCTGACGTCGAGCACGGAGTCAGGCGAACCCAGGATCGTTGACCAGCCGCCGATAGTCCGTCATTCAGAGATAGATCCAGCACTGATGGAGGACCTTGTCGCACTGTACCGGAGCACTCTCCGGCCGGATACGTCATTGTTGCTGAGCCAGTACCGGCTGGTGGACTTCGCGCGGCGGATCGTGGGGGTCGGCAGCGTGGGGACCCGGAGTTGGGTGCTCCTCTTTGAAGGTCCCGCGGGAGAGCCACTGTTTCTGCAGGCCAAAGAGGCCGGGAAGTCAGTCCTGGAAACCCACGGACGTGTGCGCCGCGCGCCGGAGCCAGTGGAGAAAAACCTCACCACACGCGGGCAGGGATTCCGCGTGGTCGGCGCCCAGCGGATCCTGCAGGCCCAGTCCGACCCGTTCCTGGGCTGGATCAAGGACGTGACAGGGGAGGACGGCCTGCAGCGGGACTTCTATATCCGTCAGTTCCGTGACATGAAGGGTTCGTTCACGCTGGCGGAAATGAATGCCCAGGAGACTTCGGACTACGGAGTTCTGTGCGGCTGGCTGCTGGCGCGGGCCCACTCCCAAAGCCCTGACAGCGCCTTTGTCCTCGGGTACCTGGGCGGCAGTGAGGTCTTTGATGACGCGCTGGCAGACTGGGCCAGAAGCTATGCTGACCAAACCGAAGCCGATCATGCGGCGCTGGGACAAGCGGTCAAGTCCGGGCGGCTGCCGGCCGAACGGGGAGTGTGACCCACGGTTGGTGTCATGGGACCAACAAGTCCAGCAATTCGACTGAGAGGAAACTAAGTGAATTTCTGGGACTACTTTTGGCTCATGATTTCCTTTGTTCTCTACGTTTCGTACCTGGTGGTGCTTTTTCTGATCGTCAAAGACATCTTCGCTGATTCGACCCGGAAAGGCTGGAGCAAAGCTGTCTGGGTGGTTGCTCTGCTCTTTCTGCCCGTCATCGGAGGTCTGGCGTACCTGATAGCCCACGGGCAGTCCATGGCCCTGCGGCAGGCCGCCCGGGGCGATGTGGCCCGGGAGGATTTCGAAGATTATGTCCGCCGTGCGGCCGGAACCAACCAGGCGGAACAGATCGCCCGGGCCAAGACCTTGATGGATGACGGCGCACTGACAGCCGAGGAATTTTCCGAGCTCAAGAAACGCGTGCTCAGCCAGTAGTCGGTACGCCTGCAGTAACCGGCGAGTCACCCGCAGGAGATGATGCGCACCTGCCGGGCCGGTGATGGAATCGTGATGGATTCCAGACTGAGGAGGAGAGCGACATGTGCCGTTGGCTCGCTTATTCGGGTTCGCCCGTGCGATTGGATGAGCTCCTGTATAAACCCGCCAACTCGCTCGTGATGCAGAGCAAACACGCACGCCTGGGCGTTGAAACCACCAATGGGGACGGTTTCGGCGTCGGCTGGTACGGAACCGCGCCCTATCCGGGAGTGTTCCACAGTACCGAGCCTGCCTGGCATGACCGCAACCTGCGCGAGCTCGCGTCGCAGGCATCGGCCGGCCGCGTGTTCGCGCACATCCGGGCCACGACCGGCTCCGCTGTGCAACAAACGAACTGCCACCCGTTCCGCCACGGTCGTTGGCTGTGGATGCACAACGGGCTCATTACCGACTTCCCCACAGTGAAGCGGGACCTGGCCATGGCCGTCGACCCCGAACTCTTCCCCGAGATCGAGGGATCAACGGATTCAGAAATGTTCTTCTTCCTCGCCCTCACCTTCGGCCTGGAAATGGACCCGCAAGCGGCTGTCGCTGCAGCGGTTGGCCTTATTGAAGACGTCGGACGCCGCCACGGGATCGAGTTTCCGCTTCAGATGACCGTGGCAACTACCGACGGCGACACCACGTGGGCGTTCCGCTACTCCAGCGAAGGTCGGTCCCGCTCGCTCTTCCACAACACTGACGTCGCGACACTTCGCGCCCAGTACCCGGACAACCCCATGCTCCAGAAGCTTTCGGACAACGCCCGGATGGTCCTGTCCGAGCCGTTGGGGGATCTCCGCGGCGCCTGGCACGAGGTGCCGGATGCTACGTGCGTCGTTGTGCACGGCGGCGGGGAAGACCTGTTCCCGTTTTCGCCAGCAACTGCCTAGCGCCAGACCTGGCCAGCGCCGGGACCGGGTTAAGGTTCCGTCACGATTTCGGGGAAACACCCGGTATGGGTTCGGCGGCATGCGCAGCGACAACGGCGGGCCGGCACAGGAGTTCGATCAGGAGGATTGCGAGGCCGGCAACGACCGCCGTCCAGATGGCCACCGCCGCCGTCGGGTACTGCCAGAGGATAAGTACCAGCACGGCAATGCCGAGAACGGCGGCCTCCAGGATCCGCCGGAAGCGGGCCAGCCGGTGCTGCCAGGGTTTCGCTTGGCCGGCGCCGACCTTTCCAGTCAGGTAATCTCCTGTCCGGGCCAGGCCCTGACGGGCGAACTCGGCCGGGCGCGAATGGCCGCTCAGGAAGGCGGCCAAGGCAATCAGCAAAGCCACAACGAAGACAAACCGCACGCCGTTTCGAAGCGGCGCCAGGAGGGTATCCACGAGCGTTTGGGCCGCGGCGGGGGAGACAGTCGCCGGCGGGATCGTGCTGAGGAAGATGTCCAGCCCGATGGCCAGTCCGAGGGCGAGCACAGCCATGGCCACTGCAATGCCCAACCCGACGTTGCTTGTGGTGCGCCTCCTCCAGCCCCGCGGCGCCACCGCAATGGCACCCAGGGCGCTCAGCACCGTCAGCCAGGCCAGTATCGGCGCCGTCCGGTCCAGTGTCCTGATTGCCTCTGTGGCCCTGACCAGTTCGGGGGACTGAAGCAGGGTGATCTGCGCATTAACTTCCGGAATTCTGGCCGCAATGTCGACTCCTTGCTCCACAAGGAGAGTCTTGACCCGGGCAATGATTTCCTTCGTGGAGATCGTTACAGTTCCGCTCTGGTCGATATTGACAGTGCCGCCCGTGTTTCCCGTGGCAAGGTTGACAAGACCCTGGTGCGCCACGCGGTTGACCTGGATCCACAGGTCCTGGAATTGGGGGCTTGCTACGAATTTGGAAACGGCGGAATGGATCAGGGTCCTGGTCTGCTCAGCAATGGCGGGGGCCAGTCCGGCAATCACTGCGGCGACGCGGGGCGCGACTTTTCCGAGCTCGGTCATCGCATCCCGGGTGATGCCTTCAATGTCCACTGCTTCGGTGATCTGGGTGGTGACCTTGCTGGCGACCTCCGCCTGGATCGCCGGGTCCGAGGCCAACGGCGCGACTGTGGCCACATATCGATCGGTATCGAGTACTTCACTGCGCAGGTACAGGGCCGGCACCGTGGCGCAGGCCAGGACAGCAGTCAGCACCACCAGGAGAACGGCAACAATCCTGCGAACCAGGCCCGCGCCCCGTCCTGCCGGCTTGGTGCTGGACTTGCTCGCGTTATCGCGTTCGAGCTGCAACCTGGCAACTTCGGCGCGTAACCGCAGTATTTCTTCCTGCTCCTGGCTGCCGACGCCCTGGGGCTCATCATGAAGTGACATGAGGACCCGCCGTCTCTGCAGCATCTCCTTGCACGGGCTCGACCGGTGAGCCCGGAGAGGATTGATGAGCCGGCATCGCCTTCAGGAATTGGATAAAGGCGGGACAACTGGATCGCAACATGCGAACCACCTCCAACGTTTGGCTTCCCGGGCAGTCATGACAATCCCTATTGTCGGTGCGGGGCGCGCGCCCAACGCCACCCGCCCGGGGTGATTTGTTGTCCGCTCGCATGGAACTCCACCTGCTGAGGGGAGGGCGCCGTGGACGGCAGGGCAACGTCTGCGTGGAGGGTGGAGGTAGGGCGCAAGCGTGCCGGGCTCTACCCCTTAAGACGCCGGCCCGCCGCAAAGAAGGCGACCTTTGCGACCATGACGAGGGCACCCAGGCCAGCGATCATCTGGACCGTCACGACTGCCCGCGCGAGCTGGCTCACGGGCGTGATGTCTCCGAACCCGACGGTGGCGAACGTGACGGTAGTGAAGTACAGTGCGTCGACCCTGCTCAATGGCTCGGTAAACGATGAAGGGTCCGTTGTAGACATCGACGTGTAAAGCAAAGCAAAAAGGCACAGAAACATGAGGACCGTCTCCACAACAGCTTCGGCCGCACGGACTTGGGGTACTTCTGCCGCGATGATCATGCGCAGTTGGAGGGCCAGGGCGCTCAGAAATACGAGCAGGACACCCGCCAGACGGATCCACGCCGCAGCAGGATTGTGGTCGTTGAATCCGGATATTGGAATGGCGAAGTAGAGGATGAGGATTATCGCCAGAAATGCAATGAGTCGAATTGCTGCGACAATAACGACGTGGCGCCTGGCGGCCCTGTCGAGCTGACGAACAAAGACCGGATCTTTCCGGTTACCCTGCTTTGCGGCCATGACTGATGTTACCCCCGCGAGGGCATTTCGTACGCGCCCGTGGCACCCGTCGTCGGGGGCGGGTTATGTCGGCTCCAGGGGGCGCGAACACAAGGACCTAATGGCCCTGTTGGACTCAATAGCACGTATCTAACATAAATCACGTGGGACAGTCGAAAATCTCCGGGCGGGTCCCTGGTCCGCAATTTAGAATCCGGCCACCACTGCGGGGTCTGGGGGCATTAGAGCGCCCGCGTCTGGTGGACTGTGTGACCGCGGCCGCTGATTCTCACCGGGTGACCGTCGTTTCAGCGCCGGCCGGCTACGGCAAATCCACGGTATTGGGCGACTGGGTGCGCAGTTGCGATTTGCCGTGTGCCTGGTTGTCGCTGGACCGCTTCGATACCCATCCCGAACGGCTTTTTCAGGGGGTCGTCGGGGCAATTCAGGGCGCGGCAAGCCAGCATCCGCTGCCTGGTAACAACGCCCTGCTGGCCCTGGACCAGAATCTCGCCTACAACCGGGCAACGTCCTACGACCTCTTGCTCGGAGCACTTGAGCAACTCACTGAGCCGATTGCGCTGGTTATCGATGACGTCCACATGGCAGGGCCAGGACTTGCCAGCGGAATTGTCGGGGTGCTCGCCACCTCAGCCCCGCCGGCTTTGCGGCTGGTCCTCTCCGGGCGTGGACATCCCCCCATCCAGCTGGAAAGGCTCAGGTATGGAGAAGGCCTTGGCAGGCTGGGCGCTGCCGAACTTGCCTTCACGCAGGTGGAAGTCGCCGAACTTGCTTGTTCGCTGGGACAAGACGCGGACTTCGATGCCGGACCCCTCTGGAGGCTGACGGCGGGATGGCCGGTCGCCGTCCACGCGAGCCTCAGCTCACTGGCGGAGGCCCGCAACTTCGCCGTCCGCGTCTCCAACAACGCGCCCGCACACCTGCCTCTTGCCGATTACATCGCCGAGGAGGTCCTTGACCAGTTGGACCCGCCTCTGGCGGACTTTGTTCTTCGCGCCACGACCTGCGACTGGCTGGGCCGCCGACTCGCCGTCGAGCTGCAAGGGCGCGCCGACGGCGGGATGCTCCTCGAGGCGTGCCTCCGGAACGGTCTTTTCATCGAGGAGCACGAATACCGCGGCGGCGAATCCCTGTACCGTTGGCACCCGTTGTTTGCATCCCAGTGCCGCCGGATATTGGAGCGCAGTGACCCTCTGCTCGCTGAACGCCTCCACCGCGTGGCCGCCGGCCACTATCAGGACGCCGACGTGCATGAATGCGTCACCCAAGCGCTGTTGGCACACGCGCCCGGACTGGCTGTCACGTCACTCGGAGAGCACTGGCTTGAGTTCTTACTGCAGGATGGGGCCCAAGCCCTTGGACGGTTGTGCCGGGAACTGCCAGCCCCGTGGAGCGAAGACCCTGAGGTGTTGATGATTATGTCTGTCTGCCACGCTCTTGACGGCGACAGCGCCGCCGCCTCGGGACTCACCCAGCGAGCGCTTGCGCGCACCGCTGCACTGGATGACGTGCGCCGTCGGAAGCTCGACCGGAGCCGGGCCCTCTTCGAGCCGTTGCCTGGCAACGGCCGGCTGGTCTTGCCGGCCCCGGGCGACAACTTCGGGTCACTTTCCGGCGCTGACGGGGACAGCCATCCCACCACCTCGTCCGGACTGTTCCTGCTGGCCCGGGCTGAGTTCCGACATCACAGGGCTGCGGACCAGGCAACCGTCCTGCTCCAATCGGCCGCGGCCGACGGCGCCGAGAAACCATTGGAGGCAGTGGAGGTTTGCTCCAAAGCAGAACTGGCGTTGGCATTCGCAGCGTCCGGTGACCTTGTGACCGCTGAGGAACAGGCGACGCAGGCGCTGGAGTGGGCAGGTGGGCTGGGCGGGATTTTGCAGGATCGGATGGCAGCGGCCTGGCTGGCGCGCGGAATCGCGTTCTACTGGAGGGACGAGCTGAAGGGCGCTCGGGCCCACCTTGCCAAAGCCCAGCGTCTGGCCGGCCAGCCGTTCCCCCTCGGACCACTCAGCGTCTTCTATCGGGTCCTGGTTGATTGTGCCGCTGGGGATCAAACCCATCTTGCCGACTCCAGCGCTGCGCTGGAGTCCTTCCACGATCGGGGGCTGTACGGAGTGTCGTGGAGCGCTTTCCACACCATCGCCAGGGCCAAGATCGCGGAATCACGGGGCGACTTGGACGGCGCGTTGACAATCGCCCAGCCTTTGGGGGCCGGCGGCCATGCGCCCTTGGTGGACACACTCCTGGCAGAACTCCTGCGTCGCGGAGGAGAGGGCGAAACCGCACTCCTGTGTGCCCAGGCACTTACCGACCGACGTCGCAACCGGTATCTCGACACCAGCCTGAGCCTGACCGAGGCGCTCCTGGCCCACAGGGATGGCGACGAGGCTTTGGTCCATGAGCGGATAGAACATGCGGTCAACCGGGCCGAGCCGCAATCAGTCCTGCGTCCTTTCACGGAGCGGAAAGACGAACTCGCGGAACTGTTGATCCGGCACGCGGTGTGGGGCACCACCCATGAGTCGTTCATCGCAGCGCGGATGGCACGCCACGCGCAGGCCCCCCCACACCTCCGGGCGCGTTCTTACTGGACACTCACGGACCGCGAACGGGAGGTGCTGGCTTACATGCGCTCGGTCATGACTGCGGCTGAAATTGCCGACGCGCTCTTCATTTCCGTCAACACCGTCAAGACGCATGAACGGTCAATTTACCGCAAACTCGGCGCGGCAGGGCGGCGCGACGCCCTCAAAACGGCTGCCGAACGCGGGATCGTTTGAAATGGGGATTGTTTGAAAGGTCCGGCGACGTCCGGGGATATTTCATCCGCAGCGGGTGAGGTCCACGGCAGGCTAAAGGCCGACACTTGTTTTGCCTTCGGTCGGGCTGGGGCGGTCCATCCTGGAAAGGAGCCTCCAATGTCAAAGCCACACGCGCTCCGCGCAGGAACGTTTGCGCTCCTGGCCACGGCCGCTTTGATTACCGGCTGCAGCCGCACTTAGCGACCTCGGAACTGCAGCCAAGTGCTAACCCGCAACCGGGGTGCGCCCGCGAACGGCGCCACACCAAGTGAAAGCAAGGAAGCGAAATGAGTTTCTGGGAGAACTTTTGGGATATCTTCTGGTGGTTCTTCACCGCGTGTGTGTTCTTTGCCTACCTGTTTGGGGTCTTCGCGATCATCGGCGACCTTTTTCGCGATCATAAGCTGAACGGCTGGTGGAAGGCCGTCTGGATACTCTTCCTCTGCTTCCTGCCCTTCGTGACCCTGCTGGTGTACCTGGCGGCCCGCGGTGACGGCATGGCAGAGCGTTCCGTGCAACGGGCCGGGCGCGAGCAGGAGGCCGCCGATTCCTATATCCGCAGGGTATCCACGGGGAGCCCCGCGGAGGAGATCTCCAAAGCCAAGGCGCTCCTGGACGCCGGAACCATCAGCCCTGAAGAGTTTGAAAGAATCAAGAGCCGGGTGCTGGTCTGAACGCGCTCGCAGTCCTCCCGATCCGGAAGACGGGCGCCGTTCCCGGCGGAAGGGCCTCGACGTAGTCGTGCGCGAATTCTTCCGGGACCCCGAAACGATCGCTGTGCTCCTGCTGGCGGCCCATATCCTCGTGGTGGCCATTGCAGCTGTCCTCGTGTCGGTGAATCGTCGCCCGTCATCTGCAATTGCTTGGGTTCTCGCCATTATTTTCATTCCGTTGCTCGGCGCCATCGCGTTCTTCTTTGTCGGATACGCCACACTGCCCAAGGGCCGCCGCGATAAACAGCGGCAGGTCAATGAACTTGTCCTGTCGCGGACGGCCGGCAACCCGTTAGTCAGCCAAGGCCACGACTGGCCCGAGTGGTTGCATTCGGCGGTGGCCTTGAATAACAACCTGGGGGCGCTGCCCATGGTCAAAGGCAACACTGCGGAACTCTTGCCCGACTATAACGGCACCTTCGATGTCATGACCGCGGAGATCGATTCGGCCACGCGCTATGTGCATGTGGAGTTTTACATCTTGTCTCTTGATGCGACCACGGCACCGTTTTTCGACGCGCTGGCCAGGGCGACGGGACGCGGCGTCACCGTCAGGGTGCTCTCGGACCACCTGGCCGGTCTGATGTTTCCGGGCCGAAAAGAAACGTTGAAATTCCTCCAGGACATAGGCGCCGAATATCACCCGATGCTGCCACTGCGGCCGTTGCAGGGTAAGTGGCAGCGGCCGGACCTGCGCAATCACCGGAAGATCCTCGTCGTCGACGGCCGCGTGGGGTTCACCGGGTCCCAGAACCTGATCGACGCCAGCTACAACAAGAAGGGCAACCTGAAGCGCGGGCTCCGGTGGCACGAGCTGATGATGCGCCTTGAAGGTCCTGTGGTCCGCGAGCTGGATGCGGTATTTGCGACGGACTGGTTCAGCGAAACGGACGTCCTGCTGCCGCTTGATTCCACCTCCGGAGTCCCCGGCCGAGGTCCGGTGCTGATCGATGCGCAGGTCCTGCCCAGCGGTCCCAGCTTCGATAACGACAACAACTTGAAGCTCTACGCCACGCTCATCCACAAGGCGGAACGCCGGGTCAGTATCACCAGCCCCTACTTCGTCCCGGACGAATCCATCCTGATGGCCATTGTCACAGCCGCCGCGCGGGGGCTCAGTGTCGAGCTCTTCGTTTCCGAGATCGGAGACCAGAGCATGGTCTATCACGCGCAGCGATCGTACTATGAGGCGTTGCTCCGTGCCGGCGTCAGGATCTACCTGTACCGGGCCCCCAGGTGCTGCATTCGAAGCACTTCACCATTGACGAGGAAGTCGTCGTGATCGGGTCCAGCAACATGGACGTGCGCTCGTTCAGCCTCAACATGGAAGTATCCGTGCTGGTCCACGGGCGCGGGTTCGTGGACGCAATTCGCGGAATCGAAGATGGGTACCGGGTGAACAGCCGCGAACTGCAACTCGAGGACTGGATGCAGCGACCCGTCGCCCAAAAAGCGTTCGACAACCTGGCGCGCCTGACCGCGTCACTGCAATAGCGCAGCCCCGGCGCCGACGTCACATCACTTGTATCAGGAACCCACGGCAGCTACGGTTAACTTGATTCTTCAAGTAATATCCTGATTGGATCTCTCATGCGCGAACCCCTTTTGGATCTGATATGACCGTATTGTCCGAGCCGGCAACGCCGTCGTTGGGGGCCGCGCCCGCTAGCGTGCGCAGCCAGGTCACAGTGCCACTTCGCTTTCCGGACGGCTTCACCGCCACCGCCGAGGTGCTGACGTTCCGGGGACTCGTCGACGGCAAAGAGCACCTTCTGCTCGCCCTGGGTGAGTGGGAGCAACCGCCGCTGGATCAGGCACCGGGCCGTGCGCCACTCGTCCGGCTCCACAGCGAATGCCTGACCGGGGACGTGTTTGGCAGCCAGCGCTGTGACTGCGGACCGCAGTTGCGGGAGGCGGTAGAGCAGATCGAACAAGCCGGCGGGTTCCTCCTCTACCTTCGCCAGGAAGGCCGCGGGATCGGCCTCTATTCCAAACTCGACGCCTATGCGCTTCAGGACGCCGGCCTGGATACCTACGAAGCGAACCTGGCCCTCGGGCACGGCGAGGATGAGCGGGAATATTCCGCCGCCGTGCAAATGCCCGGCGCCCTCGGCGCCACCACCGTCCGCCTGCTCAGCAACAACCCGGACAAGGCTGCCCAGCTCACCGCCCTCGGCATCGATGTCGCCGAACAACTCCCCACCGGGGTGCACTTGTCCCCGGCCAACCACCGCTACCTGACGGCGAAACGCGACCACACCGGCCATACCCTCAACCTGCCGGCCGACGTCGGACCCGGGGAATCCCGCCCGGGCAGGATCCGCAGGGAGGCTGCCTTGAACGGTGGGGCGGGCACCGCCCTGCCCACCCCTGGGGACATGCTCAGCCGGATCGACGAACTCATTCCGCGGCTGAGGGAACGGGCCGAGGAAACGGAGGCGCTTCGCCGCATTCCCGAATCCACCATTGAGGAACTGAAGGACGCCGAAGTCTTCCACCTTCTTTCACCCGAGGGGGTGGGGGGATTTGGGATGGGCGTCGAGACCTATGCCCAGGCCATCCGCCGGCTTGCCCGGGGCTGCGCCTCCACGGCCTGGACCGCCGGGCACCTGATCGAACACGTCTGGATGCTGGCACGGTGGCCGCGGGAGGTTCAGAACGAAGTCTTCGCGAACGGCCCCACACCATTGGCCGCTGCCACCGGGGCGCCGGTGGGCGTTGCCGAGAGAGTCCCTGGAGGCTACGCGATATCGGGCCTGTGGAGCTTTGCCTCCGGGGTGATGCATTCCGGGTGGGCGCTGTTGGCAGCGCAGCACGACACCACGCGCCTGCAATGCCTCGTCCCGATATCCGACGTCGAAGTGCTGGACGTTTGGCACACTGCCGGGCTGAGGGGCACGGGCAGCAATGACATCCGGGCGGAGAAGCTGTTTGTTCCCGAGTTCCGGACGCTGGACTGGGCCCTCCTGGCCGCAGCAGACAATCCTGGCACCCGGATCCATCCGGATCCCATCGTCCACACTCCCATGGCCACGCTGCTGAACTTGGTGGCACCCTCCGCCGCCCTCGGTGCCGCCGAGTATGCCGTCGAATTGTTCCGTGAGCGGATACTGGTGCGCAAGGTCAAGAACACCCTGGACAACCGGCAGGCGGATTCGCCAAGTGCACAGGCCCGCTACTCGCAGGCCTCCGGGCTCGTGGTCACGGCACGTATGCACTGGGAAGAAGCGATCAAGATCGTTTCCGCCGCGAATGAACGCCAGCCCTCGGCGTTGACGGACGAGGAGCGTGCCCGGTACAGGCTCTCCCTCGCGCTCAGCGGGGAGGCATCTGGTGAAGCGGTACGGCTCGTCATGGCAGGATCGGGAGGCAGCGCGCACCGGCTTTCGCATCCTCTTCAGCGGATCCAACGCGACGTCAACGTCTTGCTCAACCACCCAACCCTGGCTATGGATCCGATCCTTGAACAGGCGGGCCGCGGCCTGCTGGGTCTAGGCTTCACCATTCCCGCGTTTTAGCCGCGGCCGTGCTGCTCAGGGCTCGCGCCAGTTTTGAATGTCGTTGAGGCCGCATGCCTGGCGGCTGCATTGCCGGGCACTTACCCTCCAGTCCGGCTGGCGGGACGCTGCAGAGCGCTCGTCTTTCCAGATCGGAATCACCCTCGAGCCGCATTCCCGGCAAGGCGGTTCCACGTGGGCGCGCCTTTGCGCTTTGTTCATGATTTCCCCCCAAAGAAACTCCCACGAATATAGCTTTAAATCTAACGACTGTACAAACAAAATTCTGTTGGCTTACGAGGCAAAATACCTGCCGGCGTCCCGTGCCGGGGTCCCGGCACGACGAGTCTTCGGGGAGACTGGGGAATACGGGAGCGGTCCTGTCTGTTGAACATCTATCCGACCAGCATTTCGAAGAAGAGAGAAACACCCCAGTGGCAACCGATTACGATGAAGTACGCTCCGACGTCAAGGAGTCGCAGGACAGGTCCCTGGAGGCGCTGCAATCCGAGAACGCTCCGGACGCCCGCAGCGTGGTGCGCGATCTGGATGAGGCAGATTCGCTGGACGGCTCGATTGCCCCTGGCGGAGAATTCGTTGCGGAGGAACTGATCGTCCAGGTCATCCCGCAGGCGGAAGACGAATTTACCTGTTACTCCTGTTTCCTGGTCCGGCACCGCTCCCAAATCGCGCGCGAAAAGGACGGCCACGCTTACTGCATTGACTGCGAAGGCTAAAACGCTACCTGCTGTTGACGGCTCCGCAGCTATGTGACGGAAGCGGCGCGGGCACTACAATCGGCGCATGACCGCCCTGGACTGGCTGCTGGATTCTGATCCTTCCATTCGATGGCAAGTGCTGCATGACCTTGCCGGCGCCCCGGCCGACGTCGTGGCTGCAGAGCGCGCACGGGTGGCAACCGAGGGGTGGGGCGCGCGATTACTGGCCCTGCGCGGGGCGGACGGCCAGTGGGCCGGGGGAGCGTACTTCCCTGCGCGCAGGGTGGAAACGCCCGACGACGGAAGCCAGCCCTGGACCGCCACCACGTACAGCCTCCTGCAGTTGCGTGACTTCGGCGTCGACCCGGACAGCGACCAGATGCGCCGGTGCGTGGCGCTGGTGCGGGACAACTGCCGTTGGGAGGAGGGTGGACAGCCTTATTTCACCAGCGAGGTCGAACCCTGCATCAACGGCATGGCCGTGGGGCTCGGCGCCTACTTCGGCCAGGACGTCGACGGCGTCGTCACCCGCCTGGTCAGGGAGCAACTCGACGACGGCGGGTGGAACTGCTGGGGGGAGTACGGTGCTGTTGTTTCGTCGGTCGCGACCACGATCAACGTGCTCGAAGGGCTGCTCGCGCACGAGCGGGCAAGCGGCGGCTCGGCGGAATCCAAGAAGGCTCGACGCCGGGGCGAGGAATATCTCCTCGAACGCCGGCTGTTCCGACGCAAAAGCACCGGAGAGGTCATTGACCCGGCCTGGCTGCAGTTCACTTTTCCGACCCGCTGGCACTATGACGTGCTCCGGGCACTGGAGTATTTCCGGTCCGCCGGTGATCCGCCCGACCCGCGGATGGCCGAGGCGATCGAGCTGCTTCGCTCGAAGAGGCGGCCCGACGGGAGCTGGCTGCTCGAAAACACACATCCCGGGCAGGTCCATTTCGAGCTGGAGGACGGTGACGGCCAGCCCAGCCGGTGGAACACCTTCCGGGCGCTGCGGGTCCTGCAGTGGTATGAGAATGGAACGCGCCCATAACCTGCTTGGGGGACTGGTGCCGCGATCGTTCGCCGCTGGTTTTACGCCGCGCCGGTCCACCTGGGCGCTGTTGCGGCCCGGCGGATGGTTTTGGCGCGGGTGTGGACGTTGTCGGCCCGCTTATGCCAGTCATGACGGGCAGGCAGGGCATCGGTGGGATGCGCCGGTTCCCGAACCCGGTCTTGCCCGCTTCCCTCCGGGCAGAGATCGGTGATCAGGCCCATCCCTGCGCACTCGCGCACGGCGGAGATGCCGGCGACGGCGGTGGGCTTGTCGCTGAACGCAGCCGACACCGCCAGCACGGTCCCGTCCGGTGCCTTGAGCCGGAATCGGAAATTCGATTCCCCGTCAACAAACAGTTCAAACGTGCCGGCCATAACATTCCTCCCGGTCTGCGAAGCCTGCCCCGGCGTCATGACCATGGATCAGGCGGGAACGCATCGCTGCGTTCGTGTCGCGCTGCTCTGGTCAAACGATCACTAGGATCTGTTCATCTGGTGATAACCAGTGTGTTGGAGGGCCCCGCGGCCCCACAAGACACGGCACGTAAACCCTGGGTAAAAGCTGCGCAACGGCGCGCTCAGCCGTACTACGGTGAGCTGGTGGCGGACGTCCGTGGCAGGCAGAGCACGTTCGCCGAATGTCTTTTTTCGACATGTGAATGCCGCGGAGTGAACGCCGGTCCGTAATATTGGAGAATATTCAGTCCCAAGCTTGCCAAGGTTATTGAAAAGGACTATTTAGGTGCCACTCCAAACATTGCCCGTCCTGGACTTCTCCCGTTTGAACGCCGGCCCGGAGGAGGCTGCACAGTTCCGTGAGGACCTGCGGAACGCCATGCACGAGGTCGGCTTCCTCTACCTGGCCGGACACGGAATCCCCCAGGAGCTGACCGACGCCATGCTTGACGTGTCCCGGCGTTTCTTCGAGCTGCCCGACGAGCAGAAGCTCGCCGTCGAGAACGTCCACAGCCCGCAGTTCCGCGGTTACACCAGGGTCGGCGGCGAGCTCACGGACGGCGCGGTTGACTGGCGCGAGCAGATCGACATCGGCGTCGAGCGTGCCGCCGTCCAGCCGGGCCCCGGCGTCGCCGACTATTGGCGTCTCGAGGGGCCCAACCTGTGGCCGGAAGCCCTTCCCGAAATGCGGGACATCGTTCTGGAGTGGACCGCGCGGTTGAGCGCCATCTCGCTGGCTCTACTGCGTGCCCTGGCGGTGTCCCTCGGTGCGCCCGAAGACACCTTCGACGCCGCCTTCGCGGCGCGGGCGTTCCCCCTGCTCAAGATTGTGCGGTATCCGGGGGAGTCCAACCCGGAACCCAAGCAGGGGGTGGGCTCCCACCGCGACGGCGGGGTCCTGACGCTGCTGCTCGTGGAGCCCGGCAAGGGAGGGCTGCAGGTGGAGTACCAAGGGCAGTGGATCGACGCCCCGCAGGTTCCGGGAACGTTCGTCGTCAACATCGGCGAGATGCTCGAACTGGCAACCAACGGATACCTCAAGGCGACGCTGCACCGCGTGATCTCGCCCCTGCGCGGCACAGACCGCGTCTCACTGCCATTCTTCTTCAACCCGGCGCTGGACGCGACGATGCCGCAGCTCGCGGTGAGCCCGGAGTTCCAGGCCAGGGCCCGCGGCCTGTCGGTTGATCCGACGAACAGCCCGATTCTGGAAACCTACGGGGACAACGCACTCCGCTACCGGCTGCGGGCCCACCCTAACGTTGTCGCGGAGCACCACTCCGATCTGCAGGCCGGCTGACGGACGCGCCGCGGGGCCACCGAAGCGACGGCGCCGTCCGTAGGCTTCCCGAATCCGCTACGCAAGAAGCATTACGACGCGGAAAAGGCATGGCGCTACGGGAATCCCCGTAGCGCCATACCTTTTCCGCGTCGGCGGCCCGGGAGCGTAGCGGAATCGTGCCGGGCCACATCATCGCGGGAGGACCCGTCGATGCAGGTACCGGCAGAACCTCCCAGGGACGCCGCGGGCCTTCTAGGGTGGAAGGGATGGTCAACCGCGATTCACGGGACCTAAAGGAGAGAGCCTTGGAAATCCAAGCCAAGCAGCCCAGCAACAAAGGCCCTGGGGAGATGTTCTCCGGTGATGTCTGGTTTGACGTCATCGCCAAGGGAGAGGGTCCCTCCCGGTTGCGCGTCAACATGGTCCGGTTCGCGCCCGGTGCGCACACAGCCGGACGCCGGGTGCCATCGAAGGCTAACGATTGTTTGGGGGAAACGTGTTCAACCGCAGCCAAATCACGTTCATGCTCGGCTTCGTTCTGATTGCCGTCGGCATAGCAGCCGCCCTTGCCGTGCGCATCGTTGCGTTTTCACGTTACATGCATCTCGAGGATCTGGGCCTGGATGTGAATCCTGCCATCGGCGCGGAACTGTTCAGCCGCGTCGTCGCGCCGACAGGGGCTGAACGGATGATCTTTTATGCGTCCGTTGCCCTCGTCCCGATGGGTCTGGTGTTGCTGGTACTCGGTTGGCGGGGACGTGCACTGGCTGGACGGTGACCCTGCAGGGCGTGTCACCGCTGCAGCCTGGCTCACCGCGGCAGCAGCGGGGTCCCTTGCTGCCTATCCGGAGGCGACCGCCAGCTTCAGGAACCGCTCACGGAGACGCTCGCAGAGCTCGGGGTTGCCGATCCCGGATCGCTGGCCGAAATGATCAACTCCGTCGTCCACGCCGGCACCCGCATGCTCGAGTCAGGGCAAACGCTGGAACAAGGCCATTCCCCCCTCAGGAGGCTGCCCGGTCCCTTCGTGACAGAACGCCAAACGGCCGAAGCCAACGGGATGGCTGTTCGATCAGGAGCTTGAGCTTCGGATCATGGTCCGCCGCGGGATGTTCGTGGCGGCTGCCAGCGCCGCGACCTAAACAGCCTGCAGCTATTTCCAGCGGAGCGGTTCCGGCGGAGACGTCCTCCACGTCCGGAAGAACCGCTCGCGGGCATCCTCGCCACTCTGTTGCTCCAGAGCGTGCAGCCGCCCGTAGGTGAACGCATTTGCGCCGGCGTCGTCGCTAGCCAACTGGCGCAACAAATCCCGGGTGACGACGCTGTCATGATGGTCGCCCAGACTCTCCTGGATCTCCTCTGCGGCCCGGGCGAGTGCGGTTGCCGGCTTGCCGAAAATCGGTGCCGATGCTTCCGCCGCATAGCGCAGTCGCTTGGCGCGCTTCCGGACGTCATGGAGTTCGGCGTTCAAGGCCGGACTTGCATGGTCGACATCGAGAGCGGCTACCTCTCTTGTCAAGCGTTTGCGCTCTTTCGAGACCAGCCGGCCCACGGTCCGCATTGCTTCCTTCGAGGCGGTTTCGGACAGCGGCGGGTCGGCCAGGAAGGCATCCAGCGCATCGAGGAGGCGGAAGTAGCGGGCACTATTCAAGGCTGCGAGGCCCTTCGCCCGGGCATCATGCGCGACGGCACCGAGGTAGTCCTCGATTTGCTGCGCAACCGGGCCCAACAGCAACTCCGGCGGTTCGGCGCCGATCAGCTCCAGCAGCCGGGCCCGCATCACCTCATTGTCCCGTGCCTCACCCACGCTGCCGGCAAGCCACTGAAGTTCCGAGCGAAGCGATCCTGCCGCGCCCGTGTCGGTGAGCTTCCGGAAAGTGGCCAGGACGGACCGGATCCGGCGTGCGGCCACCCGGAGCTGATGAACGGCGTCCGGTGCGTTCGCCCGGACTCCTGGGTCATGTCTTTTCAGTGCCTCAACCTGCTGGTCCAGATACGACAAAAGCACCGCTGAGGCCGGCCCTTCAGGCTCCGGCCCGGGGGACGCCGTCCGGCCGGGAGGGCACTGTCCGCCCAGGCCGCGGGCCAGTTTGGACGGCAGCGCGGACGGTTCGCGGCCCGTTTCGGCCACAAGCGCGTCGGCGCCCTTGAGCAGCCGTTTGGTGCCGTCGATGAGTTCGATTTCCCATTCCCGCCACGTGGTGTGGGCCTGCGGCTCCAACAGGGCCTGGGAATCCACCCGGTCATCGCTGAATTCGGCCAGTGTACTGCCATCGGCGGCAAGGAGGCGATGCATGGTGCGCTTGGTCTTGAGCCTTGCCACTGCAATCACGTCCTGATCCCTCGTGTGGGCCCGCACGAGTTGCCGCAACCGCCGGGGAACCGACTCCGGTTCCTTGCCCAGCGGTGCCGTGAACTCCTGACGTTCCCCAACCGCCACGGGGAGCTTCAAATGCCATCCGGCATCGTGGCCACCGGTCCGCCGGCGCAGGGTGATCCGGCGGGAAGCCAGGGCCAGCTCCGCGGTATCGAAGTAGACCGCGTCCAGGGATTCTTCCTCGGCCGGCCCGACGCGGTCCACTCCCGGCAACGAGGCGAGGGCGGGCAGTTCGTCGCCTTCTTCAACGTCGTATTTTCGTTCCACCTCAAGTTTCCCGGAGCCAGCCATGCCTCAGCCTAGGCCCGCGGACGTGCTGCCGCAGGAGCCAAAAGTCCCGCGTCAGCCCCCGGCGGAACCAGGTGCCCGGCTTTGTAGGCACAATGGAGGCGTGACTTCTCCGGCTGTTCCGACCCCCTCCGCTCCCGAGCCCTTCGAACTGGACGTCATCGGAGCCGGCCTGGTGTTCGCGCATTCGCTCGGTGAGCTGGCCGGGGCGCTGCGGGCCGGAGGCCCCGGCCCCACCGCCGTCGTGCAGGCGCCGCCGGGAACGGGCAAGACCACCCTGGTTCCGCCGTTGCTGGCCAACCTCGCCCTGCACGCTGCCCGGCAGCTGGGGCGAGTCAGCATGCCCCGCATCATTGTCACGCAGCCGCGCCGGGTCGCCGCCCGTTCTGCTGCGCGGCGCCTGGCTGCCCTGGACGGCAGCCGGCTGGGGGACCGCGTTGGATACACGGTCCGCGGCGAACGACAGACCGGTCCGGGCACCCTCATCGAATTTGTCACCCCGGGCATCCTGCTCAACCGCCTGCTCGCGGATCCGGGACTGGAAAGCACCAGCGCCGTCATTTTGGACGAAGTGCACGAACGAGGCCTCGAGACAGACCTGTTGCTCGGCATGCTCACTGAGGTCCGCCAGCTCCGGGGCGACCTCGCGCTCGTCGCCATGTCCGCCACCCTGGACGCACCACGCTTCGCCGCACTGATCGGGGCGGCCGGCGACGCGGCGGACCACAACGCGGAGGACCACGACGGCGGCAGCGCGGCGCCCGTCGTCGATTGCCCATCCGCGCTGCACCCGCTGGAGGTGGACTGGATGCCGGCCGCGGGGCCCCGGCTGGATGAACGGGGAGTGACGCGCGCCTTCCTGGACCATGTGGCTGAAACGGCCGCCTCGTCGCACGCCCAGGCACTTGCGTCCGGCCAGGATATTGACGCCCTGGTGTTCGTCCCGGGGGCCTGGGAAGTGTCCTATGTCGCCGGCCGGCTGCGCGGCCGGACGCATGTGGAAGTCCTGGAGCTGCACGGGCAGATCGGCCCCGCGGAGCAGGACCGTGCCGTCTCCGGGCGGGAACCCGGAGGCAACCCGCGGATCATCGTGTCAACGTCCCTCGCCGAGTCGTCCCTCACCGTCCCCGGGGTCCGGCTGGTCATCGACTCCGGGCTGTCGCGCGAGCCCCGGCGGGACGCGAGCCGGGGAATGTCCGGGCTCGTGAACGTCTCCTGCTCCCGGGCCTCCGCCGAGCAGCGGGCCGGGCGGGCCGCCCGCCAGGGCCCGGGACGGGTGGTGCGCTGCTACGACCAGAAGACCTATGGCGCCGCCCCGGCCCATCAGACGCCGGAGATCGCCGTCGCCGACCTCACAGGAGCGGCCCTGGTCCTCGCGTGCTGGGGATCTCCCGGCGGCCGGGGACTGTTACTGCCGGACGCGCCGCCGCAGGCTGCGATGGACGAAGCTGTCGAAGTGCTGCGGGAGCTCGGTGCTGTGGCCCCGGACGGTCTCGCCACGGATCTCGGCAAGGTGCTGGCGAGGGTTCCCGCCGATCCCCGGCTGGCGCGGGCCCTGTTGGACGGAGCTGCCGCCGTGGGCGATCGCACCGCCGCGGAAGCCGTCGCCGTGGTCGCCGGGGACCAGCGTGCGCCCGGTGCGGATCTGCCGCGGCTTCTGGCCGCCCTGCGCTCGGGGAAGGAACCGGGGTCCCGGCGCTGGACGGAGGACGTCCGGCGGATGGAGGGGATCGCGCGCCAGGAGAGGTCCGCCGTGGCACCACCTCCCATGCAGTCGGCGGTGACCGCGGCGGAGTCCGTCGGCTTCGTCGTCGCCCTCGCGTTCCCTGACCGCGTCGCTCGACGGGTACCCGGTGGAGGCCCGGAGCGCTACCTGCTCACCTCCGGGACGCGGGCCGGGCTCCCGGCCGGAAGCTCCCTGTCGGGTCACGAGTGGCTCGCCGTCGCCGAGGTCTCCCGGGCCCAGGGACGCGATGCGGCGGGCACCGGCGCCGTCATCCGCTCCGCTGCGCCGCTGACGGCGGACACAGCCGAGGCCGCCGCCCGGCACCTCCTGAGTGACACCATTGAGGCAAAGTTCAGCCAGGGCCGGGTCACCGCCCGCAAGGAACGTCGGCTGGGCGCGATTATCCTGTCCTCCACGCCGGTGCGTCCCTCTGCTGCCGAGGGACGTGCGGCAGTGGCCCGGGCGCTCGGGAAGGAAGGGCTCGGTGCCATTGGCTGGTCGACGGCGGCGGACGCCCTGCGCCGCCGTCTTGCCCTGCTGCACCGCGAGCTCGGAGACCCGTGGCCGGATGTGTCCGGGCCGGCGCTGCTGGCCCGGCTCGACGAGTGGCTGGCACCGGAACTTGAGGCGCTGGCCGGCGGCGCCGCCACGAGCGCAATCGACCTGGCAGATCCGCTGCGGCGCCTGCTGCCGTGGCCCGACGCCGCCCGGCTCGGGGAACTGGCCCCCGAACGCCTTGAGGTGCCAAGCGGTTCCTGGGTCAGGATCGACTACCCCGATGTCGAAGACGACGGCGGCCGCCCGGTGGTGGCCGTCAAACTCCAGGAATGCTTCGGCTGGGACCAGACGCCACAGCTGGTGGGCGGCAGGGTGCCTGTGCTGTTCCACCTGCTCTCGCCGGCCCGGCGCCCCCTGGCCGTGACGGACGACCTCGCCTCGTTCTGGTCCGGGCCCTATGCGCAGGTCCGTGCCGAGATGCGGGGCCGGTACCCCCGGCATCCCTGGCCGGAGGATCCTTGGACGGCGCCGGCGACCTCCCGTACCAAGAAGAGGAGCTAGCAGCTGTTACGTTATTGTGACTCGGCTCACGGCGTGTCGGGTATCCTAGAAGAGGTCATGCAGTCGGCCGCACATGCTTCACAGGGGAACTTTTACTATGACCAGCAAACTCGGTATCACCGTCGCTGTCGACCTCAGTTCGGAATCTGCACTCGTAGCACCGGAGGGCCAACTCACCGTCCGAAACGTCCCAAGCCTCATCGCAGTTGCCCGCCGGGCCGGCTCATTCGGGTACGGCCTCAACGTTGTTATGGACCTGCGGAAGCTGACCACCGCTGAACCTGAAGCCGTGGCCATGATCCGCGATTCGGGATGGCAGGGGAGCCGCCTGCTAGGTGGCGGCAGAGCCGCCAACGCCGGCTGGGGGCGTGCGGCGTGAGGCCGGCACTGGCCGGCGTCTATGGTCCGCTCGCCCACGCGCCCCGCGCGGAGCTGATGTTCGACTCCTTCCGCCGCTGGCCTCTGGTGCCCTCCGCACAGTTGGTGCGGCTCCGCTCGGCGCTGCTGCAGTGCGTCGAATTGGCCTCGCCGGACAACGGCAGGGACCTTTCGGAGTCTGCCGGAAAGCTGTTGCGGCTCGTCACCGATGAGCTGGACCGCCGCAACAGCCCGCAGGCCGGGCCGGCAGTCCCGCCGGCAGGATTCCGGCACGCCCGGCGGCGCCCTCACGCGTAGATGGTCTGGATGGCGGGTTCGCCACGCTGGAGCCGGTTCACGACGGCGGGCAGTTCGGCCATGGTGTCGGCATGCCGGCGCCCGCCCCGCGCCACGGCTTCCGGCCCGGTCCATCCCGGCAGGAGTTCACCATCCCGGACGAACTGCTGCAACAGTGGCCTGCCGGTGGGTTCCCCCACCGGCAGGTGTCCAACGCCCAGGACTTCGTGGGTGGCGGTGCCCGATCCGTCGAGCCGGCGCACCGCATGCTTCCGGCCGCCGACGTTGATCTTGTTCTTGGAGCTCTTGGCCACCGCCACGAACTCACCTGCATCGTTGGTGCGGCTGACCAGCTTATAGACCATGCCCGCGGTGGGCGCACCGGAACCCGTGACCAGGGCCGTGCCGATTCCATAGGAGTCGGCCGGCGCGGCTTGGAGGGCCGCCACGGAGTATTCGTCGAGGTCGGACGTGACGACGATTTTTGTGTGGACATTGCCCAGCCGGTCCAGCAGCTCACGGACCCACCGTGCCTGCGCCAGCAAATCACCGGAATCGAGCCGCACCGCGCCCAGTTTGTCCCCGGCGAGTTCGACGGCGGTCCGGACAGCCGCTTCGACGTCGTACGTGTCCACGAGGAGGGTGGTTCCGGGTCCCAAAGCGTCCAGTTGCGCCCGGAACGCATCACGCTCGGTGTCGTGCAGGAGCGTGAATGAGTGCGCCGCCGTGCCGACGGTCCGGAGCCCGAAGCGCCGGCCGGCTTCCAGGTTCGACGTTGCTTCGAAGCCCGCGATGACGGCGGCGCGTGCGGCCGCGACGGCGGCCTCCTCGTGGGCCCGGCGTGAACCCATCTCGATGCAGGGCCGTCCTCCCGCCGCGCTGACCATCCGGGAGGCCGCCGAGGCAATGGCGCTGTCATGATTCAGGACGGACAGGACAATCGTCTCCAGGATGCAGGCCTCCGCGAAGGTGGCTTCCACGATCAGGACGGGGGAGTACGGGAAGTATGCCTCACCCTCCGGGTAGCCCCAGATGTCGCCCGAGAAGCGGAAGTCCGCGAGGCGGGCAAGGGTCTCCCCGTTGACGACGCCGGTCCGCTCCAGGAACTCCAGCTCCGACGGGCCGAAGCGGAATCCGGCAATGCCCTCGAGCAGCCGTCCGGTTCCGGCGACGATCCCGTACCGCCGTCCCTCCGGCAGTCCGCGGGCAAATGCCTCGAAGACCGTGCGCCGCTCCGCGGCCCCGGAGTGAAGAGCCGCCTGCAGCATGGTGAGTTCATAATGGTCGGTGAAGAGCGACGTAGCGGGGCGGTCCCAGACCGGCGAGGATTCCATAATTAACCGTAGCCCGCGGCCGGGCTATTCAGTGGACCCGCCTCTGGGGGTACCTTGTCCACATGGCCAGGGAAGAAGTCACCGTCACCGTCAGCAGCCCCGGCGGCAACCGGGAGTTGAGGATCTCGAGCCCGAGCCGGGTCCTGTGGCCGGACCTCGGTCTCACCAAGCTGGACCTGGCCCGGTACATTGTCGACGTCGGGGACGCCTTCCTGGCAGCGAACGGTGACCGTCCGGTCACCCTTCAGCGGTTCGGTGACACCGTCGACGGCGAGCAGTTCTTCTCGAAGAATCCGCCCAAGGGCGCGCCGGACTTCGTGCGCTCGGTGATGGTGGTTTATCCCAGCGGACGCTCGCATCCCCAGCTGGTGATCGACGAGGTTGCCGCCGCGGTCTGGGCGGTGCAGATGAACACGGTGGTGTTCCACCCCTGGGCCTCGCGTGCCGGCAACCCGGACAACCCCGACCAGCTGCGGATCGACCTCGACCCGCAGCCGGGCACCGGCTTCGAGGACGCCGTTCCTGCCGCGCAGGAACTGCGCGCCGTGTTGTCCGAGGCCGGCCTGGAGTCGTTCGTCAAGACCTCCGGCAGCCGGGGACTGCATGTGTTCTCCCCGATCGAACCCAGCCGCGAGTTCCTCGAGGTACGGCACGCCGTGATCGCCGCCGCCCGCGAACTTGAACGGCGGATGCCGGACAAGGTCACCACTGCGTGGTGGAAGGAAGAGCGGGGCACAAGGATCTTCGTCGACTTCAACCAGGCGAATCGCGACCGCACCATGGCCGGGGCCTACAGCCCTCGCGCCCTGCCCGGCGCCACCGTGTCCTGCCCGATCGGCTGGGACGAGCTGGAGCACCTCAGCCCGAAGGACTTCACTATCGTCACGGTGCCGCAGCGGCTCAAGGCCACGGGAGACCCGTGGGCGGATATGCATGCGAAGCCGGGCACCATCGACGGTCTCCTGGCGTGGTGGGAACGTGACGTTGCGGCCGGGCTGGGGGAGTTGCCTTTCCCTCCGGACTTCCCGAAGATGCCGGGCGAGCCGATGCGGGTGCAGCCCAGCCGGGCCAGGAACAAGGACTAGGGCCAGGATCAGACGCCCAGCAGGCGCTGGCCGTTGAACCAGCAGACCATTCGCAACCAGTCGTCGTCGAGGCGGGGCTCCTTGTCGCGGAGGCGTTCCAGGGCCTCCAGCTGATGGGCATACGCGTACGGGATGTTCGGGAAGTCGCTGCCCAGGACAACCCGCTCCCGCATCCCGGCCAGCCGCGGCAGGAGCTCAGCCGGGAAGGGCGCGGCCGCCTCGAAGAAGTCCGTGAAGACCATGGTCGTGTCGAGGTGGACGCGCGGATACTCCTCCGCCAGGTCCAGGAATTCGGCGTACTCCGGTGCCCCCAGATGGGCAACGACGGCGGTCAGCTGGGGATGGCGCCGCAGCACACCCTCGAGCTTGTCCGGTCCGGTGAAGCCAGGCCGCGGAACCGGGCCGCTGCCGACGTGTACGACGACCGGAACGCCGGTCTCGGCCAGCAGCCCCCATACCGGGTCCAGTACCGGCTCGCGCAGATCGAAACCGCCCACCTGAGCATGGATCTTGAACACCCGGGCGCCGCGTTCGACTGCGGACTGCACCTGCTCCAGGACGCCGTCTTCAGGGAAAAACGTCGCGCTGGGAACACAATCCGGCTCTGTCGCGGCCAGCTCGAGGGCGAAATCGTTAAGGTCCGCCGCCATGCCCGGCCGGTGCGCGTAGGTCAGTGCAGTGAAATGCCGGAGCCCCAGCTGGCGCAGCCGTGCCAGCCGGCTGGCTTCGTCCGAGCGGTACGTGATGGGCCATGAGCGGCCGATGAGGGGACCGGCTGCATCGAAGTGCGCCCACACCCGCTGCAGCATCCGCTCCGGAAGGAAGTGCGTGTGGATGTCGATCAGGCCCGGAAGTCCGAGCCGCGCCCACCACTGGGGTACGTCAGCGTCCCGCATCGATTCCACCGGATCTCCCCTTTACGTCGTTGTCTGGCCATTCCCGACACACGGCCCAGACCAGTCTGCCATCACGAGGAACCGTTCCCGGCACACGGTGTCACGGCGGGTAGGCTCCTGCTGGCAGCCTGGCGCGCTACCGTCGCAGCGTCCGGAGGATCCCGCGTGCGGTAAACCCGACGGCGCACACCAGCGGAACCAGCGTGCCGATGAGGGCTATCATGTTGGGCCGGAAGGCCACGTGCCCGCTCCCGTTGCGGCAGTAGACGCCCAGCGGGAGCACGAAGCCGCCGCCGCCACCGCCGGCCACGCTTTCCAGGCCGGCAGCATCGGCGCCTTCGGCTTCGGAGTTGCCTCCGCCGCCGAAGCCGAACGACACCAGGGCCACCGGGATCAGTTCCTCCCCGACCACCTTGACGGGCGTGCCATATGCCCTGCTTACACCCACGTTTTTGAACGCCTCCGCAAGAGACGAAAGAGCTTCAGTCATGGAGCCGACCCTAGGCGGCACAAGCGGCCAGGCGCCAGAGGCTTAGGCCCTGGACGCGCTATGCCGTCAGGGCCATACGGCCCCTATTCGCCAGCAGAACGTCGAAATAGATTGGAACTTAGAACAACGCACTGGAAGAGAGGCCATGTTCATGACGCAAAAGACAGGAGTGGCACCACGGCTGGCTGAAGTGCTGGCCATCGTCCTGGGCACGGAGGAAATCCCGTTGCGGCTGAAGGCCTGGGACGGCTCGGAGGCGGGCCCGGCCGGCGCGCCGGTTATTGAGTTCCGGTCCCGGCGTGCCCTGCGCCGGATGCTGTGGTCGCCCGGGCAGTTGGGCCTCAGCCGCGCCTATGTTGCCGGGGACGTTGATGCGCCCGGCGACGTCTTCGCCAGTTTCGCGGCGTTGAGCTCCGCCGGCAAATTCGCCGAACCCGGACCTTTCCGCCGGCCGACAGTCCGCGAAATCGGGACAATCCTCAAAAACGCCGCCCTGATCGGTGCCCTGGGACCCAATCCGGCGCCCCCGCCGGAGGAAGCAAAGATTGTCCGGGCCGGCCGGCGGCACACCCGGAAGCGCGACGCCGCGGCGATCTCCCACCACTACGACGTCGGCAATGACTTTTACGCCCTTGTCCTCGGCCCGTCCATGGTCTACTCCTGCGCGGTGTGGGAGGACGAGGACACCGGACTGGAGGCAGCGCAGGACGCCAAGCTCGGCCTGGTCTGCCGGAAGCTGGGACTGAAGCCCGGCATGCGGGTGCTGGATGTCGGCTGCGGCTGGGGGAGCTTCGCCCTGCACGCGGCCAAAAACTACGGAGTCGACGTGGTGGGCGTGACTCTTTCGGGCGAACAGGCGGCCATGGCCGCGAAGCGCGTGGCAGAGGCCGGCCTGACCGACCGGGTGGTCATCCGGGTCCAGGACTACCGCGACGTCGACGACGGGCCTTTTGACGCGATCAGCTCCATCGGGATGTCCGAACACGTGGGCCGCGAGCCGATGCCAGGCTACGTCGCCAAACTACAAGGGCTGCTCCGGCCGGGCGGCCGGCTGCTGAACCACGCCATTTCCTGGAATGCGGGACCCACCGCGCCGGATCCGGACTCGTTTATCCCGCGCTACGTGTTCCCGGACGGCGAGATGCTCCCCCTGGCGGAGATGGTTGGGGCGCTGGAGTCCGGCGGACTGGAAGTCCTCGACGTCGAGGCCCTGCGGCGGCACTACGCGCTTACTCTCCGGGCCTGGGTGCGGAACCTCGAGGAACACTGGAACGAGGCTGTGCAGCTCGCCGGGGAAGGCCGGGCCCGGGTGTGGCGGCTCTACATGGCCGCCAGCGCCCTGGGCTTCGAATCCGGAATCACCGGCGTGAACCAGATACTGGTGCAGCGGCCCGGCGGCGCCGAGCCGCCGCTGCGCCGGACCGCCTGGCTCTGAGGCCTGGGGCCGCTCTGGGGCCGCCGGCGCCTCAGGCGGGGCTGTGGGCTGCGATGAACGCAGCGGCGGACCCGGCCAGTGATGCCCCGACCTCTTCCGTGCTGCGCCTGGTTCCCGCGACGTCGAAGGTGTGGCCGCCGCCGTCGCGCCACTCCAGCGTTGCTGACGGGCCGATCCGTGCCACCACGGCCTCCAGTAGTTCGGGCGTGGCAAAGGGGTCGCGCGTGCCCTGCAGGAAAAGCATCGGCAGGGTCAGCCCGTACAGGTGTTCGTCACGGAGCTTTTCCGGCTTTCCCGGGGGATGGAGCGGGTAACCGAGATAGACAAGTCCTGCCGCGGGCATCCCTTCGGCAACAGCCATGGAGGCCATCCGTCCGCCGAAGGACTTGCCAGCCGCCCAGACAGGCTCGCCACCGGAGCGGGCAGCGGCCTCGGACATGGCCGCGCGCCAGGCCGCAACGGCTGCCGGAGGCCTGTCGGGGAACTTCCGGCCGGCCTCCCGGTAGGGGAAGTTGAAGCGGAGCGTGGCGATTGCCAGTTGGTTCAGGGCCCGGGTAAGACCGGCGAGGAACGGGTGTTCCATGCCGGCCCCGGCCCCATGGGCGACGACCAGCGTGGCAGCCGGCTGCGCGGGGCGGGCGTAGAGGCCCGAAACGGAGGATTCGCCCACGGCGATCGTGACGGGCAACTCGGGGACTGTCATGACTCCATCATGACGCCCGCAGACGCCCAGGGTACTGCGGTACGCGCGGATCGATCGCTAGGCTGTCCTTATGAGCAATACCGAGGCTGCGCCGCAGGAGATTCTGTGCGAAACGGACGACAACTGTGTCGGGGTGGAAATTCTGGTTCCCCGCCAGGTCCCGCTGGGCGGGCCGCGCGCCATGGATGTCAGGAGGACGCTGCCGCAGCGCCAGCGGAGCCTCATCGGAGCCTGGTGCTTCCTGGACCACTACGGCCCGGACCGGGTCGGGGAGTCCGGAGGCATGCACGTCCCGCGCCACCCGCACACTGGCCTGCAGACCGTCAGCTGGCTGTTTACCGGAGAGATCGAGCACCGCGACTCGGCCGGCTTCCACGCGGCCGTGCGGCCCGGCGAGGTCAACCTCATGACGGCCGGACAGGGCATCAGCCATTCGGAATTCTCCACCCCCGCGACCGACGTCCTGCACGGTGCGCAGCTGTGGGTAGCGCTGCCGGACAGGGCACGCCAGATGGAGCCAACGTTTGAGCACTACCGCCCCGAGCCACTGAGTGGACCCGGCTGGATCATGCGGGTCTTTCTGGGATCCCTCGCCGGCACCGCCTCGCCGGTCACCACCCACACGCCGCTGCTGGGAGCTGAGATCCTGCTGGAGGCTGGTTCCACCCTCAGCCTGGACACCGACCCCTCCTTTGAACACGGCCTGCTGGTGGACACCGGAACCCTGGTACTGGACGGCCACCCGGTCCCGCAGGACCACCTCGCCTACCTGCCGGTCGGGCGCACCACCCTGGCCCTGGTGGCCGGCGACAAACCCCTGCGCGTGCTCCTGATCGGCGGCGAACCTTTGGGCGAGCAGATTGTGATGTGGTGGAACTTCGTGGGACGCAGCCACGATGAAATCGTCGGGTACCGGGCCCAATGGCAGGCGGAAATCGGCGCCGAGGCCCTGCCAGCCGCCGGGACGGACACCGCAGTCCCGCGGTTCGGCACCTTCCCCGCGGGGGAACCCGCGCCGCTGCCGGCCCCCGCGCTCCCCAACGCCCGGCTCCGCCCCCGCGACTGAGCCCCCTGAGAAACGAGAAGCATGTTCACCGCAATCACCATCCGCAGGAACCCCGACCGGCTCCGCTACGAGGTTCTTGACGGCGACACGGTCATCGGCCAGGCGGCGTACATCGACGACGGCGGCACCCACCGGATTTTCTACCACACGGTCATTGACGAGGACTTCGGCGGCCAGGGGCTCGCCAGCCGGCTCGCGGCACAGGCGCTTGACGACACGGTCGCCGCCGGCTTGAAGATTGTCCCCGTGTGCCCGTACATCAAGAAGTACCTCGCAAGCCACACGCAGTACGCGGCCAGCGTCCAGGTTCCCACACCGGCACTGCTCGGAGTCCTCAACAGCGCGTTGACGCAGCGCGCCCGACGCTGAGCCGGGCCCCCTGCCGCTCCAGCCCTGACCCTCATCCCACCGTCAGTGTTCCGTGCATCTGCGGATGGTAAATGCAGTGGTAGGTGTAAGTTCCGGGCTGCATGGGCGCGGTAAAAGTGCCAGTACCGCCGCTGCCCTTGACGTCCACGTTGAAGGCCGAGCCGTCGTCGGCCGTCACGGTATGGGGAGCGCTGTCCAGGTTGGTCACGGTCACCCTCGCCCCCGGGGAGACCGTGACCGGCGCTCCGAAACCGAAGTCCTCAATGGTGATGGTCGTGGCGCCGGCCGTGTTGCCGGGTCTGACCGGGCCGGGCGTCGACGCCGGGGCCGGACTTCCGCCCCCGGTGGCGCAACCGCCCAGCCCGGCCAACACCGGGACGAGCAACACAGCCACCGCCGGAGCAAGCCAGCGGGCGGGAACCTTGCCAGTATTCACGGCATTCACGGTGCACCATCCTCTGCACGGCGGAGATACAGGACGAGCCACTACCCTCCATTCTCCGCCTGCCGCCGCGAAATCGCACCGGCCTCCCGGCTGCCCCTACGCCACCGGCGGCTGGAGCCGGGAACCTGCCGCGAGGAGCGCTTCGATGATGGGGGCGGGGCCGGGACGGGACAGGAAGTATCCCTGTCCCATGCGGCAGCCCAGGCCGCGGAGCAGGGCCAGTTGCCCGGCGTCTTCGATGCCTTCGGCGATCGCCTCGAGGTTGAGTTTGTGGGCCAGCCCGAGGATGCCCTCGAGCATGGCGGCAGAGGCGGCATCGGAGGTGCTGGCGGCGAGGAATGATCGGTCAATCTTGAGGATGTCCGCGGGCAGATCGGCCAGGGTGCTCAGTGAGGAGTAGCCGGTCCCGAAGTCGTCTATGGCGATGCGGACGCCGACGGCCTTAAGCCGGTGGAGCGCCGTGATGCCGCCGTCGATGCTGCTGGCCAATGCTGTTTCGGTGACTTCCAGGACGACTTTGTCCGCTTCCGCAGCGGGATCCATCAGGATTCTCTCGATCGCGTCCAGGTTCCGCGGGCTGGGCAACTGCAGGGTGGAGAGGTTGATGGAAACCCAGAGGTTTTCGCAGTGGCCCATCGAGGCGCGCCAGCGGGCGGCCTGGCGGCTCGCGGTGGCCAGTACCCAGCGGCCGATCTCCTCGATGTCTCCGGTTTCCTCGGCCAGCGGGACGAATTCCGCGGGCTCCAGCAGCCCCAGCGTGGGGTGATTCCAGCGCACGAGCGCCTCCAAACCCAGGATTTCCCCGGTGCGCAGATCAGCCACCGGCTGGTAGTCGATCCGCAGCTGCCGCTCGGGCACTGCGGCGGCCAGATCGGCACGGAGGGCTGCACGGTGCGCCATCCTGTCATAGCCCTCGGCGTCGAAGCGCTGGTAGCGTCCCTTGCCTGCTTGTTTGGCCATGTACATGGCGAAGTCTGCCTGCCGCAGCAAATCGGCGGGTTCCACGGTTTCGGGGCGGTGAAGTGTGGCGCCCATACTGACTGAAACTTTCAGCCGGACTTCGCCGACCGAAAAGGGTGACCGCAGTGCATCATGAATCCGTTCCGCGATCGCGGCGGTGACGGATCCGTCGGCATCGTCTCCCACCACGATCGCAAACTCGTCCCCGCCGAGGCGGGCGGCGAGGTCGTGGGACCGCACGCAGCCCTGCAAGCGGTTGGCAAGCTGGATGAGCAGCGCGTCGCCGCCTTCGTGCCCCAGCGAGTCGTTGACGTCCTTGAAGTCGTCGACATCGACGAACAGCAGCCCTTCGTGCCGGGACTTTCCGGCTGTGCCCGGGTGGAATGACTTTGCGAGCCGCTCGGTTAACGCCGCCCGGTTGGCCAGCCCTGTCAGGGGATCATGCGTGGCGCGGTGCGTCAGGGCCAGATGGCTGTCGTGGACAGCGGCGGCCATGGAGTTAAAGGCCTCTGCCAGTTCACCCAGCTCGTCGCGGCGGACGACGTCGATGCGGTGGCTGTAGTCGCCGGCCTTCAGTTTGAGAACCCCGCTGTGCAGGCCCTCGACGGGCCGGATGAGGAATTTGACCATTCTGCTGCGGAAGTAAACGACGCCGGCCGCCGCCAGCCCGAACAAAGCGCTGCGGGCTGCGATCACGATCTGCTGGAGCTCGGCACTGTAGGCCAGCCCGGAGTCCATCGCCTCAAGGGCTGACCGCTGAATCCCATCCAGCAAGGCACGGACCCCGGCGCCGGACGCGTCGAGACCCGGGGACTCGGCCACGTGGTTTCCCGTGAGGGTCTGCATCTGGTCGCCCCACAGCCCACGTTCCGCGAGGCCCTCCTGCCACTGGGCGCGGGCCTTAGCCGCGGCGGCGCGCATGTCCCGCTCCGCCGGCAGGTAGTCGATGGCCTCGTCGAAGCGGCGGGAAATGTCCCGCTGCTGTTGGAGGAACACCGAACGGTCAACCGGTGCGTTGGACAGGAGCTGAAGGCCGGCCTGTTCATGGGCATCGAGGGCAGATCGTAACTGCGCGATCACCTCTGATTCGCCCTGGAGGCGGGCGGCAGTCTCCTGGACCTGGTCCCCGACACCCCTGACGCCGACAACCGTGGCCAGGGCCCCCACGAGCAGCGCCACCAGCATCATGGCGAAGGCCCTCGACCATTCGGTCTTGAGACTCCAGGTGCGCCCGGGGAGCCGGTCTCCGGTCCCGACGGCAACAGCTCCGGTCCCGGGTTTGCCGGTGCCGAAGCTGTTGATATCACCATGGCCATCAGTAGTGGCACCAGCCACTAGAGGAGGCTGGTCCTCAGGCTTGATGGTCCAGTTCCGCATGATTCCGCCTCCGGCTAGGTACCGGCACGCGCCGAATCGTCAATGAGGAGCGTATCGGAACGCGTCGTGCATGGCATGCCCGGCGGCGTTACGGCGGAAATGTGAAGCGGGCCGCCTGTTAGCTCATGCAGTCAGCGCAGTACGAGTGGCCTGCCTTTTCGCGGGCGAGCTGCGAGCGGTGCCGGACGAGGAAACATGAGTAACACGTGAACTCGTCGTCCTTCTGCGGAATGACGGTGACCGTCAGTTCCTCGCCGGAGAGGTCGGCGCCCGGCAGTTCTACGCCTTCGGAGGTGTCCGCCTCATCGAGCTCGCGGGTTACGCTGCGGGCGTCCGGCGCGTTCGCGGAGCGAAGGGCCTCCAGCGAGGCGTTGCGTGATTCCGCAACGTCGGATCGGACTTCGTCATAGTCGGTTGCCACCTGGTTGATTCTCGATTCCGTTGTTCTGAGTTTCCCGGGATTGAACGGTACAGCATGCACCCGTTAATTTGCTGGGTGTAGGGGCACTGTGTGCAGTGACACTCACAACACCGGTGATGGGTTTCCGCCGGGGTGGCATCTGTTCGATGATCGTCGTCCGGATTTCATACGCCGTTCATGCTGTGGTTCTAGGCTTGTTCCTCAGGCACCGTCCGCCAGAAGGGAACCGGGATGGCAGATATCGCTGCAGTGTTCGGAAGGCTCACGCCCGACGAAGTTGACCGCCTCCGGGCCCTCGGCCCCGTGGGCCACCTGCCCAGACAGCTCACCGACGCCCTTGACCGCGCGGCCGGCGGTCCCGGCGCCGGCCGTGGGTACTACGTTCCCACCGGCAGCGTCAGTGCCACGGGCGGACCCCACTTTGTCCTGCGCAGCGACGTCTCCAGCTGGCTGTTTGGCTCCGCTGCCCAGGTGCCCCAGGCCCGCGAAGACGTTTAGGAGACGCCCCGCTCACGGTGCGGTGCCCGCGATTCCCCCTGCAACCAGACATGCCGAGAGGCGCTCCAGGCGCCATACTGGGTCTGAGGAGAGGAGTCCGCAATGAGGGTTCTGATGGTGGAGGACGAGCGGCACCTCGCTGATACCGTTCGCCGGGGCCTTGTGAATGAAGGGTTCGTCGTGGACGTGGCCCATGACGGCGTCAGCGGACTGTCGGCGGCAAGCGAATCCCACTACGACGCGATCCTGCTGGACCTGATGCTGCCGCTCATGAACGGTTACGACGTGCTCAAGGAACTGCGCCAACGCCGGATCTGGACCCCGGTGCTGATGCTCACCGCGAAGGACGGGGAGTACGACCAGACGGATGCCTTTGACCTCGGTGCCGATGACTACCTGACCAAACCGTTCAGTTTCCTGGTGCTCGTGGCCCGGATCCGTGCCCTGATCCGACGAGGGGCCCCCGAGCGGCCCGTCGTGCTGACGCTCGGTACCCTGTCCATCGACCCCGTCAACCGCCGGGTCCGACGGGACGGCACGGAGATCAGCCTCACGGCCCGCGAATACGGGCTGCTGCACTATCTCATGCGGCGGCACGACCAAGTTGTGTCGAAGGCGGAGATCCTCGACAACGTCTGGGATTCGGCGTTCGAAGGCGGGGACAACGTCGTGGAGGTCTACATCGGTTACCTGCGGCGCAAAATCGATGCCCCGTTCGGTATCCGCAGCCTGGCCACAGTGCGCGGGATGGGCTACCAGCTCAGCGCCGGGCAGATTTCCGAACCGGCGCATGTTCCTCGCCCTCATCAGTAGCCGGGGCCCCGGGCAGGGGAAACGCAATTTCGAAACGGCATTCACCGTCGGGTCCTTCGGTGGCGCGGATGGTGCCGTGGTGGGCGGACATGATCCCCGCCGCAATGGCCAGGCCGAGACCGCTGCCGCCGCTTTCCCGGGAGCGGCTCTCATCGAGCCGGACAAAGCGCTCAAAGATCCGCACCCGGTCCGCCGCGGGAACGGGATCGCCGTCGTTGTCGACGGTGATTACGGCGCCGCTGGCCGTGGTGCGCAGGGTGACCCGGAGCCGGGACCGCGCGTGCCGCTCAGCGTTGTCCAGGACGTTGCGGAGCACCTGGCCGATGCGCCGGGCATCGCCCCGGATTCGGGTCGGCGTGAGCTCGGCTGTGATCTGGTGCAGGCTCGCCGACTGCAGCCGCCTGATCTCCTGGTCCACGACGTCGTCCAGGTCCACGTCTGCATCCTCGACCGCCGGCCCCCCGTCGTTCGCCTTGGCCAGGGTCAGCAGGTCCTCCACGAGATAGCGCATGCGCTCCGTTTCGCTGGCAAGGACATCCTTCATCTGGAGCCACATCGCTCCGGATGGATCCGCCGCGGCGATCTCCACGCCGGCACTCAACGTGGCCAGCGGGCTGCGCAATTCGTGGCTTGCATCGGAGACGAAGCGGCGCTGTTCACGGTCCGATGCCTGGAGCCGCTCCAGCATCATGTTCATGGTCCGGGCCAGAGCCTCGAGTTCGTCGTTGGTGGGCGGGACGTCAATGCGGCCATCGAGGCGTTCGGCGTCGATCCGGGCAACCTGGCCCCGGATCCTTTCGACCTGGCGCAGCGATCGTCCCACCAGCAGCCATACCGAGATGCCAACGACAGCGAGCAGCAATGGGGTAGCCGCCAGCAGGAACCACGCCACGGTGGCGACGGTGTCGGCCTGCACCTGCACTGAGGAGGCAACCACCACGGTGTACTCGGCGGAACCGACCCGCACTCCGGCGGTGACCACGTGGAAGTCGTCCTGGTTGCCGATGTTGGGGAGACTGGAGACGTCCTGGGTTTGGGTTTGGCCAGGGGAGGGGCGTCGGGCGGTCAGGGGCACCTGGGCGGCCTTGGGCTCGGACCCTGCTACCACCTGCCCGGAGGCGTCCAGGAGCTGGACATACTGGCCGGCGTAAGCCGTCAACCCGATGTACTCGGCGACCTCATCGATGTCATGGTCAGCCAGTTGGACGATCACGTCTTGTGTCTTCCGCAGGGAAGCGGAATCGATTGAGGCCGTGAGGGTGCTTTGCAGCAGGGCGAGCCAGATGACGCCACCGAGGAGAAGCGCAGCGGCAACGACGGCGACGGCGACCGCCGTCGAGCGCTTGCGCAAGCCCCAACTGCTGCGGCGGGACCGCCCGGCCGGGGACGTGGGCCGTTCCATGTTCCAAGAATGCGGCACCGGCGGTCCCCGGACAACCGCTGCCGGAGAGTTTTCCGGAGCCCGACGCGACGAGGGCCTTCTCAGGGTCCTCTCAGGTGCTGTGCGGCACAGTTAAGGCAGGAAAAGTTCATGAAGGAGCCGACAGGCTCAAGGCTTCGGCGCACATCCGCCGGCCGCCACAGGCTACCGGCCGCACTCTCTCCTCAACCAGTGTGCGGCCGGTCATTTGTGCATTTAGAGCCGAAGGCGATCGTTCACGAACTCCACCAGCGCGGCTCTCCTTAGGCTGCGACCCGGATGAAGAGCGGATCCATGGGCTGGCCGGCGGCATACTGGCCGTCGAAGAGCTCGGATCCTTCCGGGGAAATGACAACGTCGACTGGTTCCCAAACGAGAGACCCGCCGGCGACGCGGGGCTTTGACGGAGTGAGGAACCCGACCGCGGTGCGGTCCTGGCCATCGCCGGTGCTGATGGAGAGCACTCCGCTGCCGCCGGTGAAGGTGATCCAAGGATCCAGCAGCCGGACCAGCAGCATGCCGTGGTGGCCGGCGAGCCGGACATCCCCGCGGAAGCGCAGCAGGCCTGTGCCGCGCTCGACGTCGTAGTCAGAGGACTCTGGGCTGAAGCAGAACAGGGAAGGTTCGGCCATGGTCGCCCCGTTGGTCGCGGAGACGGACCCGTCCGGCAGGCTGTTGATGTAGTCGATGAAGCTGCGCTTGATGCCCCAGCTCAGGCCCAGCGCGGGCAGCGGATCGGGTGAAGCGGACGCTGCGTTCACGTAGGTTCTCCTGTGGCTGAAAAGCTGGACTCTCTGAGCCTAGCGGCGCATGGCCTGCCGCATGAACTGCCGCCCCGCCGTCATGACATCCGGCGTATTTCTCTGAGGGCGTAGGGGGCGCCGGACTATGCCTCCCGGGCCGGTGGTTGACTTAGATGAGTACCAGTTCAGGAGGTGCGCTGTGGCAACTGCGATCAGCCGGGTCCCTGACCCCGAGGCGTCCGAGGACCCCCTTGATTCCTATTCCGCAACGGTGATTAGCGTCGCCGCCGCGGTGACTCCCCATGTGGCGGCGCTGGAAGTGTCCGGCACCGGACGGCAGGGCCGCTTCCGCATCGGCGCCGGCTCAGCCGTCCTGTTCACCTCGGACGGGTACCTCCTCACCAACGCCCATGTGGTGGGCGGCGCCCAATGCGGCAGCGCGGTATATGCCGACGGGACCCGCACCGCCGTGGAAGTGGTCGGCTCGGATCCACTTTCCGATCTGGCTGTCGTGCACGGCAGGGCCCCGACTGTGACGCCCGCGGACCTGGGTGATGCAGAGTCGCTCAGGGTCGGGCAGTTGGTCATCGCGGTCGGCAACCCGCTGGGACTCTCGGGCTCCGTGACCGCCGGGGTGGTGAGCGGGCTGGGACGCTCCATTCCCGTCTGGTCCGGACGCAACCGCCGGATGATCGAGGACGTCATCCAGACCGACGCAGCCCTCAACCCGGGAAGTTCGGGCGGAGCGCTCGCGGATGCGCGGGGCAGGATCGTCGGCATCAATACGGCGGTGGCCGGGGCCGGGCTGGGCCTTGCCGTCCCGGTCAACGCCACCTCGCGGCGGATCATTGCAGCGCTGCTTAAGGACGGCCGCGTCCGCCGCGCCTACCTCGGGCTCGTCAACACCCCACTCCAACTCCAGCCCAGCGCTGTGGTCCGGACCGGACACCGCGAAGGGCTCCTGGTGGTCGAAGTCCTGACAGGTTCTCCCGCCGAGCGGGCCGGACTCCGGGCGGGGGATGTGCTGCTCAGGGTCGGTGAAAAGGCGGTCTCCAATGCCGAAAGTCTGCAGAAGCTGCTGTTTGCCGAGGCCATTGGTGTGCCGCTGGAGTTGGCGGTATTGCGTGACGGTGCCGAAATCCGGGTGCTCACCGTCCCCGAGGAGATGAGGGAGAAGTAGGGTTTAGTGGTGCCCTCGGGAATGCCGATGGATCCGGAAATATCCTCTTCCGTTGATCAGGGTGATTGCTCCGGCATTTCTTTTGCCACTGACAACGGCCGGGAAATGGGATACGGAAATTCCCGGTTCGCGCGTCAGGGCGCCGTTCGAAACCTGATCTTCGTCGAGCGGGACGGGTCTGCGGCCGGCACATGTGCCCTGTGCTCCTGGAGAGCTCCTCCGACCGGGCCGCCATTGCGGCCCGGGTGGACGTACCCGGGGGCGTACCACCGCTTGGGGGTGGTGATACTTGCCTCACCGTCCGGGTACTCAGGAGACTTCTGGAGGATACTTGGCGGCGTTCCCCGGTGTACCCGACTTTCCGCGCGGTCAACGATCGGGTAGTTGCATTCCTTGTTGAGCCTCGTTCTGCGTGAAACGGTTTCCCTAGAAAGTCGGATGGAAGTGAGTCTCAGCGTACCTTTCCTGTAATTCCTTTCGGCTCTTCGAGGAGCAATTTAGTGATACCTGGGGAGGGGATCAAAGTGGACAATTTGAGCGTTCCCGCACCGGGAATTTCGGTTCGGCTATTCGGAACATTCGAGGTCCGGCGAAATGGGGCAGTGCTCAGGGCTGCGGACCTGGGAGGCTGCAAGCCGCGGCACATTCTGGAAATTCTCCTGTTGAACCTCGGGACACCTGTTTCGAAGACGCGTCTCGTGGAGATGCTATGGGGACCGCATGCCAGCGACGGCGCCGTCGCGACTCTCGAGAGCTATGTCAGCGGCCTGCGCCGGGCGATCCAGCCCGGCAACACCAAATCGGGTCCGCTTCGCACCGCGAACGCCGGCTACGTCCTTGATCCACAGCTGGTGGAACTCGACCTGTCAGAGTTTCACGAGCTGATCCGCACGGCCCGGCAGTCCCCGCCTGCGGAGGCTCACATGCTCTCGCTGCAGGCCTTGGAGCTGGCCGCAGAGCCGCTGCTGGGTTTTGAGCTGGTGGCCGAGTGGGCGGAGGAGGCCCGGGCCCGCCACGCAGCCGCGAAAGTCGACGCCCAGATTCTCGCCGCAGAAACCGCAGCATTTCTGGACAAACCCGAACTCGCTGTTTCGCTGGCACAGACCGCGATCCGTTCGGAGCCGCTCAACGAACGTGCATGGACCATCCTGGTCACGGGATACGAGCAGGCGGGTCTCCCCGTGGAGGGACTGGCCGCATATGAGCGCTGCCGCCGGCTGTTCGACCGCGATCTGGGGTGCGCCCCGGGGCCGGCCCTGCAGGCTGCCCACATGAGGCTGTTGCGGCAGCGCGCCGAGGGAAACACCGAACTCTCGGAAGTCCTGGCAGCCCTGCTCTATCTGAGCGAACGGCTGCACGGCCCCAAAAGCACGCAGCCCGCCGCAGAGGAATCCCGGCGCATGCAGGAGAACGCCGGCCGGGTGCTCGACTCCTTCCTGCAGCAGGCGCTGGCCGTCGCCGTCTGAACCTGTCCTGGCGCGGCGGCCCGCCGCCCGGGTCCCTCACGCTGCTTTGACAACCGGGAGTTCGTCCCAGTGGGTGGTGTAGCGGGGGGACAGCATGTCCCGTTTCATACTCCAGTCCGGCCCGCCCCGGATTCCGGCGAGGCCAAGGCCAATCGAGCCCCGGCCGTACCTCCGGCTAACCTGGCTCATCGACTTTTAGCGTGGTGTCCTTCAAATGAAGGGGCTCGTAGCCCTGCGAGCATAGGTGTTGTCGAGACATCTATTGCTGAGGACTACGAGCCTTGTTACAGATTACGCAGACGTGCGATGCCGCGTCGATTCTGTTCAATTTGGAGGGCCATGTTGTGCTCTCCGCCGAGCGCGCCGGCGGGGTCCGGACGGTTCTTGTCGAGCCGGTCGAGCGGGAAGGGGCTTGTCCTGACTGCGGGGTGTTGTCGTCCCGGATCCAGGCCCGTCCGGTTCACCGTGTCCGGGATGTCCAGTGCGGCGGAGAGCCCTTGGACGTCAGGGTCCGGAAGCGGCGGCTGGCGTGTCTGGAACCGCAGTGTCCGCGGCGGTCCTTCGTGCAGACCACCGATGAGATTCCGCTGCGTTCCCGGCTGACCAGCAGGCTCGTGGCCGGCATTGTCGCAGACCTGTCCGCGGAGCTTCGGGCCGTCTCCCGGGTTGCCGCGGCCTCGGGTGTGTCGTGGACGACCGCCATGCGTGTCATGGAGGACACTGCCGTCCTGGACGGCGGTGTGGACCGTCGCCTGGTCCGCCGTCTGGGCGTGGACGAGCACCGCTTCCGGCGGGTCCGCTACCTGAAAAACGATGCCGGAAAAGTCACCCGGGTAGAGCCCTGGTCGATCGTTTTCACGGACCTGGACACCGGCGCGATCCTGGACATTGTGGACGGCCGCCGCGGCCAGGCGGTGCGTGACTGGATCGGCGCACGACCGCGCTGGTGGCGTAACAAGGTGGAAATGGTGGCCATGGACATGTCCACCGAGTTCCGCCGGGCCATCCGCAAGGTCCTGCCCAAGGCAGCCATCACCGTGGACCACTGGCATGTGGTGGCCCGGGCGAACCAGATGGTCACCGATGTCCGGCGGCGCCGCGCTCACGACCTCCACGGCAGGCGCGGCAGGGCCACGGATCCGGCCTGGAAGTACCGGAAATTGCTGACCTGCAACCAGGAAAACATGTCCTCCGCCCAGCGCGGACGGATGCAGGAAATCATTGGCTCTGACCTTGAACTCGGTGTCGTCTGGGGCATCAAGGAACACGTCCGCCAGCTGCTGAAGACCAATCACATCGACGGCTTCCACCGAGCCTGGGCCGAGCTCGAAAACGCCGTGAAAGCGACCAGAATGCGCGAGGCGAAATCACTGTTCCTGACCCTGAAAATGTGGCGCAAAGAACTGCTCACGTTCTGCCGGGCCAGGGTCACGAACGCGCGCAGCGAAGCGGCGAACCTCAGCGCCAAGAACCTCAAACGAGCGGCCCGCGGATACCGGAATCATGAGCATTACAGGCTCCGGCTATTGTTGTACACGGCAGCCCAACAAGCATGCTGAACACCTGCCGCCACGCCAAAAGTGGAAGAGCCGCTAACCTCCTCAAGCAGAGGGCCAATGCCGCGTTCCTCATGTGGGTTCTCGAAGACCTCCAACGGTGCCTGGTTGCCCGTGGGCCGCAGGTCCGTGACCATGATGCCCGCGCGGACGTACTTGACACCGTCGTCGATCCGGGGGAGCAGGGCATAGGCGGCCCTTGCCAGGAGAACCGGGTCCGCGGTGGGCATGGGCAGGGGCACGCACACGGAAGGGTGGGAACTGGACTGCGGGTCGTAGAACGACGTGGCCGCGAATGCTGTCAGCACCTTGGCCTGAAGCCCGTGGCGAGCCAGCCGGGCGCTGGCCTGCTGGGCATAGACGCCGAGGACCTGGCGCAGCGCGGCGCCGGTGGTGATCGGAGTGGCGAAGGAGCGGCTGAAGATGAGCTGGTCGCGCCCTATTCGCTGCTCCTCCAGCGGGATGCACGGAGTTCCCTGGAGTTCGAGGACCGTGCGCATCAGGACCACCGAAAAGCGGTCCCTGATCCGGATCGGATCCGCCCGGGCGAGGTCCGAAATCGAATGGATCCCCAGCCCGTTCAGCCGTTTGGTCAACTGTGCCGCAACACCCCAGAGCTCGATCACGGACAGGCCCGCCATGAGCCTTTCCTGCTGGGCGGCGGGGACGGCATCCCAGTGGCAGACGCCGTCGAACGCCGGATTGTGTTTGGCCCACTTGTTGGCCAGTTTCGCCAAGGTCTTGGTGCCTGCGATGCCAACGCAGACGGGGACGCCGACGTTCCGGCGCACTGCCGTCTTCATCGTGTGGCCCAGCCGCTGCAGCTCCTGAGGGGTGCCGCGGACGCCCAGAAAAGCCTCGTCGATGCTGTAGACCTCCAGCCAGGCCGAGTAGCGGCCGAGGAGTTCCATCACCCGGGCGCTGATGTCCCCGTAGAGCTCGTAGTTGCTCGAGCGCGCCACGAGCCCCCATTCCTTTGCCCGTGGCGCGAGCTTGAACCAGGGCTCGCCGAGCGGGATTCCAAGTGCCTTCGCCTCGGGGGAGCGGGCGACGGCGCATCCGTCGTTGTTGGAGAGCACCACCAGCGGACGGCTCTCCAGGGAGGGGTCGAAGGCGCGTTCGGCGCTGGCGTAGAAGCAGTTCACATCGACGAGGGCGACACTGCCCAGGCCGGGCCCGGCCCTAGACATGGTGGAGGCAGCGGGTCGCGACGCCCCAGATGACGAGGTCCGACAACGCTGCGACCCTGATGTCCGGGTAGCGTGGGTTGTCCGCCTGGAGGACCACGCCGGAAGTCGTGAGGCGCAGCCTCTTGACGGTGAGTTCGCCGTCGAGGACCGCGACGACGACACAGCCGTCGCGGGGCTCTAGCTGTACTCGGCCAGGACGTTGGTTACATGTTGAAAAGGGTGAAGACCTCTTAGGTTGGTGGTTACCACACACACCTAACGACTAAGAGGTCTTCATGGTCCACCGTAATGCCCGTCTGACTCCTGCCGGTAGAAGCATCCTTGTCCAGCGTCTTCTGGGCGGCCGTCCCGTGGCGCATGTGGCGAAGGAAATGGGTGTTTCCCGCGCATGCGCCCACCGGTGGCTCAAGCGCTATGTCGAACACGGCTGGGACGGGATGGAGGACCGGTCCTCACGCCCGCATTCGTGCCCGCACGCCACCCCCGAGGCGAAGATCGAGGACGTGCTCGCGGCTCGGGAGAAGCACCGCGAAGGCCCGGTCGAGCTGGCCGAACGCTGCAAGGTCCCGGCCCGCACGGTCTCTAGGATCATCGCCAGGGCCGGGCTGCCCCGGTTGTGGGAACTGGACCCGATCAGCGGCGACCGCATCCGGGCCGGCCGGGCCACCGACCACCGTTACGAACGCGACACCGCCGGAGAGTTGCTGCATATCGACGTCAAGAAACTCGGCGGCATAGCGAACGGCGGCGGCTGGCGGGTCCATGGCCGCAGCGAAGCCGTCAGAGGCCGCGGCATCGGGTACGACTACGTCCACGTCGCCGTGGATGACCACTCCCGCCTGGCCTACGTCGAGGTCCTGCCCGACGAGAAAGGGCCGACCTGCGCCCGGTTCCTGACCAACGCCGCGGCGTTCATGGCCGCGAACGGGGCACCGGTGCGCGAAGTCATGACCGACAACGCCCTGGCCTACATCCGGTCCGCGGACTTCGCTACGGCCATCGCGGATCTCGGCGCCAAACACCGGCGCACCAAACCGCGCAGCCCGTGGCAGAACGGCAAGGCCGAGCGGTTCAACCGCACTCTCCAGGAAGGCTGGGCCTATAAGAACGCCTATGACTCCAGCGACGACCGCACACAGGCCCTCACGGGCTGGCTAGACTTCTACAACCACCGCCGCAACCACAGCGCCCTCGGAGGACGACCACCCATCAGCAGATGTAACCAACGTCCTGGCCGAGTACATCTAGCGCCCGGTTGACGATCAGCTCGTCGCCGTCGCTGATCCCGGCGCCCGCCATGGAGTCCCCGGACACCCGGACGACATAGGTGCTGGTGATGTCCTTGATGAGGTGTTCGTTAAGGTCGATGCGGCCGTCAAAGTAGTCCTGGGACGGGGAAGGGTAGCCTGCGGCGACCGGCACCGGCGAGATCAGGACCGACAGAAGAGAAGTGCCCGCGTCTATCACGCGGGGCCCGATGATTACGCCCACAACACACCTTCATTCGAATATATGTTCGATACATCCAGTGTAGCTCCGGGTACTGACATTGGGCAGACTTTGCCCAGAGGCAGCTGTCCCAAGCTGCGGGGCCGGCTATTTCAGTCTGCGGACAGGCTGACGAAGTACTCCTGCTGGACCGGCCGCCGGCCCAGCTTCAGGGCCGTGCGGCTGCGAGGGCAGGTTCCCTGCGTGGATGTGGCCGCAGACGGTGTCCGCGCCCGAGCGTTGGCCGGTCAGGAAAGTTGACTGCGCTGCTGGAGCCAAGCCCTTGCCACGCAGGCGTTCCGTCAGAAACACGTCCAGCATGCAGACTGCACGTCGGCCAAAGATCGGTGAGATGGTGGCAGCCACCAACCCCGCAAAGCCGTGGTCGTCCCGGAGCGTCATCAACGAGCCCTGGTCCGCCGCGTCCTGGAGCCCCTCCTCGTGCGACCCTGAAACAAACGGGGCGAGCACCGGGGCATCGGATCGCCCCGCTTGATGTTCGTGCTGGTAATCGGCGAACATTTCAGTCGCCGCTTCTGCCACGCATAGGGACCCGGCCATGCCCACCCCGCGGTAGGCCGCGGCCACTTGGGCGGCCAGTGTATCCGCAGACTCGGCGTCGTTTATTCGGGCAGTAGTCTTGACCGCCACGAACGGGAAGGCCGGATAGAGGTTGCGGTATCTGAGGCCCGAAATGACGGTGCTCCCATCGCTTGCGTCAAGTAGCCGCTCTGTCATGGTCCCGGTGCTGACGTCGACTCCCAGCCGGCTGATCCTGGTCGCCACGACGTCCGGTAACGCAAGAGCGGCGAGGGACCCTACGTCACCTATCCCGGCTTGCACTGCGTCCTCAGCGTCGTGCCCGGTAGGAAGGTAATCCAGGCCCGGACGGGCGAAGGCGGCGAGTTGGTGGTCCGGCAGTCCAAAGGGGTTCATTGATCCGAAGGCTAACCGAGTTGGCCGTTGGAGCCATTCGATCAAAAGCCACTCCGCAAACTTCCGCTGGTTCCATGGAAGACAATTCCCAGTTCTATGGCAATGGAGGGCGGGAAGGGGTGGGATCACAACCACCCTTGGAGAAGGCATAAAAGACACCAAGGGGTGTCCCGTAAGTGGTAGAGAAGGACGGCTCTTGCTTGCTAGGGTCGACCCTATTGTCCCGCCCGTGAGGATGTGCCTGAAAGGGAAGAGAAGTGAAGGCCAATCACTATGACGATTTCGCCGAGAACTACTCGGCTGAAAATGAGTCCAGCCTCCTCAACGCGTACTACGAGCGGCCGGCAATGATTGGCCTTGCCGGCGACGTGACCGGTCACCGTGTCCTGGACGCAGGGTGCGGTTCCGGGCCCCTGTCCGCGGCACTGAGCGCGAAAGGCGCGATCATGACCGGCTTCGATTCCAGTCCTGCGATGCTCGAATTGGCAAGACAGCGATTGGGCGCGACCGCGGACCTGTACGTGGCCGACCTCAGCAAACCGCTCCCTTTCGCCGATGACTCCTTCGATGACGTTGTCTCGTCCTTGGTCCTGCACTATCTGGAGGACTGGTCAGCACCACTTGCCGAACTGCGGCGCGTCCTGAAGCCGGGCGGTCGCCTGATCCTGTCGGTCAACCACCCCACGGTCAGCGTTGTCACCCAACCAACGGAGGACTACTTCGCCATCCGGCAGTACTCGGAGGATTACAAGTTCGATGGCGAGCCTGCGGTCCTGACCTTCTGGCACCGACCACTTCAAGAGATGATCAGCGCCTTCACGTCGGCGGGATACCGCATAGCCACCGTGAGCGAACCAGAGCCATCTCCAGACACACCGCACGAACTCCTTCCCCCGCGCATCGTCAACGGCGAGAGGACAGCGTTCCTGTCCTTCATCTTCTTCGTCCTCGAAGCAAACAAAACCGCCATGCCCGTTTCGGCCGATGAGGAACTGGCGCAGGGGGTTGTTCGCCGCCGGTGAAGCTTCCGTAAATACTGAAGCCGTGCCCGTCCTCTCGTCGAGCCTCGAGGCCTCCGGAACGAATAGATTCCTCTGGCGAGCGGCCTCATCGCTGCGACCGGTTCTGCATCCTCGAAGAGCTATTCGTTCAAAAGCTAGTCCGCAAACTACCGATACGTGCCCGATTGCGCCTGATGCATGGTTGGCGGGATGTGGAGGAAAGTTGCGGCTGAAGGGGCGGGTGGGCGGTGTCTGTATGCTGTGCACATGACGGCGCCGCAGATCTATGTCAGTTTCCCGGGCACGCGTGAAGCGCTCGGCTTCTACGCGGACGTTTTCGGCGGAGAGCTCTCCTTGCACACCTATGATGACTTCAGTCGCAGCGACGGCCCCCCAGACGCTATAGCTCACGGAATGCTCAACGGCCTAGTTGCTTTGGCGGGATCGGACGCGGCCGCAGGCCAGAAAAGTGTCCGGCTCGAAGGTGTCATGCTCTCCCTGCTGGGGACCGCCGAGCCCTCAGTTCTCCATGAGTGGTTCGACAAACTTGCGGTCGGCGGCCGGGTGGTGGACCCCCTTGCTCCGAAGCCTTGGGGCGCTTCGGACGGCCAGGTAATAGATCGCCACGGACTTCACTGGCTCATCGGATACGAAGCCGGGCCCTGAGCGAAGCACACCTGCTCGCGCACAGTTAGCGAACGAGCGCCAGCATGTGTTCCGAACGGTCGACGGACTGGATCGTGTTTCGCGTACTTGTTGAGACTTCCGTGCACGCCGGCCATCTCGACATTGTGCGCGAGATGGTCGACGGCAGGTCGGCTGGACCTCAGTCCCGAGGAAACGCGGACGTCCGGCAGCGGCCCGGTTTTACTCCAGTGCTCGAACGATCTCGCCTGAAACGCGGACCAGTTGGGAGACACTTCCAAAGAGCCACGCACCGCCGCCCGCCAACTGCGTGAGCTCGTCGATTCGGGTGTCGGGACTTCCCCGCGCCTGATCGGAAGCTGAGACAAACGAGGCAAGTGCCGTGGCTTCGGGCCGACCGCGGACCCGACAAGGGAGATGGTCAGATCGCACGTGACGCCGCTCATTCGCCCATCATGCCACCACTCGGCGTCCCGGTCCTGCCGAGCGGTGCGGCAGACGTCGCCGTCGTGCCAGGGCAGCAAAGTTAGCTTCGTCACGTGCCGGGATTTCGTCGAAAATCCGAGCCTGGCGGGCCCCATACTTGGAATGACCCCGGCGGACTCTTCCCCTCCGCCAGGCATGAGGAGGGTCCATGAAAACCTTGAGTATTGTCAAAAGCATTGTCACGAGCGAGTACTTTCCCGCCGCGGCCGTGCTGGCCGGAGTGGCCCTGTTCTGGGGCCTCGGGCTCTTCGGCGGGCTGTCCCTCCTGAGCGACCACCAGACGCTGCTGACCACGCTCAGCTGGCTGTTGTTCGTCTACGCCGCTGCTGTGCTCACACCGCTCGCGGGAATCATCGCGGCAATAGACCTGTCACGCCGCTGGCTGCGGAACCGGGCGTCGGACACCGCGGGGTCAACCGCAATCGCGTCCGCGTAGGGTCCCGGAAGGACCTATTCGAACCGGGACGGGTCGCCCATGCCGCGGCGGACGACTTCGGCCACGCCGCTGGAGTAGTCGATCACTGTCGTCGGCTCCGCGCCGCAGTCCCCGGAATCAATCACGGCGTCCACCACGTGCTCCAGCCGTTCCTTGATTTCCCAGCCCTGGGTCAGCGGTTCCTCCTCGTCCGGCAGCAACAGGGTGCTGGAGAGCAGCGGCTCGCCCAGTTCTGCCAGCAGTGCCTGGACCACCCGGTTGTCGGGGATGCGCACGCCCACTGTCTTCTTCTTCGGGTGCAGCAGCCGCCTGGGAACCTCCTTGGTGGCAGGCAGGATGAAGGTGTAGCTTCCGGGAGTGACAGCCTTGATGCTCCGGAACACATCGTTGTCGATCTGCACAAACTGCCCCAATTGCGCGAAGTCCTTGCAGACCAGCGTGAAGTGGTGCTTGGCATCGAGATGGCGGATGGCCCTGATCCGGTCGAGCGCCTCCTTGTTCCCGATCTGCGCTCCGAGGGCGTAACAGGAGTCGGTGGGATAAGCGATCAGGCCGCCGGAACGGACGATTTCCACGGCCTGGCTGATGGAGCGGGCCTGGGGGTTTTCGGGGTGAACATCGAAGTATCTCGCCATGGGACGAGCTTACGCCCGACGGCGGCCCGCCCGGGCTGTCCGGCTAACTCGAGCCCCGCGGCGGCGTCACGCCGCGAGCGCCGCGAACATCACTGCCATCGAGGCCGCCCCCACGAGTTCCAGGCCTGTGCCGCCACGGTCCCGGCCCGTGTGGGACCGGAGCAGGAATACGGCCCACACGGCAGCTGCCAGACCGAATGCCACGGCCAGAACCAGCGCAGCCTGGCTGCCCCAGGCCTGGATCGGACCCTGCATCGGCAACCCTGCCAGTGCGGCACCGCCGTGGTGCGCCGCCTGGCCCAGGATGCCGGTAGCCTCGACGCCGGCAGCTTCCGGGCCGTGGGCACTGCGGACATCCATGGCCGCGGGCATATACGCCATGGCAGCCATCGTCAGCGCGTGGTAGAGCAAGCTGCCGCGGCCGGACTGGCCCTCAGGGCGGCCGTGCCCGGGTCTTTCGGGAACGTGTTCGGGCGGCCTCGAATGGGGCGCGGGGCGCCGGGAGACGGCGCGGAGGACGAACCACCAGGCGGCCAGGCCGAAGACGAACACCTGGGGCAGTGCGGGCCACTGGAGTCCGGGGGCGAGCATCAGCACCATGGCCGTCATCATGGCGGCATGGAGTCCGAAACCGGCCCGGATGGCCGGCGGCGACTTGCGGCCCGCGCGGAACAACGCATAGAGCGACGCTGCCAGCAGCGGTGCCGCCAGTCCCCAGCGCAGGAGATCATTCTCGATCAACGGTGTCCGCTCACTGCTGCTCGTCGTGGTGGATGCGCTCGTCGAGCTGGCGCAGGGGCTCCCCGCTCCCGTTCCACTGCTTGGCGATGAACTCCGCCGCGATGGACACCGCTGTCTCCTCGGGGGTCCGGGCCCCAAGGTCAAGGCCCACCGGGCTGTGCAGCCGCGCCAACGCGTCCTCGCTCAGGCCCGCCTCCCGCAGCCTCGCGATCCGGTCGGCATGGGTCCGGCGCGAACCCATGGCACCGATGAAGGCGATCGGCCGGCCGCGCAGGGCAACGTCCAGCAGCGGAATGTCGAATTTTGGATCGTGCGTGAGGACGCACATGACGGTGCGTTCATCCACCAGGCCCTTGTCCAACTGCTCGGCGAGGTAGCGGTGCGGCCAGGCGTTGACGACCTCCGCGGCGTCGGGAAACCGCGCCGGGGTAGCGAAAACGGCCCGGGCATCGCACACCGTGACGCGGTAGCCCAGGAAGGTGCCCAGCCCGGCCAGCGCTGAGGCGAAATCGATGGCGCCGAAGACGAGCATTCGCGGCGGCGGGGCGTAGCTCGCGAAAAAGACCCGCATCCCGGCGTCCAGCCGCTCCCCGTCGGGACCGTAGCTCAGGATGCCGGAGCGGCCCGCGGCGAGCAGGCCCTGGGTGTCGTCGCCCACGGCGAGGTTGGCCCGCTCGGATCCGAGGTCGCCCTCGAAGTCCGACGGCCGCACGATCAGGTGCCGGCCCAGCCAGCTGCTGTCCGGGTGTTCGATCACCGTGGCAACCCCAACCCGCCGTCCGTCGGCGATGTCCTGCCGGACGGCGTCGAGTTCGGCGAAGGCTTGCCGGGATACCGGCTCGACGAAGATGTCGATGATCCCGCCGCAGGTCAGGCCGACGGCGAACGCGTCGTCGTCGCTGATCCCGTAGCGCACCAGGACCGGGGTGCCGTCCGCCTTGACCTGCGTGGCGAGCTCGTACACGGCGCCCTCGACACAGCCGCCGGAAACCGAGCCGACGGCTTCCCCCTCGGCGGTGACGAGCATGGACGCCCCCGGGAGGCGCGGGGCTGACTTGAAGGTGCTCACCACGGTGGCCAGGCCGGCAGTGTCACCCTTGTGCCAGCCCGGCATCATGGCTGCCAGGACATCACGCACGGTCGGACTTCAGCCTTCCGATCGCCCGGATCAGCCGGAAGGCGGACAGGCGGCCGGCCCAGTAGGAGGCGCATGCCACGACCGCCACGAGCGCCAGGACCTTCACGGGGCTGGAGAGCTGCTCGGCCGCGATCCCCTTGGCGAGGCTGAGGGCGTCCAGGCTGCCGGCGGGCGCGGGGGATGGTGCGGGCGCGGGGGACGGCCGGGCCGCGGCGGGCACAGCGCCCGGTGGAAGGCCCGGAAGTTCCGACGCCGGGGCCGGTATGGTCGCTCCGGAGACCTTGGCCGCGGCCGCCTGCGCTTCCGCCTCCGCATCGAGACCGGGCAAACCGCCCGCTGGAACGGTGCCGGGGGCACCGGGCGTGGCGATCATGGCCTGCAGATTGCCGGCGAACAGGGCCATCATCTGTTCGGTGACGCTGCCAATCACGCCCTTGCCCATCGCGGCGGCCTTGCCGGAAAGGGACAGCTCGGCGTTGACGGTGCCGCGGGTGGTGCCGCCTGACTCTTCCGTCAGGAGCAGGGTCACCGTGGCGTCAGCGGTGCCCTGGCCGCGGGTCTCCTGGGCCTTGCCGCCGAAAACGGCCCGGTGTTCAGCGGCGTTGCGCTCGATGACGTTGAGCAGCCCTTTGTACTGCATGTTGACCGGGCCCAGTTTTACGGTCATGCCCACCTGGTAGGCGTCGTCGGAAAGCTTGTTCAGGATCCTGGCGCCGGGGACGCAGCCGGCCACCCGTTCAAAGTCCATGATGGTGTCCCAGACGGTGTCGATCGGTGCGACGACCGAGAAAGTGCTGTCGATCTGCATTAGTTCCCTCTTCCCTTGAGTGATGACTGGCCGTCGCCGCGGATTGCGGCTGCCACCTCTGCCAAAGCCGTGTAGCTGTGTCCGCTGACGAAAGCGTCGCAGTATGGCAGGGCCGCCGCCATGCCGCCCGCCAGTGGACTGTAGCCCGGGGATGCCTTGCGTGGATTGACCCAGACGATCCGGTGGGCCAGTCGGCGCAGCCGCGCCATCTGGGCCGCGACCTGTTCGGGGTCCTCCTGGGCCCAGCCGTCCGAGACGATCACCACCACCGCGCCGCGGGCCAGCCCGCGGCGGCCGTGTTCGTCGACGAAGTGCCGGATGCTGTCGGCAAGACGGGTGCCGCCGGCCCAATCCGGCGCGGCCTCCGCCGCCCGGGACAGCGCCTCGTCCGGATCCCGCAGCGCCAGCTGCCGGGTCAGGCGCGTCAGCCGGGTGGAAAAGACGAAGGCCTCGGCGCCGGCGGTGGCCACCGCTCCCTGCAGCAGCGAGACGAAGATCCGCGCATACGGTTCCATGGACCCGGAGACATCGCAAAGCATCACCAGCTTGCGGCGCTGCTCGCGGCGCCGGGCGTAGAGCAGCCGGGTCGTGTCGGTGCCGGAGCGCCGCGCCGCGCGGACCGTGGCGCGGACATCCAGGCGGGCGCTGCTGTGGGTGGACTTGCGGGTGCGGCGGCTCAAACGCGTAGGTGTCGCGAGCAGCAGCCGGGACGCCAGCCGCCTGACCTCCAGGACTTCAGCCTCGGTGAGCTGTGCGAACGCCATCCGGTGCAGGCGTTCCTCGGCGGAGGCCATGGCCAGCACCGCCTCCCGTTCCGCGACGTCCTCGTCCCTGCTGCTCTCCGGTCCCGCGGAGGCAACCGCCGGTGCCGTCCGCGGGTGCGCCGGTCCCTGCCCGGGGGCGCGATCCTCAGCCGGTGAGGGCCGGGTGCGTGCCTCTTCAGGGGCTGCGGGCGGCGACGCAGCGGGGGCAGCGGTGGTGCGTGGCGGCGCGGCGGGGTCAAACGCTCCGCGGAACACCGCAGCGAAGACGGCGTCGAACACCGGCAGCTGCCCGTGCGCTGACACCAGCACCACCCGGGATGCCCAGTACAGCGTCTCGACGTCGCCTGGTGGGATCAGTCGGAGGCCTTCGGCCAGCCGGACTGCCCGGTCCGGGGAACACGACAGTCCGGCCCGGCGCAGGGCGGTGATGAACGCCGCGGCCAGGGCGGCCGCCTCGACCGTGGGGTGAGCGGCGGCGGTGAGCGGCGCGGTTCCGGCATTCAATGGGTTCACCCGCCCGTGCCGGCCACGAGCCAGTCCGCCCCGCGGGCGCCGACCAGTTCCAGGTCGTCGCGGTTCTTGACGATCGAGCCGAGGGTTTGGTCCGCCGTCGCGGCGTCAATGTGCCCGATACCGAGCACGGCGAGGGCGGACACCCAGTCGATGGCCTCGGAGATCCCCGGCGGCTTTGCCAGGTCCAGCGTGCGCAGCCTGGTGATCACCGCGGCGGCCTGCAGGGCCAGCGGTCCGCTGCTGGCGGGAACGCGGCGTCGGACGATTTCCGCGATGCGCCCGGGTCCCGGGTAATCGATCCAGTGGTAGAGGCAGCGCCGGGTCAGGGCATCGTGCAGGTCCCTCGTCCGGTTGGAGGTCAGGATGACGATCGGGGGATGGGTGGCCCGGATGGTGCCCAGTTCCGGGATGGTGACTGCGGCCTCGGCGAGCAGTTCGAACGTGAAGGCCTCGAACTCGGCGTCGGCCCGGTCGATCTCGTCCAGCAGGAGGACTGCGGGGCGCGGGCCGGGATGTTCGATCGCCTGCAGCAGCGGCCGGCGCAGCAGGTACTCCGGGCCGAAGAGGTCGGTTTCGGTGACCGAGGCGTCCCGGACTTCCGCCAGCCGGATCCCGAGCAGCTGCCGCTGGTGGTTCCACTCGTAGAGGGCCTCGCCGGCGTCGATTCCCTCGTAGCACTGCAGCCGGTACAGCGGCGTGTCCAGCAGCTGGGCCAGGGCCTTCGCCGCCTCGGTCTTGCCGACGCCCGCCTCGCCCTCCAGCAAAAGAGGCTGCGGGAGCCGGACCGCCAGGAAGAGTGCTGTAGCGAGTCCGACGTCGGCCAGGTAGTCACCGCTGTCCAGCGCCGAGATCAGGGACGGGACGTCGGGAACCCTGCGCTGCACATCCTCCTCCGCGCCGGTGCGCGCCGCCGTGTTCACAGCGCGCCCTCCAGTCCCGCCAGGACAAGGCGGTAGTCCTCGTCCGTGTCGACGTCGAGCGGGACAGGACCTGGAACGCGAAGTTCGACGGCGTCGGCCGCCCGCTGCTCCAGTAGCTTCCAGACTGCCTTGTCGCCGTGCAGGGAGGCCAGGTCCGGGAGCATCCGGCGGGTGAACGCCAGGGGATGGCCGACACCGTCGTCGTACCGGCAGACGGCGATCCCCGGGGCGTCCTGCCGGCCGGTTGCCTTGCCCCGGAACAGGAGCTCCAGCAGGGCGCGGGCGTCGACGGAGCGGACGCCGGGCTGGTCACCGAGCAGCAGGACCACGGCGTCCGCGTCCGGGTGGAGTGCGGCGAGGCCGGACGCGATCGAGGAGGAACAGCCCGCGCCGAAGTCCGGGTTGAGCACGATCTGGCAGCCGGTGGTGTCGACCGTGCGCTGGACTTCCGCGGCCGAACCTCCCAGGGCAAGCACCGTCTGGTCAAAGCCGCAGTCCCGGGCGGCGGCCAGCACGGCGTCGAGGAGTACCCCGCGGCCGTAGGGCAGCAACTGCTTGGGCCGGCCCAGGCGCCGCGACGCCCCGGCCGCCAGGATCAGCCCCGCCGTCGGGTGCTGCGCGGGTAGGCGTTCAGAGAGTGAGGGCATAGCGCTCCGGATCTTTGCGGAAGGCGGCCCGGCAGCCGGGCGAGCAGAAGTATACGGTCACACCGTTGTGCTCGAGGTGGATCGAGGAGTCCAGCGCCGCGACGGTCATGCCGCAGACAGGATCAATCGCCGTCGCCGGGGCTTCTGCTGCCGGCGTCGCAACCGGTGCCGCCGGGGCCGGGTGCCGGGTCTTCGCCCGTTCCTGGATGAGCTGGGCCAGGATCGAGAGGGCGATCTCGCCGGGGGTGCGGGCGCCCAGCTGCAGTCCGGCCGGGGTGAAGACGCGCGAGCGCTGCGCGGGGTCGACGTCGAGGGATTCCAGCACCGCGGCACCCCGCGTCCCGCTGGCCACCAGCGCGACATACGGCACTCCGGCGCGCAGGGCGGCCTCGAGGGCGGACTCCTCTGCCTTGCCGTGCGAGGCCACAATCAGCGCCGCGTCGTCGGACCGGGGGGCCGCCGATTCCCCGTCCGTGAGTTCTACCGCCAGCCCGACACCCGAGCCGAGGGTCTCCAGCGCCTGGGCCACGGGCGTGGTGCCGACCACCAATACCCGGGGCGCCGGGATGCGCGGCTGGAGGAAGATCTCGATCGCCCCGCCGCTCAGGCAGGGATTGGAGACCTCAACCGCGCCTTCCTCGGCGCTGCGGGACGGCTCGCCGGGGACAACGCGCAGCAGCAGGGGTTCCTGCGAGGCCAGGACCTGCATGCTGTACTCCCGCACCGCGAACTCGACGCAGTTCCCGCCGACGAAGCCCTGGATCTCGCCGCCGGGCAGGATCAGGGCCGTGTCCCCGGCGTGGGCGCTGGTGGGGTGCTGGGCGCGGACCACCGTGGCGTGCACGAACGGCTCGCGGCGGGAGGCGAGGTCATTCGCCCGGGCCCCAAGGGATTCTCCAGTCGGTGTCATGTCAGATCGGCGGCCTTGCCCGGCCCTGCATGGCGGCCCAGACCCGGGCCGGTGTGCAGGGCATGTCCATGTGTACCACCCCGTAGGGGGCCAGCGCGTCGACGACGGCGTTCACGATCGCCGGCGGCGAACCGACGGTGGCGGACTCACCGATGCCCTTCGCGCCGATGGGGTGGTGCGGGGACGGGGTCACGGTGAAGCCGGTCTCCCAGTCCGGGACTTCCATCGCCGTGGGGATCAGGTAGTCCATGAAGGACCCGCCCAGGCAGTTGCCGTCGGCGTCGAATTCGATGATCTCCATGAGGGCCATCCCGACGCCGTCGGTCAGTCCGCCGTGCACCTGGCCCTCGATGATCATCGGATTGATCCGGGTGCCGCAGTCGTCCACCGCGATGAAACGGCGCACCTTGACGTGCCCGGTGCCCGGATCGATGTCGACCACGCAGATGTAGGCGCCGAACGGGAACGTCAGGTTCGGCGGGTCGTAGGTGACCTCGGCGTCGAGGTTGCCGTCGACCCCCTCGGGCAGTGTCATGGTGCCGTGGGCTGCCATGGCGATTTCGGCGATGGTCTTCCCGGCGCTGGGATCGCCCTTGACGAACCAGCGGCCCTTCTCCCACTCAAGGTCCTCGGGACGCGTCTCCAGCATGGCCGCGGCGATCAGCTTCGCTTTCTCCCGCACCTTGCGGGCAACGAGGGCGACGGCGCCGCCGCTCACCGGCGTCGAGCGGCTCCCGTACGTGCCGAGGCCGAACGGTGTCTGGTCCGTGTCGCCGTGGACGACGTCGATATCCTCCGGCGGGATGCCGAGTTCCTCGGCGACGATCTGCGCGAAGGTGGTCTCGTGGCCCTGGCCCTGGCTTTGCACCGAAAGCCGCACGACGGCCTTGCCCGTGGGATGGACCCGCAGTTCGGCGCCGTCGGCCATGCCGAGGCCGACAATGTCGAAGTGCTTGCGCGGGCCGGCGCCGACGGTCTCGGTGAAGAAGGAGATGCCGATCCCCATCAGTTCGCCGCGGGCGCGCTTCGCCTGCTGCTCACGTCGCAGCTCGTCATAGCCGGCCAGCTGCATGGACAGCCGCATGGCGGGCTCGTAGTTGCCGGAGTCGTACACCCAGCCGGTCTTGTTGGCGTACGGGAACTGTTCGGGTTTGATGAAGTTCTTCAGCCGCAGTTCCGCCGGATCCATCTCCAGCTTGCGGGCGAGGATGTCCACCATCCGCTCGACCAGATAGACGGCTTCCGTGACGCGGAACGAGCAGGCATAGGCGACGCCGCCTGGTGCCTTGTTCGTGTAGACGCCCGTGACGGAGCAGTAGGCGGCCTTGATGTCGTAGCTTCCGGTGAAGATGGAGAAGAAACCGGCGGGGTACTTGGTGGGCTGGGCGGTGGCGTTGAACGCGCCGTGGTCCGCGAGGACGTTGGTGCGTACCGCGAGGATCTTGCCGTCCTTGGTGGCCGCGATCTCGCCCTGCATGATGTAGTCCCGGGCGAAGGAGGTGGACATCAGGTTCTCCGAGCGGTCCTCCACCCATTTCACCGGCTTGCCGGTGACGATCGAGCCCACGACGGCGAGGATGTAGCCGGGGTAGATGCCGACCTTGTTGCCGAAGCCGCCGCCGATGTCCGGGGACACCACACGGATCTTGTGCTCGGGGATCCCGGCGACGATCGCGAACAGGGTGCGGTGCGCGTGCGGCGCCTGGGTCGTTTCGTAGAGGGTCAGTTTGCCGTCGACGGCGTCGAAGTCGGCGATTGCCCCGCAGGTCTCCATCGGCGCGGGGTGCACCCGCGGGTAGACCATCTCCTGGGAGACAACGACGTCGGCGCTCGCGAAGACAGCCTCGGTTTCGGCCTTGTCACCCATCTCCCAGTCGAAGATGTGGTTGTCCGTCTTGCCCTCGATCTCGTCGCGGATCACCGGGGCGTCGGCGTCGAGGGCCTTCCGGGCGTCGATCACCGGGGGCAGGACATCGTATTCGACGTCGATCAGCTCCAGCGCGTCGCGCGCGGCGTAGCGGTTCTCGGCCACGACGAACGCGACCTCCTGGCCCTGGAAGCGGACCTTGTCCGTCACGAGGACGGCCTGGACATCCGCGGAGAGGGTGGGGGCCCAGGCGAGCTTGAGGCCCAGCAGGTCGTTCCCGGTGATGACGGCGAGGACCTTGGGGTGGGCGAGGGCATTGGTGGTGTCGATGGAGACCAGCCGGGCGTGAGCCACGGGGGCGCGCAGGATGGCGCCGTGCAGCATGCCGGGCAGGACGATGTCGTCGAGGTAGTTGCCTTTGCCGCGGACAAAGCGCGGATCTTCCTTCCGCTGGATCCGGCCGTAGCCGATCGGGCGGTCCGCGTCGCCGGCCGCCGGATTGCCGGGCCGTTCGTGGATGACGGTCATGCCTTCACCTCTGTGTCTTGTGTCTGCGCTGCGATGTCCTCAACCACGGTGTCCGTGCCGTCGATGACCTCGTCTGCCGTGGCGTCACTGTCTCCGCCGGCCGGGTGGGCTGCCGCCCACTGCACCGACCGGACGATCGTGGCGTAGCCGGTGCACCGGCAGATCTGGCCCGAAATGGCCTGCCGGATCTCGGTGGTGTCCGGATGCGGGTTCTTGTCGAGCAGGGCGCGGGCAGTCAACATCATGCCGGGGGTGCAGAAACCGCACTGCAACCCGTGCTCCTCCATAAAGCCTTGCTGGACGGGGTCGAGGGTGGCGCCGGTGGCCAGCCCCTCGACCGTGCGGATGTCGTGGCCCGCGGCCATCGCAGCGAGCACCGTGCAGGACTTCACCGGCTGGCCGTCCATCAGGACCACGCAGGTTCCGCAGTTCGTGGTGTCGCAGCCCCAGTGGGTGCCGGTCAGGCCAAGGACCTCGCGGATGTAGTGGACCAGGAGCACACGGGGCTCAACGTCGGACGTGACTTCGTTGCCGTTGACGGTCATGCTGATCTGCATCCGCTTCAGCCTTCCTGTGTCTGGGCGGCGCGGGCACACGCTTGCCGGAGCACCCGCCGGGTGAGTTCGTCGGCGAGGTGCCGTTTGTAGTCAATCGGGCCGCGCTGGTCGGCCACCGGGTCGCAGGCTTCCGCGGCGAGCCGTCCTGCCTCCACGAACAGTTCCTCCCGGGGCTGCTGGCCACGGAGCAGTTCGGTGACCCCGGCGACCGTGCGGTCGAGGCCGAGTGCGGTGAGCCCGACGGCGGCGTCGGCGATGGTGCCGTCCGCAGCGAGCGTCACGGACGCGCCGGCGGCGCCGACTGCCCAGTCGCCGACCCGGCGTTCAACCTTCTCGTAGGCGCTGCCCGAACGGGGGCGGATCGGGAAGCGGAGCTCGCACAGCAGTTCGTCCTGGCCCACCGCCGTCTCATAGGGCCCGCGGTGGAAGTCAGCCATGGCCAGGATGCGCTCGCCGGCCGGTCCACGGATCACGGCTTCGGCACCCATCACGTCGCAGACCGTGGACAGGTCCTCGGCCGGGTCGGCCTGGCAGAGTGATCCGCCAATAGTTCCCCGGTTGCGCACGACCGGGTCGGCGATCACGGATTCTGCGTCCCGGACGATGGGGAAGAGCGCAAAGATCTCGTCCGACTCCAGGAGCGTTGTGTGGCGCGTCAGCGCGCCGATGCGGAGCTTGTCGCCGTCGCGAAGGATGAAGTCGAGTTCGTAGAGGTCGTTGATGTCGATCAGCCATTCGGGCCGGGAGAGCCGGAGCTTCATCATCGGCAGGAGGCTGTGGCCCCCGGCGACGACCCGCGACTCCGGACCGTGGCGGGAGAGGAGTTCCAGGGCGTTGTCCACGGACGTGGCCCGCACATAGTCGAAAGGAGCCGGAATCTGCATAGTCCCTACCTCACTCCAGGGCGCTGGCAACGTCGCGCAGCGCCGGTTTGAGGCAAGTCTTGCCCCGTGAGATACGGAGTGTCAATATCGTCATAAGCGAAAGGTTATGACGCGGTGGCGATGACATTGAGCCAGCTCCGCACGTTCGCCCTGGTCGCCCGCCTGGGCTCGCTGCACGCTGCCGCGGAGACCCTCGGAGTCAGCGAACCGGCGGTGTCCGCTGCCCTGGCGGCGCTCCGGCAGGACCTTGGCGACCCGCTCTTCGTGCGCGCTGCCGGCGGCATCGCCCTGACTCCGGGCGGCCGCGCCCTGGCCGACTATGCCCAGGACATTGTCGGGCTGGCGGACCAGGCCCGCTGGGAAGTCGCCAACGCCAAGAACGACGCCGGGCGGCTGAAGATTGTGGCCACCGCACCCTTCGCTGAACATGCGGCCGGCCGGCTGCTGGACCTTTTTACCAAGCGTGTTCCCGGCGCTTCGGTGGATGTCGTGGTGGAGGCCGCGGAGGACCTTGCCTCGCTCCTGCAGGAACGGGCGTACGACGTCGCCCTGGGTGCCCGGCCGGTGCTGCCGGTCGCCCCCGTGGGGACTGCCGGGACCCATCCGGGCCTGGACTGCGTTCCGTTCCTGCGCTACCAGCGCGCCCTGGTCGCGGCGTCGGGGCATCCGCTGGCCCGGTTGCCAGGACCGGTCTCCGTGGCCCGGCTGCTGGACCGGCCGTGGTTTGCCGGACCGGCGGGGATCCAGGAAAGCTCGGAGGAGGGCCGCTGGCTGGCATCGACGGGGGTGGTGCCGGAGATCATCCGGCTCAGCAGCGAGACGGAAGCGTTGGCGGCGGCGCGGGCGGGGGAAGGCATCATGCTGGCGCTCGGCCATATCGTCCGGGCCGAACTGCAGAGCGGGGTCCTCGTCCGGCTGCCCGTCGTCGGGACACCGGTCACCGGCCTGTGGTGGGCGAGCACCCTGGACAACCACCGGACCACCACGATGGCGCGGACGCTCCAGCGCTTCGCCGGCACGGCAGATGCGACCGCCGCGATGGTCGCCCCCGGCGGCCCGCGGGGCCTGGAACGCCGCGGGTCGAAGTTCCACGTCGCGCTGTGGAGCTGAGGAATCCCCGAGAAGGGTTTGCCTGTGTCGCGTTGCGAAACGTGGGTGTGGGTGCTACCCCTTGTGGGGGACGACGATCGACAGACGCACCCCTACGAAGAGGAGTAATAATGACTTTGCCCCGGGACGAAGACAGCTCACTGCGGCACTGGAGTGCCCGCCTGATCCAGGCGCTGCAGATCCTTGACCTGGAAGTGGACCACGAGAAGATCGTCCAGCTCGCGGACGAGTCGCTCAAGGCCGTCGGGCCGCACGCGGATGCCATCAGCGCCTTCATCGTCGGCTACGCCGCGGGTACCGCGTCGACCGATGGCCGGAAGAGCACCCAGGACGCAGTCCACGCTGCGTCCAACAAAGTCATCGAGCTCTGTGAGCACGGCGAGTCCGGCGGCCCCGACGAAGAAGGCTGGGCCAAGCGGGCCCAATAGCCGCGGCAGCCACCCCGCACTGCGCACTGCGGATGGCGCTCGCCCCCCGTGGGACATGCCCTCCTCTTGTGCCCACGGATGGACATATAGGCATTATGTCCAGTGGCCGCGGCCAGGGTGGGGCATGTCCCGTGGGGTGGGACCTACCGCGGCTGGGCCGCGCCGGACGCCAGGGTGGTCGAGCCGTCCGGGGTCTGGTCCGCGCTGGGCTCCAGCCTGACGATGACGGCCTTGGATACCGGCGTGTTGCTGCCTTCGGCCGTGTGATTCAACGGAACCAGCACGTTGGCTTCCGGGTAATAGCCGGCCGCACAGCCGCGCGCGCTCGGGTAGGAAACCACCCGGAACTTCCGGACCATGCGCTCCACGCCGTCCTTGTACTCGCCCCGGATATCCACGAACATACCGTCGGCCAGGCCCAGTTCCGTGATGTCGTCCGGGTTCACGAAGACCACATTGCGGCCCTTCTTGATGCCCCGGTACCGGTCGTTGTGGCCGTAGATGGTGGTGTTGAACTGGTCATGGGAGCGCATGCTCTGCAGGATCAGCGTGCCCTCCGGCTTCTCCACGTGCTCGAGGTCGTTGACGGTCAGCACAGCCTTGCCCGTCGGTGTCGGGAACGTGCGCGAATCCCGCGGCCCGTTCGCCAGGATGAAGCCGCCTTCGTGGCGGATCCGCTCGTTGTAGTCCTCGCAGCCGCCGACGACCCGCGAGATGTGGTCGCGGATCAGGTCGTAGTTCTTTTCGAAACCGTCCCAATCGGCCCTGACTTTGTCGCCGACCAGCGCTTTGCCGAGCCTGCTGACAATCGCCGGCTCGGAGAGCAGGTTGTGCGAGACCGGTTCCACGCTGCCCCAGGAGGGGTGCACGGCGCACACGGTGTCCTCCACCGAAACGAACTGAGGTCCCGACTCCTGGATGTCGATCTCCGTCCGCCCCATCGTGGGCAGAATCAGCGCTTCGGCACCCGTGACCGTGTGGGAGCGGTTGAGTTTCGTGGAAATCTGCACCGAGAGTTCGGTGCTTTCCATGGCGGCCTCGGTGGCGTTCGTGTCCGACATGGCGCCGACGAAGTTTCCGCCGAGCGCCACGAAAGCCTTGATCCCGCCGTCGCGCATCTTGTTGATGGTTTCGACGGCGTCGACACCGTGGTCGCGGGGCGGCTCGAAGCCGAACTCCTCGCCGAGGGAGTCCATGAAGGACTGCGGCATCTGCTCCCAGATGCCCATGGTGCGGTCGCCCTGGACGTTGCTGTGGCCCCGGATGGGGGAGGCGCCGGCGCCGGGCTTGCCCATGTTGCCGCGCAGCAGGAGCAGGTTGATGATCTCCTTGATCGTTGCCACGCCCTTTTTCTGCTGCGTGATCCCCATGGCCCAGGTGATGATGACCTTGTCGGCCTTCAAGTAACGGGCGGCAAGCTCGTCGATCTCCCCGCTGCGCAGGCCGGTCGCCTCCAGCACCGCCTGCTCGTCCAGCAGGGCAAGGTGCTCCCTGAGCTCCTCAAGCCCTTCGCAGTGCTCGGCGAGGAAGGCGTGGTCCAGGACGGTGCCGGGGTTCTTCGCCTCAGCGTCGAGGACCCGCTTGGAGACCGCCTGCAGCAGTGCCATGTCTCCGCCGATGCGGATATGCAGGAACTGGTCCGCGATCTCCGTGCCGCGGCCCACGATGCCTTTGACCTTCTGCGGATTCTTGTACCGGCGCAAGCCGGCCTCCGGCAGGGGATTGACGGCAACGATTTCGCCGCCGTTCTCCTTGCACGCCTCCAACTCGGTGAGCATGCGCGGGTGGTTCGTGCCCGGGTTCTGCCCCATGATGATGATCAGGTCCGCTTTGGCGTAATCGTCGAAGCTGACAGTTGCCTTGCCGATGCCAATGGTCTGGCCCATCCCCCAGCCGGAGGACTCGTGGCACATGTTGGAGCAGTCCGGCAGGTTGTTGGTGCCGTAGCCGCGGACCATCAGCTGGTAGAGGAAGGCCGCCTCGTTGGAGGTACGGCCGCTGGTGTAGAAAGCGGCCTCGTCGGGCGAGTCCAGGCTCTTGAGCTTGTCCGCGATGATCCGGATCGACTCGGGCCAGGACACCGGCTTGTAGTGGTCCTCTCCCGCCGGCTTGTGCACCGGCTCAGTGAGCCGGCCCTGCATACCCAGCCAGTACTCGGAGCGGGTCCGCAGCTCGCTGACCGAATGCTCCGCCCAGAACCCGGTGCCAATCACCACCGGGGTGGCCTCCCAGGTGACTGCCTTGGCGCCGTTTTCACAGAACTCGAACGCCTTGCGGTGGTTCGGGTCCGGCCAGGCACAGCTGGGGCAGTCGAAGCCGTCCTTCTGGTTCATCGCCAGGACGGTTTTGCGCGTCCGGTTCACGCCCATGTGTTTAATCGCGGGCTCCATGGAGTGCAGCACCCCGGGGATGCCGGCGGCCCAGTCCTTTGGACCGTCCCCGACCTCGAGGTCCTTTTCGTCGTATTCCTCGACCTTGGGATTCTTGCGGCTCACGTGAACTTCCCTTCTGCAACCACCGCCTGTTCAGGCTGGTGCTTCGCTACTACCAAGCACACTACCTTTTGGCCTGTATCAGGCCTATCAGTTGGTCCGGAGCGCCGCAAGGGATCTGCCGTCGACGGCGGCGCCCCAGGTCCGTAGCATGTGCGGTAGGCGGGGCGGCCGCAGCGCAACAGAGAGTGCCGTCCCGGAACCGAAGGGGCCCTGCATGCCGGAGCAACAGGAAACGCTGGAGGGCTTCACCGAGTCGACCTTCAGCCACGGGGGCATCCAGCACCAGGTTTTCCGGGCAGGAGCGGGCCCGGCCGTGGTCCTGATCCACGAGATCCCCGGCATCCACCCCGGGGTGCTGGGCCTCGCCCGGCGCCTGATCGCGCGGGGCTACACCGTCTACCTTCCTTCCATGTTCGGGCGGCCCGGCGGAAAAGCAGGCGAGGGAATCGTGAAGTCCATCGCGAAGGTCTGCATCTCCCGTGAATTCGCTGTGCTGGCGAACCGGAGCAGCCCGGCGACGGGTTGGCTGCGCGCCCTTGCTGCCCAGGCACACCAGGAGTGCGGCGGTCCCGGCGTCGGGGCAATCGGGATGTGCATGACGGGCAGCTTCGCCCTCGCCATGGCCCTGGAACCCGCCGTCCTGGCCCCGGTCATGAGCCAGCCAGCGCTCCCGGCGGGCCTGACCGCGCGGCGGCGGGCCGCCGTCGGGCTGGACGACGAAGAGCTGGCACGGATGAAGGACCGGACCAGCCATGGGCTCCGGATCCTGGGGCTGCGGTTCAGCAATGACCGGGGGTGTCCGGCGGAGCGCTTCGCCACCCTGCGGCGCGAATTCGGTGCGGGCTTCGAAGGCATTGAGGTCGATTCTTCGCCCGGCAACCCGTTTGGGATTGCCCAGTCAGCGCACTGCGTCCTGACCGTGGACCTGGTGGACACTCCCGGCCACCCGACGAAGGCCGCGCTGGACCGGACCATCGAGTTTATTGGCGAGCGGCTGCGCCCGGATCCCGCGTCAACGACGAAACCCGAGGAGAAGTGATGAGACCGATGACAGTGGTGTGGACTGCGGCTGCGACCGCCGCGACGGCGGCGGCCGGCGGAGTGGCGACGGATCCGGACAGCGGCTGGTACCGGCGGCTGCGCAAACCGGACTGGCAGCCGCCCGCCATCGCCTTCCCGGTGGTCTGGACAGCGCTCTACGCGGACCTCGCAGTGAGCTCGGCTGTCGCACTGGACAGCAACGACGTATCCGACATCCCCCGCGGCAAGACCGCACAGCGGCAGATCCGCGCTTATCAGGGTGCCCTGGTCGCGAACCTCGTCCTCAATGCCGGGTGGAGTTGGCTCTTCTGGCGCAGCCGCAGGCCATGGCTGGCTGCGGCGGAGTGCGCCGTGCTGACGGCGAGCAGCGCCGACCTGGTGCGGCGGACGTACAAACTCAACCGCCGCGCCGGCATGTCCCTGGCCCCCTACGCTGCGTGGTGCGGTTTCGCCACTGTCCTGTCGACGGCAATCGCGGGACTCAACCCCCGGGCGGACGGCCGGCAGCGGTAGTCCGCCGGTTCAGCGCCCGGCCACGAGGTTATCCCGGATCTCGCGGCGGAGGACCTTGCCGATGAGCGAGCGGGGAAGGGAATCGAGCACCACCACCCGGCGCGGCACCTTGTAGGCGGTCAGCTGCTTCCGGGCAAAGGCAACGAGCGCGTCGGCATCGATGGTGGTGCCCGGGATCGGCACCACGGCGGCGACGACGTCCTCGCCGCCTCCCGGCCGGGGCATCCCAACCACCGAGACTTCCGAAACGCCCGGGAAGGTGGCAATGACGTCCTCCACCTCACTGGGCGAGACGTTGAAGCCTCCCGTGATGATCAGTTCCTTGATCCGATCCCGGATCGTGACGAAGTAGTCGTCGTCCACCGAGACGATGTCGCCGGTGCGGAACCAGCCGCCGTCGAGCAGGGCGTCCTCGGTCTCCTCGGGCCGGTTCCAGTAGCCGGCGAACACCTGCGGGCCGCGGATCAGGAGTTCCCCCTCCTCACCCGGGGCGCGGTCCAGCGCGACGTTCCGGGGGTCCACCACCCGGATGTCGGTCAGCGGGAACGGGACCCCCACCGTGCCCGGCTTGCGGCTGGGGCCGAACGGGTTGCCAATCGCGATCGGCGAGGTTTCGGTCAGGCCGTAGCCCTCGATCAGGTAGCCGCCGGTCGCTTTCTCCCAAGTCTCCACGGTCGACGTCGGCAGGTTCATGGCGCCCGAGATCGAGAAGCGGATGCTTTCCAGCCCGATGCCGCGTTCCGCCGCCGCGGCGGCGATCCGGTCATAAATCGGCGGCACGGCCGGCAGGAACGTCGCGGGGGACTTCTTGAGCGCCTTCAGCACGAGGTCGACATCGAACTTGGGGAACAGGACCAGCTTCGCGCCGATGCTGAGGGCGAACGTCATGCAGAGCGTCAGGCCGTAGGCGTGGAACATCGGCAGCACCGCGTACACAGTTTCCCGGCCGTCCTTGAGCCCCGGCACCCAGGCCCGGCCCTGCGCGGCATTGGCCTGCAGATTCGCGTGGCTGAGCATGGCCGCCTTGGGCAGCCCGGTGGTGCCGGAGGTGTACTGGAGGACGGCGAGGTCCTGGGCCCCCGGGCGCGGATGTTTCTTCCTGAGCTCGCCGGCGTCGAGGAGCTTCCGCCACGGCAGCACGGGCCGCGCGGCCGGAGCCTGCCGGCCCTTCGGCTGGTCCTTGGCTCCGGAAAGCGCGGCACGGGCCTTGCGGGCCGCCGGAACCGGAAGCCGCAGCGCGAGCCGCTGCAGCAGCGGCATCGCGGGGATGAGCTCCACCGAGACGATGCTGCGGAGCCCGACGTCGGCCGGCAGCTGGCGGACCCGCTCCACGGCCTTGTCCCAGACGATCGCGACGACGGCCCCGTGGTCCTCGAACTGGTGGCGCAGTTCCCGCTCCGTGTAGAGAGGATTGTGTTCGACCACGACGGCGCCGAGGCGCAGCACGGCATGGAAGGCAACGATGTGCTGCGGGCAGTTCGGCAGCACCAGGGCCACCCTGTCGCCGGCCTTGACGCCGAGCTTCTCCAGTCCGGCGGCCGCCCTGCTGATCAGCGTGCCAAGCTCGCGGTAGCTGGTGCGCGCACCGAAGAACTCCAGGGCGGTCTTCGACCCGTAGCGGCGCACGGAGCTGTCCACGAGGTCCACGAGCGAGCCCTTGGGCAACACCAGGTGCGCCGGAACCCCCGGCCCATAGGAACGGGTCCACGGGCGTTCACGCCAGGGCTGCCCAGATTGATGTGCCGTGGACTCCGCGGACGTCCCGGGGGAGGCCGTCCGCGTGGATTTCTTCTTCATGATCAGTCCTTGCCGCTGCGAGCCGCCGGGTATTCGCGGGCCAACGGTCCCGCCGGGAAAAATCCTACCGGTGCCGGGCCATCCCTGCTGCGGGCGGCTGCGCGCGGGCCTGACCCGGGCCGTTCGTGACTTTTGGCCCTAGGGGCGGGCCCGGCACGGGCGGAAGCTAGGGTCAACGCCTGCGCGGATCAGCCGCGCCGTTTCGTGTCGATGCAGGCCATTCCAGGCCGGTCATGCGGGATCGGGAGCACCATGAAGCACCAGCAGCCCACCCTCCGTTTCCTTGGAGCCACCGACACGGTCACCGGCTCGAGGTACCTGCTTGAGGCCGGCGGTAAACGCGTGCTGGTCGACTGTGGGCTCTTCCAAGGCTATAAACGAAGCCGCGAACGCAACCGGGCGCCTTTCCCGGTCCGGCCCTCCTCGATCGACGCCGTGGTCCTGACCCATGCACACCTGGACCACACCGGCTACGTACCCGCTCTGGTGCGGGACGGGTTCAGCGGTCCCGTCATCGCCACCGACGGCACCACGGACCTGTGCAAGCTGATCCTCCCGGACAGCGGCTACCTGCAGGAGGAGGAGGCCCGCTACGCGACACACCGGGGATCCTCCCGGCACAGTCCTGCGCTGCCGCTCTACACCGCGGCCGACGCGGTGAAGTCCCTCAACAGCTTCAAGATCCACGATTTCGACGTTCCCGTGGACCTTGGCGGGGGGATGGAAATGACGTTCGTCCCGGCCGGGCATATCCTGGGCGCCGCCCAGGTCCACGTGCGGACGGGCTCCCACTCGGTGCACTTTACCGGGGACCTGGGCCGGTCGGATGACCCCCTGATGTACCCGCCACGGCCCCTGGGTACGACCGATGTGCTGGTGACGGAGTCGACCTACGGGAACCGGAAACACTCCACAGTGGATCCGGAAAAGCAGCTGGGGGACATCATCAACCGGGTCGCGAAACGCGGCGGCGTGGTGCTGTTCGCCGCGTTCGCCGTCGGCCGCGCTGAAACCCTCATGCTGTACCTGTCCCGCCTCCGCAGCAAGCACCTGATCCCGGACATCCCGGTGTACCTCAACAGCCCCATGGCCATTGACGCCTCCGGGATGTACCAGCGGCACCCCGAGGAGCACCGGCTGAAAGAGCAGGACTACATGAACATGTACAAAGTGGCCAAGCTGACCCGCTCGGTCGATGAATCCAAGCTGTTGAACCTCCGCGGCGGCCCGATGGTCATCATCTCCGCGTCCGGAATGCTCACCGGAGGAAGGATCCTCCACCATCTGGCCGCCTACGGGCCCGATCCGAAGAACGCGGTGATCCTCAGCGGCTTCCAGGCCGGCGGCACCCGCGGTGCCACGCTGGCAGCCGGCGAGCGCGAGCTGCGCATCTACGGCGAAGACGTCTTGGTCCGGGCTGAAGTGATCCAGATGGAGAGCCTGTCCGCGCATGCGGACACCGACGGACTGATGGCATGGATGAAAGCCGCAGAAAGGGAACCCCGGATGACCTACATCACCCACGGTGAACCGGAAGCGTCGGATGCCCTGCGCATCAGGATCAAACGCGAACTGGGCTGGCGTGCGCGTGTCCCCGAGCACCTCGAAACGATCTCCATCGAGGAGCCCCGGTGACCTCCGGCGTCGGAAAGGCCCCGGTACTGGCCGAAATCCACTCGCTGGCCCGGCAGCTGAAGACGGACCGGGACCTCAACGGGCTGGTGCGGCGGGCGGCGGACTGCCGTTTTGTCGCGATCGGCGAAGCCTCCCACGGCACGCACGAGTTCTACACCTGGCGTGACACCCTCAGCAGGCGCCTCATCGAAGAGGAAGGCTACAACTGGATCGGGGTGGAGGGGGACTGGCCCGACTGCTGGCGGATCAACCGCTGGGTGCGGGGCGAGGCCGGGCAGGAGCAGGGCGTCCACGCCCTTCTCGGCGGCTTTGAGCGCTGGCCCACCTGGATGTGGGCAAACGAGGAAGTTGCGGCGTTCCTGGACTGGCTGCGAACGTGGAATCTCCGCCGGCCGATGAGCCAGCGGGTCGGTTTCTACGGGCTGGATGTGTACTCGCTGTGGGATTCGCTCCGCGAGATCATCGGCTGGCTCCAGGAAAATGTGCCCGACGCCGTCCCCGCCGCCATGCGCGCCTGGCAGTGCTTCCTGCCCCACCACGAGGACCCGCACAAGTACGCCTGGAGCACTCGGCTGGTGCCCGAGTCCTGCGAAGCTGACGTCATCGCCCTCCTCACCGAGGTCAGGAGCCGGGTGTCCAGTCCGGGCGGCCATGATGAAGAAGCGTTCGACGCGGTGCAGAACGCCGAGGTGGCGGCCAACGCCGAGCACTATTACCGGATCATGGTTCGCGGCGACCGCCAGTCCTGGAACGTCCGGGACCACCATATGGCCGACACCATAGACCGCCTCAGCAGGCACCTGGGTCCCGACTCGAAGGGCCTCATTTGGGAGCACAATACCCACGTGGGGGATGCCCGGGCCACGGACATGGCCCAGGACGGCCTCATCAATGTGGGGCAATTGCTGCGCGAACGGCATGCCGCGGAAGGCGTGATGCTGGTGGGCCTGGCCTGCCACCGGGGCGAGGTGATCGCCGCGGAAGCCTGGGGCAGTCCGGAGCGGATCCTGCCGTTGCCGCCCGCGCGCCCGGGCAGCCACGAAGACTTCCTCCACGAGGCCCTGGGGGTGCCGTCGGTGCTGGAGTTCGGGGAAGACAGGTCGGGACCGTGGCTTTCCACCTGGCTTGGCCACCGCGCCATCGGTGTGGTCTATCATCCGCAGCGGGAGCTCGGGAACTACGTTCCGACCCGGATGGGGGAGCGCTACGACGCGCTGATCTGGTTCGAGGACACCCACGCCCTGCGTCCGGTGCACCATGAAGGGCCGCCGCGGGAACCCGAATTCGAGACGGAACCGACCGGCTTCTAATCCGCCGTCCCGGAGCGGGCCGGGGGCGGCCGGCTGGCTAAAGGCGTTGTTCAGGAGGACTCCCATGAGGGTCGTGGCACGTGCTGCAGCAGCCGGCCCATCACACAGCGGCGGCGCGACGGCGAAGAAGACGCCAACCCGCGCACCAGGCGACGGCGCTGCCGGCGACCCACCAGCCACTCCGGGGGATATGCCGCAGCAGTTCAGGCCATTGCGCCAGTCCCAGTGAACACAGCAGGAGCAGCGCAGCAGGAAGGCCAGCCGCCAACTGGAGGGCGGCGGGCCACCCCAGCCACACCTCGGAGGACCCTGCGGCGGACACGCCGATCAGCCAGGCGACTGGTGCGGCCAGAGCCGTCCGGGCAGTCCATCCACGCACCGGCAGCCGGGGCAGGACGCCATTGAGCACACGGGCCTGCGCATAGCCCAACACCGCACCAGGAACCCCTGGCGCGCCTGCACGTCACGCATGGGACCGGGTGCCGCCGGCGTCCTGCGTGGTGCCCCCGGCCGGCCCCGACGGGCCGGCGGCGAGGATCCGCACGGCGCTGAGAGTCACGAATTCGTTCGGCCCCGTCCGGCCCCAGTCAGTCACGTCAGTCTGGCCCTCAGCCCCCGGCGGGGACCACCAGGCACCCTCGACCGGCCACCGTCCGTCCGGCAGCATCTTGCTTCGCAGCAGCTCGGTGGCCTCAAGGGCGCGGGGGTCTCCCGACAGCCCCATTCGGGACAGCAGCAGCAGGGCCGGGAGGATGCCGTAGTGCCAGAACTCCGGGTACCGAAGCTTGAGCCACCGCGGGTCGATCGGCCGCCCGGTCGAGGAGGATTTGAAGAGCCGGTGTGCCAGCAACAGCTCGGCCGCCCGTTCGGCGGCCGCTCGGGCCGCAGGAGCGCCCGTGGCTTTGCAGAACGCGTAGAGCCCCTTGGCGGCGGGCAGCGTCTCATGGAAGGAGGAACGGCGCCCGCTCGCGCCGACGTCACAGTTCCAGCCGCCGTCGGGCCATTGCCAGAGCACCAGGTCGTGGGCCAGTTGAGCCACCCGGGGATCCGATGCCATTCCCAACCGGCTGCAGACGTAGAGGGCGTTTCCTTCCTGCGATGCGCAGCGTCGGGTGAGTCCGTTGATGACACGGATCTGGCTCCGGTGCTGGTCGCCGTGCAGCCACCCGAGCACCGACCCGGCGGCGTCCAGCAGTGCCGGTGCGTCCGCCGCTGTGACGCCGAGGTCGACGAGGGAGACGAGCCGCCAGTGCGCGCCCGTCCATTTCCGGTAGGGATGGACCCCGAAGCCGCCGTCGGGCTGTTGGCCGGACAACAGGGAGGACACGATCCTGCCGTTGGTTACGGAGCCTTCGGACCACGGGGTGCCGAGGAAGTCCAGCTGCGCCGCGCGGCGCACGGCAGGTTCCGGGGATGCCGCCAACCACGCAATGGCGGACAGCCACGCATCCTGGTTCATGGCTCGACGCTACGCAGGCGGGCAATGGCGAGTGAGGGGCTTAAGGCCCTAACCGGCGGTGCCCTCCCGGCGCACACTGAAGTGTCGGCGGCCTCTTGGTGCTGCCGCCCGGATCATGCGATGCAGAACAGACCGCGCCACGGAAAAGAGCAGGATTCAGAATGAACAAACCAATTGTCGTCGGCATTAACGGATCGGCCGGAAGCGAGGCCGCGCTGACGTGGGCCCTGGAGCGGGCGGCCCGGGACAAGCTTCCGGTCATCGCCATCCACGCGGTGGACGACCGCTGGATGTCCCCGGATTTCCAGTACCACGAGTTCATCAGGCAATCGGGTATGGAGCTGCTCCAGAAGGCACAGGCCAGCGCCAGCGAGCAGGCGCCCGACGTCAAGGTGGACATCCAGCTCCGTCATGGCAGCGGCGGCTCGGTCCTGCGGGAGGTTTCCAAGGAAGCGTCCATGGTGGTCGTCGGCGAGCATGACAAGCATTGGATGGACGGCGGTCCAATGACGGACCGTGCCCTGCAGATCGTCTCCGCCTCGGAAATCCCTGCAGCAGTGATCCCGCTGAAACGCGGCGGAGACCACGGAGTGGTGGTTGGTGTGGACGGCTCCGAAGAGTCCCTGCAGGCCGTGAGCTTCGCCGCGGCGGAAGCAGACCGGGGCGGTGACGAGCTGACCGTGGTCCTCGCCTTCCGCAGGCCGGCGCGCTGGGTCGAAAACCAGCTGCCGAACAGCGGGCTCGCCGAAACCATCCTCGAGGAGGACCGGATCGTCCTGGCCGAATCCGTCGCCGGGCTGGGCGACAAGTACCCGGACCTCGTCGTCCACCAGCGACTGGAGACCGACACCGAACCCGCCAAAGCCCTCGTCGAAGCCGCCAAGGACGCCCGGCTTCTCGTGGTGGGCAGCCGTGGCCGCGGAGGCTTCTCCCGGATGTTGCTCGGCTCCACAGCCCACGCCGTACTCCTCAACGTGCCGTGCCCGACCATCGTGACCCGGGTGCACAAGGTCAAGCACGAGGACTGACCGGTAGCGCAGAAAATCGTCTGCAGAAAGGCCCCTCCCTGAAGGGGCCTTTCTGCGGGACGACCCTTGAGGCTTCCCCGGCCGGGTGGGAGGATGATCCAGTGGAACCCGTCTTCGATTTTGTCGGTCACTTCTGGTGGCTCATTTTCCCGCTGAGCGGACTGTTCGGAGGCTGGGCGCGGTCCTGGTCCAGGGCCAGTGAACGCCGTCACCGGCGCCGGGTGGAACTCTACAAACTCCGGAACCAGGCGGCCGACGTGGAGCAGGCCAGCCGGTCCGAGGTCGGGCAGCTCATGGAGGGCCACGACGCCGTCAACCGGCGGTGGCTCGATTACGAACTCGACGTGGGCAAACTCATCGACTTTCCGGTCATGACCGATGTGCGCGAGCCATTGACGGTGGCTTTCCTGCGCGCCAAACGGATGGCCGACGCCTTGCGGCCGCGGACACCCGGGGATATCACGACGGCGGCGCGGCTGGCGGAGTACCGCGAAGCGGTGCACGGCTTCGAACTCGCCTTCGACGTCGCGGAGCGGGAAGCGCGGAGGATCAGGGACAGCAACTTCACCGGTCCGGAACGGGAGCGCCTGGCGACAGCCCGGAAGCTGCTGCGGATCGCGGCGGACGCTGCCGCCACACCGGCGGAGCGGCAAACCGCGTACAAGCGGGCGCGCCGCCAACTGGACGGGCTCATTGTGCTGCCGGACGCTGCACTTGCCGCGCTGGAGGAGAGGATCGCCGGGATGATTGACGCCGGGAGGGCACCCGACCTCCAGCAGGGCTGACGGACCCCTGGTGCAGCAGGAAACCGCGGGGCTGCGTGCGTCCGGCGCTTGTTTTGCCCTGATGTCTTTGCCCCGTACGCTTTATGTCGTCAGGCTACTATGCTGAACGCTGCACTCCCGCCCGGTTAACTCCGTACGAATGTTGTGGCAACGGGGAATGAAACCGCTGACCGTCGACTCTGCAGATTGGGCAACAGGTGGAAATCACCATCATGGTGGCGCTGGTAATAGCGCTGGCGCTTTTCTTTGACTTCACGAACGGATTTCACGACACGGCCAACGCGATGGCCACCCCCATCGCCACCGGTGCCATCAAACCCAAAACGGCAGTAGCCCTCGCGGCCGTGCTGAACCTGGTGGGTGCATTCCTGTCCACGGAAGTGGCCAAGACCGTCTCGGGCGGCATCATCAAGGAAGGATCCGACGGGATCCAGATCACACCGGAAATCATCTTCGCGGGCCTCATGGGCGCCATCCTCTGGAACATGATCACCTGGCTGAAGGGCCTGCCGTCGAGTTCCTCGCACGCGCTCTTCGGCGGCCTGATCGGCGCGGCCATCGCCGGCATCGGCATCCACTCGGTGAACTTCGAGAGCCTCATGCAGAAGGTGATCCTCCCGGCGATCTTCGCGCCGATCATCGCCGGCGGCGTAGCGTACCTTTGCACCAAACTGGCCTACGCACTCACCTCCCGCCACGACCCCGAAACCGGCAGCAAGCTCACGCAGAAGCGCGGTGGCTTCCGCACTGGCCAAATCTTCACGTCCAGCCTCGTTGCCCTCGCCCACGGCACCAACGACGCACAAAAGACCATGGGCATCATCACGCTTGTGCTGATCGCCGCCGGCACCCAGCAGCCCGGCTCCGGACCTCCGTTCTGGGTCATCGCTTCCTGCGCCCTCGCCATCGCGATTGGCACCTACTCCGGTGGCTGGCGGATCATCCGTACCATGGGATCCGGACTCACGGACGTTAAGCCGGCCCAGGGCTTCGCCGCCGAAAGCAGCACGGCGTCCGCCATCCTGGCGTCCTCGCACCTCGGGTTTGCACTGTCCACCACCCAGGTGGCGTCCGGCTCCGTCATCGGTTCGGGCATGGGCCGCCGCGGCACCACCGTCCGGTGGGGAACCGCCGGAAAGATTGCGCTCGGCTGGCTCTTCACGCTGCCGGCTGCCGGGATTGTGGGGGCCCTGACGGCGCTGCTCGTGAAGACCGGCGTCGGCGGGGTGATCATCGCCGCCGCGGCCGGGACCGCGGCCGTGACCTACATGTTCCTCCACTCGAAGAAGTCGCACGTCGGGCACCACAACGCCGTCGAAGTTGAAGAAGCCGGCGCAGCAGTGCGCTTCCGCAGGAAGAAGGCGCTGGCCGTCAGCCGCGCCAACGACAAGTCGAAGGGCGAAGTTTAATGAAGTGGCTGGAACTGGTTCAAGTGGCGGGCGCAACGCTCGTCGCTGCAGTGACCGTCGTCGTCCTGTACGCCCTGGGGGTCCGTCTCACGGCCATCGCCGGCGACGTCAGTGAACGGAAGCCGGCGTGGGTCCGGCCGCTCGCCTACGCGTGCTTTGGCCTGTGCGGCCTCGCCGTGCTGTTCGGGCTGTACCTGATCATTCCCTACTTCAGCAAGTAGCGCGTTCCCGGAAGCAGCGCGGAGGATGGGCAGCCCGTCCGGGATTGGCTAGGCTGGGGCCATGCCTGGATTCCAGTATTTTGTCGCGTCCTCGCTGGACGGATTCATTGCCACCGCTGATGACGAACTGGACTGGTTGCTCCAGTTCGACGGTTTCGCCGGCGGCAAGGAAAGCTACGACGCCTTTATGGCCGACGTCGGCTGCATCGTGATGGGCGGCGACACCTACGCCTGGCTGCGGAAGCACGAACCCGGCACCTGGCCGTATCCCTCGACGCCGTGCTGGGTTTTCACGCACCACGAACTCTCGGCCCCCCGGGGAGCGGACGTGACGTTTGTCCGGGGGCCCGTCGTTGAATTCGTCGAGGACCTCAAAGCCGAAGCGGCAGGCCGGAACGTCTGGATCGTCGGCGGAGGTGTCCTTGCGGCCCAGTTCGCGGACGCGGGCGCGCTCGACGAGATCATCATTTCGATCATCCCCGTGGTGCTCGGCAACGGCAAAGCGGTGCTGCCCATGGCCGGACCGACGCCGCCTCTGGAGCTGGTTTCGTCGCACACCCTGGGGCGGGGCATCGTGGAGCTGCGGTACCGGTTCGGGAGCAGCCCGGCTTAGACCCTGTGCGGTGCCTACCCGGCGATGTCGCGGATCAGGTTGGTGATGCGCGCCGTTGACAGCCGGCGGCCCTGCTCGTCCGTCATGACGATCTCGTGTGTGGTGAGGGTGCGGCCAAGGTGGATTGCCGTGCACGTGCCGGTCACCGTGCCCGCGGTGATGGCCCGGTGATGCGTTGCGCTGACGTCAATTCCCAGGGCCTGGCGCTTGGGCCCGGCGTGCATTCCGGCGGCAAAGGAACCCAGGGTTTCGGCCAGCACCACGTGGGCGCCGCCGTGCAGGATCCCGGCCACCTGGGTGTTGCCTTCCACCGGCATCGTGCCAACCGTGCGTTCGGGACTCATCTCCAGGAAATGGATCCCCATCTTCACCACCAGGGCTCCCACGCCGTAGTGTCCAAGCCAGCCATGCATTTCCTCGGGAACCCCGGCAGCCGCCAGTTCGGCCGCGTACGGGCCCGGCGTGAAATTGTCCTTCATGGGAACTAGGCTGGCACCTGTGAGCGAAACTACCAAACCGGCCCCTTCCCCCCTTTCGGCAGACACCGCGGCAGACCCGGCACCTGCCCCCGGCACTGCCTCCGTCCTCGTCGCCGAGCCCGCCAGGAAGACCCGCCGCGCCATTGCGGAGGTCTCCGCCACAGAGGCCCCGGTGGTGCCCATCACCGACCAGCCCCGGCTGCTGGTCCTCGACGGCCACTCAATGGCCTTCCGGGCCTTTTATGCGCTGCCGGCCGAGAATTTCGCCACGTCGACGGGCCAGCACACCAACGCCGTCCACGGCTTCACCTCCATGCTGATCAACCTGATCAAAGAGCAGAAGCCCACGCACGTTGCCGTGGCGTTCGACGTCTCCGACGACACGACGTTCCGCAAGGCCGAATACGACGGCTACAAGGGCGGCCGGAACGAGACGCCCCGGGAGTTCAGCGGGCAGATCGACCTGATCGAGAAGGTCATGACGGCCTGGGGCATCAAGACCATCAGCATGCCCGGCTTCGAAGCTGACGACGTTCTGGCCACGCTGGCCGCCCAGGGCGAGGCCGCGGGCTACGAAGTGCTGCTCGTCTCCGGCGACCGCGACACCTTCCAGCTCATCACGGACAACGTCTTCGTGCTCTACCCGAAGACCGGAGTGAGCAATATCCCGCGGATGGACGCCGAGGCCATCGAGGCCAAGTACTTCGTCACGCCCCCGCAGTATTCGGACCTCGCCGCCCTGGTCGGGGAGTCGGCCGACAACCTTCCCGGTGTCCCCGGCGTCGGGCCCAAAACCGCGGCCAAGTGGATCAACCTGTACGGCGGCCTCGAAGGAATCCTGGCGAACCTCGACTCGATCGGCGGCAAGGTGGGCGACGCCCTCCGGGAGCACATCGAGTCCGTCAAGCGGAACCGCCGGCTGAACCGCCTCCTGACCGACCTGGAACTGCCCGTCTCGCTCAAGGAGCTGGAGGAGCCCCGCCCGGACCACGATGCGATCGAGGAGATCTTTGACCGGCTGGAGTTCAAGACCCTCCGCACCAGGCTGTTCGCCCTCTACGGCAACGAAGCCGAGGACGCCGAGCAGGACAGCATCGAAGTCCCGGAATTCTCCACCCTCAGTGACGCGGCGGAGCTCAAGGCGTTCTTCGATGCCGGCAAGGGCCACCGCTCCGCCCTCGCCGTCGACTTCGCGCCGGGCCGCATCGTCGACGACGCCCCGGCCATCGCCGTGCTCCGCAAGGATTCTGCGGCCTACATCGATCTCACGGCGCTCGACGCCGCGGCCGAGTCCGTGCTGGCCGGCTGGCTGCTGGATCCGGAGGCAGCCAAGGTCACACACGGCTTCAAGGCCGCGCTGAAGGCCTTTACCGCCCGTGGCCTCGGGCTGGACGGCGTCGTGGACGACACCTCGATTTCCGGCTACCTGATCCAGCCGGACCGCCGCAGCTACGAACTCGCCGAGCTCGCGCAGCACCACCTCAAGATGACGGTTTCCACGGAGGCCGCTAAAACCGGACAACTGGAGCTCGCCTTCGGGGGAGAGGACGACGGCGCCGCAACCGGCGCGCTCGTGCAGCAGGCCGCCGTCGTGTTCGCCTTGAGCCACCACTTCGAAACGGAGCTGAGGGTCCGGCAGGCGCAGGAGCTGCTGACCAGCCTGGAACTGCCGGTCAGCCGGGTGCTGGCCCGGATGGAACTTGACGGCATCGCCGTGTCCATGGACCGGATGAACGAGCAGCTCGCGGACCTGGCCAAGGTGATCGACAACGCCCAGGAGCTGGCGTTCGCCGCGATCGGGCACGAGGTGAACCTCGGCTCGCCCAAGCAGCTGCAGACGGTGCTGTTCGAGGAACTGGGCCTGCCCAAGACCAAGAAGATCAAGTCCGGCTACACCACCGACGCCGCCTCGCTGAAGAACCTGCTGGAAAAGACCGGCCACGAATTCCTGGTCCAGCTCATGGCCCACCGGGAATCCGCGAAGCTGCGGCAGATGGTCGAATCGTTGAAGAAGTCCGTGGCCGAGGACGGCCGGATCCACACCACCTACGCCCAGAACGTGGCCGCCACCGGGCGGATCTCCTCCAACAACCCGAACCTGCAGAACATCCCGGTCCGCAGCGAGGAAGGCCGCCGCGTGCGGAGCATCTTCGTCGTGAGCGACGGCTACGACTGCATGCTGTCCGCCGACTATTCGCAGATCGAAATGCGGATCATGGCCCACCTTTCCGGCGACCCCGGGCTGATCCAGGCCTACAAGGAGGGCGAGGACCTGCACCGCTACGTCGGCTCGCACATCTTCCATGTGCCCCCGGCCGAGGTCACCAGCGCGATGCGGTCCAAGGTCAAGGCCATGTCCTACGGCCTGGCCTACGGGCTGACGTCGTTCGGACTGTCCAAGCAGCTGGAGATCTCCGTGGACGAGGCCCGGACGCTCATGAAGGAGTACTTCGAGCGTTTCGGGGCGGTCCGCGACTACCTCCGCGGCGTTGTGGAGCAGGCCCGGATCGACGGCTACACCGCCACCATCGAAGGGCGGCGCCGCTACCTGCCGGACCTGACCAGCACCGACCGCCAGCTTCGCGAAATTGCCGAACGGGTGGCCTTGAACTCGCCCATCCAGGGCTCGGCCGCGGACATCATCAAGCGCGCCATGCTGGGCGTCTCCGGCGCGCTGGCCGAACAGGGCCTGAAATCCCGGATGCTGCTCCAGGTCCATGATGAACTGGTCCTCGAAGTGGCCCCTGGCGAGCGTGAGGCCGTGGAGAAGCTCGTGACGGAGCAGATGGGCTCGGCCGCCAGCCTCACCGTTCCGCTGGACGTGCAGATCGGCATCGGTTCCAGCTGGTACGAGGCAGGGCACTAGCCGTCCATTCAGCGCGGTCTCCGGGGCCCCTCCAAGGGGTTCCGGGCACCGCAGGAATTCCAGGGGGAGAACACATGGCAGAGAATTACGAGCTCCGGCGGTTCCGTGCAGCCGAAAAAGGCGAACCGGACTACGCGCTGGGGGTTTCCTGGCTGCGCGGTGTCGGCGTCGGGTTCTACGACGAGCGGCACAAGGACGAGTTCGTGGACAAGGTCATGGCCACGTACCGCGTGGACAACCGTGAAATGACCGGGGTCTACCAGGCCGGTGCCGTCGCAGCCCACTCCCTGTCGGCCGACATTCCCGTGGCAACTTTCGGGACCCTGCGCAAGGACCTGAACGTGGGCTACGGCAGGCAGCTCGAAGCGCAGCTGATCACCGCCGTGACCGTCCGCGGAACCCACCGCCGCCAGGGGCTCCTGCGCCGGATGATGACAGAGGACCTGGCCGCGTCGAAAGCCGACGGCCTGGCGATCGCTGCCCTGACGGCGTCGGAGGCCGCCATCTACGGGCGGTTCGGCTTCGGCGTCGCGACGTTTGAGCGCAGCATCAAGGTCGACACCGGCCCGCGCTTCCGGCTCCGGCACAATCCGACCGGCACCGTGGACATCGCTGACCGGAAGGTCCTGCTGGAGCTGGCACCGGGGGTGTTCGACCGCGTCCACCGGGTCACCCCGGGGTCGATCGTGCGGCAGGACGCGTACCGGCAGCGCAGTTCGGGAACCCTCGGCAGGGACGGCGCGGAGGACGAGTCGATCCGCTGCGCCCTGCACTACGACGCCGACGGCGTGGTGGACGGCTATGTCGCCTACAAGTTCTCCGGCTGGGACACCAAGCCCCACACCATGGACGTCATCGACCTCGTGGCGGCCACCGAGTCCGGCTACCTGGAGCTGTGGCAGTTCCTCGGCAGCCTCGACCTCGTCCAGCGGGTCACATGGGCCGAAGCCCCCGTGGACGATCCGCTGACGTGGGCCCTGGAGGATCCGCGCTGCATCGAGTCCTCCGAGAACGGGGACATGCTCTGGCTCCGGATCCTGGACACAGTTAAGGCCCTGGGTGCGCGACGCTATGCAGCGGACGGCAGCCTGGTCCTGCGCGTCACCGATACCCTGGGCTTCGCGGCCGGCACGTTCACCCTGGGCGTGAGCGCCGGCGAAGCGCGGGTTGCGGCTGCTCCGGAAGGCGCCGAACCGGACCTTACCCTCGACGCCGCGGAACTGGGATCCATCTATCTGGGCGCTGTCTGCCCGGTGACGCTGACGGCCGCCGGCCGGATCGCCGAGCACACTCCCGGGGCCGCGCGGACAGCGCGACTCATGTTCGCCGTCGAACGCGCAGCGCACTGCCTGACGCATTTTTAGTGGCCTCCGCCGTCCAGTTGCGCGGTCCCGTTGCGCTTTGACCGGCGTTGCCGTATACGACTAGACTAAACGGGCGTGTACTACGTGCGCGCATCTTCAATCCACAAATCAGGATGACCCGGCGATATGCCGTGTTCTGTGCCCGGGTCGCCGACCCGGACGCAGCGGTTCGCCTGACCGACTAACTATCCACAACGGAGCCCCTACTACATGACCATCACCTCCACCGAGAAGCCCGGTACCCCCGTAGTCGCTATTAACGACATCGGTACCGCTGAGGACTTCCTCGCAGCAGTCGACGCCACCATCAAGTACTTCAACGACGGAGACCTCGTCGAAGGTACCGTCGTCAAGGTCGACCGCGACGAAGTTCTGCTCGACATCGGTTACAAGACCGAAGGTGTCATTCCCTCCCGCGAGCTGTCCATCAAGCACGACGTTGATCCCGGAGACGTCGTCTCCGTTGGCGATCTCGTCGAAGCCCTGGTGCTCACCAAGGAAGACAAAGAAGGCCGCCTGATCCTCTCCAAGAAGCGCGCTCAGTACGAGCGTGCCTGGGGCGACATCGAGAAGGTCAAGGAAGAAGACGGTGTCGTCACCGGTACCGTCATCGAGGTTGTCAAGGGTGGTCTTATCCTCGACATCGGTCTGCGCGGCTTCCTGCCCGCATCCCTCGTCGAGATGCGGCGTGTGCGCGACCTTGCTCCGTACATCGGTCAGAAGATCGAAGCCAAAATCATCGAGCTGGACAAGAACCGCAACAACGTTGTGCTGTCCCGCCGTGCATGGCTCGAGCAGACCCAGTCCGAGGTCCGCTCCACGTTCCTCAACAAGCTGGAAAAGGGCCAGGTTCGTCCCGGCGTCGTTTCCTCCATCGTCAACTTTGGTGCCTTCGTGGACCTGGGCGGCGTAGACGGCCTCGTTCACGTTTCCGAGCTGTCCTGGAAGCACATCGACCACCCGTCCGAGGTTGTCGAAGTTGGCCAGGAAGTCACCGTCGAGGTCCTCGAGGTCGACCTGGACCGCGAGCGTGTGTCCCTGTCGCTCAAGGCTACGCAGGAAGATCCGTGGCAGACCTTCGCCCGCACCCACGCCCTCGGGCAGGTTGTTCCGGGTAAGGTCACCAAGCTGGTTCCGTTCGGCGCGTTCGTTCGCGTTGAAGACGGCATCGAAGGCCTGGTCCACATCTCCGAGCTCGCCGTGCGCCACGTTGAGCTGGCCGAGCAGGTTGTCTCCGTTGGTGACGAGCTGTTCGTCAAGGTCATCGACATCGACCTCGAACGCCGCCGCATCTCGCTGTCCCTCAAGCAGGCCAACGAGGGCGTCGACGCCGAGTCCACCGAATTCGACCCGGCTCTCTACGGCATGGCCGCTGAGTACGACGAAGAGGGCAACTACAAGTACCCGGAGGGCTTCGATCCGGAGTCCAACGAGTGGCTTGAAGGCTACGAGACGCAGCGCGCCGCCTGGGAGCAGCAGTACGCTGACGCCCAGACCCGCTGGGAAGCCCACAAGAAGCAGGTTGCCCAGCACGCTGCCGACGACGCTGCAGCTGCAACGTCCGGTGAGAGCGACTCCGGCACCACCAGCTACTCCTCCGAGCCGGCTGCAGCCGAGTCCACCACCGGTGGCGGCACGCTCGCTTCAGACGAGGCTCTTGCAGCACTGCGCGAGAAGCTGACCGGCAACTAACTGCCACTGGTTCCCGGGGAGTACGATCCCCGGGGCTTGGCAGTTCGTAGCTTGAAGTAGCACCGTCAAGGTGGCCGTCCCTGTGGGGGCGGCCACTTTGCGTTGTGGGACATGCCCCGTGGGTTTAGGCCCACGGGGACATGCCCAGTGGTGGGTGCTGTGCCCAGGGGGGCATGCCCAGTGGTGGGTGCTGCCATTGAACATGTGGGCTCTATGTCCAACCTTCGGGCCTGGGGCGGGACATGCCCAGAGCTGCTGGTGGTTCCGTGCCGCGCCGGGGGAGCATGCCCGGCCGCCGGCTGGTCGCGGCGAGGGGACATGTCCAGTTCCGGCTCCCGACGTCGGACATGTGGCCACTATGTCCTTTCGCATTCCCTACGGGGGAGCATGTCCGGCGGCATTCGACGATGATGCCTCGACTGAGTTCAAGTTCGAGAACACCCCGATCAACGTGCTGAATTCCTCAAAAGCACCGGAACTCGTAGTCCTCGCCGTGGCGGCTTCCCTCGAGGCAGGTGCCCGGATGCAGTCCACCATCTAGGTCGACGACGCCGGGTGAAATTGCGGCCGCGGCCACGTAGCCATGGGCGGGGACATGTCCAGTCGTGGCGCGTGCGGGTGGGCACAGTGGGACTATGTCCAAGGTCTGGGGCCAGCGTGGGGCATGTGCCGTCCTTGGACGCGAAGCCCAGAACGGGACATGTCCAACTTTGGCCCCGGCGGGTGGGCACAATGGGACTATGTCCAAGGTCTGCGGCCAGCGTGGGGCATGTGCAGTCCTTGGACGCGAGGCCCAGCACGGGACATGTCCAGTCGTGGCGCCTGCGGGTGGGCACAATGGGACTAAGTCCAAGGTCTGCGGCCAGCGTGTGGCATGTCCCCCGGTGGCTTCGTGGCCATGCACGGGGCATGTCCAGTGGCGGGCCGGGCGGGTGGGCACGCGGACCCTAGCGCAGCGCGATCCTGGCCTTGACCGGGACCGCGGCGGCATCGGAGGCTTCGCCTTCCTCCAGCTCGGCCCCGGCTGAGCGCAGGAGGACCAGTGCCGCGGCATTCCCGGCCGTTGTGTCGGCCTCCAGCACCGAAGCCCCGGACGCCGCGGCCCGGTCGATCACGAGGCGAAGGGCCTCCCGGGCGATGCCCCTGCCCCGGAAGCTGCGGCCGAGCCAGATTCCTGTTTCCAGCGCGCCTGCCCCGGTCCGCTTGAGCCGGATGGATCCTGCCAGTTCCCCGTCGGAGCTGATGGCCCAGCTCTTCTGCTGTGCAGGCCCGTCGAGTCCGGCCGCCGCATGGTGGTATTCGCGGAACCAGCTGATCCGGTCCGAGTTCCAGCCGGCGGCGCTGCCCAGGGGAGGGGTTACCTCGTCGGCGTCGGCGTCCTGGATCGCCACGGTCAGGAGTTGCTCCAGGACCGCCTCGGAGACATCGACGAGGCGGACAGCGGCGGGGGTGGGCTCAGCGGCATCGGAGGACTCAGTGCGGGACATCGATCCACTCCGTTTCTCCAGGCAGCAATTCGGCGGTTCCGGCAGACAAGGCGGCGAGCCGTTCGGCCGCCCGGGCAAGATCTGCCGGATCATCCGGCAGGGCTAACCTCAGGACAGTAGTTTGCGCCTCGTAACTGGTTTCGGCCATGACATATCCCGCGGCGCGCAGGTCATTTTCCAGCCGCCCGGCCGCAGTGTGCGGAACGGTGACCGAGCAGATCCGCAGCCGCCGGCGTTGCACCAGCGGCGCCCGGTCCAGTGCCGCGGACACGGATTCCGAGTAGGCCCGGACCAGTCCGCCGGCGCCGAGCAGGATCCCGCCGAAGTACCGCACCACGACGGCGGTCACGTCGCTGAGGTCAGTGACACCGGGCGCGCTTTCGCGTTTCAGCAGCGCATCGAGCATCGGGATGCCCGCGGTGCCGGACGGCTCGCCATCGTCGTTGGAGCGCTGGACGTCGCGGTCCGGACCGAGCACGAACGCGGAGCAGTGGTGCCGCGCGTCGTAAAATTCCCGGCGCAGCCCGGCCAGGACCGACCGTGCGCTCTCCTCGTCCGCGGTGCGGTGCAGCACGGTGATGAAGCGGGAGCGTTTGACCTCGAGCTCGTGGCGGAACTCCAGGCCTGCCGCCAGCGTGGTGTAAACGGTGGCCCTGCTCTCCGGGAAAACCGCATCATCAGCCACCGGATCAGTTTAGTCTGGTGGGGTGCTGAAAATCGGGTTGACGGGCGGCATCGCCTCAGGCAAGTCAGTGGCCGCCTCGCGCCTGCGCGAACTCGGTGCCGTGGTGATCGACGCAGACGCCCTGGCCCGCGAGGTCGTGGAGCCCGGAACGCCGGGGCTCGCCAAGGTGGTGGACGCTTTCAGCAAAGCCGTCCTGACGCACGACGGCGGCCTGGACAGGCCGAAGCTCGGCGCCCTTGTCTTCGGCAACCCGGATCGGCTCGCGGTGCTCAACAGCATCATCCACCCCCTCGTCCGGGAGCGTGCCGCCGCGCTGGCCGCAGCGGCCCCGAAGGGCGGCGTCGTGGTCCAGGACATCCCGCTCCTCGTCGAGACCGGCCAGGGCCACAATTTCCACCTGGTCGTGGTGGTGGACGCCCCGGACGCTGTCCGGGTGCAACGGATGATGCAGCACCGGCACATGACCGCCGCGGACGCGCAGGCCAGGATGGCCGCACAGGCCGGCAGGCAGGACCGGCTGGCAGCGGCAGACGTTGTCCTGGACAACTCAGGATCCAAGGAGGAACTCCGCGACGCCGTGGACCGGCTCTGGAAGTTCCGGCTCGCGCCGTTCGCGGAGAACCTGACCAAGCGCCGCCTCGCGCCGCGGACCGGCGGGCCGGTGCTGACTCCCGCCAACCCGGACTGGCCCGCGCAGGCCGCCCGGTTCATCGCGCGCCTGCGGGCGGCCGCGGCGCCGGACATCCTGGCCCTTGACCATGTCGGTTCCACTGCCGTTCCTGGACTCGCGGCGAAGGACGTTCTTGACCTCCAGCTCGGCGTGGAGGACATGGCCGCCGCGGACCGGATCGCGCCGCTGCTGGCGGAGGCCGGGTTCCCCGCCTGGCCCGGCGTTGTCGCCGATAACCCCAAGCCCCCGCACCCCGACCCGGCGGACTGGCGAAAGCGGCTGCACGGCAACGCGGACCCCGGGCGGGCGGTCAACCTCCACGTCCGGGCGGTGGGATCCCCGGGCTGGCAGTTCGCGCTCTGCTTCCGTGACTGGTTGCGCGACGACGCGGTCGCCCGGGCTGACTACCTCGCCGAGAAGCGCCGGGTCGCCAGGCTGCACGGCGTCGACAAATCCACTGCGGGCTACGCTGCCGACAAGGAAGCCTGGTTCGCCGGGCACGCCGCGGTGCGGATGGAGGAGTGGGTGCAGCGCACCGGCTGGAAACCGCCGTCGTACAGCGCCCCGGAACCGGAGAACCGGCTGGAGAACCGGCCGGGGACGGACCCGGGCGATACCACCCCGGGTACCGCCCAAAGCTGAATCAGGACACAGCGTCGGGGGCCGGCGGTAGATTAGATACATGAGTCTTGCCCAGCAGATCAACCGTGTCGTGGCGCCCTTCGAGGTCATCAGCGAGTTCCAGCCGGCCGGCGACCAGCCGGCCGCGATCGCTGAACTGACCGAACGCATCAAAAACGGAGAAAAGGACGTGGTGCTGCTCGGCGCCACCGGTACCGGCAAGAGCGCGACGACGGCGTGGCTGATCGAACAGGTCCAGCGGCCCACCCTGGTGATGGTGCAGAACAAGACCCTCGCGGCGCAGCTTGTCAACGAATTCCGCGAGCTGCTTCCGAACAACGCCGTCGAGTACTTCGTCTCCTACTATGACTACTACCAGCCGGAAGCCTACGTGGCGCAGACGGACACTTTCATCGAGAAGGACTCCTCCGTCAACGAGGAAGTCGAACGGCTCCGGCACTCCGCCACCAACGCGCTGCTGACCCGCCGGGACGTCATCGTCGTCGCCACGGTGTCCTGCATCTATGGCCTGGGCACCCCGGAAGAGTACATCGCCGGCATGGTGACACTCCGCAAGGGGGCGGAAATGAACCGCGATGACCTGCTCCGGAAATTCGTTTCCATGCAGTACTCCCGCAACGACATGGACTTCCACCGCGGCACGTTCCGTGTCCGCGGCGACACCGTGGAAATCATCCCCATGTACGAGGAGCTTGCGATCCGGATCGAGTTCTTCGGGGACGAGATCGAGAACATCTACACCCTGCACCCGCTCACCGGGGAAATCATCCGGGATGAGACCGAGATGTATGTCTTCCCGGCCTCGCACTACGTGGCCGGCCCGGAACGCATGGGCCGGGCGATCAAGCGGATCGAGGACGAGCTCGCCGTGCGGCTCCAGGTCCTGGAGAGCCAGAACAAGCTCGTCGAGGCGCAGCGGCTGCGGATGCGCACCACCTACGACCTCGAAATGATGCAGCAGATGGGCTTCTGCAACGGCATCGAAAACTACTCCAGCCACATTGACGGCCGCGCCCGCGGGACAGCGCCGCACTGCCTCATCGATTACTTCCCGGACGACTTCCTCCTGGTGATCGACGAATCCCACGTCACCGTCCCGCAGATCGGCGCCATGTACGAGGGCGACATGTCCCGCAAGCGCAACCTCGTGGACCACGGCTTCCGGCTGCCCTCGGCGATGGACAACCGGCCGCTCAAGTGGGACGAGTTCCAGGACCGTGTGGGCCAGACCGTCTACCTCTCAGCCACCCCGGGCAAGTACGAGCTCGGCAAGTCCGACGGTTTCGTCCAGCAGATCATCCGGCCCACCGGGCTCATTGACCCCGAGGTGATCGTGAAGCCCACGAAGGGCCAGATTGATGACCTTCTCGGCGAGATCAAGACCCGCACTGCGAAGAACGAACGCATCCTGGTCACCACCCTGACCAAGCGGATGGCCGAGGACCTCACCGACTATCTGCTGGGGCACGGTGTCAAGGTCGAATACCTGCACTCGGACGTGGACACGCTGCGCCGAGTGGAGCTGCTCCGTGAACTCCGGATGGGCGTCTTCGACGTGCTGGTCGGCATTAACCTCCTCCGTGAGGGCCTGGACCTGCCCGAAGTGTCCCTGGTCAGCATCCTGGATGCGGACAAGGAAGGCTTCCTGCGCTCGGCGACGTCGCTGATCCAGACCATCGGCCGCGCCGCCCGCAACGTCTCCGGCGAGGTGCACATGTACGCGGACCGGATCACCGACTCGATGGCGAAGGCCATCGACGAGACCAACCGCCGCCGCGCGATCCAGGTGGCGTACAACACCGAAAACGGCGTCGACCCGCAGCCGCTGCGGAAGAAGATCGCCGACATCACCGACCAGATCGCCAAGGAGGACGCCGACACCCGCGAGCTCCTCGCCAACGCCGGCAAAGCGCGCGGCAAGGGCAAGGGCGGAGCCAAGGTGCGGGCGGACGGGCTGGCGGCAGCGCCGGCTGAGGACCTTGTCGGCCTGATCGAGCAACTCACCGAACAGATGCATGCCGCCGCCGGGGAGCTCCAGTTTGAGCTCGCCGCGCGGCTCCGTGACGAGGTCGGGGAGCTCAAGAAGGAGCTGCGCCAGATGCAGTCCGCAGGGCACGCCTAAGGTAATGTTGGTCGGACGTAGGGGAGTATCCCAAGCGCTACGATCGTCAACACGCACGGCACAGATGCCCTGCCGGGCGTAGCGGGCAGCCAAAAAGTACCAGGTACGCAGTACCGGACCGCCAGGCCAGTCGGAGAGACTTACACCGCACCGTCACACCCTGCGAAAGGTATCTTCGTGCCCGAACTTCCCGTCTGGTTTGAGATCGGCTCCTTTGTCGCCCTCGGCATCATCCTGGCCATTGACCTGTTGCTGGTGGTGAAACGTCCGCATGAGCCCTCCATGAAGGAAGCCGGCCTGTGGGTGTCGTTCTATATCGCCCTCGCGCTGGTCTTCGCCGGAGCCATGTTCGCCTTCACCGGCCCTGAGTACGGCGGACAGTTCATTGCCGGCTGGGTGACCGAATACAGCCTCAGCATCGACAACCTGTTTGTCTTCATCATCATCATGGCCCGCTTCTCGGTACCCCGTAAGTACCAGCAGGAAGTGCTCATGGTGGGCATCATCATCGCCCTGATCCTGCGCGGCATCTTCATCCTGCTCGGCGCGATCGTGATCGAACAGTTCAGCTGGGTCTTCTACATCTTCGGTGCCTTCCTGCTCTGGACAGCCTGGAAGCAGTCCCAGGACGAGGGCGAAGACGAGGAGGACAAAGAAAACCCGCTCATCGCCCGGATCCGCAAGGTCCTGCCGATGTCGGAGAAGTTCGACGGCGGCAAGCTGCGCACCGTCGTGGACGGCAAAAAGGTCTTCACCCCCATGCTGATCGTCTTCGTGACCATCGGCATGACCGACCTTCTCTTCGCAGTGGACTCCATCCCGGCCATCTTCGGCCTCACCCAGAGCGCCTTCATTGTCTTCACCGCCAACATCTTCGCCCTGATGGGCCTGCGGCAGCTCTACTTCCTGCTCGGCGGGCTGATGAACCGCCTGATCTACCTGAAGCACGCCCTGTCCGTGATCCTCGCGTTCATCGGCGTGAAGCTGATCCTGCACGCCATGCACGTCAACGAACTCCCGTTCATCAACGGTGGCCAGCACATCGAGTGGGCTCCGGAGATCCCGACGTATGTCTCCCTCGCGGTGATCATCGGCACCATCATCATCGCCGTCGTCGCCAGCCTGATCAGCTCCAAGGCCGCAAAGTCGAAGCTGGACACCCGGCTGGAAGAGGACTCCCGCAAGAGCCTGACTGACGCGGAGTAGCCTCACGGTTCGGCTAAGCTCGGACCGTGAAAATCTTCGAACCCAGAGCAGCAGACGGTACGGCGCTGGACCCGCAACGGGTCCAGCGCCGTACCGTTTGGGTGCTCAGCAGCGCCCAGCTCCTCAGCGGAGTGGGCAGCGGCGCCAGCCTGTCGGTCGGGTCCCTGCTGGCCGTCCAGCTCTCCGGCTCGAACGCCTGGGCCGGTTCAGTCACCACCACCATGACCCTCGGCGCCGCCGCGGCCGCCCTGCCCCTCGCCGGACTTGCCGGACGGCACGGGCGGAGGGCCTCCCTCGTCATTGGCCTGCTCGCCGCGATGGCCGGCGCGGTGCTGGTGATCGTCTCTACGGTGACGGGCGTGTTCCCGGTACTGCTGCTGGCAGCTGCCCTGCTGGGACTCGGCACGGCAGCGAACCTGCAGGCCCGCTTCGCCGCCGTCGACCTCGCCGAGCCGGAACACCGCGGCCGTTCCCTGGCCGTGGTGGTGTGGGCCGTGACCATCGGCGCCGTCGCCGGACCCAACCTGGTCCGACCTGGCGCACTCGTGGGGGAGGCCCTCGGCCTGCCGGCGCTGGCGGGGCCCTTTGTGTTCTCGACGGCGGGGCTGGCGCTGGCCGTGCTGCTCCTGCTCATCGGACTGCGGCCGGACCCGTTGCTGCTCGCCGGCCGGCTCCGTTCCGACCGCGAACCGTCCGCCGACGGCGCACCGGCCAAGGGCACTACTGGACGCCGGCGGCGACACGGCCTGCGTCACGGACTGCGCGCCATCCGGGCCTCGCCAAGGGCAGGCCTGGCCCTGCTCGCGGTTATTGCAGCCCATGGCTGCATGGCCGCCGTGATGTCGATGACGCCCCTCCACCTCCAACTGCTGACGGAGGGGCCGCTGGCGGACATGCCGGCCGGCCACGCGCACGCTGCCAGCACCGATGTCCTGGTCCTGATCGGCTTCACCATCTCGCTGCACATCGCCGGGATGTACGCGCTCTCACCGGTCATGGGCTGGCTGACAGACAAGGCGGGCCGGCTCCCGGTCATCCTGCTGGGCCACGGCCTGATCCTGGTCTCAGTCCTCGTGGCCGGCTTCGGCCAGGCCGAACCGGCCCTGGTAACCATCGGCCTGGTGCTGCTTGGGCTGGGCTGGTCCGCAGCGACCATCGCCGGCTCCACCCTGCTGGCCGAAAGCGTCGGCGCAGACGACCGCGTCCTCGTCCAGGGCGTCTCTGACACCATGATGGGCGTCGCAGGCGCGGTCGGCGCTGGGTTCTCCGGGCTGGTGATGAGCGGAGTCGGCTATGCGGGCCTCAACATGGCGGCAGCCGCCGTCGCCGCGGTGGTGTTCACCGTCGCCCTCCTCGCTGCCCTGCGTGCCCGCAGCCTGGCGGCGGCCTGACCGGCGGAGTCAGCCGCCTCGGCTCAGTCCCGTACGGAGCGGGTCAAGCCAAGGAGCCGGGCGAAGATGCCTTCGCCGTCGTCCGCGATGCCGTCATGGTGGAAGTCCGCTGACTCCCAGACCTGCAGTCCGCGGACGGCCGCGGCCGTCCCGAGCGAGAGTCCGCGGTCAACATAGATGTCGTCGGTGTAGACGGCCGCGGCCACCGGCACCGTGTTGAGTGCGAGCCGTCCGGCATCGTAGAGAGGTGGCCAGTCGTCTTTTTCGGCGAGGAGCCGGGCAACGTTCCGCAGCGGCCGGAGGGCGGGATCCTGCTCGAAGTACCAGGGATAGACCATTTCGCCGGTGAGCAAAGGCTCGGGGGCGTCCGGGGAGAACTCCGGGAATTCCTGCAGCACCCGCCAGGCGGCCCAGTCCGTGGATTCGCCCTGGCCGTAGATGGATTCGTGCATGAGCGCGTACAACGGATTGGCGGAGCGCGACACGAGCCCGCGGACCTGGTCCAGGAAGGCGTCCGAAAGCCGGTCGCCGCCGGGTGTGCCGACGAAAGCGTCCTCCAGCAGGTGGTGCAGGGCGTCCACCCGGGTGTTTCCGCCCAGGAAGGATCCGACCATCTGGAAGCGTTCCACAGTGAGCCGTTCGCCGTCGGGCAGGAATTCCTCCGTGGCGCGCAGGTGCCGGGCGATCCGGGTGACCGCCGCACGGTCCTCGGGGTACCGTCCAAAGTACTCGGCGTTGCGTGCCGCCACCCGCTGGAAGGTGGCCTGGTAGACGCGGTCCGCGGGACCCGACAGCGGGGCCAGGCCTCCCGTGATCAGGGCCTCGCGCAGGCCGTCCGGGGAGAAGGAGAGGTACGTGAGGGCGCAGAAGCCGCCGTAGCTCTGGCCGTAGATCGTCCACGGCCCGGAGCCCAGGGCCAGCCGGATGGCCTCGGCGTCGGCGACGATCGAGTCCGCCCGGAAGTGCGCCAGGTAGTCCGCCTGGTCGGCGTCGTTCCCGCGCAGCGGCAGCGTGTTGCGGTCGATCGGAGCGGACAGGCCGGTGCCGCGCTGGTCCAGCATGAGGATGCGGAAGTCCTTCGCGGCGGCCTTGCTCCAGCCGCCGAGCGCGGGAAGCCGGTTGCCGCGGCCGCCCGGCCCGCCCTGCAGGTACAGCAGCCACGGGAGCTGGGCGGCCACTTCCTCGCTGTGGTCCGCGGAAACGTATTCGCGGGCGAAGACGGTGATGGTCTCGCCGGCACCACCGCCGAAGTGGTCCAGCGGCACTTCGAAGTAGTGCTCCGCCGTGCGCATCCCGCGATAGGCATGCCGCGACTTGACCGTGTGCGGGACCGTTGGCTGCGCGGCCTCCAGCAGGTCCGCCCGGGACAGGGCAGCAACCGTCCGGTCAACAACTGTCCGGTCAGCCACGGGCCTGGGCCTTCCGGGCGCCGCCGAAGGCTTCCAGCGCCTCGCCGGTGAGCCGGAAGGTGGACCATTCCTGCATCGGGTGGGCGCCGAGTTTCTTGTAGAAATTGATGGAGGGCTCGTTCCAGTCGAGGACGCTCCATTCGACGCGCGCGTAGCCGCGGTCGACGGCAGTCTCGGCCAGGTGCTGCAGGAGCGCCTTGCCGTGGCCTTCGCCGCGGGCCTCCGGGCGCACGTACAGGTCCTCGAGGTAGATGCCGTGGACGCCTTCCCATGTGGAGTAGTTCAGGAACCAGAGGGCGAACCCCCGGACCTCGCCGGCCCCGTTCTCGGCCATTGCCGCGAATACCCGCGGGTTCTCGCCGAACAGGACCTCGGCAAGCATCTCCGGGGTGTTCCGGACGGCGTCCGGTTCCTTCTCGTAGAGAGCCAGGTCATGGATCATCTGCAGGATTGCGGGGACATCGTTCGCCGTCGCGGGCCGGATTACACTCATTCTCCGAGTTTACTAGGGCCGCCTAGAGCCGGTTCACGTCCGTCACGCGCACGACAGCGGTGCCGGTCTCGTCCGATGCCGCGAGGTCCACCGCCGCGGAGATGCCCCAGTCATTGTTGCCCGCCGGGTCCTCAAAGATCTGCCGGACCTTCCACAGGCCCGGCTCCTCCGTGATCATCAGCAGGCCCGGGCCGCGGGCGTCCGGGCCGGTGCCGATGTCGTCGTGTTCGTCGAAGTAGTCATCCAGCACGTCCTCCCAGCGTTCGGCGTCCCAGCCGGAGCCGGAATCGAGCTCGCCAAGGGCGGTGGCGTCCTCGTCCGCGAAGAGCTCCACCCGGCGGAACATCTCGTTGCGGACCATCACGCGGAAGGCCCGAACGTTGGACGTGAGCGACGGAGGCGGGGGAGGCGGGGCGTCGTGCGGCGTCGGGGCCTTGCCGGAGGTGAGCTCCTCCCATTCATCGAGGAGGCTGGAGTCGACCTGGCGGACCAGCTCGCCGAGCCAGGCGATGAGGTCCTCGAGGTCCTCGCGGAGGGCGTCCTGGGGGACGGTCTGCCGCAGCGCCTTGAAGCCGTCGGCCAGGTAGCGCAGCACGATCCCCTCGGAGCGGGCCAGTCCGTAGAACTGGACGAACTCGCCGAAATTCATGGCCCGTTCGTACATGTCACGGACGATTGATTTGGGCGCGAGTTCGAAGTCACCGATCCACGGTGCGGCCCGGCGGTAGACGTCGAAGGCCTCACCGAGGAGCTCCGCGAGTGGCTGCGGGTAGCTGACGTCGTCGAGCATGGCCATCCGCTGGTCGTAGTCGATCCCGTCGGCCTTCATCGCGGCGACGGCCTCGCCGCGCGCCTTCTTCAGCTGCGCGGACAGGATCTGCCGGGGCTTCTCCAGCGTCGACTCGATGACGGACACAACGTCCAGGGCGTACGACGGCGACTCCGGATCCAGCAGCTCCAGCGCCGCGAGGGCAAAGGGGGACAGCGGCTGGTTCAGGGCAAAGTTGGCCTGCAGATGGACGGTCAGCCGGACGGTGCGGCCGTCGGTGCCCTGCTCCTGAAGCGGGATCCGCTCCACGACACCGGCTGCCAGGAGCTCACGGTAGATGCCCAGGGCCTTCCGCATGAGCTGCAGCTGGGAGGAGCGGGTCTCGTGGTTTTCGGTGAGCAGCCGGCGGGCGGCCTGGAACGGATCGCCCGGCCGTTCCATCAGGTTCATCAGCATCGCGTGGGTCACGGTGAAGCTCGACGTCAGCGGATCCGGGACGGATTCCACCAGGCGCTTGTAGGTCGGTTCGCCCCAGGACACAAAGCCCTCCGGCGGCTTCTTTTTGACCACCTGGCGGAGCTTCTTCTGGTCATCGCCGAACTTGGCCGTGGCCTTGGCCATCGCCTTGACGTTCTCGGTGACATGCTCCGGGGCCTGCACGACGACGGTCCCGGCGGTGTCGTAGCCGGCCCGTCCTGCCCGGCCGGCAATCTGGTGGAATTCGCGGGAGTTCAGCAGCCGGGTGCGGACGCCGTCGTACTTGCTCAGCGCAGTGAGCAGCACGGTGCGGATGGGGACGTTGATGCCCACGCCGAGCGTGTCGGTACCGCAGATGACCTTGAGCAGCCCGGCCTGGGCGAGCTGCTCCACGAGCCGGCGGTACTTCGGCAGCATCCCGGCGTGGTGGACGCCGATGCCGTGCCGGACCAGCCGGTTGAGGGTCTTGCCGAAGCCTGCGGCGAAGCGGAAACCGGCGATGAGCTCGGCGATTTTGTCCTTCTCCTCGCGGGTGCAGACGTTGATGCTCATGAGGTTCTGGGCCCGGTCGATCGCCTCCACCTGGCTGAAATGCACCACGTAGACGGGCACCTGTTTCGTGGCGAGGAGTTCCTCGAGCGTCTCGTGCACGGGCGTCTGCTCGTAGTAGTAGTGCAGCGGGATGGGCCGCTCCACCGAACTGACGGTCGTCGTCGGGCGGCCGGTCAGCCCCGTGATGCCGGCTTCGAAGCGGCTGACGTCGCCGAGCGTGGCGGACATCAGCAGGAACTGCGCCTGGGGGAGCTCCAGCAGCGGGACCTGCCAGGCCCAGCCGCGCTGCGGGTCCGAGTAGAAGTGGAACTCGTCCATGATGACGGCGCCGAGCTCGGCGGCGGCGCCCTCGCGGAGGGCGATGTTGGCCAGGATCTCCGCCGTGCAGCAGATGATCGGGGCATCCTGGTTGACGCCGGAGTCGCCGGTGATCATGCCGACGTTCTCGGCGCCAAAGATCTCGCACAGGGCGAAGAACTTCTCCGAGACGAGGGCCTTGATCGGTGCGGTGTAGTAGCTCCGCTGCCCGCGGGCCATGGCCTGGAAGTGGACCGCGATCGCGACGAGTGACTTTCCCGATCCGGTGGGGGTGGCCAGGATGACGTTGGCGCCGGAGGCAAGCTCCATGATGGCCTCGTCCTGGGCGGTGTACAGGGCCAGCCCGCGGGTTTCCGTCCACTCGACGAAGCGGGTGTAGAGCTCGTCCGGGTCGAGGCCGGTCCGGCCTGGGACCCGGGCGGACGGTGCGGGGAGCTGATCAACAAGTTTCATTGCTCACCAGCTTAGTGGCCGTCGCCGCGGTAGGGTCGCGCGCCTCCTTGGCCGCTGTTCCGGCCGGGGTTAGGCTTCGGACGGCGCATCGTTGCCGGTGACTGGAGGACAGCTGTGAAATGGGATCCCGCCAAGTACGTGCAGTTTGGGGACTACCGGGACAGGCCTTACTTTGACCTGACGGCCCGGATCCACGCGGACGCGCCCCGTCATGTCGTCGACCTTGGCTGCGGTCCCGGGAACCTGACGGCCACCCTCGCCGGGCGCTGGCCCACGGCAGAGGTCACGGGCCTGGACTCCTCAGCGGAAATGCTGGCCCAGTCCGGCGGCCATGCGGATCAATTCGCCAATCTCTCGTTCAGCCAGGCGGATATCGCCGGCTGGATGCCCTCCCGCGACACCGACGTCGTTGTCACCAACGCAGCCCTCCAGTGGGTTCCCGGCCACCGGGACATGCTGGCCCGCTGGCTCGCCGCGCTCAGGCCCGGAGCCTGGTTCGCGCTTCAGGTGCCCGGCAACTTCAACTCGCCCTCGCACACGCTGATGCGCGGGCTTGCGGAGTCCGGGTCGTGGGCGGGCCGGCTCGCCGGGGTGCTGCGCCACGAGGATGTTGGGGGCGGGCCGGACGACTACCTGAACATCATGCTCGACGCCGGCTGCGATGCGGACGCGTGGGAGACCACCTATTCCCAGCTCCTGCCCGGTCCGAACCCCGTGCTGGAGTGGGTCCGCGGCACCGGACTCCGGCCGGTCCTTGCCGCCCTGTCCGCCGCGGATGCCCGCGCGTTCGAAGCCCAATACTCGGCCTTGCTGGCGGAGGCCTACCCGGCCGGCCCGCACGGCACGGTGTTCCCGTTCCGCCGGATCTTTGCGGTCGCCCGCAAGCGGGAGTGATCCGCAGGGGTTTCCGGACCGGCGGAGGGTCCGGAACCGGGTGACAACGGAGCACCGTGTGAGCGTGGTTAGAATGTCGGGGCAGCGTGGGGGCGGCTGCCGCGAACGATCCGATCAGTGCCCTGGTCTAGCGATGGAGGTTCGGTGCTTATTGGCCTGACGGGCCGGCTGTTGGCCGCCCACAAAGGTGCCGTGCTGGCCATTGTGGCCCTGCAGCTCGTGCAGACGACGGCCACCCTCCTCCTGCCCACCCTGAACGCGGGCATCATCGACAGCGGAATCGTCGTTGGCAATGTCCCGGTGATCCTGAGGCTGGGTTCCTGGATGGCCGCGATTGCCTGTGTGCAGGTTGCGGCGGCCATCGGCGCCGGCTATCTGGGCGCCGTTGTGGCGATGGAGCTTGGCCGGAAGCTGCGGGAAGAGCTGTTTGCGAAGGTGCAGTCGATGTCCTCCCAGGAAGTCGGCGCGTTCGGTGCCGCCAGCCTTGTGACCCGGGCCACCAACGACGTCGCGCAGGTCCAGAACCTTGTTGTCCTCGTTTTCACGATGCTCGTCGCAGCGCCTGCCATCTTCATTGGCGGCATCGTGCTCGCCGTGCACCAGGACATCGCCCTGTCCGGCATCGTCGTCGCGGTGATTCCGGTGCTTGCGGTCATCATGGTTCTGATCGTGCGCCGGCTCATTCCGCTCTACCGGCAGGGCCAGGAGCTCATCGACCGGATCGGCCGGGTCCTGCGTGAGCAGATCATCGGCGCCAACGTCATCCGTGGCTTTGTGCGGCAAGGGCACGAGATCCGGCGCTTCGACGGCTCCAACAAGGAACTGACCCGGAACAACCTGCATTCTGCGCTGCTGGTTGCCGGGATGATGCCGCTGATCATGCTCGTGGTCAATCTCTCCTCCGTCGGTGTGGTCTGGTTCGGCGGCCACCGGATCCAGTCCGGTGAGATGCGGCTGGGCGCCCTGACAGCGTTCATCGCCTACATCCTGCAGATCCTGATCGCGATCATGATGGCGATGTACGTCTTCATGACAGCCCCCCGCGCGGCTGCCTGCGCGGAACGAATCCAGGCGGTCCTCGACACCGCGCCGTCGATCACGGACGGCCCGGGGGGTGCTGCGCCCGAAGGCAACGCCGTGGAGTTCCGAAACGTATCCTTTGCCTACCCCGGCGCCGAGGCACCGGTCCTCGACGGCGTCAGCTTCACGGCCGTTCCCGGGACCGTGACGGCGGTCATCGGCGCGACGGGCAGCGGGAAAACCACCCTGCTGAACCTGCTGCCCAGGTTCCTGGACGCCACCGGCGGCGCCATCAGCATCGGCAGACGCGATGTGCGCAGCCTGCCCCTGGCAACGCTGCGGAACCTGATCGCCGTCGTACCCCAGCACTCCTATTTGTTCTCCGGAACGCTCGCCGGGAACCTGAGAATGGGCGCGCCGGACGCGACGGACGAGGACCTCTGGCAGGTGCTGGGAAGCGCGCAGGCCGAGGAGTTCGTCCGGAAGCTGCCGCAAGGGCTGCAGTCACCGGTAAGCCAGGGCGGCACGAACTTTTCCGGCGGCCAGCGGCAGCGCCTGTGCATCGCCCGGGCACTGCTCCGCGAGGCTCCCGTGTACTTGTTCGACGACAGCTTCTCGGCGCTTGACTACGGCACCGACTACCGGCTCCGCGAGGAGATGGGGCCGCTGCTGCGCACAGCCACCGTCCTGATCGTCGCCGAACGGGTCGCCACGATCGTGGATGCGGGGCTGATCCTGGTCCTCGAGGGCGGCCGGCTCGTGGCGCAGGGAACCCATCAGCAACTGATGGAGTCGTCGCCGAGCTACCAGGAGATCGCGGCCTCGCAGCTCGTCCTCGAGGAGACCCTGTGACCCCGGAACCGGCGCCCGGCGCCGGAACGGACACCCCCACCACCTCCGACGCCCGGGACCAGGCGCCGGTGGACACGCCGTCGGGCGGCCGGCCCGAATCCCTCCCGGCGGCAGCCCCCGGGGACGCCGCGAAGGGCAGCCGTTTCCGCTGGCGCACCGCCGGTCGGCTGCTCGGACTGCTGCGCCCGTCGAAGTGGCTGATGGCCGGTGTCATCGCCGCCACGTGCGCCTTTGTGGTGCTCAACGTTGCGGCGCCGAAAGTGCTGGGTGACGCCACCGACGTCGTCGTTGAGGGGGTGGTCGGGGGATCCTTCAACCATGCCGAACTGGCCGCCCTGCTGGCGGGGGTGTCCGTCATGTACCTGGGTGCCTCCGTTTTCAGCTGGATCCAGGGAACCCTGACCGCCGTGGCGGTGCAGCGCCTGGGCTACGGGCTGCGCGCTTCGGTGGAGCGGAAACTGCACGTCCTGCCGTCCAGCCATTTCGACGAGCAGCACCGCGGTGACGTGCTGAGCCGCGCCACCAACGACGTCGACAACGTCGCCCAGGCGCTCAACCAGCTGCTCAACCAGCTGATCATGTCGCTGTTGATGCTCTCCGGGGCCCTGGCCATGATGCTGTGGCTCTCCCCGGTCCTGGACGTGATCGCGCTGGCCTCCGTTCCGGTGTCCACCCTCATCACCGTCCTCGTGGCCCGGAAGTCGCAGGCCCACTTCACCGAGCAATGGGGGACTACCGGCGAGCTTCACGCGCAGCTGGAGGAGTTCTTCACCGGCCACGAGGTGGTCAAGGCCTTCGGACGGCAGGAGGCGGCCGCGGCCAGCTTCAAGGACGGCAACGACAAACTGGCCCGGGCCAGCACCCACGCCCAGTACGTGTCCGGCGTCGTTCAGCCCCTGATGGTGTTTGTGTCCAACCTCAACTACGTCACCGTCGCAGTCGTCGGCGCCCTCCAGGTCCTGGCCGGAGCCATGACCATCGGCGGCCTGCAGGCCTTCATCCAGCTCAGCAGGCTCTTCAGCCAGCCGATGGGGCAGATTGGCGGCATGCTGACCCTTCTGCAGTCCTGCCTCGTGTCGGCCGGGCGGGTCTTTGAGCTCCTGGATGCGCCGGAGATCCCGGCGGAGACTGCCGCGGGTGCGGCGCCGGCCCGTTCGGGCGATGCACCGCCCGACGCCGCCGGCCGGGTCGCGTTTGATCATGTCACCTTCGGCTACAGCCCCGGCTCACCGGTGGTCCAGGACCTGTCCTTCGCGGTTGAACCGGGCCAGACCGTGGCGATCGTGGGGCAGACCGGTGCCGGCAAGACCACCGTGGTCAACCTCCTGATGCGCTTCTACGAACTGGATTCCGGCCGGATCACGGTCGACGGCGCGGACATCGCCAAGCTGACCCGCGACGAACTGCGGGCCAACTTCGGCACGGTGCTGCAGGACGCCTGGCTCTTCACCGGCAGCATCCGCGACAACATCGAGTACGGCCGCCCCGGCGCGGGTGACGCCAAGATCGTTGCCGCGGCGCAGGCCAGCCATGTGGACCAGTTCGTCCGGGCCCTGCCCGGCGGCTACGCCACGATGCTCGGCAACGACGGCGACTCACTGAGCCGCGGCCAGCGCCAGCTCATCTCGATTGCCAGGGCGCAGCTGGCGGCCCGCAACATCCTGGTCCTCGACGAGGCCACCAGTTCGGTGGACAGCCGCACCGAGGTGCAGATCCGGCATGCCATGCGGCGTCTCCGGCAGGGACGCACCAGCTTCGTCATCGCCCACCGCTTGTCCACGGTCCGGGACGCTGATCTAATTCTGGTCATGGACCAAGGACGCATCGTTGAACAGGGCACGCACCGCCAACTCATGGCCGGGGGCGGTCTGTACCTGAAACTTTACGAGGCCCGGTTCGCCCGCCGCGAACAAGGCAAGCCCGCCCGGGAGCCGGGAAAGTGACGGCCATCGAAGCATCAACCTCCCCGTTCCCCGGTGCCTGGCGACCCAATCCGGGCAGCTCCGTCCCGCTGTTTGATCAGCTCCGGCTCACCATTATTGAACGGGCCGACAACGGGACCCTGGCGCCCGGGACCAAGCTCCCTGCCGTCCGGAGCCTTGCCGGCGAGCTGGGCGTGGCGCCGCACACGGTGGCCCGCGCCTACAAGGAACTGGAGGCGGCCGGCGTCGTCGTGACCAGGGGCCGGAACGGAACGGTGGTGTGCGCCCGGGACGAGGCCTGGAGTTCACTCTCCGCCGCCGCGGCCGGGTTCGCCCGTGCTGCGAAGGCCCAGGGCGCCAGCTTTGCCGAAGCCGTGCAGTTGCTGGCCGCCGCCTACGACCGGGAGTAACTCTCCGGTAGCACATCGGGCGGCGTTTCCCGGCCGGGGGCGCAGGCGGGAATAGAAATTCGAAGAAGTTTTCGATTAGCATTGATAGCGTGCCTAAAGCCGTAGCTGAAGATCCAGCCGTTGATTCCCAGCCCTCCGTTCAAATGGGCTCCGTCCCGATGGGCTCCGTTCCGATGAGTCCGGCAAAACCCGGCCGCGGGGAGGACTCCCGCCCCGCGGTGAAGCGCCCGGACATGTCCCGGCTCGTCGTCAAAGGCGCGCGGGAACACAACCTGCGCAACGTCGACCTGGACTTGCCCCGCGATTCCATGATCGTCTTCACGGGGCTCTCCGGCTCGGGCAAGTCCTCCCTTGCGTTCGACACGATTTTCGCCGAGGGCCAGCGCCGCTACGTCGAATCCCTCTCCGCCTACGCCCGGCAGTTCCTGGGACAGGTGGACAAGCCCGACGTCGACTTCATCGAGGGACTCTCGCCCGCTGTATCCATTGACCAGAAGTCCACCAGCAAGAACCCGCGCTCCACGGTGGGCACCATCACCGAGATCTACGACTACATGCGTCTCCTGTGGGCCCGGGTCGGCCGCCCGCACTGCCCGGTCTGCGGCGAGCCCGTCGCGAAGCAGACCCCGCAGCAGATCGTCGACCAGCTGCTGGAACTGCCCGAGGGGACCCGCTTCCAGATCCTGGCCCCGGTGGTCCGTGGCCGCAAGGGCGAATTCGTCGAGCTGTTCAAGGAACTCACTGCCAAGGGCTACTCGCGCGCCCGGGTCGATGACAAGCTGATCCAGCTCAGCGATCCGCCCAAGCTGGGCAAACAGTTCAAGCACACCATCGAAGTGGTCGTGGACCGCCTCGTGGTCAAGGAGGGCATCAGCCAGCGACTCACCGACTCGGTGGAAACCGCCCTCGGCCTGGCCGAAGGACGCATTCTCGCTGAATTCGTCGACCTCGACGCTGACGATCCCGAACGCATCAGGGCGTTCTCCGAAAACCTTGCCTGCCCCAATGAGCACCCGCTCGCGATCGATGAGATCGAACCGCGCTCCTTCTCCTTCAACAACCCCTTCGGCGCGTGCTCGGCCTGTAGCGGCATCGGCACGAAGCTCGAGGTCGATGAGGAACTCATCATTCCGAACGGTGAGCTGTCCCTCTCGGAGGGAGCAATCGCCCCCTGGTCACTCGGCACAGCAACCACAGAATACTGGAACCGTTTGCTCGGCGGACTCGCCAAGGAACTCGGTTTCTCGATGACAACCCCGTGGGACAAGCTCTCCGAGGACACCCGCCAAACCGTGCTGCACGGCAAGGACCATAAAGTTGTGGTGCAGTACCGCAACCGCTTCGGCCGGGAACGCAAATACAGCACAGGCTTCGAGGGCGTCATCCAGTACGTCCACCGCAAACACCTCGAGACGGACTCGGACTCGGCCCGGGACCGCTACGAGGAGTACATGCGGCAGATCCCGTGCCCGGCCTGCAACGGCGCACGCCTGAACCCGGCGTCGCTCTCGGTCCTGATCAACGGCAAATCCATTGCCGAAGTCGCCGCCCTGCCGATGCGCGAGTGCGCCCACTTCCTGGACAACCTCGTACTCAGCGGCCGCGAAGCCCAGATCGCGAACCAGGTCCTCAAGGAGATCCAGGCCCGTCTGACCTTCCTGCTCGACGTCGGGCTGGAGTACCTGAATCTGGAGCGGCCTTCCGGCACCCTGTCCGGCGGCGAAGCCCAGCGCATCCGGCTGGCCACCCAGATCGGCTCCGGCCTCGTGGGTGTGCTCTACGTCCTGGACGAGCCGTCGATCGGCCTGCACCAGCGCGACAACCGCCGCCTGATCGAAACCCTGACCCGGCTGCGGGACCTCGGCAACACCCTGATCGTGGTGGAACACGATGAGGACACCATCCAGGAAGCCGACTGGGTGGTGGATATCGGACCGGGTGCCGGCGAACACGGCGGCATGGTGGTGCACTCGGGTTCCTACAAGGACCTGCTCGAGAACACCGAATCCCTCACCGGCGACTACCTCTCCGGCCGGAAAAAGATTGAGATCCCCAAAAAGCGGCGCAAATACGACAAGAAGCGTGAGCTGAAGGTCGTCGGCGCCAAGGAGAACAACCTCCTGAACGTGGATGCCACCTTCCCGCTTGGACTGTTTACCGCGGTGACCGGCGTCAGCGGCTCGGGCAAGTCCACACTGGTCAACGAGATCCTCTACAAGGTCCTGGCCAACAAGCTCAACGGCGCCAAGCAAGTGGCGGGCCGGCACAAGTCCATCCAGGGGCTCGAACACCTCGATAAGGTGGTCCACGTCGACCAGAGCCCCATCGGCCGCACCCCGCGGTCCAACCCGGCCACCTACACGGGCGTCTTTGACAACATCCGCAAGCTGTTCGCCGACACCACCGAGGCCAAGGTCCGCGGCTACCTGCCGGGACGGTTCTCCTTCAACGTCAAGGGCGGACGCTGCGAGGCCTGCTCGGGTGACGGCACGCTGAAGATCGAAATGAACTTCCTGCCGGACGTCTACGTGCCCTGCGAGGTGTGCCACGGTGCCCGGTACAACCGCGAAACCCTGGAAGTCCACTACAAGGGCAAGACGATCGCCGACGTGCTGAATATGCCGATCGAGGAAGGCGCGGAGTTCTTCGCGGCGTTCACGCCGATCGCCCGGCACCTGCGCACCCTCGTCGACGTCGGACTCGGCTATGTCCGGCTGGGCCAGCCCGCGACGACGCTCTCCGGCGGCGAGGCGCAGCGCGTGAAGCTCGCGGCCGAGCTGCAGAAGCGCTCCAACGGCCGCAGCATCTACGTCCTGGACGAGCCCACCACCGGCCTGCACTTCGAGGACATCCGGAAGCTGCTGCTGGTCCTCCAGGGCCTCGTGGACAAGGGCAACACCGTCATCACGATCGAGCACAACCTTGATGTCATCAAGAGCGCGGACTGGATCGTCGATCTGGGGCCGGACGGCGGATCCGGCGGCGGCCGGATCGTCGCCTCGGGAACCCCGGAACATGTCGCCAAGTCCACGGAAAGCCACACGGCTGCCTTCCTGGCGGACATCCTGGCCTAAGACCGGCCCGGTGCCGGTGCCTGCGCGGTAGAAGCCGCAGAGGCGCCGGCACCGCCACCGCAGATACATTCCCGCCGGGGTATGCGAGTTTCTGGCATCCGTTGACTCGTGAGAAACTAAGCCGGTGACCCAAACAACAGTGCCCGTGATCTTTGACCTGGACGGCACTCTTGTCGACCCGGCGCAGGGAATATCGGACGGAATCGCAGCGGCCCTCACAGAGCTCGGACTCGGCATTCCCGGCAAAGCCCGGATGGATGCGATGATTGGCCCGAAACTCAGCCATTCCCTCACGGACATCGCGGGGGTCCCCGCCGAACAACTCGACGACGCCATCCGCATCTACCGCGCCCACTACCGGGCCACCGGAATCGCCCAAAGCAGGCTCTACCCTGGAATCCGGGAGCTGCTGGAATCGTTTGTCGAGGCCGGACGGCCCCTCGCAGTCGCCACCCAGAAGCCCGAAGGCATCGCCCGCACTGTCCTGGAGTACCACGGCATTGCCGTCCTGTTCCACACTATCCGCGGCTCGGCCGCGGACGAAGCGGCAGCAGCCGGGGTGCCGTCGGGCAAGGCTTCCATCGTGGCTGCGGCATTGGCGGACCTCTCCACCGGACATGGCCTGGACACACAGCATGCCGTCATGGTGGGGGACCGCGCACAGGATGTGGCCGGAGCGGCTGCCAACGGTTTGGACTGCATCGGCGTAGGCTGGGGCTTCGCTTCGGACGGTGAACTGGACGCCGCAGGCGCCGTGGAGATCGTGCACAGCAGCACGGCACTCCACGACACCATAGTCCGGCGGGATCAAGTGCCGGACGCCGCAGCGACCCCAAATGCAGTGAACCCTGACCAGAACCACAACGCCGTAATCGAGGTGCGCACCGATGGCAATGTTTGATGCAATCCGCTGGACCACGCGGGGCCTCGTGACCTCGACCTGCCGGCCCACGGTCATCGGACTGGACAACGTGCCCGAGGAGGGTCCGTTCATCGTGGCCCCCAACCACCTGTCCTTCCTGGACAGCGTGATAGTCCAGGCGCTGATGCCCCGGCCCGTGGCGTTCTTCGCCAAAGCGGAATATTTCACCACAGGCGGCGTCAAGGGCAAGGTGATGAAGTCCTTCTTCGAGGCTGTCGGCTCCATCCCGGTGGAACGCGGCGAGCAGGCCGCCAGCGTCCAGGCGCTTAAGACGCTGCTGGAAATTCTCGACTCCGGCAAGGGCGTTGGCATCTACCCGGAGGGCACACGTTCCCGCGACGGCATCCTCTACCGCGGACGCACCGGCGTCGGCTGGCTTGCTTTGACCACCGGCGCCCCTGTCATCCCGGTCGGACTGATCGGCACGGAGCACCTGCAGCCGGCGGACAGTAAGTCGGTCAAACCCCAGCACTTCACCATGAAGGTCGGCGAACCGCTCTACTTCGACAAGACCGGGCCGGACCACTCCCTGCCCGCCCGCCGGCAGGCCACAGACCGCATTATGGATGCGATAGCCGCACTCAGCGGCCAGGAACGCTCCACCAGCTACAACCAGAGCAAGACCGTCGAGTAGCTACTTTGCCGAAGTCCGCGGGCGAGATGGCTTGGCCCATTTCCGCCGCGGTCAGGCGTGTTGGGCATGGAAGTTTTCCAGGGTGGATTCGTCGAGTGGCTCTCTCCAGCCGGGGTTGTCCGTGTCTTGGGCGGGCCATGGGTGCCCGGCCGTAAACAGGTGCCAGTCCGGGAAAGGGTCCGGGGGTAGTTCGGAATCGGGATCAGGGCCGGGATCCGGCGGCAGGCCCAGATCATTGTCCGGTGGCGGGTCCACGCCTGGTTTCATGTCTTCATCCGAGGGCTGTTCCCAGCCCAGGAGCCCGTTCGTTTCCAGGATGCCGGGTGGCCAGTGGGGTGGTTCCCAGTCCTGCTGTTCGCTGGGGTAGTGCCTTCCGGATGGTGAGGTCCAGCCGGGCGGTGCGTCTTTGCTGGCTCCGGCCGGTGTCCAGGCTGAGTTGTGTTTCAGGCCGTGGTGTTTGCGGCACGGCTGGCCGAGGTTGGAGATCCCGGTGGTGCCTCCGTCGGCCCAGGCCAGGAGGTGGTCGGCGTCGTTGTCCAGGGACTGGTTGTTGCAGCCCGGGAAGGGGCACTTCCCGTCGCGGAGCCGCAGCCACTGCCGCACTGCCTTCGGCACCCGGTAGCTGGACCGGCCGATTTCCAGCGGCGCCCCGTCCCGCGGGTCCACCAGGACCCGGTAGAAGGAATCCGCGCCTTCGGCGATGAGGCGGCGGGCCATCGAGGGCGGGATCGGCCCGTACCCGTCCAGGACCGCCGGTTCCTCACCCGCGCCGAGCAGGGACAGGACGGGGACGGTGATCAGGACCTGCGCCCGCGGCGACGGCACACCCCCGCCTGCCACTTCGCCGTCGGCGAGTCCACTGCTCAGCAGCCAGGTCGCGGCGACATCGGCGCGCAACTGGGTCAGGGTCCTGGCCTCGTCCGGGCCCTGGAGGGCGCGGGCGGCGGAAGTGGTCCGGTCCCAGATCCCCGCCGCGGTATCGGCCGGCAGGTACGCGGAGAACCAGGCCATCCCGTCGGAGTCCGGGCGGTACTCGACCCGCCGGTCCGCAACGCTCTTGGTGTGGCGTGTCTCGATGCTGTCCCGGTGGTGGCGTTCGCGCCAGGTGCGGGCCTTGGCCCGGAACCGGGACGGGACAAGTTCCCCGGCCGGGCAGCCCCGGGCCGGGTCCGGTGCGGCCGGGTCCAGGAAGTGCGCTTCCAGCCCGGCCGCGCCGGCCGGGTCCAGGCTGCTGGTTTCGTCGACGATGATCCGGGCATGCGCCCAGGAAATCCTCCCCGCCGCCAGCGCCGCCAGGGTCAGCGGCAAACCCCTCGTCAGCGCCTGGCAGTCGGACAGGAAGACTCCGGCGACCCGTTCGCCCACGGTCAGGACACACGCGACCTCAGCCGTCACCGCCATCTCCTGGCACTTGGCGTCGTGCGGGGCCACCGCCGGGGCCGCCACAGCTTCGGTGGCCCGCAGATAGGTCGCGCCCAGCCGCACCTTCAACGACGCGGCCCGCGCCTCCCACCGGGCGACCTCGGCCAGGCCATCCAGGCAATCATCGGCAAGATCCCGCAACGGATCGTCCGCCAACGGACCAGCATCCCGGCCGGCGCTGGCCCCGGACGGACCACCGCCGTCAGCGCCGGCCCCGGCGACGGAATCCAGCGCCACAGTCAACACCCCGACAGCCACCAGGGCCTCCCTGCCATCCGCACTCCAGTCCGTGCTTTCCATACACCCAAACTAGCGCGCACCTCCGACAAGAAGGGGGCCTAGCTGCACTGGATGCCCAGGAACGTCTGGCCCGGCATGTTTTTCTGAATTTCGTGGGGGACAGTTGCCTGGGGGTTGCAGCTGCTGCAGTCGACGTGGCCCACGGGCCGCCCTGGAGTAACAGACCATGGGCTTTGCTGAGGCTGCCGGCTGGATCATGTCCTGTTCTGCCGCATCCTGCGGTGCTTCACTGGAACGTACGACGGCGGCCGCGCCGCCGTTCGCCGCCACCGGAGGTACTCACGTGCGCAAGATCATCCTCATGATGTCGGTCTCCTTGGACGGATTCTTCGAGACGGCCGACCGGGACATCAGCTGGCACCGGGTGGATGAGGAACTCCTCCGCCACTTAAACGAGCAGTCACGGACGATGGGAGCCTTAGGTTCGGGCGCGTCACCCTGGGCTTTGTTCGCCGCGCCTGAAATCCAGCCCGCCCCGCCCGCCGCCAGCTCCCACCAGCCCGCACCGTCCCGGGCACGGCTGCAGGCTCAGTAGACTTGAACCGTGGCAGATCCAGCGAGTTACCGACCCCAGACGGGTGAAATTCCGACCAATCCGGGCGTGTACCGCTTCCGCGACCCGCACGGCCGGGTCATCTATGTCGGCAAGGCCAAAAACCTCCGATCCAGGCTGAACTCGTACTTCGCCAACCCGGCAGGGCTGCTGCCCAAAACGTATGCAATGGTCCATACGGCCAGCAGCGTCGAGTGGACCGTCGTCGGCAGTGAACTCGAGTCGCTGCAGCTCGAATACACCTGGATCAAGGAATTCAAGCCCCGGTTCAATGTGATGTTCCGGGACGACAAAAGCTACCCGTACCTCGCCGTCTCGATGGGTGAGAAGTACCCGCGCGTCCAGGTCCTGCGCGGCGAGCGGCGCAAGGGCACCCGCTACTTCGGCCCCTACACCGCCGGTGCCATCCGGGACACCATGGACACCCTGCTGCGCGTGTTCCCGGTCCGCAGCTGCAGCGCCGGGGTCCTGAAGCGGGCCGAAGCCAGCGGCAGGCCCTGCCTGCTCGGCTACATCGACAAATGCGCGGCACCGTGCGTCGGCCGCATCTCCGCCGAGGACCACCGCGCCCTGGCCGAGGACTTCTGCACGTTCATGGGCGGCGAGGCCAAGCCTTTCGTCACCCGGCTGGAGAAGGACATGGCCGCCGCCGTGGCGGAACTGGACTACGAGCGGGCCGCGCGGATCCGTGACGACATCGTCGCGCTCAAGAAGGTGTTCGAACGGAACGCCGTCGTCCTGGCCGAGGGCACCGATGCCGACGTCTTTGCCCTGCACGAGGATGAGCTCGAGGCCGCCGTGCAGGTCTTCCACGTCCGCGGCGGCCGGATCCGGGGCCAGCGCGGCTGGGTGGTCGAAAAGGTCGAGGACTCCACCACCCCGGACCTCGTCGAGCATCTGCTCCAGCAGGTCTACGGCGAGGAGGCCGGACTGCAGGGCCGGCTGCCGCGCGAGGTCCTCGTCCCGACGGAGCCGAGCAATGCGGCCGAGCTGGCGCAATGGCTCAGCGGTCTGCGCGGGGCGAGGGTCGACATCCGGGTGCCGCAGCGCGGCGACAAGGCCGCCCTGCTCTCCACTGTCCGGGACAACGCCGAACATGCCCTCAAGCTGCATAAATCCCGGCGTGCAGGCGACCTGACCATGAGGTCCCAGGCGCTGCAGGAACTGCAGGAAGCCCTCGAGTTGCCCGTCGCGCTGATGCGGATCGAATGCTACGACATCTCCCACGTCCAGGGCACCAACGTCGTCGGCTCCATGGTGGTGGTCGAGGACGGCCTGCCGAAGAAGTCCGACTACCGGAAGTTCTCCGTCACCGGCGCCGCGGCGACCGACGACACGGCGGCCATGCATGACGTCCTGACCCGGCGCTTCCGGAACTACCTGCAGGAGAAGACGGTCCAGGCCGACGCCGCCCGGCAGCCGGGCCACCAGGCCATGCTCAACGCCGCGGCGGACGCCGCCGTCGCGCCGTCGTCCTCCGTTGCCGTCGCCGACACCACCACCCCGGCGCCGCGGACAAAATTCGCCTACCCGCCCAATCTTGTGGTGGTCGACGGCGGCAAGCCTCAGGTCAACGCGGCCGCCCGTGCCCTGGCCGAGCTGGGCATCGACGATGTGTTCGTCGTCGGGCTCGCCAAACGGCTCGAGGAGGTCTGGCTGCCGGACAGCGACTTCCCGGTGATCCTGCCGAGGGCGTCCGCCGGGCTGTACCTGCTGCAGCGCATCCGCGACGAGGCCCACCGCTTCGCGATCTCCTTCCACCGGCAGAAGCGCGGGAAGGCGATGACCGTCTCCGCGCTCGACGGTGTGCCCGGCCTTGGCGAGTCCAAGCGCAAGGCCCTGCTCGCCCAGTTCGGCTCGGTCAAAAGCATCAAGGCGGCCAGCGCCGAGGAACTCACCGGCGCCAGGGGGATCGGCCCGTCCCTGGCAGAGGCGATCGTCCGGCACTTCACCGACGACGCCGGCTCCGCCACCGTCCCCGCCATCAATATGACCACCGGCGAAATCCTGGAGACTTAGCTAGCACCGGGAAACTTAGCTAGGGTAAGGACTTGGGAATCGGCACGCGCGGTGATTCATCACACCGCGGACGCTTCCTAGCAGAACTAGAGCACAGCAGAATGGGGCTTCACTGATGGCAGAGTCGACGGCAGGATCCGGGACGGAGACGGACGGCATGACGCCGGTCAAACCCGTTGAGGCGGAACTGCTCGTAGTGACCGGCATGTCGGGAGCCGGCCGGAGCACTGCGTCGGACGCACTGGAGGACCACGGATGGTACGTCGTGGAAAACCTTCCCCCGCAGATGCTCGGCACACTCGCGGAAATCGTGTCCCACGCCCCGGGTTCCATCTCGAAGCTCGCCGTTGTGATGGACGTCCGCAGCAAGGAACTGTTCGCGGACATCCGCACCGCCCTGCGCAACCTGGAAGCCAGTGGCATCGGATTCCGGGTGCTCTTCCTGGACGCGAACGACGACGTCCTGGTCCGCCGGTTCGAGCAGGGCCGGCGCCCCCACCCCCTGCAGGGCGGCGGCAGGATCCTCGACGGCATCGCCGTCGAACGCGAGCTGCTGCACGAACTCCGCACCTCCGCCGACATTGTGCTGGACACCTCCGCGCTGAACGTCCACGGACTCGCCACCGCGATCACCGAACTGTTCAGCGAAACGGGCCCCGTGGCCCTTCGACTCAACGTGATGAGCTTCGGGTTCAAATACGGGCTGCCGGTAGACGCCAACTTCGTCGCCGACGCCCGGTTTATCCCCAACCCGCACTGGGTGCCGGCACTTCGTCCGCACACCGGGCTGGACAAGGACGTCAGCGACTACGTGCTGGAGGCACAAGGCGTCAGTAACTTCGTGGAACGCTATGTGCTGGCCCTCGAGCCTGTCCTGGACGGCTACCGCCGCGAGAACAAGCACTACGCCACCATTGCCGTGGGCTGCACCGGCGGCAAGCACCGCTCCGTTGCTGTCGCCGTCGAGCTGTCCCGCCGGCTCGCGCAGTACCCGCGCGTCACCGTGACCACCACCCACCGGGACCTGGGCCGCGAATAATGGCGCTGCTCACCGGGCCGTTGCCCCTCGTCCCGCCGGCCAGCGCCGCCTTCGCCAGCCAGCAGGACAAAGGCCCCTCTGTCGTTGCGCTCGGGGGCGGCCACGGCCTCTCTGCCTCGCTGTCCGCGCTGCGCCTGCTCACGTCCGAGCTGACCGCCGTCGTCACGGTAGCGGACGACGGCGGATCCTCGGGACGGCTGCGCGAGGAGTACGGCGTCCTGCCGCCCGGAGACCTCCGGATGGCCCTCTCCGCGCTCTGTGACGACACCGACTGGGGCCGCACCTGGCGCGACGTGATGCAGCACCGCTTCGCGCCCGGCAAAGGCCGCGGCGGCTCCCTCGACGAGCACGCCATGGGCAACCTGCTGATCGTGACGCTCTGGGAGCTCCTGGGCGACACCGTGGCGGGCCTCAAATGGGCCGGCGCGCTGCTGGGCGCCCGCGGGGAGGTCCTGCCGATGTCCAGCGTCCCGCTGACCATCGAGGGCCAGGTCCGCGTCTCCGCCCCGGACGGCAGCTCGGTGCTGCAGACCTTGACCGGCCAGGCGAAGTGCGCAGTGGCCGGCTCACTGGAACGCGTCCGGCTGCTTCCCGAGGACGCCCCCGCCTGCATCGAGGCGCTCACCGCGATCGAGCTGGCCGACTGGGTCATCCTCGGCCCGGGCTCCTGGTACACGTCCGTGCTGCCGCACCTGCTGCTGCCGGAAATGCGCGAGGCGCTCTGCAACACGGCCGCCCGCCGGTGCCTCACCATGAACCTCGCCACGGACACCAAAGAAACCCTCGGAATGTCCGCCGCCGACCATCTGCGGGTCCTCCGGGAGTACGCGCCGGACTTCACGATCGACGTCGTCCTGGCCGATCCGGCGTCCGTAACCGACCTCGCCGACTTCGAACAGGCGGCCGGGATGCTCGGCGCCGAGGTGGTGTTGGGTAAAGTGGGGGCGTCGAGCCGCCGGCCGATCCACGACCCGCTGCGTCTGGCAACGGCGTACCACGACATTTTCGGGAACAGGTAGGAAAGGTGCCATGGCACTGACAGCATCAGTCAAGGAAGAACTTTCCCGGCTGGACATCAAGAAGTCCTCGGTCCGCAAGGCTGAAGTGTCCGCCATGCTTCGCTTCGCCGGGGGACTCCACATCATCTCCGGCCGGATCGTGATCGAGGCCGAAGTCGACCTCGCCTCGACTGCGCGGCGGCTCCGTGCCGCCATCGCCGAGGTCTATGGGCACCAGAGCGAAATCATCGTCGTGTCCGGCGGCGGCCTGCGCCGCGGCAGCCGCTACGTCGTCCGGGTGGTGCGCGACGGCGAAGCCCTCGCCCGCCAGACCGGACTGCTGGATGCCCGGGGACGGCCGGTCCGCGGGCTGCCGTCCGTGGTGGTAAACGGATCCGCCGCAGATGCCGAGGCCGTCTGGCGCGGCGCCTTCCTGGCCCACGGCTCCCTGACGGAACCCGGACGTTCCTCCGCCATGGAGGTCACCTGCCCCGGGCCCGAGTCCGCTCTGGCCCTCGTCGGCGCTGCCCGCCGGCTCGGCATCCAGGCCAAGGCCCGCGAGGTCAGGGGAGTGGACCGCGTGGTCATCCGCGACGGCGACACGATCGCCGCACTGCTGACCCGGATGGGCGCCCACGACGCGCTGATGGTCTGGGAGGAACGGCGGATGCGCAAGGAAGTCCGTGCCACCGCCAACCGGCTGGCCAACTTCGACGACGCCAACCTGCGGCGGTCGGCCCAGGCTGCCGTCGCCGCCGGGGCCCGCGTGGACCGTGCCCTGGAAATCCTCGGCGACGACGTCCCGGACCACCTGAAATACGCCGGCGAACTGCGTGTCGCGCACAAACAGGCCAGCCTGGATGAGCTCGGGCGTCTTGCGGACCCCGTCATGACCAAGGACGCCATCGCCGGCCGGATCCGCCGCCTCCTGGCGATGGCGGACAAACGCGCCCAGGACCTCGGCATCCCCGGCACGGAAGCCAATGTGACGCCGGAAATGCTGGACGAGTAGCCTCTCCCCAGAAACAACTGCAGAATCGGATCGGGCCTGCGGGAATACCTCAGGGGGACCGGAGGCTATGCCCACTGGATTCCGATCCAGAGACTTCCGGGTGCCAACACATCCGGATGCACAATCCGAGAGTTACCAAACGGACAACCAGTCCACGACATTGGAGGATTTTGTGACCGAGTACGTACTGCCCGAACTGGACTACGACTACGCAGCGCTGGAGCCCCACATCTCCGCGAAGATCATGGAGCTGCACCACAGCAAGCACCACGCCACCTACGTTGCCGGCGCCAACAATGCCCTGGCCCAGCTGGCCGAGGCACGCGACAAGGGCGACTTCGCCAACATCAACCGCCTTTCCAAGGACCTTGCGTTCCACACCGGCGGCCACATCAACCACTCCGTGTTCTGGAAGAACCTCTCCCCGGACGGCGGCGACAAGCCCGAAGGTGAGCTCGCGGCCGCCATCGATGACGCCTTTGGCTCCTTCGATGCCTTCCGCGCCCAGTTCACCGCCGCGGCCCTCGGCCTGCAGGGCTCCGGCTGGGGCTTCCTCGCCTACGAGCCGATCGGCGGCAACCTGGTCATCGAGCAGCTCTACGATCAGCAGGGCAACGTCGCGCTCGGCACCACCCCGCTGCTTATGCTGGACATGTGGGAGCACGCGTTCTACCTGGACTACGTCAATGTCAAGGCCGACTACGTCAAGGCGTTCTGGAACATCGTGAACTGGGCCGACGTCGCCAAGCGCTTTGACGCTGCCCGCAAGAACGCCACCGGCCTCATCACGCTCTAAGCGAGCAGCCGCTTTTCCTGCGTGACGCAGTTCACGCGACCGTAACAAAGTTCACAACTCGAGCCGTTCGGTTCAAATCGTGGACGGTCCGCCCCCGCACTTGCGGGGGCGGACCAACTTAAACGTAAGATAGGTCACGGAAGGCGGTTAGCCTTCAGCAATGTGGCTGGTCGCCCTCCGATCTGTTAATCATCTCTGCCCAATGGCGTGCGGGATCTGTTAGTTGGCTTGAGCGCCTTCTCAACTAGTCGTGCTTGCAAGAGCACCAAGGAGACTGAAAACGTGACCACCCGTATTGGTATCAACGGCTTTGGCCGTATTGGCCGCAACTACTTCCGCGCCGCACTCGCCCAGGGGGCGGACCTCGAGATCGTGGCCGTGAACGACCTCACCAGCCCGGAAGCACTGGCCCACCTCTTCAAGTACGACTCCGTGGGCGGCCGCCTGAAGGAATCGATCGAGGTCAAGGACGGCAACATCATCGTCGACGGAAAGACCGTCAAGGTCCTCGCCGAGCGCGACCCGGCCAAGCTGCCCTGGGGCGAGCTCGGCGTCGACATCGTGATCGAGTCCACCGGCTTCTTCACCAAGGCCGCCGACGCGCAGAAGCACATCGACGCCGGCGCCAAGAAGGTCCTGATCTCCGCACCGGCCTCGGACGAGGACATCACGATCGTGATGGGCGTCAACGACGGGCTCTACGACCCCGCCGCGCACCACATCATCTCCAACGCCTCCTGCACCACCAACTGCCTCGGCCCGCTGGCCAAGGTTGTCAACGATGCTTTTGGCATCGAACGCGGCCTGATGACCACCATCCACGCCTACACCGCTGACCAGAACCTGCAGGACGGCCCGCACAAGGACCTCCGCCGTGCGCGTGCCGCCGCAATTAACATGGTCCCCACCTCCACGGGCGCGGCCAAGGCCATCGGCCTGGTCCTCCCGGAACTCAAGGGTAAGCTCGACGGCTACGCCATCCGCGTGCCCGTCCCCACCGGCTCCGCCACGGACCTGACCGTCGTCGTTTCCCGCGAAACCACCGTCGAGGAAGTGAACGCCGCCCTCAAGGCCGCCTCCGAGTCCGCAGAGCTCAAGGGCCTGCTGACCTACACCGACGAGCCGATTGTCTCCTCGGACATCGTCGGCGACCCGGCGTCCTCCATCTTCGACTCCGGCCTGACCAAGGTGATCGGCAACCAGGTCAAGGTTGTTTCCTGGTATGACAACGAATGGGGCTACTCCAACCGCCTCGTGGACCTCACGGAGCTTGTCGCAGCCAAGCTGGGCTAGGGTAAGACTCATGACATTTCACACCCTCAACGAACTGATCGCTGATGGTGTCCGCGGGCGGTACGTTCTGGTCAGAAGTGACCTGAACGTGCCGCTCGACGGCTCTTCAGTCACTGACGACGGCCGCATCAAGGCCTCCCTGCCAGTGCTGGCGAAGCTCACGGACGCCGGTGCCCGCGTGCTGGTCACAGCTCACCTCGGCCGCCCCAAGGGCGCCCCCGAGGACAAGTACTCGCTCAAGCCCGCGGTGGCGCGGCTGGCGGAGCTTGCCCCCTTCAAGGTTTCCCTCGCGGAAGACACCGTCGGCGACTCCGCAAAGGCAACGGCTGCGGCGCTGCAGGACGGCGAGGCCCTCGTCCTCGAGAATGTGCGTTTCGACGCCCGTGAGACCTCCAAGGACGACGCCGAGCGCGGCGCCTTCGCGGATGAGCTGGTGGCCCTCACCGGCCCCAACGGCGCCTTCGTGGACGACGCCTTCGGCGCCGTGCACCGCAAGCACGCCAGCGTGTACGACGTCGCCACCCGGCTGCCGTCCTACCAGGGCGATCTGGTCCGCACCGAAGTCGAGGTGCTGCGCAAGCTCACCACCGACACGCAGCGGCCCTACGTCGTGGTACTCGGCGGTTCCAAGGTCTCGGACAAGCTCGCCGTGATCGACAACCTCATCGGCAAGGCGGACACTATCCTGGTCGGCGGCGGCATGCTGTTCACCTTCCTCGCCGCCGCGGGCCACAAGGTGGCCGGCAGCCTGCTGGAAGAGGACCAGATCCCTGTTGTGCAGGACTACCTCAAGCGGGCGGCGGCCGCCGCGACAGAATTCGTGGTTCCCACGGACGTCGTCGTGGCCAGCAAGTTTGCCGCCGACGCCGGGCATGAAACGGTGCGCGCCGACGCGATTGAAGGCAGCAGCTTCGGCGCCCAGGGCATCGGCCTGGACATCGGACCGGAATCCGCCGCCGCTTTCGCGGAACGGATCAGGGGCGCCAGGACGGTGTTCTGGAACGGACCCATGGGTGTGTTCGAGTTCCCGGCGTTTGCCGCCGGCACAAGGGCTATCGCCCAGGCGCTGACAGAGACCGGCGCATTCACCGTTGTCGGAGGCGGCGACTCCGCTGCTGCCGTCCGGACGCTCGGCTTCGCCGATGACCAGTTCGGGCATATTTCCACTGGCGGCGGCGCCAGCCTGGAGTACCTCGAAGGCAAGGAACTCCCGGGCCTGAGCGTCCTGGACCGCTAGACCCTCCAGCCGGCAGGGTGCCCTGTCCCCGGACGGGGCACCCTGCCGGCTGTTCCACTGCTACGAACTTTTGGAGACCACGTGACCACGTCAACCAACGGAAAATTCGACCGCACGCCCTTCATTGCAGGCAACTGGAAGATGAACATGGACCACGTCCAGGGCATTACCCTACTGCAGAAGCTGGCCTGGACCCTGTCCGACGCCAAGCACGACTACAGCCGGGTGGAGGTTGCCGTTTTCCCCCCGTTCACTGATCTCCGCGGCGTCCAGACCCTGGTCCAGGGCGATGAACTCAAGGTTGTCTACGGGGGCCAGGACCTCTCTCCGGCCGACTCCGGCGCCTACACCGGCGACATCTCCGGGCAGTTCCTGGCCAAGCTTGGCTGCAGCTACGTCCTGGTCGGCCACAGCGAACGCCGCACCATCCACCACGAGACCGATGAGGAGCTGAACGCCAAGACCAAGGCTGCCTTCCGTCACGGCATCACCCCCGTCCTGTGCGCCGGTGAAGGCCTCGAAATCCGGCAGGCCGGAACGCATGTGGACCACACGCTCGCGCAGCTCCGCGCCGGCGTCGCGGGCCTCACGCCCGAGCAGGCCGCCGCGCTCGTCGTCGCCTACGAGCCGGTCTGGGCCATCGGCACCGGCGAAGTTGCCGGTCCCGAGGATGCGCAGGAAATGTGCGCCGCCATCCGGGCCGAACTCGCCACGCTCTTCGGTGCAGACGTCGCCAACAAGACCCGGCTCCTCTACGGCGGTTCCGTCAAGGCCAACAACGCCGCCTCGATCCTCAAGGAACGCGACGTGGACGGATTGCTTGTCGGCGGTGCCAGCCTGGATGCCGCCGAGTTTGCTAATATTGTCAGGTTCGAGAGTCACCTGCTGACGGATTAGTCCGGACACCGTAGTGGCCCCCGCAATCCAAATCTTCTGAAAGGCCGTCGTGGACGTTCTTCATGTCATTCTGCAGGTCCTCCTGGGCATCACCAGCCTTCTGCTGACCTTGCTCATCCTGCTCCACAAGGGCCGCGGTGGCGGCCTGTCCGACATGTTCGGCGGCGGCATGACCTCGGGCCTCAGTTCCTCCGGCGTGGCCGAACGGAACTTGAACCGCTTCACCGTCATCCTCGGCGTCACCTGGGGCGCCGTGATCATCGGCCTGGGCCTGATCATGCGGTTCACCGGCGGCGGCGACTCCTAGGACACCGTCCCAAGAACTTCATAAAGGGTCCTGTGGCCCTCCCGGCATCGGGAATTCCGGAACTACACTGTGGCTGATTGCATGCATGGCCGATTGCATGCGCATTCCGTCCGCCGAGTAGCCAGGAGTTCCCGATGCTGCATTCCGCCTCCGGATTCCGGGGTATCCGCGTAGGAGCCACAGAAGGGGCTTCGCCCCGCCACGAGCCGCTCGACGGCGCCGCAGCCCGGACACCCCGGATCCAAGTGATCTACCGCTGCGCCAAAGGCCACGAGACCCCCCTGGTCTTCGCCCAGCTGCCCGACGACCAGATCCCCGGCGTCTGGGACTGCCGCCGCTGCGGCGGAACAGCCACCCGGGACGAGGCGCAGTTCGCGCTGGAGGACATCCCGGCGGAAGGCTACAAGAGCCACCTTGAATACGTTAAAGAGCGGCGCTCCAGCCAGGACGCCGAAGACGTGCTGGCCGGAGCGCTTGAGAGGCTGCGCGCCCGGCGGGCCTTCCCGGAGGGATAGCACAGGGGGATAGCACAGAGGGATAGCACAGAGGGATAGCACAGAGGGATAGCGCAGGGCGATAGCCGCGCGGACTAGCCCTTCCGGACCAGCTGGGCCGGAACCTTGGAGGCCGCGTTTTCGTCGATCAGCCACAGCGTTTCGTTGCGCCCCCGCGGCCCGGCCGCCGGCACCTGCACCGGGTTGGCGCCGGCAAGGGCCAGGCCCACGGCCCCGGCCTTGTCCTCGCCGGCCACTACCATCCAGATCTCCGACGCCGTGTTGATGGCGGGCAGCGTCAGGGAAACCCGCAGGGGCGGCGGCTTGGGTGAATTGCGGACCCCGACCACGGTGAGTTCCTTCTCGCGGATGCCGGCCTGTTCCGGGAAGAGCGACGCAATGTGCGCGTCCGGCCCCACACCGAGGAGGACGATGTCGAAGCGGGGGAGCGCGGACGGTTGCTCCGGCCGGTCATCGGACATGTCCGCGGCGTGTTCAGCGGACGCGGCGTCCGCCAGCCGGCGGGCGTAGTCCGCGGCCGCCTCCTCAGGAGTGCCGAAGTCCCCGGTGGATCCGGGCACGTGGATCCGCGCCGGGTCCGCGTTGATGTGCGAGAGCAGTGCCTCGTGGGCCTGGTGGGCGTTGCGTTCGGGATCCCCGGCTGCAACGAAGCGCTCGTCACCCCACCAGAAATTGACCTTGGACCAGTCGACGGCGGGAGCCGCCGGCGACTCGGCCACAGCCTTGAGCGAGCCGATGCCCATCGATCCCCCGGTCAGCACCACCGTCGCCTCGCCGTGCTTGTCCTGGATGTCCACCAGTTTGGTGATCAGGCGTGCCGCGATGGCGGACATCAGGACGATCGAGTCGGGATGGATGCTTACTCTGGGGTCAGCGCTCACTGGGACGGACACTCCTTAGATTGGTACGTGGCAGTCCAATAGTAATCACTTCACCGAACACTTCGTCGGGGTCGAGGCGGCGGAGTTCTTCGGCGAGGCAGTCCTTCAGGCTCCGGCGCGGCAGGGAGATGCGCTGCACCGGCTGGCCCGGCTGGCTCAGTTCCGCCACGGTGAGGCCAGGCCGGAACAGCTGCACGTCGCCGCCGGTGCGGGTGAGCCGCACGCGCCGGATCCCGGTACCGGCGGGGTCCTCGACGATCGTCACCGGGGCATCCAGTGCGAGCGTCAGCCACGCGGCGAGCAGGATCGTGCTGGGGGAGTCCGAGGCTCCTTCGACGGCGACGGCCGTAATGGGGGAGCTGTCGAGTTGGTCCAGGACTGCGGCCAGCTGGATCCGCCAGTTGGTCAGGCGGGTCCAGGCCAGGTCCGTATCGCCGGCCTTGTAGGTGCGGCGGATGTTCTCCAGCGCGCGCTGCGGGTCGGGCTCGTTGGCCGAGTCCGTGATCCTGCGGTGCGCGATCCGGCCAATGGACGTCTCGCAGGCGTTCTTCGGGGCGCCGTGCGGCCACCACGCCACGATCGGCGCATCCGGCAGCAGCAGGGCCGCGACGAGCGATTCGCTTTCCTCCGCGAGTTCGCCGTAGCCGCGGAGCAGGATGACCTCGGACGCGCCGGCGTCGCCGCCCACCCGGATCTGCGCGTCAAGGCGGGTGGGTGCCTCGGCTCCGGCGTCGGCGAGGACGATGATCCGGCAGGGATGTTCCCGGCTGGCCTCGTTGGCGGCCTCGATGGCCTCCTCCTCCAGCCCGGACTTGGTGACGACCACGAGGGTCAGCACCCGGCCGAGGGCAATCACACCGCCCTGCTCGCGCAGGGCCATGATCTTCTTGGAGATCTTGGAAGTGGTGGTGTTGGGAAGATCTACGATCATGGCCTTCTCCAGGTTCGTCCGTCACGGGCCAGGAGCTCGTCGGCGGAGGCAGGTCCCCAGCTTCCGGGGGCGTAGGGTTCGGGTTGTTCGTCCAGGCTCGCCCAGTAGTCCTCGAAGGGATCGAGGATTTTCCAGGACAGCTCGACTTCCGCATGGCGGGGGAAGAGCGGCGGCTCGCCGAGGAGCACGTCGAGGATGAGCCGTTCGTACGCCTCCGGGCTGGACTCGGTGAAGGAGTGTCCGTAGCCGAAGTCCATCGTGACGTCGCGGACTTCCATCTGCGTGCCCGGGACCTTGGACCCGAAGCGGATGGTGGCACCCTCGTCGGGCTGGACCCGGATCACGACGGCGTTCTGGCCGAAGTCGTCCTCGCCGTGGTCCGTGAAGAGCAGGTTCGGTGCGCGTTTGAGCACGACGGCGATCTCGGTCACCCGGCGGCCCAGCCGCTTGCCGGCGCGCAGGTAGAACGGTACCCCGGACCAGCGGCGGGTGTTGATGTCGACCCGGATCGCGGCGAACGTCTCCGTTGTGGAGTCGGCGGGGATGCCGTCCTCCTCGAGGTAGCCGACGACCTTTTCGCCGCCCTGCCAGCCGCCGGTGAACTGCCCGCGCGCCGAGTGGGTGGAGAGGTCCTCGGGGAGCCGGACGGCGGCGAGGACCTTTTCCTTCTCCGCGCGGAGGTCATCGGCGTTGAAGGAGATCGGCTCTTCCATCGCGGTCAGCGCCAGGAGCTGCAGCAGGTGGTTCTGGATGACGTCGCGGGCGGCGCCCACGCCGTCATAGTAGCCGGCCCGGCCGCCGGTGCCGATGTCCTCGGCCATGGTGATCTGGACGTGGTCAACGTAGTTCGCGTTCCACAGCGGCTCGAAGAGCTGGTTGGCGAAGCGCAGCGCCAGGATGTTCTGCACCGTCTCCTTGCCCAGGTAGTGGTCGATCCGGAAGACCGCGTCCGGCGGGAAGACCGACTCAACGATGTCGTTGAGCTGCCGTGCAGACTCCAGGTTGTGGCCGAAGGGCTTCTCGATGACGACGCGGCGCCACTTGTCACCCTCGGCCTGGGCCAGGCCGTGCTTGGACAGCTGCCGGCAGACCAGTTCGAAGGCGTTCGGCGGGATGGAGAGGTAGAACGCGTGGTTGCCGCGCGTCCCGCGCTGCTCGTCGAGTTCGTCAACGGTTTCGCTGAGCCGTTTGAAGGCGTCGTCGTCGTCGAACTCGCCCTGCACGAAGCGGATGCCCTCGGACAGTTGCGTCCACACCGTTTCGTCGAACGGGGTGCGGGCGTAGGCCTTGACAGCGTCCTTGACCTCGGCCGCGAAGTCCTCGTTATCCCACTCCCGCCGGGCGAAGCCCACCAGGGCGAAGCTCGGCGGCAGCAGCCCGCGGTTGGCCAGGTCGTACACGGCCGGCATGAGTTTCTTGCGGGCGAGGTCCCCCGTGACCCCGAAAAGGACCAGCGATGACGGCCCCGCAATACGGTTCAGGCGGCGGTCCCGCGGATCCCGGAGCGGGTTGCGCCCCCGGCCCGCGGACGTCCGGCCGCTGTTGTATTTGTCTGGCATGGTTGCGTGGGTGCCTTAGCTTTCGGTGGAGGGGACTGCCTGGCCGGCCAGCGTGGACACAAGGTCCTGCAACTGGCGGACGCCGGCCGCACGGTCCGTCAAGTGGAGCCGGAGGACCGGGCGGCCATGTTCGGAGAGCACCTGCGCATCGCCGGCGGCCTGGGCCGAGATCAGCTCGCCGAAGGTGAAGGGCCGGTCCGGAATGGCCAGGTCAGTGCCGGCCGCGGCCGTCACCTGCAGGAAGACGCCGATCGAAGGCCCGCCCTTGTGGAACTGCCCGGTGGAATGCAGGAAACGCGGGCCCCAGCCGAACGTCACGGGACGGCCGCTGACGGCTGCCAACTGGTCCCGGACACCCTCGAGGGGCGCGTAGGCGAGCCGGTCGAAGTAGGCCTGGACACTCAGGTAGCTGTCCGGGCCCAGTTCGCCGAGGAGCGCGCTGACGGCACCGGCGGCCGTGCTGGCGCCGCCCAGCCACTCCCCGCCGCGGACCTCGATGGCGCCGTCGGTGAAGGCTGCCGGCGTCGGTTCCGGCTGGGCGTCCAGCAGTCCGCGGGCAGCCACCTTGGCGGCTTCGACGTCGGGCTGGTCATAGGGGTTGATCCCGAGGAGGCGGCCGGCCACCGCAGTGGCGAATTCCCAGGTCATCATCTGGGTGGGCAGGCCGCCGGCGATCGCGACCTCGTTTTCGCCGAGTTCGACGTCGGCGTCCGCCGCAACGAGGCGGACCACCAGGACGTCGGGGGCGCCGAGGGTGGCCTCCGGTGAGGAGGGCCCGGCGACGACGGGCAGCACGCCGGTGCCGAGCTTGCCGGTGGATTCGGCGATGAGCTGTTCGGCCCAGTCCGGGAAGCCCTTGATACCCGAGCCGTCCTCGGCGATGACGATCTTGTTGCGCAGCGGGTTGGTGCCGCCCAGCGCGGCGCCGAGGGCGAGGCCGATGTTTTCTTCGCCGTCCTCATTGAGGACCTCGGCGGCCTCTTCAGCTTCGTCCAGGAAGGCCTGGATGTCTACGCCGGCCAGGCCGCACGGCACCATCCCGAACGCGGTGAGCGCCGAGTAGCGTCCGCCGACGGTGGGGTCCGCATTGAAAACGGCCCGGTAGCCGGCCTCGCGGGAGGCCTTGTCCAGGGGCGAGCCGGGATCGGTGACGATGATGATCCGGCTCTTCGCGTCGAGTCCGGCCTCGGTGAACGCGTGCTCGAAGATCCGGCGCTGGGAATCGGTTTCCAGGGTGGAGCCGGACTTGGAAGACACCACGATCGCAGTTTCGTTCAGCCGGTCCGCGAGTGCGGCGGCGACCTGCTCCGGATCGGTGCTGTCGAGCACGGTCAGCTCGACGCCGGCGGTTCCGGCAATCACCTCGGGGGCCAACGAGGAACCGCCCATGCCGCACAGCACAATCCGGCTGACGCCCTCGGCGCGCAGGGCGTCCCGGAGGGCCAGGATGTCCGCGACGAGCTGCTGGGAGACGGTGGCCGCCTCCACCCAGCCGAGCCGGACGGACGCCTCGGCCTCGGCGTCGGGGCCCCACAGAGTGGCGTCCTTGGCGAAGATCCGGGTGGCCACCTTGTCTGCGAGCAGGGCGGGCAGGTGCTGATCGTGGGCCAGGCGGGCGGCGCCCGTGGCGTCGTAGCTGAGAGTCGTCATGGGACTATGCGTCCTTCCGTGCAGCGGCGAGGGCGCCCTCGACGTCGGCCAGCAGTTCCTTCCAGCTGGCCACGAACTTGTCGAGGCCTTCGGACTCGAGCACCGCGACAACCTCGTTGTAGGAGATGCCGAGGACATCGAGCGCGTTCAGTGTGGCGTTGGCGTCGTCATAGCCGCGGCTGATCGTGTTGCCCGTGACGGTGCCGTGGTCGAACGTCGCGTCGAGGGTCTTCTCCGGCATGGTGTTCACGACGCCGGGGGCGACGAGTTCCGTGACGTACAGGGTGTCCGGGTAGGCCGGGTCCTTGACGCCGGTAGAGGCCCACAGCGGACGCTGCGGGAGGGCTCCGGCGTCGGCCAGGAGGGCCCAGCGCTCGGTGGAGAAGAGCTCCTCGTAGACCTGGTAGGCGAGGCGGGCGTTCGCCAGGCCGGCCTTGCCCTTGAGGGCCCGTGCCTCGTCCGTGCCGATCGCGTCGAGGCGCTTGTCGATTTCGGAGTCCACGCGGGAGACGAAGAAGGACGCCACCGAATGGATCCTGGCGAGGTCGTGGCCGTTCTCCTTGGCCTGCTCCAGGCCGCTCTGGAAAGCGTTGATGACGGCGCGGTAGCGCTCCAGCGAGAAGATCAGGGTGACGTTGACGCTGATCCCGGCCGCCAGGGTGGCGGTGATGGCTTCCAGGCCCTCGAGGGTGGCGGGGATCTTGATCAGGACGTTGTCCTTGTTGACCTTGGCGTAGAGTTCCTTGGCCTCGGTGATGGTGCCGGCAGTATCCCAGGCGAGGCGGGGGTCAACCTCGATCGAGACGCGCCCGTCGACACCCTTGGTGGCTGCGGCCACCGGGGCGAAGAGGTCGCAGGCATCGGCGACGTCGGTCGCGGTGATGGCGAAGACAGTCTCCTCGACGCTGGCGCCGGCTGCCGCCTGGGCGGCGATGACGGCGTCGTAGTCGTGGCCGGTGGTGATGGCCGCGTGGAAGATGCTGGGGTTCGTGGTGACACCGACAACGTTCTTCTCTTCGATCAGCGTGCGCAGCGTGCCGGTGTCGAGGCGGCCACGGGACAGGTCATCGAGCCAGATGGAGACGCCGGCGTCGGACAGCTGCTGCGTGGGGGTAGCGGTGGGGGTCGTGTTCATGTGTCACTCCTGAAGTCTGGGGCCGCCGCCGTCAATGGGCGGCGGCCCGGAAAGCGTGAAGTTGGGGTCAGGCCGTGGGGCCGGCGAGGGATTCCTTGGCTGCGGCGGCAACGGCCTCCGCGGTGATGCCGAACTCCTGGAACAGGCGCTTGTAGTCCGCCGAGGCGCCGAAGTGCTCGAGGCTGATGGAACGGCCTGCGTCGCCGACGAATTCCTTCCAGCCCAGGGCGAGGCCGGCTTCGACGGACACCCGTGCCTTGACGGCGGCCGGGAGCACCGCTTCGCGGTAGGCGGCGTCCTGCTTGTTGAACCACTCCACGCACGGCATGGAAACGACGCGGGTGGGGATGCCCTCGGCCTGAAGTGCTTCGCGGGCGTTCACGGCAAGCTGGACCTCCGAGCCGGTGCCGATCAGGATGACCTGCGCCTCGGCGGTCCGTCCGTTGGCCGACGCTTCGGCCAGGACGTAGCCGCCCTTGGCCACTCCGGCGGTGGAACCAAAGGTGTCACCTTCAGCCTCGGACGTGCCGCGGGCATAGGTGGGGATGTTCTGGCGGGTCAGCACAATGCCGGCCGGGTTCTCGTGGTTCTCGAGCATGACCTTCCAGGCGGCCGCGACCTCGTTGGCGTCGCCCGGGCGGACGACATCCAGGCCCGGGATTGCGCGGAGCGAGGCAAGCTGCTCCACCGGCTGGTGGGTCGGTCCGTCTTCGCCGAGCCCGATCGAGTCGTGCGTCCAGACGTACAGCGACGGGACCCCCATGAGCGCGCCGAGGCGGATTGCCGGGCGCTGGTAGTCGCTGAATATCAGGAAGGTGCCGGAGAAGGCGCGGGTGCGGCCGTGCAGGCTGATGCCGTTGACGATCGACGCGGCGGCGTGTTCGCGGATGCCGAAGTGCAGCACGCGGCCGTAGGGGTTGCCCTTCCAGGCCGCCGTGGAGCGGGAGGCCGGGATGAACGACGGCGAACCCTCGATCGTGGTGTTGTTGGACTCGGCGAGGTCGGCCGAACCGCCCCACAGCTCCGGCATCACCGGGCCGATCGCGTTCAGGACCTTGCCGGAGGCAGCGCGGGTCGAAACGTCCTTGCCGGCCTCGAACACCGGAAGTGCGGCATCGAGCTCGGCCGGCAGCTTGCGGGCTTCGACGCGTTCGAGCAGGGCGGCGGCCTCCGGATTCCCGGACTGCCAAGCCTCGAAGGATGCCTGCCATTGTGTGCGGGCGGCGGCGCCGCGGTCCACAGCCTCACGGGCGTGGGCCAGGACGTCGTCGTCGACCTGGAAGGAGCGCTCCGGGTCGAACCCGAGGACCTTCTTCAGTGCGGCGACTTCCTCGGCGCCGAGGGCGGAGCCGTGGATCTTGCCGGTGTTCTGCTTCTTGGGGGCCGGGTAGCCGATGATCGTGCGCAGCGAGATGATCGAGGGCTTGCCCGTCTCGGCCTTGGCGGCGAGGAGCGCGGCGTGGAGTTCCTGGACGTCCTCCTTGTATTCGCCGGTGCGGGTCCAGTCGACGCGCTGGGTGTGCCAGCCGTAGGCTTCGTACCGCTTCAGGACATCCTCGGTGAAGGCGATGTCGGTGTCGTCCTCGATCGAGATGTGGTTCTCGTCGTAGATCACCACGAGGTTGCCGAGCTCCTGGTGCCCGGCGAGCGAGGAGGCCTCGGACGTCACGCCCTCCTGGAGGTCGCCGTCGGAGGCGATGACCCAGATGGTGTGGTCGAACGGGCTGGTGCCGGGGGCGGCGTCGGCGTCGAACAGGCCGCGTTGGCGGCGCTGGGAGTAGGCGAACCCGACAGCCGAGGCCAGGCCCTGGCCCAGCGGGCCGGTGGTGATCTCCACGCCGGCGGTGTGCTTGTACTCCGGGTGGCCCGGGGTCAGTGAACCCCAGGTGCGCAGCGCCTCAAGGTCCTTCAGTTCCAGGCCGTAGCCGGAGAGGAAGAGCTGGATGTACAGCGTCAGGGAGGTGTGGCCGGGCGAGAGGACAAAACGGTCGCGCCCCAGCCAGTCAGGGTTCTTCGGGTCGTGCCGCATCAGCTTCTGGAAGAGAAGGTAAGCGGCCGGAGCCAGGCTCATGGCGGTGCCGGGGTGGCCGTTACCGACCTTCTCCACAGCGTCGGCGGCAAGGACACGGATGGTGTCCACGGCGCGCTGGTCCAAGCTGGTCCATGACAGTTCTTGCTCTTCCAAATGTGGCACGAAAACCGGGCCCCTCTCTGTGCTGACGGCGGGTGGTATGGTCAGTCCCGCCCGGGGCACAGTTCGGTGCCCGCTGCGGTACGTACCAGCCGTTCACCATCGAAACGTTGATCTATCATTCAGCCGCGCGTGCGAAGGAACATCTGCAGAAACTGCGGACAGACACTTCAAACTTTGGGACGGCCCTTTTGGCCGTGCCGGTGCGCGCTGATCTGCAGACAGCTTAGCCCCATTCCACTGGGCGGGCGCTGTATATCTCACCAAATGGACCGGATTTTCGCTTATATGAATCACCGGCGTCCGCGGCGGCTGTGAACCCGCGTTAATCTGTTCGAATCACGGGGGACCGACGGCGGCAGGCACCGGACCCGCCCGCCTGTGCCTGCACGGTATGATGGTGGTGGCTACCAACGGGGGCGGGGACACGCCTGTGCGCTGCGCGTGACCCCTCCATATGCAACCCGCGTTGCGTCAGAAGCCGGAATGAACAGCCAGACAGAACAGAGTGACTGCCACCGTGAGCACAACAGATACGCCGCTGAACGCCCCTCCCCTCCGCGGAAGAGTCGGCTTCGCCCGCAAAGCCAAGGCCTATCTGGCGCTTACGAAACCCCGCGTCATCGAACTCCTGCTGGTCAGCACCCTGCCGACCATGATCTACGCGGAACGCGGCTTCCCGTCGATCGGCCTCATCGTTGCAACCCTCGTGGGCGGCGCCTTTGCCGCCGGCAGCGCAGGCTCCTTCAACTGCTATCTCGACCGCGACATCGACAAGCTCATGCACCGCACCGAGAACCGGCCCCTCGTCACGGGTGAGGTCACCCCGCGCGAGGCCCTGGTCTTCTCCTGGCTCCTCGGCGCGGCAGCGATCGCGATCCTCTGGTTCGGGGCCAACCCGCTCGCAGCCTGGCTTGGCGTGGGCGCAATTGTCTTCTACGTGGTCATCTACACGATGATCCTCAAGCGCCGCACGGCCCAGAACATCGTCTGGGGCGGGGCCGCCGGCTGCTTCCCCGTGCTGATTGCGTGGGCGGCCGTCACCAACACGGTGGAGTGGCCCGCCGTCGTGCTCTTTATGGTCATCTTCCTGTGGACCCCGCCGCACTACTGGCCGCTGTCCATGCGCTACGGCGAGGACTACCGCAACGCCAATGTCCCGATGCTCGGCGCGATCGCCGGGGCCAAGGTGGTCTCGGTCCAGGTGGTCCTCTACGCGTGGGCCATGGTGGTGTGCTCGCTGCTGTTGGTGCCGGCCGGCGGGGCCGGCTGGGTCTACACCGTCACCGCGGTGCTCGCCGGAGCGTGGTTCCTCTACGAATCCCACGCGCTGTACAGCCGGGCGCAGGCCGGCGACGTGTCCAACAAGGGCGCCATGAAGGTCTTCCACGGCTCCATCAGCTACCTGACCCTGCTCTTCATCGCCCTCGCAGTCGATCCCTTCGTCGGCTCGGCCATCATGGGCGGCTAGCCAGATACCTCCCACTGCACTCCGCAAGAACAACGCGGGGTCACCTAACGCCCCTTCCGGTGCTCCGGATAGGCGCCAGGTGACCCCGCGTTGTTTGTTCGGGTCCTACTTCAACCCTGTTTTCAACCCGGCTACTTGACCGGGCTGCTGCGGGCGAGGTCTGCGGCATTGGTGGCCGCGCTCATCAGCAGGGCTGAGCCGAGCATGTGCGCGGCGACCAGGAGCGCCGGGATACCGTTGTAATACTGCGTGAAACCGATGACGGCCTGCAGCACGGTGACGCCCAGGAGCATAAAGACGGCGGCGCGGAACGGGCCGGGAATCCGGTCACGGAGGACAAGGTACAGCGCGAACAGCGCCCCGGCGGTCACCAGGTAGGCCGGAACGGCATGGATGTGCGAGAACAGGTCCCAGTCCAGGTCGTTGCGCGGGGCGTCGGCGTCGCCCGCGTGCGGGCCCGCGCCCGTCACCACCACACCGAGGCAGACTGCCACGGCGGAAAACAGCGCGACGGCGGTCATGAGCGGACGTGCGATGCCCGGCAGGGCCGCCAGTTCAGCCGTCCGGAACCTCCCTGTCCGCCCGTAAGCGCGGTTGACCAGCAGCGTGGCCACGACCACGAGGGCCATCGAAACCAGGAAGTGCAGCCCCACAACCCAGGGGTTCAGCTGGGTCAGCACGGTGATGCCGCCGATGACGGCCTGCGCCGGGATGCTGGCGAGCAGGCCCAGGGCCAGCAGGAAGAGGTCGCGGCGTTCCTTGCGGAGATTCCACAGATACACCAGCATCGCGACGGCGACCGCCGCCAGCGCGAAGGTGAGGAGCCGGTTGCCGAATTCGATAATGCCGTGGATCCCCATTTCCGGGGTGTTCACGAGCGATGAATCCGTGCAGCGCGGCCACGTCGGGCAGCCCAGGCCCGAGGCGGTGAGGCGGACGGCGCCGCCGGTCACGATCAGGAGGGTCTGGCCGACCAGGGAGAGCACCGCCAGCCGCTGGACCGTCTTGTTGACGGTGACGGGCAGCCAGGCGATGTTCCGGGAAGCGGTCCGGGGAGGGCGGGAAGCCGTGCTCACAGTTTTCTCAATTCCATTTGAACCAACGGGTTGCTGCGCCGCCGGCGATGGCCGTCCAGAGCAGCAGGACAAGTACCGGGACGGGGTTGACGCTGCCGGACAGGAACGCTTCCCTCAGCGACTGTCCCAGGGCGCCGGAGGGGAGGTAGTGCACGATCGACTGCAGCAGGGCGGGAAGCCGTTCGGCCGGGATCACGATCCCGCCGAGGGCACCCAGCAGGATCCAGAGCAGGTTGGTGATGGCCAGGGTCGCTTCCGGCCGCACGGTCCCCGCGACGAGCAGGCCCAGTGCGGTAAACGCCGCGGCGCCGAGCACCAGAACGGCCAGTCCGGGGACCCAGCCGAGCGGATTCGGCTGCCAGCCCAGCATCAGGGCGACAGCCGTGACCACCAGGACCTGCAGGGCGAGGACCGCGAGGACGGCAAGGACCTTTCCGGCGATCAGCCCGGTGCGGCCCAGGGGAGTGGTGGACAGGAATCGCAGGACCCCATAGCGACGGTCAAACCCGGTGGAGATGCCCTGGCCGGTGAAGGCCGTGGACATGGCACACAGTGCGAGAATGCCCGGCACAGCAACATTGATCCGGCTCGCGCCGAAACCGTCCAGGAGGGGGGTGACCGTGAGGCCCACCATGGCCAGCAGCGGCAGCACGATCGCCAGGATCAGCTGTTCGCCGTTCCGGAGCATGGTGATGGTCTCGTACTTGCCCTGCAGCACAATGCGGCGCAGCAGCGGCGCCGGGGGGCTCCCGAGGGGGCGGGCCGGCGGGGCGCTGCCCAGCGGCGCGCTCCCCAGTGCGGCACTGTCGCGGGTCATCGGATTTCCCTTCCGGAGATGTCGAGGAAGACGTCCTCAAGGCTGCGGGCCTCAAGGCTCAGCGAGCGGGGCATGATGCCCCGGGCTGCCCACCAGGCGGTGATCGCCGCGAGGTCGGCCGCGGTGAGCGCCCCGGTGGCGGCGTAGCTGCCGGCCCGCGCTTCGGTGATGTTGACGCCGTCGGGCAGTACCCCGGTGAAATCCAGCCCGGGGTCGGTCTCGAACAGCAGGGTGCGGATGTGCTGCTCTCCGGCGTCCGGTGGCAGGGGGTGCTGCAGGAGCTGCGCGACGGTGCCCTCGGCGACATTGCGGCCGGCGTCGATGATGTAGACGTAGTCCGCGAGGCGCTGGGCGTCATCCATGAGGTGGGTGGTGAGGATGATCCCCATCCCGCGGTTCCGGAGTTCGGAAATGAGCTCGAACACGAGTTGTCGCGACTGCGGGTCCAGGCCGGCGCTGGGCTCGTCCAGGAACAGCACCTCGGGGTTGCCCACGAGTGCGGCCGCAAGCGCGAGCCGCTGTTTCTGCCCGCCGGAGAGCCGCCGGACCGAGGTCCTGCTGAAGCTGTCGATGCCAAGGCGTTCAATGAGTTCGTCAACCGGCCACGGGTCCTGGTACATGCCGGCAATATGCTTGAGCAGGGGGATGGGACGGGCCGACGGCGGCAGTCCGCCGTCCTGGAGCATCACTCCGACGCGGGCGCGCAGCCCTGCCCCGGCAGTGTCCGGGTCTTCGCCCAGGAGGCTGATGCTGCCGTGGGTGCGTTTCTGCAGTCCCTGGGCGCATTCGATGGTGGTGGTTTTGCCCGCGCCGTTGGCCCCCAGCAGGGCCGTGACTTGACCACGTTCGGCAACGAGGGAAAGCCCGCTGACCACCCGCAGCATTTTGCCGTCGAGGGTGGGCAGTGGACCAACATCCTTGACTAGCCCGCTGATGGACAGGACGGGGGATTCGGGGGATCGCACCACAGCATTCTACGGGATGTAGTACGTCCGGTTCCGGCCCGTCGCCGCCCCCGGGCCGCAGGCTGCACGTTGCGGGTGGCGTGGACGCGGCCTGAGGATAGTCATGCCTTACTGGATCAGGGGACTAAATTACGACATGATTGTGTTGTGTATTCCATGAGCCTCTCTCCTTCTGTCGCCCTCGCCGGCGGCCGCCCGCGCACGGCCTCAGCCGTTGCGTCCGGGCCGGTGGGTTCCGTGGCCGCCCAGGCAGTAGCCGCCTTCCCGGCGGTCGACGCCGAGGACCGCACCCGGGACCGCGTGCTGAACGCAGTCCTGGAACATGGCCCCATCAGTGCCTCGGAACTCGGCGACATGCTTGGTTTCACACCTGCCGCGGTCCGGCGGCACCTGGACCACCTCTCCCGCGATGGCGTGATCGAGGTGAAGCGGGCAGCCCGTGCCGGTGCCGGTGCCGGTCGTCCCGCACGCCGCTATGTCCTCAGCTCCCAGGGCCAGTCCACGCTCGGCAACGATTATCTGGACATCGCCACCCTGGCGCTTCAGCGCCTGGGCGAAATGGCCGGCCCCGACGCCGTGCGTCAGTTCGCCGTCGAGCGCTTCGGCGACATGGAACGCCGCTACGCCCCGGAGATCGACGCCGCCGGCCCGGATATCACCGCCCGGGCACAGGCACTCTCAGAGGCGCTGAGCCGGGACGGGTTCGTGGCCTCCACGGCATCCATCGAGGCCAAGGCACCCCTGCCGGCTGCGCTCTCCAGCGTCCAGCTCTGCCAGGGACACTGCCCCATCCAGCAGCTGGCCGCGCAGTTCCCTGTGTTCTGCGACGTGGAGACCGACGTGTTCTCCCGGCTGGTCGGCGTCGACGTCCGCCGGTTGTCCACGCTGGCACGCGGCGGCCACGTCTGCACCACCCACATACCTACAGGCCGTCCGGCGGCCAGGGGGCCTCACAGCCACGCAACCACCCCGGGCAACCTGGACGAAGAATCCAACCATCTGCAAGAAAGGCCGTGATGACGGACCAACTATCAGAGAAGAAGGTTGCTGAATCCACTGTGATTTCGGAGATCCTGGAAAAGAATCCCGAGCTCCACGGAATCGGTACCTATGAATACGGCTGGTCCGACAAGAATGACGTTGGCGCCAACGCCCGCCGCGGCATCAACGAGGACGTCGTCCGCGACATTTCGGCCAAGAAGAGCGAGCCGGAGTGGATGCTGGACCTGCGCCTTAAGGGCCTGAAGTACTTCGACCGCAAGCCCATGCCGACCTGGGGCGCAGACCTCTCCGGCATCGACTTCGACAACATCAAGTACTTCGTGCGGTCCACGGAGAAGCAGGCCAACACGTGGGAAGACCTCCCCGAAGACATCCGGAACACGTACGAGAAGCTGGGCATCCCGGAAGCCGAGCGCAGCCGCCTCGTCTCCGGTGTCGCGGCCCAGTACGAGTCAGAGGTCGTCTACCACCAGATCCGCGAGGACCTGGAGCAGCAGGGCGTCATCTTCCTGGACACCGACACTGCACTGCGTGAGCACCCCGAGATCTTCCAGGAATACTTCGGCACCATCATTCCGGTGGGCGACAACAAGTTCGCTTCCCTGAACACTGCTGTGTGGTCCGGCGGTTCCTTCGTATACGTGCCCAAGGGCGTCCACGTGGACATTCCCCTGCAGGCCTACTTCCGCATTAACACGGAAAACATGGGCCAGTTCGAGCGCACGCTGATCATCGCGGACGAGGACTCCTACGTCCACTACATCGAAGGCTGCACTGCGCCGATCTACACCTCGGACTCGCTGCACTCCGCCGTCGTGGAAATAATCGTGAAGAAGGGCGCCCGCGTCCGCTACACGACCATCCAGAACTGGTCCACCAACGTGTACAACCTGGTCACCAAGCGCGCCATCTGCGAAGAAAACGCGACGATGGAGTGGATCGATGGGAATATCGGCTCCAAGGTCACCATGAAGTACCCGGCCGTCTACCTCGTCGGCGAGGGCGCCAAGGGCGAGACCCTGTCCATCGCGTTCGCCGGCGAAGGCCAGCACCAGGACACCGGCTCCAAGATGGTCCACATCGCGCCGAACACCAAGAGCTCGATCGTGTCCAAGTCCGTGGCCCGCGGCGGCGGCCGTGCCGCCTACCGCGGCCTGGTCCAGGTCCGCGAAGGCGCCAAGCACTCGGCCAACACGGTCCGCTGTGACGCGCTCCTGGTGGACACCATCAGCCGTTCGGACACCTACCCGTACATCGACATCCGCGAGGACGACGTGACCATGGGGCATGAGGCCACGGTTTCGCGCGTCAGCGAAGAACAGCTGTTCTACCTGATGTCCCGCGGCATGCGCGAAGACGAGGCCATGGCGATGATCGTCCGAGGCTTCATCGAGCCGATTGCCCGTGAGCTGCCGATGGAATACGCCCTCGAGCTGAATCGCCTGATTGAACTGCAGATGGAAGGATCGGTCGGTTAATGACTGACATCACTACTGAAAAGGCCCGCATTGGCGCGCCCTCAGCCCAGCCGTTCATCAACGGTTTCACTGAAGAAGGCGAAAGCCTGTCACCGCTGAACTCCGCGGAGTCCAAGTCACCGCTGGCCGGCGAGGCTGTCAAGCGCCACTCGCACGGCGGCGGCGTCGGCATTCCGGACAGCTCACGCGCCGGGCGCCTGACCTCCTACAAACTGGCGGACTTCAAGCCGTTGACCGGCATGGAGGAGGACTGGCGGTTCACCCCGCTCAAGCGCCTCCGCGGCCTGCACACCGCGGTCCTCAACGGTGCCGCGCCGTCCGTCAGCGTCACCGCCCCGGACAGCGTCATCGTCGAGACCGTCGGCCGTGACGACCGCCGGATCGGCTCCGCCGCGATCCCCGAGGACCGCGTCTCCGCGAATGCCTGGGAGAACTTCACCGAAGCCACCGTCATCACGGTTCCGGCCGAAGTCCAGGTGGACGGCGAGGTCAGCGTCCTGCTCACCGGCCAGGGCACCGAGGCGTCCGCGCAGCACGTTGTGATCGTCGCGGAAAAGTTCTCCAAGGCCGTCGTGGTCCTGGACCACCAGGGCACCGCCGTCGTCTCGGAGAACATCGAGATCCTCGTCGAGGACGGCGCACAGCTCACCGTCATCTCGCTCCAGGAATGGAACGGCAACGCCGTGCACGCCTCCTCCCAGCAGGCGAAGCTTGGCCGCGACGCCAAGTTCAAGCACATCGTCGTCAGCCTTGGCGGGGACCTGGTGCGCGTGACGCCGTCGGCCCGCTTCACCGCCCCCGGCGCTGAAGTGGAACTGTTCGGCCTGTACTTTGCCGACGCCGGCCAGCACCTGGAACAGCGGCTCTTCGTGGACCACGCCGTCCCCAACTGCAAGTCCAACGTGCTCTACAAGGGCGCCCTGCAGGGCCGCAACGCACACACCGTGTGGGTAGGTGACGTCCTGATCCGCAAGGAGGCCGAGGGCACCGACACCTACGAGGCCAACCGCAACCTGGTCCTGACCGACGGCGCCCGCGCCGACTCCGTGCCGAACCTTGAGATCGAGACCGGCCTGATCGCCGGCGCCGGCCACGCCAGCGCCACCGGACGGTTCGATGACCAGCACCTGTTCTACCTGATGGCCCGAGGCATTCCGGAAGAGGTGGCCCGCCGCCTGGTGGTCCGCGGCTTCCTGAACGAGATCATCCAGCAGATCAAGGTTCCGGCCATCGAGGAGCGTCTCACGGACGCCGTCGAGCGCGAACTCGCGGCAACGAACCACTAGTGCGCAGCACTGGAGAACACGGAAACATCAATGACTGAACAGCCAAGAGGCGAGCTCGTCTGCAACGCCAGCGAGATCCAACTCAAGCAGGCGCTGCGGATCCTGGTCGACGACTATCCTGTCGCGATCGTGAAGGATTCGATGGGGGAGATCCACGCCATCGGTGACACCTGCTCGCACGCTGACATCTCCCTCTCGGAGGGCGAGGTGGAAGGCTGCAAGATCGAGTGCTGGGGCCACGGCTCCCAGTTCGACCTGCGCAGCGGTGAGCCGCTCCAGCTGCCGGCCTATGACCCTGTTCCCGTCTTTGCTGTCACCGTCCTGGACGATGAGGTCTACGTAGACTTCACCAACGTCCTGAACGGCGCCGAGGCCCCGAACTTCAGCTAGCTGCCCGCAGCCGGCACCCCGCACCACAGAATTTATCGACAAGAATTCGACAAGAAACCGCACAGTGCCGGAGGGCACCGTGCAGAGGAGAACAAGGCACATGTCTACTCTTGAGATCAAGGACCTGCACGTCAGCATTGACACCGAGCAGGGCACGAAGGAAATCCTGAAGGGCGTCAGCCTGACCATCCGCACGGGCGAGACCCACGCGATCATGGGCCCGAACGGTTCCGGCAAGTCCACCCTGGCGTCCACCATCGCCGGGCACCCGCGCTACAACGTCACCTCCGGCACCATCACGCTGGACGGCGAAGACGTCCTCGCCATGACCGTCGACGAGCGCGCCCGCGCCGGCCTGTTCCTGGCCATGCAGTACCCGGTCGAGGTCCCCGGCGTCAGCATGACGAACTTCCTGCGGACCGCCAAGACGGCCATCGACGGCGAAGCACCCAAGCTGCGCACCTGGACCAAGGACGTCAAGGCTGCCATGGCGCAGCTGCGCATCGACGCCGATTTCACCCAGCGCAACGTCAACGAGGGTTTCTCCGGCGGCGAGAAGAAGCGCGTCGAGATCCTCCAGCTGGAACTCTTCAAGCCGAAGTTCGCCATCCTGGACGAGACCGACTCCGGCCTCGACGTCGACGCACTCAAGGTTGTCTCGGAGGGCGTCAACCGCGCCCACGCCGAAGGCAACATGGGCACCCTGCTCATCACGCACTACACCCGGATCCTGCGCTACATCAAGCCGGAATTCGTGCACGTCTTTGTTGACGGCCAGGTTGTGGAAGAGGGCGGCCCGGAGCTCGCCGACCGCCTCGAAGAAGAAGGCTACGACCGCTACGCCACGGGCGCAGGGGCAGCCACCATCGCTGCCGCTTCCGCTGCAGCACAGGCCTAGTGAGGACATAATGACCGAACTCAATGTGGCCCGCACGGGCCTCGAGGATGTCGAAGAGGCACTCAAGGATGTGATCGACCCCGAACTGGGCGTGAACATCGTTGACCTGGGCCTGCTGTACGGCCTGAAGTACTCGGACGACGACGGCGCCCTGCTGATCGACATGACGCTCACCACCGCTGCCTGCCCGCTCACCGACGTGATCGAGGAGCAGGTCGGCAAGGCCCTGGACGGGGTCGTCGACGAATGGCGCCTCAACTGGGTGTGGATGCCGCCGTGGGGTCCGGAACGGATCACCGAAGACGGCCGCGACCAGATGCGCGCCCTCGGCTTCAACATCTAAGACCGCACCGCGCCCCGGACGGCAATATACGACGACGGCGGGCCCACCTCCCAAGGTGGGCCCGCCGTCGTCGTTCCATCGATTGCTCCGTAACGGCCCTTTAGGAACCCCCAAACGGCCGTTACGGAGCAGCGGATGAGGTTAGGGGCTACGGGGTGGCGACGCCGAACGTGTCGCACTGGTTGATGTCGCCGGTCTTGTAGCCCTGGTAGAACCACTTCTGGCGCTGGGCGCTGGAACCGTGGGTCCAGGCCTCGGGGGACACCCGGCCGGTCGCGGCTTTCTGGATCCGGTCATCACCCACGGCCGAGGCGGCGGAGAGGGCATCCTGCAGGTCCGGTTCCTTCAGCGGTTCCAGGAACGGTACCCCGGTGTTGGGATCCTGCTGGGTCGTGGCGTAGCGGACCCACAGTCCGGCGTAGCAGTCAGCCTGCAGTTCCACCCGTACCGCCCCGGATTCGGGCCCCTGGGGGTCCTGCTGGGCGCGGTCCAGGTTCCCCAGGACGTTCTGGATATGGTGGCCGAACTCGTGGGCCACCACGTACTCCTGCGCCAGCGGCCCGCCGGAGGAGCCGAACCGGTCCACAAGCTCCTGGAAGAACCCCGGGTCAAAGTACGCGGTGGTGTCCGCGGGGCAGTAGAACGGTCCCACGTCCGACGTCGCCGCGCCGCAGCCGGTGTTGGTGGCCGCATCGAAAATCACCGTCTTCGGCCGTGGATACTTCGTGTCGTACTGGGCCAGGTAGGCGGGCCAGAAGGCGTTCAGGCTGTTGACGGTGCCGGTGATGCGGCAGTCGAGCCGGGCATCGGCGTCGGCCCCGGTCTTGCAGGCCGGTGCGGTGCTCTGGCTCTGCGAGCCGGAGTCCTGCGTGGTGCCGCCGAGGCCTTCCAGGAGGGAGGGATTGATGCCGAGCAGCGCCGCGATCAGCAGGATGATGCCGCCGCCAATCCCGCCGCCGACTTTGACGCCGCGGCCCATGCCGCGCCGGTCCTGGACCTGGGAAGGGTCCAGCTGGACGTTGTCATTGAAACTCAGGGAGTCACAATATCGTGTACTGGCTGCGCGGCCGCCCGCGGCCGGTAAAGTTGATCTGATGCCTTTCCTCGACAGACTCCAGCGCTGGGCCGACGAGCGCCCCGACGGTACTGCCGTCGTCGTGGCCGGGCAGCGCCTCAGCTGGGAGCAGCTGCGCGACACGGCCGCCGGGCTGGTGACCGGCCCTGCCGCGGTGACCGTGCTTTCTGAGGGGAACTCGCTGCACTTCGCCGCCGCGTTCGCCGCCGCCGTCGCGGGGGAGCGGCAATGCGCCGTGCTGGACCCGACGTGGCCGCAGCATCTGCAGGACGGGATCAGGGACCGGATCCGTGAGACAGCCCCGGGCCCGGAGGCCGCCGCGTCGGAGCTTGCCACCGCGTCGGACCTTGCCGACGGGGGCCCGGACACGCCGTTCCTGATCGGCCTGACCTCGGGCACCACGTCTGTCCCGAAAGCCTTCAGCCGCTCCCGCCGGTCCTGGCAGCTCTCCTTCGACGCGTCGGTCGAATTCTTTGGCCTGGACACGGAGGACAGGACCCTGGCGCCGGGTCCCCTCGCGGCCAGCCTGAACCTCTACGCCCTGGCCGAATGCGTGTACGCCGGCTCGGAGTTCCACACCCTGGCCCGGTTCGACGTCGGCGACGCCCACGCCGCCGTCAGCCATGACGGAATCACCCGGCTGGTCCTTGTCCCCACGATGCTCCGCATCCTCAGCGAACGGGGACTCAGCGGCGGCGTCGACGCCTCGGGCATCCGGAGCATCATCTGCGCCGGCTCAAAGCTGGACGCGCGGACCCTTGAAGCTGCCCGCCGCTGGGCACCCAACGCGACTATTTTTGAGTACTATGGCGCCTCGGAGCTCAGCTTCGTCTCCGGCGCCGGGCTCCGGCCCGGCCAGCAACCGGACCAGGGCGGAACCGGGATCGGCACGCCGTTCCCCGGCGTCGAGGTCCGCATCCTCGACGAGCGCGGGGTTCAGCTGCCGGACGGCACTGACGGCAACATCTGTGTCCGCAGCGGAATGGTCAGCGACGGCTACCTCTGGGGTGACGACGGCCAGGCCCTGCAGAGTTTCGACGGCTGGCACACGGTGGGGGACCAGGGCTACCTCGACGGCGGGACGCTGCACATGCTGGGCCGCCGCTCGGACATGATCATCACCGCCGGCGCCAACGTCTACCCGCATGAAGTGGAGCTGGCTTTGGCCTCCGTTCCCGGCGTGGCAGCCGCCGTGGCCGCCGGCCCCACAGATGATCTCCGCGGCCAGAAGGTGGTCGCCGGCGTCGTCCCGTCCCATGGCGGAATCACGGCCACCCAGCTGAAGGCGGGCATCGAGGACGTGCTGGCCCGCAACAAGCGGCCGCTGGAATACTTCGCCCTGACCGAGCTTCCCCTGACGGACCGCGGCAAGCTCAGCCGGGAACTGATGCTCGACTGGATCACCCGCAACGACCCCCGGATCCGGCGCCTTGCCTGAGACTCCATCTCGGATGCTTCCCGACGACCGGCAGCCCGTCATCATCGCTGCCTTGCGCACCCCGGTCTGCCGCGCCAACGGCGTCCTGAAGACCGTCCGCGCCCATGAACTGCTGGCCCCCGTGCTCCGCCGCCTGCTCAGCGACACCAACGTGGCCCCGGACATGGTGGCGGACGTTGTGATCGGCAATGCCGTGGGCGGCGGCGGGAACGTGGCCCGGCTTGCGGCCCTCGACGCCGGCCTGCCGGTCAGCGTTCCCGGCCTCACGGTGGACCGGCAGTGCGGGTCCGGGCTCGACGCGATCGTCCTCGCGTCCCGCCTCGTGGCCGCCGGCGGCGACGGCGTCTATCTGGCCGGCGGTGTGGAAAGCATCAGCACGGCACCGCTCCGTGCCCATCGGAGCCGCGACGGCGCCCCGGAGTTCTTTGCGCGGGCGCAGTTCGCACCGGGCCGCTACGGCGATCCGGACATGGGCGCTGCGGCAGAAAACGTGGCCTTGGAGTTCGGGGTCAGCCGGGACCGGCAGGACGCCGTTGCCCTGCGCAGCCACCAGCGGGCCCTGGCCTCCGCCGCGGCGGGGTTTTTTGACGCAGAAATTGTTGCGCTTCCCGGGGGTTCCGGACCGGATGGCGCTATTACCGCCGGTTCCGACGACGGGCCGCGCCGAGGGTTGACCGCGGCGGTGCTGGCCCGGTTCCCGCCGGCGTTTGCCGCGGGCGGGACCGTCACCGCCGGAAATTCCTGCTTCGACGCTGACGGGGCGGCCGCCGTCGTGATCACCTCCGTGAAACGTGCCCGCGAGCTGGGCGCCGGTGACGGGCTCCTGGTGCGGGGCACGGACACGGCAGGTGTGGCCCCGCAGCTGCTGGGCATCGGGGCGGCGGTCGCGGCCGAACGCCTGCTGGAACGCAGTGGCGTCACTGCCGCGGAGCTGGGGCTGGTCGAGTTCAATGAGGCCTTCGCATCCCAGACCATTGCGTGCCTGGACCAGCTCGGCATCGCACCGGAACGCGCCAACCTCGACGGCGGAGCCCTGGCCCTGGGGCATGCCTACGGGGCGTCGGGCGCCGTGCTCATCACGCGGCTGCTGGCCCAGGCGCGCCGCAGCCCGGTCGAAGGACAACTGGCGCTGGCCCTGATCAGCATCGCCGGCGGAATGGGCACCGCCGCACTGCTGGAGTACCGGAATCTGTCCTAGTTCCTTCCCGCCGCCACCTCGGGACATGCCCAGTCCTGGGCTCAGCCAATGGACATAGTGGGCTTAGGTCCAGCGGCCAGCGTCAGGGGAGGGCATGTCCCGCGGAGCGGCAGCAAGTTAGGTGTGGTCCCCGGCCTCGCCCAGGCCACGGGCGGCGAGGGCATCTCCGGTCTGCCTGGCGAAGGCCACGGTGGTGATGAAGACCGGGAGGATGAGGGCCCGGGGGTTGCGCTCCAGCCCGCGGGCCCGGGCGGAGTCGCGGACATCGCTGTATGCGCCTGCGATGAACGGGATGCTGCGCAGCATAATGGCGATGGTCAGCGCGAAGCGTTCCGGATCCGCGCCGAAGCGCTGGAACGGCCTCGCGAGGGACGCCACCCCGTCCAGCAGCCGCTGCACCGGGGTGGTGGCGGTGAGGATGGAGGCCGCGACAATACAGACCAGCACGTTGAGCACAATCCGCGCCGCGGTGGGACCGCCAAGCTGCCACCACTGGAACAGCCCGATCGCCGCCAGGACCGGAAGGACCGGCCGGACCGCCCGCCACAGCCGCGGCAGACCCGCCCCGCTGATCAGGAACAGCCCGCACATCACGGCAAGCGTTACGGCCGCGGCGGCCCAGTCGCCAACCAGGAAAGACGCCATGCCGGAGCCGACCACCAGGAGGAACTTCAGCCACAGCGGCGCGCGGTGCACCAGGGAGTTTCCGGGCGCATAGTTGGCCAGCAGGAATCCGTGGCCGCTCACGGCTGCCCCGGCCGCGGATCCCCACGGCGCGGATCCTCACGGCGCGGCCGGTCCGGCCCGGGGCCGCACACGGCGAGCCCCGCCGCGCTCAGCTCCCGGTAGTGCTCGACGGCGGCGGCCGGCCCGCCGTCGAACACGACCCTGCCGGCGTCGACCACCAGGATCCGGTCGAGATCCAGCGCGAGCTCGAGGTCGTGGGTGGAGAGGATGACCTGCTGGCTGAGTCCGGCCAGGGTCCGCCGCAGCAGTTCCCGGTTGCGCAGGTCCAGCAGGGTGGACGGCTCGTCCAGGACCAGCACCTCCGGATCCACGGCGAGGACCGCGGCGAGAGCCAGAAGCTGGCGTTCCCCACCGGACAGCTCGTAGATGCTCTGGTCCGCGAGCGGCAGCAGCCCGAAGCGGTCCAGGGTCGATTCCGCCTGGCTTCGGCGTTCCCGGGCGTTGCGGACCGAACGCCGGAGGGACAGCTCCACGTCCTCCCGGCCGGTCGGCATCACCAGTTGGGACAGCGGATCCGTGAAAACAAAGCCAACCCGCCGGCGGACTTCCCGCACCGAACGGACAGTGTCCCAGTCATCGACCGTGACGGTGCCGCTGCTCGGTGCTACGAGGCCGTTCAGGAGCCGCAGCAGGGTGGACTTGCCGGAGCCATTGGCACCGATGACGCCGATCCGCTGCTCCGTGAACTGCAAGGTCTGCTCCTCCAGCAGGGTCTTGGGTCCGGCGCGGCCATCGACCGCCACCCGCACCGCAGCCCGGTCCAGCACGATGCTGCTCACGGCCGGTGGTCCACCGTGGCGTTGGCGCTGCCGGCCGGCGCGGTAACCGACCCAAAGGTCCGGACCCGGCGGATCAGCAGATCCGGAAATGCCTTGTGCAGCGCCAGGGCAATAGTCACGGCCAGTACGTTCTTAATCACATCTCCCGGGTAGAAGACCAAGTCCGCGAGGAACGCCTTCGGGAAATCCAGCTTCGCGTTGACCATCATGCCGAGGATGCCGAGGCCGTGGACGAAGATGATGCTGCTAACCATCGCGGCAGCGAAAAGGAGGACCGCGCGAAGCCTGCCGGGACGGCCCGCCGTGCGGCGGAGCACGACGACGGTCAGCCAGCCCGCCGCTGTCGCGGCAAACACAAAGCCGATGATGTAGCCCGCCGAAGGACCGGCCAGGACCCCCAGACCGCTGCGTCCGCCGCTGAAGATCGGCAGTCCCGCGAGACCGACGAGAACGTAAAGCCCGACGGCGGCGAACGCCCTGCCGGGGCCCAGGGCAAGGCCGGTGAGCATCACGGCGAGCGTCTGCACGGTGATCGGAACGCCCATCCCGGCCACCGGAATGGCGGCAACCAGTGCGGATCCGGCCACGAGCGCGGCGAAGACCGCGATCAGGCCAAGGTCGGTGGCGTTCCAGCGGGTGCGCTGCCGGGCGGGGGTGGCGGCAAAATTGCCGTCGGTCTTCGTCATGGTAGTTCCTGTCGCGAGTGATTCGGGGCCAGCTTCTGATTTTGACTCTACGAGCACGGGGACCGGCGTTTTTTGTAGAAGCCCTACTAACCAAACGCCCGGGAGCTGGAGGGCCGCACCAACGGCTACCGGGGCGCCCGGCACCTCAAGGCCGGCAACGCCGTCGTCCGTCGTTGCCATCAGCCGGTGGGGCTCTTGTCAACGGGCGGAGGCTGGGCCGGTAGACTTGTAGAGGCCGTGCTCTCGGCCGCACTGCCCCGGCCCCCTGCAGATTCCACCGTTGTGCCGCGGCGTTCCCTGTTGTGAAAGGCCTTAGCTGCATTGATTACCGTCCAGGATCTCGAACTGCGCGCCGGCGCCCGCCTCCTTATGGACCAGGTGAGCTTCCGGATCGACAAGGGAGACAAGATCGGCCTTGTGGGCCGTAACGGTGCAGGCAAGACCACGCTGACCCGGGTGCTCGCGGGCGAAGGCCAGCCCGCCGGGGGCAAGGTCATCCGCAGCGGCGAGATCGGTTACCTGCCGCAGGATCCCCGGACCCCGGACATGGAACAGCTGGCCCGCGACCGCATCCTGTCCGCCCGCGGGCTGGACATCGCCGTCAACAAGCTCAAGCAGACCCATGAGGACATGGCCAGCGAGGACGCCGAGGTCCAGCGCAAGGCGATGAACCGCTATGACCGGCTGGAATCCGAGTTCCTGGCCGCCGGTGGCTACGCGGCCGAGGCCGAGGCCGCCGCGATCTGCTCCAACCTGGCCCTCCCGGACCGGCTGTTGAACCAGCCGCTCAAGACCCTGTCCGGCGGCCAGCGCCGCCGTGTCGAACTCGCCCGGATCCTGTATTCGGACGCCGAGACGATGCTCCTCGATGAGCCCACCAACCACCTCGACGCGGATTCCATCACCTGGCTCCGCGAGTTCCTGAAGAACCACCAGGGCGGCCTGATCGTGATCAGCCACGACACCGAGCTGCTCGAGGCCACCGTCAACAAGGTGTTCCTGCTGGATCCCAACCGCGCCAAGGTCGACTTCTACAACATGGACTGGAAGCGCTACCTCCAGCAGCGCGAAACGGATGAGCGGGCCCGCAAGCGGGAGCGCGCCAATGCGGAGAAGAAAGCCCAGGTCCTCTTCGACCAGGCCAACAAGATGCGCGCCAAGGCCACCAAGGCCGTCGCCGCGCAGAACATGGCCAAGCGCGCCGAGCGCCTGCTCGGCGGCCTTGAAGCTGTGCGCGCGACAGACCGCGTGGCAGCCCTGCGCTTCCCGGATCCGTCGCCCTGCGGCAAGACCCCGCTCACCGCCGACGGCCTCAGCAAGTCCTTCGGATCGCTGGAGATCTTCACCGACGTTGACCTGGCCATCGACCGAGGCTCCAAGGTGGTCATCCTGGGCCTCAACGGTGCCGGCAAGACGACCCTGCTGCGGATGCTGGCCGGCGTCGACAAGCCCGACACCGGCGAAGTCGTTGCGGGCCACGGACTGAAGGTGGGCTACTACGCGCAGGAACATGAGACGCTCGACGTCGACCGCACGGTCCTGCAGAACATGCGCTCTTCCGCCCCGGACATGAACGACGCGGAGGTCCGCAACATCCTGGGCTCATTCCTGTTTTCCGGCGACGACGTCGACAAGCCCGCCGGTGTGCTCTCCGGCGGCGAGAAGACCCGGCTCGCCCTGGCCACCATCGTGGCCTCGAGCGCGAACGTGCTGCTCCTCGATGAGCCCACCAACAACCTCGACCCTGCCAGCCGCGCCGAAATCCTCGGGGCCCTGAGCAACTACACCGGCGCCGTGGTGCTGGTGAGCCACGACGAAGGCGCCGTCGCCGCGCTGAACCCCGAGCGCGTTGTGCTGCTGCCCGACGGCATCGAGGACCACTGGAACGAAGACTACCTGGACCTGATTACGCTGGCGTAGGGCGCCCAACTGACTCGCAGTTGTGGCCGTTTTCAGCTCTCAAAACGGCTTTAAATGCGAGTCAGATGGGCTAGCGGACGGGCATTTCCTGGGCTTCGGTGATGCGCTTGAGCTCTTCGTAGCTGATCGAGAACATGGAGTGGTGGTCGCCCGCGCCGGCCCAGAGAACCCGATGGGCCGCCAGGGACTCGTCCAGCAGTGTCCTGATTTTCTCCGGATGCCCGACCGGGGCTACGCCGCCCACTTCCTGGCCGGTGTGTTCCAGGACGAACCCGGGGGAGGCCCCGCGGATTTGTCCGACGCCCAGTTGCCCGGCCACCTTCCGCACATCGACCCTGGCGGCTCCGCTGGCCAGGATCAGCAGCGGGGCACCCGCGACGTCGAACACGAGGCTGTTGGTGATGGCCGCAACGTCGCAGCCGAGCGCGGCGGCCGCCGCGGCAGCCGTCGGGACCTTCGAGTCGAACACCGTGACCGTGTCCTCGGCGCCGAGCGCGTTCAGCGCGCGTTTCACCCGCGCCACAGGATCCGGCAACACACCGTCCACTTCTCAGTACCCCCGGGCGTCCAGGATGGCGTCTTCCTCTTCCTCTGCGGTCGCGTTCTTCCGCTTGCGCGGCGCAGGACGACGGCGGGCGGCCGGGCCGCTGGAGTGCATCAAGCCGCCGTCGGTATCGGCAGCCTGGGCTTCTGCGTCCTCGGCGTCAATAGCCGCGTTTCGGGCCTGCTGCCGGGCCGCGTACCCGAAGCCGATGAACATCAGCACGCCGAACGCAAACCACTGCAGCGAGTACGACAAGTGGGTGCCCTCGTCGGTGGACGGCTTCGGGAACGGGAAGGGCATGTCCGACACCGCCGGACTCTCTGACGCCAACTGGCCATAGGCGCCCGTTAGCAGGGGATAGCCCAGCTGCCCGGAATAGGCGGTGAGGTCGATTGACGCCAGCTGGCCGTCCGGGGCACCGCGCTGGAGCGCGGGCTCGGCAGGTTTCAGGCGGGCGACGACGGTCACGGTGCCCTGCGGGGGATCGGGAACCTGGTCGGGGCGGCCCGGGTTGTTGTTGCCGATCGGCAGCCAGCCGCGGTCGATCACAACGGTCTCGCCGGTTTCCACCCTGAAGGGCACAACCACCTCGTAGCCGGGCTGGCCGTTGAGCGGCCGGTTGCGGACGATACGCTGCCCGGCGACGTCGTAACTGCCCTTCAGTTCCACCTGGGTCCACTCCCGCTCGGCTGCCATCGAGCTGAACTGGTCCTTGACCTCAGCGAACGGGACGGGCGCCGCGGAATAGTTGGAGGTGACCCGGTTGATCCCGGCCAGCGTCTCGGCGCGGCGGTCCATCTGCCAGCGGCCCAGTCCGACGCAGGCGGCAGCAAAAATCGCGGCAAGCAACAGGTACCCCAGCCACTTGCTGGAGAAGAGAAAACGGTACATTCAGTGTGCCTTGCCTGCCGGGTCCAATACCACAGTGTCCTTCCAGAGCCCGCGGGTCTGCAGGTAGTCCTCGAGCCAGGCCCGGTGGTCTCCGCAGGCCAGCCAGATCTTGCGCCGTTCCGGGGTGTGGATTTTCGGGTTGTTCCAGAGCAGCTGCCATTCGGCGCCGCTCCGGCATGCCTTGCGGGAGCAGACGGCTTCGGCCGGACCGGCGGCTCCGCCGTTCCCGGTGAGGTCAAAAAGGTTCATGATGCTTCCCGTCCGTGGCCGCCGTGGTCACTTTCACGCCGCCCGGGGGCGCCGCTGCCGCCCTCCGGGGAGTCCCCATCGTCGACGAGTTCGCCCTGCAGGAGCGTCATCGACGGGTCCTCCGACGGCGGGACACCCGGGCCAACCGGGTCCTCAGACGTGGCGGACGCCGGCGCATCGAGCTGGGCCAGCGGCGCGTAGTCCAGCAGCGAGTCGGAATGGAGCTCCGCCGTGTCGCTGCCGTTGGCGATGATGACGGCGAACCAGGGCAGGAACACGGCCCCGATGACCGGGAGGATTTTCAACCAGCCATCCACCACAAAAATCAGGATCAGGCACACCATGCGGATACCCATCGCCACGGCGTACTTGATCATCCGCTGGCGCATCTCTTCAGAGTGTGCGGCGGCGGCGTCCGTGATGCTGTGAACCTCGGAATCACCGGACGGTGCGTCCGGGTTCCCGGGCACAGGTACACCGGGTCGGTTTTTGAGTGTCAAGGCTGTCAGATCACGCTCCCAAGGCTTATTCCAATTCTCTCACCAACGGCAGGGTCGCCCAAACGCGCGCCTGCCGGGCGCTAAGATCGGAGGCAGGAAAATCCCGCCCCCAGCGCGGCGCCGTCCCGCCGCAGAATTCCGGAGCCCCACCATGTCTGAAACAGCAACCACCGGCCGCAGTGTCCTGATCACCGGCGGAAACCGCGGAATCGGCCTCGCCATCGCCGAAGCCTTCCTCGCCAACGGTGACAAGGTGGCCGTCACGTACCGCAGCGAATCGGCGCTCCCCGCGGGCATCCTTGGCGTCAAGGCCGACGTCACGGACGAGGCCTCCGTCGACGCCGCGTTCACCGAAGTGGAAGCCGCGCACGGCCCCGTCGAGGTGCTGGTGGCGAATGCCGGCATCACCAAGGACACCCTCCTGATGCGCATGAGCGAGGACGATTTCACCTCGGTCATCGACACCAACCTCACCGGCGCCTTCCGCGTGATCAAGCGTGCCTCCAAGGGGATGATCCGGGCACGCAAGGGCCGCGTGGTCCTGATCTCCTCGGTCTCGGGCCTCTACGGCGCGCCCGGCCAGATCAACTACTCGGCCTCCAAGGCAGGGCTGGTCGGCATGGCCCGCTCGCTGACCCGCGAGCTGAGTGCCCGCGGTATCACCGCCAACGTGGTGGCCCCGGGCTTCATCAACACCGACATGACGGCGGAACTGCCCGAGGCAACCCAGAAGGATTACCTCTCCAAGGTTCCCGCCGCCCGCTTCGCTGAAGCCTCCGAGGTCGCCAACGTGGTCCGCTGGATCGCCAGCGACGAGGCAGCCTACATTTCCGGTGCCGTCATCCCCGTCGACGGCGGCCTCGGGATGGGTCACTGAGGCGGGATCCGGAGGCACACGACGACGGCGGGCGCCGCCGCCGCTGCCCAGCCACCAGATGGGCCCCCTGGCGTCCGCCACGATAGGACTTTTTCCCCTTTGCGCCATGCGCCGCCGGGTGTGTAATGGGGCTACAGCCCCTGACCACACCATGGCAGGGGCATGGCAACAGGAGGACAATCGTGGCTGAACTTAACAAGTGGGTGCCGTCGGACGTGCTGGAACCGATCAAGCGTTTCCTGGACGGCGACCTGACGATGACCCCGTCCATCAAGGTCGAGCAGTTTGTTGACGGCACCACCTTGGTGGTGCGCGCTGAAGTTCCGGGGATTGATCCCGACAAGGACGTCGACGTCTCCGTCAGCGAAGGCATGCTGCATATCAAGGCCGAACGCGAGGAAAAGACCGAGCACAAGAGCAAAGACGGTTACCGTTCGGAGTTCCGCTACGGCTCGTTCACACGCAGTGTTGCGCTTCCGCCCGGTGCCAGGGAAGAGGACATCACCGCGACCTACAAGGACGGCGTACTTGAGGTGCGCGCCCCTGCCCCAGTGACAGCGCCGGACGCGACGGCCAAGAAGATCAGGATCGACCACACGTAGCGCGAGGGACAGGCGGCGGGACGCGGGCGGAGACTGGATCAGTCCGCCCGCGTTCCTGTGCGCCGGATTTCCCGTACTGCGGACCCCAACTGTTCCGCTAGCCGGCGTGATCCCGTGCCTCGTGCAGCCAGCCCAGAACCTCCCCGTCGAGTTCGTCCACCGTATGCAGTTCCAGGTGGTGCATCCACACCCCGGGCGAGGGATTCAGCACCTCCTTGAACCTCGCAGAGGCGACCCGCCACGGCAAGACAATCGAGAGCACGGCGGGCACATCGGAATTGACGTACCGGCCGGGCCACCAGAGGTACGCGAAACCGCGCCGGTCCCGGAACGCCACCTCGCTCTTCGTTGCCCGCATGTCCGGCGGGGCCGGGATGGCCAGCATCTTCTCCACCGCATGGAACAGCTCCAGGCCGCGCGAGGAACCGCTGAAGACCTGCTCCGGCGTCGATTCCTCCGTCACTCCCCGAGGCACCAGGGCCCCTGATCCACGGCCTGCCGGCACGTCCGGCGCAGCGGTTCCATGCGCGAGATCCTACGCCTGCAGGCCCGGCCGTCACTAGGCTGCCGCGGCTTCTTTGTGGAACCCGAACAACGGAAAACACCTGCGCCGCTGGCATGATGGACTGCAGACTCACCGTTTTTGGACGTTTGGAACAAAGGAGCTCGTATGGGACTGCTGGAGAACAAGACTGCAATCGTGACCGGTTCGTCGCGGGGCATCGGCGCCGAGGTGGCCAAGTTCCTCGCCGCCGAGGGCGCCGCCGTCGTCGTGAACTACCGCCAGAAGGCGCCCCGCGCCAACAAGGTCGTTGCGGAGATCGAGGCGGCCGGCGGCCGCGCAGCCGCCGTCGGCGCAGACCTCACCACCCAGGAAGGCGTCCAGGCCCTGGCCAGTGCCGCGATGGAGAACTTCGGTTCGCTTGATGTCCTGGTCCTCAACGCCTCCGGCGGGATGGAATCCGGCATGGAGGCGGACTACGCACTCAAGCTCAACCGCGACGCGCAGGTGAACATGCTCAACGCCGCCGTCCCGCTGATGCCCGAGGGCTCCCGGGTGGTCTTCGTGACCAGCCACCAGGCCCACTTCATCAACACCGTTCCCACCATGGAGAACTACGAGCCGGTGGCACGCAGCAAGCGCGCGGGCGAGGACGCCCTCCGCGAACTCATTCCGAACCTGGCCGAGAAGGGCATCTCCCTGGTTATCGTCTCCGGCGACATGATCGAGGGCACCGTCACGGCGACCCTGCTCGACCGCTCCAACCCCGGTGCCATCGAGGCCCGCCGCGCCGAGGCCGGGAAGCTGTACTCGGTGAAGGAATTCGCCGCCGAGGTCGCCAAGATGGTTACGGCCGACGTCGAATCCGGCCACACCGAATACGTCGGCGGAGCCGACTACTTCGACAAGAGCAACAGCTAGCTCCAGCCGTTTCGGGGAACACAGTGAAGGCCGGGGCGATTGCCCCGGCCTTCACTGTGTTCCCGGTTGCCCGTCCGTTTACGGTGCCCGTCCAGCGTCAGACTCCGGCGATGTACCGAACGGCGTCGAGGTAGGGCATATTCACGGCCGCGTCCGCCACCGCGCGGACGGCCGGTTTGGCGTTGAACGCCACGCCGATCCCGGCGGCGCCGAGCATGTCCAGGTCGTTGGCGCCGTCGCCCACGGCAATCGTGTGCTCCATCGGGATGCCTTCCGTGGCGGCCCATTCCCGCAGGTACTTCTCCTTCGCCGCCCGGTCAATCACCTCACCGATCACCTTTCCGGTCAGCGCGCCGTCGGCGATTTCCAGTTCGTTGGCGACCCAGTAGTCAAGTCCGAGACCCTCCGCGATCGGTCGCAGGATCTGGTTGAAGCCCCCCGACACCACCGCCACGACGTGGCCGGCTTCCTGGAATGCAGTGACGAGCTCCGCCGCTCCGAGGCTCAGTTTCACTTCGGCACGGACGGAATCGACGACGTCCGCCGGCAGCCCGGCGAGCACCGCCACACGGGCGTGCAGACTCTGGGCGAAGTCCAGTTCGCCGCGCATGGCGGCCTCGGTCACGGCTGTCACTTCTTCACGCTTGCCGGCGTAGGCGGCCAGGAGCTCGATCACTTCCTGCTGGATCAGGGTGGAATCCACGTCCATGATGAGGAACTTCCGCCCCGCACTGCGGAGGGTGGCGGGAACAATGGCCGTGTCGACTCCGGCGGGGCCGTTCTCTGCCACCGCTCGGCGCAGTTCGGCCAGCGCCGTCCCATCGTGGTCCAGGGTGGAGGCCAGGTCCGAACTGACGTCTACCGTATGGACCTCGAAGCGGTCGTCTCCGGTGCGGGATTCGGCGTCCAGCGCCAGTCCCGCTGCTGCGAGGAGCGTGCGTAGCTGCTGCACCTCGGGAAGTGAAAGTTTCGGGGCATAGCTCACGGCGGTCACGTACAGGTTCATGGCTGCAATCCTAGCGATCAGGCAGATCGGGGCCCGAATCCGTTGCGCTCCAGTGACGCCGCGGAAGCCGCGCAGCCCGCCCCCGGCATGGCCCCGGCGTACCGGTTATCAGTCGTCCGCTTTTTTGTCCTAGTGTCTACTCCTATGAGTGATGTTCTTGAAATGGCCGCCGTCAGCGTTGTACGTGGGGCAAAAACCCTCCTCGACAAGGTCGACTGGCAGGTCAAGGAAGGCGAACGCTGGGTGATCCTGGGTCCCAACGGCGCCGGCAAGACCACTCTGCTCCAGCTGGCCGCCGCACGGATCCACCCCACCAGCGGGATGGCCGGCATCCTCGAGGAAATCCTGGGCGCCGTCGACGTCTTTGAACTCCGGCCCCGGATCGGCCTGTCCTCGGCTGCGCTGGCCAACCAGATCCCGGAGCACGAGAAGGTCCTCAACGTCGTCGTGACCGCGGCCTATGGTGTCACCGGGCGGTGGCGCGAGGGTTATGAGAAGGACGACGAACGCCGCGCCTTCGCCCTCCTCAACGAGTGGGGCATGGGCCCGCTTCTCAACCGGCCGTTCGCCTCGCTGTCCGAGGGGGAGCGCAAGCGTGTCCAGATCGCCCGGGCCCTCATGACCGACCCCGAGCTGCTGCTCCTGGATGAACCCGCCGCCGGACTCGATCTGGCCGGCCGCGAGGACCTTGTGTACCGGCTCAGTGAACTCGCCCGCGACGAGGCCGCCCCGGCCATTGTCCTGGTCACGCACCACCTCGAGGAAGTCCCGCCGGGCTTCACCCATGCCATGCTGCTGCGCGACGGCGCGGTGATGGCCCAGGGCCCGATCGAAGGCGTCCTCACGGCCGCAAACCTGAGTGAAACCTTCGGGCTGCCGTTGGACGTCAGCGTTACGGCGGGCCGGTACACGGCCACCGCCCGCCGCTGAACGGACCGCTGACCGCGCGTGGAGTTCTTCAATAGCGTCTTCATTTTCTTCGCCGGGCTGTGGGCCGGCACCATTAACAGTGTTGTCGGTTCCGGCACCCTGGTGACCTTCCCGGTGCTGATCGCCCTTGGCTACGCCCCTGTCACCGCGTCCATCAGCAACGCGATGGGCCTCGTGGCCGGGAACGCCGCCGGCGCCTGGGGCTACCGCAAGGAACTGACAGGACGCGGAAAGCAGCTGCTCAAACTGCTGCCCGCGTCGCTGCTGGGCGGCATCACCGGGGCCTACCTGCTGCTCCACCTTCCCGAGAAGGTCTTCCATTACGCTGCCCCCGTCCTGATCGTGCTCGCGCTGCTGATGGTGGCATTCCAGCCCCGGCTGCAGCAGTGGGTCCGGAACCGGGAGCAGAACCCCGAACATGCCATCCGGGACCGCCGCCACGGAGTCATCCTGGTGGTCCTGGTGTACCTCGCCGGTGTGTACGGCGGATACTTTGTCGCCGCCCAGGGCATCCTGCTGGTCGGGATCCTGGGCATCTTCATGACCGGGACCATCCAGAACGCCAACGCCATGAAGAACATCCTGGTGCTCTGCGTGAACGTCGTGGCGGCAGCTTCCTACCTGCTCTTCGCCTTCGGCCGGATTGACTGGACAGTCGTCGGACTGATCGCCGTGAGTTCTCTGATCGGCGGCGTGATCGGCTCCAAAGTCGGCCGCCGGCTGTCCCCGGTGGTCCTGCGCGGTGTCATCTTTGTCCTGGGCCTTGTCGCCCTGGGCTTCATGATCGCGAACCTCTTCAAGTGACCCACCCGTGACCTTCCACCGCCTTGACTCCGCCGACGACCCCCGGGTTTCGGACTACACCCAGCTCACGGACGTGCACCTGCGCAAGCTCCGGGAACCCGCCGAGGGCATGTACATCGCCGAGTCCTCCCGGGTGCTCCGCCGGGCCCTCGCCGCGGGTCACCAGCCGCGCTCCTTCTTCCTGGCCGAGAAATGGGTCGAGGACCTCGCGGACATCTTTGAGCAGTACCCGGACGTCCCCGCGTACATCGGCTCCGCAGCGCTCCTCGAGGACATCACCGGCTTCCACCTGCACCGCGGCGCAATGGCAGCCATGCAGCGGCCCGACCCCGTACCGCTGCCCGGGCTGCTCGCCGGGGCCCGCCGGGTTGCCGTGCTGGAGGACATTGTGGACCACACCAACGTCGGTGCCATCTTCCGGTCTGCCGCGGCGCTGGGCATCGACGCTGTCCTCGTGTCGCCGCGCTGCGGGGATCCGCTCTACCGGCGCAGCGTCCGGGTCAGTATGGGGACGGTGTTCCAGGTGCCCTGGGCCCGGCTGGAGGACTGGCCGGGGGACCTGCAGGTGCTCCGCGCGGAAGGCTTCACCGTGGCCGCCCTGGAACTCACCGACGACGCCGTCGACCTCGACGAACTGGCCGCCCGCCGCCCGGAGAAACTCGCCCTCGTGCTCGGCACCGAAGGCGCCGGGATGAGCGAGAAGACCCTGGCCGCCGTCGACCTCGCCGTGAAGATCCCCATGCGGGCGGGCGTGGACTCGCTCAACGTCGCGGCGGCGTCCGCCGTCGCCTTCTGGGAGTTGCGCCCGCGGGATTGAACCGCGGGGCCTAAACCGTGTGCCTGAACCGTGCGCCTGAACCGGGGAACCAAAGCGCCGCCGCTGGTCAGGCGGCGAAGGCGCCGACTTTCCGCTATGATTGATAGCTGGCCGTCCGGTGCATTCCGCTGGCCATCCCATTCATACCTGGCAACTGGCAAAATCCAGTTGTGCGAACAAAGGTCCAATTATGAAGTCTGATACTCACCCGAAGTACGAAGCTGTTGTTTTCAACGACCTGGCTTCCGGCGTCAAGTTCCTGACCAAGTCCACCGTGTCTTCCAAGAAGACCATCGAGTGGGAAGACGGAAACACCTACCCGGTTATCGACGTCGAAATCTCCTCTGAGTCCCACCCGTTCTACACGGGCAAGCAGCGCATCATGGACTCTGCAGGCCGCGTCGAGCGCTTCAACGCTCGCTTCAAGGGCTTCGGCGGCAAGAAGTAACTTCTTCTCCCCAAGGTCTTTTGGAAAAGCCCGCACCGTCACCGGTGCGGGCTTTTTGCGTCTTCACCCTGAGCATCGTGGCAGGATTAAGGGCATGACAACCCTTCCCCCGGTCCCCGGTTCCAGCAGCGCTGACGACGGCGGCGCCTGCCGCCACGGGGAGTACAAGGTTCCCGGCGGCAAACTCGTCGTCGCCGATTTGGACGTCGTCGACGGTGTGCTCGCGAACGTTTCGCTCAGCGGGGACTTCTTCCTGGAGCCGGACGAGGCACTGCTGGAGATCAACAGGGCGCTCACGGGCCTCGCGGCGGACACCAATGCGGCGGACATCTCCGCCGCGGTGGCTGCGGCCCTCCCCGCCGACGCCGTCCTCTTCGGCTTTTCCGCCGACGCCGTGGCCGTCACCGTCCGGCGCGCCCTTGCGATGGCCACCGGCTGGGCTGACCACCACTGGAACATCATCGCCCCGTCCGTGCTGCCCACCCACGTCAACGTTGCGCTGGACGAGGTCCTGACCGAAGAGGTCGGCGCCGGGCGCCGCAACCCCACCCTGCGCTTCTGGGACTGGGAGGAACCGTCAGTGGTGATCGGCAGCTTCCAGTCCGTCCGCAACGAACTGGACCCCGCCGGCGTCGAACGCCACGGCATCAGCGTGGTCCGCCGGATCAGCGGCGGGGGAGCGATGTTCATGGAGGCCGGCAACTGCATCACCTACTCGCTGTACCTGCCGCAGAGCCTCGTGGACGGCATCAGCTTCGCCGATTCGTACGCCTTCCTGGACGTCTGGGTGATGGCTGCCCTTGAGAAAATGGGGATCAGCGCGTTCTACGTGCCGCTCAACGACATCGCCACCGGGCAGGGCAAGATCGGCGGCGCCGCTCAGAAGCGGCTCGCGAACGGCGGCATGCTGCACCACGTCACCATGAGCTACGACATCGACGCCGACAAGATGGTGGAGGTCCTGCGGATCGGCAAGGAGAAGCTCTCCGACAAGGGCACCCGGAGCGCCAAGAAGCGCGTGGATCCGCTCCGCCGGCAGACCGGCCTGGCCCGGGCCGAGATTGTTGCGGCCATGATGGAAGTCTTCACCGAACGCTACGCGGCGACGCCCTCGGAACTCACCGCGGCCGAGCTTGCCGCCGCGCAGCACCGGGTGGACGCCAAGTTCGGCACCCCGGAGTGGCTGCACCGGGTGCCCTAAGCCACTGCCACCCAGTCGGCTGCACCCCGTCGACTGCTCCGTAACGGCCCTTTAGAGCCGCCAAAAGGGCACTTACGGAGCAGTCGATCGGGGGTTCGCGGCCAGGGCCTGGGCCGTCAGGGCACGGTGCAGGTGGCTGCGCTGTTCGATGATGATGCGGCGCAGCGCCCGCGGCGCGTCCGGGTGCCCGGCGAGCCAGTGGTCCGTCCGGACGATGACGGAGTGCGTGTCCGGAGTGCCGCCGTCCAGGTCCTGCCCGGTAGGGTAGAGCCCGCGGACAATCCGGCTCGCGATTTCAATGCTGCGACCGGCCCACACGTCCTCCAGGCAGTCGAAATAGCGGTCAGTGAATCCGCGCAGCAGCGGTGCCGGGGCGGTGTTGAAGCCGGCGACGGTGGCGCTCAGCAGCTGGTTGGAGAGCGCGGTGCCGTGCACCGACTCCTGCCAGGCTGCCTCCTTGACGGCTTCTTCGGGGCGGGCCGCGAGGGCGGTGGCGTGCCCGGATTTGCCGGCAGCGGTGTTGTCGCGGGCCAATTCCCCGTCGAGCTGGGGCACGGTGGCTTCCCCGTTGGCAGCCAGGGCGTGCCAGAAGTTCCAGCGGAGCTCCGCGTCCACAGACAGGCCGTCGAGGACCGTGCTGCCGTCGAGGATGCCGCGGAGCAGGTCCAGCCGGCTGTTGTCGAAGCGGCTGGTTGCGGCCACCGTGCGGGCCCACGCCAGCTGCTGGTCGGAGCCCGGCGCGGCCCGCTGGAGCTCGTCCTCGGCGAGGGTCAGGAAGCCGCGGCGGACGGCAGCGCGGCCGGCCGCGGGGACATAGCGTTCGATCGCGGTGGCGGCGTTGCCCAGGACGTTCAGCAGCACGCCGATCCCGGTTTCCGCGGGCCCGAAGCGCTTGACGGCATCCACGTAGAGGGCTGCCGGGGTGACGGCGTCGCGAGCCGAGTCCCAGAGCGCGGTCCAGCACAGGGCGCGGGCCATCGGATCGCTGAGCGCGCTGAGGGAGGTCCGCACGGTGGCCTCGGAGCGCGCGTCCAGCCGAACCTTGGCGTAGCTGAGGTCCTCGTCGTTGACCAGTAGCAGGTCCGGCCGGGGCTTGCCGGACAGGGCCGCCACCTCGGTCCGGGCGCCGCTGACGTCGGTCTCGACGCTGTCGGTGCGGACCAGGGCGCCGGCGTCGTCCATCCCGTACAGGCCGATCCGCAGCCGGTGCGGGCGCGGCTCCTGCCGTCCCGTCGTCGGGTCCACCCCGTCCTGGAGGACTGCCACGGTGCCGAGGACGCCGTCGTGCTCCTCGATCTCACTGGTGAGGCTGGAAATGCCGGAGGTCTGCAGCCATTGGCGGGCCCAGTCCGCGAGGTCCCGGCCGGAGGCGGTGCTGAGCGCGGCCAGCAGGTCGGCCAGGGTGGTGTTGCCGTAGGCATGGTCCTTGAAGTACTGGCGCGAGCCGGCAATAAAGGCGTCAAACCCCACATACGCGACGAGCTGCTTGAGCACCGAGGCGCCCTTGGCGTAGGTGATGCCGTCGAAGTTCTGCTTGGCGGCCTCAAGGTCGGGGATGTCCGCGACGATCGGGTGCGTGGTCGGCAGCTGGTCCTGCATGTAGGCCCAGGCCTTGCGGTTGTTGGCGAAGTTCACCCAGGCCGTGGCCCAGTCCGTGGTGCGGTCCACGCCGAGGGTGCCCATGTAGTCCGCGAAGGACTCCTTGAGCCACAGGTCGTCCCACCACTGCATCGTGACGAGGTCCCCGAACCACATGTGGGCCATTTCGTGCAGCAGGGTGTTGGCGCGGGCCTGGTACTGCGAATCGGCGGCCCGTGAGGTGAAGACGTAGCTTTCCGTGAAGGTCACCAGCCCGGGGTTCTCCATGGCGCCGAGGTTGTATTCAGGCACAAACGCCTGGTCGTACTTCCCCCACGGGTAGGGGAAGTCGAACAGCCCGTTGAAGAAGTCAAGGCCGTTCCGGGTGAGGGTGAACAGCTCCTCGGCGTCAAACGACGGTGCCATCGAGGCGCGGCAGTAGAGGGCGAGGGGGACATCCAGACGGGTGCCGTCGTCGAGGGTCGTGCGCCAGGAGTCCTCCGCCTTGAAGTACGGGCCGGCGAGCACCGTTGTGATGTAGGTGGACATCGGCTTCGTGGGGGCGAAGTCCCAGCGGCTGGTGTCCGGGTCGCTGGTAAGGAGCGTGCGCTGGGTTTCGACGCCGTTGGAGGCCACCTGCCAGGCCGACGGTGCCATCACGTGGAAGGTGAACTCCGCCTTGAGGTCGGGCTGTTCGAAGTTGGCGAACACCCGGCGGGCGTCGGCGGGTTCGTACTGTGTGTAGAGGTAGCACTGGCCGTCGGCGGGGTCGACGAAGCGGTGCATGCCTTCCCCGGAGGTGCTGTAGAGCGCGGTGCCGGTGACGGTGACCTGGTTTTCCGCGTGGAGGTTGTCGAGCCGGATCCGGGAGCCGTCGACGACGTCAGCGACGGGGAGACCCTTGCCGTTGAGGAAGACGCTGTGCACCTCGCTGCTGATGAAGTCCAGGAACGTCGAGGCTCCGGGTTCACTGGCGGAGAAGTTGATGACGCTGCGGCTCGTGTAGCCGGCCACGTCCGGGTCCGCAGCCTGCCGGACGTCCAGGGAGACGTCGTAGCTGCGGGTGGTGATCAGGGCTGAGCGGGCAGCGGCTTCATCGCGGCGCAGGTTCTGGTTCGACACCCCGCTATCTAATCATGAGGAACGCGGCCCCCAGCCCCAGCGCGGCAATCAGCAGCCAGGACGCCAGCGCCGCCAGCAAGGCCCGCGCTCCGGTGTGCAGCATCTGGCCCACCCGCACCGCCGACCCGAGGCCGAACAGCGCCATCCCCAGCACGATGTCCTGCAGCACCGCGGCGGCGTCGAGGACGGCGGGGGAGAGCCAGCCCGTGGTGCGCAGGGCCGCCATCCCGACGAACCCGAGCACGAAGAGCGGGACGATGGGTGGCCGCTTCAGCCCGGCGCCGGCGCCGGCGCTGCTGCGGTGGTGCAGCCCCGCGACGGCGACCATGGGCGCCAGCAGGATCACCCGGGTGAGTTTTACGACGACGGCGACGGCCAGCGCCGCCGCCCCGGCGGTCTGCGCCGTGGCCACCACCTGTCCCACGTCGTGCACCGAGGCGCCGGTCCAGGCGCCAAAGACTTCCGGGCTGAGGGCCAGCGGCTGAATGAGCAGCGGCAGCACGCCGATGGCGAGGGTGCCGCAGAGTGTCACGAGGGCCACCGGGAGCACGGTGTCGTGCTGCCGGATCCGGCGCACCGCCGCCATCGCCCCGATGGCCGAGGCCCCGCAAATGGCAAACCCGGTGGCAATGAGCAGCGATACCTGCGGCGGCAGCCGGAAGAGCCTGCTGATGGCGTAGGTTCCGGCGAAGGCGGCCAGGACGACGCCCGTGATCAGCAGCAGCGCGGCCCAGCCGAGCCCGAGCACATCCACGAGGCTGACCTTCAGGCCCAGGATGACAATCCCGGCGCGCATCAGGTGCCGGCCGGCAAAATCGAGCCCCGGCCGGCCGGTTCCCGCGGTCCAGCCGGCCAGCCCCGGGAAGTTCGCAGCCAGGAGCCCGAACGCCACGGCCAGTGTCATGGCCGGGAGTACGGGAACCAGGGTATGGACGGCGAGGGCAAGCGCGACGGCGGCTGCCGCGGCCAGCAGGCCCGGCAGCAGCCCGGGCACCGACCCGGCGCCGGGCAGCGGTTTGCGAGTAAACGGAGGCACCTGTCCACCTTGCCGTAAGGGCCCGGAAATGCCGTCACCGCCACGGCGGACCTCACCGGCGCCGCCCCGGCTGCAGGCACGCAGACGGCCCGCTCCCGCCCTCGGGCGCCGCGCCCCGGCGGGCGCCGAAATGATTTCGCAACAAAAAGGTGATTGTCTAGTCACCATGTCTGACCTATTCCAGGATTACTCCGTGGCCGCCGAACGCACCGGCGCCTACGACGAGATGTTTACCCCCGGGCAACAGGCCCGGAAGTCGTACGGACAGGTCGCCGGGGCCCTGCGTGAACTCTCGCTTGCCGATGTCACGGCGCGCGCCGATTCCATGGCCCGGACTTTCCTGGACCGCGGTGTCACGTTCGACTTCGCCGGCGAGGAGCGGCCCTTCCCGCTCGACATCGTGCCCCGGGTCATCCCCGCCGATGAGTGGACAGTACTGGAGAAGGGCGTGGCGCAGCGCGTCCGCGCCCTTGAGGCATTCCTCAATGACGTCTACGACAAGATGACCGTCGTGGCCGACGGCGTCATCCCGCGCCAGCTCGTCACAACCAGCGCCCACTTCCACCGCCAGGTGCACGGCTTCGAGCCGGCCGGCGGCGTCCGCGTCCATATTTCCGGCATTGACGTCGTCCGCGACGCCGCAGGGACGTTCCGTGTCCTTGAGGACAACGTCCGCGTCCCCTCCGGCGTCAGCTACGTCCTGGAAAACCGCCGCGCCATGGCCAAGGGGCTGCCGGAGGCCTTTGGCCAGCAGCTCATCCGCCCGGTCGAGGAGTACCCCCGCCGGCTGCTGTCCGCGCTGCGCAAGACGGCACCGTCCGGCGTCGACGACCCCACCGTGGTGGTCCTGACCCCCGGTGTGTTCAACAGCGCCTACTTTGAGCACACCCTGCTTGCCGGCCTGATGGGTGTGGAACTCGTTGAAGGGCGCGACCTCGTCTGCCGCGGCAACCGCGTCTACATGCGTACCACCGCCGGCGAGCAGCGCGTGGACGTGATCTACAAGCGCATCGATGACGAATTCCTCGATCCGCTGCAGTTCCGCGCCGACTCCATGCTCGGCTGCCCGGGCCTGGTCAACGCGGCCCGCGCCGGCGGCGTCACCATCGCGAACGCCGTGGGCAACGGCGTCGCGGATGACAAGCTGGTCTACAGCTACGTCCCGGACCTGATCCGCTTTTACCTCAACGAGGAACCCGTGATCGCCAACGTGGACACCTTCCGGCTGGAGGAAAAGGAAGCCAGGGAGGAGGTCCTGGACCGCCTGGCCGAACTCGTGGTCAAACCCGTGGACGGTTCCGGCGGCAAGGGCCTCGTGATCGGCCCGGATGCCTCCAAGGACGAGCTCGAGGCCCTCCGCAAGCGCGTCATCGCGGACCCCCGCGGCTGGATCGCGCAGCCGGTCCTGCAGCTGTCCACCGTCCCCACGCTCAGCGGCGACAAGTTCGGCCCGCGGCACGTGGACCTGCGCCCCTTCGCCGTCAACGACGGCGACGACGTGTGGGTGCTGCCCGGCGGCCTGACCCGCGTGGCGCTCAAGGAAGGCTCCCTGATCGTCAACTCCAGCCAGGGCGGCGGTTCCAAGGACACCTGGGTCCTGGCTGATTCGCCGGAGGTGCCGGTGGAGACCCTGCCGCGCCCGGCCATCACGGTCCGCGAACGGGTCTCGGTCTGGCCCGTGGAGAGCAACTGGCGCGACAGCCAGAAGGAGCAGCAGCAATGACACGCGGCACCATGTCGTCCCTTTTTCCGCTGACCTGCCCTTTTCAGATTTTCGATGCGCTGGAGGTAACCGCGAATGCTTAGCCGTATCGCCGAGTCACTGTTTTGGATCGGCCGCTATGTGGAACGGGCTGACGGAACCGCCCGGATCCTCGACGTCCACCTGGAGCGGCTGAACCACCTGCCGATGGAGGAACAGCGCAGCGTGGCTCAGGAGCTCCTCGCCGTCATGGGCGCCCGGGCGCAGAGCGAGGACTTCGGCCTGCCCGAACTGCTCAACGCCCTCGCCTACGACAAGCAGAGTGCCACGTCCATTGCCGGCTCCCTCGGTGCTGCCCGCGAGAACGCCCGCCGGGCCCGGGAAACGGTGTCTTCCGGACTCTGGGAAAGCCTCAACACGACGTACTACGGGCTCAACCAGCACCGCAAGGACGTCGTGGGCACCTACCGGTTCTGCAACTGGGTGCTGGAACGCACGGCCATGGTCAGCGGCCTCGCGGACACGACCGTCAGCCACGACGAGAGCTGGCAGTTCCTGGTCCTGGGCCGCTCGCTGGAACGCGCCGACATGACCGCCCGGATGCTCTCCACGCGTGACGTGCTCTCCGCCGGCATGTCCTGGGTGAACATGCTCCGCTGCGCCGGCGCCTACGAATCGTTCCTGCGGACCCGCCGCGCGGCCTTCGGCGACCAGCACGCGGCCGAGTTCCTGCTTCTGGACCGGCTGTTCCCCCGGTCCATCGTCTACGCGCTGCGGGACGCCGACGAGTGCCTCGCCAAGCTGGACCCCTCGGCCCAGCGCGTCGGCTTCATCAACGACGCCCGCCGGATCGTGGGGCAGGCCCGGACCTTCCTGGAGTTCCACCGTACCGACGACCTTATGTCCGAGCTTCCCGAGCACATGGAGCGCGTGCAGAAAGCCGTCTCGCAGGCCTCGGACGCCATTTCCCGTAAGTACTTCAATCAGGCAGACGAACTGGCCTGGGTGGGAGAAGTTTCATGACCCGGCTGAGCATCATCCACAAGACGGCGTACAAGTACAACAAACGCGTCACACTGTCCTACAACGAGGCCCGCATGACGCCGCTGACGGATCCGCAGCAGGTGGTGCTGGAGTCCTCGCTGAAGGTCTCGCCGTCCCAGGCGGCCCTGAGCAGCTACCGCGACTACTGGGGCACCCGCGTGACGGCATTCGACATGCAGATGCCGCACGAGCACCTTGAGGTCCTCTCCACCACCACCGTCGAGGTGCACCGGGTGGAACGGATCCCGGCGGAGGCGGACATCGTCGGCTGGGACGTCCTGGCCGCTCCGGAGACCCTGAACAAGTTCAGCGACTGGATTCCGCAGTCGCAGCTCACCGGCCCGGGCGCCGAAGTCCTCGGGATCATTCCCGGCGTCGTCGAGGGCCGCAACCCGCACGGGGCGGCCATGGCGGTCTTTGAATGGATGCGCGGCGAGATGACCTACATGAAGGGCTCCACCGGCGTCACCACCAACGCTGAGGAAGCCTGGACCCAGCGCCAGGGCGTCTGCCAGGACCTGGCGCACCTTGCCATCGGCGCCCTGCGCAGCCGGGGCATTCCCGCCCGGTACGTCTCCGGCTACCTGCACCCGCGGTCGACGGCGGAACTCGGTGAGACTGTGGCCGGGCAGTCGCACGCCTGGCTGGAATGGTGGGACGGCGAATGGCGCAGCTGGGACCCCACCAACCACAAGCCCGCCGGCGACTTCCACGTGACCGTGGCAAGGGGCCGCGACTACCGCGACGTGCCTCCGCTCAAGGGAATCCTGTCCGGCGGCGGCGGCTCGGCCCTCAGCGTGAGCGTGGAGATCACCCGGCTGGCCTGACGCCAGGCTATTCGAGTCCGGAGCGGGTGGCGTCATCCAGGGGAGTCCACCAGGTCAGCGGCGGGACCACCTTGAACCGGCGCCCGGTCACGGTCTCCGGAGTGATCCTGACGAAGTGCTCCTTCTTGCCGGCCTGCCACGGGAACAACAAAAGACCCACGGTGTCCAGCACCTCCTGCTGGTTCTGCACCGGCGCGGCCTGTCCCTTGATCACGACGCTCCAGGCAATGCCGCTGTCGGCGTCCACGCCGTCGGCTTCTACCGCCACGGCGGTGTCGCCGGTGGCCGCCTGAAGCTTGGTGCCGTCTGCCGTGCGGAACACGAGGGTACCGTGGTCCACCTTGTAATTGATCGGGAAGATGTCGGGATGGTCGTCTACCCAGACCGCGAGCCTGCCCACGGTGACGCTGCGTAACAGGCGCCAACATTCGTGGTGGTCAAGGTTCTCAACTTCATGTGCCTGCTGGTGTTTTCCCGGATTCGGATCAGTACTCATGCCAGCGAGCCTACGCCACGCAAGCGGCGGTGGTGTAGGGCAAAAAGTCACAATCAACACCATCGCCGGCCGACTCCTGGGGTTTTTGCGCCCGCTTCGGGGTATTCTGGCATCACCATCGTCAGCGCGGACGATGGTTATGTTCGTTGTATCGAATTGGGGCCATGAGCATGCATTCAATGGGGGACCATCCGGACCAGACCACCACTGAGCCACAGCCCATGATTGACGGGGTACTCCAGGGTTTTGTGTCCAGGGCCGAGGAACTGCTCCAGTCCCAGGAGCGGATGGCCGGGCTGCTGGAGGCCGTGGTCGCAGTAGCCGAGGACCTAAGCCTCGATGCCGTGCTGGAACGCGTTGTGCAGTCCGCCTGCCGGTTGCTTCATGCCCGGTACGGGGCCCTGGGCGTCATCGGCGACGACCACGCCCTCAGCCACTTCATCACCGTGGGCATCGACGAGGAACTGGCCCACCGGATCGGGCCGCTTCCCACCGGCCACGGCGTCCTGGGCCTGCTGATTTCCGAACCCCGCCCCCTTCGGCTCCATGACCTGCGCGGCCATCCGGAATCCTACGGCTTCCCGGCAAACCATCCACCCATGAAGTCCTTCCTCGGTGTCCCGGTGCGGGTCCGGGACGTGGTCTTCGGCAACCTGTATCTGACCGAGAAGGAAGACGGCAGCGACTTCACGGCCGAGGATGAAGGCCTGGCTGTCGCCCTGGCCGCCGCCGCCGGGGTCGCCATTGAGAATGCCCGGCTCTACGATGACGCCCGGCGCCGCGCCCGCTGGCTGGAAGCCTGCATGGACGTCTCCGGGCTGATGCTCAGCAGCGACCGGGACTACACGTCCGGGGGGCTGGATCCCATCGCCAACCGGGCACTGCAGGAGTCCGGCTCCCAACTGGCACTCCTGGTGGCGCCCGCGGCGGACGGCCGCGGCCATATTGTCGCCGGCGCCGCCGGCAAGACCAGCCCGCAGTTCTCCGGCCGTTCACTGGTTCTCGATTCGCCCTTGCTGGAAAGCGTCCTGGATGGCGGCGAGCCCGTGGTGCTTGAAGACGCGTCCACCCTGTTCGGGGAGATCGACCGTGGGATCACCGGCCCGCTGCTGGCAGTGGCACTAAGCACCCAGGGAGCACATCACGGGCTCCTCCTGCTGGTCCGGGACCGCGACGCGCTGCGCTTCGCCCGGACGGACATCGAGATGGGGGCCGTCTTTGGGTCCCATGTCGCCCTCGCCCTCGAACTCGCCCGCGTCCACCGGCTCCGCGAGGAACTGCTGGTCTTCACCGACCGGGACCGGATCGCCCGCGACCTCCACGATCTCGTGATCCAGCGGCTGTTCGCAGCCGGGCTGAGCGTCCAAAGCCTGACCCGCTTCACGAAAGATGAGCTCGCCACCGAACGGATCCGCACCATCACCGGAGAGCTTGACGAAGCGATCCGGAGCCTGCGGGACACCATCTACTCGCTCAAGAGCAGCAGCGGCGAAACGGAACTGCTCAGCGGACGGATCCGGCGGGTGACCCGCAGCTCGGCGAAGTCCATGCCCTTCCAGCCCCGCCTGACCATCACCGGGCCGGTGGACGCCGTCACTCCGGACAAGGCCGACAACGTCGTGGCCGTCGTGTCGGAGGGCCTCAGCAACGCCATCAGGCACTCCGGCGCGGACACCATCTCCGTGTCGGTGGGCGTGGTCAAGGGAAAGGTGACGGTAGTGATCACGGACAACGGAGCCGGCTTCGCAGAACCTGGAAAGCGCCGTGGACTCGCCAACCTGGAAGACCGGGCGCGGATGCTGGACGGCGAATGCACCATCACCAGCGCCCCCGACGCCGGCACGAGCCTCGAGTGGTCGGTGCCGCTCTAGCGGACTCAGCTGCTAGTGGACACTGTGCGGGCGCGTGGCGTCGGCGTGGCTGCCGGGCGATACCGGTGTGGCCGGCCCGGCGATGAAGACAGCGGCCTGGGTGCGCCTTTCGAAGCCCAGCTTGGCCAGCAGCGAGGAGACGTAGTTCTTGACGGTCTTCTCCGCGAGGAACATTTCCGCGGCGATCTGTCGGTTCGTGAGGCCGCCGCCCACCAGTTCCAGTACACGCCGCTCCTGGGGTGTGAGGGAGGACGTCCGGGGGTCGACGTCGTCGGCCTCGACCAGGCTATCCACGATGCCTGCGGCGACGCCCTCTGCGAAGAGAGACTCACCCGCGGCCGCCCGGCGCAGTGCCCCGATCAGGTCAGTGCCGCCGATCTCCTTGAGGACATAGCCGCTCGCGCCCGCCAGTACAGCCCCGCGCAGGGCCTGTTCGTCGTCGAAACTTGTCAGGATAATGCAGTTCAATGACGGGTCCACCGAACGGACATCGCGGCAGACCTCAATCCCGGTCCCGTCCGGGAGGCGCGCATCGAGGACACAGACATCCGGATGAAGGGCGGGTATGCGGCGGGTCGCCTCGACGGCGGAAGCCGAGCTTCCGACCACCAGGAAACCCTCACCCTCGAGGAGCTCCTGCAGGCCGCGCCTGACGAGTTCGTGGTCATCCAGGATAAAGACGCGGATGACGGCCGGTGCCCCGTCGGCTGCAGTGAGACCTGCATCTGCCCAGGCAATCATGATTCTCCTGTCCGGCGGCTTGCGCTGCCATGGGTGGTACGTTGCTACCCAGCCTGCTCCGCAGACCGTGCCTGCGGGTCGTTCGTGCGGCCGCCAGTGTCGCTGACTCGAGTGCCGCCGTTGTTCCCATTGTCCGCTCCGGACGCCGTTTCCGTTCCCGACGACTGCAATTCTTCTCCGTGTCCGGAACCGCGACAAGGGTCCTAGGTCCTGCCGGGACGCCGCCGGCCTCCTGTTCCCATGACTTTCGGCCCTTGCCCCACCCCTTCCCGGCACGTCACGGTAGGCTGGACGCGCCAGCTGTATGACGAAGGGATCTGCCATGACCGAAGCCAGGGACATCCGGACGATTGTGGTAGGGGTTGACGGTTCCGATGCCTCGGTCGAGGCACTGCGCCAGGCCCAGAGCCTCGCCGTACCGCTCGCCGCGAAACTTGTGGCGCTGGCCAGCTGGGACGTCCCTCCGGTCTACGACGGTTATGTCGCGATGGGAATTGACGACTTCGACGTCCGCGCCGGTGAAATCCTGAACGAGACGGTCGAGAAGGCCTTCGGGGCGGAAACCCCGGCCAACGTCGAAACCCGCCTCGTGCAGGGACACCCCCGGCACACGCTGATGGAGGCCAGCCGGGATGCCGACATGGTGGTGGTCGGACGCCGCGGACACGGAGGCTTCGGCGGAATGCTGATTGGATCCGTGAGCTCGGCCCTCGTGGCCCACGCCCACTGCCCTGTGCTGGTGGTCCATTCCCCGGAGACCAAGGCGGCCAAGTAGGGCCGGGGAGTCTCTATTCGAACGAAGCCCGGCGGGGATCGGAGAGCCGCGTGCGCCACAGGTCCGGATTGTTGACCTTGAACCGGCGGCCGGTCAGGGCCTTGGGGGAGAGCCGCACGTAGTAGTCCTTGTCTCCGGGCTGCCACGGTTCAAGCAGAAGGGCGTCGACCGCGTCCTTCTCTTCCTTAAGCTCAATCAACTGTGCCTCACCGCGGGCAACAACACTCCAGGCCTGCTGTTCGTGGGCGTCGTAGCCGTCGATTTCGAAGGCAATGGGTTTGGCCGTCATCGCCGCCCACAGTTTGGTGCCGCCGGCCGTCCGGAAGACGATCGAGCGGCGCTCCAGGGCGAAGTTCACCGGAAAGATCTCCGGATGCCCGTCCACAATCAGGGCGATTCTTCCCACGACCTCCGTGTCCAGCAGGACCCAGCACTGGTCAATGGACAGTCCGAATTCTGGCGCAGGCGTCGTCTCTGTGTTCATGTGGACCCACGTTACGTACTGTGCCGGGCCCCCATTAGGGCCATAAGGCCCATGGACCCCGCTGGCCGGATTTGTTACAAGGCAGGACTCACCAGGGGCTCGGCTTGTAATCCTTCAGGAAGACGCCGAACTGGTCCTCGCCCGACTCGCCCATGACGATCGGATCGTAGACCCGGGCGGCGCCGTCGACGAGGTCCAGCGGGGCGTGGAAGCCCTCCTCCATCAGGCGCACCTTGGTGTAGTGCGGGCGCTCGTCCGTGATCCAGCCGGTGTCGACGGCGGTCATCAGGATGCCGTCGGCGTCCAGCATCTCCTGGGCGCTGGTCCGGGTCATCATGTTCAGCGCCGCCTTGGCCATATTGGTGTGCGGGTGGCCGGGGCCCTTATAGGCGCGGGAGAACTGGCCCTCCATGGCACTGACATTAACGATGTACTTCCGCCGCGCGGTGGAGCGCTTCATCGCCCCGCGGAGCCGGCTGACCAGCAGGAACGGCGCGGTCACGTTGCACAGCTGGACTTCGAGCATTTCCAGGGGATCCACCTCGTCAACCACCTGGGTCCAGCTGTTGACGCTGGCCACGTCCGGGACCAGGCCGCCGGCGTCGATGGCTGTGCCCGAAGCGATGCGCTCCAGCGACGCGGAACCGGTGGACAGTGCCAGCGAGGTCACCGCGTCCCCGGCCAGCACCGGGTGCTCCAGGACGGTGCTCGCGAGGGCCAGCGGGTGCTTGTCGTGGGCGTGGCCGAACGTCACGAGTTCCGGGCCGCCGTTGGCAGCCTGGAGGGCCGCGGGAAGGGGCTCGTCCTCGGCGTCGACCAGCGGCTTGTAGGCGTTGCCGGAGCGGCGCACGGTTTGGGCCGCATTGTTGATGATGATGTCGAGCGGGCCCGCGGCGTCCAGGGAATCGGTCAGGGCCATCACTTGCGAGGGGTCGCGCAGGTCAATGCCGACGATCCGCAGCCGGTGCAGCCACTCGCCGCTGTCTTCCATGGCGGCAAACCGGCGGGCGGCGTCCATGGGGAAGCGGGTGGTGATGGTGGTGTGGGCACCGTCGCGGAGCAGCCGCAGCGCGATGTACATGCCGATCTTGGCCCGGCCGCCGGTCAGGAGGGCACGCCGTCCGGACAGGTCCGTCCGGGCGTCCCGCTTGCTGTGGCTGAACGTAGCGCACTCCGGGCACAGCTGGTGGTAGAACGCGTCCACCTGGGTGTAGTGCTGCTTGCAGATGTAGCACGGCCTGGACTTGATCAGGTGTCCTGCGATCTCGCCGGTGGCGGACGGCGCGAGTTTGTTGCCGCGGGTTTCGTCGTCGATCCGGTCCGGGGCCGCCGTCGCGGTCTGGGCGATCACGGCCCGGTCGGCTTCGGCGATCAGGTCCCGCTTGCTGACCCGGCGGTGGCGCTTGACGGCCTTGAACATCTTCCCGGTGGCACGGCGCACTGAAACGTAGTCCGGGTGCTCCTCGTCGTAGACGTGGATGCTGTTCAGGACCTTCAGGCAGGCCTGGATGTCCTCGGCGGTGAGATCGGACGGCAGATCGGGGGAGCTCATTGCCCCAATTTTACAGCCTGCGCAGGGCCCGGCCCGACGCCGGTGCCGGGCTCCCGCTGCAGCCGCCCCGGATCAGGGGGTGTCGTTGGACCGCGGAACCCTGACGCCGACGGCGGCTGCCTGCACTTCGGCCACCTTGTCCACGGAATCCCGCAGGGCGGGCCAGTTCTCCGTGGCAGCCCGGACCGCATCCGGGACCAGGATCAGGTTGGCAGCCGACAGCGCCCGCTCGGCATCCCCGGGTTCGGGGACGAACTGTCCCTTCGACAGGACGGTGATGCCGGACTCGGTGACCTTGAAACCGCGGGACCGGTCCAGTTCATGGTCGAGGCCGATCGCGGCGCCCGCCGGGACCTTGACGTTCTTGTCGATGATGGCGCGCTTGACGACGGCGCCTTCGCCAATGTTGACCTTGTCCATCAGGACGGAGTCCAGCACCCGGCTGGACGTGCCGACGTAGACGTCGTTGGACAGCACGGAGCCTTCCACAATGCCGCCGGAAATCACGGTTCCGCTGGCAACGATCGAATCGAGCGCGCTGCCGACCGTGTTCTTCGGGCCGCGGACGAACTTGGCCGGCGGCGAAATGCTTTGCCGCGTGTAGATCGGCCATTCCGAGTTGTACAGGTTGAAGACGGGCACGGGCGAGATGAGGTCCATGTGCGCGTCGTAGAACGAGTCGATGGTGCCAACGTCGCGCCAGTAGGTGCGGTCGCGTTCGGTGGAGCCGGGGATCTGGTTCAGGGTGAAGTCGTAGACGCCGGCCTCACCCTTGTCGACGAAGTAGGGAATGATGTCCCCGCCCATGTCGTGCTTGGTGTCCAGCCGTTCGGCGTCGACGTGCAGGGCTTCGACAAGGGCGTCGGCGTTGAAAACATAGTTGCCCATCGAGGCGAGGAACTGGGTGGGGTCAGCGGCGAGCCCCGGGGTGGAGGACGGCTTCTCGACGAAGGCGGCGATCTTCTCCGGGTTGTCCTGGTCCACTTCGATCACACCGAACTGGTCGGCCATATGCAGCGGCTGCCGGACGGCCGCCACGGTGGCCTTGGCGCCGCTGGCAACGTGCTGGTCAACCATCTGGGCGAAGTCCATCCGGTAGACGTGGTCCGCGCCGACGACGACGACGACGTCCGGGTTCGCGTCGTGGATGAGGTTCAGGGACTGGTAGATGGCGTTGGCGCTGCCAAGGAACCAGCTCTTGCCGACCCGCTGCTGCGCGGGGACCGAGGCGATGTAGTTGCCCAGCTGCGTGGACATCCGCCAGGTTTCGGAAATATGGCGGTCCAGGCTGTGCGACTTGTACTGCGTCAGGACAACAATCTGCAGGTAACGCGAATTGACCAGGTTGGACAACGCAAAGTCAATGAGCCGGTAACTTCCAGCGAAAGGCACACCGGGTTTGGCCCGGTCCGCCGTCAGTGGCATGAGCCGGTTTCCCTCGCCACCTGCGAGGACAATGGCCAAAACTTTCTTATTCGGCATGGTGATCGCTCCTGAACGCCTTTGTACTTCCCCAAACAGTCCGGCACGCCCGAACGTCTTCACACTAGATCAGTTACACCGTAACGACTACCTTGGGGTTTGTGCGTATAGACATTGTGACCAAAGAATTCCCGCCCGAAATCTATGGCGGCGCCGGGGTCCACGTGGCCGAACTCAGCCGGGTGCTGGCCCAGCATGTGGACCTGCAGGTGCGCGCCTTCGGCGCGCCCCGTGAACCCGGGTACCACGGAGCGACGGTCACGTCCTACGCCGTGCCCGAGGATCTCGGCGGGGCGAACGCCGCGCTGCAGACCCTGGGGGTGGATTTGCGGATCGTCCCGGACATCGCCGGGGCGGACCTCGTGCATTCGCACACCTGGTACGCGAATATGGCGGGGCACATCGCTTCGCTGCTGCACGGCATCCCGCACGTGCTTAGCGCCCACAGCCTGGAGCCGTTGCGCCCATGGAAGGCCGAGCAGCTCGGCGGCGGCTACGCCGTGTCCTCCTGGGTGGAAAAGACCGCGTACGAAGCCGCCGCGGCCATCATCGCCGTGTCCGAGGGCATGCGCCAGGACATCCTTCGCAGCTACCCCGAGGTGGACCCGGCCAAGGTCAAGGTGGTGCACAACGGCATCGATGTGAGCCTCTGGAACCGGGACGAAGGTGATGAGGTCATCCGTGGCCTGGGGATTGACCCGGAGCGGCCGAGTGTGGTCTTCGTCGGCCGCAACACCCGGCAGAAGGGTGTGCCCTACCTGCTGCGGGCGGCCGCCAAGCTGCCGGCCGACGTCCAGCTGGTGCTGTGCCTCGGCGCCGCCGACACCCCCGAGCTTGCGGCCGAGACCGCCCGCCTGATCGAGCAGCTGCAGACCCAGCGCAGCGGTGTGATCCTGGTGGAGCGGATGCTGCCGCGCAACGAACTCATCCAGGTCCTCAGCCACGCCACCGCGTTTGCCTGCCCGTCCATCTACGAGCCGCTCGGCATCGTGAACCTGGAGGCCATGGCCTGCGGCGCCGCCGTGGTGGCCAGCGCCACCGGCGGGATCCCGGAGGTCGTCCAGCATGGCGAGACCGGACTGCTGGTGGACATCGAGCAGGTCACGGACGGGACCGGCACTCCGCTGGATCCGGAGAAGTTCGTCACCGAATTCGCCGCCGCGCTGACCGAGGTCGTGTCCGATCCTGACCGGGCCCGGGCCATGGGCCAGGCCGGCCGGCGCCGGGCTGAGGAACACTTCTCCTGGGAATCCATCACGGAAACCACCCTTGAGGTCTACCGCTCGGTGCTGCCCAAGGGTTCCTGACCCCGGCACCCTCCCAAAGGGCAAGAGGACATAAGAGCAAGAGGACAAAGGAACAGACGACGACGGCGCCGCCCCGGCCAGGGACGGCGCCGTCGTCGTGCCAAGGCCGGGTCAGGCGCCGGACTGCCTGGTCCCGTGGCCCTTGCGGGCGAGCAGGATTTTCTCGTCCACCGGAGCATCGCCGCTGGCGCGCTGCGTGCGGAAGTAGTCGCGGGCCTCGTCCTGGCGGACCTTCTCGGCGCCCGTGGCGATCTCGGCGCGGAGGTGTTCCGGGCCGAACCCGAAGGCGTCGACCAGGTCCAGGGCGTGCGGGCGGATCTTCACGAGCAGGCGGTTGATGTAATCGCCCACCGTCCGGGCGCGCTGCATGGAGAGCCGGCCGTTCATCAGGTACCAGGACAGGTTGTCCTCGATCAGGGACAAGCCGAAGAGGTCGCGCAGCCAGGTCAGGACCTTCCTGGTGCCCGGGTCGGTGACCTTGCCCAGCGCATCGGTGAACGCCTCCCATTGCAGCAGCTCGGCGTGCGCCTGGGCCGCCTCGATGAGTTCGTTCTGGTGGCTGTTGAACAAGGCCGCCCCCTGTTGCTGCGGCAGCTTGTTGGCGCCCTTGAGGGCCGAGCCGACTTCGGCGACCATGGTCTGCACCCGGTCGGTCAGCAGTGCGCGCTGGCTCGCTTCGTCCTTGATCGCGATGGCAGCCTTCTGCACCGACCCGGAATCCGCCATGAACTGCGCGACGCCGCGCAGGCCGGTCCGGTGGATGGCGGCACCGGTGGCCTGGCCGACCACGTAGCGGGCCAGCACACCGAAGTTCACCGTGCGGAATTCCTTGGCGTAGTCCGCCAGGAGCCGCTTGGCGACGAGCTGCAGCAGCACGGTGTTGTCACCTTCGAAGGTGGCATAGACGTCGAGGTCGGCGCGCAGCGAGGCAAAGCGGTTCTCGATCAGGAAGCCGGCACCGCCGCACGCTTCACGGCATTCCTGCAGGGTGTCCAGCGCGTGCCAGGTGCTCAGTGGCTTGAGGGCCGCCGCGAGGGTTTCCAGGTCCTGGCGGTCCTCGTCCGTGTCGGTGCGGCCGGAGAAGACGTCGTCGAACTTCTGCAGCAGCTGCTCACTGGCGAAGCCCGCGGCATACGTCGTGGCCAGCCGGGTGAACAGCCGGCGCTGGTGGCGCTGGTAGTCCAGCAGCACTTCCTCGTCGGTCGGCGACGACGCGTTGAACTGGCGGCGTTCCGTGGCGTACTGGATCGCCGTCTTCAACGCCAGCTTCGCCGCGGTGACGGCGGCGCCGTCGAGCGAGACCCGGCCCTGGACCAGGGTGCCAAGCATGGTGAAGAACCGGCGGCCCGGGCTGGCGATGGGGGAGCTGTAGCTGCCGTCGGCGTCGACGTTGCCGTAGCGGTTCAGCAGGTGGGTGCGCGGGATCCTGACGTGCGTGAAGTGCAGCCGGCCGTTGTCGATGCCGTTGAGTCCGCCCTTGACGCCGTCGTCCTCGCCTCCGATGCCCGGCAGGAATTCCTTGGATTCGGGGTCGCGGAGGTCCATGTAGAAGGCATGGACGCCGTGGTTCACGCCCTGCGTCACCAGCTGGGCGAAGACGACGGCGGCGAGGCCGTCCATGGCGGCGTTCCCGATGTAGTCCTTCCACGCGGCGCGGAAGGGTGTGTGGACCACGAATTCCTCGGTCGCCGGGTCGTAGGTGGCGGTGGTGGCGATGCTGGCGACGTCGGAGCCGTGCCCGGTCTCCGTCATGGCGAAGCAGCCCGGGATGTCCAGGTTCATGATGCCGGGCAGCCACTTGGTGTGGTGCTCCCCGGTGCCCAGGTGGTTCACGGCGGAACCGAACAGTCCCCACTGGACGCCGGCCTTGATCTGCAGCGACGGGTCGGCGATGACGAGCTCCTGGAAGCCGGCGACGTTGCCGCCGTGCTCGTCGGCACCGCCGACGGCCGCGGGGAAGGCGCGGTGCACCGCGCCGTTCTCCACCAGGATCTTGAGCTGGCCGAACGCGCGACGGCGGTGCTCGGTGTGGGTGAGGCCCTCGGTCTTGTGGAGTTCCGGTCGGCCTGCGAGCGCCCGCGCGGTGCGGCGGGTGTCGGCCCACTTGCCCAGGAGCAGCTCACCCAGCACGGCAACGTCGACGACGGGAGCCGCAGCGCCGGTTGTTGTCACCGGGCGTGAGGACGCCCGCGCCGGAACACGGGTGGTCTTGGTGGAGCCCGCGGGGCGGTCGGCTAGTTCGGTCATGTCGATTCCTTCGTTGGTTCTGACAAGGTCGGTGCTGTTTGGGGCGGTACTGATTGGGGCGGTGCGGAAGTCGGTGGCGCCGTGCGGAGCTCGGGCGCGATGCCCAGGCACAGCCAGTCGGTGATCTGCCGTGCCATTGCCTCCTGGTCGGGCTTGGCGGGGGAGGCCGGGCTGGCGAGCCATTGTTCGCCGGCGTTCCGGACCAGGCCGATCGCAGCGTTCGGCCAGTATCCGATCACGGCCTCCCGTCCGGCGGAGTCGGCGAGGTGGTTGCGCATGGGCCGGGCGATCATGTCGCTGATCGCTGCGAAAAAGTGGCCCAGGGCCCCGGCGGTGGCGATGCCGCCGGCGGCGGCTTCCGCCTCGCCGGGTGTGTAGCGCGTGACGAAGGTGTAGACATTGGGGCTCGTTTCCGCCATCTGCAGGTAGGCGGAGACCATGGCGAACAGTCCCTCGCGGGGAGCCTGTGCGCTTTGGGCGGCTTCCTGGATGCGTCGCTGCATCTGGCTCAGCACCACTTCGCCGACGGCCTGCTGCAGCCCGGCCTTGTCCCCGAAGTAGCGGTAGAACACGGACTTGGACGTCCCCGCTGCGGCGGCAATGTCCTCCATCGACGCATCACTGCCGAGGCTGTGGACGGCCTTGCGGGCTGACTTGATCAGCTCGCGGCGGCGCTCTTCACGATGCGACTGCCAGCGCGAGGCGCGCCCGTCCACACTGCCGGCACCGGGCGCAGCGGAGCGGGCCGGACTGCCGCCGGGAAGATCAGGCTGGGGGATGTTCACGATACCCAGCGTATCAGGTACGCTGGGTATCAGTAACCCGCTTTGATCAAAGGAGACAGCCCATGTCCGTCAACGGACAGTCCGCACCCGGACCAAAGGAATCGACCACCGCAGTGGCTGCGCCAGCAGAAAAAACAGCCGTAGATGCAGCAGAAAACGCGGCCGCCACCGGATCCGGAGCGCCGCAGCTCCGCAAGGCGGTCATCGTGGGCGGCAACCGCATTCCCTTTGCGCGGACCGGGGGCGCCTACACCAAGTCCTCCAACCAGGACATGCTGACCGCGGCCCTCGACGGGCTCATCGCCCGCTTCGGCCTGCAGGACGAACGCATCGGCGAGGTCGCGGCCGGCGCCGTGCTGAAGCACTCCCGTGACTTCAACCTCACGCGTGAAGCCGTGCTCGGCTCCGCACTCTCCGCGGAGACCCCGGCGTATGACCTGCAGCAGGCCTGCGCCACCGGGCTGGAAACGGTCCTGGGCCTGGCCAACAAGATCAAGCTGGGCCAGATCGACTCGGCCATAGCCGGTGGCGTCGACTCCGCCTCGGATGCCCCCATCGCCGTGAGCGAGGGGCTGCGCGAGGTGCTCCTTGACCTCAACCGGGCCAAGACGCTGCCGCAGCGGCTGCAGGTCCTCAGCCGCCTGCGACCCAAGGACCTCGCCCCGGACGCTCCCAACACGGGGGAACCGCGTACCGGCCTGTCCATGGGGGAACACCAGGCGCTCACCACCGCGCAGTGGAAGATCACCCGGGAAGCGCAGGACGAACTGGCTTTCAACAGCCACCGCAACCTCGCCGCGGCCTACGACGCCGGGTTCTTCGATGACCTGCTCACTCCGTACCGCGGCCTCACCCGGGACTCCAACCTGCGCGCCGACACCAGCCTGGCGAAGCTGGCCACGCTCAAACCGGTCTTCGGCAAAACCCTGGGTGCCGCGGCAACCATGACGGCCGGCAACTCCACCCCGCTCACCGACGGCGCCTCCACCGTGCTGCTCGCCGCCGAGGAGTGGGCCGACGCCCATGACCTGCCCAAGCTGGCCACCGTGGTCGACGGCGAGGCGGCGGCAGTCGACTTCGTGCACGGCAAGGACGGCCTCCTCATGGCGCCGGCTTTCGCTGTGCCGCGCCTGCTGGCCCGCAACGGACTCAGCCTCGACGACATCGACTTCTTCGAAATCCATGAGGCCTTCGCCGGTACCGTGCTCAGCACCCTGGCCGCCTGGGAGGACGAGGACTTCGGCCGCACCCGGCTGGGACTGGACGGGGCCTTCGGCAGCATCGACCGGTCAAAGCTCAACGTCAACGGCTCCTCCCTCGCAGCCGGCCACCCCTTCGCCGCCACCGGCGGACGCATTGTCGCCTCGCTCGCGAAAATGCTGCATGCCAAGGGCCAGGTCAACGGCCGCCCGGCCCGCGGTCTCATTTCCATCTGCGCCGCCGGCGGCCAGGGCGTCGTCGCTATTCTTGAAGCCCACTAGGGGGATGCCATGACTGACAAATACACCGCACTGGTGAGCCGGGGCCTCGGCAGGGACATCGCCAGGAAGCTCGGGCTGCCCCAGCCGGTGGTGCTGCGGCGCCACAAGCCCGGCCAGCCGCTCGTGAGCGGGCCCGTCCTGGTCCAGGGTGCCGGCAGCGGCGCCGACGAGCTGGCCGCGACCCTGCTGGCCTGGAACCTCGATGTGCGCCGCCATGCGGTGCCCAAGGAGAAGCTCGGCGCCATCATCCTTGTCCTGGATGAGCTGGCCCGCCCGGAGGACCTGGAAAAACCGGTCCTCACCGCGGCCACCTCGCTCCGGGACCTGGCCCCGAACTCCCGCGTCATCACCGTCTCCCGCGCGGCGGCGGACGCTGCAAATCCGGACAGTGCGGACCCGGCCGTCGCGGCCGCCCGCCAGGGGGTGGATGGGCTCCTCCGCTCGCTCGCGAAGGAGCTCCGTGCCGGCGCCACGGCCAACGGCATCCTGCTCTCCGACCGCGCCGGTACCACCAGCCCCAGCACCCTCGGCGCGCTCAGGTTCTTCCTCTCCGGCCGGTCTGCGTTCATCGACGGGCAGTTCCTCACCGTCAGCTCCACTGAAGGGCAGCTGCCGGCCGACGCCGGGAAGCCGCTGGCGGGCAAAGTCGCCGTCGTGACCGGAGCGGCACGCGGCATCGGCGCTGCAATTGCACGCACCCTCCACCGGGACGGCGCCACGGTGGTCGTCGTCGACATCCCGGCGGCCGGGGACCACCTCGCGACCGTGGCCAACGAGGTGCACGGCACGGCCTTGCAGCTGGACATCAGCCGCGAGGACGCCGGGCAGCGGATCATCGACCACGCTGTGGAACGCCACGGACGCCTGGACATCGTGATCCACAACGCCGGCATCACCCGCGACAAGCTGCTGGCCAACATGGACCAGGGCCGCTGGACCTCCGTCATCGCGGTCAATATCGCCGCGCAGCTGCGGATCAACGCGGCCCTGCTGGCCTCGGAGCATTTCCGCAGCTCGCCGCGGATTGTCTCCGTCGCCTCCACCAGCGGGATTGCCGGCAACCGGGGCCAGACCAACTATGCCGCCTCGAAGGGCGGCGTGATGGGCATGGTCCGGGCCACGGCTCCGCTGATCGGTACGCACGGCGGCTCCATCAACGCCGTCGCTCCGGGCTTCATCGAAACGGAGATGACCGCGAAGATCCCCTTCGCCACCCGCGAGGTCGCCCGCAGGCTGAACTCCCTCCAGCAGGGCGGCCAGCCGGGCGACGTCGCCGAGGCCATCGCGTTCCTTGCCAGTGACGCGGCCGGAGGCATCTCCGGCGAGGTCCTGCGCGTCTGCGGGCAGAACCTGGTGGGAGCATGACCCCATCACAGCCCGTCATCCTGGGGGAGATGCCGTCGCTGTCGAAACTGTATGTCAACGCGGCAGCCACCGCCGCCCGCCGCCGGGTCCTGGGCATCCATGCCGGTGCCGGGCTCCCGGAAACACGGCATGAGGTCCGCGGCGTCAAGGCGGCGGTCGAAAACCTCACGGCATACCAGCACCTGATCGGCGAGACCGCGAGCGATGTCCTGCCCGCCGGTTTCATCCATGCGCTGGCGTTCCCGCTGGCCATGAGCGTGATGAACCGCGATGATTTCCCGCTCCCGCTGCTGGGGATGATCCATCTGGAAAACCGCGTGGTGCAGTCCGCGCCCCTGCGGTTCAGCGAAGCCCTGGACATCCGGGCGTGGGCGGAGAACCTGCGCGGGCACCGGTCGGGCACCCAGCTGGACCTCGTCACCGAGGTACGCCGCCCGGGGGAGGACGCTGTCAGCTGGCGGGGCGTAGCCAGTTACCTGGCGAAAGGTGTGTTCCTGCCCGGGATCGACAAGCCCACGGCCGCGCCGGTTCCGGCGGGTTTTTTCGCACCGGATCCGACCGCGCTGTGGCAGTTGGGCGTGGACACGGGGCGCGCCTACGCCGCCGTGTCCGGCGACTTCAACCCGATCCACCTGAGCGTCCTCTCGGCCAAGGCGCTGGGGCTGCGCCGGTCGATAGCGCACGGCATGTATCTGGCCTCGAGGGCCCTGGCGGACGTGGGGGCCGCCAAGGGCGAGACTTTCAGCTGGGATGTGGCCTTCGAGGCGCCGGTGTTCCTGCCGGCCCGCGTGGCCCTGGACATCAGTACGGAAAAGGACGCTGAGGGGGCATGGCATCGCTCGGACTATGTCGCCTGGAACACGCGTTCAGGGCGCAAGCACTTCAGCGGATCGGTTGCCGCCCTCCAGTAGAGCCGGCAGAAACAATCGACGGCGGTGTCCGCCCCGGAATGGGGCGGACACCGCCGTCGCCGCCTAATCTCTTATCTGTGCCTGCGCGCGCTACATGCTGTCCGCGGAGGACTTCGCCACGCGCAGCATCCGGTGGAGGCTCAGCAGGATCGATTCGACGGCGCTGGGAGCGTCGGTTGCGGCGTCCTCGGCACCGACGCGCGCCGTCAGTGCCTTGACGACGGTAACGGCTTCTTGGCTCAACTCCGACCGCCGGTCCGGGCTCTCCTCCTGGATGGAGCGCAGGACGTCGCCCACCGCAGACATGGCGTCGGCCAGTGGTGCGGCGTATTCATCCGGCACCACAAAGGGGGTGTCCTTGGCCCAGATGACATCCGAGAGCACCTGCGTCACGTCCTGGACGTGGAAGGTCACTCGTTCCAGGTCCCGCAGGTTGCGGTAGTCCAGGTCGATGTCCCGCGGATGGAGCCTGCGGCGCGGGTTCGCCCGCCGGCTGGCGTCAGCCTTCTCCACGGCCAGGCGCACCGAGCGGGCGGACGCTGCGAGCGCGGCGGACCGCCTGGACCAGTCTTCGTGTTCCGGCGGCCAGCCTTCCTTCAGCGCCTTGGCCATGTCCCAGAGCTGCTGGGCGAGTGCCAGGCGCAGTTCGGCGATGCTGAGCTCGGCGGCGCGGAAGTGCAGCGGCGGGAAGACCAGCAGATTCACGAGGATGCCCACCGTGACCCCGGCACCCATCTGGAGGAGATAGCCGAAGGAGAACTGGTCAGGGTTGTGGCCGCCCACCAGCAGGACCAGCAGTGCCGCCGTCGGGATCCAGTCCCGGCCGGCGCCGATCTTCGGAAGTCCGGCCAGGATCACGCCGAAAGCCATCACCACGCCGACCGTAAGCGGCGTCGGACTGCCGAGGATGAACAGCACGAAGGCCAGCCCAACCCCGATCGCCAGCCCCGCGAGCGTCTGCACACCCTGCCGCATCGACCCGGCGACATTCTCGTACATCGCCACCAGGGCGCCCAGCGGCGCGTAATAGGGGTAGTCGGCCGCGGAACCCGGCATGAACGGGGCGATCGCGAACGCAATTCCCGCGGCCAGTCCAGCCTTCAGCGCCAGCTGCAGCCGTGGCCAGAGCAGCGCCGATGTGACGTTGGCGGCCACGATCCGCCAGAGCCGCCGGAACGGTGACGGGCCCCCGGTGTGTGTTGCCTCGTCTGTAGTAGTCATCCCGGCTCACCCTAGGGTGGGGAGGTTGCTGCGACAAGTGGACGAACCGCGGCCAGGCACCGCCAGGGTTCAGGCCGCCCCGTGCCCCGGAGCAACTTCTTCCCCTGCCCGGACCGGGCCGGGCGGTGTTCCGTCGCCGAAGGGGCGTCCGCCGAGGGCTTCCCTGCCGTGCGCGGTCAGCCAGTTCGCGAGTCCGGGCCCGGCCGGAACGATCCCGGTGGGGTTGATGTCCTCGTGGACGATGTAGTAGTGCTGCTTGATCTGCACGAAGTCGGTGGTGTCGCCGAACCCTGCGGTCTGGAACAGGTCACGGGCGTAGGCCCACAGTGCGGGCATCTCGCTGAGTTTCTGCCGGTTGCACTTGAAGTGTCCGTGGTAGACGGCGTCGAACCGTGCCAGCGTGGTGAAGAGTCGGACGTCGGCCTCGGTGATCGTGTCTCCCACCAGGTAGCGCTGGCCGGTGAGGCGCTCCTCCAGCCAGTCCAGGGCAGTCCACAGCCGGTCATAGGCGGCGTCGTACGCTTCCTGGGAGCCTGCGAAGCCGCAGCGGTACACGCCGTTGTTGACTTCGGTGAAGACCCGCTTGTTGACGGCGTCGATCTCCCCTCGCAGGGCCTCCGGGTACAGCTCCGGAGCGCCCGCCCGGTGGTAGGCGGCCCACTCCGTGGCGAAGTCCAGGGTGATCTGCGGGAAGTTGTTGGTCACCACCTGGCCGGTGGTCACGTCCACGATGGCCGGGACGGTGATGCCGCGGGGATAGTCCGGGAAGCGGCGGAAGTACGCCTCCTGGATGCGCTCCATGCCGAGCACGGGATCCCTGCCGCCGGGATCAAGGTCAAACGTCCAGGAGCGCGCATCGTGGGTGGGTCCGGGCTGGCCGAGGGAAATGGCGTCCTCAAGGCCAAGGAGCCGCCGCACGATCACGGTCCGGTTGGCCCACGGGCAGGCACGGGCCGCGATCAGCCGGTAGCGTCCCGGCTCCACAGGCCAGCCGGGCTCGCCATTGACGCCAGGGGCGCCGTCGCGGGTGATCCGGTCCTCGATGTAGTTGGTGTCGCGGGTGAATTCCTCGCCGCCGGTGACATAAGCACCCTTGGTGCTGAACCCGGGGTCGTCGGTGTGTGTTGTGCGCATGATCCCAGCCTATGCCGGGGTGCCGCCGGGTCCGGGGAATGTTGCGCCCGGCAGGGTCACGAACACCTGTGACATAGGCTGCCAGGCCACCCACCAGGCGGCACCGACGACGGCGGCGAACAGCACGATCCACACCGCGGCGGGGATGCGGGTGGCCCGGGCGAGCAGGTAGGCGTCCGACGTCGCCAGCCGGTCCCGGCGCCGCAGGTGCACGTTGGCCAGCTTGCCGAGGTCGCGGATGGCGGCGACCAGCAGAGCCAGGCCGAGCACGATCATGACGTGGCCGTTGAGTTCAGGCGGGACGAAGAGCACGAGCAGGACGGCGGCGAGGACCGCGGCGGCGGTGATGAGCAGTCCGATGCCGTTGCGGATGAACAGGAACGAGGCCAGCAGGATGAGGGTTCCGAGCGACATCGCCGCCGGGCCCCAGCCGTTGAAGCCGCTCCAGACCATGGCGGCGCCGACGACGGCCGGGACCGGGTAGCCCCAGAAGGTGGACCAGACGGCCGCGAGGGGACGCCGGCTGTACGTGGTGGTGGTGCCCGAGTGGTCCAGGCTCAGGCGGATGCCGCCGAGGCGCTGTCCGGTCATCAGCGCGGCGAAGGCGTGGCCGAGTTCGTGGGTCACGGTGGCCAGCAGTCCGAAATACCGCCACGTCACACGGGGCAGGGAGAGCACGACGGCGAGGAGGACCACCAGCACGAGTTCGGTGCCGGTGACGTGCGGGACAGGGGAGTGGGTGAATCCGGCGACAATCCGGCTCCACCAGGTTTCGGCAGCGTCGGTCATGCCGTTGTCCGTCCTGTTCGTCCTGGTGCTCCGGCGTTGCCGGCAGGGCCGGCACTGTGCCGGATGCAGTACGGTGTCCACGGCCTGGCCTCCAGCCGTCCTTCCGCGATCTGCTCCCCGCACACGGCGCAGACGCCGTACGTCCCGGCATCGATCCGTTCCAGGGCCGCCTCGATCTGCGCAAGGCCCTGCCGGCTCTGTTCCAGCAGGGCCGAGGCCTGGGAGAGCTCAAACGCGATGGTCGCTCCCTCGGGATCGTGTTCGTCGTCGACGTTGGAGTCCTGCCGGGCGGCGTTCACCGAGGTGATGTCCCGGCTGAGCGCGGGAAGGAGGGCATGTTTCCGGCGGCGCTCCTCCTGGAGGAGAATCCGGAACCGTTCGACGTCGACCATAGGCTGCAAGGCTAGCGCGGAGGTTGGGGCGCCGCCTAAAGCTGGCCAGGGGCCCTGGTTGGGGCCGAAAGGCCCGGTGCCGGCGGGAAGCCCGGGCCTACAGTGGGGAAGGGAGCCTGTGCGCCCGTATCGGCGCGCCCCCTATCCCGCCGAACCCAGGATCCAGCACAAAATCCAGCACAAACAGGAGACGTCATGGATCAGCCCGCGGAGAACACGAAGAATGCCGAGGAGGAAGCCGGGGCCCTGGCGGCGGTGGAGCAACACCACGCCGGCATGCTCAAGCGCCTCAATGCGCTGACGGAAACGCTCACCCATGCCGTCCAGACAGGGGACACGGTGGCTGAGCATGATGCGCACGAGGTCCTGGTGGAATGGTGCGAGACCGATCTCGTCCCGCACGCGCTGGCTGAGGAGGGGCCACTCTATAGCGCGCCCCGGAACACGCCGCAGGGAAAGCTCCTGGTGGAGGGGATGCTGGCCGAGCACCAGGTGATCGTGGGCCTGGTCGAGGACCTGCGGGGATCCTCCGGAGTGGACTCCGCCGTGGCTGCCGGTTCCATCCGGAATATCTTCGCCCTGCACCTGGATAAGGAAAACAGGCTCCTGATGCCGTTCATCGTTGCTTCCTCCGAACTGTCACTCGCGCGCGCCGTCGAGGGCCTGCACGAACTGGTCGGAGAAGCCCACGTCCATCAACACGGGACGGGGCAAGCGGGCAGCGTCTAGAGTTGCCCCATGGCGGATGGAATGCACCACAACAGCTCTCCCGGCACAGACTCTTTGTTGCGGGAACTCGCGGCGGCCCACGGCGTGGGTACCTCCTATTGGGGCTGGGACGGCGTTGAACGCTCTGTGTCGGACCATACCCTGCGCGGTGTACTGGCCGCCCTGGGCGTCCCGGCCGGGGAACCCGACGAGATGGAACGGTCCCTGGCGGAGGCGGGACTGGCGCCGTGGCGGCGCCTGCTGCCTCCGGTCGCCGTCGCCCGCGAAGGGCAGGAGTTGTCGGTCAACGTCCATGTACCGCACGGCAGCCCCGTGAAAGTCTGGATTGCCGCGGAAGACGGCACCAGGTACGAGGTAGCCCAGCGGGACAACTGGGACGCCCCTGTCGACGTCGACGGCGTCCTCACCGGCCGGGCGACCTTCGTGGTCCCGGACCGGCTTCCCCTCGGGTGGCACACCCTGCTGGCGGACAACGAAGGCACGCTGGCCCAGTGCCCGCTCATCGTCACACCGCGCAGGCTTGGCACGACCGAGGCGCTCGCCGGACGGCGGAACTGGGGACTGACCGCGCAACTCTATTCCGTGCGGTCCTCCCGTTCCTGGGGTATTGGTGACTTCGCGGACCTTGCGGACCTCGCCACGATGACAGGCCAGGAGGGTGCCGGTTTCCTGCTCGTCAACCCCCTGCACGCTGCCGAGCCCCGGCCCCCGGTCGAGGATTCGCCCTACCTTCCCACGACGCGGCGCTTCTTCAACCCCCTCTACCTGCGCGTGGAGGAGATCCCCGAATACGGCTACCTCGACCCGAAGGGACGGGCCGAGGTGGAACGGCTGGCCAGCCGGCAGCACGCCGCCAACCACACGACCGCCCTGCTGGACCGGAACGGCAGTTTCGGTGCAAAACTGGCGGCCCTCGAGCTGCTGTTCGCTGTCCCGCGCGACCCCGCCCGGGCCCTCGCGTTCGCGGAATTCTGCACCGGGCAGGGGCAGGGGCTCGACGACTATGCCCTCTGGTGCGCCCTGGCCGAGAAGCTGCCCCCGGGCGCGCCGCAGTGGGCAGCGCAGGCATCCGCACCGGACACCGCCTACTGCCGGGAGCAGAGGGCCCTGCTCGCCGGCCGGATCGAATTCCACCGCTGGCTGCAGTGGCTCTGCGACCAGCAGCTGGAAGCCGCCCAGCGCTCGGCCCGGCGGTCCGGCATGGAAATCGGCGTCGTCCACGATCTTGCGGTCGGGGTGAAACCGGGTGGCTCGGACGACTGGTCCCTGGCCGGCGTGCTGGCCCGGGACGTCACGGTCGGGGCGCCCCCGGACATGTTCAACCAGCAGGGACAGAACTGGACCCAGCCGCCCTGGCACCCGGGCCGGCTCGCCGAGTCGGGCTATGCCGCGTACCGGGACATGCTCAGGACCGTGCTGCGCCATGCCGGCGGGATCCGGGTGGACCACATCCTGGGCCTGTTCCGGCTGTGGTGGATCCCGGCGGGGGCCGGGCCGGAGGACGGCACATACGTCTACTACGACCACGAGGCCCTGATCGGCATCCTGGCCCTGGAGGCGCAGCGGGCCGGGGCGATCGTGATCGGCGAGGACCTGGGGGTATTTGAGCCCTGGGTCCGGGACTATCTGGCCGAACGCGGGATCTTCGGCACCTCGATCCTCTGGTTCGAGCACGACGCCGATGGCCCAATTCCGCCGGAACGGTACCGGCAGCAGTGCCTCACCAGCGTCAACACCCACGACCTGCCCCCTACGGCCGGCTACCTCGCCGGCGAGCACGTCACCCTTCGCGAATCCCTGGGCCTCCTGCAGCGGCCGGTGGAAGAGGAACGGGCGGAGGCGGCCGCCGAGCAGCAGGCGGTGCTCAGCCTGCTGCGGGAACGTGGCCTGCTGCCTGAACCGGGCCACGAGGACGTACAGGGCACTGTTGAGGCGCTGTACGCGTTCACCACCCTGACGCCCTCGTCCCTGCTCGGCGTCGCACTCGTTGACGCGGTGGGCGAAACCCGGACCCAGAACCAGCCCGGCACCAGCACGGAGTATCCCAACTGGCGCATACCGCTGGCCGGGCCGCGCGGGCCCGTCCTGCTGGACGCGCTGCAGGCCGATCCCGGTTTCCGCTCCCTGGTCGGCACCATCCGGGCCGCACTGCCTCTTCACGACTAGGGGCGGTGGGGGTGCAATGAGGCGCTTTGGCGGTCCTGTCCCGGCCGCTCTCCTTGCGCTGGGCCTGCTTCTTGCCGGCTGCACCGGTCCCGGGCCGGCACCCTCCCCGGCACCGTCGACGTCGACGCCGGGTACCGGGCCGTCCTCCCGGCCGGCCACGGGTACCGCGTCGCCGTCCGGTCCTGCCCGGCGCGCGGTGGACCATGTGGTCATCATCGTGATGGAGAACAAGGCCGCCGAGCGGATTCTGGGAGCCGATGACGCGCCGTACCTGAACAGCCTGGCGAAGGACTACGCGCTGGCAGCCAACTATCACGCCATCACCCGGCCCAGCCTGCCGAACTACATAGCCCTGACCAGCGGAACCACGGCCGGTATCACGAGCAACTGCGACCCCGAGGCAAACAGCTGCCAGGCAGATGTGCGCACCATTGCCGACGAAATCAGCGGGTCGGGCCGGGACTGGCGGATGTACGCAGAAGGGATGCCGGAGCCGTGCCTGGCCGGGGACTCCGGACGATACGCGGTGAAGCACAACCCGTTCATGTACTACCCGTCCGTGACGGATGACCGGGATTTCTGCTCCAACCACGTGGTACCCCTTGCCCGGCTGGACGAGGACCTGAAGACTGCCCAGGGCCTGCCGGACTACGTCTTCATCACTCCCGACATGTGCAGCGACACCCATGACTGCCCGGTCCGGACCGGCGACGACTGGCTGTCCCGGCAGGTTCCCAAAATCCTCGCCTCACCGGCGTTCACCACACAGAACTCACTTCTGGCCGTCACCTATGACGAGGGGAGCGGTGCCAGCAACCAGGTGGTCACCGTCCTCGCCGGTCCTGCGGCGCGGAAAGGCTTCACGTCAGACACCCGGTATACGCACTACTCCTTGCTGCGCACGATTGAAGACGTGTGGGGCCTGGACCCGTTGACGGACAATGACCGGAATGCCGCGTCCATGGCCGAGTTGCTGAAGTAGCCGGGTCTCGTGAGCTGAGTGGGCACACACCTGATAGGAAGAGGGGTTAGCGGCCAAAATGTGTGTATGAGATTGGCTTGGTTGCCAGTGTTCGCGCGGGTTGTAGGGGTGTCCACATGCTTTGAAAGCATGTGGAGTGACGGTTCGATCAAATCAGCCCCGGTGTGGTGTATGTGCTCAGAAGCTTGTGAAGAACGGTTCGACCAGTGCCGGGCGGACGAGATGGCGGTGTAGGTCGTGTGGTGCTTCGAGTACTCAATCCCGGGTTGATGTCACGAAGAGGGCAGAGTTCACGGCCTTCATTTCCTGGATCACGGGGAAGCAGCGGCAAGGCGCCCACGCCGGCTCGGAGAGGACCTTCAGGCGCCGGAGTGCCTGGTGCTGGAATGTCGCCCCGGCGGCCGCGCGGACCGGGGAAATACACCCGGTGATCATGCTCGATGGCACCTACTTCAACGGCTGGTGCGTCCTGGTCGCTTACACCGGCGAGCACGTCATCGCGTGGCAGTGGTGTGACCGGGAAAAGCACGCCTCGTGGGCTGCGCTTCTGCGGCAGATCCCGGCCCCGGCGGTGGCCGTCGTGGACGGCCACAAGGGCCTGGAGAGCGCCTTGAGGGAACACTGGCCGGAAACGAACGTTCAACGGTGCCTGTTCCATATCCGGCAGAACATCCGCACGCATCTGACGATGCGTCCGAAGCTCGATGCCGGTAAGGAACTACTAGCCCTGGCCAAGGCACTCACCCACGTCACGGACCTTGACCAGGCCGCCGCCTGGTCCGGTGCGTTCGCTTCCTGGGAGGCCCGCTGGGAGAGCTTCCTCAAGCACCGGACCTACGCGAAGAAAACCGGCGCCAGGCCCTCACACATCGGACCGGCACAGACCTGGTGGTACACACATCTGGGCCTGCGCCGGGCACGGGGAAGCCTGGCCGCTGCCATCAAGGCAGGGCACCTCTTCACCTGGCTTACCAGCGCTACCGAAGGCCAGCAGATCGCCCGGACGACCAGCCCGCTGGAGGGAGGAATCAACGCAGGCCTCAAAGACCTTCTGCGGAACCACCGCGGCCTCAGCGAAGACCACGCCACACGCGCCGTCGACTGGTACCTCTACCAGCACACTGAATCACCCCAGGACCCTTGGGACCTCGTGAAACCACACCACTGGCAACCCCAAAAGAAGGAGTCAAAGGAGGTGGAGGAGCCCATCCAACCGGCCCTCTACGACACAGCCTTCAGCTTCGAAGACGGCAACGGAATCCAGCAAGGATGGGGCGGAAGAAACCGGTGACACGCCCAAGCCATACACACATTTTGGCCGCTAACCCAGGAAGAGGCTGCGGCCTGAGTGAAGACACAAAAAAGGCCCCGGAATCCATGGGATTCCAGGGCCTTTTTCCTGTTGTGCGCGGAGGGGGACTTGAACCCCCACCCCCTTTCGAGGACTAGCACCTCAAGCTAGCGCGTCTGCCATTCCGCCACCCGCGCAGGTGGTATTCGGTGAACCTTTTCGCCTTTCAGCGTTTCGGTTTTCTCCGAAGCAGCGAGAAAGACTCTAGCATGAAGTTTCCCGAAACAAATAATCGGGGCCTTCAGGGGCATGTGGGTAGGCTGAAGCGAGCAACCGCGCCGACGCCACGAGGAGTAACCATGACTGAAATCAGGCCCGAGGACGAAGTCGTCAGAATCTGCCAGGAACTGATCCGGATCGATACGTCCAACTACGGTGACGGCTCCGGCCCGGGGGAGCGGGCCGCCGCCGAATACACCGCGGGGCTGATGACCGAGGTGGGGCTGGATGCCGAAATCTTCGAGGCTGCACCGGGCCGCGCCAGCGTGGTGACCAGGCTTGCCGGGGAGGACCCGTCAGCCAGCGCCCTCGTGGTCCATGGACACCTGGATGTTGTCCCTGCACTCCGCGAACAGTGGTCGGTGGATCCTTTCGGCGCCGAACTCAGGGACGGCATGATCTGGGGCCGGGGCGCCGTGGACATGAAGGACATGGACGCCATGATCCTCGCCGTCCTGCGGAACTTTGCCCGCACCGGACGCAAGCCCAAGCGGGACCTGATCTTCGCTTTCTTCGCTGACGAGGAAGCCGGCGGCACCTACGGGGCCCGTTACGCGATCGAGAAGCGGCCCGAACTCTTTGACGGCGCCACCGAGGCCATCTCCGAGGTCGGCGGCTTCTCCGCCACCATCGGCGGGCAGCGCACCTACCTGCTCCAGACCGCCGAGAAAGGCCTGTCCTGGCTCCGTCTCGTCGCCCACGGCCGTGCGGGCCACGGCTCCCAGATCAACACCGACAACGCCGTCACGCGGCTGGCCAGCGCGGTGTCCCGGATCGGCGAGTACCGGTGGCCGGTGGAGCTGACCCCCACCACCCGGCAGTTCCTTGACGGCGTGACGGAACTCACGGGGGTGGAGTTCGACCCCGACGACCCGGACAAGATCCTCAAGGAACTCGGCACCGTGGCCCGCTTTGTCGGCGCCACCCTGCAGAACACCACCAACCCCACCCTTCTCAAGGGCGGTTACAAGCACAACGTGATCCCCGAATCAGCCGAGGCACTCATCGATTGCCGCACCCTGCCCGGCCAGGAGCAGCACGTCCTCGAAGTCGTGCGCGAACTTGCCGGCAAGGGTGTGGACGTGAGCTACGTCCACAACGACGTCTCCCTGGAGGTTCCGTTCGCCGGCAACCTCGTGGACTCCATGATCGACGCGCTGCACGCGGAAGACCCGGGCGCCAAGGTTCTGCCGTACACCCTCTCCGGCGGCACGGACAACAAGTCCCTCAGCCGGCTGGGCATCACCGGCTACGGCTTCGCCCCGCTCCAGCTCCCGGACGAACTGGACTTCACCGGGATGTTCCACGGCGTGGACGAGCGCGTCCCCACCGAATCCCTGAAATTTGGCGCACGGGTCCTGGATACCCTGCTCACCAACTACTGAGGCCGGAATGACGGCGCCATTGAACCCTGAAGACGTCCTGCCCGACGCCCTGCTGGAACGGATCCGCGGCCGCGCCGCCGGCTACGACCGGGACAACGCCTTTTTCCACGAGGACCTGGAGGAGCTGGCGGCGGCCGGCTACCTGAAGATTTTCGTACCGGCCTCCGACGGCGGACTGGGACTCGGGCTCGCGGCGGCGGCGCAGCTGCAGCGGCGGCTAGCGACGGCGGCGCCCGCCACCGCACTGGCCATCAACATGCATCTGGTGTGGACCGGCGTCGCGCACGTCCTGGCCGCCCGTGGCGACGCCTCGCTCGACTTTGTCCTCCGGGAGGCCGGGCAGGGGGAGATCTTCGCGTTCGGAAACTCGGAGGCGGGGAACGACTCGGTGCTGTTCGATTCCCGCACCTCCGCCGTCCCGCAGCCCGGTGGTGGCTACGCCTTCACCGGCCGCAAGATCTTCACGAGTCTCTCGCCGGCCTGGACCCGGCTGGGGATCTTCGGCAAGGATGCCTCGGCCGGGGACGGCGCCGGGCAATTGGTCCACGGCTTCATCGCCAGGGACACCCCCGGTTACGAAATCCTGGCCGACTGGGACACCCTGGGCATGCGGGCCAGCCAGTCGAACACCACGGTGCTGGCTGGCGCGGTGGTGCCGGCGGAGCGCATCTTCCGGAAACTGCCGGTGGGCCCGAACGCGGACCCGCTGATCTTCGCCATCTTCGCCTGCTTCGAGACACTGCTCGCGGCCGTCTACACGGGCATCGGCGAGCGGGCCCTCACCCTGGGGGTCGAGGCCGTGAAGCGGCGGACATCGTTCAAGAACGAAGGGCGCAGCTACGCCCAGGATCCTGACATCCGCTGGAAGGTCGCCGACGCGGCGATGGCGATGGACGCGCTGTACCCCCAGCTGTCCAGCGTGGCCGCGGACGTCGACGCGCTGGCCGATCATGGCGGCCAGTGGTTCCCGAAGCTGGTGGGACTGAAAGTCAGTGCGACGGAGACAGCACGCACCGTTGTGGACCTGGCCATCAGGGTCTCCGGGGGATCGAGTTACTTCCGCGGATCCGAACTGGAACGGCTGTACCGTGACGTGCTGGCGGGAATGTTCCACCCCTCGGACGACGAATCGGCACACAACACCGTGGCGAACGCGTGGCTGGGACCGCTGGATACGCCCTAGACGGTCCGCTGGACTCCAGAACCCTAAACGGTCCGCTGGACCTGGGTAACCCGGCGGCGGAGCCAGAAGCGGCGGCCGCCGCCTAAATACAGCACACTGCGTTCGAGTTCCCACTTGCCGTACTCGGAATGCTCGACCAGGCGGCGGCGCGCTTCGGGCAGGGAATCTTCAGGGCTGACGGTCAGTACGAGGTACTCGTACTGCCTCACGTAGTCCCGTTCCCGCCGGACTGAGCTGCTGAGAAAATGTTCTTTCATTGCTCTCCATTTTCTCCTTTTTCCGGCTAACGTGAAGTCATGAGCATCGATCCGCGTGTCGCGCTTGAAGCCCTGACGAATGCCCTGGCAGAACACCTCGCCGCTGCCTCGTCACGCCGGGGAGCCGGGGACCCCGCGGTCGAGGCGGCATTTTTCGCACTTGCCGAGGCATTTGAAGTCTACGACGACTCGCTCTATGAAGCGTATGGCGAAGTGACGGGGCTTGAAGTCATGGATGACGGCATCGATGAGGACGAAGACGAAGACATCGACGACGAGGAAGACCTCGAAATCCTCCAGGACTAACCCGGCTGTTAAGCCAGGGGCCAGACGAGCCGCCCGCTAGGCCGGATTGGAAACGTCCTCGAGGGCTTGTGCGATCTGGGGCGGAAGCGGCGCCAGCGTCGAATCCAGGATCTCCTTGAGCTGCACGGGCGTGCGGGGACCCACAACCGCCGTCGCAACACCGTGCTGGGACAGCAGCCAGCTCAGTGAGACGTCCAGGGCTGTCCGCCCCAGCCCCTTCGCCGCCATCGCTACGGCCTCCACCACGCTGGACGCGGAACCCTCGAGATACGGCTCCACATAGCCGGCCAGCCGCGCATGGGCAGCCCGCGAATCCGCCGGAATGTGCCCGCGGTACTTACCGGTCAACACCCCGCGACCCATCGGGCCCCATGCCATCAGTCCCAGTCCGGCGTCCTCGATGGCAGGAATGAGTTCGGCCTCGGGGGAGCGCCGCAGCAAGGAGTATTCCGACTGGTTCGCGACCAGCGGGAAGCCCGCCACCGCCGCAGCCTTTGCCGTCTGCCAGCCGTTGAAGTTGGAGACTCCTACGTAGCGCGCGCGGCCCGAGCGCACGGCGAATTCGAGCGCGGACAGGGTTTCCTCCAGCGGGACGTTGACGTCCCAGGCCTGGGCGAGCCACAGGTCCACGTAGTCGGTACCCAGCCGGGCCAGGCTCGCGTCCAGGCCGGAGAGCATGCCGTTCCGGGAAGTGTCGACGCTGCGCCGGCCATCCGACGTCGACACCCCGGCTTTCGTGGAGATGACCACTTCGGAGCGGGCAACAACGTCGCCCAGCATGCCGCCCAGCATCGCCTCGGCCTGGCCGTCGCCGTAGGACGCCGCCGTGTCGATCAGGGTCCCGCCGCCGTCCGCGAAGGTGCGGAGCAGCGCCGAGGCGTCCTGCTCATCGGTTTCCCGGGCCCAGGACATGGTGCCGAGGGAAAGGGCGGACACGCGCAACCCACTGTTGCCGACATAACGCTGCTGCATGTCAGCTAGCTTACGGGGATTCGGAAAGCTTCATGACGTAGGGTCTATAAACGTGAACTGGTTTGAAGCGGCCTTTCTGGGCCTTGTGCAGGGACTGACAGAATTCCTCCCGATTTCCTCAAGCGCCCATCTGCGGATCGTTGGATCCTTCCTTCCCAACGCCGCCGATCCCGGCGCCGCGTTTACGGCCATCACCCAGCTCGGCACGGAAACCGCGGTCATTGTCTATTTCTGGCGCGACATTGTGCGGATCGTCAAGGCCTGGGCCGGTTCCCTGGCCGGCAAAGTCTCCCGGCAGGACCCGGACGCCCGGATGGGCTGGCTGGTGATCCTGGGCAGCCTGCCGATCATCGTCCTGGGCCTGCTGTTCCAGGACCAGATCGAGTCGGTCCTCCGCAGCCTCTGGATCGTCGCCACGATGCTGATTGTCTTCGGCATGATCCTCGCCGTCGCCGACGCCGTCGGCCGCCAGGAACGCGACCTGACCCAGCTGACCTACAAACACGGCATCCTCTTCGGCCTGGCCCAGGCCATGGCCCTGATCCCCGGGGTCTCCCGCTCCGGCGGCACAATCACCGCCGGACTGCTGATGGGCTACACCCGCGAAGCGGCGGCCAGGTACTCCTTCCTGCTGGCCATCCCGGCCGTCTTCGGCAGCGGCCTCTACCAGCTCTACAAAGTCGTCTCCAAGGACGGCATCACCGGCCCCTACAGCCTCCCGGAAACAGCCCTCGCCACGGCTGTCGCCTTTGTGGTGGGCTATGTGATCATCGGCTGGTTCCTGAAGTACGTCTCCACCCACACCTATCGGCTCTTCGTCTGGTACCGGATTCTCCTGGGCCTGGCGCTGTACCTGCTGCTCGGTTTCAACGTCATCAGCGCCTAGCACTAGGCTTGGGCTGTGAAGTCTTGGATCTCCCGCCCCGTTCCCCAGCTCCCCGGCAGCATGGCTGCCCTCCGCCTCTTCGACACCGCCAAGGGCAGCGTCGTCACCCTCGGGGCAGCGGGGGAACAGTCCATGTATGTCTGCGGAATCACCCCGTATGACGCCACCCACATGGGCCACGCGGCCAGCTACGTCGCGTTCGACCTGCTCAACCGCGCCTGGCGGGACGGCCGCCAGCAGGTCTCCTACGTGCAGAACGTCACCGACGTCGACGACCCCCTGCTGGAGCGCGCAACGGCGACCGGCGTGGACTGGCGTGACCTCGCCGCCAGCCAGATCAAGCTCTTCCAGACGGACATGGAAGCCCTCAACGTGCTGGCCCCGGACCACTACGTGGGCGCTGTCGAATCCATCCCCGTGATCGTGCCCGCCATCGAGCGGCTGGTGCAGCGCGGACTGGCGTACCGGGTGGCCGGCGCTGCCGGCGAGCCTGACGGGGACGTTTACTACGACGTCGAGGCCGCCAGCAAGCACTCCGCCGAGGCCACGGATGCCTGGACCCTCGGCGCCGTTTCGGGGTTGTCCGACGCCGAGATGCTGGAGCTCTTTGCCGAACGCGGCGGCGACCCCGGCCGGGCCGGCAAGCGCCAGGCCCTGGACCCGCTGCTCTGGCGGGTTGCCCGCCAGGGCGAACCGAGCTGGCCGGGCGGCGACCTCGGCGAGGGCCGGCCGGGATGGCACATCGAATGCACCGTCATCGCCCAGAAGTACCTGCCGGCCCCGTTCACCGTGCAGGGTGGCGGCTCGGACCTGATCTTCCCGCACCACGAAATGGGCGCCGGGCATGCCTACTCCTTGACCGGTGTTCCGCTGGCTCAACACTTCGCACACGCCGGCATGGTGGGACTGGACGGCGAGAAGATGAGCAAGTCCAAGGGAAACCTGGTCCTGGTGTCCAAGCTCCGCGCCGCCGGCGAGGAACCGGCCGCGATCCGGCTGGCCATCCTGGCCCACCACTACCGCAGTGACTGGTCCTGGACCGAGGCGGGGTTCGCCGAAGCCAAGGACAGGCTCCGCACCTGGCGGGCCGCCGCGGCGGCCGCGCCCGAGGGATCGGCCGCCGCGCTGGTGTCCCGCCTGCGGGCGGAGCTCTCCAACGACCTGAACGCCCCCGGAGCCGTCGCCGCCATGGATGACTGGGCAAAATCGGCCCTCGAGGCCGGCCACGCAGGATCCCCGTCGGATGCCGCACTGGTGGGAGACGCCGTCAACGCGCTGCTCGGCGTCGAACTCTAAGCACGGCCCGGCGACCCGCCAATCGGCTGGCGACGCGCAAAAGCGCTGGGGACCCCCGAATTCGGGTGTCTCCAGCGCTTTTGCGTAGCGCCAGGCAACATGCGCGTCCGCGGGTGCCGGCCAGGTCGAACCCTAGGGCTTGTCCTTGCCGCGGCGCTTGAGGTAGCGCTCGAATTCCCGGGCGATCGACTCGCCGCTGGCCTCCGGGAGGTCGGCGGTGTCCTTCGCTTCCTCCAACTGGCGCACGTACGCCGCAATTTCCGGGTCTTCGGTGGCCAGCTCATCAACGCCGCGTTCCCAGGCGTCCGACTCCTCGACGAGGTCCGCGGTATCGAGCGGAACCTGCAGCAGCTCCTCGATGCGGTGCAGCAGCGCGAGCTGGGCCTTGGGGGAGGGCGCCTGCGCCACGTAGTGCGGCACGGCGGCCCAGAGCGAGACCGTGGGCAGCCCGGCCAGCAGCGACACCTCCGCGAGGACCCCGACGATCCCCACCGGGCCCTCGTACTGCGAGGCCTCGAGGTCCATCCGTTCCCGCAGCGCCGGGTCGTCCGTGGAGGTGCTCACGGGAATCGGCCGGCTGTGCGGCACATCGGCGAGGAGGGCACCGACCAGGATCACGTAGTCGACATGGAGCGCCTCGGCATGGACCAGCAGTTCGGCGGTGTACGCCCGCCACTTGTAGGACGGTTCCGTGCCCTGGACAAAAATGACGTCCACGTTGGAGCCGGGAACACTGGCCTTGAAAATGCGGGTGGAGGGCCACTTGATCTTCCGCTCCCCGGAAGCCGTGCGGCGGATCGTGGGCCGGGTGAACTGGAAGTCGTAATACTCGTCGGCATCGACCGAACCGACCTTCTTGCCGCCCCAGAGCTTGTTGAGGTAGCGCAAGGCATCGCTCGCAGCCTCCCCGGCGTCGTTCCAGCCTTCGAAGGCCGCGAGCATCACCGTGATGCGCCGGCCCTCAGGGACGGGCTGCAGCAGCCGTTCCGGCTCGGGCACGTCGCCCGTTTCCGCGGGGTCTACCTCGAAGCTATTCATCTCTTCACCCTACGTCCAAGGACCCGGCCCCCGCATGGAATGAAGCGCCGGGAATGGCTGCCCGGCAGGCGATATTCGCCGAAGGCGTAGTATCAGGGCCCTCACAGGGCCGCACCGTAGACTTGAAAGCATGCAATCCTCAGCTTCCCAGCCCCTTCTCAAAGCCGCGCTCTGGGACATGGACGGCACCATCGTTGACACCGAGCCGTACTGGATTGAGGCCGAACACGCCCTGGTTGAAGCGCACGGCGGGCAGTGGTCCCATGAGAAGGCCATGCAGCTGGTTGGCCAGTCCCTGGTCTTCTCCGCGGGCATTCTGCAGGACGCCGGCGTGACGCTGGAACGCCGGGAGATCATCGACATCCTCACGGCCCGTGTCATCAGCCAGGTGCGCACGTCCGTGCCCTGGCGGCCCGGCGCCCGCGAACTGCTCGACGAACTGCACACCGCGGGCGTCCGCTGCGTCCTCGTGACGATGTCGGAGGCACCGCTGGCCCGGGAGATCGTGGCCAGCCTGCCCAAGCCGTACTTCGACTTCCTGGTCACCGGCGACACCGTCACGCAGGGCAAGCCGCACCCCGAGGCCTACCTCAAGGCTGTCGAACTGCTCCAGGGGCAGGACCCGGAACTCGGCCTGCATCACTGCATCGCGCTGGAGGACTCCGGACCGGGCGTGGCGGCCGCCGTCGCCTCCGGCGTGCTGACCGTCGCCATTCCGCACATCATGCCCCTGCCGCATGATCCGCGCCACGCCGTGTGGGACACCCTGGCGGGCCGGACCGTGTCCGACCTCGAAGAACTCGTGGCCCTGCGCCACGAGTTCCCGGACGCGACCTTCGGTCTGGAACGCGGCACGGCGAAGGTGCCCGTCCATGACTGACACCGACACCCGCGGCCGCAGCGGGCAGGAACCCCAGAAACAAGGACGCAAAGAGGGAATCCCGCTGGGACGCATCTCCGGCATCCCGGTGATCCTTGCCTATTCGTGGTTCATCATTGCGGCGTTCACGGTGATCCTGTACGGCCCGGTCCTGCAGAGGAACAACCCGGAACTGGGACTTGGCGCGTACCTTGTGGCTTTCGGCTACGCCGTCCTGCTGCTGGTCTCGGTCCTGGTGCACGAACTCGCGCATGCGCTGACCGCCAAGATCTTCGGCTGGCCCAGCGAAAAGATCGTCCTCAACCTCTGGGGCGGGCACACCCAGTTTGAGAGTTTCACCGCGTCTCCGGGACGTTCCGTCCTTGTCGCGATGGCGGGCCCGGCGGCGAACTTCGTCCTCGCCGCCGCCGGCTGGCTCCTGCTGACCGGCAGCGACCTCACCGGCGTCGCGGGCATCCTCGCTAACATTTTCGTCTGGGCCAACCTGCTGATCGGCATCTTCAACGTCCTGCCCGGGTTGCCGCTGGACGGCGGCCGGCTGGTCGAATCCGCCGTCTGGAAACTGACGGGAAGCCAGGAAAAGGGCACCGTGGCGGCCGGCTGGGGCGGGCGAATTATCGTGATCGCCCTCGTGGGCTGGTTCGTGGCCCTGCCCCTGCTCAGCGGCGGCCGGCCCGACTACTCGCTGATCATCATCACCGCCCTGGTTTGCAGCTTCCTGTGGATGGGCGCCACCGCCTCGATTCAACAGGCGCGGCTGCGGGGCCGGCTGCCCCTCGTGGAAGCCGGCGCGCTGGCCGAACCGGCCGTGGGCCTCCCGGAATGGGCCACTGTCGCCGAAGTGCTGGCGCTGTCCCCGGACCCCGTCACCGGTGCGGCTCCCGCCGTCCTGCTGTATCGTGCGGACGGGCGCCCGGCTGCCGTGGTCGACGGCGGGGCCGTGGCCACAGTCCCGGCGGCCGCCGCCGCCTCCACGCCCCTCACGGCCGTTTCCTACGCCCTCGGCGCGGGCGCCTATGTGCCCGAGTGGTCCAAGGGACAAGAGCTCATCCAGTACCTGGCCCAACTCGACGGCCTCGAATACGCCGTCGTGGACCGTGACGGAACCATCACCGGACTGCTCCGGCAATCCGCGGTCCTGGGCGCCCTCACCGGCAAGGTCGCCGGCCCCGGCAAGCGGATGTTCGGCCAAAACCGGTAGAGTTACCTGCCGGTCGTGTATTTCCGGCCATGTATTTCCCATCCGGGGCCCAATCGCCTTGGGCACCAGCAGCCGGACCGCCGGCAACATCCCCGGCAACACAGTTTTCCAGGAGCGAGGAACATCTTCATGAGCAGCGATACCGCCGCCAGCACCAGCCCGGACGACGCCGGAACCTCCGACGGCGCAGCCGTCACCAACGCAGCCGTCAGTCACACGGCCCCGGCGAACGGCACGGCACGTGCTGCCGTTGCCCCCGTCGGCGCAGCGCGCCGCCGTGGACCCTTCCGCGAAGGCGAACGCGTGCAGCTCACCGACGAGCGCGGCCGGATGAACACGATCAGCCTCGAAGCCGGCGGCGCCTTCCACACGCACCGCGGCTTCCTGAACCACGACGAGATCATCGGCAAGCCGGACGGCTCCGTGGTGGTCAACAACGTCGGCCAGCAGTACCAGACACTGCGCCCCCTGCTCTCGGACTTCGTTCTCTCGATGCCCCGCGGCGCAGCCGTCGTCTACCCCAAGGACGCCGGCCAGATCGTCACCATGGCGGACATCTTCCCGGGCGCCCGCGTCGTCGAAGCCGGCGTCGGCTCCGGCGCACTGTCCATCTCGCTGCTCCGCGCGGTGGGCGACAACGGCTACCTGCACTCCTTCGAGCGCCGCGAGGAATTCGCCGACATCGCCCGCGGCAACGTCGAGACGATCTTCGGCGGCCCGCACCCGGCCTGGCAGATCAGCATCGGCGACTTCCAGGAGGAAGTGGTCCGCACCGAGGAGCCCGGCTCCGTGGACCGCGTCGTCCTGGACATGCTCGCGCCGTGGGAATGCCTTGACGCCGTGGCCACGGTCCTGGCGCCGGGCGGCGTGTGGATCAACTATGTCGCCACTGTGACGCAGCTGTCCCGGACCGCCGAGGCTATCCGCGCTGACGGCCGCTTCACCGAACCCGACGCCTGGGAATCCATGGTCCGCGGCTGGCACCTCGAGGGCCTGGCGGTGCGTCCGGACCACAGGATGGTCGCGCACACCGGCTTCCTGCTCGTGACCCGGCGGCTGGCCGACGGCGTCACGGGCATCTCCGTGAAGCGACGCCCGTCCAAGACCGGCTTCAACGAAGAGGATGTCAACGCCTGGACGCCCGGTGCCGTGGGGGAGCGCGCCGTCTCGGACAAGAAGCTGCGCCGGGCCGCCCGGGATGCCATCGCCGGAACCAATGTCAAGGACGATCCGGACATTACGAAGTAGTCCGTATTTCGGAAGTCTTCAGCGTCACCCGGCTTCTTGGGGCTAATGTCTTAATAGAAGCGTAGGAAGGGGCTGATGCACGATGGAGACTCCGAACACTGATCCGGGCCTGACGCCGGCAGAGGACGCGGCTGTTGCTGCGGGACGGGCGCAGGCCGCCGACGGTGAGCGCTTCGGCGCCAGCGAACTGTCCGTGGCCGAACGCCAGGTCAACATCCTCCGGGACAAACTCCGGCATATAGACCGCCAGCTCGCGGCCGCCACACAGAACAACTCGAAGCTGGTGTCGATGCTGGAGACCGCGAAAGCGGAAATCCTGCGGCTCAAGAGCGCCCTCGACCAGGAGGGCCAGCCGCCGTACAGCTTCGGCACGGTGCTGCAGCTGAACCCGAAGCGCCACCCCTCCGCCGGCAACGGCGGGCAGGCCGCCACCGAGGAATCGGTGGACATCTTCAACGCCGGCCGCAAGATGCGCGTGGGGATCAGTCCGCTGGTCAACATGAACCAGCTCGCGGTCGGCCAGGAAGTCCTCCTCAACGAAGCACTGATGGTGGTCGCCGGCCTGGGCTACGAACGGGCCGGGGACCTTGTCACGCTGAAGGAAATGTTGGGTACCGACCGGGCACTGGTGGTCGGCCGGGCCGACGAGGAACGCGTCATCCGGCTCTCCGGCGCCCTGCTCGCGCAGAAGCTCCGGGTCGGCGACGCCCTCTCGATGGATTCCCGCACCGGCTACGCCCTCGAGAAGATCCCGCGCTCCGAAGTGGAGAACCTCGTCCTCGAGGAAGTCCCGGACATCACCTACCAGGACATCGGCGGCCTGGGACCGCAGATCGAACAGATCCGCGACGCCGTGGAACTGCCGTTCCTGCACCCGGACCTGTACCGCGAGCACGGCCTCAAGGCGCCCAAGGGAATCCTGCTCTACGGCCCGCCGGGCTGCGGCAAGACGCTCATCGCCAAGGCCGTGGCCAACTCCCTCGCCGCCCGGGCAGCCGAACGCACCGGCAAGACGGACATGAAGAGCTACTTCCTGAACATCAAGGGCCCGGAGCTGCTGGACAAGTACGTCGGCGAGACCGAACGGCACATCCGGCTGATCTTCGCCCGCGCCCGCGAAAAAGCGTCCGAGGGCAGCCCGGTGGTGGTGTTCTTCGACGAAATGGACTCGCTGTTCCGCACCCGCGGCACCGGCATCTCCTCCGACGTCGAAACCACCATCGTCCCGCAGCTGCTCAGCGAGATCGACGGCGTGGAGCGGCTCGATAACGTGATCGTGATCGGCGCTTCCAACCGCGAGGACATGATCGACCCCGCAATCCTGCGGCCGGGCCGTCTGGACGTCAAGGTCAAGATCCACCGCCCCGACGCGGAAGCCGCCGCGGACATCTTCAACAAGTACATCACCGCCGACCTGCCCTTCCACGAGTCCGACCTCGCCGAGCACCATGGCGACGTCCAGGCCACCGTGGATGCGATGATCCAGCGCACGGTCGAGGCCATGTACTCGACCGACAAGTCCAACGAATACCTCGAGGTCACGTACGCCAACGGCGACACCGAAATGCTCTACTTCAAGGATTTCAACTCCGGCGCCGTCGTGCAGAACGTGGTGGACCGGGCCAAGAAGTACGCCATCAAGGACCTCCTCACCGTGGGCCAAAAGGGCATCCGGATCGACCACCTGCTGCGCGCCGTCGTCGACGAATTCCGCGAGCACGAGGACATGCCCAACACCACCAACCCGGACGACTGGGCCAGGATCTCGGGCAAGAAGGGCGAGCGCATCACCTACATCCGCACCATCGTCCAGGGCAAGGCCGGGCAGGAGCCCGGCAAGTCCATCGAGACGATGCCGAGCACGGGCCAGTACCTGTGACGTCCGCTCTGCCCGGGAAGCCCGCCGGGGTATCCGGCGGGCTTCCCGCCGGCGGCGCCATGCGGGTGATGGGCTCCGAGACCGAATACGGCATCCACGCGCCCTCCGCGCCCGGGGCGAACGCGACGATGATGTCCGCCCGGGTGATCCAGGCCTACGCCCAGGTGACGCGGCAGCGCGCCGCCGGCGGCGCCGAAACCCGTTGGGACTACACCGACGAGGAACCGCTGCACGACGCCCGCGGGTGGACGCTGGAGCGCAGCCAGGCCGAACCGGACCAGTTGACCGACCAGCCGCCCGTCCTCGACGCCGAGGCTGTCGCCCTCTCGTACGGGCGGCAGGAGCTGGAGGCCGACGGCGAGGACGAATCCGGCACCCTGCTGATGAACATGGTGCTTGGCAACGGTGCCCGCCTATACGTCGACCACGCCCACCCCGAGTACTCCAGCCCGGAAGTGACCAACCCGCGCGCCGTCGTCGCCTGGGATGCCGCCGGAGACCTCGTGGCCCTGGCCGCGGTGCGGCGGCTTGCGGCCGACCCTGAACTGCCCCCGGTCAATCTGTACAAGAACAACACCGACAACAAGTCGGTCTCCTACGGGTCGCACGAGAACTACCTCATGCCCCGCAGCGTGCCGTTCGGCGACATTGTCCGCGGACTGACCCCGTTCTTCGTCACCCGGCAGGTCTTCTGCGGCGCCGGCCGGGTCGGCATGAAGCAGGACGGCTCCCGCCCGGGATACCAGATCAGCCAGCGTGCCGACTTTTTCGAGACCGAAGTCGGCCTCGAAACCACGATCCGCCGCCCGATCATCAACACCCGCGACGAACCCCATGCGACGGCGGACAAGTACCGGCGCCTGCACGTCATCATCGGCGACGCCAACCTCAGCCAGGCCTCCAATTACCTCAAATTCGGCACCACCGCCATGGTGCTGAGCCTGATCGAGGCCGGCCTGGCCCCCAAGCTCGAAGTCCATGAGCCGGTTGCCTCGCTGCAGGCCGTCAGCCATGACACCTCACTCACGGCCACCCTGCGGCTGCTCGACGGGCGGCGGATCACCGCCCTGGACCTGCAGTGGATCTACTTCGAAGCAGCCGCCAAGCATGCCCAGGACACCGGTGTCGCCGATGCCGTGGACGGTGACGGCCACACCCATGAGGTGCTGGAACGCTGGTCCGCGACGCTGACGGAACTGGCCAATGACCGGGCGGCCGCCGCGTCCGCGGTGGAATGGCTGGCGAAACTCTCGCTGCTGGAAGGCTACCGGGACCGCGACGGACTGGACTGGGGCCACGCGCGGCTGGGCCTCGTGGACCTGCAGTGGGCGGACATCCGGCCCGAAAAGGGGCTCTACTACCGCCTGCTGGCCCGCGACCGCATGCAGCGGATCGTCGACGACGCCATGATCCAGCGGGCGGTCACGGAGCCGCCGTCGGACACCCGGGCCTATTTCCGGGGCCGCTGCGTCAGCCGCTTCGGCGCCGACGTCGTCGGCGCCAGCTGGGACTCCGTGATCTTCGATGTGCCCGGCCGCGGCAGGCTTCAGCGGGTCCCCACCCGGGAACCCCTGCGCGGAACCGAGGCCCTCACCGGCGGTCTCTTCGCCCGGCACCGGGAGGCCGGAGCGTTCCTTTCCGAACTGCTGGGACTCCCACCCGGTTCCTAGGGACAAAGAGCCCCGCGGGGGCTCCGGGCGTGGCAATATGGCTACAGGAAGTCCCTTGCGAAGAAGGGGCGGACAGAAGGAGAAAACAATGGCAGGCCAGGAGCAGCAGCAGCCGCAGTCGCGGGACACCGAAGTCGATGAAGACGTTCCCGCCGCGCCGCCGGCCCCCGCGGAGGGCCAGGCGTCAGCCGCCACCCAGGGCGTCGACGACCTGCTCGATGAGATCGACGGTGTGCTGGAGTCCAACGCGGAGGAGTTCGTCCGCGCTTTCGTCCAAAAGGGCGGCCAGTAGCGCGGCGGCCCCGGGGTTGTGCCGGCACAGGGCTGAGGGCCGGAAAGTCGTTGATTCACTACGTTGAGGGAGTGCACCAGTGCAGGAAACCACCGCCAACCAGGTAGCAGCCAACGCCACGTCCTCCTTCACTGAACATCTGCAGCGCCAGCGCCCCGACCTGCTCCCGTTCGGCCAGCAGCACTTCGGCCAGCAGCTTCCGGCGGGCAGCGCCGCCACACCCCTGCAGGCGCCGCACGGGACGACGATCGTCGCCCTGACCTACGCAGGAGGTGTGCTGATGGCGGGGGACCGGCGTGCCACCATGGGCAACGTCATCGCCAGCCGGCACATCGAGAAAGTGTTCCCGGCGGACCAGTATTCCGTGCTCGGAATCGCCGGGACCGCGGGAATCGCCCTCGACATCACCCGGCTCTTCCAGGTCGAACTCGAACACTACGAGAAGATCGAAGGGACCCTCCTGAGCCTGGACGGCAAAGCCAACCGGCTCGGCGCCATGATCCGCAGCAACCTGCCCATGGCGATGCAGGGCCTCGCCGTCGTGCCGCTGTTCGCGGGCTTCGACCGTCCCGCCGGCCTGGGCCGGCTCTTCTCCTACGACGTCACCGGCGGCCGGTACGAGGAGCAGGAACACCATACCGTCGGCTCAGGCTCGATGTTCGCGCGCGGGGCGCTCAAGAAACTCTGGCGGCCCAACCTTCCGGAGCAGGACGCCGTCGCCGTCGCTGTCGAGGCGCTCTACGACGCCGCCGACGACGACTCCGCCACCGGCGGACCCGACCCCGTCCGGCAGCTCTGGCCCGTGGTGTACGTCGTCAACCGAACAGGTGCCTTCCGGGTTCCGGAGCGCGAGCTCGCGGCAGTCGCCGGCACCATCATAGAGTCCAGGGCCGTGGCCCAGCGGGAGGCCTGAGATGACCCAGCAGTTCTACGTATCGCCTGAACAACTGATGAAGGACCGCGCGGATTTCGCGCGGAAAGGCATAGCGCGCGGGCGCTCCGTGGTGGTCATCAGCTGCCGGGACGGAATTGCCCTTGTGGCCGAAAACCCCTCGCCGTCACTGCACAAGATCGGCGAGATCTACGACAAGATCGCGTTTGCGGCCGTGGGGAAATACAACGAATTCGAAAGCCTCCGCCAGGCCGGGGTGCGCTACGCGGACGTGCGCGGGTACTCCTACGACCGGGAGGACGTCACGGCCAGGGGCCTCGCGAGCGTCTATGCGCAAAGCCTGGGCGCGGTGTTCACCGCGGAACAGAAACCCTTCGAAGTCGAACTGGCGGTGGCCGAGGTGGGGTCCTCCCCGGACGCGGACCACCTCTACCGGCTGACCTTCGACGGGTCGATCGCGGACGAGAAAGGCTTCATCGTGATGGGCGGCCAGGCGGACAAGGTCTCCGAGTCCGTGGCGGCGGGCTGGCAGGTCGAGCTCGACTTCGCCGGGGCCATCAGGCTGGCCCTGGCCGGGCTCGTCGCGGACAAGGAAACCGACACGCTGCCGGCGTCGGCCGTGGAGGTGGCGGTGCTGGACCGCGGCTCCGAAAGCAGCCGGGGCACCCGCCGCGCCTTCCGCCGGCTCGACGACGCAGACATCACGGCATTGCTGGCTGAGGAGAACTGAGATGGACAAGCGCATTTTCGGCATCGAGACCGAGTTCGGGATTTCGTACTCGAGCCCCGAGTCCCGTCCGCTGGCCCCCGAGGAGGTGGCCCGCTACCTGTTCCGCAAAGTGGTCAGCTGGGGGCGGTCCTCCAATGTGTTCCTGACCAACGGCTCGAGGCTGTACCTCGACGTCGGATCACACCCGGAGTATGCCACCGCGGAATGCGACGACCTCGCCCAGCTGATCGCACACGACCGGGCCGGAGAGCTCATCCTGGACGACCTCGTCGACGAGGCACAGGAACGGCTCGCGGCCGAGGGCTTCAACGGCACGGTGTACCTGTTCAAGAACAACACCGACTCCGCCGGGAACTCCTACGGCAGCCACGAGAACTACCTCATCCCGCGGCGCGGGGAGTTCTCCCGGCTGGCAGAGATCCTGATTCCGTTCCTCGTGACCCGGCAGCTGATCGCCGGTGCCGGCAAGATCCTCAAGACCCCGCACGGTGCCACGTTCGCGTTCTCCCAGCGTGCCGACCACATCTGGGAGGGCGTCTCCTCGGCCACCACGCGGTCCCGCCCGATCATCAACACCCGCGACGAGCCGCATGCGGACGCCGAGTTCTACCGCCGGCTGCACGTGATCGTGGGCGACTCCAACATGTCAGAGACCACGGCCCTGCTCAAGGTCGGCACCGTTGACCTGATCCTGCGTATGATCGAGGCCGGGGTCATCATGCGCGACATGCGGATGGAGAACCCGATCCGCAGCATCCGGGAAATCTCCCACGACCTCAGCGGCCGCGCCCTGGTCCGGCTCGCCAACGGCCGGCAGCTCACCGCCCTGGAAATCCAGCGCGAGTACCTCGCCAAGGTCACGGCGTTCGTCGCGGAGCAGGGGGCCCACAACGCCCACGTCCCGCTGATCCTGGATCTCTGGGAACGCACCCTGGACGCAATCGAAAGCGGCGACACATCCGGGATCGACACCGAGGTGGACTGGGCGATCAAGAAGAAGCTCATGGACAACTACCGCGAACGGCACAACCTGGGCCTCGACGCGCCCCGGATCGCACAGCTGGACCTGACGTACCATGACATCTCGCGCACCCGCGGGCTCTACTACCTGCTCCAGTCCCGCGGGGCCGTCCGCCGCGTGGTGGATGACACGGCGGTCAAGGATGCGGTGGACGCCCCGCCGCAGACCACCCGTGCCAAGCTCCGCGGCGACTTTGTCCGGCGGGCGCAGGAACTGGGCCGCGACTACACCGTCGACTGGGTGCATTTGAAGCTCAACGACCGCGCCCACCAGACCCTGTTGTGCAAAGACCCGTTCCGCAGTGTGGACGAGCGGGTGGATGCCCTGCTGGACTCTATGGGCTGATACCCAGCTTTCCACGTTATTCTGGAGGGGTGCCGTTCGCGGCCAACGCTTGCTTTGCCGCTGGCATGTGCCCGGCGAGGCGTCCATCCTGCCCCGACGAAAGTTCTTAAGTGCGCCGACTATTAGCAATTCTTCTTCCCGGACTGCTGCTCCTGACCGCCTGCGGCGGCGGCGAACCAGCCGCCCCGGAACCCACCAGCCAGTCCGCCGGCGAGACCGCCAAGCTGGACTCCCTCAAGCTGACGGAGAACGGCGACAAGAAGGCCCCAGGTGTTGAATTCACCAAACCCCTCGAGGTCAAGGAACCCACCGTCAAGGTGGTCACGGAGGGCAGCGGCGACCGGGTCAAGTCGAACCAGATCGCCTCGATCTCCATCGTTGCCCTCAACGGCAAGGACGGCTCCACCCTGGAAGACACCTTCCCGAAGGATCCCGAAGAGCTCGAACTGAACGACGAGCTCAAGACCAGCAGCGCCGTCATCTACAACGCCTTCGTTGGCGCCAAGATCGGCTCCCACCTGGCACTTGCCGTTCCGGGTGCCGCGGCCGCTGAAGGCGCAGAAGCGCAGCCCACCCAGCTCCTCGTCGTCAAGGTGCTCTCCGCCAAGGACGCCCCCAAGGTCCTGGACAAGCCCGAGGGCGAGACCGTCACCCCGCCAGCAGGCCTGCCGGCCGTCAAGGACAATGACAAGGGCATCCCCGAGATCTCCGTCGACGGCGTCGCCGCCCCGACCGCCCTCGTCGCCCAGGACCTCATCAAGGGCACCGGCCCCGTGGTCAAGGAAACTGACACCCTCACCGTGAACTACGTCGGTGTGGCACTGGCCGGCGGCAAGGTCTTCGACTCCAGCTTCGACCGCGGCCAGAAGGCCACCTTCCCGCTCACCGGCGTCATCAAGGGCTGGACCCAGGGCCTGGCCGGCAAGACAGTCGGCTCCCGCGTCCTCCTGGTCATCCCCAAGGACCTTGCCTACCCCGACGCCACTGCTGCCAGCGGCCAGCCTGAAGGCGACCTCGTCTTCGTCGTCGACATCCTCGGCGTCAAGTAACCACCACACCCGCAGCACACAGGACCCCCTAGTAAGGAGCACCCATGTCATTTGGACAGCGCAACATTGACCGCCAGAAGCCGGAAATTGATTTCCCCGAAGGCGCCGTTCCCACGGAACTGGTCATCACCGACCTGATTGAAGGCGACGGCGCCGAAGCCAAGGCCGGCGACACCGTCTCCACCCACTACGTCGGTGTGGCCTGGTCCACCGGCGAAGAGTTCGACGCCTCCTGGGGCCGCGGAGCACCGCTGGACTTCCGCGTCGGCGTCGGCCAGGTCATCCAGGGCTGGGACCAGGGCCTGCTGGGCATGAAGGTCGGCGGCCGACGCCGCCTGGAAATCCCCTCGGAGCTGGCCTACGGCTCCCGTGGCGCCGGCGGGGCGATCGGTCCCAACGAGGCCCTCATCTTCGTCGTCGACCTCGTCGCCGTCCGCTAGCACACAGAACACGCCAAAGCGCGGTAACAATCGGAGAAGTTCTTCCGGCTGTTACCGCGCTTTTGTCAGTTTCGGGCGGGGACTTTAGTACCCTTGCGGGGTGTCAGCCTCACGTACCGAACGCCTCCTGAACCTGCTCATTGCCCTGCTCAACACCAGGTACGGCCTGCGCCGCAGTGAACTGCGCGATAAGGTCTACCACGACACGACCAGCACCGACGTCGCCTTCGGCCGGATGTTCGAACGCGACAAGGTCGAGCTGCGGCGGTTCGGGTTCGACGTCGAGACCGTTACGGACAAAGGCTGGGGCTCGGACGATCCCGCGACCACCCGCTACCGGATCGGCAAGGAATCCAACAGGCTTCCGGACGTCAGCCTCACCCCGGCAGAATGCACCGTGCTTATCCTCGCCGCCCAGCTCTGGGAGCAAGCCGCCCTGGGTTCCGCGGCCGTCAACGCGGTGCGCAAACTGCGGGCCTCCGGCGGCATGGTCGACGCCGAACTCCCCGCCGGGCTCCAGCCGCGGATCCGGCCGGCCGGCCAGGCCTTCGAGGACCTCGTCGCCGCCATGCACTCCCAGCACCCCGTCAGCTTCCGTTACCTCGCCGGCAGCACCGGCAAGGAGGAAACGCGGCTGGTGGAGCCCTGGGGCCTCGGCAGCCGCTTCGGCCAGTGGTACCTCGTCGCCCACGACAGGACCCGCGGGGACAAGCGCTTCTTCCGCCTCTCCCGCCTCACCTCCGCCGTGACCGTCCTGGAAAACGAAAGCTTCACGCCTCCGCCTGACTTCAACGTGCGTGCCGAACTGGCCGGGCTGGGGGAGCTGCCGGTCCGGGCCGCCGTCGTCGACGTCGAGGCCGGCACGCTGCGCGGGCTCCGCAAACGGGCCCTCCAGGACCCGGTACCGGAAGCCGGCGCGGGACTGCCCCCGGCCGGGCGGGACCGCCTCAGCGTGCCGTACCGGGACGCCGAGACACTCGCGGAGGAGCTCGCCTCCTACGGTCCCCGGGTCCGCGTCATGACCCCGCCCGAACTCGTCACGTCCGTGCGCCGCCGCCTCGCCGCCGCCGCTGAGTTCGCGGCGGCGCCCGTTCCGCCGATCGCGTTCCCGGCGGTCGGCCCGGCAGGCGCTTCCTTTCCAGGGGGGGCGCCCCGGCCGGGCCGCAAACGCACGTCCGAGGACCAACTCGCGCGGATGCTGCAGCTCGTGCCGTTCCTGGTGCACAACCAGGGCCTGCACATCAGTGAAGTGGCGGCAAACTTCGGCATCACCCGCAAGGAACTGGAAGCGGACCTGCGGATCCTGATCTGCTCCGGCCTGCCCGAGGGCTACCCGGATGACCTGCTGGACATCCAGTGGGACGACGACCACGTCACCATCACCCAGGACCTCGACCTGAACCGGCCGGTCCGCTTCACCGTGGAGGAAGCCTGCGCCCTGCTGACCGGACTGGAAACCCTCAATGGCCTGCCGCAGCTTGCCGAGGGCGGCGCGCTGGAATCCGTCACGCTTAAGCTCATGGCGGCTGCGGGGGAGGAAGGCCTCCAGGCGGCCGCCCTGTCCGGGCCGGAGGTGGTGCCCGGCAACTCCGCGGCCCTGGAAACGGCCCGCGAGGCCATCCGGACCGGTGCCCAGCTGCGGCTGCGCTACTTCTCGCCGCTCAGGGACACCGTCTCCGAACGCAACATTGACCCGCTGCGGCTCTATTCACTCGACAACACCTGGTACCTGGAGGCCTACTGCCACGCCGCGCAGGGCCTGCGGAACTTCCGGCTGGACCGGATCGAAGCCCTGGAAACCAACGGCCTCCCCGCGTCCGAGCGGTCGGCGCCGGACGGCAGTTTCCCCGTCAAGCTCTTCACCCCCAACGACGACGACACCGTCGTTGTGGTCGAACTCACCCGCCGCGGCATCGGCCTCGCCGACGAGTATTACGCGGAGCGGACAGCACAACTGCCCGGCGGCGGCCTGCTCGCCGAAATCCGCTTCGGCAGCACGGACTGGCTGCCGATGTTCGTGGCCCAGCACGGCGGGACGGCCCGGATCCTGGCGCCGGATGAGCTGGCCGGGGCTTCCCGCGAGTGGCTCGCCGCGGCCCTGGCCCAATATGAAGACTAGCCAGTGCGGCGGCTAGACTACTCAGCATGCCTTGGTGGTCCTGGATCGTGATCTGGATAGCGCTCGTCGCGCTGTCGCTGTTGTTCTTCGCCGTGCTCGGGGTCCGGCTGTTCCGGTCGTTCATGGCCACGGTCAAGGAACTTGGGGAAGCGGGGGAGCGGTTCTCCGCCTTCCCGTCCGGCCCGCTCACCTCCGGTTCAGCTGATGTTCATGTGGGCCGGGTAGGCTCGGACGGCGGCGATGCGGGCGGCCAGTCCGGACCGCGTGTTGTACCCGGGTCCGCCGTTTTTGCCTCACCCGTGCAGATGGGGCATGACTACCGCGCATCCAAATTCGCCCGCCAGGAAGCCCGCCGCACGCGGCGCGTCCAGCGCAAGATGGACCGTGGGCAGCCCCAGCGGCTGAACGACATCGAATTCAGTTAGACGTAGGATGTACTCAAACGAAAGGACCTCCTGTCATGAGGCTTGAAGGCTGGCATCTCATCATCATCATCGTCCTGGCACTGGTGCTTTTCGCTGCACCGAAGCTGCCCGGCATGGCCCGGAGCCTTGGCCAGTCCATGCGCATCTTCAAGTCCGAAGTCCGGGAGATGAAGAAGGACGGCGCCACGGAGGCCACTGACGGTTCTGAGCCCGTCGAGGGCCGGGTCGTGAACCACCCGAAGCCCGCCGGCACGGAAACCCGCGCCGCAGACGGAACCGACGTTCCGCCGCCGAACCGCGCCTAATACCGCGTGGCAGTAACCATGGGCCGCCGGTCGAACCCCGAGGGGAGGATGGCGCTCCTCGATCACCTCAAAGAGCTGCGGAACCGTCTCTTCAAGTCCGCAATCGCCGTCGTGCTGGGTACCGTCGTCGGCTTCCTCGTTTACCAGCCCATGCTTGCGGCGCTGATCAAACCGATCAGCGACCTCAACACACATGAGGGCCGGCAGGCGACGCTGAACTTCGACGGCGTGGCAAGCTCCTTTGACCTGATGATCCAGGTTTCCGTCTTCCTCGGCCTGATCGTCGCCAGCCCGGTCTGGCTGTACCAGCTGTGGGCATTCATCGTCCCCGGCCTGCACAAGAAGGAACGCCGGATGGCCCTGTCCTTCGTTGCTGCCGCGGTCCCGCTGTTTGTGGGCGGCGTCCTGCTGGCGTGGCTGGTGCTTCCCAATGCGGTTCGGGTGCTGACCGATTTCACCCCGACCGGCGGCTCCAACTTCATCAGCGCCCAGGTCTATCTGTCCTTCGTCCTACGACTCCTGCTGGCCTTCGGCATCGCCTTCCTGCTGCCGGTGATCCTCGTCGGACTGAACCTGGCGGGAGTCGTCAAGGGCAAGCAGCTCGTCAAGAGCTGGCGCATCACCGTCTTTTTGGTCTGCCTCTTCGCCGCCATGGCCGCGCCCGGAGCCGACGCGATGAGCATGTTCTATCTCGCCGGTCCCATGCTCCTGCTCTTCTTCGCCGCCATCGGGCTGTGCCTGCTCAACGACCGCCGGCGTGAACGGCGTGCCGTCAAACGGGCCGCCGAGACCGAGGCCACCGCGGACCAGGCGACTCCCAGCTCCGAGCTGGAGAATCTCTAGCCCTTGGCGCACTAGGCTGGAAGCATGTCCTCACTACCCGGGCCGGAATCGCCGTCTGAACGCTACCGAGCCAGTGCCGAGCGGGCCGCAGAAGCCAAGACCTATCTGGGCGGCTTCATCCGTTCGCTCGCCTTCGAACTCGACGACTTCCAGCGCGAAGCCTGCCTGTCCCTCCAGGCCGGCCGTGGCGTCCTGGTGGCCGCCCCCACGGGAGCCGGCAAGACGATCGTGGGGGAGTTCGCCATCTACCTTGCCCTCCAGCGCGGACTCAAGGCCTTCTACACCACCCCCATCAAGGCCCTGTCCAACCAGAAGTACTCCGAACTGGCGGACAAGTACGGTGCCGACCGGGTGGGGCTGCTGACCGGTGATACCAGCATCAACGGCGACGCCCCGGTTGTGGTGATGACCACCGAGGTGCTCCGCAACATGCTCTACGCCGACTCCAGCACCCTCAGCGACCTCGGCTACGTCGTCATGGACGAGGTCCACTACCTCGCGGACCGCTTCCGCGGCGCCGTCTGGGAGGAGGTCATCATCCACCTCCCCAGCGAGGTCCAGGTCGCCTCGCTCAGCGCCACCGTCTCCAACGCCGAGGAGTTCGGCGCCTGGCTGGACACGGTGCGCGGCCAGACCGACGTTATCGTTTCCGAGCACCGGCCCGTGCCGCTGTGGCAGCACGTCATGGTGGGCCGGAAGATCGTGGATCTCTTCGCCGACGACACGAGCTTCGATGAGATCGCCCCGGCCGGCGAGGCCGCAGTGTCCGCCGCCGGAACTACGGAAACCCCCGGCCCCAAAGCCGTCATCACCGAGCGCCCCGGCTTCGAGGTCAACCCCGAACTGCTCTCCATGGCCCGCGCCGAGAGCCAGATGAACTTCCGCGGACGCTTCGGCCACGGCGGCCGCAACCAGCGGCGCCAGAGCAGCCGGCGGGACGACGAACCGCAGGGCGGGCCGCGCAGCCCCGTCCGGAAGGCCAGCCGCCCCCAGGTCATCGCCAGCCTGGACCGGCAGGACCTCCTGCCGGCGATCACCTTCATCTTTTCCCGCGCCGGCTGCGATGCCGCCGTGGCGCAGTGCGTTGCTGCCGGCCTGTGGCTGACCACCGAGCAGGAACAGCTCATCATTGCGCGGCGCGTCGATGAGGCAGCGCAGGACATCCCCTCCGACGACCTGGACGTCCTGGGCTTCTGGAGCTGGCGCGACGGGCTGCTCCGCGGGCTGGCGGCACACCACGCCGGCATGCTGCCCACCTTCAAGGAAGTGGTGGAGAAACTCTTCGTCGACGGACTGGTCAAGGCCGTGTTCGCGACCGAAACCCTCGCGCTCGGCGTCAACATGCCGGCGCGCTCCGTCGTGCTGGAAAAGCTCGACAAGTTCAATGGCGAGGCGCACGTGAACATCACCGCGGGGGAGTACACGCAGCTGACCGGACGCGCCGGCCGCCGCGGGATCGACGTCGAGGGCCACGCCGTCGTCCTGTGGCAGCCGGGCACGGATCCGACGGCCGTTGCCGGCCTCGCCTCGCGGCGCACGTACCCGCTGAATTCCAGTTTCCGGCCCACGTACAACATGTCCATCAACCTCCTGGCGCAGTTCGGTCGGCCCCGGGCCCGGGAGATCCTGGAGTCCTCTTTCGCCCAGTTCCAGGCCGACCGCTCGGTCGTCGGGCTGGCGAAGCAGGTGCGCGGCCGCGAAGAGTCCCTGGCCGGCTTCAGCAAGGCGATGAGCTGCCACCTGGGGGACTTCACCGACTACTCGCGGATCCGGCGGGCGCTCTCCGATGCGGAGAAGAACGCCTCGACGACCAGTTCCCGGGCCAGGAAGTCCGTGACCGAGGACTCCCTGAGCCGGCTGCTCCCCGGGGACGTGGTGGATGTGCCCACCGGGCGGGCGCCCGGACTCGCCGTCGTCCTCAGCTCCGACCACCACTCCCGCGAACCGCGGCCCGCCGTCATGACCCTGGACAACCAGTTGCGCCGGATCGGCACCCAGGATGTGGAAGGGCCGCTGTCTCCCATCACCAGGGTCCGGATCCCGAAGTCCTTCAACGCCAAGGTGCCCAAGTCACGGCGTGACCTGGCGTCCTCCGTGCGCAACGCCCTTCGGGAGAACCGGCCGCCGGCGCCGCCGGGCCGCAACGACGACTTTGGCCGCGCCGCCGCCCAGCCGGACCAGGAAAAGAAGATCACCGAGCTGCGCCGTGAGCTCCGCGCCCACCCCTGCCATGGCTGCAGCGAACGCGAGGACCATGCGCGCTGGTCCGAGCGCTACTGGAAGCTCCGGCAGGAGACCGACGGGCTGGTCCGCCAGATCCAGGGCCGCACCAACACCATCGCCAAGACCTTCGACCGGGTCTGCGGCGTCCTGTCCAGCTACGGCTACCTGGAAACCGCCGACGACGGGGTGCTCACCATCAGCCCCGACGGCCAGCGTCTGCGCCGGATCTACGGCGAAAAGGACCTGCTGATTTCGCAGTCCCTGCGGCTGGGCGCCTTCGGAGACCTTGACGCCGCGGAGGTCGCCGCCCTGGCCAGCGTCCTGGTCTACCAGGCCAAGCGCGAGGACCGCGGACTCCGGCCCAAGATGCCGAGCATTGCACTGGAATCCGCCGTCGACATTGTGGTCCATGAATGGTCCGCCCTGGAGGACGTCGAGGAAGCCAGCAAGCTCCCGCTGACCGGCGAACCCGAACTCGGCCTGGTCTGGCCGATCTTCAAGTGGGCCAAGGGCCGGCACCTGCAGGACGTCCTCAGCGGCACGGACCTGGCCGCAGGCGACTTTGTCCGGTGGGTGAAACAAGTCATCGACCTGCTGGACCAGCTGGCAAAAATCCCGACGCTGGACCCGCGGGTCTCCCGGCTGTGCGGCGAAGCAATCAAACTCATCAAGCGCGGCGTCGTCGCGTATTCCTCCGTGGCCTGACCGCCACGGCCGCCCGGCCAAACCCTCCCCACCGTCGTCGAACACGTCCGGCCCGTGCCGGTCACCAGTTGCAAGGAGTCCCAGACCCATGACCGATTCACCGGCCACCCCCGCGCCGCACAAGGTAACGCTGTACAGGAACGGCTCCGTCTACACCGCCGCTGATCCCTTTGCGACGGCGATGCTGGTCGACGGCGACACCGTCGCGTGGGTCGGTTCCGAGCAGGCGGCCACCTCGATCGCCGACGCCTCGATGGAGGTCATCGACCTGCACGGGGCGCTCCTCGCCCCCGGTTTCGTCGACTCCCATGTCCATCTCACCGAAACAGGCATCGCCCTGGACTCCCTGCAGCTCGGCAGCGTCCGCTCCGCCCGGGAACTGCTCGACGCCGTCGCCGGCTTCGCCGCCTCCGCTGCCAGCGAGGGCGGCGCCGTGCTGGGTCACGGCTGGGACGAGACCCGGTGGACGGACCCGGCGCTGCCCTCCCGCGAGGAACTCGAACGCGCCGCCGGCGGGCGCAACGTCTATCTCTCCCGCGTCGACGTGCACTCGGCCCTTGTATCCACGTCGCTGGCGGCAGCCGCCGGCCTCGACGGGATCGACGGCTCCGGTGCCGGCAGCCAGGTCAAGAGTGCCGCCCACACCGCCGCCCGGCTGGCGACGCGCCACTTGCCCGCCGCGGCGCTCCGAAGCTACCAGCAGCGGGCCCTCGCCGAGGCGGCAGCCAACGGCTATGTGGCCGTCGCGGAAATGGCGGCACCGCACATCGGCAGCATTGACGACCTCCGGCTCACCGCCGCCTGGAACACGGGCCCGGACGCCGTTCCGGAAATCCTGCCGTACTGGGGCGAGCTGGCCACCTCGGCGGACCACGCCCGGTCCATCCTTGACGGCCTCGGCGTGCCCGTGCTCGGGCTGGCGGGCGACCTGAACATGGACGGCTCGATCGGTTCGCGGACCGCGGCCGTGCGGGCGGACTACAGCGACGCCCCGGGGGAGCGCGGGAGCCTGTACCTCTCGGTCGCGGAGGCCGCGGCACACGTGGCCGCGTGCTCGCTGCTGGGCATCCAGGCAGGATTCCATGTGATCGGCGACGCCGGCCTCGACGCCGCACTGGACGCCTTGGACCAGGCGGCAGCGGAAGTCGGCGAGCAGAAGGTCCGGGCCGCCGGCCACCGCCTCGAACACGTCGAACTCGCCGACGCCGAATCCATCCGCAGACTGGCCGCGTACTCCGTCACCGTCAGCGCCCAGCCCGGCTTCGATGCTGCCTGGGGCGGCGAGGACGGTCTCTACCAGCAGCGCCTGGGCTCCCGGAGGGTCGGCATGAACCCCTTTGCGTCCTTCTACGCCGCCGGCGTCCCGATCTCCTTTGGCAGCGACAGCCCGGTCACGCCCCTGCGGCCGTGGGCCAGCGTCCGGGCCTGCCTGCAGCACAACAACCCCGCGGAACAGATCTCGGCCCGCGCCGCGTTCCTGGGCCATACGCGGGCCGGCTGGCGCGCTGCCCGGTACCGGAACCCGATGGCCGGCCAGCTGGTACCCGGGGCCCCCGCCAGCTTTGCCGTGTGGGAAGTCGATGAGCTTATGGTCCAGGTCGCTGACGGCCGGGTCCAGTCCTGGAGCACGGACCCCCGCGCCCGGACGCCGCTGCTGCCCGCGCTGGACACCGGCTCCGAGCCGGCCTGCCTGCAGACCGTCAGGGACGGCCGCGAGCTGTTCGCCAGCGGCCACCTGCGGGGCTGACCGCCAGCCGGCCCGGCCGGTGCCACACCGAAACTTCGACAGGCTTGAGGCGCCCCTGACCTGCGACGATGGATGAATCGGCAGGTCATGGACCGGTTGACAGATCGGGCCGTGCCCGTAGCATTGAGGGTCAACGGAGGGTTGCGTAAGGCGCAGACTCCGGACGTCCCCCCGGTCAGGTCCAGGTTGCCGCAACCGCGGCAGCTACCTTGGCCGTGGCCATGGGTAACCCCAGGGGGCGGGTCCACTTCGCAGCAGAAAACGGTTCCGGCGGCGCTTTCCGCGGGCTGCCGGAACTGGCCCGAAGCGGGTGGACCTGCCCGGGGGCCGGCATCGGCCCCCGAGGGTCCGGCGACTCCCTATAATGGAGAGTTGCGCCTGGTATCAGCTCCTGAGTGACCGCCCGGCGTTTGACCGCTCCCTTCAAGGAAAGGCCTCGCTGTGCGTGTCCTCACGATCATCCCGACCTACAACGAGCTGGAATCGTTGCCCAAGACCCTCGGGCGCCTGCGCACGGCTGTGCCGGGCTCCGACGTCCTGGTTGTCGACGACAACAGCCCCGACGGCACCGGGCAGCTGGCGGACCGCTTCGCCGCCGAGGACAGCCAGGTCCATGTCCTGCACCGCGCGGGCAAAGCCGGACTCGGAGCGGCATACATCGCCGGTTTCAAGTGGGGCCTCGACGCCGGTTACGACGTCCTCGTCGAGATGGACGCCGACGGCTCGCACCAGCCGGAGCAGCTTCCCCAGCTGCTGGAGGCCGTGGAACAGGGCGCCGACCTCGCCATGGGCTCCCGCTGGGTACCCGGCGGCAGTGTCGTCAACTGGCCGCTGTACCGGCAGGCGATTTCCCGGGTGGGCAGCACCTACGCCCGGATCCTGCTGGGCCTGAAAATCAAGGACGTCACCGGGGGCTTCCGTGCGTTCCGCCGGAGCACCCTGGAGAAGCTGAACCTGGACGCCGTCGACTCAGTCGGGTACGGCTTCCAGGTGGACCTCGCCTGGCGCGTGGCCAAGCTTGGTCTGACGATTGTCGAACGCCCCATCACTTTCGTCGAACGTGAGCTGGGCGCCTCGAAGATGAGCGGAAACATCGTGGTCGAAGCCATGATCAATGTGACGAAGTGGGGCCTGGCCGCCCGCTGGAACACGCTCTCCGGGAAAATCACCGGCAAGAAGCCCTAGCAGGCACCTGCGGTGCCGGCGCCAGTCGCCGGCATGCGCAAAGGGCCGGATCCGTACCCCGCAGTGGGAGTGTGGATCCGGCCCTTTTGCTGTGGCAGGTGCACGGGCTGTTTAGGCCGAGCGCCGTTCGCCGCGGCGTTCGCGCAGGATCGTCAGGCGGTCTTCGAGGATCTGCTCGAGTTCGGGCAGCGACCGGCGTTCCAGGAGCATGTCCCAGTGCGTGCGGACTGCCTTTTCGTTGAGGTTCACAGGGCGTTCGCCGTCGACGAGCAAGGCTTCCTTGCCGGTCTTGGATACCCATACCGGGGGGATCTCCGCTTCGGAGGAGAAGGTCACGAATACCTGTTCGCCGTCCGCGCAACGGTACTCAACCCGCTGGCGCGGAGCCGGTTCGACACCGGATTCGGTCTCCATGCTCTGTGCGCCAAGGCGCATACCCCGCAGGCTGCGATCGCTCATCTTTTCTCCCTCTATTCGGTTCGCAGGGTCATGCCCTGCGTTAGCCGGGGGCTGTGAGGCCGCGCCGGACTACTGTTTGCATCGCGCCGTCTCACGGGACCCATACCGGATCTATCGTCACTGGATTAAACGCTTTGCGAAGCTTAATTGTTCCGCCGGACTGAACCAGCCGGACAAATACTCAAGTATACGGGCACAGACCACCCCCGGTAAAGCCGGCAGGGACGTGGCAGCGGTTCCGGACAGGCGAAAAGGGAGCACCCGGCGAGCGGGTACTCCCTTCTTTCCTTGAAACGCTTAGGCCTCCGGCGCAGCCGGCCTGGCCGCGGCGGGTCCCGCCGCGGCGTCGGAATCGGGGCCGAACAGCCCGTCATTGAACTGGCCATCCTTGCTGCCGCCCAGCGCGTTCCCGATGCCCTTGAGGGCCTCGCCCACCTCACTCGGGATGATCCACAGCTTGTTCGCCGAGCCCTCGGCTATCTTCGGGAGGGTCTGCAGGTACTGGTAGGCGAGGAGCTTCTGGTCGGGGTTGCCCTTGTGGATCGCGTCGAACACCTTCTGGATGGCCTGGGCCTCACCATCGGCACGAAGGATCGCCGCCTTCGCGTCGCCTTCGGCCTTCAGGATGGAGGACTGCCGCTGGCCTTCGGCGGTGAGGATGGCGGACTGCTTGGTGCCTTCCGCGGTCAGGATGGCGGCGCGGCGGTCACGCTCGGCGCGCATCTGCTTCTCCATCGAATCCTGGATGGAGTGCGGCGGATCGATCGCCTTGAGTTCCACCCGGGAGACACGGATGCCCCAGCGGCCGGTCGCTTCGTCCAGCACACCGCGGAGCTGCCCGTTGATCTGGTCACGGGAGGTCAGGGCCTCTTCGAGGTTCAGGCCGCCGACGACGTTGCGGAGCGTCGTGGTGGTGAGCTGCTCGACCGCCTGGATGTAGTTGGCGATCTCATAGGTTGCCGCCCGTGCGTCGGTGACCTGGAAGTAGACCACCGTGTCGATGGAGACCACGAGGTTGTCCTCGGTGATCACCGGCTGCGGCGGGAAGGAGACCACCTGTTCACGCAGGTCAAGCAGCGGCAGCAGCCTGTCCACGAACGGGATCAGGATCGTGAGGCCGGGGTTCAGCGTCCGCTGGTACTTGCCCAGCCGCTCGACGACGCCGGCACGGGCCTGCGGGACAATCCGCACCGACCGGACCAGCACAATTATTACGAACGCAACGAGAACCAGCAGCACGATTGCGACTGCGATATCCATACATCACCTATTCCCCAGATTTGGTCTTGCCATGGTGTGCGGCGGTGTCCCGCCGCGTCCCCGGTGCCGGTGGCGGCAGCCGGAATTCTTTTGCGGGCTATTGGATGGCGGTTTCCGGCTGCGGGGCAACGACGGCGGTGGCGCCGTCGATCGCGCTGACGATCGCGTGCTGGCCGGGTGCCAGGACTCCGGTCTCGGAGCGGGCGCTCCAGACGTCGCCGCCGATTTTGACGAGCCCGCCGTTGGCGCTGACCGGCTCCATCACGAGGGCGGATTCGCCGATCAGCCGCTCGACGTTGCTCCGGCGGTCGGCCGGGCCTTTGTGGAGGTGCTTGAGGGCGACGGGCCGGACGAAACCGATCATCAGGAGGGACACCACGCAGAAGGCCACGATTTGCAGACCGAGGTCGGCGCCGGCGAAGGAGGCCACCAGCCCGGCAAGGGCTCCACCGCCGAGCATGATGAAGAACAGGTCCAGGGTGAGCATCTCCACCACGGCGAACACCAGAAACACCGTGAGCCATAACGCCCACCAGTTTTCGGGCAGCCATTCGAACATCTTTTCCCCCTTCGCCCCGGGATCTGCAGGCGCAGACCCTCAGTAACCGTGATTCCATCCTAAGCCGAACGGCATCGAGTGCGGAGGGCCGCGGGAGGCAGTTGATGAAAGTGCCCAAGTCGTTACTTTTTCATCCCTTCCGGCGGGCTAGCGGAGGGGTTCGAAAACGCCGATCCGGAACCGGGCCGACACGGTGGTCAGCGGCGGCAGCCCGGCCGCAAGGGTTGCCAGCGCGTCCCGGTCCAGGTGGTGGCCGGCCGGGCCCATGAGGGCCAGCCGGGAGACATCGTCCGGGGACAGCACGAGGGGCACATCCAGGTCGTCGGCGGAAAGGGCCGAAAAGTGCCCCTCAAGCGAGGCAGCGAGCCGCTCGTCCTTGGCCGGGTCGATGCCGAGCATGCCGGCCCGGCCGGCCACCTCCTCCAGGTGTCCCGGCCGCGGAGTGACCACTATCAGCCGGCCGCCGGGGCGAAGCACCCGGGAAAACTCAGCCACGTTGCGCGGTGCGAAGACCACGGTGACGACGTCGACCGTGCCGTCGGCAACCGGCAGCGGCTGCCACACGTCGCTGACGAGGTTAACGGCTTCGGGGTTCAGCTTTGCGGCCCGGCGGAGGGCGAACTTCGAGATGTCCAGGCCAATTGCCGCGGCGGGTGTCCGGTCCTGCGCCACCCGGTCCAGCAGGGCCCGGAGGTAGTGGCCGGTCCCGGTTCCGGCGTCCAGCACCGTCGCGGGGGCTTGCGGGGTGCCGGCGAGGGTGCGGGCTGCCAGTTCCGCCACGGCGTCGGCGAGGGGGCGATAGTGGCCGGCGGAGAGGAAGTCGAAGCGTGCCGCCACCATGTCAGCCGTGTCCGCTTCGAAGACGGTGCCTTTGCCGACAAGGAAGTTGAAGTAGCCCTGCTTTGCCGCGTCGAAGCTGTGGCCGCCCGGACACACCAGGGTGCGTGCGCCGCCGCCGTCGTTGCAGGCGAGCCTGTCCCGGCAGACCGGGCACAGCAGGGAGGCGGCGGGGACGGTGGGCATAGTGTCCATCCTAGGGGCGGCGCGCCCCGGACGGCCGCGGTCCGCCAAGGCGCAGTCCCGACGTGAGCTATTTCACTGCCGGGGAAACCCGGGCTAGGCTCGCACACGTGAAATCCAAAGATCTGCCGCTGCTGAATTCCGTCTCCGCCCCTGCCGTGCATCCGGACGGCACGCGCGCCGTGGTGTCCGTAATCCGGCCCGACTTCGACGCCGATGCCTACGTCGGCCAGCTGTGGGCGGTGCCGCTGGGCCCGCCGCTGGAACCGAACCGGCCCCCGCGCCGCCTGACCCGCGGTTTCCGCGACACGGCGCCGGACTTCTCGCCCGACGGTCAGGTCCTCGCGTTCCTGCGCGCCGCTGCCGGCGGCAAACCCCAGCTCCACATCGTCGAGGCCGGCGGCGGGGAGCCGCAGCCCGTCACCGACGCGCCGCTGGGAGTATCAACGTTTGCGTGGTCGCCCGACTCGAAGCGCATTCTCTACAGCGCCCGGACCCCGGAGGACGGCCGCTACGGCAGCACCGACGGCGTCTCCGCCGGCAGCGAGGACGCACGGCTGATCACGGATTACCAGTACCGGATGAACGGCGTCGGCTACACCGCCGACAAGCCGCTCCAGCTCTTCCTCGTCGTGCTGCCGGAGCTCGGCGCGGAACCCAAGGTAGCGCCGAAGGGCCGGGCCTTGAAGGCCCGCACCGGAGCTGCCGCCGCCGGAACTGCCGCCGCCGGAGCTGCCGCCGCCGGAACTGCGGCCGATGCGGACGGCGACACAACCGGCGGCCTGCTGCCGGCCGCGCAGCAGCTGACCACCGCTGCCACGGACCATACCGGCGCGGGCTTCAGCGCAGACGGGCGCACCATCCACTTTGTGGCCGCCCTGCACGAGGGCAGCGACGCCGATCTCGCCAGCGGCATCTACCGCATCACGGTGGGCGACGGCGCCGGGGGAGGGGAGCCGGAACCCGTAGCCCCGGCCAACACCGGCCGGCAGAGCGTGCACGCCGTCCGCGAGTCACGGGACGGGCAGTGGCTGTTTTTCCTCGCCCAGGACCTTGGCCAATCGGGCCAGGACTTCGTGGCACGCAACACCGCCCTCTACGTCATGCCAGTGGGGGGCGGCGACGCAACCCGGCTGAGCGATGTCGAGACGATGGACCTGGGCTGCAACGGCCGGATCGAACTCGCCGGCCCCGATTCGGCGCTGCTGCTGAACAACTCCCGGGGAACGGTCGAGCTTGTCGAATTCCGGGCCTCCGGTAACCAACACGTGCTGCTCCAGGGCGGGCGTGTGGTCACTGGTGCCGCCGCCCGCGGGGAATCGCTCGTGATCAGTTTCGCAGACGCGGCGACCGCGGGGGATGTGGCTGTGCTCGAGGACGGACAGCTCCGCGTCGTGACCGATTTTTCCGCGCCGCTGCGTTCCGACGCCGGAATTTTCGAGCCGCTGGAGCTCACGGTCCCCTCAACCGACGGCTATCCCGTCCACGGCTGGCTCGTGAAGCCGCCGGGACAGGGACCCCACCCGGTCCTGCTGAACATCCACGGCGGCCCGTTCGCCCAGTTCACCGGAGCCCTTTTCGATGAAGCCCAGGTCTACGCTGCGGCCGGCTACGCGGTGCTGATGTGCAACCCCCGAGGTTCCGCCGGCTACGGACAGGATCACGGACGGGCCATTAAGGAGAGGATGGGAACCCTGGATATGCAGGATGTCCTGTCCTTCCTCGACGGGGCGCTCACCAAATTCGAGGAGCTCGACGCCGGCGCCCTGGGCATCATGGGAGGGTCCTACGGCGGCTACCTCACCGCGTGGACCATCAGCCACGACCACCGCTTCAAGGGCGCCATCGTGGAACGCGGATTCCTTGATCCCGTGAGTTTCACCGGCTCCTCCGACATCGGCTGGTTCTTCGGCGGCGAGTACACCGGACGCTCGCCCGAACAGATGGCGGCGCAAAGCCCGTTGGCGCGCGTGGACCAGGTGCGAACGCCGTCGCTGGTCATCCACAGCGAAGAGGATCTCCGCTGCCCGGTGGAGCAGGGCCAGCGCTACTTCACGGCGCTCAAACAGCTGGGAGTGGAGGCCGCGTTCCTGGTCTTCCCGGGGGAGAACCACGAACTCTCACGCTCCGGCACGCCGCACCACCGCAAGCAGCGCTTCGACCAGATCCTGCAGTGGTGGGCCCGTTACCTTCCGACGGCGGCAAATCCGGCCGCTGCGCCCCAGCCCTGACGGCCCGGCTCTGAGGGTGCGGCGGGCGCGCGACGTTCGGGCCTGCCAGCGGGGTTAGTCGCCTGGCAGGAACCCGAGTTCCTTCCGGGCGAGGGTGATATCGGGTTGCGCCCAGCGCGCGGAGTATTCGGCGTTGTTGCTGATGGAGCGCAGCTCGGCCCGGTCCAGGTAGAGGATGCCGTGCAGGTGGTCCGTTTCGTGCTGGACGATCCGCGCCTGCCAGCCACGGAACTCCCGCTGCTGCGGGCTCCCGTCCGGGGCGGTGAAGTTGAGCCGCACCTGCTCGGGACGCATGACAGCGGCCTGGAGTCCGTTCAGCGACAGGCATCCTTCGTAGAACGCCACCGTGGCAGTGCCCAGCGGCTCGTAGCTCGGGTTGAGCATGGCAAAAAACGGCAGGGGTTCCCGTCCGCGGGCCGCGGCGACGCCGGGATCGACGTCGAACTGGTCCTCGAGCACCGCGAGCTGCAACGGTATGCCGAGCTGGGGTGCCGCCAGGCCCACGCCTGGCGCCTTGTGCATCACCCTGCGCATCAGGTCGATCAACTGGCCAAGTTCGGCGTCGCTGATCTGCCCGTTGAAGGGCGCGGCAAACTGCCGGAGCACTGGATGTCCCGCCTGGACAATGGTGGGGAGCACCCCGCTGGCCAGTAGCTGCTGGACGGTTTCATGGATGCGGGCGGCGCTGAGGTCAGTCGGCTTGGCGTCAGAGGACATGGCAACAGACTACTGGCGTCCGCAGGCCGTGGTGATGAATTCATAAATGCGTCCACGCAGAAGCGCTCCGGCGTCGATTTTCAGGATGCCGTCGCGTCCGCCCGCGGACACCCGGAGGGGCAGCAATGTCCCCACTTTGTCGTCCGCTATGGCGTGCGGGCCGGATCCCCAGCCGGAACTGCTGGCTGGCACCGCCGGCGCGGACCGACACCGAGCGCGGCCATGGGGCGCCCTGGTCCTCTTCGAGCAGTGGGGTCCCATCGATCCAGTTGATGGTCAGGCTTCCCGTTGAGCCGGGATTCACGGTCCCGGGGGTGCTCCGCGGGGTGATGGCAAGCGTCAGGAGGGCGCCCTGCGCGTCGGCAGACACCTCGATGTCCGGTGCCAACCGGATATCGGCGACCGCGGCGGCCGCCTGGGCGAGGCACATTTCCGCGTTGTTCCTTTCCATCACCCCGTAGGGATCGGTGGCGGCCACTGTGTCGGCGGGCTCATGTCCGCTGCCCTCGGCAAGCCGAAGTGCCACCGCCGTCCCCCCGTTCGCGGGCGCTGTCCGGATTCCGCATTCGGGAGCCCGCAGTTGTGCCGGAAGGATCTTGGTCTGGCGCGGCGGAAGCCCGATCCCGCCGGGTGTCGCCTGCCACTCGATGGTGCCGGAAAAGAGCGGGCTGGACAGGCTTGCACTGAGCACGGTCAGCGGCCCTGCCGTGTTGTTCGTCAACTGGATGGCAATGACTTGCAGGCTGTAGTCGTCGCGAAGCTGGTTGATCTCGGCAGTGATGGGGGCGGCGGAAGCCGCTGGCGCTGCCGCTGCCGTTGGTGTGGCGGACGGAGTGCCGGTCCCGGACGGACCCGCGCTGCAGGAAGCCGTCAGGGCGAGGGCAGCCATAACGGCGGCAACCCTGCCCGCGGGGACGTGACGGGTTCCGTCGGCAGCGCGCCGCTGCGGCGGAAGGAAGCAGCCCATGGGGTCAGTGTATTCCCGGCGCAGGCCCACGCGACCGTGGACTGGCGGCACTTTCCGTTAGTCTCGGTGCCATGACTTCACCGACCCCCCTTGGATTGTGTCCTTGAGTTGCTGCGCGTTATCGAAGCCGGTGGCGGCCCGGCGGACATCGCTCCCTTCCTGGCCGAGGACTACGTCCTGAGCGAGGCGCCCCACCTGCTGGCCCCGGCCGGGGCGGTGCGGAACCGCGACGAGGCCTTGGCCGGGGCGGCCGCAGCCCACGAGGTGGTCTCGGGGCAGCGCTTCGTGGTGCGGCGCACGACCTGTGAGGGGGCCCGTGTGGTGGTGGAAGCCGACTGGACAGCGACGCTGCTGATGGACCTGCCGCATTGGGACACCGGCGACGTCATCCGCGCCAGGATCGCGAGCGTTTTTGAGGTCAGCGAAGGCAGGATAGTCAGCCAGGACAGCTACGACTGCTATTTCACGCCGGCCTGAACTACGCCGTCCGCCTTCCTGCTTCGCGTTTCCGGCAGCGTCTTCACTGCATGGTGAACCGGCGGGCCACGAGCCCGTTGACAGCGGGGACGGCAGCCGCCGCCGCGATGGCGCGGTTGCGCACCGACCAGGGCGCTGCACGCAGCGGCCGCCCCAGGGCCATGTTGATTTCGGACTGGCGGGCCGCCCGGGCGGCTGCGGCCGTGCGGCCCGCCTCGAAGGTCCGCAGTTCTGTTCGCACATCCGCGCCGTCCAGCGCCGCGAGAACCACCGGAGCCAGGGCGACGGCGTCGAGCCAGCCCAGGTTCATGCCCTGGCCGCCGATCGGGCTGATCTCGTGCGCGGCGTCGCCGATCAGCACAGTCCGGCCGGCCACCATCCGGCGGACCAGCCTGCAGCGGACGCCAAAGCGGCTCAGCATGCTGTTGCTGGCGGGATCGACGCCGATCCCGGTGCGTTGTTCGATCATGCGTGCGAGCCCGACGGCGTCCCGGCCGTTTCCGGTGTCCCCGAGGCGCACCACCCAGCGGCGCAGCGATCCCGGCAGCGGGAAGGACTCCACAATCCCCGCGGCTTCCAGGAACAAGGCCGCGTCCGGACCGAATCCGGTCGTGTCGGCGAAGTCGCCCATCAGGTAGCTGTCCGGGTAGTCCTTCGCCCGGACAACGGTGCCGAACTGAGAGCGGACGGCGGACCGGACACCGTCAGCGGCAACGGCGATGGACGCCGTGTAGCGGACCACCGAACCCGCCACCGTGGCTTCCGCGGTGACCTGGCCGCCGTCGTGGTGCAACCCCGTGACCCGGACACCGCGCTGGAGGGCGTCAGGGTCGAACTGCCGGATGCGCTGTTCCAGGAGGGCCTCCGTGCGGGACTGCGGCAGGGCCAGGACGAACGGGAAAGTGGCCGAGACGCCGGCGAAGGACATCCGCGCGAGGGTCCGGCCGCCGCCGACGGCGATGCCGCGCCTGATCGGGACACCTTCCGCCACGAGGGCCTGCGCCACACCGAGTCCCTGGAGCGCGTCCAGCGAGGGGGGATGGATGCCGATGGCCCGGGAGTGCGCCTCGGCGACGGTCCGCTGCTCCAGGATCCGGACGCTGGCACCGTGCTGGAGCAGCAGCGCGGCCATGAACAGGCCCACCGGCCCACCGCCGATCACCAGGACATCAGCCATCCGCGGCACTCCTGTCCGCCTTGTCCTTGTCCTTGTCTGCGTCGTCCTTGTCAAGGACCAGCAGGTTGCGGAAGGGGGCCCGGCGGACGACGGTCCAGCCCGGGGGAGCCACCAGCTGGAGTTCGGCGGCGGTGTAGCTGCGGCGGATGGAGGTGAGCCCGTCCGCCCTGATGTAGGAGCCGGTCAACGGCCACGACCCGGCGAAGAAGAGGGCATACGCGGCAGTGCTGCGCCGAAGGTCGCTGTGGATGACAGTTCCCTGGCAGAGGGCCGCGGACTCAGCCAGGAACGCCGGAAGTTCATCCTCTGCCAGATGGTGCAGCACATGGTTGGACACGACCAGGTCGAAACTGAGGCCTTCGCCGGCCAGCTCGGCCGCCGTGGACTGCCGGAACCTCACGCGGGTGGCCGCATGCCGTTCCGCGGCGAAGCGGCTGGCACGCGGATCCGGATCGATAGCGGTGATCTCAAGGCGGAGCCCGTCCCGGGCCGCCCAGCGGGAGAGCATCGCCGGCACGTCACCGCCCCCGCAGCCGATATCCAGCAGCGTGGCCTCGACGCCCTGGCGGAGGCGTGGCCGGAGCCGGCGGAGATAGATGCCCCGCCAGCCGGAGACGGCCCGGTTGACCAGGGCGAACTGGGCATAGGTGCGGTCCAGCCGGGCCGGGTCACAGCCGGGCAGGTCCATTTCCTCGACGGCGTCCGCCGCCCGTTCGCGCAGCAGGTGCACGGCGTCCTAGGCCAGTGCCGATTCCGGCTGGGTGGACCCGGCGTCGTCGGCCGCGTCGCCGGTCCAGGCCTGCGGTGTTTCGCGGAGCGGGCTGCCCAGCTTCGTGAACAGCGCCGTTTCCACCGTCAGCCCGGGACCGAACGCCATCGAACAGATCCGTTCCCCGCCGTCGTCGGCACCGTCCGCCGTCGGCAGGTCCAGGATGTGCCGGAGCACGAACAGCACGGTGGCGCTGCTCATGTTCCCGTAGTTGCGCAGGGTCTCGCGGGCCGGGACCAGCTGCTCGTCGCTCAGGTCCAGCCGGGACTGGACCTTGTCCAGGATGCTGCGGCCGCCGGGGTGGATGGCCCAGTGCCGGATGTCGCGGTAGGGGAGCCCCCGCAGGGCATCCTCCCGGGCGAGAAGCGGTTCCAGGGCGCCGATGATGTGGTCATCGATGATGTGCGGGACATAGTTTCCCAGGACCATCTCAAAGCCCTCGTCGCCGATGTTCCACGCCATGGATTCCTCACCGACCGGTGTCAGCACGGTCTCGAAGTGGTCCAGTTGCAGAAGCGCGCGTTCCTCCGGGTCCTCCCGGGCTGTCACGATGGCGGCAGCGGCGCCGTCGGCAAACAACGCCGACCCCATGATGGTGTCCGGGTCGTTCGAGGTCCGCACGTGCAGCGAGCAGAGCTCGGCGCACACGACCAGGACGACGGCGTCCGGATCCGCCTCGCAGAAGGATTTGGCCGCCCGCAGCGCGGGGAACGCGGCGTAGCAGCCCATGAACCCCAGATGGTAGCGCTGCACGGCGGGATCCAGGCCGAGGGCGCGGACGATTTTGTAGTCCGGCCCGGGGTTGAAGAAACCGGTGCAGGACACGGTGACGAGGTGGGTGATGTCGTGTGACGTGATGCCGGGGCAGGCATCGAGGGCTTTCCCGGCCGCCTTAATGAAGAGCTTGGTGGCCTCGGTGGCGAAAATGTCGTTGCGGACCTTAGTGCTTGGGCTGAGCAGCAGCCCGGTGCCGGCGTCGAAAAACCGTGGATTTTCCGCCTGGTTGTCCATGGTCATTTCCGCAACGGCAGTGTGGCGGGTGTCGATCGCGGCTGAGTCGAAGCAGGTGCTGACCAGGCGGGTGCCCAGCCTGGTGAGCCCCGGCTGGGCCGCAAAAACGTCCCGGGCTTCCGTTTGGATCAGGACAGTTGGCGGGACAGCAGTTTCCAGGGACCTCAGGTAGACCGTCATGGTTCATTCTCAGTGAGGCCGGCGCAGAAGACAATGGAGTCGACCGCAGATGTGGGCCCGAAGCTGGTTAGATGGAGCCAGATGACGCCGGCGGAGACAGCGGCCGCGGGCCGCCCCGGAGATGGAGACACGATGAGCATGGCCACAACGTCGGAAACGCAGACGGATACGCAGCCGGCCACGGAGTCGCGTGCGCAGCACATTGCCGACACCCACGATCTGATCCGGGTGGTCGGCGCACGCGAGAACAACCTCAAGGACGTCACCCTGGAGATCCCGAAGCGCCGTCTGACGGTGTTCACGGGTGTCTCCGGCTCGGGCAAAAGCTCGCTGGTGTTCGCGACGATCGCCGCCGAGTCGCAGCGGATGATCAACGAGACCTACAGCGCCTTTGTGCAGGGCTTCATGCCCACACTGGCCCGGCCCGACGTCGATTTCCTGGAGGGCCTGACGACGGCGATCATCGTCGACCAGGAGCGGATGGGCGCGAATCCCCGCTCCACGGTGGGCACTGCCACCGACGCCAACGCCATGCTCCGAATCCTTTTCAGCCGGCTGGGATCGCCACACGTGGGGCCCCCCACCGCGTTCTCCTTCAACGTCCCGACGCGCAAGGCGAGCGGGGTGATGAGCACCGAGAAGGCCGGCCGGGTGGAGAAGAGCGTTGTCCAAAACGCCGTCTACCTTGGCGGGATGTGCCCGCGTTGCGAGGGCATGGGCTCGGTCTCGGACTTCGACCTCACGGCGCTCTACGACGACAGCAAGTCACTCGCCGAGGGTGCGCTGACGGTCCCCGGCTACAGCATGGACGGCTGGTACGGCCGCATCTTCAGCGGCGCCGGCTTCAACATGGACAAGCCGATCGCGAAGTTCACCAAGAAGGAGATGAACGACCTTCTCTACAAGGAGCCGACCAAGATCAAGGTTGAGGGCATCAATCTCACCTACGAGGGGTTGATTCCGAAGATCCAGAAATCGATGCTCTCCAAGGACGTCGACGCGATGCAGCCACACATCCGGGCCTTCGTGGAGCGCGCCATCACGTTTCAGGCCTGTCCCGAGTGTGACGGCACGCGGCTCAGCCCGGAGGCCAGGTCCTCGAAGATCCAGGGCAAGAACATCGCCGAGCTGTGCGGGATGCAGATCAGCGACCTGTCCGGGTGGGTCCGCGGGCTCGAGGAGCCCTCGGTTGCGCCGCTCCTCAAAGGCTTGCAGCACCTGCTCGATTCCTTCGCCGAAATCGGGCTGGGTTACCTTTCGCTGGACCGGCCGGCGGGAACTCTGTCCGGGGGAGAAGCCCAGCGCACCAAAATGATCCGGCACCTCGGCTCGTCCCTCACCGACGTCACCTACGTCTTCGACGAGCCGACGATTGGCCTGCACCCGCATGACATCGAGCGGATGAACCGGCTTCTGCTGCAGTTGCGCGACAAGGGCAATACTGTGCTCGTCGTCGAACACAAGCCCGAGACCATCGCGATCGCTGACCACGTCGTTGACCTTGGTCCCGGTGCGGGCACCGAGGGCGGCCGCGTCTGCTTTGAGGGAAGCACGGAGGGCCTTCGGGGGAGTGACACCATCACCGGTCGCCACCTCGATGACCGGGCCAGGGTTAAGGAATCGGTGCGTACGCCGTCCGGGACGCTCGCGGTGCGGGGCGCCTCGACGCACAACCTCAAGGCCGTGGACGTCGATATCCCGCTCGGGATGCTGTGCGTGCTCACCGGTGTAGCCGGTTCGGGGAAGAGCTCGCTGATCCAGGGGTCGGTCGCCGGCCGGGACGGCGTGGTGGTGATCGACCAGGGGGCCATCAAGGGGTCACGGCGCAGCAACCCTGCGACGTACACGGGTCTTCTCGAGCCAATCCGCAAGGCGTTCGCCAAGGCCAACGGCGTGAAGCCGGCGCTGTTCAGCTCCAACTCAGAAGGGGCGTGTCCCACCTGCAACGGAGCGGGCGTCATCTTCACCGACCTGGGCGTGATGGCCACCGTCGAGTCCACCTGCGAGGACTGCGAGGGCCGGAGGTTTCAGGCGTCGGTGCTGGAATACCAGCTGGGCGGCCGCAACATCGCCGACGTGCTGGCAATGTCAATGACCGGGGCCGAGGCGTTTTTTGCTGCCGGTGAGGCGAAGACACCGGCAGCGCACAAGATCCTCGACCGGCTCGTGGACGTGGGGCTGGGCTACCTGACCCTCGGACAGCCGCTCACCACCCTGTCCGGCGGCGAGCGGCAGCGCGTCAAGCTGGCCACGCAGATGGCCGAGAAGGGCGACGTGTACGTCCTCGACGAGCCCACCACCGGCCTGCACCTCGCCGATGTCCAGAACCTGTTGGGCCTTCTGGACCGGCTCGTCGACTCCGGCAAGTCTGTCATCGTCATCGAGCACCACCAGGCCGTGATGGCGCACGCCGACTGGATCATCGACCTCGGCCCGGGTGCCGGGCACGACGGCGGCCGGATCGTCTTCGAGGGCACCCCGGCGGACCTCGTCGCCGGCCGTTCCACGCTCACCGGCCAGCACCTCGCGGCCTACGTCCAACGGTGACGGGCCCGGCCTTCTAGGACACGGTGGACCCGGACGCCAGGTTTCGTTTGAGGATTTTTCCGCTGGGCCCGAGGGGGAGCTCCGCGAGCAGCCTGATGATCCGCGGATATTTGTAGGCGGCCAGCTGTGCGCTTGCGAATTCGATCAGCTCGGTATCGGTGGCTGTGGCTCCGGCGTCGAGCACGATCGCGGCCGCGATCTCCTGGCCGTGGACGTCGTGCGGGACGCCGTAGACGGCGGCGCTGACTACTTGCGGGTGGGTAAGGAGGATTTCCTCCACCTCCCGGGGGTAGACGTTGTAGCCGTTCCGGATAATCATGTCCTTCTTGCGGTCCACGATTCGCAAGTAGCCGTCGTCGTCCTTGGTCCCAAGGTCCCCCGTGCGGAACCAGCCGTCGACGATCGCCTCGGCGGTGGCCTCTGGCCGGTTGAGGTAGCCCTTCATCAACAGGTGTCCGCGGACGACGAGCTCGCCCAGTTCGCCCAGGGGCAGCAATTCGATGCTCTCGACTGTTTCGGCGCGGGCAATTTCGATGTCGACACCCCAGATCGCGGTCCCGATGGTGCCGGGCCGGGGTGGTGTGCCCACGTGGTTGAACGCTGCCACCGGGGACGTTTCGGTCAGCCCGTAGCCTTCGTGGATTTCGATGCCGAAGACGTCGTGGAATTTGTCCATGACGGCCAGGGGGAGCGACGATCCGCCGGAGATGCCGTAACGCAGCGCGGACGGGCGGTCTGCACCGGCCTTCGCCGCTTCCAGAAGGGCCACATACATGGTCGGCACCCCCACGAAGATGTTCACGTTGTGCCGGTCCATCAGTTCCAGGGCGCCCGCACCGCTGAAGCGGGGCATCATGACGATGGTTGCGCCGGCCCGCAGCCCCGTGTTGAGAACGACTGTCTGGCCGAAAGTGTGGAACAGCGGCAGGCCGCCGAACAGGACATCGCCGGGCTTGAAATCCATGACGCTCGTCAGCAGGACGGAAGTCTGTTCCACCAGGGCGAAATGGGTGCCGAGGGCGCCCTTCGGCTTGCCGGTGGTGCCGGAGGTGTACAGGATCGTGGCGGTGTCGGAGGGCCGGCAGGGGACATAGCTGTCGATCGGCCGGGACACGGCTGCCTCGGCTTCAAGCCGCGGCAGACCGCCGTCGTCGGGCGCCATCACGGTCAGAAGGTCGATCCCGGTGCTCGCGGCACCCGCGGCACCTTCCGACAGCAGCGGCGCAGCGCAGACCAGCATCCTGGCGCCGCTGTCCTGGAGCACGTATTCGATTTCGCGTGCCTTGAGCAAGGCATGCACGGGAACCACAATGGCTCCCAGGGACAGGACGGCGTAATACACCCGGGCGAAGTCCGGAACGTTGGGGATCAGGACGGCGACGGCATCTCCGGGGCCGATGCCGCGCGCGCGCAGCGCCCCGGCGTAGGCGCGGGTCTCGTGCCAGAGGCTGGCATAGGAGGTTTCCTCCTCACCAACGATCAGCGCGATGCGGTCCGGGGTCCTTCGAGCGGACTCGGCCAGGATGGCTGCGACGGAGATGGTGCCGAAGCCGTCTGTGGGGTGGTTGGTGTTCATGGCCTGCTTCTTCGTTGGGATGGTCATGCCTTCAGGATCAGGGCGTCGCCCTGGCCGCCGCCGCCGCAGAGGGCGACGACGCCGGTGCCTCCGCCGCGGCGCTTCAGGGCCAGGGCCTGGTGCAGGACCAGGCGCGCGCCCGAGGCCCCCACCGGATGCCCGAGGGCGATGGCGCCACCTTCGGCGTTGATGTCCTCCGGCTCGATGCCGAGGTCCTTGGCGGACTGGATGAGCACGGACGCGAAGGCTTCGTTGATCTCGACGAGGTCAAGCTCCTGCGCGGTGATGCCTTCACCCTTGAGGGCGAGTTCGATGGCACGGGCGGGCTGGGAATGCAGGGATCCATCCGGTCCCGCGGTCTGGCCGTGGGCACCGATTTCGGCGATCCACTCGAGCCCTGCAGCTTCGGCTGCCGCCTTGCTGGCGATCACCAGGGCCGCGGCACCATCCGAGAGCGGTGAGGAGGATCCTGCGGTAATAGTGGCCGCTGCGTCGTTCGAGAAGGCGGGGCGCAGTTGCGCCAGGGATTCGGCGGTGGTGTCCGGGCGGATGCCCTCATCGTGCTCGAGAGTCAGCGCGGGCCCTTTGCGTTGGGGGAGGGTGATCGGGGCGATTTCCGCGGCGTACAAACCGGCGGCGCGTGCCGCTTCCGCCCGCTGGTGGGACCGGGCCGCGACGGCGTCCTGCTCGGCGCGGGTGATGCCCCGCTCCGCGTTTCCGGCGTCCGTGGCTTCGCCCATCAGCAGGCCGCTGACCGGATCCTGCAGCCCGTCCCGGTACAGCGAGTCCAGCATCGGGGCCTCCCCGATAACGACGCCGGCGCGGAGCCCGGGCACCAGGTGCGGGGCGTTGGTCATGGATTCCTGGCCGGCCGCAACGATGAAGTCGGCTTCCCCCGCCCGGATCATCCGGGCAGCGTCAATCACGGCGGTGAGCCCGGAAAGGCAGAGTTTGTTGATCGTCACGGTGGGCACGTCCCAGCCGATGCCCGCGGCCAGGCTGGCCTGCCGCGCGGGACCTTGGCCGGCTCCGGCCTGGATGACCTGGCCGACGATAACTGCATCGACCTGTTCGGGGGCGACGCCGGCCCGGTCCAGGGCGGCCCGGATGGCGTGGGCGCCCAGCTCGCTGGAGGAGAAGGGCGTGAGTCCGCCGCGGAAGCGTCCGAAGGGGGTCCGGGCGCCGCCGAGGATGACAGGGATGTTGGCGTTCTGGTTCATGAGGGTCCTTTCGGGTTGGGGGCGTGGATCAGGCGAAGGCGGAGATGCCGGTGATCCCGCGCCCGATGATCAGCGCCTGCATCGTTTCGGTGCCTTCGTAGGTGTGGATGGCCTCGATGTCGGCGAGGTGCCGGGCGACGCGGTTTGCCAGCAGAATGCCGTTGCCTCCGAGGAGGTCCCGGGCATTGGAGGCAATACCGCGGGCAATGCGGGTGCAGGTGTATTTGGCCAGTGATGCCTGTTCGGGTGTGAGGGACCCAGCCTCATCGAGGCGGGTCATCTGAACCACCATCAGCTGCATGGTGGCCAATTCGCTAAGCATCCGGGCCAGTCGTTCCTGCACGATCTGCGAGGCGGCCAGCGGCCGGCCGAACTGCAGACGCTGCCTGGCGTACTGGACCGCGGTTTCGTAGCAGGCCGTGGCATGGCCGACGGCGGACCAGGCCACGCCCAGCCGGCTGGCCAGCAGCACCCTCGCGGTGTCTTTGAAGGTCCGCGCCCCGGGCAGGGCACTCTCCTGGGGGACAAAGACATTCTCCAGCCGGATGTGTGCCTGCCAGATGGCGCGGAGGGCCAGTTTGCCTTCGATTTTCGTTGCGGCGTAGCCGGGGGAGTCCTGCGGCACCAGATATCCGTGAACCTGGCTGTCCTCGCCCCTGGCCCACACGACGCAGACTCCGCCGACGGAGCCATTGCCGATCCATTTCTTCTCGCCGTTGAGGAGGAAACCGCCGTCCGTGCCGGTGGCCGTGGATTCCAGGGCCACCGCGTCCGAGCCGTGGGTGGGCTCCGTCAACGCGAACGCGGCGAATTCCTTGCCGGCGGCGATGGCCGGAAGCCAGCGTTCTTTCTGTTCGGCGGACCCGCACTCCGCTACGGACCGCAGGGCCAGGCCGCCCTGCACCGCGATCATGGTTGCCACCGAGCCGTCGCCGCGGCTGATCTCCATGTTCACCAGCCCGGCAGCCATCCTGCTCATCGCGGGGAAACCTTCCACGTCGACGCCGTCGCGCAGCAGGTCCAGCTCGCCCAGGCGCCTGAGAAGGTGCACCGGGTAGTCGGCGCGCTCCCAGTAGCTGTCTATGACGGGAAGGACCTCTTTCTGGACGAAGTTTCGGGCACGCTCCCAGTAGCCGCGGTCCTCGTCGGTGATGCCGGCGAACACGGACGCTGGGTCCGTGCCCAGAGCTTCGGTCAGGACGTAGTCGGGTTCCACGGTGCCGGCGGGAAAATGGTCCGAAGCCCGTGCGGTGAACCCGGATTCGGGTGACGTCGTCGTCATGTGTTGGTCCTTTGTTTCGGCAGCGGATGGCGCCGCCTTCGTGTTGTGGCTCACGCCACATCAACCAAGGATGTACTGAAACGCAGTTCCACGTCAAGAAACTGAGTGTCAACAACTGTGTGTCAGCGTCAGGGCAGGGCGTCGCGGACTGCCTGCATAACCGCTTCCTTGTCTGCTCCTGCCGCAAGTACGGTTACGACGACGGCGGGGGACGCCTGCGCCGAGGCGAAGGTGCCGACCAGCGCGGGCCGGAAGATCCCGGAGAGGGCGCGGAGTTCGTTCGCGAGCGCCGTGGATCGCTCCCGGTCCGCGCCCTCTGCTTCCTGGGCAGCCGGTGCCGAGCGGAGCCACTGCCGGAGAAAGGCGTTGTGGACGGCGACGACGGCCGCCGCGAAGGAAACAGCCTTGTATTCACGCAGCTCGCCCTCCGGAAGATTATCCAGGAGGTGCAGCAGGAACGCCCGCTCGTACCGGTGGGAGGTAACAAGCTCACGGTCCCGAAGAGCCGGCACGGCCTGCATCAGCTCGTACCGCGCGCGCGACGTCTCGCGGTTCCGCAGGTGATGGGTAAAAACCAGCAGGGCCGCGTCCTCGATGGCCGCGAGGGGTTCCTGCATCGTTTCCGCCAGGCGCTCCGTCACCAGCCCCAGGATCCGCTCGTGATCAGCGAAAACAACGTCCTCCTTCGACCCGAACTTTCGAAAGAACGTGCTGCGGCTCATGCCCGCGGCGTCCGCGAGTTCGTCGACGGACGTTGTGTCATAGCCCTGCTTCGCCAGCAGTCCGATAGCAGCAGCAACGGGCCTGTCGGCGTCGTGGCTTGTGGGGCGCGGGATCATGGGCCGCAATCTAACACAACTGCCGGTGGCACCTCCGAATCCCGACGTGGACTGCCGGACATCCGGCGGATCACGAAGCGTCGCGTTCTCCGGTCAGGAAGGTGATATTCAGCCCCTCCCGCAGCCACCAAGATAACGCCGATAATCAACATTATGTAAAGTAGAGGTAATTGGACTCCAGACGGGCCCACCAGGATGCACGTCGTGACTCAGGGTTGATTGACGCCCATGTCGGGCTGACTCACAATGGCTGGGTGAGCGATGAACATAAAGACCCGATCATCAGCAAGGTCGTCGACCGGCTCGCCGCCCGCTTTCCCGCAGCTCCGCGGCACCAGATAGAAAGCATTGTCGGAGAGGAATATGACTCCCTGGACACCGGCAGGATCAGAATCTACATCCCAACACTGATCGAAAACAGCGCCCGGACCAGACTTCAGCGCGAGGTTTCGCGGGAATCAGTCCAGGACTAGACCCGGGTATGGCCGGCCGCGCCCGATCCTTGCCAGCGTTGCTCGTGCTCGCGGCGTTGGGCGCCCCCATTCTTCTTGGTTGCGGACCCGGCACAGCCGCGCCCACTCCCCCGCCGGGCCGGAGTGCCGCCGCAAGCGGGACGGAAAATCCGACGCCGGGTCCCGCAGCACCGTCCCCCACCCCGGCGCTGGCTGATCCGAAGGCTGTGCCCGCGCTGGAGACCGAGGCATTTTCGGGGTCGGGCGATATTTCGGACGACTCGGCGATTTGGATCGATCCGGCAACACCAGCGAACAGTGTGGTGATTGCGGACAACAAATCGAAGTCCGGCGGTGGCATCGGCGTCTTCGACATGGGCGGAAGGCTCCTCCAGTTCCGGCCGGACGGGATGATCGGCAACGTGGACCTGAGGGCCGGCTTCCCGTCGTCGGGATCATCAATGGTCCTGGTCGGCGGAAACAACCGGTCTGACAACACGCTGGCGCTCTGGGCCCTGGACACCGCAACGAGGACCCTGTCCCCAGTCGAAGCCAGAAGCATCGGGACCGAGGCCCCCAACTACGGTTTTTGCATGTACCACAGCCGGGCCAGCGGAAAGTTTTATGCCTTTGTCACCCCCAACGGGCCGGGCTCGGTCCAGCAATTCGAGTTGGCGGACAACGGGGCGGGCAAGGTCGACGCCGCTCTTGTCAGGTCGCTGCCGGTCAGCAGCATTACCGAGAGCTGTGTCGCTGACGATCAGCTCGGACACCTGTACGTCGGCCAGGAGGACGTCGGCATCTGGAAGTACGGCGCGGAACCTGACGCAGGGTCGGATCGCAGTTCCGTGGATGCGGTGGGCTCAGGCCGGCTGGAAGCCGACATCGAGGGGATGAGCATCGCCTACGGTGCGGACGAAGCCGGCTACCTCTTCGTGTCCAGCCAGGGCAACTCCACGATCGCCGTCTATGACCGGTCCGGGAGCAACCCGTTCCTGAAGAGCTTTGAGGTGTCCGCCAACGGTTCAGTCGACGCCGTGACGGGCACGGACGGGCTGGACGTCACCACCGGGAATGCCGGACCGCAGTTCGAGCAGGGGCTGCTGGTGGTCCATGATGAATCCAACGCGGACGGCGCCACGTCCAACCTCAAGTACGTCCCCCTCAGCGCTGTTCTGCGCTGACACCCCTGCGCGGGGCCGGGACTCCGCCGTCCGGCACAGCACTTCAGTCCTTCGTGGCGGCACGGGCGGCGGCCGCGGGCACCGGTTCGTGGCGCAGGTATCTCCGGTCGAAGCGGCCGCTCCCCGCGGTCAGCGCCCGCAGCTCGATCGCGTACCGCAACAGCTCCTGGTCCGGCACTTCGGCCGCGACTTCCGTCAGGTCTCCCCCGGTCGACGTCGACCCGGTCAGTCGCGCACGGCGCGACGACAGGTCGCTCATCACCGCGCCCACGTGTTCGTCCGAAACGCTGACCGTCACGGCCGAAACGGGCTCCAGCAGCTGGATGCGCCCGGCCGCCGCAGCCTCCCGCAACGCCAGCGCCCCGGCTGCCTGGAAGGCCGCATCCGACGAGTCCACGCTGTGGGCCTTGCCGCCGAGCAGGGTCACCCGGATGTCCACCACCGGGAATCCGGCGGAGACCCCCTTCTGCATCTGTCCCCGCACTCCTTTTTCCACCGAGGCGATAAAGGGTCCCGGGATGACTCCGCCCACGGTCTTGTCCACGAATTCAAAGCCGCCGCCCCGTTCCAGCGGTTCAACCGCGATGTCACAGACGGCGTACTGGCCATGGCCCCCGGACTGCTTGACGTGCCGGCCGTGGCCCGCAGCCGGCCCGGCGAACGTCTCGCGCAGGGGGGTGACGACGTCGACAGTTTGCAGGTTGACACCCAGCTCCCGCAGCCTGCCCAGGACCACGTCCGCATGCGCCTCGCCCATGCACCAGAGGACCAGTTGGTGGGTCTCGGAGTTTCGTTCCACTCTGAGCGCCGGGTCCCCCGCCGCGACCTTTCCCAGGCTCCTGGCCAGGGCATCCTCATCACCATGGGAGGCCGCCTCGATGGCCACCGGCAGCAACGGTTCCGGCATCTCCCACGGCCGGATCAGCAGCGGCATCTCCTTGGCTGAAATCGTGTCGCCGGTCTCGGCGGGGCCGACTTTGGTCAGGGCACAGATGTCCCCGGCCACACTGTAGGGCACCGGCCGCAGGCTGGCACCCAGCGGCGAGTACAGGTGTGAGACCCGCTCATCGCTGTCGTGGTCTGCGTGGCCCCGCTCCTCGAGGCCGTGCCCGGCCACATGGACGGCCGTGTCCTCCCGGAGCGTTCCGGAGAAGATCCGGACCAGGCAGACGCGGCCCAGGAACGGGTCGGTCGTGGTCCGCACCACCTCGCCGAGCAGCGGCCCGGCAGGGTCGCAATCCGGTGGGGCGGCCGGGCTGCCGTCCAGGTGGGATACCGCCGGCCGCTCATGTTCGGTTGGATCAGGAAAGGCCCGTGTCACCACGTCCAGGAGTTCCGCCAGCCCGACGCCGGTTTCGGCGGAGGTTGCGAGCACCGGATGGAAGGACCCCCGGGCCATTGCTGTCACCAGGTCGCTGACCAGGATTTCCGCGGGGATTTCCTCGCCTCCGAGGTACCGGTCCATCAACGATTCGTCCTCGCTTTCAGCGATGATGCCTTCGATGAGCGCGCCCCGGGCGGCCTCCGAGCCGACACGTTCGACGTCGTCAGCGTTCCGGTACACCGGCGGCGCGTCGCCTGTCGTCCGTCCCGAAACGGTGCCCGCGAGCAAACCCAGCAGTCCGGTGATACCGCCTCCCTCGCTGACCGGAAGGTAGAGCGGCAAGACCGCCTCGCCGAAGGCCCGCTGGCATCTCGCAAGGGCCGCGTCGAAGTCCGCCCTGGGGTGGTCCAGCCGGCTGATCACCACGGCCCGCGGAACCCCGGCACGCTGGCACTCGCCCCACAGGGCCGTGGTGGAAGCATCGATGTCGTCAACCGCCGAGACGACGAACAGCGCCGTGTCTGCCGCCCGCAGCCCGGCGCGGAGTTCCCCGACGAAGTCCGGGTAGCCCGGCGTGTCGAGCAGGTTCACTTTGATGCCGCCCGCCACCAAGGGCACTACGGAGAGAGCGACGGATCGTTGCTGGTGGACTGCGGCGGGCTCAGAGTCACTCACGGTGGTGCCGTCGGTGATGGACCCCTTGCGCGGAATCGCGCCGGTTGCGGCAAGCAGCGCCTCGGCCAGCATGGTCTTGCCCGATCCCGAGCGGCCAACCAGCGCCACGTTCCGGATCTGCTCCGGCTTCTCCGGCGGCAGGGTGTCGGAGGCATCGGCCCGCCGGAGTTCGGACGTGCCCCGGGCGGCCGCCTTAGCCGGGACCCTGGCGTCTTTCGCAGGCATGGGAACCTCCTGGGTTGCATCGCCGGGAGCCGGCCGGGCCGCCAGCTGCCCTGCAGCGTGGGCTGTCTACCTGGATTTGACACCCTGGGGCGTCCCGACGGCAAGACGCAACGGCCAGCCCCGCTGCTGCAGCGCCGCGGCTGGAGCTGACCTGACGCCTGGCTCAGCTTCCGGCGTAGGCTTGGACGCATGCCTTCTGCAACGCCTCCACTCCCCCGCCCCGCCGGCACCCGCCCCACCCCCGGACCGGGGGCAAGCCGGTCCGTAGTGCTGGCCGCCTGCGCCGATGCCGCGCTGATCCTCATTTTCGCCGCCATCGGCCGCGACGCCCATCAGCGCGGGGACGTCATCAGCGGGGTGCTGTCCACTGCCTGGCCGTTCCTCGTCGGGGCGGCAGTGTCCTGGCTGGTCCTGCGGCTGTGGCGCTCGCCGCTGGCCCTCTGGCCCGCAGGCGTTGCAGTCTGGCTTGGTGCGGTCACGGTCGGCATGCTCCTGCGGGCCGTCACCGGACAAACCGTGGTGCTGCCGTTCGTCATTGTGGCCCTGCTCAGCCTGGGAATCCTGCTGCTCGGGTATCGGCTGGTGGCCGCCGGCGCCCGGCGGCTCAACACACGCCGCAGCAAGGCGTAATGGACTAGGCTTGCAGGGACACGGCCGAGGCCCACGGAGCACCATCCGGGCCTGAACTCGGCCGGCAACGGCGCAACAGATCCGGAAAGGTTCACACGTGGTCACCGCTTTCGTCCTGATTAAGACAGACGCTTCCCGTATCCCGGAGACCGCGGAAGAAATCTCCGCCATCCAGGGCATCAGCGAGGTCTACTCCGTGACCGGCGAATGGGATCTCATCGCGATCGCGCGTGTTCCGAAGCATGAGGACCTCGCCGACGCCATCGCGGACAAGCTGTCCAAGGTTCCCGGCGTTGTCCACACCACCACACAGATCGCATTCCGGGCCTACTCCCGGCACGACCTGGACGCGGCCTTCGCCCTCGGCTTCGAACAGTAGGCCCGGCGGCTGCGGGGCCGGGATCGCCGGCTGCCGGTACCGCAGGCGGTTCAGCTGCGCGAGAGCGCGACCCAACGGTCCAGCACGGCAGTGGCAGCACCTGACTCGATGGACTCTTCTGCGCGCTTCAACGCCGCGGCCATCCGCTCGCTGAACGGGCCGACGGCATCCAGGTCAAACGCCACGAGTCCGGCAGCGGCGTTCAGCAGCGCGGCATCGCGCGCGGAACCGTGGGCACCGGAGAGTACGGACCGCACAACGGCGGCATTGGCCGCGGCGTCCCCGCCGCGGAGCTCCTCGAGGGTTGCCTGCCGGATGCCCAGCTCGCGCGGGTCGAAGATCTCCTCGTTCACTGCCCCGTGCCGGATTTCCCACACCCTGGACGGGCCGGTGGTGGTGAGCTCGTCCAGTCCGTCGTTTCCGCGGAAGACGAGCCCCCGGCTGCCGCGCTTGGCCAGCACTCCTGCCACCAGCGGCGCCATCCGCTCGTTGGCGACGCCAACCGCCGAGGCCTGGACATGCGCAGGGTTAATCATCGGACCCAGGAAGTTGAAGGCCGTCGGCACTCCCAGTTCGCGGCGGGCGACGGCGGCATACCGCATGGAGGGGTGGAATACCTGGGCGAAGCAGAACGTGATGCCGGCCTCTTCGGCATTGAGGGCAACCCGGGGGATCGGCAGGTCGAGCCGGACCCCCAGGGCTTCAAGCACGTCGGCCGACCCGGAGGTCGAGGACGCTGCGCGGTTGCCGTGCTTAACCACCTTCGCACCGGCACCGGCCGCGATCAGGGCGGCCATGGTGGAAATATTCACCGTGTTCTGCTGGTCCCCGCCGGTTCCCACGATGTCCAGCTTCTGCCCTGCTATCTCAATGGGGCTCGCATTTGCGACCATCGCCTCGACCAGGCCAACAAGTTCGTCGACGGTTTCCCCCTTGGACCGCAGCGCCACGAGGAAACCGGCAACCTGAACCGGGCTCGCCTCCCCGGACATGATCGAGTTCATCGCCCACTCCGTGTTGCCGGTCGTGAGATCCGTCCCGTCGATGAGTGCCTTGATGAGCCGCGGCCACGTGTTGACTGCCGCCTGTGCAGATGCCTGAGAAGTCACGTTCTGATGCTATCGAGGTGCGCACCGCAAAGACCAATGTGAACCGCTCCGGGAACTTTTCCGCGCGAATTCGCGTCTTTGTAGAAAAAGTCCCCGCAAAACGCGGTTTGCGTTGGGCAGGAGGGAGTTTTATAGACATAATGTCTATGTGACATCTGCGACCCATGCCCCCAGTACCCCGGCGCACCCGACGCTGAATCGCCCGAACATGGTTTCTGTTGGAACCGTAGTCTGGCTGTCCAGTGAGTTGATGTTCTTCGCCGGTCTCTTTGCCATGTACTTCACACTCCGTTCGACTTCCGGACAGATGTGGGCCGAAGAGACAGCCAAGCTCAACTTCCCCTTTGCGCTCGTCAACACGATCGTCCTCGTGGCAAGTTCCTTTACTTGCCAGATGGGCGTCTTCGCCGCCGAGCGGCTTCAGCCGCGTCGAAGCGGCGGCCGCCTCAGCTTCACCCGCTGGGGTATGAACGAATGGTTCACCGTGACATTCATCATGGGTTCCGTCTTCGTGGCCGGCCAGGCGACTGAGTACGCCATGCTCGTTTCCGAGCATGTCTCGCTCTCCTCCAACGCTTACGGTTCGGCCTTCTACATCACCACGGGCTTCCACGGCCTGCACGTTATCGGCGGTCTGGTTGCGTTCCTCCTCATCATGGGCCGCTCCTTCGCAGCGAAGAAGTTCGGCCACTTCGAAGCAACCTCCGCGATCGTCACCTCGTACTACTGGCACTTCGTCGACGTCGTCTGGATCGGCCTCTTCCTGGTCATCTACGTCCTCAAGTAGCAAGACTTGACTCTTTTTCTACAAGAGGCAGAATTTCAAGAAGCGGCTCCCGGAGCCAACGCACGATCGAATAAAGGAACCACCACGTGAAGGCACTCTCGCAGAAGCGACGTCACCCACTGGCAGCAATTGCACTGCTGCTGATGGGCCTCCTGGTCACTGGTGGGCTGTACGCCGTTGCCACCACCGTCAACCAGGCCAAGGCCACCACCAGCTTCAGCGCAAATGACGCAGAGGAAGGCGGCAAGCTCTTTGCCGCCAACTGCGCCACCTGCCACGGCATGGGGTCCAGCGGGTCCAAAGACGGACCGTCCCTGGTAGGCGTCGGCGCTGCCGCCGTTGACTTCCAGGTTGGCACCGGCCGCATGCCCATGCAGATGAACGGCCCGCAGGCCTACAAGAAGCCCGCCCAGTTCAACGAGGAGCAGACCCACCAGCTGTCCGCTTACGTTGCCTCGCTCGGCCCGGGCCCGTCCATTCCCGAGGCAGGTGTCCTCGATGAAAAGGGCGACGCCGCCAACGGTGGCGAGCTGTTCCGCACCAACTGCGCCATGTGCCACAACGCTGCTGCCGCCGGCGGCGCGCTGACCCGGGGCAAGTTCGCCCCGGCCCTCGCCGACGTCTCCGGCAAGCACATCTACGAAGCAATGGTCACCGGCCCGCAGAACATGCCGGTCTTCAGCGACGCCAATGTCGGACCCGAAGGCAAGCGTGACATCATCACCTTCCTGAAGCAGATCGAAGCCAACGGTTCACCCGGTGGCGCGGATCTGGGTTCTTTGGGCCCGGTGTCCGAAGGCCTGTTTGTCTGGATCGCCGGCCTCGGCGTCATCATCGCCTTCACCATCTGGCTTACGTCCCGGACGTCCTAGCCCACCTGTTGCACCTGTAAGAGTTTTCTGCTGACCTGTCAGCAGTTTGAATTGAAAGCTAACTCGGCACTCGCCGAGACGAGAGAGGGATGAGGCGAATTATGGGCAACCATAGTGACGGCAGTCCGAACCACTCGGGCACCGTAGCTACGGCTGGTCAGAATGAGGTGGAGAAGTTCCAGGATCCTGGAATTCCCCCGCATCGTTTGCGCCTGGCCGACACGGACCCGAAGGCCGCAAAACGAGCAGAACGGCAGGTAGCCCTTCTTTTCGGGATCTCGGTCGTTGGCACCCTGATCTTCCTGGTGGCCTACTTTGCCATCGATCTGGGCCATGACACCGCGATCGCGACGATCCGGCTGCAGAACGCGCTGCTCGGCATCGGTACCGCCTTTGCAATGCTCGGCATCGGCACCGGCATCGTGCACTGGGCGAAGGCCCTCATGCCGGACCATGAAGTCTCGGAAGAGCGTCATGCCATCCGCACCGAGGAAGACCGCCTTGCCGCTGTCCGGATCGTCGACGATATTGTCGAGGAAACAGGCATCAAGCGCCGGCCGCTGATCCGCAACACCCTTCTGGGCGCCGTGGCGCTGGCTCCCCTGCCGGCCCTCGCCGTCTTCGGTGACCTGGGTCCGCGTCCTGACAACGCACTGGCCCACACCATGTGGGCACCCCAGGACGGAAAGCTTAAGCGGCTCACCCGCGACCCCGATGGCACCCCCATCAAGGCCTCGGACGTCACCATCGGCTCGGCTTTCCACGTCATCCCGGAAGGGCTTAACGAACTGCACGAAGGCAAGCTGAACGAAAAGGCCAAGGCCGTCGTTCTGCTCATGCGCCTGAACCCCGAGTCCCTCAACCCTTCCGCTGGCCGTGAGGACTGGGGCTACAACGGGATCGTTGCATATTCGAAGATCTGCACCCACGTTGGTTGCCCTGTTGCCCTGTACGAGCAGCAGACCCATCACCTGCTGTGCCCGTGCCACCAGTCAACCTTTGACCTGACCCAGGAATGCAAGGTTATCTTTGGCCCGGCCAGCCGTCCTCTCCCCCAGCTGCCAATCGCAGTAGATGCCGAGGGCTACCTGGTCGCCACCAGCGACTTCCATGAACCTGTTGGACCTAGCTATTGGGAGCGTGATGAGCATGAGCGCAACATCAACGCCTAATGCCCCCGCCTTCGTCGCCAAGACCAAGGGCGGCCGTATCACCAACTTCGTTGACGAGCGCGTCGGCGGTTCCGGGATCCTCCGTGAATTCGGCCGCAAGGTCTTTCCGGACCACTGGTCGTTCATGTTTGGTGAAGTGGCGCTGTACTCCTTCGTCATCCTGCTGCTCTCGGGCACCTTCCTGACATTCTTCTTTGATCCGTCCATGGCAGAGACTCGCTACGCCGGTTCGTACACGCCGCTGAAGAACGTCGAGATGTCCGTGGCGTACAGCTCCTCCCTGAACATCTCCTTCGATGTCCGTGGCGGCCTGTTCATGCGCCAGGTCCACCACTGGTCCGCGCTGCTGTTTGTGGCCTCGGTGTCTGTGCACATGCTGCGCGTGTTCTTCACCGGCGCCTTCCGCAAGCCCCGCGAAATGAACTGGGTGGTGGGCGGCGTGCTGCTCATCCTCTCGATGGCTGCCGGCTTCACCGGCTACTCACTCCCCGATGACCTGCTTTCCGGCAACGGCCTGCGCATTATCGACGGCGTGATCAAGTCCATCCCGGTCATCGGAACGTACATTTCGTTCTTCCTCTTCGGCGGAGAGTTCCCCGGCACGGCCATCATCGGCCGCCTGTACATGCTGCACATTCTGCTGGTTCCGGCGCTTATCCTCCTGATGATCGTGATGCACCTCTTTATGGTGGTGGTGCACAAGCACACCCAGTATCCCGGCCCGGGACGCAACGACGGCAACGTCGTCGGCTACCCCCTTGGCCCGGTCTACGCAGCCAAGGCCGGCGGCTTCTTCTTCATCGTGTTCGGTGTCGTCGCACTCATGGCCGGCTTCTTCACCATCAACCCGATCTGGAACTACGGCCCCTACGATCCCTCCCCCGTGTCGGCGGGCACCCAGCCTGACTGGTACATCGGCTTCGTGGACGGCGCCCTGCGCCTGATGCCGGGCATCATCGGCGACTGGAAGGTCGAGCAGATCTGGTTCGGCCACGTCTTCACCTTCAACGTCCTGCTCCCGGCCCTGGTGCCTGCAGGCATCCTCTTCACCGTGATGTTCACCTACCCGTGGATCGAGCGCTGGATCACCAAGGACAACCGCGAGCACCACGTCCTGGACCGTCCGCGGAACGCACCGACGCGTACCGCCATCGGCATGGCCGGCTTTGTCTGGTACTGCGTCATGTGGGCAGCTGCCGGCTCGGACCTCATCGCCACGCACTTCCACGTGTCGCTGAACGATGTGACCTACTGGCTGCGTGCACTGTTCTTCGTCGGCCCGGTCATTGCCTTCATCGTCACGAAGCGCATCGCCCTGGCACTGCAGCGCAAGGACCGCGAAATTGCCCTGCACGGCCGTGAAACCGGCCGCATTGTGCGCCTGCCGCACGGCGAGTTCATCGAGGTCCACGCGCCGCTGGATGAGTACAAGCGCTACAAGCTGGTCGGCTTCGAGTCGCCGTCGCCCCTTCCTGCGGAGCCGAACGCCCATGGCGTCGTCGACAAGAAGGAAAAGCGCCGCGCGAAACTCTCCCAGTGGTTCTTCGAGGACCGGGTCGCCCCGGCTACGCCCGCTGAGCTTGCGGCGGCCCACGGCCACCACGGTGTCCACGAGGCTCTCGAGTCCGGTGATACCCAGAAGACGCTCAGCCACTAAGCGTCTGCAGTGAACACCAGAAAGGCCCGGTCCATCAGGACCGGGCCTTTCTGCATCCCCAGGTACCACACACCAACGCGGGGTCAGCCAGCGCCCATCCCGGGCCCCGGATGGGCCGTAGCTGACCCCGCGTTGGTGTTAGGGGCGGTAGCCCGTGGCGTAGTTGCGCGTCGGGCGGACGCCGGGGCGCTGCAGCGGCACCCAGAGCTTGTAGCGGTCGGCCCGGTAATAGGACACCGAGTAGTCCACCATGGCCCGCGCCACAAAGGCGTGGCGCTGGATCTTCAGCAGCGGCGACCCCACCTCGACATTGAGCAGGCGGGCCGTCGACGGCGACGCCGCGGTCGCCTCAATCATGTCCTCGCCCCATTCCATCACCAGTCCGTAGCGTTCACTCAGGACGTTGTAGAGCGAGGTGGGCGGTTCGCCGTCGAGCAGGCCGGGCACCCGGTGGGCCGGGATGAAGTTCTCGTCCACGCTCATGGGTTCGTTGTCCGCCAGGAGCAGGCGGCGGAACCGCACCAGCGGCGTCCCCTCCTCCAGCTGGAGTTCCCGGGCCAGGAATGCGCTGGCACCGATCTGCTCGAAGCTGAGGACCTTCGCGGCCGGGACCATGCCGCGGCGCTGCATTTCCTCGCTGTACGAGGTCAGCTTGACCTGCAGGTCCAGTTTGGGTTTCCGGACGAAGGTGCCCAGGCCCACCACACGCTCGATGACTTCCTCGCCGACGAGGGCATCGATGGCTTGGCGGACGGTCATCCGGGCCAGGCCGAATCGTTCAGCGAGATCCCGCTCCGAGGGCAGGGCCGAACCCGGCGGGCAGGCACTCACAATGTGGGCTCGGAGGATTTCCCTCAACTGGACATAGATGGGCGTACCGTTGTGCCGGTCAATCTCGCCGGCCATGCGGGCCGCGTCAGAGGGCGCCACTGCGCTGCCTTCCGGAATGAGTCATACCTCAAGGTTAAGCCACGCCGGGTTCAGGTCTAGACCAGCGCGGCGTCTTGGTTCGCCCGGGAAGCCGGCCGCGGCTAGGCTTAAATGCGCCGGTCTCCCCCGGCACCTTCGATTCGAGACCAGGGAGTCCCGTTGCCAGTTCGGACCGCCATCGTCCAGGCCACCATCGGACTGCATGCCAGGCCTGCGGCGCATTTTGTCCGCGCTGTCCATGAAACCGGCCTACCCGTTACCATCAGCCGGGACGGCAGGCCGGGTGTGGATGCCCGCTCCCTGCTGGAGGTCATAACCGAGGACTTCCCCTTCGGCTGCGAGGTGGAGTTCGCCGTTGCCCCTGATGCAATCCCGGACCGTTGCAGCCCTGGCGACGTCGAGGACGCCCTGGACAGCCTCCGCGTGCTGCTGGAGTCCGCCCGCTCCCGCTGAGCGGCGCAGGCTGCCTCAGGGGGCCCTCCTGCAGCACCAACGACGGCGGGCCCCACCATTGGTGGGGCCCGCCGTCGTTATTGACTCGTTGTGTCTGCCGGGACGTTAGTGCGCGTGGTCGCCGCGGCTGTATTCGTAGACCCAGCCGACCAAAGCGACGACCGCGAGGCCGGCCCCGATGTAGACGATCCAGAACCCGATGGCCAGGCCGAGGAATCCGGTGGCGCAGGCGATGCCGAGGACCAGCGGCCACCAGCTCCAGGGGCTGAAGTGGCCCTGTTCACCGGCGCCCTCGTGGATCTCCGCATCGTTGCGGTCCTCGGGGCGCATCCCGACGCGCTTGCCGGTGAAGGCGAGGTAGGCGCCGATCATGCCGGCGAGGCCGCCGAGCAGCAGGACACCGAGGATGCCGACCCACTCGGACCAGCCGGTCAGGAATCCGTAGATGACGGAGACTGGGATGAAGAAGAAGACGCCGAATCCAAAAATCCTTGATTCGATTTTCACTGGGCTTGATCCTTCTGGTCGGCGTTACCGAGCGCTGCTGCTGCCGGGGCAGGAGAATCGACGGTGTATGACTGGGAGAGCTCGGGGTGGTGCAGGTCCAGGGCAGGACGCTCCGACCGGATCCGCGGCAGCGAGGTGAAGTTGTGGCGCGGCGGCGGGCAGGAGGTGGCCCATTCGAGGGAGGCGCCGAAGCCCCACGGGTCATCCACTTCGACCCGCTCGTTGCTGCGCCAGGTGATGTAGACGTTCCAGAAGAACGGGATCAGCGAGGCACCCAGCAGGAACGAGGAGTACGTGGAGAACTGGTTCATCCAGGTGAAGTTGTCCTGCGGCATGTAATCCGCGTAGCGGCGCGGCATACCCTCAACGCCCAGCCAGTGCTGGATGAGGAAGGTGCCGTGGAAGCCGAGGAACAGCATCCAGAAGTGGATCTTGCCCAGCCGCTCGTTGAGCATCTTGCCGGTCCACTTCGGCCACCAGAAGTAGAAGCCTGCGAACATCGCGAACACGACGGTTCCGAAGACCACGTAGTGGAAGTGCGCAACGACGAAGTAGGAGTCCGAGACGTGGAAGTCCAGCGGCGGTGAGGCCAGGATGACACCGGTCAGGCCGCCGAAGAGGAACGTCGCCAGGAAGCCGATGCTCCACAGCATGGGGGTTTCAAAGGTGATGGAACCCCGCCACATCGTGCCGATCCAGTTGAAGAACTTCACCCCGGTCGGGACGGCGATCAGCATCGTCATGAAAGAGAAGAACGGCAGCAGGACCGAACCGGTGACGTACATGTGGTGGGCCCACACGGTCACGGACAGCGCGGCAATGGAGATCGTGGCGTAAACCAGGCCCTTGTAGCCGAAGATCGGCTTGCGGCTGAAGACCGGGAAGATCTCCGAGACAATACCGAAGAACGGCAGGGCGATGATGTAGACCTCCGGGTGTCCGAAGAACCAGAACAGGTGCTGCCAGAGGACGGCGCCGCCGTTCTCCGGGTCGAAGATGTGGGCACCGAAGCGGCGGTCCGCGCCGAGGGCGAAGAGGGCGGCGGCCAGCGGCGGGAACGCCATCAGGACCAGGATTGCCGTCACCAGGGTGTTCCAGGTGAAGATCGGCATCCGCCACATGGTCATGCCCGGGGCGCGCATGCAGATGATCGTGGTGATGAAGTTGACCGCACCGAGGATGGTGCCGAAGCCGGAGAGCGCCAGGCCGAAGACCCAGAGGTCACCACCCACGCCCGGGCTGAACGTCGTGTTGGACAGCGGTGCGTACGCGAACCAGCCAAAGGAAGCCGCACCCTGCGGGGTGATGAAGCCGGAGACGGCGATCGTGGAGCCGAAGAGGAAGAACCAGAAGGCCAGTGCGTTCAGCCGCGGGAAGGCAACGTCGGGAGCGCCGATCTGCAGCGGCATGATCACGTTGGCGAAGCCGGCGAACAGCGGCGTCGCGAACATCAGCAGCATGACGGTGCCGTGCATGGTGAAGAGCTGGTTGTACTGCTCTTTGGTCTGCAGGATCTGCATGCCGGGCTCGAACAGTTCGGCGCGGATCAGCAGCGCCATGACTCCGCCGAAGCAGAAGAACACGAAGGACGCGATCAGGTACATGTACCCGATGGTCTTGTGGTCGGTGGAGGTGATCCAGTTGACGACGATGCGTCCCTTGGACTTCGGTACTACGGGAGCCTCAAGGATCCCGGTGGGCTGGGAATAGGTAGTTGCCACGTCGCTCCCCTTACTTGGTTTCGGCCGGGGCCGGGTTGCGGTCGTACTCTTCGCCGAGGAGTCCCGTGTTGCCGTCCTGGCGCAGCTGCTCCAGGTGCGCCAGGAACTCGGCGTCGGAAACGACCTTCACGCGGAACAGCATTTCGGAGTGGTACTCGCCACAGAGTTCGGCGCACTTGCCGTCGTAGGTTCCCTCTTTGGTGGGGGTGAACCTGATGTAGTTGGTTTTTCCGGGGATCATGTCGCGCTTCTGGAGGAAGGCGGGGACCCAGAAGGAGTGGATGACGTCGCGGGCGTTGAGCTCCACGTCAACCGACTTGTTGACCGGAAGGTACAGGGTGGGCAGCTTTTCCTTGTCCACGGCCTCGCCGGTGAGGTGGGCCTGGACTCCGGCTTCGTGGACATCCTCGCGGATGACGTCGCCCTTTTTGTAGTTGAAGTCCCATGCCCACTGCTTGCCGCGGACGTCAACGACGACGTCGGCGGGCACAGCGCGGTTGTCGATCGCCTGCTGGTCACGGTCGGTGAAGTAGAAGAACACCAGGACCATGAACAGCGGGATCGTCAGGTAGAAGACCTCGAGGGGCAGGTTGAAGCTGTTCTGCCGGGGGAACCCGACGGTGCCTTTGCGGCGCCGGTAAGCGACGAGGCACCAGATCATGAGGCCCCAGGTAATGACACCCACGACCAGAGCGGCAATCCATGAGTTGACCCAGAGGTCCATGATGCGGTCAGTGTGGTTGGTGGTGCCACGCTCAGTGGGCAGCCACCCTTTCTGTACCTCTGGTGAACATCCAGTCAAAGCCAACGCGCCGGCGAGTGCCAAGCCAGTGATCGTAGTGATCTGTTTGCGTCGGCTGCCGGTTCGGTTCTGCGAACTCACAGACGGCCCTTCCTACTTGTTGCTGTTGCCCGGGCCGCAAAATGGCGGTCAAGGCACACGAAAAGTTTTACTACTCGGTGTAGAGCTTACCGCTCCCCGCGAGGTTTCGCCCACATGTCCGCGCCGTGCGTCGGGACCTTCTTGACGGGCCCGCTCGTTATGGATTCTGCGGCACTAAGGCCGGGCAGATTGCCCGGCCTTAGTGGAAGGAATCACCGCACGCGCAGGAGCCGCCGGCGTTGGGGTTGTCGATCGTAAAGCCCTGCTTGGAGATGGTGTCCTCGAAGTCGATGCTGGCACCGCTGAGGTACGGGACGGACATTTTGTCGACAACAACTTCAACGCCGTCGTAGTCGCGGACGGCGTCGCCGTCGAGGAGCCGCTCGTCGAAGTACAGCTGGTAGATCAGGCCAGAGCAACCACCGGGCTGCACGGCCACGCGGAGGCGCAGATCGGTGCGGCCTTCCTGCTCGAGCAGGCTGCGGACCTTGCCGGCGGCGACGTCGGTCAGCTTGACCTCGTGCGTGGCCAGTTCCCCGCCCCCCGCGGCGGTGGTGTCGGCGCTGTTTTCATTGGTTGTAGTGCTCATGGCCTACCTTCTTATCGACAGTGGTGGCGGCGCCGCTCCCGCGGCGCCCGCCCCTACTTGGACGGTACGGGCTATAGCTACATGCTACGTCGATCAGCCCTGTAGCTCTAACTCCTGACGTAACCGTCCCGGCAGGCTGGATGTTCCCTGGGGACCCGGCGCTACGGAGGACAAGGACCCTCCGCTCAGGCCAGTCCTTCGTCATTCAACCGGGCCAGCATCAGTGCCTCCGCAACGATGGCGTTCCGGAAGTCGGCAAGGTGCAGGGATTCGTTCGCGCTGTGCGCCCGGGAATCGGGATCCTCGACGCCGGTGACCAGGATCTGCACGTCCGGGTACAGCTCGGTCAGGTCGGCGATGAAGGGAATCGAGCCGCCGATGCCGGTCTCCACGGCCGGCACGCCCCATGCCTCGCCGAGCGCCCACATCGCGACGCTGGCAGCCTTGGAAGAGGTGTCCGTGAGGAAGGCGTTGCCGCTCTCCCCCGGCGTGAAGACCACGTGGGCGCCGAACGGCGCGTTGGCCTCCACATGCCTGCGGACGGCGTCCATCGCCTCGGCCGGGTCCTGTCCGGGCGCGAGCCGCAGGCTGAACTTGGCCCGGGCGCGGGGCAGGAGGGTGTTGGAGGCGACGTCCACGGCGGGGGCGTCGAAGCCAATGATCGACAGCGCCGGTTTGGTCCACATCCGGGAGGCGATGGTGCCGGTGCCGGCGAGCCGGACGCCGTCGAGCACCGAGGCATCGGCCCGGTACTCCGCTTCGGAGAGGTCGACGGCGACGTCGTCCCGGCTGGCGAGGCCGGCAATCGCGACGTTGCCGTCGTCGTCGTGCAGTGTGGCGATGAGCCGGGACAGCAGGGTCGGCGCGTCCAGCACCGGGCCGCCGAACATGCCGGAATGGACGGCGTGGTCAAGGACCTTGACCTCAATGGTGCCGTCAACCAGGCCGCGGAGGCTTGTGGTGAGCGCGGGGATGCCGACCTTCCAGTTGCTCGAGTCGGCCACGACGATCACGTCTGCGCGCAGCAGCTCCTGGTGGGTTTCCAGGAAGGTCCGGAACGTCGGGGACCCGGCCTCTTCCTCGCCCTCGAAGAAGAAGGTCACGCCAAGGCCAAGATCGTCGCCCAGCACGCGGGTCACAGCGGAGTAGGCGGCGATGTGCGCCAGGATGCCGGCCTTGTCGTCGGCCGCGCCGCGTCCGTAGAGACGCCCGTCGCGCTCGACGGCGGTGAAGGGCTCCGTTTCCCACAGCGCCAGGTCGCCGGTGGGCTGGACATCGTGGTGCGCGTACAGGAGGATCGTCGGTTTGCCCGCGGCGGCGGGCCGGCGCGCGACCACGGCGGGGCCGCCGGGCGTCCCGTCTTCCTTGTCGCAGCGCAGAATCCGGACCTCGTCGAAGCCGCTGGCACGTACCAGTGCGGCGACGGCGTCGGCGCTGGCGTCCAACGGGGCGGGGTCGAAACTGGGCCAGGCGATGCCCGGAATGGCGACGAGCTCGGTCAACTGGGCGATCGTGGTGTCGAACGAGTCGGTGACGGCCTGGCGGAGGGCCTCAGTATCGACGTTTCCGACACGGCCGTGAGCGGTTTGCGGGTTCCCCGCGGGTGATGAAGTCATGGCCAGAACACTACCCGTGCCGCTGATCACTTCAAACAGTGCCACGACGGGCCCCGCTCCGTCTGGGCCGGGTCCCGCGCACGCCGCCCCGGGGTATTCTGTAGGGGTGTTTGGACGTAAAAAAGAAGCGCCATCGGCGCAGGACCTAGTTGACCAGCAGGCGGCCGGGGCAGCCGCCCGGGATACCGCCCTCGGCAAGGGCGCGCCCACGCCCAAGCGCAGCGCGCAGGTGGCTGCCCGCAAGCGGCCGCTCGTGCCGGAGGACCGCAAGGCCTCCAAGGCCGCGGAGCGCGCCGCGGTCCAGGAGCAGCGGCTCAAGATGCGGCAGGCCATGGACACCGGCGACGAGAAGTTCCTGCCGCTGCGGGACAAGGGCCCGCAGAAGCGTTTCGCCCGTGACTATGTGGACGCCCGCTTCAGCCTTGGCGAGTACCTGATGTTCGGCGCGCTCATCTTCGTGGTCGTCTCCCTCCTGGTCCCGGCCTCCAGCGAACAGATGATCTACGTCCTGGGCGCGTTCTGGGTGATGTTCCTGGCCGTCTTCGTCGACGTCTTCATCCTGTCCCGGAAGCTCAGGAAGCGCCTGGCGGAGAAGTTTGGCGACGTGGAGCGCGGTACCGTCTGGTACGGCTCCATGCGCTCGCTGCAGTTCCGCCGCCTGCGCCTTCCCAAGCCCCTCGTCAAGCGCGGCGACTACCCCGCCTGATTCCCCCCACCAAGGAGCCCCCGGCAGTTGGACTGCCGGGGGCTCCGTCGTTCCCCGGGACATGCCCGTGCGGGGACGCGTGGCCTAGCGCCGGGACGGGTGCCTGGCCAGCTGCCGGTTGATGCGGGCGGCCCAGAACGGACCTTCATAGAGGAACGCCGTGTATCCCTGCACGAGGGTGGCGCCGGCGTCGAGCCGCTGCTGCACGTCCTGCGCGGTTTCGACGCCGCCCACCGAGACAAGGGCCAGCTTTCCGCCGGTTGCCGCCTTCAGCCGGGCCAGCACCTCCAGCGACCGCTGCTTCAGCGGCGCCCCGGACAGGCCGCCGGCGCCGCAGGCGGCAACCTGGTCCGGACTCGTTGAGAGGCCGGTGCGGGCGATGGTGGTGTTGGTGGCGATGATTCCGTCGAGGTTCAGGTCCAGCGCCAGGCGCGCGACGTCGTCGATGTCTTCATCGCTGAGGTCCGGGGCGATCTTGACCAGCAGCGGAACGTGGCGCCCGGACGCCTGGTCCGCGGCCTCCCCCACTGCCGTCAGGAGGGGGCGGAGCGTCTGAACATCCTGCAGCAGCCGCAGTCCCGGGGTGTTCGGGGAGCTGACGTTGACCACGAGGTAGTCGGCCGCGGGAGCCAGGCTGCGGGCGCTGACGAGGTAGTCGGCCACCGCATCCTCCAGTTCCACCACCTTGCTCTTGCCGATGTTGACCCCGATCACCGGGCGGACGCCCGGGTGGCGGCGCTGCAGGGCGGCCCGGGCGGACTTCAGGCGGGGCGCCACGGCTGCGGCTCCATCGTTGTTGAAGCCCATCCGGTTGATCACGGCCCGGTCCTCGACCAGGCGGAAGAGCCGCGGGGCCGGGTTTCCGGGCTGGGACTGCCCGGTGATGGTGCCAACCTCCACATGGCCGAAGCCAAGCTCGGCCAGGGCCTCGATCCCGTGGCCCTCCTTGTCGAAGCCTGCCGCCAGGCCGAACGGCGAGGGGAAGGTCAGGCCGAGTGCCCGGGTCTGGAGGGACGCCGCCGGGGCCGTGAACTTCTGCAGCACCCGCCCGGCACCGCAGGAATGGACGAGCCGGATGGCCCGGAAGCCGATTGTGTGGGCGCGTTCGGCGTCCATCCATGAAAAGGCCAGCCGGAAGAAAGTCGGATATACGCGCATGGCTCTAGTTTTCCCGTTCCGGCGGTCCAGACCAAACCCGCGGGCCGCCGGGCGCTAGCATGAAGCCATGAGCAGCGACTATGGAGCCCCAGGCACGGCACACAGCCGGGCTGCCGGATCAGTGATCGACGCTGACGTGGTTGTGGTGGGGGCGGGCCTGGCCGGGCTCGTCGCTGCGGCACAGGCCTATGCAGCAGGCCGCCGGGTTGCCGTGCTCGACCAGGAACCCGAAGCCTCCGTGGGCGGCCAGGCGCACTGGTCCTTCGGCGGCCTCTTCCTGGTCAACTCCCCCGAACAGCGCCGGCTGGGCGTGAAGGACAGCGCCGGACTGGCCCTGGCCGACTGGATGGCCTCAGCCGCCTTCGACCGGCCCGAGGACGCCCTCGCCCGGGACTGGGCGGCCGCCTACGTGGACTTCGCGGCGGGCGAAAAACGAGCCTGGCTCGCTTCGCTGGGAGTACGGCTGTTCCCCCTCGTGCAGTGGGCCGAACGCGGCGGCTACGGACCTGACGGCCACGGCAACACCGTCCCCCGCTTCCACGTCGCCTGGGGCACCGGTCCTGCGCTGGTGGCACCGTTCCTGGCGAAGCTGCGCGAGGGCGAGGCGGCTGGCCGGGTCTCGTTCCATTTCCGCCACCGCGCTGCCAGCGTGGTGACGGCGGCGGGACGCGTCACGGGGGTGCAGGGCGAAATCCTGGAGCCCAGCGGCGCCGCCCGCGGCGAAGCCTCCTCGCGCGTCGCCGTCGGAAACTTTGAAGCGTCCGGCGCCGCCGTGGTGGTGACCACCGGCGGAATCGGCGGCAACCACGACACCGTCCGCCGGCAGTGGCCGGGCGGTCCGGTGCCGCGGACGATGCTCAGCGGCGTGCCGGCGTCCGTTGACGGCGGATTCCTGGCTGCCGCTGCCCGCGCCGGTGGCCGCCTCATCAACGGGGACCGGATGTGGCATTACCCCGAGGGCATCCACAACCATTCGCCGGTGTGGCCACAGCACGGAATCCGGATCCTGCCGGGCCCGTCGGCCCTGTGGCTGGACGCCACCGGAAGCATGCTCCCCGCTCCCCTGTTCCCGGGGTTCGATTCGCTGGGGGCGCTGCGCCATATCCTCGGCACAGGCCACGAACACTCCTGGTTCGTGCTCAACAGGGCAACCGCCCTCAAGGAGTTCGCCCTCTCCGGGTCGGAACAAAATCCCGACCTCACCGGCAAGGACGTCAGGCTGCTGGCCTCCCGGCTGCGGCCCGGCAGCGACGGGCCCTTGCAGCGCGTCCTGGACCGCGGGGTCGACTTCCTGCAGGCCGGCACGCCCGCCGGACTCGCCGCCGCCATGAACGCACTCACCGGCCAGCCGTTGATTGACCCCGCCGGGCTGGACCGGCTGATCCGGTCCCGGGACCGGCAGTTCGACAGCGGCCTGGGCAAAGACCCGCAGCTCGCCGCCATCCGCGCCGCCCGACGATTCGCCACCGACAGGATCATGCGGGTGGCGCCGCCGCACCGGTTGCTGGACCCCAGGCACGGGCCGCTGCTGGCCGTGCGGCTCTCGGTGCTCACGCGGAAAAGCCTGGGCGGACTCCACACCGACCTGCAGTCCCGGGTCCTGGACGGCGCCGGGCAGCCGGTCCCCGGGCTCTTCGCCGCCGGGGAAGCTGCCGGGTTTGGCGGCGGCGGCATCCACGGTTACCGCGCGCTCGAGGGAACGTTCCTCGGCGGCTGCCTGTTTTCCGGGCGCTCGGCCGGCCGCGCCGCGGCGTCGGCGGTCTAGGTGCCTGCCGTGGAGTGGGTACCCGATATCCTCGGCGACGATTTCGAGGCCTGCGCCTTCCCGGCGTCCGGCCCTGACGGTGTGGAACGGACCGCCACGCTGGTACGGCACATGCCCGGAGCGGGTGGTCCCGGCGGGCACCCGGTCCGGGCCGTGCTGTTCCTGCATGGCTGGAGCGACTACTTCTTCAACGAGGAACTCGCCGAATTCTGGGCCGGCCAGGGCTTCGCGTTCTTCGCCCTGGACATGCACAACCACGGGCGGAGCCTGCATGCGGGGGCGCACGGCGGCTATGTTGCGGACCTGGACGATTACGACGCCGAGATCACCGCAGCGATCGGCATCATCGCCTCCCTGCACCCTGCCGCGGAAACAGCTCCATCCGTGGCGCTGATGGGGCACTCCACCGGAGGGCTGATTGCCGCGCTGTGGGCCAGCCGGCATCCGGGGGTGGTCTCGCAGCTGATCCTGGACAGCCCGTGGCTGGAAATGCACGGCAGCCCTGCCCTGCGCCGTGCCGCCCGGACCATGGTGGAGCCGCTCGCGCGGTTCTGGCCCGAGGCCGTCATCCGCCTGCCGGAGCGCTCCTTTTACTGGCGCAGCATCAGCAGCGCGGCAGAGGGCGAATGGACGCTGGATGACAACTACCGCCCGCCCCGGGCGTTCCCCGTCCGCGCGGGCTGGCTGAGCGCCGTTCTCACCGGCCAGTCGCGGGTGGCGCGGGGACTGAACATCGACGTCCCCATCCTCGTCCTGATCTCCGGGGCCAGCGCCAACGGGATGTTCTGGAAGGAATCGATGCGGCGCACGGACGCAGTCCTGGATGTCAACACCATCGCCCTGCGCGCTCTCAGCCTGGGCCGCACCGTCACGCTGGAACGGATCGACGGGGCCCTGCATGATGTGTTCCTGTCGGCCCCGCGCGTCCGGGCCGACGCCTATGCCCGGCTGGCCCGCTGGCTCCGCGCGTATGTGCTCGACGACGGCGGCAGCGCATGAGCGTTCCCGTGGTGCGGCCGCTATGGCGTGACGATGTGCTGGGCCGCCGCTTTCAGAGCCTGGACCTGCCCCTGTCTTCAGACGACGAGGGACCCGTTGTCGCGACCCTGGTGCGGCATGCCGGCCCGGGCGGAGGTGCGGCCGCAACAGCGGTCCGCGGCCCGGATGTCCCGGGCATCCGGGCGGCGGAGAAGGTGGTCCTCTACCTCCACGGCTGGGCTGACTATTTCCTGCAGGCCGAACTCGCCGATCACCTTGTTGCCAGCGGATTCCACTTCTACGCCCTGGACCTGCGGAAATTCGGACGCAGCCTGCGGGAATGGCAGACCCCCGGCTACACGGCCGACCTGGCCGTCTATGACGAGGACATTGCGGCGGCGCTGGCAGCGATCGGCACCGACATCGCCGGACGCACCGGCCGCCCGGGAGATCCGACGGTGCACGTGCTCGCGCATTCCCTCGGCGGCCTCGTTGCGGCGCTCTGGGCGGACCGGAATCCGGGCCAGCTGGGCACCCTGATCCTTAATGCGCCCTGGCTGGAACTGCAGGGCAGCAGCCTGATCCGGAACATCGCGATGCATTTGGTGGAACCGCTGGCGCGCACGGACCCGCGCCGGCCGCTGCTGCTGCCCAGCATGCCCGGCTACTGGGACAGCGTCAGCGGCACGGCGCACGGCGAATGGGTCGTGGATCCCGCGTGGCGGCCGAGGGAGGCGTTCCCCGTCAGGCCGGGCTGGACGAAGGCAGTCATGGCCGGCCACGCGGCCGTGGCGCGGCGGCTCGACATCAAGTCGCCGGTGCTGGTGATGCTGTCGGGCCGCACCCGGATCCAGCCCGAATGGTCAGAGGAACTCATGGACGTCGACGCCGTGATCGATGTGGAGGAAACGGCGCGCCGGGCGCTCGGGCTGGGCCGCCGGGCGGCGGTCTTCCGCTACCCGGGGGCGATCCACGACATCTTCCTCTCACGCCGCGCTGTGCGGCGGGAAGCCTACGACGATTTGGTGCTCTGGCTAAGCCTGTACCCGGGCTGACCGCCCCTGCACCCGGGCCGGCTGGGGCTGGCGGGCCCGGGGTCAGGCGGGCCCGCCAGGTGCCGCCGCGTCCACCGCGCCGCCGTAGCGGCGATCCCGCTGGGCATAGATTTCGACGGCGTCCCACAAGGTGCGCCGGTCCACGTCGGGCCACAGGGTGTCCATAAAGACGAACTCCGCGTAGGCCGACTGCCAGAGCATGAAGTTGGAGAGCCGCTGCTCGCCGGAGCTGCGCAGGAACAGGTCGACGTCGGGCAGGTCCGGCTCGTCCAGATATTTCTGGATCGTCTTCTCGGTGATGGCGCCCGGCTTGAGCCGCCCGGCCGCCACCTCTTCCGCGATGGCGGACACCGCATCCGCGATTTCGGCGCGCCCGCCGTAGTTAACACACATGTTCAGGGTGCACGTGCTGTTGCCACGGGTGAAGTCCTCGGCCTCTTCCAGTTCGCGGATCACCGAGCCCCACAGCCTGGGACGCCGGCCGGACCAGCGAATCCGGACACCCCATTCGTCCAGCTGGTTGCGCTGGCGACGTAGCACGTCCTTGTTAAAACCCATCAGGAAGCGCACCTCCTCGGGCGAGCGGCGCCAGTTCTCGGTGGAGAAGGCATAGACACTGACGTGCTCGATGCCGAGTTCGATGGCTCCGGCCACTACATCCAGCAGGGCCGGCTCCCCCGCTTTGTGGCCTTCGATCCGCGGCAGGCCGCGCTGGTTGGCCCAACGGCCGTTGCCGTCCATGACAATGGCGACGTGCCGCGGGATGAACTCCGCGGGGATGGCCGGGGGGACGGCCCCGGAGGGGTGCGGGTACGGGCTCACCACCGGGGTGCTCCGCTGCCGGTCCGGACTCTTCTTTTTGCCCAACGCCACATTCCTACCCAACGCCACAGTTACGTTCGCTCCACATGTTTGAGGGATTTCAGGACACGTTCCAGGTGCCACTGCAGGTAGCTGGCCACCAGGCCCGCTGCCTCGCGGCGGTGCACGCGGACGGACGCGTCCGCGGTCGTCCAGTCCCCGGTCAGCAGGGCGCCGAGCAGCTGGACCGTTTCCGCGGCGGGCGCGGGGGACCCCGGCGGACGGCAGTCGGCGCACACCATGCCGCCAAGCGGGGCCGAAAACGCATTGTGCGGGCCACGGGCCCCGCAGCGCGCGCAGTCGGTGAAGCTCGGTGCCCAGCCGCCGGTGGAGAGGGCCCGCAGCAGGTAGGAATCGAGGATGAGTTCCGGGGTGTGGTCCCCGCGGCTCAGCGATGCCAGGGCGCCGACGAGGAGGTTGTACTGGGCGGTGCCCGCTTCGCCGTCGACGTCGGTGAGCTTCTCGGCCGTCTCGGTCATGGCGGCTGCGACGGTGTAGCGGCCGTAGTCCGCGGCGATGTTGCCGCCGTAGGCCCCCTTGGCGACAGCCTGCGTGACGATGTCGAGGCTCCGGCCGGAAATCAGCTGCAGGTCCGCGACCATAAAGGGTTCCAGACGTGCGCCGAAGCGGCTGCTGGTGCGCCGGACGCCTTTGGCCACCGCGCGGACCTGGCCGTGGTGCTTGGTCAGGATGGTGATGATGCGGTCCGCCTCGCCCAGCTTGTGGGTACGCAGGACGACGCCGTCATCACGGTAGGCGCGGGAGGCAAAGGAGGATGGTTGGGCCACGGTTAATCTTCGCACTGTCTTGGACGGAAACGCTGCCATTGGGGAAAGCAGCACTGCGCCGCCGGCGGATCCGGCGGCGGCGCAGTGACCCGCCGGTCAGGCGCGCGCGTCCCGGATGGCCCGGTTCACGGCCGAGATGACGGCCTTGAGCGAGGATGTGGACGTGTTGGCGTCGATCCCGACGCCCCACAGCACACGCTCCCCCACGGCGCACTCGACGTAGGCTGCGGCGAGGGCGCTGCCGCCCTCGGACAGGGCGTGTTCGCTGTAGTCCAGGACCCGGACGTCGACGCCGTCTTCGCGCAGGATGCTCAGGAGGGCAGCGATCGGACCGTTGCCGGTGCCGGTGCGGTGGACCGCCGCGCCGTCCACCTTGAGCGCGGCGTGCAGCGTCATGGAACCGTCCTCGTCCGTCTCGGTGCTGAACGGGCCGAGGGCGTAGCGTCCCCACTGCGCGTCAGCCGAACCGGAGGGCAGGTACTCATCCTGGAAGACCTGCCAGAGCTGGGCGCCGCTGACTTCGCCGCCCATCGTGTCCGTCTGCTTCTGGATGACGCCGGAGAACTCGATCTGGGCACGCCGCGGCAGGTCCAGGTTGTGTTCGTTCTTCAGCAGGTAGGCGACGCCGCCCTTGCCCGACTGGGAGTTGACCCGGATGACGGCCTCGTAGCTGCGGCCGAGGTCCTTCGGGTCGACCGGCAGGTACGGGACCTGCCACGGATAGTCCGCGACGTCCTTGCCGGCGGCGGCGGCATCCTTCTCGAGCGCTTCCAGGCCCTTCTTGATCGCGTCCTGGTGCGAGCCGGAGAAAGCGGTGAAGACGAGGTCTCCGCCGTACGGTGCACGCTCGGCCACGGGCAGCTGGTTGCAGTACTCCACGGTGCGGCGGACCTCGTCGATGTCGGAGAAATCGATCATCGGGTCGATGCCCTGGACGAACATGTTCAGGCCCAGGGTCACCAGATCCACGTTGCCGGTCCGCTCGCCGTTGCCGAACAGGCAGCCTTCGATCCGGTCGGCGCCGGCCAGGTAGCCCAGTTCGGCGGCCGCGACACCGGTGCCGCGGTCGTTGTGCGGGTGCAGGGACAAGATGATGCCCTCCCGCGGGTGCAGGTTGCGGCTCATCCACTCGATGGAATCGGCGTACACGTTGGGGGTGGCCATTTCCACCGTGGCCGGCAGGTTGATGATGACCTGGCTGTCGGCGGAGGCCTCGAAGACGTCGGCGATGGCGTTGCAGACCCGGACGGCGTACGCCAGTTCGGTCCCCGTGAAGGATTCCGGTGAGTACTCGTAGGTGATGTGGGTGTCCTGCAGGGTCTCCTCGTACTTCTTGCACAGCCGCGCGCCCTGGAGCGCGATGTCCAGGATGCCGTCTTCGTCCTGGTTGAAAACCACCCGGCGCTGCAGGACCGACGTCGAGTTGTACAGGTGCACGATCGCCTGCTTGGCGCCGACGAGGGACTCGTAGGTCCGCTCGATCAGGTGTTCGCGGGCCTGGGTGAGGACCTGGATGGTGACGTCGTCCGGGATGTGGTTGCCCTCGATCAGCTGCCGGACGAAGTCGAAGTCCGTCTGCGACGCGGAGGGGAACCCGACTTCGATTTCCTTGTAGCCCATCCGGACCAGCAGCTGGAACATCTTCAGCTTGCGGGCCGGGCTCATCGGGTCGATCAGGGCCTGGTTGCCGTCACGCAGGTCCACGGCGCACCAGCGCGGGGCCTTGGTGATGACCTTGTCCGGCCAGGTGCGGTCCGGCAGTTCAACCGTGATCAGGTCCTGGAACGGGACGTAGCGGTGGACGGGCATTCCTGAGGATTTCTGTGCGTTTCGCATTACAATCGGGGCCTTTTCTGTGATTCCTGGTGAAAGGGTGGCCGGGCAACACAAACTCCGCAGCGAGGGTGGGCCTTGCGCTAGATCGCGTCTGAGGCCTCGCCGCGGCAGCTAAGAAGAAGCAGTTCTGCGCGCACCATTTCACACTAACACGGGTGCGTAAGATGAAGGAGCCACACCTTCGTAACGTCCACCATGCAGACCGGTATCCCGTAACAAGGCGGCGCCGGGCTGCCTCTCAAAGGAGCATCCGTGCCACTTTCGGGGATCGCCCTGTCCAACATCGACTTCTCTGTCCGGCCGCAGGATGACCTGTACCAGCATGTCAACGGCACCTGGCTCAAGAGCACCGATATCCCGGATGACCGGCCCCTGGAGGGGACGTTCACTGCGCTGCGGGACGGCTCGGAGCTCGCGGTGAAGGAAATCATCGAGGACGCGGCCGGCCGCGGCACGGAGTCCACCGGGATCGAGCAGAAGATCGGGGACCTCTACAACAGCTTTCTGGACGAGGCCGCGGTGGAAGCCAGGGGCCTGGACCCGATCAGGCAGCGGCTCGACGAGGTCTTCTCCACAGAGTCGGTCGCCGGGCTCGTGGCGCTGGCCGGGCGCTTGTTCCGTGCGGACGTGGGTGGCCTCTTCTACATCTATCCCGCCCCCGACGCCGGAAACCCGGACCGGATCCTGCTGTACACCGGCCAGGGCGGGCTGGGCCTGCCCGATGAGTCGTACTACCGCGAGGAGAAGTTCGCGCCGGTGGTGCAGGCCTACTCGGACCATATCAAGACCGTCTTCGGCCTGGCCGGCGTCGCCGACCCGGAAGACGCGGCCGGCCGGGTCGTGGCGCTGGAGACGGCACTCGCCTTGCACCACTGGGACAAAGTCACGCTGCGTGATCCGCAGAAGACCTACAACCTCAAGTCAGCCGATGAGGCGACGGAACTCTTCCCGCTCCTGACGGCCTGGTTCGACGCCGCCGCGATCGCGCCGGAGAAACGCGCCGAACTCGTCGTGAGCACCCCGGATTTCTTTGCCGGGGCAGCATCGCTGCTGGACTCGGAGCCACTGTCCGCCTGGCAGGAATGGCTCGCACTGCGCGTCATCAGCGCGGCCGCGCCCTATCTCTCCGCCGCGTTGGTTGATGCGAATTTCGCCTTCTACGGCACCACGCTCAGCGGAACGCCGCGCAACAAGGACCGGTGGAAGCGGGGGGTCGCCGTCGTCGAGGCCGCGCTCGGCGAGGCGGTCGGCCAGATCTACGTTGCCCGGCACTTCCCGGAAACCCACAAGGCCCGGATGGAGTCGCTGGTGGCGAACCTGATCGAGGCTTACCGCGAATCCATCGCCGGCCTTGCCTGGATGGGCGAGGAAACCAAACACGAGGCGCTGAAGAAGCTCGATTCCTTCCGCGCCAAGATTGGCTACCCGGACAAGTGGATCGACTACTCCGCGGTGGAGATCGACCCCGCGGATCTGCTGGGCAATGTGGAGCGGGCGCACAGCGCCGACGTCGACCGGCACCTTGATGAGGTGGGCAAGCCCGTGGACCGGGAGAAGTGGCTCATGACGCCGCAGACGGTGAACGCGTACTACCACCCGCTGCTCAACGAGATTGTGTTTCCGGCCGCCATCCTGCAGCCGCCGTTCTTCACCGCCGACGCTGACGACGCCGTCAACTACGGCGGCATTGGCGCCGTCATCGGCCACGAAATTGGCCACGGCTTCGATGACCAGGGCTCCCAGTACGACGGCAGCGGCCTGCTCCGGAACTGGTGGACCGAGGACGACCGCACGGCCTTTGAGTCGCTGACCTCCAGGCTGGTGGCCCAGTTCGACGCCCTCTCCCCCACGGCAGCGCCGGGGCACACCGTCAACGGCAAACTGACCCTGGGTGAAAACATCGGTGACCTCGGCGGCCTGACGATTGCGTACAAGGCCTACCTGATCAGCCTCGACGGCCAGGAGCCGCCGGTCCTGGACGGCCTGACCGGTGTGCAGCGCTTCTTTGCGTCCTGGGCTGCCGGCTGGCGCCAGGTCATGCGGAACGAGGAAGCGATCCGGCGGCTCGCCACGGATCCGCACTCGCCCAACGAATTCCGCACCAACCAGATCGCCAAGAACCTTGACGCCTTCCACGAGGCTTTTGGCACGGCCGAGCAGGACGGCATGTGGATGCCCCCGGCCGGGCGCGTCAGCATCTGGTAGGCGGCGCCTTCCCCAACTTCAGCCCGGACACAAGAGAGGGCCGGCCGCAGGAAACTCCTGCGGCCGGCCCTCCTCTTTGCCGCAGCGCCCTGCTGGCGCGGCGTCGTCAGCGCGTGATCAGTGCCGGGTTGGCCTGCTGGCAGACGACGTCGCCGGCGGTCTGGTTGACAATGTCCGAAGGCAGTTCCACGGGGCCGTCCCCGCTCGCGGTGCCGCCCACGAGGTCGCTGCCCAGGTAAACCTGGACGCCGTTGACGCCGGCGGCCGGCAGCACCTGGGCCGCCGGGATCCCCAGCAGCGTGGCAACGTCAGCGGCCACATCCCCGTAACCCGCACCGTAGTAGACCGCAGTGGCCGCTACGGGCCGGGCGGCCAGCTGGCCGAGCTGGGTGAAGCCTCCGGTGGTGAGGACCTTGATGATCTCCTGGGTCCGTGCCGGAACACCGGAACCGTTTGCCACCGTGACGGGCTGGACTGCCTTGTCGTAGGCAGCGGCGCTCTGGCTGGGTGCCGGCTCCGCGCTGGCGCTGGCACCGGCATCCGGGGAAGCGGACGGGCTCGGCGTCGCGGTCGGGTCCGTCAGGTCGATGTCCTTGCGCATCGCGGCGAAGAGCTGCGACGCCGCGGGTTCGGCGAGCTGCAGGCGGTTCACGTCGCTGACAGCGGGCGCGGTGGGCACGGCAACGAACGCCACCTTGCCCACGTCGATGTTCTTCAGCCGGTTGGCGACCGTCAGCAGCGTCGGGACCGAGGCCATGCCCTCATCGATCGTGAGGTTCTTGGTGACGACATCCGCGATCTGAAGCGTCTTCGCGGGGTTGCTGAGGGTGCCGTCGTCCTTGATCTTGCGGACCAGCGCGGACAGGAACCCCTGCTGGCCCTTGATCCGGCCGAGGTCGCCGCCGTCGGCGAAGGCATGGCGGGCACGCAGGAACGCCAGGGCCTGCTCGCCCTGGACCTTGGAGGTGCCTTTGGGAAGCCGCAGCCCCGAGTCGGGATCGTAGACGGCGTCGCTGATGCAGACGTCGACGCCGCCGACAGTGTTGGACAGTTCCTTGACCGAATTGAAGTCCGCCATCATGAAGTGGTCGATTTCCAGGCCCGTGAGCTTGTTCACGGTGTCCACGGCACAGCCGATGCCGGCCTCGGACATGGCCGCGTTGATCATGACGTTCTTCTGGGCCGGGAATTCCCGCTTGGTTTCCTGGTCGGTGCACTTCGGAATATCAACGAGCAGGTCCCGGGGGAAGCTGATGACGTTGACACGCTTGTTGTCAGCAGAGATGTCCAGCAGCATCATGACGTCGGAGTGCCCGTAGCCGGTGGAGTCGCCGGCCCCGCCGTATTGCGAATTCTTCCCGTCACGGGTGTCCGAGCCAAGGACCAGGATCTGCATCCGGTCCCGCGAGTCGTCCACCGCGCCCTCGGTCTTCTCGCTTCCGGCCCCCAGCGATGCCTTGGTGATATTGCCCTGCAGGCGGATGGCCCAGTAGGCGCCGAAGGCAATGACCCCGACCAGAAGGATGGAGACGACGGCGGTCCCGATCTTCAGCCAACCGGGCATGCCGCGGGCTGAGCCAAGGTGCCGTGCCGGTCCGAGCGAGGGGTCGTCCGTGTGCCGGGCAGCATGACCGGGCCGAGCCGGGAAGCCGGCTCCGCCTGCGCGGTCTTCACGGGGTCGAGACACGGTTGAGCCTTCTTTCACGAACGGGGTCCGACCATTTTAGAGTCCGAATCTGGGAATTACCCGATTGCGGGCTCCATGGGAGCGGCGCAGGCCGTGGCGGAGGCCGCGGCAGAGGCCGGTACAGCGCCGGAATGCGCCTAGAAACCGAGCTTCACGAGCTGCTTCGGGTCACGCTGCCAGTCCTTGGCGACCTTCACGTGCAGGTCCAGGTAGATGCGCGCGCCGAGCAGCGCCTCGATCCCCTTTCGCGCGTTGGTGCCGACTTCGCGGAGCCGGGCGCCGCCCTTGCCGATGATGATGGCTTTCTGCGAGGGGCGTTCCACGTACAGATTGACCCGGACGTCGAGGAACGGCTTGTCTTCAGGCCGCCCTTCCCGCGGGACGATCTCATCGACAACAACCGCGAGGGAGTGCGGCAGTTCGTCGCGCACGCCTTCGAGGGCAGCTTCCCGGATGAGTTCGGCGATCATCACGGCTTCCGGTTCGTCCGTCAGGTGTCCGTCCGGGTACAGCGGCGGCGACAGCGGCATAAGGCCGATCAGCACGTCGGCAATGGTCTTGACCTGGAAGCCGTCGGCGGCGGAAACCGGGACAATATCCTTCCAGCCGTCCTCGCCGAGGACCTCGCGGCCCAGAGCGTCGACGGCGAGCAGCTGTTCGGTGAGGGCCTGGCGGTCCACGGTGTCGGACTTCGTCACGATCGCGATGACCGGCTTGTTGCCGATGGCCGCGAGCTGGGCGGCGATGAACTTGTCACCGGGGCCGATCTTCTCGTTGGCCGGCAGGCAGAAGCCGATCGCGTCGACCTCGGCGAGGGTGTCGGCGACGAGTTCGTTCAGCCGCTTCCCCAGCAGGGTGCGCGGGCGGTGCAGGCCCGGTGTGTCCACGAGGATCAGCTGCCCGTCCTCCCGGTGCACGATGCCGCGGATGGTGTGCCGCGTGGTCTGCGGCTTGGCCGAGGTAATGGCCACCTTCTGGCCGACCAGGGCGTTGGTGAGGGTGGACTTGCCTGTATTGGGCCGCCCGACCAGCACGGCAAACCCGGCCCGGTAGCCGCCGTGTGCGGCTTCGTCGTCGGACTTATTCTGCTTGCTCACGTGAGACTCCCTGTTGGATTGGTGCGGCCTCGTCGAGAAGGTCTTCAAGGTCAGTTTCTTGTTTTGGTACGGCGGACGCAATGATGTGGCTGACCCGGTTCCGCCGGCCTTCGAGCCGGTCGGCCCGGAGGGACAGCCCGTGGACCTCGACCGTGCTGCCGACGATCGGCACCCGCCCGAGGGCCTTGGCGAGCAGGCCGCCAACGGTGTCCACTTCGTCGTCGTCGAGCTCCAGGTCGAAGAGTTCGCCAAGGTCATCGATGCTCATCCGCGCGCTGACCCGGTAGGTCCCGTCGCCGAGTTCCACCGCCTCCGCGCTCTCAGTGTCGTACTCGTCGACGATTTCTCCGACGATTTCCTCGATGAGGTCCTCCAGCGTGACGAGCCCGGCGGTGCCGCCGTATTCGTCGATCACGATCGCGACGTGCGTCGATTCCTTCTGCAGTTCGCGCAGCAGTTCACTCACCGGTTTGGAGTCAGGCACGTAGCGCACCTCGCGGGCCAGTTCGTCAACGACCGGGGGAACCTCGCCGGGGCCAAGGTTGTGGATGACCGCGGCCACGTCCTTCAGGTAGACGATGCCCAGGACCTGGTCCGTGTTCTCGCCGATGACGGGGATCCGTGAATAACCCGAGCGCAGGAACAGCGACATGGCCCGGTGCAGGCTGGACCCGGAATCGATGCTGAGGATGTCGGTGCGGGGCACCATCACCGAGCGGACCAGGGTATCGCCGAAATCGAACACCGACTGGATCAGCTCGGCCTCGTTGTCCTCAATCACGTCCGACTCCGTGGCGCGGTCCACCAGCTCCCGGAATTCCTCTTCGCTGAAGAAGGCCTGGGTATCCGCGGGGGTACCGGGGGCGACGGCGCTGCCCACGGTGACGAGCCAGCCGGGGATTGGTCCGAGCGCCCAGCACAGCCAGCGGATCGGCGGGGCGCTGAAGCGGACCAGGCCGGCGGAGTGCATCCGGCCGATCTGCCGCGGGGACACGCCCACGATCACAAAGCCCAGGACCGCCATGACGCCGGTCGCGATCAGCCCCGCGAGCCAGACGTTGTCGAGCAGGCTGTTCAGCAACACGGTGACGGCGACCGCTGAAGCCATGTCAAACCAGATGCGCCAGAAGCGCAGGGCCCGCATATGCGCAATTGGCTGCGCCATGATGCGCTTCAGCGCGTTGCCGCGGCTCTGCAGGATCGCAGCTTCGGCCTCATGCCGGGAAAGGTAGTTGAAGGCAGATTCAGCCGCGGTCAGGAACGCCGCAAAACTAATAAACACCAGCGCCATGCCGGCAAGGATCAGTGGCGTCACTGAATCGTCTCTGACGGGGCGTCTTTGCCGGTGAAGGCGGAGAGCAGTTCGCGCTGGAGGCCGAACATCTCTTCCTTCTCCTCCGGCTCGGCATGGTCGAAGCCGAGCAGGTGCAGGATGCCGTGCGTGGTGAGCAACAGCATTTCATCCTGGGTGGAGTGGCCGGCGTTCACCGCCTGGACCTCGGCGACCTGCGGGCAGATGGCGATGTCGCCGAGCATGCCCTGGGGGGTGGGCTTGTCCGGTGTGCCTGGCGTCAGCTCATCCATGGGGACCGAGAGCACGTCAGTGGAGCCGGGCTCGTCCATCAGTTCGATGTGCAGCTTCTCCATGGCCGGTTCGTCCACGAGCAGGATCGACAGCTCGGCCTGCGGGTGGATGAAGAGACGCTCGAAAATGAACCGGGACAGGCGCACCAGCTCCGCCTCATCAACGGTGACGCCGGATTCGTTGTTGACCTCGATGCTCACGCTTGGTCTCCCCGCTTGTCGCGGGCCACGGAATGCTTGACCCGGTTCCTCTGGATCTCGTCCCAGACGCTGTAGGCGTTGACGATGTCGCCCACCAGGCGGTGCCGGACGACGTCGGAGGCGTCCAGGACGGTGAAATTGACGTCCTCGATGCCCTGCAGGATGTCCTCCACGATCCGGAGACCGGACCGGGTCCCAAAGGGCAGGTCAACCTGCGTGACGTCACCGGTGACCACCATCTTGGAGCCGAAGCCCAACCGGGTGAGGAACATCTTCATCTGCTCCGGAGTCGTGTTCTGCGCCTCGTCCAGGATGATGAAGGCATCGTTGAGCGTGCGTCCGCGCATGTAGGCGAGCGGGGCGACCTCGATGGTGCCGGCCGCAATCAGCCGCGGAATGGATTCGGGGTCCATCATTTCGTGCAGGGCGTCGTACAGCGGGCGCAGGTAGGGGTCGATCTTGTCGCTGAGCGTGCCGGGCAGGAACCCCAGCCGCTCGCCCGCCTCGACGGCGGGACGGGTCAGGATGATCCGCGTGACTTCCTTCTGCTGCAGCGCCTGGACGGCTTTGGCCATCGCCAGGTACGTCTTGCCGGTACCGGCCGGTCCGATGCCGAAGATCACGGTGTTGGCGTCAATCGCGTCCACGTAGTTCTTCTGGTTCAGCGTCTTTGGCCGGATCGTCTTGCCGCGGCTCGAGAGTATGTTGTGGGTGAGCACGTCGACCGGGTTCTGCAGGGACTGGGTCCGGAGCATCGACACGAGCTGCTGCAGGACAGCGGGAGTGATGATGGTGCCCCGGGCGACGAGGCCCCGGACCTCGTTGAGCAGGCGCATGATCCGCGGTACGTCGGCGGCAGGTCCGCTGATGGCGAGCTCATTGCCGCGGACGTGGAAGTCGACGGCCGGGAACTGGGTCTCGATGAAGCGCAGGGCCTCGTCGTGACTGCCGAGGGACTGGACCATCTGATCGGAACTGTCGAACAGGACTACCTCCGTCCGCAGCCCTGGTAGGGAGTGGGGGAATTCACCTGCGGAGCGCTCTCCGGCGCTGATCCGGGCCTTGCCGTTCGCTGCTTCAGTCATGGTGTTGGCCCGCGGGCCTCTGGTCCCCTCCAGTTCGGAAATGGTCTGTGCCGTGATCCGGCCCGACGGCGGTGCTCGCCGTCCGCGGCCGGGGCAACGGGTACGTCCATCTTACGCCAGCACGGCGGACCCGGCGCCCGTTCGGATCCGGCGTTGTGCCCGCGCCGGGCCGGTCGGACGACGCCGGATCCACGGCACCCAGCGGGACGCCTGGTGGCCTTCCGGTGCGCGATTTCCTGCCGGACGAGCGCGATGACGTGCCGTCCGAAGTCCATGGCAGCTGACTGGCTTGGGTCCGGCGCACCCGAGGAGTAGGCAAAGAGGACTCTGTCCCAGCCGAAGCCCTCGTGTACCGTGCCGGCCGGCGGTTGGCCTGTCCTGCCTAAGCGGGGATCGGAACGTTAGGTATCAACTTTGTATCAGCCGGATATCGTTCCCGTTGCAGTTCCTGGCCGCTGGCTGAATCCACGGTTTCGCGCCGGGCCCGTGTGCCATGCTGGAAATCGGCCTCCGCCACGTCTTTTCAGCCGGTGAGCGGACAGCAGGACAATCAGTAACCGAGTAGCGAAGGCGGCGGCCATCAGGCAACGCGGGATGGGGCAGACAGCAGCAGGCGGGCGGACACGCCGGGCCGTGCTGCTGGTGGTGCTGCCTGCTGCGCTGGCCCTGTCCGGCTGCGTGGCCACCCCCCAGCCCGGCATCACGGACTCCAGCTCGCCGGCCCAGGCCCTGTCTGCCCAGGCATCCGCGCCGACCACCAGCGCACCGCTGGAAACGTCCCAGGCGTCCAACAAGGCGCCGGTGTACTGGATCGGCCGGAGCAATGACAGCACGTTCCTTTACCGCGAGTTCCGTGATGTCCCGGAACAGGACAACCCCGTCACGCGGGCGCTCCGGGTCATGATGTCCCAGAAGCCCCTCGATCCTGATTTCTTCACTCCCTGGCAGAACCCGAAGAAGCTGGCAAGCTCCATCTCCGGCAAAAACGTCATCACCGTGGACATGTCGGCGGACGCTTTCAACAGCAATGTGGATCCGGCCATGGCCGAGCGGGCGGTGCAGCAGCTCGTCTACACCGCGACGGCGGCCGCTGCCAGCGCGGGGCTGATCGACGCCGGCCAGCAGATCCAGGTGGTGGTGCTGGTGGACGGGCATACCGACTACGTCGCTTTCAACCACGTCCGGCTTGGTTCCCCGACGTCCCGCAGCGCAGGGATGGTCGCCCCGGTGTGGATCATCGATCCCCAGGAAGGGACCTCCATGGCGGACGGTGCGGTCAAGATCTCCGGCCGCAGCACCGCTGCGGGCGGCAAGCTCCGGTGGGAGATTCTGCGTCTCGACGGCAGCGTCGAGACGAAGTACCTGAACGGGACGGTCACGGCCTCAGCCGAGGCAGGCCAATCGGGAGCCTTCAGCCTGTCGGTCAACCTTGGCCCCGGCAGCTATGAGGTCCGGGTGTCCCAGCTTGAGGATGGCAATCCGGCCGAGGACCTGAACGTTGATACCCGCGGGTTCACAGTCAAATAGGGCAACCCTGCCGGATTTGGCATCGGCTGCTCCGTAGCGGCCCTTCTGAACCCTCAGAAGGGCCGTTACGGAGCAGCCGATCGCGTCTTGGGCTGAACCCGGGCTACCAGCGGCCCAGGATGTCGCTGGCGAGGACCGTCGCGGCGGGACCGGCCGTGGATGAGCGCAGCACATGGTGCCCCAGCAGGGCTGTCACCGCGCCGGCGTCGCAGAGCCTGGTGACTTCCCGCGGGCTGATGCCGCCCTCGGGTCCGACGATCAGCAGCACCTCGCGCCCCCCACCCGGGCCGTCGCTGCCCGAGCCGTCGGCCGGGGCCCCGGAGTGGTGCCAGGCCTCCAGCACCTGCCGCAGCGGACGGACGGCGTCCTCATGCAGGATGATGGCGAGGTCCGCGGCGGCCACTGCCGCCTGCAGGCCGGCGCCGTCGACGGCGGGGCGGACTTCCGGGATCCACGCACGGCGTGCCTGCTTGGCCGCCGCCGTGACGACCGACTGCCACTTGGCGTGGGCCTTGGCCGCACGTTCGGCCTTCCAGCGGACAATCGAGCGTTCGGCCTGCCAGGGCACAACGGCGTCGATCCCCAGTTCGGTGGCTGTCTCCGCGGCGAGCTCGTCCCGGTCGCCTTTCGCGAGGGCCTGGACCAGGACCAGCCGGACCTCCGGCAGGGGCTCCTCGGACAGCCCGGAGCATTCCACCGTCAGCTCGCCGGGCGCGACGGCGGACACGGTGCCGGTCAGCCGCTTCCCGGCGCCGTCGGCGATGTCGACGGCCTCCCCCACACCAAGACGCCTTACCGTGACCGCATGGCGGGCCTCGGGTCCGTCAAGGACGAAGGCGGACCCGGGGGCCAGCCCGTCCAGGGTGCCGGGGGCAGTGAAAAAGACCGGGTTACTCACCGCTACAGGTTGCCGAGCCGGTCCCGGAGCTTCGCGAAGACCCCGCCGCTCGCGGCGAGTTTTCCTTCGGTGAACTGTTCGCCGCGCAGCTTCGCGAGCTGGCGGAGCAGATCCTCCTGGGCGGCGTCGAGCTTGGCGGGGGTGTCGACCTGGAGATGGACCTTGAGGTCGCCACGGCCGTAGCCGCGCAGGTGGGTGACGCCGAGTCCGCGGAGCGTGATGACCTCGCCGGACTGGGTGCCGGCCTTCACATCGATCTCCTGCTGGCCGTCGAAGGTGTCGAGGGTGAGCTCGGTGCCGAGTGCGGCGGCCGTCATGGGGATGTTGAGGCTGGCGTGCAGGTCGTCGCCGTCGCGGACGTAGGTGGCGTCGGTGTTGACCCGGATCTCCACGTAGAGGTCGCCTGCGGGGCCGCCGGCGGGGCCTGCCTCACCCTGCCCGGAGAGCTGGATGCGGGTGCCGGTGGCGACGCCGGCGGGGACCTTGACCGTCAGGGTGCGCCGGCTGCGGATGCGGCCCTGGCCAGCGCATTCGTTGCATGGATCATTGATGACGGTACCGAAGCCCTCGCAGGACCCGCAGGGTGCCGTGGTCATGACCTGGCCGAGGATGGAACGCACGGCGCGCTGGACCTGGCCGGAGCCGCCGCAGATGTCGCAGCGTTCCGGGTGGCTGCCCTCGCGGCAGCACGAGCCCTCACAGGTGGGGCACGTGACGGCGGTGTCGACTTCGAGTTTCTTGTTGACGCCGAAGACGGCGTCGCGGAGGTCGATCCGGACGCTGATGAGGGCGTCCTGGCCGCGGCGGACCCGGGACGCCGGTCCGGCCTGGCCGCCGGCGCCGAAGAAGGTCTCGAAGATGTCCTGGAACGCGAAGCCCTGGCCGGAGTAGCTGCCGCCGCCGAAGCCATTGTCGGTGCCGTTCTCGTTGCCGGTGGTGTCGTAGATCCGGCGCTTCTGCGGATCGGACAGCACCTCGTAGGCGTGCGTGACGGCCTTGAAGCGGTCGGAGGCGTCATCCCCGGGGTTCACGTCCGGGTGGAGGTTGCGCGCCAGCTTGCGGTAAGCCTTCTTGATCTCTTCTCCCGTGGCTTCGCGGGAGACTCCAAGAACGTCGTAATGGCTGCTCAAAGTGTGTATCTCTTCCTTTTTGTACTGCCGGTGGGGCACTGCCTGTTGCGGGCAAGAAGTCTATGTCGGCCCTTCGGGCCGGGCGGTTGCGGGTGGACGCGGCCCGTCAGGGGCCGAGAATCCTTGAAAGGTAGCGTGCGACCGCCCGGACGGCGGCCATGGTGGTCGGATAGTCCATCCGGGTGGGACCCAGCACCCCGACTTTCGCCGTCGCGTCCGGTCCGTAGCCGGTGGCCACCACAGAGGCCTCGGCGAGCCCGTCGTAGGGATTTTCCCGGCCGATGCTGACCGTGACGCCCCGTGGGTCTGCGGCCATGTCGCTCAGCAGGCGGAGCATGACCACCTGTTCCTCGAGGGCTTCCAGGACCGGGCCGATGGTCAGCGGGAAGTCGACGTTGGAGCGGGCCAGGTTGGCGGTTCCGGCCATGACCATCCGCTCCTCGCGGCTGCTGGCGGCCAGGGCCTCGAGGCCTCGGGCCAACGCCTGGGCGGCGTTGCGCCGCGCCGGCGGGCAGCTGCCGATCAGGGACTGCAGGGACTGCGGCAGCAGGTTCAGCGGCGTCCCCGTGAGGCTGCCGAGGAAGCGGGTGCGCAGTTCGGACAGGGCCTCGTCCTGAAGGTCCTGCCCCACGTCGATCACCCGTTGTTCCACCTTGCCGGTGTCCGCGATGAGCACGGCGAGCACCTTGCGGGGGGCGAGCAGGACGAATTCGATGTGCCGCACCTCGGCCCGGCTGAGATGCGGGTACTGCACGACGGCGACCTGGTTGGTCAGCTGGGAAAGCAGCCGCACCGTCCGGTCCAGGACGTCGTCGAGGTCGTCGGAGCCTTCCAGCAGGGCCTGGATGGCGCGGCGTTCCGCCGGCGAAAGTGGCTTGACCGCCGAAATCTGGTCCACGAACAGCCGGTAGCCCTTGTCGGTGGGGATGCGGCCGGCGCTGGTGTGTGGAGCCGTGATGAGGCCCTCATCTTCCAGGGCCGCCATGTCATTGCGGATCGTGGCGCTGGACACGCCGAGCTGGTGCCGCTCCACGAGCGCTTTGGAGCCGACGGGTTCCCGCGAATGGACATAGTCCTCCACGATGGCGCGCAGCACTTCGAGTTTGCGCGGTTCGCTCACGCTCCACCTCCTATCGACTGTCCCGCATCCGGTGCCGCCGCCCGCCAGCCGCTCCGGACACGCAGTGTCCGGACACGCAGCGGTTAGCACTCGACATGCCTAAGTGCTAACCAGTCTAATATGAGTCGCCGCTTTGTTAGCATTGAGTTCGCTCCGGGCGTTCCTCCCGGGGCGCGTGTTTTGGGGCACAGCCCGCAGCAGCAAACCGAGCGCAAAGCAGTGTGTATCCGATGTCGTACCAGAACTGGGGCCCCCAGGACCTGTCCGCCCCCGCCAAGGCCCAGCTGCCTGAAGTGCCCGTGGAGCGCGGAATGGTGCTCGAAGATGTGCAGTCCGGTTGGGTGGGTGCCGTCACCCGCGTGGAGAAGTCCGGCGGGATGCATGTGGTGGCCCTTGAAGACCGCCGCGGCAAGTCCCGGTCCTTCCGCCTCGGTTTCGGCTTCCTGCTGGAGGGCCAGCCGATCCGGCTCTTGCCGCCGGCGCCCCGGTCCGCCGCAGCCGCCGCTGGCACCAGAACAGCGTCCGGCTCCGTCCGGGTGGAGGGCCAGCGCGCCCAGGTCGCCAAAGCGAGCCGGATCTGGGTGGAAGGAAAGCACGACGCCGAACTCGTCGAGAAGGTCTGGGGTGACGACCTCCGGGTGGAGGGCATCGTCGTCGAGCCTCTGCACGGCATTGACGACCTCGCCGGCGCGGTGGCGGCTTTCCGGCCCGGACCCGGGCGCCGGCTGGGCGTGCTGGTGGACCACCTGGTGCCCGACTCCAAGGAATCCAGGATCGCCGCGGCTGTGATGGCCTACCCCGGCGCGGCCGGGAACGTCCTGATCGTCGGCCACCCCTACGTGGACGTCTGGCAGGCGATCCGGCCCGCCGTCCTCGGAATCGAGAAGTGGCCGGTGATCCCCCGCGGCGTGGACTGGAAGACCGGGATCCTGACGGCCTTCGGCTGGCCGCACAGCACCAAGGAGGACATCGGCCTGGGCTGGCAGAAGCTTCTCGGCGCGGTCCGCAACTATGCCGATCTTGAGCCCTCCCTGCTGGGCCGGGTGGAAGAGGTCATCGACTTCCTCACCGTTCCCTGACCGGGGTTGCCGGGCGTCCGCGCCAGCGGGCCGATCCGTGATTCCGCGCCCGAGCAAGTATTCTTGGTACGGCGGCTGCGCTCCCGGCGCAGCCCTGGCACCTGCAGTCACCAACGCACCACCCGCAATCCGAAGGACGACACCGTGGCAGATGACGCACGCGAACACAACGGCAACCAGGCCGGCCATGGCCAGCCCCCGTACCATGGCGTTCCCGCAAATGCGCTGCCGCTCACGGCGAACGAGGACCGGCAGTGGGCCACGCTGGCCCACTTCGGCGGCATCCTGGGCTGTGTTCCCTCGCTGCTGATTTACCTGATCTTCAAGGACCGCGGCCCGTTCACGGCGCAGGAGTCCAAGGAAGCCCTCAACTTCACGCTGCCCCCCACGGTTGCTGCCGTGCTGTGCAACCTGCTGGTCTTCGTGCCAGTGGTGGGCAACATCTTCGCCGTTCTAGCCACGGTCATCTGGATTGCCGTGACGTGCTTCTCGGTCGCGGCCGGCATCCACGTCAACCGCGGCCAGCCGCACCGCTACGAGTTCAACCTCCGCTGGATCAAGTAGCGCGGCAGCTCCTGCCCTGAGCTGCCCTGCCGGGGCCGGGTCACGTCAGTCCGGCAGGCGGGGTCAGTCCGGCAGGATCCTGCGGACCACGGCGTCCGCGAGCAGCCGGCCCTTGAGCGTCAGGACGAGGGTGCCGCGGAAGGCCGCCACGGGGTCAACGAGGCCGTCCGCGATGAGTCCGGCGACGGCGTGCCGTCCGGTGTCCCCCAGTCCGCCCAGGCTGGCTATTTCCAGCCCCGAGTTCAGCCGGGCTTCGAGCATGACGCGCTCGACGTTCCGGGTCCCGGAGTCAAGGGTCTCCCGGCCGGCGGCAGGCGAGAGCCCGGAACCCAGGCGGTTGGCATAGGCGGTGGGGTGCTTGACGTTCCACCAGCGCACGCCGCCCACGTGGGAGTGGGCGCCGGGGCCGATCCCCCACCAGTCGTCGCCCCGCCAGTAGGCGAGGTTGTGGCGGCAGGCCTGCTCCGGGCTGCGGGACCAGTTGCTGACCTCGTACCAGGACAGCCCCGCGGCGGAGATGAGTCCGTCGGCGAGTTCGTATTTGGCCGCGTGGTCGTCGTCGTCGATTCCCGGCACCTCGCCGCGGCGGATCTGCGCGGCAAGCTTGGTGCCTTCCTCGACGATCAGCGCATAGGCGCTGATGTGGTCTGGTTGGTACGACAGGGCAGTCTCCAGCGAGTAGCGCCAGTCCGCCAGCGACTCCCCCGGCGTTCCGTAGATCAGGTCGAGGCTGACGTCGAGGCCGGCCTCCCTGGCCCACCCGACGGCCTGGGGCACCCGGCTGGGGGTGTGGGTGCGGTCCAGCACCTTGAGGACATGCGGCACCGCCGACTGCATGCCGAAGGACACCCTGGTGAAACCGGCGTCGGCGAGCAGCTGCAGGGATTCGGGCGTGACCGAGTCCGGGTTCGCCTCCGTGGTGACCTCGGCGCCCGGCTCGAGGCCCCACGCTCCGATGGCGGTGGTGAGAATGCGGGCCAGGTCCTCAGCCGGGAGCAGAGTGGGTGTTCCGCCGCCGAAAAAGACCGTGCTGAGCGGGCGTGCCGGCAGGCCGCTGTTCGTCAGGACCGCCGCTGCGAAGCCTACTTCGGCGATGGCGGTGCCGGCGTAGGCGTCCTGCGAGGCCCCGCCGCCAAGCTCCGTGGCGGTGTAGGTGTTGAAATCGCAGTAGCCGCAGCGCACGGCACAGAACGGGATATGCACGTACAGCCCAAAGGCGCGGGCCGCGGCGCCCTCCAGCGCCTGGCCGGGCAGCAGTCCGTCCGGCGGCGCCGGGTCGCCCAGCGGCAGGGCGCTAGGCACCGGCCGGGCCCGCCTGGAGAACAGCAACAGTCATTTCCGGCACCGTTACTTCTTGGCCTTGTCCTTGGATTCGTCCGTGGTGAGGGCGGCGATGAAGGCTTCCTGCGGGACCTCGACGCGTCCCACCATCTTCATGCGCTTCTTGCCTTCCTTCTGCTTCTCCAGCAGTTTGCGCTTCCGGGTGATGTCACCGCCGTAGCACTTGGCCAGGACATCCTTGCGGATGGCCCGGATGCTCTCGCGGGCGATGATCCGGGAGCCGATGGCCGCCTGGATGGGGACCTCGAACTGCTGGCGGGGAATCAGTTCGCGCAGCTTGCCCGTCATCATCACACCGTAGGCGTAGGCCTTGTCCCGGTGGGTGATGGCAGAGAAGGCATCCACCTGCTCGCCCTGGAGCATGATGTCCACCTTGACCAGGTCGGCCACCTGCTCGCCGTCGGCCTTCCAGTCCAGCGAGCCGTAGCCGCGGGTCTTGGATTTGAGGATGTCGAAGAAGTCGAAGACGATTTCGGCCAGCGGCAGGCGGTACCGGATTTCCACCCGGTCCTCCGAGAGATAGTCCATGCCGCCCATGACGCCGCGCCGGCTTTGGCACAGCTCCATGATGGCGCCGACAAACTCGTTCGGCGCAAGGATGGTGGCGGAGACCATCGGCTCGCGGACCTCAGCGATTTTGCCGCTTGGGTATTCGCTGGGGTTCGTGACGTGGACGACCTTCTTGTCCTCCAGCGTCACCTCGTATTCCACGTTCGGGGCGGTGGAGATCAGGTCCAGGTTGTATTCGCGTTCGAGCCGCTCACGGGTGATTTCCAGGTGCAGCAGGCCCAGGAATCCGACCCGGAAGCCGAAGCCCAGCGCCGCGGACGTCTCGGGCTCATAGACCAGCGCAGCGTCGTTGAGCATCAGTTTCTCGAGTGCATCGCGGAGCACCGGATAGTCCGTGCCGTCCAGGGGATACAGGCCGGAGAACACCATCGGCTTGGCATCGGCATAGCCGGGGAGGGATTCCGTGGCGGGCTTGGCCAGGTTGGTGACGGTGTCGCCCACCTTGGACAGGCGGACGTCCTTGACACCGGTGATGAGGTAGCCCACTTCGCCGACGCCGAGGCCCTTGGAGGGGGTGGGCTCCGGGGAGCTGACACCGATCTCGAGGAGTTCGTGCGTGGCACGGGTGGACATCATCTGGATGCGTTCGCGGGGGTGCAGCATGCCGTCGACCACGCGGACGTAGGTGACCACACCGCGGTAGGTGTCGTAGACGGAGTCGAAGATCATGGCCCGGGCGGGCGCGTTGGGGTCGCCCACGGGGGCCGGCAGGTCGCGGACGATCTTGTCCAGCAGAACCTCGACGCCCATGCCGGTCTTGCCGGAGACGCGGAGCACGTCGTCGGGGTCGCCGCCGATCAGGTTGGCGAGTTCCGCGGCGTACTTTTCGGGCTGGGCGGCCGGGAGGTCGATTTTATTCAGGACCGGAATGATCGTGAGGTTGTTTTCCATCGCCAGGTAGAGGTTGGCGAGGGTCTGCGCCTCGATGCCCTGGGCCGCGTCCACGAGCAGCACCGCGCCTTCGCAGGCCGCGAGCGAGCGGGAGACCTCGTAGGTGAAGTCGACGTGTCCGGGAGTGTCGATCATGTTCAGCGCGTAGCTGATGCCGTCGAGCTCCCAGGGCATACGGACTGCCTGGGACTTGATGGTGATGCCGCGTTCGCGCTCAATGTCCATGCGGTCCAGGTACTGGGCCTTCATGTCACGGGACTGGACAACGCCGGTGTACTGGAGCATCCGGTCGGCCAGTGTGGATTTGCCGTGGTCAATGTGCGCAATGATGCAGAAGTTCCGGATGATGGCCGGATCTGTTGCGGCGGGCACCGGGGCGGTGCGGGCCATGGGAGACACGCAGGGTCCTTACTGTTGGCTTTTTCCACGGACCATCGCTGTGGCTGGTTTCCCATCCTGCGACGTGCCGCATAGCTGAACCTATAGTCTCCCACGTCCGGACCCGTGGAAGTGCATCCCCGCCTTCAATGGCTGCACCGAATTGCCGCGACAATTCCCACCCTCGAGGCACGCCGGGAAGCGCGGCCCCCTCGGCCGCTGCCCTGCTGCGGCCCGCTGCCTGCCTGGGCGGGGTGCCGGTATGGTTTCCCCATGGCTTGGAACTTACGCTCGATCGGCAATGCAGTCCGCAGTACTCTGCGCTTCCTGGAGGGGCGCACCGGCTCCGCACCCGGCAGCTCCGGCCGGGCCCGGCCGGCCGGCACAACAGCGAAGTCCGGGCAACGCCCCGCCGCCGGCCTGAACGGCAGCTACCCCGGAGACTTCCGCGGAACAGCAAAAGTCAGCTACGCCCCGTCCCCCAACGGCCGACCCGAACCGGGCGAAGTCGTCTGGACCTGGGTGCCGTATGAAGAGGACCACTCACGGGGCAAAGACCGCCCGGTGCTGCTCGTGGGCACCAGCGGCCGCTTTCTGCTGGGCCTCATGCTGACCAGCAAGGACCACGACGGCGACCCGCGCCGGGCAGACGACTACGTTGACATCGGCACCGGCCCCTGGGACCGGCAATGGCGCCCCAGTGAAGCGAAACTGGACCGCATCCTGCAGATCAACCCGCAGGACGTCCGGCGCGAGGGCGCCATCCTCGACGCCGGAAGCTTCAGCGTCGTCGCCGCCGCCCTGCAGACACGCCACGGGTGGCGCTGACCGGCGGCTCAATCGCCACCCTGCCGGCGTCTCTGCTACTATTGACAGCTGTGTGTCCGTGCAGGTCGACGGCCACAGATGGTTGGTCGCCATAGGTATCCCCACGCCGCTCAGTCAATGGCCAATCTGAAAGCCCTCTAGACCATTTTCCGCATTGAAAAAGAGAGTTCACACGTGGCTAATATCAAGTCCCAGAAGAAGCGCATCCTCACCAACGAGAAGGCTCGCCTGCGCAACAACGCAGTCAAGTCCGAGCTGAAGACGGCCATCCGCGCCGTCAACACCGCCGTTGAGTCCACCGACAAGGATGCTGCGGCTGCCGCACTGCTTTCTGCCAGCCGCAAGCTGGACAAGGCTGTCAGCAAGGGCGTTCTCCACAAGAACAACGCCGCAAACCGCAAGTCGGCCATCTCCAAGAAGGTCAACGCGCTCTAAAGCTTTCCAGTTCACTTGAACTGATGATTGTGGCCGGCACCCTCGGGTGCCGGCCACTTCCAGTTAAGCCGCAAACTGGCATGCAGCGGCGCCCGCCAGGCGAGGCACCGGAACCGGCGCTGCAGGACCAGCGTCAGCGGCGCACCGACGTCGCAATCACCGTTACGGCGTGTTCGACGGCGTAGACCGGGTCCCGGGACAGGCCTTTGACCTGGGCATCAGCCTCGGCGGTCACCTGGATGGACCGGACGAGACCCTCAGGGGTCCAGCGCCGGACCTCCCGCTGCGCCTGCTCGACCAGCCAGGGCTGCATGCCCAGTTGCTTGGCAATCTGGGACGATGATCCCTGGGCGCCGGCCACCTTGGCCAGGGTGCGGAGCTTCGAGGCCAGCGCGGCCACAAGCGGAACCGGGTCCGCCCCCGTATCGAGGGCGTGGCGGAGGGTGGAAAGAGCCAGCGGGGCGTTCCCGGCCATCGCGGCGTCCGCCACTTTGAAGGCGGTGGCTTCCACCCGGCCGCCGTAGTACCGGTCCACCATGGCGGAGTCCACCGCGGTGGCGGCATCGGCGATCAGTTGGCTGCAGGCGGCCGCCAATTCGGCCAGGTGGGCGCCGACGGCGTTGACCAGGGCGTGCACGGCGTCGGGTTCGATGCGCCGGGACGCGGCCTTGAACTCGTTCGTCACGAAGGCGATCTTGTCCGCGTCCTTCTTCAGGGGCTGGCAGTCGACCACAGGCCATCCGCCGGCTTTGATGGCGTCCAGGAGTTTCTTGCCGCGCACGCCACCGCTATGGCGGAGGACCAGCACGGCGTCGGGCTCGGGCCGGGCGAGGTACTTCAGTCCGTCGGCCAGGAAGGCATCGTTCATGCCCTCCAGCCCTTCCACCTCAATGAGCTTCTGCTCGCCGAAGAGGGACGGGCTGACGTTCATGGCAAGGGAGCCCGGCTCGTAGTTGCCGGCATTGAGCCGGGTGACTTCGACGTCGGGGGCTGCGGCGCGGACCTGCGCCCGGATGCGGTCCATGGCGCGGGAACCCAGGTAGTCTTCCGGCCCGCCGACCAGCACGACGGCGGCCGGGGTCACATCGCGCCAGGTGGCGGTGTTCGATGCCGCGGGCCGGGCGCGTGGGGTCTGGGCAGCAGCCACTGAGGTTTCCTCCCGGAAGATTGTGTGCAGACTCTAAGCCTGCCACGGCCTGGGCGGTGCACCAAGCCGGGCCGGCGCCCTCCCGGCGGTACCCGCCGGACCTCACCGCGCGGCGGCATCCGGTTGAGCAGGGCCACCGTCCGCTCATGCGCCGCGAGGGCCAGCCCGACCGTGCGGTCCGGGTGGAAGGCCAGCCAGCAGGCGGCCAGGGCGGAGGCGGAGAAGAGTGTCATAGTGGCAGCGCCAAATGCCCCTTCCGGCCATGGCAGGACGGCGCCGGGCAGGCGGGCGAAAAAGCGGGCGGTTCCTCCCACCCCGTTGGTGAAGGCGGCAGCGACGGCCAGCGGCACGGCTGCGAGGTCCGGGGCGAGCGGCACCAGCGGCACGGCCGCGGTCCCCAGCAGCGTGACCGGGGCAACAAGGATGGCGGCGGCGATGTTGGCCGGCAGGGCATAGGCCGGGAACTGCGGCTGCAGCAGGACGATCACCGGCCCGCAGAAAGCCTGTGCGGACAGCGGAACCGCGACTCCCGCGGCCACCCAGCGCGGCACCGCTGCCGGGAACCACGCCATGATCGGCCGGCCCGTCACCACGATGCCGAGGGTCGCAAGCACGGAGAGCAGGAATCCGAAGCTGGTGGCAAGCCCGGGTTGTGCCAGCACGAGTCCGGTCACGGCAAGGCACAGGAGGCTCAAGCCCCGCCCGGGCCGGCCGCCGGCCAGGGCCGCGAGCCCAATGGCGCCCATCACGGCGGCGCGCAGGACGCTGGAGTCCGGGCCAACCATCAGGACGAACAGGCCGAGCCCAACGAGGCAGAGGGTCGAAGTGAACGCCCGGTTGAGCCGCAGGCTGCGCGCAGCCAGCAGGAGAGCGCCCAGGATGACGCTGCAGTTGGCGCCGCTGACTGCTGTCAGGTGGGTCATCCCGACGGATTTCATGGCCGTGTCCAGCTCCGCATCCAGGGAGCTGGTGTCGCCGGTGACCATACCCGGCAGGAGTCCCCGGGCATCTCCGTCGAGTTGTCCTGCGGCATGGGTGAAACGGCTGCGGAGGTCCGCCGGGCCGCGCTGCCAGGGGCCCGGTGTTCCGACCGCGAGCGGGGTCGAACTTGCCGACAGGACCGCCGCTTCGGACTGGCCCGGCCCGGAAGGCTTGAGTTTGCCGGTGGTACGGATCCGTTGCCCGGGGATGGCGTGCTCCCAGCCGGGCCCGCCCAGGACCAGCAGCCTGGCCGGCGTGTGCACCCGGCGCGCGTCGAAGGTCATGTCGATCAGTGTGACCGGCACGGCCCACCGGTCCGCCAGTCCGGAATTCCCCGGCTTCGTGAGCGGCCGCGGCGTCCCCGTTACCTCCACGTCCGCCGCGATGGCTGTTTCCGCCGCGGCGGCGTCCGACACAGCGCCCGCGCGCCCCAGGGCGGCGTCCGCGGCGGCGTGCCCGCCCGCTGCGGCGGCGAGAAGGAATGCCGCGGCCAGCGTCGCGAGGAAGCTTCGCGCGCGCCGCCCCTCCAACACTTCCGCCCTGGCCTTAGACGACGCCCGCAGCAGGAGCATACCGGCGCCCGCCGCGAAGCTGACGCAGAGCGCCGCCCACGCCACCGGTGGGAGGAGATGCCCCGCCGCGGCCGTCGCCCAGACCAACACGGCCGCGGGAACCAAACGCACATCGGTTCGGCGCGGGGTTTGTTCCCGGCCCGAGGTGGACCGCGCCAGGACCGCGAAGGACGCAACCCGGTCTGGGAACCGCGGGCGGCGGTGCCGCTGCCGTGTGGCCTGCCGGAGGCCCGGCCCTGCCCCCGGCAGCCCCGCTTCCGGATGGTTCCCGGGAGTCCGCCCGACCGCAGCGTCAATATAGCGTTGCCAGCGACTGGTCCGCTCCACGTCCGGCCCCACCGCCCTCAGACCTGGACCAGGGGCAGCAGGGCTTCGAGCATCTTTGCTCCCACCCCATCCACGGCGTCCAGCTCCTCAACCCGCTGGAAGCGGCCATGCTCGGTGCGCCAGTCCACGATCCGCTGGGCCAACACCGGCCCGATGCGCGGAAGGCTCGCCAGTTCGTCGACGCCGGCAGTGTTCAGGTTGATTTTCCCTCCGGCTGGGGACCCGGCCGCGCCCGCCGGGCCGCCCCCGGCGTCACCAGCCGGAGCAGACCCGGCCGGAACGGTTTCACCGTGCCTCGGCACGAGGACTTTCTGCCCGTCCTCGAGGATGGCCGCGAGATTGAGCTGGTCCGGGTCCGCGTCCGGCGCACCGCCTCCCGCCGCCGCGATGGCCTCGTGCAGGCGGCTCCCCTGTGGCAGTTCCACGATTCCGGCGCGGACAACCGCGCCGGCCACGTGCACGATGATTCTTGCGGGGGCACGGTCACCGCTGCCGCCGGGAGCGGTGACCGTGCCGGCCGTGCTGGCCGTGGGCCCGGTGTCGGGTTCCGGGACGGTAGCTTCGCCGATTTCCGAGCTGTTGACGGAGCTGATTGGGCTGACGGCCGCTGGGACGTTGGCAGCCTGCCACCAGAACCAGCCCTGGAGCACCAAAGACGCCAGGCACAGCAGCGTGGCAGCCCGCCGGCCGGTGCGCCACCGGATACGGGGCCCTCGGCGGCCCGCCGGATCGTCCGGAGTGCGCTGGCCCTCGGCCAAGGAAACCGGCGGCGGTTCCCCGAGCAGGCCGGCCCTCCTTCTGGTCCCGGATACGGGCGACAGCCTGCGGCCGGCCTGGTCCGGTTGGACGCTGGGTGGGTAGTCGGGATCGTGGCGCGGCATGCGCCCATCGTACGAAGCTTCGGGGTCGCTGCTCAGGGCCGGCCGGTCCTATGTGGAAACTGAAGGAAGTGCGCGCAGAGTCGATACGACGTTTGCAGTTCTCCCCCGTCGATCAGAGCGCTTCGACCAGGAAGTATTCCAGGACGGATTCGTCGAAGGGCTGCAGCCAGTCCGAGGCGCGGTTGTCTGCGGCGCGGAATGTGTGCCCGGCCGTGAACAGGTGCCAGTCCGGGAAGGGGTCGGGCGGCAGTTCGGAATCGGGATCAGGGCCGGGATCCTCGGGCTGTTCCCAGCCCAGGAGCCCGTTCGTTTCCAGGATGCCGGGTGGCCAGTGGGGTGGTTCCCAGTCCTGTTGCTCGCTGGGGTAGTGCCTTCCGGATGGTGAGGTCCAGCCGGGCGGTGCGTCTTTGCTGGCCCCGGCCGGTGTCCAGGCCGAGGAGTGTTTCAGGCCGTGATGTTTGCGGCACGGCTGGCCGAGGTTGGAGATCCCGGTGGTGCCACCGTCGGCCCAGGCCAGGAGATGGTCGGCGTCGTTGTCCAGGAACTGGTTGTTGCAGCCCGGGAACGGGCACTTCCCGTCGCGGAGCCGCAGCCACTGCCGCACTGCCTTCGGCACCCGGTAGCTGGACCGGCCGATTTCCAGCGGCGCCCCGTCCCGCGGATCCACCAGGACCCGGTAGAACGAATCCGCGCCTTCGGCGATGAGGCGGCGGGCCATCGAGGGCGGGATCGGCCCGTACCCGTCCAGGACCGCCGGTTCCTCACCCGCGCCGAGCAGGGACAGGACGGGGACGGTGATCAGGACCTGCGCCCGCGGCGACGGCACACCCCCGCCCGCCACTTCGCCGTCGGCGAGTCCGCTGGTGAGCAGCCAGGTCGCGGCGATGTCGGCGCGGAGCTGGGTGAGGGTCCGCACCTCGTCCGGGCCTTGGAGGGCCCGGGCGGCGGCGGTGGTCCGGTCCCAGATCCCCGCCGCGGTATCGGCCGGCAGGTACGCGGAGAACCAGGCCATCCCGTCGGAGTCCGGGCGGTACTCGACCCGCCGGTCCGCAGCGCTCTTGGTGTGGCGTGTTTCGATGCTGTCCCGGTGGTGGCGTTCCCGCCAGGTGCGGGCCTTGGCCCGGAACCGTGACGGAACCAGTTCCCCGGCCGGGCAGCCCCGGGCCGGGTCCGGTGCGGCCGGGTCCAGGAAGTGCGCTTCCAGCCCGGCCGCCCCGGCCGGGTCCAGGCCGGAGGTTTCGTCGACGATGATCCGGGCGTGCGCCCACGAAATGGTCCCTGCCGTGAGTGCCGCGAGGGTCAGCGGCAAACCCCTCGTCAGCGCCTGGCAGTCGGACACGAAGGCACCTGCGGTCCGTTCGCTCACGGTCAGGACACAGGCGACCTCAGCCGTCACCGCCATCTCCTGGCACTTGGCATCGTGCGGTGCCACCGCCGGTGCCGCCACAGCTTCGGTGGCCCGCAGATAGGTAGCGGCCAGCCTGACCTTCAACGCCGCGGCCCGCGCCTCCCACCGGGCGACCTCGGCCAGCCCGTCCAGGCAATCATCCGCCAGTTCCCGCAACGGATCGGCATCCCGGCGGACACTGGCGCCGGGCGGGCCAGCGTCACCCGCCCCGGACGGACCACCGCCGTCAGCGTCAGCGCAGGCCCCAGTGACGGAATCCAGCACCGCAGTCAACACCCCGACGCCCGCCAGGGCCGCCCTGCCGTCGGCACTCCAGCCCGTGCTTTCCATACACCCAAACTAGCGCGCACCTCCGACACTTTTCACGAACCCGGCAGGGCCGCGGGACGCCAGCCCGGACGGCTCCCGAAGACGGGGTTGCCGAAGCCAGAAAGGTTGCCTCAAAGGCGAGATTGTTGGACCAACTCGCTCGGCAGGAGGCCGGCCACGTTGGTCCCTGCGCCTCGGCAAATGGCGGCGCATGGAGGCCACCAAATCCGGTGCCTGCCTATGACAGCGCTGACGTCTCCGGGCCTGCGGGGGCGCCGCTCTCCCCCACGACCACTGCCAGCACACCGAGCCCGGCATGGGCCGCCAGCACGGCCGGAAGCGCGCTGATCTGCACGGGCGGACTGCCGGGAACCGCCGCGGCCAGCTCCAACGCCAGCTGTTCAGCCTCGGCCGGGTTGCCGAAATGGTGCACGGCGATCCTGGCCAGCCCCGCGGCCCGTCCGGCGGCGTCCGCCACGGCGATTTCCTTGAGCCGCGCGATGGCCTTGGCCGCGGACCGCACCTTCTCCAGCGGCACCACCTTGCCGTCCTCGACCGCGAGAATGGGCTTGATCGCGAACATGGTCCCCCAGAGCGAGGCCGCGGCGCCGATGCGTCCGCCCCGCCGCAGCTGTTCCAGGCTCGGCACGTAGAAGTACACCTTGGTACGGGCCAACCCCTGCTCGGCCGCCTCCCGCACATCTGCCGCTGCCCTGCCGTACGCCGCAGCGCCAACGGCGTTCTGGACCGCCATCCCCTGCGCCATGCCGACGGTCCGGGAGTCCAGGACCTCCACCGGGATGCCCACCCGGGCGGCGGCGAGCCGGGCCGAATCGACCGTTCCGGACAGGTCACCGGAAATGTGGAGCGACACAACGGATTCAAAGCCATGCCGCTGGGCTGCCAGGTAGGCCTGTTCGAACTGGCCGGGTGAAGGCCGCGAGGTCTTGACCGGCGTCCCGCTCGCCAGGGCCAGGGCCAGGGCAATCGTGTCGGTGATGTCGTCCTCACCCTCGCCGTAAATCTCCGCACCCACCATCACGGGCATGGGGACCACCGTGAGCCGCCCGTCGACGGAGACGGTACGAACCCAGTCAGCCGGCAGTGCCGCAGCGGAGTCGGTAACGACGGCCGTCCGGACGACGGCGGCCGGTCCCGTAACGGGGGCCGCTGGGGATGGCCTGGCCTGGCGGAACCCGCTGAGGCGCTCCTTCAGCCACGGCCACCCCGCGGGGTCGCGGTGGGGCACGAAGCACCTCCTGCTGTCTGCACGTGCTGTCGGGACACGCTGTGGCGGCCGGCCGCCGGTTCACCCCGGCGGCCGGTTCCTGGATTGAGCCGATTCCTGGCTCGACCTGCCCGGCTAGGCCGGGACGATGTTGACCAGTTTAGGCGCCCGCACGATCACGGTGCGGATCCCGCGCCCGTCGAGGGCACGCTGGACGTTTTCCGAGGCCAGCGCCAGTTCCCGCAGGTCGTCCTCGCTGATCTCCGGCGAGACTTCCAGGCGGTCGCGCACTTTGCCCTGGACCTGGACGACGGCGGTCACCGTGTCCTGCACCAGGAGGGCCTCGTCGTGCGTCGGCCAGCCGGCGTTGGCCACCGAGGCGGGGTGCCCCAGCACGTTCCAGAGATCCTCGGCCGTGTAGGGCGCGAACAGGCTCAGGATGACCGCGACGGTCTCGACGGCTTCACGGACGGCCGGATCTGCACCGCCCGCGCCGCCGGCTGCATCTATGGTTTTGCGGGTCGCGTTGACCAGTTCCATCAGCTTGGCCACGACCACATTGAACTTGTTGTGGTCCAGCAGCGCCTCCGCGTCGGCGATCGTGCGGTGCGTAACGGTGCGGAGGGCCCTGTCGCCGGTGGCGTAGTCAACGCCCGGCGCGCTGGTGACGTCCTGTCCCAGCCGCCAGGCGCGGGCCAGGAACTTTGCGGAGCCCGACGGCGACACGTCGGCCCAGTCGACGTCGTCCTCCGGCGGGGAGGCGAAGATCATGGTGAGCCGGACGGCGTCGACGCCGTACTTGTCCAGTTGCTCGCCCAGGTCAACACCGTTGCCCAGGGACTTGCTCATGGCCTTGCCGCCGTTGAGCACCTGGCCCTGGTTCAGCAGGGCGCTGAACGGTTCGTCGGCCTCGATCATGCCGAGGTCGTGGATGACCTTGGTGAAGAAGCGGGCGTAGAGCAGGTGCAGGATGGCGTGCTCGACGCCGCCGACGTACTGGCCGACCGGCATCCAGTCGTTGATCTTGGCGGGATCGAACGGACCCTGCGTGTACTGCGGGGAAACGAAGCGCAGGAAGTACCAGGAGGAATCCACGAAGGTGTCCATGGTGTCGGTGTCGCGCTTGGCCGGCCCGTGGCAGCTGGGGCAATCGACGTTGACCCAGCTTTCGACGGCGGCCAGCGGCGACGTGCCCTTCGGGGACAGGTCCTCGCCGCGCAGGTCGGCCGGCAGCGTGACAGGCAGCTGGTCGTCCGGGACCGGGACTTCCCCGCAGGACGGGCAGTGGATGATCGGGATCGGGGTGCCCCAGAAGCGCTGCCGGCTGAGCAGCCAGTCGCGCAGGCGGAAGTTTACGAACTTCTCGCCCGTGCCCTGCTGCTTCAGGATCTCGATGGCGGCCGGGATGGCTTCTGCCTTGGGCAGTCCGTCCAGGGCGCCGGAGTTGATCAGGGTTCCCTCGCCCGAGGTCGCGGTACCGCTGACTGCGGGATCTTCCTCGCCCGTGTCCAGCACGGCGCGGACCGGCAGGTCGAAGGTGCGGGCGAAGTCGAGGTCGCGCTGGTCATGGGCCGGGACGGCCATGATGGCGCCGGTGCCGTAGTCGGCCAGCACGTAGTCGGCCGCCCACACGGGCAGCTTCTCGCCGTTCAGCGGGTTGATGGCGTACCGGCCGGTGAAGACGCCGGTCTTCTCCCGTTCGGTGGACTGGCGTTCGATTTCAGAGAGCGCCTTGACCTGTTCGCGGTAGGCGTCCAGGGCCGCGGCGTGTTCCTCCGTGACCAGTTCGACGGCGATCGAAGCGTCGGCGGCGACGACGAAGAACGTCGCGCCGTACAGGGTGTCCGGGCGGGTGGTGAACACCGTGACGTCCTTGGCGGGCTTGCCGCTGTCGGCCTCGATCACGAAGGTGACGTGCGCGCCCTCGGACCGGCCGATCCAGTTCTTCTGCATGGCCAGGACGCGTTCGGGCCAGTGGCCGCGCAGTTCGTCCATGTCATCGAGCAGCCGGTCGGCGTAGTCGGTGATCTTGAAGTACCACTGGTTCAGCGACTTCTTGGTGACCGGGGTGCCGCAGCGCTCACACGCACCGTTGACCACCTGTTCGTTGGCCAGCACCGTCTGGTCCTTGGGGCACCAGTTGACCGGGGAATTCTTGCGGTAGGCCAGGCCGCGCTCGTAGAAGCGGGTGAAGAGCCACTGGGTCCAGCGGTAGTACTCCGGGTCGGAGGTGTGGATCCGGCGGGACCAGTCGGCAGAGATGGCGTAGCGCTTGAACGACGCCGCCTGGGTGTCGATGTTGGCGTAGGTCCACTCGCTGGGGTGGGCGTTGCGCTTGATGGCAGCGTTCTCGGCGGGCAGCCCGAAGGAGTCCCAGCCGATCGGGTGCAGCACGTCGTAGCCCTGCTGGCGGAGGTAACGCGCGACGACGTCGCCCATGGCGAACGCCTCGGCGTGGCCCATGTGCAGATCGCCCGAGGGGTACGGGAACATGTCCAGCACATACCGCCGCTCCTTCGAACCGTCGTCGACGGGCGTGAAGACCTTGAGGTCTTCCCAGACCTGCGGCCACTTGGCTTCCATGGCCGCGAAGCTGTAGGCACCCTCTTCGGGGGTCTGCGCTGCGACTGCTGCTGTTCCGGTCTCTGTCTCCGGCTGAACGCTCACTGCTGGCCTCTTCTGTTCTGTCAAGCCTTATGCTCCGCTAAGTCTTGTACCGTCAAGTCTCCGTCAATCCGAGGCAGAGGCTTGTGTCCCTGCCCCGCCCGCTCCCTGCCGTCCGCCCAAAAGGGTCCAGACACACAAAAGCCCCTCGACACGGAGGGGCGGCCGCTCGGCAATCCTGAGTTCTCGTCGGGATGCCGGGCGGCTAGCTAAGCAGGAGGATCGCACGCATAGCTCTACTTTAGCGCCTCCGGCTGGTTCGCGGGGAAATGGCTGCGTTGCTCCGGATCCGGGCCGCAACCCGGCAGGCGGGCTGTACGGCCAGTGCAGTCATCGGCCCCCGGCCCTGCGAGGCCAAATTGTTACAAATGCACCACCCGGAAGGACCCGGTACCTACTTCACCGCGTTGCGGCCACGCCGGGCCTCCAGCACCATCAAAAGAAGGTACAAGGAGCCTCCAAAACAGGTAGTTTTCCGCGCCGGCGTCAGTAGATTTATCCGTACTTCCAGGTAGCCGGAACTTACCCATTGACAGATTGTCGTGTACATGAGAGCCAACCCGCAGATTCGGCATTCGGCGCAAATAATAACTCCTTGCCAAACCCTGTCAAGAGGATCACTATGCACTCAAGATGTGCGGGGGGATTCGCAAAAGGTCTCGGGTTGAGGAGCCTGACATGTATCTCTTGCGCAGTTCTACCCTGCCACAACTCTTTAATCCGGCCGAGCGCTGCAGCGCGACCGGAAGCAGCCTGGAAACGGCCTAGCCATGTTTGGCTGGATTGCCCGTTTCAGCCTGCAGTTCCGCATCCTGGTGCTCGCGCTCGCCGCCGGAATCATTGCCTTCGGCATTGTCAATGTCCCCCGCATCGCCGTGGACACGATGCCCGAGTTCGCACCGGCGCACGTCGAAATCCAGACGGAGGCCCTTGGCCTTTCCGCTGTCGAAGTTGAACAGCTCATTACTTCCCCGATGGAAGCCGACCTCCTCAACGGGGTGGCCTGGCTGGACGAGATCCGCTCGAAGTCCGTCCCGGGGCTGTCATCCATCGAGCTCGTGTTCGAGCCGGGCACGGACTTGTTGCGGGCCCGCCAGCTCGTGGCTGAGCGGATGACCCAGGCCGTGGCGCTGCCGAATGTGTCGGCTCCGCCGCTGATCATGCAGCCCATGTCCTCCACCAGCCGGGTGCTGATGGTCAAGATGAGCTCGAAGCAGCTCTCCGGCATCGAGATGTCGGTCCTGGCCCGGTGGAAGATCAAACCTCGGCTGATCGGCATTCCCGGAGTGGCGAACGTTTCCCTGTGGGGCCAGCGCGAGCAGCAGCTCCAGGTTGAGGTCACCCCGACGCAGCTGCGGGACAAGGGAATCACGCTTGAACAGGTCATCAAGACCACGGGCAACGCGGTGTGGGTGTCGCCGCTCAGTTTCCTCGAAGCGTCCACCCCGGGCACCGGCGGCTTCGTCGAGTCGCCCAGCCAGCGCCTCGGCATCCAGCACGTCCTCCCGATCCGGACCCCGGCCGACCTTTCCAAGGTCAGCGTGGAGGATTCGACGCCGGCGATGCTCCTGGGCGATATTGCCCAGGTCAGGGAAGACCACCAGCCCCTCATCGGCGATGCGATCGTGGGACAGGATGCCGGCCTGATGCTGGTCATTGAGAAGTTCCCCGGGACCAGCGCAGTGCAGGTCACCGAGGATATCGAGGCTGCCCTCAAGGACATGGAACCCGGCCTGACCGGGGTCCAGCTGGACACCACCGTCTTTCGGCCGGCGACCGCCGCTCAGGACTCGGTGAGCGGCCTTGGCCTCGCGCTGTTGATCAGCCTGCTGATCGCGGTCGGCCTCTTCTGGCTGCTGTTCCGCTCGTGGCGCGTGGCGGTGATTGCGCTCGCGGCCATAGCGACCACCGTCACGACGGCGGCCGTGGCCCTGTACGCGCAGAACGCCACCTTCAACGTCACCGTGCTGGTCGGCATGGTCCTCGGAATCTCAGTGATCGTGGGCGACATCGTGGAGGACGTACAGGCCCAGCGGCGCCGGCCCCTCGTGGCCCAGGCCACGGAAACCGAGGCCACGCTGAGGTCCAGGATCGTCGCTGTTGTCAGGACTGTCCGGACCCCGTTGTTCCAGGCCTCGCTGATCATGATGCTGGCCCTCATCCCGACGTTGTTCGTGACCGGGATCGGCGGCTCCTTCTTCACGCCGCTGTTCTGGTCCCTGGCGCTGGCCCTTGCGGCCGGGCTGCTCGTCGGGCTCTCGGTCACCCCGGTCCTGGTGCACCTCCTGCTGCCAAAGGAGACTGCGCCCCGGCGGGACTCTCCCGCCGCCGGCCGGGCCCGCGCGGGCTACGACCGCGCGCTCACGGGCGCCCGTTCCCGCCGGACCCTCACGCTGGTGGCAGTTGGTGTCGTCGGCGTGCTTGGCCTGGCCGCCGGATCCCAGTTGATCGGCAGCCGTCCCGTCGTCCCGACACTGCCGGACAAGACCCTGCTGGTCCAGTGGGACTCCATGGCCGGCACGTCCAATGCCGAGGTGCGCCGCATCGCGTCCAAGGCCTCTGACGAACTGAAGGCACTGCCGGGTGTTTCCGGAGTCGGCGGGCACATCGGCCGTGCCATCACCTCGGACCAGGTTGTGGGAAACAGCGCCGCAGAGTTGTGGGTGTCCATTGCCCCGGACGCCGACTTCGGCGCGACGGAGCAGGCGGTCCGGGACGTGGTTCAGGGCTATCCGGGCATCGCGCACAACGTCGTGAACTATTCCGAGCAGAAGATCGGGGACATGCACAGCACCCTGGAGCCCGGATTCGCGGTCCGGGTTTATGGGACGGATATGCCGGTCCTGCGGGAAAAGGCGGAGGAAGTCCGCAAAGCCCTGGAGAACGTCAACGGCGTCAAGAACCCAACCATTAACGCCGTACCCATGACGCCGATCGTGGAGGTCGAGGTCAATCTCGAAGCCGCCCAGAAGTTCGGCATCAAGCCCGGCGACGCCAGGCGCGCAGCAGCGACCCTGATGCAGGGCATCGTCGTGGGCAACCTCTTTGAACAGCAGAAGGTGTTCGAAGTGGTCGTGCGCGGTGCGGTTGACGTCAGGGATGACCTGACCAGCATCCGTGAACTGCTCCTCGACACTCCCACCGGCGGACACGTCCAGCTCGGCGAGATTGCCGCGGTCCGGATGGTCCCCAACGAGGTCGTCGTGATGCACGATGACACGTCCCGGCGGATCGATGTCCAGGCCGATGTCAGCGGACGCCCGCTGGCCGACATACAGCGGGATATTGAAGCCGCCATCAAGCAGATCCAGTTTCCGGTGGAATACCACGCAGAGATCCCGGCCAAGTATGCCCAGGTGCAGGCCGCCGACGCCCTCGTCCTTTGGCTTGCGGCGGCTGCCATTCTCGGGGTGTTCCTGCTGCTCCAGACGGCGGTGCGGAGCTGGAAGCTGGCCCTCGCCGTCTTCCTGGCACTTCCGGCGGCGCTCGCCGGGGCGGCGGTGGCCGCCTGGATCGGGACAGGAACGATGTCGTGGATTGCCATGACAGCCTTCGCGGCGGTCCTGGCGATAGCCGCCCGCAACGCAACACTCCTGTCCGCCCGTGTCGATGAGCTGTGGCGTTCCCAGCCGCAGTCGTCCCGCGCACAGGTCGTCATGACGGCCGCCAGGGACCGGGTATCGCCGGTCCTGAAGGCCGCCCTCGTGACGGTGCTCGTGCTGATTCCGCCCGCAGTGACAGGCGGTGTCGGCCAGGCGGTGATCGCCCCGATGGTCCTCATTATCGGCGGCGGCATCGTGACCACAACACTCGTGGCGCTCTTGGTCCTGCCGCTGCTGACCCTGTGGTTCGGTCCCCGTACCGCCCCGGAAGAGTGGTCGGAAGCCTACGAAGCGGAAGTGCCCGTTCAGCCCGTTATGCAGGAAAAGGTGGAAGCAAAATGACCAGCCAAAAGCCCCAACGGCGTCTGCCCCTGGCGGCAGCTGTCTGTGCAGCCGCTCTCTTCACCCTTCCGGCCTGTGCCCAGTCCTCAGCGGTGACACCTGTATCGGCTGCGGAGGCACCCGCCAAAGTGGAGAAGAACGCCACGACCGGCATCGCGAAGCTGACGCTGACCGACCACGGCCTGGCCCGCATCGATCTCAAGACGGAACCCGCGGCGGCGGGCAGCGGGACGGACGTGCTGCTTCCCTATGCCTCTCTGCTGTATGACGCCAGCGGCAAGACCTGGGTTTACACCAACCCGGCCCCGCGGGTGTTCGAGCGCCGGGCCGTCACCGTCACCAAGGTCGAAGCCGGGGTGGTGACGGCCAGCGAAGGCCCCGCCGTGGGGACGCCCGTGGTGACGGTGGGCGCGGTCGAACTGTTTGGCACCGAGTTCAACACAGGGAAATGACATGCGCCGGATAGTCGCAGCCAGCCTGAGGTTCAGATCAATCATCATCGCGCTGGCGGCGGCGCTGATGATCGTGGGCGGCGCGCAACTCAGCAGTGCCTCGGTGGACGTGTTCCCCGAGTTCGCGCCGCCGAAGGTCGAGGTCCAGACAGCCTGCCTGGGACTTACCGCCGCCGAGGTCGAGGAACTGGTGTCGGTTCCCATGGAGGAGGCGTTCAACGGGATCGCCGGCCTCGACCACATGAGGTCCAAATCGGTGCCCCAGCTCTCGTCGATTGTGATGGAATTCAAGAACGGCACGGATCTGCTCACCGCCAGGCAACTGGTGTCCGAGCGCATGGCGACGGTCATCCCGACCCTGCCCACCTGGGCCGCACCGCCGCTGATGCTGCAGCCCTTGTCCTCCACCAGCCGCGTCATGAAAATCGGCCTGTCCTCGGACACCCGGTCGCTCATTGAAATGTCCATGATTTCCTACTGGAACATCAGGGCCCATCTGCTGCGCGTTCCGGGGGTGGCCAATGTCGCCATCTGGGGCGAACGCCTCCAGATGCTTCAGGTGCAGGTGGATCCGGCCAGGCTGGCAGCCCACAACGTCACCCTCGAAACCGTGATGAGCTCAACGTCCGATGCCCTGGACGCGGGCCTGCTGCACTACTCCCCCGGCGCCCTCATCGGCACGGGCGGCTCGATCGACACACCCAACCAGTCCATTGGCATCCGGCACGTCCAGGCCATCAAGTCGCCGGAAGAACTGGCGAAGGTGGCGGTGACGGACCGTGAGGGCCAGGCCCCGCTGCGGCTGTCCGACGTCGCCAACGTGGTGGAAGACCACCAGCAGCTGATCGGCGATGCGGTGATCAATGGCGGTCCGGGGCTCATGCTGATCGTTGAGAAGCTCCCCTGGGGCAACACCCTCCAAGTGACGCGCGGGGTGGAGGCGGCGCTGAAGCAGCTCGAACCCGGCCTCACCGGGATTGCCGTGGACACGACCTTGTTCCGGCCGGCGACTTTCATCGAGGAATCCCTCGGCAACCTGGGCGTGGCCCTTCTGCTGGGCTGCCTGCTGGTCATCCTGGTGCTGAGTGTCTTCCTCTTCCAGTGGCGGACGGCGCTGGTCAGCGTGATGGCCATCCCGTTGTCGCTGATGGCCGCGGCCCTGGTGCTTTATTGGACCGGGGGCACGATTAACACGATGGTGCTTGCGGGACTGGTGATTGCCGTCGGGGTGGTGGTGGACGATGCCATCATCGACGTCGAAAACATCGTCCGGCGGCTCCGGCACCACCGCGCCAGCGGCGGGACCGGGAGCACCGCCAGGGTCGTGGTCAACGCCTCGATCGAGGTCCGCGGACCGATTGTCTATGCCACCTTGATCATCGTCGCCGCGACGGTGCCGATCTTCTTCCTGGACGGGTTGACCGGGGCGTTCTTCCGCCCGCTGGCCACCGCCTACACCCTCGCGGTGATGGCGTCCATGGTGGTTGCGCTCACCGTCACGCCGGCGATGGCGTACATCTTCCTCCGGAACGCCAAACTGGAGGACCGCGATCCACCCGTGGTCAGGGTGCTGAAGCGCTGGTACGGCCAGTTGCTCCGGCCCATGGTCCGCAGGCCCGCCCCGGGGTATCTTGCCCTTGGGGCCCTGGGTGTCATTGGCCTCGTCGCGGCGCCGCTGCTGGGCCAATCACTGCTCCCGTCCTTCAAGGAACGTGACTTCCTGATGCACTGGCTCACCCAGCCCGGCACGTCGAACTCCGAGGAAGTCCGGGTCAGCCAGCTGGCCTGCAAGGAACTCATGACCATCCCGGGGGTGAACAACTGCGGGTCCCACATTGGCCAGGCGTTCAACGCCGACGAGGTGGTGGGCGTCTACTTCGGTGAGAACTGGATCAGCGTTGACCCAGCGGCGGACTATGACGAGACCCTGGCCGCTGTGCAGGAGGTCGTGAACGGCTACCCCGGCATCGTGCGTGACGTCCAGACCTACCTCAAGGAGCGCATCCGCGAAGTCCTGACAGGCACAGGCTACGCCGTCGTCGTGCGCGTCTACGGCGACGACCTGGCGACGCTGCGCCAGGAGGCCGACAAGATCAAGGGCATTCTGGGCGGCATCGACGGCGCCATCGGCGCAAAGGTCGCCCTCCAGACCAACATTCCGCAGATCAACGTGGAAGTGAATCTGGATGCCGCCAACCGCTACGGGCTGAAGCCCGGCGACGTGCGACGTGCCGCCGCCACCCTGGTCGCCGGCGAGGAGGTCGGCGACGTCTACCGCGACGGCAAGGCCTACGACGTCCAGGTGTGGAGCGCGCCGGAGACCCGGACCAGCGTCACGAGCATCGAGAACCTCCCGCTCGACACCCCCTCCGGGCAAAGGATCCGGATGGCTGACGTCGCCACAATTTCGGTCAAACCCACCCCCAATGTCATCGAGCGCTCCGAGGGATCCAGGCGCATCGATGTCAGCGCCAACGTCAAGGAGGGCGACCTCGCCAAGGTCGTGGAGAAGCTGAAGTCCGAGATGGAAACGATCCAGTTCCCGGTCGGCTACGAGGCGGTTGTCCTCGGCGAATACGCCGAACGCCAGGCCGCCTCACAGCGCCTGCTGCTTTACTCGGCGGGTGCGGTCATTGTCGTCTTCCTCCTGCTCCAGGCGGCATTCCGAAGCTGGCGGCTGGCCATCCTGGCCCTCCTGACGCTGCCGGTCGCCCTGGTGGGGGGCGTGATTGCCGCCCACCTCAGCGGCGGGATCCTGTCGCTGGGATCCCTCGTCGGCTTCCTGACGCTGATGGGCATCGCAGCCCGCAACGGCATCCTGCTGATCAACCACTGCCAGCACCTGGAGCAGTTCGAGGGCGAGACGTTCGGACCTGCGCTGGTGCTGCGCGGCGCTTCCGAACGGTTGTCCCCGATCCTGATGACAACCCTCGCCACAGCCCTGGCCCTGGTGCCTCTGGTGGTGATGGGCAACATCCCCGGCCACGAGATTGAACATCCCATGGCGGTGGTCATCCTGGGCGGCCTTGTCACGTCGACCCTGGTCAACCTGTTTATTGTCCCCTCGCTGTACCTGCGGTTCGCCAAGAAGGGACCGAAGCGTGAGCGGCGGCCCCACCAGCCCCAGCCGGCGCCCGCCGTCTAGCCGCTGCCAACCACCACCCCAAGAAAGAAGCCTCTGACATGGCTCTATCAGGAAAACGCTTCACGGCGTACAGCTCCGCAGTCCTGCTGGTGCTGGCGACGCTGACGGTCACAACGGCGGCCACCGCCACCGCCGCACCGGGTCCCAAGGAACTCTGCGGACCCGGCTCGGAGATCGACTTCGATCCCTGGGAGTTCCCTGCCTCGCCGCGGATCAACAACAAGTGGTTTCCGCTGAAGCCAGGGATGCAGTACACCACCGACGGCACGGTCACCTCGGCGGAAGGAACCAGCGCGCACAAGGTGGTCCATACCGTCACCGGCCTGACCAAGGTCATCGACGGGGTGAACACCCTGGTGATGTGGGACCGGGACTACTCCGACGGAGAGCTGGCTGAATCCGAACTGGCGTTCTTCGCCCAGTCGGAGGATAACGACGTCTGGCTCTTCGGCGAGTATCCGGAGGAGTATGAAAACGGCAAGTTTGTGGGTGCGCCCAGCACCTTCATGAGCGGGATCGCCAAGGCACAGGCCGGAACCGCCATGCAGGCCCGTCCGCGGACGGGCACGTCAGCGTATGTGCAGGCGTACGCCCCCAAGGTCGATTTCCTGGACTGCGGCGACGTGATCAAAACGAACCAGCACGTCTGCGTCCCGACCGGATGCTACGACGATGTGCTGGTGATCGACGAATACAACCCGCTGGATCCCCCCGACGCCGGGCACCAGCGGAAGTTCTACTCCGCCGGGACCGGTCTCGTCAAAGTCACCGCAGTGGGCGGTGCCCAGCAGGAGACCATGGACCTGGTCAAGATCCGCAAGCTCAGCGACGCGCAGCTCAGGAAGGTCAACGAGCAGGCCCTGGAACTGGACAACCGCGCCTACGAGGTCAGCAAGGATGTGTACACCAAAACGCCGCCCGCCGTCGAGGTGGCTCCCCGGCACGGGGACTGACGCACTGTCCGTCTCCGGGGGCTAACGGGAAGATCCCCGGCCAGCGTGGCTGGCCGGGGATCTTCGTTGTCCCTGAGTGGGGCGGAACGGCTACTTGACGTCCTCGTCGACCCAGTCCATGGACTTGGTGACGGCCTTCTTCCAGAGGCGCATCTGGCGCTCGCGTTCCGCCTGGTCCATCTGCGGCTCCCAGCGCTTGTCCTCGGACCAGTTGGCCGAGCATTCGCCGAGGTCCTTCCAGAAGCCGACGGCCAGGCCGGCGGCGTAGGCGGCACCCAGCGAGGTGGTTTCCACGACCTTGGGCCGGATTACCGGAACGCCGAGGATGTCCGCCTGGAACTGCATGAGCGCGTCGTTGGCGACCATGCCGCCGTCGACCTTGAGTTCCGTCAGCGGAACACCCGAGTCCGCGTTGACGGCGTCGAGCACCTCGCGGGTCTGGAACGCGGTGGCCTCCAGCGCCGCGCGGGCGATGTGGTTCTTGTTCACGAACCGGGTCAGCCCGACGATCGCGCCGCGGGCGTCGGAACGCCAGTACGGAGCGAACAGCCCGGAGAACGCCGGCACGATGTACACGCCGCCGTTGTCCTCGACCGAGGCCGCCAGCGTTTCCACTTCCGCGGCGCTGCTGATCATGCCGAGGTTGTCCCGCAGCCACTGCACCAGCGAACCGGTGACGGCAATGGAGCCTTCCAGGGCGTAGTGCGGCTTGGCGTCGCCGAGCTTGTAGCCGACCGTGGTCAGCAGGCCGTTCTTGGAGTGGACGATTTCCTCACCGGTGTTGAAGATGAGGAAGCAGCCGGTGCCGTAGGTGTTCTTGGCTTCGCCGGCGTCGAAGGCGGCCTGGCCGAACGTCGCCGCCTGCTGATCGCCGAGGATGCCGGCAACCGGGACTTCGCGCAGCAACTGGGAGGTGTGGACCGTGCCGTAGACCTCGGAGGAGGACTTGATGGCCGGCATCATCGAGGCCGGGACACCGAAGGCGTCCAGGATCTCCTGGTCCCAGGAGAGCGTCTCCAGGTCCATGAACATGGTCCTCGAGGCGTTGGTGACGTCTGTGACGTGGACACCGCCGTCGGTCCCGCCGGTGAGGTTCCAGAGCACCCAGCAGTCGGTGTTGCCGAAGACAAGGTCCCCGGCCTCGGCCTTGGCGCGGGCACCCTCGACGTTATCCAGGATCCACTTGATCTTGGTGCCGGAGAAGTAGGTGGCCAGCGGCAGGCCGACCTTCTGCTTGAAACGCTCCGGTCCGCCGTCCTTGGCCAGTTCGTCCACGATCGGCTGGGTGCGGGTGTCCTGCCAGACGATCGCGTTGTACACGGCCTTGCCGGTCGTTTTATCCCAGACGACGGCGGTCTCGCGCTGGTTGGTGATGCCGACGGCGGCGATGTCGTGGCGGGTCAGGTTCGCCTTGGACAGGGCGGAGGCGATGACTTCGCGGGTGTTGTTCCAGATCTCGGCGGGATCGTGCTCCACCCAGCCTGCCTGCGGGAAGATCTGCTCGTGTTCCATCTGGCCCGAGGAGACGATGTTGCCGCTGTGGTCGAACACAATGGCGCGGGTGCTGGTGGTGCCCTGATCAATGGCGATTACGTACTGGTTCATGTTGACGTCCTTGTCTTGGGGCTGGCAGTTGAATGAGTCAGTAGGGGTGGTTTAGGCGGCTGCGGTGGCGATGATCGGCACGACCGCTGCGACGAGGCCGGCGAGGCCTCCGCCAACCAGCGGTCCGACGACGGGAATCCAGGAGTAGCTCCAGTCGGAGGAACCCTTGCCCTTCATGGGCAGCAGCGCGTGGGCGATGCGGGGGCCGAGGTCGCGGGCCGGGTTGATGGCGTAGCCGGTGGGTCCACCGAGGGAGACGCCGATGCCAACAACCAGCAGTGCCACAGCGAGCGGGCCAAGACCCGACGGTGTTCCGCCGAAGGCGAGGATGACGAAGACGAGGACGAAGGTGCCGATGATCTCCGTGATCAGGTTCCACGGGGTGGAGCGGATGGCCGGCCCGGTGGAGAACACTGCCAGCTGGCTGGCGGGCTCGGGCTCGGCGTCGAAGTGCTGCTTGTAGGCCAGCCACATCACCACGGCGCCGAGGAAGGCTCCGAGCAGTTCACCGCCGAAGTAGGTGAGCGTGGAGGCGAAGTCGACGGGGACGCCGGGAGCGTACTCTTTCTTGCCGTTGACCAGCAGGCCGAACGTGACGGCGGGGTTCAGGTGCGCCCCGGACTGGGCGGCAACGTAGACGCCGGAGAAGACGGCGATGCCCCATCCCCAGGTGACCATCAGGAACCCGCCGTTGTTGCCCTTGGTGCCTTTGAGTGCAACGTTTGCCACAACGCCGCAACCCAGCAGGGTCAGCATTGCGGTACCGAATACTTCGGACAGGAAAACTATTCCAAGAGACATCTTTGACTCCTCTATTTTCTGTTGTCAGTCCCTCGCGAGTTTGAGGGGCTGTTGGGCCGGCAGTGCGTTGGCGCCGCCGGCCGGCCACTGCGCCGGTCCCCAGGGAACCACGCAGTCCTTGCGCCCGGACGTCCCCCGTCCGGGGCCGGGGTCTATCAGGAGACCAGGCTGTGGACCTGGACGCCGTGGAACCGTTTGAGCACCTCCTGAGCGTCGCTGATCTCGGAGGCCCGGGTTGCCGCGTCCCAGCCCAGCGGTCCGGCGAGGATGTCGGCAACCTCGTTCAGCAGTTCGCCGGTCACCAGCCCGCGGAAGGCCAGGGAGGTGCGGCGGATCAGGACGTCGATCAGGTGCCCGATCTGCTCGTTCCGGGCCATGAACTCCAGTTCGCGGACGCTGAGTTCGCGGGTCGAGTGCAGGAGCCGGTCCGGGGTGGCGTCCGGGGCGCCATCGAGGAAGCTGATGACTTCCCCGGCGCGGGTGCCGTAGCGTGTCAGCAACCCGGCGGTGCGGTCCGCATCGCGGCCGGCCGCCATGTGCGCCTTGATCCAGCGCTGCACGCCGTCCTCGCTGTCGGGGAAGCCCGCACCGCCGCCGATGGCGAGTTTCGCCGTCGAGACCTTCCGTTCCATCCCGAGTTCGGCGAGGACATTGTTGCTCAGGTGTTCGGCGAGGGCCCGGAACGTGGTCCACTTTCCACCGACGAGGCTGAGCACGACGGCGCCGCCGCTGTCCGGCGCGGCGGGGCCGGCACCGGCGCGGCGTTCGATCCGGTAGTCGCGGCTGACAAAGCCCGGCTGGGTGGCGTCGTGCCTGGGCAGCGGACGGACTCCGGCGAAGGTGTAGACGATCTGGTCACGCTCAACGGTGATGTCCGGGAACACGTGGCCGATCAGGTCGAAGAAGTAGTTGATCTCGTCCTCGGTGCACACGGCGTCCTCGGCCATGTCGGCGTCGACGTCCGTGGTGCCGACCAGGACCCGGTCGCCCATCGGGTAGATCAGCACGATCCGGCCGTCGGTGTGTTCGAAGAAGATCTCGCGGCCGTTGCAGGCGGCCAGCAGTTCCGGGTGGTCCAGCACGATGTGTGAGCCCTTGGTGCCGCCCATGAAGGCCGATGCCGCGCCCATCGCCTGGTTGGTCTGGTCGACCCAGGCGCCGGTGGTGTTGACGATGACGTCCGCGGAGAATTCGAACACTTCACCGGTGAGCTCGTCCCGGAGTTCCACGGTGCTTCCGCTCCGGCCGGCTCCAGCAGCGTCCCTGGCGGCCACGAGTGAGAGGTAGTTGCTGGCGCGGGCGTCACTAGGGCCCGCGGCGCCGGCCTTTTCACCGTCCTGCAGCACGTCCAGGGTCAGGCGCTCCGGGTTGTGGACCGAAGCGTCAAAATACGTGGCCGCGTACTTGATGCCCGGGTGCAGGCGCGGCAGTTCGGCCAGGGCACGCTTGCGGCCGCGGAACTGGTGGCGCGGCACGGTGCCGCCGTCGCGGGAAAAGAAGTCGTACATGCTCAGTCCGAGCTTGATCAGGAACGCGCCGCGTTCCTTGGGGGCGCCCTGCTGCTTGTGGGTCAGGAAGCGCAGCGGAGCGGCGAGGATCCCGGAGAACGTGCTGAAGATCGGGATGGTGGTCTGCAGCGGCTTCACGTAATGCGGTGCGATGCGCAGCAGCCGGTTGCGTTCCACGACCGATTCCTGGACGAGGCGGAACTCGCCGTTCTCGAGGTAGCGGATGCCGCCATGGATCATGTGCGAGGAGGCGCCGCTGGCCCCCTGGCAGTAGTCCCCGCGCTCCACGAGGGCGACGTCCACACCCTGCAGGGCGAGGTCCCGGAACGTGCCCACTCCGTTGATGCCGCCGCCGATGATCAGCACCTGCGCGTGGGGCCGCGTCCGCAGCTTCTGCACCGATGCTCGCTCGCCGGCTGATGCCTGGTTGCGGGCTGAAACCTTCTGTCCCAAGAACTGCTCCTTTGGGTTTGGTCCTGTGCGGCGCGCCCTGGGGCGCGGCGCCGTTCAACACTATTCTTTGGAGTAATGGAAAATGGAGTCAAGCACTATGCACAAACGTGCAGAACGGAAATGGGATGACGCCCTCACGCAGCTCCGACGCCCTCCGCGCCGCCCAGTTGTATTACCTGCAGGACCTGACCATGGACGCGATTGCCCGCGAGCTGCGCACGTCCCGGTCCACCGTGTCGCGCCTGCTGTCCTCGGCCCGGGAATCGGGACTGGTGCAGATCCAGATCCGCAGTCCGCTGGACACCGGTCCCGAACTGGAGAGCATGATCCGCGCCGAATACAGGGTGGATGTGCACGTCGTTCCGGTGGTGGACACGCTGAATGAGGCGGAAACACTGGACCGGGTGGCCATGCAGGCCGCCCGCACGATCGGCCCGCTGGTCGACTCCAATGCCATCATTGGGGTCGCGTGGGGCTCCACCCTGAGCGCCGTCAGCCGGCACCTGACCCGGAAGATCACCCACGACAGCGTGATCGTCCAGCTCAACGGTGCGGGCAACATGCAAACCACGGGCATCACCTATGCCTCCGACATCATGCGCCGCTTTGGCAGCGCCTATGGGGCGCGGGTGGAACAGTTTCCGGTGCCGGCGTTCTTTGACCACGCCGCGACCAAAAGGGCCATGTGGAATGAGCGCAGTGTGCAGCGGATCCTCGAGCTGCAGGCCCGCATGAGCATCGCGATTTTCGGTGTGGGATCGGTCGACGCCGACTACCCCAGCCACGTGTATGCGGGCGGCTACCTCGATGAGGACGACCTGAGCGTCCTGGCCACCTCCGACGTCGTGGGTGATGTTGCCACCGTGTTCTTCCGCGCCGACGGGTCCTCGGACGGCATCACCCTCAACGAACGCTCCACCGGCCCGGACCTTGCGCAGCTGCGGCAGGTGCGCCGCAGGATCTGCGTGGTGTCGGGGGCCTCCAAGATCAACGGGCTGCGCGGCGCCCTCGCCGCGGGCCTGGCGACAGACCTGATCCTCGACGAGGCCAGCGCCCGGCGCCTGGTCAGCTTCGACGGTCTGTCCTGAGCCGGAGGGGCCCGCGGAGTCGGTAAAGTCGATGGTATGAAACCCTCGCCCCGGATCAGCCTCAACAACGGTGTACTGATCGACCAGTTGGGGTTCGGACTCTACAAGGTGCCTCCCGCCGACGCTGCCGGGCTCGTCACCATGGCGCTCGAGGCCGGCTACCGGCACTTCGACACCGCCGCCATGTACGGCAACGAGACCGGCCTGGGCCGCGGCATCGGCGCACTGTCCGGTTTCGTGAACCGCGACGACGCCCGCGGCGGCTCCGGTGAGTCCTCCCCCTCACTCTCGCGGGAGGACCTGTTCGTCACCACCAAGCTCTGGAACGACGACCAGGGCTACGATGCAACGCTGCGCGCGTTCGACACGTCCATGGCCAACCTTGGACTCGAATACGTCGACATGTACCTGATCCACTGGCCCTGTCCGCAGCGCGGGCTGTACTCCGAGAGCTACAAAGCGATGGAAACGCTCTACCGGGAGGGCCGGGCACGGGCTATCGGAGTCTCAAACTTCCAGCCGGCCCACCTGGACCGCCTGCTGCAGAGCGCGGAAGTGGTCCCGGCCGTCAACCAGATCGAACTGCACCCCTGGCTCCAGCAGGAGGAACTGCGCGCCCTGCACCGCGGGCTCGGGATCACCACCGAGGCGTGGAGTCCGCTGGGCCGCGGCCAGGTCCTGCAGGACGCGGTGGTACTGGACCTCGCGGCAGCGCACGGCAAATCCCCGGCACAGATCATCCTCCGCTGGCATGTCCAGCTCGGCAACGTCGCCATCCCCAAAGCCAGCTCCTACGCCCGGATCAGGGAAAACCTGAACGTCTTTGGCTTCAGCCTCGACGACGCCGCCATGGACGCCCTGGCCGGCCTGGAACGTGGCTTCCGCACCGGCTCCAACCCCGATTCCGTCAATTAGGACGTAACGAATGGAACACGTGGCCACCGGCCCCTCCCCCACCACTCCCCTGTTCAGCGCCGGACTGGAGGCCCGAACCCATGCCGCCGAAGTGGTCCTGGACGGCACCCGGGCCGCGTACTGGAGCTACGAGCCTGTCCCGGTGACCCCGGAGACGCGGACCATCCTGGTGGTCCACGGCTTCCGCGGCGACCACCACGGGCTGCTCCGGGTCGCCGACCAGCTCCCCGACATGCGGCTCATCATGCCGGATCTGCCAGGCTTTGGCAGCTCCGCCGCTTTCACCGACGCCGAACACAGTGTGGAGCGCTACGGCCGGTTCATCGCCGATTTCATGAAGGCCCTGGACCTCGGGCCGGACACGGTCCTGCTGGGGCATTCCTTTGGCTCCATTGTTGCAAGCCACTATGTGGCGGCCCACCCGGGCACGGTCTCGGAGCTGATCCTGGTCAACCCGATCGCCGCCCCCGCCCTCGAGGGACCCAAGGGGCTCATGACCAAACTCGCTGTCCTGTACTACGAAGCTGCTGCACGCCTGCCGCGCCGGCTGGGACAGGGCCTGCTGCGCAGCCAGCTGATTGTCCGGGTCATGAGCGAGGCGATGGCGAAGACCCGGGACAAGCAGCTCCGCCGCTTTGTGCATGCCCAGCACAGCTCCTATTTCTCCGCGTTCGCGGACCGGGAGAGCCTGCTGGAGGCGTTCAAGGCCTCGGTCGGCAGCAACGTCGCCGAAGTGGCCCGCAGCCTCACCCTTCCTGTGCTGCTGATCGCCGGCGAAAAGGACGAGATCGCCACGCTGCCGGACCAGCACACCCTGCTGGCCCTGCTGCCGGACGCCCGCCTTGACGTCATCCCCGGCGTCGGCCACCTGATCCACTACGAAACCCCGGAACCCGCCGCGGGTTTCATCCGTCGCTTCCTGAAGGACCATTCCGCGTGAAAATCATCATCGATGCCCGCTTCACCCGGCTGGACCACCATGACGGCATCAGCCGCTACGGCGCCAGCCTGATCGCGGCCACCTCCAAAATAGCCGACGTCTCCATGCTGATCAGCGACGTCCGCCAGCTGGCCCTGCTGCCGGACGTGCCGTACACCCTGATCAACAGCCCGCTGTCCCCGGCCGAGTTGTTCGTCGCCGGCACGGTCAACAAACTCGGCGCCGACGTCGTGGTGTGCCCGATGCAGACCATGGGCAGCTGGGGCCGGAAGTACCCGCTGGTGCTGACCCTGCATGACCTGATCTACTACGAGCACCCGGCGCCTCCGGGCTTCCTGCCGGCTCCCGTCCGGGTCCTCTGGCGCCTCTACCACAAGGCGTTCTGGCCGCAGCGCCTCCTGCTGAACCGGGCCGACGTCGTCGCGACCATCAGCTCCACGACGGCAGCGCTGATCGCTAAGTACCGGCTGACCCGGCGACCCGTCCGGATCGTGGGCAACGCCCCGCAGCACGGGCATACGCCGCGGGACCCCGGGGCGGGAGCGGACAAGACGCTGCTCTACATGGGCTCCTTTATGCCGTACAAGAACGTGGAGACCATGATCAGGGGCATGGCGGAGCTCCCGGACATGAGCCTGCACCTGCTCAGCCGGATCTCCCCCGAACGCAGGGCGGAACTTGAGGCCCTGGCACCGGCCGGCGCGCACATCGTCTTCCACAACGGCGTGACCGACGCCGAGTATGAGGCCATGCTGGGACGCACCACCGCCCTGATCAGCCTCTCCAGGGCCGAGGGCTACGGACTGCCCCTCGTTGAAGCGATGTCCCACGGCACCCCCGTGATCGCCAGCGACATCCCGATCTTCCGCGAGGTGGGCGCCGACGCCGTCAGCTACGTCCACCCGGATTCGCCGGCGGAATTCGCCGCCGCCGTGCGGAAACTCGAGGACCCGGACCTGTGGAAGGCCCGTTCCCGCCGCTCGGTGGAGCGTGCCGCGGACTTCAGCTGGGACGAGTCCGCCCGCCGGCTCCTGGCCGTGGCCGAAGAGGCCGTGGCGCTGCGCGCACGCCACGCCCGGCATCCGAAGGACGCTGGCCGGACGTAGACGGCGCGAAGAACGACCCCGGGATTTTCCTGCGCGCCTAAAGCACGTCCACACCGTCGAGCCGCAGCTGCACGGGGTCATCGGTCCGTTTGGCGGCAGCGGCGACCTTGACCGCCCGCAGCGCCCGGGTCACGTGTGCGGCCTGGCCGTACGGGATGAACATGAGCGTCCGGACGTCCTCCCCGTTCGCCCCCGCTCCGCTCTGCCCGGGGCCACCGGCGATCACCAGCGGCGCCGGGCCCGCGGTCCGCAATACGATACCCTGCTGGGCCAGCTGCTGCTCGACGGCCTGGCCGAAGTGCCCGACGGCGGTCCGGCCCCCCGTGAGGGACGCGACCCGGACCGCCGGGGGCAGCTGCAGTTCCTGGCGCAGGGACAGTTCCCGCTGGGCATAGCCGGCAGGATCCCAGCGCAGCAGGGCCCCGACTCCGGCGGCGTCGTCCGCAGTGATGACCACCAGACCGCCGTCGCCGGCCGGGCGGACGAGGGCCGCGGCGTTGAACCAGCGCCGGACGGCGTCCTCGCCGGCCCGCAGGTTTTCGCGCCGCAGCAGCGAATCGCCGTCGAGCAGCAGTGCCGCCGCATACCCGCCCGCCGCGACGGGCTCGGCGCCGACCGTGGCCACGACCAGGGCCTTCGAATCCGGTACCGTCGCCAGCACCCGGTCCCCGGACGAGGTGACCACCGGCTTCCCCGGGAAGGCACGCCCCAGTTCCTCGGCCGTGCGCAGGGCCCCCGTGGCGCCCCGCCGCAGCCGGACACCGTTGCAGGTGCCGCAGCGCCAGTCCGGCGCCGGCGTCGAACACCAGCGGCATTGCGGCACGGCCGAGCTCCCGCTCGCCCCGGCGATGGCCAGCGGCCCGCTGCAGGACGTGCAGCGCGCCGGTTCACGGCAGTTTTCGCAGGCAAGCGACGGCGCATAACCGGCCCGCGCCACCTGGACCAGGACGGGGCCGCGCTCCAGCCCCTCCTTGGCGGCACGCCAGGCCGCGCCCGGCAGCCGGGCGATCCTGGCCAGCGGATCGTGTTCGAGTTCGTAGCTGTCCGCGGTGTTCAGCACCCGCGGAACGCTCCGGCGGACGACGGCGCGGTCCGCCTCCACCGGCCACGCCCAGCCCGCCTCGATGAGGCGCTGTGTCTCGGTGCTCCGGGTGTGCGCGGCGAGCAGGCAGGCGGCACCCTCCTGCTCAGCGCGCAGCAGCAGGACTTCGCGGGAGTGCGCGTAGGGTGAGCGCTGCTCAATGTGGAGGTCGTCGCCGTCGTCCCAGCAGACCACGAGGCCCAGATTGTGAACGGGAGCGTAGGCGGCGGACCGGGTGCCGACGGCCACCCCGGCCGCGCCGCTCAGAATCCGCAGGAAGCTGCGGTAGCGCGGGGTCTGGCCGTCGTCGGCGGTGAGCCGGGCGACGTCACCGGCCGGCAGGAGCTGCAGGAGGGCCGCTTCCACCCGGTCCAGGTCGCGGTAGTCGGGTACCACCACGACAGCGCCCCGGCCGGAGAGGCGCACGGCCGCCACGGCCTCGGCGATCAGGCGGGGCCAGCCTCCGGGACCGTAGCCTTGCAGCGCGCTGAGCACGGCGCGCGGCGACTCGCCCGCGTTGAGATGCTGCAGGAAGGCCGGGCCGTTGCGGTACGAAGACCAGCGTGAGGCTTCCAGGCCGGCGGGAATTGCCGGTCCCGCCCCGGCGTCGGGTCCCTCGTCAGCGAAGAGGGACGGATCCAGGACTCCGTCGGGGGCGAGGTCCTTCTCGAGTTTCGCCATCCGCGGCGGCACGGCGACGCGGAGCACGTCGCTGACGCTGCCGGCGTACCGGGCCGCGACGCGTCCGGCGAGTTCCGCGACAGAGGCCGTCAGGACCGGAACCGGAGAGACCACTTTGTGCAGCGGGACGAGAGGGTGGCCGGCGTCTGATTCCGCCGTCCGGTCGATCAGGTAACCGGCCAGTTCCTGGCCGTTGAACTTGACCTTGACCCGGACGCCGGGCTGCGCCGCGGCATCGAGCCCGGCGGGCACGCTGTAGTCGAACGGCCGGTCCAGGTGCGGGAGGGCGGATTCCAGGCGAACGCGCGCCACCGGAAGCCGGGCGGCAAGGGCCGGGCCGGGTGATGCGGCAACGGAACCTGGAAAGCCCTGGAGCAGTGACAGCTGGAGGGGCTCGTCCGAAGCCGCGGCGCCATGGATCTGGCTCATCGCCCGGGTCCTCCCTTCAGCAACAGTTCAGCGCCGGGCACGTAGCGGCCGGCTCAACAAAGAATAGCCAGGCCGCCGGTATCGGCGGCCTGGCTACAGCACATCACAGGGCAGTGACACTATTTCACCACCGCGACTTTTGTCAGGCCCGGTGCCGGCGGATGTCAGGCGTTGAAGAAGGCCTTCAATTCGTCGACCCGGTCCAGCCGCTCCCACGTGAAGTCGGGATCCTCGCGGCCGAAGTGGCCGTGGGCGGCGGTCTTGGCGTAGATCGGGCGCTTGAGGTCGAGGGCGTCGATGATGGCCCGCGGGCGCAGGTCGAAGATCTCGGCGATCGCGGCGCTGATCCTGGCCGGATCAACGGTCTCGGTGCCGAAGGTCTCCACATAGGTTCCCACCGGACGGGCCTGGCCGATCGCATAGGCGATCTGGATTTCGGCGCGCTTCGCGAGACCGGCAGCCACCACGTTCTTGGCGACCCAGCGCATGGCATAGGCCGCCGAGCGGTCCACCTTGGAGGGGTCCTTGCCGGAGAAGGCGCCGCCGCCGTGGCGTGCCATCCCGCCGTAGGTGTCGACGATGATCTTGCGGCCGGTGAGTCCGGCGTCGCCGACGGGACCGCCGATGACGAAGGCACCGGCGGGGTTCAGGATGTTCCTGGCCCGGGAGATGTCCAGGTTGGACAGTGCCATGACCGGGTCGACGACGTGTGCGGCGAGGTCGGCGCGGAGCTGGTCCAGGCTGGCGCCTTCGGCGTGCTGGCTGGAGATGACGATGGTCTCGACCGAGACGGGCCGGTCGCCGTCGTAGCCGACGGTGACCTGGGTCTTGCCGTCGGGGCGCAGGTAGGCGAGCTCGCCGTTCTTGCGGACCTCGGTGAGCCGCTCGGAGAGGCGGTGGGCGAGCCAGATCGGAACCGGCATGTAGGAGGGGGTCTCGTCGCTGGCGTAGCCGAACATCAGCCCCTGGTCGCCGGCGCCCTGGAGGTCGTAGTCGTCCTCCTGGCGTCCTTCGCGCGCTTCGAGCGAGTTGAAGACGCCCCCGGCGATGTCGTTGGACTGCTGGCCAATCGAAACGGACACCCCGCAGCGGGCGCCGTCGAAACCGTTGGCCGAGGAGTCGTAGCCGATGCCCAGGATGGTTTCCCGGACGATCTGCGGGATTTCGACGTAGGCGTCGGTGGTGACTTCGCCGGCGACGTGGACGAGGCCGGTGGTGGCCAGCGTCTCCACGGCAACCCGGGACTCGGGATCCTTGGCCAGCAGGGCGTCGAGGATCGCATCGCTGATCTGGTCGCAGATCTTGTCGGGGTGTCCCTCGGTCACCGATTCGGACGTGAAGAGCCGGAGCGAGGCGGGCGTGGACCCGTGGAAGTCAGGGATGTGCAGCGGTAAAGTCACTCAACTACCTTACTGGTTGGAAAACGGACGTCCGGCGGCGTGTGTCCCTGTGCTAAGGAGACGTTGCTTACGCCGGGCTCAGGCCGGCGGGACAACCCGGCTTAGCTCGGCGCTGATGCGGTCAATCACGGCTGCCGCGACATCGGACTTTGAACCCGACGCCTCCTGGTGTTCGGAGCCGGACCGGGAAAGGATGACTACGGAGTTGGTGTCTTCGCCGAAGACCTTGTCCTGCCCCACGTGGTTGACCACCAGCAGGTCGCACGCTTTGCGCCGCAGCTTGGCCGCGGCGTAGTCCAGGACATCGCCGTCAGCGTCGCCGGTCTCCGCCGCGAAGCCGACGATCAGCTGGTGGCGCGAGGCCGCGTCCCGGACCTCCACGAGTTCGCGCAGGATGTCCGGGTTCCGGACCAGCGAGATGACGGGATCGGCGACGTCGTCGCGCTTCTTGATTTTCGTCCCGGACACATCCGCCGGGCGGAAGTCCGCGACGGCGGCGGCCATGATGATGACGTCGGAGTCGGCGGCAGCGTGCAGGGCCGCCTTGCGGAGTTCCAGGGCCGTTTCGACCTTGACGACGTCGACGCCGGGCGGCGGCGGGACGTCCATGTGGGCGGCCAGCAACCGGACCTTCGCCCCGGCGTCGCGGGCCGCGGCGGCCAGTGCCACGCCCTGTTTGCCGGAGGACCGGTTGCCGAGGAAACGGACGGGGTCGAGGGGTTCGCGGGTGCCGCCGGCGCTGATGGTGACGGTGAGCCCGGCCAGCGGCCGCTGCTGCGAGAAAAGTGAGGAATCCGACACCGGCAGCGGGGCGGTCGCGGGGACCTCCGGCGCACCGGCGAGGGCCAGGGCCGCTGCGAAGATGGCCTCGGGTTCGGGGAGCCGGCCGGGGCCGGAGTCAGATCCGGTCAGCCTGCCGGAGGCGGGCTCCAGCACGGTGATGCCCCGGCTGCGGAGAGTCTCGACGTTGGCCTGGGTCGCCGGGTGCTGCCACATCTCGGTGTGCATGGCGGGGGCCATCAGCACCGGGCTGCCGCCGGCCATGAGCAGCGTGTTGCTCAGGAGGTCGTTGGCCTGGCCGGTGGCGGCGCGTGCCAGCAGGTCGGCGGTGGCGGGGGCCACCACGATCAGCTCGGCTTCGTGTCCGAGGCGGACGTGGTTGACCGTGTGCACCTCGTCGAAGACGCTGTTGCTGACCGGGTGCCCGGACAGCGCCTCCCACGTGGCGACGCCGACGAAGCGGGTCGCGGCCTCCGTGGGGATGACGGTGACGTCATGGCCGGCTTCAGTAAAAAGCCGGAGGAGCGACGCCACCTTGTAGGCGGCTATCCCTCCCCCGACTCCGAGGACTATGCGCACGTGAGCTCCGCCTGCGTAATTACTCTGCGGGTTCGATCGGCGTGGAAACGAGCTTGCCTTCGTTGATCTCGCGCAGGGCGATGGAGAGCGACTTCTCGTTCAGCTTGGTGTCGACCAGCGGGCCGACATACTCGAAGAGGCCCTCGTGCAGCTGGGCGTAGTAGGCGTTGATCTGGCGTGCGCGCTTGGCGCCGAAAATCACCAGTCCGTACTTCGAGTCGGCGGCCTTCAGCAGCTCGTCGATCGGCGGGTTGATGATGCCTTCAAGGTTCGTGGACACGAATTCTCCAAATTCTAACGGGCCGATACGTCCCGGCGCCTAGCGTGGGTTCGGGGTCAGCCCCATGAGTGAAACAAGCTCGTCCGCTGCCCGTCGAACGTCATCATTGATGACGGTGTGGTCAAACTCCGGTTCAGCGGCAAGTTCTAGTTTAGCGGTTTCCAGCCTCTGCTGCTGTTCTTCCGCTGTTTCCGTGCCGCGGCCCACCAGGCGGCGGACCATTTCGTCCCAGCTTGGCGGGGCCAGGAAGACAAACTGGGCATCAGGGACGGCCTGTTTGACCTGCCGCGCACCCTGCAGGTCGATCTCCAGGAGTACCGAACGGCCGTCGGCGATCGCGGCGTCGACCGTGCTGCGCAGCGTGCCGTAGCGGTTTCGCCCATGGACCACGGCCCACTCCAGCAGTTCCCCGTTCTCGACGAGGGAATCGAATTCCTCGGCCGACTTGAAGAAGTAGTGCACACCGTCGACTTCGCCGGGCCGCGCCGGCCGGGTGGTTGCCGAGACGGAAAGCCAGACGCCGGGATAGTTGTCCCGGATGTAGGTGGACACGGTGCCTTTGCCAACAGCCGTCGGGCCGGCGAGGACTGTCAGTCCCGGTTTCTTGCTCACATATTCCTTCGGGCGGGTTGGGGAGTCAGCGCGGCGGACCGGACTGCTTGTCGTCTATAAAATCTACCAGCGCCCGGCGCTGGTGAATTCCCAGGCCGCGGACCCGGCGCGATGCCGCGATGCCCAATTGTTCCATGATCGCAGCGGCACGCACCCGTCCGATGCCGGGCAGGGCCTCCAGCAGTTCGACGATCCTCATCCGGGCGATGGCGTCCTCGGTCTCCCCGGTGCTGAGCAGTTCCGCGATTGTCAGTGTCCCCGCTTTCAACCGGTCCTTGGCGGTTGCCCGGATCGTCCTGGCGGCGGCGGCCTTGCCCAGGGCGTCGGCACGTTCCTGCGGAGTGAGGGGTCGCAAACTCACTGAATGCCTCCCTGCATTGTCGGACGGGCCATCCAAACAGCCCGGCCGGACGGGACGTACAGCACCCCGGCTGGTACCGCGGACTTCCCCTGAACCTACCGTCTGGGAGAGGCAGAAATCAATGGAGCAGCCGCGGCACAGACGTCGGGACAGCCAGTAATTCCCCTCAGGCGCCGCGGAGCTCCTCGAGGGTGCGGTTGGCGGCGTCCTGCAGGTCCTGGTTCCGCGGACCGGCGCCGAGGATGTCCCGGCTGGACGTGCCCAGGACCTGGCCGTAGGCGCTGCCGAAAGTGCGGCGCAAATCCGCCGCCGTGGCGCCCTGCGCACCAAGGCCCGGGGCGAGGATCGGGCCGCGCACCGCGGCGAGGTCCAGGTCGAGGTCCGTGAGCGCCGAGCCGACGGTCGCGCCCACGACGAGGCCGGTTGACCCCAGCTCCCCGCCGTCTTGATCAACGCCGTACCGGCGGTTCTCCGCGGCGGCCGCCTGGACGATCCGGCGGGCTACGGAGTCTTTGCCGCCGACGTGCTGGACGGAGGCGCCCTCCGGGTTGGAGGTCAGGGCCAGGACGAAGACGCCGCGGCCGGTCTGCGCTGCGAGGTCCAGGGCCGGCCGGAGCGATTCGAAGCCCAGGTAGGGGCTCAGCGTGACTGAGTCCGCGGCCAGGGCGGAACCGTCCCGCAGCCAGGCGTCGGCGTAGGCGGCCATGGTCGAACCGATGTCGCCGCGCTTGGCGTCGGCGATGGTCAGCACGGAGGCCTCCGCCGCGGCGGCGAGGGTGCGCTCCAGCACGGCCATCCCGGCGGAACCGTGGCGCTCGTACAGCGCCACCTGGGGTTTGACCGCGGCAGCGAGGCCGCCCACCGCCGCCAGGACGGTGAGCGAGAAGCGCTCCAGCCCGGCGACGTCGTCGTTCAGCCCCCAGGCCGACAGCAGCGCCGGGTGCGGATCGATCCCCACGCACAGCGGACCGCGGTCCGCCATGGCCCGGCCCAGCCGGGAGCCGAAAGACTCCCGGCCGGCTGTTGCTGCCTCAGGCTCAGGCATTTTGCGGGGACGCGATCAGCGAAGCGGCCTGCGCGGCCTGCGATGCCGCCAGTCCTGCAGCGTGCTCCTGCAGGCTCGTGACGGACCACTCGTAGGTGCGCAGCGCCTCGATGGCCTGGACGGCGGCGTTGAACTCGGCCACCGTCGTGATGCACGGGATGCCGATCGACGTCGCTGCGGCGCGCAGTTCGTAGCCGTCGCTGCGGGCTTCGCCGCCCGAGGGCGTGTTGAAGACCATGTCGATCTCGCCGGCGATGATGAGGTCGGCGATAGTGCCTTCGCCTTCGGCGCTGGAGCCCTCGGCGACCTTCCGGACCGGGGTGGCCTGGATGCCGTTGCGGCGGAGCACATCGGCGGTGCCGCCGGTGGAGACGATCTCGAAGCCGAGGTCGGAGAGCCGCTTGACACCCATGATGACCGAGCGCTTGTCCCGGTTGGCCACGGAGACGAAGATCTTACCCTCCGTGGGCAGCGCGTTGTTCGCGGCGGCCTGGCTCTTCGCGAAGGCGGTGTCGAAGTGCTTGTCGATGCCCATGACCTCGCCGGTGGAGCGCATTTCCGGCCCGAGCAGGGAGTCCACGACCTTGCCCTCGGGGGTGCGGAAGCGGCTGAACGGCAGCACGGCTTCCTTGACCGAGACCGGCGCGTCCAGCGGCAGCGTCGAGCCGTCGCCGGTTTCCGGCAGCATCTTGTAGGCGGTGCGGAGCTGGTTGATGGTGACACCGGTGCCGATCAGGGCCGCGGCCTTAGCCATCTGGACACCGGTCGCCTTGGACACGAACGGGACGGTGCGGGAGGCCCGCGGGTTGGCTTCCAGGACGTAGAGCACGTCGGAGGCGAGGGCGAACTGGATGTTAATCAGGCCGCGGACGCCCACGCCCTCGGCGATCGCCAGGGTGGCGGTCCGGACGCGTTCCAGCACGTTGTTGCCCAGGGTGATGGGCGGCAGCACGCACGCCGAGTCGCCGGAGTGGATGCCGGCCTCCTCGATGTGCTCCATGATGCCGCCGAGGTACATCTCGGTGCCGTCGTAGAGGGCGTCGACGTCGATCTCGACGGCGTCCTCGAGGAACCGGTCGATCAGCACCGGGTGGTCCGGGGTGATCTCCGTGGCGTTGGCGATGTAGCGGGAGAGGTTGGGCTCGTCGTAGACGATCTCCATGCCGCGGCCGCCGAGGACGTAGGACGGGCGGACCAGCACCGGGTAGCCGATCTCGTCGGCGATCTTCTTGGCGTCGTCGAAGGACACGGCGGTGCCGTTCTTCGGCGAGATCAGCCCGGCCTTGTCGAGCACCCGGGAGAACGCGCCGCGGTGCTCGGCGAGGTCGATCGCTTCCGGGGAGGTGCCGAGGATCGGCACGCCGGCGTCGGCGAGCTGCTGGGCGAGCTTGAGCGGGGTCTGGCCGCCAAGCTGGACAAAGACGCCCATGACGCCGCCGGTGCGTTCCTCGGCCGCGATGACCTCGAGGACGTCCTCCAGGGTGAGCGGCTCGAAGTACAGCCGGGTGGAGACGTCGTAGTCGGTGGAGACGGTCTCGGGGTTGCAGTTGACCATCACGGTCTCGTAGCCGGCCTTGCGCAGTGCCATGGAGGCGTGGACGCAGGAGTAGTCGAACTCGATGCCCTGGCCGATCCGGTTGGGCCCGGAACCGAGGATGATGATGGACGGCTTGGCGTGCAGCGCCACCTCGTCTTCCTCGTCATAGGAGGAGTAGTGGTAGGGGGTGTACGCGGCGAACTCCGCGGCGCAGGTGTCCACGGTCTTGTAGACCGGGCGGATGCCGAGGGCCTGCCGGACGCCGCGGACGACGTCCTCGGAGTTGTGCGTCAGGGCGCCGATCTGCTCGTCGGAGAAGCCGTGGCGCTTGGCCCGCTTCAGCATGTCCGGGGTGAGGGCGGCGGCTTGGCGGATTTCAACCGAGATCTCATTCAGCAGCTGGAGCTGGTCCAGGTACCAGGGGTCGATCTTGGTGGCTTCGAAGAGCTGCTCCACGGTGGCCCCGCCGAGGAGGGCACGCTGGACCTGGTGCAGGCGTTCGGTGGTGGGCCGCTTGGACTTCTCGATCAGCTCCGGGACTTCCCATTCCGGGACGTGGCTGAAGTCCAGCTGGGAGCCCTTCTGCTCGAGAGACCGCAGCGCCTTCTGCAGGGCCTCGGTGAAGTTGCGGCCCATGGCCATGGCCTCGCCCACCGACTTCATGGTGGTGGTCAGCGTGGGGTCCGCGGCCGGGAACTTCTCGAAGGCGAAACGCGGAACCTTCACCACGACGTAGTCCAGGGTCGGCTCGAAGGACGCCGGCGTCTTCTGTGTGATGTCGTTGGGGATCTCGTCGAGGGTGTAGCCCAGCGAGAGCTTGGTGGCGATCTTGGCGATCGCGAAGCCGGTGGCCTTGGAGGCGAGGGCGGAGGATCGGGAGACGCGCGGGTTCATCTCGATCACGACGACGCGGCCCGTGTCGGGCTCGACGGCGAACTGGATGTTGCAGCCGCCGGTGTCGACGCCGACTTCGCGGATGACGGCGATGGAGATGTCGCGCAGGCGCTGGTATTCGCGGTCCGTCAGGGTCAGGGCCGGGGCGACGGTGATCGAATCGCCGGTGTGCACGCCGACCGGGTCGAAGTTCTCTATGGAGCAGACGACCACGACGTTGTCGTTCTTGTCGCGCATCATCTCGAGCTCGTATTCCTTCCAGCCCAGGATGCTCTCTTCGAGCAGCACCTCGGACGTGGGGCTGTACTGCAGCCCCTGGCCGACGATCCGGCGGAGGTCGTTCTCGTCGTAGGCGAGGCCGGAGCCGAGGCCGCCCATGGTGAAGGAGGGCCGGACCACCATCGGGTAGCCGAGGTCCTCGGCCGCGGTGAGGGCCTCGCCGATGGTGTGGATGATGTGGCTGCGGGCCGACTCGGCGCCGCAGCGTTCCACCACGCCCTTGAACTTTTCGCGGTCCTCGCCGAGCTCGATCGCGGCGATGTTGGCGCCGATCAGCTCCACGTTGTACTTCTCCAGCACGCCGTTCTTGTCCAGCGCGATGGCGGTGTTGAGCGCGGTCTGGCCGCCCAGGGTCGGCAGGATCGCGTCCGGGCGTTCCTTGGCGATGATCTTCTCGACCACCTCGGGGGTGATCGGCTCGATGTACGTGGCGTCGGCAAACTCGGGGTCGGTCATGATGGTGGCCGGGTTGGAGTTGACGAGGATGACGCGGAGGCCTTCCTCCTTGAGGACGCGCAGTGCCTGGGTGCCGGAGTAGTCGAATTCGGCCGCCTGGCCGATCACGATCGGGCCGGAACCGATGACCAGGACGCTCTTAAGGTCAGTTCTCTTGGGCATTACTTCTTGTCCTCAGTCTTGGATTCGGTGGAAGTTTTAGTGTCCGCCATCAGCTGGATGAAGCGGTCGAAGAGGTAGGCGGCGTCGTGCGGGCCGGCGGCGGCTTCGGGGTGGTACTGCACCGAGAACGCGGGGATGTCGAGGCAGGACAGGCCTTCCACGACGTCGTCGTTTAGGCTCACATGGCTGACCTCGACGCGGCCGAAGCGTTCCTCGGGGGCCTGGGTGGCGCCGTCGAGCGGGGCGTCGACGGCGAAGCCGTGGTTCTGCGAGGTGATTTCCACCTTGCCGGTGCGCCGGTCCATCACGGGCTGGTTGATGCCGCGGTGGCCGTAGCGCAGCTTGTAGGTGCCGAAGCCCAGGGCGCGGCCCAGGATCTGGTTGCCGAAGCAGATCCCGAAGTACGGGATCTTTTCGTCAAGCACCGAGCGGAGCAGCTTGACCTGGTTGTCGGCGGTGGCGGGGTCGCCCGGGCCGTTGGACATAAAGAAGCCGTCGGGGTTGACCGCCTGGACATCCGCCAGGGTGGCGGTGGCCGGCAGCACGTGCACCCGGACGCCGCGCTCGGCGAAGCGGATGGGGGTCATCCGCTTGATGCCGAGGTCGATCGCGGCGATACTGAACCGCGGTTCGCCGTCCCAGCCCCAGTCCTTGGGCTCCACGGTGTAGGCCTCGTCGACGCTGACTTCCTCGGCCAGGCGTGAGCCTTCCATCGGGGCACTCGCCAGGACGGTGTCCACGAGTTCCTTGTCGGTTGCGCGGGCGGCGTCGCCGGAGAAGATCCCGGCGCGCATGGTCTTGTGCTCGCGCAGGTGGCGGGTGATGGCGCGGGTGTCCACGCCCTGGATGCCCACGATGCCCTGCTCGAGAAGCTCATCGTCCAGCGACCGTTCGGAGCGCCAGTTGGAGGGGCGCCGGGCGGCGCCGCGGACGATGTAGCCGGCCACCCAGATCCGCCGGGACTCGGCGTCGTCCTTGTTCACACCGGTGTTGCCGATGTGCGGGGCGGTCTGGACGACCAGCTGGCGGGCGTAGGAGGGGTCCGTGATGGTCTCCTGGTAGCCGGTCATGCCGGTCGCGAAGACGGCCTCACCGAGGGCGGTTCCGGTGGCGCCGTAGCTGGTGCCGCGGAAGATCCGGCCGTCCTCGAGGACGAGGACGGCGGGGGTGGATGCTGCTGCAGCGGGTGCAGTGTCGTTTGATGTCACTGCTTCTTCAATCACTTCGTTGGATTCCGTCACGTCGTTACTTTCCACTATCGGCATTGGCCTGGGGGGCCGCGGGGATCAAATCTTGCAGGGCGGTGAGGAGGATGGTTTTGTCGGCGGCGTGCCGGGTGCGGAAACCGGAATCCAGTTCGCGGGTGCCCAGCATCCAGCTGAGCACCAGCAGCCCGTCCTTTTCGACGAACTTTCCGGCCATGCCGCTTTCCTGCCGCACCCCGGTGAGGCTGGCGGCCGGGATGAAGACCGGGCCGGCGCCGGAGCGGTCGAACAGCACGCCTTCCGGGTGGACGCTGAGTTCGGCGTTGGTGCGCAACCCTAAGTTGTGGACGGCGATGCGGTCCAGCCAGTCACGGGCGGTGGTGGTGGCGACGTACTGGCCGTCCGCGACGGCCAGCGCCGCGCCCAGTTCCGTGGGGATCTCCGGCAGCGGGTCGACGTCGGCCTGGCGGCGCAGGCGGTTCCGCCAGCCGAACCAGATCAGGACAAGGGCCAGGCCAATCAGGACCAGTGTGAAGAGCAGCGAAAGTTCCTTGACCATCAGTTGCGGCCTGCCACTGCGGTCCCGGGCAGGTCAGCCTGCTCCGGGAGCCAGCGGTACGGTGTGTTGAGCTTGCCGTCGAGGACGGTGGGGTGGCCCTTGAAGAACGTCGCCACTACCTTGCCGGGAAGTTCCCGGCCGGCAAACGGAGAGTTACGGCCCATGGTTGCCATCTTAGAAGGGTCGACGGTCCAGCGCGCAGCCGGGTCCACGAGTGTGACGTTGGCGGGTTCGCCGGCGTTGAGCGGCCGGCCCTGGTCCTCGAGCCGGCCGATTGCGGCCGGCGCAGTGGAGGTGACCCGGGCAAAGTCGGCCCAGCCCATCAACCCGGTTTCGATCATGGTGTGCTGCACCACTGACAGCGCGGTTTCCAGCCCGGTCATGCCCATGGCGGCCTGCGCCCACTCACATTCCTTGTGCTCGCTGGGGTGCGGCGCGTGGTCGGTGCCGACGACGTCGATCGTGCCGTCGGCCAGTGCCGCGCGCAGGGCCTGGACGTCGGCGTCGGTGCGCAGCGGCGGGTTGACCTTGTAGACGGGGTCGTAGCTGCGGGCGAGCTCGTCCGTGAGCCAGAGGTGGTGCGGGGTGACCTCGGCCGTGACGTTGACGCCGCGGGACTTGGCCCAGCGGATGATCTCCACGGACCCTGCGGTGGAAACATGGCAGACGTGCAGCCGGGAGCCGACGTGCTGGGCCAGCAGCACGTCGCGGGCGATGATGCTTTCCTCGGCGACGGCGGGCCAGCCGGTGAGGCCGAGGACAGCGGAGACCTCGCCTTCGTTCATCTGCGCACCGGCGGTGAGCCGGGGCTCCTGCGCGTGCTGGGCCACGACGCCGTCGAACGCCTTGACGTATTCCAGCGCCCGGCGCATCAGCACGGGGTCGTGCACGCAGATGCCGTCATCGGAGAAGACCCGGACGTGCGCGCGGGAGTCTGCCATCGCGCCGAGTTCGGCGAGCTGCTCCCCCGCGAGGCCGACCGTGACGGCACCCACCGGGCGGACGTCCACCCAGCCGGCGGTGCGCCCCAGGGTGAGGACCTGTTCGACGACCCCGGCGGTGTCCGCCACCGGCGTGCTGTTGGCCATCGCGTGCACGGCCGTGTAGCCGCCCAAGGCCGCGGCGCGGGTGCCTGTTTCAACCGTTTCGGCGTCTTCGCGGCCGGGTTCGCGCAGGTGGGTGTGGATGTCCACCATGCCGGGCAGCGCCACGAGTCCGGCGGCCTCAATGACGGTCGCGCCGTCGGCTGAAAGGTTCCGGCCGCGTTCGGCGATGACCCCGTCGCGGATCAGGAGGTCTTCGGGCGCTCCGCCGAGGATGGCTGCGCCGCGGATCAGGTAGGCGCCGGTGGCTGCGTCCTGGTGCTGTGATGCCATTAGTGGCTCTCCTTGGGGGCGTGGGCGGAGGTGTTCTCTGCCGGGGGGAAAGGGGCGTTGCCGGTGTGGCCCGCCGGTTCGCGGGTGTCCCCGGAGAGGAGCAGGTAGAGGACCGCCATCCGGATGGACACGCCGTTGCGGACCTGCGCCAGCACCGTGGACCGGGGTGAGTCGGCCGCGGCGGAGGAGATCTCCAGGCCGCGGTTCATCGGACCGGGGTGCATGATGATCGTGTCCTTCAGGCCCAGGCTGTCCAGGGCGCGGAGCCGGTTGTCGTCGAAGCCCCAGCGGCGCGAGTATTCGCGGGTGGTCGGGAAGAAGGAGGCGTTCATCCGTTCGCCCTGGACGCGCAGCATCATCATCGCGTCGACGCCCCGGGCAAGGGTTTCGTCGAGGTCGTAGCTGACGCTGCAGGGCCATTTTTCGACGCCGATCGGCAGCAGCGTCGGCGGGGCGACCAGGGTGACCTCGGCGCCGAGGGTACGCAGCAGCCAGACGTTGGAGCGCGCCACCCGGGAGTGCAGGACGTCCCCGGCGATCGCGACCCGCATGCCTTTGAGGTCCGCGCCGGCGGACGGGGTGCCGGCCAGCCTCGACCAGTGCCGGCGCATGGTGAAGGCGTCCAGCAGCGCCTGGGTGGGGTGTTCGTGGGTGCCGTCACCGGCGTTGATGACGGCGGCGTCGATCCAGTCCGTAGCGGCGAGCCGGTGCGGGGCGCCGGAGGCCCAGTGCCGGATGACGACGGCGTCGGCCCCCATCGCGGACAGCGTCTGGGCCGTGTCCTTGAGGGACTCGCCCTTGGAGACGGAGGAACCCTTCGCGGCGAAGTTGATGACGTCGGCGGAGAGCCGTTTGGCGGCGGCTTCGAAGGAGATCCGGGTGCGCGTGGAGTCCTCGAAGAACAGGTTGACGACCGTCCGGCCGCGCAGGGTGGGAAGCTTTTTGACCTCCCGCTCGCCCACGGCCGCCATTTCCTCGGCGGTGTCGAGGATGCGGATGGCGTTGGACCGGCTCAGGTCTTCGGTGGAGAGCAGGTGCCTCATGCGGTGGCCTCGATGACCACTTCGTTGACGGGCACGCCGTCGACTGCATCGGTTTCCGCGAGCCGGACCCGGACTTTCTCCGCAGAGGAAGTGGGGAGGTTCTTGCCGACGTGGTCGGCGCGGATGGGCAGTTCCCGGTGGCCGCGGTCGATCAGCACGGCGAGGCGGACGATCCGCGGACGGCCGAGGTCGATGATCGCGTCGAGGGCGGCCCGGATGGTCCGGCCGGAATACAGGACATCGTCGATCAGTACCACCACCTTGTTGTCGATGCCGGTGCGGGGAAGCTGGGTGGGGTACGGCGGCCGCATGGCCTGGTGGGAGAGGTCGTCGCGGAACATGGTCACATCCAGCTGGCCCACGATCGCGGCGGGGTCCACGGTGGGATCGGCGGCGGCAATCTTGGCGGCGAGCCGGACGGCGAGCGGGTAGCCCCGCCGCGGGATGCCCAGCAGGACCAGGTCCTGGGAGCCCTTGTTGGATTCGAGGATCTCATGGGCGATACGAGTGAGTGCACGGTCGATATCCGCCTGGTTCAGTACTACTCGGGTGAGTACAACCTTGGCCGGAACCGGTGCTTCTGGAACAGAAGTCAACGCTCGTCTCCCCTTTCCCCGCCTCACGGGACGGAATTAAAAAAGGATTGTTTGCGCTCCCAAATTACCACAGCGGCGCCCTCGGCCCGGCGCCGCCGGCATGCGTTTAACCTCACACGCACATAGGCTCGAGTCCATGACGACGAACGAGCCACGGCCCGGTCCTGACCACCCGGGCTACTCCCCCGGCAGCCAGCGGCCGCTTCCCCAGCAGGCGAACCCGACCTGGCTGGGGCACGTCCAGCCGGAGTACTACCAGCGGCCTCCGGCCAACGGCCAGGTCCGGTTCGAGCCGGTCTCCCCGCCCGTCCTTCCGCCGGTCCGGACGGGGCGACGCTCCGCCGGGGTTGTCGGGCTCGTGGTGGCCGGCGGATTCCTCGCGTTCATCAGCCTGTTCCAGGTCCTGCCGTTCCTGCTGGGCAGCACCGGAATCTCCGGCTTTGTCATCGGTTTCGTCGCCTCGCTGGTTCCGCTGGCGACCGTGCTGCTGACGGTGCGCTTCATCGACCGCTGGGAGCCTGAACCGAAGCCGCTGCTGCTGTTCGCCTTTTTCTGGGGAGCAATCGTCTCGATTGCGGTGACGATGCTGATCCAGCCCTACTTCTCGCTCGTCGCGGGGCCTGCCTCCGGGCTGGACTACACAACGTTCGCCGTGACGGTCCAGGCGCCGGTCGTGGAGGAATTCGCCAAGTCCCTGGGTTTGCTGTTGCTCCTGCTCTTCGCCCGGAAACACTTCGACGGCCCGGTAGACGGTGTGGTGTTCGCCTTCACGATCGCGGCCGGCTTCGCGTTCACCGAGAACATCCTCTACTTTGGCCGCGCGATCGCCGAATCTTCCGACCCCGGAACGGACCTCGCGATGGTCTTCTTCCTGCGCGGGGTCATGTCACCGTTCGCCCACGCCATTTTCACGGGCACCACCGGGCTGATCATGGGCTTTGCCGCACGCCGCTGGCATAACGGCCTGTCCGTGCTCGCGTTCGCCGTCGGCCTCGTTCCCGCGATGCTGCTGCACAGCGGCTGGAACAGCATGGGCCGGAACTTCCTGGGCCAGTACCTGCTGGTCCAGGTCCCCATCTTCCTGCTCGCGGTCCTGGTGATTGTGCTGCTGCGGGTCGCGGAGCGGAGGCTCACCCGCCAGCGGCTCAAGGAATACGCGGCCGCGGGCTGGTTCACCGCGGCCGAGGTGGACATGCTGGCCACCAGCGCCGGCCGGCGCTCTGCCCTGCGCTGGGCGAACTCCGTCGGCCGGGGCCCGCAGATGAAGGCACTGCTCCGTGCCGCCACCCAGCTCGCCTTCACCCGGCAGCGGATCCTCAGCGGCCGGGACGTGCCCGCGCACCAGCTCGACGAGCGGACCCAGCTCGCCGGGATCAGTGCCCTCCGGGCCGCCGTCGTCGGCTGAGCGCAACAGGGCAAGCCAGGGGACGCAAGAACCCCGCCCAGGGTGACCCGGGCGGGGTTCTTTGTGGAGCGTGGCGGGTCAGGCGAGCAGCGAGGGCTTCAGCTGCTGCAGGCGGCCCAGCAGGCCGTTGATGAACGACGGCGACTCGTCCGTGGAGAGGGTCTTGGCCAGTGCCACGGCCTCGCTGACGGCGACACCATCGGGCACGTCGTCGTTGTAGAGCAGCTCCCAGGTGCCGATCCGCAGGATGATGCGGTCCACCGAGGGCATCCGCTCCAGGGTCCAGCCCTGCGAGTAGGTTTCCAGGAATTCGTCGATGGCGGCCTGGTGGGAGACCACACCTTCGACGATTTCAAGGGTGTACGGATTGACGATCTGGTCCGTCTGCTCCCGGCGGGACTTCAGTACATCAAACGCCGACACGGAACGCTGTTCCGCCTCGAAGAGAACATCCAGGGCCCGGTTACGGGCCTTACCGCGTGCACTCACTAGTCGTTGACCCGGCCGAGGTAGCTGCCGTCACGGGTGTCGACCTTGACCTTGGTGTTGTTCTCCACGAACAGCGGCACCTGGATCTCGTAGCCCGTTTCGAGGGTGGCAGGCTTGGTGCCCGCCGAGGAGCGGTCGCCCTGCAGTCCCGGCTCCGTGTAGGTGATCTCGAGCACGACGCTCGGGGGCAACTCGATGTAGAGCGGGTTGCCTTCGTGAATGGCAATGTTGACCATCTGGTTCTCGAGCATGAAGTTGGTGGCGTCACCGACCGTTGCACCCGGAACGGTGAGCTGGTCGAAGTCGGTCGTGTCCATGAACACGAAGTCGGCGCCGTCCTGGTACAGGTACTGGTAGTCGCGGCGGTCAACCGTGGCCGTCTCGATCTTGAGTCCGGCGTTGAAGGTCTTGTCGACGACCTTGCCGGACATCACGTTGCGCATCTTGGTGCGCACAAACGCGCCACCCTTGCCGGGCTTGACGTGCTGGAACTCAATGATGTTCCAGAGCTGGCCTTCAAGCTTAAGGACGGTTCCGTTCTTGATGTCGTTAGTGGTTGCCACAGTATCCTCAGGTTTCTTTGTTGACTGGTTCTAGCCGCCAGCCGCTTATGCCAGGCCGGCATGCCGATCCGGCCCGCCAGCGCGTATTTATCAAAAATCCAAGAACCATTCTACCGGTTATGCGGGTGAGTCGAGATCCAGCACATTCCGCGCCCGCTGCAGCGCCACCGTGGAGGCGTAGATCAGGGCCGCGTCGGCCGACCCGGCGACGCGCAGGTCGAGGGCTTCGGCGAAGCATTCGACGGCGGCCGCAATGTTGCCGCTGGCGAAATAGCACCGTCCGAGGTGCTGGCGGATGCGCGCCTCGTCCGGCGTTCCCCGCGTCTCCGCCAGCAGTTGGCGGAACAGTTCAACGGCCCGGTCAAGCCGGTTGGAGACCCGCAGGACGTCGGCTTCGAAGATCCGCAGGCGCAGCGAGGAGGGATCCTTGTACCGGGCTTCGGCGAGCAGTTCGGCGGCTTCAGCAGGGTGCCCTTCGACGAGGCGCACGAAGATCAGGTCACCCGGGTCGGTCGAGGCTGCCAGCGCTTCGGCGACGGCGTCCCCGTTGACGATTTGCGGCACCAGGCTGTCCGGGTTGATTTTGATCCCCGGAAACCCTGCATCGGGCCAGTCACTGGTGCCGCCTGGGACGAAAGGCATCAGGAGGCAATCTCCTGGTATGCGGCGAACAGCAGCGAGGTGTCCGGGACGTCGAGGATCCCGGGGCGTGCCACGCCGTCGAGCACCACGAAGCGCAACAGGTCCCCGCGGGACTTCTTGTCCCGCCGCATGCCGTCGAGCAGGGCCTGCCAGCGGTCGCGCCGGTACGTGATGGGCAGCCCGAGGCTTTCCAGGATGGTGCGGTGCCGGTCGGCGTCGGCGTCGCTGAGGCGGCCGACGCTGCGGGCAAGTTCCGCGGCGAACATCATGCCGACGGAGACGGCGGCGCCGTGGCGCCAGGAGTAGCGCTCGGCGAGTTCGATCGCGTGGCCCAGGGTGTGGCCGTAGTTGAGGATTTCGCGCTGGCCGGTTTCCTTGAGGTCCTCGGAAACCACCCGGGCCTTCACCGAAATGGCGCGTTCGATGAGTTCCCGGACGGCATCCGAACGGGGATCGGCGACGGCGGCCGGGTCCTTTTCGATCAGGTCGAGAATGGCGGGGTCGGCGATGAAGCCGCACTTGATGACCTCTGCCATGCCGGAGATCATCTCGTTCTTCGGCAACGTGTCCAGGGTGTCGAGGTCCGCGAGGACACCGGCAGGCGGGTGGAAGGCGCCGACGAGGTTTTTGCCTTCGGCGGTGTTGATCCCGGTTTTGCCGCCGACGGCGGCGTCCACCATGCCGAGCAGGCTCGTGGGCATGTGGATGACCTTGACACCGCGCAGCCAGGTGGCGGCCACGAAGCCGGCCAGGTCGGTCACGGCCCCACCGCCGACGGCGACGACAGCGTCCGAGCGGGTGAAGTCATTCTGCCCCAGCACCTGCCAGCAGAAGGAGGCCACCTCAATGTGCTTGCCTTCCTCGGCGTCGGGGATCTCGGCGGTCAGCGCCGTGAAGCCTGCGGAGGCGAGTTCTTCCCTGACGGTGTCGCCGGTGAGGCGCAGCGCCCGGGGGTGGATGACGAGGACGCGTTTGACCCGCTCGCCCAGCAGCCCGGGCAGGCTGGCCAGCAGGCCGCGGCCCACCACGACGTCGTAGTTCTCACCGGGCGTCTGCCCGGTAACCTTGATGACGGTTGATTCGGTGATCACTTTTCAACTTCCTTTGTCGCCGCTGTCGCGGGTACGGCAGCGGTTAGCGCCGCGGCGTACGTGCGCAGCGCATCTTCAAGCCGTTGCGCGATCTCCGGCACGGATCCGTTCCGCACATCGATGACCAGGTCGGCCAGCCGTTCGTAGACCGGCCGCCGGGTGGCGAACAGCGTCTTCCATCGTTCCATGGCGTCTCCGGCCAGCAGCGGCCGGCCGGAATTCCTGCTGATCCGTTCCGCCACGGTGTCCGCGTCGCACTCGAGGTAGACCACCGTGCAGTGCCCCAGCAGCTGCTGGGTGCCGGAGTCCAGCACGGCGCCGCCGCCCAGGGAAATGACCGTATTGCTGCCGTACGCGTCTTCGATGGCGCGCGCGGCGGCCCTGGCCTCGAGCTCACGGAAGGCGTGCTCACCGCGGCTGGCGAAGATCTCCGCGATGGAACCGTGGTTTGCCACCACCACGACGTCGGTGTCCACGAACGGCGCTCCCAGCTGCTGGGCAAGCTGGTGTCCGATGGCTGATTTTCCGACCGCCATCGGCCCGATCAGCGCGATGGGCCGGGCAGACGTCCTGGCCGGCACTGCCGGCATTTCGGCCGGCACTACTGGCCGATCGAGTCCAGGGACGCCGGAATGTTGTCCAGATAACCCTTGATGTTGCGGGCGGTTTCCTTCACGGAATCGCCGCCGAACTTTTCCGTTACTGCCTCGGCCAGGACGAGGGCCACCATGGCCTCGGCGACGACGCCGGCCGCGGGGACCGCACAGACGTCGGAGCGCTGGTGGTGGGCCTTGGCGGCTTCGCCGGTGCTGACGTCAACGGTCCTGAGGGCGCGGGGAACCGTGGCGATCGGCTTCATCGCAGCGCGGACGCGCAGCACGTCGCCGATGCTCATGCCGCCTTCGATGCCGCCGGCGCGGTTGGAGGTGCGGACGATCTTGCCGTCGGCGTCCTTGACGATCTCGTCGTGGGCGGCCGAGCCGCGGCGGGACGCGGTGAGGAAGCCGTCGCCGACCTCAACGCCCTTGATGGCCTGGATGCCCATGAGGGCAGCCGCGAGCCGTGAATCGAGGCGGCGGTCCCAGTGGACGTAGCTGCCGAGTCCCGGCGGGAGTCCGTAGGCGAGGACCTCGACCACGCCGCCCAGGGTTTCGCCTTCTTTGTGCGCGATGTCGACCTCGGCCACCATGGCGTCGGAGGTTTCGCGGTCGAAGCAGCGCAGCGGGTCGGCGTCGAGGGCCAGGACGTTGGCCGGTACCGGCAGCGGCCGGCCTTCCGGGACCGCGGTGCTGGCGATCGACACCGTGTGGGAGACCAGTTCGATGCCGAGCTGCTTGAGGAATGCGGAGGCGACGGTGCCGAGGGCCACGCGGGTTGCCGTTTCACGGGCGCTGGCGCGCTCCAGCACGGGACGCGCCTCGTCAAAGCCGTATTTCTGCATGCCCGTGAAGTCCGCGTGGCCGGGCCGGGGACGGGTCAGCGGGGCGTTGCGGGCCTGGTCGGCGAGGATTTCCGGGTCCACGGGGTCGGCAGACATGATCTGCTCCCACTTGGGCCACTCGGTGTTGCCGACCTGGATGGCGACGGGGCCGCCCTGGGTGATGCCGTGGCGGACTCCGCCGAGGATCGTGACGACGTCCTGCTCAAACTTCATCCGCGCGCCGCGGCCGTAGCCGAGCCGGCGGCGCGCCAGCGAATCGGCGATCTGGGCGCTGGTGAGTTCCACACCGGCGGGCACGCCTTCAATAATTCCGACCAGGGCCGGCCCATGGGATTCTCCGGCAGTCAACCAACGCAACATAAAATCCATCCTGCCATGTAAGGCGGTTAGAACACCCGTCGGGGCGCCCCGACTGCGTCACACATCACATCTATGACTTCGGCCGGCACGGCGTCGCCCAGGCCCGTGAAATGCCGGACCTGTTCCACGGCCTGGTAGATGAGCATCTCGAGTCCGGGGACCACGGTGCCGCCGGCGTCCTGCCAGGCGGCGGCGATCCGGCTGGGCCAGGGATCATAAGCAACGTCCAGCAGCACGCCGGGCCGGGCAACCGGGGCGTCGCGGGACGGCTCCCCTGCGCGCTGCGCAAAGAATTGCGCAAGCTCCCAGGCCAATGGATCGGCGGCCCGGGGCGGCAGCGTGGAGATCACGACGTCGGCCCGTCCGACGGCGGCAGCCGCTCCGCCCAGGGGGAGGACCCGGACGGGAAGGCCTATAGCGTCAGCAGCCGCCCGCGCCTGGGCGGCGCGTGTGACATCGCGGACGAAAATGTCGGCGGCCGGCGCACCCAGGTCCTTCAGTGCGGCGATGGCAGCGGCCGAGGTGCCGCCCCCGCCGAGGACGACGGCGGTGGGCGCGGATGCGGCGCCCGCGTGGCGGAGCGCGTTGACGATTCCGGCGACGTCGGTGTTGTAGCCGACCAGGCGGGTGGGGCCGGCGCCGGCTCCCGGGCGTTCGAACGCGACCGTGTTCACGACGCCGAGCTCGCGGGCCACGCCGCGGACCTCATCGACTTCGCGGACCATGGCGGACTTCAGCGGCATGGTCACCGACAACCCGCGCCAGCTCTCCCCCTGCCGCAGGTCCTCCCGGACACGGGCCATAAAGTCCGGCAGCTCGTCTTCGGTCACGTCGACCGCAGCGTAGTCCAGCTCCACGCCAAGGTGGGCGTAGGCAGCCCGGTGCAACGCCGGAGACTTCGAATGGCCGATCGGGTGCCCGAGCACGGCGGCCCTGGTCGTCATACGCAGCGTCCGGGGTTGGCCTCACACCAGGCGTTGTACTTGGCCACATAGGTGTTGTGCTCCGCCAGCGTCTTGGAGAACAAGGTTTCCTTGGTGTCCAGGTTGATCGTCACCCAGTAGAGGTATTCGTTGGCCTTGGGCTTGGCCGCCGCGTCGATCGCCGTCTTGCCCGGCGAACCGATCGGCCCTACCGGCAGGCCCTGGTTCGCGTAGGTGTTGTACGGGTTGGACTTGTCGGTTTTCTGGATCTCGTCGATGTGGAAGCTCTTGATGCCGAGCCCATAGGTCACCGTGGCGTCGGACTGGATCAGCCCGTTCGTCTCAGTGTTGTTGGGCTTGAGGCGGTTGTAGATCGCACCGGCCACATCGCCGTATTCCGCCTGGCCGCCCTCGGCCTGGACGATGCTGGCGACGGTGACGACGTCGTACTGCTTGGCCGGATCCGTCACTCCCTGGGACTTGAGCTCGTCCAGGGTGGTGTTCACGAGCTTCCGCAGCACGTCCTTCGCCGGGGTGCCGAGCGGGAACCGGTACTCGCCGGGAGCGAGGAAGCCTTCGAGGTTCTTGGCCTTGGCCGGCACACCGAACTGGGCCGGCGATTCATTGAGCGCCTTGAGTTCGGCGACGGGCACACCGCTGCCCTCAGAGATGGCCTGGAGCGATTCGCCGATTCGCAGCCCGGCGCTGAGGGCGAAGTACATGACCTTGCCCTTGTCCTTGTTCAGCAGGATGGCCACGGCGTCGGAGTTCTTCATTTCAGTGCGCATGGTGAAGTCGCCGGGAGCCAACGCCCCGCCGGAGGCCACGAATTCCTTCAGGAAAGTGTCGGCGTTCGCCACGACCTTCTTTTCCTGGAGCTGGGTGGCTACGGACTTCGGCCCGGAGCCCGGCGGCACCGTGATGACGACCTCGCCGGTTCCGGGACCGGGGTAGTCGGCCACCGTGTCCCCGCCCAGCAGGGGCTTCAGGAACTGCGCGCCGACGGCGACTGCCACGACGAAGACGGTCAGCGTCAGCAACAGCGCAAGGAAGCGGCGCCGGCGGCGGACCTTTTTGGACGGGCCCTTGGTCGTACGGATGGCGGCACCACCGGCCAGCACCACGCGGCCGTCTTCCTCGTGCTGGTAATCGGCAGGGTTGTCGTCGGCAGCGTGGTAGTCGGCAGCGTGTCCGTCCGCGCCGTCGTACACGTAGTGGTCGTCGTCGGAGTGGCCGTCGTGGGGCTCAGCGTCAGGGTGGAGTTCGTAGCCGGGCGGAACGTCTGCTTCGTGGCCGACGGCGTCCGCGTGGGCAACACCGCCCGCGTACTCGTGGACGGGTTGGTAGTGCACGGGCTCCTCGTGCACGGTGGGGGCTGCCGCGGGCAGCTCCGGCGCGTCGGCTGCCGTGACGGGTTCCGCCAAGACGGCGGCATCAGTTTCGGGGGCGGAATCAGACCGGGCGCGGGGCGCAGCGGCCGGGGTGTCCTCGCCGGTCTCGAAAGCCTGAGCCGGGATAACATCGTGGCCCTGGGTCGCCTGGACCTTCTCCTGGGCCCTGAGCTCCTTGCGCGTCAGCGGTCGGCCGGCGCCGCCGGAGGAGTCGTCACTGTTGACCGGGCTCACTGTAGCCTTCCATTTTGGGCAGAATGCGTGGTGCAGAATGCTCGTCTAGTGCCGGGCCGGCCTGTGCGCCATCCCCGGTTGGCCCCGGCGCGGACTCCGCGTATACGCGGCTTCCGACCTCCGTCCCCCTGGCCTTTTGCATATCGATCGCATGCTGCAGGATACCTGCGGCCGCAACCTGATCAACTACCTTACGGTGATTCCGGCTGCTCATGCCAGCTTCGTGCAGGTGCCGGTGGGCCGACACCGTGCTCAGACGCTCATCGACCAGCCGAACCGGCACCCCGGAACCGCACTCTCCCAGTTTACCCGCGAGTAGCTTTGCGTAGTCCGTGGCCATCCGCGCCGAGGCATGTTCCTCGCCTTTCATCGTCCGCGGCAGGCCGACAAAGATCTCCACCACACCGAGTTCCATGGCCAGGGCCGCGAGGATCCGCACGTCCGTGTTCTTCTTCGCGTTCCGCTCCAGGGTGCGCAACGGGGTGGCCAGGATGCCGTCGCGGTCACAGACCGCCACGCCGACCCGGACGGTCCCGACGTCCACCCCGAGCTTCACGCCGAGGGGGTAGTCGCCGGGCACAGCAGCTTCGTTCACGGGTCGTCCGTTATCGCCGGGTGATGGCGTCCACGACGGCGGCGAGTGCCGCGCCGACCTTGGCGGCGTCCGTGCCGCCGCCCTGGGCGACGTCGTCCTTGCCGCCACCGCCGCCGCCGAGGATTCCGGCGGCGAGGCGCACCAGGGCCCCCGCCTTGACACCGGCCGTCCGGGCGGCTTCGTTGGTGGCGATCAGGATGACCGGACGGTCGTTGCTGACCCCGGCGACCGCGACGGCGGCCGGCTCGGAGCCGAGACGGGTCCGCAGGTCCAGGGCCAGGCCACGGAGGTCGTCCGCGCCGCTGACCTGGCCGGCGTCGTGGGCAATGACCTTGATGCCGGCGGCGTCCTTGGCGGTCCCCACGAGCTGCCCGGCGGCTGCCGTGAGCTGCTCCTTGCGCAGGCGCTCAAGTTCCTTCTCGGCAGTCTTGAGCTTGGTCAGCGTGGTGGCGATCCGGTCCGCGAGCAGACCGGAGGGAACCTTGAGCATGTCGGTGAGTTCGGTCACCAGCGCGCGTTCGGCGGCGAGGTGCCGGAAGGCGTCCATGCCGACGAAGGCCTCGACGCGGCGGTTTCCCGAGCCGACCGACTGCTCCCCGAGCAGGGACAGGCTGCCGATCAGGGACGTGTTCTCGACATGGGTGCCGCCGCAGAGTTCACGGGACCAGGCGCCGTCGATCTCCACGACCCGGACTTCGTTGCCGTAGTTCTCGCCGAAGAGTGCCATGGCGCCGAGGGCCTTGGCCTCGGCAAGACCCATGATTTTGGTCTCCACCCGGTAGTTGTTGCGGATGGCGATGTTGGAGACTTCCTCGATTTCGGAGCGTGTGGCCGGGCTCAGCCCCTCACCCCAGGCGAAGTCGAAGCGCAGGTAGCCGGCCTTGTTGAACGAGCCGCGCTGCAGGGCTTCCGGGCCGAGGATCTGGTGCAGGGCCGCGTGCACGATGTGCGTGCCGGTGTGGGCCTGCTCGGCGGCGTGCCGGCGTTCGCGGTCCACGGCTGCCTGGACGAGGGAGTCGGCGCCGATTTCGCCCTCGCGGACAATCGCCTTGTGCACACTCAGGCCCTTGATGGGCCGCTGGACGTCCAGGACCTCGACGACGAAGCCGTCGCCGGTGATCAGCCCGGTGTCGGCGGCCTGGCCGCCGGCTTCGGCGTAGAACGGGGTCTCGGCGAGGACCAGCTCGATTTCCTCGCCCGTGGACGCCTGTGAGACCTTGCGGCCGCCGGCGAGGATGCCGCGGACCTTGGACTCACCGGTGAGCTCGGTGTAGCCGGTAAAAACTGTCTCTCCGGCGGACAGCAGCTCCTGGAAGGCACTGAGGTCGGCGTGGGAGCCCTTTTTGCCCTTGGCGTCGGCCTGCGCACGCTGGCGCTGCTCGAGCATGAGCTTGCGGAACTCCGGCTCATCGACCTTGAGCCCGGCCTCTTCAGCCATTTCGAGCGTGAGGTCGATCGGGAAGCCGTAGGTGTCGTGCAGGGCGAAGGCATCGGCGCCGGAGAGCGGGTGTCCCGCAGCCTTGGACTCCTGGACGGCGTCCTCGAGCCGCGCGGTGCCGGACGCGATGGTGCGCAGGAACGCCTTCTCCTCGGCGTAGGCAATCCGGCTGATCCGGTCGAAGTCCGTCTCCACGATCGGGTAAACGCCCTTCATGGCGTCGCGTGAAGCGGGGAGCAGTTCGGACAGGCAAGCCTTTTCGACGCCGAGCAGGCGCATGGAACGCACGGCACGGCGGATCAGGCGGCGCAGCACGTAGCCGCGGCCTTCGTTGGAGGGGGTCACGCCGTCGGCGATCAGCATGAGGGAGGAACGGATGTGGTCGGCGACAACGCGCATCCGGACGTCGTCGGTGTGGTGCGGGTCGGCGGCGGACTCGGCGGAGGTGTACTCCCGGCCGGAGAGGGCCGCGGCCTTGTCGATGACAGGGCGGACCTGGTCCGTCTCGTACATGTTCTCGACGTCCTGCAGGATCATCGCCAGGCGCTCCATGCCGAGGCCGGTGTCGATGTTCTTCTTGGGCAGTTCGCCGGTGATGTCGAAGTCCACCTTGGAGCGCACGTTGTCGATCTGGTATTGCATGAACACGAGGTTCCAGATTTCCACATAGCGGTTCTCGTCCGCGATCGGGCCGCCCTCGACGCCGTAGGACGGGCCGCGGTCGTAGTAGATCTCGGAGCAGGGGCCGGCCGGACCGGGCTGGCCGGTGGACCAGTAGTTGTCCGCCTTGCCCATCCGCTGGATCCGCTCGGCGGGCATTCCGGTGTTCTTGAGCCAGAGCTGCTCGGCCTCGTCGTCCTCTTCGTAGACGGTGACCCAGAGGCGCTCGGGCGGCAGTCCGTACCCGCCGTCGTCAACGCTCGTGGTGAGCAGCTCCCAGGCGAACTTAATGGCGTCTTCCTTGAAGTAGTCGCCGAAGGAGAAGTTGCCGCACATCTGGAAAAAGGTGCCGTGGCGGGCGGTCTTGCCGACTTCCTCGATGTCGCCGGTCCGGATGCACTTCTGCACGCTGGTGGCGCGCTTGTAGGGCGCTTCCTCCCGGGCGGTCAGGTAAGGGATGAACGGGACCATGCCGGCCACTGTGAACAGCAGGGAGGGGTCGCTGGAGACCAGGGAAGCAGAGGGAACCGCCGTGTGGCCCTTACTGACAAAAAAGTCGATCCAGCGCTTGGTGATCTCCTGCGACTTCATGAGCTGATTACGTACCCTTCAATATTCACTGTGTTTATGTTCACTGTGTTTTTTGTTCACTGCGTTCGTGTTCACGCGTATGGACCGCGGAACGGTCTGGTTCCGGCCTCCGGCCGTGCCGGCGGCCCTGTGTGCGGGTGCCGCCTTCTTCCTCATTCTCTCCCGGCTAGCGCCGGAGTGCATCCTTGCCGGCGGCACCCTTGCTGACGGCCATTTCAAGGCCCGCGTCAATACCAAGGGCGGCCCGGAGTTCGGTCTCGCGCTCGTTCATGCCCTCGCGCACGGCGTCAGCGAAGTCGTACAGGCCGTCGGCGAGCCGGCCAACCGCCCGGTTGAGCCCCTCGGGGCCCAGATTGGACTGCGCTTCGGTGATCTTGCGGAACGCGATGACGCCGATGGCGACGCCGAGTCCCATCCAGATGATTCTGTTCATGTCAGGTTCTCCAGCTGGAATTAGCGGCTGCGGCGGCCGGTGGCGGGCTTTTTACGGGCGGTGAAGGCCGAGCGCACGCCGTAGCTGAAGGAGGCGACCTTGATCAGCGGCGAACCCACAGTGGCGGCCACGAGCGAGGACAGCGCCGAGATATTGGCGGACGCGTCGGAGACGTTGCTCGCGATCCCGTCGACCTTCTTGAGCTGCTCGTTGGTGGTGGAAACGGTCGCCGTGACTTCGTCCATGAGCGGAGTGGCGCCGTCGCTGATGGAACGGATGGAGGTCCGCACTTCGTCAAACACTCCCCCGAGCTTGAGGATCGGCACGGCGAGCAGCAGGACCAGCAGTGCAAACACTCCGGCCGCGATCAGGCCGGCAATATCGCCACCAGTCATAGTCGTTCATCTCCTTGTTGCGTCGTGTCCCTGCGGGCGCCGCCGGCTGACACAGCCGGCAACCGCAGAACTCCCCCAAGTACCTTACATACAAAGAAGCCCGCGGCGCTTGCCACGGGCTTCTTTGTAAGGTGTCGCGCTGGATCTAGCGTGCGTAGAATTCCACGACGAGCTGCTCTTCGCAGGTCACGGGGACCTCGGAGCGCTTCGGGCGACGGACCAGGCGTGCCTGCAGGGCGTCAAGCTTGACGTCCAGGTATGCCGGAACCATGGGCAGGACGTCGCGGTGAGCGCCGGCTGCTGCAACCTGGAACGGAGGCATGGACTCGCTGCGGCTGTGAACGTGGACCAGCTGGCCCTCAGAGACGCGGAAAGACGGGCGGTCAACGCGGATGCCGTCGACCAGGATGTGGCGGTGGACAACCAGCTGGCGGGCCTGGGCGATGGTGCGGGCGAAGCCGGCACGCAGCACGAGGGCGTCGAGACGCATTTCGAGCAGTTCGATCAGGTTTTCACCGGTCAGGCCCTTGGTGCGGCGTGCTTCTTCGAAGGCACGGGTCATCTGGGCTTCGCGGATGCCGTACTGGGCGCGCAGACGCTGCTTTTCGCGCAGACGTACGGCGTAGTCGGAGTCCTGCTTCTTGCGGGCACGGCCATGCTCACCGGGGCCGTACGGGCGGCGCTCCATGTACTTGGCGGCCTTGGGGGTCAGAGCAATGCCGAGTGCACGCGAAAGGCGTGCGGTACGGCGAGCACGAGTGTTGTTAGCCACTTGTGTCCTTCCAATATCTGCGGTGTGTCAGTGTTACTGGCCTCCACGATGGAGAGCATCGGCCAACCGCTGCCTTTTGCTACTGGGCACAGGGCAAACCCTTCTGCACAGCATAAAATGCCGAAATCAGGTGGATTGTGCGTCCGTGCCTTGCCAGACAACGAACAACCTTACCATGCCGGCACCGGCCGCCCGGTCAGGTCGGCCGGTCAGGTCCTGGCGTGCACACCCCTGCCGGAGCGCCGGCCCAAGGATGCCGCGCCCAGGAACTCAACGGCCACGAACGGATCGGTTCCCACCACCCATTCATCGTGGCCCGGCGGAATCGCATAGGTGTCGTTGGCCTGGATGGTGGAGTGCAGCCCGTCGGCGGATTCCACTTCCATGACCCCGGAGATGCAGAATCCAAGGTGGTGGTGCTGGCACACCTCGGTCGCCTCGAAGTCTCTGATGGATTCGGACCACCGCCAACCGGGGCCGAGGATGAGCCGCGCCACCGAGAAGTCGTTCACGGTGACAAGGTCGAATTCGGCGTTGTCCGGGCACCGCTTCTTGTCCGGTACATCAAAGGACTTGACTGCCAGGGCTGTGACGTAATTTACGGGCATGGGACACACGACCTAGGAACTTAAGTGCAGGTGCCGGCGTGATGAGAGGGTCCGGCGATGCCGGCTGCCGACCTGAGGTCGGACTTAAATCCACGTTAGACCTCATGCACCGGAAGTCAACGGGCAATTTCCGGGCCCGCGGTCACGTGCCCCGGATAATCCTGCGGAGCCGCTCCAGCCGGGTGGAAATGTCCCGCTCGGCGCCGTTGGCGGTCGGCTCGTAGTAGTTGCGGCCGACCAGGTCATCCGGCGGGTACTGCTGGGTGGCCACCGAGTGCGGCGCGTCGTGGGCGTATTTGTAGCCCTGCCCGTGGCCCAGCTGTTTGGATCCCGGGTAGTGGGCGTCCCGCAGGTGGGCAGGGATGCCGTTGCCGAGGCCGGCGCGGACGTCCGCGATCGCCTGGTTGATGCCCATATACGCGGCGTTGGATTTGGGGGCGGTGGCGAGGTGGACTACGGCCTCGGCCAGGATGATGCGGCCTTCGGGCATGCCGATCAGTTGCACCGCCTGGGCGGCGGCGACGGCGGTCTGCAGCGCCGTCGGGTCGGCCATACCAACGTCCTCGGCCGCGGAAATGACGATGCGCCGGGCCACGAACCGCGGGTCCTCCCCCGCCTCGAGCATCCGGGCGAGGTAGTGCAGGGCGGCGTCGACGTCTGAACCCCGGATGGACTTGATAAAGGCGCTGGCGACGTCGTAGTGCTGGTCGCCGGCGCGGTCATAGCGAACCGAGGCAACGTCGAGGGCCCGTTCCGTGTGTTTGAGCTCGATCGTCACGGGAGCGTCCCCGGCCGCCCCGGAGATTCCGTCAGTGTCGTCCGCGTCCCCGAACGCGACGCCGGCCGCCGCCTCAAGCGCGGTCAGCGCCCGGCGGGCGTCCCCGCCGGAGAGACGGACCAGGTGGCCCAGGGCCTCGTCGCTGAGTTCAACTTTGCCGCCGAGCCCGCGGTGGTCCGCCGCGGCGCGCAGCAGCAGTGCCTCGACGTCGGCGTCGGTGAGCGGTTTGAGCGTCAGCAGCAGGGACCGAGACAGCAGCGGGGACACCACGGAGAAGGAGGGGTTTTCGGTGGTCGCGGCGACCAGGACCACCCAGCGGTTCTCGACGCCGGGCAAGAGGGCATCCTGCTGGGCTTTGTTGAAGCGGTGGATCTCGTCCAGGAACAGCACCGTGGTGGTCTTGAAGAGGTCCCGGGCGGTGAGGGCTTCCTCCATGACGCGGCGGACGTCCTTAACCCCGGCGGTAATGGCGGAGAGCTCGACGAACTTCCGGCCGGGGCCCTTGGCGATAACGTGCGCGAGCGTGGTTTTTCCGGTGCCGGGCGGCCCCCAGAGGATCAGCGAGCTGGGACCTGCGGGGCCGGTGGCGTCCGTGCCGGCGGCGAGCTGGCGCAGCGGCGAGCCCTGCCCCAGCAGGTGCTGCTGGCCCACCACGTCATCGAGCGTCCGCGGCCGCATCCGGACGGCCAGCGGGCTGCGCGGCGAGGCGGTGCGGCGGGCGGGCTGGCCGTCACCGGATTCGTCGGCGTCGCCGTCATCCTCGATAGCGGCGCCGCCGTCCCGTCCTGCGCCAAAGAGATCATCCACATAGATAGGCTACTTCTAGTTCCCGCCCGCCCCGACACCCTCACAACGGAGACCCGCGCCATGGCAAGCCCCGAAACCCGCGTCGCGTTCGTCTCCGGTGACCGTCTGCCGGGCTGGGTGGAGCGTTTCGCGGCAAGCCACGGCGGCCTGGCCGAGGAGGAGCTCGACGGCGGGCTGCAGCTGCGTGCCGCGGACGGGGCAGTGGCGCTGCTTCAGCCACCATGGCCGGCGGACGGGCGCCCCGGGCGCGGCAGCGACGCCGTCTCCCGGCTCGCGTCCCTGGCGTCCCAGCCCCGCTGCATCGGCGCCGTCCTGGTCCGCCGGGGCGGCTACTCCGTGGCCGTGGTCAGCGGCGGTGCCGTGCTCGCCGCCAAAACCGGCACACGCCATGTCCAGTCCCGGACCGCCGCCGGGGGCTGGTCCCAGCAGCGCTTCGCCCGTCGCCGGGCGAACCAGGCCGATGCCCTGGTGGAGGCTGTGGCGGACCATGCCGCCCGGATCTTCGCGGACCACCGGATCGAGTACCTGGCGCCCGGCGGCGACCGGACGCTGGCCGAACAGGTTCTCGCCGAACCGGTGCTCAAGCAGTGCGCTGCGCGGCCGAGGCTGCCGTTCCTGGACGTTCCGGATCCGCGCGCCGCGGTCCTGAAGAAGGCCGCTGCGGACCTGTGTGCGGTGCGGATCCTGGTCACGGACCCGCCGGGATAGAAGAGGCCGCCGCTCCATCCCCCAACATCTGCAGATGGAACGTCGGCCGCTTCGCTGCCCGGCTGCTGATGTCCTGCGGCTACTCCTCCGGCGCGAGGGTGATGGTGACGCCGGTGCGGTCGAACCGTAGCCGCAGCGCGCCCGCGCCGGCTTCACTGCCCGGGTGGCGCCACCTCACCGCCACGCCCCTTCTGCCCGACATCCCAGTGACGCGGGGTTCGGGCGAGAAGACCACTTCCTTTTCAGGTGCCGGACCCGTTGTTTACCGGGGTATTGAGGGAAGGCACGATGCACATACGATACCATCGGCGTTCTCCAACAGGCTTAGAGCGCGTGTGAGGTCGGGATGTTCGGCATAGATGCGCATGTGGCATGTGCCCTTCGTCCCGATCGTTCTCCGGCCGGCGCAGCCGCACGCCCTACCGGCACATGGAAGAATTCTCTTATGACTATCGACAACGATGATGCCAACATTCCGGAATTCACCGACTCACAGGGCACAGACGCCCCGGCCGACGTCGCCCGTGGTTGGGACCACATCGGGGCCATCATTGTCGATGCAACGCTGCAGCGACGGCAGAACTACCATGCGACCGTCATGCCCCGCGTTCTCGCCCTGGTTGAGGCATGGCCCGATGCCGCCACTACCAGCGGGTTCCGCCGGCACCTTGAGACGGGGGAGCTCTCGGAAGTCATCAGCTGGCCCTCGCCTGGCCGTCTTGCCCAGGCAGACGACATGACGCGCGTCTTCGAACGTCTCGGCATCGAGACCGTAATGGACCTCCGAGGCGCCCTCGGTGCGGACCCCAAGAGAGGCGTTCTCCGGGACGCCCTGGCGGCCGTGCGGCACGTCAGTCCCAAGACTCTGGATTACATTGACACGCTGAGCGGAACCACCACAGGTGTGGCCGCTACGCCCCTTGGCGACGACAACGAACACCCGACACCTCCCCCACTCGTCGACGCGAGCTGACCGAAGGGCCGGACACCGAAAACTGCCCCTGATGAGAGGGCCGACCCGGCCGGCGGGTGGCGTGCGGTCAGTCGTCACACGGTTGAGCCTGGACGAACATGGCGGAGAGGTGATCACGTTCCTTCCGGACAGCCCCGCTGGAGTGCTCCCAACGAGTCGCTCAGCCGTGTTGGAGCAGCAGGTCTTCCAGCCAAGGGTCCTCGAGTGGCTCCGTCCAGCCCGGATCGTCCATGGCTGTGGCGGGCCATGGGTGTCCTGCCGTGAAGAGGCGCCAGTCCGGGAAGGGGTCCGGGGGCAGTTCGGAATCGGGATCAGGGCCGGGATCCTCGGGTACGCATTCGGCAAGGAGTGTCACCATGGCCTGGAGGCGGTCCGGCCAGTGGGGTGGTTCCCAGTCCTGCTGTTCGCTGGCGTAGTGCCGTCCGGACGGGGACGTCCACCCGGGCGGGGCGTCTTTGCTGGCCCCGGCCGGTGTCCAGGCCGAGGAGTGTTTCAGGCCGTGGTGTTTGCGGCACGGCTGGCCGAGGTTGGAGATCCCGGTGGTGCCTCCGTCGGCCCAGGCCAGGAGATGGTCGGCGTCGTTGTCCAGGGACTGGTTGTTGCAGCCCGGGAAGGGGCACTTCCCGTCGCGGAGCCGCAGCCACTGCCGCACTGCCTTCGGCACCCGGTAGCTGGACCGGCCGATTTCCAGCGGCGCCCCGTCCCGCGGATCCACCAGGACCCGGTAGAAGGAATCCGCGCCCTCAGCGATGAGGCGGCGGGCCATCGAGGGCGGGATCGGCCCGTACCCGTCCAGGACCGCCGGTTCCTCACCCGCGCCGAGCAGGGACAGGACGGGGACGGTGATCAGGACCTGCGCCCGCGGCGACGGCACACCCCCGCCCGCCACTTCGCCGTCGGCGAGTCCGCTGGTGAGCAGCCAGGTCGCGGCGATGTCGGCGCGGAGCTGGGTGAGGGTCCGCACCTCGTCCGGGCCTTGGAGGGCCCGGGCGGCGGCGGTGGTCCGGTCCCAGATCCCCGCCGCGGTATCGGCCGGCAGGTACGCGGAGAACCAGGCCATCCCGTCGGAGTCCGGGCGGTACTCGACCCGCCGGTCCGCAGCGCTCTTGGTGTGGCGTGTTTCGATGCTGTCCCGGTGGTGGCGTTCCCGCCAGGTGCGGGCCTTGGCCCGGAACCGTGACGGAACCAGTTCCCCGGCCGGGCAGCCCCGGGCCGGGTCCGGTGCGGCCGGGTCCAGGAAGTGCGCTTCCAGCCCGGCCGCCCCGGCCGGGTCCAGGCCGGAGGTTTCGTCGACGATGATCCGGGCGTGCGCCCACGAAATGGTCCCTGCCGTGAGTGCCGCGAGGGTCAGCGGCAAACCCCTCGTCAGCGCCTGGCAGTCGGACACGAAGGCACCTGCGGTCCGTTCGCTCACGGTCAGGACACAGGCGACCTCAGCCGTCACCGCCATCTCCTGGCACTTGGCATCGTGCGGTGCCACCGCCGGTGCCGCCACAGCTTCGGTGGCCCGCAGATAGGTAGCGGCCAGCCTGACCTTCAACGCCGCGGCCCGCGCCTCCCACCGGGCGACCTCGGCCAGCCCGTCCAGGCAATCATCCGCCAGTTCCCGCAACGGATCGGCATCCCGGCGGACACTGGCGCCGGGCGGGCCAGCGTCACCCGCCCCGGACGGACCACCGCCGTCAGCGTCGGCGCAGGCCCCAGTGACGGAATCCAGCGCCACAGTCAACACCCCGACAGCCGCCAGGGCCGCCCTGCCATCCGCACTCCAGTCCGTGCTTTCCATACACCCAGAATTTCAGATGCCTACGACATTTTTCACGAACCGGCCCCGGGCAGCGCGACGGGCGCCGGCAGCAGCTGGCGACCCGGATGTCGATGGTCTTCAAAGCACAATCGCGTTCCCGGCCAGGACAATGTCCAGGGCCGTCGGCGCAAACTTTCCGCGCCGCCGACGGTCAGCGACACCCTGCTGCCAGGCACCTGTCTTCGCCCCAGCGTCCACCAGGTACTTTAGGGTGGCTCGAGTCAGTCCCGACCTGCAGTGTCGGAGCCCGCGGGGAATCTTTTTCAGGGACGCCCTGCTGCGAGAGTGCGATGGGCGCGCATTGGTGCGTCGCTGGGGATGACCCGGCAATCCGCGTGGGAACGCTTTTCCTACCTATTCCCGCGCTGAAAGCCACACCTCCATACAGCGACCGTTCCCGAACAAACGTGCCTAAGCTCTACCCATGCACTCTCATAGCGACCCCCTTGCACATCCCCCGAAGCGGGTGCTTGTGGCCGGGGTGTCAGGAGTGGGGAATACAACTCTGGCCGGGCGAATCGCCGCCGTAACGGGAGGCCCGCACGCAGAGATTGACGCGCTCTTCCACGGGCCCGCGTGGGCGCCCCGGCCGGAGTTCCTCGCCGATGTGCGCTCCTTGGTCCTGGGCGAATCGTGGACCACCGAATGGCAGTACGACGCCGCGCGGCCGCTGCTTGCCGAGAGCGCCGATACGGTGGTGTGGCTCGACTTACCCTTTGTGAGCGTCACGCTGCCCCGCCTCCTCCGGCGCACGATCCGCCGGCGGCGGAGCCGGGAAGAGCTGTGGAACGGCAACATCGAAGCACCGCTTTGGACGTTCCTCACCGATCGTGACCACATCGTGCGCTGGGCCATTAGATCCAGGAAGAATTACAAGGCTGCGGTGCCCCGCCTTGTCCACGAATATCCGCACCTCATCGTTGTGCGGCTTCGGTCTCAAGAGGAAGCTAAAGAATGGCTGTCCGGGCCGTTGGCCGGCTAGCTGTAACTCCCTCGCTTTGGCTACGTCATCTTCGGGGATCCGTGCACGACGCTTTGAGGGCCCGGGCAATCCCGTGGGCGGCAGTCAGCAGGGCCGGCACCGTAGAGGGCGCGGCGGCTTCGACACTGGGAACAATGACGTCCCTGAACCCCAGGACCCGAAGGAGACCCCCATGTCCAGAATCAGGCGCCACAGCGCATTCCCGCACCGCTGGCCAGTCCAGCTGGCCGGGGCACAGTCGCCCGGAGTACAGGGATCCGGCGCCCGCCCGGCCCCGGCTGCCGCCCGCGAGGTCCTGTCGGCGGCGCTTCAGCCTGCCAATGGTGAACTGACTGCCTCTCCGCGGCTAGGCCTGCACTATGAAACGGAAGGCGCACAGGCTCCGCCCCGAAAGTCGCAGCAGGTTCCGGCTCTCCTCCGGACGCGTTCCCCCACGTGTGGCACAGCATGGAGCGCCGAAGACTCCGGCCGGTGTGCCATAACAGGCAGGCGGCCCGGGTGGCGGTGCTGCTGATCGTATCTCCCTGGGCGGTAGATCTAGGCCTGGAGCTGTTCGACGGGACGGGCAGCCAGGTAGGGCATCAGGCCGCGGATGTCCGGCCGGCCGCCGCGGCGGTCCCGGATCTTCCATCGCTCGATCTGTGATTCAGCTGCTTCCTTGCTGCTGAAGCTGCCCATCCCGGTGTTCTTGCTGTTGCGGACGTCGTAGGTTTCCCAGCGCATCATAAGAGCCTCTCGTGGTGCTGTTGGTGCTGCCGGGCCCGAATCATGGGGGACACGCGGACCCGGCACCGCCGCCCACCCTAACAGGCCAAAGTGGCTGCCAGGTCCAGGCCGCCCGGCACCGGAGCCCCGGATGGTTTCTCGGCGGAATATTCGTCCCCTCCGCTGCCTGACGCGGGGAACACCAGGACATCTGCCCTCAACCCCTGCCAACCGTCCGGAACGCGGCAGCTGGCTAGCAGCCCGTCAGGTGCCGCTTCGGACGTTCCTGCCGGTAAAGGTACCGGCCCGCCGCCTGGAAACCGGCACGGGCGTAGAGTTCCCGGGCCCCTGCATTGGAGGCCATCACGAGCAGCCAGTAGCTGCCGAGGCCCCGGGCATCACCCTCCTGCAGCAGGCCCCGCAGGATCCGGGCGGCATAGCCGCGCCGCCGGGCGTCCGGGCGTGTGGCCATGCAGTACAGCCCGCCCAGGGCCCCTTCCCCGTTCGGCGGGACTGCGAGGCGTCCGACGGCGGCCGGCACGCCGTCGTCGTCCCGCACGAGGGCGTACAGCGAGGGGCAGCGTTCCAGGATCCCGCGGGCGACGGCGAGGGCGGTGTCGTCGCCGCGGCCGTCCACGCTCCACCACAGCTGCAGCCACTCCGCGGAGGGTCCGGCGGAGATTTCGACGCCGGAGGGAGCCGCCGGCGAATCAGCTCCACCTTCCCGGACCAGCACCAGGGTTTCGGACTGCCGGGTGAATCCTTCCGCGTCCAGTACCGCGTTGAGCGGCGCGTATCGAGGGTCCTCGAAGACCTGGAAGATGAGCGGCAGCCGGCGGTTGCGGTACCAGAGGCGTGCCTGCCGGAGCGCGGCGGGCTGTGCGTGGGCGTCGACGCCGGGCTCCCGGGGCCAGACCGAGTTGGCCCGCTGCGTCACACCCGAGGCGGCACGGAGGACCCAGCCGCCGGACTCTTCCCGTTCGGCGGCAGGCCATGCGGCGTCCATCAGCGCCTCAAGCCCGGTCATCGATTCGTGTTCCATTGGGGTCCCTTCCGTCCGGCACGCCGCCCTGTCCTTCCCGCGGGTACTTCCGGCACAGCAGCATCGACAGCAAAGGCTCCCCGGTTTCCCGGAGAGCCGTTGCCGCCAAGCACGTCAGGCTACTTGGTGCCGTCAGCCTTCTTGGCTTCCGGCTTGAAGTCGACGCCGGCTTCCTTGCGCTGCTGCGCCGTGATGGGAGCGGGCGCCTGGGTCAGCGGATCGAAGCCGCCGCCGGACTTCGGGAACGCAATGACGTCGCGGATGGACTCGACGCCGGCCAGCAGCGCGACAACGCGGTCCCAGCCGAACGCAATGCCGCCGTGGGGAGGCGCACCGAACTTGAAGCCCTCGAGCAGGAAGCCGAACTTCGTCTGGGCATCGGCCTTGTCCAGGCCCATCAGCTCGAAGACCCGTTCCTGGACGTCGCTCTGGTGGATACGGATCGAGCCGCCGCCGATTTCGTTGCCGTTGCAGACAATGTCGTAGGCGTAGGACAGCGCGGACTCGGGATCCTTGTCGAAGCTGTCCATAAACTCGGGCTTGGGCGAGGTGAACGCGTGGTGCACGGCGGTCCACTGGCCGGCACCAACGGCGACGTCGCCGGACGCGACGGCGGCCGCGGCGGGTTCGAACATCGGTGCGTCCACCACCCAGCAGAAGGCCCAGTCGCTCGGGTTGATGAGTCCGGTGCGGTGGCCTATCTCCACGCGGGCGGCACCCAGCAGGGCGCGGGACGGCGTCTTCTCGCCGGCGGCGAAGAAGATGCAGTCACCCGGCTTGGCGCCGACGGCCTCGGCCAGACCGGCGCGCTCGGCGTCCGTCAGGTTCTTGGCCACGGGGCCGGCGAGTTCGCCATCTTCCTTGAAGAGGACGTAGGCCAGGCCCTTGGCGCCGCGCTGCTTGGCCCATTCCTGCCAGGCGTCAAGGGCGCGGCGGGCCTGGGAGGCGCCGCCCGGCATCACGACGGCGCCGACGTAGGGTGCCTTGAAGACGCCGAAGTTGGTGTCCTTGAAGAACTCGGTAAGCTCGGTGAGTTCCAGCCCGAAGCGCAGGTCCGGCTTGTCCGAACCGTAGCGGGCCATGGCGTCGTGGTAGGTGATGCGCTGGATCGGCGTCGGGATTTCGACGTCGATGAGCTTCCACAGTGCCTTGACGATGCTTTCGCCCAGCCGGATGATGTCGTCCTGCTCGACGAAGCTGGCTTCGATGTCGAGCTGGGTGAACTCCGGCTGGCGGTCCGCACGGAAGTCCTCATCGCGGTAGCAGCGGGCGATCTGGTAGTACTTCTCGAAGCCGCCGACCTGGAGGAGCTGTTTGAACAACTGGGGTGACTGCGGCAGCGCGTACCAGGAACCCGGCGCCAGGCGTGCGGGGACCACGAAGTCGCGGGCGCCTTCCGGCGTCGAGCGCGTCAGCGTGGGGGTTTCGATCTCGACGTAGCCGTCCTGGTGGAGCAGTTCGCGGGCCACGCGATTGGCCTCGGAGCGCAGGCGCATGTTGCGGGCGGGGCCGGGGCGGCGCAGGTCCAGGTAGCGGTGCTTGAGGCGGGCTTCCTCGCCGACCTCGACGTGCTCATCGATCTGGAACGGCAGCGGCTCCGAGGTGTTGAGGATGGTGACCGTCTCGGCCATGACCTCGATCTCGCCGGTGGCCAGCGCGGGGTTCTCGTTGCCCTCCGGGCGCCGGGAGACGGTGCCGGTAACCTGCAGCACGTACTCGTTGCGCAGCCCGTGGAAGACTTCCTCTTCACGGACGACGACCTGGGACACGCCCGAGGCGTCGCGCAGGTCAACGAAGGCGACACCACCGTGGTCACGACGCCGGCCGACCCAGCCGGCGAGGGTTACGGTTTGTCCAATGTGCTCGGAGCGAAGGGATCCGAGGTCATGTGTGCGCAGCACAGCACGCCTTTCTGAAGAAGACAGAGGGAAATCAGAACTCATGTTCAATAGGATCGCTACAGGAACGATCCCGTTCGAGTTTACCCGTTGGAAAGGCCCCTCCCGCCATGGCAAGCCGCCCCCAGAGCGAGCCGTCCCCTGACCAGCGCACACCGCGGCAGCTGCAGCGCCGCCTGGGCGTTCTCGATTCGACCGCGATCGGGCTTGGCTCCATGCTGGGCGCCGGCGTGTTTGTGGTGTTCGCACCGGCTGCCGCCCTGGCCGGTCCCCTGCTGGCCGTGGCAGTGGCCCTGGCCGGCGTGATCGCGTACTGCAACGCGGTGTCCTCGGCCCAGCTGGCCGCAAAGTACCCGTCCAGCGGCGGCACCTATGTCTACGGGCGGAACCGGCTGGGCGAGTGGCCCGGCTTCATCGCGGGCTGGGGTTTCGTCACCGGCAAGACCGCGTCCTGCGCGGCGATGGCGTTGACGTTCGGCCACTATGCGGCGCCGGAATTCGCGACGCCGCTGGCCGTGGCCGCCGTCGTGGTCCTGACCGGCGTGAACCTGCTCGGCATCACCCGGACCGCGCTGCTGACCCGGATCCTGCTCGGCGTGGTGCTCGCCACCCTGGCGTTCGTGGCGGCCGCGGCGATTCTGGGGCCGCATGCTGCCGGCGGCGGCGGCGGCGCAGCCGCCGAGGCGGGCGGCTGGGGCGTGCTGCCGGCGGCCGGGCTGATGTTCTTCGCCTTCGCCGGCTATGCCCGGATCGCGACGCTGGGAGAAGAGGTCAAGGACCCCACCCGCACCATTCCGCGGGCCATTCTCGCCGCGCTGGCCGTGGCCTTCGTCATCTACCTCGGGCTGGCGCTGCTGCTGCAGTGGCATCTGCCGGCGGAGCAGCTGGCCGGCTCGGCGGCGCCGCTCCTCGACGCCGTCACCAGCTCACGGCTCAGCGCCGGTGCCCCGTTCGTCCAGGCCGGCGCGGCCGCCGCGTGCCTCGGCGCCCTGCTGGCACTGATCACGGGAGTGGGCCGGACCGCCATGGCGATGGCGCGGGAACGCGACCTGCCGTCCCCGCTCGCCCGCGTGGGCGGCGCGCACACGGTTCCGTTTGTGGCCGAACTGACCGTAGCCGCCGCCGTGATCGTGCTGCTGCTGACCACCAATGTGCTGACCGTGGTGGGCTTCTCCAGCTTCGGTGTGCTCGTCTATTACTCGGTGACGAACGCCGCCGCCTTCACCTTGTCCGCGCGTCCCTGGCATGCGCCGCGCTGGCTCAATGTCCTGGGCTTCCTCGGCTGCCTGCTCCTGGCCGTGACCCTGCCGCCGGCCTCTGTGCTGGGCATGGCGGCCGTGCTGGCCGTGGGGGTGGCGGGCCGCTTCCTTGTGCTGCGGCGGCGGCTCCGGAAGGCTGCCGCTTAGGCCTTCAGGACCCGGACCTGCAGGTCCTCCGCTGCCGGAGCCCAGGTGGCGGGATCGGCGTCGACCTGCTCGCCGGTGCGGATGTCCTTGACCTGGTGTTTGCCGTCGTCGTCGGTGAACCAGACAAAGGGGATGCCGCGGCGGTCGGCGAATTTGATCTGCTTGCCGAACTTCTCCGCTTTCGCGGCCACTTCGGTGGCGATCCCGCGGCCGCGCAGTTCCGCGGCGACGTCCTGGGCGGCGCCCCAGCTGTCATCGCTGTTGAGCGCCACCAGCACGGCGGTGGGCACGGACCGTGTTGCTTTGGCGAGGTCCTGGCTGAGGATCCGGGAGACCAGCCGGGTCACGCCGATGGAGAGCCCGACGCCGGGGAACTTGCGGTTGCCCTTGCTGGCGAGGGCGTCGTAGCGCCCGCCGGAGCAGATCGAGCCGAGCTGTTCGTGGCCCACCAGGACAGTCTCCACGACGGTTCCGGTGTAGTAGTCCAGTCCGCGGGCGATGCTGAGGTCCGCGGCGACCTTGCCCGGCGCACGCTGGACGGCAGCCGCGATGACCTGCTCCAGCTCGGTGAGGCCTTCCTCGAGCAGGTCGTTGCTGACCCCGAGAGCCCGCACCTGCGCCACGAAGGACGTGTCCCCGGTGCGGATCGAGGCCAGTTTGAGGGCGGACTGGGCCTGCTCGTCCGTGGCTCCGAGCTCGGACTTGAGCAGCTCGGCGACCTTGGCCGGGCCGATCTTCTCGAGCTTGTCGATGCTGCGCAGCACACCGGCGGTGTCGGTGAGGCCAATGCCGTTGTAGAAGCCCTCGGCCAGCTTGCGGTTGTTGATCCGGAGCAGGAAGTCCGGGATCGGCAGGGCGCTGAGGGCCTCGGCGATGACCAGTGCAATCTCGACGTCGTAACGGAACGGCAGTTCGCCGTCGCCCACGATGTCGATGTCCGCCTGGGTGAATTCGCGGGCGCGGCCTTCCTGCGGACGTTCGCCGCGCCAGACCTTTTGGATCTGGTAGCGGCGGAACGGGAAAGCGAGGTAGCCGGCGTTTTCGACGACGTACCGGGCGAACGGCACGGTGAGGTCGAAATGCAGGGCCAGGGCGTGCGGATCGCCCTTGTGCGACGCGGAATCTACACCCTCGTCGTCCTGCAGCCGGCTCAGCCCGTAGACCTCTTTGTCGATCTCACCCTTGCGCAGGAGCTGGCCCACCGTCTCCACGGCGCGGGTTTCGATGGAGGAAAAGCCATGCAGTTCGAAGACCCGGCGCAGCGTGTCCAGCACATGCAGCTCCACCAGCCGCTCCTCGGGAAGCCACTCGGGGAATCCGGACAGGGAGGCGGTGCGTGCCATGGTGGATTTTCTCCTCAGGTAAAACCGGCCGGAACCTCTTGCGCCGTGGTGGAGCCGAAACGGGGCGTCCGAAACGGGGATCAGATGGGCGGCAGAGCGGCCGGTCATGCATAAACTGTGTGCGGCAGTCAGTTTATGCTTTCCGCGCCCGCATCTTCTAATGAGACCGGGCACAGAAAGCATAAACTGACTGCCGGCAGCTTTACCGCTGAACCTGCGACGGCGCCCCTGCGCCGCCCGGTTTCGGCCCTACACCCAGACACCCAGGAGGACTTTTGGCGGCCAGTTCACGGAGCGCCCGCGAAGCCAAGCGGCGCGTCCAGCAAATGGAGGCAAAGCGCGAGCTCCGCAAGGAGCAGGACAAGCGCCGCAAGCGCGACAATGTCCTCGCCATCGGCGCGGGTACGGCTGCGGTCGTTGTTGCGCTGGTCCTGCAACTGACGGTCTTCGCCTCCAATCCCACCGAGGAAGAATACGCGGCCGCGCAGGCCGGGCTGACCTCGCCCTCTGCCACGCCGTCGGCCTCCCCCAGCAACGCCGACAACATCCCGAAACCGGAGACGGCGGCCGGGCAGACGTTCACCGGGGAACTCAAGCTCAACACCGGCACCCTCGGCGTCGAACTGGACGGCACGAAGGCTCCCCAGGCCGCCGCCGTCTTCAAGTCCCTCGCGGACCAGAACTTCTACGCCGGACTCAACTGCCACCGACTCACCACGGCCGAGACGTTCGGCGTCCTGCAGTGCGGCTCCAAGGCAGGCGATGGGAGCAGCGATCCGGGCTACACCTGGGGTCCGCTGGAAAACACCCCGCAGGACAACACATATCCGGCCGGAACCATCGCCGTCGCCCGCAGCGGCGGAAACGCCTACGGCAACGGAACCCAGTTCTTCATTGTGTACAAGGACACCGTCATTCCGGCCGATGCCGCAGGCGGCTACACCGTGGTGGGGAAGGTGACCTCGGGACTGGACGTTGTGGTCAATATTGCTGCCGCCGGACTCAAACCGGGCGATAACGCCACGGACGGCGCCCCTGCGGAACCAGTCACGATAGACTCGTTCTCTCTGAAGTAACCAGCCGTTGCCCTTGCGGCGCCGGCCCCGGTATTTCCCTCCAAGCGAAAGACTTCTAGCGGTGACAGACAGTCAGAAATCCGACGAAACAGTGTCAGCAGCAGCTGCCAACGAAACCGAAGCTGAGGCTTCATTGACCACGCAGGCGACAGACACTCCCACAGACACGGCGCCGGAACCGGCGGCCGGGCAGGAAGCGGAGGCCTTTCCGGCCGAGGCCCAGGCGTCCACCGGCACGGCTGAGGCACCCGAGGCCCCGGCCGAGGCAGCTGCACCCGAGGCCCCGGCCGAGGAGAGCGCGCCGGAGGATCCGGCAGCCACTGAGGCACCTGCTCCCGCCGCTGCGCGACCCGCGCCCTCACCGGCAGCGTTCGCCGCCCGGCCAAAGGCCAAGCCGTCACCGGCGGCTCCGGCCGCCGCACCGGCTTCCGGGTCCTCGGCCGCCTCGCTGGCCGAAGCTGCACGCTGGGGCCGCGTCGAGGGCGACGGCCACGTGTTCCTGACCGTCGACGGCGAGGAGCATCCTGTCGGCCAGTACCCGGGCGTCAGCGACGACGAGGCCCTGGGCTACTTCGCCCGGAAATACGACGACGTCGTGGCCCAGATTGTCCTGCTGGAACAGCGTGTGAGCTCCAAGGCGCCCACCACGGACATGCAGAAGACCGTCACCCACCTGCGCGAGCAGCTTGCCGGGCGCAACATGGTGGGCGACCTCCGCTCCGCCGAGGCCCGCCTGGATGCCCTGGCCACACAGATCTCCGAGCTCGAAAAGGCCGAGAAGGCCGAGCACGACGCCGTCCGTGCCGCCGAGCTGGCCGCCCGCGAGGCCATCGTCGCCGAGGCCGAAGAGATCGCGGGCCACGACCCGGCCCAGATCCAGTGGAAGACCTCCAGCGCCCGGATGAACGAACTGTTCGAGAGCTGGAAGACCGCACAGAAGAGCGGCGTCCGGCTCGGCCGCAGCAACGAGGACGCCCTCTGGAAGCGCTTCCGTGCTGCCCGAACCGTCTTTGACCGGCACCGCCGTGCGTACTTCTCCCAGCTGGACAGCACCAACTCGGCAGCGAAGGCCGCGAAGGAGAAGCTGATCACCGAGGCGGAAGCGCTGTCCTCCTCCACCGACTGGGGCTTTGCCGCCGGCGAATACCGCCGCCTGATGGACGAGTGGAAGGCTTCCCCGCGCGCCAGCCGCAAGGATGACGACGCCCTCTGGGCCCGGTTCCGTGCCGCGCAGGACGTCTTCTTCACGCACCGCCAGGCCGCCAACGACGAGATCGACCAGGAATACGGCGCCAACCTGGTGGTCAAGGAAGCCCTGCTGACGGAAGCCAACGAGTTGCTTCCCATCAAGGACCTCGCCGCCACCAAGAAGGCGCTCCAGTCCATCCGTGACCGCTGGGAGGAAGCCGGCAAGGTTCCCCGCGCCGACATGGGACGCGTCGAGGCCGGGCTGCGGAAGGTCGAAGACGCCGTACGCCACGCCGAGGACGAGAACTGGAAGCGGTCCAACCCGGAAACGAAGGCACGCACCAACAGCGCGCTGACGCAGCTGGAGTCGGCGATTGCCGGACTCCGGGATGACCTGGCCAAGGCCGAGAAGGCCGGCGACGAGCGCAAGATCAAGGCCGCCAAGGAAGCCCTCGAGGCCCGTGAGGCGTGGCTGGAACAGCTCGAAAAGTCAGCGAGCGAGCTCTCCTAGCCAGGCACCACAACACGAAAGCACCACGGCAACAGGCTGTTTGAGGCAGGCCCCGCACCGGTTATCCACATGACCGGGACGGGGCCTGTTCGCTTTTCCGGGGACGGGACAGGATGGCTGTATGGTCATTGTTCACGGCCCGCCGGCACCCTTCCCACCTGCTTCCCCGCCTGCTTCCGAGCTGTACTCCCCCGGGGCACTTTTCACCTGGCCCGAGCTTCAGGCGATGGCGTCCGACGGCGTGCTGACCCAGCTCTACCAGCGCGGCTACCTGCCGCCGGGGACCCAGCCCACCCCGCAGCTCCGGGCCCGCGCGGCCTCCGTCCTCATCAGTCCGGCCATCCGCCAGCGGGTCGTCGCGGGCAGGATGACGGCGGCCTGGATCTACGGCTGCGCCGCCGAACCGGACCGGCTCGCCCTGCTCGTGGACGCCAACCGGCGGATTTCCAGCCTGCGCTCCACCCGGGGCTGCACCTTCCACGAGGTGCGCCTGGGCCCGTTCGACGTCGTGAGCTTGGGCGGGCTGATGGTCTCCAGTCCGCTGCGGACCTCCGTGGACATCGCCCTGCACGTGGACGCCGGGCGGGCACTACCGGCCCTGCGGGCGCTCCTGGGGGCACCCGAGCTGGGCCTGCGGCTGCGGCTGCTCATGCGTGCCGTGGAGGCCACGCCCAGGATGCCGCACAAGAAGGCAGCGCTGACAAAGCTCGAACAGCTGCAGGCCGGCCCGGCGCCATAGCGCTTGCCTGTCAGTGCTAGCTGCGCCGCCGGTTGCCGGTTGTCCGGTAGACGTCGAAGACACCGTCGATGCGGCGGACGGCGCTGAGCACGTGGTTCAGGTACTTGGGGTCGCCCATCTCGAAAGCGAACTTCGAGATGGCCACCCGGTCCGTGGACGTGTGCACGCTGGCGGCCAGGATGTTGACGTGGTTCTCCGACAGGATCCGGGTCACATCCGAGAGCAGCGACTTCCGGTCGAGTGCTTCGACCTGGATTTCGACCAGGAAGACGCTCGACTGCGTGGGTGCCCAGTCGACCTCGACGATCCGGTCGGGCTGCTCCAGGAGTCCGCTGACGTTGGTGCAGTCCGTCCGGTGCACGGAGACGCCGGAGCCGCGGGTCACGAAGCCCAGGATCGGATCAGGCGGCACCGGGGTGCAGCAGCGGGCGAGCTTGACCCAGACGTCGTCCACCCCACGCACCACAACGCCGGAGTCGGAATACCGCGCCTTGGTGACCTGGGTGGGGATGGACACCTCGGTGAGGTCATCCTCGGGGGTGTCGTTCCCGCCGAGGCTCTCCACGAGGCGTTCCATGACGGACTGGGCGGAGGTGTGCCCGTCGCCCACACCGGCGTAGAGGCCGGAGATATCCACGTACTTGAAGTCCTCGGCAATCGCGGCGAGGGCATCGTGCGTCATCAGGCGTTGCAGCGGGAGGTTCTGCTTGCGCATCGCCTTGGTCAGTAGTTCCTTACCGCGGTCGATCGACTCTTCGCGGCGTTCCTTGCTGAACCACTGCCGGATCTTGTTCCGCGCACGGGCGCTCTTGACGAAGTGCTGCCAGTCCTGGCTGGGGCCGGCGCCTTCAGCCTTGGACGTGAAGATCTCCACCCAGTCGCCGTGGTTCAACTCACTGTTGAGCGGAACCAGCTTGCCGTTGACGCGCGCACCGATGGTCCGGTGTCCAACCTCGGTGTGGACGGCGTAGGCGAAGTCCACGGGCGTGGAACCGGCCGGCAGGGCCATGACCTCGCCCTTGGGGGTGAAAACGAACACTTCCCGGGCATTGATTTCAAAGCGCAGGGAGTCGAGGAACTCGCCGGGGTCGGAAGTCTCCTGCTGCCAGTCCACGAGGGACCGCAGCCAGCCCATGTCGCCGTCGCGCGGGCTTCCCGGCCCGGCCGCGGTGCGGTTCGGCTGGTCCTTGTACTTCCAGTGCGCAGCGACGCCGTATTCGGCGCGGCGGTGCATTTCGTGGGTGCGGATCTGGATTTCCACGGGTTTGCCGCCCGGACCGATCACCGTGGTGTGCAGCGACTGGTACATGTTGTATTTGGGCATCGCGATGTAGTCCTTGAACCGCCCGGGGAGGGGGTTCCAGCGCGAGTGCATGGCGCCCAGGGCCGCGTAACAGTCCCGGACCGAGTCGACCAGGACGCGGACGCCCATGAGATCGTTGATGTCGTCGAAGTCCTTGTCCCGGACGATCATCTTCTGATAGATCGAGTAGTAGTGCTTCGGCCGGCCGGTGATGGTGGCCTTGATCTTGGCCGCGCGCAGGTCCTCGGTGATCTGGTTGCGGATGACAGAGAGGTTTTTTTCGCGTTCGGGGGTCCGGTCCCCCACCATGCGCACGATTTCCTCGTAAACCTTCGGGTACAGGGCCGCAAAGGAGAGGTCTTCCAGTTCCCACTTGATGGTGTTCATGCCGAGCCGGTGCGCCAGCGGGGCGAAGATTTCCAGTGTTTCCCGGGCCTTGCGCGCGGAGGACTCGGCGGAGACGAAGCGCCAGGTCCTGGCGTTGTGCAGCCGGTCGGCCAGCTTGATCATCAGGACCCGGATGTCCTTGGCCATGGCCACGACCATCTTGCGCACGGTCTCCGACTGCGCGGCCTCGCCGAAGCTGACCTTGTCCAGTTTGGTGACCCCGTCCACCAGCATGGCAACCTCCGGGCCAAACTCGGCCTTCAGGTCCTCCAGCGTGTACGAGGTGTCCTCGACGGTGTCGTGCAGGAGCGCCGCGGCCAGGGTGGTTCCGCTGAGACCCAGCTCCGCCAGGATGGTGGCAACCGCCACAGGGTGCGTGATGTAGGGGTCTCCGCTCTTGCGCTTCTGCCCGCGGTGGCAGCGTTCCGCCACGACGAAGGCGCGCTGGATAAGGTCGAAGTCCTCTTTGGGGTTGTTGGCCCGCACGGTGCGCAGCAGCGGCTCAAGGATGGGGGAATATGCGGGGGCGCCGCGGCCGGTCAGGCGGGCAAGCCGGGAGCGGGTGCGTTCACGCCGGCCGGGGAACGTGGGGCGTGCTCCCGAGCTGTCGACAGGTACGGGCGGATCGGCGCGTCCGGGAGCCACCACACCAGTCTGCGAACCCTGGCCTGGAGCCTGATCCGCCGGCGCTGATGGCACCGGCGTAGAACGTTCTTCCAATGGAGCACCTCTCCGAACCCGTTAATTCTTCCAGTCTATTCCCGCAGCAGGATACTTCGATAACCGGCGGCCATACGGCGACGGGCCGGAGAGCGTCACGAATGACGTTCTCCGGCCCGTTGGGTCCGTCGGGATGGATCCCGGACGGCGGCCGGTCCGGCAGGACCGCTGCGGTCAGGCCGTGGCGGGTGCTGCTGCGGCGTCGGACTTGGCGGCCTGCGCCCGGCGCTGGTGCACGCGTGCGGCCTGCTTGACCAGCTCCGGTTCGCCCTGGCGGAGCCAGGCGTAGAGCGGCGCGGCGATGAAGATCGTCGCCGCCGTGCCGATCAGAATCCCGACAAACAGCGCCAGCGAGAGGTCCCGCAGCGTGCCGGCACCCAGGAGACCGGCTCCGATGAAGAGAATGGCACCGACCGGGAGGATGGCCACCATCATGGTGTTGATGGAGCGGACGAGGGTCTGGTTGACGGCCAGGTTAACTTCCTCGCCGAAGGTCCGGCGGGTGGACGCCTGCAGGTCCGCGGTATTCTCGCGGATCTTGTCGAAGACCACCACGGTGTCGTACAGCGAGTAGCTCAGCACGGTGAGGAAGCCGATGATGGCCGACGGCGTGACTTCGAAATCGCTGAGGGCGTAGACGCCGGCGGTGATGAACATCGTGACCAGCATGCCCGCGATTGCCGAGAGCGACATCTTCCACGTCCGGAAGTACAGCGCCATCAGCACAGCGGCGAGTGCGACGAAGATGCCCAGGCCCAGAAGGGCCTGCTTGGTGACGTCAGCACCCCAGGTGGGGCCGACAAAGTTCGATGTCACCTCGTTGTCCGTCACGCCGTAGGCCTGGGTGAGGCCCGCCTTGATCTGGAGCGTCTCATCCTCCGTGAGCTTGTCCGTCTGGATCCGCATCGTGTTGCCTGCGACGTTCGCCACCCGCGGGATACTGCCGGGGACAACGTCCTCGACGGCTTTCTCGCCGAGGGCCGGGTCCGTGGTCTTCACGTTGGAGACGGTGAATTCCGAGCCGCCCCGGAATTCGATGCCGAGGTTGAAGCCGCCCTTGACGACCGGCAGCAGGATCGAGAGCGCCACCAGGACGGCCGCGATCAGGAACCAGATTTTCTTGGATTCGACGAAGCCGTACGAGCGCTTGCCCGTGTAGAGCTCATTGCCGAAATTGGCGAAGTTGGTGGCCATTTAGTTGCCCTCCTTGGACGTGCTCTTGGAGGAACCGGCAAGCTGTTCCTGACGTTCCGCGAGGCGTCGTTCTGCAATGGTCATCCGGCGTTCGGCCTCAGCCGCGGCGCCGGTGTTCTTGGCGCGGAGCGCGGCCACAGCGGCCGGCTTGTCCGCAGGAGTGCGCAACCGTCCTGCGCCCCGGTACAGGGGGACGGCACCGAGGCTCTTCGGGTCCAGCCCGGAGAGCGGGTGGCCTTCACCAAAGAACCTGGTGCGGGCCAGCATCTGCAGGGTCGGGTGGGTGAACATAAAGACGACAATGAGGTCGGCGATCGCTGTCAAGCCGAGCGTGAACGCGAAGCCGCGGACGTTGCCCACTGCCACGAAGTACAGCACCAGGGCGGCCAGCAGGTTGACGGCCTTGGACGCCAGGACCGTACGCTTGGCACGCTTCCAGCCGTTCTCGACGGCCGACACAAGGCCGCGGCCTTCACGGAGCTCATCGCGGATACGCTCAAAGTAGACGATGAACGAGTCCGCGGTCTGGCCGATGGCCACGATGATGCCTGCCACGCCGGCAAGGGACAGCCGGTAGTTCTCCGTCCAGCCCAGGATCGCGATGGCCAGGTACGTCAGCGCGCCGGCCACCACGAGGGAGGCGACGGTGACCAGGCCCAATGCCCGGTACTGGAACAGCGAGTACGCCACCACCAGCAGCAGGCCAATCAGGCCTGCGAGCATACCCATCCGGAGCTGCTCGCCCCCGAGGGTTGCCGAAATCTGCTGTTCGCTCTGGATCTCGAAACTGATCGGCAGGGCGCCGAAGCGGAGCTGGTCCGAGAGGGCCTTCGCGGACTGCTCGGTGAACCCGCCGGTGATCTGCGGGCGGCCGTCGGTGATGACGGCGAGGGACCGCGGGGCGGAAATGACCTGGTCATCGAGGACGATCGCGAACTGGGACTTCGGGTCCGAGCCGCTCTGGCCGCCGCCGGCGACGTAGAACTGGTAGAGCCGCTCGGTGACTTGCTTGAACTTGGCGGTGCCTTCTTCGTTGAACTGGATGTTCACGGCCCACTCGTTGGTCACGGCGCCCTGGGCGCCGCGCTGCAGCTGGAAGGAAGACCCGGCGATGTTCGAGCCCTTGACCTCGACGGGGCCAAGGATGTACTTAATCGCCGGCGAGGTGGCGGAGGCCGGCTCGCAGGTGACCAGCGGCTTGGTCGGGTCGGAGCGTTCCTGCTTGTCCTGTGAGGGGTTGTCGCAGTCGAGCGTCTCGAACTTCTTGTAGATCTCGGGCGTAACCCAGTTCACGTCGCTGCCGTTCGTGGGCTCCGCGGTGGGCTTGGGCAGCTGGTCCTCAGGAGTCAGCGACTCCGCGGGGACCGCTGCGCCCGGACCTGCCTGCAGGACAGGCCGGAAGTTCATGTCGGCGGACGCCTGGATCAGGGCGCGGGTTTCCTTTGACGGTGTGCCCGGCAGGCTGACAACGACGTTGCGTCCGGACTGCGTGCTGATTTCAGCCTCCGCGACGCCCGAGCCGTCCACGCGCTGGCGGATGATCGCCACGGCCTGGTTGAGCTGTTCTTCGTTGATGTCCGAACCGCCTTCAACCTTGGGCGCCAGGATCATCTGGGTCCCGCCTTCAAGGTCCAGGGCGAGCTTCGGAGCCCAGCTCGCCTGGCCGGCCATGGTGCCGCCTGCCAGGACAGCGGTCAGGACGGCGAGGATAACGCCGAGCCAGACCAGCACCCTGAGGGCTGTGGTTTTGGGGCCAGTTCGTGCCATTGTCGATCTTTCTATTATTTACGGAGGAACCGCCGTGCGGCCCTTTCGGGGCCGCTCCGGCGGTGGCCCGCAGCTGTTACTTCGCGGGATAGCTCAAACAGGCAGACTAGCTGTCTTTCTTGCCTTCGTCGTTGAGGCGGCGCAGGGTTTCTTCCGGCGTCTCGTCGCGCGCGACGTCGTTGGCCGGTGCGGCGCTTTCGGCCTTGTCGACAGTCAGCGAGGACGCGTCATTGGGAACGACCGTGGGCTCCTCGGCGGCGACAATCGGCTCGACGATCTTGGTGACGGCCTGGCGATGCACGGTGGCGGTGTTGCCCGGGGAGAGTTCCAGCAGGACCTTGTTCTCGTCCTCATCGATCTCGACGATGCGGCCGTACAGGCCGAAGCTGGTCATGACCTCAACGCCCGGGCCGAACTTCGACTGGAGCTCCGCCTGCTGCTGCTGCGTCTTCTTGTTACGGCGGAACATCATGAAGACGAAAACGCCGAGCATGACGAACAGGAGAATTGTCATTGGATCCAAGGGGAAAGTTCCATTCTGTACTTGCAAGCTGGTTTCACAGCAACGTCCGCCTCGCTCCGGGCCACCTGGTGTTGAACCAGGCAGAGACCTGGCAGAAAACCATGCCGGGCCAACGGCGGCTTGTGGAAGCCGCACACGGAAACAAAGACCCGAACGTGCCGAGCGTCATTCCAGTCTAAAGGGAAAAGGTTACGGCGCGGTGCTATTGACTGTTACGGATCCATTCCGGATCGGCGTCCTGGCCCAGCCCGCCGGCCAGGTCCGGGCTGTCGTCGTCGGCCGGGAAGAGCTCCAGCGGGTCCTGCGAAAAGATTCCTGGCGGCACCGCGTAGCCGAGGTGCGTCCAGGCCGGGGCGAGTGCGATCCTCCCCCGGGGGGTGCGGCCCAGGAGTCCCTCACGGACGAGATACGGCTCGGCGACGGTTTCCACCGTTTCGGTCTCCTCGCCGACGGCGATGGCCAGCGTGGACAGGCCTACCGGTCCGCCGCCAAATTTCAGGATGAGGGCTTCCAGGACGGCCCGGTCCAGCCGGTCAAGTCCGCGCTTGTCGACTTCGTACATGTCCAGCGCCGCGGAGGCGGCCCGGGCGTCGATCTGTTCGATGCCGTGCACCAGCGCCCAGTCGCGGACCCGGCGCAGGAGGCGGTTGGCGATACGGGGCGTGCCGCGGGAGCGCCCCGCGATTTCACTGAACCCGGCGGAGTTGACCTTCAGGTCCAGGAGCCCGGCGGAGCGCCGGAGCACGAGTTCCAGTTCCGCCACGGAGTAGAACTCGAGGTGTCCGGTGAACCCGAAGCGGTCCCGGAGCGGCCCGGGCAGCAGGCCGGCGCGGGTGGTGGCGCCCACCAGGGTGAACGGCGGAAGTTCCAGCGGGATGGCGGTGGCGCCGGCGCCCTTGCCGACGACGATGTCGACCCGGAAGTCTTCCATTGCCATATAGAGCATTTCCTCGGCCGGCCGGGACATCCGGTGGATCTCGTCGAGGAAGAGGACTTCCCCTTCGGAGAGCGAGGACAGGATGGCCGCCAGGTCACCGGCGTGCTGGATGGCGGGGCCGCTGCTGATCCGCAGCGGGGCGTTCATCTCGGCCGCGATGATCATCGATAGCGTGGTCTTGCCCAGCCCGGGAGGACCCGAGAGCAGGACGTGGTCCGCGCTGCGGCCCCGCATGCGCGAGGCCTCCAGGACCAGGGAGAGCTGTTTGCGGACGCGGTGCTGGCCAACGAAATCGTGCAGGTTCTTGGGCCTGAGGGCGGCTTCGATGACCCGCTCCTCCGGTTCCTCTCCCCCGGCGACGACCGACGGCTCAGCCACGGGCGCCTGCCCTGTTCCCGGCGCGGGCGCCGTCCTGGCCCAGCCAGCGGAGGGTGGCGCGCAGGATCTCGGCCACGTTGCCCTTCCCGGCCAGCTCCGGTGAATCGGCCAGGGACTTGTCGATGCTGGACGTGGCGTCCTTCTCGGACCAGCCCAGGCTGGTCATGGCCGCAACAACCTGCGGCTTCCAGACCGCTTCGGAGGACGCTGCCGGAGCCGTGGCGCCGGCGGGGGTGCCGTGCGGCACGAGCTTTCCGGCCAGTTCCAGCACGATCCGGCCGGCGACCTTCGGGCCGATCCCCGGCACCTTGGTGAACGCCTTGCCGTCGCCGGAGTGCGCGGCGACGCGGATGGCTTCGGGTTCGTGCACGGCCAGGACGGCCAGCGCCAGCCGGGGCCCTACACCGCTGACACTGAGCAGGATGTCGAAAACTTCGCGTTCGTCGTCAGAGCCGAATCCGAACAGCGTGAGCGAGTCCTCGCGGACGATCAGGGACGTGAAAAGCTTCCCCTCCTCGCCGGTGCGGAGGCTGCTGAGGGTCTGCGGCGTCGCGTTCACGCTCATGCCGGCGCCGTTGAGGTCGATCACGGCCGAGGACAGGCCGACGTGCGCTACGGTTCCGCGGAGAAAACTGATCAAGGCCGGGCTCCTGAATTACCGTCGGCAGAAGCCGACTATCCGAACATATCTACGAATACCCTACCAAGCTCTGCGGCGGCACTGCCGGACATTCAGCGTGTACGGCGCGCTTTGGCCTCCGCGTCGGCCCAGGCCCGCTGGGCCGGGGTGAGCGACTGGCTGCCCGGTCCCGTCGTCACTGCTCCCTTGTTGGACGTGCCGATCCCGGCACGCCAGGCGTGGGTGATGGCCAGTGCCAGCGCGTCGGCGGCGTCGGCGGGCCGCGGCGGGGCATCGAGCCGGAGGATCTTGGTGACCAGTTTCGTGACCGCGTCCTTGTTCGACGTTCCGCTGCCGGTCACGGCGGCCTTGACCTCGGACGGGGTGTGCAGTGCCACCGGGATGCCGCGGCGTGCGGCAGCGGCGATCACCACCCCGGACGCCTGCGCCACCCCCATTACGGTGCTGACGTTGAGCTGGGAAAAGACCCGCTCCACGGCCAGGACGTGCGGTTCATACTTGTCCAGCCACTCGTCGATGGACGTGGCGATGACCAGCAGGCGCTGGTCCAGGCTCTCGTCGGGGGAGGTCCCGACGACGCCGAAGGCCACCATGGTGGCTCGGCGGTTCCGTTCGACGTCCACGACGCCGATCCCGCAGCGGGTCAGGCCCGGATCGACGCCGAGGACGCGAAGGGTCACTCGGCTTCCAGTGCGGCCTGCACTTCGTCGCTGAGGTCGGCGTTGCTGTAGACGTTCTGGACGTCGTCGAGTTCTTCGAGGGCGTCCACGAGCTTCATGAACTTCTTGGCGGCGTCGAGGTCCAGCGGCACCTGCATCGACGGGACGAACTCGGCCTCGTCGGTGTCGTACTCCATGCCGGCTTCCTTGAGGGCGTCGCGGATGGCCTGCAGGTCGGTGGGCTCGGAGTGGATCTCGAAGCTGTCGCCGTTGTCCTTGACTTCCTCAGCGCCGGCGTCGAGCACGGCCATCAGGACGTCGTCTTCGCTCAGGCCGTTCTTCGGCAGCGACACAACGCCCTTGCGGGAGAAGAGGTAGCTGACCGACCCGGGATCGGCAATGGTGCCGCCGTTGCGGGAGATGGCAAGCCGGACTTCGGAGGCGGCACGGTTCTTGTTGTCCGTCAGGCACTCGATCAGCAGCGCGGAGCCCTGCGGGCCGCGGCATTCGTACATGATCTCGGTGTAGTCGACCACTTCGCCGGTGAGGCCGGCGCCGCGCTTGATGGCGCGGTCGATGTTGTCAGCGGGGACCGAGGTCTTCTTGGCCTTCGTGACGGCGAGTTCCAGGCCGGGGTTGCCGGCGAGGTCCGGGCCGCCCATGCGAGCAGCGACTTCGATGTTCTTGATCAGCTTGGCGAACGACTTGGCCCGGCGGCTGTCGAGGATGGCCTTTTTGTGCTTGGTCGTCGCCCATTTGGAGTGGCCTGACATGCTTTACGCTTCTCCTCTGATCATTCGAATAAACAATTCATGCACGCGCTTCTCCCCCGTCACTTCCGGGTGGAAGGAGGTGGCCAGCAGCTTGCCGGAACGCACAGCTACAATTCTAGCCGTCCCGGCCAGCGCCTCGGGGTGGGAGGCCCTGGAGGGCTCCACTTTGGCGAGCACCTCCACGCCGTCGCCGACGCGTTCCACCCATGGTCCGCGGATGAAGACCGCATGGACCGGGGCCACGCCGTCCGCGGTGGCGCTGAAATCGAGGCCCTTGAAATCGAGGTCCGTTTCGAAGGACTCGCGCTGCCGGCCGAAGGCGTTCCGGCGCACCGTGATGTCCAGGCCGCCGAAGGTCTGCTGCGGGTGGCCGGCGAGGTCCTTCGCGGGGTCGGTGATCTCCTCGGCGAGGAGAATCATCCCGGCGCAGGAGCCGTAAACCGGCAGGCCGTCCCGGATGCGCTGGCGCAGCGGATCGCGAAGCCCGAAGGCGCGGGACAGCTTGTCAATGGTGGTCGATTCGCCGCCGGGAATGATGAGGCCGTCGAGGCCGTCGAGTTCGGACGGCCGGCGGACGCCGATGCCCGTGGCGCCGGCCTCTTCCACCGCGTGCAGGTGCTCGCGGAAGTCGCCCTGAAGTGCCAGGACGCCGATCCGCAGCCCTGAACCCGCGCGGGAAGGGGGTACAGAAGTGGGGTTGGTCATCCGAACAGCATAGTGGCCGGAACACATCCCCCGCCGCCCGCCGGCGGGCTTCCATGCCGCCGCTGGGATATATTACAAAGCATGTTTTACTTCAGCGTTCCGCTCGGCAAGCTCGTCCGCCGGGTCTCCCGGCTCAGGGGCGGAGGCTCTGCCCTTCCCGGGCTCGTCGTCGAAAAAATCGACCCCGGGTTCATGCGCAGGACACTGTCCACGCTGCCGCACGGCGTCGCCGTCGTCAGCGGCACGAACGGCAAGACGACCACCACCAAGATGGTGGTGGAACTGCTCGAGAGCCAGGGCCTGAAGGTCTTCACCAACCGCACCGGCAGCAACTTCACCCGCGGCGTGGCCGCCGCGCTGCTGGGCGAAGTGGACTGGCGGGGCCGGCTTGACGCGGATGTCGCCGTGCTGGAACTGGACGAGGCCCACGCGGTGCACTTCGTCAACCAGGTGCCGCCGCGTTACTGCCTCCTGCTCAACGTCCTGCGGGACCAGCTGGACCGCTTCGGCGAGATCGACAAGACGGCGCAGCTGCTGCAGCACATCGCCGCCAAGACCACAGGTACCGTGGTGCTGAACCGGGAAGACCCGCGCGTCGCCCGCATCGCGGACACGCTCAAAACTGTCACGCTCAACGGTCCCGAGGTCCTCTACTTCGGCCTGGATGACTCCCTGCTGAGCACCTTCCCGAACGACGACGAGATGCGGGCGGCCCCGGGCAGCCCGGTGCCGCCGGCCCCCGCGAAGCCGCACGCCGACGTCGTACTCCGCCGGGTCGGCGCGGCGGACGCGGACTTTGAGTACGACGGCGTCACGGCAACCACGGCGATGAAGCTCCGCGGCGTCTACAACATCTTTAACGCCGCGGCCGCGCTGACCCTGGCCCGGGCCATTGCAGTGGGGGACCCTGTCCCTGGAAAAACGGCCGTCGCAGACAACGCGGGCCTGCTGCAGGCACTGTCCCAGGTGGCGCCGGCCTTCGGCCGCGGTGAGAGCCTCGTCGTCGACGGCCTGCCGCTGGACCTGGTCCTGGTGAAGAACCCCAGCGGCTTCCGCCTGGGGCTGAAGTCCTTCCCCGCCGAGGGGTACGCCACGATGATCGCGATCAACGACAACTATGCTGACGGCCGGGACATGTCCTGGCTGTGGGACGTCGAATTCGACACCCTCCGCGAGGCCGGCGTGGACCAGTTGAGCGGCTCCCGCGCCTATGACATGGCCCTTCGACTGCAGTACGACGACGTCGCGATCGGCGCGGTCAATACCGAGATTGCCCCCGCGCTGGCGGCCTTCATCAGCGGCGCCAGGGACAAACCCAAGCGGATCTTCTGCACCTACACAGCGATGCTGGCCATCCGCCGCGAGCTGTCCAAAATCACCACAGTGGAGGTGGTCTCATGACCCCCCAGTCCCCCGCCGGCGAGCCCCATTTGTCCTTTGGGCACGAACTCCCGCCGGAGGAATCCCCCGCGCCCGGCAAGGGAAGCATCCGGGTCCTGCAGCTGTACCCGCGCGACATGAACATCTACGGCGACTGGGGCAATGCCCTGGTGCTGGCGCAGCGGCTGCGCTGGCACGGCTACACGCCGGAGCTGCTCGAGTACAACGTAGGCGACGAGTTTCCGGCGGACATCGACCTGATCGTCGGTGGCGGTGGACAGGACAGCGGCCAGCTGGTCATCCAGGATGACCTGCTCTCGCGCGAGACCGTGCTGAAGGAACTGGCCGAGAACGGCACGCCGATGCTCGTGATCTGCGGCCTCTACCAGCTGTTTGGGAAGTTCTTCAAGACCCGGACGGGTTCCGTCATCCCGGGGATCGGCATCCTGGACGTGGAAACCCACGGCACCGAGGAACGGCTGATCGGCAACGTGTCGGTGTCCTCGCCCGAGTTCGGCACCGTTTTGGGGTACGAGAACCACAGCGGCCAGACCACCCTCGGCCCGGGCGTCTTACCCCTGGGAACCACGGCCAAGGGCACGGGCAACAACAGCAGCGACGGCCAGGAGGGCGCCCGCTACCGGAACATCGTGGCGAGCTACCTCCACGGCTCCCTGCTGCCAAAGAACCCGGCCCTGGCCGACTTCCTCATCCGGACCGCCGTCGAACGCAAATACGGCAGCTTCTCCCCCGGCACCCCGGATGACTCCTACGCCGTCCTCGCCCGGGAACACGCCGCCCGCCGCCCGCGCTGACCCGGCGGCCGCCGCCGCCCAGTGCGCCCAGTGCGCACATGCCCGCGCCCACGAGCACCCCGGTACGCTGGTGCTGTTAGCCGCACACTTCGCCCACGGTGCACGTTGGAACAGGGATCGCATGTCACGTCCGATGATTGCAACCAAGCTGTACGTCCCCAGGCTGCGTAGCGGTCTGGTGGCACGCCCCCGGCTCAGTGAGCGTTTGCGCCGGGGAGCCGATTCGAAGCTGACCCTGGTGTCCGCCCCGGCGGGATTCGGCAAGACCACACTCCTTGCCGAATGGCTTGGCGCGACTTCCGGCGGCGACCGGCGTGTTGCGTGGCTATCGCTCGATCCGGCCGACAACGAACCTGCCTCGTTCTGGACCGGCGTCGTGGCCGCGCTCCAATCGGCGGTGCCCGGCATCGGGTCGGCCGCCCTGGAGCTCATCGCGTCCATGCCGCTGCCCACCGAGGGTGTGCTCACCTCGGTGCTCAATGACCTGGCCGCGGCACCGGAGGACGTGTGGCTGGTGCTTGATGACTACCACCTGGTTGGCAGCCACGAGGTGGGCAACGGCATGGTCTTCCTGCTGGAGCACGTTCCGCCCCACGTGCACGTTGTGATCAGCACGCGCGCCGACCCGGATCTGCCGCTGTCCCGTTGGCGGGCTGGCGGTGACCTGGTCGAGATCCGGGCTGCGGAGCTGCGCTTCACGCCGGAGGAGGCCGCCTCGTACCTGAATGAGGTGGCGGGACTGGACCTGGCCGCGGCGGATGTGGCCGCCCTGGAGCAGCGCACGGAGGGGTGGATTGCCGCGCTGCAGCTCGCCGCCCTCTCGATCCAGGGGCGCGACGACGCCGCCGGCTTCATTGCCCGGTTCGCCGGCAACGACCGGTACATCGTCGACTACCTGGTCGAGGAGGTCCTGCAGCATCAACCTGACCCCGTGCGCCGCTTCCTGTTGGATACAGCTGTCCTCGAACGGCTCACGGGGCCGCTGTGTGACGCCGTCACGGGCCGCGACGGCGGGGGCGACATGCTTACGGCCGTGGAGCGTGCGAACCTCTTTATCGTTCCCCTGGACGACAGCCGGGAATGGTACCGCTACCACCACCTCTTCGCCGACGTGCTGCGGGCGCGCCTGCTCAGCGGGCAGCCTGAACGGGTGCCGCTGCTGCATCAGCGCGCCAGCGGCTGGTACGAGCGCCACGGCCCGGCAGAGGATGCTGTCAGGCACGCCCTGGCTGCCCGGGACTTCGACCGCGCCGCCTACCTGATGGAGCTGGCGGTGCCGGCGATCCGACGCAACAGGCAGGACGCGGTGCTGCTCGGCTGGCTGAAGGCCCTGCCGGATGCCGCCGTCCGGCGCAGCCCGGTGCTCAGCGTCTTTTACGGATTCATGCTGATGGCATCCGGTGACCTCGACGGGGTCGAGCCCCGGCTCGACGACGCCGAACGAGCACTGGCTGCCGGGCCGGCCGGGTTGGCTCAGCCCTGGGCCGACACCGGAGAGCTCCGGACACTGCCGGCGACCATCGCCGTCTACCGCGCATCGCTCGCCCAGGCACGGGGCGATGTCCCAGGCACCTCGGAGCACGCCCGGCGTGCGCTTGAACTGGCCCGCCCGGACGACCACCTTGCCCGGGGCGCTGCCGCCGGATTCCTCGGGCTGGCCGCGTGGGCCACGGGCGACGTGCCGGCAGCCCTGCAGACCTTCTCGCAGGCCGTGGCAAGTCTGCACGCAGGCGGCAACCTGGTCGACGAGCTCAGCAGCACGGTGGTACTCGCAGACATGTGGCTCGCGGCCGGCCGGCCCAGCAAGGCACGCCGGCTCTACCAGAGTGCGCTGCAGCTGGCCGGGGCGCACGGCGAGTCCGTGGTGCGGGCAACCGCTGACCTGCACGCGGGCCTGAGTGAGATCGACCGCCAGGCCGGAGACCTCGGCAGCGCCCGGCAACATCTCGAGGCCGCCGCAGGGTTCGTCGAGCGTGCGACGATGACCGAGGGCCGCTACCGGTGGTTCGTGGCCATGGGACTGATGGCCCAGGCCGAAGACAGCCCGGACGAGGCCATCAGGTTCCTGGACCAGGCGGAGCAGCTCTACCGGCCGGCGTTCTTCCCGGACGTCCGCCCTATCGCCGCGATGAGGGCCCGGGTCTGGATTGTGCAGGGCAAGGTACCGGAGGCCTCCGAGTGGGCACGTGAACGGGGCGTGGCCGTCACGGACGGTCCCCGTCACCTGAGCGAATTCGATCACCTCACGCTGGTGCGTCTGCTCATCGCCCGGCACCGGCTGGACCCCGGCGCCGGCGAGGTCGGCGGTGCACTTCTGCTGCTGGACCGGCTCCTGGAGTCCGCCGCCTCCTCCGGACGAGCCGGAAGCGTGGTGGAGATCCGCATGCTGCAGGCTCTGGCGCATGACGCGCAGGGGCACCGGCCGCAGGCCCGCGAGGCGCTGGGCCTGGCCTTCGCCGAGGCACCGGAACCAGGCGCGTACGTGCGGCTCTTCCTGGACGAAGGTGCCCCCATGATGGAACTGCTGCGCGACGCCGCGCGACACGGCCTCGCCGCTGCCCAAGTGTCTGGCCAGGCGTCTGACCATGCGTCCCGTTTGCTCGGCCTTAGTAACGCCGCGGCGCCGCCAGCCGCCGGTCCGGGGCGGCGCCCGCCGTCGTCGTCGTTGAGCGACCGGGAACTGCAGGTGCTCAGGCTCCTTGGCAGCGACCTCAGCGGGCCGCAGATGGCGGGCGAGCTGTTCATCTCGCACAACACGCTGCGCACCCACACCAAGCACATCTTCACCAAGCTCGAAGTCAGCAACCGCAGGGCGGCGGTGCGCCGGGCACGCGAACTCGGCCTGATGTAGCCGCCCCCCACCGGATCTCACCCTGTCAGTCACATCACCGGGTGACGCCGGGTCACCCCGTCCGTCCCTACCTTGAAGGTATCCCGCGGCGCCCCGCCGCGGATACCAGGAACAAGGAACAAGGAACAAGGGAGCCGGACATGTCCATCACCACCACCAACCTCACCCGCGCCGCAGGCCTCAGCGCCGTCGCAGCAGGCCTGCTCTTCATCGGCGTCCAGATCAACCATCCCCAACTGGACGTCGCCTTCGTCACCACGACCGAATGGACGGTCCGACAATCCGTCAAAGTGCTGATGTCCGGACTGTCCCTCATCGGCATCACGGGCATGTACCTGCGCCAGGTCAGGCGGACCGGGGTGCTCGGCCTGATCGGGTACGCCGTGTTCGGCGCAGGCTACCTCATCATGATGAGCATCGAAGTCATCGCTTTAGTCGTCCTCCCAGCCATCGCCCAAAGTTCACCGGGCTACGTCAGCGATGTCCTCGCCGTCGCGACCGGCGGCCACGCTGCGGGCGACATCGGCCTGATGCAGGGCCTCAGCCTGGTCTCCGGCCTCACGTACCTGGCCGGCGGCCTCATCTTCGGCATCGCACTCTTCCGTGCCAACATCCTCGCCCGCTGGGCTGCGGTCGTCCTCGCCGGTGGAACCGTCGCAACGATGGCGATCCCGCTGCTGCCGCAGATCAATGAAAGGCTGTTCGCTTTGCCCACCGGTGTCGCCCTGATCGGCCTCGGATACTCACTGTGGCGCGACCCGCGCGCCGTAACCGGCCGGTCCCTGACCGACGTCGTGGGTTCGCCACTTGACCCGGCCGGCGCCAAATGACCGTCCATGCGGCAGTCCGGCCCGACGGGTCGGGCGGCCCGGCCCGGTGGGTGCCCTGGTCCCTCGTCGCCCTCGTTGTGGTCCCCGCCGCGGCCGGCTCCCTGCGGCTGGCCGAGCTGTCCGGCGGTCCGCGCCTCATGCCGGACCATCCCGCCATGACAGCCTCGCCCATGCCCGTCGTCGTGCACATCATCAGCGCGATCCTGTACGCGGTCCTCGGCGCTTTCCAGTTCTCCGCCCGGTTCCGGCGGCGCCGGCCGGGCTGGCACCGTTCGGCCGGACGGGTCCTGGTGGTGCTGGGCCTGGCGGTCGCGTTCTCGGCGTTGTGGATGACGCTGTTCTATCCCCGCCAGCCCGGCACGGGCGCACTGTTGTACATCTTCAGGCTCGCGTTCGGGTCGGGCATGGCCGCCGCCATCATCCTCGGGGTCGCCGCGATCCGCCACGGCGACGTTGCCCGCCATCTGGCCTGGATGACCCGTGCCTACGCACTGGCGCTCGGCGCCGGCACCCAGGTGTTCACGCAAGGCATCGGCAACGCCGTCTTCGGCGCCAGTGAACTCACCACCACGCTCATGCTGGGCGCCGGCTGGGCCATCAACCTCACCGTCGCCGAAGACATCATCCGCCGCCACGGCGGCAGCCGGATCCGGGCGACGGCGGAGGTCGGGCCGTCATGACCCGGTCCGCCAAACGGCCTGCGCCGACAGGCTACCAGCTTCGGGTCGATGGACATCTCGAGGACCACTGGTCGGCCTGGCTCGGTGACCTCACCCTGACCCGGGAAAGCGACGGCACCACCAGCCTGACGGGTTTCGTCCCGGACCAGGCAGCGCTGCACGGGTTGCTCGTCAAGGTCCGGGACCTCGGCCTCATCCTGGTCTCCGTGGAGGCCATCGATCCCTCCATCCGCCGCGGCGGAGCAGGCGGGTAGATGGGATGACCAATGGCAGAACCTGTGGAGGAGGCGTTCACGGTGATCGCCGATCATATGCCTCAGCCGCGGCCGGCGAACGCAAGGACATCCTGCGCGATGCGGCCGCTGGAGGCTGCCCGGACATGGCCTTTCCCCTCGTACCAGATGAGGGTGCAGTCCGGAATGAGACCGGCGGTTTCCTGGGCGACGTCGCGCGGGAAGAACTGGTCGGAGCCCCCGCAGATCAGCAGGACCGGCCGCCGGATCAGCGGGAGGACGCCCCGGGAATTGAAGGTCACTTCGCCCTGCACTTCGGTGAGGACGTCCTGGGACGGGTAGTCGGATCCGCTCAGAAGCCGGCGCCTGATGACGGGGCCGATCAGCTGCCGCAGCCACTTCATGCGCCGCCCCGGCAGCAGGTACTCGGCAAAGACCGTGCCGGCGCCGTCTGTGTCCCCGTCCGCGATGGCCTGCGCCATCCGGGAGTCGACGTCCTTGCCCCAGTCACTAAGCTCCGCGGCGGTGACCACCATGGCCATGTGGCCGAACGATTCAGGATGCCGCGCCGCCAGATACTGCGCAATCATTCCGCCAAAGGACTCCGCCACGACGATATCGGCGCGCCCGCCGAACTCCTCGGCGATGAGCCGCGCATAGTCATCCGCCATGTCGGCGACCGTGTGCTTCGGCGGCATGCCACGGCGCCGGGTGACAATCCAGACGGAGTAACCGGCCTGGAGAAAGGGATCGAACTGCCGCCGGAGCATCCGGCGCAATACCCCTTGGGGAACCGCGCTCCCGGGGCCGCCCTGAATGAAAAGGAGGGTATTCGCGCCGTTGCCCCAGCTCAGGTAGTCCATGCCATTCGGGAAAGTCCCGTCCCGTGGTTCCCGGTCCGCCGTCGATACTCTGCCCACAAATGCCTCCGGTCCAGATGTGGCAGGAGCCAAGCCCCCGGGCCCCCGCGTCACCACCACGCTATGCGCCGGTTGGTATCAGGGCAAGATCCGCAGGCCCTCCGACGGTTCCGGTTCCTCGAAGATCCCGGCCAGGTGCCGCACGTCGTCCTCGCCGAGCCGGTGCGAGCCCGCCTCACCCCGGCCGGCGCGGCTGACCGCCCGTTCGATGGCGGCCTCCAGTGGTGTCCGGACATAGTGAAGGACGACGGCGGCGCCGGCCGCCTCTGCTTTGGCTGCCCAAACAGCACGCCGCCCGCTGTTCCACTGGTTCCAGTCGAGCACAACGTCGGTGCCGGCCTGCAGGACCTGCAGGGCGGTGTCCCAGATCAGCAGCTTGCAGCTTTCCGCCAGTTCCCCGTAGTCCGCGGAGGCAAAGTGGAGTTCCGGGTACAGCCGCAGCATCCATTCGTCGAGGCTGAACCGCACGGCGGGCAGCCCGGCCTCGAGTTGACGGGCAACGGTGGTCTTTCCGGCACCGGGGAGGCCGCACAGCAAGTGGACCGTGGGTTGCCCGGTCCCCGTCCGCAGTCGTTCCGCCAAGCCCTAGAGTTCCTTGGTAATGAGCAGTTCGTGGGCTCCCGCGGCCGCGGCCCCCATCGACTCGACCACAGTCTGGGTGCGCCGGCGGGTGGCCGCGTCGGCGGCGGCACCGGCGCAGGGGCCCTGCGGGGCGTCGGAGGCAACGGAGCACCAGCGGTAGGGTGCGCGGACAATCACCGACGGCGCCCAGGCCAGGTCCGAGGCGGTCCACTTGCCGGCGGCGTCCTGGCTGAACTGGGCCCGGACCAGGAGGCCCTCATTGTTCACCACATAGTTAGGCGAGAGCTCGGTGATCCCGTTGCCCAGGCCGTACGCAATCCACGTTCCCTTGTACTGCTCGATCGGGAGGACCGAGTGGGTGTGGTGGCCGTAGATCATGGTGAACTGGCCGCTGTCCGCGAGAGCATGGGCGACACCGGTCTGCTCGGCGTTGGGCACACTGGAATACTCGTCGCCGGCGTGCATGGCACCCAACACGATGTCGGCCCCCAGGTCCCGGGCCTTCTTCGCCTTGGCGATCATAACGTCGGGGTCGAGCATGTCCACCTGCCAGGCCGTCTCGGGGAGCTGCCCGTTCAGGCCGTAGGTCGCATCGATCACGGCGATCTTGGCCGCGGCAGTCTGCAGGATCATGATGCCCTGTGAGTCCGCCTCGCTCCGGTACGAGCCGGTGTGCTGCAGCCCCGCCGCGTCGAGGGCGTCCAGCGTGCGCACCAGCCCGGCGGTGCCGCGGTCGACGGTGTGGTTGCTGGCGGTGGTGCAGGCCTGGTACCCCACCTGCTGGGCAGCCGTGATGATCTGCGGCGGAACATTGAACGAGGGGTACGCGGAGAAGGGTCCGGTCGGGCCGGCCACGGGCGTTTCCTGGTGGCAGATCGCGAGGTCGCTCTTCTCGATGTACTTGCGCTGGCCCTCAAGCAGGGGTCCGAAGTCCAGGCCCTTGGCCCCGGAGGCCAGGGCGTCGGCACGGGCCTGCTCCCAGAGCTGGGCGTGGACGAGCATGTCCCCGGTGACCAGTACCGAGGTGCAGCGGACGGCCGCGCAGGCCGGCCCCTTACCCGGTGTCGGCGTCGGGGTCGGAGTGCCCGACGGCGACGCTGACGGCGTGCTTCCCGGCGTCTCTGCCCCTGCCGGACCGGCGGTGCTCCCGCCGGCCGCCGGGGAACCCGAACCGCTGTTTTCCGGACGGGCGCCGATGCCGCAGGAAGCCACCGAGGCCACGAGGGAAAGGGCTGCGGCGGCGGTGAGCAGACGGCCGCGCAGCGTGGGAGTGATGGTACGCATGGCGCCCATCCTACGGTGGCCCCGGTCACAACACGCCCGGCAGGCCGTTGAGACTCCCCCCGTTACATGAAAGAGTTATTTCATGACCAATCCCCTGATGAGCCCCAGCCCCCTGCCGTTCGGCCTGCCGCCGTTCGCAGACATCACCGACGAGCACTACGCCGAGGCCGTCGAGGCCGGCCTCGCCGGGCACCTCGCTGAAATCCAGGCAATCGTGGACACCCAGGAACCTGCCTCCTTCGAGAACACCGCGCTGGCCATGGAGCGGTCCGGACAGCTCCTGCAGCGCGCCGCGGCGTCGTTCTTCACCCTCGTCTCGGCCGACGCCTCGGACGCCATCCGCGAACTCGAGACCACACTGTCCCCGCGCTTCTCGGCCCACCAGGACGCCGTCTACCTCAACCGGGGGCTGTTCGAGCGCTTCGCCGCGATCAACACCGACCGGCTCGACGCCGAATCCGCCCGGCTCGTGGACGAGTACCTCAAGGAGTTCCGCCAGTCCGGCATCCAGCTCGACGGCGCCGGCCAGGAACGGCTCAAGGCCGTCAGCGCCGAGCTCTCCCGCCTGGGCACGGAGTTCGGCCAGCGCGTGAAGGAGGCCATGAAGTCCGCCTCGCTGCTCCTGGACGACGCCGCCGAACTCGCCGGGCTGCCCGCCGACGACGTCGCCAGCGCCGCGGAAGCCGCGCGCACCGCCGGGCACGAGGGAAAGTTCCTGCTCACCCTCATCCAGCCCAGCAACCAGCCCGCCCTTGCCGCCCTGGACAACCGCGACGTCCGCCGCCGCCTGTACGAGGCCTCCATCGGCCGCGGCAGCGACGGCGGCAGCTTCGATGTCCTGGACCTCGTCAAGGACCTGGTCCGGCTCCGCGCCGAGAAGGCGACACTGCTGGGCTTCGCGAACTACGCCGAGCTCACCGTGGACCAGCAGACCGCCCCGGATTTTGCGGCTGTGCAGGCCATGATGAACCGGCTCGCCCCGGCCGCGGTCCGCAATGCCGATGCCGAGGCAGAAGCGCTGGCCGGGATCGCCGGGCACCCGCTGGAAGCCTGGGACTGGGCCTACTACTCCGCCAGGGTCAAGCGTGAACGCTACGCCGTGGACGAGCAGGCGCTGCGCCCGTACTTCGAGCTGGACCGGGTCCTGAACGACGGCGTATTCTTCGCAGCCAACGCGCTCTACGGCATCACCTTCCACGAACGCGCCGACCTCGCCGGCTACCACCCGGACGTGCGGGTCTGGGAAGTCCGCAATGCGGACGGCACCGGACTGGGCCTGTTCCTGGGCGACTACTACACCCGTGAGTCCAAACGCGGCGGGGCCTGGATGAACTCCCTCGTGGAACAGTCCAGGCTGCTTGGCACCCGTCCCGTGGTGATCAACAACCTCAACATTTCCAAGCCGCCCGCCGGCGAACCCACACTCCTGACCCTCGATGAACTCCGCACCACGTTCCACGAGTTCGGGCACGCCCTGCACGGGCTGTTCTCCTCCGTCACCTACCCGCGGTTCTCCGGCACATCGGTGCCGCGGGACTTCGTGGAGTACCCCTCGCAGGTGAACGAAATGTGGATCATGTGGCCGGAGGTCCTCGCCAACTACGCACGCCACCATGCCACTGGAGAGGCGCTGCCGCAGGAAGTCGTGGACAAGCTCGACGCCGCGCAGCTCTGGGGCGAGGGCTTCGGCACCACCGAATACCTGGGCGCGGCCCTGCTCGACCTCGCCTGGCATGTGCTGGACAGTTCCGAGGTGCCCGAGGACGTCCTGGAGTTCGAGGCTAAGGCACTGGCGGCGGCCGGTGTGGCGCACCACCTGATCCCGCCGCGCTACCGGACCGGCTACTTCCAGCACATCTTCGCGGGCCGGGTACGCCGCGGGCTATTACTCCTACATCTGGAGCGAGGTCCTGGACGCCGAGACGGTGGAATGGTTCAAGGAACACGGCGGCCTCACCCGGGCCAACGGCGAGTTCTTCCGCGCCGAACTGCTCGCCCGGGGCAACAGCCGCGACCCGCTGGATTCCTTCCGCGCCTTCCGCGGCCGCGACGCCGAACTCGAACCGCTCCTCAAGCGCCGCGGCCTCGACTAACCCCTCATCGGTTGCTCCGTAACGGCCGTTTTGAGGCCTCATAAGGGCCGTTGCGGAGCACTGGATGGGGAAACTAACGACGGCGGCCGGTCACCTGGAAAGGTGACCGGCCGCCGTCGGGGTTGGTGCTCTGGTTTTGTTACCAGCCGCGCTCGGCGAGGCGGTGCGGCTGCGGGATCTCGTCCACGTTGATGCCGACCATGGCCTCGCCCAGGCCGCGGGAGGCCTTGGCGATCTCTTCCGGGTCGTCGAAGAAGGTGGTGGCCTTCACGACGGCGGCGGCGCGCTGGGCCGGGTTGCCGGACTTGAAGATGCCGGAGCCGACGAAGACACCGTCTGCGCCGAGCTGCATCATCATCGCGGCGTCGGCCGGGGTGGCGATGCCGCCGGCGGTGAACAGCACGACGGGGAGCTTGCCCGTGGCGGCAACTTCCTTGACCAGTTCGTAAGGCGCCTGCAGTTCCTTGGCGGCGACGTAGAGCTCGTCCTCGGCCATGCCGGCGAGCCGTTTGATCTCGGCACGGATCTGGCGCATGTGGGTGGTGGCGTTGGAGACGTCGCCGGTGCCGGCCTCGCCCTTGGACCGGATCATGGCCGCGCCCTCGTTGATGCGGCGCAGGGCCTCACCGAGGTTGGTGGCGCCGCAGACAAAGGGAATCGTGAAGTTCCACTTGTCGATGTGGTTCGCGTAGTCGGCCGGGGTCAGGACCTCGGACTCGTCGATGTAATCCACACCGAGGGTCTGGATGACCTGGGCCTCGACGAAGTGGCCGATCCGGACCTTGGCCATGACCGGGATGGACACGGCGGCGATGATCGCCTCGATCATGTCGGGATCGGACATCCGGGACACGCCGCCCTGGGCGCGGATGTCGGCGGGAACGCGTTCCAGCGCCATGACTGCCACGGCTCCGGCATCCTCAGCGATGAGGGCCTGCTCGACATTGACGACGTCCATGATGACGCCGCCCTTGAGCATCTCCGCCATGCCGCGCTTGACGCGGTTGCTGCCCGTAACGCTCTGTGCGGACGCGCCGGCTTCGCTGCTTACATCAGGTGTAGACACAAAAACCCCTATGGGTAGATAGATGACCTCGCCGGAGCGCGGACGGCACACAAATACCGCTTCGCACACACCGGATTACCGGATCCATTGGCCGGTAATGCTAATACTAGTCCCCCTGCCGCGCCCGGCTGAATTCCGGTTACACCTCCAGGACCCGCCGAACCAGCGCGCTCAGGCGGCCTGTTCGGTTGCAGTGCCTTCGGTCTCCTCGAGCGACTGGCGGTGCACTGTGAGGATCCGCTGGATGACCGTCACGAGGCTAGCGGCGGCCAGGAGGCACAGCGTCACGAAAAGGACCACGGTGGGCAGGCCCAGGCCGGTGAAGCCGGTGACCACCAGGACGGACACCAGCCGTTCGGCCCGCTCGGCAATGCCCACGTTGGCCTGGAAGCCCAGCGCCTCGGCCTTCGCACGGGCATAGGAGACCACCATCCCCAGGACCAGGCAGACGACGGCGGCAATTGCGATGGGGGTGTTCGCGCCTCCGGTGAAGAACCAGACCGCGACGCCGGCGAACAGGGCGCCGTCGGCCACCCGGTCCAGGGTGGAGTCCAGGAAGTTGCCCCAGCGGCCGCCGCTCTTTTGCATCCGCGCCATGATGCCGTCGATGACGTCGGAGAAGATGAACGCGGTGATGAAGAGAGTGCCCCACCAGAGCTGGCCCAGCGGGTAGAACACCAGGGCCCCGACCACAACACCGAGCGTTCCGACGATGGTCACGGCGTCCGGGGAGACGCCGATCCGCAGGAGCCACCGGGCAAGCGGGGAGAACAGCGCGGTGAAGAAGCCGCGCGCGTGCCTATTCAGCATCCGTCGCCCCGGCGTTCGCCTGGGGCCAGGCGTCCGCCACCTGCTGGCGGACCTCGCCGAGGGTCTGCGTGATGGCCTTGGTCTGGGCGATGATCGGGAAGAAGTTCCCGTCCCCGCCCCAGCGCGGCACCACGTGCTGGTGCAGGTGCCCGGCGATCCCGGCACCGCCGGTCACGCCCTGGTTCATGCCCAGGTTGAAGCCGGTGGGGTTGGCGACCTTGCGCAGCACGCGCATGGCCGTCTGGGTGAGCTCGGCGAATTCGGCCGTTTCCTCCACGGTCAGGTCCGTGTAGTCGGGAATGTGCCGGTAGGGGCAGACCAGCAGGTGGCCTGGGTTGTAGGGGAAGAGGTTGAGCACGACGTAGCTGGTCCGCCCGCGGTAGACGATGAGTGAATCGCCGTCCTCGCGTTCCGGCGCCACGCAGAACGGGCAGTCGTCCACGTTCTTGAACTGGTGCTGCCCGCCCTTGATGTACGCCATCCGGTGCGGAGTCCACAGGCGCTGAAACGCATCCGGCACCCCGGCCAGGCCAAAGTCGTCGGTCACGCCGTCGTCGCCCGGATACTCCGGGGCGGCCCCTGTGGTTTCCTGCATGCCTGGTTCTTCCCTGTCCGCTAGCTGGTCCGGTTGCGGACGGCGTCGACGATCCGCTGGACCGCCTCGGCCACCGGCACGCCGTTGTCCTGGCTGCCGTCACGGAAGCGGAAGGACACGGCGCCTGCTTCGGCGTCGTCCCCTCCAGCGATCAGCACGAACGGGATCTTGTCCTTGCTGGCGGTGCGGATCTTCTTCGGGAAGCGGTCCGAGGAAATATCCACCTCGGCACGGATCCCCGCGGCTTTAAGCTGGTCCACGACGTCGAACATGTAGTCGTTGAATGCCTCGGCCACCGGGATGCCGACCACCTGCACGGGGGCCAGCCAGGCCGGGAACGCGCCGGCGTAGTGCTCGGTCAGCACACCCATGAACCGTTCCACGGAACCGAACAGGGCCCGGTGGATCATCACCGGGCGCTGGCGGGTGCCGTCGGCGGCCTGGAACTCGAGTTCGAAGCGCTCGGGCAGGTTGAAGTCCAGCTGGATAGTGGACATCTGCCAGGTGCGTCCGAGAGCGTCCTTGGCCTGGACGGAGATCTTGGGGCCATAGAACGCGGCTCCACCCGGATCCGGGACGAGCTCCAGGCCGGAGGCTTCGGCAACCTCGGCGAGGGTGCGGGTGGCCTCGTCCCACGTGGCGTCGTCGCCCACGAACTTGTCCTCGTTCCTGGTGGAGAGTTCCAGGTAGAAGTCGTCCAGGCCGTAGTCCTTGAGCAGCCCCAGCACGAAGTTCAGGGTGCTGGTGAGCTCGTCCTTCATCTGCTCGCGGGTGCAGTAGATGTGGGCGTCGTCCTGGGTCATGCCGCGCACCCGGGTGAGGCCGTGCACGACGCCGGACTTCTCGTAGCGGTAGACGGAGCCGAATTCGAATAGGCGCAGCGGCAGTTCGCGGTAGGACCGTCCGCGGGAGCGGAAGATGAGGTTGTGCATGGGGCAGTTCATCGGCTTGAGGTAGTAGTCCTGGCCGGGTTTGCGGACGGTGCCGTCCTCGTTGAGTTCGGCGTCGATGTGCATCGGGGGGAACATCCCGTCCCGGTACCAGTCCAGGTGGCCGGAGACCTCGTAAAGGTGGCCCTTGGTGATGTGCGGGGTGTAGACGAAGTCGTAGCCGGCTTCCACGTGGCGCTGGCGCGAGTAGTCCTCCATGGCCTTGCGGATGATGCCGCCCTTGGGATGGAACACCGGCAGGCCCGAACCCAGCTCATCCGGGAAGGAGAACAGGTCCAGTTCGGCCCCTAGTTTGCGGTGGTCGCGGCGTTCGGCCTCGGCGATGCGCTCCTGGTAGGCCTTAAGGGCTTCCTTGGTGGGCCAGGCGGTGCCGTAGATGCGCTGCAGCTGCTGGTTGTTCTGGTTGCCCAGCCAGTAGGCGGCGGAGGACCGGGTCAGGGCGAAGGCGTTGGAGATGAGCTTGGTGTTGGGCAGGTGGGGGCCGCGGCACAGATCGCACCAGACGGTGTTCCCGCTCTTGCGGTCCACGTTGTCGTAGATGGTGATGTCTCCGGCGCCGACCTCGACGTTGACACCTTCACCGGCGTCGGCGGCATTGTTCTTCTTGCCCAGCAGTTCGAGCTTGTAGGGCTCGTCCTTCATTGCTTCACGGGCCTCGTCCTCGCTGACCACGCGGCGGACGAACTTCTGGTTCTGGTTGATGATCTTTTGCATCATCTTTTCCAGGGCCTTCAGGTCCTCCGGAGTGAACGGCTCCTCGACGTCGAAGTCGAAGTAGAAGCCGTCCGTGATGTACGGGCCGATGCCAAGCTTGGCGTCGGGGCGCAGCTGCTGCACGGCCTGGGCCATCACGTGGGCCGTGGAGTGGCGGAGGACGTTGAGGCCGTCGGGGGAATCGATGGTGACGCCCTCGATCGTGGCGTCCTCGGGCAGCGGCTGGTCCAGGTCCTTGAGTTCGCCATTGACGCGGGCCACAACGACGTCGCGGCGCTCAAAAAAGAGTTCCGCGCCGGTGGTCCCGGTAGCCACCTTGGTCTCTTCGCCATCGACGAGAAGGGTGATCTGCTGGGCATCTGACACGGGTGTCTCCTATTCAAAGTTTAGGCTTCGTAGCTTGTGGCGTACGGGGACCACAGCCAGCCTCGTCCATGCTATCGGTTTCTGCAGGGGCCAACCAACGCGCCACTCAGCCTCCCAGCCCGGTAATGGCGAGGTTGCGGCTGATGCCGTCCAGCGGACCCGGCGGCTCGGGTTCCCGGTATTCCGGGATCCCGGACGCCGCGGCCGGGAACGGCAGCGTCCCCGTGCGGCTCAGGTCCCAGGCCATGCTGGCGCTGATGCTGATCCCCCTCGGTCCGGTCCGCCGGGTGCTCCCCCGGATCAGCAGCAGCCGGGTGCCGAACAGCAATGGCCCGGCCAGCTCCTGGGCCTCATGGAAGAAGACCGAGTCCACACAGCCCGTGCCGTCGTCGATGCTGATGAACACCACGCGGCGGCCGCCCCGCATGGGAGGGGTCTGGGTGGCGACCCGGACACCGGCGACCAGCACCTCGGTGCCATTGCGCAACCCCAGCAGCTTGTCGGCGGTGGTGACGCCCAGACGGTCCAGCAGCGGTTTGTGGCTGGCCATCAGGTGGTCGCTGACATCCACGGCCATCAGGTCCAGCTCGGCCCTCACTGTATCGACCAGGGTCGGCGCAGGCAGCCCGCCTTTGAGGTTCTTCAGCTCAACGTCGCCCAGCGGCAGCGACAACTGACCCTCGATCACGTCGATGCCTTTGCGCTGCGGCCGGCTTTGCAGAGACTGCAAATGATGCACCAGGTCCGCGCGGTTGGCGGTCCCGCCGGAGGCCCGGTGCAGGGAATCGAAGGCACCGAGCTGCGCCAGCCGCTGGATACTGGGTTTGCTCAGCCGGGACCTGGCCCGCAGGTCCGCGAGGGAGTCATAGGGCTGGCCCGCCACGATCCGTTTCAGCTCGGTACCGGAAAGCCCGTAGATCCCGTTCAGGCTCAGCCTGATGCCCAGTTTGCCGCGGTCCGGGCCGGCGTCCACGCGTTCCACCCGGTATTCGGCGTGGCTGCGGTTAATGTCCAGGGGCAGGATCGGGATGCCCAGCCGCCGGGCCTCGGCGACCAGGAGCCGCTTGGGATACATCCCCGGATCGTGCTCCCACAGCCCGGCGAGGAACGCTTCCGGGTGGTGGGTCTTGAGCCAGGCCGACTGGTAGGTGGGCACGGCAAAAGCGGCGCCATGGGCTTTGCAAAACCCGAAGCTGCCAAAGGCCTTGAGCGTCCCCCAGACCTTGTCCACCACTGCGGGGCTGTACCCCCGGGTACGGGCTTCCTTCCGGAAGAACTCCTCCACCCTGCCTTCCAGCACGTCGTTGCCGAGGGCCCGGCGGAATTCATCAGCCCGCGCCAGCCCGCATCCGGTCATGACATCGAACGTCTTGAGGATCTGTTCATGGAACACGGTCACGCCATGCGTCTCCTGGAGGACGGGTTTGAGGTCCGGGTGCGGATAGACCTCCGGTGCGAAACCGTGCCGGTGCTCCAGGAAGGGCCGGACCATGTCCGATTTCATCGGACCCGGCCGGAACAGCGAGATGTCGATGATGAGGTCGTTGAATTCCCGGGGCGCGAGTTTGCCGATGAGCTCCCGCTGCCCGGGGGATTCGATCTGGAAGCAGCCCAGGGTGTGGGTACTGCGGATCAGCTCATAGGTGGGTTCGTCGTCGAGCGGCACGGCGTTGAGGTCGATCCGGCCGTCCTCGGAGATGTAGTCCGGCCCCGTCCCGTCCGGCCCCGCCTGGTGGGCTCCTACGGCCACCACCTCGGCTTTGGTGGGATGCAGGCGGATCACCTCGCGGACGGCGAAGGCCATGGCGCTTTGCATCCGGACGCCGAGGACATCGAGTTTGAGCATGCCCATCGGGTCCATGTCGTGCTTGTCGAACTGGCTCATCGGCAGGCCCAGGCCGCTGGGCTGCACGGGGGTGCGGTCCAGCAGGGTGGCGTCGCCCAGGATGACCCCGCAGGGGTGCATGGAGATGTGGCGCGGCAGCCGGTCCAGCCGTTCGGTGAGGTCCACCAGCAGGTCCAGCTGCTGGTTTCCGCTGTAGTCGCGCTGCCCCACCCGGCCGGCGAATTCCTTCAGCTCGGGCTTCTCCTCGAGGGCTTCGCGGAAGTTCCGGGCCGAGAACCGCCACAGCTGCTTGGCGATGTCCCCGATCTCGCCCTCCTCCATGCCCAGCGCCAGGCCGGCGTCGCGCACGGCACCGCGGGCGCGGTAGCCATTTTGCATGCTCATCAGCGTGACGCGCTCGGAGCCGAATCGCTCAAAGATCTTCCGGTACACGTTGTGCCTTTCGGCGCTTTCGACGTCGATGTCGATGTCCGGCAGGGTGGCGCGGTCCCGGGACAGGAAGCGCTCGAAGATGAGGTCGTGCTGCAGCGGGTTCACCTGGCTGACGTCGATCAGGTAGTTGACCAGGCTGGAGGCACCCGACCCGCGGGCCGCGGCCCGGACGCCCATGTCCAGGATCATCCGGGACACCTCAGCCACGGTCAGGAAGTAGGCGGCGAAGCCCAGGGAGTCGATGATCCTCAGCTCGTGCTCCAGCCGCGAGCGCAGCTCCCCGGCGGGTTTGCCGGTGATGCCCGGGAACCTCCTGCTGATGCCCGCTTCGCAGCGCTGGCTGAGCTCCACGAGGGGGTCCCCGGCGATGCCGATCACGGAGGCTTCCGGGACCACTGGCTGTTTCCATCCCATGTCCGTCACGGGGTCCATCCGGCAGCGGTCCGCGAGCGCCCCGGTCTGCGCCATCAGGCTCTTGAGGTCCGCGGCGCCGTACCCGGCGGCGTGCATGATCTCCTTGCCCAGCTGGAACATCTGAGCCGCGGATTTCAGCCAGCCCTGCCCGTTGGGCTGGAGCAGCGGGGCGGCGGAGAGTTCGGGGAGCGATTTCAGGGTGCGGGCGGAATCCAGTACGTCCGCGGTGGCCGCCCCGTCCTCGGCGACATACCGCACGGCATTGGTCAGGACGGCGGGAACCCCGTGTTCCGCGGCAAGCTTGAGCATCCGCACCGCGTGGGCGGTGCTGAGCGGTTCACCCGGCGGGCTGAGCTGGCTGACCACCTCCGCGGCGATCGTTCCGGGCGGCATGGCATCGAGCCACCGTTTGAACAGGGTGCGGGGGCGCAGGTAGCGCCTCCCGCCCATGGCACGTCCGACGTCGGAGTCCGGACCGATCAGCACGGTCAGCACCGGCTTGAGGGTTTCGGGGTGCAGGGTGCGGGAGGCCAGTTCGGCGCGCGTCACGGCCACGGGCACCGCTCCCCCGGCCTTGCCCGTGGTGCGGGCATGCGCATCGGAGATCAGCCGGCACAGCGCCCGGTAGCCGGCGCCGTCGTTGTGCCCGTGGGCCAGGACGACGACGCGCCCGCCCACCTGGGTGCGGAGGTCGCCGTCGTCGTCGAAGACCGCAAGGTCCACCCCAACGATCGGGTCCAGCCCGGCGGCCATGCAGGCTTTCAAGTGCTTGACCGTCCCGTAGAGGCCGTCGCGGTCCGTGCAGGCGAGCGCCGTCGCCCCGTCTGCGGCCGCGGCGACGGCCAGCTCATCCGGCCAGGAGACCCCGTAGTGGGCACTGAAGGCGGTGGAGACATGGAGATGCGTGAAGCTCATGCCGGTTCGGACTTCCGGACCGGGAGCAGGGCGTCATGGATCCGCAGCAGGCGCCAGCGTCCGCTGCCCACATGTCGGGTGAGGTCGAGGGTGAGGCTGTCAGGTTCAGGGGAATCTGCTGGGCGCACCTGCACCCGCCAGATCTCGTGGTCCACGAGTCCCGGGCCGCTCCCCAGGGGTGCCCGCTGTTCCTCGGCCCACCATTGGCGCCGCTCGTACCAGCGGACCGGTTCCGCGCACACGGTGTAGTGGCGGCCGGCCCAGTCAAGCTTCAAGGGCTGGCCCGAGGGTGTGCAGACGACGTCCACCGACTCGCTGAACATGCCCACCGCGCCTCCCGGACCACACCATCTGAATAAACCGGCTGTATCAACCCGCCAGTAACTATTCGAACATATCTTCGAACAACTCCAGTCTACGACGGCGCCGCGGCAAAACCTAGATCAGGGGTGGACGCACGCAGGCACAGGTAGCAGGATTGAGCCATGAGCTCCCATAACGCACTTCTCAAGCACGTAAGCATCGCCGCCGAGGACAGGTCCCTGGTGGCGAAGTTCGATATAGACGGAAACATCCCTGGTCAGGGCGCCTACGTGGTGGGGCTTGTGGCAGCAACCCCGGATCATTCACATCAACGACGAATGGGGATCGAGTTCATGAATGGGGAGGCAGTGTCCTTCTACTGCTTCAGCCACGACGGCACGGAGGAGAACTTTGACCTCAAGGGCGTCGAACACTCCGGAAACACCATTACCGGGAACTTTCCGCTCAGCACGGTCATGGGCCTGGCCAAGGGCCACCTCATGACGGCGTTCAGCGACTGTGACGGCCGCGAATACCAGGCGAACGTCCCGGTGGAGGAAGCTCTCTAGGCCCCCTAGGAGCTGGCTTTGTAGACTTCCAGTTCGAGTGTGATGAAGGCGTCGATCATTGCCCGGTAGGTCTTCTCCACGAGGTCAACGTCAATGGCTTTCTGTTCCGCAGTGGCGCGGACGTGTTCGATAACCCGTTCCACACGGCCGGGGGCCCGCACCTCGGCGCTGTCCGCCTTGAGGGTCCCGGCGATCCGGATCAGGCGTTCGCGGCGGCCGATCAGCGACACGATCTGTTCGTCCACCTCGTCAACAGCCACGCGCACGGCGGCGAGCTGTTCCCGGTCGGCCTTGGCAGCTTTATCGTCTTGGTGATTTGTGGACATGTCCATGACAGTATCGAAAGATGCAGCCACGAGTCGATTTAATTTCACTGGGTGTCCGCAGCGTCGACGCCTCCCGCAGTTTCTATGTAGATGGCCTGGGCTGGCCCGTCCACCGGGAAGTCCGGGGCGAGGTCCTCTTCATCCAGGCCAATCACGGCCTCATCCTCTCCCTCTGGGACACCGGGCAGATGCAGGCCGAAGCCACCACCGATCCCCCGTCTGGCATCCCCAGCATCACGCTGAGCCACAACCTGGCCAGCGCGGCGGAAGTCGACTGGGTGATGGCGGAGGCGGAGACGGCCGGGGCGGAAATCGTCGCTGAGCCGAAAACCCAGCCTTGGGGCGGTTACACCGGCTACTTCGCCGACCCCGACGGCTACCGCTGGGAGGTTGCCTTCAATCCCAGCTGGGCGGTCGACGGCGGCGGGAAAGTTACGCTCTGACCTGACCACCGCGAGCGCCGGCGGTCTCTTTCCTGTCCTGCTGAGCCAGCCCTGCGGCCAGCCAGTCATCCCTGGGGCCGAACTTCCTCATCCTCCAGTCTGAACTCAGGCGAAATGGCCCGGAATGCCGCAGGTGCCCGCTTAGGGTGAAGGCATGTTCACGACCATCACCTATCTGCGGCTTCTCGCGGCACCGGCAACGGCCATGTTGCTCCTGGGGACACTCCTTGTCCTGGAGCAGCGCCATTTCGACCAGAACAGCGCCCTGCTGCTGGCGCTCATCACGGGCGTCGCTGTGGCCGAGATTCTGCCGGCCGCTGCCCTCGGGGTTGTTTTCCTCGCCCTGGTCCTGCAGAGCGTCAAGGTCTTCCCGCTGGTCCTGCTCTCGGGCGTGCTGAGCTACGCTGCCGTCCCTGTGGTTGTCTTTTTTGCCGTGATCGGCTGGAAAACCCGGAACCGGTGGCTTCCTCCCGTTGCCGCGGTCGTATTTGCGGGCATCACCGCCGTCAACTGGTTCACCGACCAGACCTGGATCAATTTCATCTTCGGCAACCAGCTGTACGGCCGCGGAATATTGCGAACCCTTACGTACGCTTTTCTGATCTTCGGGGCGTTCGCCGCGCTGAACCTCGCCGCCTGGGCCGTCGGCCTGGCGGTCAACAGCGCCTCGCGGAGCCGGCGGGCACAGCTTGCGGCGGAAACCCGGCTGCGGGAAACGGCGACCGAACTCGCCGTCGAACAGGAACGCAACAGAATCGCCAGGGAACTGCACGATGCCCTGGCCCACTCACTGACGGTCATCGTGGCGCAGGCCGATGGAATACGCTTCATCCACCGCGCAGAACCGGAATCCGTCGAGGAAGCGTCCAGGGTCATCGCGGAGTCGGCGCGGACCGCGCTGGTCGAAACGCGCCGGCTGATCGAGGGATTTTCCCCTGACCTCACCGACCAGCCGGCCCACAGGGTCCAGGACCTGGTGATCCTGGCCGAACGGCTGGGCTCCACCGGCATGCCGGTCCACGTTGAAACGGCGGGGCAGCCCTGGGACCTGACCCCCACGCAGCACCTGACGGTCTACCGGCTGGCGCAGGAGAGCCTGACGAATGCCTTCAAGCACGGAAACCGGAGCCAGGGCGCGCACCTGCACCTGGTGTGGACAGCAACGTCCCTGCAGCTCCGGGTCAGCTCGTCGCTCACGAGTCCGGCAGCGACGCCGATGGCGGCGCCGACGGGCCGCGGGATAGCGGGAATGAAAGCCCGGGCCGCCGCAGCGGGCGGCTGGGTGGAAACAATGCAGGCCGAAGAGACCTTCGAAGTGCTGGCCTGCCTCCCCTCGGCAGAGCCCGGCCAGCCTTCAGCAACTGAACGCAGCCAGTCCCCTCGCCGCGATCTGGAAGGCGCAACGCCATGAACGCCGCACCCCTCCGGATTGCCCTGGCCGACGACCAGCCGCTGTTCAGAGCCGGGCTCAAGATGATCCTGCGCAGCCAGCCGGATATGGATCTGGTCGGCGAAGCCGCCAACGGTGAAGCTGCCGTCCACCTTGTGCAGGAGACACGACCCGATGTGCTCCTGATGGACATCCGGATGCCCGTCATGGATGGAATCACGGCCACGAGGACCATCCTGGCATCCCCCGGCGGGGCCGCCACCAAGATCATTGTGCTGACCACCATCCAGCACGACGAAGCCGTCGTCCGGGCCATCCAGGCCGGTGCCGCCGGTTTCCTGACCAAAGACACAACCCCCGACTTCCTGCTGGCCGCCATCCGGACGGTCCATTCGGGCCACTCGGTCATCGCCCCGGCCATCACGAACGAACTCCTGCGTGACTACACGACGCCGTCCACCGGGAACGACGCCGTGTTGGCAGACCTGTCCGGGCGGGAACGCGACGTCTTTCTGCTGACCGCCAAGGGACTGGGCAACGCCGAAATCGCCGCTTCACTGGTGCTCAGCGAGGCCACCGTGAAATCCCACGTCGGCAGCATCCTGGCGAAACTGAAGCTGAAGAACCGCATCCAGCTCGTCGCCTTCGCCTACGAAAACCACGTGCTCACTTAGCCCTCCACAGCAGCACCGACCCATCCACCGAGGCCTTCGCTCTTAGGGAAGGCCAGCCACCGCTTTGCCCAAAACAACCGAAGGAGCCACCATGAAAAAGAAGATCTTCGGCGCTGCCGTGCTGATCGTAGGCACCGGCGCCGCACTGGCTGCTGCTGCGATCCCGGCGGCGCCGATCACCGCGTCCCCGGAGCCAGTCCCAGGGATCATCCGCGAGGCGGAGTCCTACGCCACGGCCGATCCGATCGCCGAGAAGGGCATGCAGGAGGCTGTCCGGCTGTGCATGGCCAAGGCCGGCTTCGACTACACACCGCCCAGCTCCGAGATGACTATGGACCTCAACGGAGCCATCGGATTCAAACGGCTCACGGTCGACGCCGCCAAAGCCAGCGGCTACGCCAGCACCGGGCCGCAGGGCCCCCGCGAACCCGCCCCAGAGTCTCCAGAAGGCCAGCTGTTCGCTGATCCAGTCTTTAACACCGCCCTCGCCGGCCCCAACGGCTCAACCACAGTCACCACGGTGCAAGGCATGGGGACGACCTCGGGCGGCTGCCGGGGCGAAGCCATGACACAGATCTACGGCACTGCCGAAAACTACATGCTCGCCACCGGCATCGCGTACAACTCGTTCTTCCCGGCGAGCCTGTCCGCCGCCGGCGACCCGGGCATAGCCAAAGCCATCAAGGACTGGAAAGCCTGCATGAACGAAACGCCATACTCCTCTTACGCAAACCCGCAGCAGGCCTCCGATGCAGGAAGAGCCGCGGGGGGCCAGGATGAGTTCAGGATCGCCGTCACCGACGCGGTATGCCGGGACAAGACCGGATTCCACGCCGCCCTCGACAACGTCCTGGACAAGTACCTGACAACCCGGATGCAGGAACTTGCACCGCAGATTGAAAAGGTCAAAGAGATTCGCCGAACCGCCGCGGCCAGCGCAGCCGCGCTTGGTGACGCTGCAACGAAGTAGCGGGCCGGCCAGCCCTGGCGCCAGCCGTGTCGTCCGCATAGTCCGAGGCCCTGGGTGTGACACAGGGCACAATGACCCTATTGAGCTGCTCCTCAGCGCCGCTAACGTGGCTGGAGTACACGGCGGCACGCCTATTCGAGCCGGTGTGCGGTGAGCTACGAAATCAGAAGAGTCGCACTTGTCCGATGACCTGCAGGCCGCCCTTGCGGCCTGCAGCCACGGATCGGCGATGGTGTCTTCCAGCCGGTAATCAGGGAAGTGCCCGAAGAACGGATCGTGGGCCACCGGATCCGCCCCGGATGCTGCAGTGTCCAGGAGCCAGTCGATCTGATGCGGAATAGTCGCGGCATACGTGCCCACAGGTTCGTAGCCCAGGTCAAGGGATGCCGTTGCACTCAGAACAATCGGCGGCCGGAAATCCCACGGATGATCACCCAGCCCCTCGGGAGCGGTGCCGTCGAGCAGCACTTCGTCCCAGTGATGACCGAGATACCGGGCGACCGTTTGCGCGATCCGACGGGCATTCGACGCATCGGGGTCGGCACTGTTGAGGATGCGCACCCCCGGTACGCAGGCAACGCGTTCCACAAGGGCGGCTGTGTTGACCGCCGCTGTTGTGTGATCACCGCCCTGGCCGGCAGCTACCTTATTGGCTCCGTACCCCTCGCGGGAGTCGTAGTCTCCTCCGCCCGGCTTCATCGTCGGGTCGCTTTCGGTAATGGGTGCATCGAAGCGGGGTGCGGCGTCGGAGTTGGCGTGGTTGCCGGCCTCATCGACGTAGACGGCTTTGCTGGAGAGCATCACGCTGGAGGTCACGTCCCGCAGATGGGGAAGGAGCAGCCCGGCATCGGCCGCCGTGAAACACACCCCGTCCACGAGGAGGTCTGCCCCGCCGCCAACCGCCCCCGCCAGGGGATTACCGCACGTTTCATCCGTTCACTCTAAGGGCGGCACCGGGTCCCGCTGCGGCGCCCGCTAGAACAGGCTCCCCACCGGCCGGATCAGTTCCGGGGAGTCGTTCTTGACGTTTCCGACGGCGGTGCCGACGGCGTCAATCGTCCAGCCTTCCGCGACGTCGTGCGCGCCGGCCCGGACCAGGTCCACGAGTCCGGCCGCATCGTCGGCCTGCGGGTCCAGCCACGCCTGCATCGTCTGCCGGTCCATGGGCAGCGGCACCCGGTCGTGCAGGGCCGTGAGTTCGGCCAGCATTCCTCCGGCGTAGCCCTCCGGCGGCGAGTCGGTGGTCATGATCGACGTCGAAAGCAGCCAGCGCTCCGGGTCGTCCTCGGCCTTTGAGGGATCCTTCCACCATTCGTAGAGCCCGGCGAAGACAATCGGATGGCCGTCCGTCGGGTGCACGTAGTAGGGCTGTTTGCCGCGGCCCTCGCCCTTCCATTCGTAGTAGCCGTCGGCGGGGACGGCGCAGCGCCGGGCGCGGGTAGCCTTCCGGAACGCCGGCTTCTCCAGCACACTCTCACTGCGGGCATTGATCATCTTGGAGCCGATCCCCGGGTCCTTGGCCCAGGACGGCACCAGTCCCCAGCGCGCAAGATGCAGCTGCCGGACCGGTTCCCCGTCCACCAGCCGTTCCAGCAGGATCGGCACGTCCGCCGTCGGGGCCACATTCCACGACGGCGGAATTGCGATCTCCTCTTCCAGTCCGGCGTCGAACTCGGCCAGCAGGTCTCCGACGGCCCGGGCCATCACGTAGCGTCCACACATGGCACCAGCATGCCACCGCGCCCGCCGTGCGGGAATAGAGGCCTGCGGGTTACGGTTATTGGGAGTGACGTACGACTTTTGTCGGCAACGGGCGCTGCCACCCAGCGCCGTCAACCAGCTTTGAGGAGAACTTCGTGGATTTCACCCCCGAATCCGGCACCATCACCATGTTTTCGACCACCTGGTGCGGCTACTGCAACCGCCTGAAGAAGCAGTTGGACGCCCAGGGCATCGGGTACACCGAGATCAACATCGAAGAAGTTGAAGGCACCGCAGATCTCGTGGAGAAGCTCAACGGAGGCAACCGCACCGTACCCACCGTGCTGTTCCCGGACGGCACCGCGGCCACCAACCCCTCCGCGGCCGAGGTCAAGAGCCGCCTCGCGGCCTAAGGCCGTTCCTTTCACCAGGATGAACCGATAACGACGACGGCGCGGCCTCCCGGAGGCCGCGCCGCGTCCCGTTGTGCACACAGAAGCTGTGCGACAGAAGTCTTGCGACAATAAGTCTTGAGACTAGAACCGCAGCACGAGCAGAGGAGCTATTTCCATGGTCCATAAAGTAAAAGGCGCAGTAGTCCGTTCCAAGAACGCACCCGTCACTCTGGAGACCATCCTGGTCCCGGATCCCGGACCCGGGGAGGCCCTCGTGGACATCCTCACCTGCGGTGTCTGCCACACCGACCTGCACTACAAACAGGGCGCCATCAACGACGACTTCCCGTTCCTGCTCGGCCACGAGGCCACCGGCGTCGTCAGCGCAGTGGGTCCGGACGTCACCGAGGTGGCCCCCGGCGACCGGGTCGTGCTGAACTGGCGCGCCGTCTGCGGCGAATGCCGGGCCTGCGCCAAGGGCCGGCCGCAGTACTGCTTCAACACCAACAACGCCACCCAGAAGATGACGCTCGAGGACGGCACCGAACTCACCGCCGCGCTGGGCATCGGCGCCTTCGCCGAGAAGACCCTCGTCGCCGCCGGGCAGTGCACCAAGGTCGACCCCGAGGCGGACCCCGCCGCGATCGGCCTGCTCGGCTGCGGCGTGATGGCAGGCATCGGCGCGGCCATCAACACCGGAAACGTCAAGCGCGGCGATTCCGTCGCCGTCATCGGGTGCGGCGGCGTCGGCGTGGCAGCCGTTGCCGGCGCCGCGCTGGCCGGCGCCACCACCGTGATCGCCGTCGACATTGACCCGAAGAAGCTCGACCGCGCCAAGGACCTCGGCGCCACCCACACCGTGGACTCCTCCGCCGTCGACCCGGTCGAGGCCATCCGCGAGCTGACCGGCGGTTTCGGCGCCGATGTGGTGATTGACGCCGTCGGACGTCCGGAAACGTACAAGCAGGCCTTCTACGCCCGCGACCTCGCCGGCACCGTGGTCCTGGTGGGAGTGCCCAGCCCCGAGATGACCCTGGAACTGCCGCTCCTGGATGTCTTCGGCCGCGGCGGCTCGCTCAAGTCCTCGTGGTACGGCGACTGCCTGCCCTCGCGCGACTTCCCCATGCTGATCGACCTGTACCGGCAGGGCAAGCTGGACCTGGACGCCTTCGTCACGGAGCGGATCACGATCGACCAGATCGAGGAAGCCTTCGACAAGATGCACTCCGGCGCGGTGCTCCGCTCGGTGGTCGAGCTGTGAGCGGCAGTTCCGTGAGCGGCAGTTCCGTGGACGGCCTCCGGATCGACCGGCTGGTCACCTCGGGCACCTTCTCGCTCGACGGCGGCACCTGGGACGTCGAGAACAACGTCTGGATCGTGGGCAACGACGCGGAATGCGTTGTGATCGACCCGGCGCACGACGCCGCCGCCGTCGAGGCAGCCGTCGCGGGCCGGAGGGTCACCGCGATCCTGCTGACCCACGGCCACGACGACCACATCGCCGCCGTCGGCGAATTCCGCGGGCGCGTCAACGCCCCGGTGTACCTCAACCGTGCGGACTGGATGCTCTGGGACGCAGTGTTCCCGGGCACCGAACCGGACCACACGATCGGGGACGGGGACACCTTCGAGGTTGCCGGCGCGCAGCTCGTGGCGCTGCACACGCCGGGGCATTCACCCGGCTCCATGTGCTTCGTCCTGGAAAGCGAGGGCACCGTCTTCAGCGGCGACACCCTGTTCCAGGGCGGCCCGGGCGCCACGGGCCGGTCCTACAGCGACTTCCCCACCATCATCGAGTCCATCAAGGCCCGGCTGCTGACGCTCCCGGCGGACACCGTGGTGCGGACCGGGCACGGGGATCCCACGAGTATTGGCGCCGAGGCGCCGCAGTTGGAGGAATGGATCGCCCGGGGGCACTAGCAAAGTAGCTCGCAGCAGGGGCCGTTTTGGGCGCTGAGAAAGGCACCTGCTGCCAGTCAGTTGGGCTCCCCGGGCACCGGCTCAGCCGAGCAGGCTGCCGAAGTCGCCGTAGGCCAGGGCTGCGTAGCGGGCGTACGTGTCGATCACGGCGGCCTCGATGGCGTCGACGTCCAGGTGCGGGACGAGGTCGTTGACGGCTCCCGCGGTGGCGGAGTCCCAGTCCAGGCCCAGGGCCGCGTAACTGGCTTCCAGCACCGCGCGGATCGGGGTGGAGTTCTCCACCACGATGACCGAGCTGAACAGCCAGCCGCCGGCCACGACCCGCTGGGCGGTGCCGATCAGCTTGAGCTGGCGCTGCGGAAACTCCGGGTCCTGCCCGTGGACGCTGAATTCGCCCGGGCAGTACTCGCCCGGGATCTCCCCCACCGCGGCGTCGACGCCGGCGCTCCGCAGGGCGTGGGCCAGCAGTTCGCCGAAGAAGGAGAACCGACCCTTAGCGCCGGCGATCGCATCCGTGGCCGGTTCCAGGTGATCGATCACCAGGGTCCCCTCGTGATACGCGGCGGCGCGCCCCCCGGCCTTGCGGACCAGCGGCTCGAAGCCCAGGCCGCGGCAGGCCTGCACTGCGGCGTCGAAGCCCGGCAGGTGCGTGTCCCGCTGCCCGAAGGCCACGGTGGGAGCCGGCCGGTAGAGCCGGAGCATGGGGCCGGCCACGCCGGTTTTGACCTTCCGCAAAAGCTCGAGGGCGAGGTCCAGGTCCGCGGCGGCGCCCAGGGATTTCTCCTGCCGGAAAATCGACAGCGTCCGTGGTGCGCCTGCGGCCTCCGGCATCTTGTTATGCTCCCTTATGGTCATCTTGCAGTTCCTCGTCGTAGCCGCCGCGTTCGCCGTCATCGATTCCGTCTGGCTCAAGTCGATGAGCAAGTTCTACCGGAGCCATCTGGGGCACCTCATGGCGGACAAACCCAATCTAGGGTACGCCGTCGTTTTCTATGTCCTGTACATCGCCGGGATCGTCTTCTTCGCCCTCCAGCCCGCGCTCGACGGCGGCAGCTGGCTCTCGGCGCTCGGATACGGCGCCGCGCTGGGAACGTTCGCCTACGCCACCTATGACCTCACCAACGCCGCGACCCTGAAGAACTGGCCGCTCATCATCGTGGTGGCGGACATCGCCTGGGGTGCTGTGCTGACCGGGCTCGCCACCACCGTCGGCTGGCTGGTCTTCCACTAGCCTGTTTTTGACCAAGGCCCGCGCCCGTGCCGCCAGCCGGGCAGGCTGTTCCCTAGGACTTCCGGAGCGTCAGGATCTGCTCGGCACGCCCGAACGGGCCCTGGAGGTCGTGCAGCACCGTCGAGGTCAGGCCGATGCCGTCCGTGCCGAAGGAGACCTCGTTGTCCAGCCCCAGCCACTCCCCTTCGGGCCGCCGGTACATGTGGATCTGGAGGTCCAGGTTGGGAAAGGCATAGCTGCCCTCGCCCGGCGGGACGCGGGCGGCGATCCCGTTGGCGGTGTCCACGAGGCCCACCAGCCGGGCGAGGTCGCTGCTGTCGCCCTGGTCCGTCAGCGGGTGGTCGGTGTGCAGCCAGACGGTGCCCGATCCGGCCCGGTGCCCGTCGGCGATCCGCATCTGAAGCGAGGCGATGTAGCCGCCCGGCCAGACTGTGGCGGCGTCGTACGGCTCGCAGTCTTCCGGCGCAGGGATCCTGGGGTCTTCAAAGGCCGCGATGGCCGAGGTGTCGGAGGTGATCATCCGCCAGGCCGTGGCCCGGATCGCCGTGCGTCCGCCGGCCACGAGTTCGGCCTGGACCAGCTCGATCGTCCGGCCGGGCCGCAGGGTGGTGGTGACGACCTCGAACTCGCCGCCGGGAATCAGGCCGAGGATCTCATAGCTCAGGCGCGCCATCCGCATGTCGTCGCGCGGCTCATGCCGGGCCAGGCAGTCGGCCATCATGCCGGAGGCGGGGGCCATGTGTTGCTCGTGCACGTTCCAGGCCCCCTGGGCGTGGATGGTGGAGCGGAAACGCCCACCGCCCAGAACCTCATAGTAGAAATCGCCCTCGGCAAGCACCGGTAGTTCAGCAGTCAACGTCTGCCCCTTTCGCGTGGCTGGTAGTCCCGGAACACCCTATCGCTTCACTGCCCCCGCCGTTTCTTGTTCACAGCTCCCGCGATACCACGACCCCATGTCCAGCCTGCGACACGCAACAGGACCCGTGACGCGCAGACGCCCTGGCGCTACCGGAATTCAGGCAGCGGCAGGGCCTCTGCGCGTCGCCAGGGCCGTATGCGCAGCGTCAGGACACCGCGGCGCCGGCCGGACCCGCGGCCGGAAGTCCGCCGCGATTCGCCGGACTGGGTAGACTCAGAATGAGATTTCCCGCGACTATCCACCGAAGAGGTGCTCCCCTGATTCGAGTCATCAGCTACAACCTGCGTAAGCACCATGCCAGCGGTGAACTGGTTGATCTGGCCCGCAATTTTGAGATTGATGCCTTGTGCCTGCAGGAATGCGACACCGACGACCTTCCGGACACCATTGGCGATCTGCACCTCGCGGACTCCACCAAGGGCAACCGGCTGGGACTGGCGATCTACTACCGCATGGACCGGTTCAAGGCGTACGAAACAAAGACCTTTGCGCTCAAGAAGTCGCTGCATGACCGCGTCCTGTCCCCCGCCCACGAGCGGCTCATCGGCACCCGGATGGTCGACAACGAAACGGACCACGACCTCGTCATCGCGTCCTTCCACGCGGCACCCTTGACCGCGTCGAACTCCCTGCGGCGTAACCAGATCCACGCGGCGCACGCGGAACTCCTGAGCATGGGCGGCGGCCTCATGTCCCTGATGGTGGGTGACTTCAACTACCCGTTCTTCACGAAGTACCTCACGGAAGAGATGAAGGACGCCGGCTACGACCTGACGCTCAGCGACCGCCGCACCTACACGCGCTACAAGGTCTTCAAGGGCCACTTCGACTTCGCCACCTCACAGGGCCTCAACATCGAAAGCGTGGAAACCCTCCCCCGGGGCGCCTCCGACCACCTCCCCATCCTCATCTCGGCGGAGTACGGCCAGGACGCCCCTGGCAACTCCGCGTCCCCCGCCGCGTAGCCAGGGGACACCGTGCGCGGAGCTTGGGCACTCAGAGTCCCGCCCGGCCTGCGCATGGTGCGGAACTATGAGCGTCCCTGGCTGAAATCCGATCTGGCTGCCGGCGCCGCCCTCAGTGCCTTCCTCATTCCGGCCGGTATGGCGTACGCCGAGGCCGCCGGGCTGCCGGCCGTCACGGGACTGTACGCCTCGATCATCCCCCTGCTCGCCTACGCGGTCTTCGGGCCCTCCCGGGTTCTGATCATCGGCCCGGATTCCAGCCTGGCCCCGATGATCGCCGCCGCCGTCCTGCCCCTCGCCGGCAAGGACCCGGATCACGCGGTTGCCCTGGCCGGCGTTCTGGCGCTGCTGATCGGCGGACTGCTCCTGGCAGGCAGGATCTTCAAACTGGGCTTCGTCACCAGTCTGCTCTCCAAACCCATCCGCGTCGGCTACCTCAACGGAATCGCCCTTGCGATCATGCTGAGCCAGTTGCCCAAGCTGCTCGGCATCCCGGCCTCCGCCGGCTCACTCGTCGACACGGCCACGGGCACCGCGCAGGCGGTGGCCCGCGGTGCCGTCAATCCTCTCGCTTTGCTGTTCGGGGCCGGGACGATTGCCGTCATCGTCGTGTGCCGCTTCCTGCCGTGGAAGCTTCCCGGCGTGCTGATCGCCGTCGTGGCCGCCACGGCGCTGACCGCGGCCCTGAACCTGACGACGGCGCTTCCCACCGTGGGCGCGTTGCCCCGCGGCCTGCCGGTGCCCGCCCTCGGCGGAGTCAGCCTGGAGGATGTCCTCGCCCTGCTCGGCCCGGCAGCGGGCATCGCCTTGATTGCCTTTGCCGATACCTCGGTGCTCTCCAAGAGCCTCGCGGCCCGCAGCGGTCTCCAGGTCAACGGGAACCAGGAAATGGGTGCACTCGGAGTGGCGAACGTGGCCAGCGGCCTCTTCAGCGGGTTCCCGATTTCCGGCAGCACCTCGCGCACGCCGATCGCCCTCGAAGCCGGTGCCAAGAGCCCGCTGGGCGGAGTTGTGGCGGCCGTCCTCGTGGTGCTGTTTATGGTCCTGGCGCCCGGGGTGACGTCGTACCTGCCCTCCACCGTGCTGGCCGGCGTCGTGATGGTTGCAGCGGCGTCGATCCTTGACCTGAAGACGCTCCGCCGGCTGCTCAGGATGAGCCGGACCGAGGCCGCGTTGCTGGTCGCCACCTTCCTGGGTGTCGCCTTCGTGGGGGTGCTCCAAGGCATTGTGATCGCCATCGGCCTGTCCCTGATCGCCTTCGTGCTCCGCGCCCTGGACCCGTACCGCACCGAGCTGGGCAGCGTGGGGGACGTGCCCGGTTACCACGACCTGAGCCGGCACCCCGAAGGCCAGCGCATCCCCGGACTCGTGATCGCACGCTTCGACGCCCCGCTGTTCTTCGCCAACGGCGCCGTCTTCACCGAACACATCAGGACGCTTGTGGCCAACGCGCCGAACCAGGTGCGGTGGGTGATTGTGGCGTCCGAGGCCATCACGGGCCTGGACACCACAGCGCTGGATGACCTCGTGGCGCTCGACGACGAGCTCGCCAAGCGCGGGATCAGCATGGTGTTCGCCGAGATGAAGGGTCCCATCAAGGACCGCCTGATCCAATTCGGCGTCAGCAGCCGGTTCGGCCGGGACCACTTCTATCCCACTGTCACCAACGCGGTGCGGAGCTACAAGAGGGCCTTCGCCTTGGACTAGGGTCAGGCTTTCGGGTTTTCAGCCCAGCAGCGGAATGACGTCGATCCCGCCGTCGGGGCTGACCGTCACGAGCACCCGCCGCCCGGTCACGCCCTTGAGCGCCCCGGCCAGCCGTCCGGCCAGCTGGGCCGCGTCGGCCGGTGCCGCAGCTGCACCGGACACAGCTGCACCGGACACAGGCCCGGCGTCGGCCCGTCTCCACACCGTGACGCCGGCGCCGGTGACGTCCTCAATGACCCGGTGCAGCGGTGCCGGGTCGGCGCCGGTCACCAGGACGACGTGCCCGATGGTCCGCTTCCGGGCGGGGCCCGCCGCCGCGAGGACGGCACGCTCGTGGCGCCAGACGGCGAAATGGTAGCCGGCGACAAGGGCGGTTGCCACGAGCAATCCGAGCGGCGCCCGGATCCTGTCCACAAGGCTGCCGCCGGAGATGTCGCCCAGGTAGAACTCGAACATCCGGTACCCGATGACCAGCAGGGTGATGACGGCAACCACGGCGCTGAGCCCGAACACAACAATCAGGTAGACCCGCCGGGCGTTCAGCCAGGTCCCGGAGCCGCCGGCGGTGCCCGGCGTCACGGCCGGTTCCCGGCCAAGCGGTTTCCACGTGAACCACCAGACCGGGCCTCCGACCAGGAGCGAACTGATGCCGCCGAGCAGGAGCGTGCGCGTCCCGGAGCCCGCCAGCGGGGTCGCCGCCATGGCGAGGGCAGCGTTGACGATCACGCCGATCCCGGAGGCCGCGGCAACCAGGGCGACACCGGAAGTCACCAGCCTGCTTCCCTGCCGGATGGTTGCCGAACTTCCGCGCGCCAGCCCCCGGTGGTACACCCAGACGAGGGCGCCGACAGCTGCGGCGGCGATGGCCGGTGCCAGCGGCTCAAGCATCAAGTCCATCGCTTCAACACGGTCGAAGGCAAGCCGGAGCAGGACGAACAACACCACTCCAGCACCGCCAAGGGTCAACACTCCGGCGCCCAGGACGCCGACGGCGATGAGCGCGACGCTGGCGAGTCCCGTGCGCAGCAGCCGGCCGCCGTCGTGCTTCCAGTGCCACCACCAGACCAGGCCGCCGCCCACGGCCCAGACGATTGACTGCAGCACGGAAACCCACCAGGGCTTGCCCACCGTCGCGGCCGCCGTGGCACCCCGAAGGGCGGCATCCAGGAGGGTGGACAGGGCCCCGACAGCGCCGCTGACGCCGACCACCAGCCCGATGTAGGTGCCGAGCACCGTGGGAACATCGGCCAGGTCCAGCGGGCGCTTGCGGGGGTGCCGCCACATCCACCGGTGCCAGGCCCAGACGGCCGCCCACACCAGACCGGTGGCCAGCGACTGGCGCCACTGCAGCGACGGGCCGCCGATCAGCGTGGTTAGCGTACTCAGCAGGTTGCTCGTCGCCAGGATCAGCGAGAGCACATAGGCGCCGGCCAAATACAGGCCCCAGCCGACGGATGCCCGTTCTGCTTCATCCCCCAGGCGCCGCCAGACAACCCACCAGAGGAGCGCGGCGAGCGGCCCGCCAATCAGGGCGAAGGCCAGCGAGCGCGCCAGCCCGGCCACGTCCCCCGTGGCCAGCTCGGTGCCGGCCACGAGGAGCCGTCCCAGCAGTCCACTGAGTCCGACGGCGGCGACCACCACGAGGGCGAACAGCAGCAGGTAGGTGATCAGGCGGCGGACGGTCCGCTGGGCCGAGCCCACGACGGATTCGGCGCTCATCACTTCACCGCCGTGTTCTGGCACACGGTCAGTTGCCAGGGAGCCCTGTCGATCAGCCACTTGTCTCCTGTTTTGACGAGGTCAAAGCCATCCTCCATCTGGTACTCGGCGCTTCCGAACGGCCCGCCGCCCTCCGAGACGGTGATCAGCACCCAGACGTCCGCGGAGGCCGGCCGCTCGGTCGTTGAGACGAGGGTGACGCGGAGGTTGTCCGCAGCCATCCGTTCGAAGCTGCTGTTGCAGCGGGCCTTGGCGGCCTCAGTCAGGTAGGCGGCTGCGGCGGCCTCGTCCGCGGCGATCACGGCAGCGGAATACCGCTGGACCACCCCGGCGGGGGTTGCCTCGTCCACCGGAGCCGGCTGGCCGCGGGTGAACACCACGATGAGGGCGACGATCACCAGCACGGCTATGGCGGCAAGAATGGCGAGCAGGGTCCGGTCCGGCCGGTGCGGTTCCGGTTTGCCTGGCTCGGGTTCGTTCGCCTCTGGACTCATGCCGCCAGTATGCAGCAGGCAGGGCCCGCCGTCATGGTGTCTTTAGGCCCCATTCCGCCCTGACCTGCAGTTTCGCCGCCGTCGGACACCCCTGACGACCAGTGAACCGACGACGGCGGCCAGGGCTGCGTAGACGGCAAAGTTGAGGAATCGGGAGTATTCGTCGATGAGCCGGTACTGCTCCCCGAGCAATGCCCCCAGCCCGATCAGCAGCGCGTTCCAGATCCCGCTCCCCGCGACCGTGAACGCGGTGAATGTGCCCAGGTGCATCCGCCCGGCACCGGCGGGCAGTGAGATCAGGCTGCGCACTCCCGGCAGCAGCCTGCCGAAGAAGACCGCTGACCTGCCGTGGCGGCTGAACCAGCGGGCGGCCTTTTCAAAGTCTTCCCGGTCCATCAGCGGGAGCCTCGACAGCCAGCGGATCGACCGCTCCATCCCCAGCCGCGCACCGAGCCAATAGAGCAGCAGCGCGCCGACATAGGCACCCAGCGTGCTGGTGACCAGTACCAGGGCCATGTTCATGGTCCCCTGCCGGGTGAGGAACCCGGCCAGGGGAAGGATGACCTCGCTGGGAATGGGCGGGAAGACCGTCTCCGCCAGGGTGAAGAGCCCCACACCCCACTCGCCGAGCGCGTCCACGGCCCGCGCGGCAAGACCGACCAGGCCGCTCATCCCGTCAACGGGGGTGGTCGACGTCATGGCTGTCCCGGCCGTTCAGTATCCTCGAACACTGCAGCTTTCCCCTTCCGTGCCATTCGTGGCCAGCCTAACCGAATCCCCGGCACCCGGGGCGGCAGGGTCCGTCGACGCCGCCCGCGGCAGGCACTACGCTCGGGAAATGGGAATCGTGCGGAAAGTCGTTGGCGTGCTCGCTCTTGTACTGATCGGGCTGACGGGTGCCGGGCCGGCGGCGCTGGCCGTCACGCCCGTCGACATTGTGGTGGAGGACCGGGCGGGGGTCCTGGACCGGAACACCCTCCTGCCGGCGGTGCAGGCAATCGATTTCTACCAGCCCACCAAGGTGGCCGTCTACACCTACAACGGCTCATCGTCGGACAACCTGAACGAGGAGGTCCTGCGTTTTGCCCGGTCCGAGCATCCGGAATGGATCAGCGAGGACGGGCAGAAATGGGCGAACGGGCTCTTCATCTTCGCCCTGGACCCGGTGGGCCGGCATGTGGGCACCTACATGGGTGAGGACCGGAAGGTCTCGCCGGAACAGCGCGAGGACATCCAGAACGCCGCCAAGGACCTCCTTCGCGATGCCCAGTGGACCGACGGCACCATAGCCGGCATCAAGGGCGGGGCCGAGCTGATCAACCAGCCGTGGTACCGGTCAACGGCGTTTCTCGTCACCGCCTGGACCGCTGTGGCGGTCGCCGTCGCAGGCTTAGCGGCGCGGCTGATCGTGCGCTGGCGGACGAGGACCACCTGCCGCAAGGAACTGGCCCGCGGCGACGCCAGCTACTCCAGCGTCAGCATGGACCTCCAGGTCACCGAGCTCAACGCCAGCACCATCCCGGACGCCTCCCGCTATGGCAGCACCGTGCTGGAGAAGCACCGGACCTTCATGGCGAAGTACAACACCGCCACCGGTCTCGCCAACCGCGTCCACGCCCTGTCCCCCAAGGATCTCAGCAAGCGGCCAAACCTGCGGCTGGTCCGGAGCTACGCCGACGCCGCCGCCGAACTGGACGCCCTCGACGACGTCATCGCCGACACCAACGCCCTGCTCAACCGGGGCTCCGCCTGGGCCCCTGCCTGGGACCGGCAACTCGCTCCCTTCCGCGCCGACCTGGCCGCGATCGAACAGATGCTCAGCAGGCGCCACGCCGAGGGTGATTCCGCGACCGCGGCGGCCCTGCGCTCATTCCGGGACGAAAGCCACCGGGACCTCGAACAGTGGACCGCGGAACTCGCGGAGGGCACCATCACGCCGGAGACAGCCCTTGACCGGCTGCGTGATGCTCGGACCCACCTGTCCGAGCTGCTCAAGAACCACGCAGATACCGTCATTGCCGGCTTCGCCAAGAACGAGAAGGAAGCCGGGCTCATGCGCAAGGACATGGAGAGCGCGCAGGCCGGAAGCAAGGACAAGTACGGGCGCACGTATGAGCCCAGCATCCTGGGCACCGTGTATCCCGCGTACTACTTCTTCTCCGTGCCCACCTTCAACGCCGGTTTCAACACCGGCGTCAGCAGCGTCGGCAGTGCCCGGGGCGGCGGAGGCAGCACCACCGGCTACGGCGGCAGCGGCGGGAGCTTCTCCGGCTCCGGGAGTTCATCGAGCTTCTAGCGGGTCAGTCGGTCTTGCTGCGTTCGACGACGAAATCCCCGCCGGGGAACAGGATGGTCTCGTGGCCGTCGTCGAACCTGACGTGATACGGCGGGGCGCCGTCGGCCCCCTTGACCTCCAGGATTTCCCCGTGCCGGTCCGATGACTCGACCGTGTGGCCCCGGATGATGATGCGGTCTCCCTGGGCTGCTTTCATGGCATTCACCTCCCTTCTCCAGCCTACGGTTGTGTGTCCTGCGGGGGAACGGATGCTTCGTCAGAAGAGCCCCGCGGTGACTGTCCCGGTGAGCTGGTGGATGACGCGGGTCCGGGCCGCCATGTCCGACATGTCCCGGCCAAGCGTGTAGACCACAAACACGTACGCCCGCTCCCCCTGCACCAGAATGCTCGCGTCGTGCAGGTATCCGTTCAGCAGACCGTACTTGTGGAAGACGCTGACCCCGGGAGGCACGGCGGCGGGGATGAGCACTTCGTAGTTGGTGTTCTGCATGTAGGACAGCAGCTGCCGGGTGTTCCCGGCGTTGAGCAGCCGTCCGCTGTAGAGCTCGGCCAGTGTCCTTGCCATCTCCGTCGGAGTCAGGGCATTGACCGACCGGTCGTAGGGGATGCCGATCGAGGCGGCATAGTTGGTCAGACCCCTGTAGCCAACCGCAGACAGGACCAGCGCCCACGATTCGTTGTTGCTTTGCTGGACCATCTGCCGGATCTGCTGGCCCGCGGTGGACGCCCCCATCGGGGTCCCGAGCGAGGCCTTGCCCGTTTCCACCAGATGGTAGTACGCCGCGGCGGCGAGGATCTTCCCGGTACTCGCGGCCACGAACTTGGTTCTCACGCCATATTCGTGGACCACGCCGTCCGCCACGTCGATCAGGGCCACGCCCACCCGGTAGCCGCTGTTGGCCTGGATGACGGCATTGATTTCCGCGTCCAGCGGCGCTCCGATGGCGGGCTCGGGCGGAGCGACGACGGCGGGCGCCGGGGCCGGCGTCGTGACCGGCGCCGGGGGTGCTGCCGACGGCGATCCGGCACCGCTGGCGGGGCCGGTGGCCGGCAGCGGTCCCGATTCCCCGGCGGGGGCCGGCGAGGGGGACACCGACGACGCCGGCGGAGCACCGGCGTAGGCGGGTTCCCGGCCCTGGATGGTGGCGTAGATTGTCGCGGCCGCGATCAGGCCAAGGACTGCAACCAGCACCAACAGGTGCTGCGGGTGGATCCGGCCGATGAGCCCCGGCGAACCCTGGCCGGCCCTCCGGGCAGACTCATGTGTGTGCCGGCCACTGCTGAAGTGCCGGCCGGGCCCCCAGGTGTCCATCGGGTCTCATCCCCGGAACATCGATGGGGCTGCGGTGTGGGGTGACGCCACAGGCAAGCTCGCAGGCATGCTCGACCTCCGAAAGTGTAGGACCGCGGCACGGCTTCAAATTTCCCTGCATTCTTCCCCCGGCGGGGCGCCAGCGCAAGAGGTCGGGGCCGCAGAACCCCGGGTCAGCCCGCCAGTTCCCGGCGCCGGAAGCGGAGTTCACGCTGCGCCCCGCGAAGCGGAGAACCCGTGAAGGGCAGGTCTTCAAGCCGGATCACGGCAGCCGCGGCGAGCGCCGTCCGGTTGGCGGCAGCGGCGGCCCGCTCCGGCAGGCCGAGGGAACGGGCCAATTCCGCCCAGTGCTTGGCTTTGAGGTGGCGCGTCTTGCCGGATACCGGCAGCGCCAGCGTCTCGTCGCCGTACAGCAGCGTGCAGGGGACATCGAAGACCGGGGCCATCACGAATCCGCGCGGGCTGCCCAGGACCGCGAGGTTCTTGGCGTGCAGGTCGCCGTTGCCGGTCAGCCAGGCAAAGACAAACTGCAGGTACAGGTTCCGGCTCGCGACCAGCGGTGCGGTACACGTGGCGGCGAGCGCTGTCGCGACGTCTTCGGAACTGACGCCGTACTTGGACGCCGGCGGCAGGCCCAGAACCTGGGTCCCGTCCTCCAGTGGCAGCCGGACCCAGGTCCCGGCCGGGCCTTTCACCCGGTCGAACCGTTCCACCAGCAGCCCCCGTAGTCCGTTCCGGTCTTCGATGACCGAGCACCTGGCCACCGGGATCTTCAGCGCCCTGGCACCCTGCAGGTGCGCTGCCTCGTTCTCCACGAGGTGGGGGTGTTCCGGCGGGTCCAGTTTGAGCAGGTAGCGGTGGCCCTTGACCGCCAGTGGTGTGGTCAGCATCGAGGCGCTGGTCTTGCGCTGGACTCCGGGCAGCCCGTGGAGATCCACGGCGTTGACCAGGGCCGAGAAATCCAGGGTCTCCGGCCGCGAGGTATCGGCAAGGGCGGGCGGATCCACCGGGACCTCGCCGGCCGGGACCACCTGCACGTCACCGGGGACATCAGCCCCCACGGCCAGCAGCAGGGTCAGCTCATCGTCGAAGCTGGTCTTGGTCGCGTTCTTCAGGACCGTGAGCCGGTGGCCCTCGGGCAGCAGCCCTGCAAAGAACGCCGGCAGTGCACCCCCGGGGGATTCCACGGCAGCACCGGACAGTGGCAGGGACACGGACACGGCCGGGCCGCCGCCGGCGAGGTACTCCGTGGCATAGCTGAACCGGACCCCGCCGAAGCCGGTCCTGTTCAGATGCCCGGCGAGGGTTCCACCCTTGTAGACGTCCGCATCCCGGACGAACTTCAGGTCCTGCAGTTCGGCCGGCATCAGTGCACCGTCAGGCGCAGGCCCAGGACATCGCTCACGGCCACCACGGCCTGCAGCGAGGGGTTGCCGGTCCCAGTCTCGATCGCCCGAACGGTGCGAACCGAAATCCCGGCCAGGTGGGCAAGGTCCTCCTGAGTGATCCCGGCATCCTTGCGGGCACTCCGGATGCCGGCTCCAATCGACAGCACATCACCCATGAGTAAACTCCATTCGGCAGGATGTCGCCGGTTTCGGCATCCAGTCCCACCATCGTGGCGCACTCGTCCGCTTTCGGCAAGATGCTGCCGGTATGGGCCGTTGCCCATCGCGGCCGGCGCCGGAAGGAGCGATCCGGCAATAAGCTGCCGCCCGACGTCGGGCATTCCCTCCCCTGCCGCAGCTGCTGGCTGCGGCGTACGCTGGAACCCCGGTCGCCGAGCAATTCGCAGTGCAGTGAAGGAGCCCGCAATGCGCAAGGTCATCCTGATGATGCAGGTGTCCCTCGACGGATTCATCGAGGGCCCGGAACGGGACCTGAGCTGGCACCGCGTCGATGAGGAACTGCACAGCCACTTCAATGAGGAGCTCCGGACCATGGGCGCCTTCCTGGACGGCCGCGTCACCTACGAGCTGATGGCCGACTACTGGCCGACGGCGGACCAGGACCCCTCGAGCACTGCCGCGGAGATCGAGTTCGCCCGGATCTGGCGGGACATGCCCAAGATCGTCTACTCCCGGACGCTGGCGACGGCGGACTGGAACACCGAGGTGGTGCGCGACGTCGTCGCTGAGGACGTTGTGCGGCTCAAGGAACAGCCCGGCGGTGACCTGGCGCTGGGCGGCGCCGATCTCGCGGCGGCGTTCCGGCGGCTCGGGCTGATCGATGAGTACCGGATCTATGTGCACCCGGTCCTCGTCGGCCGGGGCAAGTCCCTGTTCCAGGCAGCGGATGCCATGACGCCGCTCCGTTTGCTGGAGAGCCGGGCCTTCGGCAACGGCGTGGTGCTGCTGCGGTACGCGGCGGAGCCGGACGCCGCGCACGCAAAAGACCGGTGATCCGCTGCCCCCAAGGCAACCGATCGACCGGTCTTCTGCGTGCTGTTAGCGGTACTGCTAGCCGGCGCGGACGAACGTCACGGGGCCGGTGGCGGTCAGCCAGGACAGCGGGTGCGTCATGGTGGCGTTGACGCCGTTCATGCCGCCGCTGATGGCCTGGCCGTTGCCGGCGTAGATGGCAACGTGGCCGGACTGGACGATGATGTCGCCGGGCTGCGGATCGGCGACTACCTTGCCGTAATTCAGGAAGGCCGTCGGCCCGATGTTGCCGACCGGGATGCCGGCAGCGTTCAGGGCTTTCTCCACCATGGCGGTGCAGTCCTGCGTGATGCCGATCTGGCCGTATGCCATGGACAGCAGGGTGGCGTTGACTCCACCGGCGGCCGGGGCAGCGGCGGGAGCGGGTGCCGACTGGACCTTCACCGTCGCCTTGGCGGCGGGGGCCGGTGCTGCCGGGGCCTTCGGGGCGGCCGCGGGCTTGGGCGCCTCGACCACGGGTGCCGGCGCCGTCTCAACGGCGGGGCGCTCGAAAGTGATCTGGACAGCGGAGTCCGCCATGACCGGCGCGCCGACCTGGCCCTTGACGTCAACGGACGAGGCCGGGGCGGAGCCGCGCTCGGCCGGTGCATCGGCTGCGTTGGCGGCCATGGCGCCGCTGAGCACCATTCCGGAAGCGGCGACGAGGACTGCGGCCTGGCGGCCGACGGTCCCGGCGGTACGGCGTTTGCTGCGAAGATCGGCGCGCTTGGGCGCACGGGTATTGCTGGAAATCATTAAAAGGAGCCTCTCCCAATGCCTGCGAGGTGAGCTGTCGGATTCGGATGGGAGGCACCCGGCCGCACTCGGGCCCGATCATTGCGGGCCGTGCGGCTTCACCCCAAGACCCCTGGAGAACAGCGGGTCAAAAGTGGTTTCCCCGTCTCTGCCGGACGTTGCTGCGAGTTATCCCCACGCCGCGGCAGAGTTAGGCAATCGGCTGGGGAGAGCCCGTCTCGGTAACAACAGGCACTTAACAACGGTAACGGAATGATCACGGTATGTCACATTGCGGTAACCACGGGCATGGTTTTGAGCGGACTCTTGCCCCCTCGCGGGACGGGTCCGCAGGCATAGGATGATGCCATCACCGTTCCCCCGAAGCGGAGGCCCGAAATGAACAGCTCCAAGGTCACCCGGCACTGTGTCGCCATCTGCCAGCTGAGCAATCAGCCGCCCGAGGATTTCAACGTCAACACCGAACTACTGGTCCTGGACAACGGGGAAATTCATGTGTCCACGTGGGACGCCGAGCCCCGCGACGGCGGCTTCGACGTCCACGTCCTGAATGACCGCGTGGACGCCCTCGGTTTCATGGTGGTCACCGATTGGGAGTTCTTCGACGAAAAGGCCTACGCCGTGGTGGAGCGCCGGCCCGGAAGCTAGGGAAAGTTCCCCGGGCCGTACGGCAGGTCAGAATTCCAGCTCAGGCCGGTGCCGGGCCATGTCGGTGAGCACGAGGGAGACCGCCTCGGCGGCGTCCGCGCCGTCGTCGTCCTCCCGTGGTTCCGTGGCAGGTGACTCCGCCAGAACGGCGCGGGCGTGGCGCACGAACCGTGGCCAGTCCCCCGCGCCGGCACGGAGCGCGCGCAGCGGGGACAGCAGGGCCGCCCGGCGCAGCCAGCCATCGGGATCCTGCACCCAACGGTCCAGGACACTGTCGGCGCGGACCCTGCCGACGACGTCGAGCCCCGCGATCAGGGGTCCAACGACGTCGACGGCGAGGGGATCCACCAGGGCGCCCAGCCGAGCACTCCGCACGAAGCCCTCCATCCGGGTCAGGTCAGTATTGGTCAGCGAACGGACGTTTGCTTGCAGGAGTACGACGGCGGCGAGGCGGCGTTCGAAGACGGGCACCTCCCACAACTCGGAACTCAGCGCAGTGATGTCGTCGTGCGTCAGGTCCGGGTGGCGGCGGAGGGCGTCGCGGACCGTTCCGCGCACGGCTCCGACGGACGAACCGTAGTACCGGTGACCGCTGCCGAGCCTTGCTTCGGCCTCCTCGGCGCGGCTCCACGACGACTCGCGCTGAAGCGCTGAGTCAATGAAATCCCCGGCGTCACTCATGGGGATATTCTCCCGCATGCCCGGCGCCATCATTACTGTCGCAGGTGCCCGATAGCCTGTTTCCATGGACGGAAATCAGGGGCCCGACGTGGCTCCGGGAGCAGCTGGCGGGGTGACGGCCACGGACGTAGCCCGGATCCTGGCCGGCCTCCCGGCCCCGGACAGCCCCGCTGCGCTCCTCGAGGAAACGCGCGAGCTGGAGGACCTCAAGTCCGCCCTGGCCGCCCGCCAGGCCCGACACGCCGTCGCGTTCGACCTGTCCCAGCGCCGTGACCAGGCCGACGCCGGGATGCCGACGGCGGAACTCGGCGCAGGGGTCGGCGCGCAGATCGCCCTGGCCCGGCGCGAATCCCCCGCCCGCGGCAGCCGGCTCCTGGGTTTGGCGAAGGCGCTTGTCAGCGAAATGCCCCACACCCTCGCGGCCCTGGAGACCGGGCAGCTCACCGAATGGCGCGCCACCCTCCTCGTGAAGGAAACCGCGTGCCTGACCGCGGAGGACCGGGCCGCCGTCGACGCCGAACTCGCGCCCGACACCGGAACCTTCGACGGCGCCGGAGACCGGAAGATCATCGCCGCGGCCCGCACCGCGGCCTACCGGCGGGATACCCGTTCGGTCACCCAGCGCGCCAGCCACGCCGCGACCGAACGCCACGTCAGCCTCCGCCCGGCCCCCGACACCATGTGCTATTTGACCGCGCTGCTCCCGGTCGCCGCCGGGGTCGCCGTCCATGCCGCGCTCACCCGGCACGCCGACACCCTCTGCAACTCCGGGGACCCCCGCACGCGCGGGCAGCTCATGGCCGGCACCCTCGTCGAACGCACCACAGGCACCCCCGGCGGGATCAGCGGCATCGAAATCCAGCTCGTCATGACCGACCGCACCCTCTTCCAGGGCGACAGCGAACCCGCCCGTCTCCCCGGCTACGGCATCGTCCCCGCAGGCTGGGCCCGCGGGATGCTCACAGACACCGGTGCATCCGGGGAAGAACGGGCCTTCACCACCTGGCTCCGCCGGCTCTACACCGCCCCCGGCACCGGCGAACTCACCGCCCTGGACTCCCGCGCCCGGCTCTTCCCGCCCGGACTCCGCCGCTTCCTCACCCTCCGCGACGACACCTGCCGCACCCCTTACTGCGACGCCCCCATCAGACACTTCGACCACATCATCCCCTGGCACAACGGCGGCACCACCAGCCACAGCAACGGCGCCGGACTCTGCGAAGCCTGCAACCACACCAAAGAAATCCCCGGCTGGTCCTCCCGACCACGCCCCGGACCCAGACACACCCTCCAAATCACGACGCCGACCGGGCACACTTACCAATCCACCGCCCCGCCGCTGCCCGGAACCGGCGCCGACCCACCGGAACCGGACCCGGACCCGGCCAAGAGCCCCAACCACCGCCGCGAACGCCGCCAACGGGACCAAATGCTCCTGCGCGCCCGGGCAAAAAGCCGCCTCGCAGCCTGACGGTCCAACCGTGAGAAGCGCACCAGCCGCGAGAAGCGCTGTTCAGCGGCCCGTGAGCACCTGCACGATCGCCCCCAGCTGGCCTCCGGTGGCAAGCGTCAGAAACCCAACGGCGGGCAGGCCCAGCACCCAAGCTGCCCGGCGCCGTCGTGCCCTGTGCACCAGCAACCGCAGGGCAGCGAAGTTCTGCTGGACAGCACCGGCGTCACCCGGCTGGCCAGGGCTCCGGTGCCAGGTCCGCGCAACAACGGCCGCCGCTGCAATCCGGGACACCTGTCCCGGGTCCAGCACCTGGCTGCGCCGCTTGAGCCAGCGCAAAAGCTGCCGCTCCGTAACCACTGACACCTGGTCCGGCGCCGACTTGATCGTGAGCTTCTTGGGTTCCAGAATCACCACGACTCCGGTGACATCGACCGCCGAACCGACCGCCGCGCCGAGCAGCTTGGACGCCCGGGCCGCTTCATGCGCCGCGTTGTAGAGGTGGCGCGTTTTCTTTCCTGCCACCATGAGGGTCCGCCCGGCCACCCAAACAGGCTGGCCGGAGTGGTTCTTCGTGTTGATGGTGAAGACGCCGGCAGGGCCCACCAGGACGTGATCGATATCAGAGGAACCCGCCCCCACCGGCACAGCATGCAGCACCAGCCAGTCCGGCCCCAGCTCCGCCAGGATTCTTCCGACCATGATCTCCCCCAAAGCGCCCTTGTACCAGGACCGGGTCTCCTCGCTTAGGGGGCTGACGCCAAAGATCCGCTGGAGGGTGGAGCGCCGCGGCTCCAAACCCTGGAGGGCGAGCAGCTCCTCCATGACAGCCTGGGCCGGTACCCGCGCCCCCAATGTAGCGGGTGCGGGATCGGCGGTCATGGCGTGGTCTCTGAGTGGCATCGCATGGGAGAGATCCTAGGCGCCGCACTACCGGCATTACGACGTCGACGGTCCGTTTGGCCGAAAATTTGCGGCAAGTTTCCTCAATCCGCGCGCCGGTCCGGGGGCGGTCCGCGATCCCTTGCTGACACCCCACCGGGCTCCGATAATTGAAGCCGGGGGCTTGAAGGAGGTAAGACCGTGGACGATCTGAACGCATTTCTGGCAGCTGTCATGCCCCGGCTGACAGAGGCCGAAACCGCACTGCACAACGGGGACGCGGAACCACGGAAAGCCATGTGGTCAGGCAATGATCCGGTGACGCTGTTCGGTGCTGTCATGACTAAAATCGGACGCGACCGAGTGGCGCCGGCTTTTGACCATCTGGCATCCCAATTTTCGGACTGCACGTCCTTTGACTACGAAGTCATCGCGGCCGGTGCCAGCGGCGACCTTGGCTACCTTGTGGGCATCGAGCACACGACGGCGTCGATCGGCGGGGCGGAGCCACTGCCCTACGCGCTGAGGGTGACCACCGTGTTCCGGCGCGAGGACGGCGAGTGGAAGGTCATCCACCGGCATGGCGATGCCCTGCCGGACGGTGACAGCGACGCCACCCGCCTCCAGCTCAGCCGGTTCGAAGAGTTGGACAGCAGCCCGGACGACGCCAAATAGCTGGCCGCCCTACTGCCCGGGGGCCCGGTAGGACGGGGTCTTCTTTGCCGCTTCGTCAAGGTCCTCCGGCGCCATCAGCGGCTTCAGACGCACGTTTACGGAGCCCGTCGAATTGATCATGAGGGAAAGGGCCGCGGCGTCTGCCGGCCCCGGAACCTCGAAGACCCCCAGCACGTCGGTCTCCCCGAAGGCGTAGTAGAAGCACTCGAGCGAGCCTCCTACGGATTTGAGCGCCTCGACGAGCGCATCGCGGCGCTTCGTGCCGCCTTCGCGCATGAGGCCCTTAATGCCTTCTCCCACGTAGTTCGCTTCAAACAGATACTTGGCCATGGTCTTTCCCGTCCCGTGCTGTCCAGGACTACGGCATCCGAAAATGTGTCTGAACCCGTGAGGGCAAGTCCCGGAGTTGGTCCCCAGAGTGGGGCTGCAGCCACATCGTAGGCCGTCCCCGGCACCGTTACAACGGCTGCCGCCCCTCAGGAAGCCTTGGGGCGGACGACAAGGACGGGGCACGGGGCATGATTGACGATCTGCGTCGCCACCGAGCCCAGGTGCAGACCGGGAAATCCGCCGTGCCCGCGCGAACCAACCACCACGAGATCCGCCCCTTGGGCGGCGTCCAGAAGGGCTGACGCCGCCGAATCGTTGTGGACGATCTCGCCGGTGGCAGACACCCCCTCATCCTCAGCGGCCTTCAGTGCCGCAGCCTGCAACGTCTCAGCTGCTTGCCGCGGAGAATCTTCCGTCACGACTTCGCCGGCGGCCGTTTCCAGCAGCGCCGGATACCAGGCGAGCGGCGGTTTGCTCCAGACGGTGATGAGACGAATCTCGCCGTCGCGCTGTTTGGCCTCGTCCATGCCCCACCTCAAGGCATTTCGGGAATTCTCGGAACCGTCAAAACCAACCACAACCACGAACGAATCTGTACTGGTCATTTGTCTTTCCATTCCCTAGCCTCAGTGAGCAGCCTGGACCTTTCAGTGTCTGCGAGCGCCAAAGTCAGTGTCAAGGTGCACACGATGGCCCCGGCGCTCCTCGGTCCAGGAGCCAACGGGGGACGGACCCTATGACAACGCGCGCGGAGCCTCTATTCTCTTGCCATGAGAGTTGGGGGCACCATTCGGCGACGGACGTCGCGCCGGCCCGGGTTGGTTTGCCTGGGCAATGCGGCACCGCAACGTGCGAGTGCCTCGTGATCACCGACGGCACCCAGCCTCATGAGAACTACGACTCATTCCTGGCGAGGCTGGACGCCGCAACAACAAGCCTGAGCACGCGGGCGGGCTCGTTGGACAAGGCGCTGGCTGCCGTCTCGTTGCTCGTGGAACCCCACGAATCCGCCGTCCGGAAATGGGAACGACGCCGCCATTACGTCAGTGGGCAACTCGCCGTGCACTCCGGGTCGCCGCAGTCGTACACCGCCCTCCGCGAGCTCCACGACATGGCACCGTGGTCAGGTTCGTGATCCTGAGTGTCCTGGGGTTGATTCTCTGCCTGTTTCTGATGATCTTTATGTCCGGCCTCAGAAGTTTGAGTGCTGTGGCACTGTTTATGGTCGTGTTTCCGGCCATTCTTACGGTTCCCACTGTCTCGGATCAGCGAGCTTTTATGCGGGGCCTGACCAAAAGGGTTAACGACACTATCGCCGAGGTGACCAACACACTTGACGACCAATTGTCGGTCAAGGAATTTCGGCGCATGGTCAAGACGGGCGAGCGGCTGCCGCTCGTCGTGAGCGGGGTCCCCGGGCTGAACCTGCACGTGGAACGGGTTGCCTCGGTGGAGAGGAATGCCCCGGAGAAATGGTTTGCGGTATTCACGGCGGAGCCCGGAGAGCGGGACCGCGAGTTTCGACCGGCTGGTTGCCGCGGCCATTAACGCCGACGCCGGCACCCAAAATACCGGCGCTGAAGGCACCGGCGCGTCCTAGACTGCGCGGGCGGGGTTGAGGCCCCTGGCGTAGGCGGCCTGACCCACGTGCTGGAGGCAGTCGGCGATGGTGCTGACCAGCCGCACGCCGAGCGTGACGGGTGGATCCCAGCGGGTGTCGACGATGCGGTCAAAGTCCGCGTCGACGAGGGTTTCCAGGAACTCTACGGTCTGCCGGTGAACGGCCTCGTAGTACTCGAGCAGCAGCTCCGGCGGGGCCTTCACAGCGTCCACCTTCTCTGTTGAATGGCCGTAGCCGGTGTCGCGTTCGGCCAACGGCAGATTGAAACGGCCCGCGAATCCCTGCGATGTCCAGACCTGTTCCAGGCCGGCGGCGGAGGCGAGCTGCGCGTCCTCCACCCGGGCGAGATGCCAGATCAGCCACGCCATCGAGTTCCCGTTGCCCGCGGGCCGACGGATCAGGGTTTCGCCGTCGACCCCGTCAAGAGTGGCGGCCACGGTGTCGCGGATCCGGCCGAAGGCGTCCAGCAGCAGGTCGTTGGATTTCATCGGGTCTCCTCACTCTGCCTTTTCGGTGTGCCCCCATGTTTGCATGGATGCAGCACCACGAGATAGGCCGCTCCCCCGGCTGTGTGGATCCCGGCACTTGACACTCCCCGGCGCGTTTCATGGCCTCGGCGCCGCACGCAGTGCCGTTATGGCTTCGGAGCTGGTCATGCCGAGATCACGCCCGATGCCAGGGCCGCTGTGACGGCCACCAGCCACGTGTCACATATTCCATAATCACTCCCGAGTTTGTGTGATGAATGTTGACAGGTTCCGTCACGCTACTACGCCCACGTGCGACACTCAACACCTACCGCGTAGCTGACTCCCGGACCATCCGGTTCGGGTGAGGCGCCAGCTGACATGACTCCCCTATGGTCAGCGCATGGGACGAACCGGATCCAAACTGGGCGCGGCCCTCCGAAGAGTGCTCGGATACTTCACGGTGAGCGCACTCTGCGGCGTACTGGCCGCCAGCCTCCTGGTCCCCGCCGTCGCCGGGGCCGGCGTTGCCCTGAGGGAATCGGTCACGATGTTCAACAACCTGCCCGCGGAACTGACGGTCGATGCGCCGTCGCAGTCCACCACGGTCCTCACCGCGGACGGCAAGACGATCGCCACCTTCTACGCGGAGAACCGGGTGAAGGTCGGGCTCGACCAGATGTCGCCGTACATCAAGGACGCAATTGTCGCCATCGAGGACCGGCGCTTCTACGAACACGGGGGTGTCGACGGACAGGGAATCCTGCGCGCCCTGGCGTCGAACCTGACCAGCGGCGGCCGGCAGGGCGCCTCCACCCTGACCCAGCAGTACGTCACCAACGTCCTCAACGAGTCACTGATGTCCGCGGACAAGGGCGATCGGATTGTCCTCAATGGGCAGAAGAGCATTGCCGACAAGGTCCGCGAAATGCGGCTCGCGATCGAACTGGAGAAGAAGTACACCAAGGACCAGATCCTTGAGGGCTACCTCAACATCGTGTTTTTCAGCCGGGATGCCTACGGCATTGAGGCCGCGTCGCGCTACTTCTTCAGCACCCCTGCCAAGAGCCTGACACTGCCGCAGGCCGCCCTCCTCGCCGGCCTGGTGAAAAGCCCCAGCTTCTACAACCCGGTTGTCCATCCCGACAACGCCATCCAGCGGCGCAACCAGGTCCTCGACGCCATGCTCACCCTCGGCCGGATCTCCCGCACTGACTACGACGCCGCCGTCGCCACCGGGGTGGAACTCGCCGTCACGCCGGGGAAGCAGGGCTGTGCCGGCGCCGAAATGGCGCCGTACTTTTGCGACTACGTGTCACACCTGATCCTGAACAACCCGGCCTACGGCGTCGACCTCGCCGCCCGGGTGCGGAAGCTGTACCGCGGCGGCCTGACGATCACCACCACGCTGGACAGCCGGCTGCAGGCGGCGGCGCAGGAACAGGTCGATGCCACGGCCGGGGCCAACCCGGACAAGTGGGGCGCGTCGCTGGTCTCCATCGGGCCGGGGACGGGGAAGATTCTGGCCATGGCGCAAAACACGGTTTTCCTCCCCGAACCCGGGAAGTTCGATACCCAGCTGAACTTCAATGTCGATTCGAAAGACTCCAAGGGCAATGACCTGAACGGCGCCGGCGGGTTCCAACCCGGGTCCACCATGAAACCGTTCACCCTGGCGGAATGGCTCAGGGAGGGCAAGTCGCTGGCCGAGACGGTGGATGCCTCCCGGCGGTCGTATCCACTCGATTTCAAGTGGAAATCCAGCTGCGGAAAGGTCCTGGGCGCCTACAACACGAAGGAGAGGAACCGCGGCGCGGCGGACGACCTGCAGAACAACGACGCCGGCTACTACCGCCGCATGCGCGTCGACTACGGGGTCTATAACTCCATCAACACCGCCACCTTCGCGGAGGCTGCCCAGCTGGATTTCTGCGGCATCCAGAAGACGGTGGACGCCGTGGGACTCCACAGCGGCCTGGATAACGCACAGGTCAACATGCATCAGCTGGGCAACCTGCTGGGGGCGATTGGCGTCGCGCCGCTCATTCTGGCCAACGCATTTGCCACCTTCGCCAACGACGGCACGTACTGCGAGCCGGTCGCCATTGTGGAAGTGACCGACGCGGCGGGGAAGAACCTTCCGGCGGAGACCAAGTCCTGCCGCGATGCCATCAAGCCCAGCGTTGCCCGGGGGGTAAACTCCGTCCTGCAGGACGTGCTGAAAAAGGGGTCCGGCGTCTACATCAAGCCCAAAGTCCACAGCAGCTTCCCGGTCGCGGCCAAGACGGGCACGTCCAACACCAACGGCGCCACCTGGGTGGTTGGCTACACGTCCGGAATTTCCACGGCGTCGTTCTTCGGCGACGCCCTGGAAGGCCAGAAACGGCCAGGCCAGAACGTCACCGTCAACGGCAAGTTCTACAAGAGCATCGACGGCTACATGCTTGCCGGCCCGCAGTGGGCCAACTACATGCTGCAGGTCGCCGGGCTTTATCCCGCCGCGGAATTCCCGCCCCCGCCGGAGTCCATGACCAAGAAACCTGATCACAATGAGTAGTCATGCCCGGTCCGTCTACGCGGCCGTCCGGCCCGAGTCCGGGAGGCTCCCGATGAGGGTGATGATCAGCGCCAGGTAGGCGATGAAGAACACCACCCACAGGATGAACAAGCCAATCCCCACCCAGCCGAGCACCCGCCCTTCCGGCGCAGGCACCCCGAAAGCCTCAGCCTTCTTCGCCCGGGCGATGGCCAGCGGCCCAAACAAGGCCCCCAGGCTGAAGATCGACAGGATGCCAAAAATCGTGGCCAGCCGGGCGTGCCGCATGCCCTCCATATACCAGCTCAGCTGCCCCATCGTCACTGGCTGCAGATCCTGGTTCCGATAGGCGTTTTGTGGTCCGTACTGGCTGGTCGACATGGGTCCCCCTGGTTTTTCCGTGGCGCTCGTGATGGTTGCCGTCACAGCATACGGCCGACGGGCACTGAGTTCTGTTGGCGCACGCCACTTGAGTTTGGTCAGGCGGTCAGAACCACTTCGTCAGTCCGCCATCCTCCCCGCACCGGCGGTCCCCGCCACCAGACTCCAGGTTCGCTCTTGCTCTCCCCGGCCGCTGCGCGTATGAGAGAACCATGAGTTCGCAACGGCACGTCCTTCGCGGTCGGGTGGCCGTCGTGACTGGCTCGACGCGCGGCCTGGGGTTTGCCATGGCCCGGCTGCTGGGACATCAGGGAGCGACGGTGGTGCTGGCGGCCAGGTCGAACGTCGACGTCGCTGCCGCCGTCGAACGCCTCCTCGCAGAGGGGATCGCCGCGTCCGGACGGCGGTGTGACACCGGTGAGCTGGCCGACGTCGAGGCCCTGCGCGATGAGGCGCTCAGCCGCGGGACCCTCGACATCTGGGTCAACAACGCCGGAACTTCCGGCGTCTACGGGCCCCCGGCGTCAACCCCGGTGGACGATTTCACGCGCGTGGTGCGCACCAACATCCTGGGCACGTTCCACGGGTCGCGGGTTGCGCTGCCGGTGTTCCTCGGTCAGGGCCACGGCGACCTCGTCAACGTGTACGGCCAGGGCGACCAGGGGCCGGTGGCCCTGCAAAACGCGTATGCGTCGAGCAAGCGGTGGGTCCGCCAGTTCACGGAGACGTTGCGGCGGGAGACCGGGAGCACGGGTGTCCGGGTGCATGGCATGAACCCGGGCCTGGTGACGACGGACATGCTGGGGCATGTCACGTCCCAGCCCGGGTACGAGCATCGGCTGGGTGGGCTGCAGGTGGTCGTCGGGCTGTGGGGGCAGGGCCCGGACGACGCCGCGCGCCCCCTGCTGGATCTGGTCACCTCCGACGCCGCCGAGTACCGGGATCTGACCAGGACGACCATGGTGACCCGCGGCGTGCGCAACCTGCTGGCCGGACGACTCCGCCGTGCCAACCGCATGCCCCTGGACGTCACGGTCCTGGAAACCAGCCACGAGCGTTGACTGCGCCGCGTGAGGCGCCGGGCGGACTCAGTACGTGTACAAGCCTTCGCCGGTGGAGACTCCGAGCTTCCCGTGGTCAATGTAGTTCTCCTTCAGGTACTGCGCGAAGGCTTGAGACCCGACATCCGGTGAGGACGCGGCGATGTTGTAGGCGGTACCGAGGCCAACGACGTCGTAGATCTGGAACGGTCCCGTGGGCGCCCCGGTGGCGATGCGCCACGTCTTGTCGATCGTTTCCGGGCTGGCGATGCCCTGAAGCAGCAGGCCCGCGGCGGCATTCAGGAGCGGAACCAGCAGCGAATTCAGCACATAGCCGGCTTTCTCCTTCCTGATCTCGATCGGCTCCAGCCCGCTGTTTCGGGCGAACCCGACGACGGCGTCGAACACCGCGGGGTCGGTATCATTTGTGCCCATCACCTCGGCAATGTTCTGCGCCCAGATGTTGTTGGCGTAATGGATGGCGAGGAAACGGTCGGGGCGGCCGGTGGCATCCTTGAGATTGCTGGGCAGCAGGGTCGAGGAGTTGGTGGCGAAGATGGTCTTGGCAGGGGCCAGTTCCGCGAGCTTGCGGTACATGTCCCGCTTGAGCTCGAGCAGTTCGGGAACGGCCTCGATCACGAGGTCCGCGTCGGCGACGGCGGTCCCGAGGTCAGTGGTGAGGCGCAGATTTGCAAGCGCTGCCTCGGCCTGGCCGTCCTTGGCGCCGGCCACCTGCGTCCGGTAGATGCCGGCGAGCTGCGCGAAACGGGCGCGGGCCTTTTCGATGGCCTGGCCGTCAAGGTCATAGGCCGTAACGGCGAATCCGTGGAATGCGGCCTGATAGGCGATCTGCGAACCGAGCACTCCAGTACCGAGCACAGTCAGCGTCTTGATTTCGGGCATCTGGTTTCTTCCTTTCGACGCCGGCATTACGCGCGGGCGGGGTTAACGGACCCGTAAATACTGCGGATCCAAATGGTGGATAACACGTCCAGGGCGCGGGACTCCGCGATGGCGGGGCTCTCCTTGTTCAGGACGGCGGTGATCACCCGCTCGTTCATCAGGTTGAGGCTTACGGCGAGGTCGTGGGCGTCGATGCCCCCGGGCGCGGCGCCGCGGGCTTGTTCGGACAGGATCACATCGGTCGAGAAATCGGCCCAGGACTGCATCGACTTCGACCACAGCACCCGCACCTCATCATTGCGGGAGCGCGCCGCGATTGCCGCGGTGGCGACGCCGCGGTGGGCCACAAACACCTCGACAAACATGCCAATGGAACGGGTCCATGCTCCAGTGGGATCACTCTCGAAATCCCGCGGAAGCCCGCCGACCCGGTGTTCCACCTCGGTGATCACACGGTCCAGCAGGGCCAGCAGCACCTCGTCTTTGGACGCGAAGTAGAAGTAGAAGGTGGGGCGGGAGATACCGGCCCCACGGGCCAGATCCTCGATCGAGATGTCATCGAATCCCCGCTCGGCGAGCAGCGCCTCGGCCGTGACGAGGATGGCGTCCTGGCGCTCATCCCCCGAGACCCGTGTGGTGCGTCGTCCTCGTTGAACCATGCGCCCATCCTAGCCCTAGTTCTCGACACCGTGTTGACTATGTCAACTCCAAGTCGATAGCTTGGCTTGATGAGCGAACACGTGGATGTGTTGATTGTTGGCGCCGGGCTGAGCGGGATAGGTTTCGCCAGCCGGCTCAAACGCGACGTGCCCGGGAAGACCTTCACGATCCTGGAGTCCCGCGGCGCCGTGGGCGGCACCTGGGACCTCTTCCGGTATCCGGGCATCCGCTCCGATAGCGACATGTACACGCTGGGCTATTCCTTCCGGCCCTGGGCCGGCGCCAAAGCCATCGCCGACGGCGATTCGATCCGCGACTACATCCAGGCGACGGTCGCCGACGAGGGCCTCGCCTCGCGAATCCGGCTCAACCACCGCGTCGTCGCGGCCGAGTGGTCCAGCGCCACCGCGTTGTGGACGGTCACAGCCACCCGCACGTCCGACGCCGAATATCGGAACGACGGTCCGGCGTCGACCGCGGTGACAGTCACTTTTACCTGCTCGTTCCTGTCCGTCTGCTCGGGCTATTACCGCTATGACGAGGGCTTTACCCCGGCGATTGAGGGGGCCGACACCTTCGCCGGGTCGATCGTCCACCCGCAGCACTGGCCCGCTGACCTCGACTACGACGGCAAACAGGTGGTGATCATCGGCAGCGGGGCCACGGCGGTGACGCTCGTGCCGTCGATGGCGAGGTCGGCCGCCAAAGTCACCATGCTCCAGCGCTCCCCCACCTACATCGCGCCCGTCCCGTCCCGGGACCACCTGGCCGACCGCCTCCGGGGCAAGCTGCCGGCGCAGCTGGCGTACGACGTCGTCCGGGCCAAGAACATTCTCTTTTCGATGTTCACCTACCAGCTGAGCCGGCGGCGGCCGGAAACGATGAAGGCAATCCTCCGCAAGTCAGCCATCGCCAAGCTGCCGGCGGGTTTTGCGGTCGATACACACTTGGCACCGTCCTATGAGCCGTGGGACCAGCGGCTCTGCGCGATCCCCAATGGCGACCTCTACCGTGCGATCAGCGCAGGCACCGCCGACATCGTGACCGACAGGATCTCGCGGATCACCCCGCACGGGATTGACCTGGTGTCGGGGGAATCCATTCCGGCCGACGTGATTGTCACGGCGACGGGACTGAACCTGCTGGTGATTGGCGGCATGGCCCTGACGGTCGACGGCGAGCCCGTGGACGTCGGCAGGACCCTGACCTACAAGGGGATGATGCTCGAGGGCGTACCCAACTTTGCGCTCACTATCGGCTACACCAACGCGTCCTGGACCTTGAAGGCGGATCTCGTCGCAGGCTACATCTGCCGGCTGCTGAAGCACCTCGACCGCAGGAACCTGCAATGGGTGGCACCCACAGCACCGGCCGGCGTCGCGGACGCTGAACTGACGTCCCTGATCGACCTGAAGGCCGGCTACATCCTGCGCGACGCCGGCCGCCTTCCCCGGCAGGGCGCCGACTCGCCCTGGCGGCTGCACCAGAACTACCTGCGCGATTTCGCCCTGCTCAGGGCCGGCAAACTGACCGGCCACGTGCGGTTCGGCCGGCGCGGGCAGCAGGTGCGGGCGTTCGGGCGGGCATCCGGGCGGGGAGACACGGCGGCGCCGGGTCCGCTTGAGCTCCCCGGAGCCGGATATGTCGACGCCGGGGGCACGCGTTTGCGCTACCGGAAAACCGGTACCGGGGACCCGGTGCTGCTCCTGCACGGAATCGGCCAGAGCCTCGAAGACTGGACCGAGCAGCACGACCGGCTCTCGGCACGCCATACCGTCATCAGCGTGGACCTGCCCGGCTTCGCGTACTCGGAACGGCTCTCCGGGCCCGCGACATTGGCGAAGCTCGCCGGTGCCTTGCCCGCCTTCCTCGACGCCGTTGGGGTGCAGGGGCCGCTTCCCGTGATGGGCAACTCGCTCGGCGGCGCCGTCGCCATGAAGTTCGCGGCCGACCATCCGGACCGCGTTTCGGCCCTTGTTCTTGCCGACAGCGCCGGGTTCGGCCAGGAGGTTGCGCTGGTGCTGCGCCTGCTGACGGTGAGGCCGCTCGCGGCACTGCTCATGCGTCCCGCTCGGGCGGCCTCCCGCCGAACGGTCGAGTCGATCTTTTACGACAAGGCGCTGGTGACCGAGGCCCGCGTCGAGCATGCTTTTGCCCTGTCGCAGCGGCCCGCACACCGCCAAAGCGTCGAAGATATCGCCCGCGATCTGGGAACGATCTCCGGCATCAGGGCTGAATGGCGGACGGCCCTCGTCGAGGCGTTGGCGAAGTCGGGCATTCCAATGTTCGTGGTGTGGGGCGACCACGACCACGTCCTCCCGTTCAGCCATTTGGCGGCGGCGGCCGCGGCGCTGCCACGGGCCGAGGCGCACGTCTTTGCGAAGACGGGACACATGCCGCAGATCGAACGTCCTGATGAGTTCGCCGCAGTGGTTGAGGACTTCCTCTCCCGACGCGTGGCGGGCCGCGAAGTTTCTTCCTACTAGGCTGAATTTCACATGTGATGGAAAGGATGCCGGGTTGGCTGAGACGACGGTGGCCGAGGTGATGGCGGAATTGGCCGCTCTCGAGGACCCGAGGGCACGCATTGTGAACGAGAAACACGGTGATGATCTCGGTGTGAAGCTCAGCAAGCTGCGCGCGCTCGCGAAGCGGCTGAAGACACAGCAGGAACTCGCATGCCAGCTCTGGGCGACGGATGACACCGCGGCTAGACTGCTGGCGATCCTGATATGCCGCCCGAAAGCGTTCGAGCGCGACGAGCTGGACGTTATGTTGCGTGAGGCACGGACCCCCAAGGTGCACGACTGGCTCGTGAACTACGTGGTGAAGAAGAACCCGCATTCCGAAGAGTTGCGCCTGGCCTGGCTCGCCGATCCGGACCCGGTGGTCGCGAGTGCCGGTTGGGCGCTGACCACCGAACGCGTCGCAAAGCAGCCCGAAGGACTCGATCTGGAGGGGCTGCTGGACATCATCGAAACGGGGATGAAAGACGCCCCGGACCGCCTGCGGTGGGCGATGAACCACTCTCTGGCCCAGATCGGGATCGAGCACTCCGGGCACCGCGGCCGCGCAATGGACATCGGTGAACGCCTGGAAGTGCTCAAGGACTACCCGACTCCCCCGGGTTGCACGTCTCCGTTCGCGCCCGTCTGGATCGCCGAGATGGTGCGCCGCAAGGACGGCACCCAGGAAATCTTTCTGGTGGCGAACGCTCAGACCTCACCCTGAACTTCAGCTTGGATGAAGTCTGCCAACCAGGTCATGGCGGCCTTCCTGGACGTGAAAAACTCGTGCGGGTAATGGGTATGGCGGCTCGTAGCGGCAGCAATGACACGATCGACGGCGCTGGATCCGAGAACTGCGATGGCCACCACACCGGTACTTTTTGCGAACTCGAACCTGGCCGCGGCGCTGAACTCGACGTCGGTCATTTCAGAAAGCATCGGCATCGGGCTCCCCCCGATGATGCGGTCCACAGCATGCATGGCGTCCTTGGCGTCGTCGACATCCACAAAAGAACCGGGGCGCCAGACACTCTCGAGTATCCCTTCCCTGACGATCAGAGAGTTCTTCCCGTCAGCAGCGTCAATTCGTCCTGGCATCATCTCGTTGATCCTAGGCCTTGACTGCGACGACGCTCCACATGATTCCCGGCGTGGCCCACGGAGAGTCAATCGGGCCATGACCTGGCGGATACATCCGCGGCGTCGCCGTCGCGGTCAGACGGTACGGCCGGAAATCTCACTCAGCCGGAGATTCTCCGGCGACCTCCGTGGGCAACTCGGGCGACCAGCCCGCGTCGTAGTCCGGGTGGTCCCGGTGGGAGCCTGCGAGGATGGCGAGCATGGCCCGGCGGGCAACCGCAACCGTACCTTCCGCTTCGCCGGGATCATTGATCCCTTCGGCGTCGGCAGCTTCCTTCCAGCTGGCGATGATGGCCCGCTTCTGGGCGCACTCGTCGAGCATCCGCTGACAGAGGGAGGCTTCGTCGATGTCTCCGGTTTCACGACTACATGTTGCCCCCGGACCAAAAGATCCTTCCAGGATGGCTGATTCCTGCTCGGCTATACGTGCTTCCAGAAACTCAACAATGTCCATGGCCACCATCATTACATCCGCCCGGCCTGCAGTCAGGACGGGACTGCTCCGTCAGCGCCCGGCCAACGGCCGGACTTCGTGGACCGGTTCCTTCCATCCTGCCCAGTCCCTCAGCCGAACCGTGGGCCGGCCGAGGTGATAGCCCTGACCGGTTGTCACGCCGAGGCCGGCGACTGCGGCAAGTTCGTCACTGGTCTCGATGCCTTCCGCGATGAGCACCGCTCCGAGCTGCTCCGCGAAGTCGGTCATGACCTCGCCAAAGGCGTGACGGAGCGGGTCAGTCTCGATTCCGGCGACCAGGTGGCGGTCAAGTTTGATGAAGTCGGGGCAGATTTGCCTGATCTGGCGGATGGAATCGAAGTGCGACCCCACATGGTCAACCGCCAGGCGGAGCCCCCGCTTGCGCAGGGGCGCTAACGCGTCGGCCAAAGCGGCGGCCTGCATGTCTGCCAGGGCGTCAGTTAGCTCGAGGACCACACGATCCACTGCGACCATCGATTCCTCCAGCAGTCCGGGAAGGAGCGGGTCCAGGCAGGTTGCCGGGGACAGTTTCAGGGCCACGTACAAATGCGCGGGGAGGTGAATGGCTGAGTTGAGGGCGGACTCCAGGGCCGCGAGTTCAAGCTCACTGCCGAGTTGCGCTTCGGCCGCCGCAGCGAACCACTCCCCCGCGGGGTCGCTGCCGTCGCTGACGAACCGCGTGAACGCTTCGACTCCAACAACCCTGCCGGTGGACAGTTCACGGATCGGTTGGAAAGCGGTCACCAGCATCCGGCCTTGAAGGACCTTCTCGATCCGCAAACTCATGCTTTCCTGGGCATCCCGGGCAGGTTCTTCCGGCCCGGGCGCCAGGCCCTTGGACTCCGCAGGCAGCCCCGTGAGGGATCGGAGAGCCAACAGATGCTCCGCCAGCGCAATATCCGGCCGCCCCGGATGGGCGGCCAGATGTTCGCGCAGCAGTTCCCGGACATGGGCCTGCCCCGGCGACGGGTCAGCCAAGACCGTCTCAATGATCCAGGCAGCCTGCCGGCGTATCCCCGGAGGTTCAACGCCACGAGCCTGACCAGAGACCTGCTCTGCAGAGCCGGCGCCATGAGGGCGACCTGGAACGGACGACGGTTCCATCGACATAGGCTATTCCTTTGTTCTGGATTCCGGCTGAGCCCGGAAACCACATACGGTCGCCCGCGCTCCCCTGCCGGGCTTGCCTGGCCAGGCGAGCAGGGTGACCATGAGGACACAGTACAACGGGGGCTGACCTGTCCGTCCCTAGAGTCGGAGTGTTTTGTTGCGAGACTCGTTGCCGGCGTCGCGGACTTAGGGCGCCAGCTTCGATGCCGCGCTCTTTAGCCGACTATCACTGAGCCGATGGCGGCCCACAGGCCGAGAACGGCGAGCGGAGTCTGCGCGGCTTAAGTAAGGGTCCACGAGCGTTTTGACAGGCCGAACCAGAACCCGTCGATCGCGGTTTTGGCGTTCAGGTCGCCGGACTCGTACGCTGCCCCGAGCGCGACATACAGCGGGGCCCAATGTTCGCTGCGAGGGTGCGCCTCGCGGGCTGCCGGGGCCTTGTGCAGGAAGTCCAGGATGGAGTCGACGTCGCCGCGCGCCATTGCTTCCTCTGCCCAGTGGTCGAACTCACGGGAGACCGACGGCGGGACACTGTCGGGTCCGCCGGCGGGGTTGAACCAGCGCAGATTGTGCGTGGTGAACCCCGAACCGACGATCAGTGTGCCGCGGTCGCGCAAGGGCGCCAGCGACTTGCCCAGATCGAACAGGCCCTGCGGATCAAGGGTGGGCATGGACATTTGTACGACCGGTACATCCGCGTCCGGGAACATCTCCTTGAGCGGGACGTAGGCGCCGTGGTCCAGGCCGCGGCTCTCGTCGCGCTCGACATGGTGGCCATGACCGGCCACGAGCTTCTCCACTTCGGCGGCGAGACCGGGAGCCTGCGGGGCGTCGTAGGTGACGTCGTAGTACTTCTGGGCGAAACCGCCGAAGTCATAGACCAGTCCCGGGTTGCGCCCGGTGGCGCTGAGCGTGACCGGGGCGTTTTCCCAGTGGGCGGACACCATCAGAATGTCTTTGGGCTTGTCGAAGGTGCCGGACCATGCGTTGAGTTCGCGGGTCCACGTGGCGTCGTCAGCCAGCGGCGGAGCACCATGGCTGAGGAAGAGAACCGGGGGGCGGTCGAGGGTCGATGTCATGTAATCAGCCTAGCCGGTTTTACTTGAAGGTTCAAGTGTCTGTTCACCCGTCCGCTAAGTACGGTTGCGGCCCCGGTATAAACGCCGGTAGCTGGACGGTGTCGTGTTGAGTTCACGCATGAAGTGAAGCCTGAAGTTGGCCGTCGTTCCCAGCCCGCTCCTGGCTGCGATCGCCTCCATGGTCAGATCGGTCGTTTCCAGCAGACGGCATGCCTCGGCGATCCGCTGGCCGGTGAGCCAGCGCAGCGGCGTCGTCCCGGCTTCAGCGAGGAATCTTCGGGCGAAGGTGCTCGGCGCCCATCCGGCGTGGGCGGCCATGTCCCCAACAGAGAGCGGCTCCGCCATGTGCTGGCGGGCCCAGGTGCATGTTGAGCCGAATTGGGCCAGCGGCACAGAAACTGGACGCTCAATGAACTGGGTCTGCCCGCCCTCGCGATGGGGCGCAACAACCATGCGCCGGGCGATGCGGATGGCAGCCTCGGTTCCGAAGTCTTTGCGGACCAGATGAAGGCACAGGTCGATGCCGGCGGCCACGCCCGCGCTGGTGCTGATGGCGCCGTCGTCGACGTAGAGCACTTCGGGGTCAACGGTCACAGCGGGGTGCAGGGTCTGGAGCTGCTGCGCATTCCTCCAGTGGGTGGTTGCCCGCTTACCATCCAGGAGCCCCGCAGCTGCGAGGGCAAAAGCACCTGTACATACCGAGACCACCCGGGCCCCGCCGGCGGCTGCCCGGCGAAGTGCGTCGCTTACAGGTGCCGGAGGGTTGGTGAGGGGCTCGAATCCCGGCACCACGATCGTGTCGGCAGTGGCCAGTGCGTCGAGTCCCTCTGCGGCGTAGATGGAGTATCCCGATGTCGTGGCAACCAGGCCGGGCTCAACCGCGCAGATCCGGAACGAATACCGCTCCCGCTCATCCTCGTGACCGAAGACCTGCGCGGGAATGGCGAGGTCGAAAGCGACGACCCCGGGCAACGCCAGCGCAACGACATGATGCATGCAGTCACTGTACTCACCTGGCCGGCTCCGGAAGCCCCGAAAGCAGAATCCTTGTCATAGTAGGTATTTTTACCGCTCTCCCCCGCGGACCGAAGCTGGGAGCGTTGGCCTATGAGCAAATATTCAAAGGCATTGCAGCGACTGGGGCGTGCCGCCGTGGCCGTCACGCTCGCCGGTGCGACCCTCGCCTGCATCCTGCTGGCCGGCACCACGGTGATCCGGCACGACACCGGGTTGGACGCTCCGGCTGCCCGCCCCGCCGGGGCCGCTCCCAGCGCCCCGATCCGGGCGGCCGGAACGATCCACGTTGCCATCGTTTTGGGTCGAAGCGGGACGGAGGCGGCCGATGTGCTCGCGCCCTATGACGTTTTCGCCCGGTCGCCCAAATTCACCGTATCGACAGTGGCTGAAACCAGGCTGCCCATTCAGCTTGTGGGAGGTCCCGCCGTCATACCTGCCAGCACCTTCTCCGAGCTGGACAGCGGAGCGGCGTCCGCGCCGGACCTCCTGGTTGTGCCCGCCGTCGAGGACCCGTCCGGGGACAGCGAAGCCGCCACAAGATCATGGATCGTTCGGCAATCTGCCCGGGGAATCCATATCCTGGGGATCTGCAGCGGGTCAATGCTGCTCGCCGAAACCGGAGTGCTGGACGGGCACCGCGCCACCTCGCACTGGTCCCGGATCGGCTCACTGCAAAAAAGCCGGCCGGGCGTGCAGTGGGTTGGCGGTCAGCGCTTCGTCCAGGATGGCCGAATTACGACGACGGCTGGCGTGACCTCCGGCATCCCCGGTGCACTGCAACTCATCCATGACCTTGGCGGGCCGGCGGAAGCTGCGCGGGTCGGCGCGGAGGTCGGTTATCCGGGCTGGTCGCCATCCGGCAGCACAGCCATCCCCGAACGGGCTTTCAGCGCCAGCGACGCGCCCGTCGCGCTGAATGCGGCACTCCCCTGGTTCCGGCCCACCGTCGGCATCGGTCTGACCGATGGAATCGGCGAGATCGACGCCGTCGCGCCCTTCGAGGTGTACGCCGTCTCGGGTGCCGCGCGAACGGTTGCTGTCGCCGCCACACCGTCTGTCACAACCAAACACGGCATGGTCCTGCTCACGACGCTTCCGTTCGCTGACAGACCTGCGGTGGACCGATTGATCCTGCCCGGCACCGCCGCAGACGACGCGCGGCTCACCACCTGGGCAGCGAAATGGTCTCTCAGCACAACCGCCCTGCCGCGAGGGTCACACCAGGGGGCAGCGTTCGATGCGGCCCTCGAAGAGTTGTCCCGGCATGCAGGCAGCGCTGCGGCTGCTTCAACGGCCAAACCGCCGTCGGCATCGGCGCGCTGCCCGGACTGATCCGCTCCGCCGTCCGCAGAGCACCGCGCACGACAACCACGAAAACAGCAGCATCCAACCGTACCTTCAGCCCTGAAAGGGGCCCGTCATGACCACCACCGCACCCGCCCCCAGCCGAAAATCACACAGGATCCGGAACCTCTGGGTCATCATTGCCACCATGGCTGGGCTGGTTGCCGCCTCCACCACAACCAACCTGGTGATCGAGCACGCCGAGCGTTCCTCGATCACACCCTACGGAGAGAGGGTGCCCGTCAGCCACGGAGCGCTCAACGTGTACCGCACCGCCGGCGGTCGCGGACCCGGAGCAACGGGCGCAGGCGCAGCCGGCCCCGGCGCCGGCAAGACCATAGTGCTGTTGAGCGGGCTCGGTACTGCGGCGCCGGCCCTCGACTTCGCCCCGCTCATCCGGGAGCTCGTCGGATACAACGTGGTGGTCGTCGAGGGATTTGGTTACGGGTACAGCGACCTGTCCGCCAAGGAAGGGACCGTCGAGAACATCACCGCGGAACTGCATGAAGCGCTCTCGAAAGTAAACGTCGGCGGACCGTACATCCTCGCAGGTCATTCCATCGCAGGTTTCTACACCCTCTACTACGCCAACAAATACCGGACTGAAGTTTCGGCCGTCGTCGGAATAGATCCCACAATCCCGGCCGCCGGAGCCGCTCATCCGGACGCCGGGGCCGCTCCGGACGGCGTCAACTGGGGCCGCCTGTTCTCCACCACGGGACTTGTCCGCTGGGCCAGCACCCTTGCCCCCGCTCTTGTCGAACCGGACGGCGACGCATACACCGCAGCCGAACGCGAACAGATGCGCCGGATGACCAGCTGGAACTTTGGCAATCCCGCCGTCGTCGACGAAATAAACCGGATCGCGGAGAATGCCCACAAGGTGCAAGGACTGCGCTACCCGGATGATTTGCCCGTCCTCACGTTTTTGGCCGGCGACGAGGGAACCCCGCCGAACCGGGCGCTGCACGAGGACCGTCTGCGCAACGTCGGGCACCATGCGGTGGTTGTGCTCTCCGGCGGACACTACCTCCACTGGACGCAGGCACCGGCCATGGCGCAGAAAATCACGGCCTTCTTCAGCCAGATACCTCAATGACACAAGCCGGTGCCGCGAGCGGACGTCGCGGCCGCCGTCGAATGGTTCACGCGGAAGGGACCGCGGCGTCCGGACTCACCCGCGCCACCGGTGAGCTGGCGGCATGGCACATGTCTGTTGAGCCGCTGATGCAGTGACCCGGCATGGGAGGATCGGGGTATGGAAAACACCCCAGAGGTCCTCCGATATGCGGCCTTTTCCACGACGCCGAACGGCGGCAATCCTGCCGGGCTGGTCCTGGACGCACGCCACCTGGATGAAGCCGAAATGCTGTCGGTGGCGGCCGCCGTCGGGTATGCCGAAACGGCCTTTGTGACGGAGCAGGGCGTCGACGGCGACCCGCGCCGGAGCCGGGTCCGCTACTTCTCGCCGATCGCCGAGGTGCCATTCTGTGGCCATGCGACGATTGCGCTGGCCGTTGCGCTGAGCGGTCGCGACGGGGCTGGATCCTTCACGTTTGACACCCCGGTCGGCCCCATCGTCATCGAGACAGCAGGCGAAGGCACCGACGTCACCGCATCGTTCACCGCCGTTGAGCCGCGGCTGGCGGAATTCGACGACGCCGTCCTGGCTGAACTCCTCGGGTTACTCGGCGTCGGGCAGGGCGATCTCGATCCGGCCTATCCGCCGAGGATCGCGTATTCAGGAAACTGGCATCCGGTGCTGGTTGTCGCCGACCGTGCGCTCTTCGATTCCTTTGGCTTCGATCCGGTGGCGGTGCGCCAACTCATGGACGCCCACGGCTGGGCCGCCACGGTGACTGTCCTGCACCCACTTGCGGACGGCGAATTCGAAGCGCGGAATCTGTTCCCGGTGGGCGCCATCACGGAGGACCCAGCGACAGGGGCTGCCGCGGCTGCGGTCGGCGGCTACCTGCGCATCCTGGGTTTGGTCGAGCCCCGATCGAGGGTCCTGATCCATCAGGGACGGCACGTCGGCCGGCCGGGCCTACTCACCGTGGACATTCCCGCTGCCGGCGGGATAGTGGTCAGCGGCACGGCCGTCCGGATTCCGAGCAAGGAACCGCTGTGACCGGAGGGACGAGGCTGGGCGGACCGCACTGGCGGCGAGTGGTGGCGGCCCTGGCCAACAACGACGCGCGGACCGCCTACGCGCAAATCGTGCTGGGCGCCAAGCTCCCCGACGCGGTTGCTGGGCTGAATGCCCGACGGCGGGACAGGGCCATCGCCGCCCTGCTGGAGTCCGGGCTCGTCGAACGGAATGCTGCCAACGAACTGGAGGCGTCCGGGGCGATCTTCAGCGGCCTGCTCTCCCAGGAACCCCGACGTCAGGCGCAGTCCGGATTGGCTCGCTTCATGCGCCTTGGCATGAGGAACGGACTTCCTCCGGCTCCTCGTACTCACGGCAAGACGAAACATAGGAACGAGGGCCACCGGATTCTGAGCGGTCAGCCCGCGCCCTGGCCCTCGCGGGCCACCTCCTCCAGAACTCGGGCCGCCGGCGGAGCCGACATCAGCTGCCCTATCACCTCGGGTTTGTCCCACACCTGGCTCCGCAGCCGTTCCAGAAAGACGGTCGCAGCGTCCTTGGTGTCGAAATCAAGGAGCACGGCTACGCTGTTCTGGTCCTCGACATCCCGAAACACCCGGACGGACCGCGCGCCCGAGGCGGCACGGCCTGCGGGATCGGTGTCGAAGACCTTCTTCCATGCCTCGTAGTCCCGGACCGGATAGCTAGTCTGCAGGGTGAACATCGTCGTTCCTTTCCCTCGGGCTGTGCCAGGACCACGATAGGCCGTCCAGGGTCATCCCGGTAGGGCGCAGCCCGGTGCCAGCAAGAAGCCCTGCGCCCCAAAGGGTGCAGGGCCATTCCGTCTAGGCGTAAACGGTGTTCTCGACCTTCCACTGCATCAGCCGTGGGTAGACCCAGAAGGCGTAGATGCCAACCGTGATGATGCTCAGCAGCAGCCACTTGATCCACAGGCCGAAGATGCCCCACCCGGTGCCGATGAACAGAAGCTGCCGGTACGTGTTCTTGGCCCGCCGCCGCTCGACCAGGACAACCGCGAACGGGTAGCAGGTCCCAATCGTGCAGATCGTGATCAGAACTCCCAGGATCTGGGTTCCGAACCAGGACGCAGCCCCGCCGCTGAACTGGTAGATCTTGACGCCGGGAACGGTTGCGGCGCCGGCGCTCACCGTGGTCCCGGGGCTGGCGGCGGGCATCTGCCCGTAGGGTGCAATTTTCTCATCGAACCAATCCGCGGTGGAGGTCCAGGGCGAAGGCAAGCTGGCCGAGATCGCGCGGCAGCTGGTGAACGTCATGCGGCGCGATGTGCGCACCGACTGGACGGTCCGAGACGACGTCCGCGCGAAACTTCGGTCTTCGATCAAACGCCTCCTTGTGCTGAACGGCTATCCGCCGGACAAGCAGCCCGAGGCCATCAAGCTGGTCATGGAGCAGATGGAATCCATGGCCCCGCGGTCTGCCGAGGCACGGGGCTAACCGGGACGAGATTCCGCCATCGGGCGGTTGCTATCGGCCAACGGCGCCCAGATAATTCTAGGAACTGTGCTGGGGATCCTGCTGATCGTCACCTGGTTGGCACCATGCAAGACAAACTCATTGTCCTGGTTCGTATGGGCCTCGATTGCTCCCACGCCAGGATCACTGCCCATGGCCACGTGACTGCACAAAGCATCCAGGTCTCTACGTGATCGTGAAATGCGCAAACGCCCGGATGGAGTGCCTGGCCGTGGAAATCGACATGACCCGCGCCAGCGTCGAACCCGTCGCCCTGGAGCAGCTGCTCGCGCTCGGCAGGATCCACGATGAGCAGCTCCTCCTCGACCCCGACTGTACGCAAACCGGCATTAGGGGCCAACGACACCCGTTCTGTCCGAGCACCTGATCGACAGCCCTCATATCGTCCCCCGGAACAACAAACCCGACGAAGCCCGGGCCTCCCCGAACGCCCCAGACGCTACTATAATTTGATTCACACCCCGCAGCGGGAGATGAGCGATGATACGCGGAATTGGCAGGCGCAAAATGGGCAGGCGCGGAATAGGTCTGATCGGGATCGTGTATCTGATCATCGGAGTAGTGGTCGCCGCCACCCACGGTTATCTCGTGGCATGGAACGTTCCCGGCAACATCCTGGAAGGCCTCGCGGCAATTGTCCTGTGGCCTCTCGTGGCCCTCTTCGGGGTCGATCTGCACACCTTGATCGCATAGGGCCCCGCAAATCCAGGCTGCTGACGGGACTTCACCGCCGTGGGTGGGACCGCTTGCCGGGACGCGGCGGCGGTGCATGACGTTTGTTCGGTGTGTCCGGGTGCCATTTCAGCACTGCCGACGACCTGCCACTCGGCGCCGAAAATTACTATGCCCGCAGCGAAAAAAGGGTGCCAAAATCCGTGTGCCTGAACCTCCGGGCCGCACCGGCCGCCCACTCCGGCCCCAAACCACCCGATATGCCGATCGCCAATCGCACCCACTCTTGCCGGTTCCGTCCCTACAATTAACTGTCGGCCTCCACGGCATTCACGTCGCGGGGGCGGCCAAATAAGGAGAACGACCATGGGTTTGGGTGACAAGATCCACAACGCCGCCGAGAAACTCCACGGCAAGGGCAAAGCAGCCGCCGGCGATGCCACCGGCAACGACCGGCTGAAGGCCGAGGGCAAAGGCGAGCAAGTCAAAGCGGACCTGAAGCAGGCCGGCGAAAAAATCAAAGACGCCTTCAAGAAACACTGAGACACGCAGCGAGAAGGCAGAGGTGCGGTCCGGATGGACCGCACCTCTGCCTTTTGCCTGGCAGCAGGACAGATCAATGAGAAACCGCCCGCTCCTGAAGTTTTCTCAAGTCCCAGCATGTGCAACTGATAGGTTCGTTTGACGGGCATCGGGCTGCATCTGCGGGTCCCTGGTCCCTCCCTCGCCTTCGCGGATGAGCCCCAGCAAGCCGACAGCGCCGTCGTCGGAAGGCTCCCGGACCGAAGCGAAGCGGGCATGAGTCGAAACGCGGCGGACACACCGCTCCATGAAGCCGACGCATGCCGTGCATGCCACTCTCCGGGGGTCCCGAGACTGCAAAAGCACGATCGGCGAGGCGCCTGAATACTTCACCGCGGCCGGGCGGCCAAAGCCGCCGCCGCGGCCGACGCCGCCGCCCCTGTTGCGGAGCAGTGGCTCTGGCTAGACTTGAATTGCGCCGGAGTAGACGCATGTGTTCGTCTCAGGAGGGCAAGATCATGACAGACCGCAGCGACTCCGAAGTGCCCGAGGATCAGGCGGCCACGGAAAAGAAACCGGAAGAACGGGAGCTACGTGGCCGGTACGTCGAAGGCAGCTATGGCAAGGCCGGCGTGCAGAGCGGCCGCCACGCGGAGGACGAGGAAGGCCAGTACATCGAAGGTGATTACGGTGGGGCCGGCAGTGAAGGCGGCCTGCCCGAACCCTTGGGAGAACAGGCCAAAGAATCCGGGCGCTACGTGACGGCCGACTATGGCGACGCCGGGACGGCTCCGGGACGTACGTCCGGATCGGAAATCGGTCAGTACCCCGAGGGTGACTACGGTGCGGACGGTACCGTGGATCCCGTGCGCAAGGCCGGAACAGATACGCGTAAGCCAATGGCCGGGAATCCGCTCGGCGGCCAGGACGCTGCAACCCAAGCCGGGCACCCCGCGCCGGGCGCCGACGTCCCGGCCGATCACGCCCGCACCGGTGCAGATGTGGGAGAAGCGGTCGACATCGCTGAGGCGGGCACCAAGGCGCAGGGGGACCATTCGCATCCCGAACGGGCCAAGTCAGGCGAGGCGCCCGTCGAGCAGGTGTTCAACGACCCCGCCATGACCGAGGGGCAGCGTACCGTGACCGGATCTGCGACGGCCGCCGGGGCCGTACCGCCCGGACCTTCACCTGCCGACGCCGGATCCGGTGGAGCCCAGTCCGTTATCGGGGCTCGAGAGTCGGACCGTCTCGCGGCGGGCGAGCCGCCGACCAAAGGCAAGCCCTTCGACAACGGCACCAAGAACACCGAAACCGACAGCGACGGATAGCACGTTTGCGCTCAGCTCCACGGGGCCATGGCAGCATGTGGCCCTCGGCGTGCCGAGGGCCAGATGCTGCCATGTCCGGTCCGGTCATGGCTGCTGTTGCCAGCGGCACCGAGGATGAGCGCGAGCAAGGAGAGGTGTGAGACCCAAGGGTACTTGGCCAAAAGCGCCAGCTGTCAATAGCTGAAAGCTACACATCTTCGTGGCCACCTCATATAAGCGAGGTGGCTTTTACCAACGCGCCTTGCTTCACGAACTCGCCCAGTCTTCAGCGGGTATTCACTGTTACTTTCGAGCCTGTTGATCAGAAGGTCAGGGTTGGGCGTCAATCCTCTTGTTGCGTGCACGGATGAAATCCCTGCTGCGTTGTAAATACTCGGGGTTCTTTGGAACTGCCGGTGTCCTGAAGTTGTCGAACGGATGGAAGAACCGGATGGTGCAATCCTCAGTGATGAGGTCTTGCAGTAGGAAGAATTCAACGTACCCATCAAAGTCCTTGAACAGCGCGAAGAAGTCTGAATACCTGTCCAGGGACTTCTCCGAATTTGTTCGACGGCTCGCCTGAATAATGGCGGCGGATGCATTCCAAGGCCCCGCGGCAACGTCGAAGGCGACGGGCCGGATGGTGAGCTTCATCGACACTCTGTCGTTGGCGCCCCGGATTGTGTAGGCTCCTGCCATGGCTCGGCGCAGCTTTCTTCAGTGGCCGGTCGTCCGGCAGTTCAGTACGGGCGACCTGCTGGGCCGCGGCCCGGCGGTAACCTCCCCGCGGACGAGGGAGATCACGCCGCGGACGGCCACCGCAGACCGAGTCGTGCAGAGCGTGTGCCCGTATTGTGCCGTGGGCTGTGGACAGCGGGTCTACGTCAAGGATGAAAAGGTCGTCCAGATCGAAGGCGATCCGGATTCGCCTATTTCCCGCGGCCGGTTGTGCCCCAAGGGCTCTGCGAGCGAGCAGTTGGTCAACTCGCCGGGCCGGCAGACCGAAGTGCTCTACCGTGCACCACGCTCCACCCAGTGGCAGCACCTGGATCTCGAAACTGCCATCGACATGGTGGCGGACCGCTTCATCGATTCCCGCCGCAGGACGTGGCAGCAGGAAGACGACGAGGGCCGGCTGCTTCGCCGAACGATGGGCATAGCCTCGCTGGGCGGGGCCACGCTGGACAACGAAGAGAACTACCTGATCAAGAAACTCTTCACGGCTGCCGGAGCAGTGCAAATCGAGAACCAAGCACGTATTTGACACTCTTCCACGGTTCCCAGTTTGGGAGCCTCGTTTGGACGCGGTGGTGCAACGCAATCACTGCAAGACATGGCCAACGCCGACTGCATCATCATTCAGGGCTCCAATATGGCCGAATGCCATCCTGTGGGTTATCAGTGGGTTGCGGAGGCCAAGGCCCGCGGAGCGAAGGTCATCCACGTCGACCCCAGGTTCACGCGCACCTCGGCCGTCGCGGACAAGCACATTCCCATTCGGGCCGGCTCTGACGTTGTGCTCTTGGGCGCGCTGATTAACTACGTCCTCACGCACGACCTGTGGTTCAAGGAGTACGTGAGCGCGTACACCAACGCGGCAACGCTGGTTCATGCCGATTACCGCGACGCCGAGGATCTGGGCGGACTGTTCTCCGGCTACGATCCGGAAACGGGAGCTTACGATAGGGCGTCGTGGTCGTACGCGGAACAGGGCGGAGGCACCATCGACGACGCTGGGGCTGGCACCGAGCACGGCTCCCATGCGTCGGATCGTGCCGCGGGAGACCAGTTCGGCAGCGGCGGTCCTGCCCTCGAACACGCTCAAGTGCAGCGTGACGATACCCTGCAGGACCCCCGGACCGTTTTCCAGATCTTGAAGCGGCACTACGCCCGTTACACCCCGGAGATGGTCCAGGACATGTGTGGCATCGACGTCGCGGACTTTGAGTATCTGGCCCGTGCCATCACGGAAAACTCCGGGCGCGAACGGACAACGTGCTTTGCCTACGCCGTCGGCTGGACCCAGCACTCGCTCGGAGCGCAGTTCATCCGGGCCGCCGCCATCCTGCAACTTCTGCTCGGCAACGTGGGCCGCCCGGGCAGCGGAATCATGGCCCTGCGCGGCCATGCAAGCATCCAAGGTTCCACGGACATTCCGACCTTGTTCAACCTGCTGCCCGGGTACCTGCCCATGCCCAGCGCCGGGCGCCACGACACCTTCAGCGAATACCTGGACGCAATCGCGTCGAAGAAGCAGAAAGGCTTTTGGGCGGACGCCGACTCCTACACAATCAGCCTGCTGAAGGCCTGGTGGGGCGATGCCGCGACCGCGGAGAACGACTGGGCCTACGATTACCTTCCCAGGCTGACCGGAGCGCACGGCACGTACCAGACGGTGATGGACATGCTCGCGGACAAGGTGGAAGGCTACTTCCTCCTCGGACAGAACCCCGCCGTGGGCTCGTCCAACGGCCGCATGCAACGCCTGGGCATGTCGCACTTGAAGTGGCTGGTGGTGCGCGACCTGAACCTCATCGAGTCGGCGACCTGGTGGAAGGACGGCCCGGAGATCGAATCGGGGGAACTGCGCACCGAAGACATCGAGACCGAAGTGTTCTTCCTGCCTGCAGCAAGCCACGTGGAAAAGGCCGGCTCGTTCACGCAGACCCAACGGCTGCTGCAGTGGCGGCACCAGGCGGTGGCACCTCCTGGTGAGTGCCAAAGTGAACTGCAGTTCTTCTTCGAACTGGGCCAGCGGATCCGCGAAAAACTGGCGGGTTCGGAGGACGAACGCGACCGTCCGCTGCTCGACCTCACCTGGGACTACCCCACCGACGAGCACGGCGAGCCCGACGGCGAGGCGGTGCTGGCCGAAATCAACGGCCGTCACCTCAGTGGCCCGGACGCGGGCAAACCGCTCTCCGCGTACACGGAACTGCGCGCCGACGGTTCCACGTCGGCAGGCTGCTGGATCTACACCGGCGTCTACGCCGACGGCATCAACCATGCCGCCAACCGGAAACCGGGCCAGGAGCAGGGACCTGCCGCTTCGGAATGGGGCTGGGCGTGGCCGGCCAACCGCCGGATTCTCTACAACCGGGCGTCGGCCGACCCTGCCGGTAAACCGTGGAGCGAGCGGAAGAAATACATCTGGTGGGACCAGGAGCAGGGTCGGTGGGTCGGAGACGACGTACCCGACTTCCCGGTTGACCGTACTCCGGGCAGCCAACCCGACCCCGATCTCGGTGGTCCGGCCGCCTTGACCGGCGATGATCCCTTCATCATGCAGTCCGACGGGAAGGGCTGGTTGTTCGCGCCGACGGGCGTCGTCGACGGTCCGCTTCCCACCCACTACGAACCGCAGGAATCGCCGGTGGCCAACGCGCTTTACCCGCAGCAGCAGAATCCGGCCCGTCTGGTGTACCCCCGCGCGGACAACCTCAGTGCACCAAGCGCAGGTACCAGTGGCGCGGACGTCTATCCCTACGTCTTCACCACGTACCGGCTCACCGAACACCACACTGCCGGCGGAATGAGCCGCTGGTTGCCGTACCTCTCGGAGCTGCAGCCGGAAATGTTCTGCGAGGTCTCTCCCGAGCTGGCCGCTGAGCGCGGACTCGAGCCCTACGGGTGGGCCACGATCATTTCGGCCCGCTCCGCCATCGAGGCGAAGGTGCTCGTCACCAAACGGATGAAACCCCTGGCCGTTGGCGGCCACACCGTCCATCAGATCGGGTTGCCCTACCATTGGGGCGTCGGAGCCGATGCTGTCGTCAGCGGTGACGCAGCCAATGACCTGTTGGGCGTGACGCTGGACCCCAACGTCCAGATCCAGGAATCCAAGGTTGCCTCCTGTGACATCCGCCCGGGCCGCCGGCCGCGCGGGGCGGAGCTCCTTGACCTGGTTGCGGAGTACCAGGCCCGGGCCGGAGCGACGACCGAGACCGGGAACCGACTCGTTACCGATCCGGGCGCGGAAAGCGTCCGCCGCGGCCCCGCAAAGGACGGCCCCGCAAAGGACGGCCGGCCAGGATGATAGGCGTCTTCACTTCCGGTCCGGCGGGGCCACACCATGCACCGCCTGCACCCCCTTCACAACCGGTGCGTTCTGGTAGCGTTCCGGATACCGACTCGACGTTGGAGGACTAGATGGGCCAGCTGTCCGGACCGACCGACCCCGCCGCCGATGCCCGGTGGGAGCATCAGCACCCGCGCAAGGGGTTCTTCACAGACACCTCCATCTGTATCGGCTGCAAGGCCTGCGAAGTGGCCTGCAAAGAGTGGAACCACAACCCCCAAAACGGCAACCTGGAGCTGCTGGAGTCCTCCTATGACAACACCGGAGCGCTCGGCGCCAGCACCTGGCGGCATGTCGCCTTCGTTGAACAGGGCCAGGAACGCATTACCGAGGCGCGGGAGTCCGGGCGGGCGCTGGTCAACCTCGGCATGCCCCGCATCGGCCCTCCCCCGACGGCAGCGTCCGCCGGGGCGGACCTGGCGAACGCGGATACGACGCCGCCGGACACGGCAGACTTCCGTTGGTTGATGTCCTCCGATGTCTGCAAGCACTGCACGCACGCCGGGTGCCTGGATGTCTGCCCGACCGGAGCGCTTTTCCGCACGGAGTTCGGCACTGTGGTGGTCCAGGACGACGTGTGCAACGGCTGCGGAACCTGCGTTGCCGGGTGTCCGTTCGGCGTGATTGAGCGCCGCAGCGACGGCATGGTGGCGGTGGCAGCCCGGCGGGAGGAACCGCACGCCAAGCATCCCGCCGTCCCCAACGTCGGCGTCGCCCAGAAGTGCACGCTGTGCTACGACCGCCTGGTCAACGATGAGACGCCCGCTTGCGCTAAAGCCTGTCCGACAACGTCCATCAAATTCGGCAACCACGACGACATGGTGGAGACGGCCCGGGAACGGGTGGCCTCGCTGCACCAGCAGGGACTCACGGAAGCCCGGCTCTATGGTGCGAACGAACTCGACGGCGTCGGCGGAACGGGAGCGGTCTTCCTCCTGCTCGACGAACCGGAAGTCTACGGACTTCCGCCGGATCCGAGAGTGCCCACAGCCGACCTGCCGCAGATGTACCGGCGGGCCGGTATGGCCGTCGCCGGCATGGTCGCCGCTACGGTGCTGGCTTTCCTGGGAGGGCGCGCGTGACCCACTCCGAGTTCGACAGCTTTCGGCCGCCCGAGCCTGCCCGTCGTCGCCGGTCCGGCGTCATGCGCGGCACCGGCCGCCGCGACAGCGGTGACTGCTCCCGTGAAATGCCTATGGTCCCGGAGCCGGACTTCACCTCCTACTACGGCCGACCGGTGGTCAAGCCGGCACCCTGGACCGAAGATGTGGCCGCTTACCTGTTCCTTGGCGGTGTGGCCGCCGGTTCCGTGCTGCTAGGTCTCGGCGGGCAGCTGACCGGGCGGCCGACGCTGCGCCGGAATGCCCGGTTGAGTGCGTTGACGGCAGTGAGCTTCGGTGCCGTTGCCCTGGTGAAGGATCTGGGCAGGCCGGAGCGCTTCCTGAACATGCTGCGGACCATCAAGCTGACCTCACCCATGAGTGTGGGCTCGTGGATCCTCAGCGCGTTCAGCGTCGGCACGGCCGTCTCGGCGGCAGCGGAAGTGGATCGGATGACCGGGGCGCGGTTGCCACTGGGTCCGTTGCGGAACTTGCTGCAAGCGGTCGAGGGACCGGCAGGTTTCGAGGCCGCGCTTTTCGCCGGACCGCTGGCGGCGTACGCCGCGGTGCTGCTCGGTGACACGGCCACACCCACTTGGAACGCCGCGCACGAGGAATTGCCATTCGTTTTCGTGAGTTCGGCGGCCCTCGCTTCTGCCGGGCTTGCGATGATCACGACTCCGGTACAGGAGGCGGGTCCGGCCCGAAAACTTGCTGTGCTGGGCGTGATGGGTGACGTGGTTGCCATGCGGGTGATGGAGCACCGGATGGACCCGGTGGTGGCCGAGCCCCTGCACCAAGGCAAGGCAGGTGTCATGCTGAAGTGGAGCGAGCGGCTGGCGGCTGCGGGCGGACTGGGGACACTGCTGGGCGGACGCAACCGGGCGGTGGCCGCAGCTTCCGGGCTGGCACTGCTGGCCGCCTCGGCGCTGACCCGGTTCGGCGTGTTCGAGGCCGGCCTTGCCTCGGCTCGGGACCCGCGTTACACGATCGAACCGCAGAAGAACCGTCTCGCCGCCCGCCGCGCCGCCGGCATTACCGGCGATTCGATCACTACTGCCGGCTGACCGGTCTGCCGCCGGTTGAGGGGATCTTGGCTTAGCGGATCTCGATGCCCTGGCCGACGACGGTATGCCCGATCACGGGATAGCCGGGCAACTCGCCGACGACGAGCAAGCCGCCGGAGGTCTGTGCATCGGCCAGCAGCAGCAGGTCGTCTTCGGTGACGCCCGCGGCGGGCCGTAGGTGCGGTCGAACCCAATCGAGGTTTCGCCGCGTCCCGCCGGAGACAAAGCCGTCCCGCAACGCCTCCCGGGCGCCCTCGACGAGTGGCACCGCCGTCCGGTCGATCACTGCCCCCACTCCGGAGGCGCGGCACATCTTGTACAGATGTCCAAGCAGGCCGAAGCCCGTCACGTCCGTGGCCGCACGCACGCCGGCCGCCACAGCGGACTCGGCGGCGTCGCGGTTGAGGCGCGTCATCGTCGCTACCGCTTCCGCGAACACTTCACCGGTCTGCTTGTGCCGGTTATTGAGCAGTCCGACGCCGATCGGCTTGGTGAGCGTGAGCGGCAGCCCGGGCAGGGCGGCGTCGTTGCGCAGCAACCGGTCGGGATGGGCGACGCCGGTGACCGCCATGCCGTACTTCGGCTCCGGATCGTCAATCGAATGCCCGCCAATCACCGGGCACGCCGCCTCGGTGGCGACGCTCAGGCCGCCGCGGAGTACTTCAGTCATCAACTCCAGCGGCAGCACGCCGCGGGGCCAGCCGACGAGGTTGATCGCCATGATCGGGCGGCCGCCCATCGCGTAAATGTCCGAGAGCGCGTTGGCGGCAGCGATCCGGCCCCAGTCAAAGGCATCGTCGACCACGGGAGTGAAGAAGTCGGCGGTGGACAGTACCGCCAGGTCGCCGCGCACCAGGACGGCTGCTGCGTCGTCGCCGCTGTCAAGACCAACCAGCACGTCCGCGCCTGGCTGGCCGGTAAGGCCGCGCACCGCTTCTTCGAGCTCGCCGGGCGGAATCTTGCACGCGCAGCCACCACCGTGGGCATAGCCGGTGAGCCGGACTGCGCCGACGCCGTCGTTGTTAAGTTGCGGAATAGACGTCCCGGTCTCTTTCACTCCCCTAGGTTACCCCCGTGGGCAATCTGCTAGATTGATCCCGGTGGCGTCCGGGTCCTGGTGGGCCCCCCGGTCTTCAAAACCGGTGAGGCTGAGTATCTCGGCCTGGCGGGTTCGATTCCCGTCCGCCTCCGCCAACTGCCTGCACGCAATGCCGCGGAAGGAAGAGGGACTGTGGACCAGGTCGATCCCCGCCGCCTGATTCCGCGCACAGACGATCTGCTGGCACTGCCGGCCGTCCGCGCGGCCCGGAAACGCCTGAGTGCACGGCTCATCAGCGAACTCGTCCGGCACACCCAGGAGCAGGCGCGGCGCGGTGAACTCGATCCCGGCCAGGTGGAACCGGCCCTGCTGGCCGCCGTCGCTGCACGCACGGCGACCACCCTGCGCCCGGTGCTCAACGCAACCGGCGTAGTCGTCCACACCAACCTCGGCCGCGCCCCGCTGTCGGCGGCCGCGGTTGAAGCACTTGTCATAGCCAGCGGCTACGTCGATGTGGAGCTCGACCTGGCAACCGGCAGCCGCGCCCGCCGCGGCGCCGGTGCCCGGGCTGCATTGCTCGCCGCCTGTCCCGCTGCCGAGGACGCGCTGGTGGTCAACAACGGGGCTGCGGCGCTGGTGCTGGCCACCACGGCCCTCGCCGCCGGCCGGGAGGTGGTGGTGAGCCGCGGCGAACTGGTTGAGATCGGTGCCGGCTTCCGGTTGCCGGACCTGATCGAATCAACGGGCGCGAGGCTGCGCGAGGTGGGCACGACCAACCGGACGCACCTGCGGGACTACGCCGGCGCCCTCGGACCGGCCACCGGCTGCGTACTCAAGGTCCACCCGAGCAACTTCCGGGTGGACGGATTCACCTCCGCTGTTCCATTGGAAGAACTGAGCCCGCTGGCTGCGGCGCACGGGGTTGCCCTCGTGGCCGATCTCGGCAGTGGACTGCTGGCGCCGGATCCGCACCTTCCCGAAGAACCGGACGCTGCCACCGCGCTGGCCAGCGGGGCCGACGTCGTCATCGCCAGCGGGGACAAACTGCTGGGCGGACCCCAGGCCGGTTTGCTGCTCGGCCGGACGGAGATCATCTCCCGGCTAGCACGCCACCCGCTCGCCCGAGCGGTGCGGGCCGACAAACTTGCCCTCGCGGCGCTGGAGGCGACGGTCGCGGGCGAAGCGCCGCCGGTTGTCCGGGCCCTGCACGCGGACCCGGAGTGGTTGCGGAACCGTACCGACCGGCTCGCCGCGGCCCTCGGGGTCCCGGTCGTCGCGCACGACGGCCGGGTCGGCGGCGGCGGCGCACCCGGTGCGGCCCTGCCGGGGTGGGCGCTCCGGCTCCCCGAAGCGCTCGCCGGCCCCTTGCGTACCGGCGACCCGGCCGTGCTCCCGCGCGTCCACGACGGTTCCTGCCTGCTCGATCTGCGCTGCGTACCCGAAGAGGACGATGACCGGATACTCGACGCGGTGCGCCAGGCGCTGGCAACCCTCAACGGTTCGGATGCGGGCAGGGCGGTCTGAACCGTGCATGTCGTTGCCACCGCCGGACACGTCGATTGCGGCAAAAGCACGCTGGTGCGCGCGCTTACCGGCATGGAGCCGGACCGCTGGGAGGAAGAGCGGCGCCGCGGGCTGACCATCGACCTGGGCTATGCCTGGACCACGTTGCCTTCCGGGCAGGATGTTGCCTTCGTGGACGTACCGGGCCACGAACGGTTCCTCGGCAACATGCTCGCCGGAATCGGACCGGCTCCCGTCGTCTGCTTCGTCGTCGCTGCCGATGAAGGCTGGCAGGCGCAGTCAAGCGACCACCGGGACGCCGTCGCTGCGCTGGGCATCGAGTACGGCGTCGTCGTCGTCAGCCGGTCCGACCGGGCGGCGCCCGGGCAGGTTGGTGAAGTGCTCGCCCGGACCCGCAGAGAGCTGGCCGGGACAGGCCTGGCGAATGCGCCCGCAGTGGCTGTGTCTGCCGTCGAGGGCACCGGCCTGGCCGAACTGCGTGCCACGCTCGACGGCGTTCTGGCCGGGGTCCCCGCCCCCGCCAGCACAGGGCGGCTCCGGCTGTGGGTGGACCGCTCCTTTACCATCAAGGGTGCCGGAACCGTAGTGACCGGAACATTGGCGGCGGGGACGCTCGCTCAAGGTGACCGGCTGCAGCTGCTCGGCCACGACGGTTCGCGTTCCGTGGTTGTCCGCGGCCTGCAAAGCCGCGACGAGTCATACTCCTCGCTGGGGCCGGTCAACCGGGTGGCGCTGAACCTGCGCGATGTTTCCGCCGCCGACGTCCGCCGGGGAGACGCGCTGCTGACTCCCGACGCGTGGCCTGTCACGGGCGTCCTGGGCATCCAGCGCACGACCGGTGTGGCCTACACGGACGTACCGGAGCAGCTCATGGTGCATGCCGGCACTGCCGCCGTGCCGGCCCGGCTGCGCCCCTTCGGTGCCGACCACGCCCGGATTGTCCTGGACCGGCGCCTGCCACTGGTGCTCGGTGACCGTCTGGTGTTGCGTGACCCCGGGACCCGCTCGGTGCTGGGCGGCGCGCAGGTGCTCGACGCCGATCCGCCGGCCTTGCGGCGGCGCGGGGACGGCGTCCACTGGGCTGAGCGGCTCGCAGGCATGGACGCCGCCGGAGACGTGCTTGGGGAAGTGGCAGGCCGCGGGGCCGTCCAGGAAGAACACCTGCGTCGGCTCGGGCTGTTGTCTGCGCACGAGGCGGCGCCCCCCGGCGTCCGGGTTCTCGGCGACTGGTGGGTGCACGCTCCCCTCTTCGAGGCCTGGCAGCATCGGCTGCGCACGGCCCTCGGGGAACTGCATGAGCGCGATCCCCTCGCCCCGGGCCTGTCCCGGGGCGCGGCCCGGGACCTCCTCAACCTGCCCGATGAGCGGCTTCTTTACCCGGTCATCCGCGAAGCAGGTCTCGAACAGGAGGGCGGCAACGTCCGGCTGCCAGGCACCCAAGGCAACCTTGGCGCCGTCGGGCCGGCGGTCGCGGAGCTGGAGCGCAGGCTGACCGCAGACGCCTTCCATGCCCCGGAAGCCGATGAGCTGGCCGCGCTGGGCCTGGGCGCCCGGGAGCTCGCTGCCGCCGAGCGCGCCGGGCGGCTGCTGCGGTTGCGCGACGGGGTGGTGCTGCTGCCTACGGCACCGGCCTTTGCGATGCGCGCTCTGGCCCGCTTGGAGCAGCCCTTCACCACGAGCCAGGCACGTCAGGCCCTCGGCACTACTCGACGGGTCGCGGTTCCGTTGCTTGAATATCTGGACTCACGCGGCTGGACCCGGCGCCTGGATGCGGGTCACCGCACCGTGGTGCGGTGACCCGGGGCTTTTAGCCTCTCGCCCCGAAAGGCGGCGAGTCCTACTGTGAAACCATGGACGCCGCAGCAGCTAACGACTTGGCCATTCCGCCGGTCTCAGTGCACCGTCCCACGACGGTCGCTGAAGACACCATCACCCTCGCCGCCGGGGTCTGGCTCCTCGCCGGGACGTACGTGGACGGCTGGGCCCACAATAACCTCCACGACCTTGAGACCTTCTTCACCCCCTGGCACGCGGTCCTCTACTCGGGCTTTGCTGCCTGCGCCCTCTGGCTCGCGGCCCTGACATGGCGCCGGCACGCACCGGGCACTCAGCGCGCCGTTTTCCGCCGCATGGCACGCGCCAGAGCGGTCACGGCCACAGCTGGTGCCGGCCTTCGTGAGCGCGATGCTTTCCGGCATGGTTGCGGCGTTCATCCTGCAGGAGTTCGCTGTCTTCGCGCGCCATGGGCTCGTCCAGACGTACACCGGCTCCGCAGCCCAGCCCACGGTGACGGCTCCGACGTCGGCGGCCATCCTGGTCGCCTTGGGATCGTTCTTCGTCTCAACGGTCGTGCTCTTCGTGCCCGTCCTGTTGCTGTCGCTGCGCTGGCGCCTGAACGCGGCGGTGCCCGCGGCCATGGCATTTGTCCCCTCCGTAGCGATGCAGCTTATGGTCCGGATGCGGGACGCCTGGCTCGTGCCGGTGGCCCTCGTCGGGTCCGTGCTCGTGGGAGTGGTGTGGGCGGTGGTCCGCCCGGCCCCGGGCCGCCAGGCAAGGCTCATGACCGCGGCGGCGCTGTCTCCCGTCGTGTTTTGGGCGGCGTACTTCGCCGGTGTGGCGCTCCACGATGGGGCCCTCAGCTTCACTCCCGAGATTTGGGGCGGGACGCTCGCCTGGACTGGGATCGAGATGCTGGGACTGGCCGTGCTCGCGCTCAAAGGGGGCGCTCCGGCAGGCGCAGCACCTGCGATAGCACAGCCGACGCCTTCCCGTGACGAGTTCGTCCCGCCGACGTAGAATCGTGCTGGACAAGGAGCGCCGGGCGGCGAAGCGCCACGGCCAATCGAACGGGACCCCAGCAAGGGCATGCACGCTATGGGCTTCCGCCCAGCAAAACCCAGCGCCATCCTCGCGGGCGTGGGTGAAGCAGGAGCCGGGGTTGCCTTGGCTCTGGGACTGGCCACTCCGGCCGCCGGCGCCGCCGCTGCCACCACGATGGGCGTCGCGGCCAGCGTCCATGCCCCAAACGGCTTCTTCGCCACAGAGGGCGGACTCGAGTACCCTGCGGTACTGGGCCTGGCCGCAGCATCGTTCACCATCGGAGGGCCCGGACCCTTCTCCCTGGACTCGCTCACCGGTCATATCCTGGACCGGCCCTGGATGCGGGCGGCTGCCTTAGCCGTGATACCGGCAGCCATCGGGATCCAGGTCTACCGCCGGCGTAAAGCCCTGGCCAACGACACGGTGGCACCGGGTTCCGGAACCCCGGCGCAAGAAGGCTAAACCCACCCCGACACGCCTTGGCCACCCATGCATTGGCCAACCGCGCCACTAATTCAGCAGTTTCCCAGGGGGAATCTGCCACGCGGGGTCAGCGCCAGCCGAGCTGCGGCGCCACATCCTTCAGAATCGACTCGATGACGTGGGCGTTGTAGTCGACACCGAGCTGGTTCGGGACCGTGAGCAGTAGGGTGTCTGCCGTGGCGACCGCCTCGTCCTCGGCTAGCTTCGCGGCCAGCTCGTCCGGGGCACCCGCGTACGACCGGCCAAAGACCGCGCGCGTCTTCTCGTCGATGTTGCCCACCTGGTCGGAGCTGTGGCGGTCGCGACCGAAGTATTGCCAGTCGCGCTCGTCCGTCAGTGCGAAGATGCTGCGGCTGACCGAGACGCGCGGCTCCCGCCCGTGCCCCGCCTCCTTCCAGGCCTGCCGGTAGAGCTCGATCTGCTCGGCCTGCTGGACGTGGAACGGCTTGCCGCTCTCGTCATCCTTGAGCGTGGAGCTCTGCAGGTTCATGCCGAGCTTCGCCGCCCAGATGGCCGTGGCGTTCGAGCCGGAACCCCACCAGATGCGCTCACGCAGGCCCTCCGAGTGCGGCTCCACGCGCAGCAGGCCCGGAGGGTTCGGGAACATGGGGCGGGGGCTCGGCGCCGCGAAGCCCTCGCCAGTGAGCACCTCGAGCAGGCGCTCGGTGTGCCGGCGGCCCATATCGGCGTCCGACTCGCCCTCAGCGGGGACGAAGCCAAAGTGACGCCACCCGTCGATCACCTGCTCGGGTGAACCCCTACTGATGCCCAGCTGCAGCCGGCCGCCCGAGATCAGATCGGCCGCGCCGGCGTCCTCCGCCATGTAGAGCGGGTTCTCATAGCGCATGTCGATCACGCCCGTACCAATCTCGATGCGGCTCGTCCGTGCCCCGATGGCTGCGAGCAGCGGGAACGGGGAGGCGTACTGCCGCGCGAAGTGGTGGACGCGGAAGTACGCGCCGTCCGCCCCCAGCTCCTCGGCCGCGACCGCGAGGTCGATCGCCTGCAACAGCGCGTCCGACGCGCTGCGCGTGCCGGACTCCGGGTGGTCGGTCCAATGGCCAAAGGACAGGAATCCTATGTTTTTCACACCACAAGCCAACCTCTTGTCGGGGGTTCTTATTCCCGCGGGGCCTCAGCCTTGCAGCTCCTCCCGAGGCACGGGCGAGGCCACCGGGCAACAGGGTCGGGCATGGCACGTATTGCCTGGCTGACGTGTATTGACATGATTCCCTCCATACCCTTGGATTGATGACCAAAATAGCTCATAGTTCCGCTTGGGGTGGAACGACCGACGGATCAGCAGGCAGAGCGAGGAAAGCCGTGAAGCAGTGTGATATTTCCGATGACGGCGTTCCGATCTGCCAACGGGCTTTAGATCCGAGCGATTCCCCTGCGGCCCTTACGATCGACGAATTACTACTTGAGAGCCGCATGGGGCTCGAGCGTGTTCACGCTTCGGATCTTGAGCGGGAGATGGCAGCGGGCTCCCTTGTTGTCGACACGCGGCCGGTCGATCAGCGAGACCGCGACGGTGATCTTCCGGGAGCGGTCGTTATTGACCGAAACGTTCTCGAGTGGCGGCTGGACCCTTCCAGCCCCCACCGGCTCCCGATCGCTGACGACCCCGCACGGCGGATCGTGGTGGTCTGCAATGAAGGTTACAGCTCCAGTCTCGCTGCACACACCCTGCGACGGCTGGGACTGACCCGTGCGACCGACCTTATCGGCGGTTTCCAAGCCTGGGCAGCGTTGCGCAAATAGTCCCTCTAAACAAGCTGCCGGCGTCCGGAGTCAGCAGGGCTGATGCTCACCCGAAGCGCGCGGTAGTTCTTCGTCCTCAGGTTGGAGCAGAGCGCCGTTGGTGGTCTACCACGCGGAACCCGGTAGCGCGTCGGCTGATGCTCACCCGAAGCGCGCGCTGCTGCGGCTCATCCGGAGGGATCGAGCGCGCCGTTCCGCCGGTCCTTGCTGGACCCGGCTTGGTGGCCTCGTCCTTGCTCCCACACGGAGGTCAGTGCCCGCAGGGGATCGACCAAGCCCTCGATGGCCCAGGCCGGGGCTTCAGCGAGTAGGGCATCCTCGAGGGCGAGCTGGGCGGGAATCACCTCGTCCACGAGCGCGGCGCCAGTGTCCGTGAGGACGAGCAGGGACGAGCGGCCGTCGGCCGGGTTGGCCGTCCGGCTCAGCAGTCCGCGAGCCTGGAGGGCGTTCAGCCGCATGGTGATCGCGGAGCGCGGGGCAAGCAGCGTCTGGGCCAGCGTCGTTGGGCTCAGAGGTTCGCCCGTACGGCGCAGCGCGGAAAGCACGTCCAGCTCGCCGCGGGTGAGCCCGTAGTCGGCGAGGAAGGCGTCGCTGGCTTCGAGGATGAGGCGGGAAGCGCGCAGCACGCGGTGGATCACCCCGAGGCTGGTGAAGCTCAGGTCCGGGCGCAGCCGGGCCCACTCACGCTGCATCCGGTCCACGACGTCGCCATGAGCGGGCAGGCCGTCTGCGTCCTGATCCATCCGGCTCCTCCGCGCCCCCGTGGCGGTCGCCTCGGTCAACCACAATAGTAGTTCATAGGTGTAGTAACCTTGAGGTACTTCATTCCTGTACCACCTCGGAAGGTTAAAATGACGCAGGCCACCCCCACGCGGTCCTGGTGGGCGGCAGTCTTCGACCTGGGCCCGCATGCCGGCGCCCATTGGACCGCCCTGCGCGCAAGCCTGGCGATCTTCGTGCCGCTGGTGGCTTGCTTGGCGTCCGGTCGCGGCGACCTGCTGCTGTATGCGGCGATCGGTGCCTTCGCCGCCCTGTACGGCCGACACGAGCCGGCTCGGGTACGCCTAGCCATGCAGGCGCAGGCGGGCCTGGTGCTGGTCTTCGGCGTCGTCGTCGGCGCCCTAGTGGCGACCGTCCCGTTCCGGCTCTGGCTGCTCGTCCCGGTCGCGGCCGCCTGGGCCGGCGTCGCGGTAGTGCTAGCCGAGCTGGGCCGATGGCATCCGGCCGGAGCTCTCAACCCGGTCTTCGCCCTCACAGCCTCGGCCACGGTCCCGATCGCGCTGAGCACGGTGCCCGCAGCCGCCCTCGCTGCGGCTGGCGCGGCCGTCTTCGCGCTGCTGCTCGCCCTCCCGGGTCGCACCGCCCGCGACGGCGGCGACCCGGTGCGGTATCGGCTGTCGTGGCGCGGCCTACGCCCGTCCGACCCGGTGGGCCGCCACGCCGCCCGCTATCTGCTCGGTATCGCCGCCGCCGGCCTCGCCGTCGCGACCAGCGGCATCGGCCACCCCTACTGGACCTTCGTCACGGCATCCGTCCCCATGTCGGCACCCGACCTGCACGCCCGCCTCACGCGCGCTGCCCAGCGGGTGATCGGCACCGCCGCCGGCCTCGGCGTCGCAGCCCTCGTCCTGGCCGCCCACCCCAGCAGCTATGCCGCGATCATCGTGATCGCCGTGCTCCAGGCGTGCACCGAGCTGACGACCGGGCGCAACTACAGCCTCGGCCTGGTCTTCTTCACCCCGATGGCCCTTCTGCTCGGCGATCTCATGCTGCCAGCCCCGATCGGCACCCTCCTGACTGAGCGCGCCCTCGAGACCGTCATTGGCCTCACCATCGCCCTAGCCGCCACTGTCATCACCCACGAAAGGCGCACTCCTACGAGCCGGACCCCACCGCGCGATCATCTGCTCGACCACGTGTAAAGGCGGCCACGTGGTGGCGAACCTGCCCTCAGCCGCGGGGCTCCTTGTCGCGTGGCGTGTTCAGTAGAGGCTCGATCATCGGCAGATGAGTGCACTCACAACCCGAATAGTGAATTGTCCCCGGTCGTGGAAAGCGGACAGGATCCGGGAGCGGTATGCGCTGCTTCTTCGGCGCCGTCGTGTCCTCCGTCAACATGGCATCGATCGCGTATTTAAAGGCTTCCAGCCGGGGCGACGACCTCACGGCAGTCTTCCGCGCCGGCGGGAGAGGATCCGACAATGCCTGCCGGACGGTTTCCCTGCCGCTCTGATACCGCTTAGCCAGCCCACGGATGGACAAACCCTCAACGCGGGCGTCTCAACGGGATCTTGGCAAACAGCTCCATGCGCACCCTCATCCGGACATCCCAATGCAACACTGCCGGGTTGTGCGCATCAGCCCTATCCCTCTCCGGCGCTCCTGAAAGTCCCCCGGTTGCGTCCGGGTCATACCTGAGCTGCCGGGCATACGCTGAGGTGATTGGGGCTTTACGAAGGATGAACCAATGACCGGCAGCAGCGAAGACAGCTTCAACGGCTTTATAGTTCCGAACCCGTCAAAGTTCAGCGAGGACCTCCCGGGCGACGTCGGCGACGAAGCGAACGAGATCCGCTTCAGCGAAGAGGAAGCCCTGATCGAGGAACAAGCCCACGGCATCTTTCCGGATACTTACAGCGTCCCCGGAATGCCCAATATGTCCGAGGCGATCGGGAACATCGAAGTGCCCCCGGAGGACCTCGGCGCAACACCAGACAGCGACGCCAGCGACGACCCCCTGCACGGCGGCGCCGAGCAGTAGCTCCTCCACCGCAGCCCATTTATAGGACCGGGCCAGGCCGGAATGGCTGCTCGCGCTGGGAGGGCGCTAGGTGGCGTCAAGTCAGGTGGGCGTCAATGGGATGCCGCGAATCCACGGCGGTCTTCCGTGCTGCGGCGCTCGTCTTGGGGGAAGAGCCCGGCCAGGATCCGATCGGATTCCGCCTGTGCCGCGACGTCGAAGGCTCCGCCTGTGATCAGCAATTCGTCGGCTCCGGAGGTCGCGATCAGGCGTTGGACTTGGGTCCGCACCTCGGAGGCCGTGCCGTAGAGCGATGTGGACAGGCTCATTTCGACCGCTTCCTTTTCCCGGAGAGTCAGCCCGGCCCACTCGGTCGGACCCACAGGCGCCAAGGCAGCGAATTCGCCGGTGGTCCGGGAGCGGGCCAGCGCGACGGCTTCGGGCAGAAGCAGTTCCCTCGCCGACTGGCGGGTGGCGGCCACTGCTACGTTGGCGGAAACCAGGATGAAGGGCCGCTCGAACCAGCGTGATGGACGGAACTGTGAGCGATACCTTTCCAGCGCCGGGAGGGTGCCGTTCTGATCCGTCCGGAACACGGCTGGCCCGCCCAGCACCACAGCCAGGCCGGCGCGGGCTGCAATATCGATTCCCGAACCGGTGGCCAGCACGAATACCGGTGTAGCCGAATCGTTCCGCGGCCGGGCAGTGATGGGCGCGGCTCCGGACAGGTAAGCAAGCAGTTGGGCCAGCTGGTCTTCAAACCGCTCCGCGTCCTGTTTCCCGGAGCGCAGCGCATTCCGGACTGCCGGGGTGAAACCCACAGACCGGCCAACGCCCAAGTCAATCCGCGCGGGATGCAGAGCCTCCAGCGTGGCCGCCTGTTCGGCCACCACGAGTGGTTGGTGGTTGGGAAGCATGATGCCTCCTGAACCGACCCGGATGGAGTGCGTCCGGGCAGCAACGGCGGCCATCAGCACGGCCGGAACGGAACCGGCAATGCCTGGCACCGCGTGGTGCTCTGCGACCCAGAAGCGGTGGTAACCCCATTCCTCGGCCCGCTGGGCCCGTTCCAGCACCCGGTTCAGGGCGTCCGCAGCAGGAAACCCGTCCCTGGCGTTGGCACGGTCGAGAATGGAAATCCGGGGAAGGGGAAGGGCCATACTGCTGGAACCACTCCGGGCGCGGAAGAATTCCGCACCGGAACGCGGGTACGGAGTCCGGGTCCGACACTGTCCAACCTAATGTGCGCGGACGGCCGAGGGCCGCTCCCCGGGGCTCAGGCGTTCTGCCAGTGGATCTTCTCGTCCGCGGCCGCCTTGCCGGTAACTGGTGGCGCGTTCCCACGAGACTTCCTCGAGCAGTTTCCCGACCATCGGCATCGCAGTATCAGGCAAGACTTTCACAAGCATTCCTCCTCCAGCTCAAGCGAAGTAGTCCCCCACTGCGGCACCCTTGCCTAGACGCCTATTCAACGCTCGTTAGTTGAGCTCATCCGCCCTGAAGATTTCGCGACCCGATACATGGCGCCAGATCACGTGGTCGAGCCTTCTCGGCTGCGTTGGGTAGTTTTCTGCAACTTGTCCGATCAGCTCGGCCGTCTGCATAGGTGTGATGTCTTTGCCTTCCAAGCCTGCGTGCTCTTTCACGAAGCGGATGACCATTCGGTCAGGCTTCACGGACTGGAACCCGCAAAGAATAAGGAAGTAGTTGAACGTGACGCCAGAGGACTGGCTCGGCAAACACAGCCAATTCTTCTTGAGTTCAGCTAGGGAATTGTCCATGGAGTACGCGGAATGGACGCCTTCCCGAGTCGTGATGTCCAGCTTGTTCTGGAGCGCCTCAGCGGCTCGCTTGACGACCTCGGCTTTCAGCAGAGCGTTTGGCCTAGTATGAGCGGGCTTGTGGTTGTTCACAAGATCTGCCCAGCCAGCACTTCCCCCGGCTTCCTCGAAAGTAGCCAGCAATTCTTTGGTGCCGTCCTGATGAGCGTCACCACCCTGACCGAGCCGGTACGCCCGATACTCGCTCACGACGTTGATGACACTTTGGTAGTGCGAACCCGTCGAGAAGATGGAATCGATAATGGAAAGAGCCAGGCTGTGCGGATAGCCTCCTGCCGTAATCCAACGCGACTCATCACCGAACAATGACCGGCATTTTTCTGTCAGTGTTGCTGCTTCAGAACTGAATTCATATGTCATATCCGGACTCTAGCAGCAGCAATAGAAATGATTGTCAAAGGGTAAGCGCTGCACACTTCCGGGAAACCGGGGCTAGGGCCAAAGGAGCAGTTTCCCACAATCGCAAGATTCCCGGGGCCTGCAAAAGAAAAAGCCCTGCACCCCGAAGGGTGCAGGGCCGTTCTGTCTACGCGAAGACGGTCTTTTCGACCTTCCACTGCATCAGCCTGGGGTAGACCCAGAAGGTGTAGACGCCAAGCGTGATGATGCTCAGGAGCGCCCATTTGATCCACAGCCCGAAGATGCCCCATCCGGTGCCGACGAACTGAAGCTGCCGGCCGTGGAGGTAGGTGTTCTTCGCCCGCCACCGTTCAACGAGGACCAAGGCGAACGGGTAGCAGATCCCAATTGTGCAGATCGTAATCAGGACGCCAAGGATCTGGGTGCCGAACCAGGAAGCAGCCCCGCCACGAAACTGATAGATCTGTGCCGCGGTGACGGCCCCGGGGGCCACCATGCTTCCGGCTTCTGCGACGGGCATTTGCCTATACGCCGAAACGTGCTCTTTGTTGATGCTCAAGGAATCCCCCAATAGATAACGCGAAAGTGAACAGTTGAACTGTAAGCGGCGCGAGGGAGCCGGGCATCCCGGACACGGCTCCTTAGGCGCCCTACCCCGGAATCTGGATCCGTGCGGCTTCCTGCATCAACGGGGTGGAGATCATGACGATCGAAGCACCGGGCGCGATATCGAATGCAATGAATCCGCGAGTCTTGTCACCCGGCAAAACGTCGCCGGAGCCGAGCTGGTTGTCCGCGAAGAGGCTCAGATCCGCTTTGCGCCCATTAGCGTCCTTGGCCGAGAAGTAGAACGGGTTGGAGCTGGTCTTGCCCGTCTCCGTTTCCCACAGGACGTCGAGGAGCAAGTAGCTTCCACTCTTGGGTGCCGTCGCGAGGGCCGTGGTCGTCACAGCGTCCGTGCGGACGGCAGAGACAATCGTGATCTTCGCGACGTTGCCGTTGCCCATCTTGACGCTGAACGGAGCGCCGACGGCGGGTCCGGCCGGCGCCGCCGGTGGAGCAGCAGGGGCAGTCGGCGCTGCTGCAGGTACAGCTGCTGCCGAAGAAGCGGGTGATGCTGCCGCAGGAGCCGAGGCCGCAGCCGCTGGGCTGGCATCGCTGGCCTGCTTGGAGCCCCCGGAGCAGGAGCCCAGGGCGATTCCCAGCACGAGGACACCGGCCGGGACGAGGAAGCGCTTCTTCTTGAAGAACGGCCGGGGCTGAGGCGCTGCCACCGCAGCGGTCATGGGCTGTTCCGAAACTTCGTGGGACATGGGATGCCTTTCTAAGGTGAATGAATGATGTGAAGTGTGGGACTGCTACTGCTTTTCCCATTTGCCGCAGCGGCTGGACTTGAAGTCCTGCCCGCCGGACAGCGCCACTGAGGGCCGGCCGCCGCCGGGGAGATCGTTGTCGATAATGTTGCTGCCGTTACTGCCGGTCGCGTAGATACCCCAGTAGCAGGAAGAGCCGACGTCGGCAGTGGCCCGGTAGGTGCCGGCCTCGATGTCTTTGCCCACTGTCCAGGTGCCGTCGGCGATAGTGTTGGCTGCCTTGGTCTTCTCGGCGCCGGTCACCGCCTCTTCGCGCTTCTTGACGGCCGCATCAGCGCTCTTCACGGCTGCATCCGCCTTGCCGACTTCTGCTTCGCGTGCCGTGACCTTCGCCTCGCGGGCGGCCATGCCGTTCTGCAGAGTGTCGTACTTGGACTTCATCGACTCGTAGCTGGACTTGACCGAGTCCCGGTCCGACTCCAAGGACGCCTTCTCCCCCAGGAGAGCCACGTAGGCGTCGCTGGACTTCGGGTCGGGCAGCGTCGTGCCGATACCGACAGCGCCGGCCAACAGCGCCAGAACAGCTACCGCGGGGAGGACCCTCTTCTTCCTGACAGCCTTTGCCGCGACCGATGACGGTCCCGACACCTGCGGGCCTTCATAGAGCTGCGGCTCGTCGGCCTGGTTGATATCAGTGTTCGGCATGATCTCTTCCTCTGTTCATGGGTGGCTGCTGAGCGGCGGCGGGATACCGATCCCCCAATGCGTGGTTCCCCGCCGCCGTCGCAGCACCGGAAGATTCCTCCGTAGCTGCAGAATCGAAGCTACGGCGCCTCCGGAGTAACGGGACGAACGAAGTCTGATAACCCCCGTTATCAGCACTTCACCGGAATAGTCGCCGCGCACCGCTAGGCTGGGGGTCGACGTCGTAAGGAGGCGGAAATGAATGAAGCAGAAGCCCTGCGCATGACCCTCTCGGACGTTGCCGCCCTCGCTCAGGTCCAGCGCCCGGTCGTTTCCATGTGGCGCAAACGCAGCGCCGCGTCTGAGCACCCGTTTCCGGAACCCACCGCGCTCGACGGCGGGCGGGAACTCTTCGAGGCCGACCACATCGCCGCCTGGCTGGCCGCCACCGGACGTGGGAACAACCCGGAAGCCCGCAACGACGTCGCCGCTTTCGCCCGGATGCCCGGCACCGCTGCCGGTGGCGCCCCGGAAAACACCTTCGACGCTCTCACGGCCCTGCTGACGCTCAAGGCTATGACCGGCGACTCGGTGGGTCAGCTGAGCCCGGATGAACTGCTGGACGTTGCGGACGAGTGCGATCCCGATGACACGTTCCTGTATTCGGAGCTGGAGGCCCAGAGCACGTCGCTTACCTCTACGGCAAATTTCGCGGACCGGCTGGTGGACAGTGCCTACAACGCGGCCGCCGCCTTCGAGCAGCTGCTGGCCGCACGGTTCCGGGCGGGGCTGCGGGAGCACTCGGATACCGCCCTCACCGAATCCGCCGTGGGGCTGGTTGCCGCTGCGGCCGTCGAACTGGCCGCAACACTCGGCGGAAACTCCGTGTTTGCCGACTCCACCCGCGGCGGCAGCGACCTCCTGATGGGCGTCGCGCACGCTGCCGGCGAGAGTGCCCCCGTCACGTTTCTGACAGCGGACGACGACGGCGGCGGTGCGGGCCGCCTGGTGCGTCGCCGCCTGCGCGTGCACGGTGTGGACGGCGGACAGATCCGCGTCGATGCAAGTGGCGAGTTCGCCGTCCATGGACCTGTAGTCCACGTGGCGCAGTACCCGTCCCCTGGCCAACCGGGCATGGACGCAGTTCAGGTTCTCTCGGCGGTGGAACACCTTGTCCTGCAGATGGACGATCAGCAGCGGGCTGTCGTCATCGCCCCGGCCCGGGTTCTTTGTGATGTGCCGCTGGCCACCGGGGCCGCCGGCCTCCGGTCCGGACTTCTGCGCTCCGGCCGAGTGCGTGCCATCGTGCGGCTACCGCAGGGATTGCTGCGTTCCAAGCCACGCGAAGCTCAGGCGCTGTGGGTGCTGGGGCCGTCGTTCGCTGAGGTACCCATTGCGGAGCGGTGGACCATGGTGGCGGATCTCAGCTCCCGCGTCCTCGCTGAAGACGTCAGCCAGGACCTCATCAGCGACATCGTCGCGTCGATGGGTGACCGCGCCACCATTCGTGCCCACTCCTTCCGCTTCGCCCGGCTGGTACAGACCAGACTCCTGCTGGCCAACCGGAAGTCCTTGGCGACAGCGCCATCCCATGGCTCGGCTCAGAGTCCCTCCGGCGCCGAGGCAGCCCTTCGGGTGGAGGAACTCGAGCGCATGCTGCAGACCACACGGCCCGAGCAATCCGGTGAGGTGGCTGTGCTCACAAGGGATCCAAATGCGAAGGCGCGACCCGTCTCCGTCCAGGACCTCATCACCTCCGGCAACCTCAAATACATCAAAGGGAACCGACTCGAGGACGCGGACTTGACGCCACGCGGCGGTACGCGAGTCCTGGGGCCGGCCGAGCTGCTCAACCCGCACACCGCCCCGCACCGCCACCTCAGCCTCATGGACTTCGCCGCCAGCAATCCTTCCGGCCGCCTCACCGAGCCCGGCGACGTCGTCTTTTGCACCAGCCCAAGGCCCGCCGCCCTTGTGGATCGAGAAGGTGGCTCCGCCGTCGTCTTCCCCGCCCGCGTGCTGCGTCTCGATGCCGGTGACCCCGGCGGACTTCTGCCCGACGTCGTCGCCGCGGACATCAACGTCCTCCCCGCGGCGGACAAGTCCTGGCGCCAGTGGCGCCTGCGCCGCGTCCCCGAGGCCCAACGGACCCAGCTCGCCGCGTCGCTTGCCCGGCTGCAACACGGGCAGAATCTGGCGCGCGAACGCCTCAAACGGTTTGAAGAACTCGCTACCCTGATTACGGACGGCGTAGCGGGCGGAAGCCTCACCCTGACAGACCCCAGTACTAAGCTCGCCGAACCACAGACCGAAGGAACCCAGTAATGCCCCCGAAAATGAAGGTGGACCTCGCCCCGTCCACCATGAAGGAACTCAAGGACACCCTCTGGAAGGCCGCGGACAAACTGCGCGGCTCCATGGATGCCTCCCAGTACAAGGACGTGATCCTGGGCCTGGTGTTCCTGAAGTATGTGTCGGACGCGTTCGAGGAGCGCCGCGGGCAGATCCAGGCCGAGCTGGAAGCAGACGGGCTCAACGAGGAGCAGATCGCCCAGCTGATCGACGACGTGGACGAGTACACCGGCCGCGGCGTGTTCTGGGTCTCGGAACGGTCCCGCTGGACCTACCTGGCCGAAAACGCCAAGGGCCTGCCCGCGATGGACGGCGCCGAGGCCAAGTCCATCGGACAGCTCATCGATGAAGCCATGGACCTCATCATGGCGAACAACAAGTCTCTGGCCGCCACGCTCCCCCGCATCTACAACCGCGACAACGTGGACCAGCGCCGCCTCGGCGAGCTGCTGGACCTGTTCAACTCGGCCCGCTTCACCGGCCAAGGCGCCAGCAAGGCCCGCGACCTGCTCGGCGAGGTCTACGAATACTTCCTGGAGAAGTTCGCCAAGGCCGAGGGCAAACGCGGCGGCGAGTTCTACACCCCCGCCGGCGTCGTCCGCGTCCTCGTCGAGGTCCTGGAACCCCACAGCGGCCGCGTCTACGACCCCTGCTGCGGCTCCGGCGGCATGTTCGTCCAGGCCGAGAAGTTCCTGGCGGCCCACAATATGGAGGGCTCCGACATCTCCGTCTACGGCCAGGAGCTCAACGAGCGCACCTGGCGAATGGCCAAGATGAACCTCGCCATCCACGGCCTCAACGCCAACCTCGCCTCCCGCTGGGGCGACACCTTCGCCCGTGACCAACACCCCGAGCTGACCGGCAACAACGGCGCGGACTTCATCATGGCCAACCCGCCCTTCAACATCAAAGACTGGGCCCGCTCCGAATCCGACCCCCGCTGGAAGTACGGCGTCCCCCCGGCCGGCAACGCCAACTACGCCTGGATCCAGCACATCATCTCCAAACTGGCCCCCGGCGGCAGCGCAGGCGTCGTCATGGCCAACGGCTCCATGTCCTCCAACTCCGGCGGGGAAGGCGAGATCCGCGCCCAGCTCGTGGAGGCGGACCTTGTCTCCTGCATGGTGGCACTGCCCACCCAGCTCTTCCGTTCGACCGGCATCCCGGTGTGCACCTGGTTCTTCGCCAAGGACAAGTCCGCGGGTCCGAAGGGCTCCGTCGACCGCACCGGCCAGGTACTCTTCATCGACGCCCGGAACCTGGGCTACATGGTGGACCGCGCCGAACGCGCCCTGTCCGACGAGGACATCGCCAAGATCGCCAACACCTACCACGCCTGGCGTGGGACTGCCTCCGCAGTTGAGTCCGGGATGACGTACGACGACGAAGCCGGCTTCTGCTACTCGGCCAGCCTCGCGGAGGTCAAAGCTGCCGACTACGCGCTGACGCCCGGCCGGTACGTCGGGGCGGCCGATGTTGAAGACGACGGCGAGCCCATCGAAGAGAAGATCGCTCGGCTGTCGAAGGAACTGTTTGCGCAGTTCGAGGAGTCGGAGCGGCTGGCCGCAGTTGTGCGAGAGCAGTTGGGGAGGGTCGTATGACCACGATCGAAACTCTTGGGCAGCTCATCCAGGAACAGGGTGGTTCAATAAAGACCGGGCCTTTCGGTACGACGCTGAAGGCGAACGAGTATTCCGAAACGGGCGTTCCGATCATTTCAGTTGGTGAAGTCGGTTACGGGTCGCTGAGTCTGAGAAGGGATACTCCGTGTGCGCCCGCGGAAGTGACGCAGCGCCTGCCAGAATATTTGCTCGAGCCCGGCGACATCGTATTCGGACGAAAGGGCGCGGTTGACCGATGCGCTTGGGTCAAGGAATCAGAGAATGGCTGGTTCTTGGGATCCGATGGTATTCGGCTCCGACTCCCATCTTCTGTGGACTCCCGTTTTGTCGCCTATCAGTTTCAGGATGAAGCGACAAGGGCGTGGCTACTGCAGCACGCTTCAGGGTCAACCATGTTGTCGCTAAATCAGAAGATACTTGAGCGTGTGCCACTTCAACTCCCGAGCATCGATACGCAGAGGGCGATAGCGGAAGTGCTGGGGGCACTCGACGACAAGATCGCTGCCAATGTGCAACTCTCTGCAACTACCGAGGAATTCCTTCAGGCCTCATATCGGGGACTAGTTCAGTCTTCGCCGTCCCTACCAGTCCCGGTGGAGACTTTGGTCCACCGAATCCCACCCAAGCGGAAATTTGCGAAAGAGGAACTGCTCACGCAGGGTGACTACCCTGTATTCGACCAGAGCGACTACGGTTTCCTCGGCTACCTGAATGGCGAAGGGTTCTTGGAGGCGAGTGCAGACCAGCCGGTCATGTACTTTGGCGACCACACATGCAAGCTGCGAATCGCCGCACAAAGATTTACCGTTGGGCCCAATACTGTACCGTTCGTCGGCTCTGGAATTCCTACACTGACGCTGTACTGCGCATTGAAGGGCTTGCAGAACCATGAGGAGTATAAGCGGCACTGGCAACTGCTGATGAAAAGGGAAGTTTCGGTGCCCGATGACCAAACATCGACTGCCTTCGCATTACGCCATGGTCATTTACTTAGCGTTCTAAAGAGCGTGAGTCAGGAGAGCGCGTGCTTGGCCGCCACACGCGACGCACTTCTACCCCCGCTCATGTCCGGCAAGCTGAGAGTCAAGGACTCCGAGAAAGTGCTAGTGGACGCCGGAGTATGAGGTCGGAGGCGCTGAGCTGAGCCCAGCGTCTCCGACCTCGAAGCAGGATTTGCACAGAAATTCCAGAATGACATCCGGTCAACCAGGGGGAACCACCGTGACAGCAGCACCCGCAGTAGCCTTTTCCGAAGCCGATTGGGAGGGCATGGCCTTGGAACTTTTGGCCGAGCCGCTGGGCTGGCGGCCGGCATCCGGGCAGGACATCGCACCCGGCAGGGGCGAGCGGGATTCCTGGGACGAGCTGCTGATCCGACCCCGACTGCTCGCTGCCCTGCAACGGTTCAACCCGACGGTTCCGGCCCAATACCTTCAGCAGGCCCTCGCCGAGATCGCCTCGCCCAAGTCCCAGGACGCCATCACCGAGAACCACCGCATCCACAACTACCTCGTGGACGGCTACCGGCTCAGCTACATCGACTCGGACGGCAACGAGGCCAACCCCACCCTCCACCTGCTCAGTGCGGACCCGGACCAGAACGACTGGCTCGCCGTCAACCAGGTCACCCTGGTCCAGGGCGACTACAAACGCCGCTTCGACGTCGTGCTCTACTGCAACGGCATGCCGGTGAGCATCATCGAACTGAAGAAGGCCGGCAGCGCCACGGCCGACGTCGCCGCCGCGCACGCCCAGCTGCAGACCTACCTCCGGGAGTTCCCCATCGTGTTCCGCTTCTGCGTGTTCACGCTCGCCTCGGACGGGATCCAGGCCAAGTACGGCACTCCGTTCACTCCCCTCAACCACTTCTCACCATGGAACGTCGACGACGACGGCGTGCCCGTCGCACCGGGGTTCATGGAAGACGGCGAGGCCGTGACCGCGTTGGAGACCGCACTCCAGGGCCTCTACAACCAGGAGCGGTTCCTGCAGCTGGTCCGCAACTTCACCGCGTTCGACGGCGGCCCGGACGGGTTGAGCAAGCGCATCGCCAAGCCGCACCAGTATTTCGCCGTGACCAAGGCCGTGGGCAGCACCGTCCAGGCCGTGGAAAGCAACGGCAAGGCAGGCGTCGTCTGGCACACGCAAGGCTCGGGCAAGTCTATGGAGATGGAGCTCTACGCCAACCTGGTGGCACGGCACCCCAAGCTCAAGAACCCCACCGTCGTCGTCATCACCGATCGTAACGAACTCGACGGCCAGCTGTTTGAAGGCTTCGACCGCAGCTTGTTGCTGGCCGAGTCCCCCAAGCAGATCAAGAAACGCTCCGAACTCCGGGACGAATTGAGCAACCGCACCACCGGCGGCATCTACTTCACCACCCTGCAGAAATTCGGCCGCAGCAAGTCCGAGAAGGACGCCGGCGCGGAGCACCCGCTGCTTTCCGACCGACGCAACATCATCGTGGTGGTGGACGAGGCTCACCGCTCGCACTATGACGACCTGGACGGTTACGCCCGGCACCTTCGTGACGCCCTCCCGCACGCGACACTGATCGCGTTCACCGGAACTCCGATCTCCTTCGATGACCGCAACACCCAGGACGTGTTCGGCGAGTACATCGACATCTACGACCTCTCCCGCGCTGTCGAGGACGGCGCCACGGTCCCGGTGTACTTCGAACCGCGGCTGATCAAGGTGGGACTTGCCGCCGACCTTACCGAGGAGACTCTGGACCAGGCGGCCGACGAAGCCACGCTGGGCCTGGACGACACTGAGAGGGCGCGCATCGAGGCGAGCGTCGCCGTCGTCAATGCCGTCTATGGCGCGCCTCAGCGGATCGCGGCGCTGGCCGCCGACCTGGTGGGGCACTGGGAGAACCGCAGCGCCCGAATGGGCAAGTTCATCGAGGCTCCGGGCAAGGCCATGATCGTGGGCGGGACGCGGGAAATCTGCGCGAAACTGTACACGGCCATCGTCGAGCTGCGACCGGACTGGCACTCCGATGACCTGGCCAAGGGCAGGATCAAGGTGGTCTACTCCGGCACAGCGTCGGACGTGCCGCCGGTCTCCAACCACGTGCGCCGCGAATCCGCGAACGCTGTCGTGAAGGAGCGGCTCAAGGACGTGGACGACGAGCTGGAGTTGGTGATCGTCAAGGACATGATGCTCACTGGCTTCGACGCCCCGCCGCTGCACACCTTGTACCTGGATCGACCGCTCAAGGGTGCGCTGCTGATGCAGACGCTTGCCCGGGTGAACCGCACCTTCCGCGGCAAGGAGGACGGGCTGCTCGTGGCGTACGCGCCGCTGGCGGAGAACCTGGCCAAGGCACTGGGCGAGTATACGCAGTCTGACCAGGCGAACAAGCCGGTGGGCAAGAACATCGACGAAGCGGTAGGCGCCGCCCTTGGGCTGGTGGAGACCTTGCGGGGGCTGCTCGCCGGATACGACTGGAGGGCTGTGCTGATGAAGGGCGGCCCGAAGGCGTTCGTGTCCGCGGCGACGGGCGCGGCGAACTACCTGCGCAGCCCGGAGACGCCGGAGAACCAGACTGCCGAAGGCGAGGAGACGCTCGCCTCGAAGTACCGGCGGTTCTCCAGCCAGCTGTCCCGGGCGTGGGCGCTCTGCTCGGGGTCCGAAACCCTGGCGGAACTGCGGCCGGAAATCCAGGTCTACGAAGAGACCCGGGTGTACATGGCCAAGTTTGACGCCGCCGACCGGCAGGCCAGCGGCGAGCCGGTGCCGGAAGAGATCCAGCGGCTGCTCGGTGACCTCATTGCCTCTGCAACGTCGTCCGGCGAAGTCCTGGACATCTACGAGGCGGCCGGGATACCCAAGCCGTCCTTGGATGATCTGACGCCAGAATTCATTGCCAAGACGCAACAGGCGCGTAACCCCCAGCTGGCCATCGAGGCGCTGCGGAAGCTCATCGCCGATGAGTCGGCCAAGACGACCCGCAACAATGTCATCCGCCAGCGCGCGTTCTCCGAGCGGATCAGCGAGCTGATGAAGAAGTACACCAACCAGCAGCTCACGTCGGCGGAGGTGATTGCCGAGCTGGTGGAGCTGGCCCGGGAGGTTGCCGCCGAAGGCAATCGCGGCGCGCAGTTCACTCCCCCGTTGAATTCTGACGAACTGGCGTTCTACGATGCCGTAGCACAAAACCAGTCTGCGGTGGAGGTCCAGGGCGAAGGCATCCTTGCAGACATCGCCCGCGAACTAGTTTCTGTGATGCGGCGGGACGTGCGCACTGACTGGACCGTCCGCGACGACGTCCGGGCTAAGCTCCGCTCGTCAATCAAGCGGCTCCTGGTTCGTTTCGGCTACCCGCCGGACAAGCAGCCTGAGGCAATCAAGCTTGTCATGGAGCAGATGGAATCCATGGCGCCGCGGTTTGCCGAGGCCCGGAGCTAGCTACAGTGCTGGCCTTTGATTTAGCAATGAATATCGACTGTGAATTGGGGAACAATTGAAATCGTATGCACGTGGTTCAGAATGGCGAAAATGGGACCTCCACGTCCATGCACCTGGCGGCACCATGGAAGATCGCTACGTAGCTAGCGATCTGGACAAACAAGGCATTCTCGACAGATTCTGTCAGACCATTTCGGAGTCCGATGTGGATGTGATTGGCATAACAGACTACTTTACGCTCGAAAACTACTACCGCGTCACCGATCGGTTTCAGGAGATCTATGGCGAGACGGGCAAAGTCTTCTTTCCCAATCTGGAACTCCGACTCGTCGAGACCGTGAGTAAGACACTTGCCAACGTCAATCTCCATCTCGTCTTTGATCCCTCCCTTCCAAGAGAAGAACTCTCACGTTTTGTCTCGAGACTGAAAACCACACACACAAGGCCAAACAGAACTTCGGTCGCCTGTTCCGAACTGACAGCACATCAGTTCGATTCGGCCAGTGTTTACCTCGAGCAAGTGCGTGAAACCTTGGAAGACACGTTTGGAGCGGACGACTCGTGGAGAAGCGTAGCCTTCCCGGTGATGCCGGCGGGCAATGACGGCATAAGGCCAGAGGGCAAGGTTTCTGGGTCTCGTCGGAAGAGAGTGCTGGCCGACAACCTGGATCTTTTCACATCTGGCATTTTCGGAAACCCGAACGATGTTGCTTATTATCAAAACGAGGTTGAAGGGTCCAACAGAAAGGAAGACTTGCCTCCTCGACCGGTCTTCGCCGGATGCGACGCTCACAGCTTCGATGAGCTCGAAAGCTGGTTGGGACGCGAAGCTCGCGGATCCTCGCACAAGAATGTGACATGGATAAAAGCTGATCCCACGTTTGAGGGACTGCTGCAGACGGCAATAGAGCCTGCAGAAAGAGTCCGCATTCAGTCAACCAAACCGGACAGGAAGCAACCCTACCAAGTCATAACTGCGGTCAAGTTTCCAGACTCAGATGACTTCCCCCAATCAATCGAGTTCAATCAGAACTTGGTTTCCATTATTGGCAGCCGCTCATCTGGGAAATCATCCCTACTAGCCCATATTGCTCACGCCGTTGACAGCAAATACGCGAAGCAACAACAATTTGATAGTGGATTCTTTGAATCGATTGATGAGACTGGACCGGCAGCCGGGAGAACATGGAGGGAGACGCCGCCCGGACTCTGTCAAGTTGCATGGGGCGGCTCTGCCGACACAGTGGGAAGGGTTATCTATATCCCTCAGAATTCACTTTTCAACCTCAATGAACGTTCAACAGAAATTACTTCGAAGATAGAGCCGATTCTTTTCAGAGCGAATCCCGAATTTGAAGCAGCTCATAAGAAAGTAACGACGGACATTGAAACCATAGGTGGCGATATCAAGTCATGCTTGAAGAACTGGTTCGCTCGAACGTCTGAGATTAGCGAAGTTGCAACTAAAATAGCGGGTGTCGGCGACCCAACGGCCATCCAGAAGCAGAAATCGGAATTGACGTCCGAACTAGCCGATCAGCGTGCCAATTTAGAGTTACTGAACGATGATATTGTCAGCTACCAAGCAGTAATGGAACAGTTGTCGAAACTCAAGACAGACCGGGCGGACAGGCTTGAAGATTTACGGGGCCTGAGCACCTACATCACGTCAGAAGCCGATCAGCCCGGGACAAGCGTTTCCGCTCGAGTGTCGGTGTCGGTAGTTGCGTCGCCGACTCCCGAGAATTTGCCATTAGCTATTCAGCACCAAGTCTCGAGATTGGTGACCGAAGCGTCAGAAAACCTCCGCCAGGCTCTAGGGGATTTCCTCGTCGCACATTACGAGAAAGTGAAAGCGGAAGTATCTGGACTTGAAGCAGAGATCGCTAACGTCAGCGCGCAGAATGGTGAGTTGATCGCGCGAAATGAAGCGAATACTGTCGTCGACGAGATGGTGAAGCAGCTGGCACAGCAGGACGCCGCCCTCGCTCTTATTGCGAAATACGTAGCCGAGCTCAAGAAACTCGTCGAAGCTCGAGATGAAAGCTCCACTATTCTGATTGCCAGCTTGGAACGACGGTCAGAACTGATTCAGAATCATCTTCATTACTTTGATGACGGGCTTGTAGCAGTGGACGGAATGCTCCTCGGTATCGAGGGTGGTCACGATGAAGCAACACTGTTGGCTATTTCCCAAGACTTCGATCAGCGGTCCAACACGGAATTCGTTGAACGAAATGTCGGGCTTAGGATCGACCAGGTACTGTCCAAACCCGCTGACTTTCTGTCTGCGCTTCAGGAGGGTGACCAGAAGCTAAAGCAGGGGAGGTCGACGACTGCTGTCGCCGAACAGGTGTTCACTTTCGTGCCGCATTTTCAGTTCTTCGCAGAACTCGAAGGCGACAGAATCGGCGGGTTCGCCCGGTCCTCGATGACTCCGGGAAAGCAAGCTATGTTTGCGCTTCAACTCATCCTCAACGAGTCCGAAGATCATTGGCCGCTCTTGATAGACCAGCCTGAAGACGACCTAGACAGCCGGTCAATCTACGATCACGTGGTGCCATACCTGAAGCAGCGCAAGACCGAACGTCAGGTGATCATGGTCACGCACAATGCCAATCTCGTTGTCGGCGCGGATAGTGAGCAAGTAGTCGTCGCCAACCGGCACGGAACCGGCAGCAAAAATGCTGGAGGAAGAACGTTCGACTATCTGGCTGGTTCCCTAGAACACACTCTTGCCCACACGGAACAACCACATACGCTTGATAGTTGCGGCATCCGTGAACACGCGTGCGAGATACTCGACGGAGGCACCGAAGCCTTCCAGAAACGGAAAGACAAGTACCGGGTCTAGCGTCGACGCCGGCACGTAATTTGTTACAAAAGGCCCCGCACGCTTCTGCGTGCGGGGCCTTTTCGAGTTTCGAAGGGCTCACAGGGAACTCTCCTCGAACGGTTGCCCGTTTGATTGAAGGAGCAGAAGAAGGAGACTAGAAATCCCAGTCGTCATCCTCAGTGTTAACAGCCTTGCCAATCACGTAAGACGAACCGGACCCCGAGAAGAAGTCGTGGTTCTCGTCCGCGTTCGGCGACAGGGCCGACAGGATGGCCGGGTTCACGTCCGTGACGGACGCCGGGAACATGGCCTCGTAGCCGAGGTTCATCAGCGCCTTGTTGGCGTTGTAATGCAAGAACTTTTTGACGTCCTCGGCCAGGCCGACGGAGTCATACAGATCGTGCGTGTACTGGACTTCGTTCTCGTACAGCTCGAAGAGCAGCTCGAACGTGTAGTCCTTGATCTCCTGCTTGCGCTCCTCGGACAGGCCTTCGAGGCCCTTCTGGAACTTGTAACCGATGTAGTAGCCGTGCACGGCCTCATCGCGGATGATCAGGCGGATCAGGTCAGCCGTGTTCGTCAGCTTGGCCCGCGAGGACCAGTACATCGGCAGGTAGAAGCCCGAGTAGAACAGGAAGCTCTCCAGCAGCGTCGAGGCCACCTTGCGCTTCAGGGGATCGTCGCCCTGGTAGTAGTCCATGACGATCTGGGCCTTCTTCTGCAGGTTCACGTTCTCAGTGGACCAGCGGAAAGCCTCGTCGATCTCCTTGGTGGAGGCCAGCGTGGAGAAGATGGAGGAATAGCTCTTCGCGTGCACGGACTCCATGAAGGCGATGTTCGTGTAGACAGCCTCCTCGTGCGGGGTGATCGCATCCGGGATCAGCGAGACAGCGCCGACGGTTCCCTGGATGGTGTCCAGCAGGGTCAGGCCGGTGAACACGCGCATGGTGAGCTGCTGCTCGTCCGGGGTCAGCGTCGCCCACGACTGCACGTCGTTGGACAGCGGGATCTTCTCCGGCAGCCAGAAGTTGTTGACCAGGCGGTTCCAGACGTCCACGTCCTTGTCGTCCTGGATTCGGTTCCAGTTGATCGCTTCAACATGGCTCAGCAGCTTGACCTTCTCGGTCATATGGTTCCCTCCGCCTGATGGTTAGCGCGCCGGAAACGTCCAGCGTCTAGCTATCAATTCTAGACTCTAAGTCGTTCGGTTGCTGACGTATGCCGCTATGCAGTGGCCGTGTTCACACGGACATAATCCGGGAACTGCGGCCCAACCGTGCCTCGGACTGACGACCAAGAGTGGGCCCACAAAAGTGGACCCACTCGGCTGGTATCGGACTAATCAGGGACAAGCCCTCTGCCCTACTTGGACTCTTTTACGGTCGTCGACGGGTGCGACTTTCCATACTTCGGCGTTACATAACGTCCGGTCTTGGCGCTGCGATATGAACCGTTAGCCATTGGAGGTTTCCTCCTCTCTGTTGAGCTGGCGAGTGGACCACGTGCAGCCCTACATGGGCCGAATCGTGATGCGGATAGTCCGGCGAATCGTACGTCGTACGGTGGCCATAGCTACCAACTCCTTCCGGGGCTGATGCCCGGGAGGAGGGCCTTCGACAGAAGGCCGACAACTCCTGTAAACTCAACAGTCCAGGTATCACTTGGAACTGTCTCGTTTCCGGGACTTTCTTGAGGGGCTGTGTTAGCGCACGGCCCCTCAAGCTTTTAATTCTTGTGTCCGACGGCCGGCGGACGCCCGCCGTCGTACTCAAGCAAAATCAACCGATATCGGTTACAACATACACGAGACACAATTTTCCACCTCGGTCCCTTCCAGCGCGAGCTGGCGGAGACGGATGTAGTAGATGGTCTTGATGCCCTTCTTCCAGGCGTAGATCTGGGCCTTGTTGATGTCGCGCGTGGTGGCGGTGTCCTTGAAGAACAGCGTCAGGGACAGGCCCTGGTCCACGTGCTGCGTGGCTGCGGCGTAGGTGTCGATGACCTTCTCGTAGCCAATCTCGTACGCGTCCTGGTAGTACTCCAGGTTGTCGTTCGTCAGGTACGGCGCCGGGTAGTACACGCGGCCCAGCTTGCCTTCCTTGCGGATCTCGATCTTGGACGCCACCGGGTGGATCGAGGAGGTGGAGTTGTTGATGTAGGAGATCGAGCCCGTCGGCGGAACGGCCTGCAGGTTCTGGTTGTAGATGCCGTGCTCCATGACGGAAGCCTTCAGCTCGCGCCAGTCATCCTGGGTGGGGATGTGGATGTTCTGGAACAGCTCGGCAACCTTGGCGGTCTGCGGGACCCATTCCTGGTTGGTGTACTTGTCGAAGAACTCACCGGAGGCGTACTTGGACTTCTCGAAGCCGCCGAAGGTCTGGCCGGTCTGGATGGACAGGCGGTTGGAGGCGCGGATCGCATGGAACACCACCGAGTAGAAGTAGATGTTGGTGAAGTCGATGCCTTCTTCGGAGCCGTAGTGCACCCGCTCGCGGGCCAGGTAGCCGTGCAGGTTCATCTGGCCCAGGCCGATGGCGTGGCTCTGGTCGTTGCCGCGGGCGATCGAGGGCACCGAGGTGATGTTGGACATGTCCGAGACGGCCGAGAGCGCGCGGATGGCGGTCTCAATGGTCAGGCCGAAGTCCGGCGAGTCCATGGCCTTGGCAATGTTCAGCGAACCCAGGTTGCAGGAGATGTCCTTGCCGGTCTGGTCGTAGGACAGGTCATCGTGGTACGTCGTGGGCTGGGAGACCTGGAGGATCTCGGAGCACAGGTTGGACATGATGATCTTGCCGTCGATCGGGTTTTCCCGGTTCACGGTGTCCTCGAACATGATGTACGGGTAGCCGGATTCGAACTGGATCTCGGCGAGGGTCTGGAAGAACTCACGTGCCTTGATCTTGGTCTTCTTGATCCGGGAATCGTCCACCATCTCGTAGTACTTCTCGGTGACCGAGACGTCGGAGAACGGCATGCCGTAAACCTTTTCGACGTCGTACGGCGAGAACAGGTACATGTCCTCGTCCTTCTTGGCCAGCTCGAAGGTGATGTCCGGGATCACGACGCCGAGCGAGAGGGTCTTGATGCGGATCTTCTCGTCCGCGTTCTCGCGCTTGGTGTCCAGGAAGCGGTAAATGTCCGGGTGGTGGGCGTGCAGGTACACCGCGCCGGCACCCTGACGGGCGCCGAGCTGGTTGGCGTAGGAGAAGCTGTCCTCGAGGAGCTTCATCACGGGGATGACGCCGGAGGACTGGTTCTCGATCTGCTTGATCGGCGCGCCGACCTCGCGGATGTTGGTCAGCGCGAACGCCACGCCGCCGCCGCGCTTGGACAGCTGCAGGGCGGAGTTGATGGACCGGCCGATCGACTCCATGTTGTCTTCGATGCGGAGCAGGAAGCAGGAGACGAGCTCGCCGCGCTGGCGCTTGCCGGCGTTGAGGAACGTCGGGGTGGCCGGCTGGAAGCGGCCCTCGATGATCTCATCGACCATCTGGGTGGCGAGCTGCTCGTCGCCGCGGGCCAGGTGCAGGGCCACCATGCAGACGCGGTCCTCGTAGCGCTCCAGGAAACGCTTCCCGTCGAACGTCTTCAGCGTGTAGGAGGTGTAGAACTTGAACGCGCCGAGGAACGTCTCGAAACGGAACTTCTTCTTGTACGCGCGGTTGTAGAGCTCGCGGATGAAGTTCATCGTGTACTGGTCGAGGGTTTCGCGCTCGTAGTACTCGTTCTTGACGAGGTAGTCGAGCTTTTCCTCAAGGTCGTGGAAGAACACGGTGTTGTTGTTCACGTGCTGCAGGAAGTACTGGTGCGCGGCCTCGCGGTCAGCCTCGAACTGGATCTCCCCGTTCGGGCCGTAGAGGTTCAGCATGGCGTTGAGCTCGTGGTAGCCCAGGCCCTGGAAGGCAGCCGGCATGACCGGCTTCTCACCCGGGACGGTGTGCTTCTCGACGTGCTTTTCGACGGCGGCGGCGGGCTTCGCTGCGGCGGAGCCGGACCCGGTTACTTCTGTGTCTGCGACAGTCGTGTCCAAAATTGTTCCAATCCTTGTTGTACTCGGCTGACGTCTTCCGGCGTCCCCATGAGTTCGAATCGATATAGGTGCGGGACCTGGCATTTCGCGGCGATGATGTCGCCGGCCATGCAGTAATTGTCCCCAAAGTTCGTGTTGCCCGCCCCGATCACTCCACGGAGCTGTTGCCGGTTCCTCGGATCGTTCAGGAAGCGGATGACCTGCTTCGGAACGGATCCCTCTCCCCCGGTGCCGCCGTAGGTGGGAAGCACCAGCACATAGGGCTCGGTGGCCACGAGCGCGGGTTCCCTCGCATGGAGGGGAATCCGCGCCGCGTCGATGCCCAGCTTCCTGACGAAGCGTGCGGTGTTCTCCGAGGTGGAGGAGAAATAGATGAGGTGGCTGGCGGTGGTCCGGACGGTGTCAGCTGTCAGGTCTGCTTCCAGCGGCGTGCGGGCAGCTGCTGTTGCCAGTGCCATGGGAGTCACCTCATCTGACGTGTTTTCCTGCGAAGCGGTTCAGGCGACGGCGACGGCGTACGCCTGCGCCAGTTCCTCGATCTTGTCGGGGCGGAAACCGGACCAGTGGTCCTGGTCCGTGACGACAACCGGAGCCTGCATGTAGCCGAGGGCCTTCAGGCGCTCGAGGGCATCCGCATCCTGCGAGATGTCGACGCTCTGGTAGGTGATGCCCTTCTTATCCAGCGCGCGGTATGTCGCGTTGCACTGAACACAGGCCGGCTTCGTGTAAACCGTAACGGTCATGGTCCCTGTCCCCTTTGTTGAAGTCTTTGGTACTGCGTAATTTTTACTGCGAACTGTCCACTGCGTTCGAGCTGAGTCTCTAGTGCGTCTCCGGTGCCAGTAGTCCGGGCGGGCCGATCCGGGACAGGAATCCTTATCCGTTGCTGGCCTTGCCTGGCGAGCATTGCTGCTCCGCTGGAACTGTATTTCGATACTACATGTAGTGCAAGAGCCCGATGTGGACCCCAAGATGATGTATTACAAGTATGTCATTTAATGCACCGCCAGTCCACAGGCGGGGTGCCTCAAAATGTCCGTATTTCCGCCATTTTGCCGGACGAAATCCACAGGCTGTGGAGTACCTTTGCACAATTAACTCCCCTGCGTGTCGCGTGGTGGACGGCGTGTCGGCGGTGTGCGGCGCGGCGGTCCGGAGTGCTGTTAAGCACTGGATGTGGTGTCCGGAAACACGAAGAAGGCGGGCACCCGTCGGGTGCCCGCCTGCCACAGCGTGAGGCGGCTAACAGCAGCCGCTAATTGCTTGCCTCGCCCGCAGTCCGGCGGTCCAGGACGATCTGCTGCACGTCGAGGTAGCCGGTTTCGAAGCCCGCCCGGGAGTAGCAGAGGTAGAACAGCCACATGCGCTGGAAGATCTCGTCGAAGCCCAGGGCCCGGACGTCGGCGGAGCGGGCCATGAAGCGTTCTTCCCAGAGCCGCAGCGTCTGGGCGTAGTGCTCCCCCGTGGCCAGGCGTTCGCGGACGCGGAGTCCGGTCTGCTTCTCCGTGATGTCCTCGATGGCCCGGACGGAGGGGATGACGCCGCCGGGGAAGATGTACTTGTGCACCCAGGTGTAGCTGGTGCGGGTGGCCATCAGCCGGTCATGGGCGATCGTGATGGCCTGGATGGCGACCTTCCCGCCGGGGGCGAGGACGCGCTCGATGGTTTGGAAGTACGTGGCCCAGTATTCGAATCCGACGGCCTCGATCATCTCGACGGAGACGACGGCGTCGTACTCGCCTTCGACCGCGCGGTAGTCCTTGAGCTCGATCGTGACGGCGTCGGTGTAGCCGGCGTCGGCGATGCGTTTGCGGGCCAGTTCCTGCTGCTCGCTGGAGAGGGTGACGGAGTAGACGGTGGCGCCGCGCTGCGCGGCCCGGAGGGCGAGCTCGCCCCAGCCGGTGCCGATTTCCAGCACCCGGGTGCCCTGCCCGACGGCGGCCTTGTCCAGCAGCCGGTCGATCTTGGCCTGCTGCGCGGCGGCGAAGCCGTCCCAGGCGACGCTCTTCAGCGCTTCGCCTGATTCCGGGAAGAGTGCGCTGGAGTAGGTCATGGTTTCGTCCAGGAACGTGCCGAAGAGCTCGTTGGAGAGGTCGTAGTGCCGGGAAATGTTGGAGCGGGTGTTCTGCTCGGTGTTGCGTTCCTTCCGCGGCTGCCGCGGCAGGTAGAAGGCGCGCAGTTTCTGCAGCGGTTCCGGCACGAGGGTCCCGACGCGGGCGGCGAAGACCTCCATCACGGCGGTGAGGTTGTCAGCGTCCCAGTCGCCGGCCATAAAGGACTCGCCCAGGCCGATCAGGCCGCCGTCGCCGAGCCGGGCCGCGAACGCCTCGGGACGGTTCATGGTCATGACGGGGTAGGTGTGGCCGGGCGTGGCCGGCTTGCCCAGGACGGTGCCGTCCGGGTAGCGGACCTCCAGCGGAAGCCGGCGGACCGCGGCTTTGAAGATGGCGTCGGCGGCCCGGCCGGCCACCCGGGCTTTAAGGCTTGAGGGGACGGTGGCGATGCTTGGCCAGATGGCGGCGTCGACCGCGGCGGGCGGCTGCGGGACGGTGTAGGGGGCTGCGAACTCATGCGTCCGGCGCGCGGCGCCGGATCCGGTCGCTTCGGTCATTGTCACTGAACTGCCTCCTGTGAAGGGTGGTGTGGTCGTTTGATGATGGGCAGCCGACGTGCCCAGAGTTTGATGCCCTGCCAGCGGATCTGCGCCGAGACGCGCAGGGGTGCCAGCGGGACCGCGAGCGCGGTGGCGAGGATGTTCCGCACGGTGGCGTCGTGGCGTTCGCCGTCCACGCTGGCGATGAAGGGCTGCTGCCCCTCGCGTTCGAGGACGATCGAGACGGCGAGCCGTTCGCCGGGTTCCGGGAGTTTCATCCGGTATTGGCCTTCGACGTCGTTGAAGGGTGAGACGTAGAAGGCTTTCGGGACGCTGGCCCGGCCGGCGTCGTCCGTCTCGAGGAGGTAGCAGTGCCGTTCGCCATAGGTGTTATGCACCTCGGCGAGGACGCAGCGCAGCTCCCCGGCGGCGTCGTGGCACCAGAACAGGCTCAGCGGGTTGAAGACGTGGCCGAACACCCTGGCGCTGGCCAGCATCGTGATCCGGCCGCCGTCGAGGTCGATCCCCCGGGTGGCGAGGAATGCCTCAACGTTGCCGCGGAGGGTACCGTCCGGGTCGCCCAGGTGGTCCGCGACGCTGAAGCCGGCGAGCGGCCGGAGGAGGCGGGGCATCACGGGGAGCCGGTCGATGTCGACGTACCAGCTGTAGCTGCGGTAGGTGAACGCATTCTTCAGCGGGGTGCGCCGCACGTGCGCGATGGAGGTGCGGTAGATGGCGGCAGTGGCGCTCATGAGCCCTCCGCGGAGACGCTCTGCAGGTCCGGGTCGATGGCCACGGCACGGTACTCCTCGTTGAGGGCGACGGCGGGGTCGTCCCAGGTGCGTCCCAGCCGTTCCGCGGCCCGGACGCCGGAGAGGGCGCCGTCCTCGTGGAATCCCCAGCCGTGGTAGGCGCCGGCGAAGGCCAGCCGGGCGTCGCCGAGGGCCAGGATCTGCTCCTGCGCCCGGAGCGACTCCGGGGTGTACTGCGGGTGTTCGTAGACCATGCGCTCCAGCACGGAATGGTCCGCGATCAGCTCGGACTCGCCCAGGCTGACGATGTAGCGTCCGCCGTCTGCGGGGTCGAGCCGTTGCAGCCGGGTCATGTCGTAGCTGACGAGGACCTTGTCCGGGCGGGCGTCGCAGGAGGGCAGCCGGTAGTTCCAGGATGCCTTGGCGTTGTCACTGGACGGCAGCACGGCGGCGTCGCGGTGGAAGACGGTGTGGTTGACCGAGTACGGCATCCCGCCGAGCGCGGCCCGCTCGGCGGGCGAGGCGTCGGTGAGCATGCCCAGCGCCTGGGCCGGGTGGGTGGCAATCACGACGGCGTCGAAGGTCTCGGTGGTCACGGTGCCGGCGCCGGTGGTCCCGGTGGTCAGTTCCACGCCGTCCGCGTGGCGCCGCACGCCGATGACCGGGCTGGCCAGGCGGATGTCCGGCAGCGTGGCCGCGAGTTTATCCACGTAGGTGCGCGAGCCGCCGGTGACCGTGCGCCACTGCGGCGAGCCCGAGACTCCGAGCAGTCCGTGGTGGCCCAGGAAGGTGAAGAGGTAGCGTGCCGGGTAGGCGAGCGCCGTCGTCGGGTCGCAGGACCAGACCGCGCTCACGATCGGGGTCATGAAGTGCGAGATGAAGTAGCTGCTGAACTTCTCCCGGGCCAGGAAGTCGCCGAGGGTCAGCTCCGGGGCAGCTGTGTTCTCCCCTGCGGGGGCGCCCTCGGCGAGCAGGGCGCGGGCCTTGCGGTAGAAGCGCATCACCTCGAGCAGCATCAGCAGGTAGCGACCGCGCAGCAGGGTGGCGGGGCCGGGCAGGATGCCGCGGCCCTTGGCCCGGGCGCCGGCATATTCCAGGCCGCAGCCGTCGCAGCGGACGGACATGCTCATTTCCGAGTCCTGCGTTTCAATACCCAGCTCAGCGAAGAGCCGCAGCAGTGTGGGGTAGGTCCGTTCGTTGTGGACGATAAAGCCGGTATCGATCCCGAGCACGGGCCCGCCGGCCTGCGGCACGTCGTGGGTGTGGGCGTGGCCGCCGAGCCGGGAATCGGCTTCGAAGAGGGTGACGGTGTCCTGCCGGTTCAGGACGTACGCGGCGGTCAGTCCCGCCACCCCGCTGCCAATCACGGCTACTCGGCGGCCCTGGGGAATCCCTGCTGCATCTGACACTGATCTGCTCCTGTTGGCTGGTACATCGATTGCCTGGATCGTCCGGGCGAATCGTCTTATGGGCAATTCGTCGCCGTGGGGCCGGTGGATGTGTGCGACTTTCCAGCTTTTTCCTTGAGTCCAATGTGCCAGAATGAAGCAGGATTGCGGTCCCGCCTCACCGGAACGCCAGAAGGGCAGCCCTTGATTAATCCCGTCCATCTGCGGACCCTTGTCGAAGTGACCCGGCTGGGGTCGTTCGCGGCAGCCGCTGCCCGGCTGGGGTACACGGCGTCGGCCGTTTCCCAGCAGATGTCGGCCCTGGAACGCGACACCGGCGTTGAGCTGTTCCAGCGCTCGGCCCGCAGCATCCAGCCCACCGAAGCCGCCCTGGTCATGACCCGGCACGCGGCCAAGGTCCTCACGGATATCGAGGCGCTGATGGCGGCGGCGTCCCGCACCGCGGACACCACCCGGCAGGAACTCCGGCTGGGCATCTTCCCCAGCCTGGCCACGTATGTGCTGCCGCGGATCCTGGCGAATCCGGCCTGGAAGAAACTCGGCATCGACCTGCGGGTCTCGGTCGCGGAGCCGGCCCAGACCATCCAGGGCCTGCGCACCGGCGGCGAACTCGACGTCGCCCTCGTCTACCAGGTGGGTCAGTCCGGCCTGGCGTGGCCGCACACCGTGAACCGGCAGTGGATCGGCGACGACGACTTCCGGGTGGTGCTGCCGGCGGCCTGGGGCATCGGCACGGATTCGAAGGTCGCGGCGGACCACCTCTCCGACATGCCGTGGATTGTGCACCACCCCGGCACGTCCGACGCCACCGTGATCGAGCGGCTCTTTGCCAGCTGCAACCTGCACCCGCGGGTGGTGGCGTACAGCGATGACTTCCACGCGAGCCTCGAGATGGCCGCGGCCGGACTGGGCGCGGCGCTGGTTCCCGAGCTCGCCCTGCTGCACCGCCCGGCCGGGGTGGTGGTGCTGGACGTTCCCGAGATCCGGCTGGCCCGCAACGTCTTTGCCCTGCTGATCAATGAGAAGCAGACCGCGCAGGTCCAGCTCTTCGTCGAACTGCTCGCCGACACGTTCAATTCCCCGGCCCTGAAGCAGTCCGTCCCGCGCAAGGGCTGAGTCAGCGCAGGGGCCTGGTCAGCGCAAGGCCGGGTCAGCGTGCCCGGAGCCGTTTGCGGAGCCCGGTCCCCATCCCGGCGAGGGCGCTGATGAGCCGGTGTTTGGTCTTGGTGTAGGGCGGGTAGATCAGTTCCAGGGTGTCGGGCCGGAAGGTCTTGGCCAGGGTGGACCGTTCGTGCGAGAACGTCCGCAGTGAGTGCTCCCCGTGGTAGGCGCCCATGCCGCTGCCGCCGACCCCGCCGAAGGGCAGACCCGGAACCATCAGGTGCGCCGCGGGGACGTCGAAGCACAGCGCCCCCGAGGACGTGCGTTCCGCGAAGGCCCGGCGCGTGCCGGCGTCGTTGCTGAACACGTAGAGCGCCAGCGGCTTGGCGCCGTCGTTGATCATCCGGATGGCCTCGTCCTGCCCGGCGACGGGGACCAGCGGGAGCAGCGGGCCGAAGATCTCCTCCCCCATGACGGTGTCCCCGGGTGCTGGCCGCAGCAGGGTCGGGGCGAAGTGGCGGCTGGCGGCGTCCCGCTCGCCGCCGTGGACCACGGTGCTGCCATCGGCGAGGCCCGCGATCCGCGCGAAGTGCCGGTCGTTGACGATCCTGCCGTAGGAGTCGCTGAGGGAGGAATCCGTGCCGAAGAGCGCGCCGATCGCCTTGACCAGCTCGCGCTCCAGCGGAACCAGTACGTCCTCGGTGGCCAGGATGTAGTCGGGCGCCACGCAGGTCTGCCCGGCGTTCATGAACCGGCCCCACGCGATCCGTTTGGCGGCCCTGGCCAGATCAGTGGAGGAGTCCACGTAGGCCGGGGATTTGCCGCCCAGCTCGAGGGTCACCGGCGTCAGGTTCTCCGCCGCCGCGCGCAGCACCACCTTGGCGGCTGCCTCCCCGCCGGTGAAGAAGATGTGGTCGAAGCGCATCGCCAACAGCGCGGTGGTTTCCGGGATGCCGCCCTCGACCACTTCCGCCGCGCCGGCCAGGTATTCCGGAATCCAGCGCACCAGGGCCGCGGAGGTGGCGGGGGCCTGTTCGCTCGGTTTGAGGACGACGGTGTTGCCGGCGGCGAGGGCGCCGGCCAGCGGGGCGAGCAGCAGCTGCAGCGGGTAGTTCCAGGGCCCGATCACCAGCACCACCCCCAGCGGGGTCAGCTCGGTCCAGGCCTTGGCGGGCTGGACGGCGAGCGGGACGGCGACGGGACGGGGCCGCAGCCACGCCTCGAGGTGCCTTTCCAGGTGCGCGGCTTCGGCTGTGACAAAACCGATTTCCGTCAGCAGCGATTCGGTGGCGTGTTTGCCCAGATCGCTGCCCAGCGCTTCCGCGAATTCCGTGCGGCGCTCCGCCAGCATCCGGCGCAGGCTGCGCAGTTGCTCGAGCCGCCAGCCCAGCGGACGGGTGGCTCCGCTGTCGAATAGTTGACGGGCGCGGGCGACGGCGGGGGCAGCAGTTTGCATCCGCTAAATGTACCGGCACCGGCCGCCAAGGCGGGTCCGGTACCGGATAAAACCTTGGGAATGCTGGAATGGGCCGGTTATGAGGACTATGTTGAAGGTATGAACAAGGTAGCGAGCAAGCACTTCGGAGAGGTCGAGCTCAACCACGGAAGGGACCACAATTTCACCGCCAAGCATGAACTGGCGGGCGAGACCGTGGAGCTTGACCTGAATGTCAACGCGCATGACCACTTCGACGAAGCGGCGATGCACAAAGTTGACTACCGGTTGCGTTTCCTGCCGGAGCTGGTGGACCAGGTCCGCGAAATGATCGCCGACGAACTGGGACAGGACGGCACCAGCCCGCAGGAGTACCGCCACTTCCACTGCACCGCGATCAAGGACGAGCACCTGAAGAAGGTCTTCGGCGTCGAGGACAAGAACCAGCTCACCGATGCGGTCTTCCTCAAGGCGCTCAAGCTGGGCCATGTGGGCATCTTCCCCGGCCAGCCGGAACGCTACTTCGTTCTGGACTTCACGCTCGGCACGCACTTCACCGACGAGGTCCTGGTGGCCTCCGCGGACGAGGACGGCGTCGTGGACGACGAGATCCTCTGGGAATCCTGAATCGCCACAATCGATTGCTCCGTAACGGCCCTTTTGGGGGTTCTAAAGGGCCACTGCTCAGCAGTCGATGAGTGAAAACGTACGACGGCGGCCGGTCACCTGGGAAAGGTGGCCGGCCGCCGCTGGTTAAGCCTGGTGCTACTTGGCCGCTTCGAGCAGGCCGGCGCGGACCGTCTTGGTGGCCGTGACCAGGTTGCGCAGGGACTCTTCGGTCTCGGCGTAGCCGCGGGTCTTCAGGCCGCAGTCCGGGTTGACCCAGAGCTGGCGGGACGGGACGTGCTTGACGGCGGTGCTGAGGAGCTCGGTGACTTCCTGCTCGCCCGGGACGCGCGGCGAGTGGATGTCGTAGACGCCCGGGCCCACGCCGCGGCCGAAGCCGTGGGACTCGAGGTCGTGGACAACCTCCATGCGGGAGCGGGCGGCCTCGATCGAGGTGACGTCGGCGTCGAGGCCGTCGATCGCGTCGATGATGGCGCCAAACTCCGAGTAGCACAGGTGCGTGTGGACCTGGGTGGCGTCCCCTGCGCCGGCGGTGGCGAGGCGGAAGGACTTCACCGACCAGTCCAGGTAGGCGGCCTGGTCGGCCTTGCGCAGCGGCAGGAGTTCGCGCAGGGCGGGCTCGTCCACCTGGATGATCTTGATGCCCGCGGCTTCGAGGTCGGCGATCTCGTCCCGGAGGGCGAGGGCCACCTGGTTGGCGGTCTCGCCAAGCGGCTGGTCGTCGCGGACGAAGGACCAGGCGAGGATGGTGACCGGGCCGGTGAGCATGCCCTTCATCGGCTTGTTGGTGAGGGACTGCGCGTACTTGGCCCATTCCACCGTGATGGGGGCGCTGCGGGTGACGTCGCCCCACAGGATCGAGGGACGGGTACAGCGGGAGCCGTAGGACTGGACCCAGCCGTGCACGGTGACGTCGAAGCCCTCGAGGTTCTCGGCGAAGTACTGGACCATGTCGTTGCGCTCGGGCTCGCCGTGGACCAGGACGTCGAAGCCGAGCTCTTCCTGCAGCTGAACAACGCGCTTGATCTCGTCCTTCATCAGCTGCTTGTACTGCTCAGTGCTGAGCTCGCCCTTATTGGCGCGGGCCCGTGCGGTGCGGATTTCGCCGGTCTGCGGGAAGGAGCCGATGGTGGTGGTGGGCAGCGGCGGCAGGTGCAGGGCCTCGGTCTGCGCGGCTTCGCGGACGCCGTACGCGGAACGGCTGAAGTCGGCGTCGGTCAGGGCGGCGGTGCGGTTCCGGACCTCGGCGCGGCGGACGCCGTCGGCCGCGCCGCGGTCGGCGATAATGCGGGTGGCCTCGTCGATGGCCGGCCGGACGGCCTCGGGGTCACCCAGCAGGCCGGCGAGGGTGACAACCTCGGTGACCTTCTGGTCGGCGAAGGCGAGCCAGCTGCGCAGCTGCGCGGAGAGCTGGACTTCCTCGTCGACGTCGTGCGGGACGTGCTGCGTGGAGGTGGAGGTGCTGATGGCCAGGCTGGCGACGGACTTCTTCAGCTCGGCGATCTTCTCCGCGGAGGCGGCAAGGTCGTTGAGCCAGATGTTGTGGCCGTCCACGACGCCGGCGACCAGGGTCTTGGTGCCCAGGGCGGCGAGGGCAGCGGCGGACGGGACCTCACCCTTGAAGACGTCCAGGTGCAGGGCGTCGATGCCGGTCGCGGCAAGGGTGCCGAGCTGGCCGTTGAGTGCACCGTACGGGGTGGAGACGAACAGCTGCGGGCGGTTCGCGGCGGCGGAGAGCACCTCGTAGGAGCGGGCGACGGCGGCCTGGATTTCCTCGGCCGGAGTGTCCTGGTCCACCACGAGGGCGGGCTCGTCGAGCTGGACCCAGCTGGCGCCGGCGGCGGCAAGCTTCTCCAGGAGTGCGGTGTACACCGGCAGGACGTCCTCGAGCCGGGACAGCGGGCTGTAGCCGGCCGGGGCATTGTCTGAGGCCTTGCTCAGCAGCAGGAACGTGACCGGGCCGACGAGGTAGGGACGGGTCTGAACCCCGTTGGCGAGGGCGTACTCGAATTCCTCGACGATCCGGTTGGAGGTCAGCGAGAAGGTGGTTTCCGGGCCGATTTCCGGGACGAGGTAGTGGTAGTTGGTGTCGAACCACTTGGTCATTTCCAGGGGCTGCTGGTCGGCGTTGCCGCGGGCGAGGGTGAAGTAGCCGTCGATGTCCAGCTGGCCGTCGGCGTTCAGGAGGTTGCCGAAGCGGGCGGGCACGGCGCCGAGGTGGGCGGCGGCGTCCAGCACCTGGTCGTAGAAGGAGAAGGTGCCGGGAACGGCGGCGGCTTCGGTGAGGCCGAGGCCCTGGAGTCGCTTGGCCGTGCCGAGCTGGATTTCCTTCGCGGCGGCGTCCAGGGCGGCGGCGTCGATGGTGCCGGCCCAGTAGGCCTCGACGGCCTTCTTGAGTTCGCGGCGGCGGCCGATGCGCGGGTAGCCCAGGATCGAGGCGGACGGGAAAGGAGTGGCATTGAGCGTGTTCTTGTCAGTCATGGCAAAGTCCTAAGAGTTGGTGGTGTGGTGCGGAGGGAAGGTTGTGGTCAGCTGGCGAGCTGGCGGCGGCCGGCCCAGCGCTGGCGGCCCCTGTGCCGGTTGCCGCTTCGCGGGCGGGGCAGGGCGAGTTTGTCCAGGACGTCGAGGGCTGCGGCGTGTTCGTTGAAGGTGTAGAGGTGCAGTCCGGGGGCACCGGCGTCGAGGGCCGCGTTGGCAAGGTCCACGGTGGCGCTGACCCCGATCCGGGTGCGTTCGGCGTCGGTGTCGGCGGCGGCGAGCCGTTCGATGAGTTCGGCGGCCGGTTCGACGCCGGTCAGCTCGCTGAGCCGGGTGAGACGGCGGATGCTGGTGAGCGGCATAACGCCGGGGATGATCGGGATGGTGACGCCGGCCCGGCGTGCCCGGGTCAGCAGGTCAGCATACTGCTCGGTGTGGAAGAAGACCTGGGTGATGGCGAAGTCGGCGCCGGAGCGCTGCTTGGCCAGGAGCACCTCGACGTCGTGCGCCTCGCTCGGGGATTCCGGGTGCCGCGTCGGGTACGCGGCGACGCCCACGGCCACCTTGCCGGCGCAGAGCAGCGCGGAGCGGCGCTGTTCGACGCGGCGGATGAGCTCGATCAGGTCCTGGGCGTAGCGCAGCGATCCCTCGGGAGGGACACCGCCGTCCTTGGGCTGGTCGCCGCGCAGGGCCAGGATGCCGCGGACGCCGACGTCGAGGAGTTCGCCGATGATCTCGGCGAGCTCCTGCGGGGAGTTCCCCACACAGGTCAGGTGCGCCAGCGGCCGGAGAGTCGTTTCCTGGACCAGGCGGTTGATGAGTTCGACGGCGGTGTTCCGGTTGGAGCCGCTGGCGCCGTAGGTCACGGAAACGTAGTCCGGATCCGTGCTTTCCAGTTCGCCGATGGTGGTCCAGAGCGATTCCGCGGCTGCGGGCGACCGCGGCGGGAACAGTTCATAGGACAGGGCGACCGGGGCCGTTCCGGCAAGATTTGGATGGGTGTCAATAAGGCTTGGTGGAGACATTTGCGTCCTTGGCTGTGAACACCGACGGCTGTGCCCGGACAACGGGGGCCGTCGGTGAATTGAGTTTGGGGAACACGGAGGAAACTCCAGCAGGACGCAGCCGCGACTGTTACGCCTGATACGAAGTTGTCCGTGAGCAAATGTCAGGCCCACATGGGGGCACCCACACCCTCCTGGGCCGCCTTGGGGGTGACCTTCAGCGGAGGATCGCTGACACGTTACCGAGGTAACTTGGATAGAACTCTACGGACCACCCGGGAGTCCTTCAAGTCGGCCGCCGAATTAAGACGCAGCTTTACGGCATATTTCGGTCCCGGACAGAACATTGTTCGCCCCTGTGGCTCATCATGGCCACTGCGTGAGCGGTCCGGGACGGCTGCCGGAGGCACTCCCCATCGTGCCCGCGCAGGACTATCCTTTTGCCATGATCCAGCTTCCAGCCAGCTACCAGGAGTATCTCGCCGACAAGAGCGAGAGTTTCATCAACACGGTCCGGCCCATCCTGATGCAGTCCGCTGCGGACAAGGCCCACGGTGTCAAGGTGTCCTACAACCGCGGCCCCACGGGCCACCAGGCGCACGTGGACGAGTCCATTCCCTTCGGCACCGTCGTCGAAGACATCGACTGACACCGGAGTGCCGGGCCGGGTCCGCCGGGTTCGGCCCACCGGCTCTACCCCTCCAGCAGGAGCCGCTGCGACCGGGGTGCCAGGGTGTGTTCGAGCACGAGGCAGGCGGCGCCGATCGCGCCGACGTCCTCGCCGACACCGGTGCCGACGACTTCGATCTCATGGATTTTCCGGGTGGCGCTGCCTTCGCGGACGAGCTCCGGGATCCGTTCGAGGTAGCGCTGCGAAAGGCAGGTCCAGAAGGGTCCGCCGAAAACAACACGGTCCACGTCCAGGGCGTTGGTGACGGCGGAGACCGCACGGGCCACCAGCACGGCGGAGTGGTCGATGATCGCTTCTGCCTTCGGGTCGCCGGCGCCGGCCGCGGCACACAGTGCGGCGAAGCTTTCCTGGATGGCGGGGCCGGTCACGGCCTCGAGCGGGCCCTCCAGTACGCCGGCTTCGACGGCCCGTGCCACCAGCACCTGCGGAATGCAGGAGGACTTGACGCAGCCGCGCAGGCCGCAGTCGCACAGCGGGCCATCGGGATCAACCATGATGTGGCCGATCTCGCCGGCGTTGCCCGAGGTGCCGCGGACGACTTCGTCATTGAGTACGATCCCGCAGCCGATTCCGGTGCCCATGTACATAAAGACGAAGCTTCCGGCGCCGCTCGGACCGCCTGCCCAGGTCTCCGCCACGGCGGCACTGGTGACGTCCTTGTCCACGATGGTGGATAAACCGGTGGCCGCGGCCAGCGCGTCGCGGAGCGGCACGCGGTCCCAGCCGAGCAGGAGCGGCGGGTCGACGACGGTGCCCTCCTCGAGGTCGATCGGGCCGGGCGAGGCGATCCCGAGGCCGGCGATCCGGGCGGGGTCGACGCCGGAGTCCGTGATGAGCTGCTTGATTTCGGCGGCGATGGTCTCGATCACGGACCCGGGATCGGTACCGGCGGGGGTCTTGATCCGGGAATGCTTGACCACCGCCCCGACCAGGTCCAGTACCACGAACGTGGTCACGGCCGGATCCAGGTGGACACCCACGGCGTACATTCCGGAGGACTTGAGCCTGAGCATGGTCCGCGGCTTGCCCGGCCCGGTACCTTCCTTGCCTGCCTCGTAGATCAGGTCCTGGTCCAGCAGCCGGCGGGAGATGTTGGAGATGGTCTGCGGGGACAGGCCAACGATCTGGGCCAGTTCCACCCGGCTGAGGCCGGCCGGGGAACGCCGGATGGCATCGACGATCACCGTGAGGTTGAAGTCCCCCATGCGGGGCAAATTGGTTCCGCGCCTCGGCGAGGGCTGGCGGATCTCAGACACTGATACCCCTAAACGTCTTTGGCTGCGCACTGCTTATGTCAGAATCGTACGTTACGCCCCTGTGACCGCCCACACGCCCCGCTTCACACTTCGGCGGATTTGCGGGTGCTTGCCGTCACCGTGAATTTTGGGTTCCTGCCGACTTCGCGGGTGGGACCGACCAGCCGCTCCAGCACGGGCCGGTAGTGCAGGTGGCTGTTGAACACCGTCCAGAGTTCCCCGCCCGGCGCGAGGACCCGGCCGGCCGCCTCGATCAGTTTGATGCCGGCCCCGGCATGCACCGCCGCGCCAACGTGGAAGGGCGGGTTGAGCAGGATCAAATCGGCGCTGGCCGCCGGCAGCGAGGCCATGGCGTCGTCCTGCAGGACAGTGACCTGGCCTGCGAGGCCGTTGGCCTGCGCGGTCGCCCGGGCGGAGTCGACGGCGGCGGCGGACTGGTCCGTCGCCGTGACCAGGGAACCGGGGTTGCTGCGGGCGTACATGGCGGCGAGGATTCCGGTGCCGCAGCCCAGGTCGATCGCATGCCGTGCCGGCGGCATCTGGGGCAGGAAGTCCAACAGGAACCGGGTGCCGATGTCCAGCCCGGTGCCGGCAAAAACGGCGCCCCGGGCGCAGACGGTCAATCCGAGCCCGGCATTGACCTCCGTGATGGGGAACGTCGGGGCACCGGTGGCAGCTCTGGGAACCCGGGCGAGAAGGACCCGCGACTTCTGGCGGGCACGCTGCGGCTGGACCTCGCTGAAGTGGCGTTCGAGCACGGCGTTCATGCCCAGGCTCATGTGTTTGACCCGGCCGCCGGCCAGCAGCACGACGTCGGGCGCGGCATGGCGGGCGACGGCGTCAGCAATCTCCTCCAGCTCCGCGAGGGACTTGGGCAGCTGGAGCAGCACCACGGTGGCTCCGGACAGGAGCCCGGCGCCGAGCGGCAACTGTTCGAAGCCGCCGTCGACGTCCAACTTCCCGGCGTTGTTGCGGAGGGCACGTTCACCGGTGATGAGGTCCTGGTGCACCCGGACCGGACCGTTCACCAGGCCGGGTCCGTCCCCGTCGGGGTTCGGTCCGCCCAGAGCCAGCGCCCCCAGGGTCAGCGCGCCGTAGCGGTCCCCGACGACGGCGAGCCTGCCCGGGCGCAGGAGCCCGGCCGCCAGCATGTCGCGGGCCGTGTCCAGGAGAAGCGTGTCCGTAGCGTCCCAGGCCTGCAGGTTGGCCGCCTCCACATCCGGGAACCTGCCCAGCCGGGAGAAGAGGGATTCGAGCTTGTTGTCCGCCACGCGCGAGCTGCCGCCTTTTGGTGAGTGGGGTTGATGAGTCAGGGTGTTCAGGCCCGGTGAGTGAGGGCCCCTGCAAACTTATCCTGCTCCCCCAAGAAACGCAGGATGCCCGCCACGGCGGCCCGGCCGGCACGGTTGGCGCCGATCGTGGACGAGGACGGTCCGTAGCCCACCAGGTGGACCCGTGGTTCCGCGGCCACCTGGGTGCCGTCCATGGCGATCCCGCCGCCCGGGCCGCGCAGGTGCAGCGGGGCGAGGTGTTCCAGTTCGGCGCGGAAGCCGGTGGCCCAGAGGATCACGTCGGCGGACAGGAAGCTGCCGTCCGCCATCTGCACTCCCCCGGGCCAGATATCGGTGAACATGGGGTGGCGCTCCAGGACACCGCGGGCGGCGGCCGCCCGCAGGGCCGGAGTCCAGATCAGACGGGTCACGGCAACGACACTCTGCGGCGGAAGGCCCTGCCGGACGCGCTCCTCGACCAGCGCGACGGCGTCGTGCCCGGCCTGGCGGTCGAAGGCGGCGTCCCGCCAGAGGGGTTCCCGGCGGGTGAACCAGCTGGTGGTGGTGACCCGGGAGATTTCGTCGAGCAGGCCGACGGCAGAGATGCCACCGCCCACCACGATGACGTGCCGGCCGCGGAATTCCTCGGCTGAGACGTAGTCCGCAACGTGCAGCTGCCGTCCCTGGAAGGTGGCCCGTCCCGGGTAGATCGGCCAGAACGGCCGGGTCCAGTTGCCGGTCGCGTTGACGATGGCCCGGGCGGACCAGTCGCCGCGGGGGGTGGTGATCCGCAGCCGCCCGGCCGGGTTGTTGTCCTCCCGGGAGACGGCCCGGACTTTGACGGGACGTTCGATCGCCAGGGCGAGCTGGTGTTCGTAGCCGTCGAAGTAACGGGTCAGGAAGCTTGAGCTGGCTTCCTCCGGATCGACGGAGGGTTGCGGGATGCCGGGCAGGTCGCTGATGCCGTTCACGGTGGCCATGCGGAGGCTCTTCCAGCGGTGGCGCCAGGCTCCCCCGGGGCCGTCTTCGGCGTCGAGGACGATGTAGCTCATGGCCCGCCCGCCGGATGGTTCAAAGCCTTCCGGAGCGGTCCCTGCCGGGACCAGGCCGCGGCGCTGCAGGTGGTAGGCGGCGGAGAGCCCGGCCTGGCCTCCGCCAATGACCACGACGTCGACGGAGCGGACCGGGACGTCAATCCCTGCGGACATAAACGCTCAGATCTTCTTGACCACGCTGGATTTCAGCTGCATGGGCCCGACGCCGTCGACCTTGCAGTCGATGTCGTGGTCGCCGACACCGTTGACGAGCCGGATACCCCGGACCTTGGTGCCCACTTTGATGACGGTGGAACTGCCCTTGATCTTGAGGTCCTTGATGACCGTGACGGTGTCGCCGTCGGCGAGGATGTTGCCGACGGCGTCCTTGATCGGCTTCGCTTCCTGATCGCCGGGCTCCGTTTCCGCGGCGGGCGACCATTCATATGCGCACTCCGGGCAGACCAGGAGCGCCCCCATCTCGTACGTGTATTCGCTGGAGCATTCAGGGCACGGGGGCAGGGTCTCATTCACGTCCTCAACTTTAGTCGAGCAGCCCGCTGGTGTTCAGCGCGGGCGCCGGGGGCCGGCTGCCATCCATGCCTCTTGCTCCGGCAACAGCCCCGTCGTGAAAGGGCCGGGGTCCTTTGAGACGGCATTGCTAAGCTGGCTCCACCACACAGAAGGCGGCACCCCATGGCTCACACCCCGGTTAGGCCCAAGGACACGAATTCCCGGCTGGGCTCCGGCTCGCGGACCGCCGGGCGGCTGGTGCTGGGCGGGTTCCTGATCCTGGCCGGCGTCAGCCACTTGGGCTGGGCACGTGAGGCGTTCCGCGCCCAGGTGCCGGCCTGGCTGCCGCTGGACGTCGACTTTGTGGTGGTCGCTTCCGGCCTGGTGGAGATCGGACTGGGACTGGGCCTCTTGCTGCTCAGGCGCCGACGGGTGGCCCTGGGGTGGATAGTTGCGGCCTTCTTCGTAGCGGTCTTCCCGGGGAACATCTCGCAGTTCGCCACGGGCACCGATTCGTTCGGCCTGAACTCGGACGTGAGCCGCGGAGTCCGACTGCTGTTCCAGCCGCTGCTGGTGCTGTGGGCCCTGTGGTCCACGGGCGCGTGGCGGGCCTGGCGGGAGAGCCGGCGCCGCGGCAGGTGACACCGTTGGCGGGTGTCCGCGCCGAGCGGGGACCCCTGTAAGACGGCGACCACTGTAAGACGGCGACACCCGTACAACAAAGGAGGCCCTGCTCAATGAGCAGGACCTCTTCGGTGGAGCTGAGGGGACTCGAACCCCTGACCCCCTGCATGCCATGCAGGTGCGCTACCAGCTGCGCCACAGCCCCGAATTTGCCGCAGAAATCTGTCCTGCAAAGGACCGTCTTCCCTGAAGCAACCTGTTTATCTTAAACCACAATTCCGGTTCACGCGAATCGGCGCGCCCGGCCGCGCTGGAATTCCGGCAAGACCCCCTGCTCACAGACTTACTCCGCACCATGGCGGTAACCCGGCAATAAAAAAATCCGCCGGAATCTTTCGATTCCGGCGGATTATCCGGTGGAGCTGAGGGGACTCGAACCCCTGACCCCCTGCATGCCATGCAGGTGCGCTACCAGCTGCGCCACAGCCCCGAATTTTCGTTGCTCCGACCCCGTCAGCTCACGCTTCCGGTCCCGGCATTTTGTCCGGATCTCTCCGAAGCAACTCAAATATCTTAGAACAGCCTTTCGGAAAATTCCAAATCGGGCATATTCCGCTGCTCCGGGCTGCTACTCCGCGTCGGAGGCTGCGGCGGCCTTCGCGGACGCGTCGTCGCCGAGCTGCAGGTCCACGACGGGGCAGTCCTTCCAGAGGCGCTCCAAGGCGTAGAACACGCGGTCCTCCTCGTGCTGGACGTGGATGACGATGTCGCCGTAGTCCAGCAGGACCCAGCGGCCGCCGGAGCGTCCTTCACGGCGGATCGGCTTGAGCTCGAACTTGGAGAGTTCGTCTTCAATGCCGTCGACGATGGCGTTGACCTGGCGTTCGGACGGTGCGGAGGCAATCAGGAAGATGTCGGCCAGGGCCAGCCGTTCGCTGACGTCCATGGCGACGATGTCCTCGGCGAGTTTTTCCGCGGCAGCTCGGGCTGCGTGGCGGGCTGAGGCGATGGATGATTCTGTTGCAGTCACGGGACTCCTTGTTGGGGTGAAAAAGCTTTTGTTGTGGAAATGCGTGGAATGGCCGTCTGCCGGAAGGGCAAGGCCACGAACGAAGGTGCTTAGCCGGAGAGGCCAGTGATGATCAGTGTGATGCCGGCAATCAGCGCAATGACGCCGAGGGCCAGCACCGCCAGCTGCACGAGGCGCAGACGCCGCGCCGGGCCGAGGCCGGCGGTGTCCGCGTCGAGGGGATCGAGCCCGTAGGCGGTGTTCGCGGCGACGGGTGGCCTGCCGGTGAAGTCCTCCTCGGACATGCCCGCGGAGGGGATCCCTGGCGCGGGCCTGGACACTACCTGCGGTGCCGAGGCAGCCTTGGCGGCGGCTTCGGCGCGGGCAAGCACGCCGGCGCGGCCGGATGCAGAGCCCGCAGCCCCCCGCCGTGGTGCACCCTGACGGCGGGTACCGGACTTCCGGGACGGCTCAACCCGGGGGCCCGGGTTGGTCACGACCGGAACGTAGGACGTGGCAGGGCGCTTCAAGACGGGCCGCTCCACGCCGGGGACCTGGACGAACTCCAGGGGTGTGACCATCGCCAGGTTGTTGGCTGTGGTGGGGTCGTTCCGCGCCGGTTCCGGCGTGCTGGCCTGTTCGGCCAGCTTCTGCTTGGCGGCGGCCCGGCGGTTCAGGACGGCGGCCCGCTCGGCCAGGGCGATCTGCTCCGCCAGGACCTGAGGATCGACGGAGTCGGGGTCCGTGGCGTTGATGTGCTCCATTTTGGCCAGCTGGTTCTGGGCCTGCTGGGCCAGGAGTTCCCGTGCGGCGAGGGCCTGTTCCACGGTCATCCCCGCGGGACTCTGACCGCCTGGGCCGGCCGGGGCGCCGTCGGCCGTCCGCCCGGGGGCTTTGGCGGTGTCAGCGGGAGGGCTGTCCGCGCCGGGCCGGGGGACGACCGGGGTGGCCCGGGTCCGGGGCGAGGCGGGGACGATCAGGTTGGCTGCGGTCGCCGGGGACGTTTCGGCGGCCAGCTGCAGCAGCCGGAGCTGGCGCCTGGTGGGCTGTCCGCCGCCGGCGAGATTGCCTTCTTTTTCGGCGAGTTCCTTGATGGTGCGCAAGGTGGCGCGGTCCCGGGCACGGACCTGCGAGGACCGTTCCGAGCCGGCGGTGTTGCGGGCCGAGTCCACGGGTCCGGGAATCCGGCGCCGGCCGGTGACTTCCGCTTCGGTGGGCTCGCCGGGATCAACAGGGGTATTCGAGGCAGGCGGAACCGCGCCGGGACCTGGGGTTCCGGGCTCCTGGTTCGCTTCCAGGCGTTCATCTCTGGCCTGTCGCAGTTCGCGACGGCTGCGGATTGGTGGCTGTTCCTGACTCATTGCAAACTCATTCGGTGCTGGCGGGTTGGGCTATCTCGGTGCTGCGGTCATAGCGGACGGCGCCATTGCCGGCGGAAGTGTCCCCGGTGTCCGGGTCGCCGCCGTAGAGTCCGTACTTGGCAATGTACTGCACCACGCCGTCGGGGACGAGGTACCAGACGGGGTTCCCTGCCGCAACCCTGGTGCGGCAGTCCGTCGAGGAGATCGCCATCGCGGGAACCTCGAGCAGGCTGACGTCCTTGCGGCCCATTCCATCCAGGACATGGCCCGGCCGGGTGACGCCGACGAAGTGCGCGAGCGACCACAGTTCGTCGATGTCCTTCCAGGACAGGATCTGTGCCAGGGCGTCAGCGCCGGTAATGAAGAACAGGTCCGCGTCAGGGCGCAGCGTGTGCAGGTCCCGGAGGGTGTCGATCGTGTATGTGGGCCCGGGCCGGTCCACGTCCACCCGGCTGACGGTGAAGCGCGGGTTGGACGCCGTGGCGATGACGGTCATGAGGTACCGGTGCTCGGCCTCGCTGACCTTTTTGCTCATCTTCTGCCAGGGCTGGCCCGTCGGCACGAAGACGACCTCGTCCAGGTCGAACTTGGCTGCGACCTCGCTGGCCGCGACAAGGTGGCCGTGATGGATGGGGTCAAAGGTGCCGCCCATCACACCCAGACGCAGGCGGCGCTTGGCGCCGCGCTGCTTCACGATGGCGGAAATATTAGTGGCCTTGGCTGTGATCGTGCTTGTTCGGGTGCTGGCGGTGCGGATCCGCGTGCTCCTCGACGGCTTCGTGGCGCCTGCCCAGGTTGCCGTAGGACAGTGTGACGAACAGCAGGACCATAAGGAGCGCGAACATCACGCCGCCGACGACGAACGGCGGCGCAATAATCGGTGCGAGTTCCTCGTGGCCTGTTCCGCCCGCGGCGGCGACGATTGTGGCGATCTGCTGCGACAGCATGTTCTCCCCTAGTGAGTTCAAGATTTGACGACGGCGGGTATCCCCGCCGTTCCGGACTTCTGTTCCATGTTACAGCGTTACTAGGCCCTGATCTGGCCCTCGCCCTGGACGATCCACTTGGTGGTGGTCAGTTCCGTCAGGCCCATGGGGCCACGGGCGTGCAGCTTCTGGGTGGAAATGCCCACTTCGGCGCCCAGACCGAGTTCGCCGCCGTCGGTGAAGCGGGTGGACGCATTGACAATCACAGCGGCCGAATCGACCTCGGCGATAAACCGCTCGGCGTTGCCGAGGTCGTTGGTCAGGATGGCCTCGGTATGGCCGGTGGACCAGGTGCGGATGTGCTTGACGGCGTCGTCCAGGCTGTCCACCATGGCCACGGCGAGGTCCAGGTCCATGTACTCGGTGGCCCAGTCCTCGTCCGTGGCGGGGACGGAGTCGACGGAAGCCGGCAGCGCGGCGCGGATCCGTTCGTCGGCATGGAGCGTGACGCCGGCAGCGCGGAGGGCGGCGGCGACGGCGGGCAGCACGGTCGAGGCGGAGTGGACCAGCAGGGTTTCGACGGTGTTGCAGACGCTGGGCCGCTGGGTCTTGGCGTTCAGCAGGATCTCCACGGCCATGTCCTCGTTGGCGGAGGCGTCCAGGAAGATGTGCACATTGCCTTCGCCGGTCTCAATCACGGGGACCTTGGCGTTGGCCACGACGGACTGGATAAGGTCCCGGCCGCCGCGGGGAATCAGGACGTCGACCCGTCCGCGGGCGCGCATCAGGGCGTTGGCGCCTTCGCGGCCGAACTGGTCAACGCTCTGCACGGCGTCGGCGGGCAGGCCCACCGACTCCAGGGCGTCGCGGAGCACTGCAACGAGGGCTTCGTTGGTGGCGGCAGCGGCGGTCCCGCCGCGGAGGATGACCGCATTGCCGCTCTTCAGGCCGAGCCCGGCGATGTCGACGGTGACGTTGGGCCGGGCCTCGTAAATGGCGGCGACCACGCCCATGGGGACATTGACCTGGCGCAGCCGCAGTCCGTTGGGCAGGGTCTGGCCGCGCACCACGTTGCCGACCGGGTCGGGAAGGTTGGCGAGGTTTTCCAGCGCGCCGGCGAGGCCCTGGATGCGGGCGTCGGTGAGGGTGAGCCGGTCCAGCATGGCCGCGGATGTGCCGTTGGCTCTTCCGGCCGCCACGTCCTTGGCATTGGCGGCGAGGATGTGGGCCTTGCGCTCCAGCAGTGCAGCGGCGATGGCGCGCAGCCCGCGGTCCTTCCACGCCCGGTTGGCCCGGGCCATCTGGCGGGAGGCCTGGCGGGAGCGGTCGGCGATGGCGTGGACGGCTGCCTCGACGTCAAGTTCCGCCGGTCCGTCCGCGGGGAGGAGACCGTCGGCAAACAGCTTCTCGGCGAGCACGGCAGAGCGGGGGGTCAGGGCCTCAGTCATGCTTCCAGTTTAGGCGAGCGGGAGGCTTAGACCAGCACCAGATCGTCAACATGAACAACTACCCGGTCATATCCGCGGCCGAGCGTCTTGCCCAGCTCCTTTGTGGAGCGGCCCAGCATCTGCGGCAGCTCCTCGGCGCCGTAGTTGACCAGGCCGCGGGCGATGACGGTGCCCTCGGAAGAGACCATCTCCACGGCGTCGCCGGCCTCGAAATGTCCGTGCACGGCGGATATGCCGGCCGGGAGCAGCGAGGTGTGGCGGTCGCGGACGGCCTGGACGGCGCCGTCGTCGAGCACCAGCGTGCCCTCCACGGAGGCGAGGTGCGCCAGCCAGAGGAGGCGGACCGGTTTCCGGGCGCCGTTAATGGAGAACCAGGTGCCCACGTCCTGGCCCGCCAGCGCGGCGGCGGCGTTTCCGGTGGAGGTGACGAGGGCGGGAATGCCGGAACCGGCGGCAATGGTGGCCGCTTCCACTTTGGTGACCATTCCCCCGGTGCCGGTTCCGGCCTTGCCGGTACGTCCGATGCTGACACCCTCCAGGTCCTGCGGACCGGTGACATGGGAGATCCGCCGGGCGCCGTGCGCGGGCGGGCCGTCGTAAAGGGAGTCGACGTCGGAGAGCAGCACGAGGGCGTCGGCGCGGACCAGGTGGGCCACGAGAGCCGCGAGCCGGTCGTTGTCGCCGAAGCGGATCTCATGGGTGGCGACGGTGTCGTTTTCGTTGACCACGGGCACGACACCGAGGTTGAGCAGCCGGTCGAGGGCGCGCAGGGCGTTGGTGTGCTGGCTGCGGCGCATGAAGTCTTCGGCGGTGAGGAGCACCTGGCTGACGGTGACGCCGTGGGCGCCGAAGGCGTGCGTGTAGCGGGCCATCAGCAGGCCCTGGCCCACGCTCGCGGCCGCCTGCTGGGTGGCGAGGTCGCGGGGACGCTTCGCCAGCCCCAGCGGGGCGAGCCCGGCGGCGATCGCGCCGGAGGACACCAGGATGATCTCGGTTCCGGCGTTGCGCTTGTGGGCGAGGGCGTCAGCGAGGTCTGTCAGGGCCTCTTCCGAGATGCCGCCCTTGATGGACGTCAGGGACGACGATCCCACCTTCACCACAATCCGGCGGGCGCCGGAGAGCACAGACCGGTCCGGGGCCGGCGTGGACACTGCCGGTCGGCGATCCGGGCTGGCTGCCGGGGTGGCCATGGTGACGGCTTTACTCGTCATCTGTTGCGCCCAGTCCACTCTCCTTGAGCGGTTTGGCGACCCGGCGGCTGCTGACGGATTCGGTCCAGATGCCGGCCTTGCGCTCAGCTTCGAGCTCGGCGCGGGCCGCGGCCTTGGCCTCGCGGCGTTCGACCTGTTCGTCGCGCTTCTGCCCACGGGTGGGACGGTCGCCGATGTCAGCGAAGCGCACGTCGGTGCCGCGCGGGGCGGCCAGCAGTTCGGCGCCGGCCATCATGGTCGGCTCCCAGTCGAAGACGACGCCGTCGTCCTCGCCGATGACCACCATGTCGCCAGGCTTGGCACCCTGCTTGAAGAGTTCATTTTCGACGCCGAGCTTGGCCAGGCGGTCGGCGAGGTAGCCGATGGCTTCCTCGTTGGTGAAGTCGGTCTGTTTGACCCAGCGCACGGGCTTGTCGCCCAGGACCCGGAACAGGGGCTCCAGGTTCTTCTCCTCGCGGCGGATCTTGAAGCCGGACTCGTTGACGGCGCGGGGCTTGAGCACCGGTGCGTGCACCTTCGGCGGGGCGGCAGCGAGGGCGTCGCGGGCCGCCTGGACGATTTCTGCCATGGCAAAGCCAAGCTGGCGGAGGCCCTCGTGGCTGGTTGCCGAGATTTCGAAGACCTTGTAGCCGCGGGATTCAAGTTCCGGGCGGACAAATTCTGCCATGTCCTTGCCGTCCGGCAGGTCCACCTTGTTCAGGGCGATCAACCGGGGGCGGTGGTTCAGCGGCACGACTTCGCCGTCGGCCCCGCTGTAGCTCATGTCCACGGCGTATTTTTCCAGCTCGGCCTCGATGACGGCGAGGTCGGAGAGCGGGTCACGGTCGGACTCGAGCGTGCCGCAGTCGAGGACATGGACGAGGGCGGCGCAGCGCTCAACGTGGCGCAGGAAGTGGTGGCCGAGGCCCTTGCCTTCGCTGGCGCCTTCGATCAGGCCCGGGACGTCGGCGATGGTGAAGCGCACCTCGCCGGCCTGGACGACACCGAGGTTCGGGATCAGGGTGGTGAAGGGGTAATCGGCGATCTTGGGCCGGGCGGCCGACATGGCGGCGATCAGGCTGGACTTCCCGGCGGAGGGGAAACCGACGAGGGCGATGTCGGCGATGGACTTCAGTTCCAGGACGACGTCGCTGGACTCGCCTTCGATGCCGAGCAGCGCGAAGCCGGGCGCGCGGCGCTTCTGCGAGGAGAGCGAGGCGTTGCCGAGGCCGCCGATGCCGCCGGCGGCCGCGATGTATTCGGCGCCTTCGCTGACGAGGTCGGCGAGGACTTCGCCGGCCTTGGACTTGACCACGGTGCCGACGGGGACCGGAAGGATCAGGGTTTCGCCGTGTTTGCCGGCGCGCCAGTCGCCCATGCCGGGGCCGCCGTTGGTGGCGTGGCGGTGCGGGGCGTGGTGGTAGTCAAGCAGGGTGGTGGTCTGGGGGTCAACACGCAGGATGACGTCACCGCCGTTGCCGCCGTTGCCGCCGTCAGGACCGCCCAGCGGCTTGAACTTCTCGCGGTGGACGGAGACACAACCGTGGCCGCCGGTACCGCCGGATACGTGCAGTACTACCCGGTCTACAAAGCTAGCCACGTGGATCTCCTCAGTGCTGTTCCCTCAGGTGTCCAAAGACGCCCAGGATGATTGTAATGCGGTTAAAACACCGGTGGAGCGGACCTAATGGCCCGCCCCACCGATTTAAGACTTCTTGTTACTCTGCAGCTGCAGCAGTCACAATGTTTACAACGCGACGACCGCGGCGGGTGCCGAACTCGACAGCGCCGGGGGTCAGGGCGAACAGGGTGTCGTCGCCGCCGCGGCCAACGCCGGCGCCCGGGTGGAAGTGGGTGCCACGCTGGCGGACGATGATCTCGCCTGCGGAAACTACTTGGCCGCCGAAGCGCTTGACGCCGAGGTACTGGGCGTTCGAGTCACGACCGTTGCGAGTGGAACTCGCGCCTTTTTTATGTGCCATTTGGAAATGCCTGCCTTAAAATTCTGGGGAATCTGCTGAAAACCTGAACAGTAACGAGTAGTTACTTGATACCGGTGATCTTGACCTTGGTCAATTCCTGACGGTGACCCTGGCGCTTCTTGTAGCCGGTCTTGTTCTTGAACTTCTGGATGACGATCTTGGGACCGCGAAGGTCCTCAAGGATCTCAGCCGTAACCTTTACCTTGGCCAGGTCCGAAGCTGCAGACGTGACCTTGTCACCGTCTACCAGGAGCAGTGCGGGCAACTCAAAGGTGCTGCCGGCTCCACCGGGGACGCGGTTCAGGGTAACGAAGTCTCCAACGGAAACCTTCTCTTGGCGGCCGCCTGCGCGGACAATCGCGTACACCACTGGGGAACTCACTTCTCTCGACGTTTATTACTAGATTTGCGTGCGGAACCTGGGTCCAAAGTTTATGGTCCGGCTCACGCTGTGCCTCTACGCCGGTGGGTTCCCCGGGGGGACCCATGAGCTATCCCGTGGACAATCGCACCTGAAATCAAGTGGAGCGTCCTCAAGGTCATAACCCAAGTGTTGGCGTAAGCACCGAAGATCTAGACTACGCTAATTTTGCCTTCGGCCGCAAATGAGGCTGGTTCCGAAGGGAGGTACGTGATAGGCGCCACCCTGTATGGACAGGACGTTGCCGCAACGACTTCCGGAACCGTGCCCACCTATCGTACAGGCTCCCCCGGGCACTGCACGTCAGGCGTGCAGCCGCGGCGCGTCGAAGAAGTCAACCTCGTAGCGGGCGGACTGCCGGAAAGCCAGGGTCATGGCGTCCCGTTCACCCGGCGAGGCCGCCCGGGCCGCGGCGTCGGTGTGGGCGATGGCCTGCCGGGTGGCGGCGGCGAACTCCTCATCGGCGTAGGTGCGCAGCCACACCGCGTAGGGGTGCGATTCCGGGGCGCCTGCGGCGAGGAACTGCGCGTGCAGGGCCTCCCCTACTTCGGCGTAGAGCCAGAAGCACGGCAGCACGGCGGCCACGAGCACCCCGTAACTGCCGGAGACCGAGGCGGCCAGCAGATGGTCCACGTAGGACTTGGTGACCGGTCCGGGCGTCACTGTGGCCGTGCGGCCCTTCAGCCAGGTCCGGTGCAGCTCGGATTCGACGTCGAGGCAGTTCTGCGCGGAGCGGGCCCAGAAGAGCTGTTCGGCCTCCGTGGGCGCGATCGCGGCGGCGCGGGACAGGACCCGGGAATAGCCGTTCAGGTAGAGGGCGTCCTGGGCGAGGTAGTACGCAAACTCCTGCTCCGGGAGCGATCCGTCGGCCAGGGCCTTGATGAAGTCCAGGCCGCAGATCGCCTCGAGGTCCGCGGCGGCGGCGTCCCGGAGCGCGAGGGCGAATTCACCCTCGGCCGGTACCCGGCCTGTCCTGCCGTGGGCCTCGGTCTGCTGCTGGACGTGGTGGAAGTGATGGACCGGGCCGTTGCCGCTGCCGACGTCGAGGTCCGCCGAGGTACGCAGCGCCTCCTGCAGCCAGGGCTTGACCTCCCGGAGTGCAGCCTCCCAGTCGCCGACCCTGGCCTGCACGGTTGCCATCGCCGAGGACAGCGAGCAGCCGGTGCCGTGGCTGTTGCGGGTGGGCACCCGCTCCCCCGGCACCACCACGACGTCCTGGGCCAGGAGTCCGGCGGTGTTGACCAGCGCGTCCGGGCATCCGCCGTCATTGCTGTGGGTACCGGGATCGCCGTCGAGGTGGCCGCCCTTGACCAGTACCGTCGTGCCGGTGTGGGCGGCGAGCCGCTTGCCCTGCTCCAGCGCCGCGGCCCAGTTGCCCGCGACGGGTTCTTCGAGCAGGATCGCGAGTTCGGCGAGGTTGGGCGTAATCAGGTCCGCGTACGGCAGGAGCGCCTGCAGGGCCGCCTCGGCGGACTCCTGCAGCAGCCGGTCGCCGCTCGTCGCCACCATCACGGGGTCCAGCACGACGACGGCGGGCCGGACCTTCTCCAGCCAGCTGCGGACGGCGTCGATCACGGCGGCATCCCCCAGCATCCCGATCTTGACGGCATCGATGCTGATGTCCTCGCTGATCGCGTCGAGCTGGGCGGTCAGGAAGTCCGCCGGCGGGACGTGGACGGCGCTGACGCCGCGGGTGTTCTGGGCGGTCAGTGCGGTGATGGCCGCCATGCCGTAGCCGCCATGGGCGGCAATGCTTTTGAGGTCGGCCTGGATCCCGGCCCCGCCCGAGGGGTCGGAGCCGGCGATTGCGAGCACCCGTGGGATGCGGGGGGCGGCAGGGGCGGGGACAGCAGGAAGAAACGAGGAGGCGGTGGTCACGGGAGACATCCCTTCGCCGGTGCTAACCGGACAGGTTCAACGGGTCTGGATCTCAGCCGGCTCGATGCGCGGCACCCCGTGTCAGGGATCCAGCCTAGCCGCATCCTTTAACGAAGTCGCGGGCACGGCCCGGGCCTGGCGTATTGCTACGCGGTCCGGACCGCACCCGCGGCCTTGCTGAACTGTTCCGGTGCCAGTACTACAGTCGCGTTTATGGGGTGTGTCCGCGGGCTTTGTAATGACTATGTCGTGCGCGGTGTTGGTGTTTTCGTCGCCAGGTTGAGTGTTCCAGGACTTGTTCGGGGGCGGTGGTCCGGTGCCAGACCATTCGGACCAGCAGGCGCCTGATTTCAGGCAGTGAGAGCCGGATCAGTTCCGCGGTTCCGGCGGCAGGGCCCCTTTTTTGGAGCGGACCACGGTCAGGAAGGCCTGGGCGAACATGGAGAGGGTGATGTGGCGGTACCAGCCGGTGTATTGGCGCACTTGGTAGTGGTCCAGTCCGGTTTCTCCTTTGGAAGTTTGGAAGGTTTCCTCGATGGCCCAGCGGGCGCCGGCGATCCGCACCAGCTCGGCCAGCGAGACGCGGTTCGGGCCATGGCAGATGTAGTAAGCCAGATCGGAGGGGTCTTTCAGGGAGCGGCGGGCCAGTAGCCAGTGTTCCCCTGTTTCGGCGGGTCCGTTGATGCGGGTTCGTGGCCAGGAATACCGGCGGTCGCCCTTGGTCCCGGCGCCGGCGGTCCTGGTCCGCCAGGCATTGGTGCGCAGCGAGGCGATGAGTTTATCCGCGCGCCATTGCTCGCCGATCCCGACTGTGGGGGCGATGACGTTCTGGTTCATGGGAACCGCCAGCACGTAGTGCAACCCCCTGGCTTCCAGACGGCGGCGCAGCCCCGTGTGCTGCCCATAGACCGCGTCCCCGGTGGCCCAGCGGGCAAGGATCCCGGCATCCAGGGCGCGGTCGATCATGTCCGCTGCCAGTGCCGGTTTCGTGGCGAATTCCCGGGTTTTGGGGATCCCGGCCCGGGTGCATCTTTCCCGGTCATCGGCCCAGGCTTTGGGCAGGTAGAGTTCCCGGTCCAGCAGGGTGCGCCCGGCCGGGGCGGAGTACGTCAGGAACACCCCGATCTGGCAGTTCTCCACGCGCCCGGCGGTGCCCGAATACTGGCGTGCGACCCCGGCTGAGGCGGCGCCCTTCTTGAGGAATCCAGTCTCGTCAATGATCAGGATCCCGTCGGGATCGCCCAGGTGGCGGTTGACGTAGGTGAACAGGTCATCCCGCACGGCATCCGGGTCCCAGTCGGTGGTCGAGAGCAGGCGTTGCATGCCATCCGGGGTGCCGTGCCCGGCGCGTTCGGACAGCGTCCAGGAATTCTTGCGTTCCTCATCCGAAAGCAGCCCTCGCACATACCCCACAGCGTTCCGCCGCGGTTCCGACCGGACAAACCGCCGCCCAATCAGATCGCCGATTTCTTCCAGACCATCGGCCCACTCTTCTACGTCCGCCACACAAATATCATCACTCACCACCAACGATTAACAGGCCGCGAGCGGAAAGTCCGGTTAAACCGCCGATACGGCCAAAATTAAACGCGACTGTAGTACTAGAGCTCCGAGGCCGGGACGCCGACGCCGAGGATGATCGGCTCGTTCGCGGCAGGCTTGGCCGCCGGTGTGGTTGCGGCCGGGACCTTGGCCTCGTGCACCGAGACGGCTGACGCCTGCGGAGTTTCCCGGCGCTGTTCCACCGAGGTCTCATTGGCTGCACCCTGGGCGCGGCTGGCGCTGCGGTTGCGGCGTCCGCGGCGGGCGCGGGAGGTGCCGGCCTCGGTTTCCGCCTCGGTCTGGGAACCCGGTGCCTGGGCGCGTCCCGGACCGGTTCCGCCCGTGCGGGCCGGAGCTGCCGCAGCGGTCCGGGCTGCCGGCGCTTTCGCGGCGGGAGCCTTGGCTGCCGGTTCCTGCGCTGCCGGGGCTGCCTCGGCTTCACCCAGGTGGGCGAAGGCCTCGGTCAGCAGGTCCAGGGTCAGCGCGGGTGCAGTCGACTCGTCGGCGTGCTCCACGAACGGCAGGGCGACCTGCTCGCCGCCGAACGTCAGCACAGCGGCGGGACGTCCGGCTGCTTCCTCCGTCGCGGCCAGCTCGACGGCCGCCTCGACAGCTGCCTGGCGGGCCCCGGCATCGGCAGCGGCGGCTGATTCGCCGTCGTGCAGGTGTGCAGCGTGTGCCGCCGCGGCGATGTTCGCCAGCGCCGCGCGGGTTGCCTCAGCCTTGGCGTGGCGCTCGGCCTCGGTGGGCTCGGCGTGCACTGCTGCCGGTGCGGTCTGTTCGTCCGTGCCCTGGCCGCCCCGGCCGCGGCGGCGGCTCTTGCGTTCGGTCCGTGCAGCAGGCTGGTGCTGCTCGGTCCGGGGGACGTGGTGCTCGGCGGCAACCACGTTGGCGCGGCGGTGCTCCACCGGCTCGTCGTGGGTGACGATGCCGCGGCCGGCGCAGGCTTCGCACTGTTCGCCGAAGACTTCCAGCAGCCCGGTGCCCATCCGCTTGCGGGTCATCTGCACGAGGCCCAGCGAGGTCACCTCCGCCACCTGGTGCTTGGTCCGGTCCCGGCCCAGGCACTCCACCATGCGGCGCAGGACGAGGTCGCGGTTGGATTCGAGCACCATGTCGATGAAGTCGATCACGATGATGCCGCCGATGTCGCGGAGCCGGAGCTGCCGGACGACTTCCTCGGCCGCTTCCAGGTTGTTCTTGGTGACGGTTTCCTCAAGGTTGCCGCCGCTGCCGGTGAACTTGCCGGTGTTGACGTCCACCACGGTCATGGCTTCGGTGCGGTCGATCACGAGGGAGCCGCCGGAAGGCAGGAAGACTTTGCGGTCCAGGGCCTTGTGGATCTGCTCGTCGATGCGCCAGGCCGCGAAGATGTCGGTGTCCTTGGTCCACTTTTCCAGCCGGCCCACGAGGTCCGGTGCCACGTAGGTGACGTAGGCCTCGATGGTGTCCCACGCTTCCTCGCCGGAGACGATCAGCTTGGAGAAGTCCTCGTTGAAGACGTCGCGGACCACCTTGATGGTCAGGTCCGGTTCGCCGTAGAGCAGCTCGGGGGCGAGGATCTTGGTCGAGGTCGACTGGCCTTCGATGCCTTCCCACTGGGCGCGGAGGCGGTTGATGTCGTGCGTGAGCTCTTCCTCGGACGCGCCCTCGGCGGCGGTGCGGACAATGACGCCCGCATCTTCCGGAAGGCGGTCCTTGAGGATCCGCTTGAGGCGGTTGCGTTCGACGTCGGGCAGCTTGCGGGAGATTCCGGTCATGGAACCGCCGGGTACGTACACGAGGTAGCGGCCGGGCAGCGAGATCTGGCTCGTGAGGCGGGCGCCCTTGTGGCCGACCGGGTCCTTGGTGACCTGGACCAGTACGGAGTCACCGGACTTCAGCGCGTTTTCGATCCGGCGCTGCTTGCCCTCGAGGTTGACGGATTCCCAGTTGACTTCACCGGCGTAGAGCACGGCGTTGCGGCCGCGTCCGATGTCGACGAAGGCGGCTTCCATCGACGGCAGGACATTCTGGACCTTGCCCAGGTAGACGTTGCCGATCAGGGAATCCTGCTGGGTCTTCGAGACAAAGTGCTCGGCCAGCACGCCGTCCTCGAGGACGCCGATCTGGATTCTGTCGTCGCGCTGGCGGACGATCATCTGGCGGTCCACGGACTCGCGCCGGGCCAGGAACTCGGCCTCGGTGATGACGGTGCGGCGGCGGCCGGTGTCGCGGGATTCGCGGCGGCGCTGTTTCTTCGCCTCGAGCCGGGTGGAGCCCTTGAGGGATGTGACACGGTTGTTCACCGGGGCCTCGGTGGCCGCACGGGGGGCGCGGACGCGCGTCACCGTGTTGGGCGGGTCGTCGTCTCCCCCGCCGGTCAGTTCCAGGTCCTGGTCGCCACGGCGGCGCCGACGGCGGCGGCGCGAGGTCACGCCGTCTTCGAGCTGCTCCTCAGAGCCTTCTTCCGCTTGTTCTCCGGCATCGTCGGAGTCGCTTTCGGCGCCCGGCTCGCTGTCGGATCCGCGGGTGCTGCGTCCGCGGCGGCCGCGGCTGCGGCGGCGACGGCGGCTTCCGGCGTCTTCGCCCTCGCCTTCTTCGCCCTCTTCTTCGTCAGCTTCCGCCACTGCGGCGGCAGCTGGGGCCGGTCGCACGACGGCGGTCAGGTCGGGTGCCTGGAAGATCATCGAGGTGACTGCTCCCGGCTCCAGGAAAAGCGAGGAGGCGGAGGGTGCTTCGGCGGGCGTCTCGGCGGTGGCCGTCTCGGCTGCGGCGGGGGCGGCTGCTGTGTCCGCGGCTGTGTCCGCGGAGCCGGGGGCCACCACGGCTTCTTCCTCTGCCGGGGCCTCTGCTACCGGCGCTTCCGCAACGGGGGCTGCGGCTTTGGCACGGCTGGCCCGGCGCCGGACAGGCTTCTCAACCGGTACGTCAGCGGCCTCGGCGGCCGGGGTTTGGGCTGCCGGGGTTTCAGCGGCTGCGGGCTCGGCCGGGGCTTCGTCAGCGAAGGCCGGAAGGGGTTCGGCCGGTTCAGCGACCTTGCGGGCGCGGGAGCGGCGGACGGGTGCTTTGGCCTTGGCTTCGTCGGCCGGGGCCTCCGCCTCGACGGCGGGGACTGCTGTATCCGCCGCAGTGTCGGCTGCGGTCCCAGTTTTGGGAAGGGCCTTGCGGCGGGTCCGGACGGGCCGCTTCGGCGGCGTGGCTACAGCTGATGCTTCGGCTTCTGCGTTCGTGACAAGCGCGTCTTCGTTGCCTGTTACAACCTGGTCATTATCCATATGTGGCGACACTCCTGCCCCTGACGTACCGCCACATCCGGCACCCGTTGGGGCAAATATTTGTCAACACCCGCGGGCATTGACAGAAGTCAATTGGATACCCTCAGGTTCGCACCGGCAGTGGGGTGCGGCAGCCCTGGAGGGCCGGCGGAATTGTTCTGAAACCCGTTGATCTACACGCCACAACCAGGTGCCGTCCAATGGCATTGCGGGACAGCCTGGATCAGAGGATCCGTGGCTCCCTGCTCATCATTGGCGGTCTTGGGAACAAAGTCGCCGGACCGGGACCCGGATGTGGATCGGGTTCCAGCCACGTTCATTGTCTCACAGGACCCGTCAAAGCAGGCGTAAGCAAGGCATCCGGCCCGCACCGTGGACCGAATCCCTCATGAAGGCGCGGCACCGCCCGGACGACATCCAGTCTCCGGCGATACAATCGCACCAGTTGCACCCGACCGAAGGACAGTCATTCCATGCCCAGCATCTCCAGTGCCACCGGCGAGGCAGCCGCGCAGCAGCACAGCTCCAGCCCATCCGCCGCCGACCGGCCGCTGCCCCCGATGACCCGCGACCGCCCGTTCGCGTGGCTCATGCTGATCACCGGCGTCGTCGGCTGGCTGGCCTCCGGGGCCCTGGTGCTGGAAAAGCTTGAGGTCCTCAAGGATCCCAGCCACGTGACGGTGTGCGACGTGAACCCGTGGATCTCCTGCGGGCAGGTCATGCAGACCTGGCAGGGCTCGGTGTTCGGCTTCCCCAACATGTTGATGGGCATCGTGGCGTTCGCGGTCATCATCACCACGGCCATGGGCATCCTCGCGGGAGCCACGTTTGCCCGCTGGTACTGGCTGGGCCTGCAGGCCGGCGTGACCCTGGGCTTCGCGTTCGTGGTCTGGCTCTGGTCACAGGCGCTGTACTCCATCCACATCCTCTGCCCGTTCTGCATGATCGTCTGGGCCGCGATGATTCCGCTGTTCGTCTGGGTCACCGTCCGCAATGTGACGCACGGCGTGATCCGGCTGCCGGCCGGGCCGACCAGGATCCTGGGCGACTCCGGCTGGATCATCACGGCCCTGCTTTACGTCGCCGTGATCGCCACCATCTTCTTCGCGTTCATCCAGGTCTTCATCGGGACCTCCGGCTACTAGGCGCACGACCCGAGTTAAACCACCGCCGAGGTGACAGTTGAGGCCCATGATCGTCACGAACATGGGCCTCAACTGTCACCTCGGCGGGGAGGGTGGGGTCAGGAAACTCCTAGAACCAGATCTTGATCTCGCGCTCCGCGGATTCCGCCGAGTCGGAGCCGTGGACCAGGTTCTGCTGCACCTTCAGGCCCCAGTCGCGGCCGAAGTCGCCGCGGATGGTGCCCGGGGCCGCCGTCGTCGGGTCCGTGGTGCCGGCGAGCGAGCGGAAGCCCTCGATGACGCGGTGGCCCTCGAAGATCGCCGCGACGACCGGGCCGCTGAGCATGAATTCGACGAGCGGCTCGTAGAATGGCTTGCCGATGTGCTCCTCGTAGTGCTGCTCGAGCAGTTCGCGGCTTGCGTCAACCTTCTTGAGCTCGGCCAGGGTGTAGCCCTTGGCTTCGATGCGGGCGATGATGCTGCCGGTCAGGTTGCGGGTGACGCCGTCGGGCTTGATCAGGACGAGGGTGCGCTCAATGCTCACAGCTGCTCCAATGTGTCTGGGGTGGGTGGGTTTGGCAATAAGTCTAGTTGCTTGGGGCGCCGGGGTGGGCGGCGTCCCAGGCGGCCTGGTCGCGTTCCCGCTGGGCGGCCTCGCGGTCAATCCGGATGCCGGTGCGGATGCCGTACCACCAGGCCACCGCGAAGAGCCCGCCGACCAGGAACATCGCCGGTTCCAGGATGCCGGTCAGGATCAGCACGATCTGCAGGATCCAGCCCAGCGCCACGCCCCACGGCTTCGACAGGACCGCGCACGTGAAGGCATACACGAGGCACAGTGCGATCCCGACGGAGAAGATCAGCACCGGAGGGAACTCGTCCCGCCGGAGTCCGAACACCGTGAGGGTTCCGAAGAGCACCACGAAGGACTCCAGGAGCAGCACCGTGGAGGCAAACATGACCTTGGTGGAGCGGCGTTTCTTGGGCATGCCCGGCCGCCATTCGCGCTGGGCCTTGGTGAGTTTCGCCATGGTCTAGGCGTCCGCCTTTCCGAGCAGGATCCGGGCTTCCGCGACGAGCGTGATGGAGCCGGTGACGAGGACGCCGCCGGCGAGGTCGTCGTTGGCTTCGGCACGTTCCACGGCCCATTCGAGGGCGTCGTCGAGCTTCTCGGCCACGTGGATGTTGTCCTCGCCGAACCCCAGGTCCAGCGCGAGTTCCGCGAGGTCCTCGGCTGGCACGGCACGGGGCGAATTGGACTGGGTGAAGCAGTACTCGGCGGCCAGGGCGCCGAGGGATTCCTTGAGCTGGCGGAGGATTTCCTCGGCGTCCTTTTCCCGCAGGACACCGACCACCACCACCAGCTTGGTGAAGCTGAACGCCTCGTGGATGGCCTCGGCGGAGACCCGGATGCCTTCGGGGTTGTGCGCGGCATCCACGATGATGGTCGGCGCGGTGCGCACCACTTCGAGGCGGCCGGGCGAGGTGACCGAGGCGAAGGCCTCCTGCACCAGCTCGGCGTCGAGCGGCTTCTCAGCGCCGAAGAAGGCCTCCAGCGCGGCGATCGCGACGGCGGCGTTCTCGGCCTGGTGTGCACCGTGCAGCGGGACAAGGAGGTCCTCGTAGCGGCCCGCGATGCCCTGGATGGTCACCACTTGGCCGCCGACGGCGACGGTGCGGGATTCGACGCCGAACTCGACGCCTTCGAAGCGGAACGGGACGTTCGTTTCCTTGGCCTTTTCCAGCAGGACCTGGGCTGCGTCCCGGGGCTGCGCGGCGCTGACCAGGAAGCCGCCGGGCTTGATGATGCCGGCCTTTTCGTACGCGATCTCCTCGGTGGTGTCGCCCAGGAGGTCCGTGTGGTCCAGCGAGATCGGGGTGACCACAAAGACCTGGCCGTCGCCGACGTTGGTCGCATCGGTGATCCCGCCCAGGCCCACCTCAATGACGGCGACGTTGACCGGCTGGTCCGCGAAGATCGCAAAGCCCAGGATGGTGAGGCACTCGAAGTAGGTCAGCCGGGGCTGGCCCTCGTTCTCGAGCTCGCTGTCCACGATGGCCAGGTACGGCCGGATCTCGTCCCAGATCCGGACGAAGGTCTCATCCGGCACCGGGGCGCCGTCGATGCTGATCCGCTCGGTGACCTTGGACAGGTGCGGGCTCGTGTAGCGCCCGGTGCTCAGCCCGTGGGCGCGGAGCCCGGCCTCGATCATGCGGGCCGTCGAAGTCTTCCCGTTGGTGCCGGTGACGTGGATGATCGGGAACGCCTTGTTCGGCTCCCCCAGGATGTCCATCGCGCGGTGCAGCGGGGCGAGCCGGGGCTCCATCTTGTTTTCCGGCGCCCGGCCCAGCAGCTCGGCGTAGACACTTTCTACGGAGAATTCGTCGGTCATGGACTATGCCTCAACTTTCTTGGCAACACTGACCTGGGGTTCCTTGACGTCGGCCGCAACAGTTTCCAGCTCGAGGGTCAGGGTTTCGGTCTTGACGAGTTCGGCGTTGGCCAGCAGGGCATCGACGACGTCCTGCGTCGCGGTGACCGTGGTGTGGATCCGGTCGCTGACGTTGAGTCCGGCGTCCTTGCGGGCCTGCTGGATGGCGCGGACCATGTCGCGGGCCGCACCTTCGGCTTCGAGCTCAGGAGTGACCTCGGTGTTGAGGACCACGAAGCCGCCGCCCGGCAGGACTGCCGCCGCGCGCGATCCCTCGCCTTCCGCAGCCTCCGCCACGACGGTTTCCAGGGTGTATTCCTGCGGCTCGAGCGCGAGCCCGCCGGCGGTGACCATACCTCCATCGTCCACGGACCAGTCGCCGGACTTGGAGCCCTTGATGGCCTGCTGGACGTTCTTGCCAAGCCGCGGTCCGGCGGCCCGGGCGTTGACCACGAGCTTCTGCTCAATGCCGAACTCCTCCGGGGAGGCGCTGTCGGCGTCGAGCAGGCGGACGGACCGCAGGTTCAGTTCATCGGCGACGACGGCGGCGAAGCCTTCCAGCGCAGCCGCGCCGGGTGCCACAACGGTAAGTTCCTGCAGCGGCAGGCGCACCCGCAGGTTGGCGGCCTTGCGCAACGAGGAACCGGTCGAGCAGATCTGCTGGACGCGGTTCATGGCCTCGACCAGCCCGGCGTTGGCCGGGAACAGTTTCGCGTCCGGCCAGTCGGCCAGGTGCACGGAGCGCCCTCCGGTCAGACCGCGCCAGATCTCCTCGGAGACCAGCGGCAGCAGCGGGGCCGCGACCCGGCAGACCGTCTCCAGCGCGGTGTAGAGCGCGTCGAAGGCATCAACGCTCTCGTCGAAGAAACGCTGCCGGCTGCGGCGGACGTACCAGTTGGTGAGCATGTCCAGGTAGCTGCGCAGTTCGTCGCAGGCGCCGGAGATGTCGTAGCTGTCCAGCTGCGCGGTCATGTTCCGGACGAGGTCCCCGGTGTTGGCCATGAGGTACTGGTCCAGGGTGTCGGCGTAGCCGTCGTAGCGGAGCTTCGCGTCATACCCGGACGCTGTTCCATCCACTGCGTTCGATGCGTTCGTGTACAGCGTGAAGAAGCTGTACACGTTCCAGAGCGGCAGGATGACCTGGCGGACGCCGTCGCGGATGCCCTGTTCGGTAACCACGAGGTTGCCGCCGCGCAGGATCGGGCTGGACATCAGGAACCAGCGCATCGCGTCGGAGCCGTCGCGGTCCAGGACCTCGGAAACATCCGGGTAGTTCTGCAGGCTCTTGGACATCTTCTGCCCATCGGAGCCCAGCACGATGCCGTGGCTGATGACGTTGCGGAAGGCCGGCCGGTCGAACAGCGCGGTGGAGAGGATGTGCAGCATGTAGAACCAGCCGCGGGTCTGGCCGATGTACTCGACGATGAAGTCCGCCGGGTTGTGGGTATCGAACCACTCCTCGTTCTGGAACGGGTAGTGGACCTGGCCGTACGGCATCGAGCCGGAATCGAACCACACGTCCAGCACGTCCTCGACGCGGCGCATGACGGACTGGCCCTCTTCCGGGGTGCGGGGGTCGTCCGGATTCGGGCGCGTCAGCTCGTCGATGAACGGCCGGTGCAGGTCCACCTGGCCGTCGTTGTTCAGCGGCAGCCGGCCGAAGTCGGCTTCGATTTCGGCGAGCGAGCCGTAGACGTCGGTGCGCGGGTAGTCCGGGTCGCTGGACTGCCAGACCGGGATGGGGCTGCCCCAGTAGCGGTTGCGGCTGATGGACCAGTCGCGGGCGTTGGCGAGCCACTTGCCGAACTGGCCGTCCTTGACGTTGCCCGGGATCCAGTTGATCTCCTGGTTGAGTTCGGACATGCGGTCCTTGAACTTGGTGACCTCGACGTACCAGGAGGACACGGCGCGGTAGATCAGCGGGTTGCGGCAGCGCCAGCAGTGCGGGTAGCTGTGCTCGTAGCTGGCCTGGCGGACCAGGCGGCCCTGCGCGCGGAGCACCTGGGTGATCGGCTTGTTGGCATCGAACACCTGCAGTCCGGCGATCCCGGCGAGGTCGCCGTGGCCGAACAGCGGCAGGAACTTCGCGCCCTCATCCACCGAGAGGACCACGGGAATGCCGGCCTCTTCACAGACCTTCTGGTCGTCTTCACCGTAGGCCGGGGCCTGGTGGACGATGCCGGTGCCGTCGGTGGTGGTGACGTAGTCGGCGACCAGGAAGCGCCACGCGTTCTCGGTGCCGTACTTTTCGGCGTCGTGGAAGTAGTCCCAGAGCGGCTCGTACGTCAGTCCTTCTAGCTCGGCGCCGGTGTGCCGGGAGGTGACGGCGGCTTCGGCAGCCGCCACGCCCTCGGCGCCGTCGCCGTAGCCGAGGTCCTTGGCGTAGGCGCCCAGGAGGTCCGCGGCGAGCAGGAAGCTGCCCGTGACGGGCGCGTCGGCCGAGGCGGCCTTGATCCCGTGCGGTCCGGCCGGCAGGACGACGTAGGTGATGGCGGGCCCGACGGCGAGCGCCAGGTTGGTGGGCAGCGTCCAGGGTGTGGTGGTCCAGGCGAGCGCCTGTACCCCGGCGAGCTGCCTGGACAGCTCCGAGTCCCCCGCCGTGATGGGGAAGGTGACCGTGACGGTCTGGTCCTGGCGGTTCTTGTAGACGTCGTCGTCCATGCGCAGTTCATGGTTGGACAGCGGCGTCTCGTCCTTCCAGCAGTACGGCAGCACCCGGTAACCGTTGTAGGTGAGGCCCTTTTCGTGCAGCTGCTTGAAGGCCCAGAGCACGGATTCCATGTACTCGACGTTGAGCGTCTTGTAGTCGTTCTCGAAGTCCACCCAGCGGGCCTGGCGGGTGACGTAGCTCTTCCACTCGTCGGCGTACTTCATGACGGAGGCGCGGCAGGCGTCGTTGAACTTGTCGATGCCCATCGTCTCGATCTGGGTCTTGTCCGTCATGCCCAGCTGCTTCATGGCTTCCAGCTCGGCGGGCAGCCCGTGGGTGTCCCAGCCGAAGCGGCGCTCGACGCGGCGGCCGCGCTGGGTCTGGTAGCGGCCCACCAGGTCCTTGGCATAGCCGGTCAGCAGGTGGCCGTAGTGCGGCAGGCCGTTGGCGAAGGGCGGGCCGTCGTAGAAGACGAATTCATTGGACCCGGGCTTTCCGCCGGGAAGGTCAGAGTCGCGCTGGTCGATGCTGGCCTGAAAAGTGCCGTCCTCATCCCAGTACTTGAGGATGCGCTCTTCGATCTCCGGGAACTTCACGGAGGCGGATACGCCTGCGGCGTTGGAAGCAGAGGTGGTGGCGCCTGCGCCGGACGGTGCGGCGGAGGCCTTCGGGTAATAAGTCATCTCGACATCCTGGGTTGAGCTAGTGAACAAATGGATTCATTCAGGATGCGAGGACGGCCCCTGCATTGTCTTTCAACAACACCGGCACCGCGGTACCACCTCACTTACCGCCGCCGGACCCCTGCGAAAGGAGGGAGCACCGGCGTCGGCCGCTCATTACTGCTGTGACGGGCTTACCCGTCCGGTTCTACCGGCCCCGGCGCACAATATTCTTACAAATACGGCATCAGGGCGTTCTTCCGGAAGCTCACCGGTGATGGCCGGGTCAAAGCTGCTACGAGAAGTCTAACAACTCTCACGTGCCCGCAATGCCTACACTGAATCCCATGATGTTCCGGACCAGGGGCCGCGGCGCCCCGCGTACGCCTGCGGGCGGGGCGGCCTCCGGCTGGCGGCTGATGGCGGGGCTGGCGGGGGCACCCGTCGTGGTGGTCTCCGTCTTCCGTGCCGTGCCGCGGGAATGGCCCACCACCGTGGTCCAGCTGGTTTCCTTCACCCCGTGGCTGGTGCTGCCCGCCAGCGCATCGCTGCTGTTCGCGGTGCTGGGCCGGCGGCGGTGGATGGCGGGCGCGGCAGCGGGTCTCGTGGCCGTTCAGCTCTTCTGGCTGGTGCCGCTGGACTACGCCCGGGCCGCGCCCGATTCCGGCGCAGGAACAGTCGAGGGCGCGGTGGAGGTGCGGGCCATGAGCCTCAATGCCAAACTCGGCAAGGCGGACGCGGCGGAAATTGTCCGGCTGGTGCGCGAGAACGGCATCACGCTGTTGACGCTCCAGGAATACACCACTGCCCTCGAGGACCGGCTGGCCGCTTCCGGCCTGGCCGAACTGCTTCCGAACAGGATCAGCGCTCCTGCGGGCGGCGCCGCCGGGAATGCCGTCTACTCGGTCCACCAGCTGGTGGCCGAAGGCAAAGTACCCGACTCGCATTTTCCCATGCCGATGATCCGGCTCACCGCTGAGTCCCACGGTGAGCGGGCCGTCATCGAACTGACGAACGTCCATACCCGTGCTCCAGTGGGTGTGGGCCTGCCGAAGTGGCGCAGTGACCTCGCGGCACTCGGCCGGCTGGTATCCCGGCCCGGGAATGTGGTGCTGGCCGGTGACTTCAATGCCAGCTATGACCACGCCGAGTTCCGGCGGCTCCTGGAAGGCGGGGGGCGGGCAGGGGTGGACGTGGGGATGGCCCAAGGTTCCCGCCTGGTCCCCACCTGGCCGATGGACGACGTGCTGCTTCCCGGCATCACGATCGACCATCTGGTGACCAGCCCGTCGGTGCGCAGCGCGGCCTACACCGTGCACCGGGTGACCGGAACGGACCATGCCGCCATTATGGCGACGCTGACCGTCCCGGCCACCGGGTAGGCCAAGCAGCCCGGTAGGCGCTAGTTGTACTCGGCCAGGACGTTGGTTACATGTTGAAAAGGGTGAAGACCTCTTAGGTTGGTGGTTACCACACACACCTAACGACTAAGAGGTCTTCATGGTCCACCGTAATGCCCGTCTGACTCCTGCCGGTAGAAGCATCCTTGTCCAGCGTCTTCTGGGCGGCCGTCCCGTGGCGCATGTGGCGAAGGAAATGGGTGTTTCCCGCGCATGCGCCCACCGGTGGCTCAAGCGCTATGTCGAACACGGCTGGGACGGGATGGAGGACCGGTCCTCACGCCCGCATTCGTGCCCGCACGCCACCCCCGAGGCGAAGATCGAGGACGTGCTCGCGGCTCGGGAGAAGCACCGCGAAGGCCCGGTCGAGCTGGCCGAACGCTGCAAGGTCCCGGCCCGCACGGTCTCTAGGATCATCGCCAGGGCCGGGCTGCCCCGGTTGTGGGAACTGGACCCGATCAGCGGCGAACGCATCCGGGCCGGCCGGGCCACCGACCACCGTTACGAACGCGACACCGCCGGAGAGTTGCTGCATATCGACGTCAAGAAACTCGGCGGCATAGCGAACGGCGGCGGCTGGCGGGTCCATGGCCGCAGCGAAGCCGTCAGAGGCCGCGGCATCGGGTACGACTACGTCCACGTCGCCGTGGATGACCACTCCCGCCTGGCCTACGTCGAGGTCCTGCCCGACGAGAAAGGGCCGACCTGCGCCCGGTTCCTGACCAACGCCGCGGCGTTCATGGCCGCGAACGGGGCACCGGTGCGCGAAGTCATGACCGACAACGCCCTGGCCTACATCCGGTCCGCGGACTTCGCTACGGCCATCGCGGATCTCGGCGCCAAACACCGGCGCACCAAACCGCGCAGCCCGTGGCAGAACGGCAAGGCCGAGCGGTTCAACCGCACTCTCCAGGAAGGCTGGGCCTATAAGAACGCCTATGACTCCAGCGACGACCGCACACAGGCCCTCACGGGCTGGCTAGACTTCTACAACCACCGCCGCAACCACAGCGCCCTCGGAGGACGACCACCCATCAGCAGATGTAACCAACCTGCTGGCTGAGTACAGCTAGTTCTTGCGGATCAGCTTGTAGTTGGAGGCCTGCGCGACCGGGCGGATCACGATCTGGTCGAGGTTCACGTGGTGCGGTGCCGTGACGGCGTACCGGACGACGTCGGCGACGTCCGCCGCCGTGAGCGGCTTCTCGACCCCCTGGTAGACCTTGGCGGCCGCGGACTGGTCGCCGAGGCGGTTCAGGGCGAACTCCTCCGTCTGGACGAGGCCGGGCGCCACCTCGATGACGCGGAGGTTATGTTCGGCCTCTTCGAGGCGCAACGCCCCGGTGAGCGCGTGCTGGGCGAACTTCGCCGCGTTGTACCCGCCGCCGCCCTCATAGGCGGACAGTCCCGCCGTGGACGTCAGGTTCAGGACGGTGCCCTCGCCGCCGGCGCGCAGCATCGGCAGGAACGCCCGGATGAGCTTCATGGTGCCGAGGACGTTGACTTCGAACATCCATTCCCAGTCCTCGGTCTTGGCCTCGGCCACCTTGTCCGCGCCGCGCGCGCCGCCGGCGATGTTGATCAGCGTGTCGATCCCGCCGGCACGGGTCACCTCGTCGAGGAGCCGGGCGACGTCGGCGTCGTCGGTCACGTCGGCCGGAAGCGCGACGGCGCCGGTTTCCGCGGCGAGCGCCGCCAGCCGGTCGGCGCGGCGGGCGACGGCGTAGACGGTCCAGCCCTCGGTCCGGAGCGCACGCACGGTGGCCGCGCCGATTCCGGTGCTGGCGCCGGTGACAACTGCTGCTTTGTTCTGGATTCCTTCAGTCATGGCACCACCCTAACGGCTTAGCGCTGCAGGAACTCCTGCAGGACCCGGGCGTGGTTGGTCTCCGGGTCACGCGCCCCAAACAGCAGCGTCACCTTCCCGTGCTCCGCGGCCAGGTCCCGCAGCATCTGCACGGCCGGGTTGCCGTCAAGCTCCGCTTCATAGGCGGCACGGAAGTCCGCGAACCGTTCCTGCATGTGGGCGAACTCAGTGCGCAGCGGCGGGGAGGGCGCCACCTCTTTAAGCCATAGCCGAAGCTGCGCGCGTTCCTTGCTGATCCCCCGCGGCCAGAGCCGGTCCACCAGGACCCGGCAGCCGTCGTCGTCGGCGGGTGCGTCATAGATGCGCTTGATCACAAAACGTCCGGCACTTTCCTGAGAATCACCCATCTGCGCATGCTACTGCAGGCCAAGCTTGCGGGACATGGAAGAATTGCCCCATGGCTGAAGACACGCAGGGTACAGACACGCCCACCACCGCCCCCATCAACGTTCCGGACAAGCCCGCCCTGGAGGGGCTGGAAGACGCCCTCACCCGGCGCTGGCTTGACGAAGGGACCTACAAGTTCAACCCGGACACCACCCGGGAGCAGGTCTACTCGATCGACACTCCCCCGCCCACGGCGTCGGGTTCGCTGCACGTCGGCCACATGTTCTCCTATACCCAGACCGACGTCCTGGCGCGCTACCAGCGCATGACCGGCAAGAATGTCTTCTACCCGATGGGCTGGGACGACAACGGCCTGCCCACCGAACGCCGCGTGCAGAATTACTACGGTGTACGCTGCGACCCCACCACCGCGTACGACGCCGGCTACCGGCCCCCGGCGGAGCCCGCCAAGAACCAGCGCGATTTCGACGTCGTCTCGCGCCGGAATTTCATCGAACTCTGCGAGGAACTCGCCGTGGAGGACGAAAAGGTCTTCGAGAACCTGTTCCAGACCCTTGGCCTGTCCGTGGACTGGGACCTGACCTACCGCACCATCGACGACAAGTCCCGGGCCATCTCCCAGCGCGCCTTCCTGGCGAACCTCGCCGCGGGCGACGCCTACATGGCCGAGGCCCCCACCCTGTGGGACGTCACCTTCCGCACCGCGGTGGCCCAGGCCGAGCTCGAAGACCGCGAGGTCGCCGGCGCCTACTACCGCTACCCGTTCTTCACCGAAGACGGCGAAAAGATCTACATCGAGACGACCCGCCCCGAACTGCTGGCCGCCTGCGCCGCCCTGGTTGCGAATCCCGACGACGAACGGTACCAGCCGCTGTTCGGCAAGAAAGTCACTTCGCCCCTGTTTGGCGTCGAGGTGGAGGTCAAGGCCCACCCGCTCGCCAAGGCGGACAAGGGCTCCGGCATCGCCATGGTCTGCACCTTCGGCGACCTCACCGACGTCACCTGGTGGCGCGAGCTCCAGCTGCCCACCCGCGCGATCGTGGGCCGCGACGGCCGCATCATCGGCGAGACCCCGGAGTGGATCACCACCGCCGAAGGCCGCGCCCACTTCGAAGCCATCGCCGGCAAGACCGTCTTCAGCGCCAAGGAAGGCGTAGTGGAGTTCCTGGCCGCCGCGGAACTCCTCGACGGCGAGCCCAAGAAGATCATGCACCCGGTGAACTTCTTCGAAAAGGGCGACAAGCCCCTCGAAGTCGTGACCTCCCGCCAGTGGTACATCCGCAACGGCGGCCGGGACGCGGGGCGCCGCGAGCGGCTCATTGCCCGCGGCCACGAGATCGATTTCCACCCGGCCTTCATGCGCTCACGCTACGAGAACTGGATCTCCGGCCTGAATGGCGACTGGCTCGTATCGCGCCAGCGCTTCTTCGGTGTGCCGGTGCCCGTCTGGTACCCGCTGGACGCCGACGGCAACCCGGACTTCGCAGCCCCGGTCGTCCCGTCCGACGCGCAACTGCCGGTGGACCCCGCAGCGGATGCGGCACCCGGCTATGAGGAAGCCCAGCGTGACGTGCCGGGCGGTTTCACCGGTGACGCCGATGTGCTGGACACCTGGGCCACCTCCTCGCTGACCCCGCAGATCGTGGGCGGCTGGAGCACCGACGAGGCGCTCTTCGCCAAGGTTTATCCCTTCGACGTGCGCCCGCAGGGCCACGACATCATCCGCACCTGGCTGTTCTCCTCCGCGGTGCGCGCCGACGCCCTGCAGGACTCCGCGCCGTGGAAGCACGCAGCCATCTCCGGCTGGATCCTGGACCCGGACCGCAAGAAGATGTCCAAGTCCAAGGGCAACGTGATCGTGCCGACCGATGTGCTTGAGGAGTACGGCTCGGACGCCGTGCGTTACTGGGCGGCTTCGGCCAAGCTCGGCGCGGACACCGCCTACGAGATCGCGCAGATGAAGATCGGCCGCCGGCTGGCGATCAAGCTGCTCAACGCCTCGAAGTTTGTGCTGAACCTGGGCGCCACGGAGGACTCCGTGGTTTCCGGGGACCTCTCCGTGCTCAGCAACCCCCTGGACCGGGCTGTGCTGGCCCAGCTCTCCGACGTGGTCCAGCAGGCCACGAAGGCGTTCGAAAGCTACGACTACGCCCGGGCCCTGCAGATCACGGAGAGCTTCTTCTGGCACTTCACCGATGACTACGTGGAGCTCATCAAGGACCGCGCCTACGGTGCCGCGGGCGGAACCGAGCAGGCTTCCGTCCTCGCAGCCCTGGCGACGAGCCTGGACACGCTGCTGCGCCTCTTCGCCCCGTTCCTGCCCTTCGCCACGGAGGAAGTCTGGAGCTGGTGGCGTACCGGCTCGGTGCACCGGGCCCAGTGGCCGTCGGCCGTCGAGATCGACGGCGACACCACGCTGCTGGCGACTGTCGGGACCGCGCTCAGCGGCGTCCGCAAGGCCAAGTCGGAGGCCAAGGTCAAGCAGCGCACCGAGGTCCTGTCCGCGACCATCACGGCCCCGGACGCGCTCACCACGCAGCTCAAAGCCGGCCTGGCAGACCTCAAGGCAGCGGCCAACGCCCGGGAGATCACCCTTCTGGTGGGCGACGGCGAACTGACCGTCAGCGACGTCGTCCTGGCCCCGGCCGAGGAGCCCGCACAGGCCTAGCGGCAGCCCAAAGGACAAACAGGACGGGGGCTCACCGTCCGGCTCAGGCCGGGCGGTGAGCCCCCGTTTTGTTCTCAAAGGTTTTGCCGTCCGGGCCTCAGACCTCGAAGGAGGTCTCGAAGTGTGTCAGCACCGGCGGGGCAGCCAGGAGCTCTCCAAGCGCGCTCACGCCGTCGCCGGCCCGCCACGCGCGGTAGGCGGAGTCGTGCTCCAGCGACGCCCACTGTTCCACCACCAGGACGTGCGCCGGATCCTTGCTGTCGACAAGCACATCGACACCCAGGCAGCCGTCAAACGCCCGCGTATCGGCGAGGATGTCGCGGAGCACGGCCGGAGCCGTGGGCAGGGATTCCGCTGTGAGGAACAGGTCAAGGTGGGCTGTGATGGGCATGGCGCTCCAATGGTCGCAGGTGGGCAAGGAACCCACGATGGCGAGCATCAGGGCCGAAGCATCGAGGTCCCTCGGAGCCGTAGGCTTTGGGCTGGCTTGCTTTTGGGCAAAGGGGAAGCCCCATCAGCGTTTTGCCGTTGGTGGGGCTTCGACTTTTCGATTGCCACGTGACGTCTTAGGCAACCTGGCGGGATCCTTGGATTTTCAGGTCTTCCTACCTCGTCACTGGTAGCCATCATCTGACTTTGCCGAAGGCTGCGTCGGATGAGTGTCACTGAATCTTTGGTTCCTGCGTCCCGCTTCTTTCGAAGTGGGTAAGTTCAATTGTGATCCTGCCCGGACGCATGCACAAGAGCCCCGGACGAACTACATCAGAGTAGTTCTGCCGGGGCCCTATGCCGTTCCTGTGCCGCCGTTTTCCGGCCCGCCGAAGGCTAGTTGAACACGGGGCTTTCAGTCCGGCTGCGCTTGATTTCGTAGAAGTACGGGAACGACGCCAGGGTCACCGAGGCATCCCACAGACGGCCGGCGTCCTCGCCGCGCGGGATGCGGGTGAGAACGGGGCCGAAAAAGGCGGTTCCGTTGAAGGCCACGATGGGCGTGCCGACGTCCTGGCCCACCAGGGAGATGCCGGCCTCGTGGCTCGTGCGGAGCCTGGCGTCGAATTCATCGCTCTGGCCTGCCGCCGCGAGCTCCGCGGGGAGGCCAACCTCGGCGAGGGACTTGGAAATGACCTCGGCGATGTCCTGGTTGCCCTCGTTGTGGATCTTGGTGCCCATGGCGTCATACAGCGCCTTCACGTACCCGGTGCCGTGCTGCTGGGCGGCGGCCGTGATCACGCGCACCGGGGCCCAGGCTTTGGTGAGGAACGCCTTGTACTCCTCCGGGAGCTCCTCGCGGCCCTCGTTCAGCATGGCGAGGCTCATGACGTGCCATTCGGTGCTGATGTCGCGGACGTCCTCCACCTCGCTGATCCAGCGGGAGGTCACCCAGGCGAAGGGGCACATCGGGTCGAACCAGAAGTCCGCCTTGTTGGTGGTTGCGTTGGTGGTCATGGATTCAGGCACAGGTAGTCTCCTTCGGGAAGTCTGCGGGGAAAGGTGCGCTGCCGTGGCTCGCTTTCCATGGCTCGAAAAACGGGCGCGTCAAAAGTCACAGCGGCCGGTGCGGCCCGTTTATTCCGGATCAGGCGGATTTGCGGCGCTTGACGTCGTGGGCGATCAGCGTGGGCGCGGCCTTTTTGGAGACGACGTCTTCCGTAATGACCACCGTGGCGATGTCGTCCCGGCTGGGCAGGTCGAACATGACGGGGAGCAGTACTTCCTCCATGATGGCGCGGAGCCCGCGGGCACCGGTGCCGCGTTCCAGCGCCTGGTCGGCGATCGTGTTGAGCGCTTCCTCATCGAAGACCAGCTCGACGCCGTCGAGCTGGAACATCTTCTGGTACTGCTTGACGAGGGCGTTCTTCGGCGTGGACAGGATCTGGATGAGCGCCGCCCGGTCCAGGTTGGAGACCGTGGTGATGACCGGGAGGCGGCCGATGAACTCCGGGATGAGCCCGAACTTCAACAGGTCCTCGGGCATGACCTCGCCATAGGAGTCGGTGTTGTTCTTGACCTCGTTGAGCGGGGCGCCGAAACCGATGCCCTTGCGCCCGGACCGCGACCCGATGATCTCCTCGAGGCCGGCAAAGGCGCCGGCGACGATGAAGAGCACGTTGGTGGTGTCGATCTGGATGAATTCCTGGTGCGGGTGCTTGCGGCCGCCCTGCGGCGGAACCGAGGCGACCGTGCCTTCCAGGATCTTCAGCAGGGCCTGCTGCACACCCTCGCCCGAGACGTCCCGGGTGATGGAGGGGTTTTCGCTCTTGCGCGAGATCTTGTCGATCTCGTCGATGTAGATGATGCCCTGTTCGGCCTTCTTGACGTCGTAGTCGGCGGCCTGGATGAGCTTCAGCAGGATGTTCTCGACGTCCTCGCCGACGTAGCCGGCTTCGGTCAGCGCGGTGGCATCGGCGACGGCGAAGGGGACGTTGAGGCGGCGGGCCAAAGTCTGCGCCAGGTAGGTCTTGCCGCAGCCTGTAGGGCCAATCAGCAGGATGTTGGACTTGGCGATCTCGACGTCGTCGTGGTGCACGCCCTCGGCGAGGCTGCCGCTCTTGGGGGCATGGCCGGCCTGGATACGCTTGTAGTGGTTGTAGACCGCGACGGCGAGCGAGCGCTTGGCGGGCTCCTGGCCGATCACGTATTCCTGCAGGAAGTCGAAGATCTCGCGGGGCTTGGGCAGCTCGAAACTGCCAAGGTCAGCTACTTCGGCGAGTTCTTCTTCAATGATCTCGTTGCAGAGTTCAATGCACTCGTCGCAGATGTAGACGCCAGGCCCGGCAATGAGCTTCCGAACCTGCTTCTGGCTCTTTCCGCAGAAAGAACACTTCAGCAGATCCGTGCTCTCGCCAATCCGAGCCATATGTGAACCCCTCTTAGTATCTTGCTGCCGGCTGTGTCCTACTCCTGCGCAGCGCTGCACCCGTTACTGGAATCACGGACCTTCCGTGAGGGAGGCCAGCCGTGACATGTTCCACTCTAGGTCACTTTAGGCCTGTTGGGTGGAAAGCCGACACCGGTGCGGCCACTTGAAGTGGGCTGCACCGGTGCCGGGAACTGCTTGTTACGTACGTGTTGCGCTACTTGGTGATGGCCTGGGGCTTCATCTTGCGCGAATCCAGCACCTGGTCGATCAGGCCGTACTGCATGGCCTCGGCCGCGGTGAGGATCTTGTCGCGCTCGATGTCGTTGTTGACCTGCTCCGGCGTCCGGCCGGAGTGCTTGGCCAGCGTGTTTTCGAGCCATTCCCGCATGCGCATGACCTCGGCCGCCTGGATCTCCAGGTCGGAGGCCTGGCCGCCCTGGCCGCCGGACAGTGACGGCTGGTGGATCAGGACGCGGGCGTTCGGCAGGGCAAGGCGTTTGCCCGGCGTGCCTGCTGCGAGAAGGACGGCTGCGGCGCTGGCGGCCTGGCCGAGGCAGACGGTCTGGATCTCCGGGCGGATGTACGTCATGGTGTCGTAGATCGCCGTCATGGCGGTGAACGAGCCGCCCGGGGAGTTGATGTAGAGCGTGATGTCGCGGTCCGGGTCAGTGGACTCGAGCACCAGCAGCTGCGCCATCACGTCATCGGCCGAGGCGTCGTCAACCTGGACGCCGAGGAAGATGATGCGGTCCTCGAACAGTTTGGTGTAAGGGTCCTGGCGCTTGAAGCCGTAGGGGGTGCGCTCTTCGAACTGCGGCAGCACGTAGCGGCTGCTCGGCAGGTTACCGGCCGTCGAACCGAAATTGTAGTTCATGTTCATTGCTCCTGAATTCATTGCTGTCTCCGTGCCGGTCAGTTCTCGGTGGCTGCGTCGTCTGAGCCGCCGGCGTTTGCGCCGGAGGCATTTGTTCCGCCGCCGCCGGCCACGGACCCCGCGTGCGCCGCGATCTTGTCAAAGAAGCCGTATTCGAGGGCTTCCTTGGCCGTGAACCACTTGTCGCGGTCGTTGTCCTTGAGGATGGTCTCGACCGACTGTCCGGTCTGATCGGCCGTCAGCTCGGCCATGACCTTCTTCATGTGCAGGATCAGCTCGGCCTGGATCTTGATGTCGGAGGCCGTGCCGCCGATGCCGCCAGAGGGCTGGTGCATCAGGATGCGGGCATTGGGGGTGGCGTAGCGCTTGCCCTTGGTGCCGGAGGAGAGCAGGAACTGCCCCATCGAGGCCGCAAGGCCGGTGGCGACGGTCACGACGTCGTTCGGAATGAACTGCATGGTGTCATAGATGGCCATGCCGGCGGTGACGGAGCCGCCCGGTGAGTTGATGTAGAGGTAGATATCCTTCTCGGGGTTCTCGGCCGAGAGCAGCAGCAGCTGCGAGCAGATCGCGTTGGCGTTCTCGTCGCGGACCTCGGAGCCGAGCCAGATGATGCGCTCTTTCAGCAGGCGGTTGTAAATGTAGTTATCCTGGGCTGCCGGATCGACAGTAGCCATCCGGGGAGCCCCTGCTTGCTGTGACATATGTACTTACCTCTCGCTGGCGACGGTGACGCCACTGGACGACATCACTGAACTTTCCTACATGGACACTAACGGTTTTCCCGGCTGCTTTGTGCTCAGGCGCGGGGCTGTTCGCTGACGGCGCACGATTGCCCGGGCGGGTTCATCACGGGCTTAAAAAGCCGCACCCCCGGATCAAAGATCCGGGGGTGCGGCGGAATTACTACTCGAACAGGAGTGTTAGAACTTCACTGCTGCCGGGTCATCGTTCTTGGCGGTCTCGGGTGCTGCTGCCTCTTCGGAAGCGGCGTCCTCGACGTCAGCCTCGACGTCGGCCTCAACAGATGCCTCTTCGCCGCCGGGGCGGACGAAGTCGCTGAGGTCAACCTTGTTGCCCTCGGTGTCGGTGACCTCGGCCTGGCCCAGCACAACGGCCAGGGCCTTGCGGCGGCGGACCTCGGAGACCATCATCGGGACCTGGCCGCTCTGATCGATGATCTGGGCGAACTGGTTCGGGTCCATGCCGTACTGGCCGGCAGTGGTGACGATGTAGTCGATCAGCTCGTTCTGGCTGACATTGACTTCTTCCTTTTCGGCGATGGCGTCAAGGATGATCTCGTTCTGGAAGGCGCGCTCGGTGTTGGCCTTGACCTCGGCGCGGTGCTCCTCGGTGTCGTGCTCACCTTCGCCGTGCGCGTTCTCGGCGTTGAAGTGCTGCTCGAGCTGCTCTTCGACAACGGAGTCCGGGACGGGAACGGCTACCAGCTCGACGAGCTTGTCGAGGACCTTGTCGCGGGCTTCGACGCCCTGCTCAACAACCTTGGACTCCGCGGCCTGCTTGGCGAGGTCCTCGCGGAGCTCGGCCAGCGTGTCGAATTCGGAGGCCAGCTGGGCGAAGTCATCGTCAGCTTCGGGAAGCTCGCGCTCCTTGACGGACTTGACGACAACCTTGACCTGGGCGGACTCGCCGGCGTGCTCGCCGCCCACAAGGGTGGTGTCGAAGATGGCGTCTTCGTCGGCGCTGAGGCCGGTCACGGCCTCGTCGAGGCCTTCGAGCATGGTGCCGGCGCCGACCTGGTAGGACAGTCCAGCGGCGGAATCAACCTCGGCGCCGTCAATGGAGGCGGTGATGTCAATGGTCAGGAAGTCCTTGTCGGCGGTCGGGCGGTCCACGGACTTCAGCGTGCCGAAGCGGCCGCGGAGTTCGTCCAGGGCCTTGTCGACGTCGGCGTCGGTGGACTCAGCAGCGGCAACCTCAACCTTGATGCCGGCGTAGTCGGGCAGTTCGATCTCGGGGCGGACGTCAACCTCGGCGTGGAACTTGAGTTCGCCGTCGGTGGCGGACGGGTCCGGGACCTCGGTGATCTCGACCTCGGGACGGCTCAGCGGGCGGATGCCGGTTTCCTGAACTGCTGCCTGGTACCAGCCGTTGAGGCCGTCGTTGATGGCAGTTTCCAGCACGTAGCCGCGGCCAACGCGCTGGTCAATGAGCTTGGAGGGGACCTTGCCCTTGCGGAAACCGGGAACCTGGATCTGCGAAGCAACAGTCTTGTATGCCTCTGCGATGCTGGGCTTCAATTCCTCAAAGGGGACCTCAACATTGAGCTTGACCCGCGTGGGGGTGAGGTTCTCGACAGCGCTCTTCACAGTCTAAGTACTCCTGGTTTTAGGGGGTGGGGTTCTGCACCGCCAAGGGTCTGGCAGTACCTGCAGAGTCGGGGTGACAGGATTTGAACCTGCGACTTCCTGCTCCCAAAGCAGGCGCTCTAGCCAAGCTGAGCTACACCCCGTAAGTGCACAGAACAGTCTACGGTCAAATTGTGCCGGTTTGCACATTTGACACCGGGGCCCTGAATTAGGTTTAGTTGTATCCGGCTTCAACAGCCGCCCGGAAGTTTTGCTGGATGGTTCCTGCAAATTCCCGGGGACGTAGCTTAATGGTAAAGCCTCAGTCTTCCAAACTGATTACGCGGGTTCGATTCCCGTCGTCCCCTCCGAAATATGACGAAAAAGCCCCTCTCCGGAGGGGCTTTTTCGTGTCCACCCCCATCGACTGCTCCGCAGTTGCCCTTCTCGCGGTTCAAAAGGGCAGTTGTGGAGCAGTCGACGCGGGGTCGACGGCGTGCCTCGGGATTCAGGGTGCCTGGCAGCCGGGGCGCCAGTAGAGCTTGCGGGCGCCGAGATCGGTCAATGCCACCGGCGTTCCGCAGTCACGGCAATCGAGCCCCTGCCGCCGGTAGACGAAATGGGACTCCTCCGGGGCCGGCAGTCCGTCACGTGTTCCGACCCTCAGCAGGGCGCCGCCGGCGGGCCCGCTCCAGTACTGCGGGGGCGTTGTGATAATCCGGCCGTCGCGGACCTCGTCGGACATCACCGCAACGGTGTCGTCCCAGAGCTGCCGGGCCGCATCCGCGGCGAGCGCATTGCCCGGCAGCCAGGGGTCCAGGCCCCGCCGGAACAGCAGTTCGGCGCGCTAGACGTTGCCGACGCCGGCAATGACCTTCTGGTCCATCAGCGGGGCCGCGAGCGGCGTGCGCCTGGCCAGGGTCCCGGTCACGAAGGAGTCCCGGTCGCCGGGCAGGTTCCGCAGCGGGTCGGGACCCAGACGCGCCAGCACGGCCGCGGCCTCTTCCTCCGTGATCGCCGCGCAGGTGGTGGCGCCGCGGAGGTCGGCCCAGCCATGGGCGCTGGCGAGCCGGACACGGACTGCACCGACCGGCGCGGGCGGGCCCTCGTACCGGGCCGGCCCGGCCGTTGCGCCGTCGTCGTAAACCTCCCGCTCCCCCACTTTCCGCGGCGCGCCGATACTGGACGCGCCCCGGAAGCCGGCGTCGCCGCCGAAGTCCCACGCGCCATAGAGGCCGAGGTGGACGTGCAGCAGCAGCCCGTGCTCGAACTCCAGGAAGAGGTGCTTCCCGTGCGCGGTGGAGCCGGTGAGGGTGTGGCCGTCCAGCAGCGCCGCACCCTGGACGAAGCGCCGCTGCGGACTCGACACCGCGAGCCGCTCCCCGATAAAGACGTCCCCGAACTGGCGGGCCAGCCGGTGGACGGAATGCCCTTCCGGCACTAGGCGACGACCTCGCCGGTGCGCTCATAGGTGGCGATCTTGCCGATCCGGCGGACGTGGCGCTCGTCGTTGCTGAAAGGTTCGGCCAGGAACGCCTCAATGATTTCCGTGGCCTCCTCAACGCTGTGCTGCCGGCCACCGACGGCGACCACGTTGGCGTCGTTGTGATCGCGCGCCAGCTTCGCCGTGGACAGGTTCCAGGCCAGGGCGGCGCGGACGCCCTTGACCTTGTTGGCGGCAATCTGCTCGCCGTTGCCGGAGCCGCCCAGCACGATCCCGAGGGCGTTGGTGCCGGCCTCCTGGTCCGCGACCACCGCGAGCGCGGCATTGATGCAGAAGGAGGGGTAGTCATCCAGGGCGTCATAGACCTTGGGGCCGTGGTTGAGAACCTCGTAGCCTTTGGCGCTGAGGTGGCTGACGAGGTGCGCGCTGAGTTCCATGCCGGCGTGGTCGGTGGCAATGTGCACGCGCGGGAGGTCAAAGGGGGTCACGGCGTATCCGTTCAGTTGGGCAGATCAGTGAAGTCACGTGGGCTGCGGGTGCGGTTTGGAGGCTGTTCCCAGCCTACTAGGGCACCGGGCGGCGGGGCTGTCCGGCTGCCGGCCGGACTTCACAAACCGGCGGCGCCCCCGGTGCGGTGCGCCCGTGCCGCCACCCGCGAGATCACCTCAGCGACGTTGTCCGCCGTCGTGGCACTCCCGCCGCTGACGGTCAGGGTCCGCCCGTCGGAACGGCCGACGACGACTGCCGGTCCGCTGCTGACCAGCAGCGCCGTCGTGGTGCCGTGGCTGCGGTAGCCCCAGCCGCCGTAGTCGGCCGCCCTGATCTCCTTCGGCGTCGCCGACTCGATGGCCGCGGCCGGCACGTCCATCACCCGCACGAACCCGGCGGCGAAGACCCGCAGGCCGCTGCGGTCCACCCGGATACGGGCGAAAAGGCACGCGGCGGCCAGCAGGGCCAGGGCGACCAGGAAGGCAGCCAGCCAGGGCACGGCGATGGTGAGGAGCGCGGCGGGAAGCAGGGTGGCGATCCCGAGCATCACGAAGACCGAGCTGCGGGCATGGACCCACAGGCTCACCGAATCACGGGCCAGCTCGGGATCGAGCTCGCGGGCCAGGGCTTCCGCGATGGCCCGGTCGTCCTCGGCCGACCAGCGTTCGTCAGCCTTGAAGACGAAGCCCATCACAACGCCCAGGCCCAGGGCGGCGCCGCTGCCCATGGCGAGCACGGCGACGTCCACCTGGGCCTGGCGCGCGTTGCCGAGTCCGAGCTGTCCGACCAGCACAGCGGCCAGGACGGTGGTGATGAACAGGCTGACGAAAAGCCCGGCACCCATCATGATCCGGCGCATCACGGCCGGACGGGACAGCGGCACCGCCTGCACCAGCACGGCACCGCCGAGCAGCACGATCATGGCCGCCCCGACTCCGACCACGGCCCCGAACGGCGCAAAGTCCGCGGCGGCGCCCTCCGCCCAGCGGACCGCCAGCGGCTCGGGCAGGTCGGGGCGGATGAGGAACGCGCACACCACAAACGCCGCTGCAAGCATCAGCGGGAACCCCACGGCGAAGCGCAGCGCCCTGGCGTCGACGGAATCCCGAAACTTTCCCATATCCCCAACGCTACCCCCGGAGATTCGGCCTTCGGTATGTTGGTGTGACCCAGGCAACTTGCCAAGTGCCGCAGAAGTGAAAGAATAATTTCACAGTACCGAGTTCTCCCAACCCCACAGCATCCCTGGAGGCCCCACTTTGCCCGGAATGAACCTGACGCGCGCCGAGGCACGCGAGCGCGCCGAACTGATCGCCGTCGACTCCTACGAGGTCGAGCTCGACCTGACCCGCGGTGAGAAAGTCTTCGGCACCACCACCGCCGTGAAGTTCACGGCGAGGCCGGGGTCCTCGACGTTCATCGACGCCGTCACCGACACCGTGCAGAGCGTCACCCTGAACGGTGTTGACCTTGATCCGGCAGAGGTCTCCGACGGCGTCCGCATCCAGCTGCCGGATCTGGCGGCGGAAAACGAGCTGCTGGTCGTCGCCGAGGCCCCATACATGAACACCGGCGAAGGGCTGCACCGCTTCGTGGACCCGGTGGACCACGAGGTCTACCTCTACACCCAGTTCGAGGTTCCGGATTCCCGGCGGATGTTCGCCGTGTTTGAACAGCCCGACCTCAAGGCCACCTTCACGTTCACGGTGATCGCCCCCTCGCACTGGGATCTCATTTCCAACTCCCCCACACCCGTGCCGGTCGAGACCATCCCCGGCACCGACGGCGGCGCCCGCTCCGTCTGGGAGTTCTCCCCCACGCCGCGGCTCTCCTCCTACGTCACGGCCCTGATCGCCGGGCCCTACCAGTCGGTCCGCAGCGAGGTGGTCTCCGCCGACGGGAAGGTCACACCGCTGGGAGTCTTCGCCCGCAAGTCCCTCATGCAGTACCTCGACGCGGACAACATCTTCGACCTCACCCGCCAGGGCTTCGAGTTCTTCGAGGCACAGTTCGGCTGCCCGTACCCGTTCGAGAAGTACGACCAGCTCTTTGTGCCGGAGTTCAACGCCGGGGCCATGGAAAACGCCGGGGCCGTGACCATCCTGGAAGGCTACGTCTTCCGCAGCAAGGTCACCGACGCCCAGGTGGAGCGCCGCGCCATCACCGTGCTCCACGAACTCGCCCACATGTGGTTCGGGGACCTCGTGACGATGCGCTGGTGGAACGACCTCTGGCTCAACGAGTCCTTTGCCGAGTACATGTCCCACCTGGCCGCAGTGGAAAACACCAGGTTCGACCACGCCTGGACCACTTTCGCCTCGGTGGAAAAGTCCTGGGCTTACCGCCAGGACCAGCTCCCCACGACCCACCCGATCTTCGCCGAAATCAACAACCTGGAGGACGTCGAGGTCAACTTCGACGGCATCACCTACGCCAAGGGCGCCTCGGTGCTCCGCCAGCTCGTCGCCTGGGTGGGTCCGGAGGAGTTTATGGCCGGTGTCCGCGAGTACTTCCGCAAGCATGCGTGGCAGAACACCGAGCTCAGCGACCTGATGGCCGAACTCGAAAAGGCCAGCGGCCGCGACCTGGACCAGTGGGGCCGGCTCTGGCTGGAAACCGCCGGTGTCAACACGCTCAAGCCCGAGCTGTCCGTGGGCGACGACGGGACGATTTCCTCCTTCGCGATCCTGCAGTCCGCCACCGAGGGCCAGCCCACCCTCCGCCCGCATCGGCTCGCCGTCGGCTTCTACAACCTCAACGGCGACGGGAAGCTGGAACGCGTCCACCGCGAGGAGCTCGACGTCGACGGCGGCCGCACCGAGGTGCCCGCGCTGGCCGGGCTCGCCCGGCCGGACCTGATCCTGCTCAACGACGACGACCTCGCCTACGCCAAGGTCCGTCTCGACCCGACGTCCCTCGCCACCGCCACCGCGCACCTCAAGGACTTCAGCCAGAGCCTCCCCCGCACCCTCGTCTGGGGCTCGGCCTGGGACGCGGCCCGCGACGGCGAAACCCCCGCCCGCGGCTATGTGGAACTGATCCTCGCCAACATCGCCGAGGAATCCGATTCCTCGGTCATCCTCGTCCAGCTGCGCCAGCTGGCCACCACCCTGAACTTCTACGTGGCCGCGGAACACAAGGAAGCCACCGCAGTTGCCGCCGCGGACCGGCTCTGGGACCTCGCCTCGGGCGTCCCGGCCGGCTCCGACGCGCAGCTGCAGTTCGTCAAGTCCTATGCACTGCTGGCCCGCAGCGCGTCCCAGCTGGACACCGTGTCCGGCCTCCTGGAGGGCAGCCTGGCGCTGGAGGGCCTCACCGTGGACCAGGACCTGCGCTGGGAACTGCTCACCTCCCTCGTTGTCGGCGGCCGCGCCGGACAGGAGAAGATCGACGCCGAGCTGGCGCATGACAACACCGCCACGGGGCAGAACGCGGCGGCCCTCGCCACAGCCGCGATTCCCACCCCCGAGGCCAAGGCCGCGGCCTGGGACTCGATTGTGGTCAGGGGCGAGCTGTCCAACGCGCTCCAGGGCTCGGCCGTCAGCGGCTTCACCCGGGTGCTGGACTCGTCCCTGCTGGAGCCGTACGCCGGGAAGTACTTCGACGCCGTCCCGGGCATCGTCAAGGACCGCACCCACGCGCTGGCCCAGCAGATCGTCGTCGGGCTCTACCCGGCGCAGCTGACCACGCAGGCGACCGTGGACCGGACCGACGCGTTCCTGGCCTCACTGCCGGCGGACAGCACGGCCCTGCGGCGGATGATGCTGGAGAACCGCGACGGCGTGGCCCGCGCGCTGCGCGCCCGCCAGGCCGACGTCGGCGCATGAGCCTCGATGAGCACCGCTACGCGCTGACAGTGCGCTGGACCGGGAACCTCGGCGAGGGGACGGCGTCGTACCGCGGCTACTCACGCGACCACGACGTCGAGATCCCCGGGCTGCCCGTCCTGCGGGGCTCCGCGGACCCGACCTTCCACGGCGACCGGAACCGCTACAACCCGGAACAGCTGCTGCTGGCAGCCCTGTCCCAGTGCCACATGCTCTCCTTCCTGCATGTTGCCGTGAAGCACGGTGTGGTGGTCACCGCGTACGAGGACCGGGCCGAGGGGCTGATGCGGACCAACCGGGACGGCAGCGGGCAGTTCGAGTCGGTCACGCTCAAGCCGCGAGTGACCCTGGCTGCGCCGGCGGCCGAGGAGCTCATGGAGGAGCTCCACGCCGGCGCGAACAGGGTCTGCTTCATCGCCCGGAGCGTCAACTTCCCGGTGCGCCACGAACCCAGCGTGGTGGTCGGGGGCCAGGCGGGCTGAGCAGCTCAGCCGGGCCCTCGGGCCCGGCCGGGGACGCCCTGGATGCGCACCGGGCCACGCGGCGGCGCTACTGTTGAAGTAGACCAGAGCGCAGCAACAAGGAGTACTCCCCCGCCGATGATCAGCCTCACCACCACCGAACCCATCACCCCTCCGGACATCTCCGCCATCAACCTTCCGGGTGTCCTCATCAGCCTGGGGGTCGGCGTCGCCGTCTGGCTGGTGGCGTCCTTCGTGATCTCCGGCATCACCAAACGCGTCGCCGCAGGCAGCACGTTCTTCAAGAAGCCGCACTTCCGCTGGGTGGCCCCCGCCTTCCGCGCCCTCGACCACGAACGCCGGGTCCAGCGGGCCAACACCATCGGTGCGCTGCTCAGCAGCGTCGTGGGTGTCCTGGTGGCCGTCCTCACCAGCGTCTACGTGCTCAAGAACCTGAACGTGGACGTGGCCCCGATCCTGACCAGCGTCGGAATCCTCGGTATCGCCATCGGCTTCGGCGCCCAGCAGCTGATCCGGGACTTCCTGGCCGGCATCTTCATCACCATCGAGGACCAGTACGGCATCGGTGACATCATCGAGACCTCCGAGGTGGTGGGCACGGTGGAACAGATGAACCTCCGGATCACCCGGGTCCGGGCCGAGGACGGCACCATCTGGTACCTGCGCAACGGCGAAATCCTGCGGGTGGGCAACCGCTCCCAGGGCACCTACGTTCCGCCCGACGCGCCGGCGGCGGACGACGCCGGCGACGCATCCCAGCAGAAGGCCGGAGAATAGAGCCATGACGATCCCCCTCGCCGGCGACCCCCGCCAGCCCAAGCAGCTGCTGCAGAATGATCCGTTCACCCAGCCCGGGCACACAGACAACTTCTACGACGCCGTGGGCGGCCATGAGACGTTCGTGAAGCTCATCGACGTGTTCTACGACGGCGTGGCGACGGATCCGCTGCTGCGCCCGATGTACCCGGAGGAGGACCTGGGCCCGGCCAAGCGGCGCTTCCTGATGTTCCTCGAGCAGTATTGGGGCGGCCCGACGACGTACGGCGAGGAGCGCGGCCACCCCCGGCTGCGGATGCGGCACCAGCCCTTCCGTGTCACGCCCGAAGCGAAGGAGCGGTGGCTGCACCACATGCGCGCCGCGGTGGATTCCCTGGAGCTCCCGCCGCTCTATGAGGGGACGCTGTGGGACTACATGGAGCGGGCGGCCCTCTCCATGGTGAACAGCCCGTCCGGAGCCTGAGGGGCGGAACCGCGACGTTGCTGCGGTGCGCCGGTGCGGAACCGGCCGGGGATCAGCGCCGTCCGTGCCGTACCGCGAGCGCGGCGCGCGCATTGCCGGCGACGTGCAGGAGGACCGCCACGATGAGGAAAGCGACGAGCACCTGGGCCGTTGTCGTCAGCGCGGCCGGCCAGCCGCCGTCGAGCGTCGGATCGAGGAAGTCGTAGACGTACCAGCCGTCGATCGCACCGCGCACCCACGAGAAGACGAGGAAGGCGGCGGGGTAGCCGAGCCACATGATCGGCCGCCGCCAGGTGCCGCGCACGGTCCTCGTGACCAGGAGCCAGTCGAGCGCGGCGAACAGCGGAGCCAGGCGGTGGTGCACGAGCTGGGGCCAGTACATGTCCAGGCTCCACCACGGCTCCCCGGGCGGGGCCACGAGGACGACATAGATGAGGCCCGTCATCACGAGGTACAAGGCCAGCGCACCGAACAGGCGGTCCCACCACTCCGGCAGCCGGGTCCGCGGCAGCGCAGCGGATGCGACGAGCACGAGCCCAAGCGCAAGGTTCGACTGGACCGTGAATTCCGAGTAGAGCTGGGCGATGTCCACGTCATTGCCCGGGAGCGTCGCGTCGTACGTCTTCCGGACGAGGGCGACAAGCACGAGGATGCCGACCGTGAAACGGAGCGCGCGGATCCACCTGCGGTCCGGATGCAGCGCATCGTTGAAGCCAAGGTGTCACTCGGGGGATCCAGCACCGACATGCCGCTCATGGGCCCAGTATGGCAGGCCCGTCAAGACCGGCGAGGGCGCCAGGCTGTCATCCCGAAGGCCTAAAGTCCCGAACCGGTGCGGGCCAGGACGTGCCCCCGGGGCCCGCTGAGCCGGAACCAGCGTCCGGCCCGGTAGAGCTGCTGTTCGCCGTCGGCCAGGAAGCCCAGCGTGAGGGCCGCGAAGGCGGCGCCCAGCGGGAGCCCGCCGGCGCCGGGCAGTTCCCTGCCCCAGACCGTGGCGCGGGCGTTGTTGACGATCAAGGCGCCGGGTTTGTCCGGAATGATGGCCGCGATCTCACTGATGCCGGCCTCGGCCGACTGGCGCAGGGCGGAATCCGGCAGCGTGGCGACGGCCTCCCACCCGGTCCGGGGCGCACCGACGCCGGCCCATGATTCGGTGACGGTCACCGGCGGCAGCGGCAGCTCGACGTCGTTCTCCCCCGCGCGTGCCAGCCGGTCCAGCACCGCAGAGATCGGGACCGTAACATCCGTGTCCGCCGGCTGCGCCAGGGCCATGGTCCGCAGCCCGAGGATCGTCGGCGTCGACTCTCCCAGCAGCCGCGGCCGCAGCACACACACGTAGGCCGCGAGCACCTGGCCGGACGCCTGGAGACGGATGGCGCCGTCGTCGATCGATTTGGCGCGGGTGGCGAAGGTGCGCAGATCTGCGAGGTCGCGGGGATCGGTGAACTGCAGGGGCTGGGTTAGGACGTCAGACACAATCTCGACTCTACCGGCTGTGCCTCTTTGGGGCGGTGCCGCAGGGACGTCTAGAGTCGAACCATGACTGAAGCCGAAGCCGGATTGCAGGGGCCGCCGACACAGGACCCCACCTCCTCGCTCCTCCACCTGCTGAACCTCGGTGAACTGGAGGGTGCCCGGACCGACGAGGACATCTTTATGGGCCCCTCCCAGCAGCAGCCCCGGCACCGCGTGTTCGGCGGCCAGGTGCTGGCGCAGTCCCTGATCGCCGGCAGCCGGACAGTTCCGGAGGAGCGCGGCGTGCACTCCATGCACGGGTACTTCCTGCGTCCGGGGGATGCCAACAAGCCGATCACTTTTGGCGTCCAGCGGCTGAGGGACGGCCGCTCGTTTTCGGCGCGGCGTGTCCATGCGTACCAGGAGGGCATGCCCATCCTGTCCATGATCGCCTCCTTCCAGGATGAGGACGAGGGAATCGAGCACCAGTCCGAGATGCCGGCCGGCATCCCGGGGCCGGAGTCGCTGCCCAGCACCGCTGACCTGCTGGGCAAGTTCGACCACCCGGTGGCACGCCACTGGGCGTATGAGCGGCCCTTTGACATCCGGCACGTCGACCCGGCGCTGTACGTCTCGGCCAAGGGCGAAAAGGAACCGCGCAACGCCGTCTGGATGAAGACGTTCGGACCGATGCCCAATGATCCGGAACTGCACCGCGCTGCCCTGGCCTACGCCAGTGACTACACCCTGCTGGAATCCATCCTGCGCAAGCACGGAATGAGCTGGATTACCCCGGGCATGTCCGTGGCCAGCCTGGACCACGCCATGTGGTGGCACCGGCCGGTCCGGGTGGACGAGTGGCTGCTTTACGTCCAGGAGTCCCCCAGCGCCCAGGGCGCCCGCGGCCTGGCCACCGGCAAGATCTTCAGCCGCGACGGCCGGCATGTGGCCACAGTGGCGCAGGAAGGCATGATCCGGGTTCCCACGGACCTCAAGAGCAAGGTCAAGGGCGTAGTCCAGACCAAGGTCCTGGAGCACCAGATGCGCAAGGCCGAACGCGGCTGACCCCCGTACCGTCGGGCCCGGCTGCCCGTCGCCGCTGCCGCTGCCACGCGAAAAGGCCGGCTCCCTTGGCGGGGAGCCGGCCTTTCTGTTCCGCTCGTGTGCGTCGCGGGCTAAGTGGAGAACTTAGTCGCGGGTGAGGCGGCGGTGGGTCACGCGGTGCGGCTTGGCTGCATCCGGGCCCAGGCGTTCGACCTTGTTCTCCTCGTAGGACTCGAAGTTGCCTTCGAACCAGTACCACTTGGAGGGGTTTTCCTCGTCACCTTCGTAGGCCAGGATGTGGGTGGCCACACGGTCCAGGAACCAGCGGTCGTGCGAGACCACCACGGCGCAGCCCGGGAATTCGAGCAGGGCGTTTTCGAGGCTGCTGAGGGTCTCGACGTCGAGGTCGTTAGTGGGCTCATCGAGGAGGAGCAGGTTTCCGCCCTGCTTGAGGGTCAGGGCCAGGTTCAGGCGGTTGCGCTCACCACCGGAGAGGACCCCGGCCTTCTTCTGCTGGTCCGGTCCCTTGAAGCCGAAGGCGGCGACGTAGGCGCGGGACGGCATTTCGACCTGGCCGACCTGGATGTAGTCGAGGCCGTCGGAGACAACCTCCCACAGGGTCTTGTTCGGGTCGATGCCGCCGCGGCTCTGGTCCGCGTAGGAGATCTTGACGGAGTCACCGATCTTCAACTCGCCGCCGTCGAGGGGCTCGAGCCCGACGATGGTCTTGAACAGGGTGGTCTTGCCGACGCCGTTGGGGCCGATGACACCGACGATGCCGTTGCGGGGCAGGGTGAAGGAGAGCCCGTCGATCAGGGTGCGGTCCTCGAAGCCCTTCTGCAGGTTCTTCGCCTCCAGGACAAGGCCGCCCAGGCGGGGTCCCGGCGGAATCTGGATCTCTTCGAAGTCCAGCTTGCGGGTGCGGTCGGCCTCGGCGGCCATTTCCTCGTAGCGCGCCAGACGGGCCTTGGACTTGGTCTGGCGTCCCTTGGCGTTGGAGCGGACCCACTCGAGTTCCTCGGTGAGGCGCTTGGCCTGTTTGGCGTCCTTCTTGCCCTGGACTTCGAGGCGGGCGCGCTTCTTCTCGAGGTACGTGGAGTAGTTGCCCTCGTACGGGTAGAGGTGGCCGCGGTCCACTTCGGCGATCCACTCCGCCACGTGGTCAAGGAAGTACCGGTCGTGGGTGACAGCGAGGACGGCGCCCGGGTAGTTGGAGAGGTGCTGCTCAAGCCAGAGCACGCTCTCGGCGTCAAGGTGGTTGGTGGGCTCGTCGAGGAGCAGCAGGTCCGGCTTCTGGAGCAGGAGCTTGCAGAGGGCGACGCGGCGGCGCTCACCGCCGGAGAGCAGGGTGACGTCGGCTTCCGGCGGCGGGCAGCGGAGGGCGTCCATGGCCTGCTCCAGCTGGGAATCGAGATCCCAGGCATCGGCGGCGTCGATCGCTTCCTGCAGCTGACCCATTTCCTCCAGGAGGGCATCGTAGTCAGCATCAGGGTTCGCCATCTCCTCGGAGATGTCGTTGAAGCGCTGGATCTTGCCGTAGATCTCGCCGACACCTTCCTGGACATTGCCCAGAACGGTCTTGTCCTCGTTCAGCGGGGGCTCCTGCAGCAGGATTCCGACCGTGTAGCCGGGGCTGAGCCGGGCCTCACCGTTTGAGGGTGTGTCCAGCCCGGCCATGATCTTCAGAATGGTGGACTTACCGGCACCATTCGGGCCGACAACGCCGATCTTGGCCCCCGGGAAGAAGGACATGCTTACGTCATCGAGGATGAGTTTTTCGCCAACAGCTTTGCGGGCGTTGGTCATTGTGTAGATAAATTCCGCCATGCCTACAAATCTAGTGGTTCGGCCGGGATAACTCACATTCCTGCAGTCCTGATGTACTGCCCGGCCGCGTCTGCGTCCAGCCCCGCAGGGGTCCTGCTGAGATCCCGGCTGAGACGACGGGCCATGTGGAGCCGGCGCCATCCATCGACGGCGCCGAGCACCCGACCGCCGCTTCCAGAACCAGCAACGTGGCGTTGAACGCGACAAGGGCGGGCGCCGCACCGTGGCTCAGCAGTGCCGGCGTGACCTCAGCACTGTAACGGGCGCGCCCGCGGCCGTTCAGGCGGCGGCCTCTTTCAGTTCGCCCGTCTCCTCATCGAGCTCCTCCACCCCGCCGGTTGCGTCGTCAACGAATACAGAGTGGGTGGCGGGCCCGTCATCGTCATCGCTCCCCTCATGTTCCGGGTGGTTCTGGTCGTCCTCCGTGTTCCCGCCGCGGCGGCTATCGGGGTCCGCTGCCGACGAACCGGCGGGGCCGGCAACAGCTTGGGGACCGTTGCCAGCAGCTGTACGGATGTAGTTGGCGGATCCCCACATGAGGTCATGGCCGACGGACTCGGCGTCGATTTCGGCCACGTGGTAGATCCGCCCATCATTCTCCCAGCTCCTCATCTTGAGCCGTCCCACGACGATGACCCGCTGGCCCTTCTTGATGCTGCAGCCGATGTTTCCTGCCAACTGCCGGTAGCCCTGGACCGTGAACCAGTTGATGTTCCCGTCAATCCAGGTGTTCGTCGCGCGGTCGTAGCGCCGTTCGGTGCAACCCAGCCGGAAGTTCGCCGTCGCCACGCCGCCCGGCGTCGTCGAACTCTTGGGCTCCGTGGCGACGAAGCCACGGACCGTGATGTTGTCACTCATTCTCATGTCCTGTCTCGAAATGTGTGCCCTAGCAGGCTCCTCCAGCTTCGCCCCGGGCAGAGTCCTCCGCGAGGGCCGAGGTGCGCCATGTGGAAAACCCGCTCCGGGGCACCGCGGTGTCGGGGCCGCCGGGTGTTCCTGACAGCGGAGTCGCGCGGGGCACGCTAAACTTTTGGAGGCGTCCCCCGGCAGCAGCCGGGCAGGTACGCCGACGTGCCCCAGTAGCTCAGGGGATAGAGCAGCGGCCTTCTAATCCAAAGGCCGGGTATTCGAGACCGCCTTAGATTTTGGGTTGCGTTCGCCCCCCTTGGGAGGGACAGGTCCGGACTCAATTGAGAGGCCCACCAGGATGTACTCGAGGCTGATGCCGGATACTTCGCAGATGCTCTGCAGTTCGTCCAGGGTAAACGGCGTGCCGCCGAGGAGCTTCCTGGACACCGTTGACTGAGGAAGCCCCGTGAGGCGAGCCAGTTCGGAACCCTTGATGTTTCGTTCAGCAAGTTGCCCCCGCAGCCGGCGGGCAACTGCGACGGACAACGACTCGGATGAATGCTGTTCGTTGATTGCTGTGCTCATGGACTGAACTATACCCATTGACTGGGTAAGTGCAACACCAAACGGGCGAACCGACCACTTTACCGTTAATTCAACCACTCGGATTACCATCGCCGGCTACCTGCCGACACGGTAAAACCACGTGAATTTCAGGCTTGTAACTTACTCATTTTTGGGTAATACTCTTACTCATGAGTGAAACAGTCAGCGAGCGGGTAGCCGCCAATGTCAGGGCCGAAGCCGCCCGACTCAAGATGTCCCAGCGCGACATCGCCGCAGCACTCGGCGTCAGCCAGTCCTCCGCAAACCGCCGCTACCTCGGCGTCACCCCCATCGATGTAGAAGAGCTCTACGCGCTCGCCGACAAGTTCGGCGTACCAGTCGCGAAGCTATTGCCGGCAGAAGCTCCAGCCCGGGCACAGTCCGCCTGACCCCCAGTTGTCCCGCCCGGCACCGCCGGCGGGCAGTAAGTAGGGCGGCCCAGTGACCTCTCGCCAAAGAATCACACTGGACCGCCCGTAGATAACCCAAGAGCCAGGCCCTTTTGCACGGGGTCACCTGGCTCTCGAATCAGAATCGAGTCTATCAATGGATGCTCGCACTTCACAGGGGCCGGCTACGTCGGAACTCCCCCGCAATCTGTACTTTGGGGCCGAGGACGTGGTGGCGCAGCAGCCGTCCATCACTGACGCCAACCTCGCCCTGGTCCGCAACCAGCGCCACGTGCTGGTCGGGCACGTCACCCACAAGGCCGAGAAACTCCTCTCCGGCGTTCGGGCGCTGAAGGACTTCGACGCCACCGGCAACGCCGGCAGTACCCTTGACCACCTCGAAGCCCTCCGGGACGACCTCGGAAAGCTGACAACAAACCTCATCCATGACATCGAGCAGGCCGAGGAACGTTACGAGCTGGCCACACGCGTGAGCCTCGACGAAGTCGCCGACGTCGCTGCCCCCAAAACTCCGGCAGCCGTCGAGCCAACACCCCAGGCTCCGACAGCTGCCGGCCCCAAGCCCAGCCCCGGCCTGGCTGCTGCCAACCGCCGGGACGAGATCCTGTTCGGCGTCCGGGCATGAAGGCCAGGGTGAAGCGGTTCGCCGTGGTGCAGCCGATCGGCCACCGCCCGTACAAGGACCGCGCTGATCTGCACTTCCGGGACAACCTTGAACTCAGCGCCCAGCTGGCGACCTATGCTCGCTCGAAGTGGCCAGCACCGCAGATGATCGCCGTCGACGTCCACGCGAAGCAGATCATCGTCGACGGCTCCCCGCGGGCCAACTACTCCATCCACGAGTACCGCAGCCCCGCCACCGCCGGGGTCCCGCAGTGAGGGCACCGTCGGCTCGGGTCGGCAAGAATCGCCGCCGCGTCCACGTCTACGCCCCTCTCCTCGTCCTCGGCGCGCTCCTCATGACCGCAGCCTTCCCGACGTTCAACTCCGCCTACCTCGTGGGCGTGCTCTTCCTCACCGCCGGCGCCGCCGGATTCGTACTTGAGACAGGAACCCAGCAATGACCGAACAGCCAGCAGAGACGATGACCGAGCAGGCCTTCCTGGGCAATGCCGAAGTCGGCGAGGTGAAGCACGTCCGGGTCCCCGAGATCCACGACGCGCCCGCCGCGCAGCGGATCGCCCCGACCCGCCTGACTCCGCCCACGCCGCTCTACCCGGCCCCCGTCGTGGCCATGTCCCGCCCCTACGAAGTCGCCCAGGCAAACATCCTGCTCCGCAAGACCATCACCGCGGCCGCCAAGCTCCAGCAGGCCCGCAAGGTATCCGAGCAGGCAGAGGAAACGCTGAAGGCGGCGCTCGCCGCCGAGAACCTCGCAGAGATCGACTCAGTCGAAGCCGACCGCGCCCTCCTCACGTTCGCACGAGAGGCGGCCGACCAGTGAGCACCACCTTCAACGAGCTCCAGCGCACCCAGCTCGCGCCCCACCCGAAGAACGTCCGCCGCGACGTCGGTAACGTCGTCGAGCTGGCCAACAGCATCACCGCCCAGGGCATCATGCAGCCCCTCGTCGTCGCGCCGGACCTCACCCAGCGCCCGGACGTTCCGTTAGAATCCATCGCTGAATTCCAGTACACGATCATCGCCGGCCATCGCCGGTTCGCAGCCGCCGAGCTGGCCAACCTCGACGTGCTGCCCTGCGTGATCCGGGCCGACCTCAACACCGAGCCAAAGCAGCTCGAAGCGATGCTCGTCGAGAACACCCAACGCACCGATCTCACCATCACCGAGGAAGCCGAGGCCTACCAGTCGCTCCTCGAGTTCGACGGCTACACCATCAAGTCCGTTGCCAAGGCAACCGGGCGCTCGCAGAACCTGGTGCGCTCGCGGATCGCGCTGACGAAGCTCTCCGAAGACGCGAAGGTCAAGCTCGAGGAGCGCACCCTCAACATTGACCAGGCGCTCGTCCTGACAGACTTTACGGCGGACGAGGCGGCAACCAAGCGGCTCCTGAAGGTGGCTGACAGCCCGAACGAGTGGGCCTTCCAGCTGGCCAAAGAGCAGAAGGCGAAGGCGTGGCTGGAAAACCTGCCCCGCCTCACCGCGGAGCTGCAGGGCGCCGGCGTGGAGATCGTCGACCGTCCCGAGGGGCCGGCCTGGCAGTGGACAGAATGGCGCGTCTCCTACCAGACAATGACCGTCGCCGAAGCGGTGGCCGGCGACTGGTCCGCGATCTGCGATAAGCGCGAGCCGGAAATTACGTGGCTGAAGAAACGCCCGGCAGGGACAACCCCGACTGTCCAGGAGCGCACCCCCGAGCAGATCGCCGAGGAGATCCTCCAGCAGGAGCTAACCCGCGGCCTCGCCACAGCCGCCGAAGTTCGCACAGAGTTCATCAAGAACGCCATCCAGCACCCGGCCGCCGACAAGACCAAAGCGATGCTCGTGGACTACATCATCCAGCGGCACCGCCTTGACGACCTGGCGGCCTGGCTCGACATCGCCCTGGGAGAAGGTCAGGAAGAGGCCGACTTCGCAAAGCGAGATAAGGGCGTCACCGACGCCATAGGGAAACTAGACCTCCCCCAGCTGGTTGCCCTCATGCACGTAGACCAGTTCGAACGCGAGATGTACATGACGGACCTCGGCGGCTGGCGCTCCGGTCCCGGCTGGCAGTCCACCGAGTCGTGGCGCGGCCGCCTCGGGACCGAAGCCGAACAGGCCGCCCTTGCCTACCACCGCGCCGAGGAAGAAGCCACCGATGACTAACCACATCCTCATCCGCGATCGCCAGCACAACCCCATCTGCGCATGCGGCCACCGCCCCGCCATCCTCGACCAGCCAGGCCCCGCCGTCGTCGGCGTCCAGTGGAAAGCCAAGACCGACGTCCTCGACCACATCGACGAGGCCAACAAGCTCGAAGGCAACACACCCGCCCGGCGCTCGCCGGATGCCCCGTTCGCCGGCCGGCACTCAACGACGTATCCGCGGGCAGGGGTCCGGCAGACCGAGGACGGCCGGTGGCTTCTGACACTGTGGGACGGCGACGCGATCGCGCACGTCATCGATGAAGTGGATCGGACCCACGCCGACCGGTACACCGCGTTCAGCCAGGGCTGGCTGACCGTCGGAGCCTGCCGGAATGCCGGCACGAACCTGAACGGATGGGCCCGCTCATGAGCCCCAAGGTAGAGGCCACCCGTCCGGAAAAGGTAGAACGCTGCGGCTCATGCAACGGCGTCATCAACATGCAGACGGGCGAATGCCGCTGCTCCTGAAAGGAAGGCAAAGCAATGGTTGAAATCAAATGGCAGGACCCGCCGAGCAGGCGCGGCGGCACGAGCCGGGACTACGACGCGGTCATCGAGAAGCAGAACCCCGGCAAGTGGGCGCTCATCAGCGACCAGTGGAAAACCACGGCCCCGCCGTCTGCCTTCAAGCAGCGCGGCTGCGAGGCAACCGCCAGGCGCAACGAAGGGTCGAAGACGTGGAGCGTCTACGCCCGATGGCCCCACAAGACCACCCCAGCAGTCGCCGCACCGGTGGACGCTGAGAAGGCCAAGATCCTCCAGGCAGTCCAGTCCGGGTCGGCGCTCACCCCTCCGCCGGCGTTGGCTCCCCGTAAAGGCTCGCCGGCAGCCAACGCTGCTGGGGCAGCCGACATGGGCCTCTCCAAGTTCCTCGCCGACCGCAGGGCCCGCGGCGCCGTCGACATCCCAGAGTGACCCCCCGCTGCCGGCACAGCCCGGCAGCACCAGGGCCCGATAGGCAACCGACCGCTGAACCCAAGTCCCCCTGCGGAAGTAAGCACCCGGGCCGCGTTCGAATCGCGGCGGGTCCACGAACACCAGTGACGGCAAAGGAGCCACCATGCACTACTGCCCCACCTGCGGACACCACCACGGCCAAGGCAGCGGCTGGGTCAAGTGCATCGCCGTCACCACCACCGACAACGGCGGCGCCAAACGCTGCTGCTGCTCCGGCCCCACCCCAAGCAACTAGACGAGGAACCGATGATACTCACCGTCAACACCCTGGATGTCCGCCAGGCGCTCCAGTCGGTCATCCCGCACGCAGCCGATGTGAAGGACAGCCCGGCCCACGCCGTGGTGCACTTCACCGCCACCGATCAGAACCTGTACCTGACCGCGTGCAACATGCAGACCCTCGGCCACTCGGTAGCTTCCGTGTGGGAAGCAGACGGCTTGACCGGAGATCCGGACACCGACGCTTTCAACCTCCCCGTCGATGTCGCCAAGGAACTCCTGGCCCTCTTCAAATCAAGCGGCAAGCAGAAGGAAGGCGAGATCGGCGAGGCCCTGCGGCTGACCATCAAGAACAAGACGATCACCGTCCTGGACGTCTCCGGACTCTTCCCCGGCAAGGAACTCACAATCCCGCGGGAGGACGGCAACGACTACCCGGTGACGTTCGGGCGCATGCTCATGAGCGCCGTGCTGTCCGAACCTGTCATGCCCAAGCGGCTGACAGCCTCCGGACGCCTAGTCAAGCTCTTCGCGACCGCTGCTGCCGCCTACGGCGAACCGCTGGTCATCGAACCCACCGAAGACGCGCGTCGCATCCTCATTAGCTGCGGAGAGTCCTTCCTCGGCATCCTGATGCCAATCCGCGACGAAGAAGTGGCAGGCAACCTCAACGCCTGGCGCGAAGGATGGATGCGGCGCCTCCCAGAGATAGCCCACGCCGGCGGCACCATCAAGCAAGACGAGCCGACACCCGCCGCCAACTTCCTCCGCAACGGTTCCGGCTTCCACGGCGGAACCATAACCATCACCCCCGCCGAGCTCGACCCCGTTACCGGCGGAGTGCCCGAACGCGTACTCCAGGCCGTAGAAGATGCTGGCCTGCTTGAACAGGCAGCCGAACTGATCATCACGACCCAGTTCGGTTCGGCATCCATGCTCCAACGCAAACTCCGGATCGGATTCGCGAAGGCAGGCAACATCCTTGACCGGCTGGAGAGCGCCGGCATCGTAGGCCCCGCCGACGGGTCCAAAGCCCGCGCCGTCCGCTTCATGCCCGACCAGCTGCAGACCGCAATCGAGTCGCTAGGAGCCAACGCATGAACCCGGACTGCCGCGACGGCAAGCACGCATCATGCTCCGGTTACGGGTGGGACCTGGAAACCGACAGCGCTATGGACTGCCCGTGCGACTGCCACGAGTGCGGCCCCAGCGATGACCTTCGAGAGGCCATCTTCCCCGTCCTTGAGAAGTGCTTCGACTCTGACTGGAACATGACCTACGCCGAGATGGTGAGCGAAGCTGTCCGCGCCGCCGGATATCAGAAGATGGCCACCGAGACGGAATGGGGAGTGCGTCGGGATGCTGATTCCGCACTGCACTCACGTGATGCCGCAGAGCGGACGATCGAGCTGCAGCGCAAGCGCAAGCTCAAGACTTTCCTAATCAAACGGCAGGTCGGCCCGTGGGAATTGGTGGTCGAGCCATGAGGTACACCATTCCCACATCCAGCCGCCCGATCATCATCGACGAGCCGGAACACCCGGCGCTCGCCGATCCCGAGGTCATCGCCCTGGTTCAGGCCATCCACGACCGCAAGGCAGAAAAGGAAGGGCAGTGATAGGTGGCATGGCTCAGAAGCGGAGACAACGCAGCAACGTATCCCCCACTTATGAAAGTCGCATACCTGGGAGAGGACGACCGGGCGCTCAACGAGGTGACCGGCTTCCTGTTCCGGTGTGCGATGCAGTCCGCTGGCCACATGACGGACTACTACATCGACTTCGGCACTGCTCAAATGATGGGCGGGTCGAACTGGCGCAACGTCACGGACGCCGCGGTGAAGGCCGGTCTGCTCACGGCCGAGACCGAACCGGACGGGGCGCCCCGCTGGAAGCTCATCGAGGACACCGACTTCCTGCACATCCGTCTCCGCGAGGAAGTGGAGTGGGATCGGCAGCAGGCCCGGGACTCCAGGGACACGAAGCTCACCTCGGCCGTCAGGCACCGCGACGGGGACGCCTGCCGCTATTGCGGGCAGATCGTCTACTTCGGCGATAAGAAGTCCGGCCGTAGAGGCACCTACGACCACCGAGGGGACACCGGCCAGCCCGGCACCCTCGAAACCCTCGTCGTCGCGTGCGGCAGCTGCAACAGCGGCCGCCGAGACTACGACGACAGGGACAACCGCTACCCGCTCCTGCCGGCACCACCCGCCCCGCACTACCGCCAATCAACCGTCACATGGCTCGCCAAGCACGGATACACCGTCAAAGCCAACGAACCGACAAACCCCACCAAGCCGCATCACACCGGCCCGGCAACGGAAGCAACACCCGGCCAGGCAACGGAAACCACCGGCCCTAACCCCGGCCTGACATCGGAAGCAACACCCGGTCAGGCAACGGCACCAGGAGCAACGGCAACCGATTCGCCAAATCCGGCAGATCACCTGCCCACAAAATCTGGATATGTCGGGACGGGTCTGGACGGGGCGGGTCGGGCAGGTACTGGTCAGGCTGTGAGCCCAGCCCAGCCAATCACCAAACTCTCACCACCCAGCAAACGATCCAGGCGCGGACGCCCACGCAGCAGAGGACGGAACTAGACATGCCCAACCCAACTGCTTGCATTCCGAAACTCTCAGAAGCTCAGTTCCAGCAGCAGGTCATCGACCTGGCCAAGCTGCACGGCTACACCCTGATCTACCACACCCACGACAGCCGGCGCTCTCAGCCGGGGTTCCCTGACCTGGTCCTTGTCTCCGAGCACCGCGGCCGCGCGTTGTTCCGTGAGCTCAAGACCGACGCCGGCAGGGTCTCCCCTGCTCAGTTCTCCTGGATCTCCGGCATGCTCCTCGCCAAGCTCAACGTCGGGGTCTGGCGCCCGGCCGACCTGAAGTCCGGCCGCATCATCAAAGACCTGAAGGGTGAAGCATGACCACGACTCTGGATCTCGAATACAAGTACCGGATCGAGCTGCCCGCCGGCGACATAGTGATGCTTCCCTTCACCCTGGCGAAGAAGAACACCACCTACCCGGCGCACTGCATCTTCGACCACGAAGAGCCGGCCGCCACCATCGACCGGACGCACCTCTGCTGGCAGTGCACCGAGTGGCTGCGTGAATCCTTGAACTCGATCAGCGAACACTGGCCCGACCTCGAAGACGCACTGGCACCCTCCGGCGGCCGCGCCGCATCATCCGAGCGGGTATCCGGAACCGGGGATCTCTTCCCGCCGCTGCCGATCAACGGTGATGTCTCCGATGTCATGCGCGATACCCGGAACGCCATCTGGTCCACCGTCGGCCAGCTCGTCCAGGACCGGCCCGACCTCCGCATGCCGGCCGACCACGGCACCGGGGTCCTCGCCGACTGGCTGGCCCGCTGGCACGTCGGCTATCTGGCATCACATCCGTCGGCCGCGCACCTCACCGCCGTCGGAACCGACCTCGCCAAGGTAGTCCCGGCAGTGAAGTCCGCCGCCTACCAGTCCCCACCCGTCGAGGTCTCGCTCGACATCGCCTGCCACCATGAAGGTTGCCGCGGAGAAGTGGTGGCCACCGAGACGCCGGCTGGCCGGAAGGTGGTCCGGTGCAGTGAGAACATCACCCACCGGGTAGCGGCAGACCAGTGGTTCTACACCCACGCCAACAGCAGGCCAGGCCGGGCCAGCAGCGCGCTCAAGAAGAAGTACTTGAAGGCGAGGCAGTGAACATGTTCGTCAGCCAGCTGTTACCCATCACGCCGACCATCGAAGTGGATGTCACCCGCATTGTCCGGCATGGTCTGGCAGACGTCCTCGAATGGCTTGGCGAGGAAGTCGGTCCCAAGCCCGGGGAACAGATACACGTCATGCTGGCTGGCAGTCAGCTGATCGTGTCGCAGGCCTTCATGGACAAAGCAATGGCGGAAGCACGCCACGCCCGACACGCCACCTCCCACACATCCTTGACTTAAGGATCTAAATTATGGGGTGAGCTGGTGTTTCGCACCCAGCCACAGTCAGAGCCTCGACCGGTTAGCCGGCGGGGCTCTTCCCATGTGTGCAGGTGGTGGTCATGCCGGCGCTCGATGAGTGGGACCCGAAGCGCGGGAGGACGGGCCGGCCATGGCGCCGGCTGGTCGTGAAGTACTGCGTGCCTGGTTCGATCTGCGCATGGTGCAACGAGGAGATTGTCTTCGGTCTGAGACCTCGCCACCCGCGGGGCCCGTCGCTCGATCACATCGTCAAGCTGGAGGACGGCGGCCACCCGACCGCACCCTGGAACCTTCAGCCCATGCATCTCGGATGCAATGTCCGAAAAGAAAATGAGCATCGACGCCGCGTGAAAGCAGGCGCACAGCGGGTCGAAAGACCCCGAACGAGGCTCCGTCCGCAGTGAAGTTCCTTGGAATGTAGGCAATTTTTTAGGAATCCGGTGTGTGGGCGACCCGCGCATGTTCCATTTTTTCTCTCCCTTGGGAATCACCTGATCTTCCCTTTTTGTGAGGGCGCGACCTTCGCCCCGAAAGGAACGACCCGTGAACCGACGAGCACCAGACGCGCCCGGCCCGGCCGTCCCCTACATGACCGACACCTGCGGGCACGATGCAGGCATAACCGACGGGCCGGTCTGCCGGAACCGCGCAACAGTTCACCTGCTCGCAGGCGAGGCACCAGACAAGCCCCGCGACTGGACCATGAGCGCATGCCCGGACCACCTGCCACAAGCGATGCTGATCGCCTACGACTGGCACGTCGTGTCTCCCGCCTGCCAGGTCCCGGGTGCAACGTGGCAATCCGGCAACTGCCAGGGCGAAGGGTTCTGTTTCTGGCCGGAAGCCGAGGCGATCATGCACGAGGAACTGGAAAGGACCGGTAGTGACGAAGCAGCGTTCGACAGTCATCAAGCACGGCGATAAGCCGGGCCTGACCGGCTACCGTAAGGGCTGCCGCTGTGACGTATGCGGCAAGGCAAAGAGCGACGACAACGCCGCTTACCGGGCGGCGAAGAAGCTGCGGGATGCCAACGGCGTCGACGCCGCACAGCAGATCCTCGCGACCCCTCCGGAAGTTGCCCCGTCGTCGATGGCGATCAGCTGGCTTGCACCGGCCGGCCCGATCGAAACGACGCTCGTTGGCGAGCTCGACGCGCTGATCGGCGAGCCGCCATTCAAGAAGACTCTGCTGGTTCTGGCTAAGTACAACGCCCGGGTGCTGGATCAGATCCCGCAGCTGGAACGCCCGGACCTGATCAGCGGCATGCAGTCGCGCCTGTTCAACGTCTTCGACCGACTGCGCCGCACGGAGCCGGCCGCCGGAGCCGGCGCCTGGGACATGTCCCAGCTGTTGCAGGCGGATGACTGAGCCGAGGAACCCGGCGCCACGCTTCGCTACCCAGCGGAACTACACGCGGAAGACGCTCGGCGGTTCCGTGTGCAAGGTCATGGAGGCATCAGGCCGCGCCCCAATGCCGTGGCAGCGGGACGCCCTGGCTGTCACGTGCGAGATAGACCCGGCGACGGGCGGCTTCTGGTACGACACGGTGATCGTGATCGTCCTGCGGCGCGCAGGAAAGACAACGATCAGCCGGGCCAAGCTGACGCACCGGGCGCTGACGACCGTCGACGGCCGCATGATCTACACCGCGCAGAACAGGCTGAAGGCACTCAAGAGGCTCCGGGATGACTTCTACCTCCCGCTGTACCGGTCGCCTCTGAAAGAGACGCTGGAGAAGCCACGCTGGCGCGGCGGCGAGGAAGCTGTCCGGTGGAAGACTGGCTCCGAGTTGGCCATCGATACCGTGTCCGAGAACGCCGGCCACGGCGACATGAACCACGAGGCGCACATCGATGAGGCCTACGCCCACGCCGACAACACCCTGGAGGGTGGTGTCCAGCCGACTCTGATGACCGTGATCGGCTCGCAACTGTGGGTCCTCTCGGCCGCCGGTAAGGCCCACTCCGGCTACCTCATGGACAAGGTCGAAGTAGGCCGGGCACTCGTGGAGTCAAAGCGCGAGACCCGGACGTGCTACATCGAGTACTCAGCCCCCGATGATTGGGACCCCGCGGACCCTGAATCGGTGGCCGCTACGCACCCCGGCGTCGGGCACACCATCAGCCTCGACCGCGTGATGGCTCTCCGGGATGCATCGAAGGATCACAGTGAATGGGAACGCGCCTGGCTCGGCTGGTGGCCGAAACCCAAGACGCCGCCGCGGGTCATCCCGACGTCGGCCTGGGAATCGAACTACACGACCGGCGAGGACGAGACCTGGACCGGGACACCCTTCTGGACCATCGACACCTCGCCCGATCGCGAGACAACATCCATCGCCATGGCGGCCGCATCAACGGCGCCAGGCAAGACCTGCTATCTGGAGCTGTACGACCAGCTCCTCGGGACCGCCGGCGTCGTGTCGGCGATGGTGAAACTGCGTGCCAGCTTCGGCGGCAACATCATTGCCCTCGACGGCAACGGCGCGGCCAAGTCGCTGCGGAAGGATCTGGAGGCCGAGGGTTTCGAGGTCATCCTCGTCTCGGGCCCGCAAAGGGTCGATGCCTGCGGCGGCTTCTACGACGACGCCCTGGTCGGCGCGCTGCGCTTTGAGAATGACGACCTGCTGAACAAGTCGATGGGCAACGCCGTGAAGCAAAGCGTCGGCGGCCGCGCCTGGATCTTCGCCCGCAACCGAACGCTCGCTGACATCTCCGGCTTGTATGCCGTGGTGTTCGCCCGCTGGATCTTCAAAGAGAAGGCCGCGGAGAACTACAACGCGCTGGACTCAGTGCTCTAGAAGGAGATGAAATGCCCGCCTGGCTTACCACCGTTCTCGACCTGCTGGGCGCCGCCCTGATCGTCGCCGGCATCGCCATGGTCTTCGTGCCGGCTGCGTTTGCCGTGGCCGGCGCGGCGTGCCTGGCGATCTCTTGGAGGGCGAGCCGTCGATGAGTATTTTCTTTGGCAACGAGGAACGCTCGTTGGGTTCGCCAGTCGACAACGTCATGGGCGGCAGCTTCGCCACAGGCGGTGGCCTCGGCGGCCGCAGCATGAAGGGCTCGCTGCGCGTCGTGCCAGTGTACGCCGCGACCAGCCTGATCGCTGACTCGCTCGCCGTCACACCGATCTCGGCGTTCCAACGAAAGCCGAACGGCGCCAGGGTGACCCCGGCGAAGCAGCCGGGCCTTGTGACCAACCCGAACCCGAACCCGCTGGGCACCCGCATTGACTGGCTCCACCAGTGCACGACGTCGCTGAAGCTCAGGGGCAACGCCTACGGCGTGGCCGTCGACGTCGATGCCTTCGGAACCTCGAAGGTCCAGTGGCTCAACCCGGACGGCATCCATGTTGACGAGTCGGGCCCGCTGCCGGACTACTACTACAACGGCAAGAAGCTGGTCCGGTCCGAGGTCGTGCACATCGCCGAGTACGTTCTCCCTGGTTCGGTCGTCGGGCTCTCCCCGATCGAGCAGTTCCGGGCCCAGATCGAGATGGCCCAAAGCGCGCAGACCTTCGGTAACAACGTCTACCGGCGGTCGGGCGTCCCCTCGGGCCACCTGAAGAACACAAAGCAGACGCTCTCTGCGCTGGAGTCCGGCGTCGTGAAGAGCCGCTTCAAGTCCTCGGTGGCCAACGGGGACGTGTTCGTCTCCGGCAACGACTGGGAGTACAACAAGCTCGGCCTGTCCATGGCCGACGTGCAGTTCCTCGAGCAGATCAAGGCCACCGCCAACCAAGTCGCCGCGATCTACAAGGTCCCGCCGGAGGAGATCGGCGGGGACTCGGGCAACAGCCTGAAGTACACCACGGAGGAACTGAACCAGCAGAAGTTCATCCGCCGTGCGCTGCAGCCGACGGCGGTCCGGCTGGAGCACCACCTCAACCGGCTGCTGCTGCCCGGCTACTACGTGAAGTTCAACCTCAACGCCAGCGCCCGCGGTGACCTCAAGTCCCGCATGGAAGCCTACGAGGTTGGCCTCCGCATCGGCGTCTACACGCTGGAGCAGGTCCGTGAATTCGAAGACTTCGAAATGCTAACCCAGCATGAGATCGACCAGTGGCAAATCTGGTTCGGCAACGTGAAGAAACTACAGAACGGAGGTGGTTCCGATGCGTGATCTGGAACTGCGCCACATCAGCCAGCCGGTCGAATTCCGGGAGACCACCAACGGGCTCGGCACCCTGAGCGGATACGCCTCCGTCTTCAACAGGCTGTCCCAGAACCTTGGGGGCTTCGTTGAGCGCGTCGACCCGGCGGCGTTCAACAAGTCCCTCGCCGATCAGGTGCCGGTCCTCGCCCGGTACAACCACGACGACAACCAGCTGCTCGGCACCACCGAGGGCGGGACTCTGACTCTGGAAGCGGACGGCACCGGCCTCCGCTACGACGTGGCCCTGCCGGATACCAGCACCGGCCGCGACGTCCGCGAGCTCGCCAAACGCGGCGACCTTCGCTACTCCAGCTTCGCGTTCCGGACCATCGATGACTACTGGGATGTCACCCCGGAAGGGTTCCCGATGCGGACCCTGCTCGCGGTCCAGTTGGTCGACGTCGCCCCGGTGAACAACCCGGCCTACAGGGACACCACCACAGGGCTGCGCTCGCTGGCCGAGCATCTGCACATGGACGTCGCGCAGGTCCGCGACGCCGCACCCGAGGAGCTGCGCAAGCTGATCCTCACTCCCCCAGATTCCCGCACCGATGAGGAGCGGGCAGAGCAGAACGAGGGGCAGCACGAAATGCACCCTGACCTCACGCTCTATCGGCGCCGGCTGGATCTCCACCGCGCCTAGTAATGCCCGTGGGCAGGACGAAATCCACCCGCACCTCACCGATCACACCATCCTTCGAACCCCGAGCAGACTGCCCGGGGTTCTGTCATTTCCGGAAGGGGAATGCCATGAGCGCTACGCTCGCCAAGAAGCTGCTCGAAAAGCGCGCAGCCGCCCACGAAAAGGGCAAGGTCATCATCGACCGTGCGGAGGCCGAAGGCCGCGCACTGACCGCGGAGGAAGAGACTTCCTTCAACACCATCACCGCCGAGATGGACTCCCTGCGCGCGCAGGCCGACCGCCTTGTGGCCTTCGACCAGGAACAGAAGGACATCGAAGCGTCCCTCCGCAACGTTCCCGGCCAGGGCGAGGACCGCAACCAGGACCCGGCCGGGGAGCTGCTCCGCAGCATGCTCAAGACCCGCGCCGGAGAATGGGACTACGCGCCCACCAAGGAAGAGCGCCAGGAAGTCCGCGCGCTCGTCAAGGGAACGCCGTCTGCCGGCGGCGTCACGGTGCCGACCACGTTCTATGGCCAGCTTATGGAGCACGCCATCGAGACGTCGGCGATCCTCTCGGCCGGAGCCACGATCCTCTACACCTCCAGCGGTGAAGAGATCAGCGTTCCGGTCACCCTCTCCGCGCCCGTCGGCGCGCAGGTCGGTGAGGGCCAGGTCATCCCGACGTCCGAGCCTGTCCTCGGCAAGCGCTCGCTGTACGCCTACAAGTACGGCGACCTCTGCCAGATCAGCCGCGAGCTGATCGACGACTCGGCCTTCGACCTGGAGAGCTTCATCGCCCGCCAGGCCGGCCGCGCCGTCGGCAACGCCTTCGGCGCCAAGCTCGTCGCCGGCACCGGCACGAACGAGCCGTCCGGCCTGATCACTTCCACCACGCTGGGCAAGACGGGCGGCACCGCCGTCGGCGGCGCCCCGACCTGGGACGACCTGATCGACCTGTTCTACTCGGTCATCGGCCCGTACCGGAACAGCCCCAACGCAGGCTGGCTGGTCAAGGACGGCACGGCAGCGACCCTCCGCAAGATCAAGGATCTGGAGGGCCGATACATCTGGCAGCCGTCGGTCATCGCCGGCCAGCCCGACACCATCGAGGGCAAGCCGGTCTTCACCGACCCGAACATGCCCGGCGTGGGCCTCGGCGCCAAGTCCGTCGCCTTCGGTGACATCTCGGCCTACTTCGCCCGCATCGTCAACGGAGTCCGCTTCGAGCGCTCCGACGACTTCGCATTCGACAAGGACCTCGTCACCTACCGCACGATCATCCGCGGCGACGGCGTCCTGGTCGACCAGACCGGCGCAGTGAAGCACTTCGCCGGCGGCGCTTCCTAACCGAAGCCCCATAGACGCGGCGGGCGGCCCCTGAACACAGGGCCCGCCCGCCGCTCTCCAACCGTGCACCGCCCTCCAAAGGAGAAAGATCATGGCCGCAAAATCCAACAAGACCGTCAAGCTGGTCGCCCGCATCTCCGGCACCCGCGACGGCAAGGACTGGCCCGCACCAGGCCAGACCATCACCCTGCCTGAAGCCGAAGCCAACCAGCTCCTGCTCAACGGCATGGCCGTCGACCCCGACGTAGAGACCGCCACCGTCACAGGTCAGGTCGAGACAGCTACCGCCCGCGGCAACCAGCCGCTCCGCCAGTCCGCAGTCCAGGCCAAGGCAGACGCCGACGCCCAGGCAGCCGCCAAGGCACAGGCCGAAGCCGACGCCCAGGAGGCCGCCGCCAAGCTCCTCGAGGAGCAGGCAGCGAAGACCAAGGCTGACGCAGACGCCGAAGCGAAAGCCGCGGCCGAAGCCGAAGCGAAAGCCGCGGCTAAGAAGTAATGGCTTCGGTTGACCTGGGCGCACGGGCGTCCGTCAAGTGGGCCACCGCCCCGGCGGAAGGACCCTACGCGCTCGCGGTCACCCGGCCCGACGGCGTGCTGCTGGACCCGGCGCCGGTTCCCACGGGGACCGGCGCCGGGACGGTGGCCGCCTTCACCCCGGCCATGCCCGGGCGCTACCTGCTCTCCTGGTCGGGGAACGGGGTAGCGGCCTACACGGACATCCTCGATGTCTGGCCGGCTGACCCGCAGTTCCTGATCCCGATGGATGAAATCCGCAACGGGCTCAAGCTGGCGCCGAACGCGGACCCGGCGACGATGGATGATCTGCGGCTTTACAACGCCGCGGCGACTCCCGTTATCGAGGACATCACCGGGCCGATGCTCGCGGCGACAAAGACCTTTGTCAGTTCCGGCGGCGGGTCGACTGTGATCCTTCCGCATCTACCGAGTCAGATCCTCGGGATCACGCTCGACGGCGCCCCGGTCCTGGACTATGTCCCCGATCTCGCGTCCGGGCTGATCTATGGCGGGTCCCGGTCCGCCGTGCGGCCCTTCGGCGTCGGCGAGCTGGTGATCACCTACCGGATCGGTTCGGCCGTGATCCCACCTAACATCCGGCTTGCGGCCCGCGAGCTCGTCCGGTTCTGGTGGCAGGGCGGAATGCAGGGATCCGGCGGCGGCAACGTCCGCGGCAACCGGCCCGAGGCCGACGTCTTCACCCCGTCCGGCTTCGCGGTCCCGCGCCGCGTGATGGAACTCTGCGCGCCGCACGAACAGATCGGCGGGTTCGCCTGATGGCCGGCCTCGATCTGACGCAGGCCACGCTCGGGCTCGCGTTCAAGAAAGCGTTTTACCGTGCGACCGCGGATCTGTTCGCCGGCGGCGTGGACACCGAACACGTCTACGTCGTGTTTGGGCAGCCCTCGACCTACGCCCCGGACGACATCGTTTCTTTCGGCCGGCTCAGTTCCGGCCAGGAAACGGCGACGATAGGCACGAACCGCAGCCGCGAGGAAACCCTCAGCCTCGAGGTGACCGTGTCCTGTTTCCGGGGCGGCGGCGAAGAGGCCGAGATCGAGACGGCCGAACGCGCTTACGAACTGCTGCGCCGTATCGAGCATCACGTCCGGATGGAAGACACCACCCTCGGCGGCATCGTCCGGTTGTGTGTCCTGTCCGGCCACGAGTCCGAAGGCGCCACGCCCGAGGACCTGATCGAACAGGGCCGCGTGACCGAAGTCGTCGCGACCTTCACCGCTAAAGCACGGATCCAGGCTTAGGAGAAAAACCCGATGAAAATCAAAAACGTCTCACCGCTCGGCGCGCTCGACGTCCCGCTGCTGCGGACCGTCCTCGAGCCCGACCAGATCGTCGACGTGACCGAGGACCAAGCCCGGGCGCTGCTGCTGCAGCCGGGCAACTACGAACCCGCCGACCGGCCAGCTAAGACGCTGGCTGCCTCGCTGGCGGCCGAGCAGGAACCCGACGAGGCAGACAGCCCCGACGGGCAGGAAGAGGGCGCGCAGGCACCGGCCGACGGCTCCGCAACGGAAGGTGACAGCAAGTGACCACACAACTCGACTGCTCGATCGGTCTGAAAAAAGAAACCACCTACGGGACCGCCGTTACCGTCGACCGGTTCCCCGAATTCGTCGACGAGTCCCTCGCCTGGAACCCGACGTTCGTCCAGGGCGCCGGGATGCGCGTCGGGTCCCGGCTGGCGCGCTCGCGCCGCCGGGTTCTGGCGAAGCAGTCCGCCGGCGGCGACATTAACGTCGAACTCGTAAGCAAGGGCCTCGGCGTCTTCCTCGAAGCCCTGTTCGGGTCCGCCGTGTCGACGGCAGTCCCCGCGCAGGCCGGCGTATTTCAGCAGCTCTACACGCCGACGACGACGGACCCTCTGAATTCCTACACGATTCAGAAGGGGATCCCGACCCTCGGCGGCGGCGCCGTCACGCCGATGACGTTCCTCGGCGCGGTCTGCACCTCGGGCGAATTCTCCGCATCGAACGCCGACATCGTCAAGCTCAAGACCAGCTGGGAAGCGAAGGAAGTCAAGACCGACACCCCCTACGCTGCCCCGTCTTACGTCATCGGCGAGGAACTCTTTCACTTCGCGCAGGGCGCGATCACGATCGGCGGATCCCAGACCCCGCCGACCGCGTCGGCGCTCGCGACAGGCGGCACCGTCGCGGCCACGATCGAGGACTTCACCGTCTCCTTCGATAACAAGATAGACGACGGCGGGTTCAACCTCGGCGCCGGCGGCAAGCGCGGCCGGCGGCCCGTCGTCGGGATGGCCGATGCGAAGGGCAAGGTCACGGCCGAATACTCCGACACGGTCCTCCGCGATGCCTACCTCAACCAGACCCCGCTCGCGCTGACGCTGACCTTCACCGCGGCGACGACGATCGGGACCTCGGCGAAGCCGGTCCTGCAGATCCACCTGCCGGACATCCGGCTCGAGGGAGAACTGCCCAAGTCCGGCGGTGGATCCGTGATCAAACAGTCGATCGACTTCACCGTCCTCGACGGCCTGGTCGCGGGCGCCCCGATCTGCGTCGCGCTGGTCACCACCGACACCGCGATCTAGTGGCACGCTCCGCGCACCAGCGCGGCGGCGGGCCCGATCTCCCCGAGATCACGATCACCTCGCCGAACATCCGCGAGGCGCTCGCGAGGGCGAAAGAGATCGGGCCCGCAGTGCAGCGCAACCTGCGCCGCAACCTCCGCGGCGTCGGCGACGACATCATCAAAGACCAGCGCGCGATCCTCGCCGGGCAGAAACCCGGCAACGCCCGCAAAGCCGGGATGCGCGTCAAACGGATCCAGGCGAAGGGCGGCCGGAAGGCCTACCTGCGGACCGTCAACGTCTACAAGGCCGAAGCCGCCGGCCGCGACCGCAGCACCGGGATGCGGAAGCGCGTCGCGGCCTCGCTCAAAACCCGCGTCGTCGCCGGCTCGACCCGGTCCGGGATCAGCGTCCGCGCCGACAAATCCGTCGGCGGCGTGATGGTCAAGGGCTGGAACAAAAAGACCCTGCGCCATCCGGTCTTCGGCAACAAAGACCAATTCGTCACGCAGTTCGGCCAGCCCTACTGGTGGGAACCGATCAAGCGCGGACGGATCCAAGCAAAAGACAAGGCGCTCGCCGCTATCGACGACGCACTCAACGGAAAGGGCTGACGGCATGAAGCTGATCGTGGCCGGAACGAAATATCCCCTGCAGGAAGCGATCCAGGGCGCGACGCTCCGGAACCTCTACGTCCTGAAAATGCAGTCCGGCGTCGGGATCAAGTCCCTGCGCGATGCCTTCAAAAGGATGGAAGACTCGGCGCCGACAGACGGCAGCCCCGCGGATCCGCTGGACTTCCTCGAGGAAGAGGACAACCTGCTCGCGCTGCAGGCGATGGTCTGGCTTTGCAAGCGGCACGCCGGCGAGGCCGTGACCGTCGCGGAAGCGAACGATTTCCCGCTCTCCCAGATCGGATTCGAAGCCGAGACGGAGGAAACAAAACCTGCGGACCCTCCGCAGGGTCCGACGGATACCGATCCGGCCGTCGTGCCAGCCGCGCTCACCAGCTAGAGGATCTCGACGACATCCAGGCGTCCGTCTTCCGCTGGATCACGACGATCTCGCACGTCTGGCCGGGCATCACCCCGCTCAACGTGTGGGACCTCGATTACCTGATGTGGATGAAGTTCGTCGCGAACGCCCGCGCCTGGGAAGAGCAGCAGGACAACGCCCGGCAGAAACGCTAAAACGAAAGGCGGCACCGTGGCTACGCAGCAACTGCTGTTCGACATCCTCGCGACTTCGAAGGGAGTCGACAAAACATTCCAGGATGTCGTCGCGTCCGCCGATTCGATGGCCGGGCAGCTCGGCGCGGCCGGCGCGAAGGCGACGGCGAAACTGTTCAATCCGATGACCGCCGTCGCGGCCGGCGGCATCGCCGGCACCGCGCTGATGTCCGGGCTGACGACGGCTATCAACATGGATTCGGTCACGTCGACGATGACCGCCGGCCTCAACCTGGCGGGCCCGGCTGCCGCGGCGGCCGGGTCCGCGGCCGGCGCGATGTATGCCGACGGGTACGGCGAATCCTTTGAAGCCGTATCCGCCGGCGTCGGCGCGACCCTGTCCTCGATCAAGGGACTCGCGGACGGTTCGCAGGCCGACATCGAAAACGTGACCGGTAAAGTCATGGATCTTTCGGCAGCCTTCGAGATCGACGTCGCCAGGACCGCGCAGGTCGCCGGGCAGATGATCACGAACGGGCTAGCAAAGGACGGCGTCGAAGCTGCCGACCTGCTCGCCGCGGCACTGTCCAAAGTCCCGACAAACGTCCGCGAGGACGTCCTCGACGCCGTCGACGAATACGGCCCGATGTTCGCGCAGCTCGGATTCTCCGGCGGCGAGGCGATGACGATGCTCGCGGACGCGTCCGCGCAGGGCGCCTACGGCATCGACAAAACCGGCGACGCGTTCAAAGAGCTCACGATCCGGGCGGCCGACGGGTCCAAGAGCACCGCCGACGCGATGAAGCTGATCGGATCCGACGCCGGCGAAATGGCTTCGATGATGGCGCTGGGCGGGAAAGACGCCCGGACCGCGATGGAAGAAATCGCTAACGGGCTCTACAAAATCGAAGACCCGGCGCTGCAGGCGCAGACCGCGATCGCTCTGTTCGGCACCCCGCTCGAAGATATGGGCACCGAGAACGTGCCGAAGTTTATCGACTCGATCCTCAACGCGCAGGAAGCCCTCGGCACCGTCGAAGGTTCCGCGGCGAACCTCGGCGATAAGCTCCACTCCGGCCCGGGCGCCGCCTTCACCGAACTGCAGCGCACCGCGGAAACCGCCCTCGGCTCGATGGGCGCGCAGCTGCTGCCGATCCTGACCCCGATCCTGGAAAATCTGCAGCAGTTCGCCCCGGTTATCGTCCCGGTAGTGATCGCCCTCGGCGCCTTCGCGGCCGTGATCGTCGCCGTAAACGCCGGGATGGCGGCCTGGGCGACTGTGCAGCTGGTGCTCAACTCGGCTATGTGGGCAAGCCCCGTTACTTGGTGGATCGTCGGCATCGCTGCGCTGATCGCCGCGATCGTCCTGCTGGTGATGCACTGGGACACCGTCGTCGCGTTTATCACGCAAATATGGGGCGGCTTCGTCGGCTGGTTCCAAGGCATCATGGCCGGATTCCTCTCCTGGTGGGATGGCGTGTGGAACGGCTTCGCCGGATTTATCGGCGACATCTGGAACGGGATCGTCGCCGTCGTGATGACCGGCGTACATGCCGTGATGGACCCGATCGTCAACGGGCTGACGGAGGTCTGGAACTTTGTCACGACGATCTTTACCAACGTCGGGAACTTTATCGCCGGTGTCTGGAACTGGATCACCAGCCTGGTCAGCAACATCCTCGCCGCGTTCGTCCAGGAACACGGGGACGAGATGGCCGCTATCTGGAACAACATCGTCGCCGTGTTCACCGCGATCGGCGGGTTCTTTGTCGGGATCTGGAACTGGTACATCGCCATAATTACCGGCGCTCTATCGGCGGTCTGGTCCGTCGTCTCGACCGTGTTCAATGCCGTCTGGGGATTCATCGCCGCCGTGTTCGGCGCGATCGGCGGGTTCGTCGGCGCGGTCTGGGGCGGCATCGTCGGGATTATTTCCGGCGCCGTGTCCGCTGTCTGGGGCTCGATCGTGTCCGGGTTCGGCGCAGCATGGAACTTCATCGCTGCCGTGTTCGGCGCGGTCGGCGGGTTCCTCGGCGGGATCTGGGGCGGCATCGTGTCCGGCGTGTCCGGCATGGTCGGGAACGTCCTCGGCGTCCTCGGCGGCCTCGGCGGCCAAGTTATCGGTGCCCTCGCGGGCGCCGGTAACTGGCTGGTCGGCGCGGGCCGGAACATCGTCGAAGGGCTGATGGACGGCGTCCGGTCCCTGGCCGGCACGATCGGGAATTTCTTCCTAAGCCTGCTGCCGGGCTGGATCGTCGAACCGTTCAAAGTCGCCCTCGGGATCCATTCGCCCTCGCGGGTCTTCGCCGGCCTCGGCGAGAACATCGGCGAAGGCGTGCTGGTCGGCGTGGGCCGGACGCAGGGCCGGATCGACGAACGGATGTCGAACCTGGTCACCGTGCCCGAGCTCTCCCCGGCGGGAGGTTCGGCCGGCGGTTTCGGATCCGCCGCCGGCGGCCGGGCCGGGTCCTCGGGCTCGAGCCTCGATGATCTGGTGCGGGCGATCAAGGAACAGCGACCTGTCACCGTCCAGGCCGCGCCCGGAATGGACGAGCAACTACTCGGCCGGGCAACCGCCGAAAATCTGATGTGGAGCGCGAAGTGAGTAGAGTGCAAACCGCCACCGTCGGCGCGCTGAAATTCAGCACCGACGGGTCGCTGGTCATGCCCGAGGGTTACACCATCTGGCTGGACAGGTTCGACGGCTGGACGAACTCGACCGACGTCCGCCGAAACCGGACCGAACGCGAGGGCGAACACGGGGAATTCAGCGAACCAGGCAAGCGCGGCGCCCGGATGGTCACCTTGGAGGGGGATGTTACCTGCCCGTCCGAGATAGTCGCCGCGCGTGCCGAGCTCGAAATCTCGGCGCTGCTCGGCGACGGCGGCGAGGGCTTGCTCGCCGTCACGGACTCGGCCCTGTGGCCGATGTCCGCGGCGGCGTCCCTCGCCTCGGGCGTGAAGATCGGTTGGAAGAATGACCTCACGCCGACCTATCTGATCCAGCTGCTCTGCGCCGATCCGCGCAAGTACGGAGCCACCCTGGCCGACTCGACCGGGGTAGCCGTCGCCGCAGGCGCGCTGCCGTACCCGCTCTACGCGCCGGCCCCGCCGGGCGTCATCGACTACGGCACGCCCGGGTCCCCGGGAACGGTGACGCTGACGAACAGCGGGAAAGCCGACACCGCGCCGCGCTTCACTGTGACCGGGAACCTGCCGTTCGGGTTCAGCATTACCGACACCGTAGCCCGGACCCGGCTCGTGTACTCCGGTGCAATTGTCTCGGGCCAGACGCTCACGCTCGACGTCGAAGACGGATCGGTGCTACTCGACGGATACGCCGACCGGTCAAAGGAACTCACGGTCAGCGAATGGACCCGACTCCCGGCCGGCACGACGGGTACCTGGTTCTTTGAAGCCGTCGGCTCGGCGTCGGCGGCCCTAATGGTGGAGGTGAACCCGGCATGGTGGTGAGTCCCGGGTTCCGCGTGTTCGTCGGTGAGGTTGTTACCGGCAAGATCACGGCCACGCTGCCCGTCGAGAAACAAAGCTGGGGCCAGCGGATCAACGGACCCGGCACGGTGCAGGCGACGCTCCCGGCGACCGCGAAGGAATACCGGAATCTCAGCCTGAGCGCCGCGACGGAACCCAAGCGGCAGTTCCTCGGGATCGCCTACGGGGACCAGATCCTCGAGTGCGGCCCGATCTGGAAACGCAGGTACCGCCGGGCTACCGGCAAGACCGAGCTCATCGGCGCCGGGCTCTGGTCGCTGCTGGACAAGACGAAGGCGCTGAACTGGGCACAGATCAGCGCCGGCGTCGCCGTGACCAGAACCGGCATCGATCTGACCGGACTCTCGCGCGGGTCCATCGCGCGCGAGCTGATCCGGATCAGCATCGAAACAAACCCCAACAACCCGGGACTGCCGATCGTGCTTCCGCCGCTCGTCGCCGGTACGCACGAACGCCACTACGAAGGCTACAAACTCCCTTGGCTCGGCGACCTGCTGAAGAAGCTCACCGAGAGCCAGGGCGGGCCGGACATCGCCCTGCGTCCACGATTCAAACCCTCCGACCCGACATACGTCGAATGGGTCCTGATGCACGGCACTGAAGCTGACCCGATCCTGCACCAGACCGGCGCCGACTGGCCATGGGACGGCACCGTCGAAGGCTCCGGCGTTTCGGTCTTCGACACAGACGACGATGCTACCGGGATGGCGGACAGGGTCTGGCAGCCCGGCGCCGGATCAGAGGTCGACATGAAGCTCGCGACCGCAGCCTCTACCGAGCTGATCGGCCGGGCAGGATACCCGTGGACCGAACAAGATTCGGCGTCTAAAGACATCGAAGACGCCGGAATCCTGCAGGACCTCGCCGACGCCGGCCTCGCCGCAGGGTCCAGGCCGGTCGAATCCTGGGGCGTGCAAGTCAGAGCCGAACTCGCACCGAAGCTTGGCACCTACAACCCCGGCGACTTCGCGCAGATCACCGTCGCCCGCGGGCACCCGTTCATCCCCGCGGGAAAACGCCGCGTCCGGATCATGGCCATCGACGGCGACGGCAGCCTCAACGTCAAGCTCACCCCCGCCCCGCTCGCCTCCCAGCTCGGCGGCACCGGCTACGGCGAATCCCTCACCAGCCTGGACCCTTCACAGCTCATCTACCCCGGTGCCGGCCTCTTCCCGGGACCGACCACGCACACCGGCATCGGCTACAGCCGTACCGAACTCTAGGAAAGGACTCCACGGATGGCACTCCCACCGTTCGCCGACGGCCCGGCCGGAGCAACACCGATCACCGCCGCAGTCCTCAACGACTTCCGGACCGACATCGCCGCCGCCCTCACGGTTCCCGACGCCGCGCTCGCGGCCCGGCTCAATGACACGGGCAGCCAGGCCCGGGCGGCCGTGGTGTCCTTTGTCGTCCCTGCTACGGCGAAGGGCGCGGCGAACGGTGTCCCGACCCTGGACGGGACGACGAAGATCCCGGCCGCGCAGCTGCCCGATCAGTCGGCGTCTTATGCCCCGCTCACCCTGGCCGGGGCGTATGCCGCCCGGCCGGCGTTCGGCACGGTGAAGGCAGGGACGGTCTTCTACGCCACCGACACCCTCGAAACCTACCGGGCCGCCGGGACGCCGGGCGCGGCCGCGACCGCCTGGGTAGTCGTCGGCCCCGGAGGGAACGATCTTGCCTACGCCGAATCCCTGACATCCGTCGACATCGTTTCGCAGACGGCCGCAGACATCCCCGGGCTGACAATCACCTTCACCCCGGGCGAGCGTCCGGTCTGGATCGAGTTCGGCGCCCTGGTCAATATCAAGGGCACACCGGGCGAGGTCGTGTTCCGCATCATGGACGGCGCGACGGTCGTGAAGGAGATCCACGCCGAGAGCGCAAAGACCAGCTACTACACCGAGGCGGGCGGCAAGGTCCGCAAGTCCTACCCTGCGGGCGTCGCCAAGACACTGAAGGTCGTCGGGCTGCAGACGATTGAACCGGTCGTCACGACGGTCGCGGGAGCCTCGACCTGGCCGCAGTGGTTGAAGGCGACGACGGCATGAGCGGCGTCTCGACGCAGTACCAGGTCGGGAACGTCAGCGCGGGAGAGAGATCCCTCGCGGTGCTGCCGAGGAACTGGAAGGCCAACGGCTCGAAGATGGGGGTCCTGTATTGCCACGGCTACGGCGGGACGGCAATGGAGTGCCGGAACTCCGCATCACAGAACATGTGGACGCTCGTTGAGGCGATCGCCCGGGCCGGGTTCCCCGTCCTGTCCTGCGATCTCGGCGGTGACATCTGGGGAAACCCCACCGCCGTCGCCAGGGTAACGACCGCGAGGGCATACCTGCAGGGCACGCTCGGAGCGAAGGCCGGAAAGATCGCCCTGCTCGGGCAGTCGATGGGGCACCTGACCGCGATGAACTGGGCGGCGGCGAATCTCGCGTCGACCGCCTGCGTCGTCTCAAGCATGGGCGTCTGTGATCTCGCCGGGATCCAGCAGGACCCGCTGTTCCAGGCGAGCATCAACGCAGCCTACGGCGGGACGTATTCGAACGCCACCCACGGGCCCGCATCGAATCCGGCCGTCAACACCGCGGCGAAGTATGCCGGCCTGAAGTGGCTCTCCTACCGGGGGGCGTCAGACACCATCGCCCCGCAGCCGACCGCCGTCGCCCTGGCCGCCGCGATCGGGGCCACGGCAACGGCGAACACGGTCCCCGGCTATCACGACTGGGCGACGGTGGGGAACTACCCGGTGCAGGCCATCGTCGATTTCATCGCCGAGAACTCGTGACCAGGAAAGAGGGTATCGCGTGAGCGTCGAAGGAATTCCCCGGTCCATTCCGGACCCGGATCCCACCGCGAGATTCTGGGACCAACAGCACGAGACGGCCCGGCGGGTGCAGGAACAGGAACGTGCCGCGCCGATGCGCTCGACATCGATCACCGGCCCCGACGGAACCGGCATCAAGTTCGACGCCGAAGGCTTCCGGACCGTGGACGCCGCCGGCAAGACCATTGGATTCTTCCAGACCAGCGACGGCACGTTCGTCGTCTTCGACCCGACAGGGCTGCCGATGGCCCGGTTCGGGCAGCTGCTGTCCGCGCCCGGGCAGTACGGCGGCGAGATCTGGGATGCGGTCAACAGCGTGTGGGTCCGCCTGGTGACAGGGTCCTCGGTCGCCTGGGGCGCCGTCTCCGGCAAGCCCGACACGTACGCCCCGTCCGCCCATACCCACGCCGGGACGGACGTGACCAGCGCGGTCGCCGAAGCCGACGGATCGACCAGGGCCTACAACAACGAACCCGGCGGCACCGGGTCCTTCTACCAGGTCTGGGTCGACGCGAACCGGAAGCTGTGCCGGAACACCTCATCCATCCGGTACAAGACGAATGTCCGGAGCTATGCCGTTGACCCGGCGAAGGTGCTCCAGCTCCGCCCGGTGCTTTATGACCGCAAGACCCGGCCGAACCCTGACACCGGGGACCTTGAGGCCGGGAACAAAAACGAATACGGACTGATCGCCGAAGAGGTTGCCAAGCTGGTGCCCGAACTGGCCGTCTACTTCAACGGCCAGATCGACGGCGTCCGCTACGACCTGCTCGCGCTCGCGCTCCTCGACGTCGTCAAAGACCAGGACACCCGCCTAACCGCCCTCGAAAAGAAAGCAGGAATCATCCAATGACCGCGAACAGAGGCGTCGGTGTCCCGGTAACCGGGACCTCCCCGAACTTCATCGGCACGACAGCAACCGAGCACCGCCTGCAGCTCGCCGGCCAGTATGCCGAGAACGCGCCAGGCGTGCCGCGCTCAGGCGTGCTCGCGCAGGGTGATCCGGTGCTGGTGAAAGGCCGCTCGGATTGGTCCTACGACATCGGCCCCGCCCAGCTCGTTATCAGCCGCTCGACGTCGGAAGGCGTCTACACGCCGACGCTGACCGGGACGACGAACATCGCCACCAGCGCGGCGCCTGGATCCGGTTCCCGCTGGGATCTGATCTACGTCCTGCAGCGCGATCCGGGGAAGTCCGACGCGGACAACGTCGCCACCGTCGGTGTCGTGCAGGGCACCTCGGGGTCCTCTCCGTCGAAGCCGACCGCGTCGCTTCCGGCCGGTGCCTACGTCCTGGCAGAGGCGCAGGTTTTTTCCGGTTCAACGGGCACGTCCGGTTCTCCGAATTCAATCTCCCAGGTCTGGCGGTACACCGCGGCACGGGGCGGGATCATCACGATCCGCAGCGCCGCGGAGCTGGCCGAGATCACCACACCTCACCCCGGCATGACGGTCTGCCGCCTGGACCTGCCCGGCGCGCCGACCGCGACGTACCTGGCCGGCTGGAATCTGGAGCCGCTCGGCGAGCTGGGAACGTTTACGTTCACCGGTTCCGCAGCGACCAGCACCGTGGCGAACAACCCCTACCAGTTCAACGTCGACCTGCAGGCGAACCGGCGCATCAAGGTGACGGCTACGGTCCGCGGCAAATCGAACACGGCCGGCGCGGTGATCGCTTACTGGGTCCGCTACGGCGGTTCTCCCGGCGGCACGGACGGGTCGTTGATCGGCGACCAGCACAACAAGGCGTTTGTGCAGACGACGGATGCCGAGTCTGCGACCTTCGGGGGCGTCTTTACTAACACGGCAGCAGGATCGATCAGGATCTCGCTGGTTGCCCTGGTCACGGTTACCTCCGCGACGGTGTCGTTTGCGAACACCGGGACGATCGTGATCACCGTCGAAGACTGCGGCCCGGCCTAGCAATGGAGGGATAAGACGTGTGGACCCCCAGATTGTTGAGCTCGTCAAGGCTCTCACCGCCCCGTTCGTCGCCGCCGGCGGTGTCACCGGCTGGTACCTGCTCTACCGCAAGTTCGACGCGGAACGCGCAGCGTCCCTGCGGGCAGACATCGCCACGGCCAACGCCGAGCGCGACACCGCCCGCAAGGAACTCCGCGACGAACGGACCGAGCACAAGACCACTCGCGAGGAGCTGCGCACCGCAGAGGAAACCATCGACCAACTACGAGCGAAACTTCGAGGTGACGTTGTATGAGCCAGCATTCTCAGCGTGAACCGTTCCCGCCCAGATGGATGTTCCTCGTCCTCGCAGTCGTCATTATTGTCGGGCTCGGCTGGACGGTCTACAACCAGGTGGCGGCGACGGCAGATAAGAACACCGCCCAGGCGAACTCCCAGACCCTCGCGCGAGACATCCAGACAGTCTGCGCCACCCAGGGGCGCCTGATGGTCGATGACAGGGATCTGTGCGTGAAGGCCGACAGCGTCCAGCAGAACCCGACCGAAGCGATCCCCGGGCCGAAGGGAGACCCCGGGTCGCCCGGGGCCGACAGCACCGTCCCCGGCCCCCCGGGGAAGGACGGGGCCAACTCGACAGTGCCCGGACCTCCTGGCGCCGACTCCACCGTGCCTGGTCCGATGGGTCCTGCAGGCCCGGCAGGCCCGGCAGGCCCGGCAGGCCCGTCGGGCGCCGACTCCACGGTCCCCGGACCTGCGGGGCCGCAGGGTGAGACCGGCCCCGCAGGCGCCGCAGGCGCGCCCGGCGCGGCACCGGCTTCCTTCACCTTCACGGACCGCACCGGTGCGACCTACACGTGCACCCCGAACCCGCCAGGGTCAGCCACCTACACCTGCTCAAGCGGAAGCCTGATCCCATGAGGCCGGTAACCGTTGAACATGTCGTCTCGCAGTACTTCGCGCAGATGGCAACCCAGGGCATCGTCGGCAACATCAACGCACCCACTGACACCCCGGAATACTGGGTCGGCAGGTACGGGAACTACCAGCCGTTCGGGCACGCGGGCATGGACTTCAAATGCCCCATCGGCACCAGGGTCTATGCGATGGCTGACGGCGTCGTCCTCTACGCCGGCTGGGGTTACAACCTCCCCGGCACCGGCCCGGTCCGGAAGTGGCTGCTCTACGCCAACTTCCCCGGCATCGTCACCGTCATCCAGCACCCCGGATGGATCGGCGTCTACGCCCACCTCTCCGACAACGACATGGCACCGGCCGGAACGCGCGTCAAGATGGGGCAGCTCATCGCATTGTCCGGTAACACCGGCGGCGTGGACCCGCACCTGCATGTTGAGGCCCTCGTGGACCTTAGCTACAGGACCGGCGGAGGCCTGATCTACGGCCGCACTGACCCCATCAAATACTTCACAGCCGGCGGCCTCACCGCCCAAGGCACCATCACACCAGCATCCGAGGAGGACGAAGTGCTCAGCATCGAAGACAAGGAATGGATCGGCAACAAACTCTACGAGGTAAGCCAGGACCCAGTCGTCATCGAGAAGCAACGACAAGGCGTCATCAACAACACCACGCTGGTAAACATCCAGGCCGCCGTCGTTCCTCCCATCCTGAGGGCCGCGGGCGAACACGCCCAGGCCCTGTTCGACTCCATCGTGGCCATGCCCGGACAGGACGGGGACGCACTGAAACCACTGTTCGACGAACACTTGAAGAAACTGGCATCGATCCGATACGAACTCAAGCCCGTAGAGGAAGGCAAGTAGATGCTGACATCTCTGCTCCGCACGATCGTCCCCTACGCATGGGGGCTGGTCGTCACCTGGCTGATCACCGTCCTGCCAGTGCTGGCTCCGCTGGAGACCGACCTGAAGGGCCTGGCCACCATCGCCCTGCCGGTCCTCGCTGCGGTCCTCAGCGGCGCCTGGTACGCGTTCTGGCGGTGGCTGGAGCCGCGCCTTCCAGACTGGCTCACCCGCGCCGTACTCGGCTCAGCCAAGGCACCTGTCTACCCCGGTAAACACATAGCAGGCAGCCAGGTCCCGAACGTCAATCCCGAGCAGCGACTCACGGCCAACCCCGGCGAACGACTCAACCAGTAGCGCAAGCGCCCGTCCACTCCGGTGGGCGGGCGCTTTCCTGCGTCCCACGCCAAACCGGCGGCAGCGCCGTAGGCGTGTCAGCCGCCGAGCATTTGCTGGAATACGGCACCGAAGTAGCCCCCGAGCAAGCTGATAATCGCGGCTCCGATCCACGCCTGGCGGCGGACCTTCGCTGCTCGGGAGTCGGCGTAGTACTCCGCCTCCGTGAACCTCGTGACCAGCGGCGCCCCGGTCAACCTCTCCCGCAACGTTGCCGGCCTCGTCATCGCAGCGAGAGTATCGGTGACATCCACGAACTTGGTGCCTCCAGTAGCGTCGTGAAGTTCCGTTCCTTGGACGAATACGTAGCCGCCCTTCGCCGCGAAAAGTGGCAGCGCGGTGTTGGACTTCCTCAGATGCAAGACGACCCGCACATGGCGGGACCACCTGCCAGTGGCGACGAGCGTCAGCGACTGGAGATCCCGCTGCGGGTACTCCATAAGCTCATCCACGGACGCAAACGACTTGCCATGAACCTCCGCGACGACCTTCGGGCTAAGGTCAGCGTTGGTGCTGTCCTTCTCCTCCTGGGTCGGCGTCACGAAACGTTCGAGAGTGTTCCAGAAAGTCCGGAGGCTTTCCACGTCAGGGAACACCAGCGGCCATATCCGGGCGGCTTGGTAGGCAATGGCGCCCTCACTCATTGCCAGGTTAGACTCGCCCCGGCCAAGGTTCTCCCAAGCGTGCTCGGGCCCGATCCACCATTTGACGGACTCTCGCCAAAACCCCATGTCTATCCCCTTGATTAGTTGCGACCGTGACCGGCCCCAAAGGCAGGGGCTCAGGCTGAAGTGTAACCGAGCCGCTGGCCGGTGTTTTGTCCGCTCCGGTCCGGGCGCATTACACTGGGTTGCGCCGGGCCCCAGTAGCTCAGGGGATAGAGCAGAGGCTTTCTAATCCTCCGGTCGGGGGTTCGATTCCCTCCTGGGGCACGCAGGGCCGGACACTTCCCCCCAAGTGTCCGGCCCTTTTCTTTTCCATCCGACGAGGGACCGCGGGGCTCGGGCGCCAAGAATCGCTAGAACGAAGTGGTCGCGTGGATTTCGGTTCCATGTAGAATCGGAGCAACGAGGTTGTCCACACGCTGTGGACAACCATACTTGTGTCCGGGACTCAAGGTACCTGCCGGCCGGCGAAAGGAAAGGTCTCAACATGAACTTCAACGAAGCTCGTGCCAAGGCTCGGTCCGAGGCCGCCCTGACCCTTGAGGAGTACTGGGACGGGACCTTGCCTGTTGACCCGATCGCGGTAGCGAAAGGCATGGGAATCTCTTGCTTCCAGGCGCAGCTGGGAACAAACGTTTCAGGCATGATCCAAAAGGAGCCGAACCAGCCCGCCGAGATACTCGTCGACATCGACGATGGGCCACTCCGGAGCCGGTTCACGATTGCCCATGAACTGGGCCACTTCGTCCACCACATGTGGGGTCACGACGAGGTAGCTGCCCGCTTCGTCGACCGCCGCGACGGCAAGTCGGACATCCACGAATTCCATGCGAACGAGTTTGCCGGCTCTCTCTTGATGCCTGAGCGAGCCTTTCGGCACTTCGCCATGCAGGGGTGGAACGACTGGGAGATTGCAAAGAAGTTCCACGTCTCGACGGCCGCGGTGCGGGTTCGCAAGCAGACCCTCGGTATATGACGACGCAGGAAATCGACGACACGGCCGCCGTTGACCCCTATACGTCCGCGGGCGTGTCTCCGGGCAGCGGCCAGGTTGCGGGCGAACCGGGGGCTGTGGTGGTCATGGGTCCCCATGAGTCGCCTAGCATCGACCCGCCCCCGGCAGTAGGTCCCAGGTCAGAACTTGGCACGGGAGACTTCCTCGACAAGGATCCCTACCTGGGGGCGCTGCGGCGGCAACACATTTCCGAGTTGAAGGATCGTGCGGGCAAGCGGCACACGATGATGAAGTGGACGCTCAAGGCCGGGGGTTTTGTTATTGCCGGTTCGTGGGCTGCCATGGCGGCATACGTGGTCTCTCAGTGGAACAACCTGGATCCCGCAGTCATGACGGGATGGTTCGTCTCCGTCGTCGCGGAGGTCATCGGAATTGTGTACGTGGTGGCCAGCTACCTTTTCCCCAAGGATGATCACCATATGGAGGCTATTATTCAGAGCCACGACGGCGGTTCTTGATCTGACGGGCCGCGCATGCAGAGCCGGACACCTGACAGGTGTCCGGCTCTTTTGTGGTTAGGCTGCGTCAGCCAACCGGCGCCGGCCGGAGCGCTCGGGGATGGTGATGGCCGGCAACTGGTCGAAGCCGTGCCGGATCCCTTCGGGCCGGAGCTTGAGGTAAATCGTGGTGGTGTCCATGTTCGAGTGCCGCATACTCCGCTGGACGACGAAGTCGCTGACGCCGGCCTCGTGCATCTCGGTGGCCAGGGCTGCCCGCAGGTCATGGGGCCGGTGCTTGAGGCCGGCCCGCTTGATCGCCTCACCGATCAGGCCCGAGACGGAGTTGCCGGTGATGTGGCCCTCCCCCGCTGCGTGGAAACGGTTCGCCGTCCGGTTCGGAAACCAGTACCCCGTACGGGGCATGTCCAGGAACAACGGCCACGCGGCCGCCGGCACCGGCAACGTCGCGTCCTTGCGGCCCTTCCCCACCGTGGACAGCGTCCGGGCATCCCAGTCCACGTCAGCGCCGTTCACGGCCGCGATCTCCGACACCCGTAACCCGAGGTAGTAGTGCAGCGCGACCATGGCCCGGGTCTTCCGGTAGATCCCACCGGCCAGCAGCGTGTTGATCTCCGCGATGGTGAAGGGATTCGGCTCCCGCTTCCGGGTAGCCACGCGGGGAAGACGGTATGCGGGGTTGTCCACTCGCAGCTGCTCGTCCTGCATCCAGGCGAAGAACGTATGAAGCCCTGACCGGCGATGGACACGCGTCGAGTTCGACCAGTTCTGCGCTGCCGTCCACACGATCAGTTCCTTCCTGGTCACCGTCCCCAAGTCCCCGACCCCGCGCGCGAGCTGCCGGATGAAGATCAGGCGCTCGCGGATGGTCTTTTCGGTGAGGTCGGCTGCTTTCATGCAGGCGGTCCAGTATTCGAGCGTGTCGTGCGTGTTCAATTGTCCCCCCTGGGATATCGTTTGCGGTCGATACGTGTTCTACACGGATTTTGCCGGTTTTTCCGGTCTATATTCTGGAAGGTTTGCAGGCCTTGGGCCTTCTCTGCATGCCGTCTGACCTGCGGTTTTACTGATACCGCAGAGGGAGGGAGGGGCGAGGAGGGCAGGGTCTTGCCTTGTCGGAACATCAGCGCGGGGCTGTGTTCGTTCAAGGCAAGCTGTGACTGTGACACCGCGTCGGTCGGGTGGTCGTCGTCGGTTGGCTGCCGGGGGGCAGCTAGCTAGGCTCACGGCATTACTCGTGGGCAGTGGCGGCATGTGCGCACGGATCTGGCGGAACCCCTGGTTGGTGGTTCTCACGGTCGGTCTTGGCACTCCTTCGCATGTGCGGCCTTGTGGCTCGCTTTACGGACCCTGCCCGTGCGCTCGAAAAGGGAACTGGCTCTGACCCAGTAAGCAGCCCATGAAGTCGCGGGCTTAGCGTGTTGTGTGGCTGTTGCCAGGCGGGGTAGCCGTACCGCCTCGGTATGCGGGCAGCACAGCTTTTGGGTATGGAAAAGTGGGGCGGCAGAAGTTAGACTGATGCCGCAGCCAGAGTCCGTAGCCGGGAGCTGGTTGCCATAGCCGGTCGGATGTTGTCGCATCCGGCCGGCATTTACTTTTAAGTGATGGGGTCTAAGCGACCGCCTCGACAGCCGGCTCAGTGGCCGGGAGCCAGAGAAGCAGGAACGGGCCCATCGAGTAGCGGCGGACGGCCTCCATGGAGGTGATATCGCCTTCGTGGTGGGGCACCGCCCAGAACGGATCGCCCTGGTAGTCGTAGTCGAGCTTCACCATGGGCATGCGGCGGCGGTAGTCGCGCTCGTGCTGGCCCTCGGGGTCAGCCAGGACGACGGCGCCTTCAGGCAGTGCGTTGAGCTCCGCCTCAGTGGCCAGCAGGGCGCCGACGGTGGGCCGCGTCGTTGCGGCGCTCACGCGGCGATCTCCAGCGGGGCATCCTCGTGCCGGCGGGCCGGGAAGAGTGGGCTGACATTGTCAGCTGAACCGCCAACCTTGTAATCCGCCGGTCGGGGGTTCGATTCCCTCCTGGGGCACCAGAGTGCGGCTCTGGCCTGCCGGAACTTTCCGCAGGCCAGAGCCGAATTTTAGCCAGCCGGAGTACGCCGGCGCGAAGCACCCGCTAAATCCACTTGTTGCGCTTGAACGTCCAATACAGCACCAGGCCCATGCCGACCATCAGGCCCAGGGCCATCGGGTAGCCGAATACCCAGTCCAGTTCAGGCATGCTGCGGAAATTCATTCCGTAGATCGTGCCGATCAGCGTCGGCGCGAACAGGATGGCCGCCCACGAGGAGATCCGCTTAACCTGCTCGTTCTGGGCGTAGCTCGACTCCGTCAACAGGCGCATTTCATCGTTCTGCCGCTGGGCCACGAGCGCCGCATTGACCGCGAGCGCATTCTGCAACAGTGCACGGAAGGCCGCGACGCGCTCGCTGAGCCGCAGTACATGGTCCAGGACGTCCCGGTAGTGGTCCTGCAACTCGGGACGGGGCTGGTGGTCCGGCGCTTCGACCATCAGCGACTGCAGGATCATGACCAGGGGCGCCGTCGCCCGCTGGAACATAATGACCTGGCGGGACAGTTCGTAGATCCGGCGGGATACGCCCGGGTCCGCGGCGAAGAGATCGTCCTCGATTTCATCGACGTCGTTTTCCAGGCCGGCAGCCACAGGCTCGTACTCGTCCACCACCTGGTCCAGGATCGCATAGAGCACGGCGGCCGGACCGAGGGCCAGGAACCCTGGCTCGGATTCCATCCGCCGGCGCACCCGTGCGAGATCCGGTGATTCGGCGCGGCGGACGGTGACGACAAAATCCTCGCCGGCAAAGACATGGATCTCGCCGAACTCCACTTGCTCCACTTCGTCCAGATACCGGGCCGGGCGCAGCACCAGGAAAAGCGTCTCTCCGTAGTGCTCCAGCTTGGCCCGCTGATGGCCGGCGAGCGCATCGTCAACGGCCAAGTGGTTCAGATCGAATTCTTCGGTCACCGACCTCAACTCGTCCGCATCGGGCCGGTAGAGCCCGATCCAAGCCATGCCCTGGCGCTGCCGCAGGATGAAGTACGTCTCGTCGAGGCTCTCCGGGTCTGCCGTCCGGTGACCATCCACGTATACCGCGTTGTCGACAATGGTCACGACCTCGCCTCCTCCGCCCGGGCATCCCTTGGCTGTGACGCTATACCGTCCTCTGCCCGGTGCCAACAACCCGCGCCTTCCGGGAACAGCGCGCGGAACAGCGGCGGCCGGGCCGCCGGTTGTTGCCGCGAGTCCTCGCCCCACCTGCCCTCCGCCGGCCATCAGCACGCTTAGGATTGAAGGGACAGGCAGGACACCAGGAAGAACCTGTGGGACCTGCGCGCAACCGAAAGGTACGGCCGCCATGACCCAGACACCCCGCGGATTTGATCCCCACGATCCCAACGACGGCTTGACCGCCCAGTACCCGGTGCCTGCTGACGCCCCGTCCGGGTCCGCCGAGGCGGCGTACCCCACAGAGGGCCCGGCAAGCGGCACCGATCTTGTACCCGGTCCCCCGGCGGACGCAACCCCCGCGCCAGCCCCGGCGCCGGGCGGGGACACTCCCCGTGCCGGGACCGAACCGCCGGCCCCTGCCCCTGCCCCGGAACCGCGCCACGTCACCCGTGCGGGCATGGTCTGGGCCGCGGTTGCCTGCGCGCTGGTGGTGCTGATCCTGCTCATCGCCTTCATCCTGCAGAACCAGGAATACGTGCAGGTCAAATTCTTCGGCCTGGCCGGCGCGGTCCCCCTCGGCATCGCACTGTTCATTGCGGCGGTCGGCGGCGGTGTGCTCGTTGCCATCGCCGGAGCCGCCCGCATCATTCAGCTTCGCCTCGCCGCGCACCGCCAGCGCGTCAGCCGACAGGCCAGCCCGGGGACGCGCGGGCGCTGACGCCGGAGAGGGAGCGTTCCATGGGAGGGGCAGAATCCCAGTGTCAGGGAGACCTGACCACCGCTGCGGCGGACTGGCCCGACGTCGAGCGCCTCTTCGGCGTCCGCGGCGAGCCGTCGCGCTGCTGGTGCCGGTTCTTCGCCCTGACCGGAACCCAGTGGTCCGCGTCGACCCCGGAGCAGCGGAAGGTCCAGTTCCGGGCCAGGTTCGACGGCGGCGCGCCGGCTACCGGTGTGCTGGCGTTCCGCGGCGGTAACCCGGTGGGCTGGTGCGCCGTCGAGCCCCGCGGGTGCTACCCCCGGATCCTCCGCTCGAAGGTGTTGACGGCGGCGGACCCTGAAGTGGGCCGGGACCCCGGCGGGGACCGGGTGTGGTCCGTGAGTTGCTTCGTTATCTCCCCCGGCCACCGCCGGAGCGGTGTGGCGCGGGAGCTGCTTGCAGCCGCCGTCGGGCACGCGTTCGGCCGCGGCGCAACAGTGGTGGAAGGTTATCCGGTCGACCCGGCGCAGCGGCCCAAGGCCGGACCTGCAGACCTCTACCATGGCACTCTGGGCCTTTTTCTGGCGGCCGGCTTCGCAGTGGTCAGCGACGCCGTGCCGGGACGCGCCGTGGTCCGGCTGGCCGCCCCCTCCGGCGCCGCCGGCCCCTAAGGCAGGGTCAGAATGACCGGGCCATCCTTCGTGACGGCCACAGTGTGCTCGCTGTGGGCGGCGCGGCGGCCGTTGGCCGAGCGCAGGGTCCATTCGTCGTCGTCGTGGAAGTAATCGTCCTTGCCGCCCAGAATGAGCATCGGTTCGATCGCGATGACCAGGCCCTCGGTCAGCTTGATACCGCGGCCGGGCCGGCCGTCGTTGGGAACGTGCGGCTCGGCGTGCATGGTCTTGCCGATCCCGTGGCCGCCATGGTCTGCCAGCAGCCCGTAGCCGGCGCGGCGTGCTGCCCCGCCAATCGCGTAGCCGAGATCCCCCATTTTGTTGCCGATCCGGGCAGCCTCGATGCCACGGGCGAGGGCAGCGTCTGTGGCGTCGATCAGGGCCTGGTCCACCGGGTCCGCGGCGCCCACGATGAAGCTGATGGCCGCGTCACCGCACCAGCCTTCGAGGAACGCGCCGCAGTCCACGCTGAGCAGGTCCCCGTCCTGGAGCCGGTAACCATTGGGGATGCCGTGCACCACGGCGTCGTTCACCGACGTGCAGATGACCCCGGGAAACGGCACCGAAGCCCACCGCGGCTTGTAGTTCAGGAAAGCCGGCGTCGCTCCGGCGGCCGCAATCGTCGCCGCGGCCACCTCGTCCAGTTCCTTCAGGGACACGCCGACGGCGGCAGCCTCCCGGACACGTTCCAGCGTGTTGGCCACCACCCGGCCGGCGGCGCGCATCAGGGCAATCTCGGCTGGGGTCTTGATCATCGACATGCCTTCAACTCTAGGGCCAGCCGCGGCGTGGCTAAAGTTGCCTCATGGCCAACCCTGAGCTGATGTCCGCGATCCGCTTACGGCTGTCCGCGGCAGCCGATCCCGTCCGGGCGGCGGGCGCGCAGGCCTATATGAAATCCGATATGCCCTCGCTGGGGGTCCGGGTTCCGGAGGTCCGGCGGATCGTTAAGGCCGCCGCCACGGAGCTGCCTCCCGGTTCCCTCGAGGAGCTGCAGTCCGACGTCCTGGAGCTGTGGCGGGGCGCACGCTGGCGGGAGGAACGCTATGCGGCCATCGACCTGACCGGTCTGAGGCTGGCCGCGGGTGAGTTGAGCATGCTCCCTCTCTACGAGGAGATCATCCGCAGCGGCGCCTGGTGGGATCTGGTGGACGGAGTCTCGCACCGGCTGTGCGAGCTGCTGCAGACACACCGGGAGGACATGTCCCGCGTACTGCTCGGCTGGAGCACCGACGCGGACTTCTGGATCCGGCGGGCCGCCATCACGGCGCAGCTGGGCGCCAAATCCGCCACCGACCCTGCGCTGCTCGCTGCGGTCATCGAGTCCAACCTGGCCGACCCCGAGTTCTTCATCCGGAAAGCGATTGGCTGGGCCCTGCGTGACTACGCCGCCACGGACCCGGGCTGGGTCCGGGACTTCGCGGCACGGCACGGCGAAGCACTCAGCCCGCTGTCCCGCCGGGAGGCGCTACGGAAGCTTAGATGACCGGGCGGGTGGTGACCGGTTCCTCGGACTTGCTGAACAGCAGCTTGGTCTTGGGGTCCAGGAAGATCAGGTACAGGGCGAAGAGCAGGGCAATGATCGCGGCAGCGTTGCGTGCCAGGGCCAGCGCCAGGCCGAGATCCGCGGTCTGCAGGTAGGGGAAGACTTCCAGCTGGTCCGAGATCGCGTAGACCATAAAGAATGACACGATGAAGTACAGGGCCTTGACCTGCCAGTCATCACGGATGCCGGTGACGGCGAAGAGCGGGATAAGCCAGACGACGTACCAGGACTGGATCATCGGGGCGAGGACGACGACGGCGGCGAACGCCAGCGTGAGGCGCCGAATGAGGCGGTCATAGTCGCCGCGGAAGATCTGCCAGGCGATGATACCGAGCGCCAGCAGCTTGCCGGCGTCGTACACCCATTTGGCCAGCCCCCAGCCGTCGAGTCCGAAGGCGTTGAAGATCGAGGCAACCACGAGGCCCAGCAGCCCGACGGGGGCATACCAGATCCAGATGCTGCCCGGGGCGGAGAGTCCGTTGATCCAGCCGAAGCCGAAGCCGTTGACCAGGCTCATGGCGTACAGCAGGGCCAGGCTGATGCCGGCGGTGAGCCCCCAAAAAACGAACTTCCGCGGCCAGCTTGCGCTTTTTCCGGCCCACAGCAGGCCGATGAAGGGCAGGAAGACGATCGTGATGGGCTTGACCGAGATGGACAGGGTCACGAGGACCAGGCCGAGGATGACACGCCGGGTGGCGCAGTAGTACAGCCCGGCCAGGGCCAGGCCGATCATGAGGGCGTCGTTGTGGACGCTCGCGATGAAGTTGGTCAGGAAGAGCGGGTTGGCAGCGGTGAGCCACAGGGCGCGGTGCGGGTTGACACCGTGCAGTTCGGCCAGTTTCGGCACGTAGATGATGCACAGGACGATCCCCACCAGCGCGGCGAGGCGGAACAGCATAATGCTGCCCTCGGGATGCACGTTGGTGGACCAGACGACGAACTGCTCGATCCAGAGGAAGAACTGGCCATACGGTACCGGCGCCTCGGTCCACATTTTGTCGGCGCCGAGCTGGAAATAGTTCGACAGCGCGGAGATGCCGTTTTCGTACGGGTTGAAGCCCTCCACCATCAGGCGGCCCTGCCCGATATAGGCGTAGACGTCGCGGCTGAACAGCGGAACGGAGAACATGAGGGGCAGCCCCCACAGGACAACCGCCTGCAGTGTGGCCTTGCGGGCCTCCGCCCCCCAGACCCGCACGCGCTGTCCGAGCCGGAGCCACGCGCGGACGAGGAGCATCCCGCCGACGGCGAGCAGCACAATGCACAGTCCGACGCCGACTGCCTCGGTGCGCATCCAGATGAACAGCGGCACACGGCGGAGTTCGGAAGCAGGCGCGAGCCAGCCCACGCCGAGCGAACCGATCGCCATAAAGAGAGAGCCAATGAATCCTGCCAGAAGCGGCGAACGGGCGTTGTCGACTTCAGCAACGGATGCCGCCGGGGACGTGCCGGCAGCCGTTTTCCCTGCAGGCGCCGTCATCTCAGGATCGTCCAATCTGTTGTGGGGCACTTTCCCGCCCGCAGCCGGCCGTTTGAACGGGCCGGGGGGGCGCGCCGCGATGACGAAACATTTCAACGCACGCGTACCCGAAATCCTAGCACCGGACCGCCCGGCGGCGGCGAAACGGTAGGCTGGGCGCGTGCCTATATCTAATGAACGCATCGTCTGGATCGACTGCGAAATGACCGGCCTGGACACCACGAACGACGCCCTCATCGAGGTGGCCGCGCTGGTGACGGACTCGGAGCTCAATATCCTCGGTGACGGCGTCGACGTCGTCATCAAGCCCGATGACGCCGCCCTGGCGCAGATGAACGACTTCGTCCGCGACATGCACACCCGCTCCGGGCTCCTGGCGGAACTCCCGCACGGCAAGACCATGGCGGAGGCCCAGGCCATCGTCCTGGACTACATCAAGAAGTGGGTGCCGGACCCGAAAAAGGCGCCGCTGGGCGGCAACTCGGTGGGCACCGACCGTGTCTTCCTGGTCCGTGACATGCCCGAACTGGTGGAGCACCTGCACTACCGGGTCATCGACGTGAGCACCATCAAGGAGCTCTCCCGGCGCTGGTACGCGCGGGCCTACTTCCAGTCCCCCGCCAAGCTCGGCGGCCACCGGGCCCTCGGCGACATCCAGGACTCCATTGATGAGCTGCGCTACTACCGCGAGGCCGTCTTCGTACCCGCGCCGGGGCCGGACAGCGCCACGGCGCAGCTGATCGCCAAAAAAGTCATGGGAACGGCGGAACAACCGGCACCGGCCGAGTAATCTGCGCCACGTTTGCGGAAAATTTTGGCGAAAACCCGAAAAGTGGCAAAAGTGGCCCCGAAGAACAGGTAAGCTATTTGTCGTTGCCTTTTCAGCCAGCCGGTTCGCCGGAGGGCGTGGCGGGGCACATGGTGGGCGTAGCTCAGTTGGCAGAGCGCCTGGTTGTGGTCCAGGAGGTCGCGGGTTCAACCCCCGTCGCTCACCCTCACGAAGGACGGCAGTAATTGTCCGACCTCAGACGAAGGCCGTACCGGATATCCGGTGCGGCCTTTGTTGTCTGTCCATGGAACCGTGCACGGAAGGAACTGCGTTGAAGCGCACACTTTTTGAAGAAGACCACGAGATGTTCCGTGAGATGGCAGCCGAGTTCAATACCCGCGCCGTCGCACCGCACTACGCCCAGTGGGACAAGGACCACATGATGTCCCGGGAGCTGTGGACGGCGGCCGGCGAGCAGGGCCTGCTGGGCCTGGCCGTGCCTGAAGAGTTCGGCGGCATGGGCATGAACGACTACCGCTTCCGCGCCGTGCTGGACGAGGAGTTCGCCAAGAGCAACCACCTTGCGGTGGGCCTGGCCTTCCACCTCCACGATGACATGGTGCTCCCCCACCTGCTGGCCTACGGCTCCGACGACCTCAAGGGCCGCTGGCTGCCCGGCATGGCCTCGGGCGAAAAGGTCACCTCGATCGCCTGGACCGAGCCGGGAGCCGGATCGGACCTCCGCGGCATCCGCACCAAGGCCGTCCGCGACGGCGACGACTGGCTGATCACCGGGCAGAAGACCTTCATCGGCAACGGCATCTCCGGGGATGCCTCCCTGGTCCTGGCCCGCACCGACGGCAGCGCCGGCCGGGGAAAGCAGGACTCCTTCTCCCTGTTCATGGTCCACAAGGGCGAGGGTTACACCGCCGGCAACCAGCTGGACAAAATGGGCCTCAAGGCCTCGGATACCGCAGAGCTGTTCTTCGACAACGTCCGGGTTCCGCACACGGACCTCGTCGGCGAAGAGGGCAAGGGCCTGCAGTACGCCGCCGAGCAGCTCCCCCAGGGCCGGCTCGCGATCGCGGTGGCGAGCTCCGCCGTCGTCCGCGCCGTCTACGAGGCGACCGTCCGCTACACGAAGGACCGTAACGCCTTCGGCGAGCGGATCATCGACTTCCAGAACAGCCGTTTTGAACTGGCCGACATCCTCACCGAGGTCGAAGTCACCGAAACGTACGTTGACCGGGCCATCCAGGCTTTCAACGCCGGGGAACTCGACGCCGCCTCCGCCGCCCGCGCGAAGCTGTGGGCGTCCGAGCGTGCCAAGTCCGTCACCGACCGGTGCCTCCAGCTGCACGGCGGCTACGGCTACATCATGGAATACCCCGTGGCGCAGGCCTTCCTGGCCGCCCGGCTGCTGACCATCTTCGGCGGCACGAACGAAATCATGCGCGACGTCGTCGGCCGCACCATCGCCGGCTGACCCGGCCCCGTTTTTGACAGCCAAGCACCAGAGGAACTTTCCCGACATGACCGTTCTGCCCATCACGATCTGGGGTGAGCCCGTACTCCACCGCCGGGCCGCCGAGGTTGAAGTCTTCGACGACGAACTCCGGAGGCTCATCGCCGACATGTTCGAGACCAACGACGCCGCCAACGGCGTCGGTCTCGCCGCGCCCCAGGTCGGGGTCGGCAAACGGCTTTTCATCTACAAGTACGACAACGACGACGGCGCCCCGCCGTCTGGAGCCGTCGTCAACCCGGTGCTGACCCTCTCCAAGATTTCCGGCGCCCTGCCGGATCCGGACGAGGAAGACGAAGGCTGCCTGTCCTTCCCCGGCGGGCAGTACCCGCTCAAGCGCGCGGAATGGGCCAGGGTGCAGGGCTTCGACGGCGACGGCAAGCCGGTCGATTTCGAGGCGACAGGTTGGTTCGCCCGGGTGATCCAGCACGAATACGACCACCTCGACGGCAAGCTCTATGTCAACCGGCTGATCGACCGGTACGCCCGCAAGGCCATGAATCAGGCCAAAAAGAGCGGCTGGGGCGTCCCCGGGCTGACCTGGATGCCGGGCGTGGACCCGGACCCCTTCGGGCACTAGGGTCCTTGGGTCACGGTCTCCGCTCGACGGCGGCCAGGATCGCCGCCCCGAGTTCAACGGGCTTCGTGAACTGCGGCCAGTGCCCGGTGGGCAGGTCCACGTAGTCGACGTCCCGGACGCTGCCGAGCTCCGCGACATAGGGGTGGCCGGCCCCGATCATTTCGATCAGCATGGAGGACGGAAACTCGCAGGCGATGACCGTGGCCGGGACATCATAGCGGCGCTCGTCGTGCAGCCGCTGCTGGTCCTGGGCCACACCCTTCGGCTGCGGAACGGCACGGGCCCGGAACATGGCCCGCAGCTCCTGGTCGAGGTCGGTGAGGTCTTCGTCATCGAACAACTCCCACGGCGGAAGCGGCACGTCGTCGCCGTCATCCGGCAGCTCATCGTTGATGACACCGCCGTTGCCGAGCGGACCGCTGTCAACGTAGATGGCCCTGGCCACCCGGTCCGGGCGCGAGTCGACGGCGCCGTGGATGATGGCGCCTCCGCCCGAATGGCCCACCAGGACCACCGGGGCATCAAACTCGTCGATCTTCGCCACGACGGCGTCAATGTGGGTGCGCAGTCCAATGCCGGCCCGCGGCGCGTTGGCCGATTCCAGCCCGGGCAGCGTGAGCGGGTGGACCTGATGTCCGGCCGCGACAAGCGGCGGGGTCACCTCCTCCCACGACGAGGCGTCCAACCAGAATCCGGGTACCAGGATGATGTCCATGCCGGTACCCTACCTGCCCGGGCCGGGCCCCGGCACCGGATCAGCGGCACTATTAGTCCTCGCCGGACTTTTGCAGCATGGCGGCATGGTCCGGAACGTAACGGAAAAGATCCCGTGGGGGGCGCGTGTAGTTGACGGCCTTCGGTCGTTCCGGCAGGGTCACCGGCTCCATCCGGACTTCGGTGTAATCGATGCTGGAGAGCAGGTGGGCGATCATGTTGATCCGTGCGCGGCGTTTGTCCTCCGCCTCGACCACAAACCAGGGCGATTCGGCGGTATCTGTCTGCATGAACATGTCATCCTTGGCCCGGGAGTAGTCCTCCCACCGGAGGATTGCCTCCCGGTCCATCGGCGAGAGTTTCCATTGCCGCAACGGGTCATCCATCCGGGACTTGAAGCGCCGCTCCTGTTCCGCATGGCTGATCGAGAACCAGTACTTGAACAGCAGGATCCCGTCCTGGACCAGCAGGCGTTCAAAGACCGGGCATTGGGCCATAAAACGCTTGTGTTCCGTGGGCGTGCAGAATCCCATCACATGTTCGACGCCGGCGCGGTTGTACCAGGAGCGGTCCATCAGGACGATCTCCCCCGCGGCGGGAAGATGCTCCACGTAGCGCTGGAAATACCATTCACCGCGCTGCCGCTCCGTCGGGGCCGGCAGCGCCACGATGCGGGCAACGCGCGGATTCAGGTATTCGGTGACCCGCTTGATTGCGCTGCCCTTGCCGGCGGCGTCGCGTCCCTCAAAAATCACCAGCACACGCGCGCCCGTGCTGCGGACCCATTCCTGGAGCGCGACGAGCTCGGCCTGGAGCCGGAAGAGTTCGGCCTCGTAAACGCTGAGGGCCAGCCGCCCTTGCCCGTTTGAATCGGGTCCCTTGCTGCCCTTCCGGCCAGACTGTACCTTGCCGGAGCCGGCCTTGCCGTCGCCGCCCTTGCGATGTGCCATGGTTCCCGTTCCACTCGTGACCGCGGACTTTCGTCGCGCCCATCCTGCCGCGCCCATTCTCGCGGAGCAGCCGACCGGCCACAAGGGGACGTCCTGCCCCGGGACACCAGCAACCCCGTGCTCCTATGCTTGGGCCATGGAACCCCCCAGACCGATGGCGATGCAGCCCATCCTCACGCTCACCATAAACCCCGCACTGGACGTCAGCACCACCACCGAGCGCGTCATCAGCGGCCACAAGCTGCGCTGCGGCACCAGCCGCCTCGACCCCGGCGGTGGCGGCGTAAACGTGTCCCGGGTGGTGCAGCGCCTCGGCGGCCGGACCCTGGCGGTCTACACCGCCGGCGGACCCACCGGAGAGGCCTACCGCCGCCTCATCGAAGCCGAACGCGTCCCCACCCTGGCCGTGCCGATCCACGGGAGTACCCGCGAGGACTTCACAGTTGATGAGACGACGACGGGAAAACAGTTCCGCTTCGTGCTGCAGGGCCCCGAGCTGAGTGAGCCCGAGTGGCGCTTATGCCTGGCGCTCGTGGCGGACTCGATCCCGGTGGGCGGGTATGTCGTGGCCAGCGGCAGCCTTCCGCCGGGCGTTCCGGAGGACTTTTACGCCCAGGTGGCCCGGCTGGCGCGCCAGCGGGATGCCCGCTGCATTGTGGACGCCTCCGGACCGGCGCTGGCCGACGCCCTCGCCGAGGGGGTGTTCCTGGTCAAGCCGAGCCGCCGGGAGTTGGGGCTGCACTTCGGAACGACCCTGGATAGCGACGAAAGCCAGGTCGAGGCGGCCGCGGCACTGGTCGCGGACGGCTCCGCGGAACACGTCGCACTGACCCTCGGCGGCGAGGGAGCCGTGCTCGCCTCGAAATCCGGGATCCTGCGGCTGGCCGTGCCCCGGGTGAAGGTGACAAGCACCGTCGGAGCCGGCGACAGCTTCCTGGCCGCGTTCGTGCTCCGCCTGGCCCAGGGCCGAACCCTTGAGGACGCGCTCCGGGCCGCCGTCGCCGCCGGTAGCGCCACGGTGACCACGTCCGCCACCGAACTCTGCCACCGCGAGGATGTGGAACGGCTGGAAGCCGAACTCGCCGCCCAAGACGGGAATGCAGGCGGGGCCGCCGAGTGAAGCCGGGACCGGTCCGCCTGGCGCTCGGGCTGCTGCTTGTTGTGGGAACGGCCGGCTGCTCTGGCTCCGTGCCAAACGCCTGCCCTGCCCTTGCGTGGTTCAACTCCCTCACGGTGTCGCTCGATGGCAACGTTGGGAAGGTTAGCCTGGTTGAGTTCTGCGCGGCGGACGCCTGCTCCGTCCGCGCCGATGGCCCGGTCCGAATTCCTGAGACCTCTGTCAGCCCCGGCGCCGTGCCCGGGCCGGCCACATCCCTGCCGGTCACGCCGGACCCAACTGCGTCCGGGGCAGCCGCGTCCGGGCGGCCCTACAGTCCCTTCACAGCGTCCCGGGTCGACGACCGGACCTGGAAGGTCAGCCTGATGATGCGGTCGCCGGAGACGGTGACCATCAAGGCATATTCCGCAGACGGGAGCGTCCTGGCCCAGCGCGAGGTGCAGCTGGACTGGACCCGGGTGGGCGGCAGCGAGGCATGCGGCGGACCCGAGACTGCCGGCCCTGTCAGGCTCGTCATCTAGGCGGACTCCGGTCCCGCGTCCGGTCGCCGCCCGCCCAGGCAAAGGACCATGTGGTTAGCCCTGGACCAGGGTCAGCAGCTCGACGACCTGGTAGGCATCATGACCGGGGACCACGTTGTGCATGGTGATGCGCCCCTCCGCCGGGCTGATGTGGATCTGCCAGCCCCAGTCCGGGCCGGTCGGGGCGGAGTAGGAGCCGTTCAGGCGGAGCACGCCGTCCTCGCCGACGCCGCCGCTCAGGTCCATCCACGCCGGCCCTGTGTGCCAGGAGTCGACCCACACCGCCTTCGACTCCCCGTCCGCGGTGGCTCCGCCCAGCAGCAGGAGACCGTCCTGGGCTTTGTCCGCGTCGGACCACGTGTAGGCGATGGTCCCGAAGTGCGCCGCTGTCACGCTCACCGTCGCGGTGGCTGCCGACTCCTGGTACTCGTCCGTCGGCATGATGCGGAGGCGGTTGGTGCCCTGCCGGCTGCCCAGCAGCGGTGTCAAGTATTCGACAATATCCATGGCTGCAGTCTACTGAGCGGCCGCGACAATCGTCTGCTGTCCGGGGCAGGAGGACAGGACCCGCTTCATGGCGTCCTTCTCCGCCGGAGTGACCCATAACAGGTACGCTGCCTTCACCGAGATCTGCCGGGCGACATAGTGGCAGCGGAAGGCTTTGTTCGGCGGAAGCCAGGTGGCGGCGTCGGACGCGCCCTTGTCCTGGTTGGCCGGGCCGTCGACTGCGATGAGGTTAAGCGGATCGTTCGCCAGATCCTCGCGTTGCCCGGCAGTCAACTGCTGGGCTCCCTTCTGCCAGGCGTCCCCCAGTGCGACGACATGGTCGATCTGCACGGCCTTGCTGCTGTCCGCTCCCCGGCTAAACGTGATCTGCCGGCCCGTGTACGGTTCCCGGAGCGTCCCGGCGGCCACGCGGCAACCGGATTCCTTGGTAAACCCGGCTCCCGTCAGGTCGCGGCGGAGGATGTCGTTGCGGGTATCGCAACCGTTGCGGTCCACGTCCAGCCAGGCCTGGCCGAAGGCGCTGCGGTCGTAGTTGTCCTGGGCCGCCCGACCCTTGACCGTAAGCGTGTCCAGCAGCGCCGCGGCTGAGCCGGCCGGAACCAGCCGCACGGAAGCGACGGCGTTCATCCAGCCGGCTGCCAGCACAGGCGCCTCGCTGGGTCCGTCGGTCGGGTCGACGGCGCCAAACTGCCCGGCGGTGAAGAACCACCCGAGCACCGCGACAACGGTGAGTGCCGCGGCAGCCAGTAGGGCCCACGCCTGGCGGGACCGCCGTCGTGCCTGCCGGAACTCCGGCCACGTGAGCGTCAATCCGGCACCCGGGCAGCGTGCTTGAATCCGGAGAGTTCCGGGGCGGGACTAGTTCTTTCCACCCCCGAAGCCTAGGCCGGGCCTCAGACTCTGCGGGGGTTGTCCACAGTGTGGAGGACAGGTAGCCCGCTAGTTCTCCTTCGTCACGCGCACAAGGTCTTCATTGGCAAGGGCCAGGAGCGATTCGAGTTGCCCGACCCGCGCCTCGTCGACCTCACCGGCCGCATACTTGGCGCGGGCGTCGTCGAGGAGCCGCTTGGCTTCCTTGGCGTTCCGCCGCGCTACGTCCAGGGCGTGTTCCAGGGTGGTTTCGTGCTCTACTGCCGGGTTCTGTTCCATTGCACCATTGTGGTGCCCTTTCCCGGCCGATTCCAGAGGATCGGCCGGGAAAGGCGGAACAGAGTTCGCAGGATGTGCCGTCAGGCCTGGACCTCGACGGGCAGGCCGGCTGCCTCCAGCGTTGCTGCCGCGTCCTTGGCGGGGAACGACGGCGGGTTCACGCCGGCCATTTCCTCCATGACACGGACCACCTGGCAGCTGTAGCCGAACTCGTTGTCGTACCAGACGTAGAGGATGACGTTCTTGTCGTTGGAGATGGTGGCCAGGCCGTCGACGATGCCTGCCCGGCGGGAGCCGACGAAGTCGGTGGAGACCACCTCGGGTGAATCGATGTAGTCGACCTGCTTCCGCAGCTCCGAGTGCAGCGACATCTCCCGCAGGTAGTCGTTGACCTCATCCTTGGTGGTGCTGTTTTCCAGGCTCAGGTTCAGGATGGCCAGGGACACGTCCGGGGTGGGGACCCGGATCGAGCTTCCCGACAGTTTGCCGAGGAGCTCCGGCAGGGCCTTGGCTACTGCCGTGGCGGCACCGGTCTCGGTGATGACCATGTTCAGCGCGGCGGAGCGTCCGCGGCGGTCGCCCTTGTGGAAGTTGTCGATCAGGTTCTGGTCGTTGGTGAAGGAGTGGACGGTCTCCACGTGGCCGTGCACCACGCCGTAACGGTCGTTGATCGCTTTCAGGACGGGGGTGATGGCATTGGTGGTGCAGGAAGCCGCGGAGACGATCTTGTCCGCATCGGTGATCGTTGCGTGGTTGATGCCGTGCACGATGTTCTTGAGATCACCCTTGCCCGGAGCCGTGAGCAGAACCCGGGAAACGCCCTTGCTCTTGAGGTGTTGGGAGAGGCCTTCGGCGTCGCGCCAGCGTCCCGTATTGTCGACGACGAGTGCGTCGTGGATGCCGTAGGCGGTGTAGTCGACAGTGGCGGGGTTGTCCGAGTAGATGACCTGGATCTGGACACCGTTGGCGGTGATGGTGTCGTTCTCGAGGTCCACCTTGATGGTGCCTTCGAAGGAGCCGTGGACCGAGTCGCGGCGCAGCAGGCTGGCGCGCTTGGCGAGGTCGTTGTCCGAGCCGCGGCGGACCACGATCGCCCGCAGCCGCAGGCCGTGCCCGCCGCCGGCCTTTTCGACCAGGAGTCGGGCCAGGAGCCGCCCGATGCGGCCGAAGCCGTAGAGGACGACGTCGGTGCTGGTGCGGTCGTCGCCGCCACGCTTGCCAACAACCTCGGCGAGTTCCTCGCGGAGAAACTCGTCCAGGGTGGCACCGTTGCCCTCGACGCGGTACTTCTCGGTGAGGCGTGCAATGTCGATGGCCGCGGCGCCGAGGTCCAGCTTGGTCAGGGCGTCCAGCAGCGGGGCGGTCTCTTCGAGACGCAGTTCTTCCTTGCTCATCCGGCGGGCGAAGCGGTGCGCCTTGAGGATGTTCATGGTGGACTTGTTGATCAGGCTGCGGCCGTGAATGGACGTGACCACGTTGTTCTCGCGGTACAGCTGGCCGATTACCGGGATCATGGCCTCGGCGAGCGCCTCCCGGCCCATCCACGTATCAAGACAAGAATCTGACGTCTGGCTCACAGAAATACCTTCCTAGAATCCACCACATACGGCGTCGTATGCGGAAGTCGGCTGCCGGAGGGTGTCCGGAACCTCGGCTCCGGGGATTCGGTCCACCCCGGGTGCCTGTGTCGAGCAAAGAAAAGCCGCCGGCTGCGAACGCAGACCCGGCGGCAGAACTTCTACGTTCACCGTCCATTCTACTGGCGGTCCGGCACGGTCCGGTGCCCGGTGACGCGTGAAATGACTCACACGGCGCTGGGGGCCGGCTGGGACCACGGGCACTTCCGGTCTACTACCTGGCGTCCTGGAGAATCATGTCGACGGCTTTTTCCGCGATCATGATGGTCGGTGCCTGAGTGTTGGCACTCACGAGCCGCGGCATGATCGAGGAGTCAACCACGCGCAATCCCTCGAGCCCGTGGACCTTGAGCCGCGGCGAGACCACAGATTCATCGGTGGTTCCCATGGCACAGGTTCCGACGGGGTGGTACGAGGTCCGGCCGAAGGAGCGGACGAATTTCACGTACTCGTCGCGGGTTTCCACCCGGGAGCCGTCGCCAATGTGCTCCGCCTTGGTGAGTGCCGCCATCGACGACTGCTCCATGATCTGACGGCTCTGCTGCACCCCGGCGATGGCCATTTCAAGGTCGTAGTCGTCGGCGAGGTAGTTCGGATCAATAAGGGGTGCTTTGCCCGGGTCCGAGGACACGGGACGAACTGTTCCCCGGCTCCGGGGCCGCAGGAAGTACGAGTTCAGCGTGGCACCGAAGCCGGGTTTCAATGCGGCGGCGCCGGTCCCCATCCGCGCGGCGGGGAGGAAGTGGAACTGCAGGTCGGGGGTCCTCTCGTCCTTGTTGGCGTAACTGAAGCCTCCGGCCTCGACAAGGGTTGAAGCGAACGGTCCCGAACGGAAGGCGAGGTACTCGACGCCGGCCAGGACGGTGGCCGGGCGGACCTGGTTGAGCCGGTCCAGGCTGTGGTAGTCCGTGAGTTCGTAGACGATGTCGACGTCGCAGTGGTCCTGCAGGTTCTTTCCCACGCCGGGCAGGGCATGGATGGTATCGATGCCGGCCGCGACGAGATCTTCGGGGTCGCCGATGCCCGAAAGCTGCAGCAGCTTGGGCGAGCCGAAGGCACCGGCGGAGACAATCACCTCACGGTTTGCCGTGTACGTGCGCGCGTTGCCGCCTTCGATCGCCTGGACTCCGACGGCCCGGCCATTCTTGACGATCACCTTGGAGACGGTCACGTTGGCGCGGACGGTGAGATTGCTCCGCTTGCGGGCCGGCTTGAGGTAGGCGACCGCCGCGCTACACCGGCGGCCGTTCTTCGTGGTGGTCTGGTAGAAGCCGACGCCGTACTGCTCGGCCCCGTTGAAATCGCTGTTGTAGGGCAGCCCGAACTCCTGGCCCGCCTTGACGAAGGCCGCCGAGAGCTTATGCGGACGCAGGAGGTCGGAGACTCCGAGCGGGCCCAGGGTTCCATGGTGCGGTGCCGAGAGCCGGCTGTTGGACTCCGAACGGACGAAGTACTTGCTCACCTCGTCACCGGACCAGCCTTCGCAGCCATAGTCCGTGACCCAGTTGTCGTAGTCCTCGGCCACGCCGCGCGTAAAGACCTGGGAGTTGATGGACCCGCCGCCGCCCAGCACGCGGCCTTGAGCGAGCGGGATGCGGCGGCCGTTGCTGTGCTTCTGCGGGACGCTCGCGTAGTCCCATTGGTAGGGGCCGCCTTTGAGCTTCGGGAAACCAGCCGGGACGTGGATGAACGGATGGCGGTCCGATCTGCCGGCCTCAAGCAGGAGAACGGTGACTGAGGGGTCTTCACTCAGCCTGCCCGCCAGGACGCTGCCGCCGCTGCCGCCGCCTGCAATCACGTAGTCGTATGCTCCGTCGTCCGGCACCATTGCTCCTATGCTCTTCGCTGACCGCACCGTTACTTGAACGTTCACTGCAGTCTCTGGTCCCGCCGCGATGATGTCAAGCATTCGCTTCAGCCTGCAGCGCCGCAGGGAAGAGGTAATCGGGAAATTTCGTCCCGGCAACGGGCGAAGGCTGGCCGGACCTGCAGGCGCCGTATATTCCGTGTCTGTGGGCCGTTGGCCTTTAGGATGTTCGTATGGGACTAATAATCACACTACTTATCATCTGGCTCGTTCTTTCGATTCTTGGCTTTGCCGTTAAGGGCCTGCTGTGGCTGGCCGTCATTGGGCTGGTCCTCTTTGTGGCAACAGGGGTGTGGGGCTGGGTGAAGCGGAAGGCTTAGGCCTGATCCGAAACCTGGTCTTTCCCGGCGGCGGCTGGCACCACACGGTGCCGGCCGCCGCTTTCGTTTGCGGTCGAGGGGGGGCGGCGCCAGGTCAGGCAGAATTCTCCCGGGGTAGGCACGGGGAATGTGAGTGGATGGGTTGACCGATACGCCGGGTTCTGTGTTCCCGCGCCGTTGCCAGCGCGGGAGTAGCGGCCATCCATCTACGAACGCCGTTGCCGACGCCCTCCAGCAGCCTACCCGGACACTCGGGCGAGCAGCCCTCGAACGTGCCCTGTCTGGCCTTGCTCCGGGTGGGGTTTACCTAGCCTTCCCGGTCACCCGGGAAGCTGGTGGTCTCTTACACCACCGTTTCACCCTTACCTGCCCTGCAGCCCATGCAAGCACGCGCCGCATGCAGGCGGTCTGTTCTCTGTGGCACTGGCCTGCGGGTTACCCCGAGTGGGCGTTACCCACCACCCTGCCCTGCGGAGCCCGGACGTTCCTCGAGCCACTTGCGTGACGCGCGGCCGCCTGGTCAACCCATCCGCCGTCCATTCTACGGTCTCCTCCAGCAGCAGCCTCCCCCCGGATCTTTTTCGGGCCTCCGGTGGGAGAATTTAGACAGGAAGTATCCCCCAGGCAAGGAACGATTCCGATGGACTGGACCGCTGTCATCGTGTGGCTGATCGTCGTGGTTGTGGTGATCGTGCTGGCCAAGATGGCGATTCAAATTGTGCGGCAGTACGAGCAAGGCGTCCTGTTCCGGCTCGGCCGGGTGGTCGGCGTGCGGATGCCGGGATTGCGTTTCATTATCCCGTTTGTCGACAAGCTCAACCTCGTCAGCCTGCGGATCGTAACCATGCCGATCCAGTCGCAGGGCATCATCACCCAGGACAACGTCAGCGTCGACATCTCGGCGGTGGCCTACTACCGGGTCGTGGACGCCGTGAAATCGGTGGTGGCGATCGAAAACGTGTCGGCGGCGATCAACCAGATCGCCCAGACCACACTGCGGAAAGTCGTGGGCCGGCACAGCCTGGACCAGACGCTCTCGGAAACGGAGCGGATCAACAGCGACATCCGCGAGATCCTCGACGCCCTCACACTGGAGTGGGGCGTCGAGGTCACCCTCGTGGAACTCAAGGACATCCAGCTGCCGGAGACCATGAAGCGCGCCATGGCCCGCCAGGCCGAGGCCGAGCGTGAGAAGCGGGCAAAGATCATCGCCGCCGAGGGAGAATCGATCGCCGCTGCCGCCCTGGGCGAGGCCTCCGACACGATGATGGCCCACCCGCTGGCGCTGCAGTTGCGGAACCTGCAGTCACTGGTGGAAATCGCCGTGGACAAGAACTCGACGGTGGTTTTCCCCGCACCGCTGATGAGCACCATCGGCGAACTGTCGGCCTTCCTCGCGCGCGAAAACCAGGCAGCCCAGGCGGTCCAGGCGGCCCAGGCGGTCCTGGCGGCGCAGGCTTCCTCCGCCCAGTTTCCACCCGTCGAGGCGGCCTGACAGGCGGGCCCGCCCCGCCCCTCCCGGCGCGCGGGGGCCTATGATCGGGGTATGGACGAGTCCGCCCTGAGCCGGCGCCAGCTGCTTGAGCTGGCAGGAATCGGGCTGGGTGCGTCCGCACTTGCGGGCTGCACTCCCGACGCTGGGCCCCCTGCCCCGTCACGGCCCGCGCCGGCAAGCCCGACGCAGGCCGCGACGCCGCTCCCTACCGTCCCATTGACGGTCGGGACCAGCTCAGGCTCATTTGTCTCAGCGTTCCGCCCCGGACTCGCCAGCCACTGGTCACTTGCCGCACCTGAATTGCCGCCCGGTGGGGCGCAGCAGGAGCTGCCGCTGGCCGTGTTCCTGCATGGTTTTGGCGGCAGCCATGCCGTCCTGCTGGAAGACCTGGCTGCCCACGACGCCCTCCAGCGGCACCTCGACGCAGGCGGTGTGCCCCTCGCGATCGCCGCCGTTGACGGCGGGAACACGTGGTGGCACCCCCGCGCCGACGGCAGCGACACCCAGTCGATGCTGGTGCAGGAATTTGTCCCGTTTCTTGGCAGCCAGGGCTGCGACCTCGGCAGGGTCGGCCTCTTTGGTCTCTCCATGGGAGGCTTCGGTTCCCTTCTGCTCGCCTCGCAGGGCCGGCTGCCCGGGGTCCGTGCCGTCGCGGCCATGAGTCCTGCGGTCTGGGACGACTACGAGGCCCGGCTGGACACAGCATTCGACAGCCCGGCTGACTTCGCGGCCCACGACGTGTTCGCCCTCCGGCCCAGACTTGCAGCACTGCCCAAGCGGATCGACTGCGGCACCGCGGACGACCTTGCCGCCACGGTGCGTCAGTACCGGGCGGACCTTCCCGGCGCCGTTGAGGGCGGCTTCCAACCCGGCGGCCACGACTACAACTATTGGCGCTCCATCCTGCCCGACGTGTTGTCCTTCCTCGGCCGCAACCTCGCCTAAGACCGCTGCCGCGTGGTGACGTCGGCGGCCCATCGTCAGGAGGCCCCACTAGGATTGGACGGTGCTGATTCTGCTGCCGCCCTCCGAAGGCAAGACCCCCGCCACGTCCGGCGATGCCGTCGACTGGACCACCCTGAGCTTCCCCCGACTGAACACCTGCCGGGCCAAGGTACTGGAGGGGCTCGGAACAGTCAGCGCCCATGAGGACGCCCTGGCGCTTCTGGGCGTCGGCGCCTCGCTGTGGGCCGACGTCGAACGGAATACGAGGCTGCACGCCGAGCCGGCGGCACCCGCCCACCAGGTCTACTCCGGGGTGCTGTACGACGCGCTCGACTACAACTCCCTCACCCCGACGCAGCGGAAGAAGGCGGACGAATCAGTGCTGGTCATTTCCGCGCTCTGGGGGGCCATCCGTTTCGGCGACCGGGTGCCTGCCTACCGGCTGTCGATGGGAACCGCACTGCCCGACGTCGGACGCCTGGCGTCCTTCTGGAAACCGCACCTCGCTGAAGCCCTTGCGGCCGCCGCGGACGGTGAACTGCTGGTGGACTGCCGCTCCAGCACCTACGCTGCCGCGTGGACTCCCCCGCCGTCGCAGACCGTCGCAGTTAACGTGTACACCGAGGTCAACGGCGCACGGAAGGTGGTCAGCCACTTCGCCAAGCACACCCGGGGCGAACTTGCCCGGCACCTGCTGGCCCGCCGGGGCAAGGCGCCGCAGACTCCTGCCCAGCTGCAGAAGGCAGCGGCCGAGAAGTGGACCGCCGAACTGGTCGAGGGCACGGCCCGGAAGCCGCACACCCTTAACCTGATCCTGCCCAACTAGCTAGCAGTTGGGTGGCTAGGCCCACTCGGAGGAGCGGACCAGGATGCAGCCCGAATCCGGGCAGAACACGACGTCGTCTTCGGCCGCGGCCTTGATTTCGGCGAGGTCGCCGGGGCTCAGCTGCATGCCCGAGCCCTCGGACGTTCCGTGGAAGAGGCGGGCCGCGCCGACGCCTCGCTTGGCCAGGGTCTTCTCGTAGATGGCCAGCAGCCCGGCGTCCAACCCGTCGGCGAACTCTGCACGCTTGCCGCGGACCACCGTGGCCTCGGCGGCGATCTCCGCGAGCTGCTCGTCCAGTTCGGAGCGGATGGACCCGAAGGAGCCCTGGATGTCGTCAACGATCTGCTGCTGGCTGGCCTGGCGGAGGCGGAGGGAGTCCAGCCGTTCAAGGACCTCCAGCTCAACGTCCTCCAGGTCGGAGCGGCGCTTGTTCAGGGACACGAGGTCGCGCTGCAGGGCCATCAGGTCCTTGGAAAGGCCGGTACCGCTGTTGAGCTTCGCTTCGTCGCGTTCGATCCGGGAGGCGACCTGCTCGACGTCGGCCTCGGCCCGCTTGAGCTCAAGTTCGGCGTCGTGGACGGCTACCTTCGCGGCGCCGAGTTCACCGTTGGCCACGCCCAGGGCTGCTTCAAGATCGGTGATCCGGGAGTCGCTTTCAAGGCTTCGGCGGCGGTTGGACAGGGATTTGAGCTTCGCATCAAGACCCTGCAATTCGAGCAACTTCAACTGTTCCGCCGGTGCTGCCTTGGCCACTATTTACCTCCGCTAAATCCCTGCCGGCCGAAGCCGGGCACCGTGTCGGCGCTCCCTAGACTCTAGTCCCCGCCCGGAGTCAGTATGAAGTCCCACGGATCGCTGTTGGTGGTGCTGACCCGGATTTCGACGTCGTGGCCCTGGTCGCTCAGTACATTGCCGAGGGCCTCGGCGGCGGCGGGCAGCCACAGCCACTCGCTGGCGAAGTGGGAGACGTCAATGAGATAGGGCCGGTCGTCGACGGCCGCCTCACGGGCTTCCGACGCCGGATGGTGCCGCAGATCGGCCGTGAGGTAGACGTCGGCGTCGCTGGCCCGCACCTCGCCAAACAGGGAGTCACCGGCCCCGCCGCAGAGGGCCACCCTGCGCACCAGCCCATCCCGGTCCCCGGACACCCGCACTCCCCCCGCGACCGCCGGAAGGATGCCGAAGACGCGGGCAGCGAAGTCGCCCAGGGTGAGGGGCTCCTCAAGGTCACCCACCCGCCCGATGCCTTCTTCCGGCAGGCCGTTCGCGGCCGGGGAAAGCGGAACGACATTCTGCAGGCCCAGCGCGTCGGCAAGGACATCCGAGACACCGCCGACGGCGGAATCGCCGTTGGTGTGTACCGTCAGCAGCCCGGTGCCCGACTCAATCAGGCGGTGCACTGCCCGGCCCTTGGCAGTGGTCGCCGCGACCGAAGTGACACCTTTGAGCAGCAAGGGGTGGTGGCTGATGAGCAGTTCGGCGCCGAACTCGATCGCCTCCTCGATCACCTCAAGGGTCGGATCGACGGCAAAGAGGATCCTGCCCCCCTGGGCGGACGGGTGCCCCGCCACGAGGCCCACTTCGTCCCAGTCCTCTGCGAGGGATTCGGGCCAGAGCTCCTCGACGGCCAGCAGGATCATGCCCAGCGTGGGCGCCTCGGCCGTTTCCCCGGCTCCGTGGCCGGCAGCGTTGGTGCCTTCGGAGTTTGTGCCTTCGGAAGAGCCGGCTGAAACGTCGGTGTTTACAGGTTCCATACCCCCATTTTTACCCTATCGGCAGGCCTGCGCCGCGGACGCCGGGAATCATCGGGGCACTTCAACCATTGAACAGAGCATGAGAACTTTTGTCCTCGGCGGAGGCTGCTTCTGGTGCCTCGACGCCGTCTACCAGAAAACCAAGGGTGTCAGCGCGGTTGTTTCGGGTTACACCGGAGGCCATCACCGCAACCCCGACTACTACGCCGTCTGCTCCGGAACCACCGGCCACGCCGAGGTGGTGGCAGTGACGTTCGATGAGGAGGTCATCCCGGCGGAGGTCATCCTGGACATGTTCTTCGCCCTCCACGACCCCACCACGCCCAACCGGCAGGGCTACGACGTCGGCACCCAGTACCGCTCGTCGATGTTCTACGAGACGACCGAGGAGAAGATCCTCTTCGAAGAAGCGATCGAGCGGAACCAGGCGCTGTGGGCGCACCAGATCGTCACGGAAGTCAGCCGGCTGCCTGTGTTCCACAGGGCGGAGGAAATCCACCAGGATTATTACGGCAAGTTCCCGGAGCAGGGGTACTGCCAGGTGATCATCAATCCGAAGCTGGCCAAGGCCAGGAAATATTACTCTGCATGGCTTAATGCTTAGCCAGGGTTCGCGGGCCCTCGTTAGGCTGACCTCAGTATTCCCTCTTCAACAGACAGGCGCAGACACCCATGGCACGGATCTATGACGACGTTACCCAGCTGGTTGGCGGAACCCCGCTGGTCCGGCTCAACCGGCTGACCGAAGGCCTGGACGCCACCGTGGCAGTCAAGCTCGAGTTCTACAACCCTGCCAACAGCGTCAAGGACCGGATCGGTGTCGCGATTGTCGACGCCGCGGAGAAGTCCGGCGCCCTCAAGCCCGGCGGCACCATTGTCGAAGGCACCTCCGGGAACACCGGCATCGCTCTGGCCATGGTCGGCGCTGCCCGGGGCTACAAGGTCATCCTGACCATGCCGGAAACCATGTCGACCGAACGCCGTGTCATGCTCCGCGCGTACGGTGCCGAGATTGTGCTCACCCCCGGCTCCGAGGGCATGCGGGGCGCCGTGGAAAAGGCGCAGGAGATCGTGGCCAACACGGAGAATTCCATCTGGGCCCAGCAGTTCGCCAACGAGGCCAACCCCGAGGTCCACCGCCAGACCACGGCCGAGGAAATCTGGTCCGACACCGACGGCAAGGTGGATATTTTCGTTGCCGGCGTCGGCACCGGCGGAACCGTCACCGGCGTCGGACAGGTACTCAAGGAGCGCAAGCCCGACGTGCAGATCATCGCCGTCGAGCCGAAGGACTCCGCCATCCTCAATGGCGGCGCTCCGGGCCCGCACAAAATCCAGGGCCTCGGCGCCAACTTCATCCCCGAAATCCTGGACACCAACGTCTACGACGAAGTCATCGACGCCACCCTGGAGGACTCGGTCCGCGTGGCCCGCGAACTCGGCGTCAAGGAAGGTATCCTCGGCGGCATCTCCTCCGGCGCGATCGTCTGGGCAGCCCTGGAACTCGCCAAGCGGCCGGAGAACGCCGGTAAGCTTATTGTTGCTGTGGTCTGCGATTTCGGTGAGCGTTACATCTCCACCGTGCTGTACGACGACATCCGCAGCTGAGTCCAGCCCTGTCCCAAGATTTCGTAGAAAGGTCTTTGTGAGCTTTTTCGCAAGACTGAAGGAAGACCTCGACGCCGCCCGGTCCCACGACCCGGCGGCCCGAGGTTCTTTTGAGAACTTCTTTGCCTACTCCGGACTCCACGCGATCTGGGCCCACCGCCTGACGCACCGGATGTGGCAGAGCCCTGCGCTGCGCTTCCCGGCCCGCTTGGTCTCGCAGCTCGCCCGGTTCCTGACCGGCATCGAGATCCACCCCGGCGCCACGATCGGCCGCCGCTTCTTCATCGACCACGGCATGGGCGTCGTAATCGGCGAGACCGCCGAGATCGGCGAAGACGTCATGATTTATCACGGAGTCACCCTCGGCGGACGTTCGCTGGCCAAGGTCAAGCGCCACCCCACCATCGAGGACCGGGTGGTGATCGGCGCCGGCGCCAAGGTCCTGGGCCCCATCACTATCGGTCGGGACAGCGCCATCGGGGCCAACGCCGTCGTGGTCAAGGACGCTCCGGCCGAATCGATCCTCACCGGCGTGCCGGCCACCTGGCGCCACCGGGACGCGCAGCGCGAAACCAAGCCCGCCGTCGACCCTGCCGAGTACGAGATCGAATACCGGATCTAGCTACGCGGGAAACCGCTTGTAGATGTTCCAGATCACGACGTCGAAGGCCCGGTCCGGGAGCAGCCGCCGCAGCAGGAGGATAGCGCGCGCGCCTTTGCCCACCGGATACCGGGTCCTGGGCTTCGCGGACGTCGCGGCGTGGACTATGGCGTCGGCAATGACGCCCGGGGGCGTGGACATGGTGGAGCCCACGGTGGAAGCCAGCGCTGCCGCCACCACCTTCGCCTGGTCCATGTAGGGTCCCCCGCCGGACGTGGCCAGGAGGCTGTCGCCGGATATGGCGCCCCATTCCGATTCGGTTCCCGACGGCTCGATGATGGATACATCGATGCCGTGGGGCTTCAGTTCGATCCGCAGCGAATCGCTCAGGCCCTCGACGGCGAATTTCGTGGCGTGGTACCAGGCACCCAGCGGCTCGTACATCTTGCCGCCAATTGAGGAGACGTTGATGATCCGCCCCCGTCCGGCGGCCCGCATTCCGGGGATCACCAGCTGTGTCATCCGCGCCAGCCCGAAGAGGTTGACGTCGAACTGCCGCTTCCCCTCGGCCAGTTCCACTTCCTCAAGCGAGCCGTAGGAGCCGTAGCCGGCATTGTTCACCAGGACGTCGACCCGGCCGTGGGCGGCCATTACCTGCTCGACGGCGGCGGTCATGGAATCCTCGTCCGTGACGTCCAGCGCCACAACCGTCACTCCGTGGGCCTTGAGAGGCTCCATCTTCTCGACCCTGCGGGCACCGGCATAGACGGTGAAACCGCGGGCCGCGAGCTTCCACGCGGTCTCATAACCGATTCCGGTGGAGGCACCGGTGACAAAAGCTACGGGCTGGGTCATCTTCTGCACTCCTGGGACACTGACGGGACAGTTACAGTGACGGACACTGCGAAAATGCCGGGGCGCGATCCGGGGAAACGCGAACGGCCGGTGCTCCCAGAGTAACGGGGAGCACCGGCCGCAGGCGTCAGTTGCGAAACTAGTGGGTGTCCACTGCCTCGATTTCGGACTTGTCCTCGCCCCAGAGGGTGTGGAAGGTTCCCTCGGCGTCGACGCGGCCGTAGGTGTGCGCGCCGAAGAGGTCGCGCTGGCCCTGGATCACGGCGGCCGGGAGGCGCTTGCGGCGCAGGCCGTCGTAGTAGGCCAGCGAGGAAGAGAACACCGGCACGGGGATGCCGAGCTGGACTGCGGTGGAGACCACGCGGCGCCAGGCCGGAAGGACCTCAGCGATCGCCTGGGTGAAGGCCGGGGCGAACAGCAGGTTGGCCGGCTTCTCTTCCGCGGCGTAGGCCTTGGTGATCTCCTTGAGCAGTTCGGCGCGGATGATGCAACCGCCGCGCCACAGGGAGGCGATCTCATCCAGCTTCAGGTCCCAGCCGTATTCCTTGGCCGCAGAGGTGAGCATGTCCAGCCCCTGGGCGTACGAGACCAGTTTGGACGCGTACAGCGCCTGGCGGACATCCTCGACGAAGCTCTCGGGGACCTCGACGTCGGCCTCGCCGCCGGCGAGCAGTCCCTGGGCCAGCTTGCGCTGCTCCGTCTGGGAGGACAGTGCCCGGGCGAAGACCGATTCGGCGATGCCCGACGTCGGGGATCCCAGTTCGAGCGCGGAGATGACGGTCCAGCGGCCGGTGCCCTTCTGCCCGGCGGCGTCCACGACGACGTCGACGAACGGCTTGCCGGTCTTCGCGTCCACGTGGCCAAGGACCTCGGCGGAGATCTCGATCAGGAAGGAGGCGAGGTCGCCCTTGTTCCACTCTGCGAAGATTTTGGATTGCTCGGCCGGTTCGATGCCGGCACCGGAGCGCAGCAGGTCGAACGCTTCGCCGATGACCTGCATGTCGGCGTATTCGATGCCGTTGTGGACCATCTTGACGAAGTGGCCGGCGCCGTCGGTGCCGATCCAGGCGCAGCAGGGCTTGCCGTCGACGTGCGCGGCGATCTTTTCCAAGAGCGGGCCCAGGGCGTCGTAGGACTCCTTCGAGCCGCCAGGCATGATCGAGGGGCCGTTGAGGGCACCTTCCTCGCCGCCGGAGACGCCGATGCCGACGAAGTGCAGGTCCTTCTTGGCGAGGGCTGCCTCGCGGCGGCGGGTGTCCTCATAGTGTGAGTTGCCGGCGTCGATGATGATGTCGCCGGCTTCCAGGAGCGGCTCAAGCTGCTCGATCACGGAGTCGACCGGCTTGCCGGCCTTGACCATGATCAGCACGCGGCGGGGCTTCTCCAGCGAGTCGACGAGCTCCTGCAGGGTCTCCGTACGGACGAAGTCGCCGTCCTGGCCGTGCTTCTCCAGCAGGGCGTCGGTCTTCTCAACGGACCGGTTGTGCAGGGCAACGGTGAAGCCGTTCCGGGCCAGGTTGCGGGCAAGGTTGGCCCCCATCACCGCAAGGCCGGTGACACCGATGTGTGCTGACATCAAAACTCCAATTCATTTCTGTGCAACAAGTGCAGTTCGTCCCGCGCGTGGGGCGGGACCGTCTTCTTGGGATCAGTGGCTGTCAATAAACCATATGTATTTCCGCGGGCTGCGGGAAAGCAGTGCCCACGTGGCGGAATATGGCGCGTCACAAACAGTCTATGATTTCCGGGCCCGTCTCCGCCGGTCCACGCCGGACCGACGGTATGAACAGCCTCCGCCACACTATGCTTACGACTATGTCAACCAGCCTCCACCACCGCGCGATTGAGCACCTCGGCAGCCGGATCGTCGCGGGCGAACTCCCGGCCGGCCACATCATGCTGGCCGAGCACCTCGAAGGTGAACTCAAGGTGTCCCGTTCGGTGGTCCGCGAGGCGGTGCGGGTCCTTCAGTCACTCGGCCTGGTCGAAACGACCAAGCGTGTGGGGATCCGAGTGCTCCCGGCCAGCCGCTGGAACCCCTTCGACCCGCAGGTGATCCGCTGGCGCCTCGCCGGCGAGGGCCGCGGCGCGCAGCTGCGCTCCCTCGCAGAGCTGCGCACCGCCGTCGAGCCCGTGGCCGCCGAACTGGCCGCCGCCAACGCCCCGGAGGAAATCCGGCGCGAACTTGTGGACGTCTCGCATGCGATGCGCGACGCCGGGCAGGCCGGGGATGTGCCGAGGTTCCTGGAGCTCGATATCCATTTCCACTCCCTGCTGCTGACCGGCTCCGGAAACGAGATGTTTGCCAACATGGTGGGCCAGGTGGCCGAGACGCTGACCGGCCGCACTGTGCACGGCCTGATGCCGGACCATCCCCGCGACACGGCGCTGCAGTGGCACGTGGACGTCGCAGAGGCGATTGCTGCCGGCAACCCGGCGGCAGCCCGGGAGGCCTCGGACCGGATCATGCGGGAGACCATCTCGGAGATGGAACCCGAGTGGAAGAACCAGCCCAGGGTGTTTGTCCCGGTCCAGCGGCTTTAGCCTGGACCTCCCCCGAGGATGGCGTTCTTCAGGGCATTCTGCCACCGAAGTTTCGCCATCGAATAGGCGTTTCTGCACCGCAGAATCGCCCGGTGCGTGTTTCACATTTCCAAAAGTTCACGGTATATTCATAACAAGCCTTCCACCGCGGCATCCCCCAATAGTCGCGGTGGAAGGCTTTTCCAATGCCCCGGCACTTCTGGCCTGGGTACCGCGGCCGGCCGGGCGAAGGCAGCGGAACGCCGCAGCTATGCCGCGTCCGCTACGGCCTCCCGCAGCCGCCAGCCGCCGCCCAGACCGTCACGGATGATTTCCATCGTGGTGAGGGCAGAACCCGCATTCCGGCCGAGTCTCGCCTGGACCTGCCAGACCTCGACGTCGACTCGGCTTAGTCCTTTGGGCATCCGCCGCTCCGCCTCCCACCAGCTCACCCGCTCGAACCAGCGGACCGGCTCCGCGCCGACAATCCATTCGCGGCCGCCGCGCAGCACCGCCTGGGGCCTTCCATCCGGCCCTGATTTCACCATGACGTGTTCCATGCCAGCCACGGTAGGGCGGGGCTCCGACAATATCCGCGGCATTGCTCCGCCCCCGCCTGTCGGCACAGCCGGCGTCAGCCGGGGGTGTCGAGGTTGGCGGGGCGGAAGTAGTGGTTGCGTCGGGGTTTTTGGCGGGGGTCAAGGTGTGGTGGCGGGATGAACCAGGGGATGCCGGTATGGACCTGGATGCTCCAGTGTTCCTTGTGGATCACGTGGTGATGGTGTGAACAGAGCAGCACACCGTTGTCCGTGCCCGTTGTTCCGCCGCGGGACCAGTAGGTGATGTGGTGGGCTTCGCACCAGGGCGCGGGGATGGTGCAGCCGGGAAACGCGCAGCCGCCGTCGCGGGCGGTGAGGGCTTTGCGGATGTGGGGCGGGAAGACCCGGGTGGCCCGGCCGATGTCCAGGACCTGGCCTGCGCTGCCAAGGAGGACCGGGATGATGTCCGCGTCGCAGGCGATCTTCCGGACCGTCGAGGCCGTGACGGGGCCGGTGAACAGCAGCGACCCGGTCTGCGCCGTGACCTGCCCGCGGTGGAAGGAATCTCCGGAACCCCATTCCCGGGCGCCGTGGTGAGCGTCGCGGCTTCCGCCAGGCGTGTTGAGCCGGGCGAGGAGGGCGCGGTAGTCGATGGTGACCATGACCTGCGGGCGCAGCCCTCCCGTAACGGGCAGGGTCCCGGCGGCGAGGGCTGCTTTGCAGGCACCGACGAGGCCGTCGAGGAGTTTCTGCGGCCTCGAGCGCAGGTCAAGCGGGACGTCCGCGCCCGCCTCGGAACCGTCCGCTGCGGACTCCGGGCTGGCGGCAGCGTCCACCCCGGCGTCCGGGGCCTGCGTGCGGGGGTTGGTGGCGGTGTTCATAACGGTCAGGAGGTGTTCGAACTGTTCGGCGGTCGCGAAGATCTCCAGGTGCTGCAGCCCGTGCCGGGGCTTGCGGAGGAACGCGCCCTGGAGCTGGCGCAGGAGCTCTTCGGAGGGCTCGGCCCCGTCCTGGTCGATCGCGTCGGTCCAGCTCCGGGACACCCGGGCCAGGAAGTCCGGGTCGTGCTCCGCGGCGGTGCGGGTCAGGGCGTGCTCCATCCTTGCGGCGGTCTCGGTGTCGCAGACGTGCCGGACACGGTCCAGGGCGAGGCTGACGATGGTCGCGGACCGGGACCCGACCGCGCCGGAGGCAACGGCGGCCCCCAGCTCCCCGTGCACAGCAGGCAACTCTTCTCCGGTGAATCCCCGGCGGGGCAGCAGGCCTTCGGCCAGGGACAACCGGCGCCGGGCCTCCGCGGAGCCGATCCGCAGCCGCGCCCGCAGGAACTCCGGAGTGTTCCGGTACCCGTCATCAACAGCACCAGCAGGCTCATCCGCAGCGGCCGGGTCGTCAGTGCCGCCGGGGTTCTCCCGCCAGCCCGTGGTCCACGAGGTGCCCGCCTTCGGGCCGGCGGCCGCGGCCTGCTTCCGGGTCCGGTCCACGGCGCCGGCCGCGACGAGCTGCAGATACTCCGCGATCCGCGAGAACTCCTCCACCGTGCCGGCGAAATCCGAGGCCTCCCGGAATCCCCAGAGTGCGGCGTCCCCGGCCGCCGTCAAAGCCACCTCCCGGAGCGCGGCCAGAGCATCATCCACACCAGACCGCCCGGCCGGCGCAACGCCCCGGCCTGTGTCCTGGAAAGCAATGAAATCCCTGACGGTTTCCATAAACCCACACTACTTTGGGGGTCTGACACTTCCAAGCGAGGTCTATTAGGACAAAACGTGTGTATGGAATGTGCCTGCTTCCCAGTGGCGGCGGGGGGAGATCCGGGGTAGCTAAGCTTTGAAAGCTTATGGTGGCTGGGGTGCTCGTGTATCTCTGGAATGTCTGGTGTGCGGCCGAACGCTGGGCCGAAACGGGCAGACCGTTGCGGCCCAGCCCCGGTGCCGGTTCCTGGCTTGCGGGGCGAGCGTTAGGGTGGACGGCGCCATTCGCCGTCCGGGGCGCCTTTGAACACGATTCCGGCCCTTAAGGTCCGATGTTTGCGGCGTGTCCGTGTCAAAGTGCCCCAGGACCGCCCATGACGGGCGAAACCAGGGGCGCGCCCGAGTCCGCTTGCTTAGGGTCCAGGCAGGACGCGACCGGCACGCCGGGGATTGACACACGTTTTGTCCTATAAGCCCGTCCCGGGTTGTCTGACCATTTCGTTCCGAGCACACAAGAAACCCCGCCATGCTGCCGCTGGGCCTGCACTGACGGGGTTTTGCGTGGTGGGTCCTACCGGGATCGAACCGATGACATCCACGGTGTAAACGTGGCGCTCTACCAGCTGAGCTAAAGACCCAAACCGCTGTTTTCACGCTTCCGCGCTTCAACCAACGAACAGTTACTGTACCGGATGAACCCGGCGGAGCGCCAATCGGACCTGTCGCCTCTCAAAGCGGGGGCAGTTCGGCAGCGAGCCAGGTGAGCGCTTCGCTGACCCCGGCGTCGAGCTTGATGGTGGCGAGGTCATCCCCGCGGGTCTGGCCCCGGTTGATGATGACAACGGGCTTTCCGTGCTTGGCCGCGTGCCGGGCAAACCGCAGCCCGCTCATTACCGTCAGCGAGGAGCCGGCGACCAGGAGGGCAGCGGCCTCGTCCACCATGGCATAGGAGCGCTCGACCCGGTCCTTGGGCACGTTCTCGCCGAAGTAGACGAAGTCGGGTTTGAGTGTGCCGCCGCAGGCCGGGCAGTGGGCCACGACAAAACTCTCGATCAGGTCGGCGTCCTCGACCGTCGCGTCGGCGTCCGGGGCCATTTCGACCGCACCGGCGGCCAGTGCCCGCTCCAGGAAGCCGGGGTTGAGCTCCGTCAGCACCCCCGCCAGCAGCGTTCGGCTGTAACGCCGGTGGCAGGCAAGGCAGACCACCTGGTCGAACCGGCCGTGCAGGTCCACCACGTTGACGCTGCCGGCGTCCTCATGGAGCCGGTCCACGTTCTGGGTGATGAGTCCCGTGAGAAGACCGCGGTGTTCCAGCCGGGCGACGGCGGCGTGGCCGTCATTGGGGTCGGCCCGGCGCAGATGGGACCAGCCGATGTGGTTGCGGGCCCAGTAGCGGCGCCGGTTGTCCGCTTCGCCGATGAATTCCTGGTACGTCATGGGAGCCCGGGGTGCGGCGCCCGGTCCGCGGTAATCGGGGATGCCGGAATCCGTGCTCAGCCCGGCACCCGTCAGCAGGGCGAAGCGCCCGCCCGCGAGGACGCGGTGGATTTCCTGCAGGACTTCAAGCTCGTCACGGGCCGGTACGGCGGCGGGGACCGGGGGCAGGCTGGCAAATCCAGTCATGCCGATCCCGGGCCGCCGCGTCCGCACGGTCTCAGTTCCCGACGAGTCCCGCCAGGGCGGCGCGGTAGTCGGCGAAGTCCCGGGCCTGGCCGCGGGGGTTCACCACCACGTAGCGCACGATTCCGCTCGCGTCGATGATGAAGGTGCCGCGCTTGGCCATCCCGCTGTCGGGGTCAAAAACGCCGTACCGCCCTGCCACGGCCCCGTGCGGCCAGAAATCGGCCAGCAGGTCGAAGGAGTAGCCTTCCTTCTCCGCGTAGGCCCGCTGGACGAACTTGCTGTCCACGGAGATGCCCAGGACGGTGGTGTCGGCGTCCTCGAACAGCGCCAGGTTGTCCCGGAGTTCGCACAGCTCCCCAGTGCAGATGCCGGAGAAAGCGAACGGGAAGAACACGAGGACGACGTTGCGGCCGCGAAGTTCCGCGAGCCTTACGGGTTCGCCGAACTGGTTCAGCAGCTCGAAGTCCGGGGCTGCCTCGCCGACGGCGGGCACGTCCCGGGCGTCAAGTCGCTGTTCCGCTATGGTGCCAACCGCTCCGGTTTGGGTCACTTGTTCTTCCGTGTGACCAGGCGGGTGGCGCTCCAGTCCTTGGAGACGCCTGCGGAGGTGGTGTAGTGCAGGCCGGCGGTGGGGGCGGCATCCTGGATGTCGGCCGGTGAAACGTAGCCCACGCGGCCGGACTTCGGGGTCAGCACCCAGACAACGCCGCCCTCGGTCAGGGTGGTCCGCGAGCCGACCAGCGTGTCCACGAGGTCGCCGTCGTCGGACCGCCACCAAAGAATCACGGAATCGACGACTTCGTGATCGTCCTCATCGAAGAGTTCCGAGCCGGTGAGATCTTCGATGTCGTCGCGCAAATCGAAGTCGACATCATCGTCATAACCGAATTCCTGAATCAGGTCCCCGGTTTTGAAACCCAGTTTTTCCGCCACATTTACCGAAGTGGCGGCGTCGGCCTCGCTCACGTGTTGCTCCTATGCTTGGTGTTTTCAATAGCTCTAGTGATTTCCATTACTCCAAGCCAACACCCTTTGCGCCTGCGCTTCAAGCTGTTGGCCCCGCGATCCGCCATATTCTGCGTCACACACGGGGTTCCGGGCGCCGCCAGGCGGCACGTCGTCACACAACCAGTATGCCGGTCAAATACGACCGGGACCCCATGCGACAGCTACGCATCCCCGAGCCGTCACAGCTAGAGTGGCTGATGACGACTACGCCCGCGAGGGCGGACGCCCCGCTGACGAAGGCGGGCATAGTTGTGCTTGGACCTTGCCCGGCGCACATGACCGGGCAGTTGTAACCGATATGTCGCACACGTCGCGTTCACGCCAGGCAGTTACCCTGCCGGAGCTGAGGGCGCCGATGAATGCGCTCAAAGAGAGGTTGGACGTGGCTGCAGGAGAAGAGACCTCCCATATCCTCAGCGGGTTGACTAACCAGCTGCCTGATCGTGATCCGGAAGAGACCGCCGAGTGGCTGGAGTCCCTGGATACGCTGATTCAGGAACAGGGCACTGAGCGTGCCCAGTACATAATGCGCAGCCTGCTCCAGCGGGCTGGCGCGCAGAGCGTGGGTGTTCCGATGGTCACCACCACGGACTACGTCAACACGATCCCGGTGGACCAGGAAGCGCCATTCCCCGGCGACGAGGAGATTGAACGCAAGTACCGGGCGTGGCTGCGCTGGAACGCCGCGGTCATGGTGCACCGGGCGCAGCGGGCCGATATCGGCGTCGGCGGACACATCTCCACCTACGCCGGTGCCGCAACGCTCTACGAGGTCGGTTTCAACCACTTCTTCCGCGGCAAGGACCACCCCGGCGGCGGGGACCAGGTCTTCTTCCAGGGCCACGCCTCCCCCGGCATGTACGCCCGGGCCTTCATGGAAGGCCGGCTCTCCGAGGAGGACCTGGACGGGTTCCGGCAGGAGAAGTCCAAGGAGGGCCACGCACTGTCCTCCTACCCGCACCCGCGGCTGATGCCGGAGTTCTGGGAATTCCCCACGGTCTCGATGGGCATCGGGCCGATGAACGCGATCTACCAGGCACAGTCCAACCGCTACCTGCACAACCGCGGCATCAAGGACACGTCCGACCAGCAGGTCTGGGCGTTCCTGGGCGACGGCGAAATGGACGAGCCCGAGTCCCGCGGCCTGCTCCAGCTCGCCGCGAACGACAAGCTGGACAACCTCAACTTCGTGATCAACTGCAACCTCCAGCGCCTTGACGGACCCGTCCGCGGCAACGGCAAGATCATGCAGGAACTTGAGGCGTTCTTCCGCGGCGCGGGCTGGAACGTCATCAAGGTCGTCTGGGGCCGGGAGTGGGATGACCTGCTGGCCAAGGACGAGGACGGCTCACTCGTCAAGATCATGAACGAAACCGTCGACGGCGATTACCAGACCTACAAGGCCGAGTCCGGCGCGTTCGTCCGAGAGCACTTCTTCGGGCAGACCCCGCAGACCAAGGAGATGGTCCAGGACCTCACCGACGACCAGATCTGGAACCTCAAGCGCGGCGGCCACGACTACAACAAGGTCTACGCCGCGTACAAAGCCGCGACCGAGTTCAAGGGCAAGCCCACCGTCATCCTCGCGCACACCGTCAAGGGCTACGGCCTGGGCACCCACTTCGAGGGCCGCAACGCGACCCACCAGATGAAGAAGCTCACCCTCGCGGATCTGAAAGCCTTCCGCGACCACCTGCGCATTCCCATCACGGACGACCAGCTCGAAGCGGACCTCTACCGTCCCCCGTACTACCACCCAGGCATGGACTCCCCCGAGATCCAGTACCTCATGGAACGCCGCCGCTCCCTCGGCGGATTCGTCCCCGAACGCCGCTCCAAGCACAGTGAGGTCACCCTCCCGGAGGACAAGGTCTACGAAGTCGCCAACCGCGGCTCCGGCAAGCAGCTGGCAGCCACCACCATGGCCTTCGTCCGCCTGCTCAAGGACCTCATGCGGGACAAGGAGTTCGGCCAGCGGATCGTTCCGATCATCCCGGACGAGGCGCGCACGTTCGGCATGGACGCGTTCTTCCCGACGGCCAAGATCTACAACCCCAACGGCCAGAACTACCTGTCCGTGGACCGCGAGCTCGTCCTGGCGTACAAGGAGTCCATCTCCGGCCAGATCGTGCACGCCGGCATCAACGAGGCCGGCTCGGTGGCGGCCTTCACCGCTGCGGGTACGTCCTACGCCACGCACGGCGAGCCGCTGATCCCGATCTACGTGTTCTACTCGATGTTCGGTTTCCAGCGCACCGGCGATTCGTTCTGGGCCGCCGCGGACCAGATGACCCGCGGGTTCATCATCGGCGCCACCGCCGGCCGCACCACCCTCACCGGTGAAGGCCTGCAGCACGCCGACGGACACTCCCCCATCCTGGCCGCGACCAACCCGGCCGTCGTCACCTACGACCCGGCATACGGCTACGAGATCGGCGTGATCATGCGCGACGGCCTCACCCGTATGTATGGTCCGGGCCTGGCGGACAACGACCCGTCGCGGAACGTGATGTACTACATCACCGTCTACAACGAGCCGATCTCCCAGCCTGCAGCGCCGGCGGAAATGGACGTCGAGGGCATCATCAAGGGCATCTACCTGCTGGCACCGGCCAAGATCGACGGCCCGCGCACGCAGATCCTTGCCTCCGGTGTGTCTGTTCCCTGGGCCCTCGAGGCCCAGCGGGTCCTCGCCGAGGACTGGGGCGTCTCGGCCGATGTGTGGTCCGTGACGTCCTGGAGCGAGCTGCGCCGCGACGCCATGGCCGCCGAGGAAGAAGCCTTCCTCAACCCCGGCCAGCCCGCCCGTGTCCCGTTCGTCACCGAACAGCTCGCCGGCGCCACCGGTCCGATTGTGGCGGTCACCGACTACATGAAGGCCGTGCCGGACCAGATCCGCCAGTTCATCCCGAACGAGTTCGCCTCGCTCGGGGCAGACGGCTTCGGATTCTCCGACACCCGCGCCGCAGCGCGCCGCTTCTTCAAGAACGACATCCACTCCGTGGTTGTCCGTTCCCTGCAGATGCTGGCCCGCCGTGGCGAGGTGGATGCCCAGGCTCCGGCCCAGGCCATCGAGAAGTACCGCCTGCATAACGTCAACGCCGGCACCACCGGCAACGCGGGCGGCGACTCCTAGGGTCAGTCCAGCACCGTACGACGGCGGTCCCCACCGGAAGGCGGGGGCCGCCGTCGTCGTTAAGGCGCTGTGATCTGGCACTGTGATCCAGCACTGTGATCCAGCACATGGTGCCTTGTAGCCTTCGCACAAATGGAGCTTGGGCCGCAGTCCCCGTATGCTCGATGCATGGCCGAGCCGATCACCACTCCCGCAAAACGCAAGCCCGCTTCGAGGGCGGTGCCTCCGGAGAAGGTCGAGACGCTCAAGAAACTGCGGGCGAGCGTGGGCCAGCTCTCCACGACGACGCTCCGCCAGCTGGAGAAGTCCCTGCCGTGGTACAGCCGGCTGAACTCCGACGAACGCTCGGCCCTGGGCATGGTGGCCCAGAACGGCATCGCCGCCTTCGTCACGTGGTACGAGCGGCCCAGTTCGCCGTCGTGGATCCTGTCCGACGTTTTCGGCACCGCTCCCACCGAACTCACCCGCTCCATCAGCCTGCAAAAGGCTCTCCAGCTGATCCGGATCGTGGTGGAAGTGGTCGAGGACCAGGTGCCCGTGATCGCCCCGGAGGCGGACCAGGGCGCGCTGCGCGAGGCGGTACTGCGGTACTCCCGCGAGGTGGCGTTCGCGGCGGCCGATGTCTACGCCCGCGCTGCCGAAACCCGCGGATCGTGGGACACCCGGCTGGAAGCGCTCATTGTGGACGCCATCCTGCGCGGTGAAAACACCGATGCCCTGCGGTCCCGGATTGCTGCCCTGGGCTGGAAGGCGCAGGAGCGCTTCACCGTCATGGTGGGCAATACCCCGTCCGAACCGAATGCCAGCTACGTCAGCGAACTGCGCCGCACGGCCGGGCGTTTTGCCGAAGACGCCCTCGTCGGAATCCAGGGCGACCGGCTCATCCTCATCCTCGGCGGGGTCCACGACCGGGAGACCGCATACCTGAAACTCGCCGAACTCTTCGCCCCCGGTCCGGTGGTCTACGGCGCCGAAGCGGGCTCCCTGCTGGAGGCCAGCAGCTCGGCCCAGTCAGCCTTCGCGGGGCTGACTGCTGCCCGCGCTTGGCCCGCCGCGCCGCGCCCGGTCGCCGCCGATGACCTCCTGCCGGAGCGGGTGATCTCCGGCGACGACGCCGCCCGGCGCTCCCTCGTCAAGAACATCTACCGGCCCCTGCTCGCGGCGTCCAATGGCCTGGTGGAGACGCTCGGGACGTACCTGGAACTGGGCCATTCGCTCGAGGCCACGGCCCGTGAACTCTTCGTCCATGCCAACACCGTGCGCTACCGGCTCAAGCGCGTCTGCGACGTCACGGGCTGGGACCCGCTGTTGCCCCGGGAGGCTTTTGTACTCCAGACGGCCCTTGTCGTTGGCCGTCTGGCGGCCCCGCCGAAGCCCGCCGCGGAACGGCAACCGTCGCGTAACAACGCCTGAGCAGTTGTAGACTTCCTACAAAGTGACCCTGTGAGCTTGGTGCATGAATGCACCGATAATCACGCCGTAGTTTGGAAAGCTGGATACGTGCTTGCAATCGTCTGCCCTGGACAGGGCTCCCAGACCCCCGGTTTTTTGGCCCCTTGGCTGGAACTGCCGCCCGTCGCAGGCCATCTGGCCGCCCTCAGCGAAATCGCAGGGGTCGACCTCACCGCTCACGGCACCACCTCCGATGAAGAGACCATCAAGGACACTGCTGTTGCGCAGCCGCTGATCGTCGCCGCCGGACTGGTGGCCGCTCAGTCGCTGTTCGACGTCGAACTGGGCACCCTGCCGGTCATCCTTGCCGGCCACTCCGTCGGGGAGATCACAGCGTCCGCCCTGGCCGGCGTGCTCACCGAAACCGAAGCCATGACGTTCGTCCGCGAACGCGCCAACGGCATGGCAGCCGCCGCCGCAGCCACGCCCACCGGCATGAGCGCCGTTGTGGGCGGCGACCCGGCCGAGGTCCTGGCCGCGATCGAGGCCTGCGGCGCCACGGCAGCCAACGTCAACGGCGCCGGCCAGACCGTCGCGGCCGGAACCCTGGACCAGCTCAAGGCCCTCGCGGAGAACCCGCCGGCCAAGGCCCGCGTCATCCCGCTCAAGGTCGCCGGGGCATTCCACACCTCGCACATGTCCCCCGCCGTCGCGGCGCTCCGGGCCCTCCGGCCCTCGCTGCACCCGCGGAACCCGCAGGTCCCCCTGCTCTCCAACTTCGACGGCGCGGAAGTCACCGATGGTGCCGCCGCCGTCGAAAGCCTGATCGCCCAGGTATCCCGCCCGGTCCGCTGGGACCTGTGCATGGAAACGCTCGTGAAGCGCGGCGTGACCGGCGTGATTGAACTGGCTCCGGCCGGAACCCTCGCCGGACTCGCGAAGCGCGGCATGCCGGGCGTCAAGACCGTGACCGTCAAGACCCCGGACGACTTGTCCGCCGCCCTGGCCCTATTCGCAGAATTGGAAGGACAGGCATGAGCGTGCCCACGTTGAAGCAGGCCCCCCTGCACGAGAACACCCGAGTCATGGGAGTCGGCGCATACCGGCCCAGCGTGATCGTCACCAACGATGACGTCTGCCAGTGGATCGATTCCTCCGATGAGTGGATCCGCCAGCGCACCGGCATCATCACCCGGCACCGTGCCCCCGCTGACGTCAGCGTCATCGACATGGCCGAGGGCGCGGCCCGCGAGGCCCTGCAGAAGGCCGGCATCGAAGCCTCCCAGCTCGGCGCCGTCATTGTCTCCACCGTGACGCACCCGTACGCGACGCCGTCCGCAGCAGCCAGCCTCGCCGACCGCCTCGGTGCGACGCCGGCCCCGGCCTTTGACATCTCCGCCGCCTGCGCCGGGTACTGCTACGGCATCGCCCAGGCCGACGCGCTGGTCCGCTCCGGCGCGGCCAACTATGTCCTCGTCGTCGGCGCGGAGAAGCTCTCGGACGTCATCGACAACACCGAGCGCACCATCTCCTTCCTGCTCGGCGACGGCGCGGGCGCCGTCGTGATCGGCCCCTCCGATACCCCGGGCATCGGCCCGTCGGTGTGGGGCTCGGACGGCAGCAAGTGGGACGCGATCGGCATGACCGGCTCCATGCTGGACCTCCGCGAGCTCGCCACGGCGGGCAAGCAGGGCGGTGCGCTGAGCGCCGAGGAAGCCGCCGTTACCGACGCAGCGCTCTGGCCGACACTCCGCCAGGACGGCCAGACGGTCTTCCGCTGGGCAGTCTGGGAGATGGCCAAGGTGGCCCAGCAGGCGCTGGACGCTGCCGGCATCAGCGCCGACGATCTCGCGGCCTTCATCCCGCACCAGGCGAACATGCGGATCATCGACGAGATGGCGAAAAAACTGAAGCTGCCGGAAACGGTCATCATCGCCCGTGACATCGCCGACGCCGGCAACACCTCCGCAGCGTCCATCCCCCTGGCCACCCACCGCCTGTTGCAGGAAAACCCGCAGCTCAGCGGCGGGCTTGCACTGCAGATCGGCTTCGGTGCCGGACTGGTTTTCGGTGCCCAAGTGATCGTGCTTCCGTAGGCGTCCTTCCTCCCAACTTTTCCCGTCTTCATATCCCAGAGCAAACCGAACCCTCGGTTTGAGTCATTTCCGCCCAGGCTGCCGGCACACCGGCAGCCCACGGCAATAACAAGAAAAGGAGCCATCATGGCTAGCAACGAAGAGATCCTGGCCGGCCTGGCTGAAATCGTCAACGAAGAGACCGGCCTGGCCACCGAGGCAGTCGAACTGGACAAGTCCTTCACCGAGGACCTCGACATCGACTCAATCTCGATGATGACGATCGTCGTCAACGCTGAAGAGAAGTTCGGCGTGCGCATCCCGGACGAAGAGGTCAAGAACCTCAAGACCGTCGGCGACGCCGTCAGCTTCATCGCGAACGCACAGGCCTAATTACGGCCCCGGCCGGTCCGGGGGCGCACCTGCACCCCCGGACCGCGCCATTTGCAACACCACCCCAGCAGCACCCCACAGTTTTTCAAACGCAGGCCCCGGCAAAGCATTCCCAAGTCCCGGACACGGCAGGCGCACCGACAGAGAGTGATCCCATGGCACGCAAAGTAGTCATTACCGGTCTGGGTGCCACCACACCCATCGGCGGCGATGTCCCCACGATGTGGAAGAACGCGCTGAAGGGCGTCTCCGGCGCGCACACGCTTGAGGACGACTGGGTGGCCAAGTACGAGCTGCCCGTCCACTTTGCCGCCCGCGCGTCCACCCCCGCCACTGAGGTCCTGAGCCGGGTCGAAGCCAAGCGTATGGACCCGTCCACGCAGTTCGCCGTTGTGGCCTCCCGCGAGGCTTGGGCCGACGCCGGCATCACCGAAATCGACCACGACCGCCTGGCCGTGGCCTTCGCCACCGGCATCGGCGGCGTCTGGACCCTCCTGGATGCCTGGGACACCCTGCGCGAAAAGGGCCCCCGCCGCGTCCTGCCCATGACCGTTCCCATGCTGATGCCCAATGGCCCGGCCGCGGCGGTCAGCCTCGACCTTGGCGCCCGCGCCGGCGCCCACACCCCTGTCTCCGCCTGCGCGTCCGGCACCGAAGCCGTGCACATGGGTCTGGACCTGATCCGCTCCGGCAAGGCCGACGTCGTCGTCTGCGGTGGCGCCGAAGCCGCCATCCACCCGATGCCGATCGCCGCCTTCGCCTCCATGCAGGCACTCTCGCGCCGCAACGACGATCCCGAGCACGCCTCACGCCCCTACGACCGTGACCGCGACGGTTTTGTGATGGGCGAAGGCGCCGGCGCCCTGGTCCTTGAAGCCGAGGAACACGCCCTGGCCCGCGGTGCCCGGATCTACGCGGAGCTGGCCGGCACGTCGGTCACCGCCGACGCCTACCACATCACCGCCCCGGACCCCCAGGGTCTCGGCGCCACCCGCGCGCTGAAGGCCGCCATGTTCGATGGCCGCATCCAGCCGGAGGACGTGGTGCACGTCAACGCGCACGCCACGTCCACCCCGGTCGGCGACAAGCCCGAGTACGCCGCCCTCAAGGCCGCGCTGGGCAAGCACGTGGACGACGTCGCCGTCTCGGCCACCAAGTCGCAGATGGGGCACCTGCTGGGCGCCTCCGGTGCCGTGGAAGCCGTGCTGACCGTCATGGCCATCTACGACCGCAAGGCGCCGGTGACCATCAACCTGGAGAACCAGGACCCGGAAATCCCGCTCGACATCGTCACGACGGCCCGCGACCTGCCCTCCGGCAGCATCTCGGCGCTGAGCAACTCTTTCGGCTTCGGCGGCCATAATGCCGTGATCGCAGTGCGGAGCATCTAGCCCGAGCTGCCCGCAGCACGCCGGGAACACAGATGGCGGCAATGTTCTTCGTGAACATTGCCGCCATCTGTGTTCCCGGCGCAGCTATGGGGGTGTGTTGCGGCTGGCTTGCAGGTCTTAGCCGACCTGGTGGAGCCAGCGCACCGGGGCGCCTTCGGCGGCGTGCCGAAAGGGCTCGAGTTCTTCGTCCCACGCTTCGCCGAGAGCCAGGGAAAGCTCATGGTAAACCGCGGAGGGGTCGCCGGCGCCGGATTCGTACGCGTATCGGATGCGGTCCTCGGAGACCATGATGTTGCCGTGCACGTCCGTGGAGGCGTGGAAGATGCCAAGCTCCGGAGTGTGCGACCAGCGGCCGCCATCGACGCCCTGGCTGGGCTCTTCCGTGACTTCGTAGCGCAGGTGCGCCCAGCCTCGAAGCGCGGACGCCAGTTGGGCCCCCGTGCCCGGGTTTCCGGTCCACGACAGCTCAGCCCGGAACATTCCGGGCGCTGCTGGCTGAGCAGTCCACTCAAGGTCCGTCCGCTTGTCCACAACTGAACCTATGGCCCACTCAACGTGGGGGCACAGGGCAGTTGGGGCCGAGTGAACGAACAACACACCGCGGGTCAGTGCAACAGACATTCCATCCTCCATAGCTGTAGGTACGTCTTCCCCAACGACCTCTGCCTGAATGTCTGTCTGTTGCTCGGGTCCGTAGTGATGCGGGTGGTCCTTGCCAGACTATTAAGTTACTGCCCGGTTCCTCGGTGGGACTTGATGCTCAAGAGCTTCAAGCAACACTTGAAAGTTGCCGGGCGTGGTTCTTATTCTGCCGTACCCCACCTAATTACGCCAGCGCAATTCGGCGCGTCTTCTCCGGCGCGCCGCACGGGGTGCCGTATGTGTCCACTTCGGTCGACTGGGCCGGCCTGAAGCGCTGGGTTCAGGCCCGCGGGTGGGCCTGCTGGTAGCTCTGCCGGAGCCTTTCGACGGAGACATGGGTGTAGATCTGGGTGGTGGCCAGGCTGCTGTGTCCCAGGATTTCCTGCACCGCCCTGAGGTCGGCCCCGCCGTCGAGCAGGTGCGTGGCCGCGGAGTGCCGGAGGGCGTGCGGTCCCGTGGCGGCGGTGTCCCCCAGGGCTTCCAGCAGATCGTGGACCACGCTGCGGACCTGCCGCTGGTCCACCCGTTTGCCGCGGGCACCGAGGAAGAGTGCGGGCCCGGAGGTATCCGTGGCGAGGGCGGGCCGGCCCCGGCGGAGCCAGTCGTCGACGGCGAGTGCTGCGGGCAGCCCGTACGGCACAGTGCGTTCCTTGTTGCCCTTGCCGAGCACGCGAAGGGTCCTGCGGTCAGGATCGAGGTCGTCCACGTCGAGGCCGGCCAGCTCGCCGACCCGGATGCCGGTGGCGTACAGGAGCTCCACCATGGCCCGGTTCCGCAATGGCAGGGGTCCGCCCTCGGCGGCCGCGGATTCCGCGCCGGCGACGAGCCGAAGGACCTGCTGCTGATGCAGCACTCCGGGCAGGGACTTCTCCCGTTTCGGCGCTTTCAAGCGGAGTGCGGGGTCGGCTTCGATCAGTTCCTCGCGGACGGCCCAGGCGGTGAATGCCCGGGCCGTGGCGGGGCGGCGGGCCAGGGTGGCACGGGACATCCCCGCTTCGCTCTGCGAGCCGAGCCAGCGCCGCAGGGTGCCTAGCTCCAGGCCCGCAAGGTCATGCGCTCCTTCGGAGGCTGCGTATTCAAGGAGGCTGCCGACGTCGGAAAGGTAGGCGCGTACCGTATGGGCTGAACGCCCGCGTTCCGCTTCCAGGTAGCGGCCGAAACCCTGGGCGGCGGTGGCCAGTGCGGCCGGGATCTGCTGTGTGGACACCCCCTTACTCTCGCAGGAATCGCCCGGCGATCAAGGAGCCCGACGGCGAGCCGCCGGTCCGGTGCCCGACGGTGCCGCCCCCTGGCACGCCGGGCGCCGTTCAGCTTTCCTTTCCGGACCGCTTCCAGCCGCCGCGGTGCGACTCGGCCAGGCCCAGCAGCCCGAGCCGGCCCAGGCCAGCACGGACCGACTCCGCGCTGAGGCCCGCAACGGCGGTGAGCTTTTCGACGGAACTTGTGGCCCGCAGCGGCAGGGCGTCCAGCAGGATAAGGTCCTCCAGCGTCAGTCCATCCTGGACAGCCGGCCGGCCGGCCTTGACCTCGGGCAACGATTCGCCGCTGGGCGATGCGAGCTCCGCGATCTCCCCCGCATCGGTGACGCAGACCGCGCCGCCTTCCCGGAGCAGTCGGTGGCACCCTGCGGAGTTGGCGCTGTGCACTGACCCCGGCACGGCGCCAACGGCCCTGCCGAGCGTTTCCGCATGGTGCGCCGTGTTCAGCGCGCCGGATCTCCACCGTGCTTCCACCACGACCGTGACGGACGCCAGCGCAGCGATCAGCCGGTTGCGCTGCAGGAACCTGTACCGCGTCGGCGCGGAGCCCGGCGGGACCTCTGCCAGGACCGCCCCCTGGTTCGCGACGGTCCGCAACAGGTCCTCGTTGCCGGAGGGATAGAAGCGGTCCACCCCTCCTGCCATGACGGCGATGGTGGGCATACTGCCGCCGGATCCGCCGGCGAGGGCGGAACGATGGGCGTGGGCGTCGATCCCGTAGGCGCCGCCGGAAATGATCGTGAATCCGCGCTGCGTCAGTGAATACGCGAGGTCGGCCGTTACGGACGCGCCGTAGGAGGTGCTGTCCCTGGAACCCACCAGTGCAATGGACCTGCCGGGCGGAGGCAGCTCCTGCTCGTTGCCGCGCCACCAGAGACAGATCGGTTCCTGCAGTCCGAGGTCCGCCAGTTGGCGGGGCCAAAACTCGTCGGAGGGGATGATCAGGCGTCCGCCGAGCCGCTGCATCGTGGCGAGGTCCCGATCCGGTGCCAGATCCGGGACCCTCGGCGCCCAGCGCTTCCGGGCCGTCCCCAAGCCCGTCCAGCCGCTGCCCGAGCTGTTCTCCTGCAGGAGCCGGAACATCTCCTGTTCCAGGTCCGCTCCGGCGGCCACCTGACCGGTCGCGATCTTCAGCGCGTCCTCCGCCCCGGCGATGCGCACGAGCGCGAGGCCGGCGGCGTCCTGCGGCTCAAACAGCCGGGATAACGCTGCCCGTGCGGTCCGTTCGCTCTCTGTCATGGTGTTGTCCTTTCACGGGCCGGCTTTGGTGGCGGCGCCCCAGTTTCGCGGCGGCGACAGTCGGGTGTTTCTACTACGCGGCGACAGCCGCCTGCCGGAGGTTGAGCGCCAATCCGATGTCATCTGCCGCCGGGACGTCACGGAGGGCCAAATCCGCCAGGGTCCACGCGAGGCGCAACACGCGGTCGTAGCCGCGGGCCGTCAGCACCCCACGCTCCAGGGCATGGTCCAGGATCCGGGTGGTGGGGGCGCCGAGCCGCAGGGCACCCCGCAGCACGCGCCCCGGCACCTGGGCGTTGGTCTCCATCCCGAACGGCAGCAGCCGACCGAGCTGGCGCTCCCGTGCGGCCCGGACGCGGGACGCAATGGTTGCGGTGTCCTCTTCCGCCCCTGGCCGGCCAAAGTCGGCCAGCGACACGCGTTCGACCTGCAGCTGGATGTCGACCCTGTCCAGCAGCGGCCCGGACATCCGGGCCAGATACCGCCGGCGCATTGTGGGGGTGCAGATGCAGTCGACCCCCTTGCCCGTGGCCTTGCCGCAGGGGCACGGGTTGGCCGCAAGGACAAGCTGGAAGCGGGCAGGGTACGCCGCTGTTCCCGCCGACCGGTGAAGTACGAGCTCTCCGCTCTCCAGCGGCTGCCGGAGCGCATCAAGGACCCGGCGCTCGTATTCAGGAGCCTCGTCAAAACATTGCATAATACACCACGTTTCTGTATAGTTATTCACAGAAGGAAATATTTATGCAATCCGCCAAAACCCTCACTCAAGGGCGTCTTCGTTGCGCCATTTACGCCAGAATCAGCAAGGACCGCACAGGTGCAGGGCTTGGAGTGGAGCGTCAGGAAGCAGACTGCCGCGACTTGGCTACACGCCTAGGTATGACGGTTGACGGCGTATACAGCGATAACGACCTGTCAGCGTTCAGCGGCAAACATCGTCCAGGATATGAGGCCCTTCTAAAAGCCGTGCGTCAGGGCGAAGTCGATGCAGTTATTGTCTGGCATCAGGACCGCCTACTACGGCGAACGATAGACCTTGAGAAGTACATCGATGTCTGCCAGCCGCATACAGTCCCGACTCACACAGTCATGGCCGGCTACTTTGATCTGACGACACCAGCCGGACGAGCCACGGCGAAGACGCTAGCTGCCTGGGCATCTTATGAGGTGGAGACATCTACGGACCGAGTGAAGGCATCGAAGCTACAAGCCGCCAAATCGGGTAAACCGTCAGGAGGTAATAGGGCATACGGCTATGAGCAGAACGGCATGAGCATCATCGAGCACGAAGCCGCCATAGTCCGTGAAGTTATTGATCGCTTCATAGGTGGCGACTCGTGGCGCAGCATCGCCCTAGATCTTGTTGAACGCGGCATTCCGACAGCTAAGGGTAAGAAGTGGACCGCCATCAATGTCCGCAACGTCGCCGTCAGGCCCCGCAATATTTCTATCCGCGTCCACAACGAGAATGAGTATCCAGCGCAGTGGCCACCACTCATTACCCAGGACACTTGGGATGACCTGCAAATAGCTATCAAGCGCGGCACTGCCCTCTATGGATCACGCTCATATACACGGAAGCACCTACTGAAGGGCTTTGTCTTCTGTGGCCAGTGTGGCAATCGGATGAACATCATCAGCGCGCAGGATAGGCAGGGCAACTATCAGCCAGCTTTCAACTGCCGTAAGTTTGACGACACCCGCGGCGAGGTTGGTTGTGGTGGAGTAAAGCGACGCCAAGCTCCCGTCGAGGAACTGGTAATCGACTGCATCATGTACCGCCTTGATACGCCGGAACTCGGTGAACTGATCGAGGGCACAAGGTCAGCCACACCAGCACTCAAGCAACTCATGCGTGAACGTGACGACCAAGCACAACGCCTGCAGGAAATCTTGAACCTCTACTCCACAGGCGAGATGACCTTCAGCGAATACAAGACGGCTAAAACCACCGCCCAAGCACGTTTAGATGCGCTAGGACGTGAGCTAGACAAAAAGTCGAGTAAGACAACGCTCGCCAACATTCCAGCAGGTCAGACCGTCAAAGAGGCTTGGGATAAGGCCGATCTCATGTGGCGTCGTCAGTTAGTGGATGCGCTCATCGACAAAGTACTGATTGATCCGCGCATTAAAGGACAAGGCTTCCCGAAATGGAGACAGTATCGGTTTGACTGTTCGTTAATTCGTATTGAATGGAAGGCCTAACTCCTAATTCTTAGGCGTCAAAATAATAGTTTCATCACCTATCAAGGGTACTTCTCTTGGCCGAAGAGGCCGCTTCAATGCTTCTGGATACCGATCAATCCTCGCCGTCAGCGTCACTTTGTCCTCGTCGGAGAACGGGGCATACTGTAGCAACTCCCTAATAATCGTGGACAAGTGACGCACGGCCATTTCAAGCTCGTCGACTCGCTCATAAAGATTGCGCGTATCAAGGCGCTTCTGGCCCCTGTCCAGTAAGAGTAGAGCGATCTCTTTAAAGCCTTCGTCTTCGTGGCGACGGATGTTCTGTTGAACGTCGCCAAACGCTTCAGACTCGACTCCCGCGTGGTGGAGTCGCCTTGTCTTCAAGTCCTTCAGAGGCTCGAAGCCAATCGCCAGGGCCACCAGAGCGGCTTTGCACTTGGGATCGTTCATGACGGGGATGGTCGTCTCTTCGAGGAAGCTGATGAACTCGGCACCCGTCTCTATGTTGAACTCCGCCAACAGATCAGGTCGATGCTGCAACTTAGCTGCGGTAACCCCCCTATCGCGGCGTAGCTCCTGAAACGCCTTTACTAACTGATCGACCGTCATCATCTTGGTCCCCCGTGTCGCTAAGTTGTCGTGTCTAGCATTGCGCCCAACTCTAAAGTGTCGCCTGACAACGTACATACATCTGCTGATTTCCTGCTCTTCGTGTCCCAGTGTGGAAGTACGCCCAACTCGGGCACCACCCCACCTAAGGAGTCGCAATGACCAATGCACTGGTTCGCCTCTTGACTGGCGAAGAAGACAACAGCAGGAAGAAGCCGTCTGAGATCGAGCTAGCGGCCACTGAATACCGCGATGTTCTCAAGTACCGCGCGTTCGTCACTGAAGGCGATGCTCATCTCACTAAGCACTGCATGGATAGGGCAATTGAGGTTGATTCATATCGACGAGAGCTGGCCGGCGACGACGAGACGCTAAACCATCTGCTGGCTCCGCTCCAGATGGCCTTCATCGAGAGGACTGCGACGCGTCTCAACGGCGGCCAGTCCCCCACGCAGTCTAAGTGGGGATTCTAAATGAACATCACACTGCTCATCGTGTGCATGGGCCTTGGTATTGCCGCGTACCACGGGGTAGTGACGATTCTTGATCTGGTCATCAAGGACGAACCAAAAAGAGTTAGCCCCCGACAACGTCACGCTTCGGATTTGGCTAAGGACATCTATCAAACGAAGCAGCTCATGAATAAAGCTGCTAGTCGCTATCACCGCTTGCGCGGGACCGTCTAAATAATCCAGTTAAGAGAAGGGTAGACAGAAATGAGTATCACAACAGCAGTCGCAGGATCGGTCGAAACCATGTCCGACATCGAAGGAATGGCGATGCTTACAGGAGTCTTCATATTCCTGATCATCATGTTCCTTCTTCTGGCTTGGCTTGCGTGGGCCGTCATGCACCAGAACCGTAAGCAGGCAAGGCACACCAGGGCGGTCTACAGGTTCTACGAGGGTCAGTTCAAGGGCGCGGGCGCCGACGTCAAGAAGTGGTGGGATCGATGAGGTCTTTTTTCGTACCGGCAGTAACCGGCGATCAAGTGAACCAAGCATTCGGCGACGCCATGGCATACGTTGCTGGCGGGATCTGGACAATCATCAGCCCATACGTGGCGGCAGCGATCATCCTTTGGCTTCTCATTGTGGCTGCGAAGGCAATCTCAGGACGTCGTCGTTAGCTAGTCGAAAAAGTCACGTTGTGTCAAAGTAAAAGTGGCATGACGTGGCTTTTTCTTCACCTAAATTCAATCCACCAACTTGGGAGGGTTTGATGGGAAGGGACTGCTGAAGGTTTGATTGACACTTTGCCTGTGAGGATTTGATCCTTGCGGGTGGAAGGATGTTCATCATGCCCAAAGCCTTTCCCGAAGAATTCCGCCGCGATGTCGTCGCGGTTGCCCGCAAGGGCGAAGCGCCCATCATCCAGATCGCCAAGGACTTCGGTGTCTCGCCCGCTGCCCTGCACCGCTGGATGAAGATCGCCGACAGAGAAGACGGCGTGAAGTCCGGGGCGGTGTCCGATGACGCCGCGAAGTTGCGGGAGGCCAACAAACGCATCCGGCTCCTGGAACAGGAAGCCGAAGTCATGCGCCGTGCCGTGGCCTACTTGTCCCGGGACATCAACCCAAAAAAATGATGTACCCGCTGGTCCGCGAGCTGGCTGCCAGGGACGCCCCGATCCGGGTTCCCGTGGCAGTGTCCTGCCGGGTACTGAATTTCTCCAGACAGGCCTACTACCAGTGGGCCGCCAATCCCGTCCCGGCCCGGGACTGGGAAGAAGCGCATCTGATCAACGCCGCCATCGATCACCACCGGGACGATCCTGCCTTCGGATACCGGTTCATCGCCGATGAGATCAACGCCGGTCCCGGCCCTGGGGCCAGTGAACGCCGGATCTGGCGGCTGTGCTCGGAGAACGGCATCCTCTCGGTGATCCACCGCCGGCGCCGGTCAGGGCTCAAGGCCGGCCCGCCGGTCCACGATGACCTCGTCGAACGGGACTTCAGCGCCACGGCACCGAACCGGAAATGGCTCACGGACATCACCGAGCACCACACCGGGGAGGGCAAGCTGTACCTGTGCGCGATCAAGGACCTTCACTCAAACCGGATCGTCGGGTACTCGATGGACGGGCGGATGAAAGCGTCCCTGGCCGTCGCCGCCCTGGACCACGCCGTGGCCCTCAGGAAACCGGCGGGCACGGTGGTCCACTCGGACAGAGGGTCCCAGTTCAGATCCAGAAAGTTCGTCCTGGCCCTGAACACCTACGGCCTGAACGGATCGATGGGCCGGGTAGGGGCATGCGGTGACAATGCAGCGATGGAATCGTTCTTCTCCCTGCTGCAAAAGAACGTCCTGAACCGGAAACGATGGGAGACCCGGGCCGAGCTCCGGCTGGCCATCACGACCTGGATCGAGCGCAGCTACCACCGCAAACGCCGTCAACGTGCCCTCGGACGGCTGACACCAATCGAGTTTGAGACAATAAAAAACGCGGCCTCAGCCGCGTAAGAAATTATCAACCCCAGCTGTCAACTAAACCTTCAGCAGTCCCGAATGATTAAGTCACAGTTCGAGTATGACAAAGAACGCAAGGCCTACATCGTTAGGTTTCCTGGCGAGCTGCCCATAGACGCAGTACAAGCTATGTTTCGTGTCATCCACACCACGCTGCCTCTTGGCTCATTCACTTTCATCATGGGTCGCCCGAGTCTCGTACTTGAAGCGTGGGCACTGAAGGGAAGCATAGAGTTTCGCTTGCTAGTTCCCTGGCAGTTTGCCGAACAGGTCACGAGCCAGATACGGCACCAGATCCCCGGCAGCGTCATAGAAGACGACTTATCACGGCCGCGTATGGCATGGACGCATGTCGAAGAAATCGTACTGTCAGACAGCACACGCACTCTCAACGTCAACACACCAGAGATAATCTCAAAGGACATCCTGACGAATTTGGCCCATGCTCTTGGGCACGGCGAAGCGGCAGTTCTTCAGTGGGTCATTGCACCGGCAGGGCTCCAGCGGAAACCGTCGACCGAGCATCCTGTCATTTCAACTAGGCACGGCATTGTGTCTGAAATGCTGGGTCGGACGGCCAGCCGTGAAGAAGTTGAGGATCGGCGCAAGAAGCTCGACTACGACTGCTATGAGGTAATTGCTCGTGTTGCAGCTCAAGCCAAGACTGACGGTAGAGCGCGGTTCCTCACTGACGGCATCTTCAAGGGTATGAAAACAGCTAATAGTCAGAACGCATGGCTAGTCGCCAAGAAGCCTCTAGGTGACATCGACATTCACCAGGACGCAGTAAACAACGCTTCGACGCCCTGGCGACTACCTTCGCTGCTCAATGTCCTCGAACTCGCGGCACTTGCCGGCTTCCCTCTTGGAACACCATCTATTCCAGGACTCCCCCGCATGCAGGGTCGACAATTCTTCGCGACGGAAGAAATCGCACGAATCGGCCGTGTCCTTGGTACGAGCAACCACACCAGCCAGAAGGGCCGCCGCATCGCCCAGGGGTACGGTGACAAAGAGATCCTTCACGCACATATCGGCGGCAAATCTGGATGCCTCCGCGGAGATACGCCGATCTATGATCCGGTTACCGGACTAACGCGAACAGTTAGGCAGCGGTTTGAAGACGCTGCTCCTTTCTACGTTTTCGCCATGCACGAGCGACAGCTCGTTGTCGCGCACGCCGAGCCGCCTGTCCAGTTTCAAAAAGAGGGCATGTATCGGCTAGACAACGGTGAGAGCTCCGTTGTGGTAACAGGCCACCATCGCGTATGGAACGGATCATCCTACGTCGAAGTCGAAGAACTCTATTCGCAGCAGCCAGGCGCACGCGTCCCTCTTCCGACCATTTCGGGACGCGCCCTTTCAAGGTTGCAGCGAGATGCTCAGCGTTTGATGAAAAAAGCCGAAGGTTTTGAGGTCGGTTATCACCCTTATCCCCATTCCTATGATCCACGACCTCATGAGGCTCCAGATAGCGGCCGATCAGTTTCTCCATCACCAGGCGATGCTCTCGGACTGCATTCGCGGACGTCCTGTGTGGATGGTCTGGCGAGTACACAAGAATGTATCCATCCTTATCCACACGGCGACCAGACCGCCAAAAATAGTTCTTGGCTCCGGGGCTTCCTTTACCGCGAAGTTCTACGCCGCGGTTCGCGAGATACTGGTTCGTCTGACGATAACCACGGTTCATCATCTTGCTCACCTGATACGCGTTATGGCCCGCCTCATACAGGCGAACGGCTTCGTCGATCATGGTTTCAGTCCATCGGGATAGGACGGCTGGCTCGACTTTCACGCCGTGTCTTGAAGAAATTGCCGTTACCGTATTCGACTGCACACCCACTATTCGCGCTATATTCCCGGTCCCTTTTACCGCTCTCGCTAGTTCGAGAATCCTTTGCACCTTTTCGTCACTGGTCCTTGACAAAACATAATCTCCCATTTAATTCTTATTTTAAGAATACAATATGGCAGGTAAAACAGGAAGAGGACGAAACTTACTTTGATTTCCATGTTCCCTATTATGAGAACTATTTGGCTTGCGGGCTCATAAACCATAATACGGGCAAATCCGTACTGCTTGCCAACTCTGCGGCTCAGGACATGGCCAAGGGCTACGGCGTAGTCATCATTGACGCCAGTAACAGCAACTCACCCGAGACGCTGTTCAACCGTGCACTCAACTACGTCCCTTTCGAGCGGCTCGATGACGTGGTCATCCTGAACGTCAGTGAGTCCGTGGACAATCCGGTGGGCTTCAATATCCTCGACCAGGGCAATGCTCACATGGTGGTGGATCAGGTATCTGCCTTGTTCCAGCAGCTCTATCCCGACAGCAAAGGCGTTTGGACCCGTGAGCTGATCCATCACGGGCTCTATTCGCTTATTGAGTATGGCAACGCCACGCTGATTGATCTCCTCCCTCTACTTAGGCCGCGGACACCGGAAGAGGTCACATGGGCTAGGTCAGTCGTGAACTCTGTGAAGGATCGGCAAATCAAGTTCTTCATGGAGGACTGGATGAACCTCAAAGAAGAAGAACGGCGCATGAGGTCACAGCCTCTCTATGATCGCCTCTGGCAGCTCAATAGCCGTCCAGAGATTCACAACATACTTGGGCAATCGCAGTCTGGCTTCAACATCAAGGACGTGCTGCTTGGCAACAAGATCCTTCTGGTCAACCTTGCTGGCCTGCCCGAAGACACAGCCGGCCTCCTCGGCACACTGCTATTCCAAGCCCTCTGGACGGAAGCACAGAACCTCACTCCGGACAGGAACAACTTCGTGTACCTCGACGAGTTGCAGCAGATGACAAAAATTGATGTAGGACTAGATGACATCCTGGCTCGCGGCCGCAAGCACAAGTTCACGCTGACTACATCGACGCAGTTCATGGACGATAGCGACAAGATCGACAAAAACACGCGCTCAGCCATCCTCAACAACACCGGCACAAAGGTGCTGTTTGAAAGCACGGCTAAAGAAGCTCGTATGTGGCTCAACTCCATCGGGTCATCTCATGTCACAGAGACTGACATCACCGCCCTCAAGAAGTACGACGCCATTGCCTGGATAGCCAACGAGCGAGGCACTGGTGATCCGGTGACCTTCACCGCGTTGGCTCCATTTCCGTCTACAGGAACCGCGGATAGGGCAGTTCACCTATCCGCCATCAAGCACGGGACGCCTATCGCCAAAGTGCATCAGGACATCGACAACCGACGACGAGCTCGCGTTGATGAGACTAAACGTCACCCCCATATGGGTAGGCGGAGAGTCGACCATGGCGAATGAAGAAAGCCCCGTCTCACCTTCGAGACGGGGCTTTCTTCATCGAGGCCTAGTTTGCCTTTTCGTAGGCGTCAACGACTGACTGCGCCACCCTACCCCTTGAAGACACTTCAATCCCGTTATCTGCCGCCCAGGCTCTAACCTTTGCCAGATACTCTTTATTGCTCTTAGGAGCTGAGGATGATCCACTTGAACGCGGCAAGCGGGCAGTCACCTTAGCAGCAACGTTGATGTACTCGTTTAGAAAATCCGTGAGCTTCTTGGCGTTCTTATCACTCAAGTCGATCTCGTACTGGTCATCTCCCCAGCCGAACTTGTAAGACTTTGCGTCTTCAGAGCCGTCGATGTCATCGCGGATTATGATTTTCGTTTCTTTGGCCATATTTGAAGACTACGCGCTAAAAAGACCCACAGCAACGCTGTAGGTCTTAGGTGGGTCAATAATCGTCTTTTGGCTTAGGAATCGTCTGGTAGCTTCCTAGCAGGCAATTATGCTATGTATTCGATGGTGTGAGCAGTTGCTTGATCGTAACGAACACTGCGTTGATGCCGCCGATGACCGCAGCACCTATGAGAGCCGTCACGAGATTGACGACTGTAGCTTGACCGGTCGTTGCTGCGTTGATGAAGTCTGCACCAACTAGAACCAGGACTCCAATGAAGCCTGATACGAAAGAGTAGGCGAGAGCTTTTAGGATCTTTACTGCTTGTGATTTAGTGATTGGTGTCATATTTCTCCTTACTTGATGCCAAGCGCATCTTTAATGGTTTGTAGTTTCTTCTCTGATTCGCTGGTGTTTTGTGGCATCGCCTTGAGCTGGTCGATGAGTCCGTATATTTGACCCGCCCAATCGTCGCGGATCGCCACCTGTCCAATCTCCTGTGCGTGAGTCGCTGTGTCAGATTCAGTGTTATCGGACAATATTTCTAGCGCGGTTAGCCATGTCCTACCGACTGCTGACTTGCGAAATTCTTCGCGAGTGAGGTTACGGCCTCGTATCTGGTATCCAAGTTTGTGCCAGCGCCCGTATTCGTTGTCTGTATCTTGTATCATTGCTTCTCCTCCTTGTGATGTGACCTTGTTTTTCATTACGACACTTGGGTCGAGCAACTTCCCGCCCTTCTCAATTTGAAAATGAATATGCGGTCCGGTTGCCGTTCCTGTCATGCCGACATCAGCAATGTGCTGACCTTCAGCAACGCGCGCGTCTTTGCCCACATGGTTCTTCGAGTTATGGCCCATGTAGTACACGTTTCCTGAGTCGCCCCGCATCTTCACGTAGTTGCCACCGAAGTAAGATGCCGGGTTATTGTTCACGGCAGTCACGACGCCGGACTCTGGTGCATAGATCGGCACGCCCTGGTTAGCGGCTAGGTCGTTCGCTTGATGCCCTGCGCTGTACCCCTGGCTTATCCAGAAGTCTTTCAGCGGCCATCTCATGCTGCGTCCCTCAGATCAACTGGATCAACACATTTTTGTCCAGGCGATAGCTCAAACTGGTCGCGATAGGCTTCGTCAGGCTCGTTAGCGTACTTCCAGCTCTCATACTGCTTCGTCATAAGTGGAGCTGGGGTAGTCTCATCAGAGCGCAACACGCAGGCCCATACCATCGGGATGACAACGCCGTCTTTTCCATCTAAGCCATTGATGCCGTCAGCACCACGACAGCGCCCGTCTGAACAGTAAGTGTTTACGACTGAAGCTATTTGTTCGGTAGTCACAAGCGGCGCATTTTGGCCGTCTAATCCGGCTGCTCCATCATTACCGCGACAGGCATTGTTCTCACAGAACTTAGCCACAGCAGCGAAGACATCCTCAGTAGATGGTCTGCTACCTTCACACACTCCTGTGGATGTGCAGTAGTCAGTCACAGCCTGCTGTACTTCTTGGGCAGTTGGGCGGTCGCCCTTATCTCCCTTTTCACCTTTATCCCCTTTTGTAGGTGAACCGGGCGTGATGCTGACCGCTGGCTGATTACGCTCGATGAGTTGGTTCGTCACGAAGACGTTGCCGCCGACTATCAGCAGGACTACGACGATGATGGCAGCACTTATAGCCGCTCGCAGCATTCCTTTACGGTAAAGCTTCACAACGACTTCACTCCGTTGATGAGAAGCTGGTACAACGTGGCGAGGAACATGATCCCCATGCCACCAGCCACCCACCAGAAGAACTTGCGGATGGTTTCGTGTGGAGCGAGGCGGATTTCAAGCCGGTCATTGCTGACATAGCTCTTCTTGATCTCATCAGTATTGGCGCGGATAGATGCGCCGACGTCTTTGAGTAGTTGCTTTATCTCCTTATTGTCCTCAAGGTTGCGCTCTTGGTACATCTCAAGATGCTCGGCCACGCGTTCGAGTTCATGGCGCTTAACAGGTGAGTCGGGATCATGCACGACTCACCTCTTCCGTCTCCTTGATGGTTGTTTTTGGCTTGTGGCTCATGGTGGTTTTCCTTAGCCAATTCGCTTAACCGTTAATGACATTTGGGGTTCAGTGAAAGCGGATGCGGCGGCGAATCGCAACGCACCAGTCGTAAAGATGACTGCACGGACATAGGTATTTGCTGGCAAGAAAATATCGGTGGCCATTGATGAACCACGGGCGTTTATCGCAGTTATATTATGTAACAGCGGTGAGGCTTCATACCATGTTGTGCTATCGGTGGAGTACTGAATGTACGGGACGTATTGTAAAGTACCAGCACCATCAGTGACGTTCGCGTTAAAAAGAAGTTCATACCAGCCCGCTTGTGAGAGAAGCATATTCTGCCCACCCGATTGCGTTATCTGCGTACTTGAGTTGGTTGTGAATTTATTAAATGGAACTACTAACGTACCGGTGACAACAACCCCCCCTGCCGTACCATAAGAGTTAAAACTAAGTTGCCCTAGAGGGATGGTTGCGTAATTCATTTTAGTATAGGTAACACTAGCGTCAGCTATTTTGGCAGTTGTCACGTTTGCATCCGCAATAGTAGCCGTATTAACGGTACCGGCTGACAATCTCACCGGACCCACCAGCACTCGCCTATCCGTAATCTTATTCGCCGCGATAGTAGTGACTAATGCATCAACCCTCACCTCAGCAACGATGATGTACGGATTAGCTGCGCCGATCTTCGTCTGGATTGCTCCGACTGTTGGTTCTACAGGACTAGCGTTTGGAGTGCCTTTTACAAAGGTCGCCTTCACAACACCAGGACCGTCTAAGTTGGCAACGCCCGGTGTTCCTCCAGGAAGGGTCACAGCAAGGTCTGCGTAGATCACGATTAGATCGATACGAGGATTACTTGCGTCGGCGGTGTCTAGAGTGATGTCGAAGTCTACAACGAGGCTGAACTCACGGTTTGACGCGGTAGCACCTGAGCCATACGGGATGAATCCATTGCCAGTTGGCAGAGTGACTATAAGACCGGTCTTAGGGATGACAAGCAGGCCGTTAACGACGTTGCCAGTGAAGAGTTTGGACTGATGACGAGCGTATAACTCCGGCGATACTAACGAGTTGCTGTAGTTGAGTAGTTTGAAGTTGTCGTACATCTTTGTTTATTGGCCCCTTATAGGCCTACTATATTAAATTTGCTGTGAATGTACCAGACCCAATGCCAATAAATAGGAACTTATAAGTTTTCTCCGGGAGACCCTGATTGAATGTTGGTATTCTCCACGACTGGATACCATCCAAACCCACCCGAAGTCGATACTGGAGAAAGATCTCGCTGTAAGAAGAACTTCCATTTACGCTTTCGTACGCGCGGTATATTAACCCTCCACCAAAGCTCAAGTCTGAAGGTGTATATTGCAGAAGAATGGCTCGGCCATCGCCGGCAGGGACCGTGATGTCAGCGGCAGCCTGGCTGATCGTAATACCCATCAATACACCAGAGCTGCCAATAGTCTGAGGTGCCTTGATCTCCTTCTGTGCCGTTTCAACTTCGCGCACGAGGCGACTTATCGAACCATCGGGAAGTGAGTCGAGCACACTCACTACAGAATCCTCACAGCGTTGATAGATACCGGGTCAGAAGTGAGCGCTTGCACCTTGAACCGTCGGTATTCGTTGTAGGGGCCTTGCAGGCTCAGCTCATACTTGGCTTTATACGGCTCAGCGTTGACAACCCCGGCGTCCTGGAGGAACCAATTGAAGGGAGCGTCCTGGGGTGCCCATGTGATCCCATCGCTACTACTCTCGACGTCGGCAACGCACGACGACATAAAGGCAGCACTTGTGCTCGATGTGAACACCACTGTGAATCGCGCGAATCCTGTGGTCGAACTCTGTAAAGACTGGGTATCGAGCCGGCCGGTCCACAGCCAGGCACCTGGACTATCAGTCCGATAGTAGCGAACGCTCGAACCGCCGACACGTTGGACGGCCTTGCGCTCGTTCATTGTCTGAGCAGCGTCTCGAAGTGTTGAAACGACTTGATTCTCAATCAGGTTGTCGAAGTTGGTCACTCCCATTAGAGAGTCCTCGTCAACGTCAACGTGCCGCCGCACGACGCCCGGATAGCTGGCTTGGCGTAATAGGTGATGGTGCCCTTGTAGAAGAAATTGACCGTCCAGACAAAGATCACCGTTGCGTTGTCGAAGTTTCGATTCATCGTGCCGCTTGTGATGACGTTGGTGCCATCTGACCAGCCAAGGGCACCGTTGTAGGTAGTACCACCGTACGTGCCAATGAGGTACGTGAATTTGTTTGCGTCCCCGGTGCCGTTCGCCCGGATGTCTAGGTAGAGCAGTGCCTCAGGCCACGGCTGGGTCTTATCGCAGGTCATCGTAACTTCGAGCGTCATCTGCGTTGAGGTGGCGGCGGTGACTGTATCTGTCCGATCCCAAGTGTTCGTTGTCTTGATCTCGTAGTTGAGCTGGTTACTAGCACCGCTCATACGCTGAGCTGCCTTCAATTCAGCGCCAACCTGCCGCGCGTTGCGGATACCGTTCAGTAAGGCCATCTCAGGCAGTTGGTTGAGCGTCCCGGCCATTAGACGGTGTACTCCCCCGTCTTCTCGAAGTAGAACTTCACCTCTTTGAGGAAATGGTTTTCGTCTACGTTGCACTCTTTACGCTCCACTCGGTATACACCTGTCAGGTCTTCTAACAGTGCTCGTCCGGTGAACTGAAGAGGAATGATGTCGCCAACATCTACTCGTACGGCTGGAAGGTCAGCCGCGGAGACAGTCACCTGTGGCATTCGAAGGAGACTCTTCACTCTGTCGAGTCGTGCCTGAGTGTTCTCATCTAGGGTGCTCTGGACCTTCACTTCGTTGAACTGAGTAGCTAATTGCCTGAGCCCAAACTCATTTTGAGATGGCAGATCATTTTTAGTCGAGGCGAGCTGATCCTTGCCGAAGCCAGATCCGATGCCAATCACTTGGTTGTAGAGGTTGTTGGCTCCCCTGTTTAGCTTTGCCGAATCAATTGATGAGCGGAAGTTCTTTCTATCGAAGACCAGCTTGAAGTCAGTACGCGGTGAACCAATGGCTGCGTAGGTCATCACGGTCTTGTCTGCAAGGATCTTGAAGTCGAAGTTTCCATCAACCAAGTTTGTGAGCCGCTGCAAGTTGAGTTTGGTCGAGCTGGTGAATTGCTCAAAGGAACGGTCTCTAAGCTTGCCTGTGACGTAGTAGCCGCTGGCAGGAATGATGATGCCATAATTCCCGTACGTCGCTAACTGAGCCTTCCTGATGAGGTCATAGAAGATCTCTACTGACTCAATGCCGCTGTAGCTAATGGTTGGATCTGGGTAACGGTCTTTGAAGAAGTTGAGATAGCCGGTTGCTTGGACGCTGATTGTGGCCGATCCATCGTTGTTGAGATTGATCGGTGCGTAGTAGAGCTGAGTACCAAACAGATACTCGCCGTTCTCCTTGACCTTGATCTCTGTTTGGCCTTCACGGAAGTTGCTGACAGGGTCCGCTCCCACCTTGTCGATCATGTACGTTTCGAAGGCATCTAGATCCATGCTGAACTGAAGCGACTCTGCTTCGTTCCGCTCTTCCGCCCAGGAGAGATTCTGAACCAAGTGAGTTATCTCGCAGATGCGGAGTCCGCTCTTCGTCCACAGCTCGACGGTGTACTTCGTCGAGTACGCCATTAGATCCCCATGACTCCAGGTCGCCATGTAATTGTTGCCGTCTTTACATCGCTGTCCAGATCGCTTGCTAGAAGGATCTCGTTAGGACCAGGAGCAAAGCCCCACCACTCAGCAGTGAGTGGAATGTATGAAAATACGCTGCCGCCGTTTAACTTGACGGTGTGGTTGTACATGTCGATCGCTGTCACTGAGTCTGTCGCTACCGAGTAGCCAGCCAGTGACCAGACTTGACCCGTCGTCTTGTTCGTCAGGACTGGATTGGTTGTCTTACCTGTGATGGTGATGACCGGGTAGACGGTGACGTTGCTGGTGTTGATCACCGTGCTTATAGGCTGACCTGCAGAGAAATAGAACGTGGAGCCAAACTGTGGGCTCGTATCTGTGAACTGCATACCGCCTGAGATTGGCTTCATGATGGTGGCAGTCAAAGCTGTGCCGGCAGTGTCATCAAAGATGGTCGGATCATCGGCCTTGAGTTCGATCTTGAAGACGTGCTTGAAGTTCGACTGGGTGAGCGGCATCTTGAAGTCACGGAGTTGCGCGCTGAACACGTAGATGTAGCCATCATCATCTTGGATACGGACGACTATTGGAGTCGGGTACAGAGGCAGTGCTGCTTGGATCTCACGGCGCTTCTGCTTAGCCACTGCAATCGTGTCCGAGAAGATGTGCCCTTGAAGCGTCAGGAACCTTGCGTCGTAGAACTGAGCGCCTGTGTAGCTGCCTGATTGCCCTGATCGCATGCCATCACTTGTACGGATACCCGGTAGTTCTAGGCCCTCGATTGGTTCACGCAGATACGTGCGGTTGGTCGAGTCGTTTAGAAGGTAGTCATTAAGCCAAATTTTCACGATGCGAGCTCCAGGGCGAACCCTATTTCTTCAAATATTCTGCGTGGGTTCTCCCCGTTGTTGACGTTCATGTTCTGGATGACAACCGTAGGGCCACCTCCACCTGAACCTTCCTGTCTAGTCCGGTAGGCCGGCATCACCTTGGAGCCCTGAGGGAGGTCTATGATCTCTGGACCCATCTCACCGACAAGCGTTCTTCCCCCACGAGCGAAGTTCGTCCCTAGCGCGTTCTTGTGTCCATTGAACGCACCAACGCCAGATTGAAAGCCCTTAGAGATGTTGTTACCTACGTCGCCCATGAAGTTCTTGGCTGAGTTGACTGCTTTGCCGACCGCCTCGTTGATCTTCTGTGGCAGCGAGTTGAAGACGCCGACTACGGAATCAATCACCTGCTGAGCCCACTTGATGAAGCTGTCCTTGAAGTTGATCAGTCCACCAACGACGCTCGACCAAAGAGAAGCGACAGCCGAGCCAACTCGCCCAGGCAGCAGATTGAACCAGTTGATGACGTTGGTAATGAGGCTCGAAACACTGTTGCCGACCGCGCTGCTAGTATTCGCGAACCAAAAGACAACGCCGCCATACATAGATGCCACAGAGCCAGTAACGGCACCAGGAATTTGAGCAAACCAATTCGTGACGGCCACGTAGACCCCTTGGACGAAGCCACCGATTGCTCCTGGCAACTGAGCGAACCAGTTAATCACTCCGGTTATGAAGGCAGGGACGGCCACAGTAACGAAACCGGTCAAGGCTCCGGCGATGTAGCCCAGCCCATATGCGATTGCCATCGGGAGCTGCTGGAAGAACTGAACTGTTTGCTGGACACCAGTCTGGAATGCTCGCCCTATGCTGTCCCAGAGATCCCTGGCTGTCTTTGCCACCCAAGATGTAGTCTCAGCCCATTTAGCAGCTATTGCCTTACCAGCGTCTTCAAATGCCTTAGGTATAGCGAGAACAGCGTCTGACGAGCTCTGTGCGAAGTCCACTGTGCCGTTGACAAGACCGATGAAAGCCTTGCCTATCCAGTCGAAGGTTGTCTTTAGGAAGCTGGAGACCTCGCCCCAGTTAGCGAGAATGAGGCCGGCTGCAACTGAAACAGCTAGACCTATCCCCATGATCAGAGCGAGGACCGGACCACCTACTACAGCGACCAGAGGGGCGATCGCGATCATTGCTATTCCGACTGCACCAACGGCAGCAGCCAGACCGAAGAAGAGTGCTGTACCTATCACCAAGCCAGCGGCTAATTGAGGATTTGCAGTTACCCATTCCCTGACACCTGTTAGAACCGGCGTCCAAGCCTTCATCAGTGAAAGGAGCGCTGGTTGAAGGGCCTCTCCCAGCTTGGTCTTCAGCGTTATAGTTTCAGCACTTGCCTTGGCTTCTTCTCCTGCAAATTGCTTAGCCAGTGATGCCGCGTTGCCGAGCATAGGTGCCGTCTCTTTGACGATCCCGTTAAACAGGGCTTGGCGGACGCCAGCATCCGTTGTGGCTTTCATAAGATCTTGAGCGCTAAATCCAGCCTCAGTAAGGATCATGCTTAGGTTTTTGGTGACACCCGCGTTGTCCACCAGGATGCTGTTGCCATTCTTGATACCCTCTGTGGCACTGGCTATCGCTTCTCCGAAGCCCAGGGATGCTTGACGGTTGAATGCTGCGCTGTCCTTAAAGCGATTCATGAGGACGATGGACTGCTCTAGATTGAATCCACTGGCAAGGAGGTTCTTGAGGCCTTTGGCACTTTCAGTGACAGTCATGAGACCATCACGCGCCAGTTCTTTAGCGGCCTTAGTTGCGGCGGTCTGACTGACGCCGAAGTGACCAGCTATGGAGACAAGGCCAGCCATGGCGTTCTGATAGCTGCTTGCCGCGTCTTTAGCGTCACCGATGACGGAGGTAAGTGAATAGACGCCAGCGCCGGCCGCGGCAGCTACGCCGACCAGAGCGGCGGTTCTTTGGCCTAGTGAGTCAACCTTCTTCGAGCCTGCACTGGACTTATTGCCCATCTCATCGATGCTCTCGCCAACTGACCTAATCGTCCCTGATGCGGCGTCTTTAGCTTGGATGAGAATGGAAATCGGGTTTGCCATGCAGTATTTAGTTATGAAGTATTTATATCTTCTTTTGCCTATCTGTTTCTAATTTATCACGCTCACTATCAAGTGACCATATGTAAAAGGCGCGCTCTATCTCAGCCCAAGGAGTTTTCTTAGTAACCTCTTCATAACCTAGGTGCATGCGTTCCTGGTAACGGAAGAGCATTACTTCCATTACCACCGCGTTAGGGATGCCTACTCTGAAGTCTCTGACGAGGAAGTCTCTGTAGTGCTCTCGCTTTTCACTTGCAAGGCGTTCTCCTGAGCTGCCTTGCGCAAATCTTTTGGGTCCAGTTCGAAACCAATTATGTCGGCATATATCTTGTCAGCAATCGCGATAGTCGCGACTGCGTCTTCTGCGGTCATGTCAGCCAGTTCGAACTCAGTACCGTTGAACACTTTAATCTTGCCGCTGACGAAGTGCTTCTTCACCTGTTCCAGCTGAAAGTTGACCTGCTCGCGCTGAGTGAGCTCAGCAGTGTTCAGCTCGTTGACTTCAAGCATCTCTTCATAAGTAGCTGGAGTGATGTAGGCATAGCATTCATCACCCCACTCGTGGCTCAGGCCCTCTAGTGATGACTTCTTGATGCTTACAATGCGTTTTGGTTCAGACATAAAATCTCCTGCTTATTTACTGTTGGTATTTAAGCAGGAGAGAATACTATTTGCAATTAGGTTCTATGCTACGTAGGAAACCTTTGCGTTATTCAAGAGTGGAACGATTGCCGAGTTAACAGTCGGATCGAACTCACAATAGAACTGGACTGTTTGAGTGACGATGCCGTCTTTGTCAGATGACTTAGCTAGGTCGCGGGTACGGACCTTGCTAGCGGTGAGCGTCAGGATCGACGTGCCGTTGGTCATCTTGAGCTCCATCGCCTTGATGGCGTTGGCCAGGAAGTCAGTCTCAACTTGGGTGTCCTGGTAGCGCAAGACGAACTCCCCTTTGGCTTCGAACACATCGCGGTCAAACTCAGGCACATCATCAGTTCCGAGTGCGAAGTAAGGTGTTGATCCTCGCTCGAATGCAAGCTTCACGCTCTTGACGGTCAGAACTGGCGCAGCGCCTAGACCTGCAACGTTGGCTGCTGTCTTGAAGGTGATCTGCTTACTCGTGAACTCTTTCTCAGTCGTGGTGGCCGGAACATCCGAGGCAGTAACGCCTGTACGAGCTTTGACAGCCGCACTTACTTGGACCCATGCACCTGCTTCAGCATTGAGCTCTAAGCTGTCGATGACGCCGTACGAGTGACGCTCAGTCTTGAGTGGTGTGACGTGACAGATGGTTAGCGCTTTTGGCACGCTGGTCTGGTTCACAGAGAACGTGTGAGGGTAAATACCGGCTGAAACGGTGCCTGTCGAGACAGTCCCGAACATGCCAAGTAGGAAGTACCCGATAGATTCATCAGAGACTTTGCCAGCGAGAGTACCTTCGGCCCATCGCTCAACTATCGCGCTGTCAGCGATCTTCTCAACAACGCCCATGGCGCTATCGCTCTCGATGATCGTGACTTTGTTTTGAATGTCCTGATCAAGCCACCTGAGCCATGTACTCGGCGCTACTGATGTTCCTGGTGTTGTTTCAATACCAAGACCGACGCCTTCTTTGCGTCCAATAAAGGGACTACCTGTTGCCATCACCTACCTCTTGTTCTTTCTTTGCTTCGTTTAGTATCTCGACAGCCTCTGCCAAATCCTCAGCTTCAACGCTCTTGCCCTCTGTCGGGAAGAAGTATTGCCGCTTAGTGCCTTTTTCAGAAGCTTCGTCGGTTAGATCGATTTCTTTATTCTTTGCCATGTCCTTAATGTAAGACAAACATCACACTTTTAAAAGTGCAATGACCTAATACACGTTGACGCAGTACTGGATAGTGAACGATACATGTCCTTCTGCAGTCAGGTCAGCGAGGTGCTCACCTGCCGTTCGAGGATTGATTCCATACTGGACGTTCATGTTGTTAGCGACTGCTATTATTCCGTCCAAGGCATGAGCTCTGATGGCCCCTTTTACAGTCTTTGGATCGTAGTTTCCAGTAAGCGGGTCTCGCTTACTTACCAAGTCGCGAATCTTGCGCTCCGTCATGTTGAGAGGATTGACCTTATCGCCGTCCCAGTCGTCGCGCTTGTTGAAGACAACCTTTATCGTGAGGCTATCTGAGACATCATCTTGTCCTATAGCTCCCTCTTGAGTCTCGTCGCTTGTTTGAGTGACGATCAACGCGGGTAAGTTGAACGTAGGGATAGCTTCAGGATCGCCGTCGTAATAGGTAGCGAAGGTATCAGCGAATGTGTCCTTCATCAGGTGCAGCATGCGTTGCACGTTGTCTTCATACTGGCTAGACACCTGAGGTACTCATCTTCCCGGCAATGTCGTCAGCAACGAACTGGACTACCATCCGCTCACGCCGGTCATCCACAAGCATCATCACGCGCTCAGGAACACCGCGGCCATCCTGGTGGTACTTGAAATATTCCGCTTCATTCCACAAGCTCGCGGACAGCTTGGTTGACTTGTGCTTGAAAGAACGGTTCATCAATCCGCTACGGATTAGTGGTGGACGACCAGGGAACGTACGAGCCTTAAAAGCTGCATAGTTCGAGTGGAGCGCCGGCCATGGTCTACCGATGATTCCTCCACGAGAGGCGAACACCTCGCCAGAGAAGAATCCTGTCAAGTAGCGGCCCGTCTTATCCATTGAAGCGCTGAGGTCTAGAACGGATACTCCGAACTTCTTGAGCCGTTGAATCAGTTCGTCGTCGCCCTGGACTGTGATGACGTAGGTCACTAGAACGTGTCCCCCATACGGAAGAACCTTGGCGCGTCGTCACTCGGATCGCCTGGGTAGCCGGTGACACCGTTGGAAGTCGTGAGTGAGATCCCATCATCATCCGTCAATACAGAGGATCTCGTCTTGTATCCCTCGATAGCAGCTCGTGCATCCTTGAGCTTCTGCCTGTTGCCGGCTGTCTCTCCGTAGGCGTGAACCAAGAGCATCGCTGCGGCCAGCTGGATAGTGAGAGTACGAATGATGGCGGGCACGGGAGCGAAGGGGACCGTATAGGCACCAGGGACTGCTGAAGGTTTGATTGACACTTTGCCTGTGAGGATTTGATCCTTGCGGGTGGAAGGATGTTCATCATGCCCAAAGCCTTTCCCGAAGAATTCCGCCGCGATGTCGTCGCGGTTGCCCGCAAGGGCGAAGCGCCCATCATCCAGATCGCCAAGGACTTCGGTGTCTCGCCCGCTGCCCTGCACCGCTGGATGAAGATCGCCGACAGAGAAGACGGCGTGAAGTCCGGGGCGGTGTCCGATGACGCCGCGAAGTTGCGGGAGGCCAACAAACGCATCCGGCTCCTGGAACAGGAAGCCGAAGTCATGCGCCGTGCCGTGGCCTACTTGTCCCGGGACATCAACCCAAAAAAATGATGTACCCGCTGGTCCGCGAGCTGGCTGCCAGGGACGCCCCGATCCGGGTTCCCGTGGCAGTGTCCTGCCGGGTACTGAATTTCTCCAGACAGGCCTACTACCAGTGGGCCGCCAATCCCGTCCCGGCCCGGGACTGGGAAGAAGCGCATCTGATCAACGCCGCCATCGATCACCACCGGGACGATCCTGCCTTCGGATACCGGTTCATCGCCGATGAGATCAACGCCGGTCCCGGCCCTGGGGCCAGTGAACGCCGGATCTGGCGGCTGTGCTCGGAGAACGGCATCCTCTCGGTGATCCACCGCCGGCGCCGGTCAGGGCTCAAGGCCGGCCCGCCGGTCCACGATGACCTCGTCGAACGGGACTTCAGCGCCACGGCACCGAACCGGAAATGGCTCACGGACATCACCGAGCACCACACCGGGGAGGGCAAGCTGTACCTGTGCGCGATCAAGGACCTTCACTCAAACCGGATCGTCGGGTACTCGATGGACGGGCGGATGAAAGCGTCCCTGGCCGTCGCCGCCCTGGACCACGCCGTGGCCCTCAGGAAACCGGCGGGCACGGTGGTCCACTCGGACAGAGGGTCCCAGTTCAGATCCAGAAAGTTCGTCCTGGCCCTGAACACCTACGGCCTGAACGGATCGATGGGCCGGGTAGGGGCATGCGGTGACAATGCAGCGATGGAATCGTTCTTCTCCCTGCTGCAAAAGAACGTCCTGAACCGGAAACGATGGGAGACCCGGGCCGAGCTCCGGCTGGCCATCACGACCTGGATCGAGCGCAGCTACCACCGCAAACGCCGTCAACGTGCCCTCGGACGGCTGACACCAATCGAGTTTGAGACAATAAAAAACGCGGCCTCAGCCGCGTAAGAAATTATCAACCCCAGCTGTCAACTAAACCTTCAGCAGTCCCCCACTCAAAGACGCGTTGATCTCCGATTCAGCATTGCGGCGCTGCAGCTCGACGTCGCTGTCGGGAAGGTTGTAGGCCTTTTCAAATCCAGCTTCCTTCCGGATCTCAGCTAGGGAAGCGTAATGCGCAAAGTCATCTCCGCGCCATGCGTCGAAGTAAATCAGTGGCGTCTCTACATTGGAGATCGGATTGAAGTACGTGTAGCGATACCAGAAGGCACTAGAGCCCGTTGAGTCTTGGTAGTAGGTCGAAGCCTGGTCAGGATCGATTGTACGAGTTGTCAGAACGGTGAACTGGTTGTCGGCTGGAACGGCGCCGTCAACATTCGAGGCACGATAGATATGGATCGAGTCGCCAAGTACGGCTGTGACAGGCTCATAGCGCGTGTGTGGCAGCTTGAGTGCGGCGGACAGGTTGATAGTCGTCTCACCACTCAAAGACGCAATGACGCCCTTCTCGCAGCCTTCACGCGATGGTTGGCCCACGTAAATGGATTGGCCTATTGCGAATCCCTGGGTGCTCCGTACGGTAAGCACGGTTGAAGCTGCTACATAATCCGAGCTGAGTTCAGTTCGCTCTAGGACGTTTATCTCGTTGAAGGAATCGATTCGTAGGGTTGTGCTCATATATGTCTTCATTTAAACACTGCACACCAACAATTAAAAGACCCCTCATAGTTGAGAGGTCTTTGTCATGGCCGGTTCAGCCTAAAGATTCATGGCCTGTTGCTTCGTATAGTCAGGAAGTGTCACGAATGGCCGGTTGATGCCCTGGTCAATGTGGATGCGAGGGATAGAAGAACGACTAACCGATACGAAGGTTGGGCGGGTGCCTTCACTCGTATAGGCCACGTACTTCCATGTAGCTCCGTCATCTCCGCTGATAAGTAGGAACGTCCTGTTGGCTGACGTGCCGTTGCCTAGTGCGTAGAGCACACCGTAACGACCCTTGCTCATGCCCAGGATGAACGACTCTCTGCTTGTTCCGTACTTACTAGCCACATCGTGAACGTTCAGAAGCTTGCCTTCAACTGTTGGAGAGGCCGGCTGGTACTTGTACACACATGAAGGATAGTTGTCAGGAGTTAGGAATATGTCTCCGTTGTCCGCTTGAGCAAAGGCAGTGAGCCCTCCACCTTTCGACGCGCCACCTGTAGTTGGATAGTCACCGATGTTCGCGCCCAGGGTGCCATCGTTGTTCAGAAGGTATGCGCCTGTCTCCAGCCCGTGAGCCATAGACAAATACATCTGATCGCTCGTGTCGCGCCAGAGCATGTGGAAGTGGCGGATGGTCCGGTTCGTCAGGTTGCTTGGGTCAGGCCCTGGAGGGTGAGTGTAGAACTTGGTCCAAGCTGCGCCGCCGTTGACTGACTTCCATACGTTGTAGGCAAACATCGCTGTGTTAGACGAGTTGTATTCGTTCACGTAGAGATCCCCGTTGTCACGCTCGATCATGTACCAAGCTGAGTCTGATTCAAGGGTGAGCACTGTGACGAAGGTTTCACCCCCATCAATTGAACGGGCAATCGTTGCAGCGTTGTTCGTGAGAGCCGTACCGAAGAACAGGTAGCCGCGGGAGTCTTCGAAGTTCAAACGAGCATTGCGGTTAGGGTGTGCCTCTGAGAACTTCTGCACCCATGTCACTCCCCCGTCTATGGACTTATGAATAGCAAACGGGCTGCTGGTCGCTGTCAGGATGTCGCCGTTGGCTCGCTCCATCACAATGCCCGACATCTTGCTCTTGAGTGGCACAACTTCTGCGGAGCCTGCTACAGATAGTCGGCTTAAGCTCATATGGCGAGGCGTACCGTCTGGGTAGTTGGTTTCACGCTGATGTCATCGAACCAGCCATCCATGATGAGAGTGGCCGCGCCATCGTTACCCGTTACTCGACACTGAAGTTCAATGAAGTTACAAGTGGCTTGTGTGGTGAAGTTGAAGGAGTACTTAGTCCAGCCTGTAGTCGTAATGACTGCGGTTGAAAGGACAGTGGTAAGAGCCGTGGCAGCGCCGTTGTACTGGACAACAGCCAAGCGGGCACCTGATGCGCTAGCGCCACTCACAAGGTTGGTCTTCATCCAAAACTCGACAGTGTAGGAAGTGTTTGGAGCAACCGTAATGGCGTTGAGTCGCAACTTTTGGTTCGTAGCTGTGCCTGGGACCGCACGAGCGTACATGAATGAGCCAGCCGCTAGTGTGGATACCTTCATTGAGTAGTTACCCGAGTACTTCTCGGCAGTGTCGAACATGGCCTGACCAGTGCCGCCCTTATTAGTCGCCCATGTATAGGCATCGTTACTAGCGGAGCCTGTGGCAGTCCCAGTGATAAACACGCTGGTACTCGTCGTCGGCGCCACGAAAGTAGGAGCTAGTTCAAAGTCGCCGTTCTTCTGTAAGTTTTCCCAAATAGGTCGTCTAGTTGCCATGGATTACCTACTTGAAGAACACGGTGCAGTCGATAGTACCGCTTACTGTGATGAAGAGGCCGGTTGCAAACTCCACGGATGGAAATGCGTAGTAAGTGCCCACTGCTGGTGTGAAGGTGTTTATAAGGACAGTGCTAGCCGCAGTTGTGCTATCCCATAATTTGATCGTTGGAGTTGTACCAGACGCTACGAAGATACCCTTGAGCCGGCCTGCGCCAGTCTTCACAAGCACGCTTGCCGTTGTGTTGACGTAAGAAGAACGGTCTTCAGCTTTTAGAACGTCGTTCAAGAGGTCTTCACCGGCGATCTTGTCGCGAAGGGTAAATGATCCGGTGACGCCCGCGGATCTAGTGTCATTGGCTGCGTTGATCGTGACGGTTGCTGAGCCCGTCACCACTGCATCGGCGCTAATACGGAAATACTTAGCCCCGCCCACGGTGACCAGGAATACCCCGACCGCCGCTGAGGCAATAGTTTCGCTATAAACCCCAGTATTGAAGTTGAAGACCATATCCGGCCCGACCGCTACCCACGTTGCACCGTCGTTGGAGACTTGTGGTGTCAGAACTCCGGTATACGTCCCCGTGACCTGGACCGAAACACTGTCCACCGGCTCCCTATAAGTCGATGAGCTCTTGTCCGCTAGTTTGACGAATGATCCGGGGGTTGCCGTACCCGTAGTCGGATTTAAGTTTTGCGTGGTAATTGTTCCTGTTACTGTTACGCCCATTCAATGGTTCCTGTTTAAGTTCTATTTCCATAATTGCACGAATAGGTAACTAATAGAATAGGCCTAATAGAAAGAGCGCCCGTTTTAGGCGCTCTCAATAGCTGTGTGACGTTCTAACTTCTATTTCGAAGCAGTGGTCGTCTTTGTCTCAGGAGCCTTCTTAGCGGCTTCCTGTGCATCTTTTAGGATCTTCTCTGCTTGAGCTTTCGCATCGGCAATCAGCTTCTCAGCTGCTGTCGTTGCTTCCGCAAGGGCAGTTTCGGTCACATCCTTAGCCTTTGCTTCAGCTGCTGCAAGGGTCTTGTCAGCTTCAACGGTTGCTTCGTCTGTGATCGCCTTAGCCTTTGCTTCAGCTGCTGCCGTCTCGGCTTTGGCAGCATCTTCTGCCGCTTCCTTGACTGCTGGATCTTCAACTACACCGATATGGATCAATCGCTCGATCGTCGCCTTCGGAGCTTCGAGGGTCTCCCCTGCTTTGTAGATCACGCCGTCAAGCTTGATCTCGCTCTTGGCTGTACCTTTTACTGTGTCTGCCATGGCTATACCTCGAGAACAGTTACGTTGTATTGATTCGCTGTCGTTGCAGCAGCGCCGAGGGTAACCGTGAGGGTTGTACCGCTTAGCGCCACGTTGTCGACAAACTGATCCTGGTTGCCTGCTGGCAAGATGCCGAGAATCTTGACGCCGGCTTTCACCGTTGCTGTTCCGCTGGTTGCGGCTGCGTTTACAGTGACTGCTATGGTCTTCAGGTTGGTAGGAGCGATTGCCCCTACCATGTACTTGATTTTGCTAATTCCACTAGCCATACGACTAAGCTCCCGTCGCGAACGCGTCCTTTAGTAGGTACCAAGCGTCGGCCATGATCATCTCGTAGTTGTAGTAGTCAGCGACCACAATTTCTGTGTGAGATGGGTTGTTGATCGATTCTTTGGTGACTTCACGAGCGTCTTTGAGTTGGAATTTGTAACCACCGTTGACGCTTTTGCGGCTTGGTTTGTCAGTTACGTAGCCAAAGAGAACGTCGTTACCCCAAATGTTCCTGATGTCATCAGCGAGACCTTCTTCACCGAAGTTGGCGCTAGCCTGTCCGATGTAGATGTTCTTGATGCCGAACGGACCAAACAGTTGCTTGAGCTGTTCAAGGCTTACAGCACCACCCTGGGCCCATTTGAGGCGGTCCAAGATGTCTGGGTGGCTGATAAGTGAAAGGTAACCTTCACGGCTAAATGCCATTGTGTTGTACTTCAGGAACTTGCTAGAAGTAACTGCTGTTTTTATGTCTTCGAACGGATTCGAGTTAGCGTAGTCAGACCAACGGCTTGTACCTGTAAGGGTGCGGTTGTTAGTGATGACGGCAGTGTTGGTTAGCTTGTCAGCAAGTGACTTCTCATCGACGAGAGCCATAACAGACAAGACGTTCTCAGTTTCATCTGACTCAGGGTTGAATGGATCGTCAGTGAGTTTGTAGTCCTCTTTCGTGACGTAACCCGAGAGAGCGTGCTCTTCAAGCGGCTGAGCGTTCTTGTATGAACGAGTCTGCGAGATGCTCTTAGCCTTTGAGAGGCCGGTGCGCACAGAGTTAGCTGGCAGTTGGAGATTCTCCTTGCCGAACTCTGGGATTAGGAATGTTGGTTTGGTGACTGGCACCACTGGGAATAGCTTCTCAGCGATGAAGTCTTCTTGATCGTTGAACCACGCGTTAGCGACATTTGTGAGCGCTTGATCGACGTAAGTTGGTTGATTGGCCATATCAGTTATGCCTTCCTTAGAACTTTTCGTTTAGTTTGATATATTCGGCGATTGCGCCAGCTGAGCCTGCACGGACCAGTCGACCAATGACACGGTTGCCCGCGGTAGCAGTGACTACAGCTTGGCCGTTAGCGTCAGTGGTGATGTATGCGTCTTTGGCAGTGTTAGCTGCGATTTTCACCTTGAATGTGCCGGTTCCGTTGAGCAGCACGACGTCGGCTGTGCGGCCGGCGACTGGTGCGTTGTCCAGGACACCGATGATGGCGTCAGTAGCTGCTGTTGCGAGTACTACCTTGCCGTTAGCGTCGAGTTTGACGATGTGATATTTCTTGCCGGTGAGGTCTACAGCAGCCGTTGCGCTGTAGCGTTCACCTGGTTGGAATGTTGCCATGTTATTGCTCCTCCTTGAGCTGATCTTTTAGTGTTTCGTCGGCGTCGAGCACCTCTTTACGAGCGTCGGCATATGACTTTGGCTTGCCTGCTGTGCGGGCGTCGGCCAGAACTTTCTGGACCCGCTCATGCACAACCTGGCCAGCGTCAGCTACTACCGCAGCTCCGCCGTCACCGATCTCGCCGTTAGTGACGAGCTTGTTCTCTGGAAGCGCTGCGAGGAACGTCTCCAGTGTTTTGCGATCGTCGCCGCGAGAGGCGAGCAAGATCTTGACCAATTGGTCTTTCTGACCGCTCTTGATCTGGCCAGCTGTGATACGAGCTGATGCGAATGCGCTTGCTTCGCTCTGTTGAAGCTTCTGAGATGCCTCACGGCCAGCTGCTGCGTCCGCTTCAAGCTTGGCTAGGCGATCAGCGTTGATAGTGACTGGTTTGGCACTTGCTTCGATCTTGGCTGCTTCCTCAGTTGCCTTTGCCTCTTCGGCGGCCTTAGCATCGGCATCAGCCTTTTCTGCTTCTTCCGCAGCTGCTTTGTCGGCTGCTTCTTTCTCGGCAGCTGCTTTAGCTTCATCGTCAGCTTCTAGTCCGAACGCAGTCAGCTCTTCAGCTGTCAGGTCCGCTTTGTGCTCGGCCAGGAATGATTTCTCATCTTCCGTAAGGTCGGCAACTTGCTTGGCGCGAATATCTTCTAACGTCATGTGTTCTCCTTCGTTATTTTTCTCACTGTTGCCAGCGGCACTCGCCTTCACTTTCTTGTTGGGCAAACGCGACGCCGTGATTGGCTTCAGTTTCTTGAAAAGAGGGATGTTGGTAAGTGCAGCACCCGTGAGCACGTTGCTGACAAAGTTGTACTCTTGCTCTGGGTCTTCCCATGGGTAAGAGCGAGGGTTGAATTCTGGAGAGATGTATTTCCACTCACCGTCTTTGATCGCCTGTTCAGCGGCTGGAGTCCATTCAGGATCAGCGAGGAGTGCTGCGCCGTCTTCACTGGCGTAGAGCTTAGGCATCCATCCGGCTGCCTTGTCCCACGAGTCATGGCCGTAGTTCAGAGGAATCTTTGGGTCTGCTTCTACGAGACCAACACCCTGGTTAGCGTTGATGACGAATTGCTGAATGTCATCGGGAGTGATTTCAAACTCGCCGTGCCATGGAGTGTTCCATGTACCGGTTCGAAGTAGCTCAATAGTCTTAGGCGCATTGCCTTGTGAATCTGCGCTAATTTTTACTAGGTTGTGAAATGCTTTTATTGCCATATGTCCTTAATGTCTTAAATATGGCTATAGAAGTCAATAGGGATTATTCCTAATAGTTGTAAATCAGACTGCAACGGCAGCGTGGGTGCCCTGCCGGCCTATCTATTTCTTGTCCATTAGGTAATAGGAAAAGTTCGTCCATGGATATCGTTTTGCCAATAAGTGGGGAGCAGATCTTGCACGCACCGCTGAGGCCGTCCCAAGTCTTTGTCTTGGCACCTGTCTGCTTGGCGTAGTGCTTGAGCCCTGTTTGGTAGGCGTTGACTGGCTCTGTCTGGGCAATGAGTTCGGCGCGTATCGGGTTATCGATGACTTCTAAGATTCGGAGTCTGGCTTCGTGGACGTTCTCCCCCATGGCGATGCTCTTGGCCACTGCCTGGCGGATTAGGTCGCGGCTCGTGTCCGTAACCCGCGAGACCAGCTTCGCCGTATGCCAACGAGCTGCATTCTGAATTGCCACGTCAAGCGTGGCGTACTCCATGGCGGCATAGCCTGCTGGATATCCGTATAGGGCTTCACCTGCTACGGCTCCCGTGGCCACTAGGTCAGTGATGATGTCGATGATGGCAGCAGTCAGTATGACTTCTTCGGCTTTCCAGACTGGATCGTCATTGTTGAGCACCGGCCCGTTGTCTGCCTTGATCGGCTCAGGTAGTCGGGACCAATCAACGTAGCCCTGCGCTCGCGTAGCAAGCTCATGCAAGTATTCGCCTGAGGCTGTTTCTAAGCGTGCCTCAAGTGCCAGTAGCTGTCGGAACGTGTCCGTGTTCGCCTTATAGCTTTCCTGCCACTCCTCGGCTGCGTGGATGGCTATATGCAGCTCTTCGCGTGCCCTAAGAAGTTCTGCTCTTGTCGCCATAGAGAAGCCTCGTTAGTGATGCTGAGACTTTGCCAGCCAGGCTCTTGAGTGCGTTGGCCTCTTTAGGAACGCCATCGCCGTCAGGAAGGTCGCCGTAGTTGATACCCGTGGTCTTGAGAGTCTTGCCGTTGTACTGAGCGCCTAGAGCAGCAACCCATTTATCTGCCGTTGCCTGATCGTGTTTTACGTAGGCGAGAGTCAGGTGCGGCTTGTATTCACTGAAAGTCTGGATGTGAGGTAGGAGCGTCAGTCGCTCATGGCCATCAATGAGTTCAGGAGACTTCTCAATGTGAGCCACGATCGCGAAGCTCTCGCCTAGGTCAAAGTAGCCAACCTCTTCAATCGTTACTGAGTCAGCACTCCAGCCATCGAGCACTGTATCGACTTTGTCCTTCCAGATGTTGCCGTTTTCGAGGAGTCCGTAGAGCAGAGTGACATGGGCTTCTGATTCAGCGACAGCTCCATCTCCCCAGCCTTCCTTGACCACCAGGTCATTAGCGGCGTCTTCAACGTGTGACTGCACGTCCAAGAGTTCTGTGTCCAGCATGATGCAGCCCATATCGCTAGGGTCGACACCTGTGCCGTCGTACAGGCCTGGGAAGTCTTGTGAACTTACCTGAGCAACCACGCCAGCAGATGTCTTGCGAACATCCGCAGCCACCTTCTTCGTCTCGGCCTTGGCATTACTGCGTTCCTTCTTGTCTTCATCGCTCAGCTTTGGGAACTCGATTAGCTGGCGTATGTGGTCTTCATCGGCTTCAGTAGGAGTGATAACGCCAGACTTCACGAACTTCTCAACGGCGCCGGCTAGAGCAGAGACATCCTTCTGGTTGACGTCGCCATGTGCGAGCGTCGGGTATTGGTCGACGGTGAAGTTGAGGTCCACGAGGGTCTTCACGACATAGCCAAGGGTGTCTGCAATGTAGTCGAGTACAGATTCAATAGATTGGTTGAGCAGGATGTGCTGGTCTTCGCTCACTGAACGCGCACCGCTCGCACCGCTTGAACCAAGCTCCAAGAACTGGGCCAGTACGTTCTTGGTGATCTGGCGGTCATGATGATCGCGGCTAGGACCAATGTCTTTGAGGCTGTGCGCCTGCATGTCCATGAAGTTGATATCCCAGCCTTCTGGCTCCTCGATAAACGACTCTTCATTGGCACGGAGATTGCGCACGACGTTGCGCGCTGCTTCACGCTCAGCGTCGGTTGCCGTCCGCGGGTACTTGATCTTCGGTACGCCGAGAGAGTGGCGCTCATGACCTACAGCGTCGATCTGGTCGAACTTATCCACGTAGTACCAGTGCTTGTAGGCAGTACGGAGGATACTGACGCCCTCGTAGTTGTCGCCCTCTTGCTCGTTGGTGAATACGATCAGCTTCTCTAGCGGGATCGCGACACTCTTACCGTCAGATTTCCGGAAGGTGATGCCTGGAGTATCCGGACCCGCTTGCCAGGATTCAAGGCCAGTCTGTTTACGGAAGCCCAGTTTGGTGAGCACGATGCGCTCTACGCCGTCGACGTCTTCAACCTCAAACACCATCTCGAAGATGGCGTAACCCATCTCTAGGTAGGTGAGGATCTCCCCCAGGACTTTCTTCCACTTGAGCCGGCTAAATAGGTTCCAGTGCACAAAGTTAGAAACTTCGATATCTGCCTCGTCCTCAGATGCCGGAGCAGCGAAGAACTTAGTTGCCTTGATCGGGTATTTGATCGCCTTGAGTGATGCTCCAACGCTCGCATCGGAGCGGCGCATCTCTTCCCATACCTTGAGAGCTTTGCGGCCGGACAGGTTGAAGTTGTACTCTTCACCAGTAATAACGCCATGGAAAATATGTGTTCCAGAGTCACCCATTTCTGGGCTGACTATTAGTTTCTTTTTCTTTGTAGAATTACTGGCCATCTACTTGCAATATAAACTAGAACCGAGTGTTTAACAATCCCGATGTGATGCCACCACCAAAGGCATTAGACCTATCCTCGGGAGTGTATTCGAACGGACCAATAGCGTTGTTATAGAAACACATGATCAACGCGTCTGCCTTGTCCGGTGACCTAAATCCGCGCTTCTTGTAGTCGTCCTTGCTCTCGACAGCACGCCGGCCCTTTGAATCCATCTTCCATTGGCGGCTCGACAGCTCCATGAGCAGATCGTCGTCCATCTCGATGCTTATCGTCTCGATGATGCTGGCTAAGTAGAACCAGGCTTCGCTGATGAGGTTCGGGTACTTGTCGGGGTCTGATGCTTTGGCGCCAAAGTTGATTGCCATGACGCGGTAACCGCGCTTGATCATGTCGTCAGTGACGCCCGAGCCAACACCAGTATCGTCAACTTTGACCAACACGCTCTTGTCATAGTCGATGAACTGTTCAATCTTGTCGCAGACCTCCGTTGTTCGTAGCTTCGTGTACGACCTGGCCTCGACCTCCTTGAGCCCTTTGCGCATGGTCATCACCGTGCGGTCGTTACCCATGCGAGCAACGTCGACACCCACTTCGACAGCACCCTCATCGTCAACGGTGCGCTCCATAGCCCCCAGGATGGCTTGTCGGCTGAGAATAGCGTTGTCGCCTTGTGCAACTGGTTCGCCGAGCCAGACGTGAGCGTACAGATCCAGGGACACTGCTTTGTCTGCTTCCATCTCTTCACGCAGCTCGGCTGGGAAAAGGCCGGCTTGTTCCAGAACGTCGTAGTTGACCTTGCGTACATAGGTACGAACACGCTCTGTCTTGCAGTAACGCACATAGACAGGGTCCAGCTCGTTCATGCGGTTGAACGTGTAGATCAGCTGGCTACCAGGCTTACGAATCGTTGGGATGAGTAGCTTGAGGCTCGACTCGCTAATGCTTTGACTTTCTTCAACCCAACAGATGTCGATACCCTCCATTGACTTGATCTCAGTGGAGTTATGCCGCAGACCTTTGAAGATGAACTCAGTGCCAGTGAGAGTGTTTCTGATTGTTTTGTCGGTGATCTCGTAGTCAGTGAAGCCGTTGTTGTTGATGATGTCGGATAAGAGCTTGTGTACCGAGTCAGCGATGGTGTTCTGCAACTCGCGGGTACAGAGGATTCGCAGCTGCTTCTGCCGGCCACGAAGGATCAGTGCCAGGGCGACGTGCTGTGATTTACCCGAGTTGTGCGCTAGGTAGTTGCTCTCGGTGACGAAATAGTTGTGATTGTCCGCGACAGTGATGTCGTAGCTGACTTCAGACGGTAAGACCGACACACCATGGATTGACGATGGTTCTAAACAACGTGCTTCCAGCTGCGGCCAGCTAGGACATCCTTGACTGCATAGTGCGTTACCTTCACTGGCAACATGGCAGCTATCTTGGTAGACGACAGCGTCGGATCGTCGTGTTTCAACTGACGGATGCGCCTCACCAATTTGTCGTTGAGGATCGACTGCGTGGCGGCCTCGCCCCTGAGTGTCTTCATCAGGCCATTGGCAATTGCATGAGCAGTCTGTTCCTCTTTGGTTGACCATTCCAAGTTGGATATTTGATTGTCGTCTTTGACTGCATTGATGTGGTTGACAGTCGACTTGTTGAGCGGATTCCGAATCCAAGTCGAGGCAACAACACGGTGAACTTTGATTGTATGCCCGTTCATCACGGTCCGGAGATACCCATTCATGTCGCGCGCCGGATGTAATACGACTGTCTTGTAGCCACCCTTGTACTTCGTCGTCAAGAGTCTGCCCATATTGCTTGCATAATAATTTGAGGTGAACCCTTTGGCTGGGAGCCATCGCTCCCCAGGCAAGCTTATAGAGTGGAACCCATTTTCCTTTGTGGTAGAACTTGTGGTCATATGTTGCTTTGATTAATTCCTTTTCTATATTAAATTCTAATATAGGTTTAGGGTCAAAGTCCACATCAAAGCGGTGAATATCAGTCACTTCTTTTAGTTCAACGTCTCCCACCGCGCCCATTGACCAAACAATATCGCCGGTCTTTATATCGGCAATTGGCATATGACCGTCTTGAGTCGCAACTAAAGTGGCACCCGAAAAACAGCCACGGCCACCGTAGAAGACGATGTTGCGCCAAGACTCATTGAAGAGCTCCTCGTATTCTTCGAGGAACTTAATCCGTACTTGGTTGGTCCCCACTACGGACGATCTCCACAAGCGCCTGCATAGGCTGGCCACCAGTGGTGTGATCGATTTCCTGGCGGGCCTTCCAGTTCTTCTTGTCTACGTTTGTCATCCAGAAGATGCCGGCAGCAGCAGGGGTATCGCCGCTGAGGATACGACTCTCTGTTTCGGCGATGAGACGCATCTTCGCCTCTTTTAGTACGTTGGAAAACCTGTCGGCTGTCTCTCTCGCCGCATCGAAGTCGGTGGCCTTTTCGTCGTACTTGCCGCTCTCGTAGTCCAGAATGACATCGCGTGTGGTTTTGAGCGCAAGACAGAGCCCATTAATCGTGTAGGGCTTCTTGAGAGTGATGTATTCTTCGGTCGCAGTGTATGTGCTGCCGTCCACCCGAGTCTTCATGATCAACCGCTCAGCAACGTGTGGATCACAATCACTAAAGTAAGCTTCTAGCTTCTGGCGAAGCTCACTAGCGCTTTGGAACTTGAGCGGTCGTCCGCCCTTGTCTAATTCTTCTGGTGTGTCTGGTGTTTTTGGGTCTGCCATATTTGTGCCTCTATTTATGCACAGACGCCGTGATTTTAAAAGACCCAAGATTGTCAGCCCCCGTCGGTAAGGTTGAGTCGAGATCTACTTGAGGGGAAGCATGGGGAGAAAGAACGACCTGGAGAACGCGGTCGACGACATCGTGTTCATGGAAATGGACACCCGGTACGGGACGACTGTTCCAACGTCGGATTCAGTGAAGCTGAGCAACGGCGGCGTCTACCTAGAGGCCGTCTACCTGTACACAGACATGGCCAATTCCACCGGCTTGACCAGGTTCCATACTGACGAGACCTCAGCCAAGATCATCAAGTCATTCCTCACCACTGCAACCCGCATCCTCAGGCATCACGGCGGGGAGATTCGCAGTTACGACGGTGACCGGGTTATGTCAATCTTCATAGGTGACGAGGGCGCCACGAAAGCTGTGAAGGCTGCTCTGGAGATCAAGTGGGCTGTTGAGAATGTTGTGCGTCCGAGCCTCCGCCTCGCCGTCGACGAGTACAAAGAGGATAAGTGGCAACTTAGCCACCGAACCGGAATCGACTACGGGTGGGCACTGATCGCGAGGGCTGGCGTCAGGAACAACAACGACCTGGTATCCATCGGAGATGCCCCTAATATCGCTGCCAAGCTGAGCGATCTAAAAGGACACCGTACTTTCATAACTGACAGGGTGTGGATAGAAGCCGCCGCTAGTGTCTGCATCTCTAGCTCGGGAAAGTCCATGTGGTCTTCGGCGTCGCGTATGGACATTGGCGGCGGAAGATCAGAGCTGGTGCGCTACTCAGACTGGGGATGGATAATTTCATGATCCACGAGGATGCCATCGACAACGCCTGGAAGATCCACGCGGCCCAAGTGGACTGGACGGGCAAGGTAGACACGAAAGCCTCGTTTGCCTTCGCCCTTGAATCCGCGATCATAGCGACCACGGTTGCTCTCTCGGCGGACGGCAGGCTCTTCTCAGACCTGCCGTCAGGGATAGTGCCGCTCTTCTACTGGCTCGGTTTGCTGTCACTGGGCGCTGGTGCCTTTTTCGCGCTTGTCGTCGTCCGGCCGCGCCTCAAGGGTACTGGTCTGCACAAAGCTAGTAGCGAGAACTACATCTACTTTGGCCACGCGCAGTACTGGGAGAGCGACGACCTAGCGACTGCCCTCAAAGAGCGTGAAATCCTCCCAGTGATAACCCGACAGATCGTTGCCATGGCTGATATTGCATGGCAGAAGCACCGCTGGGTGCAGTGGTCCATGACACTTGGTGGGATCGGCGGAGCACTTCTCGTAGCTTGCGGCCTAATCCAGAGCTTCTAGTCGATCCCGCTGCGGGGTCGTGTCCCAAGAATGATGGTGACTCCCAAACCGTAGGATGAGTCTGAAGCACTCTTGCCACCACGGGGCAATCACATCTACTGGGGGTCATCATTCATGGCAAACCTGTCGCCGGACGATCTGCGCCGAAACCTTGAGGCGCTCTTCAATTACCGGATGCAGTCACTAAAGGGCGATGAGAAGGGCGAGGCTCAGATTTTCTGTGAACGCCTATTTCAAGCGTTCGGACATGATGGACTTCGTGAGGCCGGCGCAACACTTGAGCAGCGGATCAAGAAGCTGGACAGCAAAGGTACGTCCTTCGCTGATTTGATGTGGAAGCCCCATGTGCTGATCGAGATGAAAAAGGCTGGCCAGGATCTGTCGCGTCATTTCCGGCAAGCGTTTGACTACTGGATGCTGGCCGTTCCAAATCGGCCGCGCTACGTCGTGCTCTGCAATTTTGATGAGTTCTGGGTGTATGACTTCGAGACACAGATCGACGAACCCGTCGACAAGGTGACCCTCAAGGATCTTCCCCATCGCAGCAGCGTTCTAGCCTTCATGAACCCTGTGGCCGTCGAACCGATCTTCAAGAATGATCTAGTTCAGGTGACTCGTGAAGCAGCCGCCAAGGTAGCCAATGTATTTGTCTCGCTGCACGACCGCGGGGTCGAGCGCGCAGTGGCTCAACGATTCTGCTTGCAGTCCGTCATGGCAATGTTCAGCGAAGATATCGGCCTTATCCCGTCGGACACCTTCACGCGCCTGCTATTGGATGCCAAGAATGGCACTGATGCCTACGACTCCATCTTCGGACTGTTCAGGGAGATGAATACACCGGGGATCACTCCGGGCGGCCACTACAAAGGCACCCCGTATTTCAATGGCGGACTGTTTGCCGACATTACGCCTATTGAGCTGACGGATGGTGAGCTAGATCTGATGCGAGCCGCCTCATCTGAGCAGTGGTTTGCCGTCCGGCCGGAGATCTTCGGTACTTTGTTCGAAGGTTCTATGGACGACGGCGAGCGACATGCGCGCGGCGCTCACTTCACCTCGCCTGCCGACATAGCAAAAGTTGTCATCCCAACTATCGTCACCCCCTGGCGCGAACGTCTTGACGCCGCCAAAGGCAGCATCGAGTCTCTTGAGAAAGAGCTGTACGCGCTTTCGAACTTCAAAGTTCTCGATCCAGCCTGTGGCTCGGGGAACTTCCTCTATGTTGCTTATCGGGAACTGCGACGGCTCGAAAAGGAAGCGCACGACCTTATCGCTGACCGGCGACGAAGCGGCCTTTCAATGCAAGCCCGCGCCTCCTATATCGCCACTGATCACTTCTATGGCTTTGACATCAACCCCTTCGCGGTAGAAATCGCGAAGGTGACCATGATGTTGGCTAAGAAGCTGAGCTCCGACGAGCTCCATGACATGCCAAACGTCCTGCCACTCGACAACCTTGACGGGACGATCAAGCAAGCCGACGCCTTATTCACTGTCTGGCCAGAGGTTGATGCCATCGTTGGCAATCCGCCTTACCTTGGCCGGCGAAAGATGGTGAAAGATCTCGGAGCTGTCTACACACACAAGGTGACAGCAGCACATCCGAAAGTCGCGGGTGTTGCGGACTTTGTTTGCTATTGGTTCCCTCTTGCACATGACCGACTCGCTCCAGGTGGTCGGGCCGGCTTCGTTGCTACTAACACGATTCGACAGAACGCATCTCGGGAATCATCGCTTGGCTACATCGTCGACAACGGTGGAATCATCACCGATGCTGTGGCTACTCAACCTTGGTCAGGTGAAGCAGGCGTCTCGGTTTCGATCGTGAACTGGATGAAAGAAGACCCCGCGGTGAAGTCTCCTGAGTCCAGGGTTCTTTGGCTTGAGGATGGCAACGTAAGGCTTGAACTTCCTGAGGTCGGACCCTCTCTTTCACCAGAAATTGACCTGCGTAAAGCACACTCTTTGGCTGTAAACAAGAAGCCCAAGGTCTTCTTCCAAGGTCAAACGCCTGGCGTCACCGATGGCTTCATTATCGAGAAGGAGGACCGGAAAGTCGCCCAGCGCCTCATAGCTGATTCCCAGGCGGTCGTCCACCCGTTCCTTGGCGGCGACGAGATCCTGCACGAACTCGGTCCCATCCGGTGGGTTGTTGACATTGATGAATCGGACAGCATCAAGGCAGGGAACAAGTACCCCTCCGCGATGGCCCATTTACGGGATCTTGTTCTTCCGCTCAAGGAATCACGAGCCAAAGAAGAGGCCGAACGCAACGCTGAGGTATTGATTGCCAACCCGAAGGCCCGAGTCAACAAACATCATCAGGGATTCCTAAATAGTTGGTGGCAGCTGAACTACCGCAGAGGTGACATGCTCGACGCGGTGGCACCTCTGGACAGGTACATCGCTGTGACTCGAGTGGCGAGCGACAAGCGTATGTCCGTCTTCACGTTTGTTGATTCATCGCTGTGGCTTGGTGACTCGGCGCAAGCATTCGCGTTCGATGACGACTACTCGATGGGCATCCTTCAATCCACACTCCATAGGCAGTGGCTTGTGGAGCGCTGCTCCACTCTGGAAACCCGCCTTAGGTACACTTCGACGACTGTCTTCGACAGCTTCGCCTGGCCCCAGAATCCCGCACCGAAATCAGTCGAGCGCGTCGCCAGGGCCATGGCAGAAATCGTGGATCTGAGGGCGGCGTACTTGAACGACGGAATTAGTTTGGCCAAGCAATACAACTCGCTCAGGACGGCTGGCAAAAGCAAGCTTAGAGAACTCCACGATGAGCTAGATGCCGCTGTTTATGAGGCGTTTGAATTCTCGACCAGCCTCGATCCAATCGCTCAGATGTTCTCTCTCAACCTAGAGGTCCATGAACTTGGGTCAGACGCTCGCGGGCCTGGCGCTAAGGGACTGACGAACACGAGATTCAGTAACTACAAATTGGTTTCGTCTCTGTAGCGCGGCAGACCAGGCGAGCCGTTCGGCTGCGCTACACTCGATCCTGGCCCGCCGACACGTTCCCCCAATCTTGTCGGCGGGTCTTCGTCGATCTATCCGGCGTGCCTTGTCTCTAAGCCAGGGTTTCGTCTACAACCCCGCGATGCCCTGCTGCATCATGGCGTTCAAGGCATCGATGCCACCCTGGACTGTTCCGGTGGCGGCATGGTCTACCAGCTTCAAAAGGAGCGCCTTTACCTTGCCGCTGTCCGGAGCCGACGAGTGTATTTCTTCTTCGACGTCGTTCGCGACAATCTGAGCCTGGGTGGTTACATCCTCAGTGACACCGAGAACCAACGGGTTCACCATGGCACGGACAGAGCCAAGAATGCGCTCTACTACTTCGACTTGACCCTGTGTCATTGAGTTGGACTGTGTGACGTTTGAGCTTTGCAGGGCGACGTTGACCGACTGGGAGTCGGTGATGGTGACGTTGTTCATGGTGAGTCCTGCCGACGTAAGTGCTTGGTTGACTGACTGTTCAGCTTCTACTATCCGTGAGCCCTTGGTGGTAACTGACGGTCGGATCAACTCACCACCAGATGCTTTATGGCCCTTGATGTATTCCTCTTCCAAAAGCCATTTGGTTGCCCGGTAAAGCTCATCCTGCGAGTACGGATCGCCCAGGTACTGGTTACTGGCCGATTCCAAGAAGTCGCTGATGCCCGAGACATGACCACCGCTCACGTCCTGGTCATATAGCCAGTTGAGTACAGCATCACGGAGGTGTTGTGCACGGCGGCTACGGTTCGACTTGAGTTCTCCGAACCCGTTGGCGGCGTCGAGGCCAGGCTGCTTCAGCAATACGGAGCCGATACCCTCCAACGATTCCCAGTAGTCCAGCCACCCCCAAGACTTCATCGCTTCCAGGTCACCCGCTAGGGCCAACGATGAGAAGCCCCACTGTTCGGGGTCTTTCTCCAGGGCTTCGATGTCTACTTGATAATGATCGTCTACGGGTTCGAGTCCCGACAGGACTTCAATAAGGCGCAACTGACGCTGGCCTGACGGTGACTGGACGAGTGATTCAACTGTGGACAACGGTTCCCCCTTGATATTGCGGACTTCTTGGTTCCACTGTAGTGAGTGGCACCGACAATCAAGATCGACCCACACTGATGCAGTGCCAGCCCGATCTCTGCTTCGAACGTATGTTCTATACTTGTGCGGTGATCAAGCGTGGTACTCCCGACGACTCTGAGCGCATGTTTGCCCGGATTCAAGCCGAAGAGAGCCGTCCGATTGATGACCCAGCTCCAATCCGAGACTTCCCGAAGTATGGCCGGCCGCTGGTGTACGTGAGCGGTATTTACGGTAAGGCTGTGGGGTGGACGCACACCTACGGCCTGATTGAATGGCTGGACTCTTCTGGCAAGTACCACATGGGCTGGGCGCACTCATCAAGCATCAAGCGAGTGACGCCGGAAGAGTGGAAGGGTGCGAGCGGCCTGTAGGCAAGCGAAAAGACCAAGGCTCTCGAATGGCCTTGGTCTTGATCGCCCATCTCACTCCTGCATGTGGCCGCTCACGCTATTTAGTCCTAGTTCGACAGCATTGTATTTGCTGATGTAGAAGGCTTCTCGCGCATATGGATCGTGCTCACTCGGCTTGAAGACTTCCAGGATCTCAAACGTGAAGTCTGTGATGCTGCTGGCCAGGACAAGCTGATGGAAGGGCGAGCCGCTCTTTGCCTTGATGTGCTCCCACCAGCGCTGCATGATCCACCGAGTGGTAACACCGATATAGCGCTTGCCGGTAGGCCTATGAGTAATCATGTACACGGTTGCTGAGTTGTAGCTATCGACAGACGCTACTTCGAAGCGCATGTTGAACTGCTTTTGGCACTCAGCAGAGCAGAACTCCGTTGAGCCTCCGGTACGAAACTTACTCTTCTCCAGCTTGGTGTACTGGTTTCTACATTCTTTGCACATGTGGGTGGTGAGCCAAATGTTGTGCCAGTAGTCATTGAGTTCGTGAATGCTAGTTATGAACCGCTCAGTCTCTGGGACCTTGGCTGTCATCTTCTCGCGAACTTTAGGCATGTAATCAAAGTCTTCGAGAACGAGTTTCTTGACCTCATCCTTACTCTCGGCATCGTAAATCTCCGAGAATACTCGCTCGTGCCCGAATCCGAGAATACCGCTATCGTGAAGCCGGTCTGTTATGTATACGTAGAACTTGGGCACATCACCTCCTTACAAAAATTTCTTATAGCTTCCGTTGTTGAAAGCTGACCAGGCTCGCCAGCCGCTGCCTTGGTATATGGCATAGGCCGCTGCGACGTTTGCTGCTGGGTTGAACCGCTCTTGGTCCCCGATCAGCCGGCCAACGTGCACGCTGTTGACTTGAAACAACCCCTTGTCGTCGCTGCCGTTCTTGTTGGCGGGGTTATGAGCGCTTGCCCGTCCCCCGCTCTCTGCCTGACACACGGCCAGGGCAGTATCGAGATCCCAGTCGTACTGTGCGATCAAGTCTCGATACTGTACGCAGCCCCTCGCTTGTATATGTGCTGTCGCTTGTTCTGGCGCGCCCTGTGGCGTCGTAGCCGTCTGAACCGATATGTGAGCCGTCTTTGATTCTTGAACGCGACTGGCGGCTTCTATTGCTGTCGCGCTTGCTCTTTTGACACGAGTTGGATATCCGCGTGGACCGCCTGGCGGGCTGCCGAGTGAATGTTGGTGTATAAGAACCAGTTTGCGATGGTGACGATGACTGCCGTGGCGAAAATTGTCAGGATGATCGACAGAATAAGTGTCGAGCGGTCCACCGTATTACGTGTGAAGTCTTGTGATCGTAGTTCGTTGTTATCTGGCTTCGTTGCCATGGTTGTAGTGTCCTTTGCCCAAGAGGGCGTTATTTGTTTGTGTTGGCTATAAAGCCAGTACTAGCCGCCGGGGTGGGCTCGACGACTAGTACTGGGTCTACAGAGCTGAAGGCAGGTGAGAGGGATGAGACGGTTTCCACTTTGATGTGCACCCCTACTACAAGGGCAGTGTGCGTACAGGTAGTTTCTGCTCCGTCTTGCCGCTTCACCTGAACAGCGCTTTAGCGCCATCCCTCACAGCTACCTTCAATGTTGTGCAGCTACATGGCGCTAGTAGTAAACGTGCGAACGACCGCACTATGCGCCTCCCTAGCAGGTGTCACCATGCATAACTGGGCTTTTACTACTAGCTGAACATATAAGGCAGGGATTTGACGAGAGCCGAGTGTCTTTGAATGACTCTGTTCACCTCGGCGGCTATCACCACCATTCTCGTATAGTCACCCTGCATGAGTAAGTAATTACGGTGGAAGTTTTTTACGTCTTACTCTCATAACGCGTCTACCTATTCCGCCACTTATATGCCCACGGCAGCGCACCAGGTAGTTGAAAACAAAAGAACCTTTCGAAAAGATTAGTTAGTTTCCTGATACGCCTGCGTGGCTGAATAACCAAGTTTTCAATGTGCGGCTCAATAGCCTTTACCCGAACACCTTGACGCTATTTCGACTCTTACGTTATCGAGTCTTGGATCGGATCGAACGATCTACTAGGTGGGTTATTCAGGTAAGGACTATCGAGTCCCTGTATGCCGCTGCTGCTGTCCAGCCTTTATTCGCTGCGCTTTTGGCATGTTTAGATATTAACCTATTTTGGTTGAATGTTCAATAGTTTTGAAGTTGTAGAATATGCAACGTCATTCAGTTAGGGCTGATCAAGGCGTAAGGCGCTGGGCTCAAATTGTCGGCCGCTGTCAGTAGAGTTGAACCATGACTGATGACGGCGCCACCAGCGCTCACCACGCCGCGAAAACCGCCTACTTAAACTTGGGACTTGATACGGCAGCTGTTACCTCGGGGATCAGCAAGGCGCTCCTCGACGCCTGGTCTCCAAGCACTAACTCGCTCATCGGTCCCATGTTTGCCGACAGCACGAAGGGCATCGGCTCCATGATTGCCCAGTCGTTCGATACCTCAGGGATCAGCAAGCTCATCGCCGGCATGGTTCAATCGCCGTCCATTTCGAAGCAGCTGGTGGATAGCTATGCGTCGTTTGGACAGCTTGCACAACCGGGGCTGAGTCAGATTTACCCTGCCCTCCAGATGGCTGGCTTCTTTAGCGGCGGTACCGAGCTTCAGAAGTCGGTCGCCGCTGTGTCTGGTTTCCTCGCACAGTCGATTGATACACGCTCATTCGCACAGAGCCTACTGTCTCAAGCCACGTCGCTTCGCAGCGAGCTCGTGGACCAGGACTTCGATGACATCACGGCGGATTTCCTTGAACAGCAGCCTGAAGTCGCAGCAGCCATCCAGGACCAGCCATTCCTGATCGACCTCTCCCCCGCAGAGCGCAAGCTGATCGTCTGGTTTATCGGAACCATCGTTGCCATCTACGTCACCATGGGGGTCGTCAACATCAGTTTGGACAGCGAAGAATTCGGACAGCTCTTGAGCGGTCTGGGGATAGCCGGGCCGGCTAGCGGCGTGGCCGCGGGCAAAGTGACCAGCAAGCTCCTGGATAAGTTGCCCAAAGCTTCTGCGGAGTGAGATCAAGCGGATACAAAAAGAGGGAGCTTAGTTGCTCCCTCTGTCTTCTTTCAGTGCTTGGCGTCGCTTCTCCATTGAACCTTCGGCAGCACGCTTGATGGTTTCGGGGTCAGTTACAAAGTCAATCAAGTCTTGTTGTTTAAGTGCTTGGCGTTTGGTGGTGATAGCTTGCTTGATTTGCTTTATCCCGCATTTTCTTCGCTCACCTTTACCGCAGTCATAGCAGCCGTAGCAAGAGTGGTTATCAATATCGACTAATGCTTCCAACTCATCCAGTACTCGCCCCTCTGCCTTAAGAACCTCACTTTCAAGTGTTGGTTGAAACTTTGCTTCATAATGGTTGTATGCTTCTATCTCTGCTGCTCGCTCACGGGCTTTGACTTGCTCTAGTGTGTACATTTGTGTTCTTTTGACTGATGACTTGGGCGAATGACGCTTGCAATACTTGCTCGGGAGTGTCTTTTTACAGTAACCACAGGTGATTTCCTGCTTGCCAAACATAAAAGGCTCTTTATCTACGTTCATGATGTGAGTCCTTTCTTTAGTTCGGCTATGTATTTGTTCGCAACGAAGTGTTGCCCGTCTGACAGTCTTGTGACGCTACCATCAAGTTCGCCTATTATCTCGCGCATGCCGTCTATTCGGGCTTCCAGCTGTTTCTGGGTGATGAGTGCCATGATCGCTTCGGTAGCTTGCTGCTCGTCTCCTGGGTTACTCCACCAATAACAGTCATCAACGTCCATATGGCACTGGCAATCGCCTACGATGTGTGTAATCTGCTCTCTCAGCTCTTTATCTTCGTATTGGCTGGTTTTAATTCCCACGATTTCGTGAAGATTAGAATTGTCTACCTTGTCTCTAGCACATGTAATACAGTTGCCCTCGCCGTCCCAGTTCAATCCGTGGTGTCCGCATTGTTGGGTGTCTTCGTATTGGTTAGGCATGGGTTAGTTCTCCTGCATCATGCAGTGCTATCGTTAACTTTAGGAGGGCTTTGAGAGGGGTTTCTGATTCTACATAGCGGTTGTCATTATCCCAGCTAAACGCAAGGTAATATTCGGGGTATTTTCTAACGCCATACCCCCACGGTAGCTCCTCTAGTAGGTAGTCGGAGGTGTAGAGAGGTACTGTGTTAGCCCCGATTGGCCCCATGAACGTCGCACCGACTTCGTCATTAATGAGGTTGATAGTGCCAATCCACCCAGTCCGCTTATACACTTCCTTACATAGCTCAAATAGCTCGGTATCGTGGCTCATGACTTAGCCTCCAGCAGATCAGGAGTATCGATGATGCTCCCGATAATCTGCATGTCTTCGTGTGCACCTATTAGGCCATCCATCCCCTGGTACTGAGGAATACCGTTCTTCAACCAGGCAGCGTAGAAGCCATGACCACGCCACTCAACGACATAGGTGTCGCGCTGAAGCTCATCCTCAACGTCTTCAAAGGGCGAGACGTACTCAAGAAGGTCGCCGTCGAAGATGTCCGCTCCGGTCATGTCTTGAAGCCCGGTAAAGAGCCGGCGGGCCAGAATCTGCAGGTCGTACACGAACTCATCGGTTTGGATCTCGTCTAGGGTCACTACTTCGTGGAGGATAGTGCCAGCTTTGTCACGGTTCCTGTAGACGTAGTCGAACTTGATTGGGTGGTTCATGAGGTTTGCTCCAGCGCCAAGGGCGGCGACTGTTACTGCTGATATGAGGAGAGGCTTACGCATGGTTGGCCTCCCATGAATCGACTGCCACCACCAGTAGAAGGCTGATGCACACCAACGCACAGACGGTCATTCCAGAGAAGTCGCCTTTAGTTGCGAGGTGGGAACCAAGAATTGCCATGGCGGCGATGTTAAAGGCTAGAGTCAAGCGTTGAGCTGGCGTCATGACTTCGCTCCATACTTGTTTATGTAATCCTTGGCCTGTTGCTTCGTGTAATAGTCGCCATCCCAATCGTTCTGGATGACGCCATCACACTCATCAATCATTTTGCAGATGAGTTCTTTCTGTTCTGTCGTATCCTGCTGCGACATGACAGACACTGATGAGCCGAGGACTACATAGCGGTTGTGCAGGTCCTTTGCTTTCTCACTATGTAGATTCCAGCTCTTTAGAGATCCCCACTTCAGTAGTAGGTAGTCTTCACCAGTTTCGTAGCTGATGCCCTCAAGATCTTTGATGGCTTTGTCAATCTCATTGCGTGCTTCCGCTACTTCATCTGTTGAAAATCGCCTGCCTTGATATGTCTCTGCGATACTCATGACTTAGCTCCCGCGTCCATCAGCACCTCTCGAATATCTTCGAGTGTGATCCCTTCTTCAAACTGTTGTAGTGACTGTTTCTTCATGGCGTTTATCCTGCTTAGTTTTCTGTTGGGATTATGCGCCAATTCACTTGATTGTTCAATAGTTTTGTTGGTGTGAAATAGTCAACAGTATGGAGAGTCGCGCTGCGTGGTCGTGATTGCCAGACGGTAGCCTGATCCCATGGCAGAAGTAGAAGTAGAGGAAAAGTCCAAGCCCTGGCAGTGGCCAGGTGAGTGGATGCGAGACGAGAAGTTCTGGCGTGATGTCGCGAGCCGGACACTTGCCGGCGCTTTGGTCGTCGCCATGGGCTACTTGGTGGCCGTGGCAAATGGACTCCTACAAGTTCCACCCGTTGCACAGGTAGTAGTCGGCATTTGCTTCATCGCCGGTGCCGTGGGTCTGTTCAGCCTATTCGTAGTGAAATATCAAAAGTGGATAGCACCTCTTGTGAACAGGGCCTCGCGGCCATGGGGCGACATCCTCGACACAGTCATAAAGCTGATCGTAATGGGGTTGTCTGTATGGATGCTGCTGGCCGGCATCCTCAGCTTCCGCCCTTAGGCACTAGTCCCCCACTCCCTACTACTTGAGGGACAAGACCAAGACAAACCAATTACAAGCTATTCTTACTCCCTGCCAAAGCTCGCGTATCTTCATACGGCTTGCCAGTTGGGATCTGTTCCAACAAGGAGATCAATAGTTCAGCCGTCAGTAAGTCAGGTGAGTCAACATTTAGTCACGGTTCACCAAGCCTGTGAGGGCTGCACCAGTAGTTTTCCACAACTTGCAAGTTTTTCTTGCAAGTTGTTCATAGGCTACGAACTATGTTCTTGAAAAGTATTTGCACAAGAAACCAGAACTGTTATAATGAGTACAGTTCTAGAAGGCAAACTAAAAGGCATCGCATAGCGGTGTCTTTTTCGTTGTTCTTATACCCCCGAAAGCCTTGTTCTAGAAGGCAAACGGTTACTCATCATTATGACGATGATGTGATTTAAGTCAATGCTCATAGGTGACCAAGCGCACTTATATTGTGGAGAACTATCACAAAACAGTGGATAAGTCCTGGTAAAAACGAGCCCCATGCTTCACAATCATCGGCATGGATCTTCTAAAACTCACAAACGTTATCTACACAGTTCCTACGAATGATGTGCCCTACTTCCAGCCAACCTTCGCCGAGCGACAAAAACTCTTGAAAAAACACAAGTCTTTCTTCATCATAGGTAAGCCTGGTATCAAGCCACGCAAGAGCGTTTTGGCAGTAGACGCTCCCCCAACGCAAAAGCCCTAGACATCGTCCAGGGCTTTTTGTTTGTCGTTGCTGCTATCCAAGGATCATGCCGAGGACAAGACAGCTCATGCCGACTATCGCGAGCCGGCCTTCTGGTGTGGCGCGCCATGGCCTTGGTCGGTAGTACGAGCCAGAACGTGTCTGAGAGCGCTTGTGAGACGGCTTTGTCTGTTCAGATTGTAGCCAGTTCGATTCTTGGACTATTGCGCCTGTGTGAGTGTCCAACGTGTGGTAGCGGCTCACTTCGAAGCCTCTAAATAGCGCCGCATTTTCCAGACGGGGTCGAAAGTGGACCACACGGCAGAGGCCTGCTCTTCCCAATTAGCTTGATTGATCAGCAAACGCCAGAAATCTCCATCTAAAACGACAGGCTCCTCGTCAACTCTAGTATGTTGTTCTTTCACTTCACCTCCAGCCGCCGCATATCGGGCCGCAGCTGTCTTTCTATCCCATCCGCGCAACTCCACTAAGCGAACAGCAGCTTCTAGGATCTTCTCGTTTTTCAACGGCAGAGAAACGCGGCTCATGCTCGCCCTTCTTTCTCAAGCATCTCAGGGTTTTCGTAGATATTGCCGATTACTTCGTAGTCCGACTTGCTATCAAGAGCGTCCAACCGCATCTTCCACTTCTTCTCGTGCACAGTCACAAACGCGGCCGTTTTTTCTAAAAACTCGACCAGACCGCTGTCACGCTCGACGTCCATGCCCCAATGAAAGACGGGACGGCTAAGTATGTCGCCCTCGTATATATCCACGCCGTTCTTGTCTTTGAGGCCCGTGTATTGCTGAAGAACAAAGTTGCCTTCTGGATAGCCGTGCACGATAAGTTGCCCATCCATGCCCATTGCAATACCGTCAACGATCTTTCCGTGAAACTTATCCCATGCTCTAAATTTGATCTCTCTCATTACAGTGACCCCAAAATATCTGAGGCTAGCATGTCTGCGAGTCCGCTCAGATCGCTGTAAGTCTCATCGTTCCATAGAGATGCGATTTCTAGTATCTTGTCCGAAATCTGTTCTTTACTCATATTCAATTGTTCCTGCTTACATTTACGACAGCTTTGCTCATGTCGTGACCGTTTTCTGCAAAGATGTCGTAAGCACCTCACATACTTCTAGTAATCCGTGCCGCACACCGCAGCATGATCGTACGCCGTGCTTTGGGTAGGAGCGTCGCTTCAATGAACTACATGACTTACATAAGTTCTGACTTCTAGGTAAGGCGTATTGCTTACTTCTGTGTGGAGAGAACTCCGAAAGCTTCTTGATCGTCTGGCACATAGAACAATACTTGACGCCCCTATTTGAAGGGTCGTGCTTCAACAACGACGCGTGCTGCACCCCCTGAGCAACTAAGCTATCTATTAGTGCCATTCCTTCACCCAAAGTATCCGCAGCACCAACCAATGCACCGTCTAGGTAGAGCATGTACTCTAACTCACCACCGAACGAAGTCTTTTCAATTTCATAAGCTCCGTAGCAAGTGCAATCTAGTACGATTAGTTCGGTTTCTTGTGCCAGCATTTCTTGGTTCATCTTATTGTTCCTGTTTAGCTTTGTTCTAATAAACAGTATGCGCCTTTATGCTTGAATATTCAATAGTATTCACCACAGTTAAGTTGTAGTTTTTGCTACTTAACCTTGTTTGCAAATCCCTCTATATGCATCAACTCAAACATGTGTTCATACGCCCCTAGCTTGCCGTGCATGTAGCCTTGAAGGTTACGAAGCCCTATATCCGTCTCGGCTAAGAACAGCACGCTAGGCACGGTCTCAATCTCTCCAGGGCGCACGCCATCGAATACGGCTATGTACTCGCGGATCTTCTTTTCAATCTCTATGCGACTTTCATTGTCGCGGTCTACCTCTATCCAAAGAGAAACGAGCTCGCTCTTATCCGTCAACTCCAGCTCTACAAAGAAGTCAGGGCGGACGGTGACGCCGGCTAGGCGCATATGGGTATCCGGCTCGCAGTAGTAGCCCCGTATCTTTATCTCTCCCCTATCCTCCCGCTCACATAGTTGGGCGAACACATCCGCCACTCGTAGTCGATGCTCAGATATAGCGGTAAACCTAGGGCGGAACTTTCCACGCTTACCAAGGTATTGCCAGCCAACGGCTCCGAGTTGGTAGACAGCCGGCCCCGACCCCTTACCGTCGCCCTGTACCTGGCGTCGTCCCATGCGCACGATGAACTTATCCCGCACAAGTCTCTTGGCGACATTGTCCCAAGAAGTCTTGCTCTTTAGGACTGAAAAATGAAGCTGCCAAATATGACCAGCCGAAAGCTGACCGAATCGGTCGAGTGAGTGCAAAATATCGGCATCGCGATTGCTGAGGCGCATGGTCGCAGTATAGAACAGGTAAGTCTGGCGCCCAAGCGCACTGTTTCCGCTGGTGGAGCGGTCATCTGGTATGTGGTCAGACACTCGGCAGACACATATCCAAACACATGGCTCTTATTTCGTATCTGTCCGCATGTTGCATTGTTTTTTCTACAACTCTAAAACTATTGAACATTTGAAACTTTCATTCATAATGAGCATTAGCAAACGGGCACTACCCACACAGAGCATATTTATAATCGGGCTAATACCAACCAAATAGAAAGGAGGGATATGGACAAAGACCACATATACCCCAAGCAAACCAAGAAGATCAGGCACACGATGATGAGCATCTCAGTACCAGCGGCCTTCGTGCCGGCAGTACGTGAATACCAGCAGTGGCGGATCGACTGTGGACTACCGAAAGCTAGCCAGGGGAACATCCTGGCGACCGTAGCTCTCCAGAACAACACAAAACTACGACAAATCTTCCGAGAGAAGGAAAGGACTAACAGATATGGAAAGAAGTACCTTGATGCAATCAAGACGACTAAAGCAGGTCAATCCGCATGCTAAGACGCTCTCGGCTATCCGTGCACGCCGTATAGCCCTACAGAGCGAGGTGTACATAACTAAGCGACGGGAGCTCGTATGAGCGGTGTGGACATGGAGCCACCAGCCGTAGGCAAGAAGTATCAGTTTAGGGAATACCCGTCTCTAAAGACAGCAGATCTAATCACCGTGGAGGTGGTAGAGGTTGTCGAACTTGGGGATGGCAAAACCAGCATCGGCTACGAACGTCGTGGATTAAAAGAGTATATGTATGTCGACGAGTTCAGGCTGAACGCTGAGGTACAGACATGAGCAAAGTAGCAACGTTCGATCTCAAGGCACTACGAGCACCATTCAAGCCAGAAGACATCGAGTGGCGTGTTCAACGCTCAGGCGTAAAGGGTCAAAGCGGCTGGGTACAGGTTATTGCCTATATCGACAACCGTGCTGTCCAGAACCGCCTAGACGATGTTGTAGGCCCGGAGAACTGGCGAGACCAGTTCGACACCTCACCAAACGGTGGCATCCTGTGTGGCCTCTCTATCCGTGTAAACGGTGAATGGATCACCAAGTGGGACGGAGCTGACAACTCAGATATCGAACCAATCAAAGGCGGTCTATCTAACGCAATGAAGCGCGCAGCAGTGCAGTGGGGTATCGGACGCTATCTATACAGCCTTGAAGCTGTCTACCAGAGCGTCTACCAGTCTGAAGGCGAAAACTATATTCAGATCTGGAAGAACCCAAAGAACAAGCAAGGCGATCCTGACGTCAAAGGCTACTGGAATCCACCGAAGCTTCCGAACTGGGCATTGCCGATTCGAGCGCCAGGCGACGAAAAGAAAGCTCCGCCCGCCTCAGCTCTTATCACTGGCACAGCTCCAGCATCTGAGCCGGCTATCGACAACCCTCCATCAGGCGCTCAGATCATCAAGATCAAGACGCTCTACAACGCCATCAAGGCAGATCCGAATAAACGGGACAAATGGCTTGCAGCGATCCTGACCGACGTCCAAGCAGCGCAAGCCATCGAACGACTAGAAGCAAAGAAGCAAGAAATGGAGGAAGTATAGATGGCCACCTACTACAGCCAAATAAGCCGTGGTCTCGATGACGAGATAGACATGAGTGAGCAATTGATCGAGCAAGAGGAACGGGCGCAGCAAGAGGAACGATACTTGGAGTATTCGGAGTGATGGAAATCTTCGCGGTTCTACAGATCGTCAGGGAAGCCGAACGTGGCGTCCTGATAATTGAAACTCAACGACCACCAGGGGCATCGTCATGATGCGTCCAGATACCAGAGACCACGCTATCGACATAGTCGTCGACAGGGTCAGCCTCATGTCGCCGGCAGCTATACGTGCCCTGGCAAGTGAAATGCCCGTTGGCATAGCTGAAGCTATAGAAGACTTCTGCCACACTGTGGCGCTCTCACCAGATGAATGTCACCTAATCAAGAAACACAACGTCAGCATCGCCTACGAGCTCCTAGAGCTCGCCAAGTACAAGGAGGTGCACGGAAATAACGTAACGGTGGAGTTACCACCAAGGAATGCCAAATAATGTCACGCAATAAAGTTACTCGCCAGGAGTTCCTGGCTATCAAGGCAAGTCTCAAAAATGGACTCTCAACCAAAGAGGTTCAGGACCAGCACGGCCGCGGTGGATCAATCGTCCGCCGAGTCAAGCTCGCTAAGTCATGGCCTGCATACCAAGCCAGCAACCAGGCTCTCAGGGATCGTCGCAAGAGCGATGGACTACTCGACAGCAACCTCACTAAGGAACAAGCTCAGGCCTTCCTGGAGATGCAGACGCAGCTTGAGACAGTAAAGGGCGAACGAGACGCCCACAAAGACCGTGCCGATCGCCTTGAGGCGCGCGTGAAGGTTCAAGCAGGAACCATTCGTGAATACCAACAAGCGGATCTACAAAGAAGCATCCAGAAAGCCCGCCGTAGTCGAAGTATTCTCGCGATGTTCCAGAGGGACAAGTAGGAGCCTTCGTTGTAAATATAGTCACATAAGCGCACATTCATCGGCTAGTTCAGTAACCCCCAAGACGCTGAACTAGCCCTAAACAAGATATTGGGGAAGGAGAAATAGCATATAGCAGGAACAGTTGAAGGTGGCAAGCTTGCAGCTCAAAAAAATAAGGAACTTCACGGCGCTGACTTCTACGCCAGAATCGGGGCTAAGGGTGGAGCCAATGGAAACACCGGAGGATTCGCCGCTGACCCTGAGCTTGCCCGCATTGCCGGGGCTAAGGGTGGTCGCAAAAGCAGACGCACAAAGAAGCCGCCAGTAGAGGTGATAGAGCAAGACAATAAATATAAGACATTCGTAGACAAGCTACGAGGAAAGAAGAGTATATGAGCAAAGCAAAACAATCAATAACTGTAGATGGCGTCGAGTACGTCGCTAAGGGTTCACAAGAGCCAACCAACTCAAATATTAAGATCGTCATCTTACAGCGGGGATGGAACGTCATTGGACGTTGGAGTGAGGACGGCGACAACTGTGCTCTGGATAACGCTTACATCATTAGGCGTTGGGGTACCACGGAAGGCCTCGGCCAACTTGCCCTCAAAGGTAAGCAAGAAGACACCGTACTAGATAAAGCAGGACGTGTTGAGTTCCACCGTTTGACGGTAGTTGCCACTCTCAATGCAGAAGAGGACTTGTGGAACAACGAATTGGTCTAGTTTCCTCTTTAGGAGAGAATTCCCAATCGACCGTAGGTCGCTACGGCGACGGCAACGGCGACGGCAACGGCTACGGCGACGGCGACGGCTACGGCAACGGCTACGGCAACGGCGACGGCTACGGCGACGGCTACGGCGACGGCTACGGCTACGGCAACGGCTACGGCAACGGCTACGGCGACGGCTACGGCAACGGCGACGGCTACGGCGACGGCGACGGCTACGGCGACGGCTACGGCAACGGCGACGGCGACGGCTACGGCGACGGCTACGGCTACTAGCGGTCTGCTGGAGCCGCGCAGTGCCGACACGTAAAGACTAGTGAGTCTAGGTCATCGCTCTTATTCAGCTCATGTATGAAGCAGCCACCGGCATCGTAGCGGTGGCATGAATAACACCAGAAGCGGCTCAGGCCTTGAGACTCCATATAAGCAACCACACGGTCACGGACCACATCGCGGCGTTCAAAGCTCGCACGAGACGGGCGCCGGCCAAGTCGCTCATTGATAATTTCCTGGATACGACGGACCGAACGAGAAGAACCAAGTTCTTCCTGGATCATCCACGCTGTTTTGCGCGGCACCTCGCTTGCTAGTTCAATGATTCGTTCGTCTTCGTCATACATCGTGCAGCTACTTAAGCAAACTATGCACGTCGCGTAAAGACCGCAGATCTCACAATCAGCATTTTGCGTCCCATAATTCGGACCCATCAACAGAGGTCAGCACTCAAAAAACTATGTCAGACCATAGTTGAAGGAAGTTCGCTACTCGACAAGCAAAGTGCTTCATGGCATAAGAAGCCTACGAGAGCTATTAAAGTCACTGGTTGTCAACTATGCGAGGGTTGACAACCAAAAGACTTTTCCACAGGCTCCGTCGTTCAAGCTCAGGATCGTTCAAATAACTTACATGCGCGATATGCGCTGGGAGGTTAATTTCTTACAAGCGATCCTGAGCCTGGGTTACGGCCCACAACCAACTAAATGGAGGATTCATGAATGAACGAGACAGAAAAGAGCATGACGGTCACATACGCAGTCAAGCTAACTCAAGACACCTATGACCATAAAGATCTAGCCTTTACCCAAGCACTTAGGCAGCTTATAAAGACATTTCAACCGTATCTTGATGAGGGACAGATCGACTCGCTGCTGCGGGCTGAGTCCAACAGGCCTAGGCCATCAAAGGCCTCAGAATGAACGATCAGCCAGACATCTATGAATCACTAGACGAGTTCTTGGTATGAGCAAGTTACGAGAGAACCTAAAGAGAGCCCTGAAGTTGAAGCGGCTTCCGGCGTCGTTGAAGAACAACACATTCATCACGGCCTCTCCGTATATTACTGATGCACAGCTGGACGCCGTACTCGATGCTGTTATGGAAGCGATACCTGAGGCTGTGACCGACGAACTAGAACTGTTCTCTGTACAAGGCTTTAACTCGGCGCTCTACGAAGTACGTCGCGTTCTCTCAGAAGCCAAGGCTGGTGATCGTGAGTGAGCACTTCAATCCACACTGGGAGTGCCTTCTAGAAGAAGCATCAACATCACCCGGCAGGAGCCGACTATTTCCACACTGGAATCGTCAGCGACCTATGGTCGAGCCTGAAGGTTGGAGTAAGCAGCGTGCCCTGGCTGCACTCGCTATCCGAGAAGTGCCGTTCTTTGGAGATCCTCGATCAGCCTATGGCGTCAGTGGCGGCCAAGAGTTTGGTATCAATCCCAAGGCTCCACGGCCATTTCATACGCTCATACACGAGCTAGGACACATCTGCTTAGGTCACACCTTCGTTCGACACGACGAAGACATTACTGAAGACATCGGTCTAAAAGAGTTTGGCGCCGACGGTGTGGCCTACATCTTTATGCACGATCTTGGTGTCGAAGAGCAGATGGATGTCCCCCACACTCAGTTGCTCATGAGGCGCAGGCTCGCTGGCAGGACACCGACTGAGAACTTGAAGCATCGGATCTACGAAGCTACTGAGACGATTATTGAAGCCGGTCGGCTAAAGGCGATGGTATGAGTGAGCACTTCATATCAGTCCGCGATGAGTTCAGGCACTCCATAGATCGTGCAGCTGCCATCAAACGCGAAGCGGCTTCCATAGATCGATACTACGAACTCGATGAGATACAGCTGGTCCAGCGCTACGACAGGTTCCATGAGCTCGACCAGGAACAACTTCCGGCCGAACAGCGCCAAACGGTGGACTTCATCATCCAAGCTCTGCTCGGCCGCATCGAGTACAAGATCAGCCCAAGCTTCCGGCAGCAGCTGGAGCAAGAAGCACAACAAACTAACCAATTAGGAGGACCCAATGTATGGGAGAAGTTGTAAACATCAATACCAAGCAGAAAGAAGTCACGCCATCACTGTCGCTAGAGCTACGGCTTGAGGCCCGAAGGTTAGACGACTACCAGGATCTCGGTCCCGTCGATCTGATCGCCAAGGCTGAGCACTACCTAGATCTAGAGCAGACAGACCTCACAGCACTGCAACGCAAGGATCTCGAAACAGTCCTGGGCTACGTGTTCAGCGAGATGGAGCTGCGTGGTGTATAGACCGCAGGACGCGCAAGCAGATGCGGCATGAGTACATCGACATCCCAGCGCAGCCACAACCTCTGCAGGAGATCCTTTGGAAGCGCCAGGAGCTCGCTCGGCGCATCGGGGAAGCCGCAACTAGGGTGTGCTCGGCAACTAAGGAATACAACGAGCTAATAGCTCAACTAATAAGAGTGAACGATGAGATACGAGAAGAAGAGCATTGACTAAATAATCCCGTTCAATCAAAATGAGCGCCAGGAGGATGCTATTAGTAAATTAAGCGACCTACACCTGTACTTCGAAAAGTTAGATTCAGAAGACCTCTTGCCAACCCGGAAACGGATCAGCAAGAAGAAACAGAGCAAGTAACATACGGTGCTCGCCGTCCACACTCCATAGGTACTCTCCCAAGTTATCTCGTGGACAAAGACCGCGCTGGTTTGGTTTTCCCAGCAGCACCGTGCTCCATCCAAGATCACAAGCACTTGCGGCATTGGATGGGTAGACGATTCAATTCGCCTACTTCGCACCTTTCTCAATTCTTTCTATCAGGGAACTTTCCTTGTTACACGAACGACTGCATCAGGGCCACCACCCTGGTGCACCTTGTCTCACCTACAATCCGAGTAGTGTCCGATTGCCGGTGAGACTGGGTAGAGCACGAAACAATAAACCATTAAAAGGAGGTGATATGCCTACAGAGCTCGATAAAAAACTGACGGACATTATCTTCAAGGCTTCAGGCGGCGTTAGCGATATGGGGGCTGAAGAGGTCAGGGCCATCAAGAAAGCAGTTGAGAAGTATGTGATAGGAGAACTGGAACCAACACCACCAACAGTCGAGTGGGTGACATGGGGTGAGGGCATGCAGCAACATCTCTTAGGTAAGAACTCCAAAGTCATGGAGCTACGGCAATCCCTATGGGGAGACAAGGCATGAGTCGGTCTTCGTACTTGCTCCACACAGCACAACAGCTCGTTGACGACTTCAGCGCGACAGTCCAGGAAATCTTTGGGGACTATCCGTACCTGGTTGGCTCGTCGTTAGAACGACCCGACTACCGCGACATAGACCTAAGGATGATCCTTGACGACGACAAGTTTGACCAGCTGTACAGCCTTTTGAATGTTGAAATGCTGGGCATCGCAGTTTCCTTGTGGGGACAGCAAGCGACAGGACTCCCTATCGACTTTCAGGTTCAGAGGCGCACGAACGCCAACTTGAAGTACACCGGCATCCGGAACTGTATGGGACTCCGACCAACCGTTGGTGTCCGTCTCAACGATCATGCCGACAACAAACCGGCAGAGCAGGAGACCAACTAGGTGAGTGTCTCCTCCGACAAAGGCGTCTCCCTAGAGAAGCAAGTAGCCAAGCTGCTGCAGAGAAAGCTCGGAGCCCGAGTATCCAGGGACAAGCGCAGCGGGGCCGGCTCCCATCAGAAGATGGACCTCTCAGATTGGTATCAAGACACCCCCTTGGATATCGAATGCAAGAACCACAAGACGATCAAGCTCCGCGAGTGGTGGAAGCAGACGGTCTCAGGCGCAAGCTTCAATCGCATCCCAACGCTCGTGTTCCAGGCCGACGATGAAGTTCTCGCCACCGTTCGCTTCAGCGATCTTGTCGACCTCATAGCGGAGTCTCAACAGCACCGCGTAGAGATCAAGCGCCTCAAAGAACCGGTTCTTATGACCGGCAACGGGATCGTCATTGATCCAGCCGATATCAAGCCAGGCGTGATCCGCTCAACGTGGAGTGAGTGTCGTGGCGGCAACATGGTGAGCCCTGGCGAGAAGAAGTGTCTCGTGAAGACCTGCACCTATTGCTCAAACAAGAAGGTCAAGAAAGAGAAGAAGTAGCCCTTATCGCGGGGTGAACTCTGTGCCCAATTCCGGACACAGAGCACATTCCCACGATTAGAAGGAAGTGATTGGCATGGTTCACGCCATCCAAATCCCACACGATGAGGATCGACCCCTTTACAAAGTAGAAGTCAACGACCTTTCAGGCATGCAGGCCGCAGTAGGTGGCCTCATCCAGGCTATCGATCTCGGCCCGCTGCACTCCACGTTCTTCGTGAACGAGGAAGGCAAGCTTGAAAAGCAGTCCATCAACCGCAGGGCAACGCTCATGTGGTGGTTGCTCTTTCCGAGCGCTCGGCACATGGACGTCATCGTTGGCGAAGCTCTCATGGTCGGACACCCCGACGAAGAGGGCAACTCAACAGATGTTCCGGAAGCTGTCACCAAGCTCCTGTTTGAAACGAAGTCTTACAAGGCCGAGTTTCAGACCTACGACCACCCGACCAAGTTCAACGGCAACCAGCGCCGCTTCGAGGATTACTTTGAAGCGGCGAACTACGGACTTGGCAAGGCCGAGAGCTGGACAGCAGTTCAGCGAGTCCGCGTCGTTCCTGCAGAGGACTGATACAAGTGACAACGGAACGGCTTACAACGCCTCCACACTGGTCTGACGTACTCAAGACGGCCCTAGAGCTGCCTGGGCAGGCTGGCAACACCTACAACCGCTTTAGAAGGTTCTCACTGGGCAACCAGGCACTGCTGATGATGCAGGGCGTCATGGAGCCAGTGAACACCTACAAGGGCTGGCTAACACTAAACCGACAGGTCAAGAAGGGCAGTAAAGCCAAAGCTATCTACGTCCCGATGTTCCGCAAGGAACCCAAGGAACGCAAGGGAGAAGGTGAGGAAGAGAAGCGGCTGTCTGGCTTCAAGCTGGTGCCGTCAATGTTCGGAGTATCTGAGACTGACGGCGACGACCTACCCGAGTACGAGCCGCCACATTGGAGCAAAGAACTGGCACTCAGGAAGCTGAGCGTTACTCAGATCAGTTACGACCTGATTGACGGGAACACTCAGGGCTACAGCCTTGGGAAGCAGTTCGCGATCAACCCGGTCGCGGTCTACCCGTTCAAAACGCTGCAGCACGAACTCAGCCATATCGTCGCCGGCCACACAAGCCCCGACGAGCTGGAAGAGTATCGATCCCATCGAGGCATCAAGGAATTTGAGGCTGAGGGATCGGCTTACCTGATTCTTAACGAACTAGGTGTCACTGACAAGTTCGACGCCGCCGAGAGCCGGGCGTATATCCAGTCCTGGTTGAAAGACCAGAAGCCGGAAGAGCCGAGTATCCGCCGCGTCTTTACAACCGCGGACCGCATCGTGAAGGCAGGAATGCCGGAAGGAGAGGAAGAAGATGTCCAAGGCGCTGTTGATACCAGCCGACAACCAGCTGCCGCTTGAGGTTTGTGATTTCGCGGACATCAAGGCGCTGGAAGATGTGCTGGGCGGGACAGGTGAACGGTTCCCCATGAATCGGCCGGATGCATCGCTATTTCACAACGAGAGCGCGCCCTATCTCGATCTGCCGACTAACCGACGAGCAACGCTGGCGCTTTGGTGCCACGCAACCTCTCGTAGGGGAAAGCAGGCAGTAGTAGGTGACTCAGTTCTACTCGGTCCACTCACTGAACAGGGCGAGCTACAGGATGTTCCTCAGTGGTACGTGATGCTGTTTCTTGAGACTGATCGTTTCAAGGTACATGCACAGCGACTTGAGGACATGGCTTGGCGAGAGCACGAGCGCGTCTTTGATGACTGGGAACAGGCGTACACCTCTGTCCTGCTACACGCGGAACGGAACGCGATGATTTCACAAGTACGTGTTGTTCCTGCTTCCTGATCGTGGAAGAGCCTCAGTTCAAAAGACTGGGGCTACTTTCATTTTGAGGACAAGTAAAAGACCCCTTCTTTGCGTGAGTAAACTCAAAACGCAAAGAAGGGGTCGCTTTAGTGGTGATTGCTCACCGTAGACGAAGACCACCTCCTATGTCAGGCCGATCGAAGCGGAGAAAATCCGGTCCTTCTACCTCTTGTCGAATCTGCCTTCGCCAAGACGTCGGCGCTGACCACCTTGTCGAACTCGGCCTGCGTGCAGATGACCTGCTCCGTTTCGCCGTTGGCCCGACGGAGTTCCAGTTCAACCACGTTGGCGAGGCGCTTGATGGACGCCAGCTCTTCTGCCGAAGCGTCGAACACCTTGTTCTCTGATCGAACGACGACGGTTACAACATCTTCGTCTGCAAGTTCCTTCCCTGTAAGGTCAGAAACCCTTATTGACTTGAAAGCCATTGCAATCACGCTCCTAATGTGCAAAACAAAAGCCGGTTGCTAATGTTTCTTGCGCCTATTTATGAGGCAAAGGCTTAATAAAGTCAACAATAAAGAGTATAATAGTTATTAGATGCAAGGCTTTAATATCGCTCACTATCTGAAGAAGTCCACCGACTCTAGTTCGGTTCCACTTCGAGTGAAGAATAAAGCTACTCTCTCGGCCATCGCCGCACTAATAGGCAAGAAGTAAGAACGGCTACTATCCGTTTCTAATCCTGTTGATTATCAGGAACGCGAGAACGAGCACGACTGTAGCTATAAAGAGCACTGTGACAGCGACCTGCGCACTAAGCCCAAACCACGTTGTTAGGGCAGCGGTCAAAAGCGTGTAAAAGATGAAAACGACTATGATTCCTAAGGCCATAAAAGGACTATCGCACGAATAGCCTAATAGTTCGATAGGCGCTATTCTTGTGGAGTGCAATAGACCTTGACGCTTCGTCAAGGAACAACACGCCGCGGTGCGCCCGTGATGCGGCGCCGGGCCGCGGCAGTCCGGAGCCCCCTCCGATGATGGCAGCGGACGTGGCTGTGTGATGCGGGTTTTCATACGGGGGCCTGCGCACGAGTTGAAGTGAGGCTGAGGTCAGCGAGCAGAGCGAATGGATGGCCGTCACCTCCATGGCCTCGGCGTCGCCCAGGTCAGGCAGGAGTCCGGGAAGCCGTTCGGCCAGCATCGTTTTTCCCGCGCCCGGCGGGCCGGTCAGCAACAGATGGTGCGCGCCGGCGGCCGCGACTTCCAGCGCTCTCCGGGCGTCCCCTTGCCCGGAGACGTCGCACATGTCCGGTGGGATGAAGGAAACCGCGTCGGTTCCGGCGTCGGGTCCGCCGGGCTCGGGCGCGGGCTCGAAGTCCAGGGCCAGCTCCTGCGGATCAGCGCCGAAGTCGAAGGCCAGGCGGGCCAGGGTGGCGTAGCCCTGCACCCGGGCGCCGGGCACGAGTTGGGCTTCGGCAGCGTTTGCCTGCGCCACGACAATGTCGGCGTAGCCTGCCCGTACCGCAGCCATGACGGCGGGAAGGACCCCGCGGACAGGCCGCAGCCTGCCGTCCAGTCCGAGTTCGGCGATAAAAACAGTCCGGCCGGTCGACCGGACATCATTGGAGGCCAGCAGGGCGGCCATGGCGATTGCCAGGTCGAAGCCTGAGCCGCGTTTGGGCAACGAGGCCGGAATGAGGTTGGCCGTGATCTTCCGGCGGCTCAGCGGAATGCCGGAGTTCTGGGCCGCCGAGCGGATCCGTTCCTTGGCCTCATTGAGCGAAGCGTCGGGCAGCCCAAGGATGATAAACGCCGGGAGGGTCTGGCCGATGTCGGCCTCCACTTCAACGATGTAGCCGTTCAGCCCCACGAGGGCCACCGAGTAGGTCCGGCCGAGCGCCACCTACCCCACCCCCCTGAGGTGTTCCACGCGGGGGTCCGCAATGCCGTCGTCGAGCACGGAAACGACGTCCACCCGGCGCAGGGCCATCCGGAGGTCATGGTCACGGCACCAGGCTGAGGCCAGGCGGTGCAGCCGCGCCAGCTTGTCCAGGCCGACAGCTTCGAACGGATGCCCGTACGCGAGGGACCTGCGCGTTTTCACTTCGGCGATGACCAGCGTGTCGCCGTCGAGGGCGACAATGTCGATTTCGCCCTCGGAACACCGCCAGTTTCGGTCCACTATCCGCATGCCCTGGGCTTCGAGGTATCCGGCCGCGAGTTCTTCCCCGCGCCGGCCCAGCACGTCCTTTGCTCTCATGTAACCAGCGTGCGGCGCCGCGGGAGGACAGCCCAGAGTGTCAGGGCGCTATGTGGATAGCCAACGCCAGGACGGTGGTGTGGAGGAGGAGTGGCCCGGCGCTCCCCTGCTAGCCCCCTGAAAACATGATCAGTTCCCCAGGTCGCCGACCTTGGGCAGCGCGAGCTCCTCGTTGCGCGGGAGTTCCTCGACGTTGACGTCCTTGAACGTGATCACCCGGACGCTCTTGACAAAGCGGGCGGAGCGGTAGACGTCCCAGACCCAGGCGTCCTGCAGCGTCAGGTCGAAGTAGACCTCGCCGTCGGCGCTGCGGGCCTGCAGGTCAACGTGGTTGGCCAAATAGAAACGCCGTTCGGTCTCGACCACATAGCTGAACAGCCCGACAACGTCCCGGTATTCGCGGTAGAGCTGCAGCTCCATATCGGTTTCATAGTTTTCAAGGTCCTCGGCACTCATGGTTCCATCTTGCACCATCCGGCGAGGCCCGCGAGCCACGGCCCGTCGCGCAGCACCCCCGGCAACCCGGTTGCCGTGCGGTCCGGGACGGTCCGGATGTCAGTCAGCGAGCAGCTGCCAGCTCACACGGTGGTACGGCGTGGTCCCGGCGGTGCGGAGGGCGTCCTTGTGGGTGGCGGTGCCGTAGCCCTTGTTCACGTCCCAGCCGAAGGCCGGGTATTCGTTGTGCAATTCGCGCATGATGCCGTCGCGTTCCACCTTGGCCAGGATGGAGGCTGCGGCAACGCTCAGGCACTGCATGTCGGCTTTGACCAGCGTGTGCACGGGCGCGTCGCAGCCCGGCTCCGCGGGGCCGGCGTCGAAGAGGGACGGCTGGGTCTCCGGTGAGAGCCAGTTGTGGCTGCCGTCCAGCAGCACGACGTCCGGTGTCACCCCCGCTGCAAGGACCGCCAGCCAGGCACGCGTGCCGGCGAGCCGGAGCGCGGCGACGATGCCGAGGGCGTCGATCTCTTTCGCCGATGCATGGCCGACGGCGGAGGCCACACTCCAGCTCCGGACCAGCGGGACCAGCCGCTCACGGTCCGCCACCTTGAGCAGCTTGCTGTCCCGCACGTCGGCGAGCAGCGTCAGCCGGTGGAGGTCCACGACCGCGATTCCCACGCTGACGGGTCCCGCGAGGGCGCCGCGGCCCACCTCGTCGACGCCGGCGACAAGCTGTGCGCCGGAGCTTCGGAAGCGGCGCTCGTAGTCGAGGGTGGGCGCGTCGGACATGGCAGCAGCCGCTACTTTCCGGCCGGGGCGGGCACGCCGCGGAAGACGTCGGGGTAGTTGTCCAGGGCGCCGATGCGGTTCAGCGGCCAGGCAATGACGGCGGCCCGGCCTTCGATGTCGGCGATGTTGACGAAGCCGCCGTTGCTGTCTGTGTGGGCCCGGGAGTCGGCGGAGTGGTTCCGGTTGTCGCCCATCACCCAGACCTTGCCTTCTGGGACCACAACGTCGAATTCGCGGACCTGGGGCACTTCGGCGGGGTTGATGTAGGACTCGTCCAGCGGCGCGCCGTTGACCATGAGCCGGCCGCCGGCGTCGCAGCAGACCACATGGTCGCCCGGCAGGCCGACGACGCGCTTGACGAGGTGCTGCTCCGAGTTGTCCGGGAGCAGCCCAATGAACGTCAGCCCGTCCTGGACCCAGGTGAAGGGGCCGGCCGCCTTCTGCGCCGCAGGCACCAGCCAGCCCTGGGTGTCCCTGAACACGACGACGTCGCCGCGTTCCAGGGCGAAGGGTTCCGGGACCAGGAGGTTCACGAAGATACGGTCGTTCACGTCCAGGGTGTTGACCATGGATTCTGACGGAATGTAGAAGGCCCGGAACAGGAAGGTCTTGATCAGGAACGACAGCACAATGGCGACGAGCACCACGGTGGCCACTTCCTTCACCCAGAGGAACAGCGGGCTGTGGCGTTCCTGGGCCCTGGCCCGGCGCACACGCTTGGAGGTACCCCCGGCATGGGCCGGTCCGCCTGCAGCCGCCACATCCCGGTCCGGGGTTGCTGCGGCCGGCACATCCCGGGCCGGGGCCTGCGGCAGCTGCGAGGTCGGATAGGCGTGGGTGGCCGGATAGCCGCCGCCGGCCAGGGGCCCGGGATCCGTGCGGAATCCAGCCTCCGCGGCATGCTCCGTGGCGGGGATCGCCGAGGAGGTGACCCGGGGCTGATCCTGCCCCTGCGGATCGGGATTCCGGGGTCCGGTCTCGGGCATCTACTGTCCGTTCTTCGCTGTCGTTGTGGCGGCCCCGGAGGGCCTTGCTACTGCTGTAAATCTATCAAGCGGCCAGATGATCTGTACCGGCCTGCCGATCACCCGCTCCTGCGGGACCATGCCTCCGCCGGGGGCGCCCAAAAGACTGCGGGAATCTGCGGACAGGGAGCGGTGGTCGCCCATCAGCCAGAGCCGCCCGGGCGGAACGAGCACACTGAATTTCAGCTCGCTCGGGACGTCACCGGCATAGAGGTAGGGTTCCGCAACTTGCTGGCCGTTGACTGTGAGGTGGCCGCCGGCATCGCAGCAGACCACGTGGTCGCCGGGGAGGCCGATGACGCGTTTGATGTAGGTGTTGTCACCGCCGGAAAGGCCGATCCAGTGCCCGGCGCCGCCCAGAAAGTCCAGCACAGGACCGTTGCCGCTGTTCAGCGGGGCGAAGGAGCCGCGGCCGTCGAAGACGACGATGTCGCCACGTGCCGCCGGATCGGCGCGGAAGTCCGTCCGTGACACGAGGATCCTGTCCCCTTCGCGGAAGAGCGGCTCCATCGAGGCGGAGGGGATGTAGTAGACATCGAGCCATAGCGAGCGGACCAGGCCGCTGATGAGCACGGCCAGCACCACGGCCAGCAAAACAAAACGCCAGCCGAGTTTCCTGGGCTGGCGTTTTGTCTGTTCCATGGTCCGTATCCTCTAACGCTTGACGTGAACAGCGCTGTTGCGGATGCTCCGGCGCTGGCCGGACACGGTCCGTGGACCCGCGGTGGAAGCCTGTGGTGACGTCTGGAAGGCTTACTTAGCGGTCTGGAAGTCGCGCTTTTCCTTGATCTTGGCGGCCTTGCCGCGCAGGTTGCGCATGTAGTACAGCTTGGCGCGGCGCACGTCACCCTTTGAGACGAGCTCGATCTTCTCGATGATCGGGGAGTGCACCGGGAACTTGCGCTCCACGCCAACGCCGAAGGAGACCTTGCGGATGCTGAAGGTTTCGCGCAGTCCGTCGCCGTGGCGGCCAAGGACGAAGCCCTGGAACACCTGGACACGGGAGTTCTTGCCTTCGATGATGTTCACGTGAACCTTGAGGGTGTCACCCGCGCGGAAGACCGGAATATCGGTGCGCAGCGAGGCTGCATCTACGGAATCGAGAATGTGCATTGATTCACTCCTGGTGAACGCCACAGGTCCTTCACGTTGGGTCACGGCGGCCAAACCCGGGCGAACTAATGGCCCGGAGATTCCCGTCGAAAATTTGTGAATCCGGCTCCGTCAGGACTTGACGGGACCGGGGTGCCGCGCTGTTGATTACGCTCCCCCTGTGGCAGGTTCGCAGCCCAGCAGGCACAAGGACTAATTTTGCCATACCCGGGGCCATCCAGCCAATCCGGTCAGGCGGAATTACCGCCGGCGTCGGGGCGGCGTTCCAGGCGGCCGTCGACGACGGCGTACCCCAGGTCCGCAAAAGCGGTCCGGTCCGCGCGGGGCAGCTTGCCGGCGTCGAACCCGGCGAGGAGGTCCGGGCGCCGTTCGGCGGTGCGCCGGTACTGCTCGTGCCGGCGCCACTGGGCGATCTTGCCGTGGTTGCCGCTGAGCAGCACCGCGGGGACCTCGCGGTCCCGCCAGCTCGAGGGCTTGGTGTAGACGGGGTACTCCAGCAGGCCGTCCGAGTGCGATTCCTCCACGAGGGATTCAGGGTTGCCAACAACGCCGGGCAGCAGGCGCCCGATGGCCTCCACCATCGCCAGCACTGCCACTTCGCCGCCGTTGAGCACGTAGTCGCCGAGGCTCATCGGCCGCACCGTGAAGTGGTCGGCCGCCCATTCCATGACGCGCTCATCGATGCCTTCGTAGCGCCCGCAGGCGAACACCAGCCGGTCTTCCCCGGCGAGCTCGTGGGCCGCGGCCTGGGTGAACCGCTCCCCCGCCGGGGACGGGACGATCAGGACCGGCTTGGCTGCCCGCTCCGGGCCGGAACCGCCCGGACGGTCTGCCGCAACGGACGCCAGGGCCTGGGCCCAGGGCTCGGGCTTCATGACCATGCCGGCGCCGCCGCCGTACGGGGTGTCATCCACGGTCCTGTGGCGGTCCGTGGTGAAATCCCGGAGGTCGTGGACGTTGAGCTCCAGCAGCCCGTCCTGGCGCGCCTTGCCGATCAGCGACAGTTCCAGCGGTGCCAGGTACTCGGGGAAGATGGTGACGACGTCGATCCTCATTTAGGCGTTGTCTCCGGCGTCTGCAACTTCGGAGGCGGCACCGGCGGACGCCGGCTTGTCCCCGGCCTTGGACTCGTCCTCGGCGTTGACCTCAAAGAGTCCCGGCGGCGGGGTGACCAGCACATAGCCTTCCCCGACGTTGACCTCGGGGACGATCTGCTCCACGAAGGGGATCAGGACTTCCTTGCCGTCGGTCGCGGTGACCACCAGCAGGTCCTGGACCGGAAGGGTGTGGAGGCCGGAAACCTTGCCGACCACCTGGTCACCGACGCGGACATCCAGGCCTTCGAGTTCGTGCTCGTACCAGCCTTCGTCGTCGTCATCGTCGTCGAGCTCTTCGGTTTCGATGAAGAGTTTGGCGCCGCGGAGGGTCTCCGCCTCGTTGCGTGTCTCGATCTCCTCGAAGGCGAGCAGCAGGATGTCCTTGTTCCAGCGTGCGCTGACGATGGTCAGCGGACCGGCGGTGGCCGGTTCCACCACGAACTGGGTCCCCGGGACGAAGCGGTCGCCGGGCGCGTCGGTGAGCACCTGGACGGTCACTTCGCCGCGGATGCCGTGGGGCTTGCCGATTCGTGCCACCTGAAGCTGCATCTGTTCCTCTGTTCGGGGTTGGTGATTGTGTGGATTTACGGGGGAAAACAGTCCGGCCCCTCCACCATTATCTGGTGAAGGGGCCGGACTCAAGACAAGTGTTGCTGAAAGCGTTACCGGCGGCGGTCGGTGTCGACGACGTCGACCCTGACCGGCTCGCCATCCGCCAGTGCAGCCACCACAGTGCGCAAAGCGCGTGCGGTGCGGCCCTGGCGGCCGATCACCCGTCCGAGGTCGTCCTGATGAACGCGCACTTCGAGGGTGTCCCCGCGGCGGTTGTTCTTGGCACTGACCTTGACATCCTCAGGACTGTCAACGATCCCCCGGACGAGGTGTTCGAGCGCTTCTGCCAGCAATTTACTCAGCCTCGGTGGTCTCTGCTTCGGCGTCGGCGGGAGCCTCGGCTGCATCGTCCTTCTTGGCCTTCTTGGTGATGGCTTCCGGGATGATCACGGAACCCTTTTCCGGGGTAACGAAGGCAGCCTTGGGAGCCTTGGTCTTCAAGGTGCCCTCCTGGCCCGGGAGACCCTTGAACTTCTGCCAGTCACCGGTGATCTTGAGGATCGCGGCGACCTGCTCGGACGGCTGTGCGCCGACGCCAAGCCAGTACTGGGCACGGTCCGTGTCGACCTCGATGTACGAGGGCTCTTCGGTCGGGTGGTACTTGCCGATTTCTTCGATGGCACGGCCGTCACGCTTGGAGCGTGCGTCCATGACGACGATGCGGTAGTACGGTGCGCGCATCTTGCCAAAGCGCTTAAGGCGAATCTTTACGGCCACTTTTGTGGTCACTCCTGTTTCTGAAACGGGGTCGAGCCCGGCGTTCTGCACCCGTGGGGCGGGCCGTACTAGGGGGTTCTAAAAGGACAAGATCCGGACGCGGAGAGAGGGGCCACGCAGATCAAGTACCTGTTCATTGTGCCAGATCAGCGCGGGGATTTCGACTTGACACCCGCAAGCGGTCCGTTCGGCGGCCTGACGGCGCGTCACGCTGTCCAGACATAGAGTCCGGACTTGCTGGCCGGATCGACGGCGGCGGCGAGTTCGGCGAGCCGGCGGACATAGCGGACGGCCTGCTCCGCACCGAAGGGCATGTCCTCCTCGGCGGCCCAACCTTCGGCGACGTCTTCCAGGACGTCGCCTTCGCCCTCAGTCTCGTAGCTGAGCAACTCGGCGAGGGCGCGCACCATCGCCGGCGGAACCCCGAGCAGGGAGTCGCTGGCAACATCGACCATGGCCAGTTCGTAGTCCGCGCCGGCTGCGTGGACGGCAGTGCCGGCCAGATCGCCCAGGCGCTCGATTTCGAAGTCGGTGATATCCGCAATCCGGACGGCAGCGGGGGCCGCGGGAGCACCGCCGTCGAGGGCGGCAGCACGTTTGAGGGCTTCATCGTGGGTGGAGACAAAGACTTCGGTGAATCCCATGGAGCTCGTCCTTAGATGTCTGGCGGCGCTGGGCCGCTGTTTTCGGCGTCGCTTCAGCCTAGCCGGTTCAGCCCTGCCCGCCCGGACTGGACATGCCCTCCCCTGGCCGTGACCCATGGACATAAAGCCACTATGTCCCCTGCAGGCCGCGACCGGTGGACATGCCCCGCGGTCCTGCCCGGGAAAGTGGACATGCCCTCCGCCCACGCGGTCGCGCCGCGCCTCACTTGCCCGGCCCAGTGGACATGCCCGCGCTCCCGCCAGGGAACTTGCCCGGCCCAGTGGACATGCCCTCCCCTGAGCTGCACGAAGGGACACGTGGCCACGATGCCCATTCGCTGCCGTCAGCGCTGGACATGTCCCGGGGGCCGAGCCGACGGTGTCCAGCAGGGCCGGCGGTGGCGCCGGGAACGGCGTGGGCTCAACGAACGGCGACGCGGATCCGGTTGCGCCACGGATCCTCGAAGCGCAGTTCGGCTCCGGTGTGGTGGGACTGGACCCCTGCGGTCTTGAGGCGGTCGGCGAGAGCTCCGACGTCGTCCCCGGCCGGTACTTCGATCAGCACCTCGCCGAGTCCCAGGGTGTCCCGGCGGGGTCCGGCACCCCGGCTGTTCCAGACGTTCATGGCCATGTGGTGGTGGTAGCCGCCGGCCGAGACGAACAAAGCCTGCCCGTGCCAGCCCGCCGTCTTTTCGAACCCGAGGGTACCGACATAGAAGTCCTGGGCGGACTGGACGTCACCAACCTGCAGGTGGACGTGCCCGACGCCGGCCTGGGCCTCGCGCTGTCCGCTCACCGATTCCTCGGTCAGGAACTGCTCGAGGTACCGCTGAGGCGGCAGGGCCAGGCTGTCCATGACCACGTTCTTGCCCTCCCAGGACCAGGCATCGCGGGGCCGGTCCCAGTAGAGCTCGATGCCGTTGCCCTCGGGGTCGGTGAAGTAGAAGGCCTCGCTGACGAGGTGGTCAGCGCTGCCCGCAAAGGACTGCGGCTCGAACTGTGCCGCGCTGGCGACGGTGGCGGCGAGGGACGGCTGGTCCTCGAACAGCAGGGCGGTGTGGAAGAGACCGGCCTCGCCGCGGGACGGAACGCTCAGTCCGGGCGCAGGCGCGAGGTGGACCAGCGGCTTCTGCCGGCGTCCAAGGTAGAGGCCGCCGTCCTGCTCGGCCACGATGTCGAGGCCCAGGGCGCGCTGGTAATAGTCGGTCATGAGCTTCATGTCGCCGACCTTGAGCATCACGGTGCCCATGGTGAGTTCGGCGGGAAGAAGGTCCTGGGTGCTGGCTTCTGCGGTCATGTGATCACTCCGGTGCTTCAACGGCCACCGACCTTCGATGACCCTAACGTAGAGTTAAATTACTTGAAGCTTCAATTTATTCCCAGTGGCCTGATTTGGTGCTAGCGGACGACTTCTCCGCGCAGCACGATGTTCTTGAGGTCCTGCAGGGTGGCGAGATTGCTGCGCGGGTCCTCGGCGCAGACAAGGACGTCGGCGCTGGCACCCCCGGTGATGCCGTCCGCACCCAGCCAGTCCCGGGCGGCCCAGGCGCCTGCGTCGAGCGCCGCCCGGGCCGGGAGCCCGGCCGCGTGCAGCGCCTGGAGCTCGTCGACGATTCGCCCGTGTTTGATGACGCTCCCGGCGTCCGTCCCGGCGAAAATCGTGACACCGGCTTCGAACGCTTCCAGGACACGTTCTGCCCGGCGCTCCCAGAGTGAGCGCATATGCGCTGCGTACCGGGGGAACTTGGCCCCGGCCTGCGCGGCGATGTCGGGGAAGGTGGCGATATTGATGAGCGTGGGGACGATCGGCACGCCCTGTTCGACGAATCGCGGCAGGTGCCGCGGGAGCAGGCCGGTGGCGTGCTCGACGCAGTCGATCCCGGCGTCGAGCATGTCATCCAGGGTGTCTTCGGCGAAGCAGTGTGCCGTGACCCGCGCGCCTTCGTCGTGGGCGGCTGCGACTGCGTCCCTGAGCACCGCGGCGGGAAACGAGCCGGCGAGGTCACCGGCGTCGCGGTCGATCCAGTCCCCCACGAGCTTGACCCAGCCGTCGCCGGCGCGCGCCTGCTTGCGTACGGCCTCGACCAGGTCGCGGGGTTCGACCTCGACGGCGAAGCCCCGCAGGTACCGCCTCGTCCGGGCGATGTGCCGGCCCGAGCGGATGAGGCGCGGCAGGTCCGCCCGGTGCTGGATCCAGCGGGTGTCGTGGACGGCACCCGCGTCGCGGACCAGCAGGGTGCCGGCATTCCGGTCGGTGACGGCCTGGTGTTCGGCCAGCTGCTCCGGGACGTCCCCGCCGGGGCCGAGTCCGATGTGGCAGTGCGCGTCGACCAGCCCGGGAATGACCCACCCCTCGAGGACGAGGTCCGGGGCGGCCGCGGGACGGTCAAAAGTCAGCCGGCCGTCCACCGACCATAGGCCCGGGCGTTCCTGGTCGGGGCCGGTCAGGACGGGGCCGGCGAACTCGATGATGCGGGTCATGGCTTGAAGCCTAATCCGCAGACCGGGTCCGCGAAGAGCGGAGAGCGAAGAGCTAGGAGGCGTGCGCGTGCTGTTGCCGGCCGACGTCGGCGATGAACGCCCGGATGATCCGGTTTCCCTCTGCTGAATCCTGGGGCCGGTGCCCGCCCGCCGCAGTGCGGTGCAGGGCGCCGGTTTCACGCAGGTAGCCCGCGATCTCTTCGTAGAGCGGTTCCCAGCCGCCGGTCAGGACCAGGGTGGGGACGCCCGGGACGATCTGCAGCGGGGCTTCCCAGGCCGGAGCCTGCAGTCGCAGGCGGCGGGCTTCCCGCTGGTCCTCCGGGCCCGGGGCACCCAGGGCCGCCTCTGCCGGCGTGTGGGCCGCGAACACCCGACGGACGAATTCCCGGTGGAAATCCTCGTCGCTGAGGTGGTGGCGGACGTCGAAGAGCGGCTGCATCAAGGCGCGGTGCGCCGCCGTCGCCGGCAGCTCCGCTGTGAGCGAGAGGCAGGCCGGCTCCACGAGGGTCAGGGAGTGCACGAGGTCGGGCCGTTCGACGGCGGCCATCATCGCAGCGATGGCGCCTTGGGAGTGCGCCACAACGTGGCCGCCGGCCTCGCCGCGGCCGTCGTCGGCCAGCGCCCGCAGCACAATGGCAGCGTCGGCAGCGAAGTCCGTTTCCAGCGGCTCGGCGACGGGGTCGTAACCGTGGCGGCGCAGGAACAGCGCGTCGTAGTTCAGCGCCATTCCGTGCTGTTTTGGCCACGCGGCAGCACCGAAGCTGCCCGCCCCGTGGACGAAGACTACGCGCTGCTTGAACATGCTCTAACCCTATGACACCGGCCCGACAATGGGCCGCAGACGGCCGGCAGGGCCTATTTGCCGCCGCCGAGGAACTTGTCGAAGCCCTTGGGCAGGTTCAGCTGGGAGGGATCGAAATCGCCGCCCTGCTGCCCGAAAGCGGCACCGGTCGGAAGGGCCTTGGCGCCTTCGGCCCGGCGGGCCTGGGCATCCTTGAGCTCCTGCGCGGCCTTGGCCGGGTTGCCGGAGCGTGCCTTTTTCTTGGGTGCGCTCTTGGCGCCCTTGCGGGCCCCTCCGCCACCCATGCCGGGCATCCCGGGCATCCCGGGCATGCCGCCGCCGGCAGCCATCTTCTTCATCATCTTCTGGGCCTGGGCAAATCGTTCCAGCAGGCCGTTGACCTCGGAGACGTGCACACCGGAACCGCGGGCAATCCGGGCCCGGCGGGAACCGTTGATGATCTTGGGGGCGACGCGTTCGTGTGGCGTCATGGAGCGCACGATCGCCTCGACGCGGTCGATCTCACGCTCGTCGAACTGCTCGAGCTGCTGCCGGATGTTCTGCGCTCCGGGCATCATCATGAGCATCTTTTTCATGGATCCCATGTTGCGGATCTGCTGCATCTGGGCGAGGAAGTCGTCCAGGGTGAAGTCTTCCTGGTCGGCGAACTTCTTCGCCATCCGGGCAGCTTCGTCCTTGTCCCAGGACTTCTCCGCCTGCTCGATCAGGGTGAGTACGTCACCGAGGTCGAGGATGCGCGAAGCCATGCGGTCCGGGTGGAAGAGCTCGAAGTCGTCCAGGCCTTCGCCGGTGGACGCGAACATTACGGGCTTTCCGGTGACGGAGGAGACGGAGAGCGCGGCACCGCCGCGGGCGTCGCCGTCGAGCTTGGAGAGCACGATGCCGGTGAAGTTGACGCCTTCATCGAAGGCCATGGCCGTGTTGACGGCGTCCTGGCCGATCATGGCGTCGACCACGAAGAGCACTTCGTTCGGGACGATGGCGCGGCGGATCTGGCGTGCCTGTTCCATCATTTCGGCGTCCACGCCGGTCCGGCCGGCGGTGTCAACGATCACGACGTCGTGCAGGGTGCGCTTGGCTTCCTCGACGCCGGCGCGGGCGACCGAGACCGGGTCGCCGGCGGGGTGGTCCAGCTCGGTGGAGGTGGCGCCCGGGTGCGGTGCGAAGACGGGCACCCCGGCGCGCTGGCCGACCACCTGGAGCTGGGTCACGGCATTGGGGCGCTGCAGGTCGCAGGCCACGAGCATGGGGCTGTGGCCCTGCGCCTTGAGGTACTTGGAGAGCTTGCCGGCCAGGGTGGTTTTGCCGGCACCCTGGAGCCCGGCGAGCATGATGATCGTGGGGCCGGTTTTCGCGAGCCGGATCCGGCGGGTCTCGCCGCCGAGGATCTCGACGAGTTCCTCGTTGACGATCTTCACGATCTGCTGGCCCGGGTTCAGCGCGGCCGAGACTTCGGCGCCGAGCGCACGCTCGCGCACGCGCCCGGTGAATTCGCGGACGACGGGGACGGCGACGTCGGCGTCCAGGAGGGCGCGCCGGATTTCGCGGACTGTGGCGTCAACGTCCGCCTCGGTCAGGCGGCCCTTGCCACGGAGGTTCTTGAAGGTTGCTGTCAACCGGTCAGAGAGTGAATTGAACACGCGCCGTGCACTTCTTTCAGTGGATCTACAGTTGGCGGCCGGTCCGGCACGCCAGCGTCGCGACTGATGTTCGCCTGAACGAACCGCCTCGACAACGGGACTCGACTATCTAGGGTACCAAGACGCGCCTTCAAGATGGCATGCTGGCTTAGGTGACCAGCCAAATGACAGTAAAAACCCTGCTCATCCTCGGCGCCTCGGGCGACCTCACCGGCAGGCTGCTCTTGCCGGGCCTTGCCCGGCTCGTGTCCCGGGGACGCGCCGACGGGCTGACACTGGTCGGCGCCGGTTCGGATGCCTGGACCCCGGAGCAGTGGCTCGAGCGCATCGAGGAGTCCTTTGCCGACGCCAATTCCCAGACCGAGGCCTATGGGCGGCGGGAGCTGAAGCGGGTCCGCGAAACCACCAGCTACCATCAGCTCGACGTCACGGCCGACGGGCAACTGGCCGGTCTGCTGGCCCGGCTGGAGGGGCCCGTGGCCGTCTACTTCGCCCTGCCGCCGCGCGTCAGCCAGCTGGCCTGCGAGGCGCTGGCTCCCGGGGAGGTGCCCGCCGGGACCCGGCTGGTCATGGAGAAGCCGTTCGGTTCCAGCGAGGTGTCCGCCCGGCACCTCAACCAGACCCTGGCCGCCCTGGTGCCGGAGGACCACATCCACCGGGTGGACCACTTCCTGGGCAAGGCAACGGTGCTGAACATCCTGGGACTTCGTTTCGCCAACACCTTCCTGGAGCCGGTGTGGAACCGCGGGCACATCGAAAAGGTCGAGATTGTCTTCGACGAGGACCTCGCGCTGGAGGGGCGCGCCCGCTATTACGACGGCGCCGGCGCCCTCCGCGACATGATCCAGAGCCACCTGTTGCAGATCATGGCCCTGATGGCGATCGAGCCGCCGGCCTCAGTGGATGAGCGGGACCTCCGCGACGCCGTGGCCACGGTGCTGCGGGCCAGCAGCATCAAGGCACCCTATGCAAAGAACACACGCCGCGCCCGCTACACCGCGGGGTCGGTGGGCGGCCGGACGGTCCCGGACTATGCCAAGGAAGAGGGCGTCGACGCGCACCGGGGCACGGAGACGCTCGCCGAGGTGGAAGTGGCGATCGACAACTGGCGGTGGCAGGGCGTCCCGTTCATCCTGCGCTCCGGCAAGGCCCTGGGCATCAAACGCAAGGAGGCCGTGGTGACCTTCCGGCCGGTGCCGCACCTGCCCAGAGGCTTCACCGGGGTGGACTCCCCCAACCAGCTGAGGATCGGCTTCGGCCCGGACACACTGCAGTTCGACGTCGACGTGAACGGCCCCGGCGACGTCCTCAGCCTGGACCGTGCCACCCTGGAGGCTGAGCTCAGCGCCTCCGAGCTGCTGCCGTACGGGGAAGTCCTCGAGGGTGTCCTGACCGGCGATCCCCTGCTCTCCGTCCGCGCCGATACCGCCGAAGACTGCTGGCGGATCCTGGAGCCTGTCCTCAGGGCCTGGGCCAGGGACAGCGCACCGCTGGAGGAGTACGCCGCCGGGAGCGCCGGGCCGGAGGGCTGGCCCGCCTGAATTTCCGGGGCAGGGGCGGGCGTCAAAGTTGCGCCTGGACGCTGGCGTCAGGACGTGCCGGTCAGGTCGCCCTGTGTCTGCTGGACGGTTGCCGGCGTTGACTTCCTCGCCAGGTCCGCTTCTTCCCGCTGCTGCCGGGCGAGCCCGAATCTGCGTGCTACCCGATGCGAGGGCCTCTCCACTCCCAGGTAGAACAGCCAGCCGATCAGGAGTGAGACCACGGCAACCAGCGGTAGCTGAAGCCAAAGAGGTGACTGCCCATGGGTGAGGAACCCCAGTGCGACAACGACCGGTTCCTGCGTGAGGTACAGGCTGAAAGAAATCGTTCCAAGCCAGCGGACAGCGGTGGAGGATAAGAGACGGACGGCCGGTGCCCAATGGGCAACGACAAACACGAGTATTACAGCGCCAGCCGCTGCAGGTCCGATCCAGCCAGCGCGCAGAGGAGAGTTCGGATCAATTCCGGCAATCAGCCAGGAATTGGTGATCAGAACCGCCGAAACCACAAGCGCCGGGATCCATCCCCAGGCCGGAACACGTTGCGCCCAGTCCCGGAGAAGGTCCGTGTTGTAGGCCATCAGCACACCCAGGGCAAACACGGAAATATACACGAGGTCGGGATAGAAGACGCCCGCGAGCCGCCACAAGATACAGAACGCGATGACGCTGGCTACTTTGAGCCACAGGAGGCGCTTGAACCTTACGGCGAAAAGCAGGAACAGCGGCAGCAACAGCGAGAAGATCACTTCCCACCGCAATGACCACAGGGAAGTATTCAGCCCACCCCAGCCTGCCATCAGTGAGGATCCCAGCAGGACCTGCAGGAGACCGTTGGGTTTCTCAGCGTGTTCATTAAGCCACAGGCCGGCGTCCGGCAGCACCGAACGGGTGACCGCCAGTGTGGTCAGATACGCGAATACAAGGCTGGCGATAGCCGGCAAATAGAGGCGCAAGAGACGCCTCGGGTAGAAGTACCGCCACGGCTGGCCGTGATTGCGGGCGAATGGCAGCGCCAGCACGAATCCGCTAAGTACGTAGAAAACCACAACTGCTTCGGATCCGGCCCAGAGAATCCTTGCCGGGGAATAGTGCATGATTTGCTCGAAGAGGGTCAGTTGGCCGGTGTTCTCCAGCTCGTAGATGGCACCGGCCCTCCCGTCCGCGATAACGACGTGGCAGACGACGACAGCTGCGGCAGCGACACCGCGCAGTCCGTCCAATGAGGTGTAGCGGGGGCGGGTAGCTTCCATCTTTTCCTCCAACGACGGCGCCAGCTGGGGTATGCCCGTGCGTACAGGCTCCGCTCAGTGCCGCCAGCCTACGGCAATCCGGCCCGTGCGTCAGCGGATTTGACGTGCCGGAATACGCGAAAGCCCCGATTGCCGTGGACTTTTGAAGTCCACGGCAATCGGGGCTTGTCTGCAGTTTCGAAATGTTAGATGGCGGCCGATCCGCGTTCTCCGGTGCGGACCCGCACTGCTTCGAACACATCCATCGTCCAGACCTTGCCGTCACCGGCCCGGCCGGTGTTAGAGCTGGCGATGATGACATCCAGGATGTCATCCGCCTGTTCGTCGGTGGCCAGGACTTCTACCCGGATCTTGGGGAGCAGGTCCACGTTGTACTCGGCGCCGCGGTACACCTCGGTGTAGCCCCGCTGCCGGCCGTAGCCGCTGGCCGCGCTGACCGTGAGGCCCTGCACGCCGTAGGCTTCAAGCCCTTCGCGGATAGTGTCGAGCTTTTCCGGCCGGACAATTGCTGTGATCAGTTTCATGCCTCCACACTTTCCTTACCTGCTGCTGCGGTCTTCTTGCCGTTGGACGTCGGGTCCACCGTCGCGGCCGGGGCCGCTGCGGCCTGGGCCTTGCCGGTGATGAGTTCGTGCAGCGGGGTGAAGCTTCCGCCGTGGCCGCCGACTCCGAATTCGTAGGCGGTTTCGGCGTGCAGGCTGAGGTCCACGCCCACCACTTCCTGCTCCGGGGAAACCCGGAAGCCCATGGTCTTGTGGATCGCGAAAGCGATGATCGAGGTCAGCACCGCGGAGTAGGCGATGGCGATGCCGGCTACGGCGAGCTGGGCCCAGAGCTGGGTGAAACCGCCGCCGTAGAAGAGGCCGCCGCCGACACCCTCGACCGGGAGGGCGATGAAGCCCAGTGCCACGGTGCCGATGATGCCCGAGACGAGGTGGACACCCACGACGTCGAGCGAATCGTCAAAGCCCCAGCGGAACTTGAGGCCGACGGCGAGCGCGGAGGCCACACCGGCGACGAGGCCGAGGCACAGCGCGCCGACCGGGCTGACGTTGGCGCAGGCCGGGGTGATGGCGACGAGGCCGGCAACCACACCGGATGCGGCACCAAGGGAGGTCGGGTGGCCGTCGCGGATGCGCTCCGTGACGAGCCAGCCGAGCATTGCCGCGGCCGGGGCTGCCAGGGTGTTGACCCAGATCAGGCCGCCCTGTTCCGCGGTTGTTGCTGCGCCGCCGTTGAAGCCGAACCAGCCGAACCACAGGATTGCGGCACCGAGCATCACGAACGGGATGTTGTGCGGGCGGTGGTTGGGGTCCTTGCCGAAGCCCTTGCGGTTGCCGATGATCAGCACGAGGATCAGCGCCGCAACACCGGCGTTGATGTGGACGACCGTGCCGCCGGCGAAGTCAATCGCCGGGCCGAGGGCCTGGCCGATGGCGCCTTCCGGACCGAAGAGCCCGCCGCCCCAGACCATGTAGGCCAGGGGGCAGTACACCAGGGTGACCCAGACCGGGACGAACACGGACCAGGCGCCGAACTTGGCGCGGTCAGCGATCGCGCCGCTGATCAGGGCAACGGTGATGATGGCGAAGGTGGCTGCGTAGCCGACCTTGATGAGTCCGTCAGGGGTGTTGATGCCCTCGAGCCCGAAGGTGGCGAACGGGTTTCCCACCATCTGCAGGAAGCCCTCACCGGAGCTCATCGAGGCGCCCCAGAGCACCCAGACCACACCGACCATGCCGATGGAGATGAAGCTCATCATCATCATGTTCAGTGCAGCCTTGGCGCGCGTCATGCCGCCGTAGAAAAATGCGAGTCCTGGTGTCATGAACAGCACAAGTGCTGCTGCCACCATCAGCCATACGTGACCTGCGGTAAGTTCCATGGTGCACGTCCTCCTTGCTTGGATGCGATCGAGAAGTTGTTGTTGCGGAGTTCTCCGCGTGCCTCAACGCGGTTTGCGTTCTAAGAAGATTTTGTCGGGGGCGTGTTTCGCCGGCGGAGGATTTAGATTGCCGGGGGGTTACAAGAACCTCTTGGAAGTAAATGGTGCAAATCCTTCTTGTTACGGTTATGTTTCACGCGTTCCAACATCCCCTCCCACGCGCCCACAAGACCAGGAAGCCTTCACCATGAGTGAGTCCCCCCGCCCCGCGGGATCCCCGGCCCAGGCAGGCACCCGGACCAGCGGCAGGGCGGTGCTGCCCAGGGACATCAAGGTGATGCTGGTAGCTGCCTTCCTGATCGCCCTCGGCTTTGGTCTGGTGGCCCCGGTCCTCCCCCAGTTCGCCACCACGTTCGACGTCGGTGCGACGGCGGCCGCCGTGATCGTGAGCATCTTCGCGTTTATGCGGCTGGTGTTCGCCCCCGCGGGCGGCGCGCTGATTGTGCGGCTCGGGGAACGGCCGGTCTACGTGGCCGGACTGCTCATTGTTGCGGCGTCGACGGCGGCGTGCGCCTTCGCGCAGGACTACTGGCAGCTGCTCATCTTCCGGGGCCTCGGCGGTGCCGGCTCGGTGATGTTCACGGTCGCATCGATGGCCCTCGTGGTCCGGCTGGCGCCGCCCGAGAGCCGCGGCCGGGTCTCCGGGGCGTATGCGTCGGCGTTCCTGATCGGCAATGTGTGCGGGCCGGTCGTGGGCGGCCTGCTGGCCGGCTTCGGGTTGCGGGTGCCGTTCCTCGTCTACGCGGCCGCCCTGGTCCTGGCGGCCCTGGTGGTGCAGACCCAGCTGAGCCATGTGCCGGCCGCCTCCCGCCCGGACGGGTCCACGGCGCCGGCGATGGAGTTGCGTGCGGCGCTTCGGGACAGCGCGTACCGGGCGGGGCTGTTCTCCAGCTTCGCGAACGGCTGGGCGACGTTCGGCGTGCGGATGGCCACGGTGCCTCTCTTCGCGGTCGCCGCGCTGAACGCTGGCCCGGAATCGGCGGGCTGGGCCCTGGCCATGTTCGCCGCGGCCAACGCGGTGGCGCTGACGTTCTCCGGCAAACTCGCCGACAGCCTGGGCCGGAAACCCATGATGATTTCGGGGCTGCTGGTCACCGGAACCGCCACGGCAGCCATCGGCTTAACCCACGAGCTGCCCTGGTTCCTCGCGGCGACCGCCGTGGCCGGCATCGGGTCAGGACTGCTCGGCCCCGCCCAGCAGGCTGCCATGGCCGACGTGATTGGCAACGAGCGCTCGGGCGGCCGGGTGCTCGCGATCTTCCAGATGACGGCAGACAGCGGCGCGATCATCGGACCGGTCCTCGCCGGACTCCTCGCCGACCGGCTGGGCTACGGCTGGGCCTTCGGCGTCACCGGCGGCGTCCTGGTCGCGGCCGCCGCGGGCTGGCTGCTGGCCCGGGAAACGTTCCAGCGGCCGGCTACGCGCAGCGTCTGACTCCTGCCCCGCTTAAACGCCACTGGCCCGCGGCGGCTGTCGTTGTCAGCGACGGCATCCGCGGGCCAGAGGGCTGCCTCTGTGGGAGGCACGCCCTCAGTTCAGGATGGCGTCGACGAAGCTCTCGGCGTCGAACGGGGCGAGGTCGTCCGCGCCCTCGCCGAGGCCGATGAGCTTGACCGGGACGCCGAGCGACTTCTGGATGGCCACCACGATGCCGCCCTTGGCCGTTCCGTCCAGTTTGGTCAGGACGATGCCGGTGACGTTCACGACTTCGGCGAACACCCGGGCCTGGTTCAGGCCGTTCTGGCCTGTCGTGGCGTCCAGGACCAGGAGCACCTCGTCCACCTCGGCGAGCTTCTCGATGACGCGCTTGACCTTGCCGAGCTCGTCCATCAGGCCCGTCTTGTTCTGCAGGCGGCCGGCGGTGTCGATCATTACGACGTCGACTTCCTGGTCGATGCCTGCCTTGACCGCTTCATAGGCGACGGACGCCGGGTCCGCGCCGTCGACGTCGGACTTCACGGTGGGGACGCCGACGCGCTGGCCCCAGGTGGCGAGCTGCTCGGCGGCGGCGGCGCGGAAGGTGTCCGCGGCACCGAGCAGGACATCCTTGTCTTCGGCGACAAGCACGCGGGCGAGCTTGCCCACCGTGGTGGTCTTGCCGACGCCGTTGACGCCCACCACGAGCACGACGGCGGGCTTGTCGGCGTGGCGTTCCACGCGGAGCGTGCGGTCCATCGTAGGGTCCACGAGCTTGATGAGTTCCTCGCGAAGCAGGGCCTTGACCTGTTCCGGGGAGCGGGTGCCGAGCACCTTGACGCGTTCGCGGAGCGCGTCCACGAGCTGCAGGGTCGGCTCGGTGCCAAGGTCGGCGAGCAGGAGGGTCTCCTCCACCTCGTCCCAGACGTTCTCATCGATCTTGTCCGCTGAGAGCAGTGCCAGCAGGCCCTTGCCGAGGATGTTGTTGGACTTGACGAGGCGTTCGCGCAGGCGGACCAGGCGGCCGGCGACCGGCAGCGGCGTTTCCACCGGGACGGTTTCCAGGCCGGCGACGGTGTCCGGGACTTCGACTGTTTCCGGGCCTGCAAGGTCGACGGCGCCGTCTACGTCGTCTGGTGACACGCGTTCGCGCGGCGGTGCGGGACGGTCCTCGAGGAGGGTCCCGCCGCCGGCACCCGGCCTCACAGGATCGTTCTCATCACGCTTTCCGGGGTAGTTGGTGATGTTCTTCCGGGTCTTCATCAGGACCGGAATGAGCGCACCGAGGACCACCAGGGCAGCGAGGATGGGCAGGAGAATGGGGAGGATGTCGTTCACTCCCCTAGCTTCTCACAAACCGGAAAGCGGCCGCGGGGCCTGGAAACGCGGGCGGGCGCGCCTCAGACCTGGGCGCCGAGCCGCTGGCTGATGACCGTGGAGACGCCGTCGCCGCGCATCGTGACGCCGTAGAGGGCGTCCGCGATCTCCATGGTGCGTTTCTGGTGGGTGATGATGATGAGCTGGCTGGATTCGCGCAGCTCCTCGAAGACAGTGATGAGCCGGCCCAGGTTGGTGTCGTCCAGGGCCGCTTCGACCTCGTCCATGACGTAGAACGGTGAGGGCCTGGCCTTGAAGATCGCCACGAGCAAGGCCACCGCCGTGAGCGACCGTTCGCCGCCGGAGAGCAGTGAGAGCCGTTTGATCTTTTTGCCGGCCGGGCGCGCCTCGACCTCGATGCCGGTGGTGAGCATGTCCGAGGGGTCGGTGAGGACCAGCCGGCCCTCGCCGCCGGGGAAGAGCCGCGCGAAGATCCGGACGAACTGCGCCGAGGTGTCCTCGAAAGCCTCGGCAAAGACCTTTTGGACACGCTCGTCGACTTCCTTGATGATGTCCAGCAGGTCCTTCCGGCTGGATTTGAGGTCTTCGAGCTGGGTGCTCAGGAACTGGTGGCGCTCCTCGAGGGCGGCGAATTCCTCCAGCGCCAGCGGGTTGACCCGGCCCAGGGCTGACAGGTCCCGCTCGGCCCGTTTGAGCCGCTTCTCCTGTTCCTCGCGGACGAAGGGCTTGCCGGCGATGATCTCACGGCCGTCCTCGTCCACCGGGGCGCGCAGGGCGGCCCATTTGTCCGCCGATTCCCCTGCGGGCACGGGGACTGGCTGGTCGGGGCCGAAATCCGCCACCAGCTGGGCGGCGGTCAGGCCCAGTTCCTCAACGCTCCTGAGTTCCAGGGCTTCGATCCGGAGGCGCTGCTGGGTGCGGGCCAGTTCGTCGCGGTGCACGGAGTCGGTCAGTTCGGCCAGTTCGCGGGCGCGGGCATCGTTGCTGCTGCGCACGGCCGCGAGCTCGACGTCCATCTGTTCCTTGCGTTCCTCGGCGCTGTCGCGCTCCTGCCGGGCAAGTTCGACGGACACGTCGATGAAGCCGACCACCCGGGCGACGGCGGCGGAGACGGCCGCGGCCCGTTTGGCCTGGAGCCGGCGGCGGCGTGCCCGTTCGGCCGCTTCCTCGCGGGCGCGGCGCTCGGTGGCGGCGGCGCGTTCGAGCGACGACGCCCGGTTGCGGGTGGCCGTGAGCTGTTCCTCGGCGCTGCGCAGGGCGAGCCGGGCATCCATCTCGGCGCCGCGGGCCAGCGACGCGGCCAGGGCGAGGGCGTCCCGGTGTTCCGGTGAGGGCTCCTCCTCCGCTGGTGCTTCCTGGGCGGCGGCCAGCCGTGCCGCCACGGCCTCCAGCGACTCCTGTTCGGTGCGGATGTTGGCCTCGGCCCTGGCGAGGGAGGCGGCGAGCCGCTCGCTTTCGCCGACGGCACTGCGCAGCACGGAGTTCAGGTGCCCCAGGCGTTCGGCCACGGCCGCCAGCCGGGCATCCGAATCGTGGAGTCGCTCCAGGGCCGCATCGGCACGGTCCTGTGCCGCGCTGCGCCGGGCCTGCGCGGCGGCGAGGGCGAAACGCTGGCGTTCCAGCTCGGCGGTCACCGCGGCAAGCCGCGCAGAGGCGTCGTCGACGGCGGCCTGCACCTCGATCAGCGAGGGCACCGTTGCGGATCCTCCGTTCACTGTCAGGGCGGTCAGCACGTCCCCGGCCCGGGTCACGACGGCGGTCAGTTCCGGGCGGCCAGCGAGGAGTTGTGCCGCGTCATCCAGGCCCTCGACGACGGCGATGCCCGCCAGCAGTGCGGACAGGGGCAGCCGGGGGGCGGCGTCGTCCGTGCCTGAGGCCGTGACCAGACCGGACGCCCACCGGGCGCCGGCGGGAAGCTGCTGGCCGGGGGCGGTGCTGGCGGCGGCTGTGCCCGCCAGCAGCAGGGCGGCCCTGCCGGCGTCGTCGTTCTTCAACCGCTCGACGGCGGTGGCCGCGGCTTCGCCGTCCTGCACCACGACGGCGTCGGAGGAGGAGCCCAGGGCCGCGGCGATGGCCGTCTCGAAGCCGGGTTCCACGGTGATCATGGACGCCAGGGACCCGATCACGCCGGGAATTCCTGAGCCAAGGACGTGATCCGAGCCGTCCTTGCGGTTCAGTCCGAGCTGAAGGGCGTCACGGCGGGCCATGAGGGCACCACGTTCCCGCTCGCCTTCGCGTTCGGCCGCCTGCAGCGCGTCGATCTCAGCGGCGATGGTGTCGAGCACCATGCTGGCGTCCTCGTACTCGGCGTCGAGGGTTTCCTCGCCGTCTTCCACCCCGGCGACCTGGGATTCGAGGGCGGTGAACTCGCTATGGGCCTGCCTGCGGCGTTCCTCCCCTGCCTTGAGGGATTCACGGAGCCGGCCGAGTTCCGCCTGGGCGGACTCGACGCGGGAGCGTGCGGCGCCCACCTGCCCGGACAGTCTGGCGAGGCCCTCGCGGCGGTCCGCGGCGGCGCGGAGCAGGGACGCGAGGCGCTTGTCCTCGGCGGCGGCGGCGTTTTCGGCGTCCTGTTTGGCGGCGGTGGCGGCGTCCAGGGTGCTGCGGCGCTCCACGATCTGGCGCTCCAGCCCGGACTGTTCAGCACGGACGCGGGCGGCCTGCCGGTCGAGCTGGTCGGGGTCGCGGCCGGTATCCGGGACGGCGTCCGAGGCGCCAAGCAGCCGGCGCCGCTCCTCGGCGAGGGAGCCCAGGGAGCGCAGCCGTTCCCGCCCGGCGGAGAGCTGGTACCAGGTGTCGCGGGCGGCGTTGAGTGTGGGGGTGGCTTCGGCGGCGAGCTGTTCGAGGCTGGCCTGCCGCCGCCTGCCGAGCTCGAGTTCCTGCCCGACGACGCCCCGCCGGGCTTTGAGTGCACTTTCGTCCGCGACGTCCTGGGCCAGGGCCGACTGCAGCCGGACGAGGTCGTCGGCGAGGAGGCGGGAGCGTGCGTCCCGGACTTCGAACTGGACGGTCTGGGCGCGCCGTGCCACTTCGGCCTGTTTGCCCAGGGGCGTGAGCTGGCGCCGGATTTCGCCGGTGAGGTCGCTGAGGCGTGCAAGGTTGGCCTGCATGGCTTCGAGCTTGCGGACGGTCTTTTCCTTGCGGCGGCGGTGCTTGAGGATGCCAGCGGCTTCCTCGATGAAACCGCGCCGGTCCTCCGGGGTGGCGTGCAGCACCTTGTCGAGCTGCCCCTGCCCCACGATCACGTGCATTTCCCGCCCCAGGCCGGAATCCGAGAGGAGCTCCTGGATGTCCAGTAGACGGCAGCCGGCGCCGTTGATGGCGTACTCCGAGCCGCCAGTGCGGAACAGGGTGCGGGAAATCGTGACTTCGCTGTACTCGATCGGCAGGGCGCCGTCGGTGTTGTCAATGGTGAGCGAGACGTGGGCGCGGCCCAGAGGCGGGCGCCCGGACGTGCCCGCGAAGATCACATCCTCCATTTTACCGCCGCGCAGGGTCTTGGCGCCCTGTTCACCCATCACCCAGGCCAGGGCGTCCACCACATTGGACTTGCCCGAGCCGTTGGGTCCCACGACGGCGGTGACGCCTGGTTCGAATTCGAAAGTCGTCGCCGAAGCGAAGGACTTGAATCCCCGGACGGTCAGGCTTTTGAGGTGCAAGGTATTTCGGATCTCCTGGCTGGCGGAAACGGCTGCTCCCGCCCTAAATCTACCGCCACAGCCCTAAAATCAGCGGATTTAGGCTTTTCCCAAGGAATTCTTTTGCTGGCTCTCCGCGCGGAACCCTAGGCTGACGGCGAAGAGTTGCTTGGTGCTGCTCGGGCCGGCGGGCTCACGCCGTCCCGACCTGGCAGGACGCAGTTGGTTCTGTGTCCCGGCCGCGGGCGCAAGGGGGGTGTTTGGCTGGCAACTCGATGTTGGAAGACAACTGGATAACTTGGTTGGCTGCCCCGGGGGGGTGCGGCACAGGGCGGTGCACGATGCGCCGGCCCGATACCGCCACAGCGTACTCACTCAGGAGTTCATATGTCCGCATCCCCAGCCGGTCGATCGCTGAAAGCACTCACACGAGGCGCCATTCGGCTGGTTGTCGCCGCACTGGTTGCAGCGCTCCTGCCGGTCGCTGCGCCGGCGGCGCTCCTGCCGTCCGCCAACGCTGCGGATCCGTGCTCCCCGGTCCTGAACGCCGTGGCGTGTGAGAATTCGAAGCCCGGAAGCCCACCCTCGGAATGGGACATATCCGGTGCCGGTGATGCCGACATTCAGGGATTCGCGACCGACATCAGCGTCAACGCGGGCCAGCCGATCAGCTTCAAGGTGGACACCACCGTGGCCAACTACACGATCGGCATCTACCGGACCGGCTGGTACCAGGGACTCGGCGCCCGCAAGATCGCCGATGTGACCCCGGCGGCATTCCGGCAAACACAACCCCAATGCCTCTCTGACGTCACTACGGAACTCTACGATTGCGGAACCTGGGCGGTGTCCGCTACCTGGCAGGTTCCCGCGTCCGCCGTCTCCGGCGTGTATGTCGCCCTCCTGACGCGGCCGGACAACGGCAGCCAGAGCCACATCACTTTCATTGTCCGCTCGGATGGCAGCCATTCCAACGTCGTCTTCCAGACCTCCGACACGTCGTGGCAGGCCTACAACGACTACGGCGGCTCGGATTTCTACCAGGGCGCACAGAACGGCCGGGCCTACAAAATCAGCTACAACCGGCCGGTCAACACACGTGGCGCCGTGGACGGCCGCGACTTCTACTTCGGCAGCGAGTACCCGCTGGTCCGCTTCCTGGAAAAGAACGGCTACGACGTCAGCTACATCAGTGGAGTGGACACTGACCGGAACGGCGCCCAGCTGCTCAACCACAAGGTGTTCCTCTCCGTGGGCCACGACGAATACTGGTCCGGTGCCCAGCGGGCGAATGTGGAGGCCGCCCGCGACGCCGGCGTGAATCTGCAGTTCCTCTCGGGCAACGAAGTGTACTGGCGGACGCGGCTGGAGCCTTCCCCGGTCGACGGTGCAGCCGGACGCACCATCACCTCCTACAAGGAGACCTGGGCCGGCGGCAAGATTGACCCCAGCACGCAGTGGACCGGCACGTGGCGCGATCCGAGGTTCGCCGCGCAGGCCAACGGCGGCGGCCTTCCGGAAAACGCACTCACCGGGACGATGTACATGTCCAACTACACGGACCTGCCCGTCACCGTCAGCGCCGCCGAGGGAAAATCGCGTCTCTGGCGCAACACCACACTGGCAACACTCGCCGCCGGAAGCTCCGCGGAGTTGGCGCCGCACACGGTGGGCTACGAATCCAATGAGGACGTCGACAACGGGTTCAGGCCGGCGGGACTGATCCGGCTGTCCACCACCACGGGGACATCCCCCCAGTATCTGCAGGATTTCGGCAACACCGTGCTGCCCGGATCCACTACGCACCACCTGACCATGTACCGGGCCCCCAGCGGAGCTCTGGTCTTCTCCGCGGGTTCGGTCCAGTGGACGTGGGGCCTGGACCAGCAGCATGACGGCGACGGCGCGCCCGCGGATCCGCGGATGCAGCAGGCACAAATCAACCTGCTGGCAGACATGGGCGCCCAGCCCGCCACCCGCGACACGGCCCTTGCCGCCGCGTCGGCCAGCAGCGACACGGCGCCCCCGACAGTGGCGGTCTCCTCCCCTGCCGAGGGTGCCAGCATCCCGCACGGCACGGCCGTCACGGTGTCCGGAACGGCCAGCGACGCCGGCGGCATCGTCGCCGGCGTCGAAGTCTCCACCGACGGGGGAACCAGCTGGCGGCGCGCCGACGGCAAACAAAGCTGGTCCTACACCTATATCCAGAAGGGCCTTGCCACGGCCAGCATCCAGGTGCGCGCCGTGGACGACAGCGCCAACATCGGCGCACCGTTAACCCGTCATCTGCTGCTGACCGGACCGTACTCCGTCTTCGGCCAGCAGGCACCGGACGTGCCTGATGCCCAGGACGGCGGCGCATATGAGCTTGGTTTGAACATCACACCCAGCGTGGACGGTTTCATCACTGGAGCGCGCTTCTACAAGAGCGCCGCCAATACAGGAACCCACAACGGTTCGCTCTGGAGTGCTGCGGGCCAGCGGCTTGCGACGGCCACCTTCACCGCGGAAACGGCGTCCGGCTGGCAGCAAGTACGTTTCAGTCAGCCGGTGGCGGTGACCGCCGGCCAAAAGTATGTCGTCTCCTACACCGCTCCGAGCGGACACTATGCCAGCAAGGACAACCAGTGGGCCAACTTTGGCCTGACCGCCCCGCCCCTGACCGTGGCCGGCGGATTCGGGAGCCCTCCGGCCGGTGTGTACGCCGCTCCGGGGTCGTTTCCGTCGAACAGTTACAACAACGGCAACTATTTCGTGGATGCCCTGTTTGACACCGTCGACACCTCCGACCTGACGGCCTCCGGGCACTGGCCGCTGGACGGCTCCTCGAGCGTCCCCCAGGCCACAACAGTGGGGGCGGTATTCTCCAAGGCCGTCACGGATTCGAGCGTGCAACTGACGCTCACGGCGAACGGCACGGCCGTGGCGGGCACCACCGGCTACGACTCCACTCTGCGGAAGGTCACTTTCACCCCGGCGGCTGTCCTGGCGCTCGGTACCACCTACACCGCTACGCTCAGCGCCACGGACGCGGGCGGCGGGGCTGTAACCAGCGGTGGAACGTGGTCCTTCACGACTGTGGTCTCTCCGCCGGTTCCGGGAAGCTGCCCTTGCAGCCTCTATGACGACGCGCTCGTCCCGGGGATCCAGGAGGTCAGGGACGGTGTGCCGCTGACCCTCGGGGTCCGCTTCTCCAGCGTTGCTGCAGGGACTGTCACCGGAGTCCGCTTCTACAAGTCAGCGGGCAACACCGGCACACACACCGGGAGCCTGTTCACTGTGTCCGGACAGCAGCTCGCTACTGTCACCTTCGCAAACGAGAGTAGCTCCGGCTGGCAAACGGCGAACTTCAACCAGCCCATTGCCCTGACGGCAAATACCGAATACATCATGGCCTACAAGAGCACCACCGGAGCCTACTCGGCCACCGTGAACGGCTTCGGATCCGGACTGAGCGTCGGAAACCTGAGAACGGCGTCCGACGCCGGAGCCTACTCCTACACGAGCGATTTCCCGGGTGCGCGTTCCGGAGCCAGCTACCTCGTTGACGTCGTGGTCCAGTACCCGGAACTGCCCTTCGTGGCCGGCGCGCAGACACCGCTTCCCGGCTCCTCGAGCATTGCCCTGGATACCGCGGTCTCCGCTGCCCTGTCCAAGCCTGCCGCCGGGTCAAGTGTGGCGCTGACGTTGACAGGTCCCGGCTCTGTCGATGTTCCCGGCACCGCCAGCTACGACTCGGCGACGGGCAAAGTGACCTTCACGCCGGCGGCAGCCCTGGCAGCTGCCACCAGCTACACGGCTACTTTGGCGGCAACCTCGACGACGGGCCAGTCACTCAGCGCCGGCAGCAGCTGGACCTTCACGACCGTTCCGTCCCCGCGGTCCGACGGGGTCTGCCCGTGCTCGCTGTACCAGGACACCGTGACCCCGGTCGTCCCGGAATTCAATGACGGGGTGCCCCTCACGCTGGGCGTACGCTTCGCCAGCAATGCCCCCGGCAAGATCACGGGCATCCGCTTCTACAAGGCCGCGGGCAACACCGGAACGCACACCGGGGCGCTGTACACCGCCGCCGGTGAGCAGTTGGCGACGGCCACCTTCACTGGAGAATCCTCGTCCGGATGGCAGACAGCCACCTTCAGCCAGCCCGTGGACATCGCGGCGAACACGGAATATGTGGCCGCCTACCGCACACCCACCGGCATCTATTCGGCGACACCGGGCGGGTTCGGATCCGCACTCACCAGCGGACCATTGCGTGCGGCCGCCGGCGCAGGTGCTTACACGTACAACGGCGACTTCCCGTCATCTTCCTCGAACGCAAGTTACCTCGTGGACGTGGACTTCGTCGTATCGGTGCCGCCACTCACCGCGACAGCCCTGGTGCCTGCGGCAGATTCCCTCGGGTTCCCCCTGACATCCAAACCGTCGGTGACGCTGTCAGCGCCCGTCCAGAACGGCTTCACCTTTGGACTGTCAGCCAACGGTGCCGCCGTCAGCGGCGCGTCCGCACTGTCGGCGGACGCCCGGACGATCACGTTCTCGCCGGCACAACCGCTTCCGGCGGCCACGGTGATATCAGCCAGCGTCAGCAACGTCGTCTCCACGCAAGGCGCCGCGCTGGCTCCGCTCAGTTGGCAGTTCACCACATCCAATCCTGCCGGCGCGGAACAGTCGCTGTTCGGATCCCTGCTCCCTGCCGTCCCGGCCGCAACCGGGGACACGTCATCCATTGAGCTGGGCACCGCCTTCTCAGTGTCGGCGTCGGGCAATGCCACCGGCGTCAGGTTCTACAAAGGCGCTGGCAACACGGGAACGCATGTCGGCTCATTGTGGACTGCCGCCGGGCAGCAGCTGGCCCAGGTGACATTCACGGGCGAGACAGCCTCCGGCTGGCAAACGGCCACGTTTGCTGCTCCGGTCGCACTCGAGCCCGGACAGAGCTACGTGGTGTCCTACCTGGCTCCCAACGGCAATTATCCCTACACAGCGGCGTTCTTCGCGGAACCCTGGACCAACGGCGTCCTGACAGCCGCGGGCCCGAACAACGGCCTGTACCAATACGGGTCCGGCGGCTCCATGCCGACGAACTCCTGGAACGCCACCAACTACTTCGTCGATATCGTCTTCGCACCTGCCGCGCCCTGACCCCCATCCGCTGCTCCATAACGGCCCTTTTGAGGCCTGATAAGGGCCGTTGTGGAGCAATCGATGGGTGGCGGAAGCTCCTGTCAGCGCACCACCGACGGCGACCAGGCGTGTTCGATGTAGAGGGAGGAACGGGACGCGGGATCCACATTGATCTGCCAGATGTCGCTGTCGCCCGCGGCACCGTCCCGGGCGAGTCCGTAGAGCAGTGTCCGGTCGTCAAGCCATTCGATCTGGTCATCCACGCTGCGCGGCTCGGACAGGACGGTCTCCGTCCCGGCGGCCAGGTCCAGCAGCGCGACCCGCCAGTGCGCGGCCAGCGGGCCGCCGGTGTTCTTCTTGTACGCGATCCGGGTGCCATCGGGAGAGATCGACGGGCACTCCACGCCGTCGTGGACTGCCGTGAGGGTGCGCGCCGAAATGCTCCCCTTCACAAGCCAGATACGGCCGGAGGATGCTGCCGTCGCGTAGAACCTGTCGCTTTGGCCAGGAACGAAGGTCACGCCCCAGATGTTGCGGTCTGCCGCCGTGATGCGGGTGCCGTTAACCAGCAGCGCGAAGTCTTCAAGGCTCCCGGTTCCGCCGCCCCCCTGCGCCGCCGTGATGGATGTCTCCGTCGAGAAGCCCGCACTGCCGTACGAGTGCCCGGTGACAAACACCGTTGTGGCCACGAGGGAGCCGTCCGCACTCATCCGTGTGCGGCTGGGGATGCCCGGGACCGCCCAGCTCCGCCTCTGCTGCCAGTCCGGGTCAAGGAGTACGGCTTCAAAGTTGGTGACCAGGCCGCGGTTGGTCTTCAGGCAGACAATGTCCTGCAGCGTGCCGTACACCCTGTCGCAGGCAACCTCCGTCAATGACCGCTCGCCGGCAGGTTCGGACAGCGGGACTGTGCCGATCATCCCGTAGCCCTGCCCGGACGCCGTGTTGCGGAACAGGACGGCTGCCTTTGTCAGCACGGCGCCGCCGGATGCCACCCGTGCCGACGACGCCGCCGCCATGCTCTCCTGAAAACGCCCGAAGGCAATCGCCGCGTAGGTTCCGGCGGCGGCAATGACCAGCGCAGTCACGAGCAACAGGATCCCCCACCGCGATGTGCTTCCCGCCGGGGTCAAACTGCCGTCCTCTGCCGCAGGCCGCCGCGCAGGATGAACCACGACGCCGCGACAGCCGCGGCGAGGCAACCGCCAACCACCGTCATCGCGGTGGAGGGACCCAGCGCAAACCAGAGGACGCCAAAGCCAGCCGAGGCGGCCATCCGGCTGAGTGCGACCACGGTCTGTGCTGCCCCGAGTCCCGTGGCAAGTTTGTCAGGCGGAGTAAGCTGGCTTGCCAACGCAGCCAGCACGCCGTCCGTCGCAGCGTAGAACGCCCCGAGCAGAACCAGGCAGGCCACGGTAGGGCCCAGGCCGCCCAGCGGCGCCGCAGCCAGCAGGTAGCAGGCAAGGAGTGCGACGTGCCCTGCCACAAACACCCGCGCCTTGCCCCAACGGTCCGCGAGGCGGCCCAGCGGAACGGCGAGGACCAGAAAGACCACGTTCGTTCCCACGTAAAGCAGCGGAAACCACTGCACAGCAAACGAGTCCCTGTCCTGCAGCACCAGATAGATGAAGCCGTCCCCTACCGTGAGCAGGCCCAGAATCCCGGCGGCGACCAGCAGCCGGCCTATGCCCGGTTCACGGAGCAACCGCCACCGGAAACCCCACGCAGGCCTGGTTTTGCTGGCCGGCCCTGAGCCGCGCGGCTCCCCTGTTTTGAGGTTCGGCACCAAGAGCGCGAGCGCTGCGACACCAATTGCGGCGAACGCCAGCGAGACCACAAAGACAATGCCATAGCCGTTGGGCACCAGCATCAGGATGAAGAAGGCCAGCAGCGGCCCGCTGGCCGCACCGATGTTGTCCAGCATCCGGTGCACACCGAAATGCCGCGCCAGGTATTCCGGCTGGGCTGACACCGCGATCAGTGCGTCGCGCGGGGCCGTTCGGATGCCCTTGCCAATCCGGTCCGCCGTCACCACCCCGGTCAGGGCCCAGAATCCGCTGGCGAACAGGAGGCCCATCCGGGCCACCATGGAAAGGCCGTAACCTGCGAGGGCCACCCTTTTGGGGCGCCCGAGGCGGTCGGACGCATGGCCGGCAGCGATCCGGACAATGGCGCTCGCACCCTGGTTGATTCCATCGAGAATGCCAAACGCAATGGTGGACAGGCCCAGGAATCCGGTGATGTACAGGGGCAGGATGGCGGAGACGGATTCGGACGATACGTCGGTGAGCATGCTGACCACGCCCAGGCAGAGAATCACCGGGGAGAGACGGAAGGGCTTTCCCCGGGGCCCGGCCGGGCTTATGTCCGCGCCGGCCAGGTCTCTCTTGCCGCCGTTGCGGTCCGAGATGGAGATGTACATGGCGCTACCCGCCTGCCGCCGCATGCAGGTTTGCCAACAGCATGAACCGGGTGCTCCCCGTTCCCGTCGTTGAGGTCGTGAGAGTCACTGAATCATTGCCCCGGCTGAACCGCATGGACTGTTGTCCTTCCGCCGCCTGAACGGGTTCGGACCAGAACTTCAGGGGCCCCAGGATCTGCTGGAAGTGCCCCACCACTGAGGCCTGGCTGGACGCGGCGATGGCGTCCGCGGAAATCTGCAGGGAGCCCTCAGCCGAGGACACACCGGTCGAGACAACCACCGTACCCTCAGGAAACGCGATGACGTCCGCGGGGAACCCGTCCACGATTTTGCCCTGGGCTGATGCCGTCGCCGGCAGGGGCAGGCTGATGAGGGGAGCCGGAGGCGGCGGCATGGGCAGCCCGGACGGCGACGGACTCACGGCGGGAAGGACTTCACGCCCCGCCGGTGCCGAGGCTGAACCCTCTGCCGGCTTGGCCGCGGCACCAGTGGCTTCCGCCGTTGCGGCTCCGCCGGCTTCCGCCGCTGTGGCTGCGTCGGCTGTACCGGGGTCCGCACCGGATCCGGAGGCTGTCGGGCTGCTGCCGGCCACCGGCGCGGAACGCGAATCAGCGGACTGTCCTGCCGTCACCTGGTCGAGCACGACGGCGGTTCCTCCGAGGACCGCCGCTATGCCAACCCCCGCGATGACCAGCCGCTTGGCTATCACCGGCTTTCCCCGGCCCCGGCAAAGGCTTCCATTGCAACCACGGTCCCTGCTCCCCTGACACTCATCGGCACAGTCTTTCAGCGGGATGCATGGTTCGGAAGAGTAGTACTACTTGTCTTTTGCGGCCGGTACCTACCAGCGCCCGTTGCGGGGCCGGGGCTGGCAGACCGGGCACGAGTACGATGAGCGGTTCATGAACTGTTCCCGCTTCATCAGGCTAACCAGGCCGGCCGCGGCGCAGCGCTTGCATTCCAGGCCTTCGCGGCCGTAGGCGTTGAGCGAGCGGTCGAAGTAGCCGGAGGCCCCGTTGACGTTGACATAGAGCGAATCGAAGCTGGTCCCGCCGGCGGCGAGGGCATCCGTCATGACCTCGCGGGCGGCTTCCAGTACCCGGAGGGCATCGGCCCGGCGCAGGGTGTCCGTGGGGCGGGCATAATGCAGCTTCGCCTTCCACAAGGCCTCGTCCGCGTAGATGTTGCCGATTCCGGAAACTAGCCCCTGGTCCAGGAGGGCGCGTTTGAGCCCGGTCTTGCGGGTCCGGAGCCGCCGGTAGAACTCCTCGAAGGAGAAATAGGGGTCCAGCGGGTCCCGCGCGATGTGGGAGGCTTCCTCGGCGATCAGCGGCAGCGGTGTTTCGGCGAGCCCACCGGGTCCGCCGTCGGGCGTGGGGACCAGCGAGGTGAGGAAGAGCCCGCCGAAGATCCGCTGGTCCACGAACCGGAGCTGGTCCGGCATACCGTCAGCGGGGCTCAGCTCCAGCCGCACTTTCAGGTGCTTTTCGTCCGGAACAGCGGAGTCCTGCATCAGCAGCTGCCCGGACATGCCCAGGTGCGCCATGAGTGCCACGGCGGGCATGTCCGCTGCAACGGGATCCCCCGGGGTCGTATCAGCCAGCGGGAGCCAGAGGAACTTTCCGCGCCGGACCACGTCCAGGACACGGGCACCTTCAAGGTTGCCGGCGAAGTCCTCCGGGCCAAGTGTGTGCCGGCGGACGGAGCGCGGATCCACCACCTCAACGGCGGTGATGGTCCGGCCCCGCGCCCAGCTCACCAGGCCGCGGCGGACAACTTCGACCTCGGGCAGTTCAGGCACAGGGCGTGCCTAGGCGCCGGTCTGGGACTGCAGCTGCTGCGCGTCGGGTTCCGGCGATGCGGCCGGCGTCGTGTCGGGCACAGCGGCCGTGTCGGGCGCAGCAGCCGCCGACGGCGCCGAGAGCCTGCGCCAGGCGTCTGCGGCCGCTTCCTGCTCGGCCTCCTTTTTGGAGTTGCCCGAGCCGGAGCCGTAGTCGTTGCCGCCGATCCGCAGGATGGCCTCGAACGTCCGGGCGTGGTCCGGCCCGGAGCCCTCCACGGCGTAGTTGATTGTCCCGAGCTGGCGGCTGGCCGCCAGCTCCTGGATGCTCGTCTTCCAGTCGGTGCCCGCGCCGAGGGCGGCCGCGTCCTTGAGCAAGGGCCCGACCAGGCGCATGACCAGCCGGCGCGCGGTCTCAATGTCGTTGGAGACATAGGTGGCGCCGATGAGCGCCTCCATGGTGTCCGCGAGGATGGACGCCTTGTTTTTGCCCTCGGTGAGCTTTTCGCCCTGGCCGAGATATATGTACTCACCAAGCCCGATGCTGCGGCCGATGCCCGCGAGTGCCCGGGTGCTGACGACGGCGGAGCGGCGCTTGGCCAGGTCCCCTTCGGGCAGCGTGGGGTTGTCACGGTACAGCGCGTCGGTGACCGAGAACCCCAGGATGGAGTCGCCCAGGAACTCGAGACGTTCGTTGGTGGGTATGCCGCCGTTTTCGTAGGCGTAGGAACGGTGTGTGAGCGCAAGACGAAGCGTCCCGGCGTCAATAGTGACACCGAGACGCTTCAGAAGCTCTTCAGTTGAAGACATCTTAGTCAGCCAGTTGGCGGATTAGACGTCTGCGACCTTGCGGCCCTTGTATTCAAGGAACAGCGCGGTGCCAGCCGAGTCAGTAACGACCTTTGCCTGGTGCGGCAGGCTGTACGTAACCTGGCCGTTCTCGACAGTCTTCACCAGGTGGGGGGCAGTTGCCTTCCACTGGGAGCGGCGGGCGCGGGTATTCGAGCGAGACATTTTCCGCTTCGGGACAGCCACGGCTAACTCATTTCTCTCTAGTCCAACACTTACAAATCAGTTTTGCCGGTCAGGCTTAGCCAAGTCAGCTAGGGCAGCCCAGCGAGGATCTACCACCTCGTGGTGATGCCCCGGCTCGTCTTCCAGGCGAACTCCACATTCGGAGCAAAGGCCCTGGCAGTCTTCCCGGCACACCGGCTGGAACGGCAGCATGGTTACAACTGCGTCCCGCAACACCGGCTCAAGATCGATCAGATCGTGCTCGACTCGACGTTGCTCTTCTTCGTCTTCCTCATCCGAGAACACAGCGTCCTCGTAGAAGAAAAGTTCTTGCACATCGACCTCTTGGTCATACGCAAGGGGATCCAGGCATCGGCCGCACTCGCCAGTAACTTCGACGTGCGCGGTTCCTGATACCAGAATTCCTTCGTGTACGGCCTCGAGCCGCAGATCCAGCTCGACATCCGAGCCTTCCTGCACACCGATGAGCGCCACACCAAGATCACCTGGTGCGGGTACATGTTCTGTCAGCGTCCGCATGCTTCCCGGACTGCGTCCGAGGTCCTTGACGTCAAACACCAAGGGCGAACTAGCATCTCGTTTAATGAGAACTCCTGTTGAACATATGACCGACGTACTATCTTAGCCTGATCTTCCGGACGGACTCAAACCGGGGGCATGCCTGCGGTTCACACCGCAGGCCGCTTCGGATTCGGGCCGCGCAACCGGCAGCAGGCCGCCGAGTACCGATCAAGCTTACCCTCTGTGCGGCTGGTCCTGGTCCGCCTCGCCCGCGTGAAGCCGTTTCAGCACCGAGCGGGGCACGAACTCGGACACGTTGCCGCCCAGGGTGAACACTTCCTTGATCAGCGTTGAGGACAAGTGGAGGTAGTGGCTCTCCGCGGGCAGGAAGACGGTCTCGACGCCGGTGAGCTGGCGGTTCATCGTCGCCATCGGCAGTTCATAGTCAAAGTCGGAGGAGGAACGCAGGCCCTTGACGATGGCGGACACGCCACGCCGGCGGCAGTACTCGGCGAGGAGTCCCTCCCCCACCGGCTCCACGACGATCCCGCGCAGGGACGCCAGCGTTTCCCTGGCCATGTCGATGCGCTCGTCGAGGGTGAAGCGGTATTTCTTGGCGTAGTTCGTGGAGACACCGACGATGACCTCGTCGAAGAGGCCTGCGGCCCTGGCGATGACTTCCAGGTGGCCATTGTGGATGGGGTCAAAGGAGCCAGGGCATACGGCGCGTCTCATCCTTCGAACCTACCGTATTGCCGCCGCAGGCCGGGATAACATGGCTGAATGTCAGCATCGAGCATTCCATTCACCGTGTCCGGGGGCGTGGTTCTCGTGACGGGGGCCGCCATGGGCATGGGCCGCCTGTACGCCCTGCGAGCGGCCCGTGAGGGGGCCGGCGTCGTGATTCTCTGGGACGTCGACGCCGACGGCCTGGCGGAGACGGCCGCCGAAGTGAACGCGCTCGGCGCGCGCGCCGTCGTCCGCCAGGTGGACCTTTCCGACCGCGCGGCGATTGCCGACGCCGCGGAGGCGTGCCGGGAGGAAGGGCCGCTGACGCTCCTGGTCAACAATGCAGGAATCGTCCGGGGCGCGCTTTTCTGGGACCACCACCCGGAGCGGGACATCGCCCTGACCATGGACATCAACGCGCTGGCGCCCATGTACGTCACCCACGCATTCCTGCCGGGCATGATGGACGACGCCGGGCGGCCGCGCCGGATCCTGAACATCGCCTCCGCCGCCGGTACCGTCTCCAACCCGAGGATGAGCGTGTACGCCGCGTCCAAGTGGGCGGTGATCGGGTGGAGCGATTCGCTCCGGCTGGAACTCGAACAGCACGGCTACGGCCACCTCGCCGTGACGACGTTCTGCCCCAGTTACATCTCCACCGGGATGTTCGACGGCGCACGCGGCCCGCTGCTGACGCCGCTGATGACCCCGGATGACGCCGTGGACCGGGCATGGCGGGCTACCACCGCCGGACGGCCGCAACTGATCGCCCCGGCGACCGCGCAGCTGGGCAAGGTCCTGCGCGGCATCCTGCCGGTGCGGGCCTGGGACTTCGTGGGCGGGAAGGTCTTCGGGATCTACTCCACGATGGACAAGTTCACCGGGCGGGGCGAGAAGGCGGGCTCCAAGTGAGCACCCCGATGCCGTTGCCGTGGCAGCGGACCGCGACCGGAGCCAACCTGCTCTCCCCCGACGGCACCCTCGGCGTTACGATCTTCGAGGAGATGACCACCCTCGCGCTCCAGACCGGAGCCATCAATCTGGGCCAGGGCTTCCCGGACGAGGACGGCCCGGTGGAGATCAAGGCGGCTGCACAGGCCGCCATCGCCGCCGGTGCCAACCAGTACGCCCCCGGGAAGGGCATCCTGGAGCTGCGTGAGGCGATTTCCCTGCACCAGGAACGCTTCTATGGCCTGGAGCCCGATCCGCAGACAGAAATCATCGTCACCACCGGCGCCACCGAGGCCATCGCTGCCGCGCTGCTCGCGCTGGTCGGCCCGGGCGATGAGGTCCTCACGTTCGAGCCGTTCTATGACTCCTACGGCGCGATCATCGGCCTTTCGGGCGCCCGGCACGTCACGGCGCCGCTGCTGGCCCCTGACTTCATGCCGGACCTGGACGCCCTCGAAGCGGCGTTCAGCAGCCGCACCAGGGTGGTACTGGTCAACAACCCGCACAACCCCACCGGCGCGGTGTTCCCCCGCGAGGTGCTCGAACGCGTCGTCGAGCTCGCCACCCGGCACAACGCCGTCATCATCACCGACGAGGTCTACGAACACCTGACCTTCGGTGCCCGGCACATCCCGGTGGCCACCCTGCCGGGCGCCGCCGAGCGCACCCTGACCATCTCCTCCGCCGGGAAGACCTTCTCTTTTACCGGCTGGAAGATCGGCTGGCTCAGCGGTCCGGAGCACCTGGTCGCCGCCGCCCGGACGGTGAAGCAGTTCCTGAGCTACAGCTCCGGTACCCCGTTCCAGAGCGCCATCGCGGCCGGGCTGGGCCTGCCGGATGAGTTCTATGCCGGGATCGCCGATACCCTCCAGCTCAAACGCGACATCCTCAGCGAGGGCCTGCGGGCGGCAGGACTGGACGTCTTCACGCCGCAGGGAACGTACTTCGTCAATGTTGATACCGCCCCTCTGGGCATCACCGATGCTGTGGACCTGGCCCGCCGGCTGCCCGCGCTGGTGGGGGTCGCGGCGATTCCGGTGCCGGTCTTTTGCCACCCGGAAGGCGCCGAACGCACCCGGAGCCTGCTGCGCTTTGCCTTCTGCAAGCGGATTGACGTCCTGCAGGAGGCCGCGGAACGGCTCGCGACCCTCCGCGACAGGCTCTGATGGCCGAGACCCCCGCGGCCGCCCGCTTCCTGCGCACCACCGGACAGCACGCGACGATCGAGCCGGATGCCTTCACCGGGGGCGGGTTCGTGCTCAGCATCGGCGGGGCGGAGCAGTCGCACGTCAACCTCGCGGATCCTTCGGACATCTTCTACGAGTACCTGCGCCGGATCGGCCATGTGGTGGACCTCGCGGCACCGTGGGGCGAACCCATCACGGCCCTGCATCTCGGGGCCGGGGCACTGACGCTGGCGCGCTACATCCAGGCCACCCGGCCGGGCTCCGTGCAGTACGCGGTGGAGCTGGAGCGGGAGCTGCTGGACTTCGTGCTGCAGCAGCTCCCCCTGCCGGACGGCACGGAGCTGCACACCCTGATCGGCGACGCGCGGGACTCCCTCGCCGGGCTCCCCCCGGAGCTACGCTTCGACGTCGTGATCCTGGACATTTTCTCGGGACCCGAGGCGCCGGAACACATCGCCTGCACGGACTTTTACCTCGAGGCGGCGGCGAAACTCAGCCCCGGCGGGGTCCTGATTGTCAATGTGGGCGATGAGCCCGGGCTCACGCTGGTCCGGAGCCAGGTGGCCGCGCTGCGCCGGGCGATGACCGACGTCGCCGCCTTCGCCGAGGCGGGCATGTTCAGCGGCCGCTATCCCGGCAACATCATCCTGACCGGAACGCAGGGACCGTGGCCGGAGGTCTGGACCGCGGCGCTCACCGCCCGCGGGCCGCACCCCGCGAAGGTGCTGTCCGGCGTCGCGCTGGACGCGGTGTCGGACTAGCTGTCGCGCTCCGCTTCTACCTCGGGTTCTGCCTCTGTCGCGGCCGCCGGGCCCTCTTCCACGCCGGGTTCGGCGAACCAGAGCTTCGTCTCCCCGTACTTCCGTTCCGCGAACCGCTCCATCCCGTCCGGCCAGGACGGTTCGGGGGTCCGGGACGAGCGCTCGACGACGACGACGGCGCCCTCGGCCAGGTGCGGGAGCAGCTTGGCCAGCACCCCGGCCAGCGCCGGTTCATCCAGGGGGTAGGGCGGATCGAGGAAGATCAGGTCCCAGCGGGCACTTTCCTGGGTCCGCTCGAGGAACGATTCGACCTTGGAGCGGTGCACGGAGACCACCTTGCGCCCCGCGACGGTGTTGACCAGGTCCGCGTTGCGCTGGCAGACCTCGCTGGCCTTGCCGTCGAATTCCACCAGGTCCACGGCCTCCGCCCCGCGGCTGGCGCTTTCCACGCCGAGTGAACCGGAGCCCGCGTAGAGATCCAGCACGCGGGCGTCGGCGATCACCTCGAAGGCGTCCAGCCGGGAGAAGAGCGCTTCCTTGACCCGGTCCGTGGTGGGCCGGGTCAGGGATCCGGGGACGCTGACCAGGGTGGTTCCGCCCGCGGCCCCGGCAATGATGCGGCTCATGGCCGTGCCGCCCGGGATGGGTGGATGTTCTTAGCCGCGTTCAAGGAACGCCTCCTTTTCGGGGTTGAGGTATTCGTCGATCGCCGCGGCGAGGCCGGGGTGGGCGCCCAGTGACGGGTCGCCGCCGACAATCTGCCAGGCGTCCTGCCGTGCCCGGGCGATCACGTCCTCGTGTTCCAGGACCCGCAACAGCTTCAGCGTGGACCTGCCGCCGGACTGGGAGGCGCCCAGGATGTCGCCTTCGCGGCGCAGTTTGAGGTCCTCCTGGGAGAGTTCAAAGCCGTCGGTCGTCGCTGCGACGGCATCGAGCCGCCGGCGGCTGGGGTGGCCGGGTTCCAGTGTGGTCACCAGCAGGCAGGTTCCCGGCAGCCCGCCGCGGCCCACCCGGCCGCGGAGCTGGTGGAGCTGCGAGATGCCGAAGCGGTCCGCGTCCAGGATCACCATGAGGGTGGCGTTATGGACGTCCACCCCCACCTCGATGACCGTCGTGGAAACCAGGAGCTTGGTCTGGTTGGCGGTGAACGAGGCCATGGTCCCGGACTTCAGGGCCGGGTCCTGCCGGCCATGCAGCGGCGCCACGGCCACCCCCGCCAGGGCGGGTTCGTCCCGGAGCTGTTCGACGACGCCGGTCACGGAGGCCAGTTCGCGCGCCGCGTTGTCGCCGTCGAGGTCAGCAGCGGACGGTTCGGCCTCGCCGGGACTGAAGTCGCCGTCGTCGTCCGAGCCGATCTTGGGACAGACGATGTAGACCTGGTGGCCGGCGTCGATCTCTTCCCGGGAACGGGTCCAGATCCGCGCGGCCCACGCCGGGTGCTCCGCGAGTCCGACGACGTGGGTGGTGATCGGCGCGCGGCCGGCCGGGAGTTCGTCGAGGACGGAGGTTTCGAGGTCGCCGAACACGGTCATGGCCACGGTCCTGGGGATCGGGGTGGCGGTCATGACCAGCAGGTGCGGGGGTTTGTGAGCCTTCGACCGGAGGACGTCGCGCTGTTCGACGCCGAAGCGGTGCTGCTCGTCGACGACGATCAGGCCCAGGTCATAAAAGGACACGTTGTCGCTGAGCAGGGCGTGGGTGCCGATGACGATCCCGGCTGTTCCGGAGGCGGCGTCCAGCATTGCCTGTTTCCGGGCGGCGGTGGGCATGGAGCCGGTCAGCAGCGTGACCTGGACGGCGTCCGCGCCCAGGCCGCCCAGCATGCCGTCCCGGGACAGCGGCCCGAGCGTTCGGCGGATCGAGTCGAAGTGCTGGGCGGCGAGGACCTCCGTGGGGGCCAGCAGGGCGGCCTGTCCCCCGGCGTCCACCACCTGCAGCATGGCGCGCAGTGCCACGATCGTCTTGCCGGAGCCGACTTCCCCCTGCAGCAGCCGGTTCATTGGCGAGTCCTGGGCGAGTTCCGCGGCCAGGGTCTTGCCGACGGCGGCCTGGCCTGCGGTCAGGGTGAACGGCAGCTGCCGGTCAAAGGCTGTCAGCAGCCCTACCTGGACGGGCCGGCGGGCGGTGGCCTCTTCCGCGGCGAGCTGGGCCCGGCGCCGGGCCAGGGCGGACTGGAGCACGAGGGCTTCCTGGTAGCGGAACCGGTCGCGGGCGCGCTGGAAGTCCGCGGTGGTTTCCGGGGCGTGGATGAGCCGGTAGGCGTCCGCGACCGGCAGGAACTTCTCCCGGGCGGCGATCTCCGCCGGCAGCGGATCGGGCAGGATGTCCAGGTCCGCGGTGTCCAGCAGCGTGGAGATGACTTTCTGGATGGACCAGCTGGTCAGCTTGGCGGTGGCCGGATACACCGGGATGGGCATGGCGGCGAGCTTTTCCGGATCCATGCCGGGGGTGTCCGGGTCCTCGTCCAGCAGCAGGAAGTCGGGGTTGGTCAGCCCCAGGGCGCCTCCGTAGCGGGTGACCTTGCCGGAGAACATGGCGCGGCGGCCCGGCTGCAGTTCGGCCTTGGCCCGGAAGCCATTGAAGAAGCTCACCTTCAGCGTGCCGCTGCCCCTCCCGGTGCCCGGGGACGCGGCGTCGTCGGTAATCACGACGTCGGTCAGCGAACCGCGGCGGGCACGCATGGACCGGGTGCTGTTGGAGAGCACCCGGGCGATCAGGGTGACGTCCTCGTCGAGCGGAACCTCGCTGATGGGGGTGAGCTCACCCCGGTCCAGGTAGCGTCGGGGAAAGTAATTCAGCAACCCGCCGACGGTCGTGATGCCGAGGTGCTTTTCGATCACTGCCGCGGAACGCTTGCCGATCCGGCGCTCCAGGCCCAGCCCTAGTTCAGCGGTGCCCGGTCCGGCGTCGCGCGGTTCAGCGTTTCCCAGCTCAGCGTTCATATCCGTCGGAGACCTGTCCTGCGGGTTCACGGTCACTTATCCCGCGGGGTTCGGCGTCCGGCACGGCAAGCTCGGTGATGCTGATGTCCGAGGGTTCACCGAGGGAACGGATCAGCGCCACGGCCGGCTTGGCGTCGGGCACATGGACGTGGACCCGCCAGCGGTACGCACCGGCCGCGTCGGCCGCTCCGCCCACCTGGCTCATGATGACGGAGTCTCCCATTTCGTCGAGCCGCTGGCGCATCATGGCGGCGTCGAGCGGTGACAGGGTAATGGTGCACATGACTTCCACACCCTCGTCCCGGGGCATGCCGGCGTGGATGTGCGGGTCCTGGACGTCGTAGCCGTGCAGTCCGTCCAGCAGCTGGTCCTGGAGTTCCTCGCCGAGGACGGCGGAGCGGAGGCAGTCGAGGATCAGCAGCATCCCGACGCCGCCGGCATCCACCACGTGGGCTGCGTGCAGCGCCTCCAACTGGTCCTCGGTGCGCACCACGGCCACGACGGCGGCTTCCACGGCGGCGTCGAGGGCCAGGCCCAGGGTGTGGTTGCTGTCGTCGCCGTCGTGGGCGGAGTCCACAGCGGCCGCGGCGCGTGCGGCCGCTTCCATGACGGAAAGCATGGTTCCGGGAACCGGGTCGCTCAGCGCGGACCAGGCCCGGAGCTGGGCGCGGTTCAGGGCGGCGGCCAGCAGCGGAGCGCTCAGCCGGTGGTGGCCGGCGAGGGGTTCGGCTGCGGCGCAGAGGAACACGGCGAACAGGGTGCCGGAGTTGCCGCGCGCCCGTTCCATGGCGGCCAGGCCGGCCCGTGCCAGGATGGCGCCGACGTCGTTCTGTGCCGGGTCCGGCGGACCGAAGGAATGGACCCCAGGGTCCGCGCCGATCTGGGGTATCGCCGCAGTGTCCAGGCTGTGGAGTGCCTGGGCGGCGGCACGCACCGTCAGGTAGAGGTTGGTGCCGGTGTCGCCGTCGGCAACCGGGAAGATGTTGATGGCGTTCAGGCGGTCGCTGTGGTTTCCAAGCGTCGTTTCGGCCTTGCCCAACCACCGCTTCATCGCTTGCGCGTTGGCGGCAATTTTAGTCTGCAAAGTGATCCCATCCCACAGTGTCAGCGGGCCTTCCCGCTATGGTTACGCCCGTGCGGTCCGTTGATGCAGGGGCTTCTACCGAGCCTATCGCAGCGAACCCGTGAGGCAGTTGAACGCCCGGCGGGAATGTGGCCAGCAGTCCGTGGTCCTCCCCGCCGCCCAAGACCCAGTCCATCGGATCTGCGCCGAGCAGTTCGGCGGCAGGCAGGAGCGGACCTGCCAGTTCCTTCAAGGCGGCCGCGTCCAGGTTCAGGACGGCGTGGCTGGCGGACGCCATCCGGGTGCCGTCGCGGACCAGACCATCGGAGATGTCCATCAGGGCCGTGGCACCGGAGTCCCGGGCCAGCGGGCCCGCCGCGAGCGGGGGCAGGGGCCGGCACTGCGTGTCCATGAGGGCGCGCTGGTCCTGGCTTAGCTCCTCTACGGGGGTATCCGATTCCAGCAGCGCCAGACCCGCCGCCGCCCGCCCTACCGTGCCGGCCAGCGCCAGTGTGTCCCCCGGGCGGGCGCCGGACCGCAGCACGGCCGCCTTGCCGTCGAGGGTGCCCAGGATCGCGACACTGACCGCAAGTTCGCGGCCCCGGCCGAGGTCTCCACCGGCCACGGCACAGTCCGGGGCGCCCAGTTCCCGGATGCCGGCACTGATTCCGTCGGCGAAGTCCTCGACCCAGGCGACGCGGGTTTCCGGGGGCATGGTGAGGCTGACGACGAGGGAGGTGGCGCGGGCGCCCATGGCGTTGATGTCGCTGAGGTTTTGCGCGGCGGCCTTCCAGCCGACGTCGTAGCCGGTGGTCCGGTAGCCGTTGTTCCACTCCAGGCGGAAGTCCTGGTCCGCCACCTGGGTATCGATGCTGAGGACTGTCCGGCCGTCCGGCGCGGCCACAATCGCGGCGTCGTCGCCGGGGCCCAGGATCAGGGACGGGTTGTGTTCCTGGCCGTAGTGCAGGCGCGGGAAAATACGCTCCAGAAGCTGGGATTCGGAGAGCTCCGCCACGGTCAGGGGCGCTTGGGGCGGGGTCGCTGTGGACGGCGTTGTATGTGGGACAGTCTCGTGTTCTTGCACAGCCCTACGCTATCGCGGGGCGGTGACAGCGGCGGGCTTTGTGCGGCAGTCGCAGGCCGTCCGGTCGTCCTTCCGCACCGGGATAGGCTTAAACCATGCATCAGCTCCGTTTCCCGGCCCCCGCACGTCCGCTCCGTATCCTGGCCACGGCGACAGCCGCAGGGATCCTGCTGAGCGCCTGCTCCCCGGTGGTCGACGTCGCTCCCGCCAAGGACGCGGCGAACGCCGCGTGTGCCCCCATGATGGTGGCGCTGCCGGATGCGATCGGTGAGGCCAAGCTGCGCAAGACCAACAGCCAGGCCACCGCCGCGTGGGGCGATCCGTCGCTTGTGATCCTGCGCTGCGGGGTTAACGTGCCGGGTCCGACGACGGACCGCTGCGTCAGCGTGAACGGCGTCGACTGGGTCATCAAGGAAGGCGACCCGGTGTGGACGCTGACCACTTTCGGCCGCGAACCCGCCACGGAGATCCTGATGGACCCGGACAAGATCAGCTCCGCCACGGTGCTCGCGGACCTCGCCGCCGCCGCCGCGAAGGTGCCGGCGGCCCGGAACTGCGTGGGCCAGGCGGACCTGCAGAACCTGCCGCCCAGCCAGTAACCGCTAGCGCAGGCCGGTCTTGCGGTGCAGCGCCAGGTAGATCAGCTCGTCGATCAGCTCCGCGTAGCCCAGACCGGTGGCCTTCCACATCTGCGGGTACATGCTCTTGGGCGTGAACCCGGGCATGGTGTTGATCTCGTTGATGATCAGCTCGCCCTCGGGCGTGTAGAAGAAATCGACCCGGCTCAGTCCCTCGGCCCCGACAGCGTCGAACGCGACGGCGGCCAGTTCGCGGACCCGGGCGATGGCTTCATCCGGGAGGTCGGCCGGGCAGCTGAGGTCCGCGGCGTCGTCGACGTATTTGGCGTTGAAGTCATAGAACTCATGCCCGCCGCCGGCCACGGCAATCTCCCCCGGCATGGACGTCCGGGGGGCGTCGGTCCCCCGGCCTTCCAGCACGGCGCATTCGATCTCGCGGCCCACGATGCCCGCCTCGATGACAAGCTTCGGGTCATGTTGGCGGGCGGCCTCGATCGCGGCGTCCAGGCCTTCGAGTGAATCCACTTTGGAGATGCCCATGGAGGAGCCCGCCCGTGCGGGCTTGACGAAGACCGGGAAGCCCAGCTGGTCCACGCGCTTGCGGACGGTCTCCGGGTCATTGCGCCACTGCCGGTCCGTGACGGCGATGTACGGACCCACGCGCAGCCCGGCGGATTCAAACACCACTTTCATGAAGTGCTTGTCCATGCCGACGGCGGACGCCAGCACGCCGGCGCCGACGTAGCGGGTGTCGGAGAGCTCCAGGAAGCCCTGGATGGTGCCGTCCTCGCCGAACGGGCCGTGCAGCAGCGGGAACACGACATCCACGGCGCCGAGTTCCTGCGGGACGGTGTTCGGGGAGGCCACAATCAGCTGGTGTTCGCCGCCGATTTCGGTCAGCGCCACGGTCTGGGCTGAGGACGCCACCTCCGGCAGGGATGACGCCGAGAGTGACCAGTCATGGGTGTCCCCGGACGCCAGCACCCACTGGCCCGTCTTGGCGATCCCGATTGGAATGACCTCGTACTTCGTCTGGTCAATGGCCCCAAGGACGCCGGCCGCCGTCACGCAGCTGACCGCGTGTTCGCTGGAGCGGCCGCCGAACAGCACCGCCACCCGGGGACGACGCTGGGCGCTCAGGCCCTCTGTGCTCACGTTTTCTTCAGACACGCTCAGTAATCGCCTTCAGGTTTCAGGTCCCGGGACAGCAGGAGCGGCCCCAGTTCGTCAACGGACAGTTTTCCGGCCAGCACGGCTACCACCGCCGCGGTGATGGGCATCTCGACGCCGAGCTTGCCGGCCAGCTCGTGAACGGCCTGGGCGGATTTAATTCCCTCGGCCGTCTGTGTCATCTCGGCGGTGACCTCGTCCAGGGTGAGGCCCTTGCCCAGCAGGCGTCCGGCCGTGTGGTTCCGGGACAGCGGCGAGGAACAGGTGGCCACGAGGTCGCCGAGGCCGGCCAGCCCGGCCATCGTCCGGGCCTCGCCGCCCAGGGCGAGTGACAGCCGGGAGGTCTCCGCCAGGCCGCGGGTGATCACCGAGGCCTTGGTGTTGTCGCCCATCTGCTTGCCCTCGCAGATGCCGACGGCCAGGGCAATGATGTTCTTGACGATCCCGCCGATTTCGACGCCGACGACGTCGCCTGTTGTGTACGGACGGAAGTACGGCGCAGTGCAGCTGCGGGCAACCCAGCCCGCCGCAGCGGAATCGGCGCAGGCGACCACGGAAGCGGTGGGCTCCTCCCGCGCGATCTCCATGGCGAGGTTGGGTCCGGAGACGACGGCGACCCGCTCGGCAGGAATCCCCAGCTCTTCGCAGATGACCTCGCTCATTCGGGCGTCGGAGTGCAGCTCAAGTCCCTTCATCAGGGAAACCACCAGCGCGCCGGGAGCCAGCAGGCCCTTCCATTCGCGCAGCTGCGGCCGCAGGGTCTGGGCCGGAACGGCCAGGACCACGAGATCGGCGCCGGCGAGGACCTCGGCGACGTCCGTGGACGCGGTGATGCTGGGCGGAAGGGCAATGTCCTTAAGATACTGCTCGTTCCGGTGCTTCAGATTAATCTGCTCGACAACTTCGCCGCGACGGCCCCACAGCCGGATGTCACGTTCGACGCCGGATGCCGTAGCCGCGTCAGCGAGGATCTTCGCGAACGTGGTCCCCCAGGACCCCGCTCCGAGGACGGCCACCCGGGTGGCGGAAGCCGTTGCGCCGGAGTGACCCGTCATTTTGCGCCGTCCGCGCCGGTGGCTGTCCCGGCGTCGCCCTCGACGAAGCGGCCGTGCGTGGACTGGTTGTGCGCCGAAGGGTCCCAGCGCACCAGCGGAGGCTGTCCGCCGCGAAGGGTGGCCAGCAGCTCCGTGATGGCGTCCATGATCAGGTTGGTGGCCTCGGTGAGGGTGGCTTTGTCCAGCGGCCGGCCGGCGAAGGCGCTCAGGTCCACGGGATCTCCCACCACCAGGCGCGAGGTCTTCCGCGGGAAGATGTGGAACCGCTTGGCGTAGCGGGGAAGAACCTCGTGGGCTCCCCAGTGCGCCATCGGCACCACGGGGATCCCGCTTTCCAGCGCCATGCGGGCGGCGCCCGTGTGGCCCTTCATCGGCCACAGCTCGGGGTCCCGGGTCAGTGTGCCCTCGGGGTAGATGATGATGGCGCCGCCTTCGTCCACCACTTCCTTGGCGATCTGCAGCGAGCGGTTGGCGCCCGCCGACGAGCGTTCCACCGGGACCTGTTTGGTGGAGCGGAGCACAAAGCCCAGCACGGGCACCTTGAACAGCCCGGCTTTGGCCAGGAAGTGCGGCATCCGCTTCTGGTTGTAGAGCATGTGCCCTACCACCAGGGGGTCGATTTCGGTGCAGTGGTTGGGGGCTGCGATGAAGCCGCCGGCGGGCAGCTTCTCCAGGCCGATCCATTTCTTCCGCATCAGGAGGTTCATGACCGGCCGGACAATCCCGGCAACAACGACAAAGGTGACGTGGCTCTTGGCCGTTTCCTTCACGTGGTCCCCGCTACTCGGTCGAGGTGATGTCGAAATCGGCGCCCAGGCCCGCGAGCTTCTCCGTGAAACGCTCGTAGCCGCGGTTGATGATGTCGATGCCGGTGACCCGCGAGGTGCCGTTGGCGGCGAGTGCCGCGATCAGATGGCTGAACCCGCCGCGGAGGTCGGGCACGTCAATGTCGGTTCCGGTCAGCTGGGTGGGGCCCGAGATAACGGCTGAATGCAGGAAGTTGCGCTGGCCGAAACGGCACGGGACGCTGCCGAGGCATTCGCGGTGGACCTGGATGTTGGCGCCCATCCGGATCAGGGCTTCCGTGAAACCGAAGCGGTTCTCGTACACGGTTTCGTGGACGATCGACACGCCCTCGGCCTGGGTCAGGGCGACGATGAGCGGCTGCTGCCAGTCGGTCATGAAACCGGGGTGCACGTCCGTCTCGAGGACCAGCGGGTTGAGCTTGCCGCCCTTGTGGTAGAACCGGATGCCATCATCGCCAATGTCCATCCCGCCGCCGACCTTGCGGTAGGTGTTGAGGAACGTCATCATGTCGCGCTGGGTGGCGCCTTCGACGAAGATGTCCCCGCGTGTGACGAGTGCCGCGGAGGCCCAGGAGGCCGATTCGTTGCGGTCCGAGAGGGCGCGGTGGTTGTAGCCGCCGAGGTCCGGGACGCCTTCGATCCTGATGGTGCGGTCCGTCTGGACGCTGATGATGGCACCCATTTTCTGCAGCACGGCGATGAGGTCGACGATCTCGGGCTCGGTGGCTGCGCCGGAGAGCTCGGTGATGCCTTCGGCCCGGGTGGCGCTCAGCAGCACCTGTTCGGTGGCGCCGACGGACGGGTAGGGCAGGGAGATCTTGGCGCCCTTAAGCCCGCCGGGCGCGGAGATGTGGATGCCGCCGGGTCGCTTTTCGACGACCGCGCCGAACTGCCTCAGCACGTTCAGGTGGTAGTCGATGGGGCGGTCGCCGATCTTGCAGCCGCCCAGGTCCGGGATGAAGGCCTCGCCGATCGCGTGGATCAAGGGCCCGCACAGCAGGATCGGGATGCGGGAATCGCCGGCATGCGCGTCGATCGCCGTGTGCGAAGCAGTCTTGGCGTTGGTCGGGTCGAGGGTCAGATCCCCGGTGATGGGATCTTTCTCGACGGTGACGCCGTGGAGTTGGAGCAGGCTGGTGACAACCTCGACGTCCTTGATTTCGGGGACGTTGCGCAGCACGGATGGCTCATTGCCCAGCAGGGCAGCCACCATAGCCTTGGGGACAAGATTCTTGGCCCCCCGCACGGTGACGCGGCCAGTAAGCGGGACGCCTCCGCGGATTGTCAGAACACTACTCATATACCGGTTTCCTCACGACTACTCGCCCCCAAATCCTTACAAAGGCACCAGCTAAGCATAGGAGCTTGCGTTACCGATCTGAAATACGGGGTGCGCCGCGCCGTTGCGGCCGCCGCGGTCACCACTGTCGAAAACGACGAGGGAGACGCCGCGTCAGGACAGCTTGGCCGGCAGGGTCTTGGGCATAAACGCGGGCCGGGTGGCCTCGAAAGCGGTGATGTCTTCCTCATGCTTGAGGGTCAGCCCTATGTCGTCCAGGCCCTCGAGCAGGCGCCAGCGGGTGTAGTCGTCGATTTCGAACGGCGCGACGATGTTGCCGCACTGCACGGTCTTGGAGACGAGGTCCACGGTGACCGCGGTGCCGGGGGCGTTTTCGAGTTCCTTCCAGATGAGTTCGATGTCGTCCTGGGCCAGTTCGGCGGCGAGCAGGCCCTGCTTGCCGGAGTTGCCGCGGAAGATGTCCGCGAAGCGTGAGGACAGCACGGTCTTGAAGCCGTAGTCCTTGAGCGCCCAGACGGCGTGCTCGCGGGAGGAGCCGGTGCCGAAGTCGGGGCCGGCCACCAGGACGGAGCCGGCGTTGAAGGGTTCCTGGTTCAGGATGAACGCCGGGTCCTTGCGCCAGGCCGCGAAGAGCGCGTCCTCGAAGCCGGTGCGTGTAATGCGCTTGAGGTAGACGGCCGGGATGATCTGGTCCGTGTCGACGTTGCTTTGGCGCAGCGGGACGCCGATGCCGGTGTGGGTGGTGAACTTTTCCATGGCGGATCCTTCTAGGCTGTGTGGATCTGGGCGGGCTAGGCGGCGTCGGAACGGACCGCTGCGGACCCGGGGGCGGGGTCCAGGTCCGACGGCGAGCTCAGGGTGCCGCGCACCGCCGTCGCGGCTGCCACGACCGGGGAGACCAGGTGGGTGCGTCCGCCCTTGCCCTGGCGGCCCTCGAAGTTCCGGTTTGAGGTGGAGGCGCAGCGCTCCCCCGGTTCCAGCTGGTCCGGGTTCATGCCCAGGCACATGGAGCAGCCGGCGAAGCGCCATTCGGCGCCGAAGTCCTTGAAGACCTTGTCCAGGCCCTCGGCCTCGGCCTCGAGGCGGACGCGGGCGGAGCCGGGTACCACGAGCATCCGGATGTTGGGGTCCTTAGTGCGGCCGCGGATGATGTCCGCTGCCGCGCGGAGGTCCTCCATCCGGGAGTTGGTGCAGGAACCGAGGAAGACCGTGTCCACCCGGATCTCCTTCATGGGGGTGCCGGCTTCCAGCCCCATGTACTGCAGTGCGCGTTCCGCCGCGGCCTTGGCGTTCTCGTCGCCGAAGTCCTCGGGCGAGGGCACCTTGGCGGACAGGGACACGCCTTGGCCGGGGTTGGTCCCCCAGGTCACGAACGGTTCCAGGGTGTCGGCGTCGAGGTCGACCTCGACGTCGAACGTGGCGTCGTCGTCGGAGCGCAGGGTGTTCCAGTATTCGAGGGCGGCGTCCCACTCGGCTCCCTGCGGCGCGTGCGGGCGGCCGAACATGTAGTCGTACGTGGTCTGGTCCGGGGCGACGAGTCCTGCCCGGGCGCCGGCTTCGATGGACATGTTGCAGATGGTCATCCGGGCCTCCATGGACAGGGCCCGGATCGCGGAGCCTCGGTATTCGAGCACGTAGCCTTGGCCTCCGCCGGTGCCGATCTTGGCGATGACGGCCAGGATGATGTCCTTGGCCGATACGCCGGGGCGCAGGGTGCCCTCGACGTTGATGGCCATGGTTTTGAAGGGTTTCAGGGACAGCGTCTGGGTGGCCATGACGTGCTCCACCTCGGAGGTGCCGATGCCCATCGCCAGGGCGCCGAAAGCCCCGTGGGTGGAGGTGTGCGAGTCGCCGCAGACCACGGTCATGCCGGGCTGGGTGAGGCCAAGCTGCGGGCCGACAACGTGGACGATCCCCTGCTCGGCGTCGCCGAGGGAGTGAAGCCTGACGCCGAATTCCTGGCAGTTGTTGCGCAGGGTCTGGATCTGCGTGCGGCTGGTGAGATCGGCGATTGGCTTGTCGATGTCCAGCGTGGGAGTGTTGTGGTCCTCGGTGGCGATGGTGAGGTCGGGCCGGCGCAGCGGGCGCCCGGCCAGCCGGAGGCCCTCAAAGGCCTGCGGCGAGGTCACCTCGTGCACCAGGTGGAGGTCGATGAAGAGAAGGTCGGGCTGGGCGTTGGCTCCTTCGCCGTCGCCTTTGCGCACCACGTGCGCGTCCCAGACTTTCTCGGCCAGTGTCTTTGCCACGGCCTTCTCCCTTCACTGCGGTGATTCGTACTTGCCTGCTTGTTGTCTCCACTGAATCAGCACTCCGGCGTCATGCGCCAGCGGGTTGACTTGCATCTCAGATAATGAGACGGCAATATCATTACATGGACAATTCTAGTGGCGTCGGTGTCATCGATAAAGCGGCCCATGTGCTTGACGCACTTGAGGCCGGGCCCACCACCCTGGCGCAGCTTGTTGCGGCCACGGGGCTGGCGCGGCCCACCGTGCACCGGCTGGCGCTGGCGCTGGTCCATCACCGGCTGGTGAGCCGCGACATCCAGGGCCGTTTTGTGCTCGGCAGCCGCCTCGTGGAGCTCGCCTCCGCCGCCGGGGAGGACCGCCTGATCGCCTCCGCCGGGCCTGTCCTGATGCAGTTGCGCGACGCCACGGGTGAGAGCGCCCAGATTTTCCGCCGGCAGGGTGAGTGGCGCGTCTGCGTGGCCTCCGCCGAGCGGCCCATCGGGCTGCGCGACACTATTCCCGTGGGCACCCAGTTGTCCATGAAGGCCGGCTCCGCCGCCCAGGTGCTGCTCGCCTGGGAGGACCACGACCGGCTCCTCGAAGGCCTGCAGGCCGCCCGGTTCACCCCCACCGTCCTGGCCGGAGTACGACGCCGGGGCTGGGGCCAAAGCCTCGGCGAACGCGAGCCGGGGGTCGCCTCCGTTTCGGCACCCGTGCGCGGTCCGTCCGGACGCGTGATCGCCGCGGTGTCCATCTCCGGCCCGATCGAACGCCTCACCCGCCAGCCCGGCCGGCTGCACGCCGAAGTGGTCTGCAACGCAGCCCGGGTGCTGACCGAGGCGCTGCGCAAAACCAACGACTGAGCGCATAGGCTGTCCGCATGAGCAGCTATGCGGTGTTCCTGCGCGGGGTCAATGTCGGCGGCATCACCATCAAAATGGCCGAACTGAAGCAAGCCCTCGCCTCCCGGCCCTTTTCGGGCGTGAAGACGCTCCTGGCCAGCGGAAATGTTGTGCTCGCCAGCGAACTGTCCCCCGCGGGTGTCAAGAAGGAATTCGAGGCCTGCCTCCGGGAGGCCTTTGGCTATGACGCCTGGGTGGTGGTGCTTCCGGCGGAACGGGTGGGCGACCTGGTGGCGGCCTGCCCCTACCCCGCGGACGACGCGTCCACCCACACCTATCTCACGCTGGGCTCGGACACCGACATGCTTGCTGAGCTGTATGAGGCCGGCAAGGGCCTGGACGGGGCGCAAGTGGCCACGCTGGGACCGGAGGCCCTGGCGTGGCTGGCACCCGCCGGCGGCACCCTGGACAGTCCGTTCAGCAAGCTGTCCTCAAAGCCGAAGTACAAGGCCTCCACCACAACCCGCAACCTGCGCACCATGATCAAGGTCCGCGACGCCGCAGCCCTGTTGTAGGCATGCTTTCTATTGACGCGCAGCCGCCTGAAGGGCCGTGTTGAAGGACGCCAGCCGGCTGACCTCAAGTTCCACCGGCTCCACCACCAGATTCTCCGCCACGGCAGCGACGGCCGCCTTGAGGCGTTTCCGGGCCGCTGAGCCCCGTGCGCGGGCAGCAGCGCCCGCGATGAACTTCGCCAGGATGGCCAGGACAATCCCGAACAGCGCCCCGCCGGCGATCATGACGGTCGGCACCGGCCAGCCCTGCACCAGCGGGACCTCCGGCACGGGAAGCTGAAAGTAGCCCAGCGCAGCGAGCACGCCGAGCCAAGCGAAGCCGCCCAGGGCCGTCAGCAAGGCCAGCCAATGCACGATGTTGAACGGCGTCCACCACCAGGCCGTGCTCCCGGCCTTCAGCTCCGTGGACTCGATGGCCTGGTCCAGCGCGTCCGGCAGCCGGTCCCGGCCCTCACGGGCAGCACCGCGGATGACGGCCCGCCAGGGGCCGGGGGCGCCGTCGGATGCTGCATCGGCAAATTCGCGGACCGCGGCATCAGTGCGGGCCCGCTCCGGGGCACCTGCCGGCGGCAATGACGTGCGGTTCACATCCGGCCTGGCGCCCTCGCGGCGCAGGTTCAGCCGCCTGAGCGGATCGGGCCGGAAACGGACCAGCCAGCGGGTGACGGGCCAGCCTGTGCGGCGGGCCGACTCCAGCCGGTAGGACCGGACGACCGCGTCCACCACGAGCGGGACATTAGCGGCGGCGGCCAGCTCCCCGGCCAGCCGGGACTTCGACGCGGCTTTGACCCCGGCTGCCGCGCCTTGCCCGGAGGCTTCGGCAAGCCGGGCCGAGGCGCGGGTGACGTCGGCGCCGAGGCGCTGCGATTGGGCCTGCCGCTGCGTGGCCACCTGCCGGATGGCGGCCCGGACTTTGTCCATGCCGGTGCCCACCACGGCGGAGGCGCCGATAACCTGCACTTTGCCCAGCCCGTCCCGCGCCAGGATGCCTTTGAGTGAGTCCAGAACGGGCGGAATGTCCCGGTCCGGGAGCCGGTCGATCTGGTTGAGCACCACGAGGGTAACGGCGCCGTGGGAGGCCAAGGGGGCGAGGAAGCCGTTGTGCACCGCGGCGTCGGCGTACTTTTGCGGGTCGAGCACCCAGACGAGGACGTCGACGAGTCCGACCATCCGCTCCACGATTTTGCGGTTGGCAGCGCGGGTGGAGTCGAAGTCGGGAAGGTCCAGGAGGATCAGGCCCGTGCCCTCGTCGGCGAACCCGGGGACCGGGCTGGCGTGATGCCGGTTCCGGACCTCCAGCCAGTCCAGGAGCTCCTCGCTGCCTTCGGTTCCCCAGATGCCGGCGAGCGGCTCGGAGGTCGTGGGCCGGCGGGCGGCCGCCGTCGCGATTTCCTCCCCGCTGACAGCGTTGAAGAGTGAGGACTTGCCGCTGCCTGTGGCCCCGAAGAATCCGACCACGGTGTGGTCCGCCGAGAGGGAGCGCCGGGAACCCGCCCGCTCCAGCACCTGGAGCACGCTGTCCAGGACGTCCTCGGGGAACGCCCCGGCGGCCAGTTCGCGCGCTTCGTTCAATGCCATAAGCCTGCGGTCCAGCCGGGTCGCCTCGGCGGCCGCGCCGTGGCGGCTCATGCGGAGGCCGCCAGCCGGCGGAGCGCCGAGGCATGGCCGGCGAGCACCGCGGGATCGATTCCGCCGGAGGAATCCAGCCGGTCCAGGAACCGCAGCTGCTCGTCCTGAAGCAGGTTCTGGCAGCGGGTGTGGAGGTCCTCCCGGGCAGTCTTGGCGAGCCGGCGGACGGCGTCCTCGCCGAACACCGCTTCCAGCAGCCGCTGTCCGGCAATGGCCGTTCCGCCTGCGACGCCGACCTCCAGCCCGGTCAGCCCGGCGGTCATGGAAAACACCACGATCATCAGGGCGGCGCCGAGGCCGTTGATGCCGAAGGACAGCCAGCGCGCCTGCGTGCGCTTGCCCTGGCCCTCGGTCCGGATGAGTTCCATGAGGCTCCCCTGCCAGGCCCGGATCTCGGCAGCCGCCCTTTCGGCGAAGCCCTCGGAGGTGCCGGAGAGGTCGTCGCTGCCCAGCAGTTGGCGGCCGGCGGGATCGGAGCGCCAGCGCCCGTCCGCATCGTCGCCCGCGTTGGCGGCCTCATCGATAATGACGGCCTGCAGGCCGGTCTCGATCGCCGTCTCCACCCGCACTGCCGGTGCCGGTTCGCCACGCAAGAACGCGCCGACCCGGTCACGGAACCGGCCAATGTTCTGCTCCATGGCCCGGAAGAACTCGCCAGTGCCGACAAAGTCCTGCCAGCGGGCCAGGACCTCGCCGCGCAGCAGGGCGCCGTCCCGGGTGGCCTCGAGGATCCTGGCTACGGCGTCCCGGTAGGCCTCGCGGGCGTCCCCCGCGAGGCCTTGAGCGGCGCGTTCCTGGTCTCCGGCGGCCGTCGCCGCCGCCTCGACGCGGTCCGCCAGGGCCTTGACGGTCCCGTTGAGGGTCCGCCGGGCGATGCCGGCGCGTCCGGCGGCGTCCGCGGCGATTTCCTGCAGCCAGAGCCGCAATGGCTCGACGGCGGCCGCCGGAAGCATCCCCATCCCGTCCAGTTCCACTTCCGGTACCACGAAGAGTCCGGCCGCGCCGAGGCCTTCCCGGCTGAGCATGGACTGCAGGTCCGCGCTGACCTCGGCTTCGGCGGCGGGCGGGACCCGGTCCAGCACCACGGCCACCATAATGTCCCGCGAGGCCGCATCCAGCAGCAGACGCCACGGGACGGCGTCGGCATAGCGGTTGGCGGTGGTGACAAATACCCACAGGTCGGCGGCCGCCAGCAACTGGCCGGCGAGTTTGCGGTTGTCAGCGGAAATCGAGTCGACGTCGGGCGCGTCCAGCAGCGCGATCCCCTGCGGCACCGCCGTGTCGGCGACCAGCACGAGCGAGGTGACCGCTGCGGCGTCCGGGGTGGGGCCGGCCTGGCTCGCGGGCAGCGGCGCAGGCTTGACTGAGCCGCGGACCCGGCTCAGGCTCGGCAGCACCCGCTGGTCCTCGAACCAGCGTCCATCGGCGGGGTGGTGCAGCAGGATGGGCTGGCGGGTGGTGGGCCGGATCGCGCCGGCGCGGGTGACGGCATGGCCCGCGAGCCCGTTGACCAGGGTCGATTTGCCCGCGCCGGTGGAACCGCCCACGACGGCGAGGAGCGGCGCGTCGAGGCTGCGGTAGCGCGGCAGGATGTAGTCCTCAAGCTGGGAGAGGGCGTGGCGGATGTCACCCCGGGCCCCATCCGCGCCCGGCAGGCCCAGCGGCAGCACGGTTGCAGCCAGGTCGCGATGGACGGCTTCCAGCAGTTCTACGGCATGGCCGGGAGTTTGGTCGGAGCTCACCGCATCATCATGCCAGTTCCGGGCCACGCCGGTTCAGGATCGACGACCCGCCGGACAACGAAAAACGGGGTTAGCGGCCAAAATGTGTGTATGAGATTGGCTTGGTTGCCAGTGTTCGCGCGGGTTGTAGGGGTGTGCACATGCTTTGAAAGCATGTGGAGTGACGGTTCGATCAAATCAGCCCCGGTGTGGTGTATGTGCTCAGAAGCCTGTGAAGAACGGTTCGACCAGTGCCGGGCGGACGAGATGGCGGTGTAGGTCGTGTGGTGCTTCGAGTACTCAATCCCGGGTTGATGTCACGAAGAGGGCAGAGTTCACGGCCTTCATTTCCTGGATCACGGGGAAGCAGCGGCAAGGCGCCCACGCCGGCTCGGAGAGGACCTTCAGGCGCCGGAGTGCCTGGTGCTGGAATGTCGCCCCGGCGGCCGCGCGGACCGGGGAAATACACCCGGTGATCATGCTCGATGGCACCTACTTCAACGGCTGGTGCGTCCTGGTCGCTTACACCGGCGAGCACGTCATCGCGTGGCAGTGGTGTGACCGGGAAAAGCACGCCTCGTGGGCTGCGCTTCTGCGGCAGATCCCGGCCCCGGCGGTGGCCGTCGTGGACGGCCACAAGGGCCTGGAGAGCGCCTTGAGGGAACACTGGCCGGAAACGAACGTTCAACGGTGCCTGTTCCATATCCGGCAGAACATCCGCACGCATCTGACGATGCGTCCGAAGCTCGATGCCGGTAAGGAACTACTAGCCCTGGCCAAGGCACTCACCCACGTCACGGACCTTGACCAGGCCGCCGCCTGGTCCGGTGCGTTCGCTTCCTGGGAGGCCCGCTGGGAGAGCTTCCTCAAGCACCGGACCTACGCGAAGAAAACCGGCGCCAGGCCCTCACACATCGGACCGGCACAGACCTGGTGGTACACACATCTGGGCCTGCGCCGGGCACGGGGAAGCCTGGCCGCTGCCATCAAGGCAGGGCACCTCTTCACCTGGCTTACCAGCGCTACCGAAGGCCAGCAGATCGCCCGGACGACCAGCCCGCTGGAGGGAGGAATCAACGCAGGCCTCAAAGACCTTCTGCGGAACCACCGCGGCCTCAGCGAAGACCACGCCACACGCGCCGTCGACTGGTACCTCTACCAGCACACTGAATCACCCCAGGACCCTTGGGACCTCGTGAAACCACACCACTGGCAACCCCAAAAGAAGGAGTCAAAGGAGGTGGAGGAGCCCATCCAACCGGCCCTCTACGACACAGCCTTCAGCTTCGAAGACGGCAACGGAATCCAGCAAGGATGGGGCGGAAGAAACCGGTGACACGCCCAAGCCATACACACATTTTGGCCGCTAACCCCGGTTCAGGATCGACGACCCGCCGGACAACGAAAAACGGCCCCGGGCTGATGCCCGGGACCGTTCAATCTGTGACCCCAGCGGGATTCGAACCCGCGTTACCGCCGTGAGAGGGCAGCGTACTAGGCCGCTATACGATGGGGCCGCGTACTCTCCAGAACAGCATTCCTGCCATTCGCGCTAAGCGATTATTTCATACACTCAGCAAGTGTTTCAAATCGGCAAGCCGGTTCAAAACCCCTGATCAGCCGCGGGAAACCGCGGATTTTTCAGAGCTGGGATACCAGGACTCGAACCTAGAATGACGGTACCAGAAACCGTAGTGTTGCCAATTACACCATATCCCAATGGAACTTTCGAGCCGGATCCGTGGGTCGAAACCCGCGCTCCCGGCGCCTCAGCACGAGTAATTACTTTACCCGAGAGTTTTCCTTCGCACAAATCGGCCGCCCCGATGCCTGCAGAACGGCGCCGCGTCTCCGGGGCGCGCACGCTGGATCCAAAAAACCCTTGCCAATCCGCCCCCCACAAGTTTACGCTCGGTAAGTTACCAACGAGTAACCACCCTCCCCCATGCAACCGAGGGCAGCTACGCGGGCATTTCCGGATGTTAGCTGCATCACAGTTCGGGGGCCGGCAGCAAAGCCGCTGCCGGCAACGCCGTCGAGAGGAACCATCTGTGACACAGAGTCGTGCCGCCATCAACAAGACCCGCACCCGTGCCCAACAGATCGCCATCGCCACCCTTACCCTGCTGCTGATTGCCCTGCTGGGGTTCTACACCCTCGTCACAGGCCGGATTACGGATGGCTCAGCCCGGCTCAAGGAAGGCGCTGGCCAAGCCTCCGCCGGTGCCGCGCAGCTGAAAGACGGTGCCGGCAAGCTCGCCACGGGGGCCGGCCTGGCCGACACTGGCGCAGGCAAGCTCTCCGCCGGTGCCGAAAAGGTCCGTGACGGGATCAGCCAGAAGCTGGCCCCGGGCGCCGAGAAGCTTCAGACGGGCGCGGACCTGCTGGCCACGGGTGCCGTTAAGATTGAAACAGACGTCAACAACAAGCTCGCCCCCGGTGTCTACAAGGTCGACGACGGCGCCCACAAGCTCGCCGCTGGAGCCGTCCAGCTCTCGGCCGCCCTGACTCCGACCGCCGCCGGCAACGCGGAGAACAACCTGGCCGACGGCGCCACGCAGCTTGAGTCGGGCGCGGCCCGGCTGGCATCGGGGTCCGGCGAACTCGCGGCCGGGACGGTCCAGCTCAAGGGCTACCGTGGCGCCAACAATGACCCCGAAGCCGGGACCGGGACCGCCGCCCTGGCGCAGGCCCTCGAACTCCTGCAGGCGGCCGCCTCGGATCCGGTGCAGGGCCTGGTGCCTCTATCCGTGGTCAAGGACAAGATCGCCAAAATTGCGGCCGGGGCCAAGAAGCTTGACGCAGGTGCATCCCAGCTGCAGGCTGGTGCGGGCCGCCTGCAGGATGGCGCAGGCCAGCTGCACGCCGGGACGGGCAAGCTTACGGCCGGATTCGGGACCCTCGCCAGCAAACTCAACAGCCGGGACCCCAACAATCCCGGCGTGGTGCTCGGCACCGAACTGCTGGCCGACGGAACGTCGAAGATCCGGACGGGCATAGACGGTGTACCGGGCGACCCGGAGCACCCGGGCCTGATCAAGGCGGCCGCCAGGATGACCGACGGCAGTTCCCGGCTCGCTGACGGGACGCTGGCGCTGAACGCCGGCATCAAGGGCGATCCCGCGGATCCGGCCAACCCCGGCCTGCTCAACGGCTCCCTGGCCCTCGCCTCCGGTGCCTCCGAGCTCTCGGCCGGCAACACCAAACTGGCATCCGGCTCCTCGCAGCTTTCCACGGGGGCGGACAAGCTGGCAGACGGAAACGCCCGGATCGCGGAAGGCACGGGGACGCTGTATTCGAGCGCCGCGGCCGTGTCGCCGTCGAACATGGTGGGGCAGTCCGACGCCGGGCTGGCCCTTGGGATCGTCGGCGCCCTGGGCCTGGGCTCGGCCGGCGGGTTCCTCGTGCTGCGGAACCGCCGGACACAGGACGGCACGGCCCAGGCAGGGCTTTAGGCCAGCAGCTCCAGCAGGGAACCGACCTCGCGGCCCGCAAAGCCCGGGGCCGGTTCCCCGCCGCGGTTCAGCCAGACGCCCAGGAGGCCGGCCGCCGTCGAGCCGTCAGCATCCAGAAGCCGGTTGTCCCCCACATAAAGCGTCTCGCCGGCACCGGTGCCCAGACGACGGACACCCTCCAGGTAGATGGCCGGATCCGGCTTGGCCGCACCCACGGTGTCCGTGCCCACCAGAATGCTGATGCGTTCCAGACCGGCGGCGTCCAGCTTGACCCGCTGATAGTCGTGGACGTTGTTGCTCACGGCGCCGTAGGGAATGCCGGCGGCATCCAGCGCGTCCAGGATCGGGATGACGTCGTCGAAGGCACGGATGTAGCCGTGCTGCCGCCTGGCGTAGGAGCTGACCCAGTGGTGGGCCTGCTCCCCCTCCTCCAGCTCGACGCCGAAGTGCCCCAGGGCCGCCCGGCCGCGGAGGAGCCGCTGCTCGTTGAAGGTCAGCTCTCCGGCCAGGTACCGGTCGTAGAAATGCGTGGTCTCGCGGGTGAAGATCCGCCCGAACTTCTCCCACCCGGCCGGGTCCAGGGCGGGCAGGAGGTGTTCGCTGGCGTCGCGGAGGGCTGCCGTCATGGCGAATTCGAGGTCCACGAGGGTGTCGTCGATGTCGAAGAGTACGCCGCGGATGTCGTCCAGGCCGGCGGCCAGGGCAGCGGTCCGGGCGCTGGTGATTGCCTCGGGTGCGCTCATCATCAGCCGCGGAAAGCGCGCAGCCGGGCCAGGGACGAGTCCTTGCCCAGGATCACCATGGATTCGAACAGCGGCGGGGAGATCCGGCGGCCGGAGATGGCCGTGCGGACGGGGCCGAAGGCCAGCCGCGGCTTGACGCCGAGGCCCTCCACGAGGGCTTCCTTGAGGGCCGCCTGGATGGAATCGGCGGTCCAGTCGGCCAGCGGTTCCAGGGCGGCCAGAGCGGCGTCGAGCACCTCGGTGAGGTTCTCCGGCAGCCCCTTGCGGGCATCGTCCGCGACGTCGATGGCGTCGTCCTTCTTGAACAGGAAGGCGAGCATCTCGGGGGCCTCGCCCAGCAGCGAGATGCGCTCCTGGATCAGCGGGGCCGCCTCGGCGAGGATCTCCTCCTGGCGTGCGGTGAGGGTGTCGCCGACGAACCCGGCGGTGCGCAGGTAGGGGACGAGCCGGCCGCGGAAGTCCTCGGCGTCGAGCATCCGGATGTGCGTGCCGTTGATGGCCTCGGCCTTCTTGATGTCGAAGCGGGCCGGGTTGGCCAGGACGTCGTTGACGTCGAAGTGCTCGATCAGCTGCTCCACCGTGAAGATGTCCTCATCGGCGGAAAGGCTCCAGCCGAGCAGCGACAGGTAGTTGAGCAGGCCCTCGGGGATGAAGCCGCGGTCCCGGAGCAGGAACAGGTTGGACTGCGGGTCGCGCTTGGAGAGCTTCTTGTTGCCCTCGCCCATGACGTACGGCAAGTGGCCGAAGACCGGCAGGTAGCTCGCGACGCCGATATCCATCAGCGCGCGGATCAGCACCACCTGGCGGGGTGTGGACGAGAGCAGGTCCTCGCCACGGAGTACGTGGGTGATGCCCATCAGCGCGTCGTCGACGGGGTTGACCAGGGTGTACAGCGGGGAGCCGTCGGCGCGGACGATCACGTAGTCCGGGATGCTTCCGGCCTTGAAGGTGATGTCGCCGCGGACCATGTCGGTGAAGGTGACGTCCTCGTCCGGCATCCGGACGCGGAGCACGGGCCGGCGGCCCTCGGCCTTGAACGCGGCCAGCTGCTCTGCGGAGAGTTCGCGGTCGAAGTTGTCGTAGCCGAGCTTGGGGTCGCGGCCGGCGGCGCGGTGGCGGGCCTCGACCTCCTCCGGCGAGGAGTAGCACTCGTAGGCGTAGCCGGCGTCGATCAGCTTGGCGACGACGTCCTTGTACAGGTCCAGGCGCTGCGACTGGCGGTAGGGCTCGTGCGGGCCGCCGACCTCCACGCCTTCCTCCCAGGTGATGCCGAGCCATTTGAGGGCCTCGAGCAGCTGCTGGTAGCTCTCCTCCGAGTCGCGCGCCGCGTCCGTGTCCTCGATGCGGAACACGAAGGTGCCCTTGGTGTGCCGGGCGTGGGCCCAGTTGAACAGGGCCGTGCGGATCAGGCCGACGTGCGGGGTGCCGGTGGGCGACGGGCAGAACCGGACGCGGACCGGGGTGTCGGCGGTGACTTCGCTGGTCACACTGGGGGCGGAGCTGGAGACGGCGTCGTGCGCGGAGGGAGTAGTCATAGTGGTACCAACATTACCAACCCGGATCATCGCCGGACGCCCGCGGTTTCCGTTGCGGAAACGGACAGCCGCACCGTGGATCCACGGTGCGGCTGTCCGAAATCGGCGCAGTTTTCTTCTGGCGGAGTTCCCTACCGCCGGACGACGGGGTTGGAGAGCCGGCCGATGCCCTCGATCTCGACCTCGAAGCGGTCGCCGGCCTGGACGAGTCCGACGCCGGCCGGGGTCCCGGTCATGATGACGTCGCCGGGCAGCAGGGTGAAGGCCTGCGAGACGATGGAGACGAGTTCGCGGACGCCGCGGATCATCTGGCTGGTGCTGCCGTCCTGGCGCAGTTCGCCGTTGAGCCGGCCCTGGATCTGCAGGTCCTCGGTGTTCAGTTCGGTCTCGATCCACGGGCCCAGCGGCGCGGAGGTGTCGAAGCCCTTGGCCCGGGCCCACTGCAGGTCGGTCTTCTGGACGTCGCGGGCCGTGAGGTCATTGCCGCAGGTGTAGCCGAAGATGACGTCGTCGACGCGTTCCTCGGGGACATCCTTGCAGATCCGGCCGATCACGACGCAGAGCTCAGCCTCGAAGGACACTTCCTCGGAAAACTCCGGCAGGACGATCGGGTCGTTGGGCCCGATCACGGAGGTGTTGGGCTTCAGGAAGAGCAGCGGCTGCTTGGGGACCTCGTTGCCGAGTTCCTGCGCGTGCTCCACGAAGTTGCGGCCGACGCCGATGACCTTGCTGCGCGGGATGATTGGGGCCAGCAGGCGCACGTCCTCCAGTTTGTGCCGGACGGCGGTTCGTTCCACGCCGTGGAAGAAGGGGTCGCCGTTGATGACAGTGACTTCCTCACTGCCGGGCTCACCTTCCACAATGCCGTAGAGGGGATCAGAATCGACTACAAACCGGGCGATACGCATGGCTCCAAGCGTACCGTCTCCGGCGGGCTAGGAGGTGCCGCTGTCCAGGCGCAGGTAGTGCAGCTGCGCGGCCACGGAGAGTTCCGCCGCAGGCCGCACGGCGGGGTCGACGGCGGCGTAGACGGCGTCGGCCACCTCGGCAACCTCGGCCCCGGCCCCCAGGTTCTCGAGGGCGGAGCGGATTTGCCCGAGGCGGCCCTCGCGGTGGTCCCGGTAGGCGCGGACGATCGTGTCCAGGGCGGGCAGCATCGGCCCGTGGGCCGGGAGGACCGTGGCGGGGCCCAGGCGTTCCAGCCGGTCCAGCGAGGCGAGGTAGTCCCCCAGGGTGCCGTCGGGGTAGTCCAGGACGGTGGTGCCGAGGCCCAGGATCGTGTCGCCGGTGAGGACCGAGCCCTGGGGGCCGTCGTGCGGCAGGTGGAAGCAGACTGAGTCCGAGGTGTGGCCCGGGGTCGCCAGCACCCTGATTTCGGCCCCGGCGGCCTGGATGACTTCGCCGTCCAAGAGGGGGCTTCCGCCGTGGCAGTGGGCCGGGTCCGCGGCGCGAACGGGTGCTCCGGTCAGTTCGGCGAACCGGGCGGCGGCGGCCGTATGGTCGGCATGCCGGTGCGTGATCAGGATGAGTTCGACGGCGCCGGCACGGGCCAGTTCCTGCAGGTGCGGCTCATCGAGCGGGCCGGGATCCACCACGACGGTGCCGGCCGCTCCGGGGGCGGAAATCACGTAGGAGTTGGTCCCATGCAGGCTCATCGGCCCCGGGTTGGGGGCAAGCCTGAAGCGGGTCAGCTCTGTACTGCGCACCATGGCGCGGGGGTCGTCCGGGATCACAGTTCCATCTTCCCACCGAACCGGCGGTCATACGAGCGTCCGTCACACGAGCAGCAGGACCACCCATTCACGACGACGGCGGCCCCGCACCGGAAGGTGGGGGCCGCCGTCGAACGCTGCGTGTTGGTGCGGCCGTCGCGCCTAGGCGAGGCGGGTCAGCCAGCCGTGGGTGTCCTCGATGGTGCCGGTCTGGATGCCCAGGAGCTGTTCGCGGATGGCCATGGTGGTCTCCCCCGCCTTCGCGTCCTCGGAGCCGATGAACTCGGTGTTGTCCTTGAGCACGCCGATCGGGGTGATGACGGCGGCGGTTCCGCAGGCGAAGACCTCGGCGATCTCGCCGGAGGCCACGCCGTCACGCCATTCGTCCAGGGTGATCTTGCGTTCGGTGACCTCACGGCCCATGTCCTTGGCCACCTGGATGACCGACATCCGGGTGATGCCTTCCAGGATGGTTCCGCTGAGAGCGGGGGTGGCCAGCGAGCCGTCCTTCATCACGAAGAACACGTTCATGCCGCCGAGCTCTTCCACGGCGTTGTCATTGAACTGGTCCAGGAACAGCACCTGCTTGCAGCCGTGGGACTCGGCCTCCTGCTGCGCGATCAGTGACGCGGCGTAGTTGCCGCCGCACTTCGCGGCGCCGGTTCCGCCGCGGCCGGCGCGGGCGTATTCGCGGGAGATCCAGATGGAGACGGGCTTGAGCTCGCCGCCGAAGTAGTTGCCGGCCGGGGAGGCGATGACGCGGAAGGACACTTCGCGGGCGGCCCGGACACCGAGGAAGGCCTCGGTGGCGATCATGAACGGCCGCAGGTACAGGGCCTCGCCGTCGCCGGCGGGCACCCATTCCCGGTCCACGGAGACGAGCTCGCGGATGGCGCCCAGGAAGTACTCTTCCGGGAGCTCCGGGAGTGCCAGGCGGCGGGCCGACTTGTTCAGGCGGGCGGCGTTGGCCTCGGGACGGAAGGTCCAGATGGAACCGTCGGCGTGGCGGTAGGCCTTGAGTCCCTCGAAGATTTCCTGGCCGTAGTGGAGCACCGCAGCGGAGGGGTCCAGGGAGATGGGGCCGTAGGCCTCAATGCGGGCATCGTGCCAGCCGCCCTTGCCCTCGGCGTCGACGCTGTAGTCGACGATGGCGGTGTGGTCGGTGAAATAGTTGCCGAAACCCGGGTTCGCCAGGATGGCAGCACGTTCTTCAGCGGACCTCGGGGTTGCCGAGGGCTGCTGGGTGAATTCGACGCCATGGGCAGTCTGAGTCATGGTTCCTCCACGGTCGGCTGCCTGGCGTGTGAACGTGGTTCAGCGTCGGACCACGGCAGCATATGGGTGATTCGAAACAAGCTTACGCCCGTTGGCGGAGCCTCCGGCGCCGCACCGGCGCCCCGCCAACGAGGGGGCTACAGGGCGGCGGCGATGGCGTCGCCGATGGCGCTGGTGCTGCGGACCGCAGTGCCCCGGCCGGCGATGTCGGCAACGACGGCCGCTTCGATTTTGCGGGCGGCGGTGCCGTAGCCCAGGTGGTCCAGGAGGAGCGCGGCGGAGAGGATGGCGGCAGTGGGATCGGCCTTCTGCTGGCCGGCGATGTCCGGTGCGGACCCGTGGACCGGTTCGAACATGGACGGCGCGGTGCGTTCCATGTTGATGTTTCCGGATGCGGCGAGGCCGATGCCCCCGGTGACTGCGGCGGCAAGGTCGGTGATGATGTCGCCGAAGAGGTTGTCGGTGACGATGACGTCGAACCGGGCGGGATCTGTGACCATGAAGATCGTGGCGGCGTCGATGTGCAGGTAGTCGTGGGTGACTTCGGGGAACTCCTGGGCCACGGCCTCCACGGTGCGCTTCCACAGGTGGCCGGCGAAGACCAGGACGTTGTGCTTGTGCACCAGCGTGAGCTTTTTGCGGGGGCGGTCGTTGGCCCGGCGGAAGGCGTCCCGGACCACGCGTTCAACGCCGTGGGCGGTGTTGAGCGAGACCTCGGTGGCAACCTCGTGCGGGGTGCCGGCACGAAGCGTGCCGCCGTTGCCCACGTACGGGCCCTCGGTGCCTTCGCGGACCACGATGAAGTCGATGTCGCCGGGGTTGGCCAGCGGGCTGACGACCCCCGGGTAGAGCCGGGACGGCCGCAGGTTGACGAAGTGGTCCAGGCTGAAGCGCAGCTTGAGCAGCAGTTCGCGCTCGATGATGCCGGAGGGGATCCGGGTGTCGCCCGGTGCCGCCCCGACCGCGCCGAAGAGGATGGCATCGCGGGTGCGGAGATCAGCGAGGGTTTCTTCCGGCAGGGTCTCCCCCGTTTCGAGCCAGTGCTGCGCGCCGAGCTTGTAGTGCGTCTGCTGCAGGAGAATACCCTCGGCGGCGGCAGCCTTCTCGAGGACCTTCACGGCCTCGGCGGTGACCTCGGGGCCAATGCCATCGCCCGGAATAACGGCAAGATCAATCGTGGATGCGCTCATGTTTTCAGCGTAGCCAAGTCATCCACATACTGGTCAAGTTGTCTCATTATTCGAACAGCCGGTTCCGGTTCCGCCGTCGCGGACCCCGACGCCGGGGCGGGACACTCCGCCGCCGACGCCGGGGTGAGACTTCGCGCCGACGCCGGGGTGAGACTTCGCGCCCATGCCGCGGACGCACATGGGCGCGAACTATCACCTCGGCGACAGGGCGGGACGGTCAGGGGACGCGGGCGGGAGAGGCGACCACCACAACGTTCTTCCCCCAGGGATCCTCGGTGTAGCAGCTGATCAGCACCAGACGATTGGGGACGGCGTCCCAGACGGGGCTGTCCTTCAGGGTGGACTTCGTGTAGGTGGTGACAGACTCGACAGCGTAGCGGAGCACACCGGCCTCCGTTGCCACAGTGAGAATGTCGCCAGGGACGGCGGCCGAGCTCAAGTGGTTGAACGGCGCGTCCAGGCCCTCCCAGCTGTGGCCGATGACGTAAGTGGTGTTTTCAGAGCCGACCCCCGGCGTGCCGAAGGGAGTGAGCCAGTAGCCGTCCATCGTCCCGGGGGGCAAGATGCTCCGGCTTTCGGCGTCACCGCCCTGCGGTTCCAGGGGGTGGACCACAACATCCATGCCTGCCGCGGGGTACGTGATGCGTTGCGGGACGGAGGAAGGACTTACCGTCGCCGGTGGGCCGGAGGATGCCACCAGGGACTTCGCTGCCGCCACCTCCTGTCCGTACGCCGGCTGCACGTTTCCCGGGCCGGACGCCGCGTAGAACAGCCAAGCGGTGGCGAGTCCCAGGACGCAGGCCACCAGCAGGAGGATGTCCCTCGGGCCGAGCACCGGGCCCCGGATACCGGGCACCCGGGGTAGATGGTTCCGACGGTGGCTGCTCATGAGTGCTCCTGTTGACATGCCTGCGCCCTGCAAGCGGAACGGAACGTGCAGGGCGGGTGCTGCAATCGCGGCACCCGCCCCCTGTACTGCCCTGTCCAGGCTGTACCGTCTAGGCGTCAGTGGTCCTGGCGCGCCGTCTGCCGCTCCAGAGCACCGCTGCCGCTCCCGCCGTGAACGCTCCGGTCAGCGCCAGCAGCCACGCGGGAATCCCGGTGCCCGATGTGCGGCCGACCGCAGTCTGGACGTTGTAGCCGACGTTCGCCTTCTTGGTGGCAGGTGCGGCGGTTTTCGCAACCGGAACAACGGCTGTCGGAGCCACCACAGCGGGTGACAACGGCGTCACAACCGTTTCCGGCGTCACAACCGTTTCCGGCGTCACAACCGTTTCCGGCGTCACAACCGTTTCCGGCGTCAGAGCCGATTTCGGCGTCACGTCCGTTCCCGGGGTTTCGTCCCCCGTCCCCGGATCAGCAGGCGGGTCAGCCGGAGGATCTACGGGCGGATCCACCGGGGGGTCAACGGGCGGGTCCACCGGGGGGTCGACGGGCGGATCCACAGGCGGGTCAGCAGGCGGGTCCACCGGGGGAACAGCGACGGCCACGCAACCATTTGCCAAGAACGCCAGGTTCGCAGTGCTCAGGTTCTGGCCATTCGGAAAGATGTTCCCGTCGTTGGCCGGCACGATGTCCAGAGTGTCTTTCGCGTGCGCCTTCAGCGCGCTCAGGTTGATTGTCTCGACGACGAAAGGGTTCGCCGGCGACTTCGTGGCATGGCAGATCGTGATGCTTTTTTCTTCTCGCGGGGGCGCCGCGTTGGCAGCAACCGTGGCCGCCATGATCCCCAGCCCCACAACCCCCACTGTGGCAATTGTCCGTCTCATGTTGCATCGCTCCGTCCAGTCAGGTTTAGAAGAACTTGACTGCGCGCGGAGTAACCATCTGTGAGACCCAGGAAAGACAACTATTCGAGACCTCAAACAGCGAATTGAATGGTGACAGTTACTCCCCAGCAGTGTCGTCAGTTCGCTTGCTATTTCAGGCTATGGGGGCAGAATCGCCGGGTCGTGAGTAGCTGGTACCCGTCTAACCGATGGTCTAATACCTTGTTCCCGGGTGGGGTACTCAGTAACGGAGCGATTCACTACTTGCCGGTAGCTTGCTATCGAAAGAGTCGGACGGCCGGGCCTCGAAACGGGCCCTATTACCCGGAAGCACGTCCGCAACCTCTCGTGAGTACAACGCAAATACTCCCCCACCTTTTTGTCAAAGGTGAAGGAGCATTTTGGGCTGGCGGCAGCCTGGGGCTGCCCCCGCCGAGGTGAGGTTTCGCGCCCATATCGCGGCAGGACATGGGCGCCAGGTCGCACCTCGGCGGGCCGGCGGCGGAGGTCAGGCCTCGGCGGGCTCCTCGTACTTCGGGAAGACCGGAGCCGGAGCGGGCAGCGCGATCCCGGCTTCAAGCGGCGTGCCCAGGGCGGCGAATCCCCGCGCTTCGCCTTCGGGCTGGCCGAGGGTGCCCAGGATGGCCGCAGACGCCGCCGGCATGACGGGCTGGGCAAGGATGGCAACGATCCGCAGCACCTCGAGGGTGACGTACAGGACAGTGTTCATGCGCTCGACGTCGGTCTTCCGCAGCACCCAGGGGGCCTGCTCCGCGAAGTAGGCGTTGGTGTCGCCCAGGACGGTCCAGATCGCTTCGAGCGCGCGGTTGAACTCCTGCTTTTCGAAGGCGGAGCGGGAAATGTCCAGAAGACCGTTCGCCTGCCCCAGCAGCGCGGCGTCCTCGGCGGTGAAACCTCCGGGGACGGGAACGGCGCCGTCGCAGTTCTTTGCCACCATGGACAGCGAACGCTGGGCCAGGTTGCCGAAGTTGTTGGCGAGGTCAGAGTTCATCCGGCCAACGATCGCGTCGTGGCTGTAGGAGCCGTCGGCGCCGAACGGCACTTCACGCAGCAGGAAAAAACGCACCTGGTCCAGCCCGTACTGCGCCACCCAGTCCGCCGGCGCCACCACGTTGCCGAGCGATTTGGACATTTTCACGCCCTGGTTATGCAGGAACCCGTGGATCATCACGCGCTTGGGCAGTTCCAGCCCGGCAGACATCAGGAACGCCGGCCAGTAGACGGCGTGGAAGCGGGAGATGTCCTTGCCGATCACGTGCACGTCCGCCGGCCAGTACTTCCGGAACAACTCGGACTCGGTGTCGGGGAAGCCGACACCGGTCAGGTAGTTGGTCAACGCGTCCACCCAGACGTACATCACGTGGTCCGGGTTGCCGGGGACGGGGACTCCCCAGTCGAAGGAGGTGCGGCTGATCGACAGATCCTCAAGGCCGCCCTTGACGAAGCTGATGACCTCGTTGAAGCGGTTGTGCGGGGCGCCGAAGGAGGGGTGGTCCGCGTAGAGGGCCAGCAGCCGGTCCTGGTACGCGGAGAGCTTGAAGAAGTAGCTTTCCTCTTCGGTCCAGGTCACCTCGGTGCCGGTTTCGGCGGCGTAGCGGAGGCCGTCGGCCTGCACCTCGGTCTCGTCCTCGACGAAGTACCGCTCGTCGCGGACCGAATACCAGCCGGCGTATTTGGACAGGTAGATGTCGCCGTTGGCTTCCATCCGCTGCCAGAGCGCCTTGGCGGCCTCGTAGTGGTCCGGGTCCGTAGTGCGGATGAAGCGGCTCAGGGAGATGCCGAGGTCATCGCTCATCTGGCGGAAGGCGGCCGAATTGCGGTCGGCCAGTTCCTTGACCGGAATGCCTTCCTTTTCCGCTGTTTGCTGCATCTTCAGGCCGTGCTCGTCCGTGCCGGTCATGAAGAAGACGTCGTAGCCGTCCAGGCGCTTGAAGCGCGCCATCGCATCCGTGGCAATGACCTCGTAGGCGTGGCCGATGTGCGGCACGCCGTTGGGGTAGCTGATGGCCGTGGTGATGTAGAACGGAGTCTTCTCGGAAGTTGTCACAGTTTTCAGCCTAGATCAGTTCGGTGAGGGTATCGCTTTGGCGGACAAGTTCGTGGTCATGGGAAGCCACCAGGACGGCGATTCCGTCCGAGGTGGTGTCCTTGAGGATGCTGATGATGCGGTTGGCCGAGGCCCGGTCCAGGCTGGCGGTCGGCTCGTCGACCACCAGCACGCGGGTGCCAAGGATCAGGGCCCGGGCGATCGCGACGCGCTGGCGTTCGCCGCCGGAGAGCTGGGCCGGGCGGTGGCGCATGCGCCTGCCGAGGCCGACGAGGTCCAGGAGGTCCTTGGCCATGTCGCGGCGCTTGTCCACCTCGCCGTCGGGCACGGCGGGCAGCAGCACGTTCTCGAGCGCGCTCATGCCGTCGATCAGGGCACCGCCCTGGTCGACGTAACCGATCAGGCCCCGGCGGCGGTCGGCGATTTCGTCGTCGCCCATGGTTTCCAGCGAGTCGCCTTCCCAGAACACCCGGCCCGACGTCGGCAGGGTCAGGCCCGCGCCGACTGTCAGGATGCTGGTCTTGCCCGAGCCGCTGCGGCCGGCGACGCAGTGCATCTCGCCGGCGTGCAGGGTCATGTTGAAGTCGTCCACCACGTTGACGGCTTCCGCGCCGCTTTTGCCACCGCCGTAGTGGATCGTGATGTTGCTGAGCTCCAGCGGTGTGGCGTGGTCAGCGGCCTTCACGATCGTGTTGGCGCGCGTCTGGTGGGCACCGCGGCGGGTGCTCGCAGTCATCCGCTCGTGAGCCTCACGGTCAAGGTTCAGGTCGTTGTTCATCGGACCACTTTCGTTGCAATTGGAATCCAGCAAAGTACAGCCACGAGCCCGGCGATAGCGGCCCAGAGCGCGGCATAGGGGGCCAGGAGGAGTCCGACGCCCAAGGCGCCCAGGACACCCAACGGCAGCGCGACCGTCCCCACCATGGCATTTTCAAAGAAGCGGACCTGGCCCAGCATGTCCGGGTTCCAGCCCATGGCCTGCAGCGTGCCGAGATACTGGCGCTTGGCCTGCAGCTCGAAACGGCCGGTGACCATCGTCAGCAGCAGGCCCACGGCCACGCCGGACAGTCCGAGGATGATGCTCGGCAGTGCGATGGACGTGGCAGCCAGGCCGCTGAGCGCGCTCGCCCCGGCGGCCCGGGGAATGTCGATCAGCAGCGCGGCCATCCCGCCGACGGCGGCGGCGAAAACACCGACAGCAACGGCCAGGGAAATGGTGTTGAACTTGTTGGTGCTCAACTGCCGGTTGGCGAAGGTCAGCGGGGAGTCCACGGCGATGAGCCGTTCATCGTGTTGCGGCTCCTGGTCCACCACTTCGCGGTGGCGCAGTTGCTGGGCGGCGAAGAAGGCCGCACCCACGTACAGCACCAGCACGGAGGCCGAGACGATCGCGGTGGCCGGATTCCAGCTGACCAGGCTGAGGATGAGCCCGGCGAAAGCCAGCAGGGCAGCGCCGACACCAAACTCGGCAAGCACCCAGGACCGGATCCGGCGCTGGGTCCAGCCCATGGCGCGCAGGGTCCCGGCCTCGCTGCGGCGTTTCCGGACGTAGCTGACGGTAGAGGCACCGGTCAGCAGGGCGGCACCGCAAAGGGTCAGGAACAGCAGGGTCAGGTTGGTGCTGGTGAGGGAACCGGAGACGGCGTCCGCGGCGTTCTGGCGCACCCACGACTGCTGCACGGTGCCGAGCGGGGACTCCTTACCGGCGTCGTCCTTGGAGTAACCGGGGACGAAGATGCTGGCGTCCTCGCGGGCCGAGCCGGCAACAACAGTTGCCTGCAGGCCCATGTCACGGATCTCGTTGGCCAGCTTCTCCACCTCGGGCTGCGCCTCTTTCCAGCTGCCGGGCACCTTGGCCCGGACCCGCACGGCGTCGATAACTGAGGCGTTGTTGTCGTACCCGCGGGCGGCGGCCAGGCCGTAGTAGTCAGTGATGGCGCCGGCGGACTGGCTTGCCAAGCCCGTGGCGCTCAGCGACGGCTTGAGCTCGGTGTTGCCGGCGTCCTTGCCGGAGGCGTCCTTGGTGAGAGTAAATGGTGTGGGGTCATAGCCGCCCAGTGGCAGGCGGTTGACGTCGCCGGCGGCCGCCTGGACCTTCCCGGCGTCGAACGTGCCGTAGACCATGGCGAGCGGGGTGGCCGGCTTCTTGCCCGTCTCGAGGCCTTCGCGGTAGGCACGCTCGTCGACGGGCTTGCGCTGGGTCTGGTCCACTGCGGCACCGTTTGCGGCCTTCTCGGGAAGGCGGTTCACGGTGACCCAGTCACCGGGGGTGGCGCTCTTGTCCACGGCGCCGTTGCCGGCGGTCTCGCCGTCCTTGTACTTCGGGGCGGAGGCGAAGTCGGTGCTCCAGGTGGCCGGGTTGTAGAGGCCCTGGCTGAAGCTGCCGGTGTCGCCGAGCAGCTGCGAAAGGTCCTTGGAGCCTGGCCAGGCCAGGGCGAACGGGGACTTGGAGACGAACGGGAGGTAGTCCTTGTCCAGCGAGCGGGTCACGGTCCCGACGTCCTTGGTCACGTTGCCGCCGGCGTCGATTTCCTCGATCTTGACCGAGTACTTGAGGTCAAGGGACGTTCCGGAACGGACAATCAGCGGGATCGCCTGCGAGTCGTCGGTCAGCTGTCCGTTGCGCTTGGCCTGCTGATACTGGCTCATCAGGGGGGCCCAGTACTTGAGCTTGACGCCGAGGAAGTCCGGGCCTTCCTTGAGTGCATCCATGCCGATGCCGGTGGTGAAGAGGCTTTCGAAGTGCCGGCCGATCGCCCCCGCGTTGCGGGCGTCGGCGGGTGGCGCCTTCTCCAGCGGGGCAAGGAAGTCGCCGGCGCTGCCGAGCAGGGCACGCTCGGAGACGGGGTCGACGGCGACGACGGATTCCGTCACCTGCGGCGCAAACGGCAGCGAGACGGAGAGGTTGAAGAGGTTATGCTCGGAACCGCCGGCCGGGGCCGGGAACTTGATGCCGGTCTCCCCTGCCGGGCCCGCGATGCGGACGTTCTTGCCGCCGGCGACCTGTTCCTCAATGAGCTTCGCCTTGCCGAGGGATCCTTCGGCCGTGGTCTTGAACAGGGTCTGGTCGGACTGGCCGTCGGAGCTGACGGCGCTGGCAGTGAGCCGGTATTTCTTCGGCGTGTCGGACAGGACCGACTCCGCGGCCGGCCATTTGCTCGGATCAGTGGCGCTGGGGTCCCCGGCGGTGCCGGCCAGTCCGGCGTTGTAGCCAAGGTAGTCGGTGGCCTCCAGGCGCGGGGATTCGAGGTTCTGGGTGACCCGGGAGACGAGGCTGATCGGTGCCGCAACGGACGTGCCGGAGAGCTTCCGGACGGCGTCCAGCTGTTCGAAGCTGATGCCGCCCTGGCCGGTGGCGATGTCCGGCTGCATGAGCCCGCCGTTGTCGTCGGCCTTGGCCTGGACGAGGACGTCGTAGAGCCCCCGCGAGTTCTGGTCGACGGTCCGGTTCAAAGCGGCCTGCGACTGACCTTGCACGAGGACCGAAAGGCACATGGCCACGATCAAAATGGACGCGGTCAGCAGAAGCACTCGGCTTCTGATGAACCTCTGGACGGCGTTCATTGGGCTCCTGAAAGCTGGATTGCGTGCGCACACCGAAGTTCAATCCCTGCGGAAGTGAAGGCGTCCCCTGCCGGGTGTGCAAAAAGTAAAGGCCGGGCTGCCGGCCGGATCCGAAATTCGGACCTAGCCATTGTACGCAGACCAGCCATGTGTTCGCGGACACCGGCGGCGGTCGGAACCGCCGCCGGTGTCCGCAATCAGGACATCAGTCCTCGAGGTCGACCTCGCGCACCATGTCAGCGCCGATTCCGGCCTTGATGGCGTCCAGGACCTGCTGCGGGACGGAGCTGTCGATGGTCAGCAGGGCGAGCACCTGGCCGCCCTCATCCTGCCGTGCAACCTGCATCCCGGCGATGTTGATGTTGTTCATGCCGAGGATGTGGCCGATGGTGCCGATCACGCCGGGGCGGTCCGAGTAGGCGACCACCACGAGGTGTTCGCTGATCGGGATCTCCACCTCGAAGCCGTTGATCCCCACGAGCTTCTGGACCTGCTTGGGTCCCGTCAGGGTTCCGGCGACGGAGATCTGGGTGCCGTCGCTCAGGGCGCCGCGCAGGGTCAGGACGTTGCGGTAGGACTCGGTATCCGGAGTGGTGATCAGCCGGACGTTGATGCCGCGCTGCTCGGCGATCACGGGGGCGTTGACGTAGGAGACCTGCTCGGTCACGATGTCGGCGAAGATGCCCTTCAGTGCCGCGAGTTCGAGCACCTTGACGTCGAGGGAGGATATTTCCCCGGCGACCTCGACGTCGAACTGCGTGAGCGAGGCGTGCGTCATGGCAGTGAAGATGCGGCCCAGCTTTTCCATCAGCGGGATGCCCGGGCGGACGTCCGGGGCGATGACGCCGCCCGCGACGTTGACAGCGTCGGGAACCAGTTCACCGGCCAGGGCCAGGCGGACGGACTTGGCGACGGAGACGCCGGCCTTTTCCTGCGCTTCGTCCGTGGACGCGCCCAGGTGCGGGGTGACCACAACGTTGTCGAGCTTGAAGAACGGCAGGTCGGTGCTGGGTTCCTTGACGAAGACGTCGACGCCGGCGCCGGCGATTTCGCCGGACTCCAGCGCAGCGTACAGGGCTTCCTCGTCGACGAGGCCGCCGCGGGCGACGTTGACGACGTAAGCGGTGCTCTTCATCTTCTTGAAGGCCTCGGCGCCGAGCATCCCGACCGTTTCCGGCGTCTTGGGCATGTGGATGCTGATGAAGTCCGACTGCGCGAGCAGCTCGTCGAGGGTCACCAGCTGCACACCGAGCTGGGCGGCGCGGGCCGAGGTGATGTAGGGATCGTAGGCCAGGATCTTGGTGTCAAATCCCTTGAGGCGGGCGGCGACGAGGGCGCCGATCCGGCCGAGGCCGATGATGCCGATCTTCTTCTCGAAGAGTTCGATGCCGGTGTACTTGGAGCGCTTCCACTCGCCGTCCTTGAGGGCGGCGGACGCCTGCGGAATGTGGCGGGCAAGGCTCAGGATGTGCCCGACCGTGAGTTCCGCGGCGGAGACGATGTTCGAGGTGGGCGCGTTCACCACCATGACACCGGCCTGGGTGGCGGCCTTGATGTCGACGTTGTCGAGGCCGACGCCTGCGCGGGCGATCACCTTCAGGTTCTTCGCGGCGGCAATGGCCTCGGCGTCCAGCTGGGTGGCGGAGCGGACCAGGATCGCGTCGACGTCGGCGATCGCAGAGAGCAGCTGGGAACGGTCGGCGCCGTCGGTCTGCCGGATTTCAAAGTCCGGGCCAAGGGCCTCGATCGTGGCGGGCGAAAGTTCCTCAGCGAGGAGTACTACAGGTTTGGTGCTTGTCACCGGTGACCTCTTTAGCTCTCTTGTATTTCAGGTGGGGATTTTGGTGAATCAGGTACTGCGGGTGGTGCTCGACAGCAGGGAAGCCGGACCCCAGTAATGGTGTCCGGCTCCCCTGCCGGTCAGTGCCTAGCGGGCCACTGAGCCTTCGGTGTAGTCGTCCTCGTTCTTGATCCAGGAGAACAGCTTGCGCAGTTCGCGGCCGGTGGCCTCGATCGGGTGGTCCTCACCCTTCTTGCGCAGGGCCTTGAACTCGGGGGCTCCGGCGTCCTGGTCGTCGATGAAGCGCTTGGCGAAGGTGCCGTCCTGGATGTCCTTCAGGACAGCCTTCATGTTTTCCTTCACGTCCGGGGTGATCACGCGCGGGCCGGAGACGTAGTCGCCGTACTCGGCGGTGTCGGAGACGCTCCAGCGCTGCTTGGCGATGCCGCCTTCAACCATGAGGTCCACGATGAGCTTGAGCTCGTGCAGCACCTCGAAGTAGGCAACCTCGGGCTTGTAGCCGGCTTCGGTGAGGACCTCGAAGCCGTACTGGATCAGCTGGGAGGCGCCGCCGCAAAGGACAGCCTGCTCGCCGAAGAGGTCCGTTTCGGTCTCTTCGGTGAAAGTGGTCTCGATGACGCCCGCGCGGGTGCCGCCGATGGCCTTGGCGTAGGACAGGGCCAGTTCCTTGGCCTTGCCGGACGGGTTCTGCTCGACGGCGATCAGGTCCGGCACGCCGCGGCCGGCTTCGAACTCGCGGCGGACGATGTGGCCCGGGCCCTTGGGGGCAACGAGGGCGACGTCGACGTCTGCCGGGGGCTTGATGTAGCCGTAGCGGATGTTGAAGCCGTGGCCGAAGAACAGGGCGTCGCCCGGCTGCAGGTTCGGGGCGATGTCCTCGGCGTACACGTGGCGCTGGACCTGGTCCGGGGTGAGGACCATGATGAGGTCGGCTTCGGCGACGGCGTCCGCGACGTTCAGGACACGCAGGCCCTCGGCCTCGGCCTTGGCGCGGGACTTGGAGCCTTCCTTGAGGCCAACGCGGACGTCAACACCGGAATCGCGCAGGCTGAGGGCGTGGGCGTGGCCCTGGGAGCCGTAACCGATGACGGCGACGGTGCGGCCCTGGATGATCGACAGGTCGGCGTCGTCGTCGTAGAACATTTCAGTCACTGGGGTGTCTCCTTTTAAGTGGATTCTTAGGTGGTGCTTGTCGGTGAAACTTCGCTAAAGCTGGTGTGGTGCTGCGGCAGGTCTACGCGCTGCGCAGGGCCCTGTCGCTCATGGAGCGGGATCCCCGCCCAACGGCCAAAGTGCCGGACTGCACGATTTCGCGGATGCCGAAAGGCTCGAGCACTGAGAGCAGCGCCGTGAGCTTTTCCGGGTGGCCCGTTGCCTCAATGACCACCGACTCTGTGGAGACGTCGACCACTGATGCGCGGAACAGGTCTGCAGCCTGGGTGACCTGCAGCCGTGTAGCGGCATCCGCACGTACCTTGACCAGGATGTGGTCACGCTGTACGGAAGATTCGGGGGTGAGCTCAACGATCTTGATCACGTTGACCAGCTTGTTCAGCTGCTTGGTGATCTGCTCGATCAGCTCACCGTCGGCGTCGACGACGACGGTCATCCGGGACATTCCCGGGACTTCCGTCGGCCCGACGGCCAGGGAGTTAATGTTGAAGGCCCGGCGGGCGAAGAGGCTGGCGACGCGGGTCAGCACACCGGGCTTGTCTTCGACCAGTACGGACAGTGTGTGGCGGGTCATGTTCAGTCCTCCTCTTCCCATTCCGGGGTCATGTTGCGGGCAACCTGGATCTGGTCATTGCTGACTCCGGCGGGGACCATCGGCCACACCATGGAGTTGGGGCTCACGACGAAGTCAATGACCACGGGGCGGTCGTTGATCTCCAGGGCCTTCTGGATGGTGGCATCGATGTCCTCGTCGCGCTCACAGCGGAATGAAGCGCAACCGTAGGCGTCCGCCAGCTTGACGAAGTCCGGGATCCGGACGGTGTCATGGCCGGTGTTGAGGTCGGTATTGGAGTAGCGGCCCTCGTAGAAGAGGGTCTGCCACTGCCGCACCATGCCCAGCGAGGAGTTGTTGATGATGGCGACCTTGATCGGGATCTTGTTGATCGCGCAGGTGGCCAGTTCCTGGTTGGTCATCTGGAAGCAGCCGTCGCCGTCGATCGCCCAGACCACGCGGTCCGGTTCGCCCACCTTGGCGCCCATGGCGGCCGGTACGGCGTAGCCCATGGTGCCGGCACCGCCGGAGTTCAGCCAGGCGTGCGGGCGCTCGTACTTGATGAACTGCGAGGCCCACATCTGGTGCTGGCCGACGCCGGCGACATACACGCCTTCCGGGCCGGTGAGGGCGCCGATGCGTTCGATTACACGCTGCGGCGCGCTGAGGCCGTCGTCGGGTTCGGTCCAGCCCAGCGGGTAGGTCTCCTTGAGGTTGTTCAGGAAGGCCCACCAGTTGGTGTAGTCCGGGGTGCCGGAGACGGCGAACAGGGCTCGCAGGGCCTCGCTGAGTTCCGGGATGATCTCCTTGACCGAGCCCACGATCGGCACATCGGCCGTGCGGTTCTTGGAGATCTCGGCCGGGTCGATGTCCGCGTGGATGACCTTGGCGTTCGGCGCGAAGGACTTCAGGACGCCGGTCACCCGGTCGTCGAAGCGTGCGCCGAGCGTGATGAGCAGGTCCGACTGCTGCAGGGCGGTCACTGCGGAGACCGTGCCGTGCATGCCCGGCATGCCGACATGCTGCGGGTGTGAGTCCGGGAAGACGCCGCGGGCCATCAGTGTGGTGACCACGGGGGCGCCGGAGAGCTCAGCGAGCTCCAGCAGTTCCGCCGAGGCGTGTGCCTTGACGACGCCGCCGCCCACGTAGAGCACGGGCTTGCTGGCCGCCGCGATGAGCCTGGCGGCCTCGCGGACCTGCTTGTTGTGGCCCCGGAGCACCGGGTGGTACCCGGGCAGGTCGATCTTGGGCGGCCAGGAGAAGGTCATCTGGCCCTGCTGGGCGTCCTTGGCGATGTCCACCAGGACCGGGCCCGGGCGTCCGGTCGAGGCGAGGTGGAACGCCTCGGCCATCACATGCGGGATGTCGTTGGGGTCGGTCACCAGGAAGGAGTGCTTCGTGATCGGCATGGTGATGCCGACGATGTCCGCTTCCTGGAAGGCATCGGTGCCGATGACCCCGCTGGAGACCTGGCCGGTGATGGCCACCATCGGCACGGAGTCCATGTGGGCATCCATGATGGCGGTAACGAGGTTGGTGGCACCTGGGCCCGAGGTGGCGATGCAGACGCCAACCCGTCCGGTGACCATGGCGTAGCCTTGCGCGGCGTGGCCGGCTCCCTGTTCGTGACGGACCAGAATGTGGTTCATTCGGGAAGCCATCAAGGGGTCATAGGTGGGCAGGATCGCACCACCGGGCAAACCAAAAATATCGTCCACGCCGAGTTCTTCGAGCGAGCGGACAATTGCTTGTGAACCGGTCATCACCGTCGGGGGTACGACGTTGTTCGGTCCGAGGACAGGAGAGACGGCAGCAGTGTCGACACCGGCGTCGGCCGGGCGTTCGACGCGGTCCGAAGCCTTGGAGGCTCCAGCGGACTTTGTGGCCATCAGCGAGGGGCTGATCGGCGATCCTTTGCTCATCGGACTCTTCCTTTGTGGATCTACGGGTGGATCTTCGGTGATCGTGGAACTGCTCGTAGTGCTTGCTGCTGGTGGTACCGGTGGTGCGGAAATAAAAAAACCCCTCAGCCGGATGGCTCTTCGAGGGGTTTGCGCGTGACGGTTCGTTACCAGTCGGGCTATGGAGCCACGCGCTTGGTAAGGACGACGAGGACGCCGGCGGTAACGATTACGATCATGCGTTCAGTTTTCCCTCTTAGTGAGACACGTGTCAACGAGCCCGACCTCTGTCTCACTATCTGGACTCCATTGTCCACGAATTGAACAGCATCCCAACTGGCTCGCAGTCAATGGCCGTTATGACCGCTCAAAACGGCCACAACTGCGAGCCAGTTGGGTTCAGCTGGTCAGCGTGCGTGCTACCCGCAGTAAGCGCCGGTGGAGGCGCTGTGGACGAGCTTGGCGTACTTGGCGAGCACACCCTTGGTGAACTTGGCCGGGAGCGGTTCCCAGCCGACCTTGCGGGCGTCGAGTTCGGATTCGTCGACCAGGAGGTCGAAGCTGCGGGCGGCGATGTCCACGCGGATCCGGTCGCCGTCCTTGACGAAGGCGATGGGGCCGCCGTCTACGGCTTCCGGGGCCACGTGGCCGATGCACAGGCCCGTGGTTCCGCCGGAGAAGCGGCCGTCGGTCAGCAGCAGCACGTCCTTGCCCAGGCCCGCGCCCTTGATGGCGCCGGTGATGGCGAGCATTTCGCGCATGCCCGGCCCGCCCTTGGGGCCCTCGTAGCGGATGACGACGACGTCGCCGGCCTTGATCTGGCCCTTGTCGAGCGCATCCAGGGCACCCTGCTCGCGCTCGAAAACGCGGGCGGTGCCCTCGAAGACGTCGGCGTCGAAGCCGGCGCTCTTCACGACGGCACCCTCGGGAGCCATGGTGCCGTGCAGGATCGTGATGCCGCCGGTCTTGTGGATGGGGTTGTCCATGGCCCGGAGGATCTTGCCGTCGAGGTCCGGCGGGTTGATCGCCGCGAGGTTCTCCGCGACGGTCTTGCCCGTAACGGTGAGGCAGTCCCCGTGCAGGAGGCCGGCGTCGAGCAGCGCGCGCATGATGACCGGCACGCCGCCGATCTTGTCGACGTCGGTCATCACGTAGCGGCCGAACGGCTTGAGGTCCCCGAGGTGCGGGATCTTGTCGCCGATGCGGTTGAAGTCGTCCAGGTTCAGCTCGACCTCCGCTTCCCGGGCGATGGCGAGGAGGTGCAGGACGGCGTTGGTTGAACCGCCGAAGGCCATGGTGACGGCGATGGCGTTTTCGAACGCCTTTTTGGTCATGATGTCGCGGGCGGTGATGCCCTTGCGCAGGAGGTTGACCACTGCCTCCCCCGATTTGCGGGCAAAGTCGTCGCGGCGGCGGTCGGCCGAGGGCGGTGCGGCCGAGCCGGGCAGGGACATGCCCAGCGCTTCACCGATGCAGGCCATGGTGTTGGCGGTGTACATGCCGCCGCAGGCGCCTTCGCCCGGGCAGATGGCCTTTTCGATGCGGGTAAGGTCCTCCATGCTCATCTTGCCGGCGGCGCAGGCGCCGACGGCCTCGAAGGCGTCAATGAGGGTGACTTCCTTTTCGGATCCGTCCTCCAGCTTGACCCAGCCGGGCATGATGGAGCCGGCGTAGAGAAAGACGGCGGCGAGGTCCAGGCGGGCGGCGGCCATGAGCATGCCCGGGAGGGACTTGTCGCAGCCGGCCAGGAGGACGGAGCCATCGATGCGCTCGGCCTGCATCACGGTTTCAACGGAGTCGGCGATGACCTCGCGGGACACCAGCGAGAAGTGCATGCCCTCGTGTCCCATGGAGATGCCGTCGGAGACGGAGATGGTGCCGAACTGCATCGGGAACCCGCCGCCGGCATGCACGCCTTCCTTGGCGCCCTGGGCAAGCCTGTTCAGGGACAGGTTGCACGGAGTGATTTCATTCCAGGAGCTCGCGACGCCAATCTGCGGCTTGGCGAAGTCGTCGTCGCCCATGCCGACCGCCCGGAACATCCCGCGCGCAGGAGCGGCGTGGATTCCGTCGGTGACGACCCGGCTGCGGGGCTTGATGTCCGGTTTGATCTCTGTCGCTGTTTGGGTGTCCTCACTCATGGCTCAAAGTCTAGGGCTCCGCCGCGGGGCGCAACGACCCGAAAGGGAGCATTAAGCGCAAAACCGGGAATGTTTCGACCAAATAGTGGACTAGCGTCTCACCAGATGGACACTTTGATCATGCGGGATCAGTTGAGGTGAGCGGCGTCACGAAGCTCCGGAGCTTCGGCAACGGACTGGGCTTCGGCTTTGAGCAGGGTGAGCACCTGCTGGATAGTGGTCCGGGCCGCCACCTCCGGTCGCGCGAGGGCGACGATGCTCCGGCTGGCTTTGACCCCGACGAGCGGACGCAGGACGAAGCCCCGCCCCTGGTTTTTCAGGGCCGTGTAACGCGGCAGCAGGCTCAGCCCGTGCCCGGCGCTGACGAGGGCCTCGAGGACCCGCAGATCCGGGAACAGCTGGGCGCGGTCCGCAGGGGAATCAGCCTGCACCTCGATCTGGCGGAGCACTGTATCGAAGGGAAACCCCTCGGGCACTCCCATCCACGGGAAGCCAATGACGTCTTCGGCCCGCAGCGTCGCCTTGCCGGCGAGCGCATGGCCCTCGGGGATGGCGACGTCGAGGGTTTCGTCCAGGAGCGGCACCACCGTGAGCCCCAATCGGGCAAAGACGTCCGGACCATCGACGCTGTGCGCCAGCACAATGTCATAGTCGGCCGTCAACCCCGCGAATCCGGCCACGTTGGGATCCTCGAAGTGCGCCTGGAAGCGGAGTCCATCGATGGCCTTGACCCGGTGCAGGAGCCCCGGCAGGAACATCTCGGCTGCGCTCGGGAAGAATGCGGCCTTGACGTGTGTCTGCCAGCCCCGCCGGTAGGTGTCGATGGTGGCTTCCGCGCGGGCCATGGCGGTGGAAACCTCGGCGGCTGCCCCCGCCATTGCGAGTCCGGCTTCCGTGAGGCGCACTCCCCTGCCCGATTTCTCGACCAGTACCACCCCCAGCTCCTCCTGCAGGGTCTTGAGCTGCTGCGAGACGGCTGAGGGCGTCACCTTCATGGCCTCAGCCGTGGCCCCGACCGTGCCGCGGTCGGCGAGCTCGCGGAGAATGCGCAGTCTCTTGAAATCCATGAAGAGAGGCTACAGGCCCGCGGCCTGGAGGCTGGACAGCCCCCTTCAGGCAGACGTACCGTCGAGCAACGGCAACCTTGCCTGATGGACAGACTTATGGACAGAAGGGCTCTGCTATGGATTGGATTATCTGGCTCGTCGTCATCGTGGCGATTGTCGCCAGCGTCTGGTGGCTGCGCAACCGCAACAGCTCCCGCCGCAGGTCCGCTTCCGCAGGCACGGGGACCGCCGCCACGCCCGAACCCACTCCTCCCCATCTGCACGACGCCGACCACGGCGCCAGTCACCGCGGCGCCCTGGCCGGCGGCGGTTCCGCCGCTTCCGCGTCGGCTGCCGGCCTTGCCTGGATGCCCACGGCTGCGGGATTCAGCCAGGCCGAACCCGAGGCCGAACAGGAACCTGAACCCGACCCCGCCGCTGTCGCCGTGGATGCAGCAGCCGCCGAGGCCCACGCCGCGGCACGCGCGGCAGCCATGCGCGCGTCGGCGTCGGGAGACGTGCCCGCGACCGCCGCCGAAGCGGCACCGGCCACAGAGAGTCCGGAGTGGGAAACCCAGTGGTCCGAAACACCTCCGGCCGAACCACACGGGACCCTCCACCAGGAGCCTGGCCACGGCCTCCACGCCGACCACGCGCCGGCAGCGGTAAGCGTCCCGGTGCATCACCCTGAGTACACAGAGCCCCATGCCCCCACCCTGCCCGGCGCAGAATCCGCTGCGGCGGAGGCAAGCGCCGACACTGCGGGCGAAGAAGTCGGGACAGCCGTGCCGGCAGCCCAGCCGTCGGCTGACGTTCCCCTGGCGGAGGCTGACACCCGGCAGGCCGCAATGTCCTCGGCCGCCGCGGAAACGGCCGCTGCCCATGAGGCCGCACCCGCCGGCCATCTCGCCGTCGACCAGCCGTATGGTGAGGGATCGGCGGCGCCGGCCGCCGACGGCAGCGGTCCGGAAGGCTTCTCGGTCAAGGGCAACGCTTCGTCCATGGTCTATCACGACGAGACGAGCCCCGCCTTCGAGGAAACCCGCGCCGAAGTCTGGTTCCTGTCCGCGGCCCACGCCGAGGCGGCGGGCTTCCGCCCGCCGCGACGGACACGGCAGTAGCCCGCATTTCGGGCTGTCAGGAAGGACCGGGAGCACGGATGATGGGCGCGCGCCCGTGGGCGGTCCTGGGGGCTGCCGTCGCGGTCCTTCTGAGCGGCTGCACCTCCGGCGGCGGGGGCGGCGTGTCCAGCGGCACCTCTCCTGGCGGCACCACCTCCCCGGCCGGAAGCGGCCCCGCAGCCTCCAGCCCGTCGGCGCCCGGCCCGTCTGCCTCCGGCGCGTCCGGGACCCGGCCGGGCGTGGACCAGCCCACGGTTGCCCGAAAGATCGACGCCGAGCTGCAGGTGCCGTGGTCCACGGTCTTCCTGCCCGACGGCACCGCCGTCATTTCCGAACGCGAGACTGCCCTGCTCCGGACCATCGCACCCGGATCAGGCAACGGACGGGCAGGCACTCTTGCCAAGGTGCCCGACGTCGTACCCGGCGGCGAAGGCGGGCTGCTGGGCCTGGCCCTGTCGCCAGATTTCGCGAGCGACCGGTACCTCTACGCCTACTTCACCTCCGCCAGCGACAACCGGATCGCGCGGCTGCGCCTTGAGGACAGTGCCGGGACGCTGCGCCTGGGCGCCGCGCAGGTCATCTTCAGCGGAATCCCCAAGGCAGCCACGCACAACGGCGGCCGGATCCGGTTCGGTCCGGACGGCAACCTCTACGTCGGCACCGGCGATTCGCAGCGCCGCGGCCAGCCCCAGGACCCGAACGCCCTGGGCGGAAAGATCCTGCGCCTCAGCCCGGACGGACGCCCCGCGCCGGGCAATCCCTTCGACGGCAACCCGGTCTACAGTCTTGGCCACCGCAACGTCCAGGGACTCGCGTGGGACAGCGCCGGCCGGCTGTGGGCAAGCGAATTCGGCCCCGACGTCGACGACGAACTCAACCTGATCGTGCCGGGCGGCAACTATGGCTGGCCGGAGGTCACAGGAGCGCCGCACCGCGCCGGCTTCCTGGACGCGAAGGTGGTCTGGCCCTCGACGGCCGAGTCCTCTCCGAGCGGGCTCGAAATTGTCGGCGACACGGCCTACCTGGGTGCGCTGCGCGGGCAGCGGTTGTGGGCGGTGCCCCTGAACGGCGAATTCGCCGGTGATCCTGTGGGCTATTTCACACGGATGTACGGCAGGATCAGGAACGTTTCGCTGGCCCCGGACGGCCGCCTGTGGGTCCTCAGCAACAACAAAAACCCTGACTTTGTGCTGGTTTTGGAGCTGCCGGAGTAGACCTACGGCCAGCCACCACCACCGATTTCACACTCTGCCCAAATTCGTGTAGAGTTTCATGTCGTTGCGGAGAACAACGCGGGAACAAAAAGACCGCGAGGAACGAAAACAACAGATGCACCTCTAGCTCAACTGGCAGAGCAATTGACTCTTAATCAATGGGTTCCGGGTTCGAGTCCCGGGGGGTGCACAAACAAAAACCCCGTCTTCACTGGCCAAAAGCCGTGAAGGCGGGGTTTTGTTTTGCCCCAAAAAGACACTAAGGGAGGGTTATAGGGGTTATAGGACAAAACGTGTGTAAATTCGGGTTAGCGGCCAAAATGTGTGTATGGCTTGGGCGTGTCACCGGTTTCTTCCGCCCCATCCTTGCTGGATTCCGTTGCCGTCTTCGAAGCTGAAGGCTGTGTCGTAGAGGGCCGGTTGGATGGGCTCCTCCACCTCCTTTGACTCCTTCTTTTGGGGTTGCCAGTGGTGTGGTTTCACGAGGTCCCAAGGGTCCTGGGGTGATTCAGTGTGCTGGTAGAGGTACCAGTCGACGGCGCGTGTGGCGTGGTCTTCGCTGAGGCCGCGGTGGTTCCGCAGAAGGTCTTTGAGGCCTGCGTTGATTCCTCCCTCCAGCGGGCTGGTCGTCCGGGCGATCTGCTGGCCTTCGGTAGCGCTGGTAAGCCAGGTGAAGAGGTGCCCTGCCTTGATGGCAGCGGCCAGGCTTCCCCGTGCCCGGCGCAGGCCCAGATGTGTGTACCACCAGGTCTGTGCCGGTCCGATGTGTGAGGGCCTGGCGCCGGTTTTCTTCGCGTAGGTCCGGTGCTTGAGGAAGCTCTCCCAGCGGGCCTCCCAGGAAGCGAACGCACCGGACCAGGCGGCGGCCTGGTCAAGGTCCGTGACGTGGGTGAGTGCCTTGGCCAGGGCTAGTAGTTCCTTACCGGCATCGAGCTTCGGACGCATCGTCAGATGCGTGCGGATGTTCTGCCGGATATGGAACAGGCACCGTTGAACGTTCGTTTCCGGCCAGTGTTCCCTCAAGGCGCTCTCCAGGCCCTTGTGGCCATCCACGACGGCCACCGCCGGGGCCGGGATCTGCCGCAGAAGCGCAGCCCACGAGGCGTGCTTTTCCCGGTCACACCACTGCCACGCGATGACGTGCTCGCCGGTGTAAGCGACCAGGACGCACCAGCCGTTGAAGTAGGTGCCATCGAGCATGATCACCGGGTGTATTTCCCCGGTCCGCGCGGCCGCCGGGGCGACATTCCAGCACCAGGCACTCCGGCGCCTGAAGGTCCTCTCCGAGCCGGCGTGGGCGCCTTGCCGCTGCTTCCCCGTGATCCAGGAAATGAAGGCCGTGAACTCTGCCCTCTTCGTGACATCAACCCGGGATTGAGTACTCGAAGCACCACACGACCTACACCGCCATCTCGTCCGCCCGGCACTGGTCGAACCGTTCTTCACAAGCTTCTGAGCACATACACCACACCGGGGCTGATTTGATCGAACCGTCACTCCACATGCTTTCAAAGCATGTGCACACCCCTACAACCCGCGCGAACACTGGCAACCAAGCCAATCTCATACACACATTTTGGCCGCTAACCCGTAAATTCCGGGCGTGTCAGGGTCGTCCTGCCCATCCTTTGCGGGCCCAGAGGCCTTCTTCTGCGGTGGCTGCTTTGCCGTATTCCTCGGGTCCGTGGGGTTGGTCGGGGGCGGTCTGAGCCGGTAGGCGTATGGGCGTTTGGTGCTCCGGGCGGATGAGCCGGGCGGGCGGGACCGGGGTTTCGCTATGCAGCCACTCGATGGCCCGTTTCTGGTGCTCCTCGCTCATCCCGCGGTGGGCCCGCAGGATCAGGCGAAGCTGGGCGTTCGTGCCGCCTTCGATCCGGTTGGTCGTGGCGGCGATGTCGAGTCCGATGAACTCGTGGCGGAGGTAGGTGAACAGCGTCCCGGCCTGGCTGAGCCGTTCCAGGAGCCGGTAGGCCTTGCGGAGCCTGTCGTGGGTGAACCACCAGGTCTGATTCGCCCGCACCCAGGCCGGCGCCGGGGTGGTGGTGCCGCGGTAGGTCCGGGCCCGGACCAGGTCCCCGTAGTCCTGGTACCAGTCGTTGAGGTGGCCCAGCCACGCCGCGGCCTGCGCCGAGGTGCGGATCCGTGTCCGTGCCCGGCCAAGGCGCAGGAGGGCTTTTCCTGCCTCGGTCCTGGGCCGGCTGGTCAAGTGGGTGCGCACGTTGCGTTGGACGTGGACGAGGCAGCGCTGCACGGCGCTATCGGACCAGCAGTCAGACAATGCGGCCGCGATCCCGGAACCACCGTCGGTGATCACCACGCGCGGCGCGGGGAACCGTTGAAGCAGGGCAGCCCAGGCAGCCTTTTTCTCGGTGTCGCACCACTGCCAGCCGATCACGTGCTCTCCGGCGATCGCGATCAGACAGCACCACGACCCGACGTAGATCCCGTCGATCTGGACCTGATCATGGACCTCGCCAGTGGCCGGTATCGCCGGGGAAATATTCCAGCACCATGCCGTGCGGCGCCGGAACGACCGGGCCGTGCCGAACGAGACAGCCCCTGCCTGGCTGCCGGCGCCCAACAACCAGCCCAGAAAGGCGTCCAGCTCCGCGCGCCGGCTCACATCCGGGCGTTCACCCGAGCGGCTCGCCCCGCATTCCAGACACCGGTACCGCTGCTTGCCAGCCGCCGTTTTTCCGTTCCGAACCAGCGCACGACCACAAATCAAACATTCCAGAGATATACAAGCACCCCAGCCACCCTAAGCTTTCAAAGCTTAGCTACCCCGGATTTCCCCCGCCGTCACTGGGAAACAGGCACAATCCATACACACGCTTTGTCCTATAACCCGTCCTTCCCCGGCAGGATTCTTCCGCCAACCCTGTCCGGCAAGACCCTCTTTTCCGGCGCGCAGCGCCTCCCTGTTCCGCCCTTTTCCTGGACCAGCAAGAACCAGCCGGCCACCCACGCGTCCGCCCCCGGCAGGGAAAGTACACCAGCACTGGTTTCGTGCACGCAGTGTCCGCCGACGGCAGTGAAGGCCCGCGGCAGGCGCCAACACACCCGGACCAACGAGGACGAGTCTCCACTCACGGGGATGGCCGCCGGCAGGCAGTGGAGGCCCGCGCTGGGCCGCCCTGCGTGGCTACCGCCTGGACCTGCCCGAACTCGCCCGCCAGCTCGCTATCCTGGCCAAGAACCAGCGCGAAGTTATCCGCGAGTACGGTGTAGACCTGACCGGCAACACCGACGCGACGCGCCTCTGGGTCACCTCCCGCGGGATCCGAATCCAGGACCTCGACGGCAAGGCGACCCTGAGTCATAAGTTCTACCGGAACGCGTTCGTCCCGAAGGAGGCAGCCGGGGACTGGACCGCATTCAAACGGGTGCGGGGAATTGCACAAACTGCAAGCAAGCTCAGGGAGCTCTCGGAGAAGCAGATCAACGGCCGCATTCACCCAACGATCAAGGGTATCGGCGCTCACACTGGGCGCATGTCCATCGGGAAACCGGCCATCCAGAACATCCCGACCAATCTTCGAAGGCTACTTCTGGCCGAAGAGGGTCACGTTCTTGTCGGCTGCGATCTGAACCGTGTCGAACCCTGTGTCATTGCCGCGATGAGCGGCGACGAGGCTTTGATCGAGGCCGTCAAAGCGGATGTGTACATCGAACTCGCCGTCGCGGTGTACGGCAAGGATAAGCGCGAAGCGATCGTTGCCGCCTCCAGGACCGACGCCGGAAGCCCGGAGCGCAAAATCGCCAAGACGGCCCTCCTAGCAATGATCTAACGGCCAGGGTCAGAAGTCACTGGCCGGGAACCTGAGCATCACCGAGAGCGATGCCGCTGAAGTCATCCAAAGCCTGCGGCGGGCCTACCCAACTATGAACGGATGGATCAACGGGGTAAAGGCGAAAGCCAAGCGCGGGGAGCTACTGACCACATACTTCGGCCGCCGCCTGCCGCAGACCCAGGAGAAGCCTTACCGTGCCGTGAACTGGATCGTCCAGGGGACTGCAGCGGATCTCTTCAAGCAGATCACTTTGCGGGCTGCCGCCACGCTTCCCAAGGACGCACTTTATCTGCCGGTCCACGACGAACTTGTCGTCCAGGTCCAGATCGGCCAGGAGGATCAGGCGATGGCCGCGCTCGGGGCTGCAATGACCACCAGGCTGGCGGGAGTTCCGATCACTGGGACGCCGGCTGTTCTCGGTTCGCATCTGGGTCACGCATAAGCGGTTTCCCATCGGAGTCGGTGGCGATGCGCTGGCGGCCCCTGCCATCCTGGAGAGGCTCGAACTCGCCGCGTTCGAGCATGGCGTATACCGTCGTACGCGACACCCCGAGGCGTCGGGCAGCCTCGGCAGGCCCGATACCCGGCCGGGAATCTGAAGACAGAGGGTACTCACGGACCGCCTTGCGGGCCTTTTTTTCCTCGTCCGTTAGCAGACGCTTCTTGATGGATTCGAAGCTGTCTTTGTAAAGCCGGTACTGAAGCTGGTGACGGGTCAGGCCGGTGAGCTCCTCCATCTGGGCCCATGTGGCGACCTCTTTGAGCGCGAGCAGTGCAGCGTTGGTCCGCTGCGCCGCGATTCTCTCCTCAGCCTGGGCCCTGTAGACACCGGCAGTGAGCTGCTCCAGCAAATTCATGTCTCCACTGTACAGCAGACAATTACCATCATCCGCGCGACTTACATAGGCAAAATACAAACGTAAATTGCTGACCATGCAATCCCCAGAAGTACCATGCTTCGACGTCAGCTCGGGCACCACCCGGGCGATCGTAGGCTGGCACTCACGCCCGGCGTACGGACTCCGCCAACACCGCTGAACAAGTCCGGGCTTCCGTTCGCCTTATGGCAGCCCGCTCTGAGGGTCTGATCATCCTGGCCCGGGGGACGTACCGGTCCGTGCTGCTGGGCAGCCGGTGGATTTCCGAAGTTCCCATGGGCCTGGGCATTGGCCAGCAGCTCGGCTGGCTGACCGCGCAACTCAACGCCCCTGCCCCTGCTTAGACCGCCGCGCGGGCCTGAATGCTCAAGGGGTATCCCCGGCCGCCGCGGTGTATTCGGTGACGGTCCCGGCGCTGTCGAGGTGGTGACGAATGGAGGCCGGCTGGACGGGGCTTCCTGGGATGGCCGGATCTTGCGGCTGGAACTGGTAGTTGAAGGTGAAGACCTGGTTGGAGGACGGCGCCAGGGAGATGTTCCGCACGCCGGTGACCGTGTAGCTGGCCGTGCCTTTGGTCGCGACGGACGGGACCAGGTTCGTGTGATCTTCGTATCCGCAGGCCTGACCGGGTCGTCCGGCTGCGCGATGATGACCAGATGGGCGGTACCACTGAGGGTGAACGTCCCGGACCCGGCGACGCTGGACGCACTGGTCAGGGCCACGTCAAAGTTCTGGACGGTGACGGCTGCGCTGGCCTGGGACGTAGTCTCGGGCTTCGTCACCGGCTGAGCCGACAAGACCCCGCAGGGTTCCGCCGAGCCGCTCATCTCGTTGGCCGCCGCCGGAGACTCCCTTGGGGCTAGCCAGTTCTTTCGCTTGTCCGCCCGCCGCGCACGGCCGACTCCCCCGACTACCTCACCCGGGCCAGGGTGGGCGACCGTGACACCGAATGGGTCACCCACGCGAGCCCGGCGGAGGCCCGTACTGAGATCGATTCTCTGATCGGCTCCGGAGCGGCCGCTAAGAACATGCTGATCTACTCCCGCGCCGACAAGACCCGCATCGACTTTTACCTGGTCGAGCACATCGAGGCGGGCGCAACGGTCGATAGCCTTCCATGGGCACCGGGCGGCGTGTGAGGATCTAGGAAGGCACGATGACAAGGGGCACCGGAGCATGAGGATCGCCAAGACGGATGTGATTGCCGGCCTGCCAGCGGCCGCTGCCAGGGATGTCATGAAGGTCTTCGGCCGCCGGGAGCTCCCGGCCGATTTCGCCGGGGACGTCCTGGCCAGGCACGGCATCCCCACCCCGGCCGATGCCGTCGTCCAGGCACTGGCCGGGGCAGGATATTTGACGGTGGCCAATGAATACCACGGTGTCCAGTGGACGACCACCGTCCAGGGCAACGCGCTCGGCATGGCCAGTTTCGGGAAACCCATCGCCCGCAAGACGGCCGACAGGCTGCTGGCCGAGCTCATCCAGCGGGCCCGGGACTACAACGCTGACCCCGGCAAGCCGATGTTCGTCCGGTCCTTGACTATTTTCGGCAGCTACCTCGATGAGGCCGTGGACCCGCTCGGGGATCTCGACGTGGGGCTCTCCCACGGATCCCGGATAACCGACAGCGCTGTCCTGCGCCGGTACTCCAAGGCCAGCGGACGGACCTTCAAGTCCTACATCGATGAACTGTTCTGGCCGCAGCAGGAGCTGTTCCTGTTCCTGAAAAACCGGTCCGCCGCGATCAACATCACCATCGAGGATCTCTCCGCCATCACTGACCTGACCCGCGTCGTCTATTCAATCGATGAGGACCCCGGCGCCGGCGCCCCGCGGGCGACGAATTGAGTCAAGGCGGGTTGTTGCGGCTCTATTCGCGATGCTGTACCGTTCACTCGGGGGACGGACCGGGCCCCGAACAGGCACGAGAGGATCGCCCCATCAGCGACACTGGACGCACAGTCGGCCCGAGCCCATGCGGGTGAACCCGCTGGTCATTGGCGGTTTCGCCGTTGCCGTTGTGATTGCCGCAGCCGTCGCCTCTCTCGTGCTCACGATGACCGTGGGCGATTCCGTCGCCGGCAGGCCGGAAGCAACATCCACGGCCGCACCCACTCCCGAAAAGCCAAGGATCGGCAAGGTCCCGACGCCGACGCCGCCAGCCGGGCCGTCAGCACCAGCGGCCGCAGAACCCGGTTCCGACAGTGAACGACCCCTTAGAGCGAGCCACGGGCCTGGAATACCTGTAAGCGCCGTGCCGCGGGAGCAGGGGCCGCGTGCGGATCCAACGCCAGCCGTGCCTGACGTCCCTGCAAGCCTCGGGCCACAGGAGCTAGGTTCGGGTCCGGGCTTGACGGCACCCGTTCCACCGGCAGGGATTGTTCTCGGTCAGACAACGGACGAGGCGGGCAACCCGCACACCCTGGTACTGAACGTTGACGCCGGCGCCCGGGAGGCATTGCTTCACGCTGACAAGGTGTTCGCCGTCATCTCCGGAGCTTCCAGATTCTCCGTTTCCGGGGACGCGGCCGCGGCCGCGAATTCGTGGCGCTTCGCCGTGAACTCGGGCCAAACCGGGCCAGAAGCTCCCATGATCGTGATCAAGAGCGCACCCGGGAAAAGCGTGAAAGACCACGCATCAGACCTCGCTTCGTACAGCGCCGCTGCCGAATTGAACGAAGACCCGGTGGGGGCATACCTTCGATTGAACGCACTCATCGCCGACGTGATTTCGAAGACGGAATCCCAGGACCCGGACGCCTACCTTTACACGGACCTGGTCGCACAACTGAGGGCTCCGTCATGGACGGGCGTCTTGATCTTCAACGCTACGGCAACTATTCCCGGCGAGGTCTCCGGACAACCGACCGGCGCCCTGGCTGACAGGCAAGTCGTAGCGCACAACCTCCGGCTTGACGTGGCGCCGGTCGCCGTGCCGGGAACTTTCAGCTCATTGTTCGGGGTGGTCGACCAGTCTCAGGCCTCCGGTGATGCGCTGCCGGCCGGGGTCCGGTATCTGCGGGCACTGTTCATCAACAGTGCCCTGTCCGACTACGTTCAGGGATAGGCCAGGGCACCTCCGGCGCGGTTCGGTGAGGGATCCGGCTGGCTCCGCACACATGACGGCCATGCCTGAGAACAGATTGAGGCCGGTCAACGCTGGCAAGATGAACCGCGCCGCCTGGATGCGTACTCACTTCGCCGAACTTGGCCCGTACGTCAAAGCCGGCGAAGGTGCCGCGTCGACGTCCACCGCCGATGTCTACCTGGACGGTGCGCTCATCGGATCCGTCACCGGAGTCCTCAAGCCGGACAGTACTGTCCGTGCCTGGACCCCGAACCGGATCGGCGCCGGTGTGAACCAGCACGGCAGCGCCTTGTTTAACTCCGTTGACGCCCTCGTCCGCACCTATCTGACCGAGGTCCGGCAGCACCCGATCGCGCACCTCACCGCCGCCTGATGGTGAGGTGCCCGGACTGGAACCGGTTCGGCACCCCGGGGCTGACCATCTACGGCGCCGACCAATGAGTCTCAGCATTCACGGAATCCCTGGCGCTTCGTGCCCCCTCCGCTCAGAACTATGCCGGTGTGGCCGAAGAGGCGCGTTTCCTTGGCGTTGAGCTCCCCGAGCTCCTGGACGATCTGCGTCGAGCAGGCCTGCCTGAGGGTGGCATGGGCCCGGAATGGCGGCTGGACCGTGAAGGCTATCGACGCACCGGACCCTACGGGGCAGGCGTCAGCGTAACCGTCCAGCCGCAGTTTGGTGCCGGCCCAGTGATGACGTCCAGATAGTAGGCGGCGGCTTTGAGCCCGTAGATATTTCCGGTGCCGGACGCCTCATGGAGTGCGCTGAATGCTGTTTCGCCACCCACGGGACGATCCTCTGTTTTCAGGGTTGCGCTGTAATAGCACGAGCCGAGCGTCGTCCAGGTGACCGAATAGCTGCCCTTCAACGCGAACTTTTTCGAGTTCATTTCACCCTCCCCGGAAAGCATCACTGCCCCAGTTGCGACCGGTGCCGGTGTCGGCACTGACTCCGCCGCGGCAGCCGTTGCCGATTCCGCGGCCGCCGACTGTGGGTTATTCGCCGCGAGCCGAGCCTCTAGCTGTACTCAGCCAGCAGGTTGGTTACATCTGCTGATGGGTGGTCGTCCTCCGAGGGCGCTGTGGTTGCGGCGGTGGTTGTAGAAGTCTAGCCAGCCCGTGAGGGCCTGTGTGCGGTCGTCGCTGGAGTCATAGGCGTTCTTATAGGCCCAGCCTTCCTGGAGAGTGCGGTTGAACCGCTCGGCCTTGCCGTTCTGCCACGGGCTGCGCGGTTTGGTGCGCCGGTGTTTGGCGCCGAGATCCGCGATGGCCGTAGCGAAGTCCGCGGACCGGATGTAGGCCAGGGCGTTGTCGGTCATGACTTCGCGCACCGGTGCCCCGTTCGCGGCCATGAACGCCGCGGCGTTGGTCAGGAACCGGGCGCAGGTCGGCCCTTTCTCGTCGGGCAGGACCTCAACGTAGGCCAGGCGGGAGTGGTCATCCACGGCGACGTGGACGTAGTCGTACCCGATGCCGCGGCCTCTGACGGCTTCGCTGCGGCCATGGACCCGCCAGCCGCCGCCGTTCGCTATGCCGCCGAGTTTCTTGACGTCGATATGCAGCAACTCTCCGGCGGTGTCGCGTTCGTAACGGTGGTCGGTGGCCCGGCCGGCCCGGATGCGTTCGCCGCTGATCGGGTCCAGTTCCCACAACCGGGGCAGCCCGGCCCTGGCGATGATCCTAGAGACCGTGCGGGCCGGGACCTTGCAGCGTTCGGCCAGCTCGACCGGGCCTTCGCGGTGCTTCTCCCGAGCCGCGAGCACGTCCTCGATCTTCGCCTCGGGGGTGGCGTGCGGGCACGAATGCGGGCGTGAGGACCGGTCCTCCATCCCGTCCCAGCCGTGTTCGACATAGCGCTTGAGCCACCGGTGGGCGCATGCGCGGGAAACACCCATTTCCTTCGCCACATGCGCCACGGGACGGCCGCCCAGAAGACGCTGGACAAGGATGCTTCTACCGGCAGGAGTCAGACGGGCATTACGGTGGACCATGAAGACCTCTTAGTCGTTAGGTGTGTGTGGTAACCACCAACCTAAGAGGTCTTCACCCTTTTCAACATGTAACCAACGTCCTGGCCGAGTACATCTAGCTCAGTGATTTCCTTGTTGGCCGCGGCCAGGTCCGAGGATTTGTTTCCGGCGGTGCCGCCGGCCAGGTGTCCGAACACCAGGGCCACAACCCCCACAGTGATAAAGGTCGAGAGAGACGGTCTTGGCTCTCTTCGGCGGAGCGTCGAGCCACTGGCTGCCGGTCCACCACTTCTTCGTACCGGTCTCCTGCTGGAAATACCAGCCCGGCGGTGCTAGGGGGACAGGATTCGGCGGTGGAAAGCTTGACAATGGAGTCCCTCTCTCGGCCGCTCTGCCACGTTTTTTGCGGCGGTTGTCGCAACCTGAAGTCATCAGTTCGATCAATGTATAGGAAGTCTGTCCCTTCAGCGGTAATCGGGGTCACTGTGACAGATACGCTTCGGGCAGGATACGACCGGGGTCTGGCCTGCCTGTCCGCCATCGAAGACCCGGTCGAGCGGGCCGTCGCCTACTTCTGTTTCGGCACGCGGCGTCAGTTCTACTTCGACGGCAACAAACGGACATCCCGGCTGATGATGAACGGAATCCTGATGAGTTCCGGCCATGACGCGATCTCCATACCGTTCAGCCGGCGGCTGGAATTCAACCTGGGTCTGATCGTCCTCTACGCTGACGCCTCGTAGAGTCAACGACAAGCCCCGTACCGGTGACCGGTGCGGAGCTTTGTTTTCGGCGCGTGGCTGCCGGGGACAGCACCCGGGCTTTGAAGTAGCTGACCTCGACCAGGCCGCGCGACGAGGACACCAGGGCTTGGGACAGAGCATCCAAGAGTGCCCGCGCATGCGCGGTGGCGCCCTTCCCGGCCTCGTCGGTGACCGTGGCGACCCTGAACAGCGCGATCTCAATCTGGGCCCCGGAAAGCAACTCGGCAATGACGGCGGATCCGGTGCTGTCGACGAGCTTCTCGACGGTAACCCCTTCAAGGGCCCGGTCCCTGGCTTCGAGGATGAACAGCCGGGTGATGGAATCGGCGTTGAGGGATTCTCCGAACTCGGTCTTGAGCAGATGCACGATGTCCTTCACGGCAGGTTGGTCGCCGCCGCGGTCCGGGCAGCTTCAACCAGGAACATGCGCAGAGAGCCGGCTGACGGTCGACGCCACGGTGGGAAAGTGCCCGGACACGAAGAAGGACCCCGCCGAAGCAGGGCCCTCCTTGTGAGGTGCGAGTCAGCTCAGAGTCCGCGGCTCTCCCGCGAGAAGCCGATGCCCAGGATGATCAAGATCGGCACGGCGAGCAGGAAGTTGAAAAGGAAGACTCCCGGCCCGCCAGCCACTGTCGAGAAGATGACGCCCAGCAGCAGGCCGACCCCGGCGAAGCTCAGGGCCGTAACCGGCGCCCCGCGCAGCCGGCTCCGCTGCTTGGCCAGCAGGACGATACCGGAGGTCAGGTTTCCACCGGACGCGACCAGGGACAGGAACGCCAGGAATCCCAGGTCCATGGAAGCGCCGCCACCGAACTGCAGGAACAGCCAGCAGCCGTACACGATCGCAATGATCCCGGCGGCGACCCGGTAGCCCGAGGATTTCGGCAGCGGCGGTCCAACCGGTGCCCACTGGCCGGGCTGGCCGTATTGGGCCGGCGGTCCGTACTGCGGTGCATACGGGCCCTGCTGCTGCCTGTACTGGGGCTGGCCCGGCTGGGCGTACTGCTGCGGGTACTGGCCCGGCGGAGCAGGGTACGGCGGCGGGTACGGCGTGGGCTGGCCGTACCCGGCAGGCGGGGCGTAGTCGGGCTGCTCCGGCTGGCCGGTGCCGGGCTGTGGCTGCGGTGCGGATGGCTCAGGACGTGGCGGTGCCGGCGGAATCGGCGGGATGTTGTCGGTCAAGATGTCCCCCAGTGGTGTGTACGGATCGCTCACAGGCTACAGCCAGCAGACTCCCAGCGATGATGGCTCACCGGGGAACATGCGCAGATGACGAGAAACCCGGCTAGGCAGCCTTCAGGAAGCGGCGGCCGGCCGGGACTGTCAGGACCCGGTCGGCAGAGGGCAAAAGCATCGCAGAAGGAACTGAAGCAGGGTGTCCAGAGCGCCGGCCAAAGGTCGTCGATTGACCGCGGGCCGAACCAGCCGGGCCTCGAATGCTTGATCTGTGGACTCGCGGTGCTGGCCCGGCCTGTGGGTAGACCGTGGCATGATGTGGCAGACCGGCATAACCCGGGGACGCCCTCCCCGGACGTAACAGCAAGGTCGCGACCCCCGCTGCCCAGCGGTCTGAATCGTCCGTGCCGATTCTGGAAGACGTCGCTCAGACGTACGGCGGCTTCATCACGCACGGTCGATCTGTACTCGCTTGATGCAAATCCCTGGGTCTTCATGAATCCGCTCCCGATAAGGGCTACAGATCGCCTGAGCAATGGCTGCCGTCAGGCAGCTTGGCGGCGCTGCTTGCGAGAGACGCCCTCAACCCAACGCTCCAGTTCGAGATGGCTGTAACGGATCGTCCTACCGACACGCGCGAAACGGGGGCCCTCCAGAGCGTGCCGCCATGCTTTGAGAGTAGAAGTGCTCACCTGCAGGTATGCCGCCACCTGAGACGTAGTCATCATGCCGTTGACAATCAATATCTGTTCCATGGCGTTCTCTATGCGCCGGCGGTCCGCCACGGCTGTCGTTTTCTGCAGCACGTCCCGCAGCTCGAGAATAAGGTCGGATAGCCTCAGCCAGTATCCCTATCCCTCATTCATTAGGAAAATCGATGGGCCGCCCCGAGATACGCCCCGGTTCGCGCGGGAAAACGAGTTTCACTCCGGTCGGGCGTAATGTCGAAGCGTCCTTCTACTACCGCGACACCCACGGCACCCGCAAGCGTATGAAAGCCAGGGGCCGCACCAAGACCGAGGCCGCAGAGGAGCTCGAGTACAGGTGGAGCACGCGCGATGAGTCCGATGCCGACGCAGCCGTCACCGGTTCAACCACCATTGCCGAATTGGGCCAAATTTGGATCAAGTCTCTGCGGGGCAAGGCACCAGGGACTGTAGAGACCTATCGAAACCGTGTCCGGATTTCAGTTGATCCCTACATAGGGAACAAAAAGGTGCGCGACGTGACCACCGGCTACATTGAGGCCCATTTGCGAAGGATTGCGGATGGCGGTGAAACTAAGGCCATCCAGTCTAAATCTGGCACCCGGCTGATCTCCACAGGTGGACTCACGGCCGAGAACACAGCCCGGGTCGTGCTTCGTGGCATGTTCGATCTTGCCGTCTCCTTCAACGCAGTGCCATCCCGTGTGAACCCAGTCGGTAAGGATAAGCGCTCCAAAGAGCGCCGGGGAAAGCGTAAGGACGTAAGGGCACCGACAAAACAGGAATATTTGGAACTGCGCCGTCGGATTCTGGCATGGCAGAGCGCCCAACGATTCGGGCCACCCCGCGGCCGCGATCTCGTGCCTTGCGTTGACGTCATGCTTGGCGTCGGCGTCCGACCAAACGAAATGTTGGCCATTCGCTGGGAGGACCTCTGGCTGGATGCCGACATTCCGTTCATCCTGGTGACCGGGACCATAGCCAAGGACGATGATGATCGCTGGCATCGTCAGGACTGGACCAAGGGTGACAGAGACCAGGTAGCCAAAATCCAGCCCATCGCCCTCCCCGACTACGTGGTCAACCTCTTCAAAGAGCGCAAGGCTGGGATGGGTGGGACTGCCCGCGGTCTGGTGTTTACGGACCGGAAGAGCGAAATCAGACTCATATCGAACTTTCGTCGCTCACTTCGTGAGGCTAGAGAGTACGACAACCAGAGTGACGACGATTCCAGTTGGATGACACCGAAGAGTTTCCGGAAGAGCACGGCAACAATGATCAAGAAGTCCGCTGGCCTGGAGGCCGCTGCCGAGCAGCTCCGGCATTCCTCAAGCGCTGTCACCCGCGAGTTCTACATCCAGGAGGAACTGCAGATGATCGACAACCGAGCTGTGTTCGAAGACGTATTCCCTGCTGGCACCGATCAGTAAATAGCCCCTTGTGGCTCCAATGGGGAGATTTACGGGCTATTTACTCTGGCTCTCACTGTCCCCTGCTGTCCCTCAAGGCCCGCACACCGGCCACGGAACAACACGTTTTCAGCGAGAATTAGCGAAAAATCGCAATATCAGCTGCAAGTAAGCTAATTGACCCCGTATCAATGGGTTCCGGGTTCGAGTCCCGGGGGGTGCACCACCTAAAGAAAACCCCGTCTTCACTGGCCAAAAGCCATGAAGGCGGGGTTTTGTTTTGCCCGGATCCAACCAAAGGGGTACTTACGGGCTATCTACTCCGACGTTCTTCCGCCCGCATGAGCAACCGGTGTAGTGACGCCAGCTAGCGAAAAGCTTCTCATTGAAGTTCTGCACGGCAGGGGTAGCAGCGTGGTGGACGGCGCGTTCCCGGGCGACGATGTCGAGGGCCGGGGTCAGAGGTCCGCCGGTCGCGGGTTTCGTGCCCGTCCTGTGTGCGGCGCCGAAGCCCTCATGGCTCCGACGTCCAAGGCGAAAGCGACACCGAGTACGAGGCCCGCCTCGACTGCGTATTGGACGCTTTCGGGGACCGCGTCAGGAAGGCGGGAGCAGGTGGGCTGGATGATGGGTGCGGGGCCTCTTTCTGGTGCGGGTCAGGCGGATTGGCTCCCCCGCGACAGGCTGATGCTGGAGAGAATGCAGCCTGCGATTGCCAGCGGCAGGAGCGTTGCAGGCAGCACGATGCCGTAGTAGCCGGCGGCCGGGGCGATGAGCGCGAACAGCGCGGCCACACCCGAGCAGGCCAGGGCGAATACTTGGACGCCCTTGCTCAGTCGCAGGGTCAGGACGAGGATGCCCGCGGTCAGGCATGCCAGCACCAGGAGGAACAGCAGGGATGCCATGCCTGCCTTGCCGCCGCCGGCCCCAACAACGGCGTACATGAGCAGGTACGTGCCCAACACGATGGTCAGGACGCCTGAGGCCGTGCGGACACCAGTTTTCGGCGGTTGCGGCGCACCCCAGCCCGGCAGGGCGGACGGGTACTGTGCCTGCTGCTGCGGGTACGGATACGGCTGCTGGCTGTAGCCGGGCGGGGTGTATGGCTGGGATGGCCCGTAGGCTGGCTCGTAGCCCGGGACGGGGCCGTGGGAGGGGTAGCTCTGGCCGGGTCCGGGCTGACGCCAACCGGCATGCGGGTGAGGCGGTTCCGGCGGGACCGGAGGATTGTTCTCAGTCAAGGTGCCCCCATGAGTCGTGTGCGGTTCGGAGTCAGATTACAGCTTGCCAGTGCGACAACGGCCAGCTTCGGGATTTTCCGGCCGGATTCCGGACGTCAGAATCCGACGTCGCGCACGAGGGTGATGAGTTGATCCTTTGTCTGCCCGGCCGTCGGCCCCGTCGGGGAGATCAGGACCTGCGCGTTGAATGTCGCGAGGTTCTCGCCCCTGACCACCATCACGGACAGGATCGTAATCGGCACGTCGCCGGCCGGGCGGAGGGACTTCGGGCCCGCGGGTTCTGTTGTCATGTTGAAGGCAGCCTTGTCGCCGACGCCGTCGAGCGGCTCGCCGGGCGGGCCCTGGCCCGCCAGCGCTGAACCCTTGAGGACTTCGATGGTGAAGACAAGGGAGTCCGGGCCCGGTGTGCCCAAGTCGCCGAACCTGTAGCGGCAGTTGACCTCGCCCGGGAGGATTTCCGGTTGGGTCTTCGCCCCGAAAGCCTGTTTGAGCTCATCGGCACTGATCAGGGCACAGACCGCGTTGTTCGTCGTGGCCGGCGGACCCACAGGCGGAGCGGCGGGGACATTGAGTGCGGTGCCGTTGCCCCAGCCCGCGTCCACGGCAGCCTGGGCGAGCGCGCGGGCCATCGCGTCGCCATCCGGGACGGCCGACCCGGCCATGGGTGGTCCGGTTACGTAGGGCATCTCCAGGGTCTCGTTGCCGCGGACGGCCGTGAGGACGACATTTGCGGACACGTTGCCGGGCTCACCGCGGAAGTACCCCGTCCACTGCAGGCAGGCGGAGTCGCCGATGCCAGTGACAGGTGAACAGTCAGGCGTCGACTTCGCTTTGGAGATGTCGGCGTCCGATGCGGGCGACGTGAGGGCCACCGAAAGGGCCGTCAGACCTGCTTCGTTGGACTTGCTCGAATAGGTGCACACGTAGGCCTTGCTCCCGGGCGGCTTGGCCGGGATGATCTGGCCAACAGGCACGAGCCCGGCTTCGGTCTTCGCCGCAATCTCCGGGGTGATGAGATCACAGGCAGGGTTGCCCGTCTTGGATGAGGGGGCGGTTGACGATGCCGGCCCGCCTTGGCCCGCGGGCTGGGCGCACGCGGCCAGGAACAGGGCGATCACGGCCACGAGTGTGATTCCGGGTCGGGTCCGCCAGGACTGGCAATGAGTGATCATGGCCTTAGTGTTGCGGTGCCAGGCGCCGGGGCCCAGAGTCATAAGTACCGGCTATCTCTTCCGGGGGCGCCCTGCCAGGACCAGTGAAGGGCCATTCGCGAAGTACCAGTCGGCCGCCGGCCCCGTCAGACACGTTCGGGATCAGCGCCGAACCGCGGCGGCCAACTGAAAATCGATGGGCAGCGCCAGCTGGACCGGCGAGGCACCGACTGGCTCGTCAAGGAGCTCGTTGATCGAGGTCTGCCCTTCGAGCTCCACAGTCAGGTTCGCGTCCATGTCTTGAGCCTATGCGCAGCCGGGGGCCGGTCCGCTGAGGGACACGGGCGGGGAGGGCAGCTGCCCCCCGCCGTCCAACGGGTTAGCCCAGGGCGCTGACGAAGTCCTCCGACGTCATGGGTGTGGAAAACATCGGGTAGTCGTAGGTGATGGCGTTTTCATGCTCTTCAATGGAGGTCGCCGCCACGCAGTCGCTCAGGGTGATCACCTGGTAGCCATTCTCGTAGCCGGACCGCATGGTCGATTCCACGCAGCAGTTGGTCAGGAAGCCGCCGAGCGCGATCGTCTTGATCCCCTTGCTGCGCAGGATGAAGTCCAGGTTGGTGCTGGCGAAGGTATCCAGGCCCCGTTTGCCTTCGATCAGGATGTCCCCCTCGGCCGGGACCAGTTCGTCGATGATCCGGGCGCCCCAGGTCCCCTTGACGAACACCTTGCCGTCGACAACACCCTTGAGGATGCCGTACGGGTGCGGTCCGAGTTCGTTGTAGCCCTCGGCAAAGGTGATCGGTGCGTGCATGATCGTGGCACCAGCGGCCCGCGCTGCCTCCACGATCCGGGCCGTATTGGCCAGCATGTCGGTCTTTTCCATCACGGGCCGGACGGCGTCGTACAGTCCCCCGCCCTCGGTCGCGAAGTCATTCTGGTATTCGATGAGTACGACGGCGGTGGTATGCGGGTCGATCTGCACGGAAGCCTCCTGGTCGGTTCTGGGCCGCACGCCATCGTGCGCGCCAGCAGGCGCCAGACTAGCCCGGCTGGCCCCACCCCACAAGACCCCGGCCTGCGTCGGGTTTCTCCGGAGCCCGGGACCCGCCGCTCAGGTCCCCCGGACCCCGGTGTCCGTCGCCGCACCGCGGACAACCAGCACCGGGCACTGGGCGTGGTGGACAGTCTGCGTGGACACCGATCCGAGCAGCATGCCGGTGAAACCACCGCGTCCATGCGAACCCACGACAACGAGATCCGCCCGGTGTGAGGCATCCACCAAGGCCGACGCCGCGGTCCCCTGGATAAGCCTCCCCGTGATCTGCACGCCGCGGTCCCCTACCCGTTCAAGCTCCTCATCGAGGACCGCCCGCGCGTCCTCCTCAAAGCCCTGATACTCCCAGACCTGCCCGAGGGCATCGCTGACATACGGATAGTGCCAGGCAGAGAGGGCGAGGATCTGCCCGTTCCGGAGCCTGGCCTCGTCCACGGCCCAGTCCATGGCGGCCCGCGATGATTCCGAACCGTCCACTCCCACGACGATCCTGTATGCGCCGTTACTGGAACTCTCCATGAGTCATGCCTCTCGCCGGGTCCGCTTCTGAGCCGGATCAGCCGGGTGCGGACAGGGCCATCCTCGCACCACCTGCGCCGGTCCGGGAAGGTCCACACAGCCGCGACACGGGGAAAACAGTGCCCTAGCTGTAACTCCCACGGAGGTTATGAACGGCGTGGCGTGGTGTAAGAGGCGAGGACCTCCGGTATCGAAGTGGGTTACCACACTCATCTCGATCACCAGGAGGTCCTCGTGTCCCACCCTAACGCCTGTCTGACGCCGAAGGGTCGCCTCTTGCTGGCCCGCCGTGTTGTGGATCAGGGCTGGAATTTGCGCAGGGCTGCCGAGAGCGTGAGCTGCTCGCCGGCGACGGCTAAGAAATGGGCTGACCGGTATCGAGCATGGGGCGAAGCCGGCATGTCGGACCTGTCGTCGCGTCCGCTGCACTCACCGTCACGGACTCGTACCCGGACCGAGCGGCGGGTCATCGCGCTGCGGTTCGATAAGCGTTGGGGTCCGCACCGGATAGCGTTCCACCTCCGGATGAACCGGTCCACCGTGGAGAAAATCCTCAAACGTTTCGGCATGCCCCTGTTGTCCCGGATCGACAAGATCACCGGCCTGCCGGTGCGCCGGCCCCGGCCGGTCCGCTACGAACATCCCCGTCCAGGGGAACTGGTGCACGTCGATATCAAAAAGCTCGGCCGGATTCCCGACGGAGGCGGCCACCGGGTCCTGGGCCGCACCGCGGGGAACCGGAACAACAAGAAGCAGGGCCGCGGCTACGCCTATCTGCACCATGCGGTCGATGACCACTCCCGGTTCGCGTACTCCGAGATCCTGACCGACGAGAAGCAGGACACCGCGGCCGGGTTCTGGATCCGCGCGAACGCGGCGTTCCAGGGCGAGGGGATCACGGTCCTGCGGGTCCTGACCGACAACGGCTCCTGTTACCGCTCAAGGACGTTCAACGATGCGCTCGGACCGGGTATCAAGCACAAATACACCCGGCCCTACCGCCCGCAGACCAACGGCAAAGTTTGTGAAGACTTATCGTGGTGCTGCGTTGGGTCCAGTCTGACCCCGGCCAAGGTATGACCATGGTGTCTTTCGTTCGATTTGTCGACTGGGCCTGGCGCAGCACTATGGAGTGCGCCGGCCAGACGGATCTGACCTGATAGGAGCTTGGACTAGAAGCCCCGTCACAGACCTGTCGCCCGCCCGGCCGGCTCGCCTCATCCGTTCATTGATTCCAGTACGGAAGGAGCGCTTCCAGCATGACAACCCTGATCGACGATGTCACGGTAATTGGTGGAGTCGACACCCACAAGCACACCCACTATGCCGCCGTGATCGACGCCCACGGCCGTCTGCTCGGCCATCAGCAGTTCCCCGCCACCTCCCCCGGATATGGAGCATTAAGGTCCTGGATGCGCGGCTATGGCCATCTCGCCTCGATTGGGGTGGAAAGCACAGGATCATACGGCGCCGCACTCGCTCGCGAACTGACCCGCCAGGGTGAACAGGTGGTCGAGGTGAACCGGCCCAATCGGATAGCCCGCCGGATGGACGGCAAATCTGATCGCCTCGATGCCGAGCAGATCGCCCGCGCCGTTCTGGGGGAAACCTCCACCGCCATACCGAAAAGCAAATCAGGGATGATCGAGGTCATCCGAACCCTCCGCGTTACCCGTTCCAGCGCCGTGAAATCACGAACTCAAGCCTTCAACGCGTTGTCCGGCATCATGATCGGCGCTCCCTCAACGCTGCGCGACGAGCTGGTCGACCTCACCAAACGCACCCTGGTGAACAGGTGCCTACGACTCCGCCCCGAGACTGAGGATCTCCTGTCACTGGCAACCGCGCCTGAACGGATGCACCTGGCAGGGACCAAGCTTGCGCTGCGTGACCTCGCGCGCCGCTGGAAGGCGTTGGATGATGAGATCAAGCAACTCAGCGCTCAGATTGATGCGCTGGTGACCAACGCAGCCCCCGATCTCATCCAGCTCCACGGCGTGGGCACTGAAATTGCCGGACAGTTCCTCGTCACTGTTGGCGACAACACCGACAGGATCCGCACCGAGGCCGCGTTCGCGAAACTTTGTGGAGTCGCGCCACAACCGGCCAGCAGCGGACGGACCACCGGGCGGCACCGGCTTTCCCGCAGCGGCGATCGCGCAGCGAACAGTGCGCTATACATCATCGCCATCGTCCGAATGCGCAGGCACGAACCCACCCGCGCCTACGTCGAACGACGCACCGCTGAAGGTCTCAGCAAACGCGAGATCATCCGCTGCCTCAAGCGTTACATCGCGAGAGAGATCTATGCCAACCTGCCCCAGACGAGGACTTGACAATATAGGAGCATCGAACGCTTCAACCGAATCCTCCTGGAGGAATGGGCCTACGCCCGGGCATACACCTCGGAAACCGAATGCCAGGGCTGTTACGAGGACTTCATCGACTACTACAATCGGCGAAGGCCCCACACGGCACTCAAAGGCGCCACCCAGCAGCCGTGTCACCAACCACCCGGGTTAGTACACCTGATATGTAGTTGTTCCTTGTCAAGAGGGCAAGGGTGAGCGGTCCAAGACTGGATGTCTTGGACCGCTCGCCTGTGTTCGTTCCCTGCCTGGTCCGGCCGGCCGGCGCGTCATGATCGACTGCGCTGTCAGACTGATATGCGCGGATTGGCTACCGCAGGACGAGGTGTTCGGCCGGAGGGGTGCCGCTGGTCTAGCAATGTCGGGCATCACCGGTCAGAACCGGTTGTCCATAGGTGTATCGCGGGTCTCCTCCACGCTGCCGAGTCATCCGGGCCGGGCCGGGAACGGCACACGTCTATTTATTCGTCCATGGCTGTTCCTGTTGAACCGGGGCTGCGAGGGACCAGCACCAGCCGGCCAGTTCGCGAGCGACGGCGACGTTGGCGATGACCCGGCGTTTGTGCCGGGCTTCGAACTGCTCCCACTTGTGGTGGAGCCGGTGGTTGCCTTGGTGGCCGCGAACCCGAGACGCTTCGTCGGCTGCGTCCCAGCGGGAGCGCATGTCGCGGCTGGCATTGGTGTAGGGGCGTCGGTGGTGCCAAGCGGCTTCTACCAGCAGGCGCCGGGCGTGGGTGTTGCCGGTTTCAGTGATCCCGCCCTGGGACCGAGAGGCTCCCGAGGAATGCTCCGAGGGGACCAGTCCCAGATAGGCGCCGATGGTGGAGCCGGTGAAGCGGGTCCAGTCGCCGACCTCCACCGCCAGACCGAATGCAGTCAACACCGAAATGCCGCGCAGACACATCAGAGCCCGCACCACGGGAGCATATGGCTCGGTTGCCGCCATCGCGGTGATCTTCGCATCCAAACGATTTCTGCGGTCCAGCGTCAGCTCGGCTGTCTCCAGCCCGGCCTCGTAGGCGGCCTGCAGCGCAGGGTCGTCGAAGTGTTGCCGGTGCAGCCAGGTGTGGTGGGCGTCGGTCCAGGCATGGCCGCCGGAATAGACCAGGCCATGGCGCAACAAGAGTTTCGAGACGCGGTGCCTGGCCCGCATGAGATCCGCCCGCACGTCCTCGCGGGCCCGCACCAGATCCCGGGCCGCCTCCTGCGAGGGGGCAGGGACCCGCACCGGTGAAATCTGCCCCAGCAGGGCCAATCGGGCCAGATGCTCGGCATCCCTGGCATCGGTCTTCACCCGGTCTCCGGACGGCCGCTGGAGCTTGGACGGCGCCGCGACCACGCACTCGATCCCCGAAGCAGCCAAGCACCGCGCCAGACCGAATCCGGTCGGACCCGCTTCATAGACCACCAGGACCGGGCCCGCCAACGTGGCCACCCACTCCGTGATCCCGGCATCATTGGCGGCCAGATTCTGGCGCAAAATCTCGCCGGTCTCGCGGTCGATCGCGCAGCCTTTCACACTGCGCGCATGGACATCCAAACCGACATAGGTACGCTTATTCATGACTGGAACCTCCAGACGTTCAAATGTGGCTCTACCAGTCCACACCCACCACCAGACTGGGTGGAACAGGCCGCCGGACCGGCAACCCACGAACCTCTTTGAACCCGGGGTTCCAGTCCTATGTCAGCCGGCCACCACACTTCATATCGTCTAGCTCACCTTAACTGGCTTCGACCGGCAGACCCGGTTCTACGGCGGTGACGATTGTCTTCGCGTCGGTGGTGGAAATCCTGGTTGCCAGTTCGGTGACGACCGCCTGGAGTTCCTGCCGCAACACGTCAGGATCGATGGAGGCCGCAGCGAGCACGGAACGCTCCATGTCAGCGGCTTCAGCAACGGCTTCGCGGCCCCGGTCCGTCAGAGACACGACGTGGCTGCGGCGGTCGGAGGCACTCCGCTGCCTAGAGATGTGCCCGTGCGCCTCGAGCCGGCTGAGAGTCTTACCCATGGTCTGCGCCTGGACACGCACCAATTGGGCAAGTTGGGCCTGGGTCATTGGTCCGTTGACGGAGAGCACTTCCATGGCGATGACCCCAGCATGGGTCAGGCCAATGGCCCCCAGCTTCTCGTTCCAGGAGTGTTCAACAAGGCGTGCTGCCGTTGACAATAGGCGGCCCGTGGGCCAGCGATCCATATCAGGCATACCAAAGAGTATAGCGAGCGTACGATTCGGCGCCCGCAACAACGCTCACTAGGCTGGGATGTGCCCCCTGCGACCGCCCTGAGAATGGAGCACAACTTGCCTGAACGACTTATCCCCGGTGATCCGGCGCCAGCCTTCACGCTGAAGAGTTCGGAGGGGCTGGACGTCTCGCTCGAGGACTTCCGGGGCCGCAGCACCGTCGTCTACTTCTACCCGGCCGCTGCCACCCCCGGGTGCACGAAGCAGGCCTGCGATTTCCGCGATTCCTTGGCATCCCTGCAGCAGGCCGGCTACGAGGTGGTGGGCATTTCCCCGGACCCCGTGGACAAGCTCGCCAAGTTCGCAGCCGCGGAAGGGCTGACCTTCCCCCTGCTGTCGGACCCGCACCACGCGGTCGCCGAGGCCTATGCGGCCTGGGGCGAGAAGAAGAACTACGGCAAAACGTACGACGGGCTCATCCGGTCCACCGTTGTCGTCGACCCCGCCGGGAAGGTCGCCGTCGCGCAATACAACGTCCGGGCCACCGGGCATGTCGCCAAGCTCCGCCGGGATCTCAACGTCAACGACTAGTCGCCCACCGGCTGTCGCCGCAGCGCCTGCTGCGAAATGTACAATGGAGCCTGGCATCCGCCCCCGACTGTCGCAGGACAAGTCGGGCGTTGGCGCCGCGCGCGAGTGGTGAAATTGGCAGACACGCAGGATTTAGGTTCCTGTGCCTTCGGGCGTGGGGGTTCAAATCCCCCCTTGCGCACACAATGAATAGAGCCCCGGTCTTTGGACCGGGGCTCTATTTCTTTCTGCCGCCCAAACCCGCCAAAACCGCCACGGCATTTCCGTGTCGCTGCCATCAATGACCGGCGGAACCGGCCCGGTCTTGGCGGCCGGCACCGCGTTCCCCCACTGCGCCGCCGCCGGAAGGCGCTGACAACCGGGCCATTTGAGCATAAAAAAGAATTTTCACCCTGCACCCATCCGTCTCCTCCGAGCCCGCGAATACACATTGAGACACCAACCACGGGTCGGTGCCCAACAAGTCGGAAAAGGGCCAGAGCGGGAATTGTTCGCCGCTGGCAATGATCGGCACAACATAAGGAGAAACTGAAATGCAGAACATCAAGCGCACGACACTTTCCGTTGCAGGTATCGCTGCTGCAGCCATGCTCAGCCTCACTGCCTGTGGCGGATCCACCACCGCGGCACCCAGCTCCTCGGCCCCGGCCTCCACGCCGATGGAAACGTCCATGGCACCGTCGCCGTCCACCAGCTCGGCAGCAGCGCTGGATCCGGCCGCCAACCTCGTCGGCAGCGGCTGCGCCGCTTACGCCGCCCAGGTCCCCAGCGGCGCAGGCTCCGTCTCCGGAATGGCCCTCGACCCGGTAGCGGTCGCGGCGTCCAACAACCCGATCCTCACCACCTTGACGGCCGCGGTGTCCGGCAAGCTCAACCCGAAGGTTGATCTGGTGGACACCCTGAACGGCAGCGAATTCACTGTCTTCGCACCGACGGATGATGCCTTCAAGAAGATCGACGCCGCCACGATCGAAACGCTGAAGACGGACGATGCCCTGCTCAGCAAGATCCTGACCTACCACGTAGTGCCCGGCAAGATCAGCCCGGACCAGATTGTCGGCACGCACAAGACGGTCCAGGGCGGTTCCATCACGGTCACCGGCACCAAGGACGCGCTCAAGGCTGACGAGGCCAACGTCGTCTGCGGCGGCGTCATGACCGCCAACGCCACCGTCTACATGGTCGACTCGGTACTGATGCCCAAGTAGGCAGCACTGAACGCTCCTGCTGCGGTTCCAGCCTGACTCACTGGACCAACAAGGAGAAACGAAGGCCCGCACCTCTGGTGCGGGCCTTCGCTTGTGTACCGCCCGTTTGTGTCGCGCCGGCGGACGCCGCCTGGCTCACAGCGATCGTCCCGGCCCGTCATCTAGAATGGGCCTGTTCCGCAGCCGGCGGTCCACCAGTCCCCCGAGGTGATACCCGAGTGCCCCAAAGTACAGTGCCCAGCCGTACCGCGCGTCCCAGCACTACCAGCGGAACGTGGGCCAGTGGAGCGCGGACCAGTGCCGTGCGCCGCATTGCAGCCGGCTTCGGTGCCGTCCTCCTGATGCTGCCGCTCGCCGCCTGCACCGGAACCCCGGGGCCTGGCCCGGCAACCGCTTCGGCCACGTCGACCAACACGGCCCCCAGCGCCGTCTTCACCTTCGGCACCGCCTCGCAGCCGCTCGGGCTGGATCCGGCTGTCGTCTCCGACATTGAGTCCTACCGGATCACGCGCCAGGTCCTGGAGGGACTCGTCGGTGTGGACCAGACCACTGGGGCGCCAACGCCGCTGCTGGCCACCGAATGGAACACGAGCGATGAGGGCCGGGCCTACTCGTTCAAGCTCCGCGAGAAGGTGACTTTCCAGGACGGGACCGCTTTCGACGCCGCCGCCGTCTGCAGCAACTTCAACCGCTGGTTCAACTTCCCCGAGGCCCTGCGGAAGCAGGCTCCGGGAACGACGTTCAAGGGCGTCTTCAAGGCACACGCAGATCAGGCATCCCTGTCCATCTACAAGGGCTGCACCGCCCTGGCCCCGGACAGCGTGAGGATCGACCTGACCCAGCCCTTCACCGGGTTCCTCCAGGCCCTCACTCTGCCCGCCTTTGCCATCTCCTCGCCCCAGGCCCTCACCTCCCACAAAGCAGATGAGCTGACCCAGACCCGCGACGGCCAGCCGATCTCGGCCTACGGGCTCCACCCGGTGGGAACCGGTCCCTACGTCTTCAGCTCCTGGGACCCGGGGAGCATCACGCTCGCCAGCAACAAGGACTATTGGGGGGACAAGGGCCAGATCGGCACGATCAACTTTGTCACCTACGACCACACCCAGACACGGATGCAGGCCCTGCTCGACGGCAAAATCGATGCCTACGACGCCGTGACCGTCGGCAACTTCGATCAGCTGGTGAAGCGCGGAGAGCAGATCATCCAGCGCGATCCCTTCTCCGTTATGTACCTGGGCATGAACCAGGAAGTACCCATCCTGCAGAACCTCAAGGTCCGCCAGGCCATCGAAATGGCGCTGGACAAGGACACCCTGATCCGCCGCTTCTTTATTGACAACACCGCCCAGGCGACGCAGTTCGTCCCGCCCAAACTCAGCGGCTTCAACAACAACGCGCCGGCACTGGGCCACAATCCGGCAAAGGCCAAGGAGTTGCTCGCCGAGGCCGGCTACAAGGGTGAGGAACTGAAGTTCTACTATCCCCTGAACGTCACCCGGCCCTACCTGCCGACTCCCGAAAAGGTCTATGCGGAAATCAGTAAGCAACTGACCGCCGTCGGACTCAACATCAAGCCGGTACCGGTCGAGTGGTCCGAGGGCTACCTCCAGAAAGTTACCTCCCCCGGGGACCATGCCCTCCATCTGCTGGGCTGGAACGGCTCGTACTCTGACCCGGACAACTTCGTGGGGCCACTCTTCGGCGAAAACACCGGCGAGTTCGGCTACCAGGACCCACAGGTCTTTTCCAAGATCGCCCGGGCCCGCGGCCTGCCTGACGGCAAGGAGCGGACGGAGCAGTACCAGACCATCAACGCGCAGATCGCCGCTTCGGTCCCCGCCGTGCCGATTGCGTTCCCGATCTCGGCCCTGGCCCTCTCGGACCGGGTGCTGAAGTATCCGGCGTCGCCCGTGCTGAATGAAGTTTTCACGAAGGTCGAGCTAAAGCCTTGACGGACGGACCCAATTTCAGTAAGAGGGCGGTGCGGGGATATTCTGTGACAGCCAGACCCGCTGCTATCGGAGACTGATTGTGACTTTCATTTCCAAGACCCAACATGCCGACGTCGTCCTGATTGGCGGCGGCGTCATGAGCGCCACGCTCGGTGCTTTCCTGAAGCAGCTCGAGCCGAACTGGACGATTTCCCTTTTCGAGAAGCTGGATGAGCCGGGCCTGGAAAGCTCCGGCCCGTGGAACAACGCCGGCACCGGACACGCCGCGCTGTGTGAGCTTAATTACTCGCCCGCGGCCAAGGACGGCTCGGTGAACCCGGCAAAGGCACTCCTCATCAACGAGCAGTTCCAGCTTTCGCGCCAGTTCTGGTCCCACCTCGTCACGAACGGCATGATCGGCTCCCCCAAGGGCTTCATCAACACCGTCCCCCACATGAGCTTCGTCATCGGCGAAGAGAACGCCAAGTTCCTGCGCACCCGCTTCGAGGCCCTCAAGCCGAACCCGCTGTTCCGCTCGATGGAGTACTCCGAGGACCATGCCCAGATCGCCAAGTGGGCCCCGCTGATCGTCAAGGGCCGCGACCCGAAGCAGCGGATCGCCGCCACCCGCGCCGCGGAAGGGACCGACGTCGACTTCGGCGCCCTGACCCGGGAGCTGACGACCTACCTCGGGAACAACGGGGTGGAGGTCAACTACGGCCACAACGTCTCAGGCATCAAGCGCGCGTCCGACGGCGGCTGGGACCTCGCGCTCAAGCACCCCCAGTCCGGCGAGCACGGCTCCATCCACGCGAAGTTCGTCTTTGTCGGTGCTGGCGGCGGCGCCCTGCACCTGCTGCAGGCCTCCGGCATCCCGGAAAGCAAGGGATTCGGCGGCTTCCCCGTTTCCGGCCAGTTCTTCCGCTGCACCGACGAGACCCTCGCCGCCCAGCACAGTGCCAAGGTCTACGGCCAGGCCTCCGTCGGCGCCCCGCCCATGTCCGTCCCGCACCTGGACACCCGGTTCGTCAACGGCAAGCGCTCCCTGCTGTTCGGACCGTACGCCGGCTTCTCCACGAACTTCCTGAAGAACGGCTCCTACCTGGACCTGCCGCTGTCCATCCGGCCCTCCAACATCATCCCCATGCTGGCTGTGGCCAAGGACAACATGGACCTCACCGCCTACCTGGTCAAGGAAGTCGCCAAGCGGCACGGCGCCAAGGTCGAGGCCCTGCGTGAGTACTACCCCGCCGCGCAGGACGGCGACTGGGAACTCATCACCGCCGGCCAGCGTGTGCAGATCATCAAGAAGGACCCGAAGAAGGGCGGCGTGCTGCAGTTCGGCACCGAAGTCATCGCCGGGCGCGACGGCTCCATCGGCGCCCTGCTGGGCGCTTCCCCGGGCGCGTCCACCGCGGTGCCGATCATGATCGAATTGCTCCAGAAGTCCTTCCCGAAGCAGTTCAAGGGCTGGCTGTCCAGGTTCAAGGAGATGATGCCCGGCTATGGCGTCAAGCTCAACGAGAACCCGGAACTCGCCGCGCAGCTCGAAGCCGACACGGCCAAGGCTCTCCAGCTGGAACCGGTCGCCGCGCGCAGCTGACGCCCGCTCCGGGTTGCGGCAGCTTTGATCGCTCACCAGTACGTCCGTCAACCCACCAGGAGACCATGAGATGTTCCGGCTCGCAAAGCTGTCACTGGCCAACAGGGCCCTGATCGCGCTGATCACCGTCTTCGCGTCCGTCTTCGGCGTGATCACGATGTCCTCGCTCAAGCAGGAACTCATCCCTTCCATCGAGTTCCCGCAGATCACGGTCATCACGTCGATGCCGGGAGCCTCCCCCGAAGTCGTGGACAAGCAGATCAGCAGCCCGCTGGAGACGGCACTCAACGGCGTTGAGGGCCTGGAATCGACGTCGTCCACCTCGCGCAACGGCGTCTCCCAGATCAGCATGGTGTTCACCTATGGTTCGAACCTGGACCGTGCCCGAAACCAGATCGACCGGGCCATCTCCAACGCCAAGCGGGCGCTGCCGGACGATGTCCAGCCCCAGGCCATCGCCGGCAGCATCAGCGACTTCCCGATCGTTTTCCTCGCCGTCTCCTCGGACAAGCCCCTCAGCGAACTGAACACCGACTTGGCCCGGCTCACCGTCCCGCGGCTGCAAAAGATCGACGGCGTCCGCGGCGCCGAGGTGACCGGCGGCGCCAGCCAGCACATCAAGATCCTCCCCCGCCCCGAGGCCATGGCGGCCTCCGGCGCGAGCATCCAGTCCATCAGCGAGGCCCTGAAGAACAACGGCGCCCTCGTGCCGGCCGGCACCATCGAGGAACAGGGAAAGACGCTCTCGCTGCAGATCGGCAGCCCGGTCGACTCGCTCGATGCCATCAAGGCGCTCCCGCTGGGCGGCGCCCGGAACGCCGCGACCATCGGCAGCGTCGCGGACGTCAGCATCACCGAGGACGCCCGCACCTCGATCACCCGGACCAACGGCAAGGAAACCCTGGCCCTGTCCGTCACCAAGAAGCCCGAAGGCGACACCGTCGGCATCTCCCACGCGGTAAAGGACTCGATCCCCCAGCTCGAGGCCGAACTGGGCTCCAACGCCCGGTTCACACCAATCTTCGACCAGGCACCGTTCATCGAGAAGTCCATCAAGGACCTCACCACGGAGGGCCTGCTGGGCCTGGGCTTCGCCGTCGCGGTGATCCTGCTGTTCCTGATGTCCGTCCGCGCCACCCTGGTCACCGCAGTTTCCATCCCGTTGTCACTGCTGATCACCTTCATCGGGCTTTCGGCCACCGGCTACTCGCTGAACATCCTGACCCTCGGTGCGCTCACCATCGCGATCGGCCGCGTCGTGGACGACTCCATCGTGGTGATCGAGAACATCAAGCGCCACCTGAGCTACGGCGAAGCGAAGATCACGGCAATCCAGAGCTCCATCCGTGAAGTCGCCGGCGCCATCACGGCCTCGACCCTCACCACCGTTGCCGTCTTCCTGCCGATCGCCTTTGTGGCCGGCCTGGCCGGCGAGCTGTTCCGGCCGTTCGCGCTGACAGTCACCATCGCACTGCTGTCCTCACTGCTGGTCTCTTTGACCATCGTTCCGGTGCTGGCCTACTGGTTCCTGCGGAACCCCGCTGAGAAGCCCGGCACAGCCCGGGACGCCCCGGCCCGGGAGATCGCGGCCAAGGCCCATGAGGCGGAGCAGCGCACCGTCCTGCAGCGCGGCTACCTCCCGGTCCTGACCAAGACCCAGAAACACCCGGTAGTGACCCTGATCGCGGCTTTGCTGGTCCTGGGCGGCACCGCTGCCATGACCCCGCTGCTGGCCACCGACCTGCTGGGCAACTCCGGCGAGAACAGCATGACCGTCCGCCAGGCCCTCCCTGCCGGCACCAGCCTGGCCGCAGCCAGCGCCTCGGCGGTCAAGGTCGAGGAAGTTCTCCGCGGGATCGACGGCGTCAAGGACGTCCAGGTCACCACCGGCAACGCCCAGACCGGTTTCTCGGCGCTGCTGTCGTCCGGAGCCTCGAACTCCAGCTTCACCGTGGTGACCGAGGAGAAGGCCAACCAAGGCAAACTCAAGGAGACCGTGCGCGCCGAACTGGCCGGGATTCCTGATTCCGGCAAGATCACCGTGGGCTCCCAGCAAGGCGGTTTTGGCACGTCCTCGACCGTCGACATCACGCTCAAGGCTGCAACGACCGCGGATCTCCGGACCGCGAGCGACGCCATGGTCAAGGCGATGGACGGCGTCCCGGGTGCCTCCGAAGTGGCCACCAACCTGGCGGCCAGCCAGCCGGTGGTCCAGGTCAAGGTGGACCGGGCCAAAGCCGTCGCCGCGGGACTGTCCGAGGAACAGGTGGCCGGCGTGCTCGCCGCAACCATCAGCCCCATCCCGGCCGGAACCGTGCGCATCGACACCAACGACTTCCCGGTCCGCATCGGCGAAGGCACCCGCTTCACCAGCATCAACGCCGTCCGGCAAACCCCGCTGCCGACGGCGGCGGGTCCCGTGCCGCTGTCCAGCATCGCGTCAGTGGAGCAGGTGGACGTCCCCGTCTCCATCACTGCGAGCAACGGCCAGCGGACCGCCCGCGTGTCCATAACGCCGTCGGGCGCGAACCTTGGCGCGGTGAGCACCGAGGTACAGGCCCGGCTCAAGACCGTCCAGTTGCCGCCGGGTGTCACTGCAGAGATCGGCGGCGCCACGACCCAGCAGTCCGAATCCTTTGCCCAGCTCGGCCTCGCCCTGCTCGCCGCCATCGCGATTGTCTATGTGATCATGGTGGCCGCGTTCAAGTCGCTCATCCAGCCGCTGATCCTGCTCGTCTCCGTACCGTTCGCGGCCACCGGCGCCATCGGGCTCCTGCTCATCACCGGAGTGCCGCTGGGCTTGCCCTCCCTGATCGGCATGCTTATGCTGGTCGGCATCGTGGTGACGAACGCGATTGTGCTCATCGACCTCATCAACCAGTACCGCCTGCCGCGGAACGGCGCGCCCGGGATGAGCGTGGCGGACGCCATCACGCACGGCGCCCGCCAGCGACTCCGGCCGATCCTGATGACGGCACTCGCCACTGTCTTCGCACTGACGCCAATGGCCCTGGGCCTGACCGGCGGCGGGGGCTTCATCTCGCAGCCGCTCGCCATCGTCGTGATCGGCGGCCTGGTCTCCTCGACCGCCCTCACCCTGGTCCTGGTGCCGGTGCTGTACCGACTCGTCGAGGGACGGCGCGAGCGCAAGGCCCTGGCCAAGGCCGGTGCGGGTTCCAATGCCGGTGCCGATACCGATACCGCACCCTCCCGGGGCCGCCGGGCCGCCGCCGGCGCCGTCCCCGACGACTTCCCGGATGACGTTCCCGACGACGCACGCCTCCCCACCGGCTCGCACTAGCCGTCGTCACTCCGCCGGCACCTCGGTCAGATCCGCACTGCCTTGTGGCGGCGCGGCGCCTGACTGCCGTGGCTGGCCCTCGGTGACTTCGCGGGCCTGCCCGCCGAGTCCGTCAGCGCCCGGTGGCGGGGCCCGGCAAGCAGGGGTGCCGGGCGTGGTTCCCGTGATGCGGGGACCACGATCTCGCGTGCCGGGTTGCCGACGTAGGAGGTGCCTTCCGGGACGTCCTCGCCCTTCATCAGCAAGGCGTCAGCCCGCAGCGTGGAACCGGTGTGCAGGGTCGCACCATAGTTGATCCAGACGTCTACCCCCAGGCTGCAACGGTCGCCGATCACCACGTAGTCGGACTTGAACGTGCCGTCCTCCATGGAATGGCCTTGAATCGTTGCTCCTTCGTTGAACGTGCAGTCATCACCGATCGTCACCAGAGTTTTTTCCGGGATGGTCGCTCCGGCGTCGTACAGCCGCTTTCCGACCTTGACCCCCAGAAGTCTCCACATCAGCGGCTTAAAAGGTGTCCCATTGAACCGGGGCACGACGAGCAATTTCCAGAGCCGTTCGTGCCGCCAGAAGTAGCCGTCGTAGATGGAGCAGAATTGGGGCCTGAGCCGGCGGAATCCCATGACTGAACGCTCCACCAAGGCGGTGAACAGGATACGGAACACCAGCAGTGCCACCATTGCCAGGGCAACGGCCAGGACACCAAGGAAGCTGTGGGCTGTCACCGCGACGGCGCCGGCAATGGTGGCCGCGAACAGAAGGACCCAGCGCACGGCCAGGAAATACACCATGCTCATAATGTTGTGGCGGTTCTTGGCCGGAAGTTCCCGATTTTTCGCTTCTTCCATTGCCCGCTCATCGAATTGGGCGTCCCGCTGCACGGACCGGGGAATTTCGAACGGTGGCGAGCCGAGAAGGCCCACGTCCCGCCGCGACGGTCCGTCGATCGGCACCATGACTTTCGTCGCGAGCAGGACGTTCTGCCCGACGTGCGCACCGATGGGAAAGGTGACGTGGTTCCCGAGGTAGTTCCGGCCGGCGATGCGGACCGTGGACAGGCGGAACGAGGAGCTGGTGTAATCGGCGTTCATCATATTGAGGCCGTCCGCGACCATGGTTCCCGTTCCGACGTCGCACAGGAAAGGTGATTCGTGCGCCAGGGTGGGCCCGAAGTTTGATCCGGTCTGATCCACCTTGTTCAGGTTCCAGCCGAGGGCCAACAGGTAGTGCACGATGTAGGAGCTGTCGCCAAAGATGTCCTTGTAGAGCCGAACGTTGGAAAGCCGTGCAATGAGCCGATGGACGGAAAAATGCCAGCCGTAGAGCGGATAGACCACGTCAGGCTTGACGAATCGGTGCAGTATCCGCGGGACGCAGACCACAACCACCAGGCCCGAGACCAAGCCGACGATAAACAGCACCAGCGACACCGCCAGCGTGTCGACGAAGAATGCCAGGGCGCCCAGTTGCAGGTGGCCGGAATCGAGGTAGGGCGGCAGCAGTGCTGCCAGCCCCAGCACGGCGGCCGGAACCACCAGCACCAGGCGGTTCAATAGTTGCAGCAGGCTGTAAATGACCCGCCTGCGGGCGCTACAGTCCGCTGCGGGAACACGAAGGTAATTGGTACTGGTGCGCACGGCCGGCGAGCCATGCCAGACCTGGCCCGCGGGGACTGCCTGCGAGGCCTGCAGCGAGGAGGCATGCCCGAGCTGGCTGTTGTCGCCCATCGTCGTTCCGATGTCCAGCGTGGTCCGCTCCGACACAAAGACGTTGCTTCCCAGCGTCACGGTGCCCTTCTCAATCATCCCCGAACGCGCCCGGTAGCACAGGAACGAAGCGTTCTTGTTGATGACGGTGTTATCACCGATGGTGAGCAGGTCAGGGCAGGCCGGAACCATCCTGGAAAGGATCACCACGCCCTTGCCAATCTTGGCCCCCATGAGCCGCAGGTAAAGGACATACAGCGGTGAGCCGGCGAACAGGACAAGCGGATTGGCCCGCGTCAGGGCCTTGACCGCCCAGAAACGCAAATAGTCCGGACTCCAGATCCGGATGGTGCCCGGCTTCCACCGCCCGACGAGGACCCATTTGGCAATGATCGGGGTCACGGACAGCACCACGAAAGTTGCGGCCCCGAACCCGATGGATCGCAGCCACATCTCCAGGAGTCCGTTGCCTCCCGAGGTCCACTCGAATCCGATGATCAGTAGCCAGGCGGCGTACATCATGAAGCCCAGGAAGCACAGGAACTGGACTGCCCCGCAGAGGGCATACTGGAACGAACTGACCGGGTGCGGCGGTACGGGCAGCGCCATGTCAGCGTCGGGCGGGGTGGTGCCCAGGGCGGCTTCGAGGTGCCGGGCTTCAAGGCACGCGGCAAGTTGCCTGACGGTGGGGCATTCATAGATGTCCTGCATGGCTGCCGGCGGCAGTGCGGTCCCTTTCCTGATGCGGGCGCAATAGTGCGCCATCAACAAAGAATCGGCACCGAGGTCGTTGAAGAAGTGGGCATCGGTGGACACCTTGTCCAGGCCCAGAACGGCTTGAAGCTGCTCCGCCAAGGCTTCTTCAGCTGCAGTCGCCGGTGCGGTAAACGACCCGGAGGCCGCCCGGCTGATCCGGTTTTCCGGTCGTGGCAGGCGTTTCCTGTCCACCTTGTCGCTGGCCATCATGGGAATGGTGTCGAGCTGTTCAAAGTAGGCAGGAACCATGTACCCGGGAAGCCTGGTGCGCAGCATCTGGTGGAGCTCATGGGCGTCGACGCCCACGACGTCCTGGCGGAGGGTGAAGTAGGCGGCCAGCTCCACCGATCCAGGCTCCGGTTCAAAGGTCTGGACCACTGCCTGCGCGATCCCCGGGAGCTGCACCAGCACCGCTTCTATTTCGCTCAGCTCGATGCGGTAGCCGCGGATTTTGACCTGCGTGTCGATCCGGCCGAAGTACTCGAGCTCGCCGGCGTCGTTGATCCTTCCGAGGTCCCCGGTCCGGTAGATCCGGCCGGAGGGATTGTTCTCGATCCCGAGGAAATCCGGGACGAACGCCCGTTCGGTGAGGTCCGGCCGGTTGACGTAGCCCCGTGCCAGGCCCACCCCTGCCAGGCCGATTTCCCCCATTTCGCCCGGCGGCAGGGCCCGAAGTCCCTCGGGGTCCACAATGACCGCGGTGTACGTGGGCAGTGGCACACCGAGGGATACGGGCGTGTCCGGATGGAGGAGGGACCAGGTGGCAGTCACCGTCGCTTCGGTAGGGCCGTAGACGTTCAGGAAGCGGCGGCCCGGCCGGTGCCAGCGCAGCACGAGGTCCCTGGGGCAGGCCTCCCCGGAGACCAGCAGGAACCTCAATCCGGGCAGGTCATCTTCAAGCGTCGCCAGCAGCGTTGGAACACAGCAAAGTGCTGTGATCCGTTTTTCCTGAAGGTACTCCGCGAGCTCGGCACCCAGCAGGCTGGATCGTCCGGGCTTGGGCACCAGGGTTGCCCCGACCATCCAGGCAACCCAGATTTCCTCCACCGAAAAATCGAAGGCAATCGTCATCCCCTGATAGACACGATCCGTTGGCTCAACGCCGTAGATGGCAGAGGCCACCCTGACAAAGTTGCAGATGCTGGCCTGCTCTACTGCCACGCCTTTCGGCCGGCCGGTCGAACCGGAAGTGTAGATAATGTATGCCAATTCGTCGTCCGGTTTGCCCAGGTCCTCGTCGTTGAGGCGCGACGCGTCCTCGGCATCGACATGGCTCTGAACGTGGTCAAGGCACACCGTCTGGGCGGCCACTTCAGGGAGCAGGTCCTTCAGGTGTGTCAGGGACAGAATCATCACCACACCGGCGTCCTCGACAATGTACTTGAGCCGGTCAGGGGGAAACCCCGGGTCCAGTGGCACATAGGCCGCGTGGATCTTGAGCACCGCGAGCATCGCCACGTAGGCGCGCCACGGCTGGTCGAAGAGCAGTGCAATGCGGTCCCCGGGCCGTGCCCCGCAGGCCAGGAGGTGGCGGGCCAACTGGTTTGCCCGACTGTCCAGTTCCAGGTAGCTCAAGGCGACGTCGCCTGCGTCCACCGCGAGTTGGGCGCCCAGCCCCTGTTCCTGCAGCCGGTCGCAACTGTCCTCAAACAGCTGGTCCAGCCGTTCGCCCTCATGCCAGCGTGCGGTCTGGTCCGGAGCGGCCGATGTCAAGACCGTTCCCTCGCCCAAACCGCCGTCGGTCAACATTTTGCCGCGCAACTCAGCGGGGGCGGTGGCCCCGGAACGGACCTTCACCTTTTTACTCATGGTTTGCCTCCTACGCATAACCTGATGTGCCGCGGACGAACTGCCCATTTCCTCAAAGGCCCGGCCCGGCCGGCTGTGACATTCACGGGATGTTCGATCGGGCTGCTACCTGCCCCTCGATGCGGGGCTGGCCGTCAATCCCCGGAGGCCATGGCCCCAGCGGACGTCGCCGTCCACGTCAAGGTGTTTGTCAGGACGTGAGCGCGACCTTGCTGTCTCCTCGGCTGCCCGGGCCACGCCGAACGCCAGGCGGACGGCGCGTTCGGCGTCCTCGAGCCGCTCGGAGCGGGTGATGGCCGCAACGTATGTCTCCGAAATTTCGACGAGATCAAGGTCGATACCGGCTTCTGACAGGGTCCACAGGAACGTGCAAAAGACGTCGGGCGAGGACCTCATGCCCACACCCGTGATTGACACCCGGCCGACTTCGCCGTCGTGCTGCAGGCCCTGGAATCCGATGGTCCCTTGGGCAGCATCCAGCACCGCGAGTGCCGGCGCCGCCTGGGTTGCGGGGACTATGAGGGCGACGTCGGAACGCCTGGAACCCGAGTCTGCAGCATTTTGGACGATTGTCTGGACGTTGACCCCCGAATGCGAAAGCACCTGAAACAGGCGCGCCATGCTGTCCGGTGTGTCGGGAACGCCGATGACAATGACTTTCGCGGCAGAGTTGACACCGCCCACTCCGGTGACGACAGGCTGCTCCTTCACAGGCTTGCGGAAGGGGTGGCGGTCGAGTCCGGGCAGGATCAGCGTTCCCAGCTCCGGCACGAACGAGGACCTCACATGGATCGGGATTCCGAATCGACGGGCGTACTCAACGCATCTCAGGTGCAACACCTTGCAACCGGAGGCCGCGAACTCAAGCATCACCTCGCTTGAGAGGACACCGATCTTGCGTGCCCTCGGGACAATTCGGGGGTCCGCGGTGTAGACGCCGTCCACATCCGTGTAGATCTCGCATATTCCGGCGCCCAGGGCCGCGGCGAGGGCCACCGCGGTGAGGTCCGAGCCGCCCCGGCCGAGGGTGGTGATTTTCTTCCCCTTCTTCGTCCGCCCCTGGAATCCAGCAACAATAGGGACTTCCCCGCGGGCCAGGCAGGTGCGGATGCGGTCTGGTCTGACGTCAGTGATTTGTGCTTTGCCGTGAACGTCGTCGGTGATGAGGCCGGCCATGCTGCCCGTGAAGGTCACAGGCGCCTGGCCAAGATCGGCCAGTGCGATCGCCAGCAGCGCCGACGACACGAGTTCTCCGGTGCTCAGCAGGGCATCGAGGTCGCTGGGACGGGGCCGGGGGGAGACATCGGCGGCGAGGTCGTACAGTTCATCGGTCGTGTCGCCCATGGCAGACACAACTGCGACCACCTGGTAGCCGTTTTCCCGCGTCTTGGCTATCCGTTGGGCGGCACGGAGGATGCCCGAGGGGTCCGCGAGAGAAGAGCCCCCGAATTTTTGCACGATGACGCTTCCGCGGGGAATCGGCTGATCCTTTTCCTCTAGCACGAGCCGGCGCCCGTCTGTCCTGTCGGCCGCTGTCTTGCGGGGCCGGTTCCGCGGAGTCCATTCTGGTTAGCCGTTCCTGCACGTTGGGTGCTCATTTGCGTTCCTAAAAATCTGGTCGGTCGCTCGTAGCTGTTGATGTCCCCCCCCGGCAACGCTTTCTAGGCAATGGACTTTGCTGCCACCTTCCCGCCGGTCACAAACTCTGCGGCTTCGGCAAGAATGTCGAGTCCCTTCATCATCTCGTCGGCGCCGATGGTCAGCGCCGGCATCGTCTTGATCACCTCGCCCTCAGGCCCGGAGGTTTCCACCAGCAGGCCACGGGCAAACGACTCGGCAGCAATCCGCCCAGCCACTTGGTGGTCGGGGTAGTAGATGCCCGCGAGTAGGCCCCGTCCCCTGACGCGCGCCCCTTCGGTACCCGCTGCGATCTGGGTCAGCCCCTCATGCAACTGCGATGCCAGCCCGGCGACGTTTGATTCAAAGCTTCGGTCCGTCCAGAAATGTTCCAGGGCAGCCGTTCCCGTAACAAAGGCCGGGTTGTGTCCGCGGAAGGTTCCGTTGTGCTCGCCGGGCTTCCAGATGTCGTGCTCCGGTTTGAAAAGCGTCAGCGACAAGGGCAGCCCGAAGCCTGAAATGGACTTCGACAGGCAGACGATATCGGGGGTTATTCCGGCATCCTCAAAACTGAAGAACGTGCCTGTGCGTCCGCACCCGGCCTGAACGTCGTCAACGATGAGCAGGATCCCATGCTGCTTGCATAGTTCCGCAAGGCCCCTGAGCCAGGAGGCGCGGGCCGCTCTGAGTCCGCCCTCCCCCTGCACCGTTTCCACTATGACTGCGGCAGGTTTATCGACGCCGGAGCCGCTGTCCTCCAGCGCATGGCGGAGCCACAGAAAGTCCGGCGTCTGGCCGTCAAAGAATCCGTCGTAGGGCATGCTGGTCGTATTCGTCAGCGGAACCCCGGCCCCCTGGCGCTTCATTGAATTGCCCGTGACTGCCAATGAACCCAGAGTCATTCCGTGGAATGCATTCGTAAAACTCAGGATATGGGGCCGGCCGGTGACTTTCCGCGCCAGCTTCAAAGCCGCTTCCACTGAGTTTGTTCCTGTGGGACCGGGAAACATGACCTTATAGTCATACATCCTGGGCTTCAGGATCAGCTCGTTGAATGTTTCCAGGAAGCGCCGTTTAGCAGCCGTTTTCATATCCAGGGAATGCACGATCGCACCGGAGAGCAGATATTCCACCAGCGGGCGAAGAAGGTCCGGATTGTTGTGCCCGTAGTTCAGCGCTCCAGCCCCGGAGAAAAAGTCGAGATAGTCCCTGCCGTCCTCGCTGTACAGCGTGCTGCCGGCCGCGCGGTCGAAAACCGTATCCCAGGTGCGGCAGTACGTGCGGACTTCTGACTCAAGGACTTCAAAAATATCCATCAGTAGCTTTCCTTCGTTCTAATCCCCGGCCCAAATACGGCTAAGACATCCGGAAAAACGGTCACGGGACAGGAAAGTACAGCGGCACAAGGCCGCCGTCATGAGGTGTGACCGGTGATGATTCCAAGCTATGGAACGCCGGTAATTTCGGGACCCGTAGGCCGTACTCGAATACTTGGGCCTGATCCGGGCCGCTCTACTTAGCAGTACTCAGGCGGCCGGATGTCGAAATCAAGTAGTCCGCGATCTGCTTCATCGTCGGGCCGCCCTAGCCGCGTGGGGCGAGTGCGTAGGACGTGGTGGCGTAGGCCAGGGCTGCGGACATTTCCTTGAGCAGGTCCGCGTCGGTGTTCTTGATGGTGTCGCAGGCCTTGTGGTAGCAGGAATCGAGCTTCTTGCCGGCCACTCCGCCATAGGACTGCACCTGGGCCTGGGTCTTTGATTCCACGTCCCCGCTGAACAGTCCGCCGCCTGGAATGCCGGCCTGCAGGAACGCGTCGTAGTCGGAGCCGCCGTCAAAGGGCGTGGTTTCCGCCGGCAGCGAGTTCTCCTGGAAGAAGCGGAAGAAGACGTCTTCGATCTGCTTCGAGCCATTCGGCCCGGCGTGACCGAAATCCGAGCCGTCACCGTCGTGGATGGACCGCACCCCGTTCGGGGAAGCCATCATGTCCACGTTCAGGTTCGCCGCGGTCTGGGCTTTCTCGGCCTTGCTGAGTTCATCGACGTAGTGCTGGGAGCCGTAGAGGCCGTCCTCCTCGCCGCCCCAGAACGCAAACCGGACCCGGTTCACCGGAGTGGTCCCGGTCTCCTTCATCCACTTGGCGATCTCAAGGATGGCCGCGACCCCGGAGCCGTTGTCGTTGATCCCCGGGCCCTCGCGCACGGAGTCCAGATGGCCGCCCACCACCACGGTGTTCTCGGCGCTGCCGCCGGTGTCGGCGAGGATGTTGAAGCTCTCCACCTGTTTCCGGCTCCTGCCCTCGCCGCGGAACGTGAAGGTCTGCCGGACGGGGTTGTACCCGGCAGCGCGCAGCTGCTCCTCGACGTAGCGGGCGGATGCCTCATACCCGGACGTCCCGGACGCACGGTTGCCGCCATTGTCATCAGCAATGCGCTGCAGCGCCTCCAGATGAGCGACCATGGCCCGGCCCTTGAACGCCTCCAGCACCGCCCGCGCATCCACCCCGCCCGCAGGCTCAAGCCGGGGAGCCGTGCATCCCGCCAGTAGGAGACTGATTGCAAGCAGGATTGCGGCCGCAGCACTTCCGGGCCTTTTGACCATGTGGGCACCCTCCAAGCTACGAAGATAGCGCCCCGGCGGCTCCAGAGAAAGACCTTGTCCCTGGAGCGGCGGGAGCCATCCCCGTAGGTGGCGTCGGTTCCGGTCCCCGATCGGCTCGCCCGTTTAGTGCTAGCCAGCCTAGTGCGAGCCCGCCGGCAGCGGGTCAGCGACGGGTGCCGGATCGGAGAACGCCAGCCTCGGCACCAGGACCAGCGCCGCAGCCGCAGCCAGCCCCGTCACGCCGCAGATCGTCCACACCGTCAGGTAACCGGCCAGGGGCGCCGCGGTTTCGCCGGCTTCCCCCGCGGCGGCCCCGGCCTCGCCAAGGACGTGGCTCAGCAGGGCGATGCCAAACACCGCAGAGGCGACGGCGCCGCCAATCGTCTTGGTGGTGTTGGTCAGGCCGGTGGCCATCGCGGTCCGGTTGAGCGGTGCGGCCGCGGCCGCCGCCGAGGGCAGGGCGGCCACGAGGGCGCCGGAGCCGATACCGGCAATCCCCATGTTGACGAGCGTCCCGGCGAGGCTGGAGTGGAACGGCAGGAACAGCAGATATCCCCCGCCGACCAATACGGCCGCGCAGACCAGCGTCCAGCGCGGGGTCAGCCTGCGGGTCACCAGCGGATAGAGCAGGGCACCTGCCAGCAGCGCCAGCACGTAGACGCCGATGATGATCGAAACCTGGCCGGCGCGCAGCCCGAGCCCGTAGCCGTGGACTGCCGGGTCGGTCCGGGCGAAGGTGGACAGCGGCGCCTGCGCGCCCAGCACCGAGACGCCGAACAGGCCGGCGGTCAGCTGGACCGGCCACATGGACTTGGCACGCAGCATCCGGATGTCCACCAGCGGATCCTCCCGGCCCAGCTCGAACCGGGTGAACAGGACGAAAACCAGGATCCCTGCAGCAACCAGCGCCCATGGCCACCACGCGCCGGGGCCGTTGAGCCGCATGAAGGTCAGCCCGGACGTGATCAGCAGGAGCCCGACGGCGAGGAACGCGAACCCGCGGGTATCCAGTCGGCCGCCGCTGCGTTCCAGGGACTCCGGCACGCCGAAGCGGATGGCGAACCAGCAGGCCGAGACAGCCACGGCAGGAACCATCAGCACAAGCTGCAGCTGGCCGGTCCAGGCCTCCACCAGGGCACCTGCGGCAAGGGCACCGGCGATCACGCCGAATTCCAGCGCTCCGACGAGGAGGCCGGCGGCGCGCCGGGTGCGGGCAGCGCCGTCGGGCAAGCGGTGCACCCGGCTGAAGATCAGGGCAATCTCCAGCGGCAGCCAGACCACATAGAAACCCTGCAGGGACCAGGCCGCCAGGAAGGTCCAGAAGTCCGGGGCGAGCGCCACACCCCAGGACGCGGCAGCTGTCAGCAGGGTGGACACAAGCAGGATTCTCCGGTGCCCGTACATGTCACCGAGTTTGGCCAGCACGGGGACGGCCAGTGCGCTGACCATCAGCTGCGCGGCCTCGAACCAGTTGACGGCGCCGTCGTGGATGTTCAGATGCCGGGCGATGTCGGTGCGGATGGGCGTGTAGTAGCCCTGCAGGATCCCGCTGGTGATCTCCACGAGACACGGAAACGCAACGACACGGCGCATGGCGGCCTTCCGGGCGGGTTGGACTCCTGTTCGCCAGCCGATTGATTGCATCCTAGGCCTGCGCCTTTGAGACAGGCGGGAAGAGCTGGCGGAAAACTCGCGCGGCGCTGGCGGGGAATATTCGGACGTGGCGGACGTTATACCCGTCGATAGATGCAAATGCATCTAAATCGGTTATAGTGGAAACAGCTCCCGGAAGACTCCGGCCAGGAAAGGCACCTCATGCAGATCGGCGTATTCAGCGTCAGCGATATCACCACCGACCCCACCACGGGCCGCACCCCCACGGAACACGAACGCATTAAGGCGTCCGTGGCGATCGCCAAAAAAGTCGAGGAAATCGGCATGGATGTCTACGCCATCGGCGAGCACCACAACCGGCCCTTTTTCTCCTCCTCCCCCACGACGACCCTGGCTTACATCGCCGCCCAGACGGAGCGCATCATCCTGTCGACGGCCACAACGCTCATCACCACCAATGACCCGGTGAAGATCGCCGAGGACTTCGCCATGCTCCAGCACCTCGCCGACGGCCGCGTGGACCTGGTCCTGGGCCGGGGCAACACCGCCCCTGTGTACCCCTGGTTTGGCAAGAACATCCAGGACGGCATCGAGCTCGCGCTCGAAAACTACTCCCTGCTGCGCCGCCTCTGGGACGAAGACACCGTCAACTGGTCCGGCAAGCACCGCACGCCGCTGCAGAACTTCACCTCCACCCCGCGCCCGCTCGACGGCGTCGCCCCCTTCGTATGGCACGGTTCGATCCGCACGCCGCAGATCGCGGAAGTGGCCGCCTACTATGGCGATGGCTTCTTTGCGAACAACATCTTCTGGCCCAAGGAGCACTACCAGCAGCTGATCGGCCTCTACCGCGAACGTTACGAGCACTACGGCCATGGCAAGGCCGACCAGGCGATCGTGGGACTCGGCGGCCAGTTCTTCATGCGAAAGAACTCGCAGGACGCCGTCAAGGAGTTCCGACCGTACTTCGACAATGCCCCTGTCTACGGCCACGGCCCGTCGCTCGAGGACTTCACCTCACAGACCCCGCTGACTGTCGGCAGCCCGCAGGAAGTCATCGAGAAGACACTGAGCTTCCGTGAGTACTTCGGCGATTACCAGCGCCAGCTGTTCCTGATCGACCACGCGGGCCTGCCGCTGAAGACCGTGCTGGAGCAGCTGGACCTGTTCGGCGAAGAGGTCCTGCCGGTCCTGCGCAAGGAATACGCCGACAAGACCCCGGCCCACGTCCCCGAGCCGCCCACCCATGCCGGACGCGTGGCCGCCTCCCTGGCCGCGGCCGGGCAGCCGTCCAGCGAAGCCGCCAGCCCTGCCGGCACCCAGAGCGTGTGATGTCCGCCAAGACAAGCGAGTCGCCGGTGCGCCTGGCCGCGGAGACCTGGGAATCCCTGTTCCGCGCCCAGGTGGCGGTGATGCGGAGGCTGCAGGCCGGCCCCGCGTTCAAGACCCTGGCCCTGAACGAGTACGACGTGCTGTTCACGCTCTCACGCTGCCCCTCCGGGTGGCTCCGGCAGAACGAGCTCAACGACCACGTGCTGCTGAGCCAGTCCAGCCTCAGCCGGCTCGTGGAGCGCCTAGAAAAGCGGGGCCTCGTGGAGCGGATGCCGGCCCCCGACGACGGGCGCGGTGTCCTGGTCAAGCTCACCGAAGCCGGCTGGGAGCTGCAGAAGCAGATCGGCCGGGAGCACGTCCGTGACATCGCTACCCTGGTGGGTCCGGCGCTGACGGCGGCCGAACAGCAGGAGCTGCTGCGCCTGACGGAGAAGCTGCGGGCCTCGGTGACCGCGCGCTGATCCGCCCGCGCCGGGCCCAGGGCCACTGGCAGCTGGCCGCTACTGGAGGGTGACGAGCTTCGCCGGATCCTCGTCCGGCAGTTCGCCGTCGACGACGGCGGTCACCTGCAGCTGCGTCAGCGACAGGCTGCCTCCCACCGTGGACAGGAACGCGGTATCCGAGGAATCCCGGCCGGCGGTGATCCGCAGCATGCTCTCCCGGGGCGCCAGGCCGGTGGGATCGATGACGTGCCAGGCGCCGTTGACGTGGGCCTCGGCCACCGCGTGGAAGTCCATCGGGCTCAGGCCCGGGGCGTACACGGCGGCGAGCCGGGCCGGAATGTTCTTGGCGCGCAGCAGCGCGATCGCCAGGTGGGCGAAGTCGCGGCAGACCCCGCGGCGGTGCAGCAGCGTCTCGACGGCGCCGTCGGTCCCGCGTGAGGATCCGCTGATGTAGCGCAATTCGCTGAAGACCCAATTGCGCACGGCATGCACCAGCTCCGTGCCCTGCAGGCCGCCGAATTCGGCGTAGGCGGACGGCAGGAGCCGGTCGGACTCGGCGTACCGGCTCGGCCGGACGTAGCGGATGAGCTCCATCAGCCGGGGTTCCTCCGGCACCGCGAAGCCGCTGACGCTGGCCGTGTACTCCACAAACACTTCTGTGGGCTCCGCGAATTCCATGTAGTGGAAGCGGCCGCCGTGGTGGTCCGAGAGCTCCGTGAGCGGGACATCTTCGCCGCCGGAGGTGACGGACAGTGACTCGACGAAACCGCTGTAACCGGGGTTGCGTGCCACGGACACCGCCAGGGCGACCTTGGTGTCGGCCACGGTCTTGAAGGCCATGCGGGCGGCTACAGAGCGTTCCATGTATCTCCGGGGTGTGAGGCAACGGCGGGGAAAGTCGCCGCTCCCGGCCCGGTTGTGTCAGGGCGGTGCGGGACTAGTTTTTGATCTTCAGAGACATTAGCATCCGCTGGACGTTGGCGAATTCTGAGCCTTCGTTGACGTATTTGGCGGCCTGGTCGAGGGTGTCGAAAGCCTTGGCCGGCGCAACCTTCTGGTCCGTGGCGAACGCCCTCAGCTCCGTCAGGTCACCGAAGGAATAGTCGCCCTTGCCCTCGGGGCCGCGGACCAGGTTCTGGAGCACGCAGGATTTTCCGTCCGTGCCGCCGACGATGTTGGTGATGCCGTAGGAGCCAAAGTATTTGTAGCCCTGGATCACCCGGAACACCACCCGGGGGTCGATGGTGCCGTCCCCGCCGCGGTGCGGCAGGTCAACCGGGACGCTGTTGACGACGACATACGGTTTCGCGGCGTCGTCCGGACAGGCCGCGGCGGGGGTCGGCTGGAGGCCGGTCTGCAGGGTGGCAAGATAACCGCCGTCGGCGTCCTTAACCTCGATCTTCAGTGCCCCGGGCAGGGTTCCCTGCCCGGGGGTTACCGACTGGGCGATCCACTCCTGCGGCAGTTCAAAACTGACGGTCTTCGCCGGATCGGTGAAAACCTTCCAGGCCGCCGCCGTCGAGCCGGGTGACGCCGAGGTGGAGGCGGTGGACCCTGGCGAGGCGCCCGGGCTCGTGCCGGCCGCGGACGGGCCGGCCGGGGAGGCCGCTGCGCTGGCGCCCGCACTGCCGTCCGCCGTCCAGGCGGGGGTGCCCTTGCTTTCACTGCTGCAGCCGGAAAGTGCGGCGGCGGCGAGCGCCAGGGCAGCAGCGATGCGAACGCCGCGGGCCGGCGTCCGCCGGAAGGTATCCGTCCCAGTCATGGTGCCAGCGTAACGGGACATGGGGCCGCTCAGAGTTCCCGGATCAGCGTTTCGTAGAAGCCGACGCCGCGTTCCAGGGTCTCCAGTGCAATCTTCTCGTCGACGGCGTGGATGGAGCCCCGCGCCTCGGCATCCATATAGAACGGGGCGAAGCGGTAGACGGCGTCACAGATGCCGGTGAAGCGGCGCGAATCCGTGCCGCCCATCATGATGTACGGCGTGACGAGCGCCTCCGGGAAGGCCTTGGCAATGCAGCCCTCCAGCAGCTGCCACTGCGCCCCGGAGTGGGCCGAGACCGGCGACGGGTCGTTGCCCTCCACGACGCGCAACTCGACCTTCGGGTCCCTGATGATCCGCCGCAGCCGCTCCACAGTCCCCTCAACGGTTTCCCCCACGGCCACCCGGATGTTGGCATTCGCCCGGGCCGTCGCGGCCAGGACGTTGGCTGCGGCGCTGCCCTCCAGCGTGGTGATGGCGACGGTGGTGCGGGTCATCGCGTTGGTCTCGTTTCCCATCCGGCCAAAGAGCAGCGTCACCGGGGCCCGGAACACGGACAGCCTGCCGAACACCGCCCGCATGGGAGCGGGGACGTGCGGGCCGAAGCGCCGGAGCATTTCCGCGGTCACGTCCGGCAGCGACTGCGGGAAGGGGCTGCGTTCGATCCGGGTGATGGCGCGGGCCAGCCGCGCCGTGGCGCCCATCCGGGGCGGGGTGGAGGCGTGGCCGCCGGGATCCCTGGTCAGCAGTTCCACGTCCAGGATCCCCTTTTCGGCCACTCCGACGACGGCGGCCGGCCGGGTCACGCCCGGGAAGGCCCCGCCGGCGACGGCGCCGCCCTCGTCCAGCACGAGCCAGGGTTTCACGCCCCGGCCGGCCAGCAGTTCCGCCGCGGCCGCTGCGCTGTTCCCGGCGGTCTCCTCGTTGTTGCCGAAGGAGAAGTAAAGGTCGTGGGCGGGGGCGAACCCTGCCGTGAGCAGGGTTTCCGCTGCTTCCATGACGGCGACCAGCTGCCCCTTGTCATCGAGGGTCCCGCGGCCCCACAGGTAGGTGCCGTCGTTGTGCCCGGAAAACGGCGGCCGGGTCCAGCCGTCCGGATCGCCGGCCGGGACGACGTCGTAGTGTGCCATCAGCACAGCCGGGCGCGCCGCAGCGTCCGGGCCGGTACCTGGCCAGCGGTACAGCAGCGCGTGGCCATCGACGCGTTCGAGGTCCAGGGCGGCGTGGACAGCGGGATACAGCCGGGCCAGCGCGGCGATGAAGCCGTCGAATTCGCCGGTGTCCACCTCGTGCTCCAGCCGGGAGGAGACTGTGCGGAACCGCACGAGTTCTGCCAGTGCGGCGGCAGCGCGGCTGACGGGCGGTGCGGAGGTGGTCTGCATGCGCGAAAGTCTACGGCCAGGTCGGCGCCCGGGACCCGCCGCCGGCGGCGCGATTTGCCGCGGGCAAAGCGGGATACGCTGGGGACATGGCGGATCAGGATTTTGGCTCCCGGGATTTCGGGGCCCATGACAGCGTGGCGGACATCTCCGCCGTCGACATCGCGGACTGGCGGCTCCGGACCTTTGCGCTTTACGCCAACGTGCGGAAGATCGCTGCGGAGGACCCGGCCGAGGCCCATTCGTACTGGCGCCAGGAGCGGGACCGGATGTTCGGCACGCACCCGGCCTCGCCGCTGACCGCGGCTGCCAAGTCCAGCTTCGGCGGCCTGAAGACGGCGGACTACGACCCGATCTACCGCTTCCACATCCCGCTGACGGGCGAGGGCGCGGGGCGGGAAATGAATGTTGAGACCGGCACCGACGGTGTGGTCCGGTTTGTCCGGCTGGGCACTTTCGATCTGCCGGAACTGGGCCAGCTCGCCGTCTGGAAACTCCATGGATACGGCGGCGGCATCTTTGTGCCGTTCCGTGACGCCACGGCGGGACAGCCCGGCGGCAGCTACGGCGCCGGGCGCTACCTGCTGGACACCATCAAGGGCGCCTTCCACGGCGTGCAGGGTTCGGGCCCGGAGGCCGAGTTCGTCGTTGATTTCAACTTCGCCTACAACCCGTCCTGTGCCTACAACGAGGCGTGGGCATGCCCCCTCGCGGGCCCGTCCAACCGTCTGGCCGTGGAGATCCCTGCCGGCGAGCTGTACTGAGCGGATGGATGCCCAGCTCGAGCAGCACTCCCCTGCCCCCGCTCCTGCCCCTGCCCCTGCCCCTGCCCCGGGCCGGCCTCCTGCTCCCCGGCGGCACCGCGGCATCCTCCGCTACCCGCTGGTCCGGCAGCTGCTGAGGTTCACAGGCGTCGGCATTGTCTGCACGGTGACGTCGCTGGCGCTCTATGCCTTCCTCCGGCCGTACCTCGGTTCGCAGCCGGCCAACGCGACAGCCCTCATCCTCACGTCCCTGATGAACACGGCGCTGAACCGGAGGCTGACCTTCAAGATCACCGAACGCCACCGGCTCAAGCGCGACCACCTCAACGGCCTGATCGTCATCCTGGTGGCGCTGCTGATCACCGGCGGCAGCCTCGGCGTGCTGCACTGGATCAACCCCGGGGCCACGGTCGCCGACGAGCTATGGACCACCACAATCTCCGGCTTCGCTGCCACGGCTGTCCGCTTTACCCTGTTGCGGCACTGGATCTTCCGCCGGGCCCGGCACCGATACGCACCCGGTTTGCCCTATCAGATATCGTCCCTCTGGGGGCCCCGGACCAGCATTAAGTGATAGGGCAACCCGGGGTGACGGGGTGCCGAGGGCCTGGACGCTGCCGACGGCGGTGCGGACCGCGGCCGCCGCCTCCTGCAGTTCCGCCGCCGTGATGGTCGAATCGAAGCTGAAGCGGACCGCGGTCTGGGCGGTTTCGGCGTTGATGCCCATCGCGCGCAGCACCGGGGACGGCTCGTCCGAACCCGCGGCGCAGGCGGAGCCGCTGGAACAGATGACTCCCTGGCGTTCGAGTTCCAGCAGCACGGATTCGCCGCTGGTCCCCGGGAAGCAGAACGAGGCCACGGCGGGCAGCCGCTCGCTCGGGTGGCCGGTGAGGACCGCGCCCGGAACCCCCGCCTGCACCGCGCGGATGAAGTCATCGCGCAGGGCAGCAACATGGGCCGCACGGTCCCCCTGGGAGGTCTGCGCGAGGGTGAGCGCCGTCGCGAGGGCGACGGCCCCGGCCACGTTTTCGGTCCCTGACCGGCGCCCGCGTTCCTGTCCGCCGCCGTGGATCACGGGTTCCAGCCGGATCCGGCCCCGCACGAACAGGGCCCCGTTCCCTTTGGGCGCGCCCAGTTTGTGGCCGGAGATACTCAGGGCGTCGACGCCGAGGGCTGCGGTGTCGAGCGGGAGCCAGCCGGCTGCCTGGACCGCGTCGGTGTGGAACGGTATTCCGCGCGCGCGGGCCAGCGCAGCCAGCTCCGCAATCGGCTGCACCGTGCCCACTTCATTGTTGGCATACATAATGCTGACCAGCGCGGTCTCCGGCCGGAGCGCGGCGGCGAGGGCCTCCCCGGTGACGCGGCCGCAGGAATCCACCGGCACCACGTCGACGGCGAAGCCGTGCACGCGTTCCAGGTAGCGGGCGGACTCCTCCACAGCAGGATGCTCGACGGCGCTGATCACCACCCGGTCCAGCCGGGAGTCCGCGGCGCGGCGCGCCAGGGCAATGCCTTTGACGGCCAGGTTGTCCGCCTCCGTGCCACCGGAGGTGAAGATGATCTCGCCCGGGCGGCAGCCCAGCGCCTGGGCCGTCGCCGCCCGTGACCCGGCGAGCGCCGTGGCGGCGGAGTCGCCGAGCGAATGGTGGCTTGAGGGGTTGCCGAATTCCCCGGTGAGGAACGGCCACATGGCCTCGATTACCTCGCGGCGGACCGGGGTGGTGGCCGCGGCGTCGAGGAAGATCATGGCGTTGCCTGGCCGGCCGTCCGGTGGTTGTTCTGTTCCGTGCCGAGGCCGAGTTCAATGTCGAGGCCCAGGTCCAGGGCGGCGACGCTGTGGGTGAGCCCGCCGATCGAGATGACGTCCACCCCGGTGCCGGCGATGCCGGCGACGGTGGCCAGGTTGACGTTTCCGCTGGCCTCGACCCGGGCCCGGCCGGCCACCAGGGCCACCCCGGCGGCAAGGTCCGCCAGGGTGAAGTTGTCCAGCATGATGGTGTCCACCCCGGCTGCCAGAACGGGCCCGATCTGGTCCATGCTGTCCACCTCCACTTCGAAGTGGGTGGTGTGCCCGAGGCGGCCTTTGGCTTCCCGCAGCACGGCCGTGAGCTTCGACGGGTCTCCCCCGGTCAGGACGGCCAGATGGTTGTCCTTGGCCAGCACGGCGTCCGAGAGGCCAAAGCGGTGGTTGGCTCCGCCGCCGCAGCGCACGGCATAGCGTTCCAGCACCCGCAGGCCCGGCGTCGTTTTGCGGGTGTCGGTGATGCGCGCCCCGGTGCCGTCCACCAGGGCGACGAACTCCGCCGTCCTGGTGGCGATGGCGCTCATCCGCTGGACCAGGTTCAGTGCCACGCGTTCGGCGAGCAGCACGGCGCGGGCGTTCCCGCTGACCCTCGCGAGCGCCGTGCCGGCGGCGAAGGCGGAACCGTCAGCCACGAGGAGTTCGACGTCGGCGCCGGGGTCCGTGAGCTTCATCGCGGCCGCGAACACCTCCCCGCCGCTGAGCACGCCGGGGACGCGTGCGGCCAGGACCGCCGTCGCGCGTGTGTCCGCGGGGATGAGTGTCTGCGAGGTGATGTCGCCGTACGGTGCGTCCTCGTCCAGGGCGGCCCGCAGCACGGCGTCGACGGCGGCTGCGGGAAGGGTTCCGGCGAGCGTCGTCACCGGGAGGGCGGCCGGGCGGGCTGCGGCGGGTGCTGTCATGACGAAATCCTTTGTTTCGGACGGGATACGGCGGCATGCCGGTGGCTGTGTGTGCCAGCTGGCGGGGCGGAGCGGCCGGGGGCCGCGGGCACTGCGATAAGGGCGGCGGCGGCGGCGGCGTCCGCCCGGTAGTGGGCGCCCACCGAGCCGGTCCGCTTCCGCGCTGCGGCGACGAGCAGTTGGGCGGCCAGGAGCAGGTTCCGGTCCTCGTGCCCGGACGGGTCCACCGCGTCCGTCACGATCTCGGGACGGACGACGGCGGCCCAGACAGCAAGGGTGGCCTCCGCCTCCCGCAGTTGCTCGCCGCTGCGCAACACGCCAGCGTGCGCGGTCATCAACCGCCCAAGAGCGTCGCGCGAGAAGACCCCGGCCTCAAGCATCGACTTCACACCAATCTCGGGAGCCGCCGGTGGAGCTTCTTCCCCGGCAGAGGCGCGCGACAGCGCTGCGGAAGCGGGCGTCAAGGGGAGGCCGCCAGCGGCCGAGACAGCCCGCGGAGCAGTGCCGTCGTGCGACGGTACGCCACGCGGGGCCGACGCCCAGCCCGTTTCGCCACCGAGGAAGGCCTCCACCGCGCGCCGGCCGAAGACCAGCCCCTCCAGGAGCGAATTGCTGGCCAGCCGGTTGGCGCCCTGCGCGCCGGTGCACGCGACTTCACCGGCGGCGTAGAGTCCCGGCACGGAGGTGCGGCCCCAGAGGTCGGTGGCCACGCCTCCCATCCAGTAATGGGCCGCCGGGGACACCGGAAGCGTTTGGGTGGTCCAGTCGTAGCCGGCGGCGCGGGTGGCGGCGGTGATGGTGGGGAACCGCCGTGCCAGGAAACCGGGACCGCGGGTGGCCTCGATTCCCCGGGCGTCCAGGTACACGGGGCTGTCCGCCGGGGCGCCCGTCGCGGCGAGGTGCAGGGCGATGCTGCGGGAGACGACGTCGCGCGGTGCCAGTTCGGCATCCGGGTGGTAGCCGGGCATAAAGCGGTAGCCGGCTGCGTCGAGCAGGACGGCGCCTTCCCCGCGGACCGCTTCCGAGATGAGCAGTGCGGGCGGACCGCCGGGGATCTCGTCCGCCGCCAGGGTGGTGGGGTGGAACTGGAAGAACTCCAGGTCCCGGACAGCCGCCCCCGCCCGCCAGGCCAGGGCCAGGCCATCGGCTGTGGCGACGGAGGGGTTGCTGGTCCGGGCGAAGATCCGTCCGGCGCCTCCGGTGGCCAGGAGCACCGCGTCGGCGTCCAGCTGCCGGGGCTGCCCGTGGGACAGGTAGGCGAGGCCGGTGACCCGAGGGACGCCCGCCGGACCGGCTCCGGGGCGCCCGGTGAGGAGTTCGGTCACGAAGGCCCCGGTCTCGACCCTTAGCCGCCCCTGCAACGCGCGGTCCAGGACGGCGGCGACGAGGGCGCGGGCGATGCGGGCACCCGTCGCGTCGCCGCCGGCGTGCAGGATGCGGGCGGCGGAATGGGCCGCCTCAAGGCCAAGCGCCGGTCCGCCGCCGGGCCCGCCGTCGAACTGGACCCCGAACCGCTGCAGCCCCGCGATGTCCCGGACTGCCTCGGTGCACAGGACCCGCACGGCGTCGGGGTCGTTGAGCCCGGCGCCGGCGGCGAGGGTGTCGGCGATGTGGGCTGCGACGGAATCGCCGGGCGCGGCCTCCCCCGGCGTGAGGACGGCCGAGACGCCGCCCTGGGCGTAGAAGGTGTTGCTCTGCTCGAGCGTTCCCTTGGTCAGGAGCACCACCTCGAAGGCCGGCCCGCCGTCCGGCCCGCTGCCGGGCGCGGCGTCAGAGGCCAGCAGTGCGGCGTACAGTCCCGCAATGCCGCTGCCGACAACTACCAAACGCAGCGGCCTGGTCACGGCCGGGCCGCCAGCATCCGCTCGAGAGCCACCCGTGCCGGGGCGGCGACGGCGTCCTCCACCGTGATGCGGTTGACCGCCTCGCCCCGCACCAGTGCCTCCAGGACCCAGGCGAGGTAGCCGGGGTGGATGCGGTACATCGTGGAGCAGGGGCAGATCACCGGGTCCAGGCAGAAGATGGTGTGCTGCGGATTTTCCGCGGCCAGCCGGTTGACGAGGTTGATCTCGGTGCCGACGGCGAAGACGGTGGGCTCGGCCGCGGCGGCGATGGCTTTGCGGATGAAGTCGGTGGACCCGGCGGAATCGGCGGCATCCACCACTTCCATCGGGCATTCCGGGTGCACGATCACCTGGACCCCGGGGAACTCGGCGCGGGCCTTCTCGATCTGGGCCACGTTGAAGCGCTTGTGGACCGAGCAGAAGCCGTGCCACAGGATCACCCGGGAGTCCTGCAGGGCCTGCTCGTCGTTGCCGCCGAGGTCCTTGCGCGGGTTCCACATCGGCATCTGTTCCAGCGGCACGCCCATGGCCTTGGCGGTGTTGCGGCCCAGGTGCTGGTCCGGGAAGAACAGCACGCGCTGGCCGCGCTCGAACGCCCATTCCAGGACCGTGGCCGCGTTCGAGGACGTGCACACGATGCCGCCGTGCTCCCCGCAGAAGCCCTTGAGCGCGGCCGAGGAGTTCATGTAGGTGACCGGAATGACCGGAACCCGGCCGTCGGCGCCGGGCTCGGTGCCGAACAGTTCCTCGAGCTGTTCCCAGCATTCGGTTACGGAGTCGATGTCCGCCATGTCCGCCATGGAGCAGCCCGCGGCCAGGTTGGGCAGGATCACGGCCTGGTCCGGGCGGGACAGGATGTCGGCGGTTTCTGCCATGAAGTGCACACCGCAGAAGATGATGGCTTCGGCGTCCGGACGGGTCAACGCCGCGTTGGCGAGCTGGAAGGAGTCACCCACGAAGTCGGCGTATGCCACCACTTCGTCGCGCTGGTAGAAATGGCCAAGGACCACGGCGCGGTCCCCGAGCGTTGCCTTGGCGGCCCTGATCCGCATGTCGAGTTCGGCGTCGCTGGCCGTCTTGTATTCCTCCGGGAGCTGGCCCTGCCGGGGGGTCGACGCCGGTGCGACGTCCGCGACGGAGGCTCCTGGGCCGTAGGCGGGCACACCGGCGAGGGCCTCGGCGAGGTCGTAGTCCCAGGGCCCGCGGGCGAGCGCCGGGCTGCACGTGGCGGCCGTTGCCCTGCCCTTGGCGCTGTTGCTGGTGGCCTGCTCGCGCGTGATCAGCTGGATGGCCGTATTGACGCTGCTCATGGTGTGCTCCTGTTGTCTGGGTCAAGGCCTGGGCGGCCGGTAAAGCGGTAGAGGCGGGGCGGACGGTGTTTGCCGCCCTGCAGGTACTGGTCGGTTTCTTCGATCTCGGGCGTGGCCTTGACCTGGCGGCGGAAGTTGGCCGGGTCCAGCTCGCGGTCCAGGACGGCCTCGTAGACCTCCCGGACCTGGGCCAGCGTGAAGTACTCGCCGAGCAGGTGGTAGGCGATGGACCCGTAGGCCATCTTGTTGCGCAGCCGCCAGAGCGCGTAGTCGACGATCGCGTTGTGGTCGAAGGCCAGGTCGCCGAGCCGGTCCGCGCGGAACCACCGGACATTCTCGGATTCGTCCGCGAGCGCGGCCTCGGTGGGCTGGACCAGCGCCCAGTACACAATCGAAACGACGCGCTGCGTGGGCGAACGGTGCAGGCCACCGAACGCGTAAAGCTGTTCGAGGTAGCTGGGCGCCAGTCCGGTGGTCTCCTGCAGGTTCCGCGAGGCGGCGTCCGGCAGGGACTCGGCATGGGTCAGCGGGCCGCCGGGCAGCGCCCACAGGCCCTTGAACGGTTCCCGGATGCGGCGCACCAGCGGGATCCAGAGGGTGGGACGTCCGGAACGCTCGCTGGGGCGGAGGGCGAAGATCACCGTGGAGATGGCCAACGACGGCGGCGCGAGCTGGCGCTCCGAGACGTTGGCAGCTGCTGTGTAGATGGTGTTTCACCCCGCATCCTGAGGCTCCGGGCCCGTCTTGGAGGACCGCCCGGACAGTTCCGGCCCGACCGCCGGAAGAGTTATAGTCAGACTGACTAGAACTAATTCTACGACGCCCCCTCCCGGGCGCAAAATGTTTCAGGTCACACTGGGCCGCCGGAGCCGCCCGAGGGGCTGTCCTGCTCAGCGTCCCGCGGCGGCGGCGGCTTCCAGCAGCGGGAGCGTACGGCCCTGGAAATGGGTGTTCAGCACAATCACCGAGGACGAGCGAAGCACCGTCCGGGTGGCGATCATGGCATCCAGCACACGCTGCAGGTCCGGGTTGGAGCGGGCCGCAATGCGGGCCATGAGGTCCGAACTGCCGGACACAGTATGGATTTCGATCAGTTCCGGGATCTCCGCGAGGGCCTCGACCACCGCGTCGTGTCCGAGGTCCTGGTTGATCGTCAGAGAGCAGAATGCGACGACTGGGAACCCGAAGTGGGCCGGATCTGGCTGCGGCACCCAGGAACCGATAACGCCGCTGTCCTGCATCCGGTCCAGCCGTGACTGTACGGTGGCGCGGGCAACTTTGAGGACGCGGGAGGCCTCCAGCACCGAGGCCCGGGGTGAATCCGTAAAGAATCGGACAATCTTCGCATCCAGGGCATCAACGTCCATCAAATGTTCCTCCTGCAGACGGGTTTGCATCACAAACCGTTGTGGAAACTGCGTCTCCTGCCAACAAACTGTCACCATGTTCTCACGGCCGGCGCACGTAGACCCCGCTCCCTAACGGTAAATTCAATAGGTCCCATAAGGACTGACAGGTCCACACCACACGAAGGTTCGCCAGCATGACAATGAAGTCCACCGCGGAGCGCCCCGGCCTGAAACTCGGCCACAGCATGAAGCCACGCCAACTCACCATGATGGGACTCGGGAGCGCCATCGGCGCCGGACTGTTCCTCGGCTCGGGGGCCGGAGTCCAGGCCGCCGGACCCGCCGTCCTGATCTCCTATCTGGTCGCGGGAACCCTGATCATCCTGGTGATGTGGGCGCTCGGCGAAATGGCCGCCGCCAACCCCAACAGCGGCGCGTTTTCCGTCTACGCCGCAAAGGCCATGGGCAGGACAGCCGGCGCCACCGTGGGCTGGCTCTGGTGGCTGCAGCTGGTGGTTGTCATCGCCGCCGAAGCCCTCGGCGCGGCCGCCCTGCTGTTTACCGTGTGGCCGGTCATCCCGGTCTGGGCCCTGTCCCTGATCTTTATGGTCGTGTTCACGGCGATCAACCTCGCCGGCGTAAAGAACTTCGGCGAGTTCGAGTTCTGGTTCGCCATTCTCAAGGTGGCCGCCATCCTGGCGTTCCTCGGCATCGGCACCGCCCTGCTGCTGGGCTGGCTGCCGGACGTCCCCTCCCCCGGGCTCACCAACTTCACCGCCAATTTTGCCCCCGCGGGCCTCGGCGGCATCGCCACCGCGCTCTTCGTCGTGATCTTCGCGTTCGGCGGCACCGAGATTGTCAGCGTGGCCGCCGCCGAGACCGAGAATCCCCGGCACAGCGTGGCCCAGGCGATCCGCACCGTTGTCTGGCGCATCCTGGTCTTCTACATCGGCTCGGTGTTCGTCATCGCCGCCGTCCTCCCCTACACCTCGAAGGCCCTGGCCTCGCCGTTCGCCGGCGTACTGGACACGGCGGGCATCCCCGGTGCCGGCGCCGCCATCACCCTGGTGGCCGTCGTCGCGCTCCTCTCGGCCCTGAACGCGAATCTCTACGGCGCCTCCCGGATGGTCTTCTCGCTGTCCGAGCGCGGCGAGGCTCCCCGGTTCCTCTCGAAGGTCAACAAGGCGCGGGTGCCGGCGGCCGCCGTCGGCGTCTCCGTGGCGTTCGGCTTCCTGGCCACCGTCCTGGAGCTGCTCTTCCCGGAGCAGATCCTGCCGGCGCTGTTCCAGCTGGTCGGCTCGACCTGCCTGATGGTCTGGGGCTCCGCGCTTGTGTCCCAGCTGATCCTCCGCCGCCGCGCCGACCGGGAGGGCACCGAGCTGCCGCTGCGCATGAGGGGCTTCCCGGGGCTGACCATCTTCGGCCTGGTGCTCCTGGCCCTGATCTTCGCCGTCGGCTTCAGCAGCCCGGAGAGCAGCAAACAACTCGTCAGCACCATCGCCCTGGTCGCCGGCATTGCCGCGGCCTGCTGGATCGGAGCCCGGCTGACCCGCGACCGCGCGCACCAGCCCGGCTAACTGCACAAGCTGTAAGGCCAAACGGCGATCCGACTGGCATTCTTGTGCAGTCTGGTCAGTTTTTCGGCGGCTGATTGCCCAGCGGCGGGCCGGTGACTAGGGTCACAACCATGGACACACTTCCCGTGGCTTCCGGCGATGCCGCCGAACCGCTCACTCCCGCCCAGCTCCGCGAGCTCTATTCGCTGATGGTGGCCGTCCGCCACCTGGATACCTCGGCCATCGCCTGGCAGCGCCAGGGCATCATCCCCGGCTATGCTCCCGAGCTCGGCCAGGAAGCGGCCCAGGTGGGCAGCGGCTACGCCGTGGACACCACCCGGGACTTCGTTTTCCCCACCTACCGGGAAATGGGCGTCGCCCGCACCATGGGCGTGGACATGGTGGCGTACATGTCCACCCACAAGGCCACCTGGCACGGCGGGCTCTACGACCCGCAGGAGTCCCGGCTCGCCCCGATCCAGGCCGTAGTGGCGGGTTCTGTGCTGCACGCTGTGGGCTGGGCCCACGGCCAGACGCTGGCCGGCACCGCCGACGGCAAGCTCGGCGTCGCCATGACGTACTTCGGCGACGGCGCGTCCTCGCAGGGCGACGTCCACGAGGCCCTGAACTTCGCCGCCGTGATGAACGCCCCCGTCGTGTTCTTCGTCCAGAACAACGGCTGGGCCATCTCGGTCCCCACCGAACGCCAGGTGGCCGGCGGCTCCGTCGCCGCCCGCGCCGCCGGCTACGGCATCCCGGCACTGCAGATCGACGGCGATGACGTCATCGCCGTCGTCGAGGCAACCCGGCGTGCCTTCGCACACGCCCGCTCCGGCAACGGCCCCGTGCTCATCGAGGCCATGACCTACCGGCGCGGCCCGCACTCGACCTCCGACGATCCGGGACGCTACCGCTCCCTCGACGAGGAGCGCGACGGCGCCGGTATGGACCCGCTGGAGCGGCTCAAGCAGCGGCTGCTCGCCGACGGCATCGCCGACGAGGCGTTCTTCGCCGAGGCCCTGGCCGCGGCGAAGGCCGAGGAAGAGCAGATCCGCACCGGCATCCAGGCGCTCGGCTCCCGCCCCGGAACCGAAATGTTTGACCTGGTCTTCCAGGAAACCACCCCTGCCCTGCAGGCCCAGGCCGCCAACTGGCGCGAGGAGTCCGAACATGTCTAACTCGACCCTTGAAAGCGGGAAAGTGCACACGCCCGCTTCCACCACCGTGATGTCCATGCAGCAGGCCCTGAACCGGGCCCTCGACGAGGTCCTCGCGGAAAACCCCAGGACCCTGATCTTCGGCGAGGACTGCGGCCGGCTCGGCGGCGTCTTCCGGATCACTGACGGGCTGCAGGCCAAACACGGCGAACAGCGCGTCTTTGACACCCCGCTGGCGGAATCCGGCATTCTCGGCATGTCCGTGGGCCTGGCGATGGCGGGGTTCCACCCCATCCCGGAGGTCCAGTTCGACGGCTTCGCCTACCCGGCCATCAACCAGATCGTCTGCCAGATTGCGCGGATGAACTACCGGAGCCGCGGCACCCTGCCGATGCCGATCACGCTGCGCGTGCCCAGCTTCGGCGGCATCCGGGCCCCCGAACACCACGGCGAAAGCCTGGAGGCACTCTTCGCGCATGTACCCGGGCTCAAGGTGGTCTCGCCGTCGAACCCGCACGAGGCCTACCACCTGCTCAAGTACGCCGCCACCCGTCCGGACCCGGTGATCTTCATGGAGCCGAAGTCCCGCTACTGGCAAAAGGGCGAGGTGGACACCGCCAGCCACGACGCGGACGGCGGCTCCCCCACCGGCGCCAAGGTCATGCGCGCGGGACGCCACCTCACGCTGGTCGCGTGGGGCGCCATGGTGGCCCGCTGCCTCCAGGTGGCCGAGCTCGCCGCCGAGGACGGGATCGAGATCGAGGTCCTGGACCTGCGTTGGCTCAAGCCGATCGACACCGCGGCGCTGGCCGCCTCCGTCCGCAAGACGCGCCGCGCCGTCGTCGTCCATGAGGCACCGCTGACCTCCGGGCTGGGCGCCGAGGTGGCGCAGCTGATCACGCAAAGCTGCTTCGACACGCTCAAGGCGCCGGTGGAGCGTGTGACCGGCTTCGACGTCCCGTACCCCTCCGGCGACCTCGAAGATGAATACATCCCGAACATTGACCGGATCCTCTTCGGCATCCAGCGAGTATTGGAGTACAAACGTGGCTGAAATTTCCTTCCCGCTGCCGGATCTTGGCGAGGGCCTGATCGAGGCCACCGTGCTCGAATGGCTGGTTTCCCCGGGCGACCAGGTGGAGCGCAACCAGCCACTCGTCGCGGTCGAAACCACCAAATCGGCCGTTGAATTGCCGAGCCCGCAGGCAGGTAAGGTAGTGCGTATCCACGGCGGGCCCGGCGACAAGATCAATGTCGGCGAGCCCCTGATTGTGTTCGAGGTGCCGGACAACACCGCCGGCATTGTGGGCACGGTCCCGAAGGAAGAGGCACCGAAGCGCCGGGTCCGCCTGAGCGCCGTACTTGATGAGGACTGACACCATGAGCGGCAGACACACCGGCGAACAGCATTCCCACACCGTCGAGGGCACCGACCCCCAGCTGTACATCGGGGTGCACGAGCCAGAATCCGACGCCGGACTGCGACCGGTGCTGCTGCTGCACGGCTTCTCCTCCTCCTCCAAGCTCAACTGGGAGGACACCGGCTGGCTGACCGCGCTGCTGGAAGCCGGCCGCCGCGTCATCACGGTGGACCTGCCCGGCCACGGCCGCAGCGGAGCCCCCGAGGACATGGACTCCTACGCGCCCAGCAGGATCCGCGCCGATCTGCTGCAGATCGCGTTCGACGCCGGCGTCCGCCCCCTGCGTGACGGCGACCCGTCCAGCGGGCTGGACCTGATCGGCTACTCGCTCGGCTCCCGGCTCGCCTGGGAGTTCGGCGCCACCCAGCATGAGCTGGTGCACCGGCTGGTCCTGGGCGGCCCCAATGTCGCCGATCCGCTGGCCGACTTCGACCTGGTCGCCGCGCAGCGCTACCTTGCGGATGGCACCCCGATCGCGGATGCGTCCACCGCGGGGCTGCTGAAGATGGCGCAGATGCTGCCCAGCAACAACATTTTCTCGCTGCTGTCCCTCGTGGAGGCCATCAAAAGCGAGCCATTCGATCCCGCCGAGGCCGTGCCGCACATGCCGATGCTGCTCGTGGCCGGGGAAAAGGACGAGCGCGCCGCGTCGATGCCGGAACTCGCCGCCCTGGGCGCGAAGGCCGGGGCGATGGTCGAGCAGCTCATCCTGCCGGGCCGGAACCACACCAACGCCATCACCAGCCGCGCCTTCAAGCAGGGCGCCGTCAGCTTCCTGGGCGTCTAATAGTCGACGCCCGGTTCGGGGGTTCCCGCCATACCGAAGCAGGCGGACGAGGACAGGACGTTGAGCGCATTCCGCTCCGGGTTGAACTCGATCGAGTGCCGGAAGCCGTCCTGGCTGACGATCACCAGCTCCGGATCTCCGTTGACGCTCGTCTTGTCCTTGACAGTCCAGCCGCTTCTGGCGGACCGGTCAGCCTTGATCTGCTCCAGCAGCGCACGGCCGTCGGCGTCGCCGCTGAGGACAACATCCAGGGTGCCAGGCCAGTAGTAGCCGCCGGTCCCGCACTCAAAAAGAGCACGGGAGGTCCCGGTCTGCTTCGTCGCCGCGACAGCCGACGACGGGATCACCGACACCAGCTCATCTTGCTGCGCGCGAGTGGACTCCTTGGCCGCGGCAAGATCCAGCGTGGGGGGCCGGGTTTCGGTGGCGGGTGCACAGGCTGCGAGTAAGGCTGCCAGGCACGTGACGGAGACGGCTGCAGACAACCGGGCCTGAAGATTGGCGCCGACAACTGGTACGGCCATTGATTCCCCCACGTAGTTCGGGCCAACAAAGCGGTGAGGCCACCACGGCCGAACCCCCACTGGACATCCTACCGCCGTATCTCCATTCGATGGATGGATAGGACTGCCCGCTGGAGGAATCCGGCCCCGGCCTCGCGTGGCTTCCCCGCCGGACGTAGGCTGGCCGCAGCAACTGGGCCGGAACCGGAGGTGCGTCTTATGGGCATGCAATACACGGGCCGCGGGCAGGCAGGCAGGCTTCTCGCCTCCGCCTTCCCCCAGTTCCGCGGCCGCCCGGACGCCGTGGTGCTGGGCCTCGCGCGCGGCGGTGTCCCGGTTGCGGCCGAGGCCGCCACAGCGCTCCGGCTGCCCTGGGACGTGCTCCCGGTCTGCAAGCTGGGGGTCCCCGGACACGAGGAAACGGCCTTCGGCGCCCTGGCACCGGCCAACGGCGCGGTGGTGCGGGTCCTGAATCTGGACCTTGTGGACCGGCTCCTCACCATCGGTGTCAGCAGGTCCGCGCTGGACGTCGTGGAAAGCAACGAACGGGCAGAACTGCAGCGCCGCGCCGGAGCCTACCCGGGGCCGCGGCTGCCCGTGAGAGGCAAAACGGTCATCGTCGTCGATGATGGGATGGCCACCGGTGCGACGATGCGCGCCGCCGTCGAGGCCGTCCGGGCGGCAGGTGCGGCGAGAGTCGTCGTCGGGGTTCCCGTCGCGTCGCTGGAGGCACAGACGCAAATGGAGCGGCTCGCCGACGCCGTCTTCAGCCTGTTCATCCCGGGCCAGTTCCGCGCCGTCGGCAGCTATTACCGCACCTTCCGCCAGGTGCGGGACGACGACGTCGTCCGGCACCTGGCGGCCCGGCCCGCCTGAACGGCGCGCTGGTTAAAAGGCGGGGGGCACGGACCAAGCGGTCCGTGCCCCTCCTGTCAGGCTGCTTGCTAGTGCTTTGCCGTTTCAGCCGGCGTGTGGTGCACGACGCCGAGCGGGCGGCCCTTGGTTTCCCCGGCGAGGAGGACACCGACGGCGGAGATGACACAGAGGATCATGATGTAGATACCGATGGAACCGGTCCACCCCGTTCCCTGCAGCAGGGCCTCCGCGATGGTGGCCGCGAACGCACCGCCCAGGATGGCGCCGAAGGCGTAGCCGATCGAGATGCCCGAGTAGCGCACGTTTGCCGGGAACATCTCGGCGTACATCGCGGACATCGGGCCGTAGGACAGGCCCAGGCCAATGGTCAGGACGAACAGTGCGACGCCGTAGAGCACGATGTTCTTGGTGTCGATCAGAGCGAACATCGGGATCATCCAGGCGAAGACAATGCCGTAGCCGATCAGGAAGGTCTTGACGCGGCCGATCTTGTCCGAGAGCCAGCCGCCGACAAGGGTGAAGATCAGCCAGCCGAAGGAAGCCAGCGTGGTGGCCAGCAGGATCTGCGCGACAGGCATCTTCAGGGACTTGGTGGCGTAGGAGATGAAGAACGCGATCAGGAGGTAGCCGGCAGCGTTGTTGCCGATGAAGATCATCGTCGAGTAGAGGACGGCCTTCTTGTGCTTCCGGATGAGCTCGCCCAGGGGCGCTTTGCTCTCCTCCTTGCGCTCGGACAGTTCCTTGAAGACCGGGCTCTCGGCCACGGCGCGGCGGATCAGGTAGCCGACGACGATCAGCACGATGGAGAGCAGGAACGGCACACGCCAGCCCCAGGACGAGAAGTCCTCCTTGGACATGGACGTGTTGAGGAAGTAGAGCAGGCCGGTGGCCAGGATCATGCCGACCGGAACACCGATCTGCGGGTACGCGCCGAACAGGCCGCGCTTGCTCTTGGGAGCGTGCTCGACAGCCATCAGGGCGGCGCCGCCCCATTCACCGCCTGCGGAGAAGCCCTGGATGACGCGGAGCAGGATCAGCAGGACCGGAGCCCAGAAGCCGATCTGGGCGTAGGTCGGCAGCATGCCGATCAGCGCCGTGGCGGCACCCATCATGATGAGGGTGAAGACCAGCATGGCCTTGCGGCCGAGCCGGTCACCCAGGTGGCCGGCGACGATGGCACCGAGCGGGCGGAACAGGAAGCTGATGCCGATGAGGGCGAAGGACAGGATCTGCGCCAGGCCCGGATTGGAGGCATTCAGCGGGGCCAGGAACAGCGGCGACAGCAGCGTTGCTGTCAGCTGGGCGAAGATGAAGAAGTCGTACCACTCGATGGTGGTCCCGACCAGCGTGCCCGCGAGGACTTTGCGTTCCTCATGCTTGCTGCTGGGGCCCGCCTCTGAATCGACACGTGAAGTTGCGGTCATTGGAACTCCGTTGCTGGGGGCAGAGGTGCTGCCCGGGGTGGGTGCGAAGAGAATAACTGAATGCCTCTGGATTTACTGATCGAACGGTCAGTTAGTATTCAGAATCTTACTATGAAATATGTGCCAGGTCACACATCTTTGAAAAAAGCTTCCCCGCCGCCCCTAAATGACGGCAGAGTTGCCCGTCAGTCGACGCGGTTGAGGAACTCCCGGACCCGGGCCCGCACGGGCCCGCGGTCATAGCTGTTCACCATCGCGCCGGCCATCCTCACCGGGTCACCGAAGAAGAAGTACTCGTAGAGCGACTGCCGGCCGGAGAAGCCGGAGACAGAGGCGTCGAAGGCCAGTTTGAAGAGCCGGACGCGCTCCGGACCGGTCAGCGACTTGCCCTGCAGGTACATCTCGATGTCGGCACGGGCGTCACTGTTGACGTCCGCTTCGCCGGGAAGGGCCATAAGCCCGGAAGCGGAGAACTTGCGGATGATCTGCGGGAAGCGCTGGGCGACCTTCGGATACCAGTTGCGGGCGGCATTCAGTGTGGACCACTTCGGCAGCATGACGCCGGCCTCGTTGAGCTGCGCGTCCGCCTCGGAGGCCCGGACCAGCGCCTTGCCGATTTCGACGTCGACAATCAGTTCGGCAATGTCCTCCTGGATGTGCTGGAAACCGTCGATGCCGATCGAGTCGGCGAGTTCGGACGCCAGGCCCAGGAAGAACTCACTCTTGGCGATCGTGCGGGTGACCACCTGGTGCGTCATCAGGGCGGCGGCGCCGGTTTCGGAGTAGAAGCCGTTGCACAGCTGCGGGTTGCCCAGCATGAAGATGCGCTCGCTGGGGACGAAGACGTGGTCGAAGATCGCGACGGCGTCCATTTCCTCATAGCGGGAGGCGAGCGGCTCGTCATGGGTGCTTCCGCCGTTGTACAGCGAGGTGCGGCACAGGTAGCGCAGGCCCGGAGCGTCGTTGGGGATGGCGAACGCGTAGGAGTATGGCGCGTCGTCCGGAGTGCCGCGAAGCACCGTGGAAGGGAAGACCAGGAGCTCGTCCGCGATCGGGGCGATGGTGGCCAGCATGCGGGCGCCGTGGATGACAATGCCGTCCTCGCGCTCCTCGACAATCCGGGCCGAAAGCTGGCCCCCGAGCTGTTCGGATCCGGAGACCGAGCGGTTGACCTGCGGCGGGATCAGGGTGTGCGTGGCCAGGACGTCGCTTTCGCGGGCCCACTCGTAGTAGTTGCGGATGTTCTCGCCGAACTTGGGATCCGCCTGGGAAAACCACTTGCCGGCCGTGCTGAGGGCAGTGAGCGAGGAGTTCATGTAGTCGCCGGAGCGGCCCAAGAAGCCGTTGGAGGACTCGGCCCACGTGGAGATGGCACGGCGGCGGCGCTCGAGGTCCTCGACGGTCTTCGGCACCAGGAAGGAGGCGTTGACGAGGCCACCGGTGGTGGGCGAGGTGTACGTCAGTGCGTCCTGGTACCTGGGGTCGTGCTGCATGTCGAAGAGCTTCGCGTAGGAACGTGCCACATTGCGGAACGCGGGGTGCTCGGCGATCTTGTCACTGACGACCTCACCGTCGATCACCACGTGGGGCGTCATGTCGTTGAGCTTGTCCAGGTACTGCTGTCCGGTACGGATACCCATTACTGCTTCTCCAGTCATCGTTGAGCTGTGCCGATAAGGCCTGAGTCGGACTGCTGGGGTCAGAGCAGGTCTTCCATGCCCAGCAGGCTTTCCGGGATGGTCGTGAAGGTGCCGTTCGCGAAGGCCAGGGCATCGCCGTTGCGGTAGTTGAAGTCCACCACCTCGCCGATGTAGAGCGTGTGGTCGCCGCCGTCGTACGCCGCCCAGGGCTTGCATTCAAAGTAGGCGAGGACATTGGATAGCCGCGGTGCTGTTTCGCCCTCGGCCCAGAGCGGCTCGGGCCCGGGACGGCCGGCGAAGTGCATGGCAAGCTGCCGCTGCTCCGCACCAAGGATGTTGACAGAGAAGGGACGGCCGGCGAGCTCGTCGTGGGCCTTCGCGGCGCGGGCGATGCTGACAAGCACGAGCGGCGGATCCATGGACACCGAGGTGAAGGAATTGACGGTGATGCCGTGGCGCTTCGTGACGCCGTCGAACGTCACGATCGCGACACCGGTGGCGAACCTGCCCAGGCTGCCGCGGAATTGGTGGGACCGGGGCCCGGACATACGGCCCGGAACAACCGGAACGGGCTCGGTGCGGGGCTTGGCAATCATCAATGATCCCTTGCGGATGGCGACGGCGTCGGTTTTTGTTCTATAATCGAACACATAATTCCCATATAGAACGCTAGCGCACTGAGGGGCGGAGCACAAGAGCCCACGGCGCCTCCCGGCTTCACCGCCGCCCGCACCTAGGATGGACCCATGACCCCGACCGCCGGCAGCGCCCAGGCTTCCCCGTCCCAGACGTTGTCGCGCGGCATCCGCGCCCTGGAAATCCTGGCCGACGCCCAGCACCCGCTGACCATCGCCGAACTCGCCGACGCGATGGGGGTGCACCGTTCCGTGGCCTACCGCATCCTCCGCACCCTCGAGGACCACTCCCTGCTGGTGCGCGACGACCGCGGCCGGGTCCAGCCCGGCCCGGGCCTCGCCGTCCTCGCCCGCGGGGTGTCGCGGAACCTGCAGACGGCGGCCCTGCCCGAGCTCACCCAGCTCGCGAATGCGCTGACGATGAGCGCTTTCGTCGCCGTCTGGGACCACGAGGACTGCGTCACCCTGGTGACCGTGGATCCGCGGCACACCGGGGCCGCGGTGGTCCAGCATCCGGGCTCCCGGCATCCGATCAGTGCCGGCGCCCCCGGCATCGCAATCCAGTCGGCCCTGTCAGAACAGGAATGGGCCGCCGCCGCGCCCGGCATCCCCTACCGGGCCGAAGCGGCCGAGGCTCGCCGCCGCGGTTATTCCGCCAGCCACGACGAGGTCATCTCCGGCGTCTCCTCCCTGGCCGTCCCCATCCGGGTTCCGGGCGGGCGGCCGGCGGCGCTCGCCGTCGTATATATCCGCGCCGCCCAGGATCCCGAGGAAGTGGCCGCTGCCCTGACCGCTAGCGCCCGGCGCATCGAAAGCCAGCTGGGCTGACGCGCACCCCAACTCCCCCTCCGCCGGACCCCTCAAGCGGCCGCTGACGCCGTCCTGTTCCGTTGCCGGAGCACGGCGGCGGCTGCAGTTCCGAGCAGGAAAAGCGCCGCGGCCGCCCATACCGGCACCACAAACGCGGTGGAGTAGCCGTGGTTCTGCGCCAGCTGCCCCGCCACGGACGAGCCGATTGCGGTGCCGGCGACGATGCCGCTCGCCAGCGCAGTCATGACCGTGCCGAGTTTTCCGGCCGGGGCGACGAGTCCGCCGATTGCGAACACCGTGACCATGAGTGGTCCGACCGGCAGGCCGAGGACCAGGAGCACGAGGACCATGGGAAGCGCGGTCGAGGGCAGCAACAGCAGCAGCGCAAGTCCTGCCAGCAGTGCCGCGCAGGCGAGCCAGCGGGCGTGCGCTGTGAACCGCTGGGGCCAGTACGCCACGGACAGGGCCGCCGCGGCGGAGCTCAGGCCCATCACCGCGTAGAGCAGGCCGGCCAGCTCGGAGGTGGCGAAGCTGGCGGAGAAGGAACTCAGCGCGGTCTGGGTCGAGCCGAAGAATGTTCCCATGCAGACCATGGCCAGTACGGGAAGCGCGACGGCGGTGAAGGCGCCCGCACGCTGTCCGGCAGACAGGGAAGCCCGGAGCTGTTTCGCCCGGGCGGCGCCGGCTGCTGTCCGCGCCGGCGTCCGGACCACTGCGTGGTGGGTGGGGTGCACGGCAAACGCCGGGACGAACGTGATGGTGAGGGCCGCGGCGAGGGCGAGGGGCAGCCATGGTGCGATCAGGCTGGCGAGGATGCCCACGAGTGCGGGGCCCAGGACGAAGGTCAATTCGTCGGCGGTGCTTTCGTAGGACAGTGCTGTGTCCAGGTCCGCGGGGTTGGCTTCGCGGCCGCCGCGGGAAGTCAGGGCCATCCAGCGGACCCGGGCCAGCGGCCCCACCTGCGGGCAGCTGGCCCCGGCCACGATAGCGGCCGCCAGGACGGGGACGGCGGCGGCGAGGTCCGGCCCGCCCGGGACCAGGTAGGCGGCGAGGATCAGGGCGATGACGGCGACCGTGTTGAACACGGCGGCGAACACCAGCACCGGGCGTTGGCCCCGCCGGTCCGCCAGCGCGCCGAGGAAGGGGGCACCGAGCGCCGAGCCAATGCCCACCGCGCCGGCTGACAGGCCGCCGACGGCATAGGAGCCGGTGACAGCGGTGACCAAGGTGAGGGCCCCGACGGTGAGCATGGCGAGCGGGAGGCGGGCAAAAAGCCCGAGCGGGATAAAGCCTCGTCCGGCGAGGAGCGGCAAGCGGGCGTACCGCCCGCCCCTGCGGGGCGTCGCGCGCAGAGTGCCGGGTCCCGGCGCGGAGTCGGGCCCGGGACGGGAAGGAAGGGCGTCAGGGAACTGGGGCGCCGCGGAAACGGGCGCCTGGGGAGGCGTTGAAAGGGTCATGATTCCGGGTTCGTTCAAGGGTGCGCATCGTCCCTCCTCCCGATGCGCGCGACCCGGTAACACCCCAAGTGTATCCGCAACTGTGGCTGTCTCCGCGGGGCCGGCTGCCGTGGCGGTCGCCGGGCCCGCGGACGCGTGTCAGGCCTGGGCGTCGTCGGCGATGTGCAGGGTGGAACCGTTGCGTCCCTTGACCACCTGGAGCTGGGTGCTGATGCGCTGTTTCATTTCGCCCACGTGGCTCACCAGGCCGACCACCCGTCCGCCGTCGCGAAGCCCCTCCAGGGCATCCATGACCTGCTCGAGCGCCTGTTCGTCGAGGCTGCCGAATCCCTCGTCCACGAACAGCGTCTCAATGTCGACACCGCCGGATTCCTGCTGCACCACGTCCGCAAGGCCGAGAGCCAGAGCGAGTGAGGCCATAAAGGACTCACCGCCGGAGAGCGTTGCGGTGTCCCGGCGCTGCCCGGTCCACTGGTCCACAACCTCCAGGCCGAGCCCGGATTTCTGCCCGCGGGCCGCCCTGGCGTCGGTGTGCTGCAGGGTGTAGCGGCCGTCGCTCATGCCGATGAGCCGTTCCGAGGCAGCGACGGCCACCTGTTCGAGCCGGGCGGCGAGCACGTAGCTGTTCAGGCTCATGCGGTAGGTGTTGTCTCCCGCACCGCGGGCCGCGTCGGCGACGGCGGCCAGCAGTGCCGCCCGTTCCCGCGGTTCCCGTCCTGCCTCCGCAAGCTGCGCATAGTTCGCGGCGATAGCGCCGAGCGTCCGCGCGGATTTTTCCGCAAGGCCGGCCGCGAGTTCCGCTTCCCGGGCTGAGCGTTCCGCCGCGGCAGCGTCTGCGCGGAGCTGTTCCATGAGGTCCTCGACGAGGGGTCCTTCTGTTTCGAGCTCGTGCGCCGCCAGGACAAGTTCCTCGCTGGCAAAGAGCTCCTCAATCCGGGCCGCTTCGTTCTGCCCGGCGCGGACGGCAGCTTCGAGTGCCGCGGCGTCGGCGGCCGGAAGCAGCACGGCCCGGGCCGCGTCCGCGGACTCGAAGCCGGCGGCAGGAAGCGCCAGCTCCAGTTGGTGCCGGGCTTCCGCGGAACGTGCGGCGGCCTGTTCCACCCGGGTCCGGGCCGTATCGGCGCGTTCCAGCACGGCCGTGGCGCCGTCGAGCGCTGTGATGCGGGCTGCCAGGACCGGGTGGCCCGCCCGGAGTTTGTCGAGGGCCAGTTCCAGGGCCTCGGCCTGCTCCTGGACTTCAGTGAGGGTGGACCCGGTGTGGGCGATGCTGGACGCCGCGGCCGCCTGGGCCTCCTCGGCCCCGGCGATCTCCTCGTCCAACCGGGACTGCCGTGCACGGTTGGCGGCAAGCTCCGCCGCCGCGCGGTGCGCTTCCGCGGCGCGTTCTTTGGCCAGGGCGGCCTCGAGCGTGGCGTCGTCGGGCGCCGTGTTGCCGCCTTGGGCCGCCAGCACGGCGACGTCCTGCTGGGCATCGGCGAGTTCGCGTTCGAGCGCCACGAGGGCGGCCTCCGCCACCTCGCAGGCGTGCTGCGCGGTCTCTTCGGCCTCGGCCACGGTCAGCGCCGAAGCCGCGGCGGGGGCGGGCGCCGGATGGTCAGGGCTGCCGCACACCGAACACGGGACGCCGGGCTGCAACTGGGACGCGAGCTCCGCGGCAGCATTGGCCAGCCGTTCCTCGCGCAGGTCCAGCCAGCGCTGGCGCAGGTCCTGGTACTCCTCCCGGGCGCGGCCATGGCGTTCCGCAACGGCACCGCAGGCCGTCCCGGCCTCGGCGTAGCGGCGGACCAGAACTAGTAACTCCTCCGCGGCCGCTGCTTCCTTCGTCCGCATCTGCACTTCGGCGGCGAGTTCTTCGAGCGGACGCAGTCCGGCGAGAAGGGCCTCTGATTCCAGGCGCAGGGCGGTCAGGGCAGCAGCCCCGGAGGTCCGGTCGTCTTCCAGCCGGGCCAGGTCCAGGCGAAGCCGGGCGGTGCGGCTCCGTAGTCCGGCAAGCCTGGTTTCCTCGGGAAGCCGTTCCTCCAGCACCGCACGCAATGAGCTCAGTCCGCGCAGCGCCGACCGCAAAGTGCCGGCGTCGACGGTGGAGCCTTCGCCGAGGCCGGCGCCGCCCACGGAGCCGCCGGCCCGTGAGTCCGGGCCGCCGTCACCCGTTCCGTTCCGCAGCGTGGCGAGTTCGGGGTCGGTGAGGGCGGCGGCGCGCAGTTCTTCCACGGCAGCGGCCATGGCGGCGGCGGCCGCTTCCTCCGCCGTTCCGGCGCTGTCCACGGCCTGCAGTTGCCCGCCGAGCACTTCGGCCTCACGGTGCAGGCCCAGCTGGCTGTTCTTGGCGGCGACTGTGGGCGCGGCGGCCTCAGCCTCGGAGCGCCGGCGTTGGGCCGCGGCCAGCCTGGCCTGGCGGGTGGCACGCGCCGTCGCGGCGTCCCTGGCGGACAAGCGGTCGGAGCGCAGCACCTCCGCCTCCAGCGCGGCGGCGCGCCGCCGCTCCGCGGCGGTGGCGGCGTTGGCCTCCAGCCAGGTCAGGAAGGAGTCAGGATCAGCCCGGTCCGGCGCACCCTCCGTGTCGAGCTCCAGGGCGGCGGTTTCGGCCTCCGCCTGGACGAGCAGGAGCTCCAGCTGGCCGTTCAGGCTGGCGACCTCGGTGCGGGCCGCCTGCGCCTTCCGGCCGAGTTCCTGTTCCACGGCCTCGAAACGCTGGGTGCCGAAGAGGCTTTGGAGCAGCTCCAGGCGGTCGGTGGCCTTGGACCGCAGGAAGGCCGCGAAGTCGCCCTGCGGCAGCATCACCACACGGGTGAACTGTTCCCGGTTCATGCCGAGGACGTCGGCGATCTCGGCGCCTGCCTCGTCGTTCCGGCCGGACTTCTCAATCCATTCGCCGTCGACGCGTTCGCGGAGCAGCGTGTTGGCCTGCTGCACGGTGAAGCCGTTCTTGCCCCGGGCGCTGGGCTTGTCCCAGGCGGGGGCGCGGGAGACTTCGAAGTGCCGGCCGCGGGCGGAGAATTCGCATGTGACCCGGGGCTCCGCTGCGGCCTCGGCGTGGTCGCTGCGCAGCCGCTTGCCGTCCTGCCGCGCCCCGGGCACCGACCCGTAGAGCGCGTAGCAGATGGCGTCCAGGACGCTGGTCTTGCCGGCTCCCGTGGGACCGTTCAGCAGGAACAGCCCGTGCGCGCTCAGCCGGTCAAAATCGATATGTTCGGTGCCGGCGAAAGGCCCGAAGGCGGAGATCTCGAGACGATGGATCCTCACAGGGAAATCCCTTCCAGGCGCACGGATTCGAGGGCTTCGGCGAAGACAGCAGCCTCACCGTCATCGGCGGCCCGGCCGCGGACGTGCTCCAGGAAACCGCAGCAGACGGAGAGGTCGTCCTCGGCCGCTGCGAGCCTGCTGCTGTAGCTGGTCTTTGCGGCGGCGCCGGCACCTTCCGGGTCGAACCCCAGCACCAGGGTGTCGGGGAACCGCGCGCGCAACCTTTCCATGGCCTGGGCCGGGCGCTGGGCATCGGTCAGGGTGATCTGGCAATAGGCCGATTCGGCCCACGCGTGGTCCTCGGCCACCAGCAGTTCCTCCAGCTTCCCGCGGAGCACGGCCAGCGTCCGGGGAGCCTCCCAGAGCACTTCGCGGACCCTGCCGATGCCGCCCGCGTCGACGTCCAGGAGCCAGCTGCCCTTCTTGTGCTTCGCTTCGGAGAACGAGTAGGCGAGCGGAGAGCCGGAGTAGCGGACGGTCGGCGAGAGCTCCTGCCGGCCGTGCAGGTGGCCGAGCGCCGTGTAGCCAAAGCCGTCGAAGAGATCCAGCGGCACAGCGCCGACGCCGCCGATGCTGAGGTCCCGTTCGCTGTCGGAGCTGATCCCGCCGCTGGCGAAGGTGTGTGCCAGGACCACGGAATGGACCGTGCGGGTTCCGGCCCGGGCCGCAAGATCGGCGCGGATGCGGGCCGTGGCCGCCCGGGTCACCTCGAAGTGGCTGGCGGTGTCGACGCCGAGCTGGTCGGCCACGAGCCGTGGTTCCAGCCAGGGAATGCCGTAGATAGCGAGCACCGGTCCGGCGCCGGCGCCGGCGTCGGCGTCCGGTCCGGCGTCGAGCGGAAAAAGCACGGGCTGGTCCAGCTCGGTGAGACGGGTGCGCAGGTGCACTCCCCCGCGTTCCAGCAGCCGGGACGCGAACCCGAGCCGGATGGCCGAGTCGTGGTTGCCGCTGGTCAGAACCACCTGGGCGCCGGCACCGGTCAGGCCCACCAGGGCGTCGTCGAGCAGGCGGACGACGTCGACCCCCGGCAGGGCGCGGTCGTAGACGTCGCCGGCGATCAGGACGACGTCGACGGCCTCCGCCCGCACGAAGGACACAAGCTGGTCGATGAAGGCGCGCTGGGCATCGAGCATCCCAACGCCGTGGAACGACCGGCCCAAATGCCAGTCCGAGGTGTGCAATAACCGCATGCTCCTACGGTATCGGCTGCCACCGACAGGATTGCGCCACCGCTCCGGCGCAGCTGCTGGCGGCCTACTTGCCGCGTTCCCCGCGTTCCCCGTCGAAGAAGGCGCGCGCTTCGTCGTTCCCGGCAACCGGTCCGGCGCCGGCCAAACCCTCCGGCGTCCGGTCCTGGCCCATTGCGTCAAGTCCGTCCACGTCGTCAACTTCGTCCACGTAGTCCTCAGCGGCAGGCACCGGCACCGTGGCCGGCGTCGACAGCGCGAAACCGCGGAACACGAGTCCGGCGAGGGCCGCGCCCACCAGCGGTGCAACCCAGAAGAGCCACAACTGGCCGAGCGCATCCGGGCTGCTGAAGACGGCCGAGGCGGTGGCGCGCGCCGGATTAAAAGGAGTGTTGCCGGGCGCCTGGCCGAACTGCAGGAGCACCGCCGTGGCCAGGCCCACGGCAAAGGGCGCCGCAAGCCTTGAGGGGTTCCGCTCCGAGGTGGTGCCCAGGTAGACGGCCACCAGCAGGGCGGCACCGAGCACCTCGATGAGCAGCACGCCGGCCATCGGGACCTGGATGATGGACCTTTCACCAAAACCGGCGGCCACCGTGTCAAAGGCCGTCCTGGTGTCGGCGATATTGGGGACGGTGCGCAGGATGCCAAAGAGCGTCACCCCGCCGAGCAGGGCGCCCACGAGTTGTGCGCCCACATATGCCGCCGCGTCGAGGGGGCGGATGCGGCCCGCAATGGCGTTTCCGGCCGTCACCGCAGGGTTGAAGTGGCCGCCGGAGAGGTACCCGAATGCCAGCATTGCCGCGGTAACGGCCAGTCCACCGGCGAGGGCGGCCGACAGGGGGTTCGACTGCGGAATGGTGAATAGCGGAACGCCCAGGCCGGCGATCACCACAAAGAACGTCCCCACGGCTTCGGCGGACACCCGGCCCAGCAGCCCGGGTCGCGTCGGATCGACAGTGGTGGCAGCCGCCCCATCGGGCGACTTGGGGGCTGACGCAGGCGTGATCATGTTCAGGTATTCCTTTGCTTGGGGTCAGCGAGCAGTCTGCCAGCGGAGTCTGGACGTTCGCTGGACCCGGGCTTAGCGTCCCAGCGCAATCGCGGCGACGGCACTGGCTCCCAGCACAGTGACCCCGGCGGCGGCCCAGCGCATGAGGGAGGCCGGCGGCGCAAAGGAGGAGTGCCGGAGTTCCCGCACCCGGGCCAGAACGCAGAGGCACAGCACCACCGTGGCGACCATCGCCGCCAGGGCACACACCCCCAGATAGTCCGTGGTTCCGGCCCCTGCCCACCTGGCGGAACCGGGGGCGGTCTGTGACGCCGCGATCGCCCAGCCGCGCCAAATCAGCAGGTCGGCCGCGAAGAGGGCCAGCAGGGTCCGGCTCCAGGACAACGACGTCCGTTCCGGCTGCAGCCCGGGGTCCCGAACGGCCCCGGCGCTCATCGCGCGGCCAGGAGCAGCACTGCCAGGATAAACGCCGCGGCCGACACCCCAATGGTCATCACGAGCATCACACCGGAAAACGGCAACTCACGGTTGTTTCGCATCGCCTCTTCCATCTGGCCCCAGCGCCGGTACGCCAGGACGGCGAGGGCGGCACCGATGATCGCCAGCGCAACGCACATGGAGATCCGCAGCGGAGCGGGAGCGATGTCGGGGAACAGTTGGTCGATGCCAAGCGCCCCCACGATCAGGGCCAGCGATGTCCTGATCCAGGCCAGGAACGTTGTTTCATTGGCGAGCGAGAACCGGTAGTCAGGGGTGGATCCGGTCTTCCGCCATGCTGGTTCGCGCATTGGTCGCCTGCTGTCCCGGTGTTGACCTGTGGCACCAGCTCCGACGTGGGGCCGGGGTAAAATTCTAAGTCATGAGCAACGAGCACGCCATCACCCCTGAACCGGCACCGGCACCATCGCACGCCTCGCGGATTCACGGGTGCCTGCTGGGCGGCGCCCTGGGTGATTCGCTGGGGTACGCCGTCGAATTCGATGACATCTCCACCATCCGTGCGAAGTTCGGTCCGGACGGGCTGCGGGAGTTCGCAGCGCTCGACGGCGGCAGCCACTTTTCCGACGACACGCAGCTCACGCTGTACACCGTGGACGGGCTGCTGGAGGCGCTGGAGTGGGCCAATTCGGGCGTGGCCGCGGACACCAACGCGTGCCTGTGGCTCGCGTACCTGCGCTGGCTGGCCACCCAGGGCGTGCCGGTTCCGGAGGCGGCCCCGTTCCAGCCGCCCCGGTGGATCGATTCCCACGCCGTCCTCAAGCATCGCCGCGCCCCGGGCAATGCCTGCCTGAGCGGACTGGCCACCGGAGAGATGGGGACGTTTTTCCGGCCGGTCAACCCGGACTCCAAGGGCTGCGGCACGGTGATGCGCTCGGCCCCCTTTGGCTTGATCCCCTACATCGCCCCCGCCGACGTCTACAAGCTCAGCGCCGACGCCGCCTCGTTGACCCACGGGCACCCCGCCGCGAGGCAGAGTGCCGGCATTTTCAGTCTTGTCATCCACGCCCTGCTCGCCGGGCACGGGCTGCGGCCGGCAGCGGAATACGCTCTCGGACACCTGGACACCGTCCAGCTGCGCAAGGACGAAAGAGTTGATCCGGACCTCATCTCCCGGCTGGAAGCAGCACTCCGGCTTGGTGCCGCCGGCGCGCTGCTGGACCCGGAGGACCTGGTCCGTGAACTCGGCGAAGGCTGGGTGGCCGAGGAGGCACTCGCCGTCGCGCTTTACGCGGTGCTCGCCACGGAACCGGATCCGTCGGCTGCCGGAGGGCACCCGGAGGAGCACTTCCGCGCGGCAATCGCCGTCGCGGTTAACCACAGCGGGGACAGCGACTCCACGGCGTCGATTGCCGGCAACATCCTGGGCACGTTCTACGGCGAGGGCTGCCTTCCGGCGCAGTGGCTCGAACGGCTTGAGGCCCCGGAGGTTATCCGGGGCATGGCGTCCCGCCTGGCGGCCGTCACCGGCGCCTGAACCGGCGCCGGTCCAACCCGGCGGCGCTCCAGTCCGGCCCTCAGGACCGGCGGAGCGAAATGTTGTTGCAGGCCTCGCACACGTCCTCGGGGATCAGGCCGCGGCGCTGCAGGAAGCCGAAGATGGTGCAGCCCAGGCAGAAGCCGGCGAATGCCTCCAGGGACGCGGCCACAATCAGGACCGTCAGCAGGATCCACGCCGCCGGTGCCAGCCCCGCGGCCAGCAGGACGGCCGCGGCGGTGGACGTGGCCGCACCGATGCCCTGGGCGAAGCGCTTCGGCGGGCCCGGAACCAGCCGGGTCTTTCCCAGCCGCGGCGTCAGGACCTTGACGGACAGCTGGGCAAGCGGCGAAATCCGCGGGCCGAACAGGACGCGCAGCCAGAACCCCGCGGCAATGAGGGCCAGTCCCCAGCCGAAGCCAGTCAGCAGCGTCACCACGGACAGCAGCACCACAAGTGCGGCCGTGACCCGGGCCGCGTACTCGTTGACCGGGTTGGGAAACGCGAAGACCGTGCGCCAGTCGATTCCGCCCCTGCGCGCAGATGAAAATGCGGTTGCAGGTGCCGGAGGCGCGGGACGTGCCGAGGTCAGTTTGCTCATCGTTCAAGGCTAGGAGCAGGCCCGCCCCGGGCGAAATGTTTGTTGCGCAGTATGACCGCGGAGCCCCGGGACCGGCGGGGATCAGGCAATGGCGGCGGAGGCCATGTGGCCGCCCACCATCTGCAGGAACTCACCTTCGGAGAGGACCTCGATCCGCTGGCCCCGCTCGTGCAGCTCCAGCACCCGCCGGGCCTTGCCGGTGAGCCGGCCGGAGCGCAGGTCGGCGGCCACGAACCCGTCGCCCACCACCAGGACGGTGGTGCGGGCCGTGACCCGGCTCTCGGTCCTGGCGCCGAGTTCGGCGGAACGGACCTTCGCCTCAGGACGGGGGATGGCGAGCTCGCCGGTAAACACCACGGTCTGGCCGAACAACGGGTGGCCGGGCTCGGCGAAGGCGTTCGGCGGCGGGTTGGCGCCTTCTTCCGGCCAGCCGGGCTGGTAGGCCCGGACGGGGGCCGCTGCGGCCGCTCCCCCGGCCAGTGCGTCGAGGGCTGACTGGCTGGCCTTGGAGAGCGGATCGCTCAGCGGGTCGAACGCTTGCTGGCGGGAAACCGTGAGGCCCAGCGACAGGTACAGTTCCGCGATGCTGCCGGCGCCGTTGCGCGCGGCAATGTCAATCAGGATCCCGGCGCACGCCCGCGCGTCCTCGGCGGCGTCGTGGTGGTTGACCAGCGGGACACCCGCTTCCTCGGCCGCGTACGGCAGGGAATTGGAGACGAGGGAGTAGCAGCGGCGCGAGAGCATCACGGTGCAGACGTAGTCATAGGCCGGCCCCGGCAGGCCGGAAACCTCCAGGCCGGAGCGGATCACGCCGAGGTCGAAGGCGGCATTGTGGGCAGCGAGGATATCACCGCCGATGAAGGCGCCGATCTCCGGGAACAGCTCACCGAAGCGCGGCAACCCGGCCACCTGCTCAGGCCGGATGCCGTGGATCCGGACGTTGTGGTGGTCGAAGCGGTCATGGTTTTCCGGCGGCCGCATCAGCCACGAGGCTTCCTCGACCACAACGCCGCCGCGCACCTTGCTCAGGCCAACAGCGCACGGTGAACCCCGGAAGCCATTCGCGGTCTCAAAGTCGATCGCCGTAAAGTCCAAACCCACGCTCCAACTTTAGCGCCGGATTCCGGCCGGACCCGCACCGGCGGCGCCAGTGCCGATCCCGTGCCGCCCGCCGTCAGCGCCCGACGGCGGCCGTCAAGTACCCTTGACAGGTGAACCTTTTAGCTTTGAATGACTTCGCCGTGTCCACGATCGGCGGCGCAGGCCCGGTGCAGCCGCACCTTGCCTCGTTCCTGCCCGACTGGCTGAACCCCCAGGTCTTCCTGGCCGACCCCGCCCTCGCGCCGTGGGTCATTCTTTTGGTCTGCGGCATCATCTTCGCCGAGACGGGCCTGCTGATCGGCTTCTTCCTGCCGGGCGACTCGATGCTGTTCACAGCCGGACTCCTCGTGGCCACCGGGACCATCAAGGTCAACATCTGGGCGTTCGTGGTGATGATCATCATCGCAGCGATCATCGGGAACCAGGTGGGCTACCTGATCGGCTCCAAAGCCGGCCCGGCCATCTTCAACAAGCCGAATTCGAAGCTCTTCAAGCGCGAAAACGTCGAGAGCGCCCACGCGTTCTTCGAGAAGCACGGCGGCAAGGCCCTGATCCTGGCCCGTTTCGTGCCGATCATCCGGACCTTTGTCCCGGTGATCGTGGGCGTCGCCCAAATGAGCAAGCGCAAGTTCTTCGTCTTCAACGTGATCGGCGCCGTGCTGTGGGGCGGCGGTGTGACGCTCCTGGGCTACCTGCTGGGCGACACCTTCCCGTGGGTCCGCGAAAACCTGGACATCATCTTCATCGCGATCGTCCTGGTGTCAGTGGTCCCGATCGCCATTGAGGTTGTACGCGGCTTCATCGCCAAGCGCCAGGCCGAGAAGTACGGCACGGACGTCGTCGAGGAGTTCATCGAGGAGCACGAGCCCGAAGAGGAACGCAAGACGCCGTAGCTCCCGTTCCGGACAAGCGTTCCGGACAAATAGCGCAAAGGATGGCGCCCCACCATGCGGGGCGCCATCCTTTTGTTAATTCCCCTGGCGCCGGGTTACCTCCCGGACAGCGCCTCCACGATGGCCGGAAGCAGCGCCCGGAAAGCGTGGCCGCGGTGGCTGATGGCGTTCTTCTCCGCCGGGCTCAGCTCGGCGCAGCTGCGGTCAAGCCCGCTGGGCTGCAGCACGGGGTCGTAGCCGAAGCCGCCGGTCCCGCGCGGCTCGCGCAGCAGCGTCCCCTCGAGCTGCCCGTACTCCACGACTTCCCGGCCGTCCCCTGTGCCAGAACCTGCGCCGGCCCCGGGGACGGCCAGTGCCGCGGCGCAGACGAACGCGGCACCGCGGTACTCTTCGGGAACGTCGGCCAGCTGGTCAAGCAGCAGCCGCAGGTTGGCGGCGTCGTCCCCGTGGCGGCCGGCCCAGCGGGCCGAGAAGATCCCGGGAGCCCCGCCGAGCACGTCCACGGCGAGGCCGGAGTCGTCGGCGATCGCCACGAGTCCGGTCGCCTGCGCCACCGCGCGTGCCTTGAGCAGTGAGTTCTCGGCAAAGGTCACACCGGTCTCGGCGACGTCGGGTGCGCCGACGGCCCCCGCGTCCACCACCTGGGTATCGACGTCGAGGCCCGGCACCTGCCCGCGCAGCAGTTCCCGAAGTTCCCGGAGCTTGCCCTGGTTGTGCGTGGCAAGCACCAGCACCGGCGCAGCGCTGTGGCCTGCAGCGCTGTGATCTGCTGGGCTGTGATCTGCCGGGCCCGGCTGCGCCGCGCCCGCTGTCACGGGGCTTCCGCCAGGGTGTCGCGCTGGATGGCGGCGAGCTGCTCGGTGCCCATCAGGGCCAGGTCGAGCAGCTTGTTGAGCTCATCCCGGTCGAAGGGGGCGCCCTCGGCGGTGCCCTGGACTTCGACGAACTTGCCGGACCCGGTGACGACAACGTTCATGTCGGTCTCGGCCCGGACGTCCTCGACGTAGGGCAGGTCCAGCATCGGGATGCCGTCAATGATGCCGACGGAGACGGCGGCGATCGTGTCGATGAGGGGCTGGGCATTGCGGGCGATCATTTTGTTCTCGCGGGCGAAGCGGATGGCCTCGGCCAGCGCCACGTAGGCGCCTGTGATGGCGGCGGTGCGGGTGCCGCCGTCGGCCTGCAGGACATCGCAGTCCAGCACGATGGTGATCTCGCCCAGGGCCTTGGTGTCGATGATGGAACGCAGGGATCGGCCGATCAGCCGGGAGATCTCGTGCGTGCGGCCGCCGATCTTTCCCTTGACGGATTCACGGTCGGAGCGGGTGTTGGTGGCGCGCGGCAGCATGGCGTATTCGGCCGTGACCCAGCCGCGGCCTTCGCCCTTGAGCCAGCGCGGGACGCCCTCGGTGAGCGAGGCCGTGCACAGCACCCGGGTGTTGCCGAACTCGATCAGGGCCGATCCCTCGGCCTGCTTGGACCAGCCGCGGGTGATGCTGATCGGACGGAGCTGATCGGGGGTGCGGCCGTCGGCGCGGATAACGGGGGCAGTAAGGGCTTCGGAAGTCATGTCATTAGCTTATCGACCCGCACCGGCCCAGCCGGGCACACCTGCCCATCCGGAGCTTTCCGGGCCTGTCCGTGCCCATCCGGACTGAAAGGTTCCGCTCAAATCGTGTAGTGCACGCCCGCCACAGCCACGGCCACGTGCTGTCCGAAGATTTCCTTGGCTTCGGCCATGACGGTCGTCGGGGACGTCCAGACCGGGATGTGGGTCAGCAGCAGCCGCCGGGCGCCGGCGGCGACGGCGGCTTCCCCGGCGCGCTTGCCGGTCAGGTGCACGTCCTTGATGCCGTCGTCGCGGCCTTCCTCGAAGGCCGCCTCGCAGAGGAACAGGTCGGCGTCGCGGGCCGCGTCCTCCAGCCCGCTGCAGGAGTCGGTGTCGCCGGAATAGCTGAGCACGCGGGTGACGGGGTTGCCATCCTTGTCCGGTTCGGTGACCTCGACGCGGAGAGCGTAGGCCTCTTCCACCGGGTGGTTGACGGCGTAGGGGGCGACCGTGAACGGGCCCATGGTCACTGGCTTGCGCTCGGACCAGTTGCTGAAGTCGAATTCCTCGTGCATCCCGGGGTCCAGTTCCAGGCCGTAGGCCGTCGCCATCCGGTCGGCGGTGGCGGCCGGCCCCCAAACCGGAATCCTGCCGCGTCCCCAGCCGCCCGGCTTCCACCGCACCGCGACGTGGAGTCCGCAGAGGTCCATGCAGTGGTCCGGGTGCAGGTGGGTGAGGAAGATGCCGTCGATGTCCTCAAGATCCGTGTAGCGCTGGATGGCACCGAGCGCGCCGCTGCCGAGGTCCAGGACGATCTTCCAGTTCCGTTCGCCGTCGCTGGCAGTCAGCAAATAGCACGACGCCGGCGAGCCGGGCCCCGGAAAGGATCCGGTACAGCCCACGATGGTCAGCTTCACAGCAGTGTTCCCCCGCCCGCGGGTCCGCCCACGAAGTTGGAGATCCGGGGACGGTTCGCGCCGGCCTGCGCGGCGGCGATCATTTCCGGCGTGATCCTGGCCAGGCTGCCCGTGGGGTACTGGGCCGCGACGTGGTCCACGTGGCGGACGCTGAGCACCTCGGGTCCGAGGAAGCGGCGGGCCAGGTGCTCAAACTGCGCGGCGTCCCCCGTGGCAATGAAGTTGTGTTCCGGAGCCGCGGTGTCCGTGCGCTCCAATCCGCGGGACGCCAGGGCCCGGTAGACGTCCTTGGCCGTTTCCTCGGCGCTGGAGACCAGGGTGACGTCATCCCCCAGGACGAAGGAGATGACGCCGGTGAGCAGCGGGTAGTGGGTGCAGCCGAGCACCACAGTGTCCACGCCGGCGGCTATGAGCGGCGCCAGGTAGTCGCGGGCGACGGCGAGCAGCTCCGGCCCCGTGGTGATTCCGGCTTCGACGTAGGGCACGAACGCGGGGCAGGCCGCGGAGGTGATCTGCAGGTCCGGGGCGGCGGCGAAGGTGTCCTCGTAGGCACGGGACCCGATGGTGGCCGACGTGCCGATGACACCGACGCGGCCGCTGCGGGTGGCGGCGACGGCGCGGCGGACGGCCGGCTGGATCACTTCGATGACGGGGATCCCGTAGCGGGCGGTGTAGCGTTCGCGGGCGTCGCGGAGCACGGCAGCGGATGCCGAGTTGCAGGCGATGGTCAGCAGCTTCACCCCGGAATCCACCAGCTCGTCCATCACGCCCAGGGCGTTGGCACGGACCTCGGCGATGGGGAGCGGACCGTAGGGGCCGTTGGCGGTGTCGCCGACGTAGAGGATGGATTCGTTGGGCAGCTGGTCGATGATGGACCTGGCCACGGTGAGTCCCCCGACGCCCGAATCAAAGACACCAATGGGCCGCGATCCCATCAGGCTGGCGGCCTGGCTGGTGACGCTGTTGCTGGCTGGGGAGTCCGCAGCAGCTCGCGCTGCCGGATCCATGCTCGATGCTGAAGTCATGATTATTCGAGGATAGGGCTTAGCCAAGGGCGCGGCCATCACATTGTGTCGTCCGACTCATGTCTAATTTGTCACACGCCGCCAGGCATTCCCTGCCAGCTGGCCCTGAGATTCATGTCGCCTCCCGGCAGCTGCACCGCTGCGGTTCTACTGCCCCGCTGGCCCGAACCAGCGGGCCAGCGCGTCTTCCAGCCCCGAGGGGGTCCCGGCTCCCGTCCACGCCACATGCCCGTCGGGCCGGATCAACACGGCCCCGGGAGCGCTGACCGAACCGATCACCGGGAGCTCCCACGCGCCGTCGTACCTGGCGTCCAGCAACTGCACCCGATCCGCCCACGGACCCGGGTCGACGCTGCCCGGCGCGCCGAGGTTGAGCAGCACCGGACGCGCATCGTGCAGCAGGGTGAACACCCGGTGCAGGCCGCCGGCGGCGACGACGTCGAGATCGGGCATGCGGCGCCCGAGCAGCGGGTGCCCCTCACCGAGGTCGTAGCGGACGTCCAAGCCGGAAATGAGGCCGCCCAGCCGCTTCCTGGCCTCGTCGATCGTCAGCAGGCCGGCCACCGTGTCGGCCAACTCGCCGATGCGCGGGTCGGCCCTCTGCGTGACCGACTGAGCCATCGTGTATTGCAGCGCCCGCGCCGCGGCAGGGTGCCTTTCGGCATGATAAGTGTCCAAGAGGCTGGCCGGCGCAGTCCCCTTGACCACCTGGGCGAGCTTCCAGCCGAGGTTCACGGCGTCCTGGATGCCGAGGCCAATCCCCTGCCCGCCCGAAGGAGAATGAATGTGCGCGGCGTCCCCCGCCAGCAGCACACGGCCGCTGCGGTACTCCGCGGCCTGCCGCGTGGCGTCGGTGAACCGCGAGATCCAGGTCGGGGCGCGGACCCCGAAGTCGGTGTCATAGACGTCGGTCAGCGCCTTGCTGAGGTCAGCTAGTGTGGGCTCGGCAGCCGGCCCGAGTCGCTTCTCGGTCACGACCACCCGCGTCGTTCGCCCGTCCTCCATCAGGTGCAACCCGTGGATCCCCACCTCATCGATGCGGGCACCCGCCGGCGGCTCCTCTGTCACCTCCACTTCGGCGATCAGGCTGCTCCTGGTCGCGTCCCAGCCGGGGAACCCGATGCCGGCTGCCTTGCGGACGGCACTTCGCCCACCGTCGGCGCCCACCAGATAGAGGGCGCGCAGCGGTCCGCCGCCGGCCAGATGCACGTCGACTCCGCCGTCGTCCTGGCCGAGGCCTGCCACCGCGAGCCCCCGATGGACCGGCACACCCAGCTCCTCGATCCAGCCGGCCAGGATCCGCTCAATATGGTTCTGCCACAGTGCAAGCGTGTAGGGGTGCCGGGTCGGAAAGTCGCTCACGTCCAGCATCGTTGTCCCGAAAAACGCCGCCTGAACGGGCTTGCCTTCGGCGAGGAACCGGTTGGCAATCCCGCGCTGGTCGAGGATCTCGATCGCCCGCGGGTGGAACCCGCCCGCACGCGAGCCGACCAGCTCCGGCGTCCGGCGGCGCTCCACAATCGCCACATCCACCCCCGCCAGCGCGAGCTCGCCGGCCAGCATCATCCCAGTGGGACCGCCTCCGGCAACGATCACATCAACCATTTACCGCACCGCCTCATCGATCCTTCTCCGGGCACCCCGTCCGGGCACGTCCGGGCCAGTTTGCGGCATGAGAGGGGTCTTGCCGCAAGCCCCCCGGCGCGCGATAAATTGGAGGTAGTAGGGGCAGGGAGGTCTGACGCTCCCGCTCTACGTCTCCAGCGACTGCAGCATCGCCTGGACCAGCGATTCCTGCAGCCAGGTGGTGAAGTTGTAGACCAGTGCCAGGTAGCTTTCGACGTCCTCGGCCTGGGACCAGTCCTGCATAAGGTGCACGTGCCCGGCGTCCTCGTCGTCCCGGATGTCGAGGCGTTCGGCCAGCACCAGCCGGACATCGTTGAGCGCCGTGGACCAGTGCCGTGCGTCGGCGGGGCTCAGGACCAGTTCGTCCTTGTCCAGCCCCAGGGACGCGGCCTTCAACGCACCGATCTTGCTCTCGCGCAGCGACCGCTCGGTGTAACGGCGGAACTCCAGAGAGGCGGCGTCATCGGACTTCGAAACGTTCGGGAGCAGCCGGCGCAGGGCGCGGTCCGAGGGCTCGCGGGCCTCGGTGTCGAGTCCGACGAGCGCGGCCAGGGGGTCCTGGTTGGCGCGTTCCTCCGGCTCCAGCATGGACACGACGTCGTCGAAAAGGCTGCGCAGCAGTTCCCGTTCGGCCGGTTCCAGGTAGCCGGTGATGCCCTTGACGCCGTATTTGAATGCCTTAGCCACGTTTTCCTTTGCCCTTGCCTGATCCTCCGCCTGATCCGGCGCCGCCGGAACCGCCGGTGGCCTTTTCCACGGTGGCCCAGAGACCGTAGCCGTGCATCGCGACCGCGTGCTGCTCCACCTGCTCCTTGCTGCCGTGCGCCACGATGGAGCGGCCCTTCTTGTGGACTTCGAGCATGAGCTTGTTCGCTTTGGCCTCGGAATAGCCGAAGTAGCTGCGGAACACGTAGCTCACATAGCTCATCAGGTTCACGGGATCGTTCCAGATCACGAGGTTCCAGGGGATGTCAGGGGCGGTCAGGACATCGGTCGACGTCACTGTTCCGGTCTGGGTGCTCTCCTGGGTGTCAGGGCCGAGCGCAACGCTGAGGGTCATCTGTCCATTCTATGGGGATGCGCACTAGAGTGAATTTGTGAGTTCATCAGCTGGCTGGGACCGTCCCCGCACGTCCCTGTACACCGACCATTACGAGCTGACCATGCTGCAGGCCGCGCTGCATTCCGGCGCCGCCCACCGCAAGTCAGTGTTCGAGGCCTTCGCGCGGCGCCTGCCGGACGGGCGCCGCTACGGCATTGTCGGCGGCACCGGCCGGTTGCTGGAAGGCATTGCCGACTTCCGCTTCGGCGACGCCGAGATCGACTTCCTCCGCCGCACCAAGGTGGTCAACGAGGAGACCCTGGACTACCTGGCCGGGTTCTCCTTCTCCGGTGATGTCTGGGGCTACGCCGAGGGTGAAGCCTACTTCCCCAACTCCCCGATCCTCATCGTCGAATCCACCTTCGCCGAGGCCTGCATCCTCGAGACCTACATCCTCTCGATCCTCAACCATGACAGCGCGATCGCCTCAGCGGCCTCCCGAATGATCACCGCGGCCGGCAGCCGCCCCTGCGTGGAGATGGGCTCGCGCCGCACCCAGGAGGAATCCGCCGTCTCCGCTTCCCGCGCCGCCATCATCGCCGGTTTCGACAGCACCTCGAACCTGGAGGCAGGCCTGCGCTACGGGCTCAAGACCGTGGGCACCGCCGCGCATTCCTTCACCCTCCTGCATGACACCGAGCGCGAGGCCTTCGAGGCGCAGATCGCCTCGATGGGCGCCGGCACCGCACTGCTTGTGGACACCTACGACGTCGAGTCAGCGGTGCGCACCGCCGTCGAACTGGCCGGCGACAAACTCGGTGCGGTGCGGCTGGACTCCGGCGACCTCGTGGCGCAGGCGCAATGGGTGCGTCAGCTCCTGGACGGTCTGGGCAACGAGCGCACCCGCATCATCGTCACCTCCGACCTGGACGAGTTCGCCATCGCCGCCCTGCAGTCCGCCCCGGTGGACTCCTACGGTGTCGGCACATCCCTCGTGACCGGTTCCGGCGCCCCGACGGCCAGCATGGTCTACAAGCTGGTCAGCCGCACGGACGACGCCGGAGACTTCGTCCCTGTCGCAAAGGCCGCCAAGAACAAGACCAGCAAGGGAGGCCGCAAGTACGCCCTGCGCAGGCTCAACGAGCGCGGCACGGCCACCCAGGAGATCATCGGGGTCGGCCACCGCCCGGACGACGACGGCAATGACCGTCCCCTGCTGCAGCAGTTCATCAAAAACGGCGAGCTCCTGCCCGGCTGGACCGGCGCGGAGGGTGTGCTCCGTGCACGCCAGCGCCACGCGGACACCATGAAGGAACTTCCCGCCGTCGTCAACCGGCTGCAGCGCGGCGAAGCGGCCATCCCCACCATCTACGAGGAGAACTGATGTCCCGCGCCCTGATCATCGTCGACGTCCAGAACGATTTCTGCGAAGGGGGCTCCCTGGCCGTCAAAGGCGGGGCGGAACTTGCCGGCGCGATCAGCGAGTACGTTGACGCCCACCACGGACAGTTTGACCACGTCGTGGCGACCCAGGACTGGCATGTCGATCCAGGCGCGCATTTCTCGGACGCCCCGGACTACGTCGACAGCTGGCCCAGGCACTGCGTGGCCGGAACCCGCGGGGCCGAACTCCATCCGGACCTCGACACGGAATACATCCAGGCCTACTTCCGCAAGGGCCAGTTCACCGCCGCCTACTCGGGCTTTGAGGGGCTGCTGGCACCGGACGACGCCGTGCCCACCGGTGACCGCAAGCCCGGAGCCATGCCCGTGTCCGGAAGTGCTCCCGGCAGCAGCGGCAGAAGCGGCAGCGCCGACGGTACTGTCGAAGACCTCGACGGCGGTGACTTCGCCACGGGCGAGGACGCGATCGGGCTTGACGACTGGCTGCAGAGCCATGACGTCGAGGACGTCGTGGTGGTCGGAATCGCCACCGACCACTGCGTGAAGGCGACCGCCCTGGACGGGGTCCAGGCTGGGTACTCCGTGACGGTGCTGCGGGATCTGACCGTGGGGGTTGCCGAGGATCTTAACGACGCCATCGCCGAGATGGAACTCGGCGGGGTCGACATCGCCTGAGCCGGCTGCGTGGTCCCTGCCCGCTGACGGGAAAACCGCGCCCTCGAAGTAGACTCGAAATCCTTGCCACTATCGTCTGAACCGTAAGAACCCCGGAGTACATCATGAAGAAGACCCTCACCGTCCTGATCGCTGCCGGGGCCCTGCTCGGCGCCGCCGGCTGCTCGGCCCCGCAAGACACCACCCAGGAATCCTGCGCGCGGGTCCAGACCGTCGGCGCGGGACCGACCTCCAACGCGGACAAGGCAGGGATGATTCGCCTCGCCAACAGGCTCCGTCCCATCGAGGCCACCGCGTCCGCGGAAATGAAGGCTCCCCTGAACTCCATCCTCGAATTCCTGGACGAGTCGGCCAAGGAAACCCCGGACTCCGCAAAGCTCCAGGAAATGCAGGGTGCGTACACCTCGGCAGGCCAGACCCTCAGCCAGCTCTGCACCGGCGGCGCCCAGTAACAGCCAGCCGGCGGCTGCAAAAAGCCTCAAAAAGCTGAGAAAAGCTGCAAACAGCTGCAAAAAAGGGACCGGGTGACCCCGGTCCTTTTTTGTGCGCGCGTTTTCAGGCCCGTGCTATTTGCGGCCGATGAACCAGTCCTGGAGTTTCCGCAACCGGGTCTGCAGCTGCTCCTCGTTGGCCTGGGCCACAGCCGGACCGCCGCAGACCGTCCTGAGCTTGGTATGGATGACGCCGTGCGGCGTGCCCGTGCGCGCGGACCAGGCCGCGACATTCTTGGCCAGTTCGGTGCGCAGGTCCATCAGCATGCGGTGGTCCGGCAGAGCCGGTGCGGCAGAAGTAGGTACCGCAGCGGCCGCACCCTGCGGGGCGCGCGCGTTCTTGCGGCTAAGCTGCTCGTGCTGGCGCTGGCGCAGCAGCGTACCGACCTGGTCGGCGTCGAGCAGGCCGGGAATCCCGAGGAAGTCGAGCTCGTCCTCCGAGCCCACCTCGCCGCCTGTGCCGAACTCGCCGCCGTCGAACAGCACGCGGTCAAACGAGGCCTGCGAATCGAGGGCCTCAAACTTGCCCTTCGTCAGCGAATCAGAGGCTTTTTCCTCGCGGTTCGCCTCATCCATCAGCGAGTCTTCGGGGTTGAAGAGGCCGTCGCCGTCCCCCTTCTCCGGGCGGTCCAGGGCGTGGTCCCGCTCGGCCTCCATGGAGTTCGCCAGCGCCATCAGCTGCGGCACGGAGGGCAGGAAGACCGACGCCGTCTCGCCGCGTTTCCGGGCGCGCACGAAGCGCCCGACGGCCTGGGCGAAGAACAGGGGCGTGGCAGTCGAGGTGGCGTACACGCCGACCGAAAGCCGCGGGACGTCCACGCCTTCGGAGACCATCCGCACCGCCACCATCCAGCGTTTCTCGCTGGCGGTGAACTCCTCGATCTTGCTGGAGGCCTTGGTGTCGTCGGAGAGAATGACCGTGGGCGACTCGCCCGTGATCCTCTTCAGCTGCCCGGCATAGGCGCGCGCGTCCTCATGGTCGGTCGCGATGACCAGCCCGCCGGCGTCGGGAACGGTCCGGCGCACCTCGCTGAGGCGCTTGTCCGCACCGGCCAGGACCGCCGGGATCCATTCCCCCGCGGGGTTCAACGCGGTCCGCCAGGCCTGGGAGGTGACGTCCTTGGTGACTGCCGATTCGCCGAGGGAGGCCGCCATCTCCTCGCCAGCGCTCGTGCGCCAGCGCATCTGGCCGGAATAGGCCATGAACATCACCGGCCGGACCACATGGTCCCTCAGCGCCTTGCCGTAGCCGTAGGTATAGTCCGCTTTGGAACGCCGGATGCCGTCGCGGTCCTCGGCGTACTCCACGAAGGGAATCGGCGAGGTGTCCGAACGGAACGGCGTACCCGTAAGGGAGAGCCGGCGTGCCGCAGGCTCGAAGGCTTCGCGGAGCCCGTCGCCCCAGGACAGCGCCTCCCCGCCGTGGTGGATCTCGTCGAGGATCACCAGCGTGCGTGCGGCCTCGGTCTTGGCCCGGTGCAGCATCGGCTTGCTCGCCACCTGGGCGTAGGTGACCGCGACGCCGATGAACCCGCGGCCGTGCTGGCCGTCGGCGTTCTTGAAGTTCGGGTCGATGGCGATGCCCACCCTGGCGGCGGCGTCGGCCCACTGCCGTTTCAGGTGGTCTGTGGGCGCCACGATGGTGACGCGGTTGACGACGTTGGCCTCGATCAGCATCGACGCCACCCGCAGTGCGAAGGTGGTCTTGCCGGCCCCGGGCGTTGCCACCGCAAGGAAGTCCTTGGGATGGGTGGCGAAGTAGCTGTCGAGGGCCTCTTGCTGCCAGGCACGGAGCTTCGGCGCGGTGCCCCAGGCCGCCCGCTCGGGATACGCGGGTGGCAGCACGGGTCCGCCAAAGAGTGTCTCTGTCACTTAGGTGCCCTCCATTCCGCGCACTGCTGCCGCTGCCGGAGAAACCCAATTAAGCACAAAAACACCAATCTTTTCGGATGAACCGTAAGCAATCACCGGTCTGCATGGACCGGGCATCATTCCCCGGGAGGACAGGGCGCCCCGGCGCACGGCGGCGCGCCGGGGCGCGGGACACGCGCACTTGCTGCGCCCCCGCAGTGCGTAGCCGCGCTACTTGTCGCCGGAACCCTTGCCGCCGTCGCCGCCAGGACGGAGGCCTTCGTAGACCTCTTTGCATTCGGGGCAGACGGGGAACTTCTTCGGATCGCGGCCCGGTGTCCAGACCTTGCCGCACAGCGCGATGACGGGTTCGCCGGAGAGCGCGGATTCCATGATCTTTTCCTTGCGCACATAGTGCGAGAAGCGTTCCCGGTCACCGGGTTCCACTTCCTGGCGCAGTTCCTCGCGCTCGATCGTGGCCGTCGATGTCCCGGCTCCGGAGAGCTCGCGCATCGGGTCGTTTTCGAGAGGATCGGTCATGCTGTTCATGAGACCCATCTTAGCCGCTGGATCAGCCACTACTGCGACGGGACGGGGACGGGACGGCGGCGGCATGGGGCCGGGACGGCGGGAACGGGCCGCTACAGGCCCTGCCACGACGGCTTGTTCTCATAGCTGTGGCGGTAGTAGTCGGCAAGCCGCAGTGACGACGCCGCCGCCTCGTCGACCAGGATCGTGGCGTGCGGATGCAGCTGCAGGACGGACGCCGCACAGATGGCTGCGACAGGCCCTTCCACGAGGTCGCGGACCGCCTGGGCCTTCTGCGCGCCGGTGGCAATGAGAATCACATGACGGGCCTCCAGGATGGTGCCGAGTCCCTGGGTGACGACGTGGTGTGGAACCTGGGACAGGCTCCCGAAGAACCGCGCATTGTCCCGGCGTGTCTGCTCGATCAGGGTTTTGATCCGGGTCCGCGACGCCAGGGATGAACCTGGCTCGTTGAACGCAATATGGCCGTCCGTGCCGACGCCGAGCAGCTGCAGGTCCACTCCCCCGGCCGCCCGCATGGCGTCCTCGAAGGCCCGGCAGGCGGCGGGGATGTCCGCCGCCGCGCCGTCAGGGCCGTGGACATTCGAAGGGGCGATGTTCACCCGCTCGGTGAATTCACGCCTGATCACCTCACGGTAGGACTGCGGATGGCCGGGCGTCAGCCCCACGTACTCGTCGAGGGCGAAGGCGTGCACCTGGCTGAAGTCCAGGCCGTCCCGTTCGTGCCGCAGGGCGAGTTCGTCGTAGACGGGCAGCGGTGAGGAACCGGTTGCCAGGCCCAGCACGGCGTCGGGCTTGCGCCGGAGCAGCGCCTCGATCGCGTCCGCCGCGAGGGCCGCGATCGGCTTGCTGCCGGACAGAATGACGACTTCCATGGCCTGCCTTTGCGGTTGCCTGTGCGGGTGCCTTGATTTTGCCGCACCCGCTGTCGGTTGTGCCTAGTCGCAGGGTATCGCAGTCCCGGCCGCGGCGCCCGCGTCAGCGGTTGACGGCCAGCTGTGCCAACAGTTCCGGACCCCGGGCGTCGAGCCATTTCCCACCCAGCCGGACCCCTGCGGCGAACAGAGCCAGCCCCAGGACCGGGCCCAGGAGCAGGTTGATCCAGCCGAAGATGGACGAGCCGGTGACGGATTGTGCCACCATAAGGGCCGCTTCGGGGAGCATAAGCAGGAGGAGCACCCCCATGCCACCGAACTGCACCGCCATCGTCTGCGCGACATTGCCCGGCGGCTTCTTGAACGGGCTGTCTCCGGGGAGCGGCACCGCGACGGTGTAGCGCGCCGACACCACGGAGGAGAGCCCCATCCCGCTGAACAGGACACCGAGTGAGAGTCCGAGCACGCCGGGCAGGAGCGTCCAGTCCGCTCCGAACAGGAACGGCAGTACGCTGAGTGCCAGCACCAGCGGCAGGGCGAAGACCATGCACGCCACGGCACGGCCGAGCCGGTCGTGGACCCCCCGCACTCCCGTCGAGAGGTGAAGTGCGAAGGCGGTGTTGTCATAGGAGACATCGGTTGAGATCGACCAGGCGAGCAGGAACGCGGTCAGCGGGCCGACAAAGAGGAGCACTCCGTAGGAGCCCGTCTGGGTGGCCTGGAACAGCATCAGCACCGGAAGCAGCGGGACGACGACGAGGGCGCCGGCATACCGCGGGTCCCGGAGCCAGTAGCTCAGTGACCGCGCAGCCACCGCACCGGTGGGGGTTGCCGGAAACAGCGCGAAGAAGCCGAGTCCTCCGGCGCGTTTTTTGGAGGTGCCGGCGTACGGCGGCGTCACGAGCGCACGCTGCAGCAGGAGCTTCCAGCACAGCGCGAGCCCGGCGAGCGTGGCAAGCGCGATCAGGAACTTGAGCGCGGCGGCGCCGTAGCTCCCCGCAGCCAGTTCGCCGCCGAGGGACCACGCTGCCCCGGCCGGGGTCCACGACAGCGTTCCGGCAAGTCCGGTCAGGAAGTTCCCGGAGCCCGCAATCCCCTCAGCGACACTGGCCACGATCGGGCCCATCAGCACGAGCGGAATCAGGAAGACTACCGCGCTGGCATCCTTGAAACGGCGGGAACTCGCCAGGCCCGCCGTGGCGGTGGTGACCACTTTTGACAGCACGATGCAGCTCAGCACACCGAGGACCGCGCCGATGAGGGCACCTGCCACGCCGGGGACGCTCCGGGACCACGTCCCGACCGTGCCAAGGGCCACCAGCGCGGTCGCCGTGCCCGGGATGCCGATCAGCCCGCCGAGGGCCAGCCCGGCCAACAGCTGCGGCATCGGCACGGCGAAGGTGGTGAACCGTGTCGGGTCGAGGGTCATGTCGGCGGCTGAGGCTGCGACCGGGATGACGGCCCACCCCAGCAGCGCCGCGGCACCGCCCAGCACCACAACGGTTTGTGCCAGGCCGGCGTCCGCCCCGCGGAGGAGCAGCAGTCCCGTGATGCCAAGCGCCACGAGTCCGAGCGCATAGAGGGTGCCGATGCCAAGGCCCACCAGCTGCCAGGGGCTGCGCCGGACGCTGTTGCGCAGCAGGGTCAGCTTGAGCCTTAGAAGGTGCGCAACCATTCCAGCCCCTCCGTGTGGTTGCGGCCGCCGACCAGCTGGACGAAGCGGTCTTCGAGGGACTCGCCCGCGCGGACCGCGTCCACCGTCCCGGCCGCGAGGACACGACCGGCGGCGACTACGGCGACGTGGTCGCACATCCGCTGGACCAGGTCCATCACGTGGCTGGAGACAATGACGGTGCCGCCGGACGCCACGTACCGGTCCAGGATGTCGCGGATGTTGGCAGCGGAGACGGGGTCCACGGACTCAAACGGCTCATCGAGGACCAGCAGGCGGGGTGCGTGGATCAGCGCGGAAGCGAGGGCTATCTTCTTGGTCATGCCGGCGGAGTAGTCCACCACGAGCGTTCCGGCGTCGGGGGTCAGGTCCAGGGCGGCGAGCAGTTCCCTGACGCGTTCGGCCACGACGTCCTTCTCCATACCGCGCAGCAGCCCGGCGTAGCTGACCAGCTGCTCGCCGGTCAGCCGGTCAAAGAGCCGGACACCGTCCGGGAGGATGCCCATCAGCTTCTTGGCCTCCAGCGGGTGCTTCCAGACATCCACTCCGTGCACCAGCGCGGTGCCGAACTCGGGCCGCAGCAGTCCGGTGGCCATCGAGAGGGTGGTGGTCTTGCCGGCGCCATTGGGTCCGACGATCCCGTAGAAGGAACCGGCCGGGACGTCCAGGCTGATACCGTCGACGGCGATCTTGTCGCCGAAGCGCTTGGCGAGACCGCGCAGCGACAGCGCGGGAACAGGCGCCCCCGGCTGGCTTTCAGGGGCATGCGGGTGCGGTTGCTGAAAAGTCATGTCGTTAGACTAACCGCCCCGGTGCGCGGAAGGGATCGTCCGCAAGGCGTAACCTCCGCAGGCAGGGAACCTCCCGTCAGAAGGAGTGGCGTGGAATGGCCCGTTCGTACTGCGGCGGCCACGCCAGATCCTCGCCAAGTTCGAACGCTGCCCGCAGCCACCAGTGCGGATCGCGCAGGGCGGCACGGGCGATGAAGACACCGTCAGCCTGGCCGGTCGCAACAGCGTGCTCGGCCTGGCCGGCGGAGGTCAGCAGTCCCACGGTGCCGGTCCTGACCCCGGTTTCCCGGCGGATCCGAGCGGCAAAGCCGGTCTGGTAGCCCGGTCCCACCGGGATCTGCTGGTAGTCGACGGCGCCGCCGCTGGAAACGTCCACGAGGTCCACGCCGCGTTCCGAGGCTGCCCTGGCCATCCGAACCGACGCTTCGACGTCGATGCCGCCTTCGGCCCAGTCAGAGGCGGAGATCCGGAGCAGCAGCGGCATGGAGTCTGGAATGACGTTTCGCACGGCGTCGACCACGGCGAGGGTCAGCCGGTTCCGCCCGGCCTCGTCGCCGCCCCAGCCGTCGGTGCGGTCGTTGACCAGCGGGCTCTGGAACTGGTGCAGGAGGTAGCCGTGGGCGCCATGGATCTCGATCGTGTCGAAGCCGGCTCCGACGGCCCGGACAGCAGCATCGGCGAAATCGGCGATCACGCCGTCGATCTCCTGCTCCGTCATTGCCGAGGGGGCCTCGTAGCCGTCAAAGGCTCCGGTGCCGGGACCAACGGTGGGCCAGCCGCCGTCGCGGGCAGCCACGGTGCCCTTCTTGCCGGAGAACGGCCAGTAGGAGGATGCCTTCCGGCCGGCGTGCGCGAGCTGGGTGCCGATCTTGGTGTCGGCGGTGCCGTGCCGGTGCACGAAGGAGGCGATCCGTTCCCACGCTGCCGCCTGGTCGTCGTTGTAGAGTCCGGCGTCGCGGGGGCTGATCCGTCCGGCGGCGTTCACGGCGGCCGCCTCGGTGAGGATCAGGGCCGCCCCGCCGGTGGCGAAGGAGCCCAGATGCATCAGGTGCCAGTCGTTGGGGACGCCTTCCCCGGTTTCCGGTTCGCAGCTGTACTGGCACATGGGCGACACCCAGCCGCGGTGCCGCAGGTGCAGGGAGCGCAGTTCCAGCGGCGTGAAGAGGGCGGACCCCATCAGAAGAGCACCCGCGCGAGGTTCTGCCGCGCTTTTGCGACGCGGTCATCGCCGGTGCCCACGACGTCGAACAGTTCCAGCAGCCTGACCCGTGCCGTTTCCCGCTCCGGGCCGAAGTTCCTGCCGATGAACGCGACGATCCGTCCGAGACCGTCCTCGACGTGTCCGCCGGCGACGTCCACGTCGGCCACGCCGAGCTGGGCCGCAAGGTTGTCCGGCTCGGTGGCGGCTTTCTGGCGCAGCGCTTCGGTGTCCGCGGCGGAGAGCGGCTGGAGCCGGTCCATCAGTTCCACCTGCGCGAGCCCGGCCTTGGCTTCGGCGTCAGCGGGCATCTCCAGGAGGGCCTGTCGGTAGGCGTCCGCGGCGGCGGCGTAGTCTCCGGCCTCGATCGCGTCATACGCCTTCTGGTGCAGGGGCGGCAGCGGCGGGGCCTCGGGCTCGGCGGCGCCGGGTCCGCCCGCGCCGATCCGACCGGTCACGCCATTGGCGGCGGCGACCTTGAGAAGTTCGTCCAGCAGGCTGCGGACCTGCGGTTCCTCGGCACCGCCCTGGAAGAGGGGCACCGGCTGGCCCTTGACGAGCGCCACCGCGGTGGGCACGGCCTGGACCTGGAACGCCTGGGCCAGCTGTGGGAACACTTCAACGTCCGCGGCACCGAGAACCAGTTGGCCCGCATAACTGTCAACGATCCGCTCGAGCACGTCCACCAGTTCGGCGGAGCCGGGCGAATAGGCCGCCCAGAGCGCAACGACGACCGGGACCTGGGCCGACAGTTCCACGAGTTCCTGGAAATTGGCTTCGGTGATGTCCACGCGAAGCGGACGGCCGGCCCGCTCTGCATCGCCGTTGCCCGCGGCAGGCGCCCCGGGCACAACGGGTGCGCCGGCGGCGGCAGGCGGCGCGGGACGCTGTTTCAAGGAGGACAGATCGACGGCGCCCCGCAGGTTGAGCGGGTTGGCGGCAGCTGGCGGGACCGGGCGGGAAGCTGGCGAAGTCATGGTTCCACTCTAGCCACATCAGCCCGGGCCGGTGCCACTTGAAGGGGCCGTGCGACGGAAAAGACCCGGCCTTGCGGCCAGGTCTCTCCTGTCGGTACTGATTCTCTGCCCCGTCTCTGTCGGTACTCCGTGCGGCCGGGCCTATTTGAAGCTGGCTCCCACGAGGCCGCGGGTGGCGGCCACGAGTTTCATCGGGTCCTGGGACCCTGCCGGCGGGATGTAGACGGCCACGGACTCGGCGAAGTTCAGCACCATGCCGGTGCTGGTCTCCTTGCCGCCGGCGAGGGCGGCTGCGTCATCGCCGATCGTCAGCTTGTCGCCGGACGCCTTCGGAGCGCCATCGAAGCCGAAGTTCAGGCGGCCCAGTGCCAGCGCCCCGCCGTCGGCGGTCCGGAACACCACAACGCTTTCCGGGACCAGCTTGTGGGTGAAGGAGAAGGTGCCGTTGACGCCGGAGTTCACCACATCGGCCTGGTAGGCCAGCGTGTCCGCAATGTACGGGGAGGATGCGCCCTCGGCGAGCTTGTCCTTGAACGCGGAATCGGCGGAGTTCAGCCGGTCGCCCAGCCCGCCCAGCGCCTCCTCGCCGCTGTAGAGCAGCCCCGACTTGTCAGCGGGTGCCAGCGTCTCGGTGCCGCCCCGCGCGATCCCCGGGAAGGTGGTTCCCGGCTGGAGCGGCGTGGTGAGGACCAGCTTGTAATTCTCCCGCGGGGAGGCCTGGGTCAGGGTGAGCAGCTGCGGAACGACGTTCCCCTCGCCCTGGGTGACGGCCATGACGGTGCGCGGCCAGCTGCGCTTGTTGGTGACCACCGTGGTGAGGAGTTTGGTGGCACGGACAGGCATCCGGGCCTCGTACGAGCCGACCTGGGAACGGATCTTGTAGTTCTGCGTGCGGACCTCGAGCTCGGGCCCTGCCACGCGCGGCTCCAGCTTGCTGGCGTCCTTGGCGGCGTCGCCGGCGTCGACCGCGCTGGCAACCTGCTCGAGGATGCGGCGGAACTGGGCGTCCACCAGGACCGGAGAATCCGGAGCCTGCGCCGCGGCGGCAGAGGATGTGCCCGGCGACGGGGCCGGCGTCTGGCTGGCCTGGGCCGCGACGCCGCTGCCGGCGACGGCCGTGGCGGTCAGCACGGCCACGACCACGCCGGAGCGCCGGAGCCGCTGCGTCACGGTCGCCGGCGTGGCGGTGAGCTGCCCGGGGATGCCCTTCGGGTCAGCGGCCTTGGGGTCAGCAGCCTTCGAATCTGTGCCCTTCGGGTCAACCGTGGGCGAACCAACCACAGGAACCGCTTCCGTGGATTCGGTGGATTTCCGGGCTTCGCTGCGTGCCGCGGCCTTGGCCTGCGCACGGCGGGCGAACATGCTTCCGCCACTGCCGGAACCGCCGCTGCCCGAACCGCCGCGGGTGGCCGCTTTGGGCTTGAGCACCAGAAGCGCGGCGCCGGCCAGGATCATCAGGCCGCCGAGAACCATCAAGGGAATGGCCCACGGAGTGGACGTGTCGTTCGGGAAGGTCATGGTGATCGAGCTCGGGGCGGGCTTGGTGCCGTCCGTCGCAAGCAGCAGAGACCAGTCGCCGTCCGCCGGCGGGGTCCAGTTGTACTTCAGCTCGCCGCTGGCGTTCTCCGTACTTACCCACAGGTCCGAGCCGGCCGGCGAGGGCGCGGTGGCTTCCCCGTCAGCATGCGTCAACTGCAGGGCCTTGCCGTCCCCGGAGACACCGGAGACGGTGTTGTGCGCGGTATTGCCGACCCAGGCCTCGACGTCGTCCGGTCGGCCGGCGGCCAGCATGAAGCTGCCTTCGCCCTTGACGTTGATCGTCACCGTGCCGTTGTGCAGCGTGCGGAGCTTCGCGTCAAAAACGGTCAGCGGCGCGGCAGTGCCGGCAGGTGCGGTGGCGGTCACGGTCTCGGCCGGAGCCCAGAATGTCCTCTGGCCGATGCCGGCCAGCAGTGTCAGGAGGCCCAGCAGCACTAATGCAACTGCAGTCTTGAAACGCAAAATATTACCTATCATCAGCGGACACTTAGCTTCAATAGTAACCGTTTTGTTACCACGGAGTCAGATCGGACGGTTTGTCAACGGCTCCGTCGGCACCCGCGGCAGCCGCCTGGGCGAGCTAAAACACGCCTGCTGATAGTGTTTGGCGTGATCATCACATGGGGGCCGCCACCGCGACTCCGCCGGGGTAATACAGAGGATAAAGGGCTTTCAACGCAGTGACTGGACACACGGACTCGTCCCCCTCAGGACCGGAAGAAAAGCAGGAATCCGGCAGCACGGTGGGAAGTCCGCAAGAGCACGCTTCCCCGCGCCGCGTAGCCCTTGCCGGAGTGCTGAACTCGATGGCGCACCGCCTGCGCCAGCCCCTCCCGGGGGCCCAGCCGCGGCTCCGCTTCGAGATGCCCCCGGAGCAGGTAGAGGACAGGACGGCGCCCGGGACCGAGGAGGGCACCCGCTTCGGCAATCCCGGCCCGCGGATGTCCTCCCAGCACCCCCTCTACGTGGGATTCATGGGGACCGTCGGCGTCGGCGTGGCACTGCTCGTGTACTGGATCGGCTCCAACACGACGCAACTTCTGCTCTGGATCGTGGCGGCGCTCTTCATCGCCCTGGGCCTGGACCCGGTGGTGCGCTGGCTTGAGGCGAAAAGGGTCCCCCGCGCCGCGGGAATTGTGATCGCCGTTGCCACCCTGGGCCTGGCCATTGCCGCATTCTTCGCCACGCTGATCCCGACAATCGTCCAGCAGGTCACCCAGATCGTCGAGGAGGCACCCCGCTGGGTCGCGGACTTCATCAACTCAGATTTCTTCCGCAGCATTGACAACCAGTACGGGGTGCGCGAACGCATCACCCAGGAGCTGGAGAAGTTCGTCAACAACCCGGAGGCGATGGGCGGGATCTTCGGCGGCGTCGTCGGGTTCGGCTCCACTGTGGCGAACGGCTTGTTCGGCGCGCTCATCGTGCTGGTGCTGAGCCTCTACTTCCTGGCCGCACTGCCGGCCATGAAGAAGTGGGGCTACCGGCTTGCTCCGCGGTCCCGCCGGGCCAGGGTCGAGGCCCTGTCCGAGGAAATTACCGGCTCGGTGGGCAACTACGTGATCGGCCAGGCCGTCGTCGCCCTGGTGAACGCCACCTTTGCGTTCATTGTGATGTCGATCGTGGGCGTCCCGTTCGCCGTGCTGCTGGCGTTCGTCGTGGCCCTGCTGGCCTTCATTCCCCTGGTCGGCGGCCTGATTGCCGGGGTCATCGTCACGCTGATTGCCCTCACGGCGGGCTGGCAGACGGCAGTGGTCTACGCCATCTGCTACTTCGCCTACCTGCAGTTCGAGGCCTACTTCATCTCCCCGCGCATCATGCAGAAGGCCGTCGCCGTGCCCGGCGCCGTCGCGGTCATCTCGGTGATCGCCGGCGGCAGCCTGCTCGGCGTCCTCGGCGCACTGATCGCCATCCCCACCGCCGCGGCCATCATGCTCCTGGTCAAGGAGATCTTCATCGTCCGCCAGGACAAGCACTAAACAGGAACTGGCGCGCCCTCAGGCGTGTGCCGTGGCCACCGGACCGGCCCACTCCTGGGGCAGTTCAGAACGCTCTGCGCCGGATCCGCCCGGCAGGCCGCCGGGCAGGACCTCCCCGACAATCTCGTTGAGCACCCGGCCGGCGTACTTCTCCCCCACCCACAGGTGCTTGGCTCCGTCCACGCCCACAACGCGGGCCTGGGGCACCACCGCAAAGCGCTCCGCGGCCTCGGCCGGCTGGAGGTAATCGTCAAGTTCGGGAACCAGGACCTTGAGCGGCTTGCCTGACGCCGCCCATTCCTTGAGGTGCACCCCGGTGGCCCGGTGCAGCGGCGGCGAGAGCAGGATCGCGCCCTCCACCTCGGAAGCCACCGGTTCCGACGCGCCGTACATCAGCGCGAGCTCGGTGCCGAAGGACCAGCCCACGAGCCAGCGGTTCGGCAGGCCCCGGTCCACGGCGAACTTCACGGCCGCCTCGACGTCCAGGCGTTCGCCGATTCCCTCCTCGAAGGCTCCCTCGCTGGTTCCGCGCGGCGAGCCGGTGCCCCTGGTGTTGAACCGGAGCACCGCGATTCCGGCCAGCGCGGGCAGCCGGTAGGAGGCTTTCCGGTAGACGTGCGAGTCCATGAACCCGCCGTGGGTCGGCAGGGGATGGAGGGTGATCAGGGTCGCCTTGATCCCGCCGGACTCCGGAAGCGCCAGCTCGCCGACCAGCCGGTGTCCGTCACTCGTGCGGAGCTCCACGTTCTCCCGGCGCGCCGGGAGAACGGTGGAGGCGCGGATCGGGGTCGGGGCGGAAGGCTGGCTGAAGACGTACGACGCCGGGTCAAAACTCATGCGTCCAGCTTAGCGAAAGCAGCCCGCGGAGCAGTCAGCGATACCGGTAGCTGCGCGAGGTCCAGCAGTTGCTGTGCCAGTGCCGCCGCTCAGCCAGCCCGGCGGCCGCGCCGAAAAGGTGGTCCTCGGACCACACCACGAGGTGCGCCACGCCAGGCAGCACCGCGGTCGAGCAGCCCGGACAGATGTAGGTTTTCTCCGCGCGGCTGGCGGTGACGGGCCGGACGGTCCACTCTCCGTCCGGCGCGCTCTCCCGTCGCGCATAGCCGGAGCGCGCGCGCTCCAGGTCCAGTTCGGGCACGGCACCGCCCTTTGCTCCCGGCTTGGCTGCCTTGCCTGAGGCTGCCCGTCCTGAGGTGGCTCGGCGGGGGCGGTTGGAACGCGGCATGGTTCCATTCTGCCCCAGTCCGGGTGTCTCCTGTCCCAGCAGGCGGTAGTGTTGACCGGGTGCGTTTAGTCATAGCCCGTTGCTCCGTTGATTATGTCGGCCGGCTCAAAGCCCATCTCCCGCTCGCCACCCGGCTCCTGCTGGTCAAGGCCGACGGTTCCGTTTTGGTCCATTCGGACGGCGGATCCTACAAGCCGTTGAACTGGATGAGCCCTCCGGCGTCCCTGCGGGTTTCGACCCCGGACGAGGTCGATGTCGAAATCGGCGTGGTCGAGCAGTGGACCGTCCAGTCCGCCAAGACCGATGACCGGCTGATCATCAACATCCATGAGCAACTGCACGATACCTCCCACGAGCTCGGCCAGGATCCCGGACTGATCAAGGACGGTGTGGAGGCGGACCTGCAGCGGCTGCTGGCCGACCAGATCGACCTCCTGGGCGCCGGGTTTTCCCTCATCCGCCGGGAGTACTTCACGGCCATCGGTCCGGTGGACATCCTGGCCAGGGACGCCAAGGGCGGCACCGTGGCCATCGAGCTCAAGCGCCGCGGTGACATCGACGGCGTGGAGCAGCTAACCCGCTACCTCGAGCTGCTCAACCGCGACCCGCTCCTGGCTCCGGTCCGGGGGATCTTCGCCGCCCAGCTGATCAAGCCCCAGGCCAGGGTCCTGGCCAAAGACCGCGGCATCGACTGCGTCACCCTCGACTACGACGCCATGCGGGGCGTCGACGACGTCGAATCCCGGCTCTTCTAAGCCGCCCCGCTCCCGCCGTTGAGCCTCCGCGGGCTGCCGGGAATGCGCCCCTGCCCGCGTTCATCGATTCTTTGTACAAAATTTATGGAATTGTGCGCCGGGCCCGTTGACCTGACGCAACTGGCATGAAATTCTTATACGAGTCTTTGTGTAGGTGTTTTTTCATGCTCGCAAGACATGTTGCGAGCGTGAAGCGCCTGCCGCCCAAGCCCGGTAATTCCGGTCCCACAGCCAAGGTTCTTCTCGCGGAGTGACCAAGTCCGGCACGAAGTGTGCCGGACTTAACCAATATCCATAATGAGGAGATATACATGGCACAGGGAACCGTCAAGTGGTTCAACGCTGAAAAGGGCTTCGGCTTCATCACCCCGGATGACTCCGATGGCGATGTCTTCGTTCACTACTCGGAGATCCAGACCGGTGGCTTCAAGACCCTCGACGAGAACGCTCGCGTTCAGTTCGAAATCGGCCAGGGCGCCAAGGGCCCCCAGGCTACCGGCGTGACGCTGGTCTAGTCCCCCGCAGCGGAACTGCCTGCGGCAGTCTCCGCGCAGAAATGATCCCCGGCTTTCGAGCCGGGGATCATTTTTTTGAATTGTTGGCCGGTAGGCCTGGTGGCCGGGCCGCCCGGCATTAGCGCACGAGGCTCCTGAGCAGCCGCGCACTTTGCCGCACGGACAAGCCGGGCAGGTAGGCCTGGCTCAGCGCCCGGCCCATGGCGGGCAGCTGCAGGGGATCCTGGTAATAGAGGTAGAGAGTCCGGTAGTCCGGCTTGAAGCGGGATTTGAAGGTTGCCAGCGAACGGAAGCCATACACGGGCTCGAGCGCTTTCCCGACGACGTCGAGGATCCTTGCCAGCGACTCGGATCCGGCCTCGTCGCCGGCCACCTCCGCCACCGTCGCCGTGTCCTTCGCCAGCGGCGATCCGGACAGGGAGATGACCTCCACCGAGCTGCGGAGCTCCTGCACCGCGGAAGCGATCAGGAATTCCATGACGCCGGGGAAGGCGTCCCCGCGCCTGCGCATGAAGTCCAGCGTCCAGCTCACCAGGCGCCCGTCCGTGTAGACAGGCAGCCAGCTGGTAACGCCCTGGACCTTCCCCTCGGCGTCCACGGCGAGGCAACAAAGCACCTCCTCGTCATCAAGCTCATCGATGCCCCCGAGGGTGAAGCCCATCTCCGGAATGGACTTCTGGGCGGCCCACTCCTCCGAGACCTCGCTCAGCTGGGCCCGTACGGCCGGCGCGAAGTCGCCGTAGGGCCCCACACCGCGTGCACCCCTGATTTCGCGGCCCGGTTCAGGGCGGTACGGACGTTCTGCCAGTCCTTGCCCTTGAACTCGAGAGAGCGCACGGCCAACCGGGTTTCCTGTGCCACCGCCACCCGCCGGAAACCTCGGTCCTTCAGCAGCGGCCACAGCTCGTCCGTGCAGGAATAGAAGCCGGGAATGAGGGCATGCTCGGCGCAGTAACGGATGAAGCCCGCTGCGGTCTCCTCGTGGAAAGCCGCGGGGCCGAAGGGGCCGGCCATCGTCAGCGCGACATTGCCGTGCTGCTGGTAGGCCACTCCCCCGCGGCCCTCCGGCGCGAACCAGTACCTGTTGGGCTCCCACAGCGCCATCCAGGACAGGGAGTCCCCGCCCTGGCGGATCAGGCTGCGGGCGACGTCGCGGTCCCCCGCCCCGGCGTCGGTGCGGTGCAGCCGGCGCTGCAGGACGAGCCAGACGGCGGCCAGCGCGACCGCCCAGAAGACAATCCCGGAGGTGGCGAAGAGGAAGGCTTCCACGGGGTCGCGGCCCTGGAAGATGCGGCTGTAGATTCCGGGGATGGGAAGCGGCAGGTACTGGCGGGAGAGTTCGGCGGCCAGGCCCAGCAGGCCGCCGTCGCGGTCCATGCCGCCGGCGGCCAGCCAGACTCCGGTGTAGCAGGAAGCCAGCACGAGCCAGGTGCCGCCGACAACCACCGCGAGGGCCCCGCGTGCCCGGGGACTCGTTTCGACGCGGAACTGGCGGCGGTTTGCCGCGAGCAGGACGACGAGCACGAGCGGAACAACCACGAGGGGCAGCACGTGGACAAATCCCGACCCCATCACACCGGTGCGCGGCCGGCCCGTGTACTGCGGAATCCGTGCGAACAGGGACAGATAGACGGCCGCCATGGCCGTCACGCCGAGCTGGAGGATGATCGCGATCCGCAGGGCCAGCCGGCGGCCGTGGCGCATGCCGTCAGCGCAGATGAGCAGCAGTACTACAGGTACCACCGCCAGTGCGAGGCCCAGCGGCCCCGCAAAGCCGGGCCGGCCGGCCTCGAGGCAGGTGACGTCGATGGTGCCGCCGCAGTATTGTTCCAGCTGGTTCAGCGTGGGCAAGGGATTCAGGACGACGTCGCGCAGCAGCGCCAGCGGCCCGGTGGGAGTCCGGACGGTGGCAGTCAGGATCGGTCCCACTGCGAAGATCGCCACGGTGAGGGCGAGCAGGTTGCGGGTTTCGCGTCCGGTGGAGCGGTGGCGGTGCAGGGTTCCCTTGTCGCCCTGGATCCACCAGCCCGCCGCCAGTCCCGCCAGTGCACCGGAGAACCCGACGACGGTCTCCGCATGCCCCACGTACAGCACAAGCATGAGGGAAATGGAGACCACGGCGGTCCGCAGCCGCCGTTGCCACAGCGTGGGCAGCAGCGCGCTGGACGCCAGTGAGACGGCCAGGACGGCCGCGTACGGACCCATAAGCCGGGCATCCACCATCCGGCCGAGCCATCCGTCGTCGGCATACCGGGCGAGTTGCGTCAGCAGCAGGAACAGCGTTACTGCGGCGAACTGGCCGGCGAAATAGAACACCGCCGTGCGTCTGGTACCCAGCTGCCGCTCGGCGAGGCCCAGCAGCAACAGGATCATCAGTACGGCTGAGGCGTACGCCAGCAGGTTGGTGGCGAAGAACATCGAGCTGAACATCGACCACCAGTGGCCGGCCCGCAGCCCCGGGGCACTGACGGAGGCCACATCCAGCAGCGCTTCAGGCGGCCCGGCGAGGAAGCTTCCGGTGGCCGCGCCGGTGATGAGGAAGGCTGCGAGGACGGTGAGGGTGAAGGGTATGGCCCGCAGGTGGCCCAGCGACTGCCGCAGGCCCTGGCGGCCGAGGCCCAGGAGGGATGCGACGCCGGACCCCCGTCGCTGTGCCGTTTCCGCCTGGCTCACTGGGTGATCCCCCAGCGGGACGCCAGGAAGTCGAGGCCGCCGGGAAGCCCTTTGGACCCGGTCTCCCAGGAGTGCCCGGCGCCCGGTATCCGGCGGGTCTCCACAGTGAACCCGGCGGCGCGCGCGGCCCCGGACAGAAGGTCCATGTAGCCGATGAATTCGGGGTCCCGCTCGCCGGCACCAAAGTAGATGGCGCGCCCGTCAAAGCGGTGGTCCCGCATGAGCCGCAGCGGAGTCTGGCGGTCAAAGGCTTCGGTGTCACCGCCAAAGGAGGCTGCAATGGTCTTGTCCCGCTCCTTGGCGAGGGCGGGCTCCTTCTCGCTCGAGAAGGCAAGGGCAGAGCTGTAGACGTCCGGATGACGGGTCACCATCTGCATCGCACAGGTAGCGCCGAAGGAGAATCCGCCGGCCGCCCACTGCCTGGGGTCGGGGTCCACGTCCAGTGTCTGGTTGATCCAGGCCGGCACGTCCACGGCCAGGAATGTGTCGGCCCGGGCGATCCTGCTGTCCATGCAGAGGGTGTTGCCCGCGGCGGAACCGTTGGGGTCCACAACGACCACCACCGGAGCCACGCCGTGGTGCGCTGCCGCGTACCGGTCCATCCGGCTGCGCAGTGCACCCCCGGTGAGCCAGTCCGCGGGGGCGCCGGGCTGGCCGGCGAGAAGGACCAGGACCGGCAGGGCCGGCCGGGGCGTGGCCCGGTACGCCGGCGGCAGATAGATGTAGGCCTCGCGGCTCTGGAAGCCCGAGGCGGTGCCGGGGATTCCGGCGCGCCGCAGCACACCGCCGTCGGGCATTTCCGCGGGCGGGTTCCACTCGGACAGGCGGAGGCCTGCTGCGGCCCCAGGGACCCGCTTCAGCCCGTCTTCCAGCGGCTTGATCCGCGCCACGGCGGTTCCGGTCAGGTCGCTCACCGTGTGGTTGAGGCCAAAGTAGCCGTTGATCTGGACGGCGGAGAGCAGGAGGACGCCGAGCAGGGCGGCCGTGGACGCCGCCGTCGTGCGCACGGGGTGCCGGCCGCCCTCCTGCCCGGCGGGCAGGGATCCAGGCGTGCGGGGGCCGGCGGGCCGCCAGGCCCTCCACAGGAGCACGATCCACAGCAGCAGCGCCGTGACCGCGGGCAGGGACCAGGCCAGGACCTCGGCCGGAAGTTCACCGGGGAAGACCGAGAAGACATAGATCATCAGCCAGTGGGCACCGGCAAGCAGCGCGGCGGCACCCAGGACGCAGGCGGCGAAGGGAAGCAGGAGGGCCAGCCAGCGTGGGGCGGTGGTGCGGCGGGCGCGGTGCCATCCTCCCTGCCAGAGGAAGTAGGCCACGCCGGCAGCGCCGGCAGCCCAGGAAAACCAGAGCACCGGCCCATCGACAAGCCGGAGGTCTTCGACGAAGTCCACCGGGGCTAGCGCCAGGTGCCGACGCCGATGACCGGCCCGGCCTCAAGCCAGGAGGAAAGTCCGGTATAGGCGTCGAACCTCATTGCGAGCAGGACGTCCTGCCCCTCGTACCGGAGCTCGACGATAACGGCTTCGGGCTGGACTTTGACGAGCTCGGATTCAGTGGGCTTGTGCCGGCCGATCAGCTCAAGCGAACTGCGGCGGAAGGTGTGCTTCGGCCGCATGCTCAGCGAGGCAAGGCGGAACCACTCGAGGTCGTTGTCCTGATAACGACAAACCCCCATCTGCCAGCTGTTTCCAGCCGTGCAAATGGAGGCGTCCACCGTGCCCAGGGCGCGCCGCAGATTGAAGCGGCGCACCCCGGAAAGGCACAGTGCAAATACCAGCAACGCAAAGACCGTTGCCAGGACGATGAACGGAAAAACTGTATCGTTCATCAAGGTCGTGCTAGCGGATCCCCGCAGTAGCCGCGTCGCCCATTTGGGCGTTGTCAGCAACAATGACGACCCGGTTGTTGTCGACGGAGAAGAACCCGCCGTCGACAACTACTGCAATACGGTCCCCGGAGACCGGCTGGATGGCCAGCTCACCTTCGGCCAGAATCGCCAGCAGGGGCGAGTGGCCGGGCAGGATTCCGATTTCACCATCGCTGGTGCGGGCCTTGACCATCGTGGCCGCTCCGGACCACACGAAGTGGTCCGCTGCGACAATCTCAACCTCAAGCTCAGCCATATTACTTGGTCTGTTCCTGGATCTTGGCCCACTGGCGCTCGACGTCATCCAGGCCGCCGACGTTGAAGAACGCCTGCTCTGCAATGTGGTCCAGCTCGCCGTCGCAGATCGCGGTGAAGCCTTCAATGGTGTCCTTGATGGAGACCGTTGAGCCTTCAACGCCCGTGAACTGCTTGGCGGTGTAGGTGTTCTGCGAGAGGAACTGCTGGATACGGCGTGCACGCGACACGACGATCTTGTCCTCTTCAGAGAGCTCGTCAACGCCAAGGATGGCGATGATGTCCTGGAGTTCCTTGTTCTTCTGCAGGATCTGCTTGACGCGGACGGCCGTGTTGTAGTGGGCCTGACCGATGTACTGCGGATCCAGGATGCGGGACGTCGACGTCAGCGGGTCAACGGCCGGGTACAGACCACGGGAAGCGATTTCACGGGAAAGTTCCGTGGTCGCGTCGAGGTGTGCGAAGGTCGTGGCCGGGGCCGGGTCGGTGTAGTCATCTGCGGGAACGTAGATGGCCTGCATCGAGGTGATCGAGTGGCCCTTGGTGGACGTGATGCGCTCCTGGAGGAGGCCCATCTCGTCAGCCAGGTTGGGCTGGTAGCCCACGGCCGACGGCATGCGGCCGAGGAGGGTGGAAACCTCGGAGCCTGCCTGGGTGAAGCGGAAGATGTTGTCGATGAAGAGCAGCACGTCCTGGTTCTGCACATCGCGGAAGTACTCCGCCATTGTGAGCGCAGACAGGGCGACCCTCAACCGCGTTCCCGGCGGCTCATCCATCTGGCCGAAGACAAGGGCGGTGTCCTTGAGGACGCCGGCCTCTTCCATTTCAACCCAGAGGTCGTTGCCTTCACGGGTACGCTCGCCGACACCGGCGAACACCGAGGTGCCACCGAAGTTGCGGGCAACACGGGTGATCATTTCCTGGATCAGCACGGTCTTGCCGACGCCGGCACCACCGAACAGGCCGATCTTGCCACCCTTGATGTACGGGGTGAGAAGGTCGATGACCTTGATGCCGGTTTCCATCATCTCGGTGGAACCCTCAAGCGTCGCGAAAGCGGGAGCCTTGCGGTGGATGGGCCAGCGCTCGGTGATCTCGAGTTCCGACTCAGCCACGTCCAGCGGCTGTCCGAGGACGTTGAAGATGTGTCCCTTGACGACGTCGCCGACAGGAACGGAGATGGGGGCACCCGAGTCCACCACAGCGGTACCGCGGACAAGTCCGTCGGTCGCCTGCAGGGAGATGGCGCGAATGACGTTGTCGCCGAGGTGCAGGGCAACCTCGAACGTGATCGTCTTGGTCTCACCGTTGAGAGTAATCTCGGTGGTGAGTGCGTTGTAAATCGAGGGGATTGCGTCAGCCGGGAATTCGACGTCGACAACCGGGCCAATAACACGTGCAATACGGCCGGTAGCACCGGTCGTCGCGGCTACGTGTTCGGTAGCAGTGGCAGTCATCTCTCTCACTTCACTCAGTAGATGGCGTTGGGGTTAAGTTTACTTTGGTGCAGGTACAGCTGGATCCAAGCTCGGGAGGCTAGGACGCGTTCAACGCGTCGGCACCGGCCACGATTTCGGAAAGCTCCTGCGTAATTTCAGCCTGGCGGGCAGTGTTGCGCAGACGCGTGAACTTCTTGATGAGATCCGTGGCATTGTCGCCGGCGGACTTCATTGCCCGCTGGCGGGCAGCAAGCTCCGAAGCTGCTGCCTGCAGCATCGCGGCGAAGATACGTGATTCGATGTAGCGCGGCAGCAGAGCGTCGAGAACCTGCTCCGTTTCCGGCTCGAATTCGTAGAGCGGCAGGAGGTCCGATTCGGACGCAGCCTGCTCTTCGACAACCTCAAGCGGGAGAAGACGGACAACCGTCGGCTCCTGCGTGACCATGGACTTGAAGCGGGTGTAGACGACGTGGATTTCGTCGACGCCTCCCTCTGCGTAGTCCGTCGCAAAGTCAGCCAGCAAGGCCTCGCCGATTTCCTGTGCCGTGGCAAACTCCGGCGCATCCGTGCCGCCGGTCCAGACACGCCCGTAAGGACGGTTCCGGAAGTCGAAGTATGCCTGCGCCTTGCGGCCGACCAGGTACATCTTGACTTCCTTGCCCTCCTCGACGAGCAGCTCGTTGAGGCCTTCCGCCTGCTTGAGCACGCTCGCGGAGTACGAACCTGCAAGGCCACGGTCCGAGGTGATAACCAGGACGGCGGCCCGGCGGATCTGCTCCGGCTCGGTGGTCAGCGGGTGGTCGATTTCGCTCTGGCTTGCGACAGCAGAAACGGCACGCGTGATGGCGTTTGCGTAAGGCAGTGAAGCTGCTACGCGTGCTCGGGCCTTGCCGATGCGCGAGGTAGCGATCAGTTCCATCGCCTTGAAGATCTTGCGCATCGACGTCGTCGAGCTGATCTTCTGGCGGTAGACCCGGATCTGGGCTCCCATACTTATCCTTTCCTAAGATCCCGATGGCCGGGACTGCCGGAACCCGGTGGGGTTCCGGCAGTCCCTGCCAGCGAAACTAGCGCTTCTGCTTGACGATTTTTTCCTGGTCGACCTGTGCCTCGTCGATGGGGGCGTGTTCTTCGTGCCCCGCACCAACCAGGAGGTTGTCTCCCTCGCCGAAGAAGCCCTTCTTGAAGTCCACGATCGCGGTCTTCAGTGCTTCTGCAGTGTCATCGCTCATGACGTTGGTCTGGGCCAGCGTCGTCAGGATGGAGGACTTGTGCTTGAGGTGGTCCAGGAACTCGGTCTCGAAGCGGTTGATGTCCTCAACCGGAACGTCGTCGAGGTACCCGTTGGTGCCGGCCCAGATGGAGACGACCTGGTTCTCAACCGGGAAGGGTGAGTACTGGCCCTGCTTGAGCAGTTCCATCAGGCGCGCACCACGGGTCAGCTGCTGGCGCGATGCGGCGTCGAGGTCCGACGCGAACATTGCGAACGCCTGCATGTCGCGGTACTGGGCCAGTTCCAGCTTCAAGGTACCGGAGACCTTCTTCATGGACTTGACCTGGGCGGCGCCACCAACGCGGGAAACGGAGACACCCACATCGACAGCCGGACGCTGGTTGGCGTTGAAGAGATCCGACTGCAGGAAGATCTGTCCATCGGTAATGGAGATCACGTTGGTCGGGATGTAGGCGGAGACGTCGTTTGCCTTGGTCTCGATGAGCGGCAGGCCGGTCATCGAACCTGCACCGAGCTCGTCGGAGAGCTTGGCACAACGCTCCAGCAGGCGGGAGTGCAAGTAGAAGACGTCGCCCGGGTAGGCTTCGCGTCCCGGCGGGCGGCGGGGCAGCAGTGACACTGCACGGTAGGCCTCGGCCTGCTTGGAGAGGTCGTCAAACACGATGAGGACGTGCTTGCCGCCGTACATCCAGTGCTGGCCGATCGCCGAACCGGCGTACGGTGCCAGGTACTTGAAGCCTGCGGGGTCGGACGCGGGGGAAGCCACGATGGTCGTGTATTCCAGTGCGCCGTTGTCCTCAAGGGTCTGGCGGACAGCCGCGATCGTCGAAGCCTTCTGGCCGATGGCCACATAGATGCAGCGCACCTGCTTGTTGACATCGCCGGAAGCCCAGTTGGCCTTCTGGTTGATGATCGTGTCGATCGCGATTGCCGACTTGCCGGTCTGGCGGTCACCAATGATCAGCTGACGCTGGCCGCGGCCGATCGGGATCATGGCGTCGATAGCCTTGAGGCCGGTCTGCATCGGTTCGTGGACCGACTTGCGCTGGGTCACGCCGGGCGCCTGGAGTTCCAGTGCACGGGTGGTCTCGGCTTTGATCTCGCCGAGGTCATCAATGGGCTCGCCCAGCGGGTCGACAACGCGGCCGAGGAAGGCGTCGCCCACCGGTACGGACAGAACCTGTCCGGTGCGGTGAACTTCCTGGCCTTCTTCGATTCCGGTGAAGTCACCGAGGATGATGACGCCGATTTCGCGGACGTCGAGGTTCTGGGCGAGGCCCAGCGTGCCGTCTTCGAAGCGAAGCAGCTCGTTCGCCATGACCGAGGGAAGGCCCTCAACACGGGCGATGCCGTCACCTGCGGTTGTTACACGGCCGACCTCTACGCGCTCTGCGTTTCCGGGTTCGTAGGACGCCGCGAACTCGTTCAACGCAATACGGACGTCGTCGGCGTTGATGGTCAATTCGGCCATCTGCAGTCCCTGCTCTCCTGTTTTCGTGATCATCGTTGCTCACGATGACCGGGGTTTCGTTTCGTTTAGTTGTGCTGGTCCGGCTGGTTAGGCAAGCTGGCGGTGAAGCTGGCCCAGGCGGGCGAGGACCGAAGCGTCTACCACTTCGTCACCGACCTGGACCCGGACGCCACCGATCAGTTCCGGGTCAACGTTCATGTTGATCTTGAGCTCACGTCCGTAGAGGGCGTTCAGCCCCGTCTGCAGGCGGCTGGTCTGCGTCTCCGTCAGCGGACGGGTGACGCTGACCGTTGCAATCCAGCGCTGCTGGCGCTTGGCTGCAAGCTCCGCGAAACGACGGACGAGCTTGGTCACCTTGAGGCCGCGGGGCTGCGAAACTGCCTGTCCGATAAGGACCTTCGCTTCCTCGCTGGCACTGGGTACCAGCTTTTCGGCGAGGACAACCTTTGCGGCCTGGCTCGCCTGCGGCTCGGACACAGCACGCTGTACCTCGTGGTTGGAATCGACAGCCTGGTTGAAGGAGAACAGATCGTTCTCCAGCGCTTCCAGCCCGCTGATACCTGAGGCAGAGACGGCAGACTTGTTCTCAGCAACGGCAATTACCACCGAAGCGGCAAGAGTCTCGAGTGCATCGCCGATATCCCGGGCGGACGCCCAGCGCGAGCTGGCCAGTCCGCTCGCGATTTCCACAGCGTCCGCGGAGACTTTCCCGCCGAAGAGCTGCTTGATAAGCGCCGACTTCTCGTCACCGCTGCGGGACGGGTCAGTCAGGGCGCGGCGCAAGCCAGCCGAGCTGTCCACCGTTCCCAGGATTCCGAAGAGTTCCTTAGCCAACTGCAGCGAGGCGAAAGGAAGCTTGGCTTCCAGCGCCACCAAGGCCGCGGTGAGCGATTCGCTCGATACACCTGCCATTACTTAGCTGCACCTGCGTTCTGGTTCTCCAGATCTGCCAGGAAGCGGTCAACCACACGGGCCGAGCGCGCGTCGTCCTCGAGGGACTCGCCAACGATGCGGCCTGCCAGCGTAGTGGCCAGCGTGCCAACCTCCGCGCGGAGCGACACAACGGCCGCCTGGCGCTCGGACTGGATGGCCGCGTGAGCCTGCGCCGTGATGCGGGCAGACTCTGCAGCTGCCTTCTCCTTCAGGTCCGCAAGGATCTGGGCGCCTTCGGCACGTGCTTCCTCGCGGATGCGGTTGGCCTCGGCACGGGCATCAGTGAGCTGCTGCTTGTATTCTTCGAGTGCAGCGGAAGCCTCTGCCTGGGCCTTTTCGGCTTTGGCAATGCCGCCCTCAATGGCCTCGGCACGCTCTGCGAAGGTCTTCTCGAACATCGGGACAACGTACTTGACCACGATGTACATGAGGACAGCAAAGCCGGCGAAGACGACGCCCATTTCCCAGGGATTGGGAACCAAAGGCGACTGGCCTTCAACGGCGGCTGAGATGATCAGCTGATTCATAATTCACCCGTCCTTTTCTACTCGGTTCTGGATGTTCGCTGAGTTCTAAGAACGACTAGAGAACGAACGCGAAGACCAGGCCGAGGATGGCGAGAGCTTCAGTCAGCGCGAGGCCGAGGAATGCGATCGGCTGGAGCACACGCTGTGCTTCCGGCTGGCGTGCGACGCCGTTGATGTAAGCGGCGAAGACGAGACCAACACCGATACCACCGCCGATTGCAGACAGACCGTAACCTACGAGGTTGAGATTGCCGTTCATATTTCTTCCTTTCAAGATGCCGTCTGTGCGGCAGGTTGTTTGGGTTGCTTCATCCCACGAGGGGAAGTTTGTGGGTGCCTAGTGGCTGTCCGCGTGCAGTGCGCCTTCGATGTAGATGGCGGTCAGCAGGGTAAACACATAGGCCTGCAGGACCATGATCAGCGCTTCCAGCATGTACATGGCAATGGCGCCGCCAAGGACAAGGATCGAGGTGCCCTTGAGCAGGAGGTTCTCCTGCGTGACCAGGTACTCAATGCCGGAACCGGCGATCATCACGATCAGGTGGCCGGCCAGCATGGTCGCGAACAGACGGAGGCTGTGCGTGACCGGGCGGACCAGGAAGTTGGAAATGATCTCGATCGGAATCACAATCGGAAGAATGTAGCCCGGGACTCCGGTGGGCACGGTGGCCAGCTTGAAGTACTTCAGGCCGTTCTTCTTGACGCCGATGACGATCCAGGTGACGTACACGATCGCGGCCATCACGTAGGCGCCGCCGACATGCGAGAAGGTGGGGAGCTGGATCACCGGAATGGCGCCGTAGATGTTGTTCACCAGGATGAAGAAGAACAAGCTAAACAGCAGCGGGACGTACTTCATGAAGTCTTTGCCGCCGATGATGTCCTTGGCGATGCCGTTGCGGACGAAGCCGTATGCGGCTTCACCTGCAAACTGCAGCCTGCCGGGGACGAGCTGACCCTTGCGGGCAGCCATCAGAAAGAATGTGGCGATAATAACGACCGAAAGGATAACCAGCAGCATCTGCTTGGAGAATCCTTCGGCCGCCCCCCACGGCAGGATTGCCGGCAGGTGCATTTCTTCAATTCCAGGAGGCGTAAAAGGTCCTGAATCTTGGGCCGGGAGCGCAAGCGCGATCAACGCGTTTCCTCTCTGCAGTGTCCATCATTGGGCGTTGGTCGGGGAAAGTCGACGTTGCTGTCAGAAACTCCCCGTGTGAAATTATTTGGCATTACTGATCCTCGTCCTTGGACGAGCCACGTGCAGCAGTGTCCCCGCCAGCCGAATTACGCGAACTGGTGAGGCCGTGCATATGAGAAAGATAGAACCCTCCCGCGGCTCCAAGCAGGGCGCCTGCGAGCACAATCCAGCGGGTTCCCCACAGATTATCCAGACCCCACCCTATCAAACTCCAGACCATGATTCCGCCAACAATGTAGCTGAAGACGGCGATCCCGGCGTTGTATCCGCCGTCGCGTCCGTTGTCCGAAACACCGGGGGCACCGGCGGTTCTTTTAGGGGTAACGGGCTTGTCCGTGTGGCGCTCTTTGCGGCTAAACATCGGTGCCGCCTTCCGGGGTGTCGGGGTCGTTGTAGATCTGCAGCCGCGCGGTGCTGAAACCGTAGATCTCGGCTGCCTGCCAGAGGACCACAGTCACGACGGCGCCTGCCAGGAACCAGCCCCGGGAAAGCCAGTCAGGGGTACCGATGGCGAAAAGCACCACGGCAAATCCGACCACCTTGATGAAGTAGGTTGCGGCGAAGAGACCGATGGCGCCCGACGGGTTGTTACGTCCGGCGAAGTGGCCGATCATCAGGCTGATGGCGAAGAAGGCCACAACAAGGGCGCCGCCGAAGATCCAGGAGAGAGCAGCGGCCATACCGGAAATGAGCAGAGCCACCAGGGCTACCAGCAGCAGCGCGCCGCCGCTGACGGCCGAACATATCCCCAGTAAGCGCAGCCACAGGGACTTTGTGGGACCGGAGACACCAACGGGTCCGTTGCCGGACAGGGGTCCGGGATCGGCGTTGGAGGTCATGGGATCCCAATCGTCGTGGGTGCGGGTGCTGGTCAGAAGTCGCGGCGTCAACCCGCACCTGAATTCTACACGAGATAGAACACGGCGCCGGCCGGTTGCGCGCCTGGTGCCGGCGTGCAGCCTTAGGATACGGGCGCCCGGGTGACTTTGTGACGCCGTCGGAAGTGCCGGATCAGGTCCGGGGACGCCAGGTAGAGCGCCAGCACGCCGAGGCTTCCGGCGACGCAGAGCACCACAGTGGGCAGGGCTGCCGTGGCGGCGATGAATCCAAGAACGATCACGGCTGCCGTGCACGCTGCGACGGTTCCGGCCGACTGCAGGTGCGAGAAGCCGACGTCGGTCAGCCGCTGGTAGACGTGCTCGCGGTGGGACGCGTACCACCGTTCGCCCGCGTTGATCCTGCGCAGCAGTGTATAGCCGGTGTCGGCAACGTAGACCAGGATCGGCGAGAGGACGTATTCAACATAGACACCGCTCAGGAACCCTGCCACCGCAAGGGCCGCCACCGAGGCGCCGAGCAGGTAGCTGCCGACGTCGCCCAGGAAAACGGAACCCCTGGACAGGTTCCACGGCAGGAAGCCCAGAAAGGCCATGGCCAGCACGGCACCTCCCGCAGTGAGCCACGGCTGGTCGGCCAGCACTCCGGCGACCCCGTAGGCGGCACCCGCGAGGACTCCGTGGAAACTGGAAATACCGTTGACGCCGTCCATGAAGTTGGCAATGTTGATGTAGGCCGCAATCGCCAGCGCGGCAAGCGGCAGCCACCAGAAGGACTGGCCGGTGAGGACAATCAGCGCCGCGGAACCGGCGGCACCGATCCCCAGCTGCGCGGCGGCGCGGCCACGGATGGACAGACCCCGGAGATCTTCGATCCAGCCGACGGCCGCGCTCGCGACGATGACCGCAAGGACCACGGCGAAGACTGACCGGTCCACCGTCACCGCCCCCAGGAGGACGGCGGCCACGTATCCGACGGCGGTGGCAACCGACACAGCCACCCCCATGCCGCGAATGGTGGTCCGGCCGTGGGAGGACCTGGCCGACGGAACATCGACCACACCCATCTTCACCAGCCACGGCTTGACGGCAAACGGAAGCAGGACGCTCGCGAGCAGGGTGACGCCGGCAGTGAGGAGGACGGGCATCATGACGCGGCCCTGATGCTCTCGCCCGGTTCATCGGCTTCGTCGTCGGGGATGGACGCGATATCGATCCCCTGTTCGGCCTCGCAGCGGGCCAGCCAGACATCGAGGTTCAGCCCGGCCGGGTCCTGTTCGTGGGCCCGCGTGTGCGAAATCTTGGGGTGGAGAGGCCGTTCGTCGAGCTCACCGGTTCCGACGAGCTCCTCGTGTAGCTTCTCGCCGGGCCGCAGCCCGGTGTAGACGATCTCGACCTTCTTGCCGGACATCGCGATCATACGCTGGGCGACGTCAAGGATCTTGACCGGCTCCCCCATGTCCAGGATCATGACTTCGCCGCCGCGGCCGATCGCGCCGGCCTGGATGACCAGCTGGCACGCCTCCGGGATCGTCATGAAGAACCGCGTGACCTCGGGGTCGGTGACCGTGACCGGACCGCCAACCCGGATCTGTTCCGTGAAGAGCGGCAGCATCGACCCGCGGCTGCCCATCACGTTGCCGAACCGGACGGAGACGAATTTCCGGCCGGTGTGGCGGGCCATCCAGGCCGTCAGCTTTTCCGCGACGCGTTTGGAATGTCCCAGGGCCGTCGTCGGGTTGGCCGCCTTGTCCGTGGAGATGTTCACGAAGTGTGACACGCCCGTGCGCTCCGCCGCGCGCAAAACGTTGAGGGTGCCCAGGACGTTGGTCTTCCAGGCCTCGATCGGATACTGCTGCAGCAGCGGCGCGTGTTTGAGGGCTGCAGCGTGGAACACCACTTCAGGGCAGCGGTCCGCGAAGATCTCCTGGAGAGCTGCGGCGTCCCGGATATTAGCCAGCACGGTGTCGCGCCCCGCGAGTAGCCCCCGGCCGGTGATGGAGATCTGGGTGTGCTGAAGGCCGGTTTCGTCGTGGTCCAGCATGATCAGCTCGGCGGGCGAGAACTCAGTGATCTGCCGGCACAGCTCGGAACCGATGGAGCCGCCGGCCCCTGTGACCAGGACGCGCTTGCCCTTGATGTAGCCGGCAATCTCATCAACCTTGATGTCGACCGGGCGCCGTCCGATCAGGTCCTCGACCGCCACATCGCGGAAATCGGAGAAGCCCTGGGGCGCGCCGCCGCCGAGCATGTCCCGCAACGGGGGCAGGACCAGCACCCTGACATTCATTCCGACGACGGCGTCGGAAATCCGCCGGACCACGGAAGCCTCGACGTTGGCGAAGGCCAGCACCAGCACCGTGGCGCGGGTACGCCGGATGATGGCCGGCAGGTCGTCGCCCCGGCCAAGGACCTGGACCCCGGTGAGCCGCAGGTGCTTCTTGGTCGGATCGTCGTCGATCAGCCCGACCGGGAAATACGGCGAGTCTGCGTCCTGCAGCATGCGCGTCAGCAGGGAGTTGCCGAGGAAGCCTGCGCCGTAGATCAGGGTGTTCTGGGCGCCGTCGCCGGGACGGTTCTTGCCCTCGACATAGAGCCTTTTGGCGTACCGGGCAGCTCCCATAAAGAGGCAGGCGAACGGGAAGGCGATGAGTCCGACGCTGCGGCCGATCCCGATGGCCTCATAGAGCACCAGCAGGCTCACTGTGATGGAGGCGGCCGCAATCACGGTGACGATGACGAGGGCCTTGGCCTCCTGGAAGCTGCCGAAGGGATACCTGCCGCGGTACAGTCCCAGGCCATAGCCGGCCACGGCCTGCACCACGATGGCAATGGCCATGATGACCATGGCACTGACAAGCTGCTCTTCCCGGATACCCATTTCGTAGCGCAGCAGCAGGGCCAGGACGATCGCCACGACCCACGACATCGAGTCGAGAATGAGCTGGATCCAGATCCAGAGCGGAGGCTTCTTCTCGTCCAGTGCGCCAGGTTCGTGCGCTTCAGATTTCGTAGTCAACAGAGATTGCAACCGACTTCCACTACCACGGCGGCCATGCGCCTGTTTCAAAAATTGCCAGCCGTACAACGGCCGGACAGTACCCGGGTCTCCCTCGATACTAATCGCTACCGCGCGGGAAACCGGGGTCCTTACGGGTCCCGGGGGGCTGGTTCACCCGGATTCCTAACTGGTTCAGCCCTGTTCCGGGGCCGCCGCAGCGGGCACCGGCGGCATCGGTTCCCAGCTGCGGTCGGCGAGGATTCCGCGCGATTCGCGCCATCCCTGCCACAAGGCACCGGCCCCTTTGATGCTGCGTTCAACCAGCACCAGGCGCACGATTTCCTTCAAATATGTCAGCGCGGTCCCGGCACCGAATCCGAGCCGGTTAAACTTGCCATGGGCACGCAGGTACTGCGCCACATGGCCGCGGTTCCGCATCACGTAGCGGCGGCTCAGGTCGGAGGAATCGTTGAGGTGGCGCACGCCGAGGTCCACCTGGCGCTGGGCCCGGACTTTCTTGATGACAAAGGCGTTCACGTAGACCACCGGTGTCTGCTGCGCCGCCAGCCACCCGTAGATGAGGTCATCCCAGGTGATGAAGAACCGGGGGTCCGGCAACCCGATGTCCCGGGCCAGCGATGCCTTGATCAGCATCCCCTCGAAATTTCCCACGTTGGTGTGAAAAACGTCGGACGTGCGGAAGACATCGCCAGCAACAGGCAGGAAAACGCCGAGTGCCTCGACAAAATGGTGCTGCCAGAAGAACGGCTTGCCGGCGGCGTCGTAACGGCGGCCGATCATGCACGAGTAGTCGGGCGTGAACCTGTCCAGCGCCTCGACCGCCCCCGGGAGGACCTCGACGTCGTCGTCCATAAGCCACAGCCACTCGGCGCCGGCACCGAGGGCAAGCTCGACGCCGCGGGAGAAGCCACCGGCGCCGCCGATATTAGCGGACAGCCGTTCGTACTGGATCGGCAGCCCGCCCGCGGCCATGGCGCGGGAGACAACCTCGGCGGTGTGGTCGCTGCTGGCGTTGTCCACCACGACGATCCGGTCCGGCCTAGTGGTCAGGCGGCTGAAGGATTCGAGCAGGTTCTGCAGGAAATCGGCACGGTTGTAGGTGACGACGACGGCAAACAGGTTCTTCACGCCGGCCTAGCTGTTGGCGGACATCAGTTGGGCGGGCGAGCCGAAGCCCTTTCCGCGGAAGCCCGTGGAGTAGGCACGGAACCAGTGCGCGAGGCCCTTGAGGTCGCCGGTCTTCAGGAAGTAGTACGGGAAGCCGACAATGTCCGCGCCGAACCAGCGCAGGTTCCGGTACTTGCGGGTGAGGTAGCCGCGGTTGCGGAAGTAGCAGTACCGCTTGAAGTCGCCCTCGGGAATGACGGGGGTGATGAAGCCGCCGAAGAGCGGCTTCATTTCGGTCCAGGTGGCGGGGTGCCGGACCGCGACCGTGGCCAGGGTGCCGTACTTGAGGCCGGCCTTCTTGACCCGCGACAGGAAGTCGACTTCATCGCCGCGGATGAAGAACTTCACGTCGGGGATGCCGATCTTGTAGAAGACCTCCGTGCGGATCAGTGCGCCGTTGAAGAAGTGCACCATGTCCGGAAGGTAGCCCATCGGCGCCAGCCGGGAGCGGTCATTGGTCAACAGTCCGTTGATCCGGAAGTTGAACGAGAGCCGGTTGGGGTCGGCCGTGGCGGCAACCAGCGGGCTGACGATGTCCAGCTGGTGCTCCTCGGCGGTCTTGAGCAGCTCGGCGAGGCAGCTCGCGTCCTCGGGGTGGCCGTCGTCGTCCATCATCCAGATCCACTCCGCGCCGCTGGCCATCGCAGCCAGGATCGCGTAGGCGAATCCCCCGGCGCCGCCGAGGTTCGCCTCCGAGCGCAGGTAGTTGATGTTGTCCCCGCCGGCGTTGACCACCGCGGTCGCCGGGACGGTACCCGAGTCCACGAGTGCGATCGAATGGATCGGGGCAGTCTGTCCGGCCAGTCCCTTGAGGAGGAGGGTGAGTTCCTCATGGCGGTCAAAGGTTACTGCCGCGACGGCGACTTTGGGCTGCATGTCAGTTCCTCGGGGAATCATCGGGGGCGGCTGCGCTGCTCTCAGGGCTGGTGCCTGTTGGGGTGTTGGCAGTTTGTTCAGGGGTTCGCGGGGTTTCGACGGCGGCCGGTTCCTCGCCGACGCCGAGCACATCCGGGACGACCTCACGGAGCCGCTCCAGGCTGATGGCGCCCTGGCGGACCACCCGCAGCGGCACGGCGGTGGCATCAACGATGGTGGACGGCAGCGCTTCGGCGCCCTCGGACGGGCGGAGCCCGCCTTCGAGGTAGACCTCCACGGACTCGGCAAGCTGGGCTTCGGCCTCGGCGGCGGTCTGCGCGGCCGCCTGCCCCGTGCGGTTCGCCGAGGACACGGCCAGCGGCCCGGTCAGCGTCAGCAGGTCCTGGGCGACGTCGTCGGCCGGGATCCGCAGGGCGACGGTGCCCTTGGTGTCGCCGAGATCCCAGTCCAAGGACGGCTGGGCGTGCAGGATAAGGGTGAGTCCGCCGGGCCAGAATGCCTCGGCCAGGCGCCTGGCCTCGGCCGGAACATCCGTGGCCAGTCCCTCCAGGGCATTGAGCCTGGGGATGAGCACGGGCGGCGGCATCTTGCGGCTGCGGCCCTTCGAGGCCAGCAACAAGGTCACGGCGAGGGGGGAGAACGCATCGGCGGCGATCCCGTAGACGGTGTCCGTCGGGAAGACCACACACTTGTGCTCCCGGATGGCCCGCTGGGCGTGTTCAAGTCCTGCAGCGCGTTGCCCGGCTGCCGTGCAATCGTAGCTAGTCGTCACTGGCCTATTCTTTCATCACAGAGAGTGTTGCCCGGTTACCATCAGGCAGCCGGGTCGGCGAGGACGGTGCTGGTGGCCCGGTCCCTGCCGTTAAGGTCACGATGGGTGGCCACCCCGGTCCAGAGCCCGGAGCGCTCCAGCATCGATGCGATCCAGCCGGCCTGGACTTCGGCGTGTTCCATCACGAAGTAGCCGCCGGGGACCAGCAGCCTGGCGGCGGAGGCCGCTGCCGCCGTCGGCAGCTCCATGCCGTCCGCTCCCCCGCCGTACAGCGCCTCGGGAGGATCGTGCAGGGCCACTTCGGGTTCGTTGGGGACAGCTTCGGCCGGAATGTAGGGCGGGTTGGAGACGACGACGTCGAAGGTGCCGTTGTGTTCGGGCAGCGCGTCGCGGAGATCGCCGCGGATGAGGTGGACGCCAAGAGAAGCCAAGTTTTTCGCCGCCCAGGCATGGGCGAATTCGCTGTACTCCACCGCATGGACTTCCGCACCGGGGACCTCGTGCGCGATCGAGCCGGCGATGGCGCCGGAACCGGTGCCAAGGTCCACGACTTTGGGGCGCGCCAGGCCCTGCAGGCGCTTCCGGTCGCCAAGCCAGTCAATCACCAGCTGCACCACGGATTCGGTTTCCGGGCGGGGAATGAAGACCCCCGGCCCGACCGCCAGTTCCAGGTAACGGAAGTGCGCGACACCGGTGATGTGCTGCAGCGGAATGCGCTGGGCCCGCTCGGCGATGAGTTCCCCGTAGCCGTCCGGTGCTGGGGTGTCCCCCAGCATCAGGGCGCGGAGCCGGCCGAGCCCGACGCCGAGCAGGTGCTCCGCGAGGAGTTCGGCGTCGGCCCTCGGGCTCGGGACCCCCGCGGCGGCCAGGACGGCAGTTGCCTCGCGGACCGCGTCCGCGAGGCTCAGCCCGGTTCGTTCTGTCATCAAAGCGCGGTCCGGACTAGTCGCCGATAGCGTCGAGGCGGGCCTGTTCGTCCATCTCGATGGCCGACTGGATGACCGGCTCCAGGTCGCCGTTCATGACCTGGTCCAGGTTGTAGGCCTTGTAGCCGGTGCGGTGGTCCGCGATCCGGTTTTCCGGGTAGTTGTAGGTCCGGATGCGCTCCGAGCGGTCCATGGTGCGGATCTGCGACTTGCGCTGGGCGGAGTTCTCGGCGTCGATCTGTTCCTGCTGGTGCGCCAGGATGCGGGCGCGCAGGACGCGCATGCCCGCCTCACGGTTCTGCAGCTGCGACTTCTCGTTCTGCATGGCCACCACGATGCCGGTGGGAAGGTGGGTGATCCGGACGGCGGAGTCGGTGGTGTTCACGGACTGGCCGCCGGGGCCGGAGGAACGGTAGACGTCGATCTTGAGATCGTTCTGGCTGATTTCGAGTTCTTCGGGCTCGTCCACTTCCGGAAGCACCAGCACGCCGGCAGCCGAGGTGTGGATGCGGCCCTGGGATTCCGTCACGGGAACGCGCTGCACACGGTGCACGCCGCCCTCGAACTTGAGCCGCGCGTACACGCCCTCGGCCGGATCGTTCGAGTTGCCCTTGATGGCAACCTGGACGTCCTTGTAGCCGCCCAGGTCCGACTCATTGGCGGAAATCATCTCGGTCTTCCAGCCCCGGGATTCCGCGTACCGGGTGTACATCCGCAGCAGGTCGGCCGCGAACAGGGCAGCCTCGTCGCCGCCCTCACCGCCCTTGACCTCGAGGATCACGTTGCGGGCGTCGTCCGGGTCCCGCGGGATCAGGAGCCGGCGAAGCTTGGCCGCAGCCGTCTCCAGCGCAGCCTCCAGCACAGGCACCTCCGCAGCAAATTCCGGGTCCTCGTCCGCCATTTCCTTGGCCGCGGCAAGGTCATCCTGGATGCCGTGCCAGGCATGGTAAGCCTCGACAATGCCGTTCAGCTGGGCAGACCGCCGCCCCAGCTTCCGGGCGAGCTTCTGGTCAGCATAAACAGCAGGATCCCCAAGCTGCGCCTGGATGGCATCATGCTCATCCAACAGGCCCTGTACGGACTCAAACATTTTCACAAACCTCTTTCGACTTGGAACCAAGTCTAGTTACGACATCAAAACTGGACCGCGGCTGGCGACTTAACGACGAAGCCGCACGGATTTTCCGCCCCGGGAGTGGCTTCGGGCCGGCGGAGGGGCGGGGGCGGAAAATCCGTGCGGCGTTAGCGCGCGGGACCGCCAGAATCTAGCGGTTGGAGCAGCTACTTGTCGTTATCGGACTTCGCACCAAGCGTCGTCTTCTGCACCTGCATGAGGAACTCGACGTTGCTCTGGGTCTCCCGGATCTTGTTGGTCAGCAGCTCAAGGCTCTGCTGCGTTTCGAGCCCGGAAAGGACACGGCGCAGCTTCCACATGATCTTGACTTCCTCGGGGGACAGCAGGTTTTCCTCACGGCGGGTACCGGACGCGTTGACGTCCACGGCCGGGAAGATGCGCTTGTCCGCGAGTTGGCGGGACAGGCGCAGTTCCATGTTGCCGGTGCCCTTGAACTCTTCGAAGATGACCTCGTCCATCTTGGAGCCGGTCTCGACGAGAGCGGTGGCCAGGATGGTGAGCGAGCCACCGTTTTCGATGTTGCGGGCTGCACCGAAGAAGCGCTTCGGCGGGTACAGCGCAGCTGAGTCGACGCCACCGGAGAGGATACGGCCGGAAGCCGGTGCTGCCAGGTTGTAGGCACGGCCCAGGCGGGTCATCGAGTCAAGGAGGACCACAACGTCCATGCCCATTTCCACGAGGCGCTTGGCACGCTCGATGGAGAGTTCGGCCACGGTGGTGTGGTCGTCGGCGGGACGGTCGAAGGTGGAGGCAATGACCTCGCCCTTGACGGTGCGCTGCATGTCCGTGACTTCTTCGGGGCGTTCGTCAACAAGCACCATCATGAGGTGGACCTCAGGATTGTTGGTGGTGATGGCGTTGGCGATGGACTGCAGGATGAGCGTCTTGCCGGCCTTCGGCGGCGAAACGATCAGGCCGCGCTGGCCCTTGCCGATCGGGGCAACCAGGTCGATGACGCGGGGGCCGATCTTCTTGGGGTCCGTCTCGAGGCGCAGGCGCTCGGAGGGGTACAGCGGGACGAGCTTCGCGAATTCGACGCGGTCCTTGAGTTCCTCGGGGGTCTTGCCGTTGACCGAGGTGACGCGGACCAGGGCGTTGAACTTCTGGCGGGCGGTCTGCTGCTGCTGATTTCCCTGCTGGGCCTCGCCTTCACGCGGTGCACGGATGGCACCGACGACGGCGTCGCCCTTGCGCAGGTTGTACTTCTTGACCTGGGCGAGGGACACGTACACGTCGTTCGGGCCCGGCAGGTAACCGGAGGTGCGGATAAACGCGTAGTTCTCCAGCACGTCCAGGATGCCGGCGACGGGCAACAGGACGTCGTCCTCGGTGACCTCGACGTCGTCGACGTCCGGTCCCTGGACGCGTCCACGACGACGGTCGTTACGGTCGCGGAAACGGTCGTTGCGCGCGTTGTCGCGGCTGTCCTGACCGCCGGAGCGGTCCGGACGGTCATTGCGGTCGCGCCGGTTACGGCGGTTCCGGCGGCTGCCGCCGTCGCTGTCGTCAGCGTCGCGGTTGTTGTCGCGGGTGTCGCGGCTTCCCGCGACCTCGTCGCGGCCGCCACGGGTGCGGGTGTTCTCACGGCGCTGGCCGTCTTCGCTGCCCTGCTCGGTCTGGCGCTGATCGCCGCGCTGCTCCGAACGCTGTTCAGTGCGCTGTTCGGGCTGGCGCTGCTCGGCCGGGGCCTCGACGGCGGGTGCAGCCTGGGCTGCGCCCTGGGCAGTGCCTTGACCTGTGGCTTGACCTGTGGCCTGTTCGGCTGCTTCACCGCGGCGGCGGTTGCGGGTGCGGGGCTGGCGGGTGCGTTCGCCGCCTTCAGCCGAAGCGGCAGAAACTGCCTCGGCGGGAGTGGACTGGGCAGTGCCGGACTCGGCGGAAGCTGCCGGGGCCTCTACTGCCGGAGCGGCTGCGGCCGGCGCCTCGGCGGCGGGGGTCGTGATGACACCGTCGCTGCCCGCGCGGCGGCTGCGGCCACGTCCACGGGCACGCGGGTTTTCCTGGGCCGGAGCCTCGGACTCGGTGGCGGCAGCAGGCGCTGCAGCCGGTGCCACAGCCGGAGCGGCCGACTGGGCGACGCTACCGTTGTCGGTCGCCTTTTCAGCGGCGCGGGCCGGAGCCTTGCTCACGGGAGTACCGGCGCGGTGGGCGGAAATGGCAGAGACAAGATCGCCCTTTCGCATCCGGGAACCGCCGGAAATCCCCAGCTGGCTGGCAAGAGCCTGGAGCTGGGCGAGCTTGAGGCCGGCAAGGCCACTGCTCTTGGCGGGTGCTGCCGTTGACGATCCGGCAGCAGAAGATGATGTTTCCACAGCTGAAGACAGCTCAGTGGTTTCGGTCACGAAGGATCCTTCCCCCTCGACGGCGTCCAGGCTAGGAGCTGGACGCGATGATTTGATCTGGGCTGCAGTTCAGAGATGCAGCCGGGATTTCGGCCTTGCCGGATGGATATTGGCCGGCACGGCCGGATAATGCAACGCCTGGCGCGTTCCGGACAAACAAGGAACGGCGGGCTGACTTTTCAGGGGTGCAGAGATTTTTTTCTGCGAATTCCTGCGTCAGACCGAAAGCAGGTGGCACCGGAAAATATTGCGCAGTGAAAGATGAGAGAGAGGCAACTAGGCCAACATCGCGGTCTTTTGAACGGTAAATGAAATACCGCCTGCGTGGTTACCGCCGGTGCACTTCCACTTTAGCACCTTCAACGTCCACAGCCAGCTTCATCACACGCCAGCCCACGTCCGGCGTGTTGCCGGACGTGAAGGCGCCGATGAACTCCGCGGCGGCTTCCGCCTGGGCCTCTCCGTTGGCCAGGACAAGCACGGTGGGGCCGGCCCCTGAGACGACGGCGGCGAAGCCTGCCCGTCGCAGGGCCGAGATCAGGTCGGCGCTGGGCCGCATGGCATCCGCGCGGTAGCTCTGGTGCAGGTAGTCCTCGGTGCCGGCGAGCAGGAGTTCCGGCTTCTGCGTGAGCGCAAGGATCAGCAGGGCCGCACGTCCCGAGTTCATGGCCGCGGCGTGGTGGCCCACCGAGGCGGGCAGCAGCGCACGCGCGGCTTCGGTGGACAGTTCAAAGTCCGGCACGGCGACCACGGGAATGACCGTGGAGGCGACAGTCGCGCACGTGCTGCTGTACTGGTCACTGTCCTGCCATGACAAGGCCAGTCCGCCGAAAATAGCCGGTGCGACGTTGTCCGGGTGGCCTTCCATCTCGCTTGTGAGCTGCAGGACCCAGTCCTTGCCCCGGCGCGACGCTACGGGGACCAGGGCATTGGCGGCGGTCACCGCGGCCACGACGGCGCAGGCCGAGGAGCCGAGCCCGCGGCCGTGCGGATTGACATTGTCTGCCGTGATCCTCAGGCCGTCGTGCCGGAAGCCCAGGCGGTGCAGTGCCTCCGTGATGGCCTTGACCACCAGGTGGCTGGCATCGCGGGGAAGGGATTCCGCACCCTCCCCGCTGAGTTCGAATTCCAGCTCGCCGCTGTCCAGGGTTTCCACCGTCAGGGTGTCGAACAGCGTCAGCGCCAGGCCAAGGCTGTCGTAGCCGGGGCCAAGGTTCGCGCTCGTCGCCGGCACACGGACCGTCACGAGCTGACCGGCCGGAACCGCCGGCGTGTCGGCGGCGGACTCGGCCGGGACGGTGAGGGTGGTTTCCACGGTTACTTTTCTTCCAGTCCCAGGGCCGTGGCCACGGTCACCACGTCATTGGAGACCTTGACGGGCTGCACTTCGCTGCCGTCCTCGGTGCGGAGTGCCCACTGCGGATCCTTGAGGCCATGGCCGGTGACCGTGATGACGATCGTCTTGCCGGCCGGAACTTCGCCGGCCGCATGCTTCTTGATCAGGCCTGCCACGCCGGCGGCCGAACCCGGTTCGACGAAGACGCCTTCACGGGCGGACAGCCAGCGGTGGGCGGACAGGATTTCCTCATCAGTGACGGCTTCGATCACGCCGCCGGACTCGTGGCGGGCTGCGATGGCGGAGTCCCACGATGCGGGGTTGCCGATCCGGATGGCGGTCGCGATCGTGTCGGGCTCCGTGATGGGGTGGCCCGCGACGAACGGTGCCGCACCGGCGGCCTGGAAGCCCCACATGACCGGGGTCCTGGTGGACACTGCGGGCAGTGTGCCGGCAGTGGCGGACTCGAAGGGCGCGCAGTATTCCTTGTAGCCCTTCCAGTACGCGGTGATGTTGCCCGCGTTGCCAACCGGGAGCACATGGAAGTCCGGGGCGTCGCCGAGCCAGTCGACCACTTCGAACGCTCCGGTCTTCTGGCCCTCGATCCGGGCCGGGTTGACGGAGTTGACCAGGAACACCGGGTAGGACTCCCCCAGCTTGCGGGCGATGTCGAGGCAGTCGTCGAAGTTGCCGTCGACCTGCAGCAGGGTGGCGCCGTGCGCGATCGCCTGGCTCAGCTTGCCCATCGAGATCTTTCCTTCGGGCACCAGCACCACGCATTTCAGGCCGGCTGCAGTGGCATAGGCGGCGGCGGAGGCGGAGGTGTTGCCCGTGGAGGCGCACACTACGGCCTTGGCGCCGGCGGCGACTGCGGCCGTCATGGCCATGGTCATGCCGCGGTCCTTGAAGGAACCGGTCGGGTTCATGCCTTCGACCTTGAGGTAGACATCACTGCCGGTGAGCGCTGACAGCTGCTGCGCGTAAACGAGCGGGGTGCCGCCCTCCCCCAGGGTGATGACCTTCGTTGCCTCGGTGACGGGCAGACGTTCAGCGTATTCGCGGATGACGCCGCGCCATTGGTGAGCCACTTAGACTCCTTCTACCCGGAGTACGGATGTAACGGAATTGATGACGTCCAGGCCCTTGACGGCCTCGACGGTGGCTGCCAGTGCAGCCTCGCTTGCGCGGTGGGTGACAATCCGGAGTTCCGCCGATTCGACGTTGGAATCAGCATCGCGGTGGATGGTCTGCCGCATGATTTCAATGGAGACGCCGTGCTCGGCGAAGAGCTGGGCGATCCGGGCCAGGACGCCGGGCTGGTCCGCGACGTCGAGGCCGATGTAGTAGCTGGTAACCGCGGCACTGATGGGAAGTGCGGACACCTGCCCTGTCGTGGTCTCAGCGCGGCCCGGGCCGCCCAGGACGATGCTGCGGGCAGCGGAGATGAGGTCGCCCATGACGGCGGACGCGGTCGGTTTGCCGCCGGCGCCCTGGCCATAGAACATCAGCTCGCCGGCGTTTTCCGCCTCGATGAAGACGGCGTTGAACGCGCCGCGCACGGCAGCCAGCGGGTGTTCGCGCGGCAGCAAGGTCGGGTGCACGCGGACAGAGACTCCGGTGCCGGCGCCTGTTTCCGTGCCTGTGGCCCCCAGCTTCTCGGCGATTGCCAGCAGCTTGATGACGAAGCCTGCGTCCTTCGCTGCGGCGATGTCCGCTGCAGTGACGGCGCTGATGCCTTCGCAGTAGACATCGTCCAGGGAGAAACGGGTGTGGAAGGACAGGGAGGCAAGGATCGCGGCCTTGGACGCGGCGTCGTAACCCTCGACGTCGGCGGTGGGGTCGGCTTCCGCGTAGCCAAGGCGCTGGGCCTCGGCCAGGGCGTCGGCGAACTGCGCCCCGGTGGAATCCATCTGGTCCAGGATGAAGTTGGTGGTGCCGTTGACGATGCCGAGCACCCGGGTGATCCGGTCCCCGGAGAGACTGTCCCGGATGGGCCGCAGGATCGGGATCGCGCCGGCGACGGCGGCCTCGTAGGACAGCTGGACGCCGGCCTTGTCCGCTTCCTCGTGCAGGGTCGGGCCGTCTTTGGCGACGAGCGCCTTGTTGCCGGTGACCACGCAGGCGCCGTTGCGGATGGCGGTCAGGATCAGGGTCCGGGCGGGTTCGATGCCGCCCATCAGCTCGATCACCAGGTCCGCGTCCTTGACCAGTGTCTCGGCGTCGGTGGTGAACAGCGCGCGCGGCAGTTCAACCTCCCGGGGGGCGCCGAGGTTGCGCACGGCGATGCCGACCAGCTCCAGGCGGGCGCCGGCACGCGATGCCAGCATGTCGGCGTCGTCAAGGAGAATCCGCGCAACCTGGGCCCCGACGTTGCCACAGCCCAGCAGGGCTACTTTCAGGGTTCGCAATTCGGTCATTCAGACTCCCATGTCGCGGTTGAGCAGATCTTCTTCGGTTTCCCCGCGGACAATCAGCCGGGCAGATCCATCGCGCACAGCGACAACGCCCGGCCGGGCCAGATAGTTGTAGTTGCTTGACAGGGCCCAGCAGTAGGCGCCGGTCCCCGGTACAGCGAGCAGATCACCGGCTGCCACGTCCTCGGGCAGATATACATCTCTAACAACTATGTCGCCGCTCTCGCAATGTTTGCCCACTACTCGGGACAGCTGCGGGGCCGCGGCCGACGCCCGTGAGGCCAGAATTGCCGAGTAATCCGCGTCGTACAGCACCGGACGGGGGTTATCGCTCATCCCGCCGTCCACTGACACATACCGGCGCGGGTACGTAACGATTTTGCCGGCTCCGCCTGCTTCGCCGGCGCCCGGGGCATCGACCCGGACCGTCTTCAACGTGCCCACCTCGTAGAGCGTGAAGGTGGTGCTGCCGACGATCGCCCGGCCCGGTTCGATCGAAATCCGCGGGGCGGAAATGCCCAGCTCCGCGCATTTGGTGCGGACGACGGCGGCCATCGCCTGGGCGATTTCAGCGGCCGGCCGCGGGGTGTCCACGGGCGTGTAGGCGATGCCGTAGCCACCGCCGAGGTCCAGTTCGGGGAGCACAATCGAGTACTTGGCCTGCATCGCGGCGAGGAAGTCCAGCAGCTTCTCCGCGGCAAGGGCGAAGCCGTCCGGCTCGAAGATCTGCGAACCGATGTGGCAGTGCAGGCCCAGCAGTTCAATGCCGGGGTAGGCAGACGCCGCGGCCACGGCCTCCTCGGCCGCTGACAGCCCGGCCTGCTCGGTGGAGTCCCCGGCCATGGAGAGGCCGAACTTCTGGTCCTCGTGGGCGGTGGCGATGAATTCATGGGTGTGGGCGTGCACGCCCGGGGTCAGCCGCAGCATGACCTTGGCGGTTTCGCCGCGGTTTTCGGCGATCCTGGCGACGCGTTCGAGCTCGGCAATGCTGTCCACCACGATCCGGCCGAGTTTCATGTCCAGGGCGCGGTGGATCTCGGCGTCGGACTTGTTGTTGCCGTGGAGCGCGACGTCGGCGCCGGGAATGCCGGCGCGGGCCGCGACGGCGAGTTCCCCGCCGGAGGCCGTGTCCAGCCGCAGTCCCTCTTCCTCCACCCAGCGGACCACTGCGGTGCACAGGAAGGATTTGCCGGCGTAGTAGACATCCACTCCCCCGCAGATGTCAGCGAAGGCGTCATTGAAGGCATCGGAGAAGGCCCGGGCCCTGGCGCGGAAGTCGTTCTCGCTCAGCACAAACAGGGGCGTGCCGTACTGGCGCTGGAGTTCGCTGACTGCCAGCCCGTCGATGGTGAGTTCGCCGGCGTCGTTCCGGGCGACACCGCCGGCCCACATCGGTTCGTGCAGGGCGTTGAGGTCAGCGGGCACGGCAAGCCATTCCGGCGCCAGCGGGGAGGGCGCACCGGCAGTGGTGGACGGGTTCGTGGTCATGGCGGTTACATCCGTTCCGGCGCCGAGACGCCCAGCAGTTCCAGTCCGTTGGCCAGCACCTGGCTTGTGGCGTCGTTGAGCCACAGCCGGGTGCGGTTGAGATCGGTGATCGGTTCGTCGCCCTGCGGCGCCACACGGCAGGCGTCATACCACCGGTGGTAGGCGCCGGCGATGACCTCGAGGTGGCGGGCCACCCGGTGCGGCTCGCGCAGTTCAGCCGCCCGGGCCACAATCGATGGGTAGCTGCCGAGGTGGGAGAGCAGTTCGTTCTCGGTCGCATGCTCCAGCAGGGATGCCTCGAAGCAGTCTTTCCCGTCCACGCGGCGCTCCACACCGGCGGCAACAGCGTTGCGGGCCGTGCCGCGGGAACGGGCGTGCGCGTACTGGACGTAGAACACCGGGTTCTCGTTGCTGTGCTTCTTCAGCAGTTCCGGGTCCAGGGTCAGCGGCGAATCGGCCGGGAAGCGCGCCAGCGAGTAGCGGACCGCGTCCTTGCCCAGCCAGGAGATGAGATCCTTGAGCTCGATGATGTTGCCGGCGCGCTTGGACAGCTTGGCGCCGTTGACGGAGACCAGCTGGCCGATCAGGACCTCGATGTTGACCTCGGGATCATCCCCGGCGGCGGCGGCAATGGCCTTGAGCCGGTTGATGTAGCCGTGGTGGTCGGCGCCGAGCAGGTAGATCTTCTCGGTGTAGCCGCGGTCCTTCTTGGACAGGTAGTAGGCGGCGTCGGCGGCGAAGTACGTCGGCTCGCCGTTCGCCCGGATCATCACGCGGTCCTTGTCGTCACCGAAGTCGGTGGTGCGCAGCCAGACCGCGCCCCCGTCGTCGTACACGTGGCCCTGTTCCCGGAGCCGCGCGACGGCGTCCTCGATCGCGCCGGCGTCGTGGAGTTCCTGCTCGGAGAAGTAGACATCGAATGCGACGCCGAACTCTGCCAGGGTGCGTTTGATGTCGTGCAGCTGTGCCTTGTACGCCGCGCCACGGATCACCGGCAGCGCGGCGGCATCGGTCAGCTCGCGGATGTCCGGGTGCTGGGTCAGCACCTCGTGGCCGAGATCCGCGATGTACTCGCCGGGGTAACCGCCCTCGGGCACCCCGCGGCCGTGCAGCCGGGAGAGCACGGAGTTGGCGAAAACGTTCATCTGCGAGCCGGCGTCATTGATGTAGTACTCGGCCGTGACGTCGGCACCTGAAGCCCGGAGGACGCGGGCGATCGCGTCGCCCAGGGCGGCCCAGCGGGTGTGGCCGATGTGCAGCGGGCCGGTGGGGTTGGCCGAGACGAATTCCATATTGACCGTGTGGCCTGCGAGCGCCGTGTTGGTGCCATAGTCCGGGCCCGCCTCGACGATGGCTTTGGCCAGGGCGCCCGCGGCGGCGGCGTCAACGGTGATGTTCAGGAACCCCGGTCCGGCGATGTCGACGGCGGACACCCCGTCGATGGACTTCAGCCGGGCACGCAGGACGGAGGCAAACTCGCGCGGATTGGTGCCCGCGGTCTTGGCCAGCTGGAGGGCAATGTTGGTGGCCCAGTCGCCGTGGTCCCGGTTCTTCGGCCGCTCAACACGCACCTCATCCGGGACATCGGATGCGGAAAGCCCGATTTCACCGGCGGCGACGGCGTCCTTCAGGCAGGCGGATATGGCGAGGGAGAGTTCTTCAGGGGTCACAGTTCCAGCCTACCGGGGGCCCGCAGTGTGGCGGAATTTGGCGTCCGTCATGACAGCCGGGTCACAGGATGAACCACTACGCTGATTTCAACGTCGTCATTGGAGTGGCTGCTCCGGGCCCCGCCCGCGGGTCACAGCCGCCAGTCGCTCCTTCCTCCGACCGCCGCTACAGAAAACGAGCCGCCGCATGAACACCACTTTCCGAAAAAGCGTCGTCACCGGCATCGCCGGACTCTCCCTGGCCGGATCCGCGGCCGGTTGCGCGCCCGGACAGGCCGCCGGCGCCCAGGCAACCGGGGCGGCACCCTCAGCTGCCGCGGGCACCGCCGCCTACAAAGACGGCACCTTCAGCGCGGACGGCAACTATGTCTCGCCGAACGGCACTGAGACGGTGGGCGTGACCCTGACACTTGCCGGTGGCGCAGTGTCCGATGTCCAGATCACCCAGCACCCGTCCAACCCCAACACCAGGAAGTTCCAGGGCGAATTCGCCGGCGGCATCAAGTCCCAGATCGTCGGCAAGAGGCTCGACGAGATCAAGGTCTCCAAAGTGGCCGGATCCTCGCTGACCAGCGGCGGCTTCAATCAGGCTGTCGACAAGATCAAGTCCGAGGCCCAGTCGTGAACAGCCAGTGATGGACAGCCAGTAGCAACCAGCCAGTAGCCGGCAGGAGGAAACGTGGCGCATCCGGGCTGGACGGACTTCAGCTTCGACGGGATCGGTACCCGCTGGGAGGTCTCCACACCGTCCCCGCTCCCCGGCGTGCTCCGGCGCCGGCTGCTCGATGCCGTGGCGGACTACGACGCCGCCTGGTCCCGGTTCCGGCCCGACTCCCTGATCGCCGGCGCGGCACGGCGGCCGGGCCGCTACGTCCTCCCGTCCGAGGCAGCTGCCCTGGGGCCGCTCTACGAAACCCTGTACCGCCTCAGCGGCGGGGTCATGACCCCGCTGATCGGCGGCAGCCTGGAACAGCTGGGCTACGACGCCCACTACTCGCTGCGTCCGGCCGGCCCGCCGTTGCCCGCGCCGCCTTGGGACGAGGTGCTCGACTGGCAGGGCACGGTGCTGACCACGCGCGCCCCTGTGGTGATCGACGTCGGGGCGGCCGGCAAGGGGCAGCTGGCGGACCTGTTATCCGCCGAGTTGTGTGGTGCGGGCGTCGGAGAGCACTTTATCGACGCGGGCGGCGATTTGCTCAATACCGGCTCCGCGCCGGTCGACGTCGGCCTGGAGCATCCCTATGATCCGGACCGGGCCATTGGAATCGTCAAACTGGGTACCGGCGCCCTCTGCGCGTCCGCCGCCAACCGGCGCGCCTGGGGCGACGGGCTGCACCACGTGTTGGATGGCACCACCGGGGCACCGGTGCGCACCGTCGTCGCCAGCTGGGCGATGGCGGCGAGCGCCATGGTGGCCGACGCCCTGGCGACTGCCCTGTTTTTCGTCGAGGGGCCCCGTTTGCAGGCGGAATTCGACGTTTCCTGGCTGACTGTCCACTCGGACGGCCACGCGGAGTACTCGGCCGATTTTGAAGGGGTGCTGTTTTCATGACCGCCACAATCTCCTCTCCCCTCAGTTCGCGGCTGGACACGGCGCTGGGACGGTTCACGATGTACCGGCTGGTCCTCTGGGTCCTGGCGGTGCTGGCCGGCTTCAGCCTGCTGCTGGAGGTGCTCGGCTGGCTGACGTTCGGACTCCCCGAGATGATCGCCCATCTGGTGCTCTGCCTGGGCCTGACCTACGCCTCCAGCCGGGCGCTCGCCGCGGTGTTCCACGTCCGTCCGCACTCTGAATCGTCCCTGATCACGGGCCTGCTGCTTTATTTCCTCTTCTGGCCGACGCAGTTCCCGGCGGGGCTGCAGTACCTGGACCTGGCCGGCGTTGCCCTCGCCTGCGTGCTCGCGTCGGCGTCGAAATACGCGCTTGCCTGGCGAGGCCGCCACCTCTTCAATCCGGCGGCGGCCGGGGCGTTCCTCACCGGGCTGACCGGACTCAACATCGCCACCTGGTGGGCCGCCACCCCGGCAATGCTCTGGCTGGTCCTGCCCGGGGTCCTGCTGGTGCTCTACCGGGTGCGGAAGCTGCTGATGGCGTCCGTGTTCACGGTGGTGGCGGTGTCCATTGTGGCCGTGGAACTGCTGCGCACCGGGATGGGGCCGGGCGAGGCGCTGTGGCAGACCCTGGCCCAGCGCCCGGTGCTGTTCTTCGTCGGCTTTATGCTCACCGAGCCGCTCACCCTGCCGCCGCGCCGGTGGCAGCAGCTGACGCTGGCCGCCGTCGTCGGACTGCTGTTCGCCGTCCCTTACAACCTGGGCTTCGTGGCCAATTCCCCCGAACTGGCGCTGCTGGTGGGAAACGCGCTCGCCTTCACTGCGGGCCAGCGCGGCCGCGTCCTGCTTCGCTTCCGGGGCTCCCGTCCGTTGACTCCGACGACGACGGAGTTCAGCTTCCAGCCCGAACGCCCGGTGAACTTCATCCCGGGACAGTACCTCGAGCTGAACCTGCCGCACGCGAAGGCCGACCACAAAGGCCGGCGGCGGGTGTTCAGCCTGACCAGCCCGCCGGACTCCCCGGAACTCAGGATCGGCGTGGGCACGGCCGGGCCGCTGTCCACGGCAAAACAGTCGCTCCTTGCCCTGGTCCCCGGCGACGAGCTGACGGCCACCACCGTGGGCGGCGATTTTGTCCTGCCGCGGACTCCGGGCGTGCCGGTGCTGCTCATTGCGGCCGGGATCGGCATTACCCCGTATCTGGCCCAGCTGTCCGGCGGCGCTGCCGGGGAGCGGGACGTCGTCCTGCTGTACCTCGCCAGGAATGCCGCCGAACTCGCCTACGCCGGGGAGCTCGAACGCACCGGGGCCCGGGTCATCGCCCGGCTTGCCGACGGCTCCGCGCCGCCGGCGTTCATGCAGGATGCGGGCTCCGTCCGGATCGATGGCACCTCGCTGAAGGACCTCGTTCCCGACGTCGCGGACCGGGAAGTCTATGTGTCGGGCTCCCCGGCGAGTGTCCGTTCCCTCCGCGCCGCTGCCCGCCGGGCCGGGGCGCGCCGGATCCATGTGGACTCCTTCTCCGGGTACTGAGCGCGTCGATTTTCCCTTGGAGCCCCCCTTCCTGCTAAGCTCTAGGACGTCCCGCCGGTAACGGCAGGAACCCTGACTGCCCTCGTAGCTCAGGGGATAGAGCGTCTGCCTCCGGAGCAGAAGGTCGTTGGTTCGATTCCAATCGAGGGCACACAGACAAGAACCCCTAGGATCCACTGGATTCTGGGGGTTCTTTCGTGTTGGCTGACAGGGTGCAAGTTCACAGGCCGCGCGGCGGCCCTACGAATGGGGGCAGCGGATGGACTTCGGTGCAGCGCTGCTGTTTCCGTTCCAGTGGCTGGTTTCGGCCATCATGGTGGGACTCCACGACGCCCTGAGCACCATCGGCCTGCCGCCGGCCGGCGGCAGGACCTGGACGCTGTCCATCATAGGCCTGGTGTTGGTCATCCGCGCCGCCTTGATTCCCGTCTCCCTGCAGCAGATCAAGGCACAGCGCCGCATGCGGCAGCTGCAGCCGGATCTGAAGAAGCTGCAGGAAGAGTACAACGGCAAGACCGACCCGCTGTCCCGGCAGGCGATGGCGCAGGAACAGATGGCCCTATACAGGAAGCACGGCACCAACCCGTTCTCCGCGTGCCTTCCCCTGCTGATCCAGGTTCCGTTCTTCTTCGCGCTCTTCACCGTGTTGTCAGGGATTGGAACGGCGGCGGCCAAAGGCCAGGGCATTGGAGCGATGAGCGCAGAGCAGGTGGCGCAATTCCAGGTGTCCAGCATCTTCGGCGCCCCGCTGTCCGCCTCCCTGCTTCACGGCACCCCCGTGAGCGGCAACGTGGTCGCGGTGTGGCTCCTCTCGATCGTGATGATCTTCACCATGACGTCGGCGCAGTTCATTACCCAGAAACACATCATGGCCAGGAACGTGGCCGAGGAGGCCACAGCGGGCCCGTTCATGTGGCAACAGAAAACACTGCTCTACGCCTTGCCGATCGTCTTCGGCGCGGGTGGCATCATCTTCCCGATCGGAGTCCTCATCTACTGGACCACTACGAACCTTTGGACGATGGTGCAGGAATTCGTCCTGAACCCGCGGCTTCCCCGTGTGGCCGGGTAGGCATCAGTCCCCCGGCGGCCGGGTCGGGGATGCACGCCGCCCGAAGAAGGAGGCCCGGCACCCTGCCAATTGTCGGTGCCCGCTCGTAGGCTGTCTGCATCGGCAGCGGGGTTCCGGCGGGGTGGCTGGATTGGGTGGTTGGACTGGGTGCCGGCCGCCGCACCACCACGGGATCCCGCCGAAGCACAAAGGGGTCTCACATGTACTGCTCCATCATCCCTCCGTACCTGCTCCGCCGCCTGGCAGCCCAGCGCGAACCGGAGTTCTCGGCAACCGCGCGTGCGGCGAAGGAAGCCCTGCTGCACGTCCCGAGTTTCCAGGCATCCCGCGCGGTTCCCGGGCCCGGCAGCCATCCGGGCATGCGGGAGCTCAATCCGTCCCCGCCGGAACGGACGGTCTACGACGCCAAGTTCGCCGAGCAGCTCCCCGGCAGCGTGGTCCGTAAGGAGGGGGAACCGCCCACCGGCGACCCCGCCGCCGATGAGGCCTATGACGGGCTGGGACACACCCACCGCCTTTACGCCGAGGCCTTCGGCCGGAACTCGATTGACGGCAACGGCCTCCACCTCGATGCCACGGTGCACTACGGCCGCCTGTACGACAACGCGTTCTGGGATGGCCAGCAAATGGTCTTCGGCGACGGCGACGGCCAGGTCTTCCAGCGGTTTACGAAATCACTGAGCGTGATTGGCCACGAGCTCGCCCACGGCGTCACCCAGTACTCGGCCGGGCTGGTGTACCGCAACCAGGCCGGCGCGTTGAACGAATCAATGTCCGACGTCTTCGGGGCCCTCGTTGAACAGTTTGTCCGGAAGCAGTCGACATCGGAGGCGAGCTGGCTGATCGGCGAAGGCCTGTTCACCGACAGGGTCCAGGGGGCCGCCCTGCGGTCCATGAAGGCTCCGGGCACGGCGTACGACGACGACGTGCTCGGCAAGGACCCGCAGCCGGCCTCCATGGACGGCTATGTGCACACGAGCGCTGACAACGGCGGCGTTCACATCAACTCCGGGATCCCCAACCGGGCATTCTGCCTGGTTGCCACCACCCTCGGAGGAAATGCCTGGGAAGCCCCGGGACGGATCTGGTACGAGACACTAACGGGCGGCACCCTGGCCCCGAGCGCCACGTTCGGCGCGTTCGCCAAGGCCACCGCCGCCGCTGCCGCCGAGCTCTTCGGGGCAGAATCCACAGAGCATGACGCCGTGCGGTCGGCGTGGGAAACTGTGAAGGTAAAGTTCCCGGGAGCGAGGCGTTAGGCCACGTTCCAGCAGATCCGAGTCCGATCAAGATCCGAGTCCGATGAAGATAACTGTCCAGCGCAGCGGCGGCGTGGCCGGCATGAAGCGGACGTGGACCGTCAGGCCCGAGCCGCCTGAGGACACCGACCGGTGGCAACCGCTCATCGAAGCGTGCCCGTGGGACGCCGTCGCCGGGGTCAGCGGGACAACCGGCCAGCCAGACCGGTTCATGTACAGCATCCGGGCTGATCAACGCCGGGCGGTCCTGCCGGAGCGTGAGCTGACGGGTCCGTGGCGGGACCTCGTCGAATGCGCCCGCGCCGCGGCCGAGGACACGGCCGAGGACGCGGCGGCGTCGGACCCTGGCTAGCCTCAGGCCAGGTCCCCTACACCGCGGCGGCCAGGTGTCCGCGGAACGTCCGGCGGTAGGACTGCGGGCTCGTGTCCAGCACCTTGGCGAAGTGGTGCCGCAGCAGCACCGAGTGGCCAAACCCGGATTCGCGCGCGATTTCGTCGATGTTCAGGTCCGTGGTCTCGAGCAGCTCCTGTGCCCGCAGCACCCGCTGGGAGTTGAGCCAGGCCGCCGGGGTCGCCCCCGTCTCGGAGCGGAAGCGCCTGGCAAACGTCCGGGGCGACATGTGGATGCGCGCGGCGAGTTCATTGACCGAATGGTCCTCCCCCAGATGCCGCACCATCCACTGCAGCAGTTCTTCCATCGGCTCTGAGCCGCAGGCCGGGATCGGCCGGTCGATGAACTGGGCCTGGCCGCCGTCGCGGTGCGGCGGAACCACCATGTCACGGGCGATGGCTGCCGCAACGGTGGCGCCGAACTCCACCCGGACCAGGTGCAGGCACGCGTCGATGCCGGCGGCCGTCCCGGCGCTCGTGATGATCCGGCTGTCCTCGACGTAGAGGACGTTTTCATCCACCAGGGCAGCGGGGTACCGGCTGACGAGCTCCTGGGAGTAATGCCAGTGGGTGGTGCAGCGGCGGCCGTCCAGCAGCCCGGCCCGGGCCAGCGCGAAGGCTCCGGAGCAGATGGACATGACCCACGCCCCGCGGGCGTGCGCGGCGCGCAGTGCCTCGAGGACGGATTCGGGAACATCCTCGTCCCGGCCGTAGGGAGTCATGATGACCAGGTCCGCATCCGCTGCGGCGTCAAGCCCGAGCCCCACATGCATGGACAGCCCGGACTTCATCGGGACATCCCCCGGCGCCGGGGCGCAGACCCGGAAGTCGAAGGCGGGCACGCCGGTCCCCCGGTCCGACCGGTCCACGCCAAAGACCTCAAACGCGGTCCCGAACTCGAAGATTGAGAAGTTGGGGACCACAATCATTGCCACTGATTTGATCATGCATCCATTCTGACAGAAACAGTGGCAGAAATTATAGCTTTTTGGGCATTTCTGCCACTTCTTTTGGTCCTGGCACCGGAGAACCATGGAGGTATGGAACTCCTCGGAATCGCCCTCATTGTCCTCATCGTCGTCGGCCTCGCCGCCACCATCGCAGCCCTCCGCAAGGACGGTCTTGGCCACAACCCGCCGGTCCGCTCGGAAGACTATTGGACGGCACTGGACCTGCCCAGCACCAACTACACCTTCCGGATCTTCTAAACCCTGGCAGCGGTCACGCAGCACCCCGAACCACCGCCCACTGCCCGGCCCCGCAAAGGGACCGGGCACTTACTTGTCCCGGAACCGCCGCAGGAACACTTCCCAGTAGACTGGGTGCAGCCATGACACTGCATATCTCCTACCCCGCCGAGCTGCCGGTCTCCGAGCGCCGCGAGGACCTGATGGCCGCCATCGCGGCCAACCAGGTGACCATCATCGCCGGCGAGACCGGATCCGGTAAGACGACCCAGATTCCCAAGATGTGCCTGGAACTGGGCCTCGGCGAGAACGGACTCATCGGCCACACGCAGCCGCGCCGGCTGGCCGCCCGCACGGTCGCCGAGCGCATCGCGGAGGAGCTCGGCGTCGAGATCGGCCAGGAAGTCGGCTTCCAGGTCCGCTTCACCGGCGAGGTCGGCCGCAACACCAAGGTCAAGCTCATGACCGACGGCATCCTGCTGGCCGAGATCCGGCGCGACAAGCTGCTGCGCAAGTACAACGCGATCATCATCGACGAGGCACACGAGCGCAGCCTCAACATCGACTTCATTCTCGGCTACCTCAAACGGATCCTGCCGCAGCGGCCGGACCTGAAGATCATCATCACCTCGGCCACCATCGATCCGCAGCGGTTCGCCAAGCACTTCGGCAGCGAGGAGGAGCCGTCGCAGATCATCGAGGTCTCCGGGCGCACCTATCCGGTCGAGATCCGCTACCGGCCGCTGTCCCAGCCGGCCGGCGGCCCCGGCGCCGCAGGTGACGACGCCGTCGACGCCTCCGACGACGAGCTGGAAGAGGACCGCGATCCGCTGGACGCCGTCTGCGACGCCGTCGACGAACTCGCACAGGAGGCGCCCGGCGACATCCTGATCTTCTTCTCCGGCGAGCGCGAGATCCGTGACGCCGCCGAGGCCCTCAACGGCAGGATCCAGTCCAACCGCAAGCTGGCCGGCACCGAGGTGCTCCCCCTCTTCGCCCGGCTGAGCCTGCAGGAACAGCACAAGGTCTTCCACCCCGGCGGCAAGCGCAGGATTGTGCTCGCCACCAACGTCGCCGAGACCTCCCTGACGGTCCCCGGCATCAAGTACGTCATCGACACCGGCACCGCCCGCATCTCCCGCTACTCGCACCGGACCAAGGTCCAGCGCCTGCCGATCGAGCGGGTGTCCCAGGCCTCCGCCAACCAGCGCTCCGGCCGCTGCGGCCGTGTCTCCGACGGCATCGCCATCCGGCTGTACTCGGAGGAGGACTTCGAGTCCCGGCCGCCGTTCACCGATCCCGAAATCCTGCGCACCAACCTCGCCGCAGTCATCCTGCAGATGACCGCGATGGGCGTCGCCCGCGGTCCGAAGGATGTCGAAAACTTCCCCTTTGTGGAGCCGCCGGACTCCCGCGCCATCAACGACGGCGTCACCCTCCTCCGCGAGCTCGGCGCCCTGAGCGCCGCGCGCCCGCAGGAAGAGACGGGCGACGGCGACGGCCGCCCCGGCCGCCCGCCCGCTAGCGGACGAAACGGCGGTGCGACCGGCAGGAACGGCGGCGGGCTGACCGCCGTCGGGCAGCAGCTTGCCCAGCTGCCCGTGGACCCGAGGCTCGGCCGGATGATCGTCGAGTCCGGAAAGCGCGGCTGCGTCCGCGAGGTCATGATCCTGGCCGCCGCGCTGACCATCCAGGACCCGCGCGAGCGTCCGACCGACAAGCAGCAGCTCGCCGCGGAGAAACACGCGCGTTTCCGGGATGAGAACTCGGACTTCACCGGGTTCCTGAATCTCTGGAACTATCTCCAGGAGAAGCAGCAGGAGCTGTCCTCCACCGCCTTCCGCCGGCTTTGCCGTGCCGAGTTCATCAACTACCTGCGCGTCCGGGAGTGGCAGGACCTCTTCGCCCAGCTGCGCCAGCTCGCCCGGCCGCTCGGCATCAGCCTGGACAACAAGCGCCTGGCCGATCCGGTGGGCAACCATGAGGGCATCCACATCAGCCTGCTCTCGGGCCTGCTGAGCCATGTTGGCATCCTCGATGAGCGCAAGCGCGAGTATGCGGGCGCCCGCGGCAGCCGCTTCGCGATCTTCCCGGGCTCGGCCCTGTTCAAGAAGTCCCCGACTTTCGTCATGGCCGCTGAGCTTGTGGAGACGAGCAGGCTGTGGGCGCGGGTGTCCGCGAAGTTCGATCCCCTCTGGGTGGAGCAGGTGGCGCCGGACCTCGTCAAGCGCAGCTACAGCGAACCCCACTGGTCCAAGAAGATGGGCTCGGTGATGGCCCATGAAAAGGTCACGCTGTACGGCGTGCCCATCATCCCGAGCCGCCGGATCAATTACGGCAAGGTGGACCCGGAGCTCTGCCGGGAGCTGTTCATCCGGCATGCCCTGGTCGAGGGTGACTGGCAGACCCACCACAAGTTCTTCCACCGCAACCGGGCTCTCCTCCACGAGGTCGAGGAGCTGGAGGCGCGGATGCGTCGCCGCGACATCCTGGTGGACGACGAGACCCTCTTCGAGTTCTATGACGCCCGGATCGGCAAGGAGGTTGTGTCCGAGCGTCACTTTGACAAGTGGTGGAAGGACGCACGGCAGCAGGATCCGGCTTTGCTCGATTTCGACCAGGCGCTGCTGATCAGTGAACACGCCGACGCCCTGGATGACTCGGCCTACCCGAAGACCCTGCTGCACAAGGGCTTTGAGCTGCCGCTGAGCTACGAGTTCCACCCTGTCGCCCCCGGGTCGCCGCCCAACCCGTCCGACGGCGTCACCGCCGAGGTGCCCGTGCTGTTCCTGAACCAGCTCGACGACGCGGCGTTCCGCTGGCTCATTCCGGGCCAGCGCGTGGAGCTGGTCACCGCCCTCATCAAGTCGCTGCCCAAGCAGGTGCGCAAGAACTTCGTGCCGGCACCGGACGTCGCCCGGCAGGCCGTCGCAGCCCTCGAGGCGGACTTTGATCCGGCGGCCGACGAGCTGGAGGCCTCGCTCGAACTGGTCCTGCGCCGGATCCGCGGCCAGGTCATCCCGCCGCATTCCTGGAACTGGGATGCCGTTCCGCCGCACCTGCGGGTCAGCTTCCGCGTCGTGGATTCCCGGGGGAAAGTGCTGGACGAAGGCAAGGACCTCGGCGTGCTGCAGGACCGGCTGGCACCGGCCACCCGCCGGGCAATTGCCGAGTCACTGGGCGCCACGCCCGCGACCACGGCGCCGTCGTCGAATGGCCGGGCCAACGGCAAAGCGAACGGCACGGCGAACGGCAAGGCCGCCCAGGCGGCCGGCGCGGCCGCAGGAACCGCGGCGTCAAGTGTTTCCGCAGCCTCGACCGGTTTCGCCGAAAAGACAGGGCTGACCTCCTGGACCTTTGGAACAGTCCAGCGCCAGGTCCAGGGCACGGTCAAGGGGCATACCGTCACCGGCTACCCCGCTCTCGTGGACGAGGGAAAGTCCGTGGCACTGCGGCTCTTCCAGACCAGCTCCGAACAGGAACAGGCCATGCGCGGCGGCGTCATCCGCCTGCTGGCCCTGAAGGTGCCGCCGCCGGACCGCTACGTCCTGGAGCACCTGAACAACACCGAGAAGCTGACGTTCAGCCAGAACCCGCACGGCTCCGTCACGGCACTGATTGCGGACTGCTCCCTCGCCGCCATCGACAAGCTCACCCCTGCCGAGCTGCCGTGGGACGAGGCGACCTTCAACGCACTGTATGAGAAGGTCCGCGCGGACCTCATCGACACGGTCTTCACGGTCACCGCCATCGTGGAGCGCATCCTGGCCAGCACCCGCCGGATCGAGAAGGCGCTCAAGGGCACCACCAGCCTGGCTCTGATCAGCGCCCTCAACGACATCAAGAGCCAGCTGGAGCAGCTTGTCTTCCCCGGTTTTGTGGCACGCACGGGCTACAGCCAGCTCAGCCAGCTGCCGCGCTACCTCGCGGCGATCGAGAAGCGCCTGGAGAAACTTCCTACCAACGTCCAGCGGGACGCCCAGAACATGGCGGCGGTCCAGGCACTGGAGGACGATTACGACGACGCCGTGTCGGCCCTGCTCCCGGGCCGGCGGGCAGGAGCGGAGTTAACCCAGGTCCGCTGGATGATTGAGGAGCTCCGGGTCAGCCTCTTCGCCGTCGAGCTGGGGACCGCCTATTCGGTCTCCGAGAAGCGGATCCGCGCGGTCCTTAACAAGGCGCTGGCGCCGGCCTGACGCCCCGTGCGGGGAGCCGGGCGAGCGCCAGCGTATGGGCGGTGTTACCTCAGGTGGCCGGAACGTGGGCCGCGTGGCCGGCTTTCCGGAGCCCCTCGCGGAGCTTCTCGGCGTTGGCGTCCAGCCGGGCGGGATCGGGGTTCTGGTCCACCGAGCCGAAGTCGAAGTCCGCCATCGTGTTGGATGGCCACACGTGGACGTGCAGGTGGTTGATCTCGTAGCCGGCCACAATGAGTCCGGCGCGTGCCGCGTCGAACACCTCGACCTGGACGGCGCCGATCTTCTGGGCCACCTGCATCACGCGGGCGAGTACTTCGGGAGGCGCGTCAGTCCAGCGGTCCACTTCCTCGGTCGGCACCACGAGGGTGTGGCCGTCGGCGAGCGGGCCCACCGTCAGGAACGCCACGACGTCGTCCTCGCGCCAGACGAAGCGGCCGGGGATCTCGCCGTTGATGATCCTGGTGAAGAGAGTGCTCATGCGTCTGCCCTTTCCGAGGGTGTTCCGAGAGTGCTGGTGTCCAGGACAAAACGGTACTTCACGTCGCCGGCAACCATGCGGCCGTAGGCCTCGTTGAGCTGGTCGGCACGGACTACCTCAACGTCGGAGGTGACCCCGTGCCCGGCGCAGAAGTCCAGCATTTCCTGCGTCTCGGCAATGCCGCCGATCAGCGAGCCGGCGTACGCGATCCGGCGCCGGATCAGGGCACCGGGATTCACGGGCGGCATGTCCTCCGAGGGCAGCCCGAGCTGGAAGAGTGCCCCGTTCACGCGCAGGGTACGGAAGTACGGGTTGAGGTCGTGGGGCGCGGCGACGGTGTCGATGATGACGTCGATGCTGCGGTTGGCGGCGTCCATTGCGGCCTCGTCTCGGGACAGGATGACCTCGTCCGCGCCGAGTTCGCGGGCGGCGGCGACCTTGGACTCCGACGTAGTGAAGACCTTCACTTCGGCGCCCATGGCCTTGGCCAGTTTCACTGCCATGTGGCCGAGGCCGCCCAGACCGACGACGCCGACGACGTCCCCCTCCTCGACGTCGAAGTGGCGCAGCGGCGAGTAGGTTGTGATCCCGGCGCACAGCAACGGGGCGGCAGCGGCCGGGTCGAGGCTCTCCGGGACGTGCAGCACGTAGCGGCGGTCCACGACGATCGAGGTGGCATAGCCGCCCTGCGTGATGGCGTCCCCGTTGCGGTGGTCCTTCGAGCCGTAGGTGCCCGTCATGCCGTTTTCGCAGTACTGCTCGAGGCCGTCGAGGCAGCTGTCGCATTCACGGCAGGAATCGACCAGGCAGCCGACGCCGACCAGCTCTCCCGGGCTGAAATCGTCGACGGCGGACCCGACGCGGCTCACCCGGCCCACGATTTCGTGGCCGGGGACCAGCGGGTAGTTCCGGGTTCCCCATTCGTCCCGGGTGGCATGGACGTCCGAGTGGCAGAGTCCGCAGAATTCGATGGCGATTTCGACGTCGTCCTCCTTCGGCGCGCGGCGTGCGACGGTCAGGGGAACGAGGCCGCTGTCGCTGGCAGTCGCGCCATAGGCGGCGGCGAGGCGCGGCCCCGGCGTCGTGGTGTCCGTGGTGTCCGTGGTCAGGTCGGGAAGCGGCTGGGCAAGGGGCGGCGGTACGGGGCGTCCGGGAGTCATGGTTCGACGCTACCCCCGGGACCGTCCGCCATGCCACTTGGGGCGCGATAACCCATCAGCTGAGCGCAAGGACAAAATATAAGGCTGCGAGGACCAACGCGACAGGGGTCATGATGAGGCGTTCCGGTCGGCTGCGGGAGATCCCGTTCATCACCACGCCCAGCCCGAAGTACGTCGTCAGCGCCCAAACAAGTACCGCGGTGACGGTGTCGTTGACCACCGGCGGCGCGACGGCGGCCCTGGCCAGTGCCGCATAGGCAACGTGGACGTAGAGGGCAATGGACACGCCGCTGCCGATCCTGAGCCTGGCGGGGAGGACCTCGTGTTGTCCGCCCCACGCCATTCTCCCGAGCGGCGCCCCGACGATGAGAGCGCCCTGAAGGATCCCCAGACCGGCCAGAACGGCACAGGCGACAAGCGCGGCAAGCTGATCCAGCGGCATCACGACATCACCCCGCATCAGGTACGGGCTGATCACGGTTTGGGCGGGCCTGCTCGTCCGGATTGAGCACGCGCAGGGCGTTTTCGATGATCCGGTCGAGCTGTTGAACCAAGGCTTCTTCGTCTACGCCCGCATCGACTCCATCCTGATGGGATTCAAGACCGTGCCAGGCGCGTTCCAGCAGGGCCGCCCCCTTCTGGGACAACGAGATTGTGTTCGCGCGGGCGTCGTCCGGGTGCGGTCCCGACGTGACCAGGTCGTCCTCAAGGAGCCGTGCGAGCCGCTGGGTGATTGACGCCCGTGACACGTCAAGCGCGTCCGCAATTTGTCGTTGAGTCTGCTGGCCCAGTGCGCCGACGGTGAGCAGTACCAGAAAGCCTGAATAGCGGATTCCGTGATGTTCCTGAAGATAGCGGTCTGCAACCCGGTCGACCAGCGCAGTGGCGCGGTGCAGCTTGAAGGCTGCGCTTTCGACGATGTCACGCGGCTCGCAGTAATCCATATAGTTAAGTAGTTAACTAAATGGCACCGTTGTCAAGGGTGCGTCACGGTAAGAGCCCACAACCCCGGAGCCCGGGACGTGCCGGGTGGCCCCATTTCGCACGACTGTAAGACGGGCCTCATTACTGTCGCAGGTGCCCGATAGTGTTTTTCCATGGACGGCAATCAGGGGCCCGACGAGGCCCTGTCTGTTGCGGAGAGCGGTAACGACGAACTCCTGGACTTGCTCAGGACCGTCAGCCGCATACTCCAGGACGTGCATCAGGCCGAGGATCCCGCGGGGGTCATCGAACAGTACCGGCGGTTGGAGGGGCTGAATTCCGCGTTGGGCACCTTGCGGACGCGCCTTCAGCTGGCTATTGTCCTGGGCAGCGTTCCGGGAGTCACTCCCGGAACGGGAAGCTCCCCCATGGCATCCGATGCGCTGGGACGCCTCCGGCGGGCCATAAATGTCATAGCACGCAGAGACACTTGATTCATGGACAACGTGCAGGAGCCCGGCATAGCGCCAAAAGTGGCGGAAAGCGTGACGGTCACGGACGTAGCCCGCATGCTGGCCGGCCTCCCGGCCCCGGACAGCCCCGCTGCGCTCCTCGAGGAAACGCGCGAGCTGGAGGACCTCAAGTCCGCCCTGGCCGCCCGCCAGGCCCGACACGCCGTCGCGTTCGACCTGTCCCAGCGCCGTGACCAGGCCGACGCCGGGATGCCGACGGCGGAACTCGGCGCAGGGGTCGGCGCGCAGATCGCCCTGGCCCGGCGCGAATCCCCCGCCCGCGGCAGCCGGCTCCTGGGTTTGGCGAAGGCGCTTGTCAGCGAAATGCCCCACACTTTGGCGGCCCTGGAGACCGGGCAGCTCACCGAATGGCGCGCCACCCTCCTCGTGAAGGAAACCGCGTGCCTGACCGCGGAGGACCGGGCCGCCGTCGACGCCGAACTCGCGCCCGACACCGGAACCTTCGACGGCGCCGGAGACCGGAAGATCATCGCCGCGGCCCGCACCGCGGCCTACCGGCGGGATACCCGTTCGGTCACCCAGCGCGCCAGCCACGCCGCGACCGAACGCCACGTCAGCCTCCGCCCGGCCCCCGACACCATGTGCTACCTCACCGCCCTGCTCCCGGTCGCCGCCGGGGTCGCCGTCCATGCCGCGCTCACCCGGCACGCCGACACCCTCCGCAACTCCGGGGACCCCCGCACGCGCGGGCAGCTCATGGCCGACACCCTCGTCGAACGCACCACCGGCACCCCCGGCGGGATCAGCGGCATCGAAATCCAGCTCGTCATGACCGACCGCACCCTCTTCCAGGGCGACAGCGAACCCGCCCGCCTCCCCGGCTACGGCATCGTCCCCGCAGGCTGGGCCCGCGGGATGCTCACAGACACCGGTGGATCCGGGGAAGAACGGGCCTTCACCACCTGGCTCCGCCGGCTCTACACCGCCCCCGGCACCGGCGAACTCACCGCCCTGGACTCCCGCGCCCGGCTCTTCCCGCCCGGACTCCGCCGCTTCCTCACCCTCCGCGACGACACCTGCCGCACCCCTTACTGCGACGCCCCCATCAGACACTTCGACCACATCATCCCCTGGCACAACGGCGGCACCACCAGCCACTGCAACGGCGCCGGACTCTGCGAAGCCTGCAACCACACCAAAGAAATCCCCGGCTGGTCCTCCCGACCACGCCCCGGACCCAGACACACCTTCGACATCACCACCCCCACCGGCCACACCTACCAATCCACCGCCCCGCCGCTGCCGGGAACAAGTGACGGAAGAGCTATCGCCCCAACGGAGCTGGATTTGGCTGCGGCGAAGAGCCGCAACCATCGCAGAGAGCGCCGCCGCAGAGCCCAGACGCTCCTACGTGCCCGGGCAAAAGACCGGTTCGCGGCCTGAACGAACGACCCGTACTACTGAGCGGAACTGCCGTCTGCGTACGGCGCATCCCCGGTCACTACCGGGTTCACGGCGTTGGTGGACCATTCAGAGAACGACCCCGGGTAGAGTGCCGCCGGGAATCCGGCGATTTCGAGGGCTGCAATTTCGTGGGCCGCGGTGACACCGGAGCCGCAATAGACGGCGGTGGGGACGTCGGCGCGCACCCCCAGGCTCGTGAAGCGCTCCCGTAACGTGGCCGGGGACAGGAACCTGCCGTCGACCCCGAGGTTGGCAGTGGCGGGGGCACTCACGGCTCCCGGGATATGGCCGGCACGCGGATCCACTGGTTCGAACTCGCCGCGGTAGCGCTCCCCTGCCCTGGCGTCCAGCAGCAGTCCCTGGTGGCCCCAGGAAGCCGCCTGCCCGGCGTCGATGATGGGCATGGCGCCGCCGGTCAGCTCAACGTCCCCGGGCTCCGGCTCCGGTTCGCCGCTTTCGACGTCGAAGCCGGCGTCCCGCCAGGCGGCCAGTCCGCCGTCGAGCAGGTAAACGTCGGGAAACCCGGCATTCCGCAGCATCCACCAAAGCCGGGCGGCGGCCAGGTTGCCGCTGTCGTCGTAGGCCACCACGACGTCGCCGCTGCGGACTCCCCAGGTTCGCACAGACGCTTGGAACTGTTCCAGGGCCGGGAGCGGGTGCCGGCCGCGGCGCGGGTCGGCGGGTCCGGCCAGGTCAGTGGCGAGGTCCACAAAGACGGCGCCCGGGAGGTGCCCCGCGAGGTAGTGCTCCCGGCCGTGCGGGTCGCCGAGCGCCCAGCGCACATCCAGCACCGCGGTCCGCCGGCCGGTGCTTCCTGCTCCGACCAGGTCCTTCAGTGTGGCGACGTCCATGAGGGTCTGCATCCGCCAACTCTATCCATGGGAATCGGCCGCCGCCGGTAGGCTGGTGCGGTGATCAACGCGCGACAGCAGGACCGGGCATGGGCCGACGAGGCCCTCCGCAGAATCAATGCAGAGAACAACCGGTCCGCGGACACCCATTTGTACTCCGTCCCGCTGCCGGAGCATTGGGGCGTCCAGTTGTACCTCAAGGACGAGTCAACGCACCGGACGGGAAGCCTCAAGCACCGCCTGGCTCGCTCGCTGTTCCTGTTCGGGCTGGTCAACGGCTGGATCTCTGAAGGCACCACCATTGTTGAGGCCTCCAGCGGCAGCACGGCCGTATCGGAAGCCTATTTCGCCCGGTTGCTCGGGCTGCCGTTCATTGCGGTGATGGCCCGCACCACCAGCCGCGAGAAAATCGCCCTGATCGAGCAGTTCGGCGGCTCCTGCCTGCTGGTGGACCACGCTTCGGAGGTCTACGAGGCCGCCGCGGAACTCGCACAGCGCACCAACGGCCACTACATGGACCAGTTCACCTACGCCGAACGGGCCACAGACTGGCGCGGCAACAACAACATTGCCGAGTCGATCTTCGACCAGCTCGCCCTGGAGGAGCACCCGGTCCCGCGCTGGATCGTGGTGGGCGCCGGCACCGGCGGCACCAGCGCCACCATCGGCCGCTACCTCCGCTACCACCAGCACCACACACAGCTGGCCGTCGTGGATCCGGAGAACTCCGCGTTCTACCCCGGCTGGCTGGAAAGCCGCGGAACTCCCGACGGCGGCACCCCGAACAATGCAGCCCCCGACGCCGGTGTGGCCGGTGTGGCCGGTGTGGGCCAGCCGTCACGGATCGAGGGAATCGGCCGGGCGCGTCTGGAACCCAGCTTCGTCCCGGCCGTCATCGACCACATGATCCAGGTCCCGGACGCGGCCTCGGTGGCCGCGATGCGTCATCTGCTCTCCCATGCCGGCCTGCACGCAGGCCCGTCCACCGGCACCAACCTGTGGGGCGTCTGGCAACTCATCGCGGAGATGATCGCCGAGGGCCGCCGCGGCAGTGTTGTGTCGCTGATGTGCGACGGCGGCGACCGCTACGCCGGGAACTACTACAGCCCGGAGTGGCTGCGGTCCCAGGATCTGGACCCCGAACCGCATGAAGCGGCCATCCGGGGATTCTTCGCCAGCGGGGCCTGGCCGCAGTAGCTGCCTAGACTTCCACGGTGTCCCCGGTCGAAAGGTGCCGGTAGTCAGTACCGTATCTGGCTCCGAACCGGGTCACATGCCCTTCCACCAGTCCCCGCCCGGCGTCATTGAGCAGGGCGTCGTGGATCGGGAAGGCAATCGGTGCACGCACGCCGATCACGAAGTCGACCACCTCCCCCACTTTGTTCCAGGGTGCGTGGATCGGGACCAGCAGCGTCCGGACCTCCACGCCGTCGGGCACTATAAAGGAATCGCCCGGGTGGTAGACGTTGGAATCCACGAAGTAGCCGATATTGGCCACCACGGGAATCTGCGGATGGATCAGCGCGTGCTGCCCGCCGAAAGTCCGGATGGAGAAGCCGGCCGTCTCGAAGACCTCGCCGGGGGCCACCGCGTGGATCCTCGTCCCGGCGCCGGGCGCCTTCTCCCGCAGTTGTGCTGCGACTCCCGCCGGCGCGAAAAGCTGCAGGGAAGCGCCGCCGAGCAGCGCGGCCGCGACGGCCTCGACGTCGATGTGGTCGGCATGTTCGTGGGTGACCAGCACGGCATCGGCGCCGGCGAGGGCCTGGTCCGTCTCCGAGAAGTTTCCCGGGTCGAAGACCAGCACTTTGCCATCCTTCTCGAGCCGGACACAGGCATGGGTGAACTTAGTCAGCAACATCCGGCCAGCCTAAGGTCCTGCCCCGGCGGTGTCCACGTGCCGGCTGGTAATCTGGGACCTTGCCACCACCCGTATCAAAGACCACCAGCGAAGCGAGTTCGACGATGTCCCACGGCGCCACCGCCGACGGCGGCCGGGCAACCGTGCCGGCCCCTGCCGCGGCCAAGGAGCAGCGTGTCACCAAGCAGCGCCTCGCGGTCAGCGCCGTCCTTGACGAACTGACGGACTTCGTCAGCACGCAGGAACTGCACCGCATCCTGCAGGACCGCGGCACCTCCGTGTCCCTCGCCACCTCATACCGGATCCTGCAGTCCCTCGCGGATGAGGGCCTGGTGGACGTCCTCCGGAACGCCGACGGTGAGGCCGTGTACCGGCGCTGCGCCGTCACCGGCCATCATCACCATCTGCTGTGCCGCAACTGCGGCAAGGCCGTCGAAGTCGAGGCACCTGCAGTCGAGGCCTGGGCCGCCCGGACGGCCACCGAGCACGGCTTCACCGCAGTGGAACACACCGTCGAGATCTTCGGCCTCTGCCCGGCCTGCACCGCCCGGGCTGCCCGCCACTAGCCAAAAATACACCGCGGGCCGGGTTGCAGTAGCTGCAGCCCGGCCCGCGGTGGCGTGGGATATTCGCCGGCTAGTTTCTCGACCCGGAAGCCGGGGCCAAGGCCTCATCGTCGGCGTCGTCGGCCGTGATCAGGATGTTGCCTTCCGAAATGGATTCGGAGAGCACATCGTGCTCAATGGCCGTGGCCAGCGGCTTCTGCTTGACGAAGCACATCAGCACGGCCGCGACCAGCGCCAGCGGAACCATCCAGATGAAGATGGGCGTCAGCGCGTCGTTGTAGGAGGAGATGATGGCCTCCTTGATGGGCGCCGGCAGGTGGCTGACCACTGCCGGAGTCAGTGAGTTCGATCCTCCCGGTGCGCCGCCGCCGGTTGCCGCGGCCGGCAGGCGCTGGGTGAGCAGCTCGGCCAGCCGGCTCGCAAAGAGGCTTCCCACCACGGCGGAGCCCAGGGTGGCCCCGATCTGCCGGAAGAAGTTGTTCGACGCCGTGGCGGTGCCGACTTCGCGCAGCGGGAACGAGTTCTGCACGATGAGCACCATGATCTGCATGCTCAGCCCCAGCCCGAGGCCCATCACGGCCAGGTAGGCGCAGATTTCCCAGAGCGGAGCTTCGGGCTTGAGCGTGGAGAGCAGCACGAGGGCGATGGCAACCAGCACGCCGCCCGCGATCGGCATCCACTTGTAGCGGCCGGTCCGGCTGACGAGCTGGCCGGAGACCACCGAGGCAACCAGCAGGGCGCCCATCATCGGAATCATCAGCAGCCCGGATTCGGTGGCGTTGACGCTGAATGCCATCTGGAGATACGTGGGCAGGTAGCCGATGGCGCCGAACATGGCCACGCCGATCAGCAGGCCGGAGACAGTGGAAAGGTTGAAGTTGCGGTCCTTGAACAGGTGCAGCGGAATGATCGGCTCGGCCGTCCGGCGCTCCACCAGAACGAAGGCAACCGCGCTGAGCACCGTGCCGGCGATCAGTCCGAGGATGATCGGATCGCTCCATTCGTACTTGCCGCCGCCCCAGGTCGCGAAGAGCACGAGGCAGGTGGTCGCGATGGCGAGCAACACCATGCCGCCGAGGTCCAGGCGCGGTTTGCCGCTGTGCTTGGGCAGCTTCAGGAAGAACACAGCCCCGGCCAGCGCGAGCAGGCCCAGGGGGATGTTGATCCAGAACACCCAGCGCCACCCGGGTCCTTCGGTGAACCAGCCGCCCAGCAGCGGACCGGCGACGGAGGCAATGGCGAAGACGCCGCCCATCATGCCCATGTACTTGCCGCGTTCGCGGGCCGGTACGACGTCAGCGATGACTGCCTGCGAAAGGATCATCAGACCGCCGCCACCGAGGCCCTGGACAACGCGGGCAATGATGAGCACACCCATGTCGTTGGCCAGGCCGCCGATGACGGACCCGATCATGAACAGGATAATGGCGGCCATCAGCAGGGCCTTGCGTCCCATGAGGTCGCCGAGCTTGCCGTAGATGGGCATGGTGATGGTGGAGGCGAGAATAAAGGCGGTGATGACCCAGAGCATGTCGCTGACGCCGTGGAGCTCGCCGACGATCGTGGGCAGTGCCGTGCTGAGCACCGTCTGGTTCAGTGCTGCGAGGAGCATCGAGAGCATAAGGCCCACGAAGAGCAGCACGATGTGCTGCTCTCCTCCGGCGGGTCCCGCGGCGGGGACAGCGTGCTTGGTCATGAAATTTTCCTTAGCAAATGGTGGAGAAGGGCCAACGACGGTCCGAGGGTCTCCGCGGAAATCCCCTCGACCGGGTCGAAATTAGCTGACGTGAGATCAAATCGGATGGGGACCCCGGCGATCATGACGAGCATGCGCGCGACTTCCTCCGGACCGAAGCCTTCGGCGCCTGCCGCCCACGCGGGGTCCTGGGCCAGCACACCGGCGATCCCCTGGCAGACGAGGCCCTCGGCTTTGACCATGTAGTCCATATGGCGGCGGCCCAGATTGGGATACCGGGCGATGAGCTGGCGGCGCCGCGCGCGGTCGGTGCCCCCGATCGCCGTCCAGGCAACGGTTACCAGGAGGCGCGAGATCTGCCCCACCAGATCGTCCGCCGCGGTGGAGATCCGGGACAGTTGTGACGCCTCCAGGACAGGTTCGCGCAGCCCCAGAATGGCGTCTTCCTTCACCTGGAAATAGTTGAAGAACGTCCGCGCGGAGACGCCGGCGCTGGAGGCGACGGCTTCCACCGTGGTCTCGTCAACGCCGTGCCGCAGGGCAAGCGAGGCAGCCGCCTCATGGAGGGCGGCCCAGGTCTCAGCTTTTTTGCGCTCACGCAAAGGAAGCGCGGCAACATTAGTCATGGCCTAAATAATTGCATAACTGCAATGATTGCACAAGTGCATACTTGCACTGATGCATAACTTAGTGCGCGCCGAACGCGCCCAGGCTCAGGCGGCCGGCACCGCAGTACTCCGCAGCACCCGTCCGTTGAGTCCACGCTTGGCCCGGACCCCGCCGACTATCCGGCACACGACATAGATCAGGAAAGACAGCGTGGTGACATAGGGGCTGATCGGAATCCGGCCGCCGAGGGCCAGCAGGATGCCTCCGACCGTGGCCGTCATGGCGAATGCCACACTGAGAATCACCACGAGCCGGGGCGAGGACGTCACCCGCATGGCCGCTGCTGCGGGAGTGATCAGGAGTGCCAGCACCAGCAGGGCGCCAACAATCTGGATGGAGAGGGCTACGCTGACGCCGAGCAGCAGCATGAACACCAGGGCGAGTGCCCGGACGGGCACGCCGCGGGCCGAGGCGACATCGGGATCCACGCTGGCGAAAGTCAGCGGACGCCAGATCGCCACCAGGGCGAGCATCACAACGACGGCGGCGACCGCCAGCACCTGGAGCTGGACGGTGCCGACCGAGACGATCTGCCCGGTGAGCAGGCCGAATTTGTTGGCGGCGCGCCCCTCATAGAGGGAGAGGAACAGGATGCCCAGGCCCAGTCCAAACGGCATGATGACGCCGATGATGGAGTTCTTGTCCCTGGCACGGACGCCCAGCAGACCCAGCAGAAGGGCCGCCACGACGGATCCCACCAGAGATCCCACGACGATGTCCGTCCCGATCAGCAGGGCAAAGGCCGCGCCGGCAAAGGAGAGTTCCGAGATCCCGTGGACGGCGAACGCCAGGTCCCGCTTCATCACGAAGGTTCCCATCAGGCCGCCGAGCAGGCCCAGTACAGCGCCCGCCCAGAGGGAATTCTGGACCAGCACCAGCAGTTCGCCGTAGTTCTCGAAGTTGAAGATTGAGTTGAGCAGGTTGTCCAGGTCCATCTAGCCCACCTCCCCCGCCACCGCGTGGGCGTCCTCGTGGTGGTGGGTCGTGGCGTCCGGCAGTCCGACGACGATCAGCCGTCCGTTCGCGTGGATCACTTCGACGTGGCTGTCGTAGAGATCGGACAGGACCTCGGTGGTCATGACTTCCTCCGGCGGACCCACCCGGAACCGTCCGCCAGCCAGGTACAGCACGCGGTCCACGTAGTCCATGATCGGGTTGATCTCGTGCGTCACAAACACCACGGCGCTGTCCTGGTCGCGGCACTGCTTGTTGATCAGCGCGCTGACGGCCTGCTGGTGCTGGAGGTCCAGGGACAGGAGGGGTTCGTCGCAGAGCAACACTTTGGGATCGGCGGCAAGCGCCTGCGCCACGCGCAGCCGCTGCTGCTCGCCCCCGGAAAGCTGGCCCACGGGAACCTTGGCGTAATCTGCGGCCCCCACGAGGTCCAGCAGCTCATCGATTTTGCGGTTCACTTTCGCCGCGCCGATCCGGAGGCCCCAGCGGTGGCCGTCGACGCCGAGCCCGACGAGGTCGCGGGCGCGCAGCGGAGTATCGGGGTCGAAGGACTTTTGCTGCGGGACATAGCCGATCCCCCGGCTGCCCCGCGCCACAGGCTTCCCCGCGAGCGTGGCCGAGCCGGAGCTCAGCTCCTGCAGGCCGAGCAGGACTTTGAGGAACGTCGTCTTGCCACTGCCGTTGGGACCGAGGACTGCGAAAAACTCACCCGGGTTGATGTCCAGGTCCAGGCCCTCCCACAACGTCCGTTTGCCGAACGTCAGGGAGGCTCCACGGAGGCTCACTACGGGTGTCAACTTGGATTCCTCGAATTCTGCGCAAGCCGTCGGCTCGCGTTCTTTACCTGGGCTGTCCGGCCGGGATGTCTGCCGGGCTGCCTGAGTGGCCGTACAGCGGGGGGCTGTCTGCTAATCCTAGGCCAGGGCCTTGGCGATGTTGTCGACATTCCCGGTCATCCACTGCAGGTAGGTCCTGCCCTCCGGCAGGGTCTCGCTGAAATTCACCACGGGGACCCCGGCGGCTGCCGCGGCGTCCCGCACGGCCACCGTTTGCGGGCCTTCGGTCTGCTGGTTGTAGGCCAGGAGCCTGATGCTGCCCGCACGCATGAGGTCGGTGGTGGCCTTGAGCACGGCGGGCGGCACATCCGCGTCTTCCTCGATTGCGGCGGTGTATTCGCCCGGGGTCTGGTTTGCCAGGCCGGCGGCTTCGAGCAGGTAGAGCGGTACCGGTTCCGTCACGGCGACGGGCGCCGCCCCGGCGGATGCCTTGATTCCGGCCAGCTTCGCCTCAAGGCCGCCGAGCGAGTCCTTGAACGCCGCGGCATTACTGCGGAAAGTCGCGGCGGAGGACGGCTCAAGCTCGCCCAGCTTGGCCGCGACGGCGTCAGCCATCCGGGCCATGGCGGGGAGGCTGTACCAGACGTGCTCGTTGAAGCCGGCGGGGCCGTGGCCGTGCCCGTCGGCGGCAGCGGACGCGCCGGCAGGCTCTTCCGGGGCCAGCCCGGAGAGCTCCACGGCATTCAGGACGCTGCCGTGGTCGAGTCCCGTGTCGTCCGCGAGCTTGTGGATGAAGTCGTCATAGCCGCCGCCGTTCTCCACCACCAGCTCGGCTTTGGAAACCGCCAGCTTGTCCTGCGTCGTGGCCTCGTAGCTGTGCGGGTCCTGGCTGGTACGCGTGATGACGGAGGTGACCCGCACTTTGTCTCCGCCGATGGTGCCTACGATGTCGCCGTAAACGCTCGTGGAGGCAACGACGTCGACAATTCCGTCGCCGGCACCCGGGGCCGGGTTCCCCGGTGTCGGCGAGCAGGCCGTCAGCAGCAGGGTGGCGCCGGCAAAGGCGGCAACGACGGCACGGGCAGCAGGACGACGCACGGGGGACCTCGGATCTGTTATTGAGAATCAGCAGCAATAGCAACAGTTCGAGTGTAGCCCTAAATGGGAATGATTCCTATTTAGGGCTACACCCCGACGTTGCGGCTGGCAGTGTTACTGCTGGTCCTGGCCGAGCCTCCGGTAGCCGGTCGCCTGCGTGGCGTCCCGGATCTCCCCGACGAGCTGTTCGATGACGTCCTCAAGGAACAAAACGCCCTGGGTGAGGCCGTCCTGGCCGATCACGCGGGCCAGGTGCGAGCCGGTGCGCTGCATGACGGACATGGCCTTCTCAATTTCGTCGCCCATGGCCAGGTTCGCCAGGGAGCGGATGTGACTTTCCGCGATGGGCTGGTGGTACGCGGCGTCCGGGATGGAGAGCACGTCCTTGATGTGCAGATAGCCGGAAAGCATCCCGTCGTCGTCGAGCATTGGAAAGCGGGAGAACCCGGTGCGGCTCACGGCCTTCTCGAACTCCACCGGAGTGGTGTTCGCTTTCAGCATCACCAGTTTGTCGAGCGGGACCATCACATCGGAGGCCGTGTGTTCGGAGAACTCCAGGGCTCCGGTGATGAGTCCGGCGTCGTCGTCCACCAGCCCGTGGCGGGTGGATTCCTGCACGATCGACTGGACTTCCTCAAGGGTGAAGGACGACGTGACCTCGTCCTTCGGCTCGATCCGCATCAGTTTCAGGATGTGGTTCGCGGCCCAGTTGAGCGCCACGATCACCGGCTTGACCAGCCGGGCGACGAACATCAGCGGCGGAGCCAGCAAGAGGGCTGCCTTGTCCGCCACGGACACCGAAATGTTCTTCGGGACCATCTCACCGATGGTGACGTGCAGGAAGGTGACCACCAGCAGGGCGACGGCGAACGCCGCGATGTCGGCGATCTCCACCGGGATGCCCACGGCCTCCAGCGGCACGGCCATCAGGTGGTGGATTGCCGGCTCCGCCACCTGCAGGATCAGCAGCGAACACACGGTGATGCCGAGCTGCGCGCAGGCCAGCATCAACGAGACGTTTTCCATGGCGAGCAGAGTGGTCTGCGCCCGCTTGGATCCCGCCTCGGCGAGCGGCTCGATCTGGCTCCGGCGGGCCGACATGACCGCAAACTCGGCACCCACGAAGAAGGCGTTGCCGAGCAGCAGGACCACAAGCCAGAGGATTCCTGCCCAGTCGCTCATGCGGCACCGACCTGGCCGTTGGAGTGCTCGTCATGCTGCGTGCGGACGGGCTTGAAGCAGATCCGGTCGATCCTGCGTCCGTCCATGCGGGTGACGGCAAGGGTGCCGCCAACGACGTCGACGGTATCCCCCACGGAGGCAATCCGGCCCAGCTTGCTCATGACGTAACCTCCCACCGTTTCGTAGGCAGACTCATCGGGCACGGTCAGGCCCGGGATCTGTTCGGAGAGTTCATCGGGCCGCAGCAGGCCCGGGAAGTACCAGTCGCCCGAGGCGCTTTGCAGCAGCCCGGGCCGGACCTTGTCATGTTCATCGGCCACTTCTCCGACGATTTCCTCGACAAGATCCTCCAGGGTGGCGATGCCTGCGGTTCCGCCGTATTCGTCCAGGACGACGGCGAGCTGCAGGTTGCCTTCGCGCAGTTCCGCCAGCAGGGCGTCCAGGTGAATGGTTTCCGGAACCCGGAGCACATCGGTCATGATGGCGCCGGCCTCCAGCTTGGCCCGCCGGCCCGAGGGGACGGCGATGGCCTTCTTGATGTGCACCACGCCGCGGATGTCGTCCGAGGACTCCCCGATGACGGGGAACCGCGAATAGCCGGTGCGGCGTGCGGCCTCGACAATGTCGGATACCGGCTGGTCGCCGTCGATGGTCTCGACCCGGATGCGGGGCGTCATCACGTCCGCCGCTGTCCGTCCCGAGAACTTGAGCGTCCGGGCGATGAAGTTGGCGGTGCCGGCGTCGAGGGTCCCCATCGCCGCCGAGCGGCGCACGAGGGAGGCGAGCTCGGCCGGGGTCCGCGCGCCCGAAATCTCTTCCTTGGCTTCCAGCCCGAAGATATTGAGCACCTTGTTGGAGAAGCCGTTAAGGACCACGATGGCGGGTTTGAAGATCGCCGTGAAGATCAGCTGCGGACGGGCGAGGGCCTTGCCGACCTGGAAGGACAGCGCAATCGCCATGTTCTTCGGGACCAGCTCGCCGATCAGCATGGACAGGAGCGTCGCGAGGGCCATCGCCAGGACCAGAGACACGGAGGAAACCGCGGCTGCCGGCAATCCCAGTGCGGCCAGCGGCCCTTCGAGCAGTTTGCCGACCGAGGGCTCCATGACGTAGCCGGTCAGCAGGGTGGTGATGGTGATGCCCAGCTGGCAGCTGGAGAGCTGGGTGGACAGGGACTTGAGGCATTTGAGCAGGGGCGCAGCGGCGGTATCGCCGCTGTCCACGGCCCGCTGGACCGAGGCCTGGTCGAGGGCCACGAGGGAGAATTCAACGGCTACGAAGAAGCCGGTTCCCAGGATGAGCAGCAGGCCTGCTCCGAGAAGTAGCCACTCCATTTAGCGGCCTGCTTCCGGGGCGGCGCGGCGGCGGCCCGGCGGAGGATGGTCAGACGAGGCCGACCCTGTTTCCTGGAAGGCTCCTGTATTTTGATAGGCACCTGGCTGGCGTGCCGCCGGAGAATGATGGGCGCGTGAACGGGGTTTGCCGGCTCTTCGGGTGGACTGCGCGGGAAGGATTTCCATCCCCCGCTGACAGCCCCCAGGCCGGCACCTAGATTTACTGTCCATAAGAGTTTCAGTCTACAGGAGCAGCGGCTACCAGCTCTGCGGGACCGGGCGGCCTTCCTCGTAGCCGGCCGCGGACTGGATGCCGGCCACGGCGCGTTCCCGGAACGAGGCAAGATCGGCGGCGCCGGCGTAGCTCATCGAGCTGCGCAGCCCGGCGGTGATCATGTCCAGCAGATCCTCGACGCCCGGGCGCGCCGGATCAATGAACATCCGGGACGTGGAGATGCCTTCCTCGAAGAGGGCCTTGCGGTCCTTTTCGAAGGCACCCTCGCGCTGGTTGCGGTTCTGCACGGCACGGGCGGAGGCCATGCCGAAGCTCTCCTTGAAGTGTCGCCCGCCGGCGTCCTGCTGCAGGTCCCCGGGGCTCTCGTGCGTGCCGGCGAACCAGGAACCGATCATGACCTGGCTTGCTCCGGCCGCCAGGGCAAGCGCCACGTCGCGCGGGTAGCGGACGCCGCCGTCGGCCCAGACCCGTCCGCCGGCAGCCCGCGCCGCGGCCGAGCACTCCAGCACCGCGGAGAACTGCGGCCGGCCCACGGCCGTCATCATGCGCGTGGTGCACATGGCACCGGGGCCCACCCCGACCTTGACGATGTCCGCGCCGGCCTGGATGAGTTCGCGGGTCGCCTCCGCCGTGACCACATTGCCGGCCACCACGGGCACGCCGGGGTTGAGGCCTTTCACGGCGGCCAGGGCATCAAACATCTTCTGCTGGTGGCCGTGCGCGGTGTCGAGGACCAGCACGTTGACGCCGGCGGCGAGGAGTTCCGCGGCACGCCCGGCGACGTCCCCGTTGATCCCGACGGCGGCCGCCACTTTGAGCCTGCCAGCACCGTCCAGCGAGGGCCGGTACAGGGTCGAGCGCAGGGCGCCTTTCCGGGTGAGGACCCCGGCCAGGACTCCGTCCCGCTGCACGGGCGTGAAGTCGGTCCCGGCAGCGTCCATCGCCTCAAAGGCACGGCGCAGGCCGGTGCCCGATCCTGTGCCGCTGGCGCGCGTGTCCTCCAGCAGTTCCGCCTCCAGGACCAGCGGCTGGACGCGCATCACCGACGCGAGGGAGGCGAACCGGTCCTGGCCTTCGCAGTCCGCACTCCGGACGATGCCGGCGACGGCGCCAGCGTCGTCCACGACCATAACGGCCCCGTGCGGACGCTTGCCCATCAGGTGCAGGGCGTCAATGACGGTGCTGGCTGGCGAGAGCGTGACCGGTGTTTCCAGGACGGGGTGTCGGGACTTGATCCAGGCCGTCACGTCGCGGATCACGTCGAGCGGGACGTCCTGCGGCAGCACCGCCAGTCCGCCGCGCCGCGCCATCGTCTCAGCCATGCGCTTGCCGGTCACCGCCGTCATGTTGGCCGCGACCAGGGGAATCGCGGAGCCCGTACCGTCGTCGGCCGCCAGGTCCACATCCAGCCGGGAGGTGACGTCGGAACGGGACGGTACGAGGAAGAGGTCCGAATAGGTCAGGTCGGTTGTGGGCTCGGTCAGGAAACGCACGGCTGCTCCTTAAATAGGCATTCCGGTGCTCAACGGGTTCTCCGAGTGATTCTAGCGAGGCTCTCCAGGGGCCACGGACGGCCGCTCCCGCTGCTGCCCGAAAGGCCTCCGGAGGGCCGGATCGCGTGCGGCTCCGGCGCGTTGAGGCGACTTGATGATTTGAGTCACCCTTATTGGCGGTTTGGCAAGAATCGTCACTAGACTGGCATGGGTCTGGGTTCACTGGACGCGGAGACTGGTTCAATCGTCGTGCTGAGGCACCGTGAAACCAGTGGGAATCAAACTCATGGAAGAGGCGTAATTCAAGTGCCAGAGCAGCCTAGCCACCGTCTACCAGAGGAATTTGGCGGAAACGAGTGGCTCGTTGACGAACTGTACGAGCGTTATCAGCAGGACAAGAACGCGGTGGACGCCAAGTGGTGGCCCTTGTTCGAATCCTTCGACGCCGGAGACAGTTCCTCCACCAACGGAGCCTCAGGCGCAGCGGCAGTTGCCCGCCCCGCCACCCGCGAACTTCCTGTTGTAGCTCCGGTTGCCGCGGCGGCAGCGCAGCCGCCCGCTCCGGCCGCCGCGCCCGCACCGGCCGCAGCTCCCGCTGCCGCGAAGAAAGCCCCGGCCACCGTTGCCCGCGACGGCTCCAAGACCTCGGAAGCCGGTCCCGGCACCACGCCGATTCCGGCCCAGCTGCCCAAGAACATCAAGGCGCCCACGGCCCCCGAGGAAGACGTCGTCTCCGTCCTCCGCGGCCCGGCCAAGGCCATCGCCACCAACATGATCACCAGCCTGGAGGTGCCGACCGCCACCAGCGTGCGGGCGATCCCTGCGAAGCTCCTGATCGACAACCGTGTGGTCATCAACTCCAACCTCGCCCGCGCCCGCGGCGGCAAGGTTTCCTTCACGCACCTGATCGGCTACGCCGTCATCCGCGCCCTGGCCCAGTTCCCCTCGATGAACGTGTACTACGACGAGATCGACGGCAAGCCTGTCGCGGTCCAGCCGGCGCACGTGAACTTCGGCATCGCCATCGACATGCCCAAGCCCGACGGCACCCGCCTGCTCATGGTGCCGAACATCAAGAAGGCGGAGACCCTCAACTTCTCCGAGTTCTGGCACACCTACGAGGACCTGATCAAGCGTGCCCGTGCCGGCAAGCTGACCGCGGACGACCACTCCGGCACCACGGTCTCGCTCACCAACCCGGGCGGCATCGGAACCGTGCACTCGGTGCCGCGCCTGTCCAAGGGCCAGGCCGCCATCATCGGCGTCGGCGCACTGGACTACCCGGCGGAGTTCCAGGGCGCCAGCGCGAAGATCATCGCGCAGAGCGCCATCAGCAAGGTCCTCACGCTGACGTCCACGTATGACCACCGCGTCATCCAGGGTGCCGGCAGTGGCGAGTTCCTGAAGCTCGTGCACCAGCTCCTGCTCGGCGCGCAGAACTTCTACGACGAGATCTTCGAGTCCCTGCGCATCCCGTACGAGCCCGTGCGCTGGAGCCCGGACCTGCAGGTGGACCCGGCCGACGAAATCAACAAGGTCGCCCGGATCCAGCAGCTCATCCACGCCTACCGCGTCCGCGGCCACCTCATGGCGGACACGGACCCGCTCGAGTACGTCCAGCGCAAGCACCCGGACCTCGACGTCCTGACCTACGGCCTGACGCTGTGGGACCTGGACCGCGAATGGCCCACCGGCGGCTTCGGCGGCAAGCCCATGCTCGCCTTCCGCGACATCCTCGGCGTCCTCCGCGACGCCTACTGCCGCACCGCCGGCATCGAGTACATGCACATCCAGGACCCGGCCGAACGCAAGTGGTTCCAGGACCAGATCGAGCACCCGTACTCCAAGCCCAGCCGCGACGAGCAGCTGCGCATCGTCTCCAAGCTCAACGCCGCCGAGGCCTTCGAGACGTTCCTGCAGACCAAGTTCGTTGGCCAGAAGCGCTTCTCGCTGGAAGGCGGCGAGTCCCTGATTCCGCTGCTGGACGCCATCATCTCCAACGCCGCCGACGATGAACTCGACGAAGTGGCGATCGGCATGGCCCACCGCGGCCGGCTCAACGTGCTGACCAACATCGCCGGCAAGACCTATGCCCAGGTCTTCCGCGAATTCGAGGGCACCCAGGATCCCCGCTCCGTGCAGGGCTCCGGCGACGTGAAGTACCATCTGGGCACCGAGGGCACTTTTTCCTCGGACAACGGCAAGGAGACCAAGGTCTACCTCGCCGCCAACCCGTCCCACCTCGAAGCCGTAGACCCCGTCCTCGAAGGGATCGTCCGCGCCAAGCAGGACCGCCTGGACCAGGGCGAGGCGTTCCCCGTGCTGCCGATCATGGTTCACGGCGACGCGGCCTTCGCAGGCCAGGGTGTTGTCGCGGAAACGCTCAACCTCTCCCAGCTGCGCGGCTACCGTACCGGCGGCACCATCCACATCGTGGTCAACAACCAGGTCGGTTTCACCACCGCGCCGTCGTCCTCGCGTTCCTCCACCTACTCCACCGACGTCGCCAAGATGATCCAGGCGCCGGTGTTCCACGTGAACGGCGACGATCCGGAGGCTGTGGTGCGCATCGGGCAGCTCGCCTACGACTTCCGCCAGCGGTTCCACAAGGACGTTGTCATCGACATGGTCTGCTACCGCCGCCGCGGCCACAACGAGGGCGATGACCCCTCGATGACGCAGCCCCTGATGTACAACCTGATCGAGGCCAAGCGTTCGGTCCGCAAGCTGTACACCGAATCCCTGATCGGCCGAGGTGACATCACCGAGGAAGAAGCAGAGCAACTGCTGCGCGACTACCAGGAACGGCTGGAGCGCGTCTTCGCCGAAACCCATGCCGCGCAGACCTCACCGATCCCCATCATCACGGCGGATTCCGCCGCGGTCTCGGACCTGGAGCGCCCGCTCGCCCAGCAGACCGACCTGGGCGTCAGCGCCCCGGCGTCGACGGCGATTTCCGCCGGGACACTGGCACGCATCGGCAAGGCCCACACCGACATCCCCGAGGGCTTCACGGTCCACGCCAAGCTCAAGCAGCTGCTGGAGAAGCGTGAAGTGATGTCCCGCGAAGGCGGCATCGACTGGGGCTTCGGCGAGCTTGCCGCGTTCGGCTCGCTCATCATGGAAGGCGTTCCCGTCCGGCTTGCCGGCCAGGACTCGCGCCGCGGCACTTTCGTGCAGCGTCACGCCGTCTTCCACGACCGCGCCAACGGCGACGAGTGGCTGCCCCTGGCGCACCTCTCCGAGGACCAGGCCAAGCTGTGGATCTACGACTCCCTGCTGTCCGAATACGCGGCCATGGGCTTCGAATACGGCTACTCGGTGGAACGCCCGGATGCCCTGGTGCTCTGGGAGGCGCAGTTCGGTGACTTCGTCAACGGCGCGCAGACCATCATCGACGAGTTCATCTCCTCGGCCGAGCAGAAGTGGGGCCAGCGCTCCTCGCTCGTGCTCATGCTGCCGCACGGCTACGAAGGCCAGGGACCGGACCACTCCTCCGCCCGGATCGAGCGCTTCCTGCAGATGTGCGCCGAAGAGAACATGATCGTGGCCAACCCCACGACGTCGGCGTCGCACTTCCACCTGCTGCGCCGGCAGGCGTACAGCCGGCCGCGCAAGCCGCTGATCATCTTCACTCCGAAGCAGCTGCTCCGCCTCAAGGCCGCAGCGTCTGCCGTGGAGGACTTCACCACCGGCACCTTCCGGCCCGTCATCCCCGAGCACGAGCAACTGCAGGGCGACGCCGTCGAGCGTGTCCTGCTGGTGTCAGGCCGCCTGTACTACGATCTGCTGTCCACCCGGCAGAAGACCGGAGACAAGACCACGGCGATCGTCCGGGTCGAGCAGCTTTACCCGCTGCCGGCCGAAGAGATTGCCGCTGAGCTTGCCAAGTACCCGAACGCCGAGGTTGTCTGGGCACAGGACGAACCCACCAACCAGGGCCCGTGGCCGTTCATCGGCCTCAACCTTCCGGACGCACTGGACCGCCGGGTCCGCCTCGTTTCCCGTCCCGCCTCGGCTTCCACCGCGGCAGGATCGATGAAGCGCCACGCGGCCGAGCAGGACGCGCTGCTCAAGCAGGCATTCGCACGTAAGTAAGGTCAACGCTGCCCGGCCGGAGATGTAAACACGCAACTCCGGCCGGGCAGCGTTGTTTAACCGGCTTTGTTCCCCTCCGTCGTTGACGGTCCCGGGGAACGGTTTAATGGACACCCTGAAGTGAAGAGGTAGTCGTGGAAGATCGAAAGCTGCGGATCGCAGCCGTGGGCGATGAAATGCTGGCCGGCCTGGGTGATCCCCGCGCGCTGGGCTGGCTGGGCCGGGTCCTGGCGCGCACGCCGCAGGACGGGCTGTCCCTGGAGTGCTATTCCCTCCCCTGCCCGGAGGAAGGCACGGAGGGTCTGGCGGCCCGCTGGCTCGAGGAAGCCGGCCGGCGATTCAATGACCACGCCGAGAACCGCCTGGTGATCGGCCTCTCCGGCCGGGATATCGAGTTTGGACTCTCCACGGCCCGCAGCCGGCTCAACCTCGCCAACATCCTCGACTCCGCGTCGCAGAACAAGATCGAGGTGTTCGTCGTGGGCCCGCCGCCCACCCTCGACCCGACCCAGAACCGCCGGCTCGGCGAGCTGAATACGGCCTTCGCCGACGTCACCACCCGGCGTAAACATCTCTACGTCGACACCTTCTCGCCGCTGCTGAACCACGAGCAGTGGCGCCAGGACCTGGCAGCCAACGGCGGCACCCCCGGCCAGGCCGGCTACGGACTGATGGCGTGGCTCGTGCTGCACCGCGGCTGGTTCCAGTGGCTGGGGATGGACGCCCCGGAGTAGGCAGGCCGCACCTCCGTCCGCCCGGGATTTTCGCGATATATCTTGACCGTGTAAATTCGGCGATATATCGTGACTTCATAGTCACGATATATCGCAACCATTCGCACGAAGTATCGCCCTCCTGGAGGAGCCATGTCAGAGAATAACTGGACCGTCACCGGTCCGCAGACCATCGACGTCGACGGCGTCACCTCGCTTAAACTCGGCATCGTCCGGGGACGCTTCGACATCGTCGCCCATGAGGAGGCTGTCGCCCGGATCGAAGTGTCCGAGGTCCACGGCGACCCGCTGGCGATCAGCCTGGTCAACGGACGCCTCGAGGTCCGGCACCAGTTGCACGGGCCGCAGGGCTGGTTCAAGAACCTGATGGACACGGTCATCAACACGAGCAACAACTCGGTGGTCATCAGCATCGCCCTCCCCGCCGGCGTGGAGGTCGAGGCTGGCACCGTCAGCGGCGACGGCATGGTGTCTGGAATCAGCGGGCACACCCGTCTCAACACCGTCTCAGGTTCGGTCCTGGCTGACGGCACCTCCGGAGAGCTCTCCGTCAACACCGTCAGCGGCGAGGTGATTGCCCGCAACCACCACGGCGTGCTGACGGCCAGGAGCGTCTCAGGCGAGGTCACCGCCTCCGGCGATTTCAGCCACATCCGCGCCAACACAGTGAGCGGGGACCTGAGCTTCGACCTGCACGGCTTCACCCAGGACTTCGGCGCCAATTCAGTGTCGGGCAACGTGACCATCCGCCTGCCGCACGACGTCGGTGTGGACATCATCGCGAAGTCCGCCAGCGGCGCCGTCGTCATTGGCGACACGAAGTACGTTCAGCCCGGCGGATCCGTGCAGACCATCGCCGGACCCGATAGCCAGCTCATGCTGGTCCGCACCAACTCCGTCTCGGGCAAGACATCGATCTTCCACCGCCCGCCCAGTGCGGACACCGAAACGGGGCTCTGATGCCTCCGGTCTTCGCCCACGGGGCGCTGCGGCTCTATCTGCTCGCGCTGCTGGAGTCGGGTCCGAAGCACGGCTATGAACTCATCAAGGCGCTGAGCGAACGCTTCGGCGGCACCTACTCCCCCAGCGCCGGAACCATCTATCCGCGGCTCGGCAAGCTCGAGGAGGAAGGGCTCGTGGCCACCCACACCGAGGGACGACGGACCTACTACAGCATCACCCCGGGCGGGCTCGTGGAGCTGAACAGCCGGCGGGACGAACTGGCCGGCGTGGAAAATGACATCTCCGCGTCCGTCCGGCGCCTCGCCGACAACCTGCGGCAGGACATCAAGGCCAACATGCGGGGCCTCCGGGCGGACCTGGCCGCAACGGCCGAGGCAGCGCGCTCCTCGGCGCGTGCGGCCGGCTCAACGGTCGCCTCGCTGGCAGGCCAGCGCTACTCCCAGGAGGGCGACAACCGGCTGCGGGAGGCGGAGATGCTGGTGCAGGCCTTCCGCGACGACATCCGCGTGGAGCTGCGGCGGCACGGCGGCAGGCACCCCATCACTCCCGTGACGCTGGAGACGGTCAAGACGGTGCTGGACCAGGCACGGATCTCCATCCGGAATTCGCTGGACTGATCCACCCCTGCAGCACCTCAAGCCCCGCGGGTTCGCGGCGGGTGCCCTGATGTGGGAGACTTGAGGGCAGCTCTTTTGAGTACCAAAAATTAAGGAGGCCAGCTATGAGCAAGCGTGCACGTAAACGTCGTGACCGTAAGCGTGGCGGCGCGAACCACGGCAAGCGCCCCAACGCCTAAGCAAAGCTTGGAATGACAGCTTTAGGCGAATGACCCCGGAACCTCACGGTTTCCGGGGTCATTCGTTTTTGGCGGGGCTGCCTCTATGGGCGGGACTGCTTTTGCGGGCAGGGTGGCACCGCTGCGTCAGGCTTCGACCGGGTTGCTGGAGTGGATCCGGTCCAGGATCGAATTCTTGAGGTTTTCCGGGGCTGCCTCGGTGCAGGAACGCTTCACCATAACGCGGATGACACATTCGAGGTCATACTGCTCGAAGCATTCCGGGCACCCGTCCAGGTGGTCCTTGATCTCGGCGATGTCCTCGTGGGTGAGGGCACCATCAAGGTACTCGTAAATACGTTGCATCCGGGCGTCGTCGCAGTCGCCCAGTCCCTGGCAGTCGCTCATTTCCTGTTCTCCTGTTTGTTGCTTCCGGCTGCAGCGGTGGCATCTGCGGCCTTGAATCCGCGCTCGGCGGCGTAGTCGGCGAGCATGTCCCGCAGCATCTTCCGGCCCCGGTGCAGACGGGACATGACGGTCCCGATCGGGGTGTTCATGATGTCTGAAATTTCCTTGTACGCGAATCCCTCGACGTCGGCGAAGTAGACTGCCAGCCGGAATTCCTCCGGAATGGACTGCAGTGCGCGCTTCACGTCCGAGTCCGGCAGGTGGTCCAGCGCCTCGGCCTCCGCCGACCGGAGTCCCGAGGAGGTGTGCGATTCGGCACGCGCCAGTTGCCAGTCCTCGATGGTGTCCGAGTTCGACTGCAAAGGCTCGCGCTGCCGCTTGCGGTAAAGGTTGATATAGGTATTCGTCAGGATGCGGTACAGCCAGGCCTTCAGGTTGGTGCCGGGCTTGTACTGGTGGAACGCGGAAAACGCCTTCGTGTACGCCTCCTGCACCAGGTCCTCGGCATCAGCGGGATTCCGGGCCATCCTCATGGCCGCGGAGTACAGCTGGTCCACGTACTGCATGGCGTCGCGTTCGAACCGCACCCGCCGCTCTTCCGTGGTTTCAGTCGCCACGTCCAGCGCCTGCCCGTCCACGATTGTCTCCCGTGCGGCAGCCTCCTGAACGGCGTCGGGCTTCGGGGCCGCACCTGACTTCGGGGCAGGGCCAGCGGGTGCGCCGGCGGGGCCGGCAGCAGGTGACTTAGCGGGCGTGGCGCCGTTTCCGGCGACCTCGTGCATGGCCGCAACGGCCGGATCCATGGTGCTCATTGCCCTCAAGTCTACTGTCATCGCGCGGCGCGGGCCCGAAACTGCCGGCACGGTTCCTTCGCGCAGTCCCATGGCCCACAACTCCGCGGGATAGTCCGCCAGTTGCGCGTCCTTCACCAGTACCAAATCTCCGCCTCCCGGCTCGTCGTCCCGCCACCTTCCAGCCGCAAATAAGCAGCTCGAACACGACATTCACAACCCCGCCCGGCGGGCAAATATTCCACAAAGGTGCAAGACTAGAACCGGTTCTCCCGCATTGATTCCGCGGTTCGTCCATCCAGGAGGAAATTCATGTCCTTTGTCCGCTTTCTCGCCCGGCCCATGCTCGCCTCCAGTTTCGTCCTTGCAGGCATGGACAAGCTCAAGAACGCGGATGACACTGCCACGCAGCTGTCCCCCCTGCTGCGTCGCGCGGCTGAATCCCTGCCGTTCCAGACCAACGAAAAGGTCCTGGCCCGCGTCATCGGCGGTACCCAGGTCGGCGCCGGCGTCCTCTTCGCGATTGGCAAGCCGGCCCGCCTCGCCGCCACCATCCTTGCCGTCATCTCCGTGCTCAACAGCTACGTTGAATGGCGCAGCGCGGACATCACGTCCAAGGAAGGCCGCGACGCCCGCCGCAAGCAACTACTCAAGAACGTCTCACTGACCGGCGGCGTCCTGCTGGCCGCCGTCGACACGAACGGCCGCCCCAGCCTGGCCTGGCGCGCCGAACACCTCGCCGCGGACGCAAAAAAGAACGCCGGCCACCTCGCCGCTGACGTCAAGAAGACCACCGGGAAGCAGCTGAAGAAGGCCGACAAGGCCGTCCGCAAGGCCGTCGACCACACCGTCGGAGCCTAAAGCAGCAATGGCAGGCACCACCCCCACCGCAGCTGCCCCCTCCGTTCCGGCCGACAGTGCCCCGCTGTGGCGGGCGCCATTCGCCGAACGGCCGGTCGACGCGACGGTCACCGTCCCGGGATCAAAGTCCCTGACCAACCGGTACCTCGTGCTGGCTGCCCTCGCGGACGGGCCCTCACGGTTGCGGGCTCCCCTGCATTCCCGCGACTCCGCCCTCATGATCGAGGCCCTGCGGCAACTCGGGGCCACCATCACGGAGGTTCCGGGCGACGGCGACTTCGGTCCCGACCTGGAAATCGTCCCGATCAGCCTGGACGCCGCCGGCACGGACACGGCGATCGACTGCGGCCTGGCCGGAACCGTCATGCGGTTTGTCCCGCCCGTCGCGGCCCTGCGCCGCGGAGTGACACTGTTCGACGGCGACCCGCACGCGCGCAAGCGCCCGATGGGCCCCATCATCGACGCACTCACCGGACTGGGCGTGGCCGTCAGAGCGCCTGACGGCGGACCGGCGTCGTCATTGCCGTTTACCGTCGACGGCTCCGGCACCGTGCGGGGCGGCCACCTCGTCATTGATGCCAGTGCGTCGTCGCAGTTTGTGTCCGCGCTGCTCCTGGCCGGCGCCCGCTTCACCGAGGGACTGCACCTCGAACATCAAAGCCTCGAACATCAAAGCCTCGAACATCAAAGCGGGGAGCAGGCGGGAAAGCCCGTGCCGAGCCTGGACCACATCAACATGACCGTCGCCGTCCTCCGCGGCGTGGGCGTGGCCGTGGACGATTCCCGCCCGAACCACTGGGTGATCTCCCCCGGGCCCATCCGCGCCTTTGACCTCCGGATCGAACAGGACCTCTCCAACGCCGGCCCCTTCCTCGCAGCGGCCCTGGCCACCCGCGGCACCGTCCGCATTCCCAACTGGCCGCCCGGGACCACCCAGGTCGGCGATCTGTGGCGCAGCATCCTCACGACGATGGGGGCCACCGTCACACTCACGGACGGCACCCTGACCGTTACGGGCGGCCCGGACATCAAGGGCGCGGACTTCGACGAGACCAGCGAGCTCGCCCCCACGGTCGCCGCCCTCTGCGCCCTGGCCACCGGGCCTTCGCGGCTGAGCGGCATCGCCCACCTCCGCGGGCACGAAACGGACCGGCTCGCCGCCCTCGTGGCCGAGATCAACCGCCTGGGCGGCGACGCCGAGGAGACCTCCGACGGCCTCATCATCCGGCCCGCACCGCTGCACGGGGGTGTCGTCCACAGCTACGCGGACCACCGCATGGCCACAGCCGGCGCCATCCTGGGCCTCGCCATCCCCGGCATCGAGGTCGAGGACATTGCGACCACGGCCAAGACCATGCCCGACTTCCCGCAGCTCTGGGAAGCCATGCTGGCGCAGCGAACCCCCGCAGAGAAGGCCGCCTCCGGTGGCACGCAGCACTGACTCCTGGGACGAATCCGACGTCCGGATCCGCCCCAACAAGAAAGGCACCCGGCCCCGCACCAAGGACCGGCCCGCCTACGAGGACGCCGTCACCGGGCGGATCATCACCGTTGACCGCGGACGCTACACCGCCGTCGTCGCCGAAGGCACCCCCGGGGAACGCAAGATCATCGCCGCCCGCGCCCGGGAACTGCGCCGGAACCCGGTCGTCGCCGGCGATTTCGTCTCCCTTGTCGGGGACGTCAGCGGCGAACCGGACACCCTCGCACGTCTGGTCAAGATCCAGGACCGCAAAACACTGCTGCGGCGCAGCGCCGACGACACCGACCCGATCGAGCGTGCCGTCGTCGCCAATGCCGACACGCTGGTGATCGTGGTGGCGGCCGCCAATCCTGAGCCCCGGACCGGGTTCATCGACCGTGCCCTCGTGGCCGCGTACGACGCCGGCATCGAGCCGCTGCTGCTCGTCACCAAGGCCGACGTCAAGGACCCCGCGGAACTCCTCGCCAACTACCAGCACCTCGACTTCCCGGTCATCATCTCCAAAACGGCGGACTCCGCCGCGTCCGGCATCGATGCCCGCTCGGACGACGGGCTCTCCGCCCGGCTGGACAAGGACGCCGTCTCCCAGCTTCGCGCCCATCTCGATGGGAAGGTCACCGTCATGCTGGGCCACTCCGGCGTCGGCAAGTCCACCATGGTCAACGCCCTCACCGGCGCCGAGCGCGCCACCGGCGGCGTCAACGCCGTGACCGGGCGCGGCCGCCACACCTCCTCCTCCGCGCTGGCCCTCAAGGTCAACGATGCGCCGGCAGGCAGCTGGATCATCGACACCCCGGGCATCCGCTCCTTCGGCCTGGCCCATGTGGACCCGGACCGCATCCTGCGGTCCTTCCCCGATCTTGAGCCTGGCACCGACGACTGCGAGCGGGGCTGCAAACACGATTCCAGCGCCGTCAACTGCGGCGTGGACGCCTGGGTGGCCGCCGGCCATGCGGGCGAATCCGGCCCGGCCCGGCTCGCCTCACTCCGCCGCCTGCTCGGAACAGATCCCCGCATGGAAGCCCAGGACGTCAAGGAACTGGGCACCGTCTCCTAGCGGGCTGCGGCGCAGCCTACCGCTCCCCCGCCCGCTTTGGCGGTAGTTTGGAACCATGAGTCAACCCGCTTCGAGCTACAACGATGACCTGCGCCTTGCCCATGTACTGGCAGATTCCGTAGATTCCCAGACCATGAGCCGCTTCAAGGCGCTCGATCTTCGGATTGAGACGAAGCCGGACCTGACCCCGGTGACCGACGCCGACAAGTCGGCCGAGGAAGCCATCCGCGGCCAGCTGTCCCGGTCCCGGCCGCGCGATGCCGTGCTCGGCGAGGAGTTCGGCAGCTCCGGCCACGGCTCCCGCCGCTGGATCATCGACCCGATTGACGGGACCAAGAACTTCGTCCGCGGCGTCCCCGTCTGGGCCACGCTGATCGCCCTTGTTGACGAGGGCGAGCCGGTCGTCGGCGTCGTGAGCGCCCCGGCACTGGGCAAACGCTGGTGGGCCGCCAAGGGCGCCGGTGCGTACATGGGCCGGTCGCTGGCGGCCGCCACCCGGCTGAAAGTCTCCAACGTCTCCAAACTCTCGGACGCCTCGCTGTCCTACTCCAGCCTGGGCGGCTGGAAGCAGCGCGGCAACCTCGATGAGTTCCTCGGCCTCACCGAGGAAGTCTGGCGCACCCGCGCCTACGGCGACTTCTGGTCCTACTGCCTTGTGGCCGAAGGCGCCGTCGACATCGCCTGCGAGCCCGAACTGAACCTCTACGACATGGCCGCGCTGGTCCCGATCGTCACGGAGGCGGGCGGGCGCTTTACCTCCCTCGAAGGAGAAGACGGCCCGTTCGGCGGCAACGCCCTCGCCACCAACTCCATCCTGCACTCGGAGGTCCTCAAGCGCCTCAACCCGGGGCTCGACGACCTGCTGTAGGGAATTCCGGCGTCGTCCTGCAGGTCCGGACGCGTCCCGTAACAAAACACTTCACATTCCTGCCCTGCCTTTTCCGCGGCAGCAGGCATGGCCTAGGCTCGACACAGGTCACGAGTGCCAGCGCGAAACCCCGGTTTGCTGGCCGGCAACCCTCCATTCGCGGTGGGGTGCCCCGGGTGACGACCTGGCCGGTCCGGAACGGACCCGGCAAGCGCGGATCCCCGGTATGTGGGGTCCTTTTCGAGCGAGGTCCCATGACGACTGCCACGATTCCTGCCACCCCTGAACTCCAGTCCGGCGCCGGCCGGGCCCGTCCCCAGGCGCGGTTCGCCGCCACCCGCCGGCCGCTGGCCGCGGTGACCGGCGCGGAGATCCAGGCCCCCCTCATCCAGGGCGGGCACGTCCGCTACGCCAATCTGGATTATGGCGCCTCGGCCCCTGCCCTGTCCGTGGTCTCGGCCTACCTCAACGAGATCCTGCCGTTCTACGCCAGCGTCCACCGCGGTGCCGGGTACGCCTCCCAGATCAGCACCTCGGTCTACGAGAATGCCCGGACCATTGTCCGCGACTTCGTCGGCGGCCGGCCGGACGATTCGGTGATCTTCACCCGGAACACCACCGACTCCCTGAACCTGCTGGCAGGCTGCCTGCCCGCCGTCGACGGCGTGCACACCGGCGAGGTGCTCTACCTCGACATCGAGCACCACGCCAACCTGCTGCCGTGGCAGCGGGTGCCCCACCGCAGCGTCATCGCCGCGCCGACCCTCGCCGCCACCCTGGAACTGCTCCGTGGGGAACTCGCCCACGGCGGCGTCAGCCTCCTCGCCGTCACCGGCGCCTCCAACGTCACCGGCGAGATCCTGCCGATCCGGGCCCTCGCCGCCCTTGCCCACGACTACGGCGCCCGGATCGTCGTCGACGCCGCCCAGTTGGCGCCGCACCGGCGGATCGACATCGCCGCGGACGACGTCGACTACCTCGCCTTCTCCGGGCACAAGCTTTACGCGCCGTTCGGCGCCGGGGTGCTGATCGGCCGTCCCGACTGGCTCGACGCCGGCACCCCGCACCTGGCCGGCGGCGGAGCCGTGCAGGACGCCCGGATCGACGCTGTCAGCTGGACCACCGGTCCGGCCCGGCATGAAGGCGGCTCCCCCAACGTCCTCGGCGCCGCCACGCTGGCCCGGGCCACCCAGGTCATCGCCGACCTGGATGTGGAGCAGTGGCACGCGCACGAAAACGCCATCCGGTCCTTCCTCGTCGAGGGCCTTGCCCGGATCGACGGCGTGAGCGTCCACCAGATCTTCCCGGACAGTGCTTCCTTCGACGTTTCCTTCGACGCGGGATCCGGAGCCGTCCCGGGCACCGGCACCATCGGCGTCGTCAACTTCTCGGTGGAAGGCTACGACGCGGGCCTGGTGGCGGCGTACCTGTCGGCCGAGCACGGCATCGGGCTGCGCGACGGCCGCTTCTGCGCGCACCCCCTGCTCCGGCGGCTCGGCCTGCCCTCGGGTTCGCTGCGGGCAAGCTTCGGCCTGGGCTCCCGGCTGGCGGACGCCGAGCGTCTGCTGGCAGCAATCCAGGAGCTGCGCCGGAACGGCCTCGGCTGGGACTACGTCGTCGACGCCGGCCGCTGGGTGCCCTCCAACGACACCCGCAGCTACCCGCACTGGGCCCCCAACACGCCCGGAACCGCCGGCGCGGCCCCCTGTACCCGGGACTGACAGCGCGGATCCGCCAGCCCTGTGAAAACACGGCCCTGCCGCGTGCGGTAAATTCGAAAGGTACCCATCCGGACCTGCCGAAGGAGATCGCACGTGGCAAGCGGCGGACCCAAGCTGCCCGGCGGACCCAAGCTGCCCGGCGGCCCCACGTTGGGCGGCGGCCCCAAGCTGGATCAGGAGCGGCGCCAGGAGCTGGGCCAGAGCTTCCAGGACGGCGGGGAGCACTACGACCGCGTCCGCCCCGGGTACCCCGGGGATTCGGCCGGCTGGCTGATCCCGGCCGGTGCCCGGGAGGCCGCGGACCTCGGCGCCGGAACCGGGAAGTTCACGGCCCTGCTGGTCGGGCGCGGCCTGCACACGGTGGCGGTGGACCCGTCCGCCGACATGCTCGGGCAGCTGCGCCGGACGCTTCCGGGCGTCGCCGCCGTCGTGGGTACCGCCGAGCACACGGGGCTCCCCGGCGAAGCGTTCGACGTCGTGACCGTCGCCCAGGCCTGGCACTGGTGCGATCCGCTGCCTGCCAGCACGGAGATCGCCAGGATCCTCCGCCCGCACGGGATGCTGGGGCTGATCTGGAACCAGCTGGACACATCCGTTCCCTGGGTGCACCGGCTCTCGCGCATCATGCATGCCGGGGATGTGCACAAACCACACTTCACACCGCCGCTGGGCCCGGAATTCACGGGGCTGGAAAGCCACCTCACGCGCTGGGAAGATCCGGTCCGCACCGCGGACATCATGGAGCTGACGAAGTCCCGCAGCTACTACCTGGCGGCCAGTGAGACGACCCGCGCCAAGGTGCTGGGCAACCTCGACTGGTATCTGCACGAGCATCTGGGCCACCGCCCGGACGACGTCATCGCGCTCCCCTACCTGACCCAAAGCTGGCGGGCCGTCCGGGCCTGACCCCGACGGGCCGCACTCCGTGACCTCCGGGATTGCCCCGGACAGGCGCGCTGGCTTATGGTTTCGGTATGCCTAATAATTATTTGTAGGCACCCGCAAACTCCGGTGCCGGCGCGAACCGCCGCTACCGGCCGCGTCGCCGTCGACGCACCTACCAGGGGAGCCCACCGTGCTGGAAGTAACAGGACCCGAATCTGCGGTGCCGGCAGCGCCCCTCCGGCCGAAAGCGGGCCGCCGCGCCATCATCGGCCTGCTGGGCCCGGCCTTCGTCGCCGCGATCGCCTACGTGGACCCCGGCAACGTTGCGGCCAACCTCACGGCCGGCGCCCAGTACGGCTACCTCCTGGTCTGGGTCCTCGTGGCGGCCAACATCATGGCTGTGCTGGTGCAATACCAGTCAGCCAAACTCGGGATCGTCACCGGGAAGAGCCTGCCCGAGATTCTCGGCGAGCGGCTCAAGCCGTTCTGGCGGCGCGCGTTCTGGGTCCAGGCCGAGATCGTGGCCGCTGCCACCGACCTTGCCGAGGTGGTGGGCGGCGCGATTGCGCTCTACCTGCTCTTCGGGCTGCCCCTTCCCCTCGGCGCAGTGATCGTCGGCGGCGTCTCCATGGCCCTGCTCGCCGTGCAGGCCCGGAACAAGCAGCGGCCCTTCGAATTCATCATCATGTTCCTGCTGGGCATCATCACGATCGGGTTCCTGGCCGGCCTCTTCATCAGTCCGCCCGACCCCGCGGGCGTCGCCGCCGGACTGATCCCAGGCTTCCAGGGTCCGGACACCGTGCTGCTGGCCGCCAGCATGCTCGGCGCCACCGTGATGCCGCACGCCATCTACGTCCACTCGGCCCTGTCCAGGGACCGGCACCGTCCGAACCCGCACCTCCATGTCCCCCCGCAGGCCCTCGCCCGCCTCGTCAGGGCAACCCGCTGGGACGTCGTCGCGGCCCTGGCCGTCGCCGGCATCGTGAACATCGGGATGCTGCTGCTGGCCGCATCGACCCTGGGCGGTGAGGAGGGAACGGACACCATCGAAGGCGCCCATGCCGCGATCACCACCAATCTGGGTCCGGTCATCGGTGTCATCTTCGCCGTCGGCCTGCTCGCCTCCGGCCTGGCCTCGACGTCCGTGGGCTGCTATGCCGGCGGATCCATCATGCAGGGGCTGCTCAAAATCCGGATCCCGCTGATGACGCGCCGCGTGGTCACCCTGATCCCGGCCGTTGTGCTGTTGAGCATCGGCTTCGATCCCACCTGGGGCCTGGTACTCAGCCAGGTTGTCCTGAGCTTCGGTATCCCCTTCGTGCTTGTCCCGCTGGTTGTCCTGACCAGCAACAAGGCCCTGATGGGCCGCTTCGCCGATGGGATGGCCCTGCGGATTGCCGCCGTCATCAGCGTGATCCTGGTCGTGGCGCTCAATCTCGTCCTGCTGTGGCTGACGTTCTCCGGCGCCGCCTGACGGTAGGCTGGAGGCTGTGAAGACCAGTCTGCCCTCCTCCTCGATCGAGGACTACGTCAAGGTCATCTACTCCTTCACGGAGTGGCAGGACAAGCCCATCACCTCCACGCAGCTGGCCCAGCGCCTCGGCGTGGCCAACTCCTCGGTCTCCGAAATGGTCCGCAAGCTCAAGGACCAGGGCCTGGTGGACCACCAGCCCTACAGCGCCATCACGCTCACGGCCGACGGTGTCCGGCTGGCGTTGTCCATGGTCCGGCGGCACCGGCTCATTGAAACGTTCCTGGTCCGGGAGCTCGGCTACCGCTGGGACGAGGTCCACGACGAAGCCGAGCTCCTGGAACACGCGGTCTCTGACACCTTCATCGAACGGATGGCCGCCAAGCTTGGGAACCCGGTGCGGGACCCGCACGGCGATCCGATCCCTGCCGCGGACGGCTCCGTGCTGATGCCGCCGGCCCACCGGATGAGCGAGCTCGACGACGGGCACATCGGCCGGATCACCCGGATCAGCGACGAAAACCCCGAGCTCCTGCGCTACCTTTCCGCGGAGGACATCGATCTCGACGCCGACGTCGAGGTTCTGGGCCGCAAACCGTTCGGCGGTGCCCTGGTGGTCCGCATCGGCTCCGGCGCCACCCGCCAGGAAGTCGACCTCGCCGAGGAAGTCGCCTCCGCCCTCTGGGTCCACAGCGACACCGTCCATCCCGGCTGCAGCCTCAAGCGGTCCTGAGTGCTGGCCCTGCTGACCGGAGCCGCCGCATGAAGCGCGCGGCGAAGGCGTTATCACCAGCTGTCGCTGCGCCGCGTCCCGGGATGCCGGGCTGGCGCGCGTGGGCTGCCGTCGCCGTCGGCGGCCTGATCGGAACGGAACTGCGCTATGGGGCCGGCCTGGCTTTCCCGGAGGCAGCGGGCACCATTCCCTGGACCACCCTGGTGATCAACGTCGTCGGAAGTTTTGTTTTGGCGGCCCTGACCACGGTCTGGATCGCCCGGCCAAAGACCGCCTTCTGGCTGCGGGCCGGGCTCGGTCCCGGGCTGCTGGGTTCCTTCACCACGTTTTCGGCCGTGGTGTTCGCCATCGACCAGCAGTTCCGGGCCGGCTTCCATGCCAGCTGGCTGGCCTACCTGGCGCTCTCGCTCGTGCTGGGACTCGCCGCCGCGGCCGCCGGGTGGAAGACCGGCAAGGCCCTGGCCGACCTGACCGGCGGGGCGTCATGACCACCGCCGTGCTCGTGGGAGTCCTTGGCGTCGCGGGCGCCTTGCTGCGCTTCGCCGTCGACTCCTGGTTTGCGCACCACCCGGGACCCCATCCCCACTGGCCCTGGGCAACCCTCGCCGTCAACGTGGCCGGCTCCTTCATCATCGGCGCCGCCCTGGGGATTACCGGGCAGCTGGGGCTGGGGCCCGAATGGCAGTCCGGCCTCTCGGCCGGGCTCGCCGGCGGCCTCACCACCTTCAGTTCCTGGACCACCGCCACGGTGCGCCTGGTCAGCGAGACGCGCTACCGCGCAGCCGCCGTCAATATTGCCGCCAACCTGGTCACGGGCCTGGCCGCTGCGGCGCTCGGCCTGGCCCTCACCGGCCTGTGACGAGCGTCATGCCTGCGCTCCGGCGGCGGTAGGAGGACCCTCCCATCCCGTATCGTTGAAGGATGATTACCCGCCGTGAAGCAGCCCAGGTCCTCGACATTCCGCTGGAAATGGCACACCGTCACGGCATCCCGTCCCGGTTGAGCGATGCTGAGCTCGGCGAACTCCTGGACAACCCGCCGCAGTGGCTGGTTCAGTCCAAGGCCAACCGGACCGGTAAACGCCCGGTCTGGGTCCAGCTGACGTGTGCCGTCTGCGGATTCTCCGAGGCGGCCCGGCCGAAGAAGTGGTGGCCGGAGTTCACCTACGTGTGCTGCGCGCACCATTCTTCGGTGGAGATCCCCGACGTCGGTGCCGGCCTGGTCCGCAGCGAATATGAGGGTGTGGGCAGCCGCTTCGTTGGCATCGTGGACGTTGCGGTGCCCGAGGCGTAACTTAATAACACGGGGGCCATCCCGGCCCCCTGCCGTTAGGGAGCGCCCACATGCCTGACAAATCGCCGCACCGGAGCATGGCCAAGAAACCGGTGAAAACCATCAAGGAAAAACGGGCCGAGAAGAAGTCCAAGAACGTCGCGGAAACGCACGCGGACCCGGTCGCCCACATCAAGAAGCGTTGAGCACGCCCGCCAGCCGGGCTGCCGCGTCTTCCAACAAAGGGCAAAGCAAAAGGCCGGAAGCTGACGCTTCCGGCCTTTTGTGTGGAACTTTACGGGGTGGAGCACCGTTTCCGGTGCCCCGATGGTGGAGATGGGGGGAATTGAACCCCCGTCCGATGTCGTGTTGTCAGGGCTTCTCCGGGCGCAGTTTGCGGTGGATTTTCTCGGCCCCAGCCATGCTACAAACAGCTGGCTGATCCGGGCCCAGTCATCTAAGAGTCCCGTTCACCCCGATGACGGGGGTAAACAGCAGTGGCTATCTAAATGACGCCAGGATCCGGGGCAATAGCAACCTCGGGCTGACGGACTGTCTTACTGCTTAGGCAGCGAGAGCGAAGTCAGTGCGTTTTGATTCGGCACTTATTGGTTTGCAGACAGCGTTTACGAGATAATTCTGCATCCTCGGCCCGCTTCACCTGTCGCGACTAACATCGTCGAAACCGATCATCCCCGTATTTTTTTATCAAACCGTTCAGGACTCTTGCTGAACCGCTGTAGCGGATTCTGCTCCGTTCCTTCCCGGAGTACCAAGCATAACGCACGTCCGGGCAGATTCATTCCCGCGGGTTCAGTGCAGTTCTCCCTAGCGCCGGTTCCGCTCGCGCATCACGCGCAGGGCCTCACGCTTGTCCTGCTGCTCGCGCAGGGCCTGGCGCTTATCGTATTCCTTCTTGCCGCGGGCGACGCCGATCTCCACCTTCGCCCGGCCGTCCAGGAAGTACAGCTGGAGGGGGACGATCGTGAAACCGGACTCGCGGATCTTGTGCGAGATCTTGGTGAGTTCGTCGCGGTGCAGCAGCAGCTTCCGACGGCGGCGCGCGGCGTGGTTGGTCCAGCTCCCCTGGTGGTACTCGGGGATGTGGATGCCCTCCATCCACAGCTCGTCGTTGTAGAAGGTGCAGAAACCGTCGACCATGGAGGCGTGGCCCTCGCGGAGGGACTTCACTTCCGTTCCCATGAGTGCGATCCCGGCCTCGTAGGTGTCGAGGATGTGGTAGTCGTGCCGGGCCTTGCGGTTGGTGGCCACTACCTTACGGCCACTTTCTTTCGGCACGGTAGAACTCCTTGAATCGAGGGGTGGGCCCTATGCCGGAGCGGCGCAGGCTTCTTCCAGTTTACGGCAGGGCCGCAGCCCGGCCGTGTGGCTTCCGCTCCGGGCGGATCAGAGCAGGTTCATCGGGTCGACGGCCCGGCCGTTAAGCCAGGTCTCGAAGTGCGAGTGGCAGCCTGTGGAGTTTCCGGTGGTTCCGGAGTAGGCGATCAGCTGGCCGCGGCTCACCTGCTGGCCCGGCGAGACCACAACGCTGGTGTTGTGGTAATAAATCGTGGTCAGCGAGTTGCCCTGGATGACGCCGTGGGAGATCTTCACGTTGTTGCCGCCGCCGTCGTTGGCCCACCCGGCCGAGAACACGGTGCCGGCCGCCGCGGCAAAGACCGGCGTGCCGCAGGCGGCGCCGAAGTCGATGCCGGTGTGCATGTAGCCGCCCTGGCCGTAGAAGTCGATGGTGCCCGGCGGGGTCGCACGCCAGCCGAAGCCGGAGGTGATCGGGACGCCGTTCAGGGGATGCTGCAGCCCAAACGCCGACGGCGAGCCGGGCGGGGCGGGGACATACGGTGGCTTGGCCTGGCCCTGGGCGAGGGCGGCGGCCGCGGCGGCCTCGGCGATCCGGCGCTGTTCGGCTTCGTAGGCCTCGCGCAGCTTCCGGTCGCGTTCGGCGATGTCCGCGGCGACGGCGTCCTGCTGGGCCTTGACCTGGGCGAGCTGGGTCTGGATTCCCGGCTTGGCGGCCTGGAGTTCGGCGTCGAGCCGGGTGGTGTCGGCGATGAGCTTGTCCACTTGGGCCTTTTTGGCCTCGGCCTCGTCGCGGGCTGCCTGTTCGCGGGCCAGCGCGGCGTCGGCCTTGGCCTTGAGGTCCTTGATTTCGGCTTCCACCGCTTCGAGCCGCGCCTGGGAGTTGACGTTGGTGGCGTTCTGCTGGGTGAGCTTGTCCATGGCGGAGTTCTGGCTGCGCATGGCCTGGTCGGCCAGGTCGATCGTGTCCGTGAGGCTGCCGGTGTTGTTGGAGCCGAAGAACAGTGAAAGGTTGGAGGGGACCCCCCCGGACTTGTAGGCCTGGGTGGCGATCTGCCCGATCAGCTTCTTCGTGTCGGCGATCTTCTGTTTGTCCGTCTCGAGCTGCTGGGTGATCTTGGCCTTGTTCTGCTGCGCCAGGTCCACGCGGGCGGCGAGGGCCTCGGCTTCCTTGACGGCGCTGGCCACGCGGCCTTGGGCTTCGAGCAGGGCCTGCTGGGCACCGGGGAGCTGGCCCTGGTACAGGACGAGGTCCCCGGCAGCCTGGGCGATCCGGGCGTCGACGAACTCGAGGGAGTGCTGGACCCGGGCCGCTTCCTCACGGAGGGCGGCCTGCTGGTCTTCGAGGGTGTCGGCGAATGCCACCGGCGTCGAGGCGCCCATGGTGGCCGCCAGGACGAGTGCCAGTGCGGCGCTGACGATGCGGGTGCGGCGTCCGCCCACGGCGAGCCGGGCGGAACCCGGCCGGGGGGCGATTCGGTGCATCGGTGTCATGGGGTTCCCTTTTTCGTTGCGCACGCTAGACCCTCAAGTATCGACGAAGGGTCAGGAGTGATGATACGCCTGCCAGCAGGACGCCGAGTCCGATCAGAGCCGGCGCCAGGATCAGCGTCTGACCTGCGGAGATGAAGGCGGTGTCCGGATACTGCTTGGACAGGTAACCGCCGAGGAAGAAATGCGCCACAGCCCACAGCGTTCCCGAGGCCAGGGCTGCGCCAATCACGGCGGCAATCACGCCCTCGAGGATGAACGGCAGCTGGATCACGATCTTCGACGCCCCGACCAGGCGCATGATCCCCGTCTCCCGGCGCCGGCTGAAGGCCGACAGCCGGATCGTGGTGGCGATCAGCAGGATGGCACAGACAATCATCACGCCGGCGACACTCACAGCCACGAGGGACGCGGCGTTCATGACCGAGAAGAGCCGCTCCAGGAGCTGGCGCTGGTCGATCACGGTTTCGACCCCGGCCTGCGAGGAGAAGGTCTCGCTGATGATCTGGTATTTCTCCGGGTCCTTCATGTTGATCCGGAAGGAGGCGGGGAGCTGGTCCGGCGTGACCGAGTCGACAATCGGGGAGTTGGAGAACTGTTCCTTGAAGTGCTTGTAGGCGTCGTCCTTGGACTCGAACTGGAAGTCGTTGACGTACTGGGCCACCGCCGGCGATTCCAGCAGCTTGGCAAGGTTGTCCTGCTGCTCCGGGGTGGCGGGGCCGCTGGCGCAGCCGGCCGCCGTCGAACCGTCACTGCAGAGGAAGATGGCGACCTGGACCTTGTCGTACCAGTAGCCCTTCATCTGGTTGATCTGCAGCTGCAGCATGCCCGCGGCGCCGACGAAGGTCAGAGACACGAACGTCACCAGAATGACGGAGACCACCATGGAGAGGTTGCGGCGCAGGCCGCTGCCGATCTCGGCGAGGACGAATTGGAGCCTCACAGCTGCCCCTCCCCTGCGGCACGCGCTTCGGCGCGGGCTTCGCTGCGGGTGGTTACCGCGGCTTGCGGTTCGTCGCGTCCGCTGGCATCCCGCAAGCGGCGCGATTGCCCGACGACCGGAATCATGGAGGTGTAGAGGGCCTTGGCCTCGTCACGGATGATGACGCCGTTGCGGAGTTCGACAACGCGTTTGCGCATCTCGTTGACGATGTCGTCGTCGTGGGTGGCCATCACCACGGTGGTGCCGTTCTGGTTAATCTTGTCCAGCACGCCCATAATCCCCATGGAGGTCGTCGGGTCCAGGTTGCCGGTGGGCTCATCGGCCAGCAGGATTCCCGGGCGGTTGACGACGGCGCGGGCGATCGCCACGCGCTGCTGCTCGCCGCCGGAGAGCTCGTGCGGAAGGCGGTTTTCCTTGCCTTCGAGGCCGACGGTCTTGAGGACCTCGGGAACGGTGTCGCGGATGACGCTGCGGCTCTTGCCGATGACCTGCATCGCGAAGGCGACGTTGGCGAAGACGGTCTTCTGCGGCAGCAGGCGGAAGTCCTGGAACACGACGCCGATCCCGCGGCGGAGCCGGGGCACGCGCCAGCTGGAGATGTTTGCGACGTTCTGGCCGGCCACGTAGACGGCGCCGGACGAGGCGCGGTCCTCCTTGAGGACAAGGCGCAGGAAGGTCGATTTGCCGGAACCGGAGGCCCCGACGAGGAAGGCGAATTCGCCGCGGTCGATCTCAAGGTTGATCGAATCCAGCGCGGGGCGCGCCTTCTGGTCATAGACCTTGGTGACATTTTCGAAACGGATCATGGACCTAATACCCTGCAGGACGTGGACGGGTACGGCCCAGTTCTGCTGCCGGTGCGCGGGCTTTCTAGTGGGGGAAGTAGAGCTCCGGCTTCTCGACTATACGCACGGGCTCCGGCGGATCGGACCGCGTGCAGGGGCGTGTCGCAGGATTAGACGGGAGGGACAGGTGTGACGCGAGAGGCAGAAGGTGATGCTAGCGTGCCGCTACTTGTCCGCGTTGCGGTTGTCGGTCCGCCAGCGGATGCCGGCGTCGATGAAGTCGTCGATCTCGCCGTCGAACACGGCCGAGGTGTTCCCGACCTCGTGCTCGGTGCGGAGGTCCTTGACCATCTGGTACGGGTTCAGGACGTAGGAGCGCATCTGGTCGCCCCAGGAGGCCTTTACGTCGCCGGCGAACGCCTTTTTCTCCGCGTCCTCCTGCTCCTTCTTCAGCAGCAGGAGCCGGGACTGCAGCACGCGCAGCGCCGCCGCGCGGTTCTGCAGCTGGGACTTCTCGTTCTGCATCGACACGACGGTGCCGGTGGGGATGTGCGTCAGGCGCACGGCGGAGTCGGTGGTGTTGACCGACTGGCCGCCCGGGCCGGAGGAACGGAAGACGTCGACGCGGATCTCGTTGTCCGGGATGTCAATGGAGTCGGTCTGCTCGATCAGCGGGATGACTTCGACGGCGGCGAACGAGGTCTGGCGGCGGCCCTGGTTGTCGAAGGGGCTGATCCGGACCAGGCGGTGGGTGCCGGCCTCCACACTGAGCGTGCCGTAGGCGTAGGGTGCCTTGACCTCGAAGGTGGCGGACTTGAGTCCGGCTTCTTCGGCGTAGGAGGTGTCCATGATGGTGGTCGGGTAGCCGTGGCGTTCGGCCCAGCGCAGGTACATCCGGAGCAGCATTTCCGCGAAGTCCGCGGCGTCCACTCCCCCGGCGCCGGCGCGGATCGTGACGACAGCTTCGCGCTCGTCGAACTCGCCGGACAGCAGCGTCACGACTTCGAGATCCTTGAGCGCCTTGCGGATCGATTCCAGTTCCGTGGCGGCTTCGCCCATCGAGGCGGCGTCGTCCTCGTCCTGGCCCAGCTCCACGAGGACCTCGAGGTCGTCGATCCGGGAGACGAGCGAGTCGAGGCGTGCCAGTTCGGACTGGCGGTGCGAGAGCCTCGATGTGATCACCTGGGCGGCCGCGGGATCGTCCCACAGATTGGGTTCGCCGGCCCGTTCGCTGAGTTCGGCGATGTCCTCCTTCAGCGCGTCGACATTCGAAACGTTCTCGATCGAGGCGTAGGTGGCGCGGAGGGCGCGGATTTCTGCGGGAAAATCAATGTTTGCCATGGTTTTTTAAGCCTACGCTATCCGTGCGGGCCGCCCGGACTGGGTCGCGGGACATTGCTGCGGGACGTGATATCGGGCCTAGCGCGTGAGCCGGGAACGCGCCGTCGAACTGGCCTCGATCCTGATGCCGTCCGGGACCAGGAAGTTGACCACCGGCGGGTGGACAGCGGCGCTGAGCACGACGACGGCGGTCGAGCCGTCCGGGCTGCCCGTGCCCGGCCCGACGGCGAGTCCACTGAAACGGGCAAAGGCGCTGCTGCGGTCCAGGAACTCGACGGCGGCGCTGCGCACGCGGGCACCGGTCAGGACTGCCGTGGGGGTGCCGCCACCGGTTTCGAGCTGTCCCAGCGTGAAGCTGTCTGCAGCGGCCACCGAGGCGCCGTCGGCCATCGACAGGAGCTTCTTGTGCTCGATGTAGACGCTGGAGGCGGCGATGACCACGGTGGTGAGCAGCAGCGCCAGAAGCACGTAGCCGATAATCAGCACCATCAGCTGCCCGGCGTCGCGGGGTTGGCCGCCGTGTGGTTGCTCCGTCCCGTCATGGCTCATCGGAAGCGGCCCACCAGCTGGGTGGCGGAGGCGCTGAGCTGCCCGGCGTTCAGGTCCAGCACCTCGCTGAACGGGACGAACGGCAGCGGCACCGTGAGATGGACGGTGACCGTCACGGCCGAGCCAGCTGCCATGCAGTCCGCCGGTTCACACGTCGTTTCAATGTGGGCGTCCGCCGCCGGGTGCCCGTGGTCGGCGAGCGCCAGCAGTACGGCCTGCTCGGCGGCGGCCCGGCCGGCCCCGGCGTCGGGCTGGGCGACGAAGACCTTGGCGGCCTGGTCCGCGGCTCCGACGACCGCGAAGGAGCCGCCCTGGAGCTGGCCCATGGTGATGATGAAGTAGACCAGCGGCACCATCAGCAGCAGTGACAGAAACGTGAATTCGACGACGGCGCTTCCCCGTTCGGCAACGTCGCCGCTGCTAGGGCTGGATGGCGGCATGCCCCTTCACCTCCAGCACTGCGCGGGGACCGATCAGCCCGATTACGGGCAGGGGCGCGCGGACCGTGACTTCGAGGGTCCGGATGCCCTGGTAGGTGGCTTCGCTTGTGGTCACGTCGGTGGCAAAGTCCTGGTTCAGCGCGACCCCGATCAGCTGGGCGGTCCGCTCCCGGGCGTCCGCGGGGCCGCGGTCCGCGAGGGTGCCGTATCTCGCGCCTGAAGCGGCGGCGTCGATCAGCGTGTTCCGGACGTGGAGGACAAGGGTGAGCTGGACGATCGCGAGGAAGAACAGCGTCAGCAGTCCACCCACGAGGACGAAGTCCACCACCGCCGAACCCCGTTCGTCACTTCGGCCCCGGCCGGTGCCGGGCAGGCGCACGGGTTACTGCCCGACCTTGTCCATGGCCTGGTTGAACAGCCCTTCCAGTGCCGGCCCGGCGAGCGCAAGGAGTGCGGCGACCAGGACGGCCGACATCAGGGTGATCATCACCCAACCGGGCACGTCGCCCCGCTCGCGATGGTCGCCGTGATCGCCGCCCCGCTCAGGCAGCCGCCCCGTGGACCCGTGTGCCCCGGGATGTCTGGCCAGCCCGGGCACCAGGCTGATGGTGCAGAGCAACAGTGCCATGCGGTTTAGGATCTGTTTCACGGTCTCCCCTTTGGTCGGCGGTGCGGTTGTTGTCCTGGTGCTTCCTTGCTGGTTCCTTTGCTGCTACAAACCCATGCTGATGGCGGCCAGGCCGGGAAAGACGGCGAACACGACCGTCAGCGGCAGGACGCCGAAGACGACCGGCACCATCATTCCGATTTCCTTCTTGCCTGCCGACTCCATCAGCTCGCGCTTTGCCGTATCACGGACGTCCTGGGCCTGCGCCCTCAGCACCTCAGCGAGCGGTGTCCCGCGTTCGACGGCGACGATCAGCCCGTCCACGAAGCGGAGCAACGGGCCAAGCTCGGTCCGTGCGGAAAACTCCTGGAGTGCTTCCACGAGTGGTTTCCCCGCCCGGGTCTCCGCCAGGACACGGGTGAAGTCCTTGGACAGCTCTCCCCGGGCGCTGCGGCACACCCGGTCCAGCGCGCCTGTGGCACTTTCTCCCGCACTGACGGCGAGCGCCATGAGTTCGGCGATGCTGGGGAATTCCGCCATCATGCGCGCTTCGCGCTTCCTGATCCGGGCGCCCAGCAGATAGTCCCGCAACAGAAATCCGCCGGCGGCGCTGCCAATCACCAGGACGACGGCGAGCAGGGGGCTGAACCGTCCGGCCGCGCCGAAGAGCACGACTGCCCCGACCGCCGCAACGAAGCCGCCCGCGCCCCAGAGGAGCTGTTCGGCCCGGAAGTCGGCGGGCGTCTTGGCGCTCCCGGCCCTGGCCAGGCGGCGGTTCAAGGCCAAGGACCCGGGATTCAGCCTGCCCAGCCAGGTGACGGCGTCGCCGATGACAGGACGCAGGATTCGTTCCAGGGGCCCGAACGGGGTGATGTTGCCCGGCACGGTTCGCAGGAGCCGGGATTCCAGGTTGTGGGACTTCAGCTGCGGGCGGATGCGTTCGACGAACGTGGTCGGCCGCATGAACGGCAGCCTGACCAGCAGCAACCAGACTCCGCTGCCTAGTACGACTCCGCAGACAACGGCAGCCGCCGTCAGCCCGGTCATCGAAGGACCCGCTCATCTGCCGGGAGCGCGCCAATGCGCAGCATGATGGCATAGGAGACCAGAGAGACCACCAGTCCCCCCAGCAGGACGGCAGCCCCGAGGGGAGTGTTGTAGGCAGCCACCGCTTCGGGCCGGCTTGCCAGCAGGACCAGGACCAGCCAGGGGGCGGCCACAGCGAGGCGCGCGGCGTTGACGGTCCAGGACTGCCGGGCCTCCAGCTCGCTCCGGGTGCGGGCGCTCTCGCGCAGGAACTCCGCCAGCGTGCCCAGCAGCCGGCCCAGATCCGACCCGCCCACCTCCCTCGTCAGTCGGAGTGCCTCGACGATCCGGTCCGCCACGGGGTCCGCCAGCCGGTCCTTCAGCCGCGTCAAGGAGGGATCGAACTGCCCGCCGGAGCGGTAGTCCGAGCCGAAGTCCCGGAACACGTGTCGGAGCTCTTCGGGACCCTTGTCGCCCAGCTGGATGACGGCTTCCGGGAGCGACAGCCCGGCGCGGATCGCCGACCGGAGGTGGTCGACGACGTCGGGCCATAACTGGCGCAGGACAGCGCTCCGCTTCCGTGCGCGCCACTTGACGACGGCCATGGGCAGCCAGCCGCCAAACAGGCCAAAGCAGCCAGAGATCGGCCATGACCTGGTCACGGCGAAGAAAACGAGCATCGTGACCGCTCCGATGCCGAGGCAGGTCGCCAGCAGGCCGGCGCCGCTGACCTTCTCAATTCCTGCTGATCGCAGCAAATCCTCCAGCCGGCTGCTTCGCTCCCTGGGGCGGGCCGCCGTGGGCTGTTCCCAGGCGGACCACCAGATCAGCAGGAGTCCGGCCCCGGCAAGCATGCCGAGCAGCGCCGCCATCAGCGTGGCTCCAGCAGTGCCGCGACGTCGTACCCAGCCCGGGCAAACTTCTCGGCTGCCGGCATCGAGTTGGCCCTGGGCTGCAGCCGGCCGTCGGCGAGGGCGAAGACCATGGAGGATTCGATGATGCCGTTTTCCACGCGCCGGCCCAACGACAGGATCTCCGTCACTTCGCGCCGTCCGCTCGCGTGCCGGGCGCAGTGGACCACGAGGTCGATACAGGATGCGACTGTCGGCACCACGAAGGCACTCGAGATGTTCTCGCCAGCTAGCAACGGCAGCGTGCAGATCTTCGTGACTGCGTCGCGGGCCGAGTTTGCGTGGACCGTGCACATCCCTGGAAGGCCAGAATTCAAGGCGATGAGCATGTCCAGGCTCTCGGCTTCCCGGACTTCGCCCACCACCAACCGGTCGGGGCGCATGCGCAGAGCCTCCTTGACCAGCCTGCGCATGGGAATTTCGCCTTCGCCCTCCAGGTTTGGCTGCCGGCACTGCAGCCCGACGACGTCCCGCAGGGGAAACTGCAGCTCGAAGATCTCCTCGACGGTGATGACGCGTTCGCGGGTTCCAATGCTCGCCGCCAGGCAGTTAAGCATGGTGGTTTTGCCGGCCTGGGTTGCACCGGAGACCAGGATGTTCAGCCCGCTGGCCACAGCCGCGCCGAGGAACCGGGCTGCCTGGGGCGTCAGCGTGCCAAGTTCCACGAGGTGTTCCAGCCGGCTGGCCTTCACCACGAATTTGCGGATGTTGATGGCCCAGTGGCGCCGCGTCACGTCCGGAATCACGACGTGCAGGCGGGACCCGTCAGGCAGCGCGGCGTCCACGAAGGGGGAAGACATATCCAGGCGGCGCCCGGAACTTTTGAGCATCCGTTCCACGAGGTCCCGGACCTGCTGGTCCGTGAGCGAGACCGAGGTCAGCTCGGATTCGCCGTTGCGTGCCACATAGATTTCGTTGGGCGCGTTGAGCCAAATTTCCTCGATGGCGGGGTCGTCGAGCAGGGGCTGGAGGGCGCCGAACCCGGCGACGGCGTCGAAGACGAACCTCCGGGCGGTTTCCAACGGGCCGATCGGCGGGAGGGGCGCCAGCAAGGCGCGCTCGTCGTAATCCATGACCGCTGCCTCGACGAGGCGCCGGACTTCACCGGCCTGCAGCAGGGGGTCGAGGCCGCGCCGGCGAATTAACTCGCGGACTTCGTCCTCGACAATGCGTACAGCCTCCACGGTGGCCCCCAATATGACTGCCGCCCTGTCCCCTGGGCGGTGCAATTGGGTTAAAGCTAGGGGAGGCCGCCTGGCAGGGCAAGGGTGCAGTCACTGCTTGTGCAAAACACTGCGATCATCGGGACGATTTTTTGATGAGTTAGGGTTCACTCGCCACGAACGATTTTCTGCTCCGTACGAGTCAATCGCCCGACTGTCCCAAGGGATGCCGTGCGTCATTGATTACGGGCTCAAGGCCGGATTCCAGCGGTTCACTCTTGCGTGCCGGAGGACGGGTGATGACCTCGGACACCTTCCCGCTCATAAGACTTCCCGTCCATTTGGCAAGGCGGTGAGAGGGCACTTCGATGATCCGGGAAAACAGCCAGGCAACGACAAAGGTTGTCGGTACGGCAAAGAGCAGAGCCCGCATCCAGTGATCCGAGCCCAGCATTCGACTGAAAAGGACCAGAATCGGCACATGGACGAGGTAGAGGCTGAAGGAGATCCTGCCGAGCCACTGTACCGGGGGGAGTTCGAGAAGCCGGCAAACGGGCCGCGAGAACACGGCTGAAAGCACGATAAGCACCGCTCCGGGAATGCTCAGTGACTTGGCGAACGCCAATGTCGGGTGGTCCGACACGGATCCCACGAACAACATCCAATACGCGCACATGAGCAGGATCCCGGCGACGAAGACGGCAAACCAAACTAGTTGGCCACGGAAAGACGTGCCGGCCTTGGCGGCTTTCCGTGGTCGATCAATCACAGTAAACGCGATCAGCGCACCTGCCAGAAACGCGGAAAAGTAAACCAGGTACTCAATCTGGTGGAGGTATCCAATGGCAGCGAAACCTGTGCAGAGGGTGATGGTCGCTGCCGCCCAGCGTCTCAACACAACTGCGATGCCCACGAAGACTGGCAGCAAGAGAGAGAATAGAAACTCCCACTGGAGCGACCATAGCGGGTTGTTAATCCGGGTCGGCCCGCGCACCGCGTCGAACCCCCGGACGACTTCCTGCCACTCGGGGACTGGCACGTTGGAGAGCGTGACCCACTTGCTTACTGCGACATTTGCGTCTGGTACGGCTATCGAGAGGCAGATTGCGGCCAGCACCAATGAGGCCGCGACTGGAACCCAAAGCCGGATGGTTCGCGTGAAGAAGTAGGCAACCCAGTCGAACTGCCTGGCCCGGAGAACAGGGAGGGAAACCACCAGTCCGCTCAGAACGAAGAAGAGAAGAACTGCCTCGCCGCCAGCTGTGAAAACCTTCAAGGGTGTGCCATTCAGCCACCAGAGCAGACTCCCCTCTTTCGGCAGGACTAGGTTCCCCAGATAGAGATTGGCGAACTCCGGGACTGTCAGCGCAGAATGATGGATCAGCACAATCAGAGCAGCTATTCCCCTACACCCGTCGAGGGATCGCAGTCTATGCCTGCGGGGGGTCGCAGCGGGAGAAGTCATCAGATACCTAGGATCGGGGTTAGACCGGTCAGGGAGCGTTCACCGAGCGCGCCGCTTCACGGACTCCCTTGGACCGTGACAAGTCTACCAATGGGGACATGGACGGCGCGGTGCTGGCGTCCGCGGCCGATTCCTACGGCCGGGGGTGGCTCTGCAAAACGAAATCCGCGCGGCAATTGAAGCGGCGAATCAGCCCGCCACGGAGTAGCCATCAGGGTTGCTGCTCTGCCAGCGCCAGTGGTCTTCGCACATTTGGGCTAAATCCCGGCGGGCAGACCAACCCAAGTCGGCCAGGGCCGCCGAGGGGTCAGCGTAACTTACGGCCGCATCGCCAGGCCGCCTTGGCGCAAACTCATATGGCACAGCATGGCCTGCTGCGCGGCCGAATTCCTCGATCACTTCAAGCACCGAGGAGCCTCGACCGGTTCCGAGATTCCAGCGGAACACTCCGGCCTTGCCTTTCAGATATTCCAGCGCGGCAAGGTGGCCGGAGGCAAGGTCCATTACATGGATGTAGTCGCGCACCCCGGTACCGTCCGCCGTCGGATAGTCGTTGCCGAAAACCATGACCTTCTCGCGCCGTCCAACGGCGACCTGGGCCACAAACGGCAGGAGATTATTGGGAACACCCTGAGGGTCTTCACCGATCAAGCCCGATTCATGCGCCCCGACCGGGTTGAAGTAGCGAAGCAATGCAATGCTCCACCGGGGATCGGCGGCACCCAGATCGGAGAGGATGTCCTCGATCTGTTCCTTTGTCCGACCGTATGGGTTAGTGGCATCCAGCGGGGACTTCTCGACAAGCGGGACACTCTCCGAGGTCCCGTATACGGTGGCGGAGGAACTGAAAACAAGCGTCCGGACGCCTGCCGCGTCCATGCTGTGAAGCAAATTCAACGTCCCCACAACATTATTCTGATAGTACATCAGCGGCTTCGCCACGGATTCACCCACCGCCTTCAGCCCCGCAAAGTGGATGACAGCGTCGAAGCCTCCCCCGTCGAAGACACTGTCGACGGCGGCGGCGTCCAGAAGATCGACCTCAAGAAATCTCACCGGCCGGCCCGTGAGCTTCTCCACGCGGCGCAGCGACTCCCGGTCTGAGTTCATCAAGTTGTCCAGCACGACGACATCATGTCCCTCCTCAAGTAGACAGAGTGTTGTGTGCGATCCGATGTACCCGGCCCCGCCGGTGACCAATACCTTCATACCCTCCAGCTTAGGAGGTACCGCGGTACTGTGAAAACGCCGCGACCGCGACTGATGCGACTCCCGCCTCTGATGGCGCCGGCACACCGCTGAGACACCCACAACGAATCCGGAATGGGGATCGTGGGTCCCCTTGGTCACATCCGCATCACCAGTAACACTGGTTACAACATTACTGCGGTGCTATGGTGAGCGCGTCAAGTCAGCGCTCGCGAAGCGCATCATCGTTTCGGAGCAGAGAATGCAGCGGACCCAACTTTCCCCCAGCCCCTACCTCGGCCGCACTGGGACGCTTGTGCTGCTTCTCTCGCTGCTGGCCGGCCCTGGATTAGCATCGCCATCCGCCGCCGTAGAGCCCTCGCCAACGTCCTCAGCGACGCCGGCACCGACGACGAATCCTACAACGCCGGCCCCGGCGATAACTTCCACGACCACAGTCCCGTCGTCGGCGCCCGCTCCAAGCGTGACTCAGCAGACCCCGACACCTCTGGTGAAGACCGAGGGTTCCACGACAGACGCGGAACGTGCCCGCTCGGCAGCGATGGCCTTGGCAGTCGGCAGCGGAGGCGCCGAAATGGGCCAGCGTTCCACTCGCGTCACGATATCCTCCGGTGGCGCGAAGAGCGGCTCGGCAGTCCAGGAGTCCCTGTCAACAGAGGGAACGTGGACCCCGACGTTCGGGGTCCAGGGCCTTGACGTCAGCGGACACCAGCCCCTCGTTGATTGGCAGCAACAGTGGAACAAGGGCTCCAGGTTCGCCTACGTCAAAGCCACTGAAGGCAACTACTTCACGAACGCTTCTTTCGGGTCCCAATATGCAGGCTCGCGCGGGGTCGGAATGATCCGGGGGGCCTACCACTTCGCCATTCCGAACTGGTCATCTGGCGCAGATCAGGCGCGATACTTCGTGCAAAATGGCGGCGGTTGGAGCCCCGACGGATCGACACTCCCCCCGGTGCTCGACTTCGAGTTCAATCCCTACGCCGGCCGCACCATCGAAGGTTTCTATTTCGGGAACACCTGCTACGGGATGTCCCCGAGCCAGCTGACCGACTGGGTACGAGACTTCGGTACCACGATGCTGCAGCAAACTGGCCGGCTCCCGGTGATCTACACGAACACTTCCTGGTGGAAGCAATGCACTGCGGACGCCCCCGGCTTTGGAGACTATCCCCTTTGGGTCGCGGCCTATCCAGGCTCTCCTACCAACGACGCGGGACCGATTCCCGCCAGCTGGGATACATACAGCATCTGGCAATACAGCAGCACAGGGCCATTCGATGGAGACTCCAACGTCTGGAACGGCAGCGACGCAGACTTGAGGGCTTTTGCACTTGGCCGCTATCCGCAGGGACTATTGCAGCAATTCAATGATGTTGCGACTTACTATGGCCTGGATGCCCCGACCACAGCCATCCATTGTGGGCTGAGCCAAGATGCGTGTGTGCGGCACCACGGGATCGGTTCCATATACCGGACTTTCGACGGGCAGATCCGAGTCGTGGCCGACCCTATCCGAACGCAATGGAACGCTACGGGCGCCGAACTCGGGCCTCTCGGCTACCCGATATCTCCGCAGGTCTGTGGAATGGTAGGGGGCGGCTGTGTCCAAGACTTTCAGAAAGGGTCTTATTACATAGTTCCGTCCGGGCCAACGGTCGCCGTAGTCAATCCGATCAGGGCAAAGTATTGGTCCTTGCTCGGTCAGGGCGGCGTACTTGGATATCCGGCGGTCACACAGATTTGTGGATTAGTCCGATCGGGCTGTGTCCAGCAGTTCAAGAATGCGAACATATACACATCCCCAGCTACAGGAGAGCATGCAGTTGTCGGCACTATCCGGGAAGCCTGGGCGGCCGCCAGCAATGAAACCGGGGTTTTCGGATATCCAGCGTCGGACCAAGTATGCGGGTTGCGGGACTCCGGCTGCCTCCAGGACTTTGAGGGCGGAAGCTTCTACTCCGCGGCGAGAACCGGAACGCACTCCGTACCTGCCGTGACGCGCGGAGCCTACTGGTCTTTCGGGGGACACGACGGCGCCTTGGGCTATCCCGTTGGGGACAGGACATGCGGACTCAGCCAAGGTTCCTGCCTGCAGAGGTTCGAAACCGGGTTCATTGTCACTACTAGTTCCGGCGCCAATATCGCGGTGTCAGGCGGCATTGCCGAGCGGTGGACAGCGGATGGTGCGACGGCCGGCACACTCGGACTCCCGGTGTCGAACTTCACCTGTGGCCTCGTTGGGGGCGGCTGCCAACAAGACTTCCAGGGCGGCACCATCTACATCACACCCCAAAACGGAACACGCACCGTAACCGGCACCATCCGCACCGCCTACTGGACCACCGGCGGCCAAGGAAGCGCCCTGGGCTACGCCACAACAGACCAACGCTGTGGCCTCGTTGGAGGCGGCTGCCAACAAGACTTCCAGGGCGGCACCATCTACATCACACCCCAAAACGGAACACGCACCGTAACCGGCACCATCCGCACCGCCTACTGGACCACCGGCGGCCAAGGAAGCGCCCTGGGCTACGCCACAACAGACCAACGCTGTGGCCTCGTTGGAGGCGGCTGCCAACAAGACTTCCAGGGCGGCACCATCTACATCACACCCCAAAACGGAACACGCACCGTAACCGGCACCATCCGCACCGCCTACTGGACCACCGGCGGCCAAGGAAGCGCCCTGGGCTACGCCACAACAGACCAACGCTGTGGCCTCGTTGGAGGCGGCTGCCAACAAGACTTCCAGGGCGGCACCATCTACATCACACCCCAAAACGGAACACGCACCGTAACCGGCACCATCCGCACCGCCTACTGGACAGCCGGCGGCCAAGGCGGAATCTACGGATACGCAATAGCCGATGCCGTCTGCTCAACCTTCTGCACCCAGCGCTTTACGGGGGGCACACTCCTCGGCTGAATCTGCCGGCGTCAAGTTGATCAAGCACACCCGAAAATTCATCGGCTCCAACATTGATATGATGAGGACGATGTCAATTACTAACGCACGGGCCCTTATCATCATGCCTGCCTGGAATGAAGAGATAGCTGTCCCGGACACCATCCGAGAAGTCATGAAGTTCGCGCCGGATTGCGACCTCCTGGTCGTCGACGACGGATCCACGGACTCGACCCGAGCGGTTGCAATGCAGGCTGGCGCGCGCGTGCTGTCGCTGCCTTTCAATCTTGGCGTGGGCGGCGCGATGCGCGCCGGTTTCAGGTATGCCGACCGCCTGGGGTACCGCGCGGCGATCCAAGTCGATTCGGATGGCCAACACGATCCCCGCGATATTGCCAAGGTGTTGGACGGACTCGATGCAGCGGACATTTGTATTGGCGCACGGTTCGCCGAGCGTGGGTCCTACAAGGTGACCGGCCCCAGAAAATGGGCTATGCAGTTTCTCGCCTTCGTCATCTCAAGACTTGCCAAGGTACGTCTTACCGACGTCACGTCCGGATTCCGGGCAGCCAATCAGCGGGCCATACGTCAGTACCTTGACCACTACCCTGCCGAATACCTCGGGGACACTGTTGACTCCTTGGTCGTGGCCATTCGGTCCGGGTGCCGGGTCACACAGGTTCCGGTTGAAATGCGTGTCCGCCAGGGCGGAGTGCCCAGCCATAATCCCTTCAAATCGGGGATATACCTGGCCCGCTCCGGGCTCGCACTCCTTCTGGCTCTGACGCGGAAACGCTCCGTGCTGACGAAGCTGGAAGGCTAAGAACGTGTTTGGTAATATCGTCACTTTCGTCATCGCGTTGCTGACTCTGTCCCTGGTCATCATGCTCTTGCGCCGCGGGCATCTGCGTGAAAAGTACGCAATCCTTTGGCTGTTCCTGTCCTTGGTGACCATGGTCCTCTCGGGTTTCCCCCAGATCCTGCTCTGGGCCAGCCAGCTCCTAGGGGTGCAGGTCCCGTCGAATCTCATATTTGCGGTTGCCCTCCTGCTGCTGGTCGGGATCACCCTGCACCTGGCCTGGGAACTCTCGACGGTAGAAGACGAGGCTCGGGCGCTGGCAGAGGAAGTAGCCATCATCCGGGTCATGGTCGACGAACTGAAGTCCGCACAGTCAGGCGAAGACCTGGCCGTAGAGCGGTCCGCCGCCAACACCTCGCAGAACTAGCCCGGCCGCCGCCTTCAGCGCTCCCTGCGTTCAACGACGCCCGGTGTTCGATCACAGTTCAACCAATCTGGCTTGCCGGCCGGATGAGGAGGATCCATGCCCTACGACCGCTCGCCCGGCGAGGACAAGTCGCACGTCGCCTTCATCGTCAATAACTACCCACCAAAAGTCGGCGGCCTTGAACAGCACGTCGCTGCACTTGCGAAGTCAGTAAGTGACCTCGGCATCAGGACAACGGTCGTCACCTTGGACCCTGATCATGTGGGGACCGAAGTCAACCAGGTCACGGTCCTCAGGCTGCCGGCAAGCCCCACCCTCGCTGGTGTGATGTCGTGGCCCTATCCGGGCACCAAACGGAAGCTTGTGAAGTTGTTGCGCGCCGAAGGCGTCACCCACGTCTCGACCCACACAAGGTTCTTTCCGATGTCCTACGTCGGGATACGCGTGGCCCGCGCATTGAAGGTCCCGGTGGTCCACACGGAGCACGGCTCTGACTTTGTGTCGGGCGTCTCCCCTTTCGTCGGTTTGGCAAGCCGCGCCGTCGACTACACCCTCGGACGCTATGTGCTCCGGAGTTCCAGCGCGGTGCTGGCAATTTCCGCTTCCGTGCAGGCTTTCGTCAGGAAGCTGGGCGGCAAGGACAGTACGTTGTTCCTGAACGCCATCAACACGGAGCGGTTCGCCGGATCGTCATTGTCCGGCCACAGCGGACATCTCGTCTTCCTCGGCAGGATCGTCCCGGGCAAGGGTTGGGAGCGGGCGATCGAAACCGCCGAATGCCTTCACGGCGAAGGCCGGGATGTTCACCTGCACCTCATCGGCGACGGGCCTGATATGGGTAGGCTGCGCCGCCGGGTGGAGGGCTCCCCTGCGTCAGGACGAATCACCGTCCATGGATTTCTGGACTCTGCCACGATCGCGGGCTATTTGCACGCGGGGATCCTCCTTAACCCCACCACCCTGTCCGAGGGCTTCCAGACAACGTTGCTCGAGGCAATCGCGGCCGAGGGTGCGGTGGTGAGCACCCCAGTCAACGCAGCCGAGTACCTTGCGGAGATCGGGGCGAACGTCAAGATCGTCGCTGAGGACAAGCCAGAAGCCTGGGTGGCGGCCACGCGCTCGTTCCTGGATGTCGGCTGGACCCCGGCCTCAGCAGAACTTGTGGAAAGCTTCGACTGGTCAGCACGGAGCCGCGAATACGCAGCGTTACTGTCGTCGCTGGTCCGATGACCCGCATTCAGCTTCTCCTGGTCTCGATGGTCGGCGCCCTAGCCGCTGCTTTGGTTCCAATATCCGCTCTCGTCATCCTGCCACCGGAAGGATATGGCACATTCTCCTTCGGATATCTGGTGTTTGCCTTCGGCTGGTCCCTTCAGCTGTCGATCATTTGCGATTCCTGGGCCAGGACCAGAGGGGTTGCAGGTTTGCCGTCCGCCTGGAGGAGCTATTGGCCGCCCGTGATGCAGCTGTCATTGCTTGCAGGTGTCGCGGCCGGTGCAGCGACAGTTGCAGTGTTCCATGATGTGAGTATCGCCCTGCTCCTGGTTGTGTCAGTGGCGCTCAATCTCTATCGGCTTGGCGGGCGGTTCTACTACTCGGCGATGGGCCATCGCAGGTTGCCGGTAGGCTCGGACGCATCAACGATCGCTGTCTTTGCTGCGACGGTCATCGTCTTCCGCATTTTTCCCATTGGTGATGACCTCTTCACGGTCACATTGGCATGGGCCACCTCCAGCCTGGCCGGCGCACTCTTCTTCCTTCCGGCCAAGGCAGCACCCGGTTCCGGTCTGGTGACCTGGTATCGAGCCCGCAAGACGGTCGTCCACACGCTGCTGGGTGATTCACTCCTGATGGATCTTGGTGCGAATGCGGTACCTGCAGTCCTGGCACCCTTGCTTGGTGCTAAGAACTTCGGCATTTACCGGGGAATCTCCAGTGTTGCCACGCCGGTCCAGCTGGTCCTCGATCCACTGCGGCCGACGCTGGCCCAACTCACACTTCCCGTGCTGGCGGGACGCCGGTACCTCTTCGCCGTCATGGGAGTCGCGGGAATGATGGCGGCCGGATGTTACGTGGTGTTGGCCGCCATCGTCCCTCAAACCGGGCTGGCTTCTACGACGCTTGGTTCCCTTAGCGAGTTCGCGGTTGCCTGCGCAATCTTCGTGGCCATGAATTTCCTGGGCCACTTCTACTACATCGCTTCCCGGAACCACCTGCCCCGCCGTGAACTATTCGCCGGACGTGTCGTCCAAACTGTCGGCGCGATTGCCGGTCCGATGCTTGGCCTGCTCCTGGGCGGACTTTCCGGTGCCATCTGGGGCTTCGTCGCGGCAAGCGCGGTCTCGTCCGCCGGCTGGTTGCTCCTTGTCCAATATCAGAACCAAGTCCAGCGGTCCGAGGCTCCGGTCCACTGAGGAAGGTCAGGACTGGCGACTCTTACTGCGCGGCCGCACTGACCCCGACAACTCTTTTCCACGTATCCGCCCAGGCCCCGAAGCTGAACCCTTGCGCAATCTCGTTGTAGCCAGCCTCGCCCCTCGCCCGGCGCTCGGACGCCGTTGATGCCAGGAAATCACTCAGGCCCGCGACCCAGGCTGCAGTTCCGGCTGCGGCAAACCCTTCCATTTTCTTCAGTACTTGCTCGTTGGCCCCCACCGGGCTGCCCATGACGGGGAGACCGGCAGCGCCGTACTGGAGGAGCTTGTAAGCGCACTTTCCGCGAGCGAATTCGTCATTCGGCAATGGCATGATTCCGAGATCGGCTTCCTTGAGGAGCTGACCAAAGTTGTCCTCGCGCCAGTCCACGCGGTCCACGATTTCATCGAGAGCGCCCAGGCTGCGCTGGCCGGCGCTAATAACGGTCAGCCGGATCGGAGTCTCGGCGTTGACGCGCAGGAGCGCGTCGGCAATGCCCGCCAGGTATGGTTCGGTGGCTGGGGATCCAAGCCAGACCAGGGTGGGGACAGGGCGCAGATCGAACGAAGTCTTGCGGGCGTACGCGGCCAGATCCACGCAACTGGGAATGAGAGTCACGTTTTCCGCGTGCTTCGAAGCTTCCTCGGCCAGGTACTCGTTTCCGGCGATGATGTGCGAGGCAGACTGAACCGACCGCAGCCACAGCTTGTCCTTGGGCCAGAGACTATACGGGAACGGTGCCGCGCTATGGAAAATCGCGTCGTCGAAATCATAGATCGACCGGTCGGCGCCTCGGAGGATCTTTGCTTCCAGCCTGCCGTTACTTAGCGGCGAAGCTTCCCGGCTCATCAGAACTGTCCCGTCGAAACCTTTCGACGCCAGTCGGGCCAGTGACACCTCAGCCTCGAAAACCTTGTCCAGGTTGTTCAGCAACGTGGAGATGCTGTTGTTGCCCTGTCCCGTGTAGCTCAAGTGCTCTGCGGAAACACCGAGATATTCAAGCCAGTCATGGATTCGCACGCGTGCACTGCTCCCCGATCGGCCGTACGTGGCAATCGTCAACAGATTGGAACTACCCACGGCGGGAGACCTCCGAAGCTTCGAAGTAAGCTGCCAGCGCCACCTGACCGTCACTCGGCCGGAAGCCCGAGGCGGAAATCTTGGAGAGCCCGAGTGCGCTGTTCAACGGTCGGGGCGCCGGAGACTTGCCTTTGAAGTACTCTTCAGTGCTGACTCCGGTGACGGCGTCCCGTGACTTGCCGGAGAGTTCGTAGACGTCCGCGGCCACATCGGCCCAGGACTGTGGTTCGCCGTCGTTGCTGAGGTTGTAGGTGCCGTATTCGGCGCCCGTTTGGAGCAGGTGCCGGATGCCGGCGGCGATGTCTTCGGTGAAGCTGAGCCGGCCGATCTGGTCGTTGACGACGGACGGTTCGATGCCGCGTTCGGCCAGCGAGGCCATGGTGCGGACGAAGTTGGTGCCCTCCCCGATCACCCAGCTGGTCCGCACGATGTAGTGGCGCGGCACGACGCTGACGACGGCGTCGGCCGCCGCTTTCGTCTGGCCGTAGACGCCCAGCGGGGAGAACGGTTCATCCTCGGCGTGGACCTCGCGGGTGCCGTCGAAGACGTAGTCCGACGAGACGTGAACGAGGACCAGGTCGTGGTCGACGGCGGCCCGGGCCAGGCGGGCGACAGCGGTGACGTTGACCGCCCAGGCAGCCCTGCGGCCCTCGGGGGTCTCCGCGGCGTCGACCGCGGTGTAGGCGGCCGCGTTGATGATCGTGGCGTAGTTCTTCCAGTTCCGGGCGGTAAACGCATCCTCGTCGCTGAGGTCGAACTCTGCCCGGCCGGCGAACTCGACGGAAGGGTCGCCGTCGTAGAGTTTCCGCAGCGCCTTGCCGAGCTGGCCGTCGGCCCCGACGACAAGGGTCTTCTTCGGCGGCATCGGGGTAACGTCCGCGAGCCGGGGGTGGTTCTTGTCCTTGTCCGAGAGTTCGGCCTCCTCCAGCGGGACCGGCCAGGCGATGGACACGGTCTCGTCGGCGAGGTTCAGGAAGGTGTACTGGCCCTGGGCGTCGGCGGACCAGTGGTCGTTGACCAGGTACGTGTAGGCGGTGGAGTCCTCGAGGGTCTGGAAGCCGTTGCCCACCCCGCGGGGGATGAAGATGGCCTGGCTGGCGTCGAGTTCGGCGGTGAACACGGCACCGAACGTGGGGCCTTCGCGCAGGTCAACCCACGCCCCGAAAATCCGGCCGGTGGCGACGGAAATGAACTTGTCCCACGGCTCGGCGTGGATGCCGCGGGTGGTGCCGGCCTTTTCGTTGAACGAGATGTTGTTCTGCACCGGCCGGAAGTCCGGCAGCCCGAGGGCCACCATCTTGTCCCGCTGCCAGTTCTCCTTGAACCAGCCCCGGTTGTCGCCGTGGACCGGAAGGTCGTAGAGGACGACGCCGGGAATCGGGGTGTCGTGCGCGGTGAGCTTCTTCGAGAACTCGATCGGCATAATCTACTGGCCCTGTTCCGTGTACTTGGCTTCCGTGGCGGCCTTCTGCGGACGCCACCAGTCCTCGTTGTCCCGGTACCAGGCGATGGTGTCCTCGATGCCGGCGTCGAAATTGGAGAAGCGCGGTTCCCAGCCGAGCTCGGTGCGGAGCTTCGTGGAGTCGATCGCGTAGCGCAGGTCATGGCCGGGCCGGTCCACGACGTGGTCGTAGGCGTCAGGTGCCTGGCCCATGTGCTTGAGGATCAGCTCGACGACGTCCTTGTTGCTCTGCTCGCCGTCGGCGCCGATCAGGTACGTCTCCCCGATCCGGCCCTTGGCGATGATCGCCAGGACCGCGGAGGAGTGGTCGTTGGCGTGGATCCAGTCCCGGACGTTCTCACCCTTGCCGTAGAGCTTGGGACGGATCCCGTCGATCACGTTGGTGATCTGGCGCGGAATGAATTTCTCCACGTGCTGGTACGGGCCGTAGTTGTTCGAGCAGTTGCTGATGGTCGCCTGCAGCCCGAACGAGCGCACCCACGCCCGCACCAGCAAATCCGAACCCGCCTTGGTGGAGGAATACGGGCTGGAGGGGTTGTACGGGGTGTTCTCGGTGAACCGTTCCGGATCATCGAGCTCCAGGTCGCCGTAGACCTCGTCCGTGGAGATGTGGTGGAAGCGCTTGCCGTGCTTCCGGGCCGCCTCGATCAGCGTGTACGTGCCGATGATGTTGGTATCCAGGAACGGGCGGGGATCCTGCAGGGAATTGTCATTGTGCGACTCCGCGGCGTAATGGACCACGACGTCGGCTTCCGCCACGAGTCCGTCGACCAGGGCGGCGTCGCAGATGTCGCCCTTCACGAACCGGAAGCGGCCCTCCGGAAGGCCGTTGAGGGAGTCCAAATTTCCGGCGTAGGTGAGCTTGTCCAGAACGGTCACATGGTGGTCAGTGTGTGACACGACGTAGTGAACGAAGTTGGAACCGATGAACCCGGCGCCGCCGGTCACAAGGAATTTCTGCATATGACCAGACTACCGGTTTGGTCAAAGCGACCGGCTCAGGGGAAGATGGCAGGCATGCGTGGAATCATTCTGGCGGGCGGAACAGGCTCGCGCCTGCACCCTATTACCTTGGGCATCAGCAAGCAGTTGGTACCGGTATTCGACAAGCCGATGATCTACTACCCCCTGTCGACCCTGATCCTGGCGGGAATCCGCGATATTCTCATCGTGACGACGCCTCAGGATGCAGTCCCTTTTAAGAGGCTTCTTGGCGACGGCAGCCGCTTCGGGGTGAGCCTTAGCTACGTCGAACAGCCGTCACCGGATGGGCTGGCCCAGGCCTTCATTCTTGGCGCAGATCACATCGGCTCCGACGATGTCTGTCTCGTACTGGGAGACAACATCTTCTACGGGGCAGGCCTGGGCAGCAAGCTCCAGCGTTTCAGCGGCCTAGACGGTGGCGCAATATTCGGCTACTGGGTGGCGGACCCGAAGGCCTACGGCGTGGTGGAGTTCAATGAAGAAGGACGGGCTGTCTCACTCGAGGAGAAACCCGCCAAGCCCAAGAGTAACTACGCGGTCCCTGGACTTTACTTCTACGACAACGATGTCGTAGAAATAGCCAAATCCCTGAAGCCTTCGCCGAGGGGCGAGCTGGAGATAACGGATGTGAACCGCCACTACCTTGACGAAGGAAAACTTCATGTGGAAGTCCTCCCGCGGGGTACGGCATGGTTGGACACCGGAACGTTTAGCGATCTGAACGACGCGTCGAACTTCGTAAGAACCGTCGAAAACCGCCAGGGACTGAAGATCGGCGCCCCCGAAGAGATCGCCTGGCGTCAAGGCTTCCTCTCGGACGACGACCTTAGCCTGCGCGCCCAGCCCCTGATGAAGAGCGGATACGGCGGCTACCTCATGTCACTGCTGGAACGCGGAAAGAAATTGTAGCGGAACCCAGACTTCGGTAACCCGGCGTAGAGGGCCGACAAAAGCCCCTTCATCTATGCCCTAGAGCAAACAGTAAGCGATGAAAAACCGATGCAAACGACCTGGCCGCTGATCATACTTCCGGCTTTGCTGGCAGCTACCTTGGTCCTCGGCCCGGGATTCCTGATGGTCCGTGCGGCCGGTGGCCGCGCAGCCGCAGCCATCGGTCTCGCGCCGGTCGTTTCCACGTCGCTCGTTGTCGTTGCCTCCACCTTTCTTTGGGTAGTAAAACTCCCTTGGAATCTCCTGGGATTCGCCGCGTTCGTCGGTGTGGCGTGCTCGGCGGCGTTCGTCCTCCGACGACTGGTGGAGCGCCGGTGGCCCGTTGCGGCGCCCCCGGCGACGGCGCCCAACCCCTTGGGAACGATCGCAATCGCAGTTGGCGTCGCCGCAATTATCCTGGGGGCCGAGCTTATCTACGTCTTCGGCTCACCGGATTGGATTTCACAGACCACCGATGGTGTGTTTCACCTGAACTCTGTCAGATACATGGTGGACAGCGGCGATGGGTCAATCTTCTCCGCATCGCTGGGGCTCAACGGCGGCCCTCCGTCTGCCTACCCCGCAGCATGGCATTCCTTCGCTGCACTGATCGCGACGGCCTCCGGTGCTTCAATTCCGGAATCCGTCATTGCTTTGAACCTGATCATCGGTGCCTTGGTTTGGCCCTTGGGCGCAGTCTTCTTTGTCCGCCAGCTCTTCGGAAACGGCCGGCGTTATATCCTCGGAACGGGTCTCCTGATCACCTGCTTCGGAACCTTTCCGTTCCGCCTGCTGGACTGGGGCGTCCTGTATCCGAACTTGCTGTCCACCGCGCTGGTACTGCCGGTAGCCGGCCTGGTAGTGATTCTCCTCCGGAGGACGAGAAGCGGGGACTGCTTCCACCCAGGAATGGTCGCGGCTCTACTCCTCATCGCCGTCCCCGGCATGTTCTTCAGCCACCCCAGCGGCGTTCTGCTGGTCCTTGGCCTCGTTCTTCCCATGATCATCGGCTCTTGGCTGAAGCAGTCGCGACTGTTCCCCTTGCAAGGCGGCCTCCGCGGCCTGGGTTGGAGGCAGGTCGCCTCCCCTCTGTCGGTGACCGTCATACTCTTGGCCTGGCTGACCCTACGCCCCCAGCCTTTGTCCGCGATACAGTTCAATCCGCCCTACCAGAACCCACAGCAGGCGATCGGCGAAGCATTGTGGGTGACGCATTCCTGGAACCTTCCATCCTTTGCCGTGGCACCGCTGGTCATCATCGGCGCCGTTGCTGTGTGGCGAAAGAACACCCAGCGGTGGTTCGTTGCCTCGTACCTGCTCTTCGGCCTGCTATTTGTCGCAGTCGCGGGCTTCCCGCCGTCGGAGCTGCGGTCCTTCCTCACCGGTGTCTGGTATGACGACTACAACCGCCTGGCTGCGGGCTTTGTACTGGTAGCACTTCCGATGTCTGTCGCCGGAGCGACTGCACTCGCCGAGACGATCAACCGCCGCATCCCCGACCTCAAACGAACTCCGCGAAAACGCGCCGCCAATTTGATCATCGCGTTGCTAACGGTGGTGGTCCTGGGAGTGTCCTTCGCCGTCTCAACGCAGCCGGCCATTGATTCGGCGAAGAGAAACTTCGCCATTACGCCGACCTCCGCCATGATGTCCTCCGACGAACTGGAGCTGTACAAGAAGCTGGGCGACTTCGTAGGCCCGAGCGAATTCGTAGTCGGCGACCCGTGGAACGGGAGCGGACTGGCCTACCTCTATTCAGGCACAAACATGACGTTCAACCAGATTTTCACGGCCATGACTCCGGCGAAGGACCTCGTGGCCCGCTCGCTGCGGTGGGTTTCCAAGCGTCCCGAGGTCTGTGACGCCGTTCGGTCGCTAAACATTCACTATGTCCTGCAGTCAACTCAACAGCCGTTCCAACACGGCTATCCAAAGGATGCCCAATACGATGGCCTTTTCAATATCGACCATGCCAAGGGTTTCAGCCTGGTCACCGCCGTTGGAACTGCCTCTTTGTATAGGATAACCGCGTGCTGGAGCTGAAAGTGGAATCTGGGCAGAGGACGGCAGCAGCATGAGTTGGTTCGACTACGTGCCCGCGTTCCTGACGGGGGCCTGCATCCTGCTCCTGCCAGGGCTCGGCGCGGGATATGCCTTTGGTGCCCGCGGCTTGATGCTCTGGGCGGGAGCCGGGCCGTTGAGCGTTTCGCTGATTGGTGCATCGGCAGTGCTTGCGGCGGCAGCAGGGATTCCCTGGTCAATCCTGGCAGTCACCGGCTTATCAGTACTTGCCTGCCTTGTTGGGCTTGCCCTGCGGCGATGGATTTGGCCACCCCGCGGAACTCCGGCCCTGACTTCTTCTACGGGACGCGCGTGGCTGGTCCCGGCGTCGCTGATCGTCAGCGGCTCAATAGTGGGTTTTCGAATTATTTCGATCTTCGAATCGCCCGACAACATTTCGCAAACATTCGACAATGTTTTCCACCTCAATGCCATCAGATTCATTCTTGACACGGGCTCTGCCTCGTCCCTGACGATCGGTAACCTCGTAGATAGTACCGGGCACCCGGGCATTTATCCGGCCGCATGGCATGCGTTCGTTTCGCTCACAGTTCAGCTGACAGCGCTCCCGATTCCCGGCGTTGTCAATGTCTGCAATGTGCTCATTGGAGCGCTCATTTGGCCTGCCGGATGCGTGTACCTCACCCGACGCATTCTGGGGGCAAACCCCGTGGCCACATGGGTTGCGGCAATTGCGGCGGCCGGCTTCAGCCAGTTTCCCTATTTGCTGCTGGACTTTGGCGTGTTGTATCCCCTGATGCTTGCCACTGCTGTCCTGCCGTTTGCCTTAAGTCTGGTCGTCTCAGTACTGGATACGGGCAACGCCGAAAGGCATGGAATTGGCTCTTCTGCTCTTGTATTGGCAATGACCGTCCCGGGGATAGCACTTGCACACCCCTCCGCCCTCCTGGCATTGCTGGCATTCGGGACGCCTTGGGTCTTGAAGCGCCTCATCACGTGGAACGCCGCACTTGTACCAAAGACCGCGAAACCATTGTCCCGTGTTCTTCCGTTTGCAGTGATGCTTTGCTTCGTTCTTGGTGCCTATATTTTCTGGAAGGCACTGAGGCCCGAAGCGGAGGCCGCTTTCTGGCCGCCTATCCAATCCTTATCGCAAGCCTTCGGGGAGGCTGTGACGGCTTCCGGAATGGGCCGCCCCATGCCCGTCGTTCTCGCCGTCCTCACGGTGACAGGGGTGTGTGTTGCTGCTTCAGCGAGGCGGCTTTGGCCCCTCCTGATGTCGTTCACGGCCGCCGTCGCCCTGTACGTTGTGGTCAGCGGCATGTGGTTCGGACGCTTCCGCTCCTTCCTTACCGGAGGGTGGTACAACGACAGCAACCGGATCGCGGCGCTCTTGCCGGTTGTTACAGTGCCCGTGGTGGCCCTAGGCGCCGTATGGATCGCCGGGCTTGCGGTAAGCCGGTACAAAGCCTATGGCACCGCAATCTTGCGCGCGCTTCCTAGCTCATGGCGGCGCTTCGCCTACGCGGGAAGTGTGGCCTTAGTCTGGGTTTCTTTCGCAGGCATAACACAATTTCAGACGGTCGAACCGGAAGTCAGCAACGGCGCCAACTCTTATCGGTTGACCGATGACTCCAAATTGCTCTCAAAGGACGAGAGAGCACTGCTGGCTGCAGTCGACGAGCACGTGCCCTCCGACGAAATCGTCATCGGCAATCCATGGACCGGCGCATCCCTGGTTTACGCGCTGAGCGACAGAAAAACATTGGAACCGCACATGCTGGGCGAACCATCTGAGACTGTCAGGCTGATCGAACGAAGATTGAATCAGCTGGATTCGGACCCAACGGTCTGCGATGCGGTTCGTACGCTGAAAAGCTACTGGGTTCTCGACTTCGGCAAATTGGAAGTACACGGGGGATCCCATCCATATACGGGAATTTCTAACCTCGAAAGCCGGCCTTCCTTCCGGCTCGTGGAGAAACGCGGCAACGCGCGGCTCTATGAAATAGTCGGATGCCGCTAGGCGCGACTTTCTTTACGGTATCCCTCCCACCGCCCTGCATGTACCTGATCGGCAGGTACACTTTGAGAAGTTTGCTGTAGACACGTGGCGTTCGAGAAAACTGCACGGACTATTCGAGCAGTCGGGCCATTAGATTTTGGGGGATTCTTTGAGCTTATTGCGACCAGTCACCGGGAGCGTCTTCGTCGGTTTGACGATTGTCGGCCTTATACTCGGGTCGGCGGGTGCTTCACAGGCGAGCCAATTGCCGATGCATCGGGCAATAACCATGGAAATTCCGGTGTCGCCAACTGCAACCCCAGAACCCACGCCGCCGGCGACAACTCCCCCGGCCACAGGGCCGGAGACTGCCACACCAAAACCGTCAGCGCCTGACAGCTCTCTCGCAGTGTCACCGCGGCCGGCGGTAACCCCGGGCAATTCTCCAACCACAGGGACTCTGCCAACACAGCCAGCGGTTGAGGGCGCGGCCGCCACCGCAGTGACGCCGCCGCCGGGGGCCGCGGCGGCAATTACCGCCGTGTGGTCGGGCCTTGGCGGAGCCTCCGGCGCGCTCGGCGCGGCCACCGCCGACATTATCTGTGGACTGGCTGACGACGGGTGCCACAGAACATTCCAGAATGGCAACGTGTACTGGTCGGCAATATCCGGCGCCCAGCCAGTATGGGGCGCCAACCTGGTCGCCTACAAGAATTTTGGTGCACAGGGGGGCGGTCTCCGCTATCCTCTGAGAGCCGAGATTTGCGGGTATCGCGATGGCGGTTGCTCTCAACTGTTCCAGGGCGGGGAACTGTTTTGGTCGCCGGCCACAGGGTCGAACCCGGTATGGGGCGCAAACCGCGTCGCGTATATGAACTATGGGGCACAGAACGGTGGACTCCGCTACCCCACAGGTCCAGAGATCTGCGGGCTCGCGGATGGTGGCTGCTCCCAGGCCTTCCAAGGGGCCCAGCTCTACTGGTCCCCGGCCACCGGGTCCAATCCCGTTTGGGGTGCCAACCTTGTGGCTTACAAGAACCACAACGCCGCATCGGGGGGCCTGCACTATCCGACAGGAGCCGAGATTTGCGGCCTTCGCGACGGCGGTTGCTCCCAGATTTTCCAGGGTGGTCAACTGCTATGGTCGCCTGCCACCGGTTCCAGTCCACTCTGGGGTGCCAACCGCGCCGCATACATCAACCAGGGCGCGCAGAATGGAGGACTAAGGTACCCCGTTGGATCCGAAATCTGCGGATTGCGGGCAGGCGGTTGTATGCAGAACTTCCAAGGCGGCCAACTCTTTTGGTCCCCAACCACGGGGTCAAACACCGTCTGGGGTGCCGTAGGCGCCACTTGGACGAGTCGCGGAGGACCCAGCGGTTCATTGGGGTACCCCACTGAGACCGAGAAGTGCTGGAGCGGCGGTTGCCAACAGTGGTTCGAGAATGGCTCCCTAAGCTGGACACCAATTTCAGGACCGAAACTTTACATCTCGCCCAGTGGCTATTGCGAGGCCATAAACCGAGGGTCAGTTAACTACGGAACCGGCGGCGCGCAGCGTGTCACGTTCGCCATCGCAGAGCAGTACTCCACGTCGCCAGTCACATCTGTCACATGTGCGAAATCCGGAGGCCATTACGCCTATGAATGGTCAACTTGGGCCCAGGCCGGAGAATCCGGCTTTGCGAGGCCCGGGGTCGCCTCGGGACCCACCATCAACAAGTTCTCCCCAACGGGTTCTTTCACAGTGACGGATGCTTTCGGGCTCGGCAACCCGGGCACTGCACTCAACTACCTGACCCTGAACCCCTACTCTCGGTGGGGCGGCCGGCTCAACGCCAATTACAACAGGTACTTCGAGTCCAGCGCGGACATTTTCCCGGACGAGAACATGTGGTATTATGCCACTCGACCTGCCCACGACTACCGGCAGGGTGTCGTCATCAACTACAACCGCGAGCCGGATTCGAGCATTGTCATGAATGCCGGATTCGCAATCTTCCTGCATGCAAACCGGTATCCGAGTTGGGGGTGCATCGCTATGAACGAACCTGATGTGGTGCGTTTCATGAACAGCGCCGTCCCCGGCGACCACATCGTGATGGGTGTCGTTGCCGATGTTTTCCGCTAGCAAAACGCACAGTGCGGTCCGGGCGGGAGTTGCCTGCACGTCGCTCGCTATCGCGCTCGCCCTGGCAGGCTGTACCGGCCACGGATCCGCAACGGAATCTCCTCAGGGAGGCCGGACAACCGGGACTCCGACGCCAAGCATCGCGCACGACGGGCGAACCGTGCTGCCGGCACCGTCAGCGACCGCCTGCCAGGTCCTCAGCCCGGAGGCCATCAGGAAGGCGCTTGGCACCCTGGCGTCCGACCTCCAGGGTGCACAGCCTTCCGCGGTGCAGGACACGGCCGGAGTCAAGAAGGATTCCTGCATCTACGCGTTGGATGCAAGCGGCCTGACAACAAACGCCCTTATCACCGAAGTGACAACCTACCCGTCCCGCGAGTCCCTGGCAGCCGACGACCCCTTCAAACTAATGACAGAACCGGAGGATGTCCCTGGCCTGGGGGAACGGGCTAGGTTTGCAGTGAACCGGTTGTCCGGAACCTCTGAGTACGTTCTTACGGTGGTGGCGGGAGTTCGGTCCACGCGCGTGCTCGTTGCGCTGCCCTCGTCGTCTTCCCAGTGGGATAAGGCGAAGGGACGAGAGGTTCTTGAGGCTCTGGCGGCTCAGATCAGTTTCTAACGGCACGATTGCGGTCTCGGGCGCCAATCTCCCCGAATAGGCATCGACCGCCGTTTTCCCACGCGGAAGGGCTAACCCACCGAAGACCTTCGCCGGAGCTCGTCTACGACCTCGTGCACTTCAGCGTCCATGACCACCTTGCCGTGTTCGAGCAGGACGCCCCGTTCACACACGGTGGCGACCAGATCCAGGTCATGGCTCACCACAAACAGGGTCTTCCCCATTTCCGAAAGTTCCTTGATCTTGGCGATGCACTTGCGCTGGAACGGCTCGTCGCCCACAGCAAGAATTTCATCAATCAGGAAGACCTCAGGGTCTGTGTGTACCGCAATTGAAAACGCCAGGCGCAGGTACATTCCCGAGGAGTAGAACTTCACTTCCGTGTCAATGAATTCTCCGATCTCGGAGAACTCGACGATGGAATCGAACATCTCATCGATCTGCTTCTCTGACATGCCAAGGATGGCGCCGTTGAGATAGACGTTGTCCCGGCCGCTGAGGTCATGGTGGAAGCCTGCGCCGACTTCAATCAGGCCGGCCACGCGCCCCCGGGTCCGCACCGTGCCGCCGTCAGGTTGCAGGACTCCAGAGATCAGCTTCAGTAGTGTCGACTTTCCGGAACCGTTGAGCCCCATGAGTGCGACAGTTTCGCCCTGTTTGACCTCGAGCGATACGTTGTCGAGCGCGAGGAATCTTTTCGACAGGTCCCCCTTACGTCCCTTGACCAGCCAGACCAGAGCCTCCTTGAGGGACCGGGTGTGGCGCAGAACGAACTGCTTGCGGACGCCGATACAGCTGATGGCAACGTGGCCGCGCTTCGTCATCTTAGAGCTCCTGTGCGAAGTGGACGGAAAGCCGGCGGAACATCAACTGGCCAAGGAACAGGATGGCGACGGAGGTGAGCATGGAAACTGGAAGCCAGAAGCTCAGCAGGTCCGGGGGCATTGGATCGCTGACCACCTGGTCGGCCTTCAGTGTCGGTTCCCAAAAAGTCCAGTGAAAAACTCCGACGGCGGTGGTCATCGGGTTCAGCATGTAGACCCAGAACCACTGTCCCATGACACGCTCGACCATGGTCCATACGTAGAGCACCGGAGAAGCCCACGTGACGACCATAACGATCATGTCCACAATGTTCTCGGAGTCGCGGAAGTAGACGTTGACGGCGCCGAACATCAGACCGAGGCCCGTAGCCAGCACTGCGACCATAACGAAAATCAGGACCGCAGCGGCTATCTGCAGGATCGACGGGGTCCAGCCCACAAACAGGCAGGCAGCGATCAGGACGAGCAGTTGTGGCAGGAAGTGCGCCGCCGAGACCCATACCGTTGCCACCGGGAATAGCTCCCGCGGCAAGTAGATCTTTCGGATGAGGTCTCGGTTGTCAACGATTGATCGGGTGGCATTGGACAATGACTCCGTAAAAAAGTTGACCAGCACGATGCCCGAAAAGAGGTAGATCGCATAGTTGGGCGTCCCGTGCTCAAGATTCAGGAATATGCCCAGCGCGATGAAGTAGATCAGGAACTGCATCAGTGGTTTCACATAGGACCACATCAGCCCGAGCACTGATCCGCGATAACGGATTTTGATTTCCTTGCGTACCAGCAGCTTCAGCAGGAACCGGTCACCGTAGACGTCGAGCAGTCCGCGGCCGCTTCCGGGTTTTACTAGTTGGTCGACTTGTCCGGCCATCTAGTTGCGGTCCTTGGCGTCGGCGTCGAACGTCCTTTTCCAGGCTGCCATTGAGGTAATCCCGGGAACGGCGGCGCGGTACTGTTCAGCCAGCTTGTCCCACTCGCGGTAAAGCCGGAGATGCAGGCGTGTTGCTTCAGTCAGCATCAACTTCAGCTTCTTGGGGTCCCGCCGATACCAGGAGGCCCCCGTTCCCTCTGCATTGGACACTATGACGCTGTCGTAGTGCGCAAGCCGGAACCACCGGTTGTCGCGGTGGGCCAAAAATCCCTGCGGACGCTCGGCGCTTTCCGGCGCAGGAGTCTTGACCAGCTGACGCGAAACTGTCTTGATTCCCCAGGGAACCAGGTCTTTCTTGCGCGGCATGCCGATGGGGGCGCCCCCCATGGGTCCGCGACCCAATTTCGGCGCAGGGAAGTCGTCGACGTCGTCCTTGAGCTGGGCGTCCGGGTACTCGGACTTCAGTGCGTTGATTTCCGGTAGGCGGGTGGCCAGAACCTGGTGAAGATCATCGGGTCCCTTGAAGATGTCCTTCAAAGCCTCGATCCGGCCGTGCTCAGTGAAGTACTGCATGGAGACAAGATGCTTTACATCGGCCTGAACCGACTCCCTCAAGACACGGCCACCCTTGGGGTAAGGGCTATGAATAAGCGTTGTAATCAGCCTGTTGCGCTCATGGAAGTATGACTGCCAGCCGACCATGTCATCTTTGTCGGCCCAAGATACGTGCCACACGGCAGCACCCGGCAACGATACCGTCGCGAAACCCGCCTCCCGGGCACGCAGACCATATTCGGCGTCGTCCCATTTGATGAACAACGGTAGGGAAAGCCCGATCTCCTTGATCACCTGCGTTGGGATCAGACACATCCACCAGCCGTTGTAATCAACGTCCACTCGGCGGTGCAGCCAAGCGGTCTGCCGGAGGTTGGCGACGCTGAAATCGTGGCGGAGTTCCATGTCGGCATGTGGCTGAGCCGGCACGATTCGGTAGGGGTCGACGACCTCGCCAAAGGTGTGCAGGACGCTGCGGCTGTAAAGGTCGAACATGTGGCCGCCGACGATAGTGGGCTTCCGGCAGTAGTCGGCGAATGTCAGGAGACGAACGATGCTTTCGGGCTCGACGACGATATCGTCGTCGAGCAGAAGCACATAGTCGCTGCCATTCTCTACCGCTTCGTACATGCCGCGGGCAAAGCCGCCGGAACCGCCCAGGTTGGCCTGGTTGATGACCCGGAGTTTACCGCCGAGTGCTTCCTGGACCTCAGTGAAACCGACCTGGTCCTCAACCTTCTGCGTCCCTTGGTCCACGATCAGGATCTCTTTGACATCGTTGAGGACGTCGAGGTTGTCAGAGAGAATCCGGGCGTTGTTGAGGCAGAAATCGGGTTTGTTCATTGTGGTGATTTCCAGTGTCACCTGGCCTCGGTGGTTCACATGGTCCGGGGTTTCCCACTGTCCGGACTCCAGCACGAGGTCCGTGGAGCTCGCCGCAAGATCGAACCAGTACCAGCCGCCGTCGCCGAACGGCTTGAGGGAGAGTTCGAAAACCGAGGTGGAGTCGCCGTCCACGTGGTGGCCATCGACCCGCTGAACGGAGCCACGGGCGTTGGACTTGTAAACCGTCACGGCACCTGTGCCGGTGGTCCGGACCACGAGCCGGATGTCACGGACCGAGGTCCACCGTCGCCAGTAACTTGCAGGGAACGCATTGAAATAGGTGCCGAAGGAGATCTGCTCACCGGACCGCACACGCATGGACTCCCGCGAGAGCAAGTCCTCGAAGTGCGCCTGGCGGCTTCCCGAACTGAACATCTGCAGTTTGTCTTCGGGGAGCTTCGGGGAGCGCGCCAATTCATCGTTCTCCCGCAGCCGGATGCCGCTGGCGGGACCCGCATCCACGTACAGCGGGATGGTGTCCGTCTGATCGGCGGAGGGCAGGATGACCCGCTGGATCCGCGTCCAATCGTTCGTTTCGTCCGCGGCGCTCATGCGTCGACCCCTCCACTTTCAATCTTGGCGCCGCCCTCAAAATGCGGGCGGATCTGGTTGTCAAACATGGTCAGCGCGGACCCGATGGCCATGTGCATGTCCAGGTACTTGTACGTGCCGAGCCGTCCCCCGAACAAAACATCCTTCTCAGCGGCCGCCAGATCGCGGTACTTGAGCAGGCGTTCGCGGTCCGTAGCAGTGTTGATCGGATAGTAGGGCTCGTCGCCCTTCTCCGCTGCGCGGGAGAACTCGCGCATGATGACGGTCTTTTCCGTCTGGTAGTCGCGCTCCGGGTGGAAATGGCGCGGCTCGATAATGCGGGTGTAGGGCACATCGGCGTCGTTGTAGTTGACTACCGACGTTCCCTGGAAGTCGCCGACGTCGAGGACTTCCTTCTCGAAGTCGATAGTGCGCCAGGAAAGGTCGCCCTCGGCGAAATCGAAGTACCGGTCTACCGGCCCGGTGTAGATGACCGGGATGCTACCGACAACCTTGCCTTTGCTGTATTCGTGCGATTCGTCGAAGAAGTCCGTGTTGAGCCGGACCTCGATGTTCGGGTGCTCCGCCATCTTCTCGATCCACGCGGTGTAGCCGTTTGTCGGCAGGCCCTCGTACTTGTCGTTGAAGTAGCGGTTGTCGTAGTTGTAGCGCACCGGGAGGCGGGAAATGATGCCCGCGGGCAGGTCCTTGGGGTCCGTCTGCCACTGCTTGCCGGTGTAGTGCTTGATGAAGGCCTCGTACAGCGGACGGCCAATGAGCTGGATGCCCTTGTCGTTCAAGTTCTGCGGATCGGTCCCGGCAAGTTCCCCGGCCTGTTCCTTGATCAGTTCCCGGGCCTGGCCCGGGGTCAGGTTGGCGCGGAAGAACTGGTTGATGGTGGACAGGTTGATCGGCAGGGAGTAGACCTCACCCTTGTGAACGCCGTACACCTTGTGAACGTAGTTGGTGAATGTCGTGAAACGGTTGACGTACTCCCAAACGCGCTCGTTCGAGGTGTGGAAAAGGTGTGCACCGTAACGGTGCACCTCGATGCCGGTCTGCTCTTCCTTTTCGCTGTAGGCATTGCCGCCGATGTGCTCCCGGCGGTCGATGACAACGACCTTCAAGCCCAGCTCTGTAGCGGCCCGTTCTGCGATGGTCAGGCCGAAGAAGCCCGACCCTACGATGACGAGGTCAGCGGTCACAAACTCTCCTGATTCGAATGCGGGCAGCGCAATTTTGCGCATTGGCTGCTGCTTTAGCCTACCCGAGGCGGGGTGTGAACCGGCGAATCGCGGCCAGGGCCCGGGCCCGCCGGCGGCCCCTCGTTGGTTCATCCTCCGAGGACAGTGCCGCTTTCCACATAGCCCTAATCCCCTGCACCCCGCCATCGCATCCACGCCTAGCGTGGGACTCAAACAACGCCGCGGGAAAGGATTCTTCCTTAATGATGCTGCACTGCACCCTGGTTCCGGCTCCGGGGTCCGCACTCACCTCCGGACCTCTGGAGCTGGCCGTCGAAGTACCCGCCGGGTGCCCCGGCGTGGAACTTCAGGCGGCCGTCTCCTCGCGCTACGGGACCGGGGAGCTGACGGTGGCCCGGGTCCCGGTGGCTGCGTTGAAAGTCGGCGAACGCCCCCTCGTTAATGGCGCCGTGCTGGTGGATGGCGCCGTGCCGTCCACTGTCCACGACGCAGCACCGCTGGTACTTGCCGTGCACAGCGGGCCGGGTGCCGGTTTGATCTTTCCGCTGCGGCGTGGGCGGTTCCGGATCGGACGCAGCGGCACCGAGGTTGTCATCCCGGATGCCGAGCTGTCCCGGGAACATGCGCTGCTCGACGTTACTGATGCCGCCGTCACCCTCCTCGATCTTGGGAGTGCCAACGGGATCCGCGTCGACGGAAGGAAAGTAGTGACGGCGACAATCTCCACGGATTCCATGATTCACTGCGGCGGCTCGTCCATGTCACTTGCTTTCGGCGGTACTCCCGGAATCACCGGCGATGCCGGGTCCGATGTCACGGAACCGCTAGTGGTCAGCAATCCCACGGCGCACAGCAACAAGGCGGCCCTCCTGCTCGCTGCGGTTCTGCCCCTGGCCATCGGTGTGGGCCTGGCCGTCCTGACGGGCATGTGGATCTTCCTGGCCTTCACCGCCGTGTCCGCGGTTTCGGTGTTGGTGCCTGTCGTTGCGGGCCGAAGGCAGCGCCGCGAGCTGAGGGCGGCTGTCGCCGCGGCCGTGCGTGCGGACCAGGACCGACGACGGCGGGCCGCGCCATCCGCCGGCGTACTGTCCCTGACAGGATCTTTCGCGGAACCCGGCTCTCCGAAGGTGTCTGCCACGCCCACGGGTCCGGTGTGGTTGCGGCTGGGACAGGCACAACAAAGGGCGAATATCAGGCTGGAACCGCCGGATTTCGGTTTGCTGCCTCCGCTGCTTGGACTCATGCCTGTAACCCTTGATCCCGGAACATCGGTGACGACTCTTCGCGGGCCGGAACCAGCTGTCGCCGGAATGGTCAGGTCCATCGTTTTGCAGCTTGCCGGCTACCCCGCGGCCCGGCAGACCAGGGTCCTCATTCACGGGCCCACCCCGCCGCTGCTTGCCGCGCGCTTCCTGCCGGCTGCGGTGCTCTCCGCGCAGGAAAGTTTCACTCTGGAAACCCTTGCCGCCGGTCCGGGCCCGGGGTCTGAGCGCGGGGTGCTGATCATCGTCACGGCCCGGGGAACCGCCGGACTATGCGCCGCAGCGCTCAGCGGCGGCTGGCAGGTGCTCGATTGTTCCGGTGATCCGGCGGCGGCTCCGGCAGCCGGTACTGCCATCGTGCTCAATGAACGCACCGGCCGGCTTTCATCGGCCGACTCCCCGCTGGAGTTCATTCCCGATCTTGTTCCCGCCGGCGTCTTCGACCGCAACTGCCGCCGCCTGGGGGCACGAGCCCCCGAGGCAACTCCCCCGGCGGGGCTCCCCGCTGCCTGCTCCCTGGGCGCACTGATCCCGGTCTCGGCGGCGGACATCACCTTGCGCTGGACCGCATCCGCGATCGCGCCGGGCCTTCCAGTCACGATCGGCATCGGACGTTCCGGCCCGCTGCGGTTGGATCTCACGACGGACGGTCCCCATTTCCTAGTGGCGGGCACCACCGGCTCCGGAAAATCGGAATTGCTGCGGACTCTGACCGCGGGGTTGGCGGCGGCCCATCCACCCGAGCGCGTCAACCTGCTGTTCATCGATTTCAAGGGCGGCTCGGGCCTGCGCCCGCTGGCTGGCCTCACACATTGCGTCGGCCTCCTCACGGATCTCGACCTTGATGAAATGGCCCGCACCCTGGTCTCCCTGCGGGCCGAAGTCCGCCGCCGGGAGGAACTCCTCGCCGCGTACGGGGCCGCGGATCTCCCGGGCTACGAGTCACTTGGTCCAGTGGGGCAGCCACTGCCCCATCTGGTGATCATCATCGACGAATTCCGGATGCTGGTTGATGAGGCACCGGAAGCGCTTGCCGAGCTCATGCGGGTTGCTGCCATCGGCCGCTCACTGGGGATACACCTCATCATGGCAACCCAGCGCCCCCAGGGCGCCGTTTCCGCGGACATCCGTGCGAACGTGACCAGCTGCATCGCGTTGAGGGTCCAGTCCGAGCTGGAATCCATCGACATCATCAATTCCCGGCTGGCGGCAGCGATCCCGATTACGCGTCCGGGCCGCGCCTACCTGGTCCGCGGGAACGAAGCGCCGGAGGAGTTCCAGACGGCCACGGTCACGCCGCCCCTGCAAGAGATGCCTGGCAGCCCAACTGTGATGGAGGCGATGGAATTCCTCAACGGCGCGCCGGCGGGTCCGTTCCCTGACCAGGCGGACGGCACCACCCCGCCACCGTCGCAGGCGGCGTTGACACGGCTGACGGAAGCAGTGGCGGCCGTGTGGGAGGCGACCGGCCGGGGGAAACCGGGCCGCCCCGTCGCAGAGCCCCTCCCCGGGAGCGTGCCGTTTCCCGCGGACGGCCGCCGCAACCGGATCAGGCTGGGGCTGCTGGACCTTCCCGGGGAGCAACGCGTCGCCGAGTTCGGCTGGCATCCGGGCACAGACGGCCACCTGGGTCTTATCCCGGGGCTCAACGGAGGTGCAGATGCCGTCCTGCGGCTCATCGTGGATCAGCTCGTGACCTGCGATGACGAATCGCACGTATACATCCTGGACGCTGCCGGTGCATTCAGTGCACTAATCAGCGCCTCCAGGGTCGGGGCAGTTGCCGGGCTGCACGAACTCCGCCGGGCCGCGCGGGTGCTGGAGCGCGTCTCGGAAGAAATGGCCCGGCGTCTGAGCGCCATCGGTACGGCAGACCCGCCTGCCCTCGTCCTCGCCCTGTGCGGCTGGGGGTCCTGGGTATCGGCGTTCAGATCCGGCCCGCTGGCTTGGGCCGAAGATCTGGTCCTGGACATCGTTCGCGACGGCGCAAGGGCAGGGATCACGGTACTTGTGGCGGGTGAACGCGAGCTCGTGACGTCACGGTTCTTCGCGGCCATTCCGAACCGGATCTTCCTGCCCGCCGGCTCAACGGAAGAGGGGCGGCTCGCCTGGCCCCGGCTGCCTGCCACCAAGGCGGCTGTCGGCCGGGTTGTCGCTTTTGGGCCAATCTCCATCGCGCCTTCGCTGTCCGGGCACGTGGGACAGCTCTTCGATCCTGTTCCCCCGGCCATCCTGGACGAGCCCATCCGGGGCGAGGCCCTCCCGGCCGCGCGGACCCGGCCGTTCCGCATCGAACCCCTGCCTCAAAGGGTGACGGTCGCCGAAGTCCGCTCCCGGGCGGGGCCAGGCCTTGGAGGCAGCGGCGGCGCCGCCATAGACCCTGCCGGCACACCGCCGGCTTCGAAGTCTCCTCCCCTGCCCGGGCATCTGTGCCTCGGGGTCGGGGGCGACGAACTCCTCCCGGCAGGCCTCCATTTGCCTCCCGGCGCCGTTCTTGCCGTCCTCGGTGGCCATGCTTCAGGGAAGAGCTCGCTGCTGTCGGCCCTGCCTGGCCTCAATCCGGCCGCCAGCTGTCTCCGGCCCCTGGCGGCGACCGATCCGGAGAGTTACTGGTCAGGGACCCACGATGCCGCCCTCACCGGAACACTGGACCCCAAGGCGATTCTCCTGATGGACGACCTCGATCTGCAGTCGCCCAAAACGAACAGCCGGCTGCTCCTGCTAAACAGCCTCGGATGGCGCGTGGTCCTGACTGCCGGCTTCAACCCGGCTGTTCGGCAGCGGGTACCGCTGACGCAGATTGCGGTTGGTCAGGGGCGGGGGGTCCTGATCGCCCCGAGGACGCTGATGGACGGAGACCTGTTCGGGGTCAGGTTCGAACTCGAGCAGAGCCCTCCCCCGGGCCGCGCAGTGCTGATTTCGGACGGGCGGGCACGGACGGTGCAGCTGGCGTTCGATCCTGCCGCAGAGGGCAGCCTCAGTCCGTGAGGCTCCGGCGAGAGTGCAGCCTAAAGGGCGGGCGGCGCCCCGCCAGCGCGTGAGGCGAAGGCGATGACACGCCTGTCGAACAGCAAAATGATGGCGAGAACCGCGGGCACCAGCATGGCCAGGCCCGCCACGGGGTATCCGCCCGACATCGTGGGGAAGCCGATAGTGAGTGTGAAGAGCTGCGCCACCAGCGCGCCGGCACGCGGCCACCGGTAGCCGCGGAACAGGAAGGTCGACACTGCAAAGAGCCAGGCGGAGAAGGCCAGGAGGAGCCCCAGCGTGAACACCGCGCCCCAGAACGAGAGCACGGGGGCCCCGGTCAGCAGCTGGCTTCCGTACCAGATGGCTGCCACCAGCAGCGCCGTCGCTTCCAGTGCAACGATGACCGCAATCACCATGATTCCCGCGGGCCGGGCGGGTGCGCCAGCGCCGGCCCCGCATGCGGGGGACCCAGCGGTATCGCCGTCGCGGGGAGGTTCGGAGGGGTTTTCAGAGGCTCTTGACACACTGGCACAGTACCGGACACAGTCGTCTAGATGTGAGGCCGCCGCCAGCCAATGTGATGCATCGCTCACGATTCCAAGGTATTTTGCAGCCAAGTACCCCTTGTTTACACAGCGTTAACATGACACGCTTAATCCAGATGACCGAGGGGGCCCCAGAGGGCCCCTTTCTTATGAAGCCTCTAGTGAATAATTTCACAAAGGCATTTAACGAGTTCCCAGGAATGGAGTGACTGATCAGCATGGATTGGCGTAACCGCGCAGCGTGCCTTGACAAGGACCCGGAGCTTTTCTTCCCCGTAGGAAACACCGGTCCTGCCCTCCTGCAGATCGAGGAAGCCAAAAGTGTTTGCCGTCGATGCCCTGTCGTCGACACCTGCCTTCAGTGGGCCCTTGAGTCCGGGCAGGACGCCGGCGTGTGGGGCGGCATGAGCGAAGACGAGCGCCGCGCCCTGAAGCGCCGCGCAGCCCGCGCCCGCCGCGCCTCCTGACACAAGGATCCTGACGCCGGCGAAACCGGCGGCCCGCTTTCACCGGCAGGACAGCAATGGCCGCAGACCTCAGTCTGCGGCCACTGCCGGTTAACCGCCGCAACAGGCACGGGCCGGCTGGCCAACTACGGTTTGGCCAGGCTCAAGACAATCTGGACAGCCGTTCCGCCGCCCTCCCTGGCCTTCCACTGAATACTGCCGCCCAACTCGCTCGTCACCAGGGTGCGCACAATCTGCAGGCCGAGTCCCTCCACATAGGGTTTAGCGGGAATGCCGACCCCGTCATCCGCCACCGTCACCGTGAGCAGCTCCTCCCCGTCCTCGCTTTCGGAGCGGTCCGCGATCAGCCAGACAGTTCCGGTGCGGCCCTCCAGGCCATGTTCGACGGCGTTCGTCACCAGCTCGTTGATCACCAGGGCCAGCGGGGTGGCGAAGTCGCTCGGCAGTTCGCCGAAGAGTCCGGAGCGCGCGGTCTTGACCTGCTGCGACGGGGACGCAACCTCGGCCGAGAGCCGGAACTGGCGGCCGATGAGCTCATCGAAGTCGACGCTCTGGGTCAGGCCCTGCGACAGCGTCTCATGCACGAGGGCGATCGTGGCCACCCGCCGCATGGCCTGCTCGAGTCCCTGTTTAGCCTCGTCGCTGACCATGCGCCGTGACTGCATCCGAAGCAGCGCGGCAACGGTCTGCAGGTTGTTCTTCACCCGGTGGTGGATCTCCCGGATCGTGGCGTCCTTCGTGACGAGTTCCAGCTCCCGGCGCCGCAACTCGCTGACGTCGCGGCAGAGCACCAGGGCACCAAAGCGCTGCTGTTCATCCCGCAGGGGAATGGCACGCAGGGACAGGCTGACCCCGCGGGACTCGATTTCACTGCGCCATGGCATGCGTCCCGTGACAACGAGCGGCAGGGTCTCGTCCACCAGGCGGCGGTCCTTGAGCAGGCCCGCGGTTAATTCGGCCAGGCTCCGGCCCTCGAGCGACTCGCCGTCGCCGAGCCGCCGGAAGGCCGAGACGCCGTTGGGGCTCGCGTACTGGACGATGCCCTCGGCGTCGAGCCTGATCAGGCCGTCACCGACGCGGGGCGCGCCGCGGCGGGAACCGGTGGGCGAGGCGAAGTCCGGCCACAGCCCCAGCGTCCCCATCCGCAGCAGGTCGTAGGCGCACTGCCGGTAGGTCAGCTCCAGCCGCGACGGCATGCGGGAGCTGGAGAGGTCCATGTGGGTCGTGACGATGGCCAGCGTCCGGCCGTTCCGGACCATCGGCACGGCTTCGACCCGGAGGGCCATGTCGCTACTCCAGTTGGTCTCGTTGGAGCGCTCGATCGTTCGGCTCTCCCACGCCTTGTTGACGAGCGGCAACAGGTCCGACCTGATCCCCTCCCCCACGAAGTCGGCGTGGAACACCGTATGCGTGGTGGAGGGGCGGACGTGGGCAAGCGCCACGTAGCCGAATTCAGGGTGCGGAAACCACAGCGCCAGGTCGGCGAACGCCAAGTCCGCGACCATCTGCCAGTCGCCGACGAGGAGGTGCAGCCACTCGGCATCCCCCGGCCCGAAATCAGCATGCTCCCTGATAGGGTCCGTAAAGATTGCCACAGCACCTCCATTTTGCGACGCGGGGAGCGGCAGCTGCCTAGCGTCGAACGATTGACCTCAAGAGCCTCAATGCTACCGACAGCGAGGCCATGTCATCGGCCTCGAGGGCGTTCACCTCTTCAAACATGCTCTTCGCCCGGTCCAGCTGCTCAACATTCTGGCTTTCCCAGGCCGCCAGCCGCTCCTCGGCCGGCATCTCCGGAGGCGTTGTCTCCAGCACCGCCGTCGTCATGTCCGAAACTGTCGAGTAGAGATCGTCACGGAGGGCCGCCCTGGCCAGGGCCTGCCAGCGGTCTTTCCTGGGCAGCTTGGTGATGCGTTCGAGCAGGGAGTCGGCGTGGAACCGGTTGAACACCACGTAGTACACGTGGGCGATGTTCTCGACGGGTTCGGGGCTGACGTGGACAATCTTGGCGATGTCGAGCAGCACGAAGCTTTCGAACAGTTCTGCCCAACGGTGCGCCAGATCCTCGGGCAGGTCCCAGCCGCGCGCCTTCTCAAGCCATTCGGCCACCCGGGCACGGTCGTCGCCGCGCAGGTAGTCCAGCAGGCGTGCCCGCATCGGATCCATCAGCGGCTTGAACTCGGCAACGGTCTCGGCAATGGGCCGGGAGGCGTTGCTTTGGCTCAGGACCCACCGCACGGCCCGGTCCAGAAGCCGGCGGATATCCAGGTGGACAGTGCTCCAGTGCTCCGTCGGGAAGGACGCGGGGAGCTCGTTGAGTTCCCCGACCATGATGTCCAGTTCGTAGACTTCACGGAGGGCCACGAAGGCCTTTGCGACGGCGGCCTCGGAGGCCGAGGTTTCCTCCATGGCACGGAACGCGAAGGTGATGCCGCCCATGTTGATCATGTCGTTCGCCACCACCGTCGCGATGATTTCGCGGCGCAGCGGATGGGTGTCGAGGTCAGCATCGAACCTGTCCCGCAACTGCTGCGGGAAGTAGTTCCGCAGGGTCGCCCGGAACCACGGGTCCTCGGACAAGTCGCTGTCCCGGAGTGCCGAGGCGAGTTCGATTTTGGCGTAGGCCGCCAGTACGGAGAGCTCGGGCGAGGTCAAACCCTGGCCCTGCTCCAGCCTCTCCCGCAGCGTCGCCGTCGTCGGCAGCGCTTCCAGGTCGCGCTTGAGGTCGGCGGACTTCTCCAGCCAGTCCATGAGGCGTTCGTAGCTGGGGCTCCATTCGGAGACCCGCATCCGGTCATTGAGCAGCAGGATGTTCTGGTCGATGTTGTCCTCCAGCACCAGCCGGCCGACTTCGTCGGTCATCGAGGCCAGGAACTCCGATCGCTCCGCGGGATCGAGCTTCCCCGCGGCCACCATCCGGTCCACGAAGATCTTGATGTTGACCTCGTGGTCGGAGCAGTCCACCCCGGCGGAGTTGTCGATCGCATCAGTGTTCAGGATGACGCCCTGGAGGGCAGCTTCGATGCGGCCACGCTGTGTCATGCCCAGGTTGCCGCCCTCGCCGACCACCTTCACGCGCAGGTCGCGGCCGTCGACTCGGATGGAGTCGTTGGCCTTGTCGCCGACCTCGGAATGGGTTTCCGTACTGGCCTTGACGTAGGTGCCGATTCCGCCGTTGTAGAGCAGGTCGGCCGGGGCCAGCAGGATCGCGCGCAGCAGTTCGGGCGGGCTGAGCTTCGTGGTCCCGTCGGGCAGTCCCAGCGCGGACCTGACCTGGTCCGAGACCGGTATGGACTTCGACTGGCGGGCAAATACACCGCCGCCTTCGCTGATCAGTGCCTTGTTGTAGTCGTCCCAGGAGGAACGGGGCAGCTCGAAGAGCCGCCGGCGCTCGGCGAAGGAGACCGCTTCGTCCGGGGTGGGATCGAGGAAGATGTGCCGGTGGTCAAACGCCGCGAGCAGCCGGATGTGCTTCGACAGCAGCATTCCGTTGCCGAACACGTCGCCTGACATGTCGCCGACACCGACAACGGTGAACGGCTCGGACTGGGTGTCCAGGTCAAGCTCGCTGAAGTGCCTCTTGACGGATTCCCAGGCACCGCGGGCCGTGATGCCCATGGCCTTGTGGTCGTAGCCGACCGAGCCGCCGGAGGCGAAAGCGTCGCCGAGCCAGAATCCGTATTCCGCGGCAAGGCCGTTGGCGATGTCGGAGAACGACGCCGTTCCCTTGTCGGCCGCGACCACGAGGTAGGAGTCGTCGTCGTCGTGCCGGACGACAGCGGCCGGCGGCACCAGCTGCTCGCCCTCCGGCGTCGTCACGAGGTTGTCGGTCACGTCCAGGAGGCCGCGGATGAACGTCTTGTAGCTTTCGATGCCCTCCGCCATCCACGCGGTGCGGTCCGAGGCCGGGTCCGGGAGCTGCTTGGCGTAGAACCCGCCCTTGGCGCCGGTGGGCACGATCACGGCGTTCTTGACCGTCTGGGCCTTGACCAGGCCAAGGATTTCGGTGCGGAAATCCTCGCGGCGGTCCGACCAGCGGAGCCCGCCGCGGGCCACCTTGCCGAAACGCAGGTGCACACCCTCGACCCGGGGCGAATAGACCCAGATCTCGAACATGGGAGTCGGGAACGGCAGGCCCTCAATCGCCGACGGGTTCAGCTTGAAACTCAGGTGCGCCTTGTTCTGGTAGTAGTTGGTCCGCAGAGTCGCCTGGATCAGGTTCTTGAAGGTCCGCAGCACTCGGTCGGCGTCGAGGGTTGCGACCTGTTCGATCGCTGCGTCCAGTCCGGCGAGGACCTCGTCCTGCCTGATGCGGCGCGCGTCCTCGCCCAGTGCCGGATCGAAGCGGGCTTCGAACAGGGCACTGAGCCCGCGGTTGACATCGGGGTTGGCCAGCAGGGTGTCTGCCAGGAATCCGTAGGAGTTGGTGTTGCCCATTTGCCGCATGTACTTGGCGTAGGCGCGCAGCACGACGACCTGGCGCCAGTGCATGCCCTCGCGCAGCACCAGCCGGTCGAAGCTGTCGGATTCCACGGCACCGGAGACCGCGGCGCCGAAGGAGTCGGCGAGCAGTTGCCCCGTTTTGAGGGGGTCCACCCCGGCGGGGTACTTCAGGCCCAGGTCGTAAAGGAAGAAGTCGCGGTGGTCCGCTGTTTCGATCTCGAACGGGCGCTCGTCCAGGACCTCCAGGCCCAGATTGTGGAAGTACGGCAGGATCTGGCTCAGGCTTTTGGGCTCGAGCATGTAGAGCTTGACGCGGGCGTCCTCTTCCAGCGTTGCTCCGGCGCCGTCGGGGAGGTAGACATGGACGCCAGGCTGTTCCTTGACGGCTTCCCCGGCGCGTTCGGCCAGGGCGCCGTACTTTTCGAAGCGGGCGATGTCCTCCAGGGCATCTTCCACCTCGTAGTCCACGCGGTAGCTCGCCGGGAAGGCCTCGGCCCAGACCGAGGCAAGCTCCTTGGCGCCGTCGTCCTTGAGGCCGCCGGCTCCGTCGGCGCGGGCGTGCAGGACTTCGGCGATGCCTTCACTCCATGAGCGGGCCGCCCGGACCAGCCGCTTTTCGAGGTCGTCGCTGTTGACGTTGCTGACATCGGCGTTCTTCGGGAGCCTGATCCGGAAGAAGAGCCGCGCCAGTGCGGATTCGGTCATCCGCGCCTCGTAGTCGATGGACACGGCGTCGAAGGTTTCGCGGAGTTCCTGCTCGATGCGCAGGCGCACGTTGGTGGTGTACCGGTCACGCGGAAGGTACACGAGGGCGGACATAAAGCGGCCGTAAATGTCCGGGCGGAGGAACAGCCGGGTCCGGCGCCGTTCCTGAAGCCGCTGGATGCCCGTGGCGATGGCGGCCAGATCGGGGATTTCGATCTGGAAGAGCTCGTCGCGGGGGTAGGTTTCGAGGATGCCCAGGAGGTCCTTGCCCGAGTGCGAGTCCGGCGGGAAGCCGGCATCGTTGAGCACCGCGGCAACCTTCTCGCGGACCACCGGGATGTCCCGCACGGATCCGGCGTAGGCCGTGGTGGCGAAGAGTCCGATGAAGCGGCGTTCGCCGTTGACGTTGCCGGCCGCGTCGAAGCTCTTGACCCCGATGTAGTCCAGGTAGGCGGAGCGGTGGACGGTGGAGCGCGAGTTGGCCTTGGTGATGACGAGGGCGCGCTTTTCGCGTGCTTTCTTCCGGCCGGTCTCGGTGAGGTGCTGGATCTGGTGCGGGGTGTCGGCGCCGCCGCGCAGCAGCCCGAGGCCGCTTTCTTCGCGGGGTTCCAGGACGTCCTCGCCGGATTCGTTTTTGAGGTCGTATTCGCGGTATCCGAGGAACGTGAAGTTCCCGTCATCGAGCCAGCGCAGCAGCTCCTGGGCCTGGCGGAGTTCGGCGATCTGCGCGGCATCGGCCAGCTTGTCCAGGCCCTCGGCGATCTGGAGAGCCCTGTTCCGCATCTTTGGCCAGTCCTCGACGGCGGCCCGGACATCGGCGAGCACCCGCCCGATTCCCTCGGTCAGCGCCGCGCGCTTCGCGTCGTCGACAGGGTCGATTTCGACGGCGATCCACGATTCCATGTGGGAGGCGTTGTCACCCTGGGCGATCAGGTGCGACAGGTTGGGCATGGCCGCAGTGTCGCCACTGGAGATGCCCAGGTGCGAGGGAACCCGCGAGACCTTGACGAGGTCACCGCTCTCACGGTTGCGGGTCACGACGAACAGCGGGTGCATCACCAGGTGGATGGGGGCATTCTGCCGGACCAGTTCCGCGTTGACCGAGTCAACGAGGAAGGGCATGTCGTCGGTGATGATGTAGACGACACTGCGGTCGGCTTCGTCGGAGATGGTAATGCTGGCGCTGCCCGGGAACCGGGTCGCCGCCGTGTGGCGGTGCATCGCTGCGCGTGCAGCGAGCAACTCCTCGGGATACGCCCGGGCGTCTTCTTCGGCGAGGTGCTCGTAGTAGTCCCTCAGGTAGCCTTCTCCGGCACCGATCGAAACGGGTTGATCCTCCACGCTGGACCCAGACGACATCGACAAACGCCTCCATCAAAAAAGTTCATGGCCGCTTCGTTGCGGCCCTCAAAGCGAGCCTAGCCCTTTACCCGACGCCTCGCTGTGGAAGAAAATACAGAGGATCGGCTGTTTCGCTGGACGGGTGCACAAACCAGTGCGGCAATGCCCTTCCGAAGAGCGGAATCAGGCGCAGCCTCGAGCAGGAGCGATCCCGAGAGCAGCGCCGCGTCACTCGACACCGGATCAGCCGGGAGGAACGCCAAGAGCGGTGCTGTGGGGCCATACCGCTCCCACGCGTCGCGTAGTTGCCGCTCCGGGGACCGTCCCACGGCGGACTGACGGACCTTGTTCAGCACCACGCGCGGGGTCACATGGGGAACAGCCGCGTCAAGTTCAGCCAGGCCACGGACCAGCCTCGGGACACCGATCGAGTCAGCCGCCCCCACCGCGAACACTGTGTCCGCCAGTTCAAGGCTCCGCAGCGTCGCGGCGTTCCGGCGCGGAGCCATCGTGTCAAAACTCAGTTCTTCGTCGGACTCGAGGCAGAACCCCGTATCGATCACGATGACTTCAGCCACCTGCCTGGCCCTGGCCAGCACCAGGGACAGTGCTGCCGCACGCAGTTCCGTCCAGCGGTCCGCCCGGGTGATTCCGGTCAGCACATGGAAAGTACCGGCCTTTGTCACCACCGGGGCAGCGATCCTGAGCAGCGCCTCCGGGTCGAGGAGGCCCTGGTCCGCCAGGCGGCAGGCCTGCGCGATCCCGGCGGCCTCGTCCAGCAGTCCAAGCATTGCTGCGACGCTGGCGCCGTAGCTGTCGGCGTCCACCAACAGCACGGACTTTCCCTCGGCGGCGAGCTCGGCCGCCATGTTGGCGGCGAGCATAGTCCGGCCCGGCGAACCCGCGGGCCCCCAAACCGCAATGATCTGCCCCGCACCGGCCCGATCGGGCACCTCCGCGGGAGTGCCGCCGGAGGGGCCGGATGCCGGGCCGGCGTCGGCAAAGCCGGGGTTTCCCTCCGGCCGGAGCCGCGGGTCCGCGCCGGCCAGTTGTGCGACTGCCCCCGTGATGCGGCCGGCAAGGGTGGCGGCGTCGACCCCGGTGAGTTCGGTGGCCACGCCGATCCCCCGCAGCCGGTCCTTCTCCTCCGGTCTGTCGGTCAGGGCCACGACGGCGACGCCGACGGCGGACAGCCGGTCGACCAGCGACGCCGTCAGCTCCTCGCTGCCCTGGGCTACGACCGCGGCACGGGCCAGGCCGCCTTGGCACGCCGCCAGCAGTTCCGCCAGTTCGTGGCACCGCCGGACGACCGACACCGGGCCGTGAAGGCGCTCCAGCCGGCCGACCAGGTCCTCGCGCGAGTCCCCGACGGTGACTACCGGGATGCTCACGAGCCAGCACCCCCCGGGTTCCAGACCACTGAAATCTTTGACTTATTGGCCTGCGCGCCCAGCAGGTTCGGCATCTGCGCGTCCGTCACCAGCACCATCACGACCGTGGACCGGGCAGACCCCAGCGCTGTGCTGCCCGGAGTGACCTGGGCGATTTCTGCGCCCGGCAGCAGCAGGGTGGGCTGACTGAATCCGTTCCGGCTATCGGGCAGTGCCACCCATACATCCACCCGGGAGCCGGCCGCTGCCTGCGCCGGCAGGGCCTCATCAACGGTGACTGCCACGGGCTTCCGGTCCAGGCCATCGGGCTGGCCGAAACTGCCGCGCGGCACCAACTGGTCCTTGCCGATTCTCTGGACGGCAACGAGCCCGTCAGGCACACCGGTCGCGGGAGTCAGGTAGTACTGCTCGACGTCGCCCAGACGGACCTTGACGAGGTTCAGTTTGTCCATGGTCAGCTTTTCACCCACGGCGATCGATTCCCGCGCGGTGTAGGCCTCGGCGGTTTGGTCGGCCGCTCCGACCAGGGAGATGACGCCCACGACGGAGGCAAGGACGAGCAGGATGCCAATGAGTAGCCTGGGGTCTTTCCAGGATGGTTTCTTCAGCCGCGCCCCGCCGGTTACCGTGCCCACACTCATGCGCATGCTCCCCCCCGTCGTCGCCGCCTGGCACTGGCCGGGCATCATCATTGTTACGCCTTCGTGCCCTGACGGGAAGATGCAGGACCAAAGAAGTGCAAACTGTGGATAACGCCCTCAGATGGAGTCATCGGTGGCAAAATGAAAGCATGCCCCGATTCCTGACCCTTGCCGACGTTGCAGAGCAGCTCCAAATCAACGCCCCGGCTGCCTACGCGCTCGTGCGCAGTGGTGAGCTCAAGGCGATCCAGGTGGGCGGCCGCGGCCAGTGGCGTGTTGAGGAGAAGATGCTCGAGCAGTACATCGAGGAGCGGTACGCCGAAGCAAGCCGGATGATCGCAGAAGCCAAGTCCAAGACCCGCTGAGTGGGGCCTGCCGTGCGCGGCATGGCACCTCGGCCTACTAATCCTGCACTGCGTAACCTGGCGTCCGGGCCGACCTGATCCCGGCCAGCGCGCCAAAGGGTATGGTCGCCACCTGGCGGACGTTGGCCGTCCGCCGGTCCTCGCCGTCTCCGGTGACCGCCAGGTCAAGGTGGTCTCGCCCCACCCTGTCAATCACCCCGTGGAGTACCGTTTCCCCCGCTGAGCCACCGGTCAGCAGGACAGCCAGGGCGGCGCGGTCCCGTGCCAGCCCGCGCAGGGCGCTGGCCAGGCCAAGTCTTTGCCGGACCCTGGACGACTCGGGTACGGCCAGCCGCGAAAGCCCGCGGTAGCGCACCGCCGCGGCATAGGGAACCAGCACCTGGTGCAGTGGTTCGTCCAGCACCAGCGCCTGGCTTCCGGCGTGGCTCAAGGTTCCCTCGACCGTGGATCCCGACGCCAGCTGGACCACAATCAGCAGCCCCAGCGAACCCCGCACCCGGTCCGCGAGCTCCACCGCTGCCGCCTCCGCCCGCGTCCGCTCCGTCACTTCCGCGTCGAGATCCAGCCGCTCGCTGGCAGCCATTTGTGTCTCCAGGTCGTCAAAGAGGGCATCCCAGCGCATGGCGAAAGCGTAGGCGCGGCCTGCTCAAGGGTCAACCGCACCCTCGAGAAATAACTGTAGACAAAAATTACCAACAGGGTTCAAGATTGATCTAAATACATCAAACAATATCAAATAGCATCAAACAGGCGATATTCCGATGAAAGGCGGACCACCATGAGGGCAGCAGAGTTTCCGCGATCCAGGCAACGGCGCGTGCTTACCGCCGACGCGGCCATGGCCGCCGTCGTCTTGCTGCTGGGGCTCTTCCTCGCCGGAACGGGAGGCAGCCTCGTCCAGCGCTGGCGGTCCTCCCCGGCACGTCACCAGTCCCCCGGGTTCGAAGACCAGCTCGGTATCGCAGCGAACACGGCCGGCCTGATTGTGATCGCCTGGTGGGCCATGTCCCTGGCCATTGCTGCCGCGGCGGCCTTCCTGGAGCGCAGCGGGAACGTCCGCGCAGCCTCGGCAGCCGGAAAGTTCGCCCCGGCCTTTATGCGCCGGCTCGCCCTCGCGGCAGTCGGACTCGAACTCCTCACCGCACCGCTGGCCGCAGCCTCCACCGCACCGCCTGTCCCCGGCGCGCCCGCGGCATCCACAGCATCCGCAGCATCCGCGGCATGGACGCCGACGGCGGTCCCGGCCGCGGCTGCGACTCCGGCGGCGCCCGACACAGCGGCACCAGGGCCTACGCCACAACCCGGAACCCCAGCGGAAGCCCCGGCCGTCGCGAATCCCCAGTGGCGGCCGCTGAGCCCGGTCGTCGAACCCGGTCCGCTGGCGGGGCGCCCGTTGCGGCACCAGCAACCCGCGGAGCAGGCAAGCGAGGTGACAGTACGCCCCGGGGACTCGCTGTGGAGCCTCTCGGCAGCCCGTCTGGGGCCGTTCGCCTCCGACGTCGACATCGCCCTCGACTGGCCGCGGCTCTACCAGGCCAACAGGGACATCATCGGCGGCAACCCACACCTTCTGCGGCCGGGCCAGGTGCTCAAGCTGCCACCCGGGCCCTGAATCCGAATCAAGAACACCAGCACGACGTGACGAAACGGCAGACGTTCAACCGCACACCCCAACAGCAAAGGAAGCACCATGACCGCCATGACCAGCCCCCGCGCCACCGCGGACGCCGTCCCATCGATCCCCCCGCCTCTGCACCTGGTTCCGTGCGGTGCGGCACCGGCCGCGCCGCCGGCCAGTCCCCGCGTTCCGGCAGCGCCGCTGCCGCGCAGGGCCGATGAGGAACGGGAGGTGTGTGCGATTTCCCGCAGCACGGTTCAGGCCGCCATCGAAGTGCTGGCCGGCACCCGGCCGGCACAACAACTTGCCCGGCGGCTCGACGAGCGCTGCCTCGCGGCCCTCCAACACCGGGCCGCCCTGACCCGGCGTGTGCCGTGCGGGGCGTCACCGACGGCGGGACGACTGCACCGCAACGCCTCTGTCCGCTCCGTCCGGGCCTGCCGGGTATCCGCTGACATCTACGAGGCCAGCGCCGTCGTGGTCGAGGAATTGCGGGTGCGGGCGGTCGCCCTGCGGCTGGAGCGAAGCAGGCTCGCCTGGCGGGTCACTGTGCTGGAAATCGGCTGACAACCAACGCGGAAGATCACTCAAACGGGCTGGGGGCTGGCTGAGGGAAGCGACGGAAGGAGGAGGCAGCAGTAATGGCAGAGGACCGGAACTCATGTTCCGGTCCTCTGTCATTACTGCGCCGTTAGGCCAGGCTGCCCGTGTCGGCAGCAGCCGATCGGCTAGCGCTTCTTCTTTTTGTTGGCGCGGCGCGGGGCATCCTGCCCGGCCTTGGCCGGGTTGCCGGAACGGCCGGAGGCCTTGGCCTCCACACGGGTCTGGGCCGAACCGTCCTCGCCGGGGGCCGTGTACTGCAGCTGCGCCGGCTTTTCGGGGGCCTCCAGCCCGGCAGCATGGATCTGCGGTTCGTGGTGCTCGGTGTGCTGGCCCGCGGCGTCCGCGACGACGACGTCCTCGGCGGGCGTCACCTCGACCTCAAGGTTGAACAGGAAGCCGACGCTTTCCTCCCGGATGGCCTCCATCATGGCCTGGAACATGATGAAGCCCTCGCGCTGGTATTCCACCAGGGGATCGCGCTGGGCCATCGCGCGCAGCCCGATGCCTTCCTTCAGGTAGTCCATCTCATAGAGGTGTTCCTGCCATTTGCGGCCGATCACCGAAAGCACAACGCGGCGCTCGAGTTCGCGCATGCTCTCGTGCCCGATGGCTTCTTCGCGGGCCTGGTAGACCAGGCGGGCGTCGGAGAGGATCTCTTCCTTGAGGAAGTCGACCGTGATCCGCGACTTGCCGCCGGCCTCGTCGATGAGGTCGCGCGGGGTGACGCTCACCGGGTAGAGGGTCTTGAGGTTGGACCACAGCAGGTTGAAGTCCCAGTCGTCGCCGGTGCCCTCTGCGGTGGCCTGCTCGATGAACGCGGTGATCGTGTCTTCCAGGAAGAACTGGACCTTTTCGTGGAGGTCGTCGCCTTCGAGGATGCGGCGGCGGTCGCCGTAGATGGCCTCGCGCTGGCGGTTCAGAACGTCGTCGTACTTCAGGACGTTCTTGCGCTGTTCGGCGTTGCGGCCCTCCACCTGGCCCTGGGCGGAGGCGATGGCGCGCGAGACGAGCTTGGATTCGAGGGCGACGTCGTCCGGCACCGAGCTGTTCATCAGACGTTCCGCCGCGCCGGAGTTGAACAGGCGCATCAGGTCATCGGTCAGCGACAGGTAGAACCGGGACTCGCCCGGGTCGCCCTGGCGGCCGGAGCGGCCGCGGAGCTGGTTGTCGATCCGGCGTGATTCGTGCCGTTCGGTGCCCAGCACGTAGAGGCCGCCGAGGTTGAGGACTTCCTCGTGCTCGTCCTTGACGGACTGCTTGGCGGCCTCGAAGGCGGCCGGCCAGGCGGCCTCGTATTCTTCAGAGTTCTCTTCCGGATCCAGCCCGCGCTTGGCCAGTTCGGCGACAGCGGTGAACTCGGCGTTGCCGCCGAGCATGATGTCGGTACCGCGGCCGGCCATGTTGGTCGCCACCGTGACGGCGCCCTTGCGGCCTGCCTGGGCCACGATCGCGGCCTCACGGGCGTGGTTCTTGGCGTTCAGGACCTCGTGGCGGACGCCCTCCTTGGCCAGGAGCCGGGAGAGGTATTCGCTCTTCTCGACGCTCGTGGTGCCGACCAGGACCGGCTGGCCCTTTTCGTGCCGTTCGGCAATATCCTTGACGACGGCGTCGAACTTGACGGCCTCGTTCTTGTAGACGAGGTCCGCCTGGTCGATGCGCGTCATGTCCCGGTTGGTGGGGATCGCGACGACGCCGAGCTTGTACGTGCTCATGAACTCTGCGGCTTCCGTTTCGGCGGTGCCGGTCATGCCCGCGAGCTTGCCGTACATGCGGAAGTAGTTCTGCAGCGTCACCGTGGCGAGGGTCTGGTTCTCGGCCTTGATCTCGACGCCTTCTTTGGCCTCGATGGCCTGGTGCATGCCTTCGTTGTAGCGCCGGCCGGCGAGGATGCGGCCGGTGTGCTCGTCCACGATCAGGACTTCGCCGTCGAGGATGACGTAGTCCTTGTCCCGCTTGAACAGTTCCTTGGCCTTGATGGCGTTGTTCAGGAATCCGATCAGCGGGGTGTTCGCGGACTCGTAGAGGTTGTGGATGCCGAGGTAGTCCTCGACCTTCTCGATGCCGGCCTCGAGCACACCGACGGTGCGCTTCTTCTCGTCGACTTCGTAGTCCTCCTCGGACTTGAGCCGGGTGACGACCTTGGCGAACTCGCTGTACCAGCGGTTGGTGTCGCCCTGGGCGGGGCCGGAAATGATGAGCGGGGTCCGTGCCTCGTCGATGAGGATGGAGTCCACCTCATCGACGATGGCGAAGTGGTGGCCGCGCTGGACGAGCTCGGACTTGTCCCACGCCATGTTGTCGCGCAGGTAGTCGAAGCCAAATTCGTTGTTGGTGCCGTAGGTGATATCGGCGGCGTACTGTTCGCGGCGCACGGCCGGGTCCTGGTTGGACAGGATGCAGCCGCTGGTCAGGCCCAGGAAGCGGTAGACACGGCCCATGAGGTCCGACTGGTATTCGGCAAGGTAGTCGTTGACGGTGATGACGTGCACGCCGTTGCCGGCGAGGGCGTTCAGGTAGGCCGGAGCGGTGGCCACGAGGGTTTTGCCTTCACCAGTCTTCATTTCGGCGATGTTGCCCAGGTGCAGGGCGGCGCCGCCCATCAGCTGGACGTCGAAGTGGCGCATCCCGAGGGTGCGGGACGAGGCTTCGCGAACGGCGGCGAACGCCTCGGGCAGGAGGTCATCGAGCTTTTCGCCGTCGACGTGGCGCGCGCGGAGCCGGTCCGTCTCTTCGCGCAATTCTGCGTCGCTGAAGGTCTGGAAGGAGCTTTCCAGGGCATTGATGGAATCGGCATAGTTCCGCAGTTGCCTCAGGGTTTTTTTGTCACCCGTGCGGAGAAGTTTTTCGATAAGTGATGCCACGTGAAGTTGCTCCCAGTCTCAAGCTGCCGAATTCTGGCGTGTTTAGTCTACGGGAGAGACGCAGGGCCGGTTACGCCTGTTCCCTCTCAGCGGATACACCGCTTCCTCCCCGGACACGGCGTCTGCGAGCGCCGGTGCCAGGTCCCCTTTCTGGGAAACCACAACCCGGTCCAGTTCCAACCACTCTGCCATGAGCTGCAGTTCGGCAGCGAGTTCGACGGCGGTGTCGGCGGGGGCGCCGGGTTCCGCGTGGGCAGCCCTCGCCAGCAGGAGGCCGTTGGCCCGGTCGGCTTTGAGGTCGACTCGGGCCACGATCCCGTCGCGCAGCAGAAAGGGCAGCACGTAGTAGCCGTAGCGGCGCTTCGGCTCCGGGGTGTAGATCTCGATGCGGTAGTGGAAACCGAACAAGGCCTCAAGGCGCTGCCGCTCAAAGACCAGCGAGTCGAAGGGGCTCAGCAGCGCGCGACCGGTGGCCGTGCGGGGCAGTTTCGCCTCGACGTGCCGGTAGACGGGCTTGTTCCAGCCGGTCACAGTGACGGGCAGCAGCCGTCCCGCTTCGAGGAGGTGGTCCACTGCGATGGCGGACGGACGCATGGGTGTCCGGAAGTAGTCCGCAAAGCAGCGCAGCGTGCCGATGCCGTGGGCCCGGGCGGCGGCATCGATGAGGCGTACCAGCGCGGCCTCCTGGTCCGCCCCGGCGTCCGGGACTTCCGGATTTTCCTCCGGCCGCCCGGACAGGACCTTGGCGGTGAGGGTGTAGCGCCGTTCAAAGGACTCCGTGCGGGACGCGGCCGAAATGAGGCCCGCTTCGAAGAGGTGCTCCAGCACCCGTTTCACGGCGTTCCAGTTCCAGCCCCAGTTGTCCTGCTGCCGGTCCTCCACATAGCCAAGGTGCGCGGTGAGTTCGGCGGCGGTCATTGGCCGGCCGGCGGCCAGTGCCTCGAGCACCCGGGACGCGACACCGTTCCTGAGCTCGGGGTCCATGGAGTGCGCCCCCACCCATTTCCGGCTTTGCCACAGGACCAGGTCCTGGAAATGGTCGGGGCGGATGAAGCTGGCCTCGTGGGCCCAGTACTCCATCATGCGGCGCGGGTGGGTACCCGCCATGCGCTGGAGGATGGAGCGGTCGTAGTTGCCCAGCCGGGAGAAGAAGGGCAGGTAGTGGCTCCGCGCCAGCACGTTGACGGAGTCGATCTGGACCAGTTGGAGCCGGGCAAAAGTACGGCCCACCGCCCGTGCAGTCACGGGTCCGGCGGGCCGTACTTTGTCCAATCCCTGGGCTGCCAGTGCGATCCGCCGGGCCTGCTTGAGGCTCAGCACTTCCTGCACATCAGTCCCTTCGTTGGATGGTCTGCACCAGCTTATGCGCTGGCGGGCTCATCCTCGGAGCGGTAGGCGAGGACTTTCTCTTCCAGCGGGGCCTCGCCCGGCTGGCACGTCTGGTCAAGGGAAATAACCCCGTAGGTCCAACCGTCGCGGCGGTACACAACGGACGGCGCCTTGGTCTCCTTGTCCACGAAGAGGTAGAAGTCGTGACCCACGAGCTCCATATTGTCGACAGCGTCGTCGAGCGTGAGGGACGCGGCGGGAAAGACCTTCCGGCGGATGAGCACGGGCGAGTCTCCGGCCGGGATGTCATTCTCGACCTCGTACGGCGACTTCTCGGCGGGAGCTGCCTTGGGCTCCAGCCAGTGGTTGGCCTCTTCGTAAATGGGCTCGCTGGTGCTCGCGGGCTCGAGGGTTGCCGTGGCCTCGGTGACGGATTTCGGGGTGTGCCGGCCATGGTGGACCTTCTTGCGGTCCTTCGCGCGGCGCAGGCGTTCAAGAAGCTTGTTGTAGGCGAGATCGAACGCGGCGAATTTGTCTGCGGCGCTGGCTTCGGCACGAATCACGGGGCCCCGGCCGAGGACGGTCAGCTCTACCGTGAGCATCTCGTCGGTCTGGCGGGCCTTGGTCTCCTTGGTTACCTTCGCGTCCACCCTCTGGACCTTGTCGCCCAGTGACGCGATCTTCGAGATCTTCTCGTCGGCGTACTCGCGGAACCGGTCGGAGACCGTCAAATTACGTCCGCTGATCATGAACTCCATGGTGCCCTCCAAATGACTTCGGTGACACGACGGCGGCACTTCCCGGGGCTGATCTGACTGACAGTCGAGCCCCTTTCCGAGCCGCTATCGACAGGTACATCTATTCTTGGTACCCATCTTCGACGTTAGTTCATAGCCCCCTCTTATTCATCCTTTTTTGGTTTATTTTTTTCCTGGACGGGCGCCGTCCCCGCCAACGCGCGGCCGGCGTCACCGAAGTCGAGCGTGACCGGCGGGCGTGTCGCGGCGAGGACGACGGCGCCACTCACCAGCGCGCCGGCCGCGCGCAACGCCCGGGCAGCCTCGGCCAACGTAGCCCCGGTGGTGAGCACGTCGTCAACGATGATGCACTGCTGTCCCTTGACCTTGGGAGCGAACGGGCCGCGCCGGACCCGCATGGATCCCCGCACCCGCTGTGCCCGGTCCCCGCGCCCCAGCCCCTTTTGTCCGCCGCGCCCTCGCGGCAGTCCCGGAAGTCCCGGCAGTCCGGGGAGGCGGCAACCGGCCCCGGGGGCCGTCCGTGACGCTGGCTTCCCGGTCGCCGGGGCCCGCAGCACCGTCTTCCGGAGGGCATGGACGGTGGTGAAGCGCGAGTGTACTCCGGCCCCCGGGGTCCGTCCCATTCTGCCGAGCAGCACGTGGACCGGGCTGAAGCCCCGCTTCCGGTAGGCACTGCTGCTGGTGGGCACGGGGACCAGCAGCAGTCCCGGTACCTCCCCTGCAGCAGCCCGGATGGCCCGGGCCAGGCCACGGGACAACACCTCCGCGAGTTGTCCCTGGCCGTAGCGCTTGAACGACAGCACCGTCTGCGCCAGCTCCGCGCGGTAGGCGCCGGCAGCCACGACAGGAAGGAGCACGGAGCCGTCGACGTCCATCAGGGCCGGGGCCTGTGCTTCCGCCCGGAACGGTTGCCGCATCAACAGCCGGACCTGCCGTCCGCAGCCGCCACAGAGCGCCAGGTCTTCAGCCCCACAACAGACGCAGTCCACCGGCGCCACGAGTGCCAGCACTTCGGCCGCGGCAGCCGCGGCCCCGTCTGCCAGCCGCGCCAGCGGCCGGCGGTAGCCGCCGCGGTGTCTCGGAGCAGGAATGGCCGGTGGACCCAGATCAGGGTCGGCTGCGCGCGGCGGTCGCCGGACCGCGCGGGTTACGGCACTGCCGTCCCGGTCCCGGTCCCGGTCCCTGTCCCTGTCCCTGTCACTGTCACTGCCACTGCCACTGCCACTGGCTTGCCTGGATGTCGCCACCCCACAAGGTTCCGCCCCCGCGGCGCCTGGCGGCAGCCCCTGGCGACGCTATGTGGAAAATCGCGCCACACGGTCGGGACAGGCACGGCCCGGGCTGGGCTGCGCTGCGCTGCCGGAACAATACCCGCCGCGCCTGTTGGAGTCCCTAGCCGGGATAGGCCGGATCGATCGGCCCCTTGAGTTGCGGGGACCATCCGTTGCCGAGCCGCTGGAAGATCCCTTCCGCGGACTGCGCGTAGATCTCCTCAGACCCGTTGCCGGCACTGAGTGCGGTAAGTCCCGGCCACGGCGCGAGTTGTTGCGGCTGGGACGACGTGAGGGACAAAAGCTCGGGGGTGACGGATTCGCTTGCGGAGCCCTTCATCACTGCGACCGTGGTGTCGTCCACCCACACGCCCTGGTCCGGATCGTTCGTTGCCAACAGGGTCATCGGCACAGTCAGTTCCTTGGGCGTGCCGTCCGCTGCCCGGACAATGCCCGCTACCTGGACCTTGGTTTTGCCGTTCTGCTCCGTGAGGATGAGGGCCCGGGTGCCCTCGCGTGAGACCCGGAACTCCTTGACGGACCGCCCGGCGAGCCAGGCCGGCGCCAGTGCGACCGTGGGAACACCGGAGCCTTCTGCCACGTTGACCGGCCGGTAGGCGATCATTTCCGCGGCACCGTTGGCCCCCGGTCCCGCCGTCCAGACCCAGTCGTACCGGTCGAAGGACGGACGGGTCAGGGTGGCGCGGGTGGTCAGCGCCCTGGCGGGCTGGCCAGGCACGATGGAGTACAGCGTTCCGCGGCCGGCGTTGAGGAAGGCAGCGGACTGCGAGACCGGAGATTCCGCCGGGGCCCGGGGTGCCAGGGCGGAGACAGGCTGGATGTCGGGAAGCGGCGAGATCCTGTTGTTCTCATACCGGACCAGATCGTTGTTGCTCACGGCGATCTGGTGGGCGGGGACGTTTTTGTCCCGGATCGGCGGAAGGACGGAGCCATTGTCCTGTACGCGCACCAGGTCCTGGTTGGCCCGGAGTTCGACGTTGATGACGTCGGGCTGGCTGCGGAAGGTAAGGGCGAGCTGGGTCTGCATCCGCAGCCTGTCCTCGTTGGAGGCCTCCACGAGGTCCTTTGCCGTGAGGTCCACCTGGGCGGCGCCGGAGACCACCGGGACCGACTCGCGGGCCAGCTTGATGCCCGAGGGGAAAGCGCTGACCACGGCTCCCTTGAGATACGGGGCCGGACCGCCGAGGAGGGCGCTGGTCATGGCCTTGACGGTCTTCTTCTTGATAAACCACCGGACGTCGGGCACCGCATAGGCGAACGTCGGGTCATAGAAATAGATCGGATAGGCGCCGTAGATGACCTTGAAGGTCTCCTCCGGGATCGCTGTGCCGTCCGGGAGTTCCGCAATCCGCCATTCACCGTCCACCTTGGTCAGCGTGGCGGGGATATTCTCCTTGGTTCCCTCCGGCAGCTGGGTAGCAACCCCATCCACGTCAACGGAGTAGGACACGTCCAGTTCGTAGTTGAAGACGTTTTCGACGCCGGTCGGCACCACGCGCGCGGAGCGAAAGACGAGCACCCGCTGGTCCGGCTTCCAGGTCACGGACGACGCCTGGGTCAGGTACTGGCGTGCCACGGCGTAGTCGTCCTCGTAGCCGCTGCCGGCGAGGTAGAAGTCCTCGATCACGGCGTCCGGCCCGGCCCCCTGACGCGGCGCGGACGGGAAGAACACAGGAGCGTTATTGGGATTCCCTGCGCTCTCGTCCGTACTTTTTCCCACTGGGCCCGACCGCGGGATCTGGGCGCACGATGTCAGCAGGAACAGCAGCACGGCCAGAAGCGCCGCCGTGCGGGTGGCCTTCCGTGGGGTGCGGCTCATGCCCCCTCCTTCGTTCCGGTGCCTGCGGTACTTGTTCCCCGGGTATCGGTATTGCCGGCGTCGGCGGTGCCGGCGTCGTGGGTCCCGCCGTCGGCGCGCGTTACTGGCGCGGGGTCCAGGAGCAGCATGGTGCGTTCGCCGCCGTCGCCGTGAAAACCGACGTCGACCGGTTCCAGCTGGAGTGGGGACTTCGTAATGGCCTCGCCCTGGCGCAGAGCGAGGGTGAGGCGGAAGTTGGCGCCGATGCCCTTCCGTCCCCACGCCTGGAGCCAGCCGTTGTGGAGTTTCGCGTCCTCCGCCGCGATGGACAGCCCGAGGCCGCTGCCTCCCGTGGTGCGTGCACGCGCCGGATCGGCGCGCCAGAACCGGTCGAACACGCGTGCCGCTTCCGCCGGGGCCAAACCGATGCCGTGGTCCCGGACGGCGACCGCCACGGCGTTGTCGTTGGCGGCCACGGAAATGTTCACCGGGCGGCCCTCGCCGTGTTCCAGGGCATTCAGCACGAGGTTGCGCAGGATCCGGTCGATCCGGCGGTCATCCATGTCCACGATGATGCTGCCCGCGGGCGCGTTGAGGGTGACCTCGGAGCCGTACTCGGCGGCCACCGGGGCCACGCCTTCCATCACATGCGACACGAGCTGCACGATGTCGCCCGGTTCGGCGTCGAGCGTTGCCACGCCCGCGTCGAAGCGGGAGATTTCCAGGAGGTCGGCCAGGAGGGACTGGAAGCGCTCCACCTGGTGGTAGAGCAGTTCCGCGGACCGCTTGTTGATGGGGTCGAAGTCATCGCGCGCGTCGTACAGAACTTCGGCGGCCATCCGCACGGTGGTGAGCGGGGTCCGCAGTTCGTGGGAGACATCGGAGACGAAGCGCTGCTGCATCTGGGACAGGGTCGCGAGCTGGGTGATCTGCTCCTGGAGGCTCGCCGCCATGTGGTTGAACGAAGCCCCAAGCCGGGCCACCTCGTCCTCGCCCTTGACCACCATGCGTTCCTGCAGCTGCCCTGCCGCGAGTTTCTCGGAGACGAGCGCGGCGTGGCTGACCGGGCTGACCACATTCCGGGTCACGTACCAGGCCACGGCGCCAATCAGCAGCGCCAGCACCGCGCCGCCGGCCAGCAAGACGCTCTGGATCTCGTCGAGGGTCTTTTGGGCGGTGTTGAGGTCATAGATGAGGTACAGCTCGTAGACCGTGCCGTTGAAGGTGACCTTGTTGCCGACGGCGATCCCGGGCCGGTCTTCGGTGCCCACCGGGAACTCCGTGGACGCCCAGAACTGCTCCTTGCCGGAATTCTGCACGGCCGTGCGCAGCTCGGTGGGAATGACGCTGATGGTGAGCTGGTCCGATGCCCGCGATTCGACCCAGCGGTTGCGGGGTTTGGTTTGTTCCGGCATCGCCTCAAAGACATAGCGCCGCTGGATCACGGAGCCGCGGCCCTCGACGGCGTTCAGGATGTCATAAACGAGCGTGATGACGCTGGACTGGTCGGTGACCTGGGCGCCGTCGAACGTGTCCTGCACCTGCTTGACGTTGTAGCGCGTCTCCGACTCGGCCTGGACCAGCCGTTCCTGGAAGAGGTTGTTGGCGATCTGGTTGGACAGGTACGCGCCAACCACCGCGAAAGACGCGATCGCGAGCATAAGGGTTGTCAGCACGGTCCTGAACTGCAGCGATCGCCGCCACTTGCGGTGCAGTGAACGCAGGAGGTAGCGGATGCCCGGAAGCAGGCGGGACGCGCCAATGCTGACCAGCCGGGCCACCCGCACCCCCACGATCCGGGCACGCTTCACCCAGAGCCTGGTGCGGAAACTCACGGCTTTCCAGCCGGCGGCCGGGGCGAGGTCCGCAGGCGCGTTGGTGTCAGGGGCGCCGGCGGCCGGGGCGCCGGAAGTTGTGGTCGTCGGGGCCGGTTCGTGGACATCAACGGAGGTACGGGCAACGTTCTCCGGGGCGACCCGCTCCGGCGGGGCGCTCACCGGACCTGTTCCGGGGTGGCCGTCCGGTGGCTCAGGAACCTGCTTTGTAGCCGACACCACGGACCGTCAATACAACTTCGGGGGCTTCCGGGTCACGTTCGATCTTTGACCTGAGCCGCTGGACGTGGACGTTCACCAGGCGGGTGTCGGCGGCGTGCCGGTATCCCCAGACCTGCTCCAGGAGGAGTTCCCGGGTGAAGACCTGCCAGGGCTTGCGTGCCAGGGCGACCAGCAGGTCGAACTCCAGCGGTGTCAGCGAGATCCGCTCGGTCCCTCGGCTGACCAGGTGTCCGGCCACGTCGATCGTGACGTCGGCAATCCGCAGCGTCTCGGGCGCCTTCTGGTCGCCGGGCCGCAGCCGGGCCCGGACCCTGGCGACCAGTTCGGCCGGCTTGAAGGGCTTCGGCACATAGTCATCGGCCCCGGACTCGAGGCCGCGGACCACGTCGGAGGTGTCCGCCTTGGCAGTGAGCATCACGATCGGGACATCGGACTCGGCACGGATCTGGCGGCAGACTTCAATGCCGTCGATGCCCGGGAGCATCAGGTCCAGCAGCACGAGGTCCGGTTTGGCGGAGCGGAAGACTTCGAGCGCCTGCCCGCCGTCAGCGCAGAAGACGGGCTCGAACCCGTCATTGCGCAGCACAATACCGATCATCTCGGCCAGCGCCTCGTCATCGTCCACTACCAGAATGCGTGCCTTCATATGTATATATTCCCTTATTGCAATGGCTTTGTCGTATTCCGCGGCGCCCGGGCATGGCGCCGCCGGTAACCGGGCGGCCCACCGATGCCGCCACCGGGCATCCGGCCGGCTGTGACAAACCCCCGTCCATCCCGCATGCTGTGGACAGGTACACATCACCCAGCCAGGCACCCCAGGAGGATTCCGTGAGCACCCCGATCTACCAGCTGGCCCTCGGCGCTGACTTCGCCCGGCTGCAGCCGGAGCTGCAGGAGTACTTCTCCCTCAGTCCCGGCTCCGGGCACTTCGGCGTCGGCGAGGGCGTGTTTGACGTGGTCGGCTGCCGGCAGAGCTGGCTCCGTCCCCTGCTGCGCCTCGCCGGCGGCGAGCAGGCGTTTTTCCCGGAATACGGTGAGGGCATCCGGTTCCGGATCGAGAACCACGCCCACCTGGACCCGTTCGGACGCTCCAGCCTCACCGCACGGCGCGAAATCTTTTTCCCGGGCACCACCCGGCTGTTCCACGACACCACAAGCTTCGATGACTCCGGCAGCCGGCACGGCCTGCTGGATTACGTCGGGCGGTACCGGCGGCTCGTCACGGACCTCAACCTCAGCGTCACCGCCGGGGGCCGGCTGCGCGGCGTGTCGGAGGCATCACGGCTGTTCCTCGGCCCGCTGCGGATTCCCCTCCCTGCCGCGCTCGATGCCAAAGCCTACGCGGAACAGTGGTGGGCGCCCGGGGAGGGCACGGCCGGCAGGCACCGGATCCAGGTCAAGGTGATCCAGCCGCAGCTCGGGCTGATCCTGGTCTATGCCGGGCACTTCGACTATCGGCTGGAACCGTACCCCGGCGGGGTGGCGGCGCCGGGCTACCTGCCGGACCACGCCCGGCCGGACCGCTGGGAACGACGCAGCTGACGGCGGCGACGGCCGGCGCTAGCCGAGTGCGAGCTGGTTGAGGCCGTCGGCCACCTGTGTCAGCCGGGTCAACACCGCCGTCGCGGACGACGGCGAATGCCTGGCCAGCCCGTCCGAGGGCGTGACGCGCAACCCGCCGAGGGTGGCGGCAGTCAGGCCCAGCTGGCGCCACGGCCGCCAGACGGTTTCCACGACGTCGGCGACGCGGGGCAGCGCGGCGGCGGGGCTGGAGACATCGAGCGCTCCGGCCCACAGCCTTTTCCCCGACTCCACTGCGCCGGCGAGCTGTTCCCACTGGCGGGATGTGAGGGCGCGCAGCGGCACGGCGATCCCGTCGGCCCCCGCCGCCAGGATCCGGTCGAAGGGCGCCTCGACTTCCGGGACGCAGACAACGACCTCGACGGCGCCGGCCTCCCGCAGCGCGTCGATGACGAGCTGCCAGGAGTCGGTGGCTTCCTGGCCGGGGACCGAGCGCAGGGTCCGGTAGCCGCTTGAGGTGGGGATGGTGCCGGCCAGCACGGATGCGATCTCCGGCTCGTCGATCTGGACCACGATGCGGGCGCCGGGGGCCGCGGCGGCCACCCGGCTCAGGTAGCTGCCGGCCCCCGCGGCCAGGGACGCCGCGAGGTCCCGCCGGGCGCCGTAGTCGATCAGCGCACGCTCCCCGTTGTGCAGGTGCAGTCCGGCGGCGAGGCTCAGCGGGCCGCGCAGCTGGACCTTGAGGTCCGTGGCCGGGGTGTCCTCGGCGCCGATCACGTCGGCCAGGATGTTGATGTCGGTGGAGAGCGCCGAGCGCGCCCGCTTGAGGTCCTTGCCGGGCCGGTCCACGATCCGCCAGCCGTGGGGCTGGACGTCCACGGAAAGGTCCACCAGCAGGGAGGCTGTCCGGCCGAGCGCGTCGGAACCGACGCCCCGGTCCGGAAGCTCGGCCAGGAACGGGAGGTGCGGGCTGCCGAGTTCACCGCGGATGATGCGTGCGGCTTCGACCGGGTCTTCGCCGGGCCAGGTACCCAAGGCGGTGGCGGTGACCTCGTCCGGCTGCGAACGTGTCGGGACGGCCATGCTAAGCGTCTGCTGAGACGGCAGGGTCCGCGGAACCGCGGACCCTGGAAGCGGCGGCGTCGGCATTCGCCGCCTGGGTTGCGGCCTCGTGGTCTTCGGCAATGGCTTCGTGGTGCCGGATGACCTCACCGATGATGAAGTTGAGGAACTTTTCGGCGAACGCCGGGTCCAGGTGGGCTTCGGCCGCGAGCCGCCGCAGCCGCGCGATCTGCGCCGTCTCCCGGCCGGGGTCGCCGGCGGGAAGCTTGTGGGTGGCCTTCAGGAATCCGACCTTCTGGGTGGCCTTGAACCGCTCGGCGAGGAGGTAGACGAGGGTGGCATCGATGTTGTCGATGCTGGAGCGGATCGACAACAGCTCCGCCATCACCGCGGGATCCACCTGACCGGCCAGTGAGCTGGCCCCGGGGTCATAGGAATCGGCATCGGGATGAGTCTGGTTCTGCTCGGTCATTGACCCAGTCTAGGGGCACCGGCGCCAATCACTTCTGCTGTTAAGCGCCGGGCGCCCTTGGTGAACCGCGGGCATTTCCGTGCGTTTTCCGTGCGCGCAGCACGTGCGTGCGTCAAGGGACATGCCCACCGCTCGCTGGGAACGGCGGGCATGTACCTTGGTGCAGCTGCCGGAACGGCTTAGCCGTGAAGCACGGCGCGGAATTCCTCCCGGCGCTTGGCCTGCTCGTCCGGATCCGGAACCGGCAGGGAGGCAATCAACTTCTTGGTGTACGCATGCTGCGGATTACCCATCACTTGGTTCCCGAGCCCCTGCTCCACCATTTTGCCCTTGTAGAGCACGCCCACCCAGTGGGACAGGATGTCCACCACGGCGAGGTCGTGGCTGATGAACAGGGCGGCAAAGCCGAATTCGGCCTGGATGTCCTTGAACAGTTCCAGCACCACGGCCTGGACCGACACGTCCAGGGCGGACGTCGGCTCATCGGCGATGAGCAGCTTCGGGTTCAGGATGAGCGCCCGCGCCAGCGAAGCACGCTGCCGCTGTCCGCCGGAGAGCTCATGCGGGAACCGGTCGGCGTAGGCGGCCGGCAGCTGCACGGCTTCGAGCAGCTCCCGGGTCCGTTGCCGGGCCTGGGTCGGGGTCGGTTTGGTGTGGATGATCAGGGGTTCGGCAATGCAGTCCCCGATCGTCAGCTGGGGGTTGAAGGACGCCGCCGGGTCCTGGAACACAAACCCGATCTCCTTGCGCAGCGGCTTGAACGTGCGCTCCTTCAGGTTGAGCATTTCGTAGCCCAGCACCTTCAGGCTGCCGCCGGTGGTCCGGTTCAGGCCGGCGATGGCCCGCCCGATCGTCGTTTTTCCGGAACCGGACTCCCCCACGAGGCCGAAGACCTCGCCCTCGGACAGGGTGAAGTTGACCCCGTCCACGGCTTTGAAAGCGGGGCTTCCCAGCCGCCCGGGATACTCGATGGTCAGGTTCTTGGCCTCGACGAGCACCTTGCCGCCCTGGTGCGCCCGTTGGGTCATGCCTTCGGAGGCGGAGTTCCTGCCCAGGTGCGGGACGGCGGCCAGGAGCTTTTTGGTGTAGTCCTGCTTCGGCTCGGCGAAGAGCACCCGCGAGGGCGCCTCCTCGACGACGTCGCCCTGGTACATCACGACGACGCGGTCGGCGAGGTCGGCCACCACACCCATGTTGTGCGTGATCAGCACGATCGAGGTTCCATACTGGTCCCGAAGGTCCCGCAGGAGTTCGAGGATTTCCGCCTGCACCGTAACGTCCAGCGCGGTGGTCGGCTCGTCCGCCACGATGAGGCCCGGGTTCAGGGCCAGGGCTGCGGCGATGACCACACGCTGCTTCTGCCCGCCGGAGAACTGGTGCGGGTAGTAGTTGACCCGTGTTTCAGGGTCCGGGATGCCCACCTTGCGGAGTGCCTCAATGGCGCGGGTCTTGGCTTCCTTGGCACTGACCCGTCCTGCTCCCCCGTGGCGGGCATGCGAGCGGATTCCTTCGGCAATCTGCCAGCCCACCGTGAAGACAGGGTTAAGCGCGGTGGACGGTTCCTGGAAGACCATGGCGACGTCCCGGCCGCGGATCTCCCGCAGCTTCGCCGGGCTGACGCTGATCACATTGTTGCCGTTGATCAGCACCGCACCTGAGCTGATGGCGGTCTCGGGCAGCAGGCCCAGGATGGTCTTGGCAGTGACGGTCTTGCCGGAGCCCGACTCGCCCACGATCGCCACGACCTCACCGGGGTTTACCTCGAGGCTGACGTCCTTGACGGCGTACACGTCTCCGGCATCGGTGGCGAACGTGACCTTGAGGTGGTCGATGGCGAGGACCGGGCCGGCGCCCGTGCCGTGTGTGTCGATGTTGGTGGTCATGAAATTCTCACTTCTGCGTCGAGTGCAGCCTTGGCACCGGTGGTGGAATCCGGGCCGCCCTTGCCGGAGGCAGCCTTCTTGCGGCCCCGCAGGCGGGGGTCGTTGAGGTCGTTGATGCTCTCGCCGACCAGCGTCAGTCCAAGGACGGTGAGCACTATCGCGAGGCCGGGGTAAACGCCTGTCCACCAGATTCCGGACGTGGTATCCGCCAGGGCCTTGTTGAGGTCGAAGCCCCACTCGGCAGCAGAGGTCGGCTCAATGCCGAAGCCCAGGAAGCCCAGTCCGGCCAGGGTCAGGATGGCCTCGGAGGCGTTGAGGGTGAAGATCAGCGGCAGCGTGCGGGTGGCGTTCTTGAAGACGTGCAGGCGCATGATGCGGATATTGGAGGCGCCCACTACCTTGGCTGATTCCACGAACGGTTCCGCCTTGAGCCGGATGGTCTCGGCCCGGATGACACGGAAGTACTGCGGGATGAAGACGACGGTGATGGAGATCGCCGCCGCGAGGATGCCGCCCCAGAGGCTGGACCTGCCGCCGCTGATGGCGATCGCCATCACGATGGCCACGAGCAGTGGCGGGAAGGCGTAGATGGCGTCGGCGATCACCACGAGGGCCCGGTCCAGCCAGCCGCCGATGTAGCCGCTGACCAGGCCCAGGATCACGCCGATGAAGATCGACATGATCACAGCCACGATGATGACCAGGACGGCAGTCTGCGCCCCCCAGACAACGCGGGAGAAGACGTCGTAGCCGCCCACGGTGGTTCCCATGAGGTGCTTGCCGCCGGGCGCTTCCTGCGCCGGGAAGCCGCCGTCGGCGTCGGAAATCTGGGAGAAGCCGAAGGGCGCGATCAGGGGAGCGAAAATCGCTGTCAGCAGGAAGACCGCAGTGAGGACAAGACCCGCCACGAGCATTCCGCGCTGCAGGCCGACGCTCTTGTTGAAGTGCGAGATGACCGGCAGGCGCCGGAACCACGGTCCACGGGGATCCTTGACGGGTTCAGTAACGGCAGTGGTGCTCATATCAGTACCTCACGCGGGGGTCGATCAGCGCGGCGACAATGTCCACGAAGAAGTTGGTCACAGCCACGATCACTGCGAGGAGGACCACGATGCCCTGGACGGCCACGAAGTCGCGGGCCGTCAGGTAGGTCGCGAGCTGGAAGCCCAGGCCCTTCCATTCGAACGTGGTCTCGGTCAGTACGGCGCCGCCCAGCAGCACGGCGATCTGCAGCCCCATCACGGTGATGATGGGGATGAGGGCCGGCTTGTAGGCGTGCTTGGTGACCAGGCGGTATTCGCTCACACCGCGGGAGCGGCCGGCCTCGACGTAGTCCTTGCCGAGGGTTCCGATCACGTTGGTCCGGACCAGGCGCAGGAAGATGCCGGCGGTCAGCAGGCCGAGGGCGAGGGCGGGCAGGACGGCGTGCGCCATAACGTCAGCCAGCGCGGCCATATTGCCGCTGCGGACGGCGTCGAGCCAGTAGATGCCCGTCGGGGACGCGAGCGAGGTCAGGGCGAGCTCGTTGGCAGGCGTCGCGCGTCCGGCGACCGGGAGCCAGCCCAGCCAGACGGAGAATGTCAGCTTGAAGAGAAGCCCGGAGAAGAAGACCGGCGTGGCGTAACAGAGGATCGCGAACACGCGCAGCCCGGCGTCGGGGCCCTTGTCGCGCCGGTGCGCGGCGACCAGTCCCAGCGGAATCCCCACGGCAAGGGCGACCAGGAGGGCGTTGATGGTCAGTTCCAGGGTGGCCGCGCCATAGGTGGCGAGCATTTCCGAGACCGGGCGGTTGTCCGACAGCGTGGTGCCGAAGTTGCCGGTGATGAGCTGGGCCAGGTACTCGAAGTACTGCACGAAGATGGGCCGGTCGTAGCCGGCGGCTGTGATCCGCTCCTGGAGCTGTTCCGGTGGAAGCCGGCCGCCCAAGGCAGCGGTAATGGGGTCCCCCGTGGTGCGCATCAGGAAGAACACCATGGTGACCAGGATGAGGATAGTCGGGAAGATCAGGAAAAACCTGATCAGGATGTATCGGCCCAGTCCCCCACCGGACGTCTTCTTCTTTATCGGCAGAAGGCCTTCGCCGTCGGTCGGCGGCGCCTCGATAAGTGTTGTCATTGGTACCTAAATGTGTGTTCCGGGAGCCTCGTGAGCTCCGGAATCGGTTGTCCAGTATCAGCACCAAGGCGGGACGCCGTGTGGGGCGCCCCGCCTCGTTGGCTGGTCAGAACCGGATGGGGGTTGGACCTACTTGGAAATGACACCAAGGCGGGTCTTGAAGGAAGCATCCAGGGTCTTGTCGACACCCTTGACGTCCTTGCCGGCGACCATAAGCTGGGCGCCCTGCAACAGCGGCAGTGTGGACAGGTCCTTGGCGACGGCCGTCTGGGCCTCGCCGAGCACCTTTGAGCGCTCTGCCTTGTCGACGGTGGTCAGCTGCTTGCTGATCAGGTCCGTGACGGCGGGGTTCTCGTAGTGGTTCTTCAGGAAGTTGCCCGGGACGAAGAAAGGCGTGAGGTAGTTGTCGGCGTCGGAGTAGTCCGGGAACCAGCCGAGCTGGTAGACCGGGTAGGCGTCGGCCGTGCGGTCCTTGGAGTAGGTGACCCACTCGGTGGACTGCAGTTCAACCTTGAACAAGCCCGACTTCTCCAGCTGCTCCTTGATCATGGCGTACTCGTCGCCTGAGGACTTGCCGTAGTGGTCCGGGTTGTACTGGAGCTTGATGGTGACCGGGGCGGTGACGCCGGCGTCGGCGAATGCCTTCTTGGCCTTCTCGAGGCTGGGCTTGCCGCTGCCGTCGCCGTACATTTCCTTGAGCGGCTGGATGGCGCCGACGAAGCCGTCCGGAACGACGGAGTAGGCCGGCAGGTACGTGCCCTTGTAGACCTGGCTGGCGATCGCGTCGCGGTCGACGACGTTTGCCATCGCCTGCCGGACGGCAAGAGCCTTCGCGGGATCGGCGTCGGCGGCCTTGGCGCCGAACGGCATGGTGTCAAAGTTGAACACGATGTAGCGAAGCTCGCCACCCGGGCCCTTGTAGACCTTGACCTTGGAATCCTTTTCGAGGTCCGCGGCGTCCGTGGCCGTCAGGCTGCGCCCGGCGACGTCGATGTTGCCCTGCTGGACGTCCAGCTTGAGGTTGTTGGAATCGGCGTAGTACTTGATCGTGGCGCCGCCGTTGGCCGGCTTGCCGAGCAGGCCCTGGTAGTCGGGGTTGACCTTGAGTCCAACGAGCTCGTTCTTCTTGTAGCTCTCGATCGTGTAGGGACCGGCAAACGGCTTGCCCTTGACGATTTCGTCGTCGGTCATCAGCTTGTCGGCCGGGAAGACCTCTTCGTCGATGATCGGGCCCGCGTTGGCAGCGAGGACGCCCGGGAAGACCTGGTCGTTGCCGGCCTTGAGCGTGAAGACCACGGTGGAGTCGTCCTTGACGGCGACCGACGCGAGGTTGCCGAGCAGCGAGGCGGGACCATTGTCGTCGGCGATCTTGACAACGCGGTCGATCGAGAACTTCACGTCGGATGACGTCAGGGCGTGGCCGTTGGCGAACTTCAGGCCGGGCTTGAGCTTGACGGTGTACTCCGTGGGGCTCGTGAAGGAAGCAGACTCGGCAATGTCGGGAGTGGAGTCCGCAGTGCCCGGCTTCGAGTTGAGCAGGAACGGGTAGATCTGGTTCATCACCATGAAGGAACCGGCGTCGTAGGAGCCGGCCGGGTCGAGGGTGACGACCTTGTCGGTGGTGCCGTACGTAATGGTGCCTCCGCCGGCCGCGCTGCCGGACGCCGTTCCGCCGCCGGAGGGGCCGGTGCAGGCGGTCAGTGCGAAGGCGGATACCCCGGCGAGCGCGATGGCGCTCTGCAGGGCCTTTTTGTTCATTGCCATCTGTGAACTTTCTGTTCGATGAGTACTAGTGCGCTGCCCGGAACTGATGTTGGTCATGACTCGGGGGCAGAACACTGTCCTGATGCCTTGATTCAACCAGAAGACCAACAGGTGAATCGTTACATCTTGTGAGATGAGACACAAAATTTACACGAACCGGCAGAACTCATCATTATCTTCAGGAAGGCGGCCAGAAATTCGGCAGGGCCCGGGGCGCCCCACGCACCGCAGGGGCGCAGGCCCGGCATTGGCGAACCAACGAAAAAACCGCACACCAGCGGTGTGCGGCTTCTTACGGCGGCGATCGGACGGCCGCAGGAATCCCTGCCCGCTAGAGGGCCGCCCGCTGCAGCGAACGGGCCGCGTCGATCGTGGCCTGACCCAGTACGCGGCTGCCCTGGTAGAGCACCACGGTCTGGCCGGGGGCCACGCCGCGCAGCGGCTCCGTCAAGGTCACCACGAGGTTCCCGTGGCCGACGGCGGCGCCGTCCCCTGTGCCGGGGCGCTCCATGCGCGCAGTGGCGGGCACGGGGTCGCCGTGGGCGCGGACCTGGGCGTAGCAGTCGAAGTCCTCGCCGGTGTTCACTTCGGCGATCGGCAGCCCGGCCCAGGAGACCTTGATGCCGCGGATCTCGTCAATGGCCAGGAGCGCTTCGGGCCCCACGACCACCTTGTTCTCCTTGGGCCGGATTTCCAGCACGAAGCGCGGCTTGCCGTCAGCGGCCGGGGTGCCCAGTTTCAGTCCCCGGCGCTGGCCGACCGTGAACGCGTTGGCCCCGGGGTGCTCGCCGACCTTGGCGCCGGACTCGTCCACGATGTCGCCGGTGCTCATCTCGATCTTCTCGGCCAGCCACCCCGCGGTGTCGCCGTCCGGGATGAAGCAGATGTCATGGCTGTCGGGCTTGTTGGCCACGGAGAGCCCGCGGCGTTCGGCTTCGGCGCGGACCTCGGCCTTGGACGGCGTGTCCGCAAGCGGGAACATGGAGTGCTTGAGCTGCTCGTGCGTGAGCACGCCGAGGACGTAGCTTTGGTCCTTGGCCCAGTCCGCGGCGCGGTGGAGCTCGGGGTTGCCCCCGGCGTCGGTGATCACCTTGGCGTAGTGGCCGGTGCAGACGGCGTCGAATCCCAGCGCGATCGCCTTCTCCAGCAGCGCGGCGAACTTGATCCGTTCGTTGCAGCGCATGCAGGGGTTCGGAGTGCGGCCCGCGGCGTATTCGTCGATGAAGTCCTGGACCACGTCCTCCTTGAAGCGCTCCGAGAAGTCCCAGACGTAATACGGGATTCCGAGCACGTCGCAGGCACGCCAGGCGTCGCGGGAGTCCTCGATGGTGCAGCAGCCGCGGCTGCCGGTGCGCAGGGTTCCCGGCATCCGGGACAGCGCGAGGTGGACGCCGACGACGTCGTGCCCCGCCTCGACGGCGCGGGCTGCGGCAACGGCGGAATCGACGCCGCCGCTCATGGCTGCAAGAACTCGCATACTGACTTTCGTTGGGGTTGGGGGTGTGTTGCCGGCACTGACCGGACGCGGAAATATCACAATGCCTGCCGCACCAGTCTATCGCCACGGACGAATCCCCGCCCAAAAAGGCCTTGACCGCCAGGTCCCGCACTTCTAACGTCAGAACTGACGGTTTTAGATTTGTCCCCCTGACCTTCGCCTCCGGTCATGCCGGCGGCCGCAGGAATCGAGCGCATCATGGTCCCCGGAATCATCGTGATCGTGGGCGGCGGCCTCGCCGGCGCCACCGCAGCCAGGACCCTCCGCGCGGAAGGGTATGGCGGGCCGGTGATCCTGCTGGCCGAGGAGCGGCACCATCCCTACGTACGCCCGCCCCTGTCCAAGGAATACCTGCTTGCCAAAGCCGGCGACGACGCCCTGCCCGTCGTCCCGGCTGGCTGGTACGCGGACAACGGGGTCGAACTCCGGCTGGGCGCCCCCGCGACGGGGATTGATCCGGCCTCCCGAACGGTGACCTTCGGGGACGGGCGGACGCTGGACTATGCCGCGCTGCTGCTGGCCACGGGCGCGCGTCCCCGGCGCCTGCCTCTGCCCGGCAGCGACTTGGAGGGAGTCAGCACATTCCGCACGGTGGACGACTGCCGCCGCCTGCGTGCCGGCCTGGCCGGGGGCGGCCGGAACGTCGTGATGATCGGCTCGGGCTGGATCGGGATGGAGCTGGCCGCGGCGGCGGCCGCCTACGGAAACTCCGTCACCCTGCTCGGGCTGGAGCAGGTGCCGCTGGTCGCGGCGATCGGGCGCGAGCTGGGCGGCTTCTTCCGGTCGCTGCATGAGGCGAACGGCGTCGGGTTCCGGCTCCCGGCCTCGGCCGCGGGCATCAACGGGCAGTCGGGCCGGGTCACCGGTGTGGTCACGGACGCCGGCGAGGTCCTGCCCGCGGACCTCGTGATCATCGCCGTGGGGGTGGTCCCCGAGGTATCGCTGGCCGGGGCTGCGGGCATCGCACTGCAGAACGGCATCCTGACGGACGCCTCGCTGCGCACCTCCGCACCCGGAGTCTTCGCGGCCGGGGACGCCGCCAATGCCCTGCATCCCTTCACCGGCGAGCACCACCGCAGCGAGCACTGGGCCAACGCCCTCAACGGCGGTAAGGTCGCGGCCAAGTCGATGCTCGGCCAGGATGCCGTGATGGACGCAGTCCCCTACTTCTACACCGACCAGTTCGACGTCAGCATGGAGTACTCCGGCTTCCCGGCGCTGGCCGCGGGGGCGCCCACCATCCGCGGCTCGCTCGAGGGCAAGGAGTTCCTGGCTTTCTGGCAGCGCGACGGCCGGGTGGTCGCGGGCATGAGTGTGAACTGGCCGCGCTCGGGCAGGCCGCAAAAGTTCATCAAACAGCTCATCTCGGAGCGAACCGCAGTGAGCCCCCAGAAACTCGCCGATCCGGACATCCCGCTGGACCGGCTTCTGCCAGCCGCGTAGCCCGGCCGGCGCCCTTGCCGGCCCTGGCAAGTGCCTAGTGGGTGCCGCCGGCGGAGTGGCGGGCGAGCGTCCCGGCGGTCTGGATGCTGGACTCGTGCCCGGCCATGCCGGCCTGGCGCGCGCGGGCGTACGCGCCGGGCAGGGCAGCCAGCAGCGCATCGACGTCGGCTTCTGTGGAAGTGTGCCCCAGGCTGAACCGCTGGGCGCCCCGGGCCGTATCCTCGTCCAGTCCCATCGCCAGCAGCACATGGGACGGCCGGGGCACGCCCGCGGTGCAGGCCGAACCGGTGGAGGATTCCACCCCGGCCAGATCCAGCAGGAAAAGCAGCGAATCGCCTTCGCAGCCGGGGAAGGTGAAGTGCGCATTGCCCGGGAGCCGTCCGGCACCGGTAGCCCCGCGGAGCACGGCGTCGGGCACTGCTGCCAGGACGCCGTCGATCAGCCGGTCCCGGAGCGCCGCGAGGCGCGCCGCTTCACCCGGGAGATTGGCGGTGACGGATTCGGCTGCCGCTGCGAAGGCAGCAATGGAGGCGGTGTCGAGCGTTCCGGAGCGGACGTCCCGCTCCTGTCCCCCGCCGTGCTGGACCGGGGTCAGCTTCACGGCGCGGCCCAGCATCAGCGCCCCGACGCCGACCGGGCCGCCGATCTTGTGCCCGGAGATCGACATGGCGTCGAGCCCGCTGACCCGGAAATCCACCGGCACGGAGCCGAACGCCTGGACGGCATCGGAGTGGACCGGAACGCCGGCCCGGTGCGCCAGCCCGACGATTTCCGCAATGGGCTGGATGCTGCCGACTTCGTTGTTCGCCCACATGACCGTGACCAGGGCGATTGACGCCGGGTCCCGGGCGAGCTCTGCCTCCAGAACGGCCAGGTCGACCACGCCGTCCGCATCCACAGGCAGCCAGCTCACCCCGGCGCCCTCGTGCCGTTCGAGCCATTCGACGGTGTCCAGCACGGCGTGGTGTTCGACGGCGGAGCACAGGATCCGGGTGCGGGCCGGGTTTTCGGCGTGCCGGGCCCAGTAGAGGCCCTTGACGGCGAGGTTGTCGGCTTCGGTGCCGCCCGAGGTGAAGATGACTTCCGAGGGGTGCGCGCCGGCCGCGGCCGCCAGCCCCTCGCGGGCGTCCTCGACGGCGCGCCGGGCGCGGCGGCCCGATCCGTGCAGCGAGGACGGGTTGCCGGTCCGGGCCAGTTCGCGGGTCAGCGCCGCCAGGGCCTTCGGGGCAAGGGTGGTGGTGGCGGCATGATCAAGGTAAACGGGCACAGGGCAATTCTACCTGCGGGCCCGCGGCGGCACTGGTGTACATTCGAGCGGTGAAAGCGCCCCTGTACCTGGTCCTGGCCACCCTCTTCTGGTCGGGGAATTTCATTGTCGGCAAGGCCGCCGTCGCCTCAATGACCCCGATGGACCTGACATTCTGGCGCTGGACCCTGGCCGTTGTGCCGCTGCTGCTCCTGGCCCACTTCGTCGAAAAGCCGGACTGGCGCGCGGTCCTGCGCCGCTGGCCGGTGCTCCTGCTGTTGAGCGTGCTTGGCATGAGCGGCTACACGCTCCTGCTGTACGGCGCGCTCGGCCACACTTCAGCCGTGAACGCTGCCCTGATCACGGCGGCCAACCCGGCACTGATCGTGGCCCTGGCGATCCTCCTGCTCGGCGAGCGGACCACACGCCTGGGCTGGCTCGGCATCTGCCTCGGCCTGCTCGGCGTGCTGCTGGTACTGACCCGGGGCGAGCTGCAGCGCGTGTTCAGCCTGTCGATTAACACCGGCGAACTCATGATGATCGGCGCGATTGTGGTCTGGGGGCTCTACACGATCATCGCCCGCAGACTGGCTGTCCCCGCCATCGCGGCCACCGCGGTTCAGGTGGCCATTGCGGCCGTGACGCTCGCACCCTTCGCTGCCGCTATGAACGTGCGGCTTCCGGAAACGGAAACCGAAGCCTGGGCGCTGGCGTATATCGTGGTCTTCCCGTCCCTGGGCGCTTACCTGTTCTGGAACATTGCCCTGAAAACGACCCCGCCGGGAACCGCCGGGAACTACCTCAACCTGATTGTGGTCTTCACGGCCCTCATCACGGTGGTGCTGGGGACTCCCCTCACCCTCGTCCAGATCGTGGGCGGACTGCTGGTGATCGTCGGTGTGCTGTTGACCGGGAGGTCCGGGCAGGCCAAGCGCCCGGCGCCCGCCACGTCGGGCCGGACCGCCTAAGAGCCGGGTTCCTGGGGCTTGATCCGGGCGCAGCACTGCGCCGGCTGCGCGGCCCCCTGCGCGCGGAGGTCTTCGATGGCGAGAGCCTGGACCCGGCCTGGATCGATGCCGATGCCTTTCGCGGCTCCGGCCAGGAAGGCCCCGTTCATGGCGCAGACGACGTCGGCGTGGCCTTCGGCGATCCGGTGGAACGGACAGTTGAGCAGCACCAGTCCGCCCTCGCCGTCGGCTTCGGGACGGTAGCCCTCCTCGGCGAGGAACCCGGCGAAAGTGGCTTCCCCGGCAGTTGTCCCGGCATTCGCCTGCCCCGCTGTCCCGCCCTGGGCCCCGGCGGCGGACTGCCCCCGCGCGTAGGCGGCGCGCAAAAGGGCTTCGCGCGCGGTTCCGCCGTCGGACGTTGAATCCTCAATGGCCGAGACCAACAGCTCGGCGGCCAGATCATAGTTCCGGTCCGGCACTGAGGCGGCGACCTCCCGGACAGCTGCCAGATACAGCTTGGCCGGACGGCCCGAGCCGGGCCCTCCCCTGCCGCCAAGCTTTCGGAACTCCACAGCCAGCAGCCCGTCCTGCACCAGCCGGTCCAGCTGGAAGGACGCCGTGCTCCTCGGCAGGCCGAGTGCACCCGCGGCGGCGTCGCGGCTGACGGCGCACCCGGCCGAGGCGACGAAGTCGAACAGCCTCCGGCGGTTCGCATCCCCCAGGGAGGCGACGGCCGCAATCCTGCGGTTCCAGGGTGTTCGGATCATGGATTCAGCCTAACTCTAAAAACAAGGTTCATTGCTTAACTACCTGCCACCATTCTAAAATCAAGCTATCTACTTTTAGAAGGAGACATCATGAAATCTTCACCAGCCATCAGCACCCCGGCCGGACAACTGGCCCCGGCTCCCGTGCGGCAGGCATTCCTGCTCCTGCGGACGGTGTTCACCGTCGCGCCGGTAATCTTCGGCCTGGACAAGTTCACCAACCTGCTCACCGACTGGACCATGTACCTGGCGCCCGCGGTCACGAATGTCGTCCCGCTGCCGGCGCAGACCATCATGTATGTGGTCGGCGTCGTGGAGATCGTCGCGGGCCTGACGGTGGCGCTGAAGCCCCGGTTCGGCTCGCTGCTCGTGGCGGCCTGGCTTTTCGGCATCATCCTCAACCTCCTCGTCCTGGGCAGCTTTTTTGACGTGGCCCTGCGCGATTTTGGCCTGCTGGTCGGGGCGCTGGCCCTGAACCGGATCTCGCCAACCAGGCGGGCCTGAGCGGTTCCCCCGGCGATCCGGGCCGGCCGGATCCGGCCTGTCGTCCCGGCGGTCCCAGCCGGACTGACGTCCCAGCCGGACGGACGTCTCAGCCGGACGGAGGAACGACGGCGATCCATGCTTCGGCCTCGATCCGCGCGGCGGCCAGCGTCGCGGCATCGGGGCAGGAGGCGGACAGGTACGCGGAGGAGCCCGACTTGCTGAAAAGGCGGGCGTAGATTGCCGTGGCCCGGGTACCGGCCCGGTCACCGCCCGTATACACAAGGACGTCGACGCGCGGAGCGGGCTTCCCGGGTTCTCCGCCCCAGCGCAGGGTCTCCGGTTTCAGGTAGCCTGGAAGAATACTGGCGTCCAGGTAGCGGAAGAGCGCTTCAGTGGACGCCTTGTCGTCCCCGGATACGGCGAGGGCTGACTGGTTGGTCCGCACCTTGGCCGAGACCACACAGCCGTCCTCCTTGACGAACGCACTGGCACCGGCCACGTTTTCCCTGCCGGGCTTCCATCGCGGCACGTCCCGCAGCCCGTCGGATAGCTGGACGGGCACGCCGGCCGCCAGGGTGTCGCCGGCGGCGAAGGGCATGTCCTTCGCCGCAACAGCAGCGGCGTCGTGGCCGGGGGTGATGGTGGGGGTGGCGAGGGTCGCAGTCGCAGGTGCCGCCCTGGGCGCGGAGGGGTCCGGAACGCCAACGCTGCAGCCGGCCAGCACGGCCGTGACGGCGAGCACCAGGAACGCGCGGCTCCCCCGGCGGCCCCGGAGGACGCAACGGGTACCGATGCTCCTGCCCGCCGTTGCCGCGGTCCCGGTGTCGCGCTTGATTCCCATGCCCCGCCCCACTGTCGCTGTGCCCGTTCCGCTTCCTGCCCGGGCCCCCGCACGAGTCTAGACTCTCGGATCTTAAACTCCCGCGGCGAAGGCGTCGACGCCCCCTCGGGCTAGGCCAGGACGCGCACCGCCCCGGGAACCACCTCGATGGTGAGCGGCAACGGACCTATCCGCTCCCCGTCCGCGTACGCCACCACCTTGTCCGCCGACAGCTCGACCGTGCGCACCCGCCGGATGTGCACGGCCGGATGTCCCAGGTGGCCGCCGGAAAAGACCTTCGGAAAGACCTTCAGCAGGCCGGTCCGGGACAGCGGGCTGACGATAAAGAGGTCCAGGTAGCCGTCGTCGGGCACGGCGTCAGGCGTGATCTTCATGCCGCCGCCGATCGACTGGCCGTTGGCAACGGACATCAGCATCGCTCCTTGCTGCCAGCGCTCGCCGTCGGCCGTCACGGTGTACTTGATCGGCCGGAACGAGGCGAGTTCGCTGAGCATCGCGAGGTGGTACCGGGCCTTTCCACGGGGCCACCGCCAGGCGTTGGCCCGCTCGTTGACGGCCGCGTCGAACCCGGCGGACAACACCCCGGCAAACCAGCGGGACGAGTCCCCGGACGAGGCCCGCCCGGCGTCGATCAGCCGCCCGCCGGACGCCAGGGCCGCCAGAGCCGCAGCACAGGCCCCGGGGATGTTTTGCGCCGGTATACCGAGCGTCCGCGCCATGTCGTTTCCGGTGCCGGTCGGGACGATCCCCAGCGGGACCGCACCCAAGGGCATACCCGATCCGGCGAGCGCATTGACGCCGAGGTGGACCATTCCGTCGCCTCCCACGACGACGAGGGCGTCCACCCCTGAGGCCAGCGCCTTGTCCACGGCCCGTGCAAGCGCGTCATAACTGTCCTCGCAAAGGACCAGGACTTCGGCCCCGGCCGCCCGGAAGCATTCGGCCGCCTCGTTGCCGGCACGCCGCCCGCGGCCAAAGGATGCCCGCGGGTTGACGGCGACGGCGATGATCATGCGCTGAATTATGCCAGCCGCCGGGAACCTTCCGTGCCCTTGCGCTCGTTCTTCCCCTTGCCGGTTAAACTGGCCAGGCCGGACGTCCAGGATGGGCTGGCACCATCGACGCAAAGGATTCTTGCTTGACGCAGGGCAACAGCTCGCATTACCAGGTGCTCCGGATCCCCGTGACGGCGACGGATAAGGAAATCAAGGTGGCCTACCGCCGGGCCGCCCGCACCGCGCACCCGGACCACGGCGGCGACCCCGCCGCATTCCGGCGCGTCACACTCGCCTACGAAACACTGATCGACGCCAAGAGCCGGGCCGAGTACGACCGCTCCTACGGCAGCGGCCGTGGCGCCTTCGCGGAACCTCCCCCTGACGAGGGGGCACACTTTGATGCCCCGGCGGCCGGGAGCCGTGCCTCGGCCAACGTCCGGCGCCCCAACACGCCCCGGAACACGGCATCCGACGCCCCGGTCTTCGTCCCGCCCTTCGAGCAGTATGCCGGGACCGGCGAGGTACCGCTGATCCCGGAAAGCCTGGCCCGCCAGCAGGTCCACGGGCTGCCCCGCAAACGGGGCATCTTCGGGGCGGAGGCCCGGATCCAGCGGGAAATGCGGACCGTACAGCTCATCAGCAGGCAGATCCTCCCCGCCATCCCGGCCGCACGGCTGATCAACGGGCTGCAGTCTCCGGCGGACAACACCCACATCGACCACGTGGTGCTCTCCGGCTACCGCATGGCGATCATCGGCTCGATGCTGCTGCCGGCCGGCGCCTATGCCTGGAACGGCAGCGCCCTCACCCACGGCGGCCGGTCAATCGCACCGCCCCAGCTGGCCCACGTGGTGCGCCGCATGCAGGACATCTTCCCGGAACTGAACGTCACCGGCTGGACCGTGGTCCACAGCACCGACGGCAACCTGCACGAACCCGTGATCGACCGGCACCGCCGTTCCGGGGCTCACGAGACCGTGCAGGTGGTCAATGCCGCCGGCCTGGCACGCGGACTCAAGCAGTTCCTGGGTTCCGGCCCGGCCCCCAACACCGTCATCGTCCCGGTGCTGGCCCGGCTGCTGCGCGGGATGCACTAGCAGGCTCGCTAGGATGGGACCGTGTTCCGCATCCTCTTCCACGCCCCTGAAATCCCCGGCAATACGGGCAACGCCATCCGCCTGGCCGCCATCACGGGAGCCGAGCTCCACCTGGTGGAGCCCCTGGGCTTCGATTTCTCCGACGCGAAGCTGCGCCGGGCCGGCCTCGACTACCACGACCTCGCCGTCGTGACCGTCCACCAGGACATCGACGCCGCCTGGGCCGCCCTCGCACCGGAGCGCGTCTTCGCCTTCACCTCCGATGGCGAGGTGTCCTACACGGACATCAGTTACCGGCCCGGGGACGTGCTGCTCTTCGGCCGCGAATCCGTGGGCCTGCCCGAGGAACTCAAGCACGACCCCCATGTCACCTCACGCGTCAGGTTGCCGATGCTGCCTGCGCTTCGCTCGCTGAACCTTGCGAACGCAGCCTCGATCGCGGTCTATGAGGCCTGGCGCCAGAACGGATTCGCCGGCGCCAGGCTGTAGCCGGCCGCAACTAATCCGGCGTGCCGCCCATCCGGCTGGCCGGCAGTCCCGAATCACTTCTGAAGCCCCGTTCAACCAGCGGGCCAACGGAGCGGGGAAAGGAGCGAGGAACGGCAGGTGAGAACTACTGTGCAGGTGGACAGGCATCCCGCCCGGTGTGTTGCCGGCGGCCACGTCCCGGCCGGAACCCATCCTGACCCGCGATCGGCGGCGGGCACCTTATGCTTGAAGGTGATGGAAACTCCCAACGCCCCGAACCCCGAGGCTGCCGCTCCCCCTGGCACACCAGCCGACGTAAACCGCCGGCTCGCCGCACTGCTGGAGCAGGTTGCCCGCGGTGACCAGGCAGCCTTCGCCGAGTTCTACGAACTCACCTCCCGGCGAGTCTTCGGCATGGCCCGGCGGGTACTGATCGATGTTGAACTCAGCGAGGACACCACCCAGGAGGTCTTCCTCCAGGTCTGGCAGAACGCCTCCAAGTTCAACCCCGAGGCCGGCAGCCCGCTCGCTTGGCTCATGACCATCTCGCACCGCCGGGCCGTGGACAAGGTCAGGTCGTCCCAGTCCTCCACCGACCGGGAAGCGAAATACGGCGCCAGCCGCCAGGACATCGATCACGATTCCGTCTCGGACGAGGTCGGCAGCCGGCTTGAGGCCGAGGCCGTGGTCCGTTGCCTGGGGACGCTGACCGATACACAACAGGAGTCCGTGCGGCTGGCCTACTACGGCGGCCTCACCTACCGGGAAGTCGCAGAGAAGCTCAATGCTGCGGTGCCCACCATCAAGTCCCGCATCCGCGACGGACTAATCCGACTGAAGACCTGTCTGGGGGTGAGTTGAGATGACCGACATTAATGCACAGAACGACGGCCGCGTCCCTGGCGGCTTTGCAGCCGATATCGCCACCGACCTTGCCTCGGGGCGGGCGGCTGACCTCGCCGAGGTGTACGCCCTGAACGCCGTGGACGACGCCGAGCGCGCCGCCATCGAGGCTTACCTCGCCTCGGCTCCGCCCTCCGAACGCGCCGTCTTTGACGAACGCCTCCGCCAGGCCCGGGAGACACTCGCCACCAGCTTTGCCGCGGAGGAAGAACCGCCGGCCGGCCTGCTGGACCGGATCATGGCGTCGCTGCCCGCCCAGGACTCCGCCGCGGCGCCGGACGGGCAGCTGCACCGCGGGCCGACGGCGGTCCCGCCGGTCGTGGCCCGGCCTGTCCGGGAGCCCTCCGAGCTCGCGGTCACCGATGAACTCGGCGCCGCCCGCAGGCGCCGTGACGAACGGCGCCGGCCGCAGGGAATGCGCAACTGGATTGTCGGCGTCGCTGCCGCAGCCGTGATCGCTTTGGGCGGCGTCGGCGTCGGCGCCTATGTGGCGAACCAGAACGATCCACTGAACCAGGTGCTGCAGGCCGGCGATGTGCGCCAGGCGACAGTTGACGTCATCGGCGGCGGAACGGCCACCGTGTCGGTCTCGAGCTCGAAGGACGCGATCGTCGTCAAGATGAACGACGTCCCGGCACCGCCGGCAGGCAAGGTCTACCAGATGTGGCTGATCCCCAAGGACGGCTCGGCCCCGGTGTCCCAGGGCCTGATGGACGCGGAAGCGCTGTCCAAGCCGGCCGTCGTCAAGGGCATCAGCACCGCCGCCGCACTCGGCATCACGGTGGAACCGGCCGGCGGCTCGGCGTCGCCGACCATGCCGACCGTGGCCGCCGCCCCGCTGGGCGCCTAGCCTCGGGCACACCAACAAAAGCCGCGCAGGCCTTGACTCCTTCTGAAGGGTCAGGGCCTGCGCGGTTTGTGGTTTAAGGGACCGAAGTGGCGTCCTCGGCCGGGCCGGCTAGATGATGAGCGACAGCAGCATGATCAAGCCGAAGCTGACCACGGAGATCAGCGTCTCCATGACGGACCAGGTCTTGAAGGTCTGGCCGACGGTAAGCCCGAACAGCTCCTTGACCAGCCAGAATCCGGCGTCGTTCACGTGCGAGAGGAACAGCGAACCGGCGCCGATTGCGAGGGCCAGCAGCGCAGCGTGCGTCGGGGTGAGCGAGCTCGCCAGCGGCGCGACGATTCCGGCGGCCGTTACCGTCGCCACGGTGGCCGAGCCGGTGGCCAGGCGCAGCGCGACAGCCACGATGAAGCCCAGCACCAGGACGGACATGTTGGTGCCCTCGGCCCATTTCTTGACGGAATCGCCGACGCCGGCGCCGATCAGGGTCTGCTTGAAGCCGCCGCCGGCGCCCACGATCAGCATGATTCCGGCGATCGGGCCCAGGCTTGCGCCGATCTTGGCGGTGATCTTGTTGCCCGTGAACCCCACGGCATAGCCGAAAGTGAAGATCGCGAGCAGCACGGCGAGGGTCATGGCGACCAGGGGCTGGCCGACGAAATCGAAGAAGGAACGGATCCACGGGGCGGTCGCGGCGTCGGACCAGATGATGTCCACGATGGCTTTGAGGAGCATCAGCACCACCGGGAAGATGATGGTCAGCAGGGTCACGAGGAAGCTCGGCTGGCGTTTGACACCTTCCATGTCCGCACCGTGCTGCGTGTCGATGCCGCCCGCGACGGCGGGGGCCCCGACGGGCACCCATTTGGCGGCCAGCCGGGAGAACAGCGGGCCGCAGATGATGACCGTGGGGACGGCGACCAGGAGGCCCAGCGCCAGGGTGGTGCCGAGTTCGGCCTTGACGGCGCTGATCGCGATCAGCGGGCCCGGGTGCGGAGGCACGAGGCCGTGCAGCACGGAGAGGCCGGCCAGCGCCGGGATGGCGATGCGCATTAGCGGCATTTTGGAGCGCTGGGTGACCAGGACGATGACCGGCAGCAGCAGGACGAGGCCGATTTCGAAGAACATCGGGAGGCCGATGATGACCGCGACGAGCGTGATCGACCACACCAGTTTGTTCCCCGTGGCCTTCGCCAGCAGGGTGTCCACCACCCGGTTCGCTCCGCCGGAGTCCGCCAGCAGCTTGCCGAGCATGGCTCCAAGGGCGATCAGCAGGCCGACTTCCTTCAGGACGCCGCCTACTCCGTCCTCGAAGTTCTTGATGACCAGGGCCGGGTCCACGCCGGCGGCAAGGCCCACGAAGGCAGAGCCGAGAATGAGCGCGAGGAAGGGGTGGAGCTTGAACTTGGTGATCAGCACCACGATGAGTGCGATGCCGATGGCGGTGACCGCCATAAGGCGGGTGTCGAGTCCGGTCCAGGCTTCGACGGCAGCCGGAAGCTGCGTGGTTAAGAGGGAATTCACAAGGTGTTCCTAGCTGGTATGGCGGGGTAAGAACGGGGCCGGCTACGGCCGGCTGGCGCTGCTCGAGCCGAGATGGAGCCGGTCGATGATTTCCTGCGCCTCCTCCAGAGGCGCCAGGCTGACGCTCAGGGTGATGAAATTTTCGTCCTCGGTGGGGGCTTCGAGCGCCTCGAACTGGGACTCCAGCAGTGCCGGGGGCATGAAGTGCCCGTGCCGGGACGCCAGCCGGTCGGAGATCCGGTCCTTGCTGCCGTCGAGGAAGACGAACACGACGCCCTCCCCCCGCAGGACATCCCGGTATCGCTTCTTGAGCGCCGAGCAGGTGACGACGCCGGGCGTCCCGGACTCGGTGTGCCGCCGGATCCACCCCGCGATACTTTCCAGCCACGGCCAGCGGTCCTCGTCGGTCAGCGGCTGGCCGGCATGCATCTTCGCCACATTGGACGCCGGGTGCAGATCATCGCCTTCGGCGAAATCCCAACCCAGCCGGCCGGCCAGCAGGCCTGCGACGGTTGACTTTCCTGATCCCGAGACGCCCATGATGACCAGTACGGGGTGCTGCGCAGTCTTCGCCATTAAAGCCTGCCTTCCTCAATTAAATATGATTTAAACAGAGGCCAGCATATGGGAGAGGACCGCAGGGAGCAACACTAAAACCCGGCGATGGTCCCGGGTCCGTTGACTGTGACGACGTGGAATGCCTCGGCGCTGCGGCCTGCCGGGAGACCGCCGCGTTCGGCTGTCCGGAGCATGAGCCCCCGGACGGTGCGGTCCATGGCCTCGATGTCCGGGTGCTGGCTGACGTGGACATGGATCGCGGCGAGTTTGCCCTCGATGTGGTCCGTGACGTCGACGACGTGGTTCTCGCGTTCCTCCGGCCCGGCGAAGAGCCACAGCCACGGCAGCTTGTAGGCCTCCAGCCCCGCCTCGGCCAGCTCCGGATACGCGAACGGGTTCTCCAGCGCCGGATAGACCGCCCGGGTCACGGCCTCCCCCACCGCCAGATGGTCCGGATGGCTCTTCTGGATCCGGTTCCAGTTCCGTTCCGGGTGCATGGAGAGCACGACGTCGGGCCGGAGCTGCCGGATCAGCCGCACCACCTCGCGGATGACCCCGTGCGAGGGTTCAAGGTAGCCGTCCCGCTCGTGGAGGTAGTGGATGTCGGTGACGCCGACCAGCGCGGCGGCCCGGCGTTGTTCCTCGTTACGCAGCCGGACGATCTCGTCCCTTTGGCCGGGATCGAAGCCGCCCGCGTCGCCGTCGGTCATGATGCAATAGCTGACCTGCGCCCCCGCGGCGGTCCAGGCGGCGATCGTGCCGGCGGCGCCGAAGTCGATGTCGTCCGGGTGCGCAGCGAAACACAGCACCCGTTCGATCCGGTGCTGGTCCGGATCAAACGGGCTGTGCGCCTGCACGGCGGGGGTGCTCACGACGTCAGCCCCGCCGCTTCTTGATTTCCTCGGTGGCCTGCGGGAGGACCTGGAAAAGGTCTCCCACGATGCCGAAGTCGGCGATCTCGAAGATCGGCGATTCCGAGTCCTTGTTCACGGCCACGATCACTGTGGCGGTCTGCATGCCGGCCTTCTGCTGGATGGCCCCGGAGATGCCGGCGGAGATGTACAGCTGGGGTGAAACGGTTTTGCCGGTCTGGCCGATCTGCGCGTCATGGCCGATCCAGCCCGCATCCGTTGCGGCACGGGAAGCGCCGATGGCCGCTCCGAGGGCATCGGCCAGGTCTTCAACCGGGCCGAAGTTGCCGTCGACGCCGCGGCCGCCGGCCACAACGATCCGCGCCTCGGCGAGGTCCGGACGGCCGCTGGCGGCTTTCTCGTTGCGGGCCGTGATCCTGGCCGACGCCGCGGTGGCGGTTTCCGGCACCTCGACGGTGACGGTGGCTGGCGCCGTGCCGGTGACGGCGGGCTCGGGCGTGATGCTGTTGGCCTTGACGGTCAGGACAGCGACCGGCGTCGTGGCCTTCGCCGTGGTGATGTAGGAACCGGCCAGCACGGACTTGTGCGCGGTTCCGTCCGGGTCCACGGCGACGACGTCGGTGATGACGCCGGCACCGAGCTTGATGCCGAGCCTCGCAGCGATTTCCTTGGCTTCCGCCGAGTTCTCGGTCAGGACGACGGTGGCATCGGCGGTCTGCACCGCGGCGGCCAGGTAGGAGGCCTTGGGGCCCACGAGGTAGTCGTCGAGGTCCGCCGCGGACGGACGGTACAGCGTTTGGGCGCCATAGGCACCCAGGGTTGCTGCGACGTCGTCGTGGAGATCGCCGTTGAGGGCGACCGCCGGCTCCCCCAGGGACCGGGCAATGGTGAGCAGCTCCAGGCTGGCCTTCTTCAGGGCCTGGCCGGGGTTGTCAATGAATACGAGTACTTTTGCCATGTCTGGGAATCCCCTTAGAGCAGCTTCTGGGCGGCCAGGAACTCAACCAGCTTGATGCCGGCGTCGCCCTCGTCGGTGATGATGGTGCCGGCGGTGCGCGCCGGGCGTGCCTCGGCGGATTCGACGGCGGTCCAGGAGCCGGACCGTCCGACGTGCGCCGGGTCGACGCCGATGTCGGCAAGGCTCAGCGTCGTGATGGTCTTCTTTTTGGCGGCCATGATGCCCTTGAAATTCGGGTACCGGGGGTCATTGATCTGGTCCGTGACCGAGACGAGGGCAGGCAGTGTTGCCTCGACGGTGTCGGCGTGGGCATCGCCGTCGCGGCGGGCGGTGAGCGTGGCGCCGTCGAGTTCCAGGGAGGACGCGAAGGTGACCTGCGGCAGGTCCAGGCGTTCCGCGAGCTGGGCCGGGACCAGGGAGGTCTCGCCGTCGGTGGAGGCCATGCCGGTGAGGATGAGGTCCGCCGGGGTGTCCGCGCCGAGGTGGCGGATGGCTGCGGCCAGTGCCAGCGAGGTGGCGGCGGCGTCGGAACCGGCCAGGGCGTCGTCGCTGAGGTGGACGCCTTCGCTGGCACCAATCTGCAGGGACTTCTTCACCGCGTTGACGGCGCCGGCAGGACCCATGCTCAGGGCGATGACCTTGTTGCCCGCCGCTTCCCCGCCGCGGGCCTCGATCAGCTGGAGTGCGGCCTCGAGGGCGTACTCATCCAGTTCGGACAGGATGCTCTCGGAGCGGTCTGTTGTGTTGCCCTCGCCGGTGAGGTGCCGGTCGAACTGTGCGTCAGGGACGTGCTTGACCAGCACGATGATCTTCAATGTCTCTTCCACTGTGTTTACAGCAGCCTTCCATGCGGGTGGACAGCCAGCCGGGCGGGGTCGTGGCCACGGAACGCCCGGGGTGCCGGGTTGCTCCTAGCTAACCATATCGGCGGTCGCGGGCGCGGCCGGGTTAAGGCCTGTGTCAGGGCCCCGGCGTGCATGTCAGGCTTCCCTGTGGACGGCGAAGGCCGGGCGGCACCTGGGCGGTGCTGCCCGGCCTTCGCCGGTGGAACCCTATCTGCTGCTCTTACTGCTGTGCCGCTCTTACTGCTCGGCGGCCGCCCCGAGGGTGACGTCGAGCTGCTGTTCCTTGCCGCCGCGGAGGACGGTGACCTTGACCGAGGCCCCGGCGGGCTGCTCGCGCACGGCGGCAGTCAGCTGGTTCGGATCGCTGATGGTGAGGTCCTGGAACCTGGTGACGACGTCACCGACCTTGATGCCGGCCTTGTCTGCAGCGGAACCGGCCTCAACTGTGGCGACCTCTGCCCCGACGGAGAAACCGGATGCCGAGGAACTCGCGGTCTTCTGCTTAACGCTGACGCCGAACTGGCCGTGCGTGGCCTTGCCACTGCTGATGATCTCCTGCGCGACGCGCTTGGCGTGGTTGATCGGGATGCTGAAGCCAACGCCGATGTTGCCGCTGCTCGAGGAGTCGCCGCCGGCCGAGGCGATGGCAACATTCACGCCGATGATCTCGCCCTTGGTGTTGACCAGGGCGCCGCCGGAGTTGCCCGGGTTAATGGCGGCATCTGTCTGGATCACGTTGATCGCGATGCTTCCCTGGTTGGCGGTGCTCTGTCCCTGTCCGCCGTCCGGCGGGGCAAACTGGAAGCCCTGGCCGCCGCCCTGGGAGTTGTCCGCGCCTTCCTTCGGCGCCGCCGAGGAGGCAACGCTGATGGTGCGGTTCAGCGTCGACACGATGCCGTCAGTCACGGTGCCCGTGAGGCCGAGGGGCGAGCCGATCGCGACGGCGGTATCGCCGACGTTCAGCTTTCCGGAGTCGCCCAGGACTGCCGGAACCAGCCCGGAGGCGTTCTGGATCTGCACGACGGCGAGGTCGGACAGCGGGTCCGTGCCGACGATCTTGGCACTGTAGACCTTGCCGTCACTCAGGCGGACTTCGATCGCGGCGTTGGCCGCCGTGCCGTCGAGGGTGACAACGTGCGTGTTGGTGAGGACATGGCCTTCAGCGTCCAGAATGATACCGGAGCCGGTGCCGCCCTCACTGCCGCTCGTTGCCTTGATGGTCACGACGCTTGGCGTGGCCTTCACTGCGGCCGCGGTGATGGCGTTCACGTCTTCCCTGTTGTTCACGATGACAGGGCCGGCCTGGCTGCTGCTGCTGGATCCCCCGGACGCGAGGTCCCGGCCTCCCAGCAGCTGCGTTGTTCCTGCGACCACACCGCCGCCGACGAGGCCGGCGGCCAGGATGCTGGCCACGAGAGTGGGGACTCCGAACGCCGCCTTGCGTTTCGGGGCGTGGGCGGGGTTGGACGCATAGGGCGAACCAGGCTGGTTGCCGCCATAGCCGCCATGTTGCGGCTGGCCGTAGGGAGCCGGGTTGTGCGCTTGCTGGGGCTGGCCGTAGGCGGAGTTGCCGGTTGTCTGGCCGAATCCGGGGTTGTGCTGCGGGTTGGGCTGGCCCGGCGTGTGGCCGTGCGGGACAGGCGCCTGGGGTGCGCCGAACTGCTGAGTCTCCGGCGCCGGGGGGCGGCTGTAGGACGGCTGGTGCTGCGGGTAGACCGGCTGCGGGGAGTTATCCGCGGCCCGGTCCAGCCTCAGGGTTGGGAACTCGTTCGCTGAGTCCGGCGCGGGGGCAGCCTGCGGGTGCCCTGAAGTGCCCTCGTTCGGCGTGGCCGGCTCCCGGTTCTCTGGTGACGCGCCCTGCGCTGGGTTCTCAGTCATAAGACTTCCTTTCATCCTCGTCTGCAATTAACTATGGACGATCTCACTGATACTAGAGCGCACGTTTGCTGGGAGGTTGCTGAACGCCCGGAATGGGCAGCCTGCCGGGCCTGGCAGAGCCTGCTCTCAACGGTTCAGCGCTTTTCGCTGGTGGCATATTCCCCTCGGTGGACGGCCTTATTGGTGCACCATAGAATCAAATGGAATTGCCACAGCGACCTGCGGCTTTACATCTGCGTGGGGGCGCTGCTGCATTCTGTGACGACCGGTTCGGCCCGAACTGGTCGCAGAAGTGCTGAAGGGTTGCACATGCGGTCTACCTATAAACGTCTCCTCGCCGTTCTTGGCGTCGCCGGACTGCTGGCGTTTCCTGCCGCTCCGGCCCTCGCCGAAGATCCGGTGACGCTCGACCCCGTGACGAAGGTTGTTGACTCCGCCGGCGTCCTGGGTGACAGGAGGGGTGAAGTCGAACAGGCCATCAAGAAGCTCGGCACTGACCACGCGATGACGTACCACGTCGTCTACGTGAAGAAGTTCGAGAACCCCACCGACCGTGTGGCCTGGGCCACCGCGGTGGCGGAAAAAGCAAGCCTTGGCGCCAATGCCATGATGCTGACCGTTGCCACGGACACCCGCCAGTACCAGTTGAGCAAGCCCTCCAACAGCAAGATCACGAACGCCCAGCGCGACACCATCGTCTCAAGCGCGGTTGACCCGAACCTGCGCAACGGGGATTACGCACAGGCCGCGATCGATAGCGCCGCGGCCATCGGCGATGCCGCTGGCGGAGGCAAAGGTAACGTTCCGTCCGAGGGCGGGGCCGGAAACGCCGTGCTGGTTGGCGTGGGTGTTGTCGCGGCGGGCGGCGCGGGCGCGTACCTGTACCTCCGCAACCGGCGGAAGAAAGCTGCCGCGGGAGCCAGCGCGGGCACTGGCCCGCAGGGCGAACTGGATCCGCTGGCTGGGCTCACCGTCGAGGAATTGCGCCGCAAGAGCGGCTCGCTCCTGATCGAGGCCGACGACGCCATCAAGTCCAGCGAACAGGAGCTTGGCTTCGCCCAGGCCCAGTATGGCGACGCCGCCGTCGGGAATTTCACGAAGGCTTTGCAGGACGCCAAGGGCCACATGTCCGAGTCCTTCAAGCTGCAGCAGCAGCTCGATGACCACATTCCCGATACCGAAGAGCAGCAGCGGAGCTGGCTCGGTGAGATCATCCGCCGCTCCGAGGCAGCCCTTGCCTCCCTCCAGGAACAAAAAGCCGACTTCGATTCGCTGCGCGAGCTGGAGAAAAATGCCCCGCAGGCGCTGGCCGCGGTCAGCGCCGGGGCGAGCGAGGCGGAAGCCAAAATCGCCAGCGCCGAGCAGTCGCTCGCTGAACTGCGCGCCAAATACGCCGAGAGTGCCCTCGTGCAGGTCGGCGACAACATCAACCAGGCCAAGGAACGGCTTGCCTTCGTGCAGAACGCCTCCGTCACGGCCCGGGAAAAGCTCAGCGCCGGTGAGGGGAGCCTGGCCGCCGTCGCCGTGCGGGCCGCGGAAGAAAGCCTGCACCAGACCAACGTGCTGATTGGCGCCATCACGAAGGTTGCCGGAAACCTCGATGAGGCACGCAGCGGCCTGGAGTCCGCCGTCGTTGACACCTCCCAGGACCTGGCGCAGGCCAGGGCAATGATCCAGTCCGGGGCCCACCCCGAACTTGCCGGACCGGTGGCCGCGGTGGAAGCCGCGCTGGCGCAGGTCAAGGCCGAAATCCAGGGCGGCAAAATCGATCCGATCGCTACCCTGGAGCGGGTCGAGACGGCGCACCAGTCACTGGATGCGTCGCTTTCCGGCATCCGTGACCAGCAGGAGCAGGCCCGCCGTGCGGAGGCGTCGCTGCAGCAGAGCATCATGTCCGCGCAGGCGCAGATCAGCGCAACCTCGGACTACATCACGGCCCGCCGCGGCGGCGTGGGTACCGAGGCCCGGACGCGATTGGCTGAGGCGCAGCGGAACCTGGACTACGCGCTGTCCATTTCCCGCACGGACCCCGTCACGGCCCTGCAGTACGCCCAGCAGGCGCACGCACTGGCGGCGCAGGCCGCGCAACTGGCCCAGTCCGACGTCGACCACTTCGGCGGGTACGCCAACCAGGGATACGGCCGGGGCGGAATGTTCGGCGGCGGAGGCGGTGGCGGCCTGGGCGGCGCCATCCTGGGCGGCATTCTGATCAACTCCATCCTGCACGGTGGCGGTGGAGGCGGCGGCTGGGGCGGCGGCGGCGATTCCGGCGGAGGTTGGGGCGGCGGCGGCGGTGATGCGGGCGGCGGCTGGGGCGGCGATTTCGGCGGCGGCGGCGACTTCTAGCCGGCCACGGGCCCGGCGGTAGCGCAGCCCACTCAGACTAGGCGCCGGCGGGAATACTCCCGGCCGGCGGATAGAAGCGGTACATTTCACAGTTCACCGAAATTCAGTGGGAACCACTGAGCAGGACGAAAGGTAACACCATGAAGCAGTCCATTTTCGGCCGCATGGCGCAGCTGGCGAAGGCCAACATCAATTCCCTGCTGGACCAGGCCGAGGACCCGCAGAAGATGCTGGACCAGATGGTCCGGGACTACACCAACAACATCGCCGAGGCCGAGTCCGCCGTCGCCCAGACCATCGGCAACCTGCGGATGCTCCAGGACGACTACAACGAGGACATCAAGAACGCCCAGGACTGGGGCAAGAAGGCCCTGGCCGCGTCCCGCAAGGCTGATGAGTACCGTGCCAAGGGCGACACCGTCGACGCCGAGAAGTTCGACAACCTCGCCAAGGTGGCGCTGCAGCGCCAGATGTCCGCGGAAAACGAGGCAAAGTCCGCCGAGCCGAGCATCGCATCCCAGACCGAGGTTGTTGACAAGCTCAAGCATGGCCTGGACCAGATGAAGGGCAAGCTCAACGAGCTCACCAGCAAGCGCAACGAACTGGTGGCACGCTCCAAGACCGCCGCGGCACAGACCCAGGTGCACGACGCCCTGAAGAGCATCGACTTCATGGATCCCACGTCCGAGGTGGGCCGCTTCGAAGAGAAGATCCGTCGTGAAGAAGCCAAGGTCCGCGGCCAGCAGGAACTCGCCGCGTCGAGCCTCGACGCCCAGTTCAACTCGCTGGAGGACCTGGGCGAGCAGACCGAGATCGAGGCCCGGCTCGCCGCGCTGAAGTCCGGCGGCTCCCCCGCCGCGATCGGCGCTGGCGAAGGCCGCCCCGCGGGTTCCACCGTCGACGAAGCTGACTTCGACAAGCTGTAAGCACCCCGCCGGTTTCCGCCGGCAGCTTTGACACCCGTTCGGCAGAGGCCGGGCCCGGATCGTCTGCGGACGGTCGGCGGGCCCGGCCTTTGCAGTGCTGGGCCCTTGCTGTGCGGGACTGTGCGGGACTGTGCGGGACTGAGGGCCGCACGACCGCTGTGAGGACGCGGCGCAGCTCGCGTGTACCGTTGATCCATGTCTTCGGGAACCCCTTCTTCGACCCTTGTCTGGCTCCGCGATGACCTCCGGCTGGACGACAACCCGGCCCTGAGCGAAGCCGCCTCGCTGGGACAGCCGCTGACCGTGGTGTATGTCCTCGATGAGTCCTCCGCCGGTGTGCGGCCCCTCGGCGGCGCTACGAAATGGTGGCTGCACCATTCCCTGGCAGATCTTGCCGCCGGTCTTGAGGCCACAGGCTCCCGGCTCCTGCTGCGCCGCGGTCCCGCCGCGGACACCATCCGGGACCTGGCCCGGGAAACCGGCGCCTCGACGCTGCTCTGGAACCGCCGCTACGGCGGCCCGGAACGCGAGGTGGACGCCGGAGTCAAGGCATGGGCCGCGGAGCAGGGCCTCAAGGCGGCCAGCTTCCAGGCAAACCTGATGTTTGAACCGTGGACCGTGCGGACCGGGGCGGGCGGGCCCTACAAGGTCTTCACGCCCTTCTGGCGCGCCTGCCTGGACGCTCCCGAGCCCCGGCTGCCCCTGGACGCTCCGGAGCGCCTCCCGGCCCCGGCAGTGGGCGCGGAGGGGAAGCTTCCGGACAGCGACGGGCTCGACAGCTGGGGGCTGCTCCCCCGCAGTCCGGACTGGAGCGCCGGGCTCGCCGGCACCTGGCAGCCAGGGGAAGCCGGGGCCCAGGAACGGCTGGAGGACTTCCTGGACGGTCCGGTGGAGGAATACGGCACCGGCCGGAACGTCCCCGGGGTCGAGGGCACCAGCCGGCTCTCCGCGCATCTGCGGTTCGGCGAAATCAGCCCCTTCCGGGTCTGGCACAGACTGCGGGAACGCTTTGGCCATGCAGCGCCGGCCGACGTCGGGATCTTCCGTTCCGAACTCGGCTGGCGGGAGTTCTGCTGGCAGCTGCTCTACGAGAACCCGGAACTGGCCACCCGGAACTACCGGCCGGAGTTTGACCGTTTCGACTGGCAGACGCCCTCCGCCGCCGAGCTCGCGGCCTGGCAGCAGGGCAACACCGGCTATCCCCTGGTCGACGCCGGGATGCGCCAGCTCTGGCAGACCGGCTGGATGCACAACCGCGTCCGGATGGCGTCCGCGAGTTTCCTGGTCAAGAACCTGCTGGCCGACTGGAGGCTCGGCGAGGCCTGGTTCTGGGACACCCTGGTGGACGCCGACGCCGCCAGCAATCCGGCGAACTGGCAGTGGGTGGCCGGATCCGGGGCCGACGCCTCGCCATACTTCCGGATCTTCAACCCGGTCACCCAGAGCAAGAAGTTCGACGCCGGTGCCCGCTACCTGCGCGAATATCTCCCGGAACTCTCCGGACTGGACGACAAGTCGATCCACGAGCCGTGGAAGGCCGTCGGTTCGGCCACGGGTTACCCGGAACCGGTCGTCGGCCTGCCCGAGTCCCGTGCCCGGGCGCTGGAGACCTACCAGCGGCTCAAGGACGCCTGAGGCCGGCACTGCCCCGGGTCCCGGTCAACCGGGCCCTTGGGCCGACGTCAGGGCCTGAGGCCAAGGGCACGGGGCAACGGCATTGGGGCAACAAGAAAGGCCCGGATCAACAGATCCGGGCCTTTCTTTTTCTTCTTCAGTTGCGGGGACAGGATTTGAACCTGTGACCTCTGGGTTATGAGCCCAGCGAGCTACCGAACTGCTCCACCCCGCGTTGCTTGATCAACATTACCCTACTTTTGGGGCCGCCCGAACCACCCTCCGGCTGGTTTCAAGCAGCTGGCTTAAAGCGGGTTAGCGGCCAAAATGTGTGTATGAGATTGGCTTGGTTGCCAGTGTTCGCGCGGGTTGTAGGGGTGTGCACATGCTTTGAAAGCATGTGGAGTGACGGTTCGATCAAATCAGCCCCGGTGTGGTGTATGTGCTCAGAAGCTTGTGAAGAACGGTTCGACCAGTGCCGGGCGGACGAGATGGCGGTGTAGGTCGTGTGGTGCTTCGAGTACTCAATCCCGGGTTGATGTCACGAAGAGGGCAGAGTTCACGGCCTTCATTTCCTGGATCACGGGGAAGCAGCGGCAAGGCGCCCACGCCGGCTCGGAGAGGACCTTCAGGCGCCGGAGTGCCTGGTGCTGGAATGTCGCCCCGGCGGCCGCGCGGACCGGGGAAATACACCCGGTGATCATGCTCGATGGCACCTACTTCAACGGCTGGTGCGTCCTGGTCGCTTACACCGGCGAGCACGTCATCGCGTGGCAGTGGTGTGACCGGGAAAAGCACGCCTCGTGGGCTGCGCTTCTGCGGCAGATCCCGGCCCCGGCGGTGGCCGTCGTGGATGGCCACAAGGGCCTGGAGAGCGCCTTGAGGGAACACTGGCCGGAAACGAACGTTCAACGGTGCCTGTTCCATATCCGGCAGAACATCCGCACGCATCTGACGATGCGTCCGAAGCTCGATGCCGGTAAGGAACTACTAGCCCTGGCCAAGGCACTCACCCACGTCACGGACCTTGACCAGGCCGCCGCCTGGTCCGGTGAGTTCGCTTCCTGGGAGGCCCGCTGGGAGAGCTTCCTCAAGCACCGGACCTACGCGAAGAAAACCGGCGCCAGGCCCTCACACATCGGACCGGCACAGACCTGGTGGTACACACATCTGGGCCTGCGCCGGGCACGGGGAAGCCTGGCCGCTGCCATCAAGGCAGGGCACCTCTTCACCTGGCTTACCAGCGCTACCGAAGGCCAGCAGATCGCCCGGACGACCAGCCCGCTGGAGGGAGGAATCAACGCAGGCCTCAAAGACCTTCTGCGGAACCACCGCGGCCTCAGCGAAGACCACGCCACACGCGCCGTCGACTGGTACCTCTACCAGCACACTGAATCACCCCAGGACCCTTGGGACCTCGTGAAACCACACCACTGGCAACCCCAAAAGAAGGAGTCAAAGGAGGTGGAGGAGCCCATCCAACCGGCCCTCTACGACACAGCCTTCAGCTTCGAAGACGGCAACGGAATCCAGCAAGGATGGGGCGGAAGAAACCGGTGACACGCCCAAGCCATACACACATTTTGGGTTAGCGGCCAAAATGTGTGTATGAGATTGGCTTGGTTGCCAGTGTTCGCGCGGGTTGTAGGGGTGTCCACATGCTTTGAAAGCATGTGGAGTGACGGTTCGATCAAATCAGCCCCGGTGTGGTGTATGTGCTCAGAAGCTTGTGAAGAACGGTTCGACCAGTGCCGGGCGGACGAGATGGCGGTGTAGGTCGTGTGGTGCTTCGAGTACTCAATCCCGGGTTGATGTCACGAAGAGGGCAGAGTTCACGGCCTTCATTTCCTGGATCACGGGGAAGCAGCGGCAAGGCGCCCACGCCGGCTCGGAGAGGACCTTCAGGCGCCGGAGTGCCTGGTGCTGGAATGTCGCCCCGGCGGCCGCGCGGACCGGGGAAATACACCCGGTGATCATGCTCGATGGCACCTACTTCAACGGCTGGTGCGTCCTGGTCGCTTACACCGGCGAGCACGTCATCGCGTGGCAGTGGTGTGACCGGGAAAAGCACGCCTCGTGGGCTGCGCTTCTGCGGCAGATCCCGGCCCCGGCGGTGGCCGTCGTGGACGGCCACAAGGGCCTGGAGAGCGCCTTGAGGGAACACTGGCCGGAAACGAACGTTCAACGGTGCCTGTTCCATATCCGGCAGAACATCCGCACGCATCTGACGATGCGTCCGAAGCTCGATGCCGGTAAGGAACTACTAGCCCTGGCCAAGGCACTCACCCACGTCACGGACCTTGACCAGGCCGCCGCCTGGTCCGGTGCGTTCGCTTCCTGGGAGGCCCGCTGGGAGAGCTTCCTCAAGCACCGGACCTACGCGAAGAAAACCGGCGCCAGGCCCTCACACATCGGACCGGCACAGACCTGGTGGTACACACATCTGGGCCTGCGCCGGGCACGGGGAAGCCTGGCCGCTGCCATCAAGGCAGGGCACCTCTTCACCTGGCTTACCAGCGCTACCGAAGGCCAGCAGATCGCCCGGACGACCAGCCCGCTGGAGGGAGGAATCAACGCAGGCCTCAAAGACCTTCTGCGGAACCACCGCGGCCTCAGCGAAGACCACGCCACACGCGCCGTCGACTGGTACCTCTACCAGCACACTGAATCACCCCAGGACCCTTGGGACCTCGTGAAACCACACCACTGGCAACCCCAAAAGAAGGAGTCAAAGGAGGTGGAGGAGCCCATCCAACCGGCCCTCTACGACACAGCCTTCAGCTTCGAAGACGGCAACGGAATCCAGCAAGGATGGGGCGGAAGAAACCGGTGACACGCCCAAGCCATACACACATTTTGGCCGCTAACCCCACATTTTGGCCGCTAACCCCATTTTGGCCGCTAACCCCTTAAAGCAGAAGGTCCGGGACACTGTTCCCAGTGTCCCGGACCTTCTCTTCAGTTGCGGGGACAGGATTTGAACCTGTGACCTCTGGGTTATGAGCCCAGCGAGCTACCGAACTGCTCCACCCCGCGTCGCAAGATCAACTCTACCTGCCGGTGAACTTGAGGCCAAATCGAGGTGGCGTGATGTGCGTCTCCGGGCGCCGCGGCACGTCGCGCCCCGTGTGCTGGAGGGTACGGAAAAGGCCGGGTTCCCGCTCCAGAGGAGCGCGAACCCGGCCTTCAGGCCGTGCTTCCGTCAGCCGTGCATCAGGTGGCCGTGGGTCAGCTGCTCGGCGTCGGCGCAGGGGTGGCCGCCGGACTGGTGGCCCCCGGCGTCGGAGTCGCCGTCGGTGCGGGAACCGGCGTCGCCGCGATCTTGGCCTCGGCGTCGATGGCCCGCTGCAGTGCCGCGGAGAGCTTCTTCTGCTGCTCGCCGTAGGCGGCAAAGTCACCCTTGGCGAGGGCGTCCTGGCCGGCCCTGATGGCGGCGTTCGCCTCGTCCAGGGCAGCTTTCAGCTCTGCCTTGGCGTCCGTGCTGCCCGGCGCGGGCGTGGTGCCGCCCGGCGTCGGCGTCGCGGGTGTCTGGCCGTTGTTGGCTGAGTCGCCGGCACTGGCTCCCGATTCACCGCCGAACAACTGGTTCAGCGCCTCATCCAGGGTCGGTGCGAAACCGATCTTGTCACCAAACGCCACCAGAACGCGCTGCAGTGTGGGGTACGAGGTTTCGCCCGTGGAGCGCAGGTAGACGGGCTGCACGTACGCCATTCCGCCACCCACCGGCAGTGTCAGCAGGTTGCCGTTCAGGACCGCCGACGCACCCTGGCGCAGCAGGTTCAGCGCCTGCGACACCGTGGGGTCCGAGTTGAACTTGTTCTGCGCCTGGCCGGGGCCCGGAACGTTGGTTTCCGGCGGAATCTGCAGGAGCCTGAGCTGGCCGTAGCTCTCGGCCTTCACACCCTTCTCCTTGCCGGCGTCGGAGTCCGCGGCCAGGAAGCCGTAGAGCACGTTGCGGGCGTTTCCGTTGACTACCTGCGGGATGAAGGACGATGTCAGCTGGAAGGCCGGTTTGTCCTGGTCGGGCATCTTCAGGGACATGTAGTACGGCGGCTGCTTGACGTCGTCCTGGACGGTCGGATCGTTCGGGACGCTCCAGGCGTCGTTGTTGGTGTAGAAGTTGTCCGCCTGGGTGACGTGATACCGGCCCAGGAGTTCCCGCTGGACCTTGAAGAGGTCCTCCGGGTAGCGGACGTGGCTCATGAGCGCACCGGACATTTCCGAGAACGGCTTCAGCGATGACGGGAAGATGTTCTGCCACGCTTTCAGAACCGGGTCCTGGTCATCCCAGGCATAGAGCGTCACTTTTCCGTCGTAGGCATCCACGGTGGCCTTGACCGAGTTGCGGATGTAGTTGACCGAGGTGTTCGGCAGGGAGGCTGTCCGCCCGGACGTGGTCTGGGAGTCCGCGGTGGCCGCGGAGAGCTGTTCCTGCTGGGAGTACGGGTAGTACTGGCTGGTGGTGTAGCCGTCCACGATCCACTTCACCCGGCCGTCGACGACCGCGGGGTAGGCATTGCCGTCCACGGTCAGGTACGGGGCAACCTTTTCGACGCGTTCCCGGGGATTGCGGTCGTAAAGGATCTGGGACTCGGGGTTGACGCCATCGGAAAGCAGCAGGTCCGAGGACTGGAACTTGATCGCGTAGAGGACCTTGTTGAAGAAGCTGCCCACGTTCGGGCCGCCGTCGCCAGTGAAGGTGTACTGCGTTTCGCCGTCGCCTTCCTTGGCGGCGGGCCGGTCCTGCTCGCGGTGCTGGGAGCCCTCGGGGGCGCCGACCACTGAGTAGTCGGGCGAGTTCTCGCCGAAGTAGACCCGCGGCTGGTAGGTCGAGTCATCGCCGAGCACGCCGGTGGACGGGATGCCGGACTGCAGGAAATCGGGCTTGCCGTCGACGGTAAACTTGTTGCCCTTCGCGGCGACGACGCCGTAGCCGTGGGTGTAGACGACGTGGCGGTTCAGCCACGACTGCTGGTTGGCGCTCAGCCCGTCCGGGTTGAGTTCGCGGACCGCAATGACGGTGTCCTGGATCTTGCCGTCGATCTCGTATCGGTCCACGTTCAGCGCCTTGGGGAACTGGTAGTACGGCCGGTACTGCTCGAGCTGGGAGAACGCGTCCGAGATCAGGTTGGGGTCCAACAGCCGGATGTTGGCGGTGGTCTGCGCGTCGGGGGCCAGCGCGCCCGTGGTGGCGTTGGTGGTGGCGTTGTACCGGGTCTCCTGGATCTTGTCCAGGCCATAGGCCGAGCGGGTAAGGCTGATGTTGCGCTCGATGTACTGCTTCTCGAGCGTCTGTTCCGAGGGGCGGACCTGGAACTGCTGGATCACCCAGGGGTAGACGCCGCCGGCCAGGATCGAGGTGATAACGAGCATGGCAGTACCAATCACGGGCAGCCGCCACTTGCCGATCACGGCAGCGACGATGAACAGCACTGCGACGAGGGCCGCGGCCACGGCCAGGATGGATTTGGTGGGGATGACGGCGTTGACGTCCGTGTACAGCGCACCGGCCCAGCGGCCGCCACTGTTCTGTACGGAGCTGTAGCGGTCCAGCCAGAAGTTGACGCCGAGCAGCAGCAGGAAAGCTGCACCGGAGACGGCGAGATGGATCTGCGCCGCACGGCTCGTGAAGATGCCGCGCTCCATGATCCGGATACTGCCGTAGAGGTAGTGGGTCAGGATGCCGGCAATGCCGGCGACGATGGTGACGCTGATCAGGAATCCGGTGACGAAGCCCAGGAACGGCAGGGTCATCAGGTAGAAGCTGATGTCGAGCCCGAACTGCGGATCGTTCTGGCCGAAGGGTTCCTGGTTCAGGAACAGGAGCACCTTCTGCCACTGGCTGGCCGCGGCGCTTCCGGCAAACAGTCCGAAGAGGATGGGCAGGCCGATCATAACGACGCGGCGGATCGGTTCAAGCTGGACCTGGTAGCGGTTCAGGTTGTCCCGGATTTCCGAGTCCGGCGCGTACACGGGGCGTGCGTGGTAGGCGATCCGGATGGCGAAGAAGACGGCGGAGAACATCAGTGCGAAGCCGGCCAGGAAGATCGCGATACGCGCCAGGTTCTCGGTCAGGAAGACTTCGAAGAAGCCCAACTGCTGATACCAGAGGACGTCCGTCCAGACATTGGCGAAGAAGATGAAGCCCACGACGATCAAGGCCACAACAATCAACGTCGGCGTCAGTGCGCCTCGTCGTTGCGGGGGTCGTCCGGGCGGGACAGTGCTGGCGGGACGGGACAAACTCGGTACCTCATAGCTGGTCGTCAGTTACTGGTTTTTAGTTATCAGTGCGGCGCTTCGATCCAGGAACGTGGAGTTGCTGAATTGTAGCCACCGCCGGCACCGCCCCAACAGGGCGGCGACGCCGTCATCAAGTGCCACGAGTGGCGGCGGATCTTAGTTCCGGGGCCAGTCTAGTTGCTGGTGCAAACCGGGAGCCCGGATGTGTCGGCTCCTGACGCCGCCAGTTCGACCGCCTTCCGCGCGTCGGCCAGGGTCTCGACCCTGACCACTTGCAGTCCGTCAGGAATATGCCCGGCGACGTCGTCGCAATTGGCGGCCGGGGCGAGGAACAGGGTGGCGCCGCCGGACCGGGCGCCGTGCATCTTCTGGCTGATCCCGCCAATCGGGCCGACTGCGCCGTCGGGGGTGATGGTTCCGGTGCCTGCGACGTGTTTCCCGCCGGTCAGGTCGCCGGGGGTGACGGTGTCCACGATACCGAGGGCGAACATCATCCCGGCGCTGGGGCCGCCGACCTTGTCCAGCGAAATCTTGACGTCGAAGGGGAACTTGAACTTGTACTGCAGCATGACCCCGAGGATGAACCGGCCTGCGGAGGTCTTGGAGGGAGTGATGCTGGCCGTCAGGTTGCTGCCGTCACGGTCGACGACGACATCCACCGGCGCGCCGTTGCCGGCCGCCAGCTCGGTCTGGACGACGCTCAGGGCCGTCGCCGGCTTGCCGTTGACGGACACGATCACGTCGTCTTCCTGGAGTTTGCCCGCGGACGCCGAGCCCTCCGGGATTGCCGCGACCTGCATCTTCTGTTCGAACGCGATGCCCAGTTCCTTCAGGGCTGCGGCGACGGCGTTCTCCTGCGAGGTGGTCATCGCGACGGCGCTTTCCTGCTGGGACTGTTCCTTCGTGACACCGGTGGGGAAGATGAGTTCCTCCGGGTAGACGGCTTTGGCGCCGTTGAGCCAGGCGGAAAACGCCTCGACGACAGTCACCGGCCCGTTGGGGCCGCCGTCGACGTAGACGGTGGTCAAGTCCAGGTTGCCGTTCGCGGGAAACGTCTCATGGCCGGTCACGCTGATGACAGGTGTGCCGTTGTCCTTGCCCAGGGTGTTGAACGTCGGACCGGGTGATTCCACGACGTACGGGACGGGCAGGCTCACGGCGGTGACCCCGAGCGCCAGTGCCAGCAGGCCTGAGACGAGCATGGCTGAGGAGCGCTTGTCCCGCTTCCGGCCCGACCCGGATCCGGGGAGGAGGGAACGTCGGCCCCGGGGCTGCCCGGCCGCCGGCCCGCTGGCGGGCTGGTCACCCTGCGTAATCGTCAATGAAGGACCTCTCCGTGCCGGCGCCCGGGGGACCCTGCGGACCCCTGATCAGCGCACCGCGTCCGCAGCCTGCGCCGCGGCTTCCGCCTGCCAATATTCCAGTTTCCAACACTACGCGCTCGGCTGCCGGCTGGGCTCTTTGCCGACAGCGAACGTGGCCGGGTTTCAGCAGACAGCCCGCTGGCTGCGGGGTACCGTGAACGTGAGAAGCAGCCACACCGACGATCGGCGGGATCATGACCTCCAACCCACTTAATCCGTCCAATGGCGATGAGGAACCCAAGGATCCCCTGGCAGAAATGCTGAAGAACCTGATGGGCGGCCAAGGCATGGGGAACATCGACCCCGCGGAACTGGCGAAGGCCGCGGGCCTTCCGGACGACCCCAACCTCCTCGCCCAGATGTTCTCCCAGGTCCAGGCCATGATGAGTGCATCCTCGGAGGGCCCCGTCAACTGGCAGCTGGCCCATGAAAACGCCCGGCGCGTGGCCGCAAGCGGCTCCGACCCGTCCGTCACGGCGCAGCAGTCCCGCGAGGTCGATGAGGCGCTGCGGCTCGCCGAACTGTGGCTTGACCAGGTCACCGGGCTGCCGGCCACCGGCCTGATCGGCCGGGCCTGGTCCCGGGCCGAGTGGGTCGAGGAAACGCTCGGCACCTGGAAACAGCTGACCGAGCCGGTCGCCAACAGCATCGCCAACGCACTGTCCACCGCCATGACGGAGCAGATGCCGGAGGAAATGAAGTCCATGATGGGCGGCGCGTCCTCCATGCTGCAGAACATGGGCGGGGCGATCTTCGGCATGCAGCTGGGCCAGGCCATCGGGGCGCTCTCGGCCGAGGTCGTCAGCTCCACCGACATCGGCGTGCCGCTGGCGGACCTCGAAATGGCGCTGCTGCCCTCGAACGTGGCCAAATTCGGCGAAGGCCTCAGCCTGCCGGAGAACGACATCCGGCTGTTCCTGGCCGTCCGCGAAGCTGCCCACGCCCGGCTGTTCGTCCAGGTCCCCTGGTTGCGTGGACACCTCCTCGGCGCGATCGAAGCGTATGCCCGCGGCATCCACATCGACACCTCGAAGATCGAGGAACTCGCCCGCGAGCTGGATCCGGGCAACCCGGAGGGCATCCAGGAGGCTTTGTCCCAGGGCGTCTTTATGCCGCAGCGCACCCCCGCCCAGGACCAGGCACTTGAGAAGCTTGAGACCGCCCTCGCCCTCGTGGAGGGCTGGGTGGATGAACTGAGCTGGGCCGCCACCGAGAAGCTGCTGCCCTCGGCCGCGGCGCTGCGCGAGACGGTGCGCCGCCGCCGCGCCACCGGAGGACCGGCTGAACACGCGTTTTCCTCCCTCGTGGGACTGGAGCTGCGGCCGCGCCGGCTCCGGGAGGCCGCAGCGTTGTGGGCCTCGCTCAAGGACGAACGCGGAATCGAGGGCCGCGACGCGATCTGGCAGCACCCGGACCTGTTGCCCACCGCCGAGGACCTGGAAGATCCGAAAGGCTTCAGCGAGCGCCGGAAGCTGGCTGAAGCCAGCGACTCCGAAGTGGACGATGCCCTGCAGAAGCTGCTGAGCGGCGGATTCGACGAACCGGAGGATGCCGGGGCAGCCGGCGACGGCTCCGCCGAGACCGGTGGGGCCGAACAGCCCGGCGAGCCCGGAACTGACGACGCCCCCGGAGAGGGCGACAACCCCAAGTCCTAGATAAACAGTGGCTGCCGCGCTAGTCGGAGAAGGCGGCAGAACCGGTTTCATCGATGTCATCGATGTCATCACCGTCGCCGGCGGGCATGAGTCCGCGGGAGGTGGCGAAGGAGACGCCTTCGAGGAAGGCCTTGGCCCGGCCGGTTTCCGGGTAGGCCTCGAGCAGCCGCCAGAACGCGGCGTTGTGGCCGGCGACCAGCAGGTGCGCCAGCTCGTGCAGCAGCACATAATCGATGACCCATTGCGGCATGGGTTGAAGCTTGTCCGACAGCCGGATGGTCCCGTCCGACGGCGTCGCTGAGCCCCAGCGGGAGTTCTGGTTGCCCACCCAGCGGACCGAGGACGGTACGGCCCGGCCGCCAAGGTACTTTGCGGAGAGCCCGGCGGCGTGCGCCGCCAGGGCGGCGTCGCTGCGCGGGCGGCGCCGTCCGGCGCCGCGGGTCCCGCGCTCCCCCTGGAGCCGCAGTTTTTCGAGCATCCGGTGTACCCACTCGCGTTCCTGGGCGCGGCTGAAGGAGGCCGGGATGGCGACCACGGCGGTGCCGTTTTCCCAGAAGGCGGCCACGGTGCGGCGGCGCCGGGCGGAGCGGCGTACTTCCACCGGGGCGCCGTCGGCAGTGGTCAGCGGTGTGCCGGCGGGTGCTGCCGGGCTGCCTGCCCGCGTGCTGGCGCCGGCCATCAGAGCGTGGTGCTTTCGACCAGCACTGCCAGCACTGCTTCGCCGTACTTCTCCAGTTTGGACGGGCCCACCCCGGGGAGGGTGGCGAGCTGTTCGAGGGAGTCTGGACGGGCTTCGGCAATGGCGGTGAGTGTGGCGTCCGTGAACACCACAAAGGCGGGGACGTCGGCTTCGAGCGCTATTTCCTTGCGCCACTGCCGGAGCGCGTCGAAAGTCTGCTCCTCGTAGCTGGGCGGGCACTGGTTGCAGCGGCCCACCTTTCGTTCGGCGCCGGACGAGAGCATGGTCCCGCAGACCCGGCACGTGGCCGGCACGGCAGCCTTGCGGCGCGGCGCCGCTCCCTTGCCGCGTACCGATGAGCTGGCCACCGAGTCGGGTCGCAGGCCGTCCAGGAAGCGTGAGGGCTTCCGGTTGGCGCGCCCTCCGGGGGTCCGTGCGGTGGACCAGGACAGGAACAGGTGTTCCCTGGCCCGGGTGATCCCCACGTACAGCAGGCGGCGTTCCTCGTCCACGGGTTCCGGGCTGTCGGCGAAGGAGATCGGCATGAGCCCCTCGCTGAGCCCGACCAGGAATACTGCGTCCCATTCGAGGCCCTTGGCGGCGTGCAGCGAGGCGAGGGTGACGCCCTGGACGGTCGGAGCGTGCTGGGCGAGGGAGCGCTCCTGGAGTTCGTTCACGAAGTCCGAGAGGGTGAACTGTACGCCGCGGCTGATCACAAGTTCGTCGGCCAGTGCGACGAGCGCAGCGAGCGATTCCCAGCGCTCCCGGAGCGCGCCGCCGCTGTGCGGGGCTGCGTCCGTGTAGCCCAGCGAGGCGACAATGTCGCGGACCAGCTGGCCGAGCGGCTCAGGGCTGGCGGTTTCGGCGACGGCCCGCGTGGCTGCCCGCAGCTGCAGGATGGCATCGCGGACTTCCTTGCGGGCAAAAAACCGTTCCCCGCCGCGCAGCTGGTAGCCGATCCCCGCGGAGGCCAGGGCCTGCTCGTAGGCCTCGGACTGACCGTTGGTGCGGAACAGCACCGCGACCTGGCTGGCCGGTGTGCCGGCGTCGAGGAGCTCGCGCACCTTGACGGCCACGGTTGCGGCCTCTGCCTCGTCGTCGGAGCATTCGGTGAATTGCGGCACCGGCCCGGCCGGGCGCTGCGCCACGAGCTGCAGCGGCGTGGCCCAGGCGGCGTCGGCGACGGGCCCCCCGCTGCGCCGGCCGGCCAGCAGTTCATTGGCCAGCCTCACCACCTGCGGGGTGGAGCGGTAGTCGCGGATCAGCTTGACCACGGTGGCCTCGGGGTACTGGGCCTTGAAGCCGAGCAGGTGCTTGGGCGAGGCGCCCGTGAAGGAGTAGATGGTCTGGCTGGCGTCGCCGACGACGCAGAGTTCGTCGCGGCCGCCGAGCCAGAGTTCCAGCAACCGCTGCTGGAGCGGCGAAACGTCCTGGTACTCGTCGACGACAAAGTGGCGGTACTGCTCGCGGACGGTGGCGGCGACCTTCGGGTCCTCCTGCAGGATGCCCACTGTGATCAGCAGGACATCCTCGAAGTCGATCACGTTCCGGTCCGTCTTGACGTCCTCGTAGGACTGGAAGACACGGGCGACGGCGGTCAGGTCAAAGCCGCCCGGGGTGCCGCGGCCCTGGGCTTTTTCCAGGTAGTTGGCGGGGGTCAGCATGGACACCTTGGCCCACTCGATCTCGGAGGCCAGATCGCGGATCGAGGCGCGGTCGGTGCTGAGGCGCAGCCGCCGGGCCGCTTCGGCAATCATCTGGGCCTTGTGGTCCAGCAGGTTGGGCAGGACGCCGCCAACGGCCTGGGGCCAGAAGAACTGGAGCTGGCGCAGCGCGGCCGCGTGGAACGTGCGGGCCTGGACGTTGCCGACGCCGAGGTCGCGGAGGCGGCTGCGCATTTCAGCCGCTGCCCGCGAGGTAAACGTGACGGCCAGGAGCCGCTGCGGGCTGTAGACGCCCGAGTGCACCCCGTAAGCGATGCGGTGCGTGATGGCGCGGGTCTTGCCGGTTCCGGCACCGGCGAGGACGCACATGGGACCCTGCAGGGTGCTGGCAACCTCGCGCTGTTCGGCGTCGAGGCCGCCGAGGATGCGCTCCTCGAGGGAGCGGTTGTCCGGCGCCGGGGGTTCAGTGTCCGGCACCCCGTCGCCGGACTGGCCGGCCGGGGAGCCGCTGGACTGGAAGAGATCTGTGTTCACTGTTGCTGCTCAGTCGTTCGAGGGTGTCCGGTGGAGGTGCCGCGGGGTGGGATCCGCGGCGCGGGGGTGCTGCCGCGTGGTGTCACGGGCGCCTCATGCGCTGTCCGGACGGTCCTGGATGACCCCGCCGTACCAGTGCTCGATGAGGGCGCGGGCGATGGACAGCCTGCTGGAGATGACGATTTCGCCGCTGAGTACCGCCTCCTGCAGCTCGCTCCGGCTGAACCAGCGCGCCCGGGTGACCTCGACGCCGTCGGGCGTGGCTTCGGTGTCGGCGGTTGTGGCCGTGAAACCAAGCATCAGCGAGGCCGGGAAGGGCCAGGGCTGGGACCCCAGGTACTGGCAGGCGTTCACCCGCACGCCGACTTCCTCGCCGATCTCGCGGACCACTGCTTGTTCCAGCGATTCCCCCGGTTCGACGAAGCCGGCAAGGGTGGAATAGTTCCGGGCGTCAAGGGGTCCGCCGCCGCCGAGCAGCAGCCGGCCGTCGGGACCTACGACGGTAACGATGATGGCGGGGTCGGTGCGCGGGTAGTGTTCCGAGCCGTCCGCAGGGCAACGGCGGACCCAGCCTCCCGCCTCCGGCGCGGTGGCGGCGCCGCAGCGCGGGCAGTGGGTGTGGGTGGCGTGCCAGTTGGCGATGGCGCTGGCCTCGATGAAGATGGCGGTGTCCGTGGGGTCCAGGGTGGCGGCCACGTCGCGGAAACCCGCCCACTCCGCACCCTCGGGGATGCCGGCAATGTGGGCTTCGAATTCCTCGGCCTGGACCTCGAACTGCTGCGGCAGGACAAAGAGGACCAGATGGGTGCCCGCCTCGAGGTCCGAACCCGGCAGGGCTGAGCCCAGGTAGATCAGCTGTTCCGGGGCATAGGGAGTGTCCTGCAGGTGCCGGGCAAGTTCGGCCGCATCCAGCAGCACCAGGCTGTTGCTGTTGACGAGGGCCTGCCGGCCGGAGAGGACCATGGCCCGTGCGCCCCCGGCGGTCCGGAGCTCCTCAAGCATTCCGGGCTTCAGCCGCGCGGCGGAGCCACGGTCAACCAGCGCCGGACGCACCGGGAGGACAGTGTCCTTGAGCAGGTTCGCAGCCGGGCCTGGGTGCGGGGAGACTGACGTGCCCTCGCGGGGCTGGCTCTCCGGTGCTTGATTCCTGGGTGCTTGATTCCTGGGTGCTTGATTCTTGGGTGTTGGGTTTTTGGGTGCCGGTGACTCCGCAAGACTCATGTTCCTACCGTACTGACTCCCGCTGACAATTCACATTTTTCCCCGGCGTGTGTGGGCATCCACACCCGCCCCCGCGGCCGGCGTTACGGCACAGCCCGGCAGGGCATCGCATTGCCGCAAATTATTCCCGATCTTTCAGACTCGCCGTGGTGCATCGCCGTCTTGGGCGCCGCTCAATCTACCGTGGAACAGTGAGAAGAAAACCAATCGAACTGGCAGCTGTGGCAACCGCGGCGGTCCCCGGGCTGACCCCAACCGCCGTCAGCTCTGCGCCCGACGATCCGGCTGACTTCGATTCGGCTCTCCTGCTGGACTCCGAAGGCAAGCGCTGGCGCGTCCGCTCGCCGCGCCACGCCGAGGCCAGCGCCCGGCTGGAAACGGAATTCCTGGTGCTGCGCGCCTTCGTCCCCGGCATCCGCGCCGAGCTTCCCTTCCTGATGCCCACCGTGGCCGGGACCGTACGGCAGGGTCCGCTGAGTACGTTCGTCTACTCCCACCTGGCCGGCTCGACCCGGTCGGTCGAGGAACTCGGCGCCGCAGCACCTGCCGTGGCCCGCGAAATCGGCGCGGCCCTCGCCGCCATCCACGACTTGCCCCACTCGCTGGTCAGCAACGCCGACCTGCCGAGCTACACCCCCAATGAGTTCCGCCAGCGCCGCCTCAACGAACTGGACCAGGCCGCGACCACCGGCAAGATTCCGCCGCTGCTGCTCCGCCGCTGGGAACACGCCCTTGAGGACGTCTCCCTGTGGCGCTTCAATCCGTGCGTGGTCCACGGGGACCTCCACGAGGACAACCTGCTGGTCGACGGCGACCGTGTGACCGCCGTGACCGGCTGGACTGATCTGCGGATCGGCGACCCGGCTGACGATATGGCCTGGCTGGTCGCGTCCAACGACCAGGACTTCGTGGACGCCGTGCTGGCGCACTACACCTCGTCGCGGCGCGACGTGCCCGACGCGCACCTGCTGCGGCGTGCGGCGCTCTCCGCCGAATTCGCCCTGGCGCAGTACCTCGTCAAGGGCATCGCCGCCGGGAACACGGACATGATCGGCGAGGCCGAGTCCATGCTCACCGCACTCGCCGAAGACGTCGCGGAACACGGCGGCCAGCCGATCAGCGTTGAGCCGCTCCCCCAGCCGGCTCCGGACGCTACAACTGGCCAGGCTCCGCAGGCCACGGGTCCGGAGGATGTGCCTCTGCCGGCCGTGAGCAAGGTGACCCTGTTGGCCACCGACGCGGCCTCCGGGCCTGCAGCGGTTCCCTCCAGCACCGCGATGCCCGCCGTCCACGTGTCGCCGATCCCCCTGGGGACCGCTGACGGTTCACAGGGTGGGGACAGTGCCGCCGCGGGCGGTGGGCCTGCGAACAGCAGAGTCTCCAGCGTCTCCGTGACTGCGATCCCCGACGGCGAACGGGCTGCCGACGAACCGGCCGCCGAGGAAGGCGCAGCGGCCGAGACCTCAACCCAGTCGATCGCCGTCGTCCAGGCGGCCGGGACCGGCCCGGCAGAAGACACCTCGACGACCGCGCTCACGGTGGTCGAGGCGAAGTCCCCCTAGCCGGTCCCCAGGGCCGCGGCGACGATCTGTTCGAGCCGTTCCGCTGAGCCCAGATCGTGCGGCCGCACCACCTGGTTGTCAGCCACGTAGTAAAACGCCGCCCGGACCTGGTCCAGCGGGACGTCCTTGAGCCGGGCCCAGGCCAGCCGGTACACAGCCAGCTGGACGGCTTTGGTCTTCAGCTGGGCAGCGGACGGCCGGCGGCCGGTCTTCCAGTCCACCAGGTCCCAGCCGCCGTCGGCATCACGGAAGACGGCGTCGATCCGGCCGCGGACCACGACGTCACCGATCCGCGTCTCCACCGGAACTTCAACGTGGGCCGGGGCGCGGTTGGCCCACTCGGACTGGCGGAACGTTTCCACCATGCTGTCCAGACCGTAGGCCGCGTCGATGTGGTCGTCCGAGCCTGCCGCCTCCCCCAGGTCCAGCATGCCGGCGGCACCGAAGTACTCCTCCACCCAGGCATGGAAGGCGGTGCCCTTGCGGGCGGACATCCCCGGTTCCCGCGGGACCGGACGCCGCAGCCGGGCGACGACGGAGCCGGCGTCATCCTCGAGATCCACCAGCGTGGACGCGGAAATATGGCCCGGCAGGTGCACATCCTGCACCGTGGTCCGGCGCGAGCGGCGTTCCAGCAAGGTTGCTGCCTCGTTCGCCCAACCGCCGGCCGGGCCGCGCAAAGGCATGCGCCTTGCCGGCCCGGCCGCGCCGGCACCAGTTGCGGCATCGGCGGCGGCCGGCCCTGCGGCCTCCAGCACCACGTCCGTGTCCAGGGACTGCAACACCCGTTCCGCGGCAGACTGCATGGCCGCCCGCCGGCCGGGCACCAGCCGCAGCCGCGCTCCCGTGCGGGGATCGACCGGCCCTTCCAGGGGATCATACGGCCACCCCGCGACCTCCAATTCCGAGGTCAGCGGGCTCTCCTCCGGCAGTGATTCCTCGCTGACGGACAGCGGGTGGATCCCGGCAGCGCCGTCGGCAACCAGCACCTCGAGTCCGGCCAGGAAGGGCGACATGTCCGCGAGCCCGGCGCGCGAGCCCACCCAGGCGGCGCTGGAAACCCAGAGCACGTGTTTGGCCCGGGTGTAGGCCACATACGCGAGCCTCCGCTCCTCCGCCTCGCCGTGGACCTGCACGGCGGACTTGAACTCCTTCTCGGCGTCGAGCCACCCTTTTTGGTCCGGGTGTTCGAGGTCCCATTGCGGCAGGTCCGCGCGGTCCCCGCGCAGCGGCCAGGGCAGTGCGGCGCTGCCGCTGCTCCAGCGCGAATCCCGGCTGCTCGGGAAAGCCCCGGCGTTGAGCCCGGGCACGAACACCACATCCCATTCCAGGCCCTTGGAGGCATGCACGGTCAGGAGCTGGACTGCTTCATGGTTCACTTCCGGCGCAGCCGCATCCAGGCCGTTCTCCTCGGCGGCCGCGGCCTCCAGCCAAGCCAGGAAAGCGAGCACGTCGACCCGCTGGGAAGTGTGCAGGAACCCGGCAGCAGCGTCCTGGAAGGCATCCAGGTTGCGGCGGGCCTGATGAATGCTGATCCCGGGCCGGGCCGCGACTTCGATATCCAGGAGCATCGCCCGCTCCACCTCGCCGAGCAGGGTGGTGAGGTCATCGCCCATATAGCCGCGCAGTTGCCGGAGTTCCGCCGAGAGCCGGTGGAGCCGCTCCAGGGCTTCAGCGCTGAGCTGGCGGCCGTGCGCGGAAGTCCAGCCCTCGCGCGGCAGCCAGTCGAGGGCTTCGACGAGGCTGGCGGCGTCCGTGAGGTCGCCCTCGATCACCGCCGCGGGCACGTCGTCATCTCCGGCGTCAGCGGCGTCGTCGTCTGTGCTGCCGGGGCGGCCGCGGCGCCGGGCGAGGAAGCTGGACCAATCCCGCAGCGCCATCAGGTCCGCGGGCCCGATCCGCCAGCGCGCCCCGGCCAGCAGGCGCATCAGCGAATCGGACCGGCCCGGATCGGCCAGCACCCGGAGGGTCGCAACCAGGTCGACGATCTCGGGGGTGTCCAGCAGACCGCCGAGGCCGACAATCTCATACGGGATTCCGCGCACCTCGAATTCGCGGCGGATACATTCCATCTGGGCACGCCGTCGGCACAGCACCGCCATGGCGGGCGGCTCAGGCTCCGCTGGCGACCCGGAAAAGTCGGTCACCCGGAACTTCAACACGTCGCCTGCGATCGCCGCGGCCTCGTCCTCATCGGTGCCAAAGCGGCCCATCACCACGCGGCCCTGGACCGCGGCCGGGCTGGGCTGCAGCGGCGGAACCTCGACGCCGCCGGCAGTGTCCCGCTCACCGGCCGGGCCGGTGTGCGCCGCGGCCTTGCTGAGCGGCGCCGAAATGACGTTGGCGGCAGAGAGGATGTTCCGGCCGTTGCGCCACGCTGTGGTGAGGTACGACGTCGGCGCGACGGCGAAGCGCGCAGTGCTCTCGGCGTCGGCGTCGGCGTCGGGAGCGACGTCGCCGGTCCCGAGCCGCACCGGAAATTCGCGGACGAAGTGGAAAAGCTGGCCGGCGGAGGCGCCGCGGAAGCCATAGATGGACTGGTTGGGATCCCCTACCGCCGTGACCGCGTGGCCGTCGCCGAACAGCCGGGAGAAGAGGACCAGCTGGGCATGTGACGTGTCCTGGAATTCATCGAGCAGCACCACTTTGTAGCGCTGGCGTTCGGTTTCCGCGGCGACCGGGATCTCGTTGGCGACGCGGGCGGCGAGGGCCACGAGATCGCCGAAGTCGAGGGCACCGCGGGCGCGCTTGGCGTCCGTGTAGCGTCCCACCATCTCGGCGACGCTGGCCCGTGTGCGCAGCAGGCCGCTGAGTTCGCCCACGGCCTGGCTGGGATTCTTTTTGGCGGTGGCCAGGTAGGGCAGCGCCTCGAACTCGGCCACCCGGTCCAGCAGCCAGCGGCGGACCCCGGCCGGGTCCTGGAGATGCTCAGCGCACTCGCCGGCGAGCTGGATTACGGCCTTGACCAGGGTGGATTTGGCGGACCGGAAGTGTTCGTAGTCGCCGTCGAAGGCTTCCACGACCTCGCTGGCGAGCTGGAAGGACTGGGCGCCGCCGAGCAGCACGACGTCGCGTTCGACGCCGAGCCGGAGACCGTAGTCGGACACGATGCCGCTGGCGTAGGAGTGGTAGGTGGAGACCTTGGGTTCGAGCGCGTCGGCGCTGAGCAGCCCGGCGGGGAACACCTGGTTCTGGGTGTCGGCCGCGGCGATGCGCTGCAGCGCGGACAGCTTGGCGCGGATGCGGGTGGCCAGCTCCCCGGCGGCCTTGCGGGTGAAGGTCACACCGAGGACTTCCTCCGGCCGGACCCAGCCGTTGGCGACCAGCCAGACCACGCGGTCGGCCATGGTGGCGGTCTTGCCCGAGCCGGCACCGGCAATGACGAGCCGGGGTGACAGTGGCGAGGAAATGATGTGCGACTGTTCGGCGGTGGGGCTGTTCTTCTCCCCGAGCATGGCGGAGAGCTCCTCGGGGGTAAACCGCGCGGCGGGAAGGACGACGGGATGGGTTGTTTCGGTGCTCATTCGGTAACCTGCTTTCCCCGCAGGCACAGCGGGCAGACTTCGGGAAGGCGGCAGCCGTGGCCGCCGTGGCCGCCCTTTGAAGGATCGTGCCGGGCCTCAAAGGTGTTTCCGGACATGACCAGGGCGGCATCGCCGACCATGTCCAGTGCCCAGTTCCCGGCGGGATCCAGCGGCGGCTGGGCCTGGATGCCCGGGCTCTTGGTGGTGGTGCCGAGCTGGGCCAGGACGGCCCCGCCCGGCAGCGGCGGCGGGCCGTCGTCGGGACCGGCGAAGCCTCCGGCCAGGACTGCCGCCTGGTAGGCGCCCAGTTGCGGATGCCGCTCGAGGTCGGCTTTGCCGGGCTGCCGCTTGCCGGTCTTGAGGTCCACAACGACCAGCCGGCCCTCGGCGTCGATCTCGAGCCGGTCGACCTGGCCGCGCAGCACGGCCGGCCGGGCCGGCCAGGGTTCGCCAGCGCCTCCGGCGGGTGCCACAACGTCCGGGAGTTTGACTTCGAAGTCCACCTCCACGCCGGCCAGGGACCGGCCTTCGCTGCGCATCACCAGCACGTACTGGGCGAGCTTGCGGACCATGGTTTCGGCGCGCTGGAAGTCGAGCTTGCCCTCCCAGTTGTCCTTCATTCCGAGCGCGGGCCAGCGCCGGACAAGTTCCGCCACGTATTCGCTGCCGGAGGCATCGGGCAGGTCCTGCGCGATGGCATGGACGAGGGTGCCCAGGCTGCGCGCAAAGTCGGTGGCGGCCTCCCCGCCGGCGGCCTGGACGAACCAGTCCAGCGGCGATTTCTGCACGGTCTCCACCTTCGACGGCGAGACATAAACGGTGCCGCCCGGCGGAACGACGGGTTCGTCCGTGGACAGCGGGGCAAGGCCCCACCAGCTCGCGGGGTGCGCGCCGGGCACGCGGGGCTCCGCCGCAGCCAGTGCGCCAAGGACGGCGCTGGCTTCCATCGCTTCGGGGATTCCGGCGTCGAGCTGGGCGTACTGGCGCAGTTCGGCGACGAGCGCGCGCAGGGTGAGCGGGCGCTCCACCGGTGTGAAGCCGCGCCGGTCCTGGTCCGGGCCCAGCGGCGCCACGTAATCCAGGAACGACGACGGCTGTTCGTCCTCGGAGGACACGGCGGTGCAGATCAGCATCTCTTTCGCCCGGGACACCGCGGTGGAGAAGCTGCGGAGCTCGTCATAGCGGATCTCGCGCAGCCTGCTCAGGGGATCCAGCTGCAGGGCATATTCCACGCCGTGTTCGACGGCGTCCGCGAACAGCGTGCTGCCGAGCAGTTCGCCGCGGAGCCTCGTGTTGGGCCACACGCCTTCCTGCAGGCCGGGGACGATGACCACGGGCCATTCGCGGCCGGCTGCGCTGGCCGGCGTCATGAGTTCGACGGCGTCCTCCAGCTGGGCCCGTGCGGCGAGGGTGTCCATCGGGAGTTCCTGGCTGAGCAGGTACTCGAGGAACTGCTCGGGCCCCGAACCGGGCAGCTGGTCCACGAAGCGCTCGGCGGTGTGGAAGAGGGCCATCATGGCATCGAGGTCCCGGTCCGCCCGGGCCCCGGCCGATCCCCCGGCCAGCGCCGCGTCGGTCCAGCGCGAGGCCAGGCCGGTGGAGTTCCAGAGCGCCCACAGCACCGTTTCGGCGTTGCCGCCGGGCGCCTGGGCTGCGTCCCGGCCGGCCCGGATCATCCGGGCAATCCGGCGTGCGGACTGTCCTTCGATGCCGAGGGTCGCCAGCCCGCCCGGTTCCAGCAGGGCCTCCACGAGGAGCACGTCGCTGGTGCGGCCCCCGCCGCCCAGGAGCTCCTCCCGGCGCAGGGACTGGCGCAGGCGCCGCAGCTCGATCGCGGTGGATCCGCCGATCCGCGAGGTCAGCAGTGCCACCGCTGCCTCGGGGCCCAGCGCAGCCGGATCCAGGGCCACCGCATAGGCATCCAGCAGGGGCCGGACGGCGACCTCGTCCCGGACCGCGGATTCAGCCACCGGGATCCGGACCGGAATGCCCTGGCCGGCGAGGTAGCGCTGCAGCTGGCTCAGCTGGCCGCCGTTGCGCACGATCACGGCGATGTCACCGAGTTCGCGGCCGTCATTGAGCTGGGCTTCGAGGATCCGCTGCGCCACGTAGCGCAGCTCGTGCACCGGCGAGGGCAGAAGGTGCGCTTCGACGGCTCCGTCGGACGATTCCGGGGCAGGAGTCCGGGCCGGATCCTGAGCGTGGGGGTGGGGCTGGGGCTGTTCGAGGCGGCGCGCGGCCTGCCCGCCGGCGCGGCTGGAGATCCGTCCGGCGACGGAGAGCCAGGCGTCCGCGAGAGCGGGGGCATGGCGGTGCGCGGTCCGGAGCGGCCGCTCCAGGACGGTGCCTCCGGCGGGGGCCAGCAACCGGGGAAGCTCGGCCACGAGGTCCGGGCGGGCGCCGCGGAAGCCCTGCACCACGGTGTCCGGCGATGAGGTGATAAACGCCTCCTTGCCCGCCGCGATGTCCGCGAGCAGTTCGAATACGGCCGGATTGGCTTCCTGCATGTCGTCCACGAGGATCAGCTGGAGCCTGTCGCGTTCGGCGGCAAGGAAATCCGGCTCGTCCTGGAAAATCTGCCGGGCTGCGGTGATGATGCCGGCCGGGTCGAAGGATTCCGGCATGCGCAGGTCCAGCACGTCGCGGTACTCCGCATACAGTGCGGCCGCGGCAACCCAGTCCGGGCGGTGGCAGCGCCGGGCGAGGACCACAAGGTCCCCGGCGGTCCGCCCGGATTCGATGATCCGGTCAAAGAGCTGGCGGACTTCCTGCCGGAAGCCGCGGGTCTGCAGGGCAGCGCCCAGGTCCTCCGGCCAGGGCAGCTCGAGTCCGGGCTGCGAGTGGCCTTCGAGCAGTTCCTTGATGATGAGGTCCTGTTCCGGGCCGGACAGCAGTTTCGGCGGGCGCGGCAGCGGCAGGATCCCCTCCGCCTTGGCACGCCGGATCAGGTCGAAGGCGTACGACGCCCAGGTGCGGGCCGGCGTCGTACTCAAACTGCGGTCCAGCCGCGCGGTGAAGCGGTCCCGGAGCGAATCGGCGGCGAGCCGTCCGGGGGCGAGGATGAGCATCCGTTCCGGATCGAGTCCGTCCCGCTGCGCGCGCCGGACGGCGGCTTCGACGAGCACGGTCGACTTGCCGGTCCCCGGGGCTCCGGGGATAAGGACCGGACCGGAACCGTGCGGGACGTCGACGGCGGCGAGCTGGTCCGCCGTCAGCACGGGGACCGCGTTGTGCAGCGTCCGGGGCGGGAGCAGGCGAAGTGTTGATGTGGGCTGGCGGGACTCGGGGTTCTTGCTGGGGAGGCTCACACAGTCATTTCATCATCAGGGACCGACAGTTTGCGCAAGGTGCGTTCCAGCCGCTCTGCCACCGCGTCGATCCGGTCGAACTCACCGTCGCTCGGTGCCCAGCGGGCCGCCGTCAGGTCCACGCGCCAGCGCCCCCCGCCGCTGTGAAGGTACCCGGCGTAATTTCCCAGCAACGGAGTGCCTTCCAGGAGGTACCGGGTGAGGGCCTCACGTTCATGTCCCGGAGGTGCGTCACCGCTGGCCTTCAGGACCCGCCACCAGGGCACCGCGCTGCCGTGGTGGCTCATGACGGAACCGATCTGCCGGGCGCCGCCGGAACCGAGGAGCTCGGCGATGTCGCCGTAGGCCACTGCGGAGCCGGCCGGGATCAGTGCCACCACGTCCAGCACCGCCTCCACGTACTCCATCCTCATGACACAAGCCTAGCGGCCGGGGGTGGCGCAGTTCTGTCGGCGGCAGCAGGTAGCGTTGAAGCATGAGCACCTGGAACACCCTCCCCCGCGCAGCCTTCGACCTTGAAACCACCGGGCGGAACTCACGCGCCGCGCGGATTGTCACGGCGTCCATCACCGTGGTGGACTCGGACGGCGGAGTTATCAAGGAGCACGAATGGCTCGCCGATCCGGGGGTCGAGATCCCCACCGAGGCCAGCGACATCCATGGCGTCACCACTGAGCGGGCCCGCAGCGAGGGCCGCCCTGCCGCGGAAGTGACGCGGGAGGTCGCCGCAGTGCTCCAGGAGCTCTTCGACACCGGGGTCCCGGTCATCGCCTTCAACGCCAGCTACGACTTCACAGTGCTCGCCGCCGAATCGGCCCGCTACGGCGTACCGCAACTGAGCCGTTTCCCCGTGCTGGATCCGTACATCATGAACAAGCAGGTGGACCGGTACCGAAAGGGCAAGCGCACCCTCACCGCCCTTTGCGAGGAATACGGGGTCAACCTGGACAACGCCCACACCTCGGCAGCCGATGCCCTCGCCACCCTGCGCATGCTCGACGCCATGGCAGGGAAGTTCCCCAAGCTTCGGATGCCGGCGAGCCACCTGCACCAGCTCCAGATCGAGTGGGCCTCCGCCCAGGCCTCGGATTTCCAGACCTACCTGCGCAAGACCAAGCCTGCCGCCGTGATTGAGGGCGACTGGCCGGTGCTGCCGCCCGAGGACGCCAGCCGCGGCGACTTCTAGGCCGCCAGGACTTCTTAAAACGAAACCTTAGGTAGCGCGACGCCGATAACTAGCCCTCCGGCACCCGCAATTCCAGCGATTGCGACGGAACTCACACCGCAAGGGCTGCCCAGCGGCCACACCTGCCCCAGCCATTCGTTCCGTTGCACCCGGCCTGCATTGCTCAGATACCGGGGCTGTGCGCTGCGCGCGTGAAACAAATTCGGCGCCAGCAATCCGGACCGAGCACTAATTCGATTTGAATCGGCCGCCGGGTCAAGTGACACAATTATATTTTGCGGCTTGCCTGCCCCCTGGGGCGCCCAAGCCCTGAGCCGGGGCACGATGTTCCTCCCCCCGCGACCCACTAACTTCCGACGAAAGTGATTGCGTGATGAAATCCAAAGCCATGAAGTGGCTGACTACTGTTCCTGTGGCGATCGCCGTTGCCGTCTCCCTGGCGGCCTGCGGCGGCGGATCAGCGCAATCGTCCGCGTCACCGACCGATGCCCTGGCCGGCAGCGACCAGACGTCGCTGGACAAGTACACGACCAAGGACGTCACCCCCCTGGACAAGATCGACAAGTCCAAGCTCGGCCTCCTGAGCGAGGGAACCATCACCGTCGGAACCCTCTCGGACGCCCCGCCGAACATTTTCATCGACCCGTCGGGCAAGTTCACCGGCTACGACAATGAGCTCCTGCGCGCCATCGCGGAAAAGCTTGGCCTCAAGGTCGAGTTCAAGGCGACCGGCTTCGCTTCCCTGCTCTCCCAGGTCCAGAACAAGCAGTTCGACCTGGGCTCTTCCTCGATCTCCACCACGGACGCCCGCCGCAAGACGGTGGGATTCACCAACGGCTACGACTTCGGCTACATGGCGGTTGTCGCCAAGAAGGACGACAAGATCAAGGGTTTCAAGGACCTGACCAAGGACACCCGCATCGCGGTCGTCCAGGGCACCGTGCAGGACGACTACGTCACCAACACGCTGCAGATCGAGCCCGTCCGCTTTGAGGACTACAACACGGCCTACGCGAACCTGAAGAATGGGCAGGTCGACGCCTGGGTCGCTCCGTCCCAGCAGGCCACCGGCCAGGTCAAGGAAGGCGACGGCACGGTCATCGCCGAGTCCGTCGTGAACACCCAGAACTTCACCGCCTACGCCGTCAACAAGGAAAACCAGCCGCTCATCGACGCGCTGAACTCCGGCCTCGACGCCGTGATTGCCGACGGGACCTGGTCCAAGCTGACCAAGGAGTGGTACCCGGACCGCGAAACCCCGGCCAAGTGGTCCCCCGGTTCCAAGGCTGTCACCGTCCCGAAATCCTAGTCCATGGATGCACTCGATCAACTCGCAAAGACCTTCTTTGACTGGGAGGCGATGGCAGCTGTCATCCCGAACATGCTCACGGTCGGCCTGCCCAATACGCTGATCCTTGCGGTTTCCTCGGGCGTGCTCGGGTGCATCCTGGGCATGATCCTGGCCGTTATGGGCACGTCCCGCAGCACCGCGCTCCGGTTGCTGTCCAGGATCTACACGGACATTTTCCGCGGCGTGCCCGCGATCGTCGTCATCCTGCTGATCGGGATCGGGCTCGGGCCCGTTATCCGGCAACTGACCGGTTCCACGAACCCGTTCCCGCTCGGCATCCTGGCGCTGACGCTCATGGCGTCGGCGTACATCGGTGAGATCTTCCGGTCAGGCATCCAGAGCGTGGAAAAGGGACAGCTTGAGGCGTCCAGGGCGCTGGGGTTCAGCTACAACTCCTCCATGCGCCTTGTGGTGATCCCACAGGGTATCCGCCGGGTGCTCCCGGCCCTGGTGAACCAGTTCATCTCGCTGATCAAGGACTCGTCCCTGATCTATCTGCTGGGCCTTCTCGCCAGCCAGCGGGAGATCTTCCGCATCGGCAACGACGCTGCAGCCAACACGGGAAACCTCTCGCCGCTGATCGCTGCCGCTGCAATGTACCTCGTGCTGACGGTCCCCCTCACGCACCTGGTCAACTACATCGACAACCGACTGCGCACCGGTCGTCCGGAGAAGAAGCAGCCGGACGACGCCGCAGCCCTGATCGGGAAGGGAGCCCAGCCATGAGCGACTTCGCCTCCGGCTCGCTGACCGGCAAGAACCTGCACCTGTCCTTCGGAGCCAATCACGTGCTCCGCGGCATCGACCTCCACGTTGAGAAGGGCGCCACCGCGTCGGTGATCGGCCCCTCCGGCTCCGGCAAGTCCACGCTGCTGCGGGTCATGAACCGGCTGATCGAGCCGGACCAGGGCGACATCCTGCTGGACGGCCGGTCAGTCCTCGAGGACAACCCGGATGAACTGCGCCAGCGCATCGGCATGGTGTTCCAGCAGTTCAACCTGTTCCCGCACAAGACCGTGGTGGAGAACGTTTCCCTCGCGTTGCGCAAGCTGCGGAAACTCCCGGCCGAGCAGGCACGGGCCGAAGCCCTGGAGCAGCTCGACCTCGTCGGGCTCAAGCACAAGGCGGACGCCCGTCCGGCCAACCTGTCCGGCGGACAGCAGCAGCGCGTGGCGATCGCACGGGCGCTGGCCATGAAGCCGGAAGTCATGTTCTTTGACGAGGCCACCTCGGCCCTCGACCCGGAGCTCGTCAAGGGTGTGCTGGCGCTGATGGCCGACCTCGCCAAGGGCGGCATGACCATGGTGGTGGTGACGCACGAGATGGGGTTCTCCCGCAACGTCTCGGACACCGTCACGTTCATGGACGCCGGCGTCGTCGTGGAGTCCGGTCCGCCGGAACAGATCTTCACGGATCCGCGCACGGGACGCCTGCAGGGCTTCCTTTCGGACGTCCTCTAGACCTGCAGCTTAAAAACTTTGGGCACCCGCCGCGGCGGGTGCCCAAAGTGTTTTAACTATCGACGCCGGAACGGCCGCCGCGTTGTTGCTGCCTTAGGTGTCAGGCCTTCGCGGCAGCCGCGGCCTTCGCAGCGGCGGGCAGGGCGTCGAAGATCCGGTTCATCGCGGCGTCATCATGCGCGGCGGACAGGAACCAGGCCTCGAAGACCGACGGCGGCAGGTAGACCCCGGAGTCCAGCATGGAGTGGAAGAACGGCGCATAGCGGAACACTTCCTGGCCCTGGGCGTCGTCGTAGTTGTGCACGCCGCGGGCGGAGGTGCCGAACGCCACCGAGAACAGGTTCCCGGCCCGCTGGATCGAGTGGTCCACCCCTGCGGACTCCAGCGCCGCGGACAGTGCCGCGGAGAGCTCCAGTGAGCGGGCGTCCACGAAGGAGTAGACCTCTTCGGTGGCGTGGGTCAGGGTCGCGACGCCGGCGGCCATCGCCACCGGGTTGCCGGACAGCGTGCCGGCCTGGTAAACCGGGCCCAGGGGCGCGAGGTAGTCCATGACGTCCGCGCGGCCGGCGAGGGCCGCCGTCGGCATTCCGCCGCCGATGACCTTGCCAAACGTCAGCAGGTCCGGAGTCCAGGGCTGGGCGGCGCCGGCCGCGCCGCCGGTGAGTCCCCAGTAGCCCGAGTAGCCGGTCCGGAAGCCCGTGAGGACCTCGTCGAGGATCAGCAGGGCACCGTGTTCGCGGGTGATCCGGGACAGGCCGGCGTTGAAGCCCTCGCCCGGGGTGACGACACCCATGTTGGCGGGGGCCGCCTCGGTGATGACGGCGGCGATGTTCCCGCCGTGCTTGGCGAAGGCGGCCTCGACGGCGGCGAGGTCGTTGTAGGGCAGTACGAGGGTCTCGGCGGCGGTGGCGGCCGTGACGCCGGCGGAGCCCGGCAGCGCCAGGGTGGCCAGTCCGGAGCCGGCGGCGGCGAGCAGCCCGTCGAGGTGGCCGTGGTAGCAGCCTGCAAACTTGATGATGAGGTTCCGGCCGGTGAAGCCGCGGGCCAGCCGGACGGCGGTCATGGTCGCCTCGGTGCCGGTGGAGACCATCCGGACCCGTTCGGCGGCGGGGACGCGCTCCTGGACGATCGCCGCGAGGTTGGCCTCATCCGGTGTCGAGGCGCCGAAGGACAGCCCGCGGTCAACGGCGGCGTGCACGGCGGCGAGGACGGCCGGGTGCGCGTGGCCCAGCAGTGCCGGGCCCCAGGAGCAGACCAGGTCCACGTACTCCGCGCCGTCGGCGTCAGTCAGGTACGGTCCCTTGGCGGAGACCATAAAACGCGGGGTCCCGCCGACGGAGCCGAACGCGCGGACCGGCGAGTTGACGCCGCCCGGCATCAGCTGGCGGGCGCGGTCGAAGAGTTCCTCGTTGCGAGGGTGGCTGGAAGTCATGGTTCCTATTCTTTCAGGTCAGTTCTGCGGTGAAGCCCCGGCCAGCAAAGCAGCCACCCGTGGGGCCACCTCGGTGCCGAACAGCTCGATCGAGCGCATCATCGCCTTGTGCGGCAGGGTCCCGTTGCTGTATTTGAGGTCGAAGCGGTCCACGCCGAGGTTCTTTTTCAGCAGGGCGATCTTCGCGGCGACGGTGTCCGGGGAGCCCACGTAGAGGGCGCCCTCGGGGGTGCACATGGCGTCAAACTCGGCGCGGTTGCCCGGACCCCAGCCGCGCTCGGAGCCGATCAGGTTGCGCTGGGCGAGCCAGTGCGGGAAGAATTCCTCCCGCGCGTCCTCGTCGGTGGCGGCAATGTGGCCGGGTGAATGCGTGGCCATCTGCTGCATCGGGTGGCCGTACTTGGCCATCGCCTCGCGGTAGAGGTTGGCCAGCGGGGCGAAGGACCGGGGCTGTCCGCCGATGATGGCGAAGATGATCGGGTAGCCGTATTCGGCGCAGCGCAGCACCGATTCGGGGGTTCCGCCGACTCCGATCCAGGCGGGCAGCAGGTGGTGTTCCAGCGGCGGGTACGCGCTGAGCCCGTTGATGGCCGGGCGGGTGCGGCCCTCCCAGTGGATGGGCTCCTGGGCGCGGACCTTGTCGAAGAGCTCGAGCTTCTCCTCAAACAGGACCTCGTAGTCGGCCAGGTCGAGGCCGAAGAGCGGGAAGGACTCCACAAAGGAGCCGCGTCCCAGCATGACCTCGGCCCGGCCGTTCGAGATGGCGTCCACGGTGGAGAAGCGCTGGAAGACGCGGATGGGGTCATCGGAGCTCAGCACGGTGACAGCGGAGCCGAGCCGGATGTGTTTGGTCCGGGCGGCCGCCGCGGCGAGGAAGACCTCGGGGGCGGAGACGGCGAAGTCGCGGCGGTGGTGCTCCCCCACGCCGAAGGCGTGGAGCCCCACCTCGTCCGCGAGTTCGGCCTGTTCCAGCAGCTGCCGCAGCACCTGGGCATGTGGGACGGGGTGCCCGTCAGGGAAGACCCCGACGTCGCCGAAGCTGTTCAGCCCGAGCAGGATGCGCCCCGGGCCCACGGGGGCCGTGGGGTTCGACGCGGAGGCGGGGTCCGTCGCTGTCACGGTGTTCATCAGGACTCCTTCAGCCAGCCGGCGAGTTCGCTGGCCCAGTAGGTCAGGACCATGTTGGCCCCGGCCCGTTTGATGCCCAGCACGGATTCGGTGATGGCCGCCCGGCGGTCGATCCAGCCGTTGGCGGCGGCGGCCTCGATCATGGAGTACTCGCCGGAAATCTGGTAGGCGGCGACCGGCACCGGGCTCATTGCGGCGACGTCGGCGAGGATGTCGAGGTAGCTCATGGCCGGTTTGACCATCACCATGTCGGCGCCTTCTTCGAGGTCCAGTTCCACTTCGAGGATCGCTTCGCGGCGGTTGGCGGCGTCCATCTGGTAGGTGCGGCGGTCGCCGGTGAGCTGGGAATCGACGGCTTCGCGGAACGGCCCGTAGAACGCTGAGGCGTATTTCGCGGCGTAGGCGACGACGGCGGTGTTGGCGTGGCCGGCGTCCTCGAGGGCCTGCCGGATCACGGCGATCTGTCCGTCCATCATCCCGGACGGGCCAAGGACGTGGGCGCCGGCCTCGGCCTGGGCCACGGCCATCCGGCCGTAGATCTCCAGCGTGGCGTCGTTGTCCACGTAGCCGTTGGCGTCGAGGACGCCGCAGTGCCCGTGGTCGGTGAATTCGTCCAGGCAGACGTCGCTCATGATGACCAACTCGTCGCCGACCTCGGCCTTCACGTCCCGGATGGCCTTGTTCAGCACGCCCTCGGGGTCCAGCGAGGCGGTGCCGGTGGCGTCGCGGACGGCGGGGATTCCAAAGAGCATAATGCCGCCGACGCCGAGTTCCACTGCCTCGCTGGCGGCACGCTTCAGGGTGTCAGTGGTGTGCTGCTGCACACCGGGCATCGAGGCGATGGGGTTCGGCTCGGCCAGGCCTTCACGGATGAAGGCGGGCAGGATCAGCTCCGAGGCCGAGAGCCGGTGCTCGGCCGTCAGCCGGCGCATGGCCGGGGTGGTGCGCAGCCGGCGGGGACGGTGGGTCGGGAAGCTCATATGGTGTCCTTTGCTGTGGGCTCTGCGACTGGCTGGTGGGGTGGGGACGGCTGGCTTGCCAGGGACCGGACGACGGCGGCAACCAGGCCGGAGGCGGTGGGTTCCCCGGCAACGGCGGCGACCGTGAGGCCGAGCGACTCGGCCTCGGCGGCAGTCGACCGTCCGATGGCGACGAAGCGGCAGACGCCCAGCGGGGCGAGGTCCGCGTGGATGCGCCGGGCAGCGCTGGGGGAAGCGGCAACAACGGCGTCGAGCCGGCCGGCACGGATTTCGGCTTTCGCCTGGTCCAGGGTCAGGACGGCGGCTCCGCTGTCCCGGTCTGCCCCGGGGACAGGCTGCGCTGCCGGCTGGCAAGCGGCAAGGCTCCGGCCCGGGTCGGCCGGGTAGTCCACGGTGCGGTACGCGGTCACGGCCTGGACGCAGGCGCCCCGTGCCTGAAGTCCGCGGCAGAGCCGGGGGTCGGCGATGTCGGCCTGCGGCAGGAGCACGCTGCCCTGGTGCTCGGGCCAGATGTCGAGGAGTCCCGCACCGGACTGCTGCCCCCTGGGCGCCAGATCGACGGCGACATCCCGGGATTCGAGGAAGCGGCGTGTGGCGGGCCCGACCGTGGCCACCAGCAGGCTGCCCGGGAGCCAGCGGCTGAGGGTGGTTCCCCGTTCGCCGGCTTTGGCCTCGAGCGCCTGGACCGTGGTCACACTGCTGATCACGAGCCAGTTGTAGGCACCGGCGCCCAGGGCATCAAACGCGACATCCAGGGAGTGCTGGTCGCTGGCGACCTCAAAGTCAATCAGCGGCAGCAACAGGGGCTCTGCGCCGACGGCGCGCAGGGCGCTGACAAGGTCCGCCGCGCGGTCAGGACTGCGGGCGACAAGGATCCGGGCGCCGTCGGGCGCCCTCATGCCGCCCTGCCCGCCCTGGCCGTCCTGTTCGCCGGTGACCCGGACGTCGCGGGCACCGGGGGTGCGGGCGTCGAGGTTTCTGGCACTGTGCCGTCCCATGAACTGGAGAATTCTGCGGATCAGGATGCGGCCAGGTCCGCGATGTCAGCGGCCCCGCGGGCCAGCAGGACTTCGGCGAGCTCGATCCCCAGCAGGGTTGCGCCGACCTCCGTGAGTCCGTCGGTGGCCTTCCTGTCCCGGACAGTGGCAGTTCCGTCGACGGCGCAGACCACGGCTTCAAGGTGCAGCAGGCTGCCTTTGCGGTAGGCGTAGGCGCCCACCGGCGCGGCGCAGCCGGCTTCCAGGCGGGCCAGGAGCGCCCGCTCGGCCGTGACGGCAAGCCGGGTGTCCGGGTCGTCGAGGGCGGCGAGGGCCTGCGCCAGCACACCCTGCGAGCCTTCGGTGGATCCAGCCTTGCGCGGCGCATCGGCGGAGCGGCACTCGATCGCGAGGGAACCCTGCCCGGCGGCAGGCAGCATGACCTCGGTTTCGAGGTACTCGCTGACGGCGTCGAGCCTGCCGATCCGGTGCAGTCCGGCGGCGGCGAGCACAACGGCGTCGAGGTCGCAGCTCTTGCCGTCGACGACGGCGTCGGTGCTGTTGCCCGGCAGTCCGGGAACGCGGCCGAGCCGGGTGTCGACGTTGCCGCGGATGTCGCGGATGTCCAGGTCCGGGCGGGCGGCCCGCAGCTGGGCTGCGCGCCGCGGGGAACCCGTGCCCACAGTGGCGCCGGCGGGCAGGTCGGCGAGCTTGAGCCCGTCGCGGGCGCACAGCACGTCGCGGACGTCGACGCGTTTCGGCGTGGCCGCAAGCGACAGCCCGAGGGCTGCGCCGGTGGGCAGGTCCTTGAGCGAGTGCACCGCGACATCGCATTTGTCCTGCAGCAGGGCATCGCGCAGGGCAGCGACGAAGACGCCGGTTCCGCCCATCTGGGACAGCGATCCGGTGAGGACGTCGCCGTCGGTCCGGATGTGGACCAGTTCGACCGGGAAGCCGCCGACGGCGGTCAGCTGGTCCGCTGTCTGCTGGGTCTGCGTGAGCGCGAGCTTGCTCGCGCGTGTTCCGATCCGCACGGTCACGGCGTGTCCTGGTCCCCCGCCGGAGCGGTTGTGCCGGCGGCCGCCGGGTAGGGGTCGTGGCCGGTGCCGATGGTGGTGTCCGCGCCCGCAATGGTGGGCTTTTCGCCGCGGAAGTTGGCGCAGCAGCCCGGGCGGCAGATGTCGAACCAGGGCCCGAGCTCGGTCAGGTGCGGCCGGTCGGCGATGTTGTTGGCGGCGGTCCGCTCGCAGATCAGGTCCACAATGCCGCCCACGAACTTGCGGTGCGTCCCGGGCGTGGGGACCCGCGTGGCGGCGAGGCCCAGTGTGGCGCAGGTTTGCAGGGCCTCGGTGTCGAGGTCCCAGACCACTTCCATGTGGTCGCTGACGAAGCCGAGCGGGACGATCACGATGCCCTTGACGCCCTGGCCGGCGAGTTCTTCGATGGCGTCGTTGATGTCGGGTTCCAGCCAGGGCACGTGCGGTGCCCCGGAGCGGGACTGGTAGACGAGGGACCAGGGTGCGGTGTCGCCGGTCTCGGCCTCCACCCGGCGGATGACCTCGGTGCCGGAGGCCAGGTGCTGCGCGACGTAGGCGGAGTCTTCCTCGAAGTGGCGCGGTTCGGCGTCGGAGCGGCCGGCGGCCTCGGCGTCGCGGGTGGGGATGGAGTGGGTGGCGAACAGGATGTGGACCGGCGCGTCGGGGGTGCCGTCCGCGGCCAGCTGGGCGCGGACGTCGGCGAGGCCCTTGGCGGTGCCCTCGATGAAGGGCTCGACGAAGCCGGGGTGGTCGAAGTACTGGCGGACCTTGTCCACTTCGAGCTTCCCGTCGAGTCCGGTGTCGGTCAGCGCGACGCCGATGTCCTCGCGGTACTGGCGGCAGCTGGAGTAGCAGGAGTAGGCGCTGGTGGTGACCATGAGGACCTTGCGGTGCCCGGCGTCGTAGATGTCCTGAAGGGTCTTCGGGATGTACGGGGCCCAGTTCCGGTTGCCCCAGAACACCGGCAGTTCGATCCCGCGGGCGGCGAGTTCGGCTTCGATGCCGGCCTTGAGATCGCGGTTCTGCTGGTTGATCGGGCTGATGCCGCCGTTGGCGCGGTAGTGGTGCGAGACCTCTTCGAGCCGCTCGTCCGGGATACCGCGGCCGCGGGTGACGTTGCGCAGGAACGGAAGGACGTCGTCCTGGCCTTCGGGGCCGCCGAAGGAGGCGAGGAGCACGGCGTCGTAGTCCTTGGGGGCCATCCGGCCCGCTTCGGTGACCTCGTTCAGGACTGTTTCGCCTGTGGCAGTGTTCTGGGGATCCAGCGGGCTCATGAAAGGACCTCGGCGATCTCGGATGCGCTCACCCGGCGGCCGGTGTAGAACGGGATTTCTTCGCGGACGTGGTGGCGGGCTTCGGTGGCGCGCAGGTGGCGCATCAGGTCCACCAGGTCCACCAGCTCGGGGGCCTCCAGGGCGAGGATCCATTCCCAGTCGCCCAGGGCGAAGGAGGAAACCGTGTTGGAGATGACCTGGGGGAAGTCGCGGCCCAGCATGCCGTGGTCCCGGAGCATGGCGCCGCGTTCGGCGTCGGGAAGCAGGTACCACTCGTAGGAGCGCACGAAGGGGTAGACACAGAGCCACTCTGCCGGTTCCACCCCGCGGGAGAAGGCGGGGGTATGGTTCTTGGCGAACTCGGCTTCCCGGTGCACGGCCATGGCGGACCAGGCAATCTCGGTGCCCGCGAACAGTTTGCTGCGGCGGATGTCGCGGACGGCACGCTGGAGGGCTTCCGGCTGGGGGCCGTGCAGCCAGACCATGATGTCCGCGTCGGCGCGCATCGCCGAGACGTCGTAGCTGCCGCGGTGCACGACACCTGCTGCGGCCAGCCGCCCGATCAGGGCCTCGTACTCCTCAGCAGCATCGCCGCTGCGGAGGACATCGGCGGAGCGCTTGAAAACCGTCCAGAGCGTGAAGAACTGCTCGGCTGATTCCTCGCTTGCTGATTCAGTTTTAGTGACAGTTTCGGCAGAAGTGTGGCTCATGGATACCAGTCTGCCCCTTCCCCTCAGCTAAGTCGAAATGAAGCACTTCTACAGTGCGTAGAAGTGCTTCATTTCACATTTGGCTGGGGCAGGGGCCGCCGTGTACGGCAGGACCGCGGGTACTATCCGACGCGGCGCATGCGCAGGACCACGACGCCGGCGGCAACAGACAGTACAACGAGGCCGATGCCCAGGCCGAGCAGCGGCGACGGTCCGAGGGGCTCCCGCACCGACGTTGCTTCCATCGAGGTGCTCCCGGAACGGGGCTTGGCCGACGCCGTTGCGGGGCCACCGGTTGCTGTCGGGGAGGCCGTGGCCGGGTTAGACGGTGCCGCGGACGCCGTGGTCGCTGCCTCGGTATTCGCAGCCGGGGCTTCGCCGGTCTGGGTGTCGCCGGTCTGCGTTGCGCCGGCCGGGGCCGGCTCGGCAGCCGGCTGGCCGGGAACCGGAACCGCGGGCGCTGCCGGCGGGGTCGTTCCCGGAGCGGTGGGCGCCGGAACCGCGGTGACCGGAGGTACCACGGGCTGGGGAGTGCCGGGCTGCGTGGGAGATTGCTTCGGGGAGCTGCTCGGCTCCGGATCGTCCGGCTCCCAGGTGGAGGTGGGCTGCGGGGAGGGACTCGACGGCGAAGGACTCGGCGTGGCCTGCTTTGCGGGTGCGAGCAGGCCGTCAACCAGGCCGCCGAGGTCAAGGGACAGCAAGTCTGTCGCTGTGGGAACTGCGGCAGAAACTGAACCAGAGGCGGCGACGCCTGTGGCTGCTTGTGAGGCAGGCGCGCCTGATGAGAGAGCCAGTACCACTCCGAGCGCTGCAGCTGCCGTGCCGCGCCGAAGTCCCCCATGGTGACCGGCCTGCGTTTTTTGGACGTGGGACCTGTGAGTAACCATGGTCATCGACACTAGCCGCCGGAGGACGCCCTGGAAAATTTGCTGTTCCCCTCGCTTCCGGGTATCCGGCAGCGGTTTTGGCGCCCGGACGACAGGGGCTCCGGCGCAGCTCAGGAGAGCAGCTGCCGGACCTGTTTCGGCGTGTCGGCCACGATCGCCGCGAGGCCGTTGCCGGACAGCCAGCCGCCGACCACGGCCAGTGTGCCGTCCGCCGCGCAGATGCTGCGCACTTCCGCGACCCGGCGTTTATGCCCCAGCGAAGCGAACGGCAGTGCCCCGCCCCAGCGCACGACGTCCCAAGCCACCACATCCCTGGCGGTGATCGGGACGGAAAGCAGCGCGGTGGAGTCCTTGAGGGCAGCCTCGAACAGCTCCGCATCGGAGCGGGGCTCGGGCCGGTCCCTGGCTCCGTGCCGGGCGTCGCCCCGCCCGTAGGACAATCGGACAACGTGGGTGCCGGGGCCGGCTTTGTCTGCAAGCCACTCCCATTTGGCGGTGGCGTGGGTGAGTGCCTTGGCCTGGATTCCCGGGCTTTGCGGCGCGACCAGGACGCCGGTGCCGCGCGGTGCGGCGTCGAGCTGGGGCAGGTCCACCACGAGGGTGACCAGGCTGACGTCGGGTCCTGCCTCGGGGCGGCGGGCGGTGAGTTCTGGCAGGGCGCCGGCGAGGAGTCCGACGGCGGCCGGGCCTTCCACGGCGACCACCAGCAACCCGGCGTCGTGGGCGGTGCCGACGGAGGAGACCCGCCAGCCGCCGGCTGTGCGCTCCACGGTGTCGGCCTTGGTGCCGCGGAGCAGCGTCACGCCTTCGCGGCGCAGCTCGGCCAGCAGGGCGGTGATGAGGGTGTGCATCCCGCCGCGCAGTCCCGCGACGGCGGACCCGGCCTTCTGCAGCCCGGGCGGCGGGGCGCCGGGCGACAGTGCCGCGGTGGCCCCTCCCCCGCGGCGTTGAGCCGCGACGGCGGCGGCGAGGGAGCCGTGCTCCCGGATCCCGGCGCGCAGGCCCGGTGCCACCATGTCGATGTCGAGGACGTCCGGGTCTGCGGAGTGCACCCCGCCGACGACAGGTGCCACCAGCCGTTCGAGCACGCGCCGCCCCATTCGCGCACGGACCAGGGCTGAGACGCTCGTGGCGTCGGCCGTGGTCCCGAGGGTGGCAGGCAGGAGCTTGTCGAGCGAGGCCCGGAGCGAGCCGGGGAGGCCGAGAGAGCGGCGGACTTCCGGGTCCCAGGGGTTGGCGGGGATACCAAGGACTCCGGTGCGGGGAAGTTCACGCGGTCCGTCGGGCAACTGGACCCAGGCGCCTCCCGGCTCCGGTGCAACGATCTGCCCGGTGAGGTCCAGTTCGGCGGCGAGGTCCGCCACCGCGGAAGAACGGGTGGCGAAGGACTCGGCGCCGCTGTCCAGGGTCAGGCCGGCCACCACATGGCTGCCGACGCAGCCGCCCCACGCGCTGGAGGCCTCCAGGACAGTGGTGCGGACGCCGGCCCGGGCCAGCTCGCGGGCGGCGAGCAGGCCGGAAATTCCGCCGCCCACCACCACGGCGGTCTGCGCTGCGGGCTTCACAGCGGTCCCCGCAGCGCTGCTGCCGGCTGCCTGCATGTGCCTACTCCGGGGAAATCGAGTGGATCAGTTCGACAACGCGCGTCAGCACGGCCGGATCGGTGTCCGGCGGGACGCCGTGGCCCAGGTTCAGCACGTGGCCGGGGGCCGAGGCACCGGCCGCGATGACTTCACGGACGTGGGCTTCGAGCACTTCCCACGGCGCGGACAGCAGCGCCGGGTCGATGTTGCCCTGCAGCGGGACCGTGCCGCCCAGCCTGCGGTTGGCTTCGTCGAGCGGCAGGCGGTAGTCGACACCGACGACGTCGACACCGACGTCGCGCATGGCGACGAGCAGTTCCGAGGTGCCGGTGCCGAAGTGGATCAGCGGAGCACCGAGGTCCCGGACGTGGTCCAGGGCGCGCGCGGAGGCCGGGGCGACGAAGCGTTTGTAGTCCGCCAGGCCGAGTGAGCCGGCCCAGGAGTCGAAGAGCTGTCCGGCGGAGGCGCCGGCTTCCAGCTGGGCGCGGAGGAACATGCCGGAGGCATCAGCGGCCCACTTAGCCAGGGTGGTCCAGGTCTCCGGGTCGGCGTGCATCATGGTGCGCGGGCCGAGGTGGTCGCGGGACGGCTTCCCTTCAACCATGTATGCCGCGAGCGTGAACGGCGCACCGGCAAAGCCGATAAGCGGGGTCTTCCCCAGCTGGGCGACGGTGAGCCGGACGGCTTCGCGGATGGGCTCAAGGGCCTCCCAGGTCAGCTGGGGCAGGGCGGCAACATCGGCCGCGGTCCGGACCGGCTTGTCCAGCACGGGACCGACGCCGGGGACTATGTCCACGCCGACTCCCGCCAGCTTGAGCGGGATGACGATGTCGGAGAAGAAAATGGCGGCGTCGACATCGTGGCGGCGGACCGGCTGCAGCGTGATTTCGGAGGCCAGCTCGGGGCGCAGGCAGGAATCCAGCATGGCAACCCCCTCGCGCACCTTGAGGTACTCGGGCAGCGAGCGGCCGGCCTGGCGCATGAACCAGACCGGACGGCGGGAGGGCTTGCCGCCGCGGTAGGCGGTAATCAGCGGGGAATCCGCGGTGCGGCCGTCCATCAGCGGGTGCCCGGCGTCGAGGCCGGAGATTTCAGGAGTTGCCGCAGCGCGAGGAGTCATGCCTTCGATTGTGCCGAAAATCAGCCCCAAAAGATAACGACAGGTTGTCAACGACACTGGCACCGACCCGGGCGGCGGCCGCACGGTGGCGGGAATCACAGCCCGGCGTGTGCGGTCACACCCCCGGCTAGTTGTTCTACACGGGGACGAAAAAGCTATGATTGACCTGCTGTGGTTCTTTTTTCTCTGGTGGCGACCCACGCCGACATCGACCTCGAGACCGTTGCTCAACTGAGCACCGGTGCTTCAGAGCTCGCCACATCCGCCCTCGCCGGGTCGCCGGCCGTGGCGGGTGCCATTGTCCTTGCCACCTGCAACCGCTTCGAAATTTACGGTGAGGCGCCCCGCCCGGACGATGTCGAGAACGCCCGCGCGGCCCTCATCGCCCAGCTCAGCGGCTCCACCGGACTCAATGAACAGCTCGTTGCGCGTTCCTTCAGCACCCGCACCGGCGCGGACGTCACGCAGCATCTCTTCTCGGTCAGCTCCGGACTGGACTCCGCCGTCGTGGGCGAACGCGAAATCGCCGGACAGGTGCGCCGGGCGCTCATCACCGCCCAGCACGAAGGCACGGCCAGTTCCGGCCTCGTCCGGCTGTTCCAGGCGGCGTCGAAGACCGCCAAGGACGTCGGAGCCCAGACAGCCCTGGGCGCCCGCGGCCTCTCCGTGGTCTCCGTCGCCCTGGACCTCGCCACCGAGCTCTCCGAGGTCCCCGACTGGTCCGCCAAGAAGGTCGTGGTGTTCGGCACCGGCGCCTACGCCGGCGCCACCATGTCGCTGCTGCGTGAGCGCGGCTGCACGGATGTATCCGTCTACTCCTCGTCCGGCCGCGCCGTCGGCTTTGTCGCCACCCGCGGCGGAACCGCACTGGACGGCGACAGCCTCCCGGTGGCCGTCGCCGCCGCCGACGTCATGATCGGCTGCAGCGGCGCTGACACCCGCGTCGAGGCCGCGGAACTGGCCAGGGTCCGGGCGGCCTCGCCCCAGCCCCTGATCGCCATCGACCTGGCCCTCACCCACGATTTTGATCCCGCCGTTGGAGGACTCGACGGCGTCGAGCTGCTCACGCTGGAATCCGTCCGGCTGGCGGCTCCGCAGGAACAGGCCGAATCGCTGGCCCAGGCCAGCAGCATTGTGGCCGGTGCGGCCAGCGCCTTCGAGCAGGAACGCGAGGCCCGCTCGGTGGACTCGGCCATCGTCGCGTTGCGCCGGCACACCATGAACGTGCTGGACGCGGAAATGGAAAAGGTCCGGGCCCGCCACGGCTGCACCGCCGCGGCCGAGGAAGTCGAATTCGCGCTCCGCCGGATGGTCAAGCAGCTGCTCCACGTCCCCACGGTCCGGGCGCGTGAGCTCGCCGCCAACGGCCAGCAGGAAGACTACGTCGCCGCCCTCGAGGCGCTGTACGGCATCACGGTCGAACAGCCCGCGACTCCGGCCGGCGCCGAATGCCCGGTTGGACACCAGGAACGTCCGGCGCCGGACGGCGTGCGGGACACCGCTTAAGCCGCGCATTCCGCCGGACGGAAGCGTCCTGAAGGGCCCGGCGGCCGGGAACTGACCCAGGCATCTCCGGACGAAATTGCTGGTCTACTGGTCGAAGAGTACGGGTTTCCGGGCACCCTGCGAGGCGCACTCGTGGGCGCGATCCTTGACGGACGGACGACGGGAGCGATTTCTCTGGTCGTCCAATACAAGCTGGACGACGATCCCCTGCCCGTCGTCGGTGAACGCGGTGTGGTCGTTGACTCCCCAGGGTGGCCCGTCTGCATCACAGAAGTTGCCGAGGTTCGCGTTGTGCCCCTCGGCAAGGAATGCTGCGGCACCTTATGCCCCCGGCGTTCTTCGATTCTCGCCGGTGTCCCACCGTCATGCAAGGGGTGTCCCGCTGCCCTGCCGGGATCGTGAAAAGTGTCGGAGGTGCGCGCTAGTTTGGGTGTATGGAAAGCACGGACTGGAGTGCGGATGGCAGGGAGGCCCTGGCGGGCGTCGCGGTGTTGACTGCGGCGCTGGATTCCGTCACCGGGGCCGGCGCTGACGGCGGTGGTCCGTCCGGGGCCGGCGACGGCCGGGATGCTGGTCCGTTGGCGGACGATCCGTTGCGGGATCTTGCCGATGATTGCCTGGACGGCCTTGCCGAGGTCGCCCGGTGGGAGGCGCGGGCCGCGGCGTTGAAGGTGCGGCTGGGCGCGACCTATCTGCGGGCCACCGATGCCATGGCGGCACCGGCGATGGCACCGCACGACGCCAAGTGCCAGGAGATGGCGGTGACGGCTGAGGTCGCGTGTGTCCTGACCGTGGGCGAACGGGCCGCAGGGGCCTTCCTGTCCGACTGCCAGGCCCTCACGACGGCGTTGCCGCTGACCCTGGCCGCGCTGGCGGCCGGGAGGATTTCCTGGGCGCACGCCCGGATCATCGTCGACGAAACCAGCAGCCTGGACCCGGCCGGGGCGGCCGGGCTGGAAGCGCACTTCCTGGACCCGGCCGCACCGGACCCGGCCCGTGGCTGCCCGGCCGGGGAGCTCGTGGCGTCCCGGTTCCGGGCCAAGGCCCGCACCTGGCGCGAACGCCACCACCGGGACAGCATCGAGACACGCCACACCAAGAGCGCTGCGGACCGGCGGGTCGAGTACCGCCCGGACTCCGACGGGATGGCCTGGTTCTCCGCGTACCTGCCGGCCGATACCGCCGCGGGGATCTGGGACCGGACCACCGACGCCGGCCGGGCCCTCCAGGGCCCGGACGAGGTGCGGACCCTCACCCAGCTCCGCGCCGACATCGCCGCGACCTGGCTGCTCAGCAGCGGACTCGCCGACGGCGAAGTGGCAGGCGGGGGTGTGCCGTCGCCGCGGGCGCAGGTCCTGATCACCGTCCCCGTCCTGTCCCTGCTCGGCGCGGGTGAGGAACCGGCGGTCCTGGACGGGTACGGGCCGATCCCGCCCTCGATGGCCCGCCGCCTCATCGCCGAAGGCGCCGGCTCCTTCTACCGGGTCCTGGTGGACCCGCGGGACGGGGCGCCGCTGGAAATCGGCCGGTCCAGCTACCGGGTGCCGAAGGCAGTGCGGCAGTGGCTGCGGCTCCGCGACGGGAAGTGCCCCTTCCCGGGCTGCAACAACACGTCCCTGGACAACGACGCCGACCACCTCCTGGCCTGGGCCGACGGAGGCACCACCGGGATCTCCAACCTCGGCCAGCCCTGCCGCAAACACCACGGCCTGAAACACAACTCAGCCTGGACACCGGCCGGAGCCAGCAAAGACGCACCGCCCGGCTGGACCTCACCATCCGGAAGGCACTACCCCAGCGAACAGCAGGACTGGGAACCACCCCACTGGCCACAAGACACCCCTGCCCTGGATACGGCCACCGACGCAGACACACTCCTTGACCTGGGCCCGCCACCGGATCCCGGCCCTGATCCCGACGAGAAACTGCCGCCCGACCCCTTCCCGGACTGGCACCTCTTCACGGCAGGACACCCATGGCCCGCCACAGACCTGAACGACTCGAGGCATGCCGCTCAACTCGGTCATCCAGCCACGTCATTAGTGCACGGGCGCTAGCCGGCGAAGGCGTTGATTCCCGTCAGCTCAGCGGACAGCGTCCACAGCCTGGCGGCATCAGCGCGGTCCACCGCGTGGGCGTCAACGCCCCGGATCCGCGCCTCCGGCGAGCCCACTACGGTGGGCTCAGCGACGTCGCAGTCCTCGCAGTAGACGCCGCCCATTCCCGTGAGCGCCGGAGACGTCACCGCCCACACGGAAGTCGCCGCACCCTGGGCGGGGGTCTTGAACCGCGCGTCGACGTTGCCGGCCTCATCCATCCAGCCGGCGGCGATCATTTCTTCCCTGGGCAGGTGGCGCTGCAGTTCCGTCATGATCCCTCCCGGATGCACCGCGAAGGCGCGCACCCCGGAGTCCCTGCCGAGCGCGTCAAGCTGCACGGCGAACAACGAGTTGGCCGTCTTGGCCTGCCCGTACGCCCGCCATTTGTCATAGCCGGTCTCGAAGTTGATGTCCTCGAAGCGGATCGGCGAGAGCTTGTGCCCGGTGGAGGACAGCGACACGACCCGGGCCCCGGAACCGGCAGCCAGCGAGGGCCAGAGCAGGTTGGTGAGGGCAAAGTGACCCAGGTGGTTGGTGGCGAACTGCGACTCCCAGCCCGGACCCACACGGCGTTCGGGGCTGGCCATGATCGCGGCGTTGTTGATGAGGATGTCCAGGCTGCCGCTCCCGCCAAGGAAATCGGAAGCCAGGAAGCCGGCCGCAAACTCCTTGACACTGGACTGGTCGGCCAGGTCAAGCGCGGCGACGCTGACTTCTCCGGCGCCTGTCCCGGAGGGGACGCCGGCCTCCGCCAGTACCTCGCGGGCATGTTCCGGCCGCCGGGCCGGCACCACCACCGCGGCGCCCGCTGACGCCAGGGCCCGGACGGTTTCCAGGCCCAGTCCGGAGTAGCCGCCGGTGACGATGGCGGTCTTCCCGTGCAGGTCGATCCCGGCAACGACCTCAGCCGCCGTTGAGTCCCGCCCGAAACCGGAGCCGATTTTGTGCTGCGGGGTGACGCTCATGTCACTGGCCTTCCAGACGGGTTCATTTCACGCTACGACGGTCAGTAGACCGGTTTTCCGGGCTCTACGTCGCGCACCCAGGCCAGGATTCCGCCGTCGAGGTGGCTGACGCGCTCATAGCCGGCGGCCCGGGCAGCGGCGAGAACGGCCGCGGACCGGGTCCCGGCCTTGCAGTGGAACACGATGTCCATGTCCTGCGGCAGCTCCTGCCAGGCCTCGCCGGCCAGGATCCGGCCCTGCGGGATCAGCACCGCCCCGTCGATCCGGACGATCTCGTATTCCCCTGTCTCCCGCACATCCACCAGCTGGAAATCCTTGAGCCCGGCCGTCCGGGAGGCCAGCATGGTCGCCAGCTGCGTGGCGGTCACGGTATGTTCGGTGCCCGCGTCGGAGGCGGGGGTGATGCCGCAAAAAGCCTCGTAGTCGGTCAGTTCTGTGATCCGCTCCGCCTCGGGATCACGGGAGACCTTGATTTCGCGCCAAGACCCGCCCAGTGCGTCGAAGAGCGCCACCCGGCCCAAGAGGGAACGCCCGACGCCGGTGATGAGCTTGACGGCCTCCGTCACCATGAGCGAACCGACGGCGGCGCAGAGCATGCCGAACACGCCGCCCTCGCCGCAGGACGGCACGGAACCCGCGGGCGGCGCCTCGGGATACAGGTCCCGGTACGTGGGGCCGAACTGCTCCCAGAAGACGCTGACCTGCCCGTCGAAGCGGAAGATCGAACCCCAGATGTAGGGCTTGCCGAGGATCGCCGCGGCGTCATTAACGAGGTAGCGGGTGGCGAAGTTGTCGGCGCCGTCGAGGACGAGGTCGTAGCCGGCAAAGAGTTCCAGGGCGTTGGAGGCGTCAAGCCGGACATTGTGCAGCCGGACCTCCACGAGCGGATTCAGGGCGGCAATGGCGTCGCGGGCGGACTCGATCTTGGGCCGGCCCACATCCGCCACGCCGTGGATCACCTGGCGCTGAAGGTTGCTCAGGTCCACGGTGTCGTCGTCGACGATTCCCAGGGTGCCGACGCCCGCGGCGGCCAGATAGAGCAGCGCGGGCGAGCCCAGGCCGCCGGCGCCGATCACGAGGACCCTGGCGTTCTTCAGGCGGCGCTGACCGATTGCGCCGATTTCCGGAATGATCAGGTGCCGGGAGTAGCGTTCCACCTCGTCCGGGCTCAGGCCGTCGGCCGGTTCCACCAGCGGACCTGGCGTTCCGGATACCTTTTCCGTGCCTGCGGACGCTGCATTGGGAGTGAACTTGGAAGCCATACTTCAATCTATGCCCGAAGATGCCGTCAGGTCATATTACCGGCACGTAAAGTGGACGTAACAGCAAGCGAAAGAAGGCCGACAGTGGTTCATCAGGCACCGGTTGAGCGGGGTCATGCCGGAAAGTCACCGGACGTCCCGGCACGAAGCGGACAACGATCGGCGCGGCTTCCCCGCGATGAACGCCGGGCGCAGCTGCTGGCGGCCGCCCAGGAAGTCTTCGTTGCCAACGGCTACCACGGCGCCGCGATGGACGAAATCGCCGAGACCGCACACGTCAGCAAGCCCGTGCTGTACCAGCACTTCCCGTCCAAACGCGAGCTGTACCTGGCCCTGCTGGACAGCCAGCTGAGCAAACTGATCGGGCTGCTGCTGGGGGCCCTCAACTCAACGACGGACAACGATGAGCGAGTCCAGGCTGTCATGCGGGCCTACTTCCGCTTCATCGCCAGCGACGACCAGGCCCACCGCCTCGTCTTCGAGTCCGACCTCGTCAATGACGCCGACGTCAGCGCCCGGCTGGAAGCGTTCAACAAGACCTTCGCCGATGCCGTCGCCCGTGTCATCGCAGAGGACACCAAGCTGCCCGAGCTGGAGTCCCAGTTGCTGGGCCGCGGTCTCGCCGGAATGGCGCAGGTCAGCGCCCGGTACTGGCTCGAAACCGACGGCAATCTTGACCTCGATGTGGCGAGCGATCTGATCTACCGTTTAGCTTGGCGCGGAATCTCCCGCTTCCCCAAGGAAACCTAGACTACAAATAGAGATAACACCCAAAGAACTTTGATTGGCTGGGAGGCCTTGCAGTGGAAGTAAAGATCGGCATTCAGAACATCGGCCGCGAAATTGTCCTGGAATCGTCCCAGGAGGCCGACGCCGTGGCCAAGGTGGTCGGCGAGGCCATCGCGAAGGGCACGGAGCTGCGGCTAACGGACGAAAAAGGCCGCCAGATCATCATTCCCGCCAACGTCCTGGGCTATGTCGAAATCGGCGCCGAGGAAGTACGCCGCGTCGGTTTCGGCGCGCTCTAATCACCGTCCGCAGCTGTCCCTGGCGGCAGCGCTGCTGACCGGTCCCCCAGATCCGCAAGGAGTCCGAACATGCTTTCCCTGATTGTTGTTGCCCTGGCAACCGTGGCCGCGGGCTTTGTGGTGTGGGCCAATGACAAGCGGCACGCCAAATATGGCATCGCGGTGCCGGCAGGGGTGTCGCTCACGGTCGGGATGTTGAGCTGGATCATCTTCATCGCCGCAGGGCTGGGCTACCAGCCCGGACTGACCTGGATTCCGTGGGTGCTGCCCATCGTCCTCGGCGCGGCCGCCGCCGTCGCGGCCGTCCTGTACCTGGGCAGGAACCGCACCAGCCGCGACACAGCACGGCTGACCACCATCCTGCGCTACTGACAGCTTCCCCCGGCGGGCGCTGCATCCGTGACCACCACCCAGCCGGGTGCGTGGTCACGGTTCGTTAACGCCCCGGTCATTTAGGCCCCCGCCGCCGCCGCCGCTTCCTCCGGCACGTGACCGGACTCGGACCTACTGAGGCGGAGGTTCCGCGGTGGCGCCGATCCCGGCGGCTGCCGCACCGGCGGCTGCAGCGGCCGCGACGTCCCGCCGCGTGACCCTGTCCCCGGCGTCGTGCGAGCTGTACCGCAGGAAGACCCTCCGGTAGCGCCAGTCCAGGTCCGGGTGGTGGTTCTGCTCTTCCGCCAGGCGTCCGACGGCGGCGATCAGTTCCAGCGCTGCGGCGGCTGTCGGGGCTTTGCAGACCGTGACGAGTCCACCGGACCGGCATCTCCAGCCGGGCAGTTCCGCCAGGGCCTCGTCAATTTGGGCCTCGGTGAGGACATCATCTGCGGCTGCCATGGCAGGCTCCTTTGCCTAAAGGAATTCGGCCCGGCCCTCCATGGCCGAGGACGCCAGCGCGTGCTCCCGGCGCGGGATCCTGCCGGCCCTTTTTGCCAGCCTACCGGCGATCACCGCGTGCCTGAAGGCCTCCCCCATCAGCACCGGGTTCTGGGCCCGGGTCACGGCCGTGGCCAGCAGCACGGCGTCGCAGCCAAGTTCCATGGCCAGGGCCGCGTCGGAGGCCGTGCCGATCCCGGCGTCCAGGACCACGGGCACGGAAGCCCGCGAGACGATCAGTTCGATGTTGTGCGGATTCAGGATGCCCAGGCCGGTGCCGATCGGCGCGCCCAGGGGCATGACAGCAGCGGCGCCGAGGTTTTCCAGCCGCAGCGCCAGCACCGGGTCGTCGTTGGTGTACGCGAACACCTTGAACCCGCGGCCCACCAGCTGTTCGGTGGCGTCGACCAGTTCCACAGCGTCCGGCAGCAGGGTGTGCTCGTCCGCGATGACCTCGAGCTTGACCCAGTCCGTTTCGAGGGCTTCGCGGGCCAGTTCGGCCGTCAGCACGGCGTCCCTGGCGGTGAAACAGCCCGCCGTGTTGGGCAGCACCCGGATGTTGTGCTCCAGCAGCAGCTGAAACAGCGACCCGGACTCCGCCGGCGAATAGCGCCGCATCGCGACGGTGGTCAGTTCGGTGCCCGAGGCCAGCAGTGCAGCCCCCAGTCCGTCCAGGCTCGGGGCCCCGCCCGTGCCCATGATGAGCCGCGACCCCAGCTGCACGCCGTCCACCGTGAACGGATCCGCGGCGGCCGCTGACGCTCCGGGCACTGAGGCTCCGGGCGCCGCTGCCAGTGTGGTGTCCTCCATGCTGCTCATCCTCCCTGTACCGCCGTTACCAGCTCGATGTCGTCGCCGTCGGCGAGCGCGGTGCCGTGCCATTGGCTGCGCGGGACCACCTCGGCGTTGCGGGCCACGGCGACGCCGAGTTTGCCGCCGTCCTCAGACTGGCCGTTGGGGGCCAGGGTCCGCCCGGTGACCTGGCTGACGAGGGTGCTGACCGAGGCGCCGTCGGGGAGCCAGTGCCCGGTTCCGTTCAGGGTGATGTTCATACCGTTTCCTTGTTGTGCTCAGGGTTGGTGTTCCGGGTGTTGGTGTTCCGGGGGAATGTGGTGTGCGGACCGTCGGCAGCAGGTCCGGCGGACTGTGTGCCGGTGCTGAATCTGTCGGGCCGGAAGTGGGCCCAGCGGGGATCCGCGACGCCGTCCAGCAGTCCGCGGCAGATCTCTGCGGCGGCGGGCGTGAGCAGGATTCCGTGCCGGAAGAAGCCGGTGGCGATGATCAGGCCCGCGATGCCTGCCGAACTTCCCGGTTCCGCCACCCGGCCCAGCAGCGGCGCGTTGTCCGGGGTCCCCGGCCGGGCCCGGGCGGTGGCCTCGAGCAATTCCAGTTCGGCGACGGCGGGGACCAGCTGCTGCGCATCGCGCAGCAGCTGGTAGACGCCGCCGGCGGACACAGCGGCACCGGCCGGCGTGCCGGCTGTCGGGGCGGCCGGCGGGGCAGCGTCCCGGAGGTCTTCACCGAGGGCGTCCTCCCGCTGGGTGGCACCGATCACCACCGTGCCGTCCTGCCGGGGGACGATGTAGACGGGCACCCCGCGCACCAGTCCGCGCACCGTGGAGGTGAGCAGCGGGCGCAGTTTCTCCGGCACCCGGAGCCGGAGGATGTCACCGTGGACCGGCCGCAGCGGCAGCCGGAGCCCCGCCGGCAGTCCCTCAAGCGCGGCGGCGCCGAGGCCGTTGGCCACAATGGTTTCCGTGGCCCGGACAGAACCGCCGCCGGCGAGGCTGGCGCCAGCCACCCGCCCGTCCTCCCAGAGCAGCCCGGCAGCGCGCCGGGCGATGGTGTCGCAGCGGCCGTCCGCGGCCAGCAGTTCCCCGATCCGGGCGAGCAGACGGCGGGGGTCCACCTGGTGGTCGGCGGGAATGTCGAAGGCGCAGGAGATGCCCGGGCTCAGCAGGGGTTCACGGATGCGCGCCGCACGGACGATCAGCGGTTCGACGGCGAGGCCGGCAGCCTGCTGGACGGTGCGCAGGTCCGCGAGCGCCCGGCGGTCGGCGGCGTCGGCACCCACGGCGAGGGTCGGCGTCGTGAGGTATCCCGTCCCGGAGCCGCCGTCTCGCGGGTCTTCCGCGGCCGCACCGTCCAGTCCGGCGGCGAAGGCCGGCCAGAGCCGGGAGGATTCAAGCATGAGTTCCAGGAGGGCTTCCTCCTGGTAGTGGAGTTCACTCACCGGGGCAAGCATGCCCGCGGCGGCCCAGCTGGCGCCGCTCCCGGGGGCGTCGTCAATCAGGGCCACCGAACGGCCCGAGCGCCGCGCCGCCCAGGCGATCCCGTGGCCGACAACGCCGCCGCCAATCACAGCAACGTCGTAACATTTGGGGGTTTTGGTGTTATCCGCGGCGGCCGCGGCCGCCGCATCGGTGACTGAGGCCGTGGCTGGGACGAGTCTGCTGCCCATAAAAGGTTCCTTCCCTACGCCGGTACTAACCGGATCAGGTCAAGCGGTCGGCTCTGACGCCCTCTCAGCCTGCCGGTGCCGGACGCCAGGGGCGTGGACGGGCGCGGCAGGCTCCCGCGGTATTGGCCCAGTTTAGAGGAACTAGGCTGGAAGCATGAGCCAGGATGCCGTCCACACCACCGCCCGCCTTTACCTTTGCACCGACGCCCGCCGGGACCGCGGCGACTTTGCGGACTTCGTGGACGCTGCATTTGCCGGCGGCGTGGACATCATCCAGCTGCGCGACAAGACGCTGGAGGCTGCCGAGGAGCTGGAACTGCTGGAGGTCCTGCATCAGGCAGCCCACCGCCACGGCCGGCTGTGGGCCGTCAACGACCGGGCGGACCTCGCCTCGCTGTCCGGGGCTCCGGTGTTCCACATCGGGCAAAAGGACATCCCCCTCGGGGCGGCCCGGGACTTCCTCGGCAAGGACACCGTGATCGGTTTGTCCACCCACAGCCCGGAGCAGGTGGACGCAGCCATTGCCGCCGCCCCCGGCCGCAACGGCCTGGACTACTTCTGTGTCGGGCCGGTGTGGGCCACCCCCACGAAGCCGGGGCGAGCCGCCGTCGGACTCGAACTGGTGCGTTACGCGGCGGACGCGATCCGCCGGGCGGCACATAGCGCCGGGGGCAAGGTCGCGGGCAAGGTCGCGGGCAAGGTCGCGGGCAAGGTCGCGGGCGTGGTGCCCTGGTTCGCGATCGGCGGCATCGACCTTGGAAATGTGGAGCAGGTGGTGGCGGCGGGCGCACACAGGATCGTGGTGGTCCGCGCCATCACCGAGGCCGACGATCCCGCGGACGCCGCCCGGGCCCTGCTCGCCGCACTCGACGCCGCGGACAGCTGAGTCGGACCGACCGCTCAGCCGGCCAGGCCGAGCTGCGTCATCCGGCGTGAGTGGTTCGCCGCCAGTTCCCGCATCAGCTCGCGGACAAGTTCCTTCGACTGCTCCTCGTCCGCGCCGATCAGTCCGCCCACGAAGGCATGTTCGAAACTCACGCGCCGGGCCTGGGTCAGGGCCTCGCCGAGCAGCCGCCTCGCCCACAGCGCCAGCCGCGATGCCAGCCGCGGGTCGTCGGCCAGGGCCGTCCTGAGCCGGTCCCGCAGCACGGCGGTGGCCTCCCCGTCGGCCTGGATCTGCTCCACCAGGGCACGGGTCGAGGCGTCGACGTAGCGGGAAATGGCGCGGTAGAAATCGGCGGAGACGGTGTCGATCACATACGCCTTCATGAGGGATTCGTACCAGTCCGCCGGACGCGTGCGTTCGTGGAAGTGGTCCACGGACGGCTGAAACGGAACCATGGCAGCTTCCGGGTCAAGGCCCATGGCGTCGAGTTTGGCGCTCACGAGTTCGTAGTGCTGGAACTCGGTCACGGCGATCCGGGCCAGCACCGCACGGTCGTGCAGGGTGGGTGAATACCGGGCATCGGAGGAGAGCCGTTCGAAGGCGGAAAGCTCACCGTAAGCCATCACGCCGAGCAGATCCCTCAGGAAGGTGTTGTAACGGGCGGGATCGGCCGGGGATGTGCTCATGATCCAAGACTAATGGCGCAATTGAAGCTAATCTGATTTTCGTGTCCCATCATCGCTTGACCCCGAATATCCACCAGCAGAAGAACCAACTTGCCCAGGCCCTCAACGCGCTGCGCACCACGCTGGAACTGCCGGGCCCGTTCCCCGAGGACGCCCTGCGGGAGGCCAAGGAGGCCGTCGCCGGGCACGAGCTGCCGGAGCTTGATTTCACCCACATTGAGTTTGTGACCATCGATCCCGCGTCCTCCACCGACCTGGACCAGGCCCTCTTCATCGACCGTGCCGGCGCGGGCTATAAGGTCTTTTACGCGATCGCCGACGTCCCGTCCTTTGTCGTCCCCGGCGGGGCGCTCGACGCCGAAACCCGCCGCCGCGGCCAGACCTACTACACCCCGGACGGCCGGATTCCGCTGCATCCGGAAGTCATCAGCGAAGAAGCCGGAAGCCTCCTGGCCGGGCAGCGGTGTGCCGCGTTTGTGTGGGAATTCGAGCTCGACGACGCCGCCGAGGTGTCCGCGGTGCTGGTCCGCCGCGCCACCGTCCGGAGCCGGGCGAAGCTCAGTTACCAGGGGGTGCAGGCCGAGCTCGACGCCGGCACGGCCGCTCCTGTGCTGCAGCTGCTCAGGGAAGTCGGGATGAAGCGGGTGGAGCTGGAACGGCTCCGCGGCGGCGCGAGCCTGAATATGCCGGAACAGGAAATCGAGCAGCTGCCCGACGGCGGCTACCGGATTGTCGCTGCCCCGCCGCTGCCCGTGGAGGACTGGAACGCCCAGATTTCGCTGATGACCGGGATGGCCGCCGCGGGGATCATGCTGGAGGGCAAGGTCGGCATCCTGCGCACCATGCCGGCGCCGGATGAAGCCTCGCTGTCGCATTTCCACCGCCAGACCCGAGCCCTGGGCAAGCCCTGGGACGGCGAAATGAGTTACGGCGAATACCTGCGCACCCTTGATCCCATGGACCCGCAGCAGCTGGCGATCGTGCATTCGGCCGGCATGCTGTTCCGCGGCGCAGGCTACACGCCCTTCGACGGAACTGTGCCCGGGGCCGCCATCCAGGCAGCCATCGGTGCCGCCTACGCCCACTCCACCGCCCCGCTGCGCCGCCTGGTCGACCGTTTTGTCCTGGTCATCTGCGAGGCCCTCAGCAACGGCACGGCTGTCCCTGCCTGGGCCCGCGAGGCCCTGCCGTCCCTGCCCTCGATCATGGCGGGCTCCGACCAGCTGGCCGCCAGGCTGGAGCGGCTCTCGCTCGACACCGTCGAGGCGGCGCTGCTGGTCAACCACGTCGGCCAGGAGTTCGACGCCGTCGTGATCTCCGGTTCCAAGCCGGCCCGCAATGGGAAGACCGGCAACGGGAAAAGTGCGAATGGCAAGACCGGCAACGGAACGAACGGGAACGGAGCCGCCGGCACCAAACCGGGCAACGGAAGCGTTCCCTCCGGGATCGTGCAGATCGCCGAGCCTGCGGTGACTGCCCGGTGCCCCGGCGAACTGGAACCCGGCAGCCAGGTCCGGGTCCGGATTGTGTCCGCCAACATCACCACCCGCGAGGTCCGGCTGGAGCTGGTGGGCTGAGCACGCCGCAGTGGTTCCGCGCGCATCTTTTCGGACTCAGCGCGGTCCGTCGAGGTTCCGGGCCGCGTACAGCTAGACTGGAAGGGTAGATATGGATGCCCGGTCGTTGATTTCCATGATTTTCGAATTCAACAAGCCCGCCCCTACGCGATCTTGAGACAGACCCGCTGGTCCCCAGTGCCAGCATTTGATAGCCCGCGATCGGCTTCCACTGGAATTGCCTGCGCGCCTGAGCGTGCTCCGGAACGGCCACCCGGCCGGCCCCGTTGAGCAAGCAGCGCAGCCCAAAATGAATAAGGAAACTCCCCTAGTGAGTGAATTGCACACGCACCAGCTTCTGACCGACGAATCCGGAACGGAAACGATCGAGCCGGAAGAGACCATCATCTCGGACGAGAAGCCGCACGAGATCGCCGAGAAGACCTTCGCCGACTTCAACGTCCGCGCCGACATCGTGGAGTCGCTGGCCGACGCCGGTATCACGCACCCCTTCCCGATCCAGGCCATGACCCTGCCGGTCGCCCTCAGCGGCCACGACATCATCGGCCAGGCCAAGACCGGCACCGGCAAAACCCTCGGCTTCGGCATCCCGGCGCTCCAGCGCGTCGTCGGACCGGACGACGCGGGCTATGACCAGCTCCCGGCCCCGGGCGCCCCGCAGGCCCTCGTGATCGTACCGACGCGCGAACTCGCCGTCCAGGTTGCCGGCGACCTGCAGAACGCCGCCCGCAAGCGCAACGCCCGCATCACCACGATCTACGGCGGCCGCGCTTACGAGCCGCAGGTTGAGTCGCTGCAGAAGGGCGTCGAGATTGTTGTCGGCACCCCCGGCCGCCTCATCGACCTCTACAAGCAGAAGCACCTCGTCCTGAAGAACGTCAAGATGGTCATCCTTGACGAGGCCGACGAAATGCTGGACCTCGGCTTCCTCCCGGACGTCGAAACCCTCATCGCGGGCACCCCCGCCGTCCGCCAGACGCTGCTGTTCTCGGCCACCATGCCCGGCCCGGTCGTGGCCATGGCCCGCCGCTACATGACCAAGCCGACCCACATCCGCGCCGCCGACCCGGACGACGAGGGCCTGACCAAGCGCGACATCCGCCAGCTGATCTACCGTGCCCACAGCATGGACAAGATCGAGGTTGTCGCCCGCATCCTGCAGGCCCGCGGCCGCGGCCGCACCATCATCTTCACCAAGACCAAGCGCACCGCCGCCAAGGTGGCCGAGGAACTCGTGGACCGCGGCTTCGCCGCCGCCGCCATCCACGGCGACCTTGGCCAGGGCGCCCGCGAGCAGGCGCTCCGCGCCTTCCGCAACAACAAGGTGGATGTCCTCGTCGCCACCGACGTCGCCGCCCGCGGCATCGACGTTGACGACGTCACGCACGTCATCAACTACCAGTGCGTTGAAGACGAGAAGATCTACCTGCACCGGGTGGGCCGCACGGGCCGCGCCGGCAACAAGGGCACGGCCGTGACCTTCGTCGACTGGGACGACATGCCCCGCTGGGGCCTGATCAACAAGGCCCTGGGCCTGAGCGTCCCCGAGCCCGTGGAAACCTACTCCTCCTCCCCGCACCTCTTCGAGGAACTCGACATCCCCGAAGGCACCAAGGGCCGGCTGCCCCGCGACAAGCGTGTGCTGGCCGGCGTCGACGCCGAGGTCCTTGAGGACCTGGGCGAGACCGGCAAGAAGAACACCCGCCCCAGCGGACGGGACGGCGGCAGCACAGGCGGCCGCGACAATGCCCGCAGCGGTGGCCGGGACAGTGGCAGCACCGGGGGCCGCGGCACCGGCGGCCGCGACGGCAGCCACGATTCCCGCCGCAGCGGCGGAGCCGGCACCGGCGGCAAAGACAGCGCACGCTCGGGTGAGCGCCGTCGTCGTCCCGCCGAGGCTGAAACTACCACCGGCCCCGCGGCCGAGGCTCCGGCCAAGGCCGCCGCCAGCGCGCCCACCGAGGTCGACCGCGCCACCCGCGCACGCCGCCGCACCCGCACCCGCCGCCGCAACGGCGAAGTGGTGGCAGGCGAGGCACAGGCCGGGGCCCCGGCCAGCAACACCGAGGCCTAAACCCCCTCATGACTGACACCGTCTGGGCGCCGGACGGCAGCAACCTGGTGGTACACGCGGACAACGCGGCGTACCTCCCGACGCTGCCGGACGGCGCCTTCACACTCATTTACGTGGACCCGCCGTTCAACACCGGCCGGGTCCAGAAGCGCCAGGAAACCAGGATGGTGCTCAATGCCGGCGGTGAGGGCGACCGGGTCGGGTTCAAAGGACGCTCCTATGACACGATCAAGGGCGCGCTGCACAAGTACGACGACGCGTTCAGCGACTACTGGACCTTCCTGGAGCCGCGGCTCGTCGAGGCATGGCGGCTGCTTGCCGATGACGGCACCCTGTACCTGCACCTGGACTACCGTGAGGTGCATTACGCGAAGGTCATGCTCGACGCCATCTTCGGCCGCGAGTGCTTCCTGAACGAGATCATCTGGGCGTATGACTATGGCGCCCGCGCCAAGTACCGCTGGCCCACCAAACACGACAACATCCTCGTGTACGTCAAGAACCCGACGAAGTACCACTTCGACAGCGCCGAAGTGGACCGGGAACCGTACATGGCGCCGGGACTCGTGACGCCGGCCAAACGCGAGCTTGGCAAGCTGCCCACCGACGTCTGGTGGCACACGATCGTCTCACCCACGGGCAAGGAGAAGACCGGCTACCCGACGCAGAAGCCCGAGGGGCTCATCCGTCGTGTGGTGGCCGCGTCCAGCCGCCCCGGCGACTGGTGCCTGGACTTCTTCGCGGGTTCGGGGACCCTGGGCGCCGTCGCCGCGAAGCTTGACCGGAAGTTCGTCTGCGTGGACCAGAACGAGCCGGCCATCGACGTCATGGCCAAACGGCTCGCCCCGCACGCCAGTTTTAGCGTTTTCCCGGGCATCTGACACACATTCCCAACTAACTCGCAGCAGGGGCCGTTCTGAGCGCTCAAAACGGCCCCTGCTGCCAGTCAGTTGGGTCGAAGGGGGTCAGCGCACCACGGACGTTCCGGTTCCCAGTTCCTCGATCCGGGCAAAGACCTCCGGTGCCGTGAGGTTCTCGCCCAGGCGGTTCGGTTTCCCGGCCCCGTGGTAGTCGGAGGACCCGGTGACCAGCAGCCCGTGCCGGTCCGCGAGTTTGCGCAGGAACGCCCTGCCCTCCTCGGGGTTGTCCCGGTGGTAGATTTCCAGCCCGGCCAGCCCGGCGTCGATCATTTCCCGGTAGACGCGCTCCCCCACGATCCGGCCGCGGGCGGATGCCACCGGGTGGGCGAACACCGGGACCCCGCCTGCGTCACGGACCAGTTCGACGGCGTACGCCGGGTCCGGCGCGTAGTGCTGCACAAAGTAGCGTGAATGCGAGGTCAGGATTGATTCGAAGGCCTCGGTGCGGTCCGCGACCACACCCGCGGCGACGAGGGCGTCGGCGATGTGGGGGCGGCCCAGGGTGGCGCCCGGCGCGACATGGTGGATGACATCGTCCCAGCTCAGCGGGTAGTCCTCGGCGAGCAGGCTGACCATCCGCTCGGCCCGGGTGAAACGGGCGTCCTTCGCCTTGGTGATTTCCTCCAGCAGGCCGGCGTGCGCCGGGTCGTGCAGGTAGCAGAGGAGGTGGACGCTGATGCCCTCCGTCGTCCGGCAGGAAATCTCCATGCCGGGAACCAGCGCAACACCGTGTTCCCGGGCCGCCGCGCCGGCCTCGGCCCAGCCGTCCGTGGAGTCATGGTCGGTCAGGGCGACGACGTCGAGCCCCGCCTCCGCGGCCGAGGCCATCACCGCAGCGGGCGCTTGGGTGCCGTCGGAAACATTCGAGTGGGCATGCAGGTCAATCCTCACTCCACCAGCCTAGTAGATCGCTGCCGCGGCGCCCCGGACAGCCGCCGCCGGCCTGTTGGCCTAAGCCGCTCCGCTGGTGAGACTATGGGACGGTGAAAGATGCAGATAACACCCAAGTCTCCGCTTCCCAGCCCCTCGACGAGCGCGTCAACAACCGCTCCCAGCGGCCCAGCTCCGACGCCTTCAAGGCGTTTATGGCCAGCAACTGGGCCCCGGCCCCCGAGCAGCTCCCGGAACGCGACGCCGTCGCCGGCCACGCAGCCGCCCGCCGCCGCGCCATTTCCGAGCAGTTCAAAGGCGAACGCCTGGTCATCCCCGCCGGCCCGCTGAAGGTCCGCTCGAACGACTGCGATTACCGCTTCCGCCCCCACTCCGGCTTCGCGCACCTCACCGGCCTGGGCCTGGACCACGAGCCCGACGCCGTGCTCATCCTGGAACCCGTAGAGGCAGGCAAGGGCGACGACGGCGGCCACCACCACGCGACGCTGTACTTCCGTCCGCTGGCCGGCCGCGACACCGAGCAGTTCTACGCCGACTCCCGCTCCGGCGAATTCTGGATCGGCGCCCGCCCCACCCTGGCTGAGTTCAAGGCCCGCCTCGGCCTGGACACCGCAGACATCAGCGAGCTCGAACTCGGCATCACCAAGAACGTGGGCGCCCCCGAAATCGGCGGGATCTCCATCCGGCTGGTGCGCAAGGTGGACGAGAACATCGACGCCCTTGTGGACACCGCCCGCTACAACACCGCCAAGGACCCGGACAACCTGGACCTCGGGATCCTCGATGCCCTCGACGAGAAGCTCACGGAGGCCCTCTCCGAACTTCGCCTGCTCAAGGACGAGTGGGAAGTCGAGCAGATGAAGACCGCCGTCGCCGCCACCGTGCAGGGCTTCACCGAGGTGGTCAAGTCACTGCCGCGGGCACTGACCCACCAGCGCGGCGAGCGCGTCGTCGAAGGCGCGTTCTTCGCCCGGGCCAGGGAGGAAGGCAACGAGCTCGGCTACGACACCATCGCGGCCTCCGGCAACAACGCCACCGTGCTGCACTGGACCCGGAACACCGGAAAGGTCACCGCCGGGGAACTGCTGCTCCTCGACGCCGGGGTCGAGGCGGATTCGCTCTACACCGCGGACATCACGCGCACCCTGCCGGCCAACGGCACGTTTTCCGACATCCAGCGCAAGGTCTACGAGGCCGTGCTGGACGCCGCCGACGCCGGTTTCGCCGCCGCGCAGCCCGGCACCAAATTCCGCGACATCCACACGGCCGCAACCACCGTACTGGCGGAACGGCTGGCCGACTGGGGCCTGCTGCCGGTCTCCGTCGAGGAAGCCATCAGCGCGGAGGGCCAGCAGCACCGCCGCTGGATGCCGCACGGCACCAGCCACCACCTCGGCCTCGACGTGCACGACTGCGCCCAGGCCAAGCGCGAACTGTACCTCGATGGTGTCCTCACCCCGGGCATGGTCTTCACGATCGAACCCGGGCTGTACTTCAAAGACGAGGACCTCGCCATTCCGGCGGAGTACCGCGGAATCGGCGTCCGCATCGAGGACGACATCCTCATGACCGCCGACGGTCCGGTCAACCTCAGCGCGGCCCTGCCCCGCAAGGCCGACGACGTCGAGTCCTGGATGGCGGGCATCTACCAGGAAGCGGAAGGCCAGACGGCGTAGGTCCCCACCGGCCGGCTGACGCGCGACTGCAAGAAGAAGCTGGCACGGCGACGCGGACACGAAAAAGGCCTCCGCCCGGATCATTTCCGGGCGGAGGCCTTCTGCGTTGCTAGTGCTGCGGTCCGTCCTGGCCGGGTTCCTGCTTGGGCGCATCGGTGACGCGGACCCCGTACTGTGGGCGGCCGTCCGGCAGGTCCGGATAGGCGAACCCGGCAGGCTTCGTGGGCTCTTCCGGCGCCGGCTCACCCTCAGCGGGCCCCCGGTGGTCTGCCTGCTGGGCGGGCTCTGCGTGCTGGCCTGCGGCCGGCTGGTGGCCGGGCTGCTGGTGGCCGGGCTGCTGCGCTTCGGCGGGCTGTCCGCCGGGCTGCTGCCCGGCCTCGGGGTTCCTCTGGCCGTACGGGTCGCTCCAGCCTGCGGGACGCTGCGGCGCGTGGCCCTCCTGGCCCGGCTGGCCGGGCTGGTACGGCTGGTGCTGGTAGTCGCGCTGGGTGAAGCCGGCCGTTCCGGCGGACGCGGTGGCGTCATGCTGTGTCATCGGAAGCTGGTGCAGCAGCCGCCTCGCTTCGTTCGCCGCCTCAAAGGAAACGACGACGTCATAGTTGGTCGCCACCACCTGGCTGGTGGAGGTGAAGTCGCGCTTGCCGCGCTGCATGGCATAGGTGACGATGCCGAACAGCATAAAGAACGCCGCGCCCATGAGCACCGACGTCATGATCGAGAAGGCGCCGTCGGTCGTGGAGAAGAACGAGAGCATGATGCCGACGAACAGGCCGAACCACATGCCACTCAGAGCGCCCGACAGGGCCACCCGGGGGTAGGTCAGCCTGCCGGTGACCCGCTCGACCATCTTCAGGTCGTTGCCGACGATCGAGACCATCTGCACCGGAAACTGCTGGTCCGCGAGGTAGTCCACCGCCTTCTGGGCATCCAGGTAGGAGTTGTAGGAACCAACGGTGTCGCCCTTGGGGACACTGCGGGCCTCGTCCGGGCCGTTGGGGGCGCCAGCCCTGGGAGCACCAAAAATGTTTGACATACGACCATTCTTACCTATCCGGCTGGGCACCGGCTGTAAATTCAGCTAAAAGAGAGCGGACTCGGTAGCCTGTAGTGGTGAGCACAAATCTATCGCGGGTGTTTGTTGCGCGCCTCCTCGGACTCGACGTCTTTGACCCACTGGGCGACCGTCTCGGCAGGCTGCGCGACGTCGTCGTGCTCTCCCGCGGCACACGGGGCGCCCCGCACGTGGTGGGCATCGTCGTCGAGGTCCCCGGGAAGAAACGGGTTTTCGTGCCGATGACCCGGATCACATCGATCGACCAGACCCAGATCATCTGTACCGGGCTGGTGAACCTGCGCCGCTTCGAACAGCGCGGCGCCGAAACCCTCGTGGTCGCCGAGATGTTCGACCGGCGCGTGACACTCGCCGACGGCAGCGGGGACGCCACCATCGAGGACATCGCGATGGACAGGCACCGCTCCGGCGACTGGTTTGTCAGCAAGCTCTTTGTCCGCCGCGGCCATTCCCTCTCCCCGCTGAGCAGGCTGCGCCGCAACGAGACCATGATCATCGACTGGGCAGACGCGCAGCAGGGCGCCCGCACCGAACCCCAGGCCGCCACCCAGTTCGTCGCAACCCACGAGGACCTCAAGCCGGCAGACTTCGCCGAGGCCCTGCAGGAAATGTCCGACAAGCGCCGCTTCGAGGTCGCCAGCGAGCTCCAGGACGAGCGGCTGGCCGACGTCCTGCAGGAGATGCCCGAAGGCGACCAGGTGGAGATCCTCTCCGCCCTCGACGTGAACCGTGCCGCGGACGTTCTGGAGGAAATGGACCCGGACGACGCCGCCGACCTCCTCGCAGAACTCCCCAGCGCCCAGGCCGAAGAACTGCTCCAGCTGATGGAACCCGAAGGCGCCGAAGACGTCCGCCGGCTGCTCGAATACGACGAGGACACCGCCGGCGGCCTGATGACCCCGGTCCCGGTTATCCTTCCCCCGGAAGCCACGGTCGCCGAGGCCCTCGCCCATGTCCGCCGCGAAGAGCTGTCCCCCGCCCTGGCCTCGTCGATCTTCATTGCCCGGCCGCCGCTGGAGACGCCCACGGGCCGGTTCCTCGGCGTCGTCCACATCCAGCAGCTCCTGCGCTACCCGCCGCCCGAACCGCTGGGAAACCTGGTGGACAAAACCCTGGAGCCGGTGTCGGACCAGGCCCACATCAGCGAGGTGGCCCGGACGCTGGCCACCTACAACCTCAACTCGCTCCCCGTCGTCAACAGCGACGGTCGGCTTGTGGGGGCGGTGACTGTTGACGATGTGCTGGATCATCTGCTGCCCGATGACTGGCGCGCCCACGAGGACGATGTCCCGATAAGGAAGCTTGGAGGCCGCATTGGCTGATAACAGCGCACCACGCAACCCCCATGTCCGGCCGGGCAGCAACCCGGACAAAGGAGGCCTCGACACACCCCTGAGCGGCCGCCAGCGGATCCTGCCGAAGTTCTCGCCCAACCCGGATGCCTTCGGCCAGACCACGGAAGGCTTTGCCCGCTTTATGGGCACGCCGCAGTTCCTCGTCTACATGACGGTTTTCGTCGTCATCTGGCTGGCCTGGAACACCTGGGCACCGGAGGCCTGGCAGTTCGATTCCCTGGCCCTCGGCTTCACCCTGCTGACCCTGATGCTCTCGCTGCAGGCCTCCTACGCCGCGCCGCTGCTGCTCCTCGCCCAGAACCGGCAGGACGACCGTGACCGCGTCTCCCTCCAGCAGGACCGCCAGCGCGCCGAACGCAACCTCTCGGACACCGAATACCTGACGCGGGAGCTCGCCTCGCTGCGGATCGCGCTGCGGGAAGTCGCCACCCGCGACTACGTCCGGGCCGAATTGCGCAGCCTGCTCGAGGACATGCTGGAGGCGCAGGAGGAACTGCGCACCCACGATCCCTCCGCCGGGGTCCACGAGTCGCCGCGGGAGAAGGTCAAGGAAAAGCTGAAGGAACGCCGCGACAAGCAGCGCAACCCCCGGACCCAGCAAATCCCCCGGGTCAAGTCCGACAGCACCCCTAAACCCGCCAAGAAGGCCGCACCGGACACGCTGCAGGGCGCCGAAACGGACAACGCCGGCACCCCTGCGCTCCCCGCCTCCCCCGAGAACTGAGCAGTCACCGCATGAACCCCAGCCACGACAGCACCACCCAGGGCGACTTGCCGGGCTCCCCGCTGGAGGGGGCAGTGCAGGCCGCGCTCGCCACCGTGATCGATCCCGAGCTCCGCCGCCCCATCACCGAGCTGGGGATGGTGGACGCGGTGGAGGTCTCCGACGGCGGACGGGTGCGGATCGCCGTGCTCCTGACCATCGCAGGCTGCCCGCTGCGCGGAACCATCACCGCCGACTGCGAGGCTGCCCTGTCCGCGGTGCCAGGCGTGACCGGCGTCGAGGTCGAGCTGAAGGTTATGACGCAGGAGCAGCGCGACGCCCTCAAGGAACAGCTCCGCGGCGCCGGCGGTCAGCGCGGGATCCCGTTCAACGACCCCGGCTCGCTGACCAAGGTGTACGCCGTCGCGAGCGGCAAGGGCGGCGTCGGCAAGTCCTCCGTGACGGTGAACCTCGCCTGCGCGCTGGCCGCCCAGGGACTGCGCGTGGGGATTGTGGACGCCGACGTCTACGGCTTCTCCGTCCCGGCGCTGATGGGTATCACCCAGTCCCCCACCCGGGTGGATGACATGATCCTGCCGCCAGTGGCCTACGGGGTCAAAGTCATCTCGATCGGCATGTTCGTCACCGGCAACCAGCCGGTCGCCTGGCGCGGGCCCATGCTGCACCGCGCCCTGGAGCAGTTCCTCACCGATGTCTACTTCGGCGATCTCGACGCGCTGTTCCTTGACCTTCCGCCCGGTACCGGCGACATCGCCATCTCCGTGGCCCAGCTGCTGCCGAAAGCCCAGATCCTCGTCGTGACCACGCCGCAGGCGGCTGCCGCGGATGTGGCTGAGCGGGCGGGTGCCATCGCGGTCCAGACCGGCCAGGGCGTCGCAGGCGTCGTGGAGAACATGTCCTACCTGGAAATGCCCGACGGCGGCCGGATGGAGCTGTTCGGCAGCGGCGGCGGCGCTATGCTGGCCGAACGGTTGTCCGCCACGGTGGGCACCGACATTCCGCTGCTGGGGCAGATCCCCCTCGACATCCTGCTCCGGGAGGGCGGCGACGCCGGGGTCCCCCTGGTGCTGGGCCGTCCCGACACCCCGGCGGCCGCAGCGCTGCTGGAGATCGCCGGGAGGCTCACCGCCGTCCCGCGCGGGCTCAGCGGAAAATCCCTGGGCCTGCAGCCCCGTTAGGTAGCTTCTGAGTCGAAGGGCGCAGGCTCGCCGGCCGGGAGGCGTTCGACCGCCCGGGCAGGCCGCCGTTCCGCGGCCGCCGTAGCAGCCGCCACGGTGGCTACCGCAGCCGGGGCGCCGGCGCTGACAGGTTTGGTGTCATCGTCCAGCAGTGCTTCCTTGATGATCCGGCGCGGATCGTACTGCCGGGGGTCGTACTTCTTCCAGTCGACGTCATCGATGTCGATGCCGACTTCTTCCTTAATCTGTTCCCGGGCCCCCGACGCCATCCGGCGGACTTCCTTGACGATGTTGGCAAGTTTCTGGGTGTATTCGGGCAGCCTACTGGGACCAATCACCAGAAGGCCGATGATCAGCAGGAGTATGAACTCTGGTCCGTTGATTCCAAGCACTGTAGGAAGATTACCCTCTCAATCGGAGCTGGGACGATTCGGCCGGGACACACGGGACACACGACGCGGGCACCCGGGCCTGTGCCACCGCCGAGGTGAGATTTCGCGCCCGTTGCGGAGCATCCCATGGGCGCGGGCTCTCACCTCGGGCCGGCATCGGCCGGTCACGGGGCCAGCAGCTCCACGATCCTGCCCAGGCCGCGCTCCATCCGGACGGTGAAACCGGACCCGGAGCCCGCCCCGTCCCCGGTGACCGCCCCTGGGCCCTCGGCGGGCCCCTCCGGTGCGGTTCCCAGCTCAGCGGCCGTCCCCGGTGCCGCCGCGGTGCGGGACCGGACCAGGGCGGCCACGCCGTCGTCGGCCTGTTCCGCCGGCTGGTCCGACACGTAGGTCAAGGTGGTTTCGCCCGCCTGATAGATGGCAGCGAAGGGCGCGGCGTGATTGACCCACAGGATCCCGGGGCCGGCCCCGGCCTCCGGCGCGGCGCCCGGTGCGGCGTTCCCCGCCGGCACCGTTGCGGGGGTGAAGCCGTCCGACGCCGCCGGGCGGCCGGTAAGGAGATTAAGCGGCGGGCCGGCCAGCGGACCGCCTCCCGGGACGCCTGGCTGCCCCGGCGCGCCGCTGTGCTGACCAGGGACACCGTGCTGTTCGAGGATGGTGGTAAAATGCCGCCCGTCGGTGAGACGCAGTTCCAGGATGTCGTCGCCGTTCATCACCCGACTCCTGGCCCAGACCAGGTGGTAGCCGAGTTCACGGAGCTCGGGGCAGGCCCATCCCTCGGAGCGCAGCGCCGTGAGCTGCGCCCGGGTAAGTGTTCCCGCCGGGGTGAAGTCCGGTTCGCCGGTGAGGCTCCAGCCGGCGGGCGCCCCCGCCCCGGCCTCGACGGCGTCCGCCCCGGGGTCAGCCCCGGCGGCCGAGAGGTCCCGCTGCAGAAGTGCTGAAGCCGGCGCTTCGCCGGCCGTCGGGGCGGGGTCACCGCCCATCAGGTAGGCCGATCCGCCGAGGAGGGCCACGGCGGCTGCCGCGCCGCCGGCCACGACAATGGTTGCCCGCAGCGCCGGACCGAATCCGCGGGCCGCCGCCGGCTGGGGGGTGGCCGGCTGTTCCGTGCGCGCAAGTTCCTCGGTGCGTGCCAGCAGGCGTGCGGTCAGGTCATTGCTGGCCACAGGCACTTCAGCGCCTCGAAGCCGCTCCAGGTACTGGCGCTCCCGGCGTTGCTGGAGTTGGCATTCCGCACACGAATCCAGGTGCCGGTTACGCCGCTGGTGGGGGCCGCGGAGCAGTCGTTGCAGCAGACGCATCGCCTGGTTCAGAGGAGACCGGCGATACGCGGCATCTTCAGCCGCGGCTTCAGCGACGCCTTGGCGGACTGCGGCGGACGGGGGTCACGGTGTGCGAGTTTGTCCCGCAGCATGGTCCGGCCGCGGTGGATCCTGGAGCGGACAGTCCCGAGCTTGATGCCCAGGGCGACGGCGACCTCGTCGTAGGACAGCCCTTCAAGGTCGCAGAGGACGACGGCGGCGCGGAAATCGGGGGGAAGTTCCTCCAAGGCGGCCTGCACATCGATGTCAAGGTTGTTGAACTCGAAGCTCTGTTCCGGCCCCGGCTCGCGTCCGGGCAAGCGGGATTCGGCGTCATCGGCCAGTGCGTCGAAGCGGATCCGGCTCTTGCGCCGCGCCTGGTCCAGGAAGAGGTTCGTGGTGATCCGGTGCAGCCATCCGTCCAGGGTGCCCGGCTTGAAGTTCTCCAGCGAGCGGAAGACACGCACAAAGACTTCCTGGGTGAGGTCCTCGGCGTCGTACTTGTTGCCGGTAAGGCGGTACGCGAGGCGGTACACCTTCGCGGAGTGGTTGGTCACCACTTCCTCCCAGGTGGGCCGGACCCATTCGGCTTCCGCCGCGGGCCGGGACTCTTCAGTTGCAGGGACAGCTGCCACTACCGACATTGTCCGCTCCCCTCGTGGATGGTGCTTACGCCGTGGACGGTGCTTGCGGCTGCAAGCTCCTGCATCCTTGATTCGGCGCCGATCACCACGCGGATGAGCGGATAACCATCATTTCAAAACAAACTGGGAATTTCCTGACGCCGGCGCCCCTTCCGCCCACGGCTGAAAGCAGCGGCCGGCACCGTCGCGTCACGGGCCGGACCAGCGGCTGCGGGTAAGCACTGTGACCGCCACAGCGGGGGCGCCTCCCTGCCGGGTCCCACCTGACACAGTACGCTGGAGTGAACAATCCCCTGCCGCCCAGAAAGCGAATTCCATGAGCGCCGATAAGTCCACGAGCTGGTCCTACGCAGAAGATCTGCCTGCCGAGGATGAGGTCATGCTGCACGCGCGCGAACGGTCCTTCGAGCTGGGCGTCACCCCGGTCGGCCCCGGCGTCGGGGCGGTCCTGACTGTCCTGGCCGCCGCGTCAAAGGCCCAGACGGCGGTCGAAATCGGCACCGGCGCGGGCGTCTCCGGCGTCTGCATCCTGCGCGGACTGGGTCCGCACGCGGTGCTGACCACTATCGACGTCGACGTCGAGCACCTCAAAGCCGCCCGGGAGGCGTTCCAGGAGGCCGGGAGCCCGGCCAACCGGACGCGGACCATTTCCGGCCGGGCCCGCGACGTCCTCCCCCGGCTGACGGACAGCGCCTACGACCTTGTCTTCATCGACGCGGACAAGCCGAACTACCCCGGCTATGTGGAACAGGCCATCCGGCTGCTCAAGTCCGGCGGCCTGCTGATCGTCAACGATGCGCTGGACAAGGACCGCGTCGCCAACCCGGCCGCGCGTGAGGCCACCACCGTGGTCCTCCGCCAGGTGGGCAAGTCCATCCGGGAAGACGACCGCCTCGCGTCGGCCATGCTGCCCACCGGCGACGGCCTGCTGGTCGCCGTCAAGAAGTAGCAGTCAAGAAATAGCAGTCAAGAAATAGCAGGCGACAGGTAGCCGCCATCCGGTGGCGGGCAATTCCGCCGTTCACACGACGGCGGGCGGGGTCCGCAGCCACCCGGCTGCGGACCCCGCCCGCTGTAAAAAAATCAGTGAAGCTATTCGGTAACGCCGACGAGGCATTCCTTCAAGTTGGCAGCTTCGGCGGAGTTGAGTTCGACCACGAGCCGTCCGCCGCCCTCGAGCGGCACACGCATGATCAAGCTTCGTCCTTCTTTGGTAACTTCCATCGGGCCGTCGCCGGTGCGTGGTTTCATAGCCGCCATAAGGAATATCCCCTCCATTAGTCCAGTGACATACCAGCCCGGCCGGGCTGCGTCCGCTTAGTCAATCAAGCTGCCCGGCGGCCGTGATGGGTGCCATCAGGGCCATGTACTCAGTTTGCTTCTTGTCCTTGCTTACCAACTATTATCGCGTAACAACGCGGCTGTAGCTAATCGTTGGACTTTCCGACGCGCCGCACCGCGCGGCGCCGGCAGCCGCTAAAGGTGTCGCACGTCACGGCGGATAGTCCCCTCCGCCGGGCAGCGGGGCCCAGGCCCAGAGCCACACTATCCAGACAATCTGCAGCAGCAGGAACATGATGACCACGCTGCCGCGGTAGGCGCGGGACCGGGAGACGAGGGCCGCGCTGAGGGCCAGCGGGAAGAGCGGCAGCAGCATCCGGAACGTGCTCGTCTGGGGGTGCAGGAAAATCAGCAGGTAGCCCATGTAGCAGGCACACCACAGCCGCAGTTCCGTGCCCAGTGCCCGCACGGGGCGGCACATCATGGCCGCGGCGAACAGCGCAACGAAAACGAAAGGCGCCAGCACCCCCAGGACCGGGCCGAAGAGCAGGATGCCGGTGTCGAACCAGGGTTTGAACGGCACCAGGTCATGGCCGCGCCAGACAGTTTCAGTCTTGGTGTAGGCCTGGATGTCGCCGGTGACGGCCCAGGCGATCGCGGGCCACAGGAGGGCGCCGATGCCGCTGACCGCCGTCAGGCCGGCGAGCGACCACAGCTGCGGCACGCTGTGCGGCGCGTCCCGGGACCGCCCGGCTTCCGCCGCCGAGTAGTGCTGCCATACCCGGTGGAGGAACAGCAGGCCGATCATTGCTGCGAACGGCACGCCGGTGGGCCGGGACAGGCACATCAGCACGACGGCGGGCATGGCCCACAGGTAACGGCGTTCCATCACCAGCAGCAGGGCCGTGGCCAGCAAGAGCAGGTTCAGCGACTCGGCGTAGGGGACCTGGAGCACCGCCGAGACCGGAAAGGTGGACACGAACACCGTTCCCCAGAGCGCCGCGGTGCGGTGTGATGCCCTGAGCCGGAAGAGTTTGTAGATGACCAGGGCCGCGCCCAGACCGCTCACCATGGCGATCATTGTCAGCGCGGACGCCGGAGACACTCCCGCCAGCCCGGCGACCACCCGGCCCAGCATGGGAAAGAGTGCGTAGAAGGCCCAGGCATTCTCCTGGACGTTTCCGGCGCCGTCGGTCGGGAGGACGGCCGGGTAGCCGTTCTGGAGGGCCTCGCCGTACCACCGGGCATCCCAGATGTTGACGAAGGACCAGTAGTCCGGTTTGGCGGGAAACCAGGGGTTGACGCCCTGATGGAGGGCGGCGGCCATGAAGATGCAAGCGCTGACGAGCCGGGCGGCGAGGTAGAGTCCGCCCACCTGGACCCACCATGGCCAGCGCGCCGTCAGGGCGACGGCCGCGGCGACGCCGCTCCGGGCCGCACCGCCCGGGCCCAGCGGCCCGCGGCTCCCGGCGCCGAACTCCGTGCCGGCGCGGCTGTACCCCTGTTCCGGCGCCGGGGCCTTGGGCGGTTCACTGCTCACGGAGCCTGCTCCGGTTCCTGCCGGAGGCGCTCCAGTTCGGCCGCAAGGTCCGCGATCTTTCCGTCCTTGGCGGCGAGCTGTTCCCGCAATTCGTCCAGCACCTGGTCCACCTGGTCCATCCGGTACCCCCGCAGGCCCACAGCGAAACGGAGGCGGTCGACGTCGGACGGTTCCACCTCGGCCGGCAGCAGTACGGGCGGGAGGTTGGCGACCGGCTGGTCGAAGCCGTCGTCAAGGGCCCGCAGGCCGCCGTCGTCGTCCGCCCCGCGTCGGCCGTGGAAGATTTTCGACGCCCTGCCGGTGCCGAGGAGGAAAGCGGCGCCGGCCAGCGCGATCGCAAGGAAGACCAGGAAGAAACTCACTCCCCCATCGTGCCAGACGGGGGCGGGTCCGACGTGTGGCCTGTCAGCCGCGCGTCCCGCCCGTGCTTGAGGTGCCGGACCCGTTCCCGGCCCCGCTGCCGTTGGGGTTCCGGTGCCGGGCGGCGCCTTCCACCACGAGTTCCACCGCGAGCGCCGGATCGTCCACTACCTGCAGCAGGTCCAGGTCTTCCTCCGACATCATTCCCTCGGACACCAGGGTGGTCTGGATCCATTCGATCATCGGGCTCCAGAACGCTGTCCCGATCAGGACAATCGGGAAGGAGGTCACCTTCCGGGTCTGGACGAGGACCATCGCTTCGAACAGTTCGTCCAGGGTTCCGAGGCCGCCCGGCAGGACGATGAACCCCTGGGCGTACTTCACGAACATGGTCTTGCGGGCGAAGAAATACCTGAAGTTGATGCCCAGGTCCACCCACTGGTTCATCCCCTGTTCGAAGGGCAACTCGATGCCGAGTCCCACGGATACCCCGTTGCCCTGCACGGCGCCCTTGTTGGCTGCCTCCATCGAGCCGGGCCCGCCGCCGGTGATCACTGCCAGCCCGGCTTCGGCCAGTTGGCGCCCCACCTCGACGGCGAGCTCGTAGTTCAGGCTGCCGGGCAGCGTCCGGGCCGAGCCGAAAACGCTGACCGCCGGGCCGAGGTCGGCCAGCGCGCCGAACCCTTCCACGAACTCACTCTGGATCCTCAGGACGCGCCACGGGTCGGTGTGGACGAACTGGCCGGGTCCCTTCGTGTCCAGGAGGGTGCGGTCCGACATCGTGACTTTGGCGGCCTTGCGCCGCAACTCCAGCGGACCTTTGTGCCGGATCCCCGCCGGCGGCGGCGGTGTATCGCGGGATTCGGCGGCTGTCTTAGCGGCTGTCTTAGCGGCGGCCTGTCCGGATGTCTGTCCGGCTGCGGCCGGCTCTCCGTGGTGCTGCGGATCGGTACTCATGCCCACAGGTTAGCGCGGATGCCCGCCTGCACCCGTCCGGCGCCACGGACGCGGTGGTGCCCGCGGCAGATACCCCGGGCCGCCCCGCAGGTTACCGGAGGTTGCCTCAACCAGCCTGACCTGCAGGTATCTCTTGAATCACGATCTGTAGGAAGTCGGAGTGATTGCGGTCATAAGGGGCGGATGTTCGCTAGATTCTTCTTATGACTACTCAAGTGCCCGGCGATGCCCTCGTCTCCCTGAATGCCGTCAACAAGCATTACGGCCAGTTGCACGTCCTGAAGGACATCAACTTGAATGTCCGCAAGGGCGAGGTCGTTGTTGTCATCGGACCGTCGGGTTCCGGCAAGTCAACGCTGTGCCGTGCCATCAACCGCCTCGAGACGATCGACGACGGCGCCATCAAGATCGACGGCAAGGAACTGCCGGAAGAGGGCAAGGAACTCGCCAAGCTGCGGGCCGACGTCGGCATGGTCTTCCAGTCGTTCAACCTGTTCGCCCACAAGACGATTCTTGAGAACGTCACGCTCGGGCCCATCAAGGTCAAGGGCATCTCCAAGACCGAAGCCGACAAAGATGCCATGGCCCTGCTGGAGCGCGTCGGGGTCGGACACCAGGCCCCCAAGCTTCCCGCCCAACTCTCCGGTGGCCAGCAGCAGCGCGTCGCGATCGCACGGGCCCTGGCCATGAAGCCCAAGGTCATGCTCTTCGATGAGCCCACCTCCGCCCTGGACCCGGAAATGATCAACGAAGTCCTCGACGTCATGATCCAGCTGGCCAAGGAGGGCATGACCATGATCGTGGTCACCCACGAAATGGGCTTCGCCCGCAAGGCCGCCGACCGCGTCGTCTTTATGGCCGACGGCCAGATCGTGGAGGACGCCACCCCCGAAGAGTTCTTCACCAACCCCAAGAGCAGCCGCGCCAAGGACTTCCTTTCCAAGCTGCTGACCCACTGATCCCTGACGAGTTCGCACCCCGGCCGCCGCAAGGCGGCCGACCAATGAAAGGTATGTCACCATGGAATTTTTGACCCGAAGGAAATCCCTTCTGGTAGCCGCCTCCGCAGCCCTGGCCCTGAGCCTGAGCGCCTGCGGCGGCAGCACCAGCACCACGTCCAACCCGCCCGTGGCCGAGAAGCCGAGCTTCGCTGCCGATACGACCATGGCCAAGCTTTCATCCGCCGGCAAGATCGTCATCGGCACCAAGTTCGACCAGCCGCTGTTCGGCCAGAAGGGCCTCGACGGGAAGCCGGTCGGCTTCGACGTCGAAATGGGCAAACTGATTGCCGGCAAGCTGGGCATCCCCGCCGACAAGATCGAGTGGAAAGAAACGGTTTCCGCAAACCGTGAGCAGTTCATCAAGAACGGCGACGTCGACATCATCGTCGCCACCTACACGATTAACGACAAGCGCAAGACCGAAGTCGACTTCGCCGGCCCGTACTACGAAGCAGGCCAGGCACTCATGGTGAACAAGGACAACACGTCCATCACCAAGCCCGAAGACGTCAAGGGCAAGAACGTCTGCTCCGTGACCGGTTCCACGCCTGCCGCCACGATCGTGGAGAAGTACGGAGCAGTCCTGGTTCCGGCCGCCACCTACTCCGCCTGCCTGGAGCCGCTGCGCAACAAGCAGGTTGAAGCGATCACCACCGACAACGTCATTCTTGCCGGCTTCGTCGCCAAGGAGCCGGAAGCCTTCAAGCTGGCCTCCGACCAGACGTTCACCAAGGAGCCCTACGGCATCGGCCTGAAGAAGAACGACACCGCCTTCCGCATGTGGATCAACGACCAGCTGGAGGCCTTCGCCAAGGACGGTTCCTACAAGAAGGCCTGGGAAGCCACCGCCGGCACGGTCATCAAGACCGCACCCGAACTTCCCGCGATCAACCGCTACTAGCCAGGTGTGGCGGTTGCCGGGGCACGCGCCCGCCGCGGACCCGGCAACCGCCGCTCCCGCCTCCCGCCCTATCCCCCTCAAGGCAGCCTAAGGAACCTATGGACGTCATCATTGAAAACCTTCCCGCGTATGTGGACGGTTTTCTCAGAACCCTTTTCCTGTCCGTGGTCTCGGGGATCATCGCACTGATTTTTGGCACCCTGCTCGCGGCAGCCCGGGTCTCGCCCATCGCCGCCCTGCGCGGCTTCAGCATGACGTACGTGGAGATTGTCCGGAACACTCCGCTGACCATTGCCTTCTTCTTCGCTGCCGTGGTCCTGCCCCGGCTTGGGGTGACGTTCCAGCAGTTTGAAGTCGCCGCCATCATCGCCCTGAGCGCCTACACCTCGGCCTTCATCGCCGAAGCGGTCCGCTCCGGTGTCAACAGCGTCCCGGTCGGCCAGGCCGAGGCCGCGCGCAGCATCGGCATGAAGTTCAGCCAGGTCCTCAGCCTGATCATCCTGCCGCAGGCCCTGCGCACGGTGATCCCGCCCATGATCAACATCCTCATCGCCCTGGTCAAGAACTCCTCGGTCGCCGGCGCGTTCTACGTGCTGGAACTCTTCGGCTACGGCCGCCAGCTCGCGAACGCCAACGGCGACGCCGTGCTGTGGGTCCTCGTCGGCGTCGCCTTCTTCTACCTGCTGATAACCGTCCCGCTTGGCTATGTGGCCACTCTGGTTGAACGAAAGGTGGCGATCTCCCGATGAGCTCGGTCCTGTACGACGTCCCCGGCCCCAAGGCCCGCCGCGTGTCCCTGATTGGCTCCATCGTCGGTGGTGTCGCAATTGCCGGCCTGCTCTGGTGGGCCATCACCGTCCTGGCCCAGCAGGGCATCTTCGAGGCGCAACGCTGGGCCGTGTTCCAGATCCCCGACGTCTGGGTGCTGATCGGCAACGGTATCCTCGCCACCCTCTCCGCGGCGGCAGTCGCTGCCGTCATCGCCTTCCCGCTGGGCCTGGTGCTCTGCCTGATGCGGATCTCCGATGTTGCCTGGATCCGGATCCCCACCCGGATCGTGCTGGAATTCCTGCGCGGCATGCCGGTAGTCCTGATGATGTTCTTTGTCCTGCTGGTCTTCGCGACGGGCTCGTTCACCGCCGTCGTGGCGGGCCTGGTGCTGTACAACTCGGCGATTTTCGCCGAGATCATCCGCGCCGGTATCCAGTCCCTGCCAAAAGGCCAGCGTGAGGCCGGTCTCGCAATCGGCCTCACCAGCTTCGCTTCGCGGCGCAGCATCGAACTGCCCCAGGCCATCCGGCGCATGCTGCCGTCCCTCGTGGCGCAGCTCGTGGTGTTGCTGAAGGACACCTCGCTGGGCTACATCGTGTCCTACGAGGAACTGCTGCGCAAAGTGCAGATCATGGCCGACTTCCTGGGCCCGGCTTACCTGTTCCCGGTGTTCTTCGTGGCGGCTGCCATCTACATCGCCATCAACTTCTCCGTCTCCCGCCTCGCGATCTGGATCGAGAAGCGCGGCTCCAAGAAGGCCGCCGGCGGCGTGGCGCACGTGCCCGTCGCCGGGATCCCGGCCAAGTAGTCCCCCGGCCCGGCGGCCTGCTCCAGGGGCGCGCTGCCCGCACACGAACGGTCCGGAACCCCGCGCGGGGTTCCGGACCGTTTGTGTGTTGCCGCTTGTTCCCGTGCCTGTTCGTGCGCGTCTTCCCGTGCAGGTCCCTGGCCTTACGCCGTGAGCCAGCTCCGCAGTGCCCGCAGGCATTCGCGGATCGCATCCGCCTCGACGTGTTCGTTGTCCTTGTGCGCCAGCAGCGCGTCGCCGGGCCCGAAGTTCACCGCCGGGATACCGAGCTCGCTGAAGCGCGCGACGTCGGTCCAGCCGTATTTCGGCTTTGGCGTGCCGCCGACGGCGGCGACAAAGGACGCGGCGGCGGGGTGGTTGAGTCCCGGCCGGGCGCCGGCGGCGGCGTCCGTGCGGACGACGTCGAATCCCTCCAGCAGCTCCTGGACATGCTGCTCTGCCTCGTCCGGGGATTTGTCCGGGGCGAACCGGTAGTTGATTTCCACGACGCACCGGTCCGGAATGACATTGCCGGCCGTCCCGCCGTTGACCTTCACGGCGTTGAGGCTCTCCCGGTAGTCCAGGCCATCCACGTTGACGGTCCGGGGCTCGTAGGCGGCCAGCCGGGCCAGGATCGGGGCAGCGGCGTGGATCGCGTTGCTGCCCATCCAGGCCCGGGCGGAATGAGCGGTTTCGCCACGGGTTGTCGCTTCGAAGCGGATCGTGCCGTTGCACCCGCCCTCCACGGTCCCGTCCGTGGGTTCCAGCAGGATCGCGAAGTCCCCGCCCAGCAGGTGGCCGTGGTTCCGGACCAGCCGGCCGAGCCCGCTCTTGACGGCCTCGACTTCCTCATGGTCGTAGAAGACAAACGTGACGTCCTTGTCCGGCTCCGCGCCGCCGTCGAACAGTCCTGCAGCCAGCGCCAGCTGAACCGCGACGCCGCCCTTCATGTCGGTGGCGCCGCGGCCGTAGAGGACCCCCTCGCCGGGTGCACCCGACGGCCAGTACGACGGGACGGTCCCGAGGGAGCCATCCGTGGTCGGCAGGGGCACCGTGTCCAGGTGCCCGGCCAGGATGACCCGCTCGGCGCGGCCCAGGTTGGTGCGGGCGATGATGGAATCGCCGTCGCGGACCAGTTCCAGCTGCGGGATGGAGCGGAGGGCATGCTCTACGGCGTCGGTCAGCTCCCCCTCCTCCCCGGAGACACTGTAAATGTCGATAAGCCGGGCGGTCAGCAGTGCCACGTCCTGGTGCAGGTCCAGGCGGGCAGGGGGGCGGGCGTTCGGGTGCGTATTCAAGTCCGGGGCAGTCACCGTCCCACTTTATCCGCTGGCCTCCCCGCGCCCCTCCCATCCGACAGGTGCGGGTTACTTGGGCTGTCACGGGTTTCGGGGAGGGCGGGCGCCGTCTATAGACTTGGGGCATGACTGAAACCGCTTCTTCCGCTGCGCCCGCAGACGCCCGCTCCGCCTATGGTTATGGCGTAGCCACGATCGCCACCGGCAACGGTGAAGCCACCGTGCTGGACGTCTGGTTCCCGGCACCGGCCCTCGGAACAGCGACGGAAAGCCTCCGCGATGTGGCCAACGCGGACCAGTCGCTGCTCGACATCGCCGCGACCGGGGCCGACGCCGACCGCGGCACCGAACAGAAAGTCGTGTTCGCCCAGATCCACCTCGACGAGGCGCCCGCCGACACCGCCGACGCCTACCTGCGCCTGCACCTGCTCTCCCACCGCCTGGTCCAGCCGAACACCATTAACCTGGACGGTATCTTCGGGAAGCTGCCCAACGTGGTGTGGACCAACTTCGGACCCGCCGCCGTCGAGGGCTTCGAACTGACCCGTGCCCGGCTGCGCAAACGCGGCGCAGTCACCGTCTACGGCGTGGACAAGTTCCCCCGCATGGTCGACTACGTCATCCCCTCCGGCGTACGCATTGCCGACGCCGACCGCGTCCGCCTCGGCGCGCACCTGGCCGAGGGCACCACGGTCATGCACGAGGGCTTCGTCAACTTCAACGCCGGCACCCTGGGCACGTCCATGGTGGAAGGCCGCATCTCGGCCGGTGTAGTCACCGGTGACGGGTCCGACGTCGGCGGCGGCGCCTCGATCATGGGCACGCTGTCCGGCGGCGGCAAGGAAAAGATCTCCCTGGGCGAACGTGTGCTGCTCGGCGCCAACTCCGGAGTGGGCATCAGCATCGGCGACGACTCCGTCGTCGAGGCCGGCCTCTACGTCACGGCCGGAACCCGAGTCCGCGTGGTCGGGGCCAGGGACGCCGACGGCGAGGACACCAGCCAGATCGTCAAGGCCGTTGAGCTCTCCGGCGTCCCCAACCTGCTCTTCCGCCGCAACTCCTCCACCGGTGAAGTTGAAGTCCTCCCCCGCAAGGGGCAGACCGTGGAACTCAACGAGGCCCTGCACGCCAACTAAGGTGGAGTGCGGAAAGCCAACCGTCAGCAGAATGTACCGGCCCCGCACGGGCCTGAGGGAGTAGTTTCGTGGCACGCAGAGGCAGCTTGCGCCGTCGTCTTGTGCTGCTGCTGACCCTGGCCATGGTCGCGGGCGGGGTCTACACGGCGGTGGCGTTCGTGCAGCGGTCGGAAGTCCTCATTACCGAACGCTGCACGGCGGTGGGCGGCGGCAGCGCCGAACTTGCCACGGACCAGGCCGCCAATGCCGGACTCATTTCCGCCGTCGCCGTCCGGCGGGGGCTCCCGGCCCGGGCCGCCAGCATCGCGCTGGCCACCGCCATGCAGGAGTCCAAGATCCGGAATATTGGCCACGGGGACCAGGCCGGCCCGGACTCCCGCGGCCTCTTCCAGCAGCGCCCCTCGCAGGGCTGGGGCACCGCGGAACAGGTCATGGACCCGTACCACGCGAGCAACGCCTTCTATGATGCCCTCGTGAAGATCCCGGACTACCAGGCGCTGGATATCACGGTCGCCGCGCAGCGGGTCCAGCGCTCGGCCTACCCGGACGCCTACGCCGAGCACGAGGGGATGGCCCGTGCGTTCGCCTCCTCACTGACGGGCCACACCGCCGCGGGCCTCGACTGCACGCTGCGCGACCCCGACGCCGCGGGCGATACGGCCGCCGTGCAGGAGCGGCTGACCGCCGACTTTGGCAGCATTCCTGCCTCCACGGAGGGACGCAGCCTCGTGCTGGAAGCCGAGGGCACCCGGGCGTGGGCCGTCGCCCAGTGGGCGGTAGCCAACGCCAAGGCCCTCTCCGTCACGGAAGTCCAGGTCGACGGGCGCAGCTGGACACGGCAGGACCGCAACGGCTGGCAGCCCTCCGGGGCACCGGCGGGACAGGTCAGGGTCACCGTCGCCGAGGCCCCGGCGCAGTAAGCGGACCCCTACCGCCGGCTCCCGCCCGGGGCCGGCCGGACTCAGACCAGCAGGTCCACGACGGGCTGCACGTAGCTGCGGAACAGTTCCGGCTGGGACAGCAGATCCGAGCTCATGATGATCTTGTCGGGCTCCAGGTACCAGGCCCGCGGCTCGGCGAGGGGCAGTTCGATGATGGTCAGGGTGAAATCATTGGCAGCGCGGCCCACCTCGAGCAGCCGGTCGTCCACCATGTCCTGCAGCAGTTGCACCCCGCCGGCGGCTTCGCGCTCAGCCTCCAGCGCCAGGTACTCGCCGCGGCGTTCCCGGGCCCAGGTCAGCGCAGCACCGAAATGCGCCTGCAGCACCCGCCGGAGGGCGGGGGAATTGCCGAAGTCACGGAAGCCGGGCGGCCCCAGTTCCGGCGACATCTCGGGATGCGCCTTCAGGAGCTGCTCCCACCAGGCTTCCCACTCCGTCCTGAGCGCGCTGAGACCGCCCACCTCCGCAATGAGGTGCGAATGGTCCGCCGGCCGGATCTTCGGGGCCGCGTGGGACAGGGCCGGATGCCCCGCGCTGTCCAGGCCGGCGGCGTCACGAACGTACAGTGCAATGAGCATGGGACCCGAAGTGTCCATGGTGATCCGCCAGCCCGGCCCGCCTGTGTGGTGCATCCAATTGCCTCCTTGGCAAGACGTACGTCTCCAGTGTATTCCTCAAGTAATTGCGCGTTAATGGCTGCCGGCGTAGCTGCCCATTCCGGTGAGATGGGACTCCAGCACGTCGCTGCACATCTGGGCAGTCATCCATTCGGGCTGCAGCAGGGCGTGCATGGTGAGACCGTCCAGGGTGGCCAGCAGCCGCTCCGCCTCGGTGACCAGTCGCTGCTGGTCCATGGCCGCGCCTGTGTTGCCGGTGTCAGCCTGGCCCGCCAGTTCCATGACGAGCCGGCCTACGATCGCGGCCACGGCCCGGTGGCTCCGGTCGGCTTCCGGGGCGAGGAACGGCTTGGTCCTCGCCGCGTTCTTGAACGCCATCCAGACACAGGCGTCGACAGCGCGTTCCTCGTCCAGCGGCAGGAACTCGCCCAGCAGGGTTAACACGCCCTGGTGGTGTTCCGGGGTCCCCGGCCGGGTCCCGGCGAGGCGCTCGTCGGCGGACGCCAGCCTGCCCACGACCCGGTCCACAACCACCCCGAACGAATGGGCCAGGAGTTCGTCGCTGCTGGCGAAGTAGTGCCGGACGGATCCGACAGCCAGTTCCGCTTCCTCTGCGACTTCGCGCAGCGACGCCCGTTCAAGTCCATCGGCTGCGACGATCCGGAAGACCGCTTCGACCACTTCCTGGCGCCGGATTGCGGCGTCGACAAATTTGGGCATTAGTCTTTTTTAGCACGGATGTGCCCGCACGACGCCGGGGCACACCGGCAATCGGCCTCCCACCTCGGCCGATGGCCGCCACCGCCCCCATGGGCCGCATCCTGCGGAGAGAAAAATCCTCTGGAGAGAGAAAAACGACGCCGGCCGCTCACCTTGTGGGGTGAGCGGCCGGCGTCGTACTTCCTGAGTGCATTACACCGAGGGGTAGTTGCGCTCCGGCTCGCCGATGTAGAGCTGGCGCGGACGGCCGATCTTGGTGTTGGGGTCGCTGATCATTTCACGCCACTGCGCGATCCAGCCCGGAAGCCGGCCGATAGCGAAGAGTACGGTGAACATCTTCTCCGGGAAACCCATGGCCTTGTAAATCAGGCCGGTGTAGAAGTCCACGTTCGGGTAGAGCTTGCGCTGGATGAAGTAGTCATCGTTCAGGGCCTTCTCTTCGAGGCGCAGGGCGATCTCCAGGAGCTCGTCGTTGCCGCCGAGCTTGGTGAGAATCTCGTGGGCCGTGGCCTTGACGATCTTGGCGCGCGGGTCGTAGTTCTTGTAGACGCGGTGCCCGAAGCCCATGAGCCGGACGCCGTCTTCCTTGTTCTTGACCTTCTCCATGTAGTCCTCGGGCCTGGTGCCGTCGGCCTGGATCTGGCGCAGCATCTTCAGCACGGCCTCGTTGGCGCCGCCGTGGGCGGGGCCGAAGAGGGCGTTGATGCCGGCGGACACGGAGGCGAAGAGGTTCGCGTTGGAGGATCCGACCAGCCGGACCGTGGAGGTCGAGCAGTTCTGCTCGTGGTCGGCGTGCAGGATGAGGAGCAGGTCCAGCGCCTTGGCGACGACCGGGTCCACCTCGTACTGCTCGGCCGGCAGGCCGAAGCTCAGGCGGAGGAAGTTCTCCACGAGGTTGTGCGAGTTGTCCGGGTAGAGCATGGGCTGGCCGATGCTCTTCTTCAAGGCGTACGCGGCGATGACCGGCATCTTGGCCAGCAGGCGGTAGGTGGAGACCTCCACCTGCTCGGCGTTGAAGGGATCCAGCGAGTCCTGGTAGAACGTGGACAGCGCGGACACGGCCGAGGACAGCACCGGCATCGGGTGGGCGTCGCGCGGGAAGCCGCTGAAGAAGCCCTTCAGCTCTTCGTGCAGCAGGGTGTGGTGGCGGATCCGCTGGTCGAAGGCTTCCAGCTCAGTGGCGGTCGGCAGGTTGCCGTAGATCAGCAGGAAAGAAACTTCCAGGAAGCTCGAGTGCTGCGCGAGCTGCTCGATCGGGTAGCCACGGTACCGCAGGACACCGGCGTCGCCGTCGATGTAGGTGATGGCGGAGGTGGTTGCTGCGGTGTTCATGAATCCGGGGTCAAAGGCAACGGCACCGGTCTGCTTCAGCAGCTTGGAAACGTCGTAGCCTTCGTTTCCTTCTACAACCTTGATGCGCGGGAGTTCGAGCTCGCCGCCGGCATGGCGCAGGGTTGCGCTGGTGGTCTCAGTCATGGAGTCTCCTCTGAGGCATCGGGGCCTCTGTAGAAAGCTGGTCCAACTTCTGGTGAAGCCGCCCACGGAACCTGTTTTAGCTACAAATTCCAACGGCTGCGCTGCCTTCTTGTGGAAAGCCACCATTGATAGTCAGTTAAAAACTACCGGCAGATTCCGGGTGGCACTAATCCAAGGCCATCCGTAGCCGCCTAAAACACGCCGGTTGTGGCACGTGTCACAGCATTGTTACGGCCCCTTGGCCAGACGGGAGGCTGCAGCGTCGATCCGCTCATCGCTTGCCGTCAGCGCCACGCGGATGAATCCGCTGCCGGCGTCACCGTAAAACACGCCGGGGCCGACGACGATCCCGCGGTCCGCGAGCCGGCCGACCGTCTCCCAGGTGCCCTCGCCCGCAGTCGCCCACAGGTAAAGCCCGGCGTGGGATTCGTGGATGGTCAGCCCGAAGCGCTCCAGTGCCGGCACAATCCGTTCCCGGCGGCCGCGGTAGAGGTCCTTCTGCGCCTGCACGTGGGCATCGTCGCCGAGCGCGACGCGCATGGCTTCCTGGACCGGGTACGGAACAATCATGCCCGCGTGCTTGCGGCTGTTGACCAGGTTCGCCATGATGGCGGGGTCGCCGGCCACGAAGGCGGCGCGGTAGCCGGCCAGGTTGGACTGTTTGCTCAGTGAGTACACGGCCAGGAGGCCCTCATGGGACCCCTCTGCGACCTGCGGGTCCAGGATGCTGGGCACCGGCGCCCCGCCGCGCTGGACGTCCCATTCACCCCAGCCGAGCTCGGCATAGCACTCGTCCGAGGCCACGGCGGCGCCGAGCCCGCGGGCCTGCCGCACGATCCGGCGGAGCGATTCGGCGTCGCGGACGCTGCCGGTGGGGTTCGCCGGGGAATTGACCCACACGAGGCGCACCCTGGCACGCGTGGCGGCATCAAGCTCATCCAGGTCATCCGCGGCGATGTGCTCGGCACCGGCGAACGTGGCGCCGATGTCGTAGGTCGGGTAGGCGACCGTGGGGCGGACGACGACGTCGCCCGGCTTGAGCCCGAGCAGGAAGGGAAGCCAAGCCACCAGTTCCTTGGAGCCCACGGTGGGCATAATGTCCCGCGGATCCAGCCCGGGAACCCCGCGGCGTCGTTCAAACCAGGCCGCGATGGCTTCCCGGAGCCCGGCCGTGCCGTGGACCGTGGGGTAGCCGGGGGCGTTCGCCGCCGCGCGCAGGGCTTCCTGGACCACGTCGGGGGTGTCATCCACCGGGGTCCCGATGGACAGGTTGGCGACTCCCCCGGGGTGTTCGGCTGCCCTGGCGATGTACGGCGCCATGGCTTCCCACGGGTAGTCGGGCAGGCTGAGGCCGAAGCTGCGCAGCGCAGATGTCACCGACGCCCCGCCTTAGCTCTCTTGGTTCTGCGGCGGCAGGGCGGCGATCATCGGGTGGTCCGTGTGCGTATTGCCGACCTTGGCTGCCCCGCCCGGTGACCCCAGAACATCGAAGAACTCCACGTTGGCCTTGTAGTAGTCGGCCCATTCCTCCGGGGTGTCGTCCTCGTAGTAGATGGCTTCGACGGGGCAGACCGGCTCGCAGGCACCGCAGTCCACACACTCGTCGGGGTGGATGTACAGGGAACGCTCACCCTCGTAGATGCAGTCGACGGGGCACTCTTCAATACATGCCTTGTCTTTGACATCTACACACGGCTGCGCGATTACGTACGTCACGTCCCTGGCCTCTCCACGTTGGTTCCGGCGAAGGCCGGATAACTGCTCCCGGCCTGAGCGCCGGGCTGCTGACTTCTGAGCCTATTATCTCCCAGCCTATTCCCGCGAACCTAGCCGGGCGTCACACGGGGCGGAACTGTTGGGTCTCCCGGACCTAGGATGAACTGGTGAGTTCATCGAAGCCTTCGCCCCAAGAGTTCCTGGCTGCCGCCGCGCCTGGAACCCGGGTGGTGGTCAGATACCGGATTGAGGGCGGCCTCACGGACGCCCTGGGTGAGCTTGTGGCGCGCACCGCGGACACCTGCACCATCCGCACCCGCCGTTCCGACGTCGTGATCCCGCTGCCGCTGGTGGTCGCCGCCAAGCAGGTCCCGCCGCCCCCGCCCCGCCGCGGTCCCACTGGACACGCCCTCCCCTAGCCGCGCCCACGGGACATGCCCTCCCCTAGCCGTGACCAATGGACATATAGCCTCTATGTCCAATCCCGGCCGTGACTGGTGGACATGCCCAGCGGTCCCGTCGGCGAAAAGTGGACATGCTCTCCCCAGCCCGGCCGCCTGCGTTGGACATGTCCCTGACGCCCCCGCCGGCGAACACTGGGCATGTCCAGCGGGGGGCGGCGAAAGCCGCACATGCCCGGGAGAAGGAACGCTGGTTCCGAAAGGACATGTCCAGTCCTAGGCGGCAAGGGAGAGCCTCCTGAGGGCCTCTCGGACCATGACAATGAACTCATCGGGCCGGTTCAGAAGTAACGAATAGCTGACGACAAGGACCGGGATGCCGCGCCTGGTTGTCACGTTCCACCGGCGCCTGTCCTCCTCGAAGCTTGTCCGGTCCATATGGAAGCCCGCCCCGTCCGTCTCAATGCCGAGCCTGCCGTCGACCATGAGATCAATGTGGCCCATTCCGGGGATGTTGACCTGGGACTCCACGTGGAAGCCGGCCCTCCGCAACCAGTACCGGGCCATGCACTCGATGATTGACTGCGATTGCGGAACGATCCTGGCCACCAGCCTGCGTTCCCTCGCATCATTGCGGCCAGCCAGCCGCTGCCGCAGCAAGGGGAGCGGCAGGCCTTTGAGAGCGACGGCGGACTCGGCAATCACCAGGCCATCCAGATCCGGCAGGCATCGCAGGCTCTGTACGACTGTGTCCAGCAGGGTGGGCGGCGCAGCGGATCGGTGGCAGACGAATCCTCGGTAGGTACGGCTGTGGGTGACCGCAATGTGAGGTTGTGCAGGCGGCTCAAGAACCCAGAGACCCTGGAAGTGGGCCGCTGTGGCACACGCGGGCTCCGCCGGCAGCGACCGGATGGCGATGAGCCCGGCGTCGGCGTCGGCGACAGCGTAGACGCCGCGGGCCACCCGGGAGACAGCGCCCGAGGCCAGGGCCGACTTCAGCTGGAAGTCCGATACGCCGGCGGCAGCGAGGTGTTTGGCGCGCGCGACGCCGTCGTAGTTTGAAAGAACGTCGGTGATTTTGACCATGTGGACATCGTGGCTCCGGAAGACGCAGTCCAAACAGGGCCGTGTACCGCTATGTGCAAAAGGGCATGCCCCTCGTTGCGGGCCGGCCGGGGACATATTCCGCGGTCAGGACCGGGCAGGTCCCGAGATCAGGAACTGCGCATGTCCCCCGGAGTGGGCAGCGGAGGGACATAGTGCCGCTATGCCCACCCGCGGCCTCGAAGAATGAGCATGTCCCCTGCGGAGGGCGGGGACGAAGAATGGGCATGTCCCGCGGGGCGGGGAGCGCGAAGAACCTGCGCCTAGGCCTGGGCCGGCCGGTAGCGCCGGCACCAGGCCAGCATGCCGATGGTGACCACCGCGATGCCGTAGATCCAGAGATTGCCGGCCAGGTCACCGATGATCAGGCGCCTGCCGTTCTCCAGGGTGGACCACCAGCCGGCCAGCGCATAGCAGACGACGCCGCAGGCCGCCGTCGGAAGCACGGAACGGAACGTGGCGCCGAGCCACAGTTCGACGGCGCCCAGCAGCACCAGGGCGGCGGCGGCACCCCACGGCACCCCGACTCCGGCGACCAGGCTGTCCTGCCCGTGCAGGGCGGTACCCGCGAGGGCAACAAAAAGAGCTGCCGGCACGGCGGCGGCTATACCGCCTGCCATACCGGCAGCTCTCTTGTTCACAAATGATCCGTTGTTTCAGCGCAGAACGCTGGAACTAGACCTTCGCGCGGGCCCGGTTGGACTTGGCGCGCTGGTTGACGTCCAGGATGAGCTTCCGGATGCGGATGGATTCCGGGGTGACCTCGACGCACTCGTCTTCGCGGGCGAATTCGAGCGACTCTTCGAGGGTCAGGTCGCGCGGGGGCGTCAGGTTCTCGAAGGTGTCGGAGGAAGCGGCACGCATGTTGGTGAGCTTCTTTTCCTTGGTGATGTTGACGTCCATGTCATCGGCGCGGGAGTTCTCGCCGACGATCTGGCCCTCGTAGACCTCGGAGGTGGGCCGGACGAAGAAGGAACCGCGTTCCTGCAGGTTGATCATGGCGAACGGCGTCACAACACCGGCGCGGTCGGCGATCATCGAACCGTTGGTGCGGTATTCGATGGGGCCGGCCCACGGCTCGTAGCCCTCGGAGATGGAAGCTGCGATGCCGGCGCCGCGGGTGTCCGTGAGGAACTTGGTGCGGAACCCGATCAGGCCACGGGCCGGGACGATGAACTCCATGCGGCACCAGCCGGTGCCGTGGTTGGCCATGTTGGTCATGCGGCCCTTGCGGGCGGCCATGAGCTGCGTAACGGCGCCGAGGTACTCTTCCGGCACGTCGATGGTCATGTGCTCCATCGGCTCGTGGACCTTGCCGTCGACGAGCTTGGTGACAACCTGCGGCTTGCCGACGGTCAGCTCGAAGCCTTCACGGCGCATCTGCTCGACCAGGATGGCCAGCGCGAGCTCGCCACGTCCCTGGACTTCCCACGCATCCGGGCGCTCGGTCGGGAGCACCTTGATGGAGACGTTACCGATCAGTTCCTTGTCGAGGCGGTCCTTGACCTGGCGGGCCGTGACCTTGGCACCCTTGACCCGGCCGGCCAGCGGCGAGGTGTTGATACCGATGGTCATGGAGATGGCCGGATCGTCGACGGTGATCAGCGGCAGCGGCTGCGGGTTGTCGACGTCGGTCAGGGTCTCACCGATGGTGATTTCCTCAATACCGGCGACGGCGACGATCTCGCCGGGGCCTGCGGACTCGGTCGGGACGCGGTCCAGTGCCTTGGTGGCCAGCAGTTCGGTGATCTTGACGTTCTTCAGTTCGCCGTTGGCGCGTGCCCACGCAACGGTCTGGCCCTTGCGCAGGGTGCCGTTGTAGATACGCAGCAGTGCGAGGCGGCCGAGGAACGGCGAGGCATCCAGGTTGGTGACGTGCGCCTGGAGGACACCGTTGGGGTTGTAGGTCGGCGCGGGGATGTGCTCGATGATGGCCTTGAAGAGCGGCTCGAGGTCCTCGTTGTCGGGAGCCGAACCGTCGGCGGGCTGGTCGAGGGACGCGCGGCCGACCTTGGCGGCGGCGTAGACGACCGGGACGTTGAGGATCTTGTCCAGGTCCAGGTCCGGAACTTCGTCGGCGAGGTCGGAGGCCAGGCCCAGGAGCAGGTCCATGGACTCGTGGACAACTTCTTCGATCCGGGCGTCAGGACGGTCGGTCTTGTTGACCAGGAGGATCACCGGCAGGTGGGCGGCGAGGGCCTTACGGAGGACGAAGCGGGTCTGGGGCAGCGGGCCCTCAGAGGCGTCAACGAGGAGGACGACGCCGTCGACCATCGACAGGCCGCGCTCGACCTCGCCACCGAAGTCGGCGTGGCCGGGGGTGTCAATGACGTTGATGGTGATGGTCTCGCCCTTGGAGGACGGTCCGTTGTAGGCCACGGTGGTGTTCTTGGCCAGGATGGTGATGCCCTTTTCGCGCTCGAGGTCACCGGAGTCCATGACCCGGTCCTCAAGGTGGTTGTGCGCGGCAAAGGAGTTGGTCTGCTTGAGCATGGCGTCGACCAGAGTGGTCTTGCCGTGGTCAACGTGGGCCACGATCGCGACGTTGCGCAGGTCACTGCGCGATGCAGTGGCTACCGCGGTGTTGGTGGTGGTTTCAGACATGCGTTATTGCTCGATTCAGTGGTGAAGTCAGCTGTTGTATCGCGACATTTCCAACCGGAACGCACGACGGATACGCCCCTTTGGCACAGGGCACCTTCATCCATTCTAAACGCTTGTGCATTTATTGGCCTAAAATCCGTCATTCCCGCAGGTCAGGCGGGGCAGTCAGGACGGGAGAATGGCGCCGCGGGTGTGAGTAAAGTCACTGGATTTTCCGGCTTCCATGCCCCATCATTGCTGGGACAGCAACGCCAGCTCGGAGACATTAATGCGCAACGCCCCGGCTCTGTCCCGCTTGGTCGCTCCGATGATCGCCATTGGCATCCTTGTTGGCGGCTGCGGACAGACTCCCCCCGCCCGTACCGCCGACCCGACAGCCGGCATCTACGGCCAGGCCGTTCCTGCACCCGGCGCGCCGATGGCTGCCGGCTCCAACGTCACCGGGAAGCTTCCCCCGTCCACCGCCCCGGGCAGCATGCCGGCGGGCACGGTCTACCGAAATCCTGCCAATGGCCGCAACGAGGTGGTGGTGGCGGACATCGCCAGGACGGCCGTTCTGATCGGCGATTCCCAGTCCGAGCCCGCGTCTTCCTGGCCCCGGACGGCGCTGGCGAGCCTGGGCTACCAGGTGCACTTCTGCGGCCGCGGCGGCACCGGCTTTGTCTCCTCCAACGGCACGACCGGCAACTATATAGACGCCCTGCAGCGCGGCGACTGGCTGCTCCCCTCCGGATCGCCGCCCCTCGTCGTGATTGAGGGCGGCGGCAACGACGCCTCCCGCGGCGCGACCGATGAGCAGATTTCAGCCAATGCGGAGCGGCTGATCGCCAGCATCCGGCAGCGCTACCCCGATGCGCGGCTGGCCATGGTCGGAACACTCGCCCGCGGGGCTGCGGATGGCGGGGGCCGCCGCACCGAGGTCGACACGCTGCTGGGCGCGGTGGCGGCCCGGCAGTCGGTTCCCTTTGTCAGCGTTGGAGACTGGCTGACGCGCTACAACCTCACCGACTCCATGGCCGACGGCGTCCACATGGCCCCCGGGGGCCACGCCGCGCTGGCCATTCTGCTGGCGCAGCGGCTCGACGGGCTCGGCCTGCGGACAGCGGAGTCCCGGACAGCAGAGTCCGAACCGGCGGCGCCGGCAGACCGCTGAAAGCGGCGGACGTTTCTTAAGCGACAGGAGCCGGTGTCCCCCGAGGGCGGACACCGGCTCCTGCGCGTTCAGCTCACGTCAGCCAAGCTCAGGCAACTTCCGGCGGCAGCATCAGGCGCGCACCCGGGATGGCGTTGAGCAGCGCCTTGGTGTAGTCCCGTTGCGGCGCGTCGAAAACGTCGTCGGTCGAGCCGGTTTCCACCAGCTTGCCCTTCTCCATCACGCACACGTGGTCGGCGATCTGCCGCACCACCGCGAGGTCGTGGGTGATGAACAGGTAGGTCAGGCCCAGCCGGGACTGCAGTTCGGCGAGCAGGTTCAGCACCTGCGCCTGCACCAGGACGTCCAGGGCGGACACGGCCTCGTCGCAGATGATCACTTCGGGATCCAGGGCCAGGGCACGGGCGATCGCGACGCGCTGGCGCTGTCCGCCCGAGAGCTCGTTCGGGTACCGCTGCATGGTGGACTGCGGCAGTGACACCTGGTCCAGCAGCTCGCGGACCTTCTTTTCGCGGCTGGCCTTGTCCCCGATCTTGTGGACGCGGAGCGGCTCCTCGATGGTCCGGTAGATGTTGTACATCGGGTCCAGGGAACCATAGGGGTCCTGGAAGATGGGCTGCACCCGGCGGCGGAACGCGAAGATCTCCTTGGTGTTCAGCGCGGAGGTGTCCACGCCGTCGAAGACGATCTTTCCGGAGGTCGGCTCCAGCAGGTTCAGCACCATCTGCGCGACGGTGGACTTGCCGGATCCCGACTCGCCCACGATCGCCGTCGTCGTTCCGCGCTTGACGCTGAAGGAGACGTCGTCGACGGCGGTGAAGTCGGCCGACTTGCCGAACCCGGAGCGCAGCTTGAAGACCTTGCTCAGGTTCTGGATCTGCAGCACGTCGTCCGTCTGCGTCGGGGCAGCCACTGCAGCCTCCGCGGGGGCCAGCAGCTCGTTCGTCGTGACGCCGAGCTCCTTGGCCACCTGGATGCGCCGTGACGCCAGCGACGGCGCCGAGGCCACCAGCCGCTGGGTGTAGGGGTGCTGCGGGTTCTGCAGCAGCTCCAGGGACGGACCCGCCTCGACGACGTTGCCGCGGTACATGACCACGACCTTGTCGGCCCGCTCCGCTGCGAGGCCGAGGTCGTGGGTGATGAGCAGCACGGACGTGCCCAGCTCCGAGGTCATCTTTTCGAGGTGGTCCAGGATCTGGCGCTGCACGGTGACGTCCAGGGCCGACGTCGGCTCATCGGCGATGAGCAGGCGCGGCTGGCAGGACAGGCCGATGGCGATCAGCGCGCGCTGGCGCATGCCGCCGGAGAACTCGTGCGGGTACTGCTTCGCCCGACGGGCGGCGTCGGGCAGGCCGGCCTGCGCCAGGACCTTCGCGACGTCGTCGGGCCCGCTGGGGCGGCCGTTGGCCTTCAGCGTCTCCTTGACCTGGTCGCCGATCTTCCAGACCGGGTTCAGGTTGGACATCGGGTCCTGCGGGACCATGCCGATCGTGTTGCCGCGCAGTTCGATCATGCGCTTCTCGGATGCGTGCGAGATGTCCTCGCCGTCGAGCAGGATCTGCCCGCCGGCGATGCGGCCGTTGCCGGGCAGCAGGCCAATGGCGGCCAGCGCCGTCGTTGACTTGCCGGATCCGGACTCGCCCACAATGGCGACGGTCTCGCCGGGCATGATGGTCAGGTGTGCGTTGCGCACGGCCTGGACCTCGCCGCTGCCGGTCTTGAACGAGATCGCGAGATCGCGGATTTCCAGCAGCGGCCGGTCGGCCGTGGTTCCGGCCTCATGAATCGTGACGTCGGAAGTTGTCATGGTTGCCTCCTTCATCGCTGACGGCTCTTCGGGTCGAGCGCATCACGGAGGGCGTCGCCCAGCATGATGAAGCTCAGCACGGTGATGGACAGGGCTGTTGCCGGGTAGAGCAGGACAGCCGGGTTGGTGCGGATGGAGGACTGCGCGGCGGAGATGTCGTTACCCCAGGACATCACGGAGCCGGGCATGCCGATTCCGAGGAACGAGAGTGTGGCTTCGGCGACGATGAAGACGCCGAGTTCCATGGTCGCGAGCACAATGATGGGCGCCAGGGCGTTCGGGAGCACATGGCTGACCAGGGATCCGATCCTGGAGACACCGAGCGACCGGGCAGCCGTCACGAAGTCGGCGTTGCGGACCTCGATGACGGCGCCGCGGGTAATGCGGGCCATCTGCGGCCAGCCGAGGACCACGAGCACGAGGACCACCGTCCAGACACCGCGGTTTTCCCGCATGAGCGGAAGCTGGGTGAGGACCAGGGCGCCGAGGACGATCGGCAGGGCGAAGAAGATGTCGCCGAGCCGGGCGATGACCGTGTCAACCCAGCCGCCGAAGAAGCCGGCCAGGGCGCCGAGGGTGACGCCGATGATCAGCACGGAGATCACGGAGAACACACCCACCATGAGCGATGCCTGGGTGCCGTGGATGATGCGCGAGTAGATGTCGCAGCCCTGGAAGGTGAACCCCAGCGGGTGGCCTTCAGCGGGTGCTCCGTTGGAGTTCGCCAGCTCGCAGCCGTTGTCCGGGGCCACCTGGGTGAAGAGCCCGGGGAACACCGCCACCACGATGATCAGCGCGATCATGACCGCGGAGATGATGAAGAGCGGCCGACGGCGGAGCTTGCGCCAGGCGTCTGCCCAGAGGCTCAGCGGGGCGTCGTCGACTTTGACGGCATCCGTTGCCAGCAGAGGGGTTTCCTCGACCGGGGCAACAAAGTGCTCGAATTTTCGATTAGTTTTCATAGCGGATCCTCGGGTCAAGCCAGGCGTACAGCAGATCGACCAACAGGTTGGCGAGTACGAAGACCAGCACCAGGACGCTCACAATGGCGACCACGGTGGGGCCTTCGCTTCGGAGAATGGCCTGGTACAGCTTCTGGCCAACGCCGGGGACATTGAAGATGGCTTCGGTCACGATCGCGCCGCCCATCAGGCCGCCCAGGCTAGCGCCGAGGTACGTGATCACGGGGATCAGCGAGTTGCGCAGGACGTGGGTCGTCACCACCTGGCGGCGGGCGAGGCCCTTGGCGGTGGCGGTGCGGACGTAGTCGGCGTTCATGTTCTCGATGACGGACGCACGTGTCAGTCGCAGGACGTAGGCGAAGGACACCATACCCAGGACCACCGCGGGGAGGATCAGGCTTCCCCAGGTGACATTCGAGCCGACCGTGGGTTTGGCCCACCCCAGCTGGACACCGATCAGCAGCTGCAGCGCGAAGCCGAGCACGAAGGTCGGGATGGCGATCACGACGAGCGAGAGCACCAGGACCGTGCTGTCGAAGAAGCCGCCCTTGCGCAGGCCGGCGACGAGGCCGAAGGCGATGCCGAACACGCCCTGGATGATGAGGGCTTCGATGGCGAGCATGGCCGTGACCGGGAAGACGCGGGCCAGGGTGGCGGCGATCGGCTGGCCGGTGAAGTCGACGCCGAGGTTGAACGTGAAGAGGTTCTTGAGGAACAGCCCGTACTGGACCCAGAACGGCTGGTCCAGGTTGTACTGCTGGCGCAGCTGCGCGATGACCGCCTCGCTCGGCGGGCGGTCGCCGAAGAGCGCGCGGATGGGGTCGCCCGGAAGGGCAAAGACCATGAAGTAGACGAGCAGGGTGGTTCCGAGGAATACCGGGATGACCTGCAGCAGGCGCCGGAGGATGAACTGGATCACAGCAGCGCCTCCGGTGTGATGGTGGAACGAAGGGGAATCATGGGGACAGCTTCCTGCCGGTTTCAAGCATATGGGGGTCCGGCAAGGCCGGACCCCCAAGCTTTAGTGATGTGTGAATGAGTTCCGCAGAACTCAGGAACTACTTGGCCGTGATGGCCCAGTACTGCAGAACGCCGTTCCAGCCGGAGTCAACGTTGCTGACATTCTGGCTCCAGACAGCCTGGCGTGCGGAGTACCACAGCGGCAGGTTGGGGAGGTCCTTGAACAGGACCTCCTGTGCCTGGGTGAACTTCTTGTTGGCGTCGTCCGTGGACTTGGCGCCCAGGCCTTCGGTGAGAAGCTTGTCGAACTCGGGGTTCGAGTAGGCCTCGTAGTTGGCGCTGGCACCGGTCTTCAGGAGCGGGCCCAGGAAGTTGTACAGCGACGGGTAGTCGGCCTGCCAGCCGGCGCGGGTCAGGCCCGGCAGTTCCTTGGCGACGCGCAGCTTCAGGATTTCAGCGAACTTGGCGAACGGCTGGCCTTCGGCCTTGATTCCCAGGTTGTTCTTGAAGTTGTTGGCAACGGCGTCGATCCATTCCTTGTTGCCACCGTCGGTGTTGTACGCGAGCTGCAGGGTCTTGTCTGCCGGCCACGGGCTGATGGCGTCAGCCTTGGTCCAGAGGTCCTTCGCCTTTGCTGCATCGAACTTCAGGACCTCGGAACCGGCGACGTTGTCGTTGTAGCCGTCAACGGCCGGGGACGTGAAGTCCTTGGCCGGGATGCGGGTGCCGGAGAAGATGACCTTGGTGATCTCCTCGCGGTTGATCGCCATGGAGAGGGCCTGGCGGCGCAGCTTGCCTGCTTCGCCCTGGAACTCGGGCAGGTAGCCCGGGATGTTCAGGGTGGAGTTGCCGGCGTACGGCTTGTTCAGGTTGTTCTCCGGGAAGTCCGTGGTGTAGGTCTTCAGCGCGTTGGTGGGGAGAACATCCGTCACGTCCAGGTTGTTGGCCTGGATGTCCGTGTAGGCCGGGGCCGGATCGGTGTAGAACTTGAAGGTCACGCCGCCGTTCTTGGCTTCGCGGGCCCCCTTGTAGTCAGGGTTCTTGACGAGGGCGATCTGGCTGTCGTGCTGCCAGGCGCCTTCCTTCTCCATCTTGTACGGGCCGTTGCCGATCGGGTTCTCGCCGAACTTCTTCGGGTCCTTGATGGCGTCGGCGGGCAGCGGCATGAATGCCGAGTAGCCGAGGCGCAGCGGCCAGTCGGCCTCCGGCTGCGTCAGCTTGACCTCAATAGTGGAATCGTCCTTCAGGACCAGTCCGGAGAGGGTCTGCGCAGTCGGGGCGGGAACCTCGGTTTCCTTGCCATCCGCTCCCGCCTGCTTCGAGGTGGCGCTGACGGCGTCGTAGCCTTCGACGGACTCAAAGAAGCTGCTGTTGCCCTGCGCGTTGGTGCTCAGCGCGGCAAAGTTCCAAGCGTCAACGAAGCTCTTGGCGGTGACTTCCTCGCCATTGGTGAACTTGGTGCCCTTTTTGACCTTGATGGTGTAGTTCTGGCCGTCCGGGGATTCGATGGACTCGGCCAGGGCGTTTACCGACTTGCCACTGGGATCGTAGCTGGTCAGGCCCTCGAAGAGGAGCTCAACGACGCGGCCGCCGTAGACTTCGCCGGTGTTGGCGGGCATCAGGGGGTTCTGCGGTTCGTTGCTGTACGCGGTGATGACCTTGTTGGGGTCGCCGGCAGCCTGGCTGGCACCGTTTGCGGTGCCGCCTCCGGCGCCGCATCCGGTCAGGGCGAGAGCGGCGATGGCCACCATGCCCAGTGCTTTGGAAGTGCGCGAAAAACGCATTCCGCCTCCTATGAGTTGTGGGAGTTCGTGAGGGAAAGACTTATGCTTCCCCGCAGGCAGGCACAGGGGTATCCCCTGTGACGTGGCCTACATATACGAGTAGCCTAACCCGAGACTGTCCAGATGGTGGAACTCTGTTGCCAAACCGTGACCCGACAAGAGCGTGACCGTTAGCGTCAAGCGCAATGTATTTCAAGTCACACACTACCGGCTGGTAATATTCGGCGGCCGGCGGACCCAGTTAACTCGGGTTAACTCTGTCCCGCTGCGAGCAACTGGGCACGCAACTCGCGGCGTTCCCGCTGCTTTTCCGGATCCGGAAGCGGCACCGCGGCCAGAAGCCGCTGGGTGTACGGTTCCTGCGGGTTCCGCAGGATCTGGTCCCGGGTGCCCTGCTCGACGATGCGTCCGCGCTGCATCACGCAGATCCGGTCCGCCAGCACGTCAACCACGGCGAGGTCGTGGGTGACGAAGAGGCAGGCGAACCCGAGCTCCTTCTGCAGGTTCTGGAACAGATCAAGCACCTTGGCCTGCACGGACACGTCCAGGGCCGAGGTGGGCTCATCGGCGACCATCAGTTTCGGCTTCAGCGAGAGCGCCCGCGCGATGCCCACACGCTGCTTCTGACCGCCGGAGAGCTCGTGCGGGTAGCGGTTGCGGTAATTCCGCGGCAGCTCCACCTGGTCCAGCAGCGCCTCGATGCGTTTCTGCAGCTCGCCGCCTTTGGCCACCCCGGCGAGGAACATCGGCTCGCCGATGCTCTCGCCGATCGGAAGCCGCGGGTTCAGCGACGACGACGGGTCCTGGAACACCATGCCGACGTGGCGGCGCATCTCGTGCAGCTGCCGGCCGTTCCTCTTGGCGGCGGAAATGTCCTGTCCAACGACCTTCATGGTCCCGGCCGCGACCGGCAGCAGCCCGACGGCGGCGCGGCCGATTGTGGTCTTGCCCGAACCGGACTCCCCCACCAGGCCGACAACCTGCCCCGGATAGATGACCAGGTTGGCGCCCTCCACGGCGCGGAAGGCGGGCACCCGCCCCTGCTTGGGGTACTCGATGGCGACGTCCGTCAGCTCCAGGACCGGCTGCCCTTGGGGCTTGGCGGCCTCCGCGGCGGCCAGCGCCGCTGCATTTTCACGCTCGCGCCGGAGGAGCTGGTCTTCCGGGATGGAGGAGAGTTCGGCGTTGGTGGCGGCGGCGAGGGCGGCGGTGACATCGACTTCCGCGGCCGAGTCCGCGCCGCCCTGTCCGAGGTGCGGAACGGCAGCCAGCAGGGCCTTCGTGTATTCGTGCTGGGGGTTGTGGAAGATTTCCGCGGCCGTGCCGGTTTCCACGATCACGCCCCGGCGCATCACGGCGATCCGGTCGGCCAGGTCGGCGACAACTCCCATGTCGTGGGTGATCAGGACGATGGCGCTGTCCAGCTTGTTCCGCAGGTTGCGCATCAGGTCCAGGATTTCCGCCTGGACCGTTACGTCCAGGGCGGTGGTGGGCTCGTCGGCGATCAGCAGCTTCGGATCGCAGGAGAGCGACTGGGCGATCATCGCGCGCTGGCGCTGGCCGCCGGAAAGCTGGTGGGGGTAGGACCGGAACGCCTTCTCCGGATCCGGCAGCTCCACGAGCTCGAGCATGCGCAGGGCGCGCAGCCGGGCTTCGTCGGGCGAGACTTCGCTGTGCAGGCGGACGGTCTCCACGATCTGGGCGCCGACGGTGTAGACCGGGTTCAGGGCAGTCATGGGCTCCTGGAAGATCACAGCGACGTCCTTGCCCCGGACGGCACGGATGTTGGCCTCGTTCGTCCCCAGCAGCTCCTGTCCGGCGAGCTTGACACTTCCAGTCACACGGCTGTTGCTGGGCAGCAGGCCCAGCAACGCCATCGAGCTGGCGCTCTTGCCCGAGCCGGACTCCCCCACGATGGCGAGCACCTCGCCGGCACGGACCTCGTAGTTCAACCCGATGGCGGCCGGGACCCATTTCTTGTCCACGCCGAAGTCGACGCTGAGATCGCGGACTTCCAGTACGGGTGCCCCCTGGCCTGGTGCCGGGGTGACGGCCGGGTCGACGGCGATGAAGTCAGTCATGATGAGGCCTTCCTTCCACCCGAGCCGCCGGTTCACCGGGAATTAGTGCTGTGGCTCGGAATACTGAATTATTGGGGGCATGAGCTCTGCGCCACATGCCGGTACCGATGAAATCTTCAAAGCCCGCACGAACAAGTGGTTCGCGTGGCTGTCCTGGGCGGTGGCGGCTTTCGGCATCGTGGTGACCGCGGTCTCCGCAGGTCCCGGGGCCCTGACCGGCATCGCCCCGCTGGTGCTGGTCGCGTTCCTCGGCTGGCAGCTGTTCTGGATGCCCGCCGTCGTGGTGCATGACGTCGGGATCAGCCTGGAAAATCCGTTCCGGTCCATCGCCGTTCCCTGGGCGGCCCTGGTGCATGTCGATACGCGTTTCGCGCTGACGCTGGTCACCGCCGAGAAGAGCTACACGTCCTGGGCCGCACCGGCGCCCGGGATCTGGGGCGGCCGCAATGCCCGTCCGGAAGACCTCCAGGGACTTCCGGCAACAACCTACGGTCCCGGCCGGTCCGTGCGGCCCGGAGATCTCAAATCCACGGACTCCGGCCAGGCCGCCCGTCTCGTGCGGGAGCGCTGGGATGAGCTGGTGGAGAACGGCCGGCTTTCGGCCGGCGACGCCGCCTCCACCCGGGCGACCGTGACGTACCGCTGGGCGGCAATAACCGTTGACATACTGCTTCTGGCGGCCAGCTACTGGGCCGTCGCCGTCCAGTAGGCGGCGGCCCGGCCGGGCGGCACGGAACCGGACCGTCATCTACGTGTCCTTGAGTTCGTTGAAGGCAGTGACCGGAGCCGGATCCGCTTCGGTTTCCGCAGCCTTCTTGGCATTGAACTTTTTCTGCCGCGGATCGAACGCATCCCGCAGGCCGTCGCCGATGAAGTTGATGCTCAGGCAGATCAGCACGATGAACAGGCCCGGGAACCAAAAGAGCCACGGCCGGGTCGCGAAGGCGGCCTGGTTCTGCGAGATGAGCAGCCCCAGCGAGGTGTCCGGCGCCTTGACGCCGACGCCAAGGTAACTCAGGGCTGTCTCGGTGAGGATGGCCGCCGACATGGTCAGGGTGACGTTAACGATCAGCACGCCGATGGCGTTGGGCAGGATGTGTTTGAAAATGATGCGTCCGTTGCTGGCCCCGGAGATCCTTGCCGCATCGACGAACTCACGTTCGCGCAGGGACAGGAACTCACCGCGCATCAGGCGTGCCAGCCCCACCCAGCTGATCAGGCCAAGGAAGATCCCGATCGCAAGGACGCCGTTGTTGCTGGCGAAGGAGGCAAACCAGCTTCCTTCATCCCGCCGTCCGGCCAGCTGTGCCATCACGGCCGCAAGCAGCAGGGCCGGAATGATGATGATGACGTCCGTGAGGCGCATCAGGATCGCCTCGGTCCAGCCGCGGAAATAGCCGGACAGCGCGCCGACGATGACGCCGATCAGGCCGGCGATGAGGCCGATCACGATCATGATGGTGATCGACTGCTGGGCCCCGCGCATGGTCATGGCGAAGAGGTCGCGGCCGATCCGGTCCTGGCCGAACGGGTGCTCCCCCCATGCCGGCGGGAAGAAGGACGCGGTGGGCGCGCCGTCGTTGACCAGCGGAGACACGTCTTCGTGGCTGTACTTCCACCAGCCGGGGATGCCCGCATACCCAACGGAGGTGAAGGCCACGATGAAGATGATGGCGAAGACCACGAGCCCGATGATCGCGCCGGAGTGGCCGAGGAACCGCTTGCGGACAATCTGGCCCTGGCTGAGGCCCTTGGCCTCGAGGATGGGTTCGATTCCGGCGGCGTCCGCGCGGCCCACACCGGCGTCTTCGGCCATGATTTCATCCTGCTGACTTGGCTGGCTCATGCTTTTACCCTTACCCGTGGATCAAGTGCGGAGTACGCAAGGTCCGCAATGAGGTTGAAAACCATGGCCGTGATGGCCACGCAGATGAAGACGCCCATGACGGGGTTGGGGTCGATGTGCTGGATGCCGTCGAGGAAGAGGAACCCCATCCCCCGGACGGAGAAGACCGACTCGGTGATGACGGCGCCGCCGATCAGGCCGCCGATGTCGAACGCCACAATGGTGGCGATCGGGATCAGCGCGTTCCGGAAGGCGTGGCGCATGACGACGGTCCGCTCCGAAAGCCCCTTGGCCCGGGCGGTCCGGATGTAGTCCATGTTCATGATTTCCAGCATCGATGCGCGGGTGAAGCGTGTGTAGCCGGCCAGCGAAATCAGGATCAGCGCCAGGGTGGGGAGGATCAGGTGGGTGAAGGAGTCCAGGCTGAGGATCCAGAAGTCACCTTCGATGTTCGGGGTGCTGGCGCCGATGGTGGCGATGGGGCGTCCGCGGACCCGGCTGTTGTTGAAGTAGCTGGGCCACGCCTGCATGTAGCGGTCCAGCAGGATCAGGAATCCCACCAGGAACGAGGTCAATGCGGCCGCGCGCATCGACTGGCCGCGGTCGTAGCCACCCATCAGGAATCCGATCCCCATGCCGACCAGCACCGCCGCCACGGCGAGCAGCACGATCATCAGGAACGTGGCCTCGTCCAGCAGAGGCTGGATCACGAAGTAGACAACCAGTCCAACGCCGACGGCGATCAGGGCGGACTGCAGCGCCTTGCGGTTTTTCAGGCCGGCCGAGAGCAGCGTGACGGCGAACGCGATGCCGACGCCCGCGATGGCGATGACAACGGGGCCAAGCCCGGGGTTCTTGAACCACTCGGTGGCGGAGAAGTACATCAGCACGGCACTCACGAACAGGAAGGCCACGCCGCCGGTGAGCAGCCGGCGCCCCATTGCGCCGCCTGCGGCTACCGCCGTGATCACTCCGGCCAGGGCGCCGATTGCCAGCGCGCTGGCCATCGGCACATCGGGATTCCGGAGGAAGTCATTGAAGCCGATCGCGCCGAATTCCTTGAGCAGGACGGCGACCCAGAAGATCGGAAGGGAAAAGAACAGGAACGCCATGAACGTCACGCCGTAATCCAGGGTGCTGTACTGGCGCAGGGCTGTGACGATGCCCAGCGTGATGCCAATCAGGATGGCCAGGATGGTGGCGCCGGTGACGAGTGTCAGGGTCTGGATCAGCGCGTGCCCCAGGGCATCAGTGATGGGCTGGCCCGCGATGTTCTTGCCGAGATCGCAGGAGTTCGCGAAGGGGATGAGGCATTGCGCCGCACCGCCGAGCCATTTGAAGTACCGCAGCGGGGCGGGAGTGTCCAGCTGCAGGAGTTCGGTCCGCGCGTCGATCAGCTGCTGTTTGTTCGGCGCGCTGCTGGCGCGGAATTCCTCAAGCGGATCCCCCGACGCCGCTGTCAGGAGATACACCAGGAAAGACGCGCCGAGAAGGATGAGTGCGGCGGTAATCAGCCGCCGGACTATGTAGGTCACCATTGGAATCGAACCTCGGTATTCGGGCCCAGGGATTGCCCGGACCGGTCGCGGAGTCTGGCCTGTTCCCGCAGATAGTGCGGCGGGGGCCAATGCATCGTCAGGGGGTGTCGCCAGAAAGGCGTCGGGACCGATCGTGTCTTGGTCCCGACGCCTTTGCTGGCAAATGCTACGTGCGGTCGTCGGCTACTTCTGAGCCCACTCCCAGAAGTTCCACCAGACACCGGTCTGGTTCGGCATGTACTTCACGCCGGTGATGCGGTCGCTGTACGCGTCGACACCGACTGCCTGGAACAGCGGAAGGCCGTAGGCGGAAGCCCAGATCTTCTTGTCGATCTGGGTGAGGAGGGCGTCCTGCTTGGACTTGTCCGTGGTGACAATCAGTTCGTCCATCAGCTTGTCGGCTTCAGGATCGGTGAACAGGTTGAAGTTGGAATCGTTGCCCGACTTGAAGATCTGCGGTACGCCGGAGACGCCAACACCCGAGTTGATCCAGCCGAAGATGGTGGCATCGTAGGAGCCATCGCCAAGGGCCTTGCCCCAGTCAGACTTGCCGAGGCCGCCGTCGACGATCTTGAAGCCGGCCTTGGTGGCGGATTCGCGGATCAGCGAGTAGGCGTCAACGCGGTTGGGGTTGTCCTTGTTGTACATGATGCGGACTTCGGGAGTGGCACCGTTCAGGAGCTTCTTGGCGCCTTCAATGTCCACGTCCTGGTAGGCCGAGGAACCGTTGTTCTTGACGGAATCGGCGTAGGGGGCCTGGTCCGGCACGAACAGCTGGGAATCGAGCGGTGCAGCCTTCGGATCGAGCTTCTTGACGATCTTGTCGACGATGTCCTTGCGCGGGACCGACTTCATGAACGCCTCGCGGACGTTCTTCTCCGCAAACGGACCACTGTAGTTCAGGTCGATGTGGTCGTAGGAGAGCTGGTTGCCGACCTCGACCGTGACGCCCTGGCTTGCCAGCGTCTTAAGCTGCTCCACCGTGTCGGCGGAGGCCTGCGGGGCGATGATGTCTGCCTCGCCGTTCTTCAGGGCCTGGACCTGGGCTGCGGAATCGCCAATGTAGCGGACGGTGATTTCGTCGAGCTTGGCCTCCGGACCCCAGTTGTAGTCCTTGTTCTTGACCATGGTCAGGGACTGGTCCTGGTTGACGCCCTTGACGATGTAGGGGCCGTTGGAGAGGTAAAGGCTCGGGTCCGCCGGCAGGGTCTTGGAGTCAAACCCGGTGTTCCACAGCTCGGCCATGGCCTGGAGTTGCGCGTTGGCGGCCTTGGGGGCCTTGGAGTCGCCGCGCGGCGTGTTCTTGAGCAGGTCGACGAACGCCTTGGCGTCCGCCAGGCCTGCCTTCTTGGCCAGGACGTGGGCGGGGATGTCGATGCCGGGGCCGCCGAGCGCGATTTCCCAGTCGGCAAAGGGCTTGGAGTACTTGATCGTCATGGACTTGCCGTCGGCGCTGAGCTCCGGGAAGTCCGTCAGGGCGATGCCGGTGGGATCGCCGGCGTACGAGAAGTAGGACGTTCCGGTCTTGGCTTCCGAATCGGCGTCGTTGTAGTACCCGGAGAAGGCGGCCCACTGCAGCAGGAGGTCAGCTGTCGTGACGGGCGTGCCGTCTGACCACTTCACTCCGTCATTGATGGTGTACTTGACGGTCAGCGGATCGTCCGAGCTCTTCTCCATCTTGCCGAACTTCTCGTTGCGGACAACGTTCAGCTTGTTGTCGATGTAGAAGAAGCCCGAGTGGGTGGCGTAGCTGATCTTGGAGTTGATGTCTGTGTTGCCGTCAGCCGTGTTGGGGTTGAACGTGTTGAAGGCGTTCACCTCCACGACTGTGGCAGATCCGCCTGATTTGCTTGCTGCCGCAGCAGTGGTCGGGGTTGTCCCGCCGCTGTTGCCTGCGCAGGCGCTGAGGGCCAGGGCAGCTGCTGCTGCCACGCCCACTGCTTTGGAAATACGACCGAAGCGCATTCCGCCTCCTTGTTTCTGTGGTGTGGTTGAGACCGAGGCCCGTAGGCACCGGGCAGACGTCCACACTCCCCCAGCGGCAGTGTGGCCCGTCTCACATGGGATGAAGCGTAAACCCCAAAATCAGCCGCACGCGCGGAAAGTTGACCAGCTGTAAAGTTCGTTACCGAGCTGCAACATTTGACACGCTTCCACCGGCAGAATTCCGCACCGAGTATTGACGTTCCGGATGCTCAGCGGTAATGTCCCCGGGCACAGGAAAAGCCCCGATTCTGGAATCGGGGCTTCTCGAGTTAATCCTTAATTACTTGATGAATTTACCAAGCCGTCATACGTTGAACCGGAACTCCACCACGTTCCGTCACGAATTAACGTCGGTAGGTCTTCGAGTGGCTAGCCTTCTGTTCGCCCCCCACGAGGTTCGTCGAATTGTGACCGTGCATCCGGTAGGGCTTCAATCAGACTTGCCAGCACTTGGTTCGACGCCTCCAGGACTTCATCAAGATTCGAGTCGCGTCGGTCTCGGTAGAGGTCCTGCCGGTCGTTCCCTATTATCTGGTCCCTAGCTGCAGTGACTCCCGGATGCGTCGGCACTTCGATCGTTGCCCGGAGAAGACCCGCCCGGACACGCGTCCCGGAGACACTTTCTGCCGCTGCGCCCAGGCGCTGACCGAGGCCAGCAGGGCCGGAGTGCGGTCCGCGGCGGGCTCCGGATCGGCGAGGCTGGCGCGTCCGGTGCGGGATGAAAGATCGGCCCGTAGCCAAGCCAAGGGACTGCTGAAGGTTTGATTGACACTTTGCCTGTGAGGATTTGATCCTTGCGGGTGGAAGGATGTTCATCATGCCCAAAGCCTTTCCCGAAGAATTCCGCCGCGATGTCGTCGCGGTTGCCCGCAAGGGCGAAGCGCCCATCATCCAGATCGCCAAGGACTTCGGTGTCTCGCCCGCTGCCCTGCACCGCTGGATGAAGATCGCCGACAGAGAAGACGGCGTGAAGTCCGGGGCGGTGTCCGATGACGCCGCGAAGTTGCGGGAGGCCAACAAACGCATCCGGCTCCTGGAACAGGAAGCCGAAGTCATGCGCCGTGCCGTGGCCTACTTGTCCCGGGACATCAACCCAAAAAAATGATGTACCCGCTGGTCCGCGAGCTGGCTGCCAGGGACGCCCCGATCCGGGTTCCCGTGGCAGTGTCCTGCCGGGTACTGAATTTCTCCAGACAGGCCTACTACCAGTGGGCCGCCAATCCCGTCCCGGCCCGGGACTGGGAAGAAGCGCATCTGATCAACGCCGCCATCGATCACCACCGGGACGATCCTGCCTTCGGATACCGGTTCATCGCCGATGAGATCAACGCCGGTCCCGGCCCTGGGGCCAGTGAACGCCGGATCTGGCGGCTGTGCTCGGAGAACGGCATCCTCTCGGTGATCCACCGCCGGCGCCGGTCAGGGCTCAAGGCCGGCCCGCCGGTCCACGATGACCTCGTCGAACGGGACTTCAGCGCCACGGCACCGAACCGGAAATGGCTCACGGACATCACCGAGCACCACACCGGGGAGGGCAAGCTGTACCTGTGCGCGATCAAGGACCTTCACTCAAACCGGATCGTCGGGTACTCGATGGACGGGCGGATGAAAGCGTCCCTGGCCGTCGCCGCCCTGGACCACGCCGTGGCCCTCAGGAAACCGGCGGGCACGGTGGTCCACTCGGACAGAGGGTCCCAGTTCAGATCCAGAAAGTTCGTCCTGGCCCTGAACACCTACGGCCTGAACGGATCGATGGGCCGGGTAGGGGCATGCGGTGACAATGCAGCGATGGAATCGTTCTTCTCCCTGCTGCAAAAGAACGTCCTGAACCGGAAACGATGGGAGACCCGGGCCGAGCTCCGGCTGGCCATCACGACCTGGATCGAGCGCAGCTACCACCGCAAACGCCGTCAACGTGCCCTCGGACGGCTGACACCAATCGAGTTTGAGACAATAAAAAACGCGGCCTCAGCCGCGTAAGAAATTATCAACCCCAGCTGTCAACTAAACCTTCAGCAGTCCCCAATGGCCGGGGCGTAGCGTTTAGTCCGTCAGAAAAAACCTAGGAGCCGATCATGAACAATGACAAGAGCCGGTCAGCCGCCGAGGAGGAGTTCGTCCTGGCAGTCGTGTCCGGGCCGCTTACTGAGGTTGCCATCACCGAGGCCGTGGACGGTGACCACGTCGCCTTGGCGATCGACGCTGTAGCGATCGATCCTGACACCGGGGACGCCGTTCCGGTGAGCATCGCGCTTAATCCGGACGACTCCGCGTTCGTCGTCAACATCGCAGGCGAGGAGCGGGTCGTGCCCCTTGTCGAAACGGCCGAAGAGTCCTATAGCGGGAAAGCCGGCGGCATTGGCCCGCTGCGCAAGCTGCACGAACTGGCAACCCGGGTCGAGCAAGAAGCCAAGGGCAAGGCCCGCCAGTTGGCCGAAAAGTTCAAACGCCCCCGTGGATCCGGCCCGAGCACTTCGGGGGGCACGCAATCGACGTAGCGACCAACGAGGGCGCGGCAGGATCCGCGTTGGCCGCACCCACGACGGCATGACAGAACAATTTCTGCTCCCCTAATGGACGGGGACTCGCTGGACGGACAGCACCGCGGCGGTCGCAACCGCCTTGGCCTTCGCCCATTCGCCCTCTCCCCGACAATGGCCCCGAGTGAGGCTGCGTATGCCGGCCGAAGGCCATGGCAGGACAGCCCCTTCGTCCCTGCCCGATCTCTGCCGGCAGGACGGCGGTCCTGTGCCGGAGTGCAGCACATATTCTTTGCCGAGTGCGCCAAGTGCTCGTTGAACAGCTTTTCCATGGCCGTCTGGCCGCCCGGCCGGATTGCCGGCGCCGTGCTCGTCGCTGTCTTAGCCGTGGCAGCGTTCTTTGCCAACTAGTGGCCTGGGGTCCACGCTGTGAACTCAGCTAAGTAGCTATTGGTTCTGACCGATTGCCACGGGGCCGGACTTGCAGGCCAATTGAAGCCCGTTGCAGACCGTGCCGGAATCTGCAGTTCTCACCACCGAAGACTAGGACGTCACCAGTTGAGAGATTCACAGTCCAATAATCTGGTCCGGCTTTGCATACGCGAAGACTCCTGCGGTTCGCCCTCGAGCCATTGACGAATGGCTCGGGGTGACACTCGGCCTGGACTGCGCGCTAGGCCGGAACTCGACTACACATTGAATCTAAATTCAACGACGTCGCCGTCGACCATGACGTATTCCTTGCCTTCGATCCGGACCTTGCCGCGGGACTTCGCCTCGGCCATGGAACCGGCTTCGATGAGATCGTCGAAAGAGACCACCTCGGCCTTGATGAAACCGCGCTGGAAATCGGAGTGGATCACACCGGCCGCCTGCGGGGCCGTGTCGCCCTGGTGGATGGTCCAGGCCCTCGTTTCCTTGGGTCCTGCCGTCAGGTAGGTCTGCAGCCCCAGGGTGTGGAAGCCGACGCGGGCCAGCTGGTCGAGTCCGGACTCATCCTGGCCGTTCATTTCCAGCATCTCGCGGGCTTCTTCCTCGTCCAGCTCCACGAGGTCCGATTCGAGCTTGGCGTCGAGGAAGATGGCGTCCGCCGGGGCAACCATGGCCCGCAGTTCTTCCTGCTTCTCGGGGCTGCCCAGAATGCCTTCGTCTGCGTTGAAGACGTAGATGAACGGCTTGGCGGTCAGGAGGCTGAGCTCCTTGAGGTGCTCCATCTCAAGTTTGTCGCTCTTGACCGAGGCGAAGATGGTGTCGCCGCGTTCGAGGACGGCCTGGGCCGCCTTGACGGCAGCGAGCTCGGCGGCGTCCCGCTTCTTGATCTTGACTTCTTTTTCGATCCGCGGAATGGCATTTTCGATGGTCTGAAGGTCGGCCAGGATCAGTTCGGTGTTGATGGTCTCCATGTCGGAGCGGGGATCCACCTTGCCGTCGACGTGGATGACGTCGGGGTCATCGAACACGCGGACAACCTGGGCGATGGCCTCGGCCTCGCGGATGTTGGCGAGGAACTTGTTCCCCAGGCCTTCGCCTTCCGACGCACCCTTGACGATCCCGGCGATGTCGACGAAGGACACGGGAGCAGGCAACAGGCGCTGGGACCCGAAGACGGCGGCCAGCTTGGCAAGCCGCGGGTCCGGCAGGTTGACCACACCGACGTTCGGCTCGATCGTCGCGAACGGGTAGTTCGCTGCGAGCACCTGGTTGCGGGTCAGTGCGTTGAAAAGAGTTGATTTGCCGACGTTGGGCAGTCCGACGATGCCAATAGTAAGAGCCACGAGTACTAATTCTACCTGCTGCAGACCGGATCCCCGTGCCCGGCCGGGAGCGCCGCCGGCAGGGCGTCGGCCGGAAAGTGTCGGAGGGGCATGCCAGAGTGAAGGCATGGACGCTTTTGCACTGATACTTTCCCTTCTTATGCTTCTCGTCGGCGCGGTTGCCGGCGCCGCCGTGGTCTACCTGCTGGTCCGGCGCCGCACCCACGCGGTGGAACAGGACTTCGACGCCGTCTCGGGCCGCCTGTCGGAGGTCAGCGCGCAGTTCGCCGCGGCCGACGCCGAGCGGCGGCTGCTGGCCGCCCAGAACCGGGAACTCGGCGAATCCCGGAACCAGGACGGCAGCGTGCTGCGGGCCCTGGCGCCGGTTGCCGAGAAGCTCACGGCGGTGCAGCAGCAGGTGGCGCTGCTGGAGCGCGACCGGCTGGAACAGTACGGCCAGCTGGCCCAGCAGCTGCAGGAGGCCCGGCTGTCCGACGAGCAACTGCTGCGCTCGACGCATGCCTTGGAGTCCGCGCTGCGCTCCAACAGCGCCCGCGGCCAGTGGGGTGAGGTCCAGCTGCGCCGCGTCGTCGAGGCCGCCGGCATGCTGCGCCATGTCGATTTCCACGAGCAGGTGCACAGCGGGCAACACGGCGCCGCAGCGGAGGCCAGTGTCCGGCCCGACCTCGTCGTGCAGCTGCCCGGCCAGAAGCAGCTGGTGGTCGACGCCAAGGTGCCGCTGGCGTCATATCTGGCGGCGCAGGAGCTGGGGGCGTCGGCCCCGGGGCAGCAGCACGCGCAGGTCCTGGGCGGGCAGCAGGCCCACCTGCTGGCCCATGCCAAGGCCCTGAAGGCGCATGTGGACGCGCTGAGCGGCAAGAAGTACTGGGACATTCCGGGCAACTCCCCGGAGCTTGTGGTCTGCTTCCTGCCGGCCGAGTCGATCCTGGCGGCCGCGCTCTCGGCGGACCCGGCGCTGCTGGACTACGCCCTGTCCAGGAACGTGGTGCTGGCCTCGCCCTCCACCCTGCTGGCGGTCCTGAAGTCCGTCGCCTTCACCTGGCGCCAGGACGTCCTGACGGACAGCGCAAGGGAGCTCTTCGAACTCGCCCACCAGCTCTATGAGCGGATGGGAACGCTCGGTGAGAACGTCACCAAGCTCGGCGCCTCGCTCAAGACGTCCGTGGACCGCTACAACTCCATGGTAGGCACCCTGGAGGCGCGGGTGCTGCCGACCGCGCGGAAGCTCAATGCCCTGGACGCGACAGGACTGGCCACACCTGCGGCCGTGGAAGTGACGCCGCGTTCCGTGGCGGCCCCGGAACTCCAGCCCGGGAACGGGCCGGAGGCTGGGCACGGGCTGGCGACGGGCGGGGCCGGCACCGGCCCGGGCGAAGAGGACCAGGAGTCGGCGGCCTAGGAACCGCGCTGCGGAGTGCGCCTACGAGGTCTGGGCGGCGCGTGTCCCGCGGCCCCCAAGGGCGCGGGTCACATCGCCGGCCCGCTTCAGTGTGGCGCGCAGTTCCTTCGGCAGCGAGAAGAGCAGATCCTCCTCGGCGGTGACCACTTCCTCGACAGAGCCGTAGCCGTAGTCGGCCAGCAGCCGCAGGACGTCCTTGACCAGGACTTCCGGGACCGACGCACCCGAGGTCACACCAACCGTGGCCACGCCTTCGAACCAGGATTCGTCGACCTCATTGGCGAAGTCCACGCGGTAGGAGGCTTTCGCGCCGTACTCCAGGGCCACTTCCACGAGCCGGACCGAGTTTGATGAGTTGGCCGATCCGACCACAATCACCAGGTCGGCCTGCGGTGAGATCTTCTTGATGGCCACCTGGCGGTTGGTGGTCGCGTAGCAGATGTCGTCGCTGGGCGGATCCTGGAGGGTGGGGAACCGTTCCTTCAGCAGCCGGACCGTTTCCATGGTTTCGTCAACGCTGAGCGTGGTCTGGGACAACCAGATGACCTTTTCGGGATCCCGGACCGTAACCTTGTCGACCTCGTGCGGGCCGTTAATGATCTGGATGTGCTCGGGGGCCTCGCCAGCGGTTCCTTCGACTTCCTCATGGCCGTCATGGCCGATGAGCAGGATGTCGAAGTCGTCCTTCGCGAAGCGGACGGCCTCTTTGTGCACCTTGGTCACGAGCGGGCAGGTCGCGTCGATGGTCCGCAGCCCCCGGTCCTCGGCGGACTGGACCACGGCGGGTGAGACACCGTGGGCGGAGAAGATCACCAGGGAACCCTCGGGGACCTCGTCGGTCTCGTCAACGAAGATGGCGCCCTTTTCCTCCAGGGAGCTGACGACATGCACGTTGTGGACAATCTGCTTGCGGACGTAGACCGGCGGACCGTAGTGCTCGAGGGCTTTTTCCACCGCAATGACCGCACGGTCGACGCCGGCGCAGTAGCCGCGCGGGGCCGCGAGCAGGACCCGTTTCGGGCCGGCCACGGGGGCTGCCGCCAGCACTTCTTCCGGCGTGCGCCGCCGGCGCGGAACGGTTGGCATCGGAATGGAAACAGCGGTGGAGGTCATGCCCCAATGCTACCGGTGTTGACTGGGCAGCTGTTGTGGCAGGGGTTGAGGCGCGCCGCGGCCGCCGGCCGCGCGCAGTACAAGTCCGACCACCAGCAGGACGCCGCCGGCCACGGCGGCCACCAGGATCCACTGCCCGAAACTTGAGCTTGCGGCAGCCACGAATTCGCTCTTGAAGATCTCCGCGACTTCATTGCCGCTGCTCGTCCGCGTCACCGTACCCCCGACGGCGTCGGCAGCAAGCTTCCAGACGCCGGCGAGCACGAGGGTTCCGAGTCCGATGCCGGCAACGACGGTCCCGCGCCGCCGGGCGGCCACGAACGCCAAAGCGAAGGCGATGAGCGCGCCGATGGCCAGCGCGTAGCCAATCGGTGCGAAGGCGGACACCCGGTCGAGGATCTGCCGGTGCTCGGGCTGTCCGATGGTGATCAGCAGCTGGTCCGGGGCTTGAAGCGGGAGGGTAGTGGCTTCCGCCACCTGCTTCGTCACCAGGGCGACGAGGGGTGCCAGGTCCAGGGTCACCGAGGAAACACCCTGGGCCCCGGCAGGCAGGGTCTTGGGGTCCGCGAAATTCAGCCGGTGGCTTTTGCGCAGGGTTTCGGTCCAGGCATCGGGGTAGCCGGGCATGCTCGTCAGGGACCGGGCCGCGCTCTCCAGGATCGGCGTGACCAGTCCGCTGAGCGCTTCCGGGATCCGCTCCGCGCCGAGACTTCCCACGGCGGCCGCAGCCAGGCGCTGCTGGAACACCGGGTCCTTGCCCAGCGGCGCGGTGAACGCCACGAAACCGTCCTCCTGGACGATGTTCCGGTCCACCCACATGGCCGGAACAGCGGCTGCCGCCAGGACGAGGCCGATGAGGACCGCTACGGCCGAGACAAAAGTGCGCACAAGGATTCCTAGCAGGTTGATGGGTAGTGCCATCCTACGGGGGCCTCCGCCGATCGATGAAGCCGGACAATAAAGTCGGCCCCCGGTGATAGAGCTATGGATAGAGTTGAAACCGACAAGTTCGAGTTGTCTGCCGGTCGCCCCTCCTGACGCGCAATCGCAAGGGGTGGGCACCTGCCGGCAGCACCGCCCCGGCAAAGGACACCAACCATATGCACCAGGCCATCTCCGCTCCGGGGTACCGGCATGTCTGAGGACGTTGTGGCAGCCACGACGGTTCCGGCCACGGCGGCGGACACCAGTCCGGACAACCCCTGGCCGCTGCAGCTGCTGTCCCAGAAACTCAAGATGCACATCGACCGTGCACCGTCCGCCTGGGTCGAAGGCCAGGTCATCGAGCTGAACCGGCGCGGGACCAACGCCTACCTGACGCTGCGTGACGTCGACGCCGAGATCTCCCTTCCCGCCTCCGTCTGGACCAATGTGCTGGACCGGCAGGACATCCCGCTGGAACGCGGCTCCCGGGTTGTGGCCCTGCTCAAGGCCGAATTCTGGCTCAAGACGGGCCGGCTGAACATGTCCGTGAAGGACATTCGGCCGGTGGGCCTGGGAGACCTGCTCGCCCGGATCGAGCGGCTGCGCCATGCCCTGGCCGCGGAGGGGCTGTTTTCCGACGCCCGGAAGAAGCGGCTGCCCCTGCTCCCCCACCGGATCGGCCTGATCACCGGCCGCGACTCGGACGCCAAGAAGGATGTGCTGCGCAACGCGGCCCTGCGCTGGCCCGCCGTCGAATTCGAAATCCGGGAGGTGGCCGTCCAGGGCAACACCGCCGTCGCGCAGGTCATTGCCGCGCTGCGCGAGCTGGACGCGCACCCGGAGGTGGATGTGATCGTCATCGCCCGCGGCGGCGGTGCCCTCGAGGATCTGCTGCCGTTCAGCAATGAGGAACTCATCCGGGCGGTGTCGGCCGCTTCCACTCCGGTGGTGAGCGCGATCGGCCACGAGGCGGACCGGCCCATCCTTGACGATGTCGCGGATCTGCGCGCCTCCACGCCGACTGACGCCGCCAAACGGATCGTCCCGGACGTTGTCGAGGAGCTCGCGCGCGTGCGTCAGGCACGTGACCAGCTCCGGCGGGACGTCACACGGCTCGTGGAGCGTGAAACGGACCGCCTGGCCTCGCTGCGCTCCCGTCCCGTGCTCGCCTCCCCCGAGGTCATGGTCAGCATCCGGCACGACGACGTCGAACGGCTCAAGGGCCGCTCGCAGGCTGCTGTCACCACCGCCGTCGTCCGGGCCGCCGACCAATTGGTCCACCTCAAGGCCCAGGTCCGTGCACTCTCGCCGCAAAAGACCCTGGACCGGGGGTATGCCGTGGTGCAGCTGGCCGATGGCGGCTCGGCTCCAGGCACCCGCCGGGACGTGGTGCGCCACCCCGACCAGGCCCCGCCCGGCACCCAGCTGGCCGTCCGTGTGGCCGGAGGCCGGTTCACCGCGGAGTCGACCGGAGGCCAGGAACCGGCGGACGACTGAGCCTGCAGAACAAGTCCCGGCCGGGCCCCCACGGCCCGCCTATCCCACCCGAACACCCGGAAACACCAAGGAGCAACACGCCATGGCAGCAGAAACAAAGCCCAACGCCGACATCGAGGGTCTGAGCTACGAGGACGCCCGCGAGCAGCTCGTCGGCGTCGTCAGCAGGCTCGAAGCTGGCGGGGCGAGCCTTGAGGAGTCGCTGGCGCTGTGGGAACGCGGCGAGGCGCTGGCCAAGCGCTGCGAACTGTGGCTCGAGGGTGCCCGGAAACGCCTGGCCGCGGCGCGCGACCAGGCATCCCAGGACGGCTAGCCGTCCGGCGCCGGCCGGTCAGGAGCGCTCGACCAGTTCCCGTTCCATCGCGACGTCCAGGTCCGGAACCGGCCACTCCAGTTTGAGCCCTTCCAGCGCGTCGAGCAGGAGCTGCTGGACGGCGATCCGCGCATACCACTTCTTGTTGGCCGGGACCACATGCCACGGGGCGACGTCGGTGCCCGTCTTCTCGAATGCCTTCTGGTAGGCGTCCATGTAGTCGCTCCAGAACGCGCGCTCCTTCAGGTCATTGCTGCTGTATTTCCAGAGCTTTGCGGGCTCATCCAGCCGTGCGAGGAGCCGCTGCTTCTGCTCGTCCCGGCTGATGTGGAGCATGACCTTGACGATCTTGGTGCCGGCGGCCGCCTGCCGGGCCTCGAATTCGTTGATCGCGTTGTAGCGGCGTTCGAGTTCTTTCGGATCCGCCCAGCGGTGGACGCGGTGGATCAGGACGTCCTCGTAGTGTGACCGGTCAAAGACGCCCACCATGCCGGCGGCCGGCACTTCCTTCTCGATCCGCCACAGGAAGTCGTAGGACTTCTCTTCCGGGGTGGGTGCCTTGAACGACTTCATCTGGACGCCATGCGGATTCATGGCGCCCATGACGTGCGTCACGATCCCGCCTTTCCCGGCCGTGTCCATCGCCTGGAGGATCAGCAGGATGCGCTTGGTGCCGCCGAAGCGCGATTCGGCGAACAGCTGTTCCTGGAGCAGGGCGAGGTTGTCATCCAGATCGGCGAGCAGCACTTCGCCGTCGTTCTTGTCCCCCGGGTAGCCCGGAGTGGAGTCCGGGTCCGCGGCCAACAGGTGAAAGCCCTTGCCCACCTTCAGGGTGTCAGAGGGGTGCTCCTTGAATCTCACGACGTCTGCCATTGCAAGCCTCTTTCCGGTTCGGGCAGCCTCCGTTCGGACCGCCGGACAACCGCCCGTGCCGCGCTGCTGAGCTCAGGCTAGTTCCCCTTGTACCGGCTCAGGAAGTCCGCCATGCGGTTGATGGCCTCTTCAAGGTCCTTGACCAGCGGCAGCGTGACCATCCGGAAGTGGTCCGGGCGGACCCAGTTGAAGGCCCTGCCGTGGGAAACGAGGATCTTCTGCTCGCGCAGCAGGTCCAGGACGAACTTCTCGTCGTCGCGGATGCGGTAGACCTCGGGATCGAGCTTCGGGAAGAGGTACATCGCACCCCGGGCCTGCTGGGTGCTGACACCGGGAATGGCATTGAGCATGTCGTAGGCCTTGTTCCGCTGCTCGAGCAGGCGCCCGCCCGGCAGGATCAGGTCGTTGATGCTCTGGTACCCGCCGAGCGCCGTCTGGATCGCGTGCTGCGCCGGGACGTTCGCGCACAGGCGCATGTTCGCGAGCAGGTTGATGCCCTCGAGGTAGTCCGCGGCGTCCTTCTTCGGCCCGGAAATGGCCATCCACCCTGCCCGGTAGCCGCACACGCGGTAGGCCTTGGACAGGCCGCTGAACGTCAGGCACAGGACGTCGTCGCCGGTCAGGCTGGCCATGTTCACGTGGACCGCGTCCTCGTAGAGGATCTTCTCGTAAATCTCGTCGGCGAAGAGGACGATGCCGTGCTTCTCGGCCAGGGCGACGATCTTCTTGAGGGTGTCTTCCGGGTACACCGCGCCGGTGGGGTTGTTCGGATTGATCACCACAATGCCCTTGGTGCGCGGCGTGATCTTGGCTTCGAGGTCCGCCAGGTCCGGCTGCCAGCCCGAGTCCTCATCGCACAGGTAGTGCACGGGCCGGCCGCCGGCAAGGGCAACGGAGGCGGTCCACAACGGGTAGTCCGGGGTGGGGATCAGGACCTCGTCGCCGTCATCGAGCAGCGCCATCAGGGACATCGTGATGAGTTCGCTGACGCCATTGCCCAGATAGATGTCATCGACGTGGATGTTCTGGATCCCGCGGGTCTGGTAGTACTGCGAAACGGCCGTCCGGGCCGAGAAGATGCCTCGGGAATCGCTGTAGCCCTGGGCATGCGGCAGGTGGCGGATCATGTCCACCAGGATCGCGTCCGGCGCTTCAAACCCAAAGGGGGCCGGGTTCCCGATGTTCAGTTTGAGGATGCGATGACCCTCCGCCTCCATCTGCTGGGCGGCCTGAAGAATCGGTCCACGGATGTCGTAAAGGACATTATGAAGCTTGGTGGACTGCTTGAATTCTGCCATCCATCAAATATGCCATATGGAGGATGTACTTCCGCTGAGATCTGACTCACAGGGGGTGTCCGGCCGTCACAGGCAGGAAACGAACGACGGCGGCTGCCGGGCTCCCCGTGGACCGGAGGAGCCGGCAGCCGCCGTCGTTGGTCAGAAAGGCCCGGATGCGACGCTTACTTGACGATGCCCTTGTCTTTGAGCCAGGCAGCCGCAGCGTCCTTCGGGTTCTGCTTCTGGCTGCCACTGACTGCCCGGTTGAGGTTGATCAGATCCTCGGTGGTGAGGGTCTTGGAGACGGCGTTCAGGGCTTCCTTCGCCTTGTCCGTCATCTTGGCCTTGTTGTACAGCGGCAGGACCTGCTGGGCGATGAAGTTGTTCTTCGGGTCCTCAAGCACCACCAGGTCGTTGTCCGCGATGGACGGGGTGGTGGTGTAGATGTCGGCCACCTGGACCTGGTCCGAGAGGAGGGCCTTGAGCGTAACGGCTCCGCCGCCGTCGCTGAACGGCTCCAGCTTCTTGGGTACGCAGTTGTAGTTCTTCGCCAGGCCCGGCAGCCCGTAGGCGCGTTCGGCGAAGGTCGCCGGGGCGCCCACAACAATTTCGCTGCAGACCTTGGCGAGGTCTTCGATCGACTTCAGCTGGTACTTCTCCGCGGTGGCTTTCGTGACCACCATGGCGTCCTTGTCCTCGGCCTTGGAGGGCTCCAGCACGGCCAGTCCCTCGGGCAGCTTGCCCGGGAGTGCCTTGTAGATGTCTGCGGCCGAGACCTCTGTGGCGTCCTTGCTGACGTGCAGCAGCAGGTTGCCGCTGTAGTCGGGGATGACGTCCACCGATCCGTCCTGGACGGCCTTGAAGTAGACCTCGCGGGAACCGATGTTCGGCTTGGTGCTCGCCGTGACGCCGGCGCCGTTGAGCGCACCGGCGTAGACCTCGGCGATGATCTGGCTCTCGGGGAAATCGGCGGAACCGATCACGAGGGCCGAGCCCGAACCGGACGCGGCCCCGCCCGTCGCGGGGGCTGACGAGAGCGGATTGGACGAGCCTCCGCAGGCGGACAATGCCATGGCCAGGCCGACGCCGGCGGCCAGGCCGCCGAATGCGCGCCTGCCGAGTGCTCGTTGGCGGGTTTCCTTCATGACGTACCTCCTTGAACAACAGTCCCCGCGGGTACGGGGTCTGTGAGATCAACCGCAGCCTGCTGGCTCCGGTTTGGCTGTGAAGAGGCCCCCTGGGACAGGAAGAGCCTCTGGATGAGGGCGAGGACAAGGTCGACGGCGATGGCCAGCCCGGCGATGAGCAGGGATCCGCCCAGCATCTGGGGGAAGTCGGACAGCACGAGGCCGTCGAAAAGGTACCGGCCGAGGCCGCCCAGGTTGATGTACGCCACCACCGAGACGGTGGCGATGGCCTGGAGCACGCCGGTCCGGAACCCGCCGTACATGACAGGCAGCGCGTTGGGGAATTCGGCGCGGAAGAGCACCTGGATCTCCGTCATGCCCATGGCCCGCGCGGCGTCGACGACGTTGCGGTCCACGCTGGAGATGCCGGCGTAAGTGCCTGCGAGCAGCGGAGGTACCGTCAGGATCACGAGGGCCCAGATCGGCGGCATGAGGCCGATGCCGGCCAGCAGGACGAAGAGCGTCAGCAGGCCAAGGGTCGGCAGGGCACGGAGGGCGCCGGCGACGGCCACGGCGGCGACCCGCCCGCGCCCGGTGTGTCCGACGTACAGGCCGATGGGCACGGCAATGGCGGTGGCGATCAGCATGACCAGGCCGGTGTAGAGCAGGTGCTCTGCCAGCCGCGCGGGGATTCCGGCGCTGCCGGACCAGTGCTCCGGATCGCCGAGCCACGCGAAGGTGTCGGTGACGACGTTGCTCATGCGTTCCCCCCTCCGGTCTTGGGCCGCGCGAACCGCAGCGCTGCGGCAGCGGTGCCCGCCTTGCCGCGTCCGTCGTCGGAAACGCTGCCGGAATCGGCGCTGGCGCCCGTGGCGGCCGCGGCGCGGGTCCAGGGCGTCAGCAGCCGTTCGAGCAGGACGAGGACCGCGTCCATCAGCAGGGCAAGGATGAGGATGGCGATGATGCCTACCACCACCTCGGTGACGAAGTCGCGCTGCAGGCCCGAGGTGAAGAGCATTCCGAGGTTGCCGATGCCGAGCAGGGCCGCGACGCTGACCAGCGAGATGTTGCTGACGGAGACAACCCGCAGTCCGGCGAACAGCACCGGCAGGGACAGCGGCAGGTCGATCTGCAGGAAACGGGCGAAGGGTTTGAATCCCATGGCGACGGCGGCCTGCCGGAGGTCCTCGTCCACCGAGTCAAAGGCGTCCAGGGTGGCGCGCACGAGCAGGGCCACGGCGTAGATGGTCAGGGCCACGACGACGTTGACCGGATCCAGGATCCGGGTTCCGAGGACTGTCGGCAGGATGATGAAAAGCGCCAGGGACGGGATGGTGTAGAGCAGCGAGGAACCGGTCAGGACCGCGGACCGGAGCGCGCGGTTCTGCCGGGCGAACTGGGCCAGGGGGACGGCAATCAGCACTCCGAACACCATCGGCAGGATGGCCAGGACGAGGTGCTGGCCGGCGAGGCTGAAGACCTGCGCGCTGTTGGCCAGGAACCAGTCCATCAGAGCGCGCCCTGGCGGACGTGGCGGTCGGATTCGATCACGGCGAGGACTTCTTCGGCGGTGATGACGCCGGCCACCCGGCCGTCCGCGTCCACCGCGACGCCGAGTCCGGACGGCGATGACAGCGCCGCGTCGAGGGCGCGGCGGAGCGTGTCGCCCTTCCGGAAGAGGGATCCGCCGGGAACCGTGCCGGCACCCTTGACCGGACCGGACCAGCCGAGGGGACGCAGGCTGTCGTCGACCACCAGTTCCCAGTCGCCGGAGGCGTTGCCGCCGGTCTCGAGTTCTCCGGGGGTGACCGTCCGGGCAGGGTGCACGGTAACGCCGTCGGACGGGCTGAAGCCCAAGTGCCGGAAGCCGCGGTCCCGGCCCACGAAGGATGCCACGAAGTCGTTGGCCGGGGCGCGGAGGATTTCCTCCGGAGTGGCGTATTGCGCCAGTTTGCCGCCGAGGCCGAATACAGCGACCTTGTCCCCCAGCATGGTGGCCTCGTCAATATCGTGGGTGACGAAGACGATGGTCTTGGCGAGGTCGCGCTGGAGCCTGAGGAGTTCCTGCTGCAGTTCGTCGCGGACCACAGGGTCCACGGCGCTGAAGGGTTCATCCATGAGCAGCACGGGAGGGTCGGCGGCGAGCGCCCGCGCCACCCCGACGCGCTGCTGCTGTCCGCCGGACAGCTGGGAGGGGTAGCGCTTGCCGAGCGCGGACGCCAGCCCGACGACGTCGAGCAGTTCCTGTGCGCGCTTGCGCGCCTCGGCCTTGGACACGCCGTTGAGCCGGGGCACGGTGGCGATGTTGTCCAGCACGGAACGGTGCGGCATCAGCCCGGAGGACTGCATCACGTAGCCCATGGAGCGGCGCAGCTTCGCCGCGGGCACTGAGGTGACGTCCTGGCCGCCAACGGTGATGGTCCCTGACGTCGGCTCGACCATGCGGTTGATCATTCGCAGCGAGGTGGTCTTGCCGCACCCCGAGGGCCCGACGAAGACCGTGATGGCGCCTTGGTCGATGGACATGGTCAGGCCGTCGACGGCGGCCTGGCCGCCCTGGTACTGCTTGGTGACGTTCTGGAACTCGATCATGGCTTCAGCCATTTCCGGGCTTACCTTTTCTGTTGGCGGCAACATCGGGCGGTCCAGCCAACTGATCATATGCATGCTGATTTTTGGCTGTAAAGACGGTAGAACACAGCCTAGCCAGCGCGGCTGGCAAAGTCAGGGACCTGAACAAGGGCACCGGGGCTGACGTAGTGGTTCGTAGGACAGGCGGCGAAGGATGGGTGCCGCGCCGGAGAAGTTTTTCCGGCAGCACCCATCCACCGCCATTGAGGTGCTACACAGGCAATCGCGGGGTCACTGCGCGCCCATTCGGTCGGGCCCGCCCCGGCCCTTCCGGCCGCGCTTCGCGCCCCGGTTTTCGGCCGCCTCGTGGCTGTCCCTTTCCGCCGACCGCTGGCTCTTGCCGGCAGCCGAAACCTGCTGGTGCCACTCCCGGGCGTAGGCGCGGCTGGCCGCAGAATCGTGCCGCCGTGCCAGGGCCGCGAGTTCACGTTGGAGCTTCAGGTAGCTCGCCCAGCGGCGGTCCTCGAGGGAACCGTCCGCGAGGGCGGCCCGCACGGCGCAGCCGGGCTCGCTGCCGTGGGCGCAGTCGGAGAACCGGCATTGCCCGAAGAGTTCCTCGAGATCGCCGAACATCTCCGTCATCCCGCCGTCGGCGTCGAACAGCCCGAAACCGCGCACCCCCGGGGTGTCCATCAGCACGGCACCGCCCGGCAGGGGGACCAGTTCGCGGGCGGTGGTGGTGTGCTTGCCCTTGCCGTCGCCGGACCGGACTGCCCCGGTTTCCTGGACTTCGGCACCGGCGAGGGCGTTGATGAGTGTGGATTTTCCGGCTCCCGAGGGCCCCAGCAGCACGAGGGTGCCGCCGGGCGGGAGGTGGCCCAGCAGTTCATCGAGGCCGTCGCGCTGTTCCGCGGAGGTGGTGACCACTGCGACGCCGGCGGCCTGGAGCATGACCTCGCCAACGACGTCGTCCGCGACGTCGGCAAGGTCCGCTTTGGTGATGATGACGAGCGGGGTGGCGCCGGAGTCCCAGGCCGCGACGAGGGTGCGTTCGAGCCGGTTGTGGGTGAGCGGCCGGTCCACGGGCACCACGACGCCGACGATGTCCATGTTGGCGCCCAGCACCTGCGCCTCCGAGGAGGCCTCGAACGCGCGCTTGCGGCTCAGTTCCGAGTGCCGGGGCAGGATCTTCGCGATGGCAGGCTCCCTGGCGGTATTGGATCCCAACCAGACCCAGTCCCCGGTGGCGGGCAGTTCCCCGGTGCCGGGATAGGGCAAACGGAGGGTCGTGTCGTGTGTGGCGACAAGGACCAGGTTCCGGTCCACGCGGATGACCCGGCCCGCGCCGGTGCCGCCTGGCACGGGGTGGGCCGCGAAGTGTTCGGCGACGGCGGCCGTGAAGCCGAACCCTGCCGGTCCGGCGGGAAGATCGGTGGGGATGGGGTGGGCGGCGCCCGAGGCGCCGGGACGTGCAGATGGAGTAGTCAACGAAAACCCTTTGATGGGCCCCGGTGCACGTGCCGCGCTGCGGGTTCTCTTGAACCGGGCAGCAGTAAGGCTAGTGGGTGCTGAAGGCCGGGGCGGGAATGGTGGAGTGGCTGATGGTGGCGCGCAGCGCGCACCGGACTGTTGCAGTCATCGTCTCCACCTCCCTGTTCCCGCGATCGGCGATTCTGCCGGTTTTTAGGATAGCCGGATGCCCCGGGGCCTGGCTAGGAAACGGTCAGGATAGTTTGCCGTTCAGCGGCCGCTCGCGGTGGAGCCGGAGCGCGGCGTCGACGAGCGAGACCTTGTTGAGCCCCGCGACGTCCGCCAGCGGGATCCAGGCCGCGTGGGTAGTGCTGCCGTCCACTTCGTGCCGCAGGTCCCCGCCGGTAATGGTCGCCTCGTAGACGAGCCGGAGGGACTGGAAGTCCCGTTCGCCGCCGTCGATCCGGATCTCCGCGGGCCAGTGCCCGACGTCGATCCCCAGCATGGCGCCGACCTCCGCGTGGTATCCGGTTTCCTCGTAGATCTCCCGGCGGCAGCCGTCGACAGGGTGCTCGGCCAGGTCAAGGCCGCCGCCCGGCAGGGTCCAGCCCTCCTTGCCGCCCTGCTTCCAGTACGCCAGGAGGATGGCGCCGTCGCGGATGATGACCGCGTATGCGGCGGGGCGGGTGTCGAAGTTCAGGCTCATTGTTCCAGCGTAGTAGCCCGCCGGCGTCGGAGTCCGCCGGGCCTGATCAGCCCTGCTCGGCCACGAGCTGGAGCACACCAAAGACGGGATCCCGGTCCAGGACCCGGACGTCGGTGATCCCCACGGCGGCCAGGGCTGTGCGGAAGGATTCCTGCAGGCGCGGGACGTTCATGCCCAGTCCGCTGCCCAGGATCACCGGGCCGTCGATGCCGAGCTGCCGGACCGTCTGCTCTGCGAGGGCTGCCAGGTCCCGTCCGGCCTGGTCCACGAGTTCCTGGCTGGCGGCGTGCCCGGCGGCGGCAGCGTCGACCACGAGCCGGGCCCGTTCGGCCCAGTACCGGCGCCCGGTCTGCGGTGAATGGAAGAGCGCGATCAGCTTGTTGGGGTCATCCACGCCGCAGGAGGCCAGCAGTGCCGTTGTGAGTTCGTCCGGTTCCAGCCCCTGGTTCATCCGGCGCAGGCTGTGGCGCACTGCCTCGCGGCCCAGCCAGTACCCGCTGCCTTCGTCGCCCAGCAGGTAGCCCCAGCCGCCGGCGCGGGCCTCCTCGCCGCTGCTGTTCCTGCCCCAGGCGGCCGAGCCCGTTCCGCCGATGACGGCGACGCCGGTGCTTGCGCCGCCAGCAGCCAGCAGGAGCCTCGAGTCGTGGACTACGGTGATGCGGGCGCTCGGCACATGCGGCGCGATCAGCGCGGCGAGGGCTGCCGCGTCGTCGTCCGTATCGATGCCGCCGGCGCCCGCGTAGACCTGGGAAACCTCTCCACCCCCGATCCGGGCAAAGAGCCCGGCGAGGTTGCGGGCCGCCTCCTCACGGCTGACGTTCTGGACGTTGGAGCTGCCCACAGATTCGTCGGCCACGGCTTTGCCGTCTTCGAAGCGGACGCCGCGCGTCTTGGTCCCGCCGATGTCGAGGCCGATCACTGCGCCGGTGGCGGGAGCGGCCGGGGAACCGGGGTCCGCCGACGGAGGGATGTCAGAATGAGTCACCGGAACAGCCTACTGAATCCTTTCCAGGAGTGAGCAATGCCGCATGACATCTTTGGTACCCGCATCATCGCCGCCCCGATGGCCGGCGGGACCTCCACTCCGGCCTTCGTAAAAGCCGTGCATGACGCCGGCGGCCTGGGCTTCCTGGCCGCCGGATACAAGAGCATGGAGGCCATGCAGGCGGAGATCCGCAGCGCCCGCGCCTCCGGGGCACGGTTCGGCATGAATGTCTTTGTTCCCGACCCCGCCCAGCTGCCGCCGTCCGCGGAGGTGCGGGCGCAGCTCGAGGACTACCGCAGCCGGCTGCGTGTGGATGCCCTGCGGTTCGGCGTGACGGTTCCGCCGCTGCGGCTCGACGACGACGACCACTGGCAGGGCAAGGTCGAAGCGCTGATCGCCGATCCGGTGGAACTCGTCAGTTTTGCGTTCGGGCTCCCCGGTACCGGTGTTGTGCGTGCGCTGCAGCGGGCGGGCTCCGCAGTGCTCGCCACCGTGACGACGGTTGCCGAGGCGCTGGAAGCTGCCGGACAGGGCGTGGATGCGCTGGTGGTGCAGCACGGGAGCGCCGGCGGCCACAGCGCGGCCTTCCAGCCGCGCCCCGCCGGGTCCGACACCGGGCACGACGGCAGCCACGACGGCGGCCAGCCAGGGCCGACGGCGGAGCTGGTCGCCAAGGTGCGGACCGCCGTCGGGCTCGCGCTGCTTGCTGCCGGCGGCGTGATGGACCGGGCGGGGCTGGAGGAGGTCCTGGCCGCGGGGGCACAGGCCGCCCAGCTGGGCACTGCGTTCCTCCGCACGGACGAGAGCGGCGCCCGGCAGCTGCACAAGGACGCCCTCGCCAGCGCGCATTTCACCCAGACCCAGCTGACGAGGGCCTTCACCGGGAGGCCGGCCCGGGCGCTGGTCAATGAGTTCGTGCGGGACCACCCCGACGCGCCGGAGGCCTATCCCGCCGTGCACCACCTCACGGCTCCGCTGCGGGCGGCAGCAGCCGCAGCCGGGGATGCCGAGCGGCTCAACCTGTGGGCGGGCACTGGCTGGCGGCAGGCGCAGGCGGGTCCCGTGGCCGACGTCGTGGCCCGGCTGCTGGGCTGACCGCCTGCCTGCCGCTCCCCCGAAGTCGATGGAACGGTGCGGACCCGCTGGAAGCTCCCTGTGTGTCCGCACTCCTCCGGCGAACCGGCACCATCGGCCGGCTCAGGTACCCGAGCGCCCGCGGACAAAACCGGCCAGGAGTGCCGGGCCGTCGCTGAGCACCAGCTCCCGGAACAGCCGCACCGGGTCCGGTTCGGCGTCCGCTCCCCCACGCCGTTCCCGCCAGGCCAGGCCGATCTCCCGGAACGCGAGGCCGGACTCCAGCGCGATCTCCACCCACCCGAGGTCCCCTGACTGGGCCGGCAGGTGGCGGCCGGGGCCGCCAGGCGGGAGGATGCTCACGCCCAGACCTGCCGAGACGAGCCCCCTCGCCGTGTGGGTGTCCTGGCTCTCGAAGGCGATCCGGGGCCGGAAGCCCGCCTCCCGGAAGAGGGCGTCGGTCAGCGAGCGCATCCCGTAGCCGGGGCCCATCGCCACGAACGGATCCTGCCGGATCTCCGCGAGGCGGGCACGACGGCGCCCGGCGAGCGGGTGCCGGTGGTGGACGACGAGCCGCAGCGGTTCCCGGTACAGGGCTGCCGAGGAGATCAGCCGGCTCGGCGCCGCGAGGGGGGCGGTCAGTGCCAGGTCCGCGTCCCCGGCAGCCAGTTCAGCCAGGCAGCCGTCCCGCGCACCCTGGCTGAGGTCAAAGGCCGGCTGGGGATGCCGGCTGCGGAAGGCACTGATCAGCAGCGGCAGCATCGCCTCGCCGAAAGTGTGCTGGAAAGACACCGCGATCCGGCCGCGCACCACCTCCGACTCGTGCCGGACCAGGTCCAGTCCGGCCTGGAACCCGCCCAGCGCGGCCTCGATGTGCGGGAGGAGCGCCTTGGCCGCGGGAGTGAGCCGAACGCCGCGGCCGTCACGGATCAGCAGGTCCGTCCCGATGATGCTGCTGGCCCGCGCGATGCCCCGGCTGACCGTCGACTGGGGCAGACCCAGCACGTCGGCGGTCGCGGTGATGTGCTGGGTGCGCCCGAGCTCGGCCAGCAGGGGCAACAGCGGCAGCAGCTGGACCAGCTGTTTGTGCTCCACGTCCATGTCCCACGCTCCAGATGGTTCCGTATTTGCTATTGATTCTATGAGAATCATGCATTGGAAGCATGTCTTCCGGAAGCCTACTCTGGAGGGATGTCCCGCCACCCGCTCCGCCAGCTCCCCGCCACCCCCGGGACACCCGGCGCTTCCGCCGCCCCCGGTGCCGCCCCTGCGGTCGACGCCGGGGTTCCCGCGTGGGAGGGGCATGCCAAGGGGTCCGCGGCCTACCAGAAAATTCTCGCCGGGCTGGCGTTCGCCGGCGTCGCCACCTTCGCCCAGCTGTATTCCACCCAGGCGGTGCTGCCGATGATAGCGGCGGAGCTGCAGGTCACGGCGGCCGAGGCGGCACTCACGATCTCGCTGGCCACTGTGGGGCTGGCCGTGACGGTGCTTCCGTGGTCCTTCCTGGCCGACCGCATCGGACGCGTCCGGGCCATGGTGTGGGGCATCTCGGCGGCGACCGTCCTGGGCCTGCTGGTGCCGCTCGCCTCCAGCTTCCCGATGCTGCTGGGCCTGCGGATGCTCGAAGGCATGGCACTGGGCGGCATCCCCGCCATCGCCATCGCTTACCTCAATGAAGAGGTCAACAAGGCCCACGCCGCACTGGCGGCCGGCACCTACGTCGCCGGGACCACCCTGGGTGGACTCGCCGGCCGGCTGGTGGCCGGCTTTGCCGGCGAACTCTGGGGGTGGCGGGCTGCGGCCCTGGCCGTCTCAGTCCTGGCCGCCGCGGCCGCCGTCCTGTTCCTGGTCCTGGTGCCGCAGGCGCGGGGCTTCACGGCGGCCGCGGCCAGCGGTTTCCGCGGCGCGTTCCGGACGCTGGCGGGCCACAGCCGGAACCCGCGGCTGCTGGCCCTCTACCTTCAGGCGTTCCTGCTGATGGGCGGCTTTGTGGCCGTCTACAACTACCTGGGCTTCCGGCTTTCCGGGGAACCGTTCAGCCTCCCGGCCACCATCATCAGCCTGATCTTCCTGGCCTACCTCTCCGGGACGGTCTCCTCCCGCTGGGCCGGCGGGCTGACTGCACGGTTTGGCCGGCGCACGGTGCTGCTGGCCGGAACGGTGCTGATGGTGGCGGGCCTGGCCCTGACGCTCACCCAGCTGCTGGCGCTCATCCTGGCAGGCCTGCTGCTGTTCACCGGCGGATTCTTCGCGGCGCACAGCATCGGCGCAGGCTGGACCGGGGTGATCGCAACAACCGGCCGCGCACAGGCGGCCTCGCTCTACAACCTCGCCTACTACCTCGGGTCCAGCGTCATCGGCTGGGCCGGCGGGCTGGTCTTCCAATCGCTGGGCTGGACGGCCCTGGCGCTGAGTGTGATCGGGCTGGCGTGCACGACGGCGGTGATTACCGCCGTCGTGCATCCGGCCGGCCCGCGGGTCAGGCGCTGGCCCGCGGCCAAGGCACCGGCCGGCGCTAGCGGGTAGCTTCGATGGCCTGCACGAGGTCCGCCACGACATCGGCCGCGTCCTCCAGGCCCACCGACACGCGCAGCAGGCTGGCATGCGGCTTGGCCTCGGCGGCGACCGGCCGGTGCGTCAGCCCGGCAGGGTGCTGGATCAGGGTGTCGATCCCGCCGAGCGAGACCGCATGCGTGATCATGGCCACCGCACCGGGGATCCGTTCGGCGTGCTCGGCACTGCTCAGCTCAAAGGCAAGCAGAGAGCCGGGGCCGGCCATCTGGGTCCCGATCAGCCGCTGCGGATCGCACTCGGGCAGCCCCGGGTAGAAGACCCTCCGGACGAGCCCGTGCCCGGCCAGGGCGAGGGCGACCTTCTGGGCGCTGGCCTGCTGGGCGCGCACCCGGACCGGGAGCGTCGCGAGGCCGCGGTGGAGCAGGTAGGCCGGCCAGGGTGTCAGGATGCCGCCGGTCACGGCCCGGATCTGGCGCAGCCGCGTGGTCCACTCGGGGGCTGCGGCCACCACGCCGCCCATGGCGTCACCGTGTCCGCCGAGGAACTTCGTGGCGCTGTGCAGGACCATGGCGGCGCCGTGCCGGAAGGGCCGCTGGAGGATCGGGCTGGCGAAAGTGTTGTCGACCAGGAGCGGGACGCCGTCCGCCGCCGCGGCCACGCGGGCGATGTCGACGAGCTCAAGGCTCGGGTTGGCCGGCGTTTCGAGGATCACGAGTCCGGTGTCGGTCCGGAGCGCGGCGTGGACACCCTCCGGCGTTGTGAAGGTGACGTCGTTGCCGAGCACTCCCGAGGCCAGCAGGTAGTCGCTTCCGCCGTACAGCGGCCGGACGGCGACCACGTGCTTCTTTCCGGTGGCGACGACGGCGAGCAGCACCGCGGTGAGCGCCGCCATGCCGGTGGCGAACGCCACGGCCTCCGGGGTGTCCTCAAGGACGGCGACACCCTCCTCGAAGCGTGCAACGGTGGGATTCCAGAGCCGCTGGTAGACAGTGCTCTGGCCATCCACGTGGACGCCACCTGTGGCCATGTGTTCATAGGCCATGCCGCCGTCGTGCACGGAAGGAAGCGGCGCTGTGGTGGAAAGATCGATCGGTACCGCGTGCACGCCCAGTTCAGTGAGGCCGTTCCGGCCGGCGTGGACAGCCAGCGAGTCTTGAGAAAGCACCCTTGCTCCTTATGAATATTCACCGTTGAATTCCGCAAGTATCTGGCAATAATTCGGAGTTTTACAGGGGTCGCGAATGGAAGTGTCGGAATGCGCCGTTTATGATGAACAGACAACACACCAAGGAGGACCCGTGAGTAGCAGTGCGAAGAATCTTCGGCCGGGAGCGGGTGCCGGCGAGCCGCTGGACGCTATCGACGAGCGCCTGCTCGCGGCCCTCGTGGCCGACGCACGGATCTCCAACAAGCAGCTGGCCGAGCTGGTGGGCATCGCGCCGTCCACGGCCCTGATGCGCACCAGGGCGCTCTCCGAGCGGGGGATCATCGAGGGCTTCGAGGCGAAGCTGAGCCTGTCCGCGATCGGCCGCTCCGTGCAGGCCCTCATCGCCGTCCGGCTCCGTGCCCACGACCGCGAGCAGATCGACCGCTTCACGGCCCGGGTTCCGAAGCTGCCCGCCGTGCTCTCCACCTTCCACACTTCGGGTTCGGTGGACTACCTGCTGCACATCGCCGTCGCCACCACCGAGGACCTGCGGGACTGGGTGCTGGACAACCTCGCCACCGACCCGGTGGTGGGCCACACCGAAACCACCCTCGTGTTCGACCACATCCAGGGAAACCTCGGCCCGCTGCCGGATTAGGGGCTGCACCGGCCGGCACAGTAGGCCGCCGTGCGCTCAGGCGCGGCGCAACGCCCCGCGAAGGGTGATGGCCGCGAGGGTGACGGCCGCGATCGAGCAGAGCACGACGAAGCCGGCCACCGCCGCCTGCAGGCCAACGACCCCGGCGGCGAGCCCCAGCCCGATCACGGGAATGGCACTGCCGAGGTAGGTGATGACATAGACGGTGCTGATGATCTGGGCGTGGCGTGAGGCCTCGACCTTTCCGGCGACGTCGTTGAAGACGGTCCGGAAGGACACACCCTGTCCGATGCCGGCGGTGATGCTTGCGAGGATCAGCAGCCAGGGGCTGCTCCAGGAAGCAGCCGCGGCGATCAGCAGCACCGACACGGCCAGCAGGCCCAGTCCGACCGGCACGACGAAACGTCCCCGCACGGCGAGAAGCTGGCTGAGCGCGGAGGACCCGAGGGTCAGTCCCGCCAGCAGGCCGATCAGCGGCCGCGAATCGGCGTGGACGATCTGGGCGAAATAGCTGGGTGCCAGGGAGAGGCAGAAGCCGAAGACGGTGAAGCTGAGGAACCCCACCGAGGACGCCAGCCAAAAGGCACCGCGTGCCTCGCTGGACACCGATGGCCGGCGGGGCGCCAGCACACGCAGCGGCTGCTGGCCTGCGACCGAGGTGATGGCCGGCCGGGCCTTGAGCAGGTGCAAGGGAACCAGCAGCGCGGCCAGGACCAGGGAATGCAGGTAGTACGGCGTGGACGTGGGTCCGGGCAGCAGCGAAAGCACTCCCCCGATCGCCGGGCCGGCCGCCACACCCCCGGCGGACGCCAGCAGTGTGAACCTTGACGCCCACTCGGGACGGCTGGGCAGCAGCTCGCGCAGGGCCGCCGAACTGGCGCCGGTGGCGAGCGCCACGGCAACGCCCTGCAGGGCCCGTCCCGCACACAGCGCGGACAGGCTGTCCGCCGTGGCAAACACGGAACCCCCGGCGAGGCCCACGAGCACCGCGAGCACGAGGGCCGCCCGGCGGCCGATGTGGTCGGACCAGTGGCCGGCCAGGATCAGGGTGGCCACCAGCGCCAGGACATAAGCGGAAAAGGCCACCGTGACATCAAGGGCGGTGATGCCGAGTTTGGCCTGCAGCAGCGGGTAAATCGGCGTGGCGAGATTCGCGCCGACCAGCAGCGTGAAAATCACGGTGCCGGCCATCACCAGCCGGGCCGTGGTGGAGGCGTCCCATCCCCAGCGTTCTGCTGTGGCGGGACGCATGCGAAGCTCGCTGAAGACCGTCATGTCCGTGCCCTTGCGTGGAAGCGGGCCGCGTGTTCCCTGTGATGGGGGAACCGCCAGCCCGTGATGATTTGGTGCTTAAAGAATGCGTCATTGCTGATCCTCGCAGCTTATTTTCATGCCAAAATTGATCAAAACAGTCAATCGAACGCCGCGCGAATGAACGGGAGTGATGATTTGAACAGTCTTGACCCCACGGACCTGAAAATCCTGCTGGAACTGATCCGGGATCCCCGGGTCCAGATCGGGGAGCTCAGCGAAACGCTGGGCATTGCACGCAACACGGCCCAGTCCCGGGTCCGGCGCATGCAGCGTTCCGGCTTGCTGCACGACGGCGGCCGTGAGATCGATCTGGAAGCGGTGGGCTACGACGTCGTTGCCTTCGTCACGATCGAGGTCAACCACCGGGAACTCGACGGCGTGGTGGGCGCCCTGCGCCTGATCGCCCAGGTCCTGGAAGTCCACGAGATCTCCGGCCGCGGCGATGTGTGGTGCCGGGTGGTGGCCACCGACACGCACAACCTGCAGGCAGCCCTGCGCTCCATCCTCCGGATCAAGGGCGTGATCCGGACCGAGACCGTCCTCGCCCTGCACACCCACATCCAGTACCGCACCGAGCCGCTGATCAGCCGGCTGGCCCAAAGCGGCTCGCTGGCCGGCCCCGCGCAGCCGCGGGCGCCGAAGACAGGATAATGGGCCCGTGACTATCATCGATAACGCCGTCTACGTTGACGGCGTCCGCAGCGCCGAGCCGCAGAGCCTCGAGCAGACCTTTGAGACCCTGAACCGGAGCGGCGGGATGGCGTGGGTCGGCCTTTACCGGCCGACGGAAGCCGAAATGGCCGCGGTCGCCGCGGAGTTCGGGCTGCACAGGCTCGCCGTGGAAGACGCGATTTCCGCCCACCAGCGCCCCAAACTGGAACGCTATGACGACAACCTCTTCACCGTGCTGCGGCCCGCGCGGTACCTGGACGCATCAGAAACCGTGGAATTCGGCGAACTCCACGTGTTCACCGGCAGGAACTTCGTCGTCACCGTCCGGCACGCGGAGACCGGCGGGGTGGCGCAGGTGCGGCGGAAACTGGAGAAGCGCCCCGACCTGCTGTGCCACGGCCCGGAGGCTGTGCTCTACGCCCTCATGGACCAGGTGGTGGACGACTACGTCCCGGTCGTTGCGGGGCTGGAGAACGACATCGACGAGATCGAGGACCAGCTGTTCAGCGGCGACTCCACCGTCTCCCGGCGGATCTACGAGCTGGCCCGGGAGGTCATCCAGTTCCAGCGCGCCATCCATCCGCTCCCGGCCATGATGGAGCGGCTCCGGCGCGGCTTCGAAAAGTATGAGGTGACGTCCGAGCTCCAGCACAGCCTCCGCGACGTCGAAGACCATGTGGAGCGGCTGATCTCCCGTGCCGATTCCTTCCGGGACCTCCTGCAGAACGCCCTCACCCTCGACGGCACGCTGACGGCCAACCGGCAGAACGAGGCCAGCGCCGAGCAGAACGAGCAGGTCAAGAAGATCTCGTCCTGGGCGGCCATCTTCTTCGCCCCGTCCTTTGTCGCAGGCGTCTACGGCATGAACTTTGACCGGATGCCCGAACTGCAGTGGACGTTCGGCTACCCGATGGCAATCGGGCTGATGGCCGGCACCGCCGCCCTGATGTACGGCATCTTCAAGAGGAAGGGCTGGCTGTAGCCGGCGGGACCGGCCGGCGGACCCGCGTGTAGTCTGGCGTCATGAGCGCGCGGCGGGACCGGTTCCGGGACATCGTGGAGACCCTGACGAGGCACGGACTGGGCTTTGCGCTGGGTAACCTTGGGCTGGACAGGCTGCGGCCCGCGACGGGGACGCCGGAGCTGTCCCGTCGTCCGCCACGGGGGGCGAGCCTGCCCGTGCGCGTCCGGCTCGCCCTGGAGGACCTCGGCGCCGTCTACATCAAGTTCGGCCAGATCGTGTCGACGCGCACGGATGTGCTTCCGCCGGAGTACGCCACGGAGCTCGCGAAACTCCAGGACGCCTCCCCTCCCATCGCTGCCGCCGAGGTCCGCGCCGTCATCGCCGAGGAGCTCGGCACCGCGGCGGGCCGGTTGCTCGATTCGCTGGATGACACTCCCCTCGCCACGGGTTCCATCGGCCAGGTCCACTGCGGCCGGATCGCGCTGGACGCGGAGGCTGAGGGCTCCGGCGCGTCCGGCGCCACAGCCGGCGGCGGCCGACTCATCGACGTCGTGGTCAAGGTCCGCCGGCCCGGCGTCGTGGCCCAGATCAATGAGGATCTGGAGATCATGGCCGAGCTGGCCAAACGGGCCGAGCGTGCCTCCACAAGGGCTGCCGGCCTCCATCTGGAGGCCCTCGTGGACGAGTTCTCCCAGACCCTGCGGGCGGAACTGGACTACCTGCAGGAGGCCAGGAACGCGGAGCACTTCGCCGCAAACTTCGCGGGCGACGGCCGCGTCCACATCCCCCGGGTCTTCTGGGACACCACCACATCGCGGGTCCTCACGCTGGAGCGTATCCGCGGCATCAAGGTCAACGACGCCGCCGCACTGCGGGAGGCGGGCATCGAGGCCGGGGAGCTGGCCCGGCAGGCCTGCAGCATCCTGCTGAAGATGGTCTTCGAGGACGGCTTCTTCCACGCCGACCCGCATCCCGGGAATTTCTTCGTGGAAGAAGACGGGCGTCTTGGCATCATTGACTTCGGCATGGTTGGGCACATCAGCGACGCCACGCGCGATCAGCTGGTCCGGATGCTACTGGCCATCGTGGAACAGGATGCCGCCCGGCTGACCACGGCCCTGGTCCGCATGTGCGGGGCGCAGGCCAACGGCGGCTTTGGCGGACTGCAGTCAGATGTGGGCCGGCTCGTGGACCGCTACGCCGGACGGCCGCTGGCGGAGATTCCGATCGTGGCGGTCCTGTCGGAACTGGCGGCGCTGCTGCGCCACTACCGGCTGCGTCTGCCCCGGGAAACAGCGCTTCTGCTGAAGATGCTGGTGATGGCGGACGGCCTGGGCAAACAGCTGGATCCCGGATTCGAGCTGACCACCCAGCTGGGCCCCTTCACGCAGAAGATCATCCTCGGCTCGTTGTCCCCCGAGGCCCTCGCGGAGCGGCTCAAGAAGCTCGGCCGGGAAGCCCTGCGCTTCGGGACGGACGCGCCGGACATCCTGCGCCGGGTGGTGGAGGTCCTGGAGCGCGGCGGCATCGACATCCATTTCCGGGCCGATGAGCTGGACCGGCTCATGGACAAGGCGGAGAAGACCGGGAACCGGATCGTCGCCGGGCTCATCACCGCCGCCCTGATCAATGCCGTCGGGGAGCTGGTGTCCGTCCAGCCGGACCGCTGGAAGAACTGGTCCAAGACGCTCTTCACCGCCGGGATCGGCGGCGTCGGCGCCTTGGGGGCCTATCTGGCGCTAAGCTCCCGGCACCGGAAATAGCGGGGCCCGACAGCGTCGGAGCTGGCAGAGTCGGGACTGTCAGCGGCGCCGCCGTGCCTGCGCGACCAGCCGGCTGAAGGCCAGGATGAACACCGCCTCGATCAGTACCATGAGCCCGAGCAACAGCCACTGGCTTTGGCCGACGAAGACGACGGCGCCGACCACCACCAGGACGGTTCCCAGGGTCAGGGCATAAACGGCGAAGCCGATGGCCACCTTCGCGCTGCGGACTCCCGTGCGGAAGCCGAAGCCCACTGGTTCACCCCCGGGGTAGCCCTCCACCCGGTCCGGTCCGGCCGGTGTGAGCCTGTCGAACTCATCCCACGGGTCGCGGTCCTGATCCTGTTCGGCCATAGTGCCATTATCCCGCGGCAAGGGCGGCCCGGGCAGACTCCGGGCAGCGGCATCTGCCGGAGGGCTTCCGCTGCACCCCGCCGTCGCCGGCCCGGGCTGGTCAGCGCCTAAGCGACGCGGACGTCGATTTCACCGGGTTCGGCGCCGTCAGCGCCGAACACCAGATGGCGGTTGGCGATTTTTTCGCTGAAGAACCGGTCGTGGCTGACCACCACGACGGCTCCGGGGAAGTGCACCAGCGCGCGTTCCATGACCTGGGTGCTGGACATGTCCAGGTGGTTGGTCGGCTCGTCCAGCAGCAGCACCGAGGCGCCGGAGAGGAGGCACTGCGCCATGGCGACGCGCGCCTTCTGGCCGCCGGAAAGGTTCCCGATCTTCTGCTTGAGGTCCGCCTCGGAGAACTGGAACATCGCCAGGAACCGGTTGACGGACTTCTTCGTGGCGCTGAACGCCAGGCTGTCCGGCAGCGCGTTGACTGCGTGGGACACCGTGTCGGCGTCGTCGAGGTCCTCGAGCATCTGGTTGTAGGAGACAAAGCCGGGACCCTTGGCCCAGGCCACTTCCCCGGAGTCGGCCTGCTCTTCGCCGGTCAGCACCTTCAGGAGCGTGGACTTGCCGCTGCCGTTGGCGCCCAGGACCACAATCCGGTTCCCCCGGCGGATCTCGAAGCTCAGATCGTCGAACAGCAGCTTTTCCCCGTAGGACTTCCCCAGCCCCTCCACCCGGCAGAGGACGTCCTTGACGTGCAGGCCGCCGTAGATCTCCGTGACGATCTGGTCCACGGGCCGCGGCGTGCGGGACTTCTTGATCTTGGCCAGCTGGTTCCCCAGCCCGCGGCTGGCCGCCTTGGCCGCTTCGCGGCGGTCGGCGATGCCTTCGGCTTCGAAGGCCAGGAGCTCGGATTCGTGCACAAACTGCTGTTCAAGGGTCTTGAGTCGGAACTGTTTCTGCACCACGTATTCGCCGAAGTTGCCCGGGTATTCGTGCAGGTGGAAGTTCTCCACCTCGATGATCCGGGTGACGACCGCATCGAGGAATTTCCGGTCGTGCGAGACGATGATCGCGGCGCCCTTGAAGTCCCGGAACCAGCTTTCGAGCCATTCGACGCCGGCGACGTCCAGGAAGTTGGTGGGCTCGTCGAGCAGCAGCACGTCCGGGCCTTCGAGCAGGATCTTGGCCAGGGCCGCACGGTTGCGCCAGCCGCCGGACAGCTCGTCGATCGCGCAGCGGCGGTGGGCCTCGTCGAAGCCCAGGGTGGTGAGGACGGTGTCGATGCGCCGGGGGTAGTCCCAGCCGTCGAGCCGTTCCATGTCCTCGAAGAGCTCCGCCTGGCGGCTGATGAGACGGTCGAGTTCGGCGTCGGCGGGACCGGCTGCGATGGAGGCGTCGATGGCGGCGAGTTCGGCCTCGACGGCCTTGATCTCCGCAAACAGGGCATCGAGCACTTCGAGAATAGTCGCGTCCCCGTTGAGTTCCGAGAACTGGGAGAAGTAGCCCACCTTGGTGCCCAGTTCCAGGGTGACCGTGCCGGTATCCGGTGCCACCTGGTCGAGGACCAGTTTGAGGATGGTTGTCTTGCCGGAGCCGTTCTTGCCGATCAGGCCCACGCGGTCGCCGGCCTCGAGGCGGAAGAACGCCTCCCGGAGAATCTGGGTGTTGTCGAAGCGCACGCTGACGTCTTGCAGCCGGATCAGGCTCATGGGTGTTTCTCTTTCAGGGAAGGATTCGGAACGGCAACTGCGCGCGTGGCGGAGCGTGGCACTAACGGACTGCGAGCCGCCACAGCGAGGTGACTTCAGCCGAGCGGGCCTCGAACAAAGGATCGTTGCGGTCGGATGCCTTGGGATGGGTCGGCCTGGTGTCGAACCGTTCCATCACCTTCAGCCCGGCCGCCCCGATGGCGTCCAGGAGCTCGGCACGGGACCGCAGTCCCAGGTGCTCGGCCAGGTCGGAGAGGACCAGCCACCCCTCACCGCCGGGCTCCAGGTGGTCGGAGAGTTCGTCCAGGAAACGGAACAGCATCCGGCTGCCGGGATCGTAGACGGCATTGTCCAGGGATGAATGCGGGGTGGCCGGAATCCACGGCGGGTTGCACACAATGAGCGGTGCACGGCCGGGCGGGAACATGTCGGCCAGGACAGCCTCCGCACGGTCCTGGACCCCCAGATTGCGGAAATTCTCACCGGCGCAGGCAATCGCGCGCGGTTCGTTGTCTGTCGCCACGACGCGTTGGACGCCCCGGCGGGCGAGAACGGCAGCGAGGACGCCGGTGCCGGTTCCGACGTCGAACGCAAGCGTGTCGGATGGCAGCGGTGCGGCGGCCACCAGGTCAACGTACTCGCTGCGGGTCGGGAAGAACGTGCCGTAGTGCGGATGGATGCGGCCCTGCAGGGCCTCGACGTGGACGCCGTTCCGCCGCCACTCGTGGGCGCCGATGGCCCCGACGAGCTCATGGAGCGAGACAACCGACGGTTCGCTGATTTCGCCGTACGCTTCTGCGGCGGCCGCCTGGATGTCCGGCGACCGCCGCAGGGGCACCACCGGGCCTGGATCAACCGGAATCAGCAGCAAGCCGAGGATGCGCGCCCGGTGCGAGCGGGACTGGCGGTGGCGGTAGAACTCGTCAGCCGGCGTGCCAGGGGCCTTCTTTGTGCCGGCGCCCACCCGCCGGTCCAGGGCGTTGAGGATCTGCCGTGCATTGTGGAAGTCACCTTGCCAGAGCATCGCGATGCCCTGTGACGCCATCCGGTTCGCCTCATCGGCTGTCAGGGAATTGGTGACCACTTCGATGCGCGCGGGCGCGGGTCTTCCGTTGGCCGAGCGCCATCGCGCCGTCTTGCTGTGGCCGGCTTCGGTCCACGCTACGACGGCCGTGTCAGCCACCGCGGCTGCCTGCGGGGGTTTGCGGGCCGGCGTCGGGGTTGCCTGGCGACGGCCAGGCACGGCGGTAGTGATAAGAGTTCCAATCCCAGAGTCCGAGGGGCGGATCGGAGACTGACGTGTGCGGCGGGACTCCGTGACACCCTGGGATTCGGTCCAGGGTTTGGACGGTCGTCCGGTCACGAAACGCGCTTGAAATGGCAGATACCGCCATTCGACGTACCTTCTCAGGATACAGGCGGGTGCCGGCAGCCCTCCGCCACCGGGCCCGGGCCTCGAATTTAGGACCCGGGCACGCACGGTCACTGCGGAATGCGGCTGCGCACAATCTCACTGACGGCCTTGCCGTCAAAGCGTCCGGCGACCTTGGCGGTGACCGGCTTCATCACCGCGCCCAGCTGGCGTATGGTCAGTTCGGTTCCGTCGGCGGTGAGGGAACCGATGACCTCGTCGACGATCGCCTCCACTTCGGCTGCGGTGAGTGCCTTCGGCAGGTACGCCTCGATGATTTCGGCTTCAGCGATTTCCGCTGCGGCCCGCTCGGGCTCCCCCGCCTCGGTGTAGATGCGGGCGGTATCGCGCCGCTTCGCGGCTTCCTTCTGCAGCAGGGATGTCACTTGGGCGTCGTCCAGCACGATCGGGGTTTTGCCGGACTTCTCGCGGGTTTCGATTTCGCCCAGGACGTTGCGCACCGTAGTGAGCGCGACCTTGTTGCGGTCCTTCATGTGGCCGACGACGTCGGCGTGCAGGCGTTCTTTCAGGGTGGTCATGATTCTCCTCGTCTCACTGGACAGGATATCGGGCTACGCGGCCGGGGTAATCCGCCGGTCGTCACGAGCCCCGAGGGCCCGGCAGCACCGGGCCCTCGGGGTGTTTGATGACTACTTGAGCGTGAGGACCGGGTTGACCGGGGCCTTCAGCGAGTCGAGCTGCACGCCAGCGGTCCGCTTCTGTCCGGGGAGGATGGTCGCGGCCCAGTCAGAGCCCGTGCAGGTAACCGAATACTTCGGGACGATCGTGCATTTCACGCCCCAGGAATTGACCACCCTGGTGACATTGGGATCCGGCCAGGAGACCGACCAGGTGGACGCCTTGCGCAGGCCCGTGGCTTCCATGCTGGCCACGTATCCGCCGGTCCACGCGCTGGTGGCTTTCCACGTCGCGCTGATTGCCGGGTCACCGGCCGGGGCCGTGGCCGTCGGCGACGGAGTCGGAGTCGGAGTGGCCGTGGGGGCAGGACTGGCCGTGGCCGTGGGTGCCGCGGTGGGTGCCGCCGTCGCTGTCGGCGTGGCTGTAGTGGTCGGCGACGCGGTCGGAGACGGAACCGGCACGTTGACGACCGGGACGCCGGTCAGGATGGGTGCCAGCGCAGCGAGCTTCCCGGCTTCGGGTGTCCGCCAGTCCGTCTTCACGAGTCCGCCGGTGACGCCGGAGTTGGGGTTGAACGCCCAGTACGCGTAGCTCATCTTGTTGGTGCCGAGGTACGAGACGATCGACGTCATCCACTGCTTGTCAGATTCGGTGGCCAGGGCAGAGCCGAATTCGCCGAGCAGGATCGGGGCGATGCCCTGCTTCTGGATGTAGCCCCAGTTCTTGTCCCAGACGGACGGGAGGTTCGCCGGGTAGGCCGTGTCGCTGAACCACTTCTGGCCGTAGAGCGATGCCGGGTAGTCGTGCGGCGAATACACGACCCTGCCGGGGGTGCTGAGGACAACGGGTTTTGCGCCGACGTCGGCGAGGCCGCCGCCCCACCAGGTGGAGGTCCCGTCGCCCTGGTTTTCGATGCCTTCGACGATGATCAACAGGTTCGGGTTGGAGGCCAGGACGGCGTTGCCGCCGCGCGTGGCGGCTGCCTGCCAGTCGGTGGCTGCGGTGCCGCGCCCCCAGGTGGCCGCTCCCGCGGGCTCGTTGTGCAGGTCGGCGCCGATGACCGTCGGGTCGCCCTTGTACCGGTCGGCAAGCATCTTCCAGTCGGAGATCCACTTCGTCTCCGGGACGGCGGACGTGTACCAGAGCGGCGACTGGTCGGCGGAACTCGGGCGGTGGCGATCCAGGATGATCTGCAGGCCGTTGGCCTTGGCCCGGGCAATGACCGTGTCCATGACGTCCAGCGGGCGCTTGCCCTCGAGGTTGTAGGCCCGGTTCGCCCAGTAGTTCACGCTGCCCTTGATGGTCGTCGCGGCCAGGCACTCGTTGGAGAAAGGCAGGCGCACGGTGTTGAAGCCCATCGACTTGATGTTGGCCAGGGCCTCGTCGATCGTGAGTGTCCCCCAAAGCCCGTGCGGGACACAGTCCGGAGTCTCGAGTCCGAACCAGGACGTGGCCTTGATCGTGTACTGGTTGTTGTTGGAATCCTTGATGGCCCCGCCGTCCGTGTGCAGCCAGCCGGTCGCGGCCGGCGTGGTGTCCGCCGCGCGTTCAGCGGCGAACGAAGCCGGTCCAGCGCAGCCGGAAACGGCGAGCAACCCGGCCAGGGCGGCAGCGGCCACAACGGCCAGCTTTGTTCCGCGGCGCGCGCGGGCCTGGGCGGTGTCGGCGGGGTGGGTGGTCTTCACAAGTCCTCCGTATCGGGGGGTGTTTCGCCCGCCAGCCAATGCGAAGGCGGGACGCTGGATCTCACCATGGCACAGGAATCGGAGGTCGGGCGGGAAGCAGCCGCACATTTCGTCGTATTCGCCGGATGTTGAGGATCGGGCCGGTGCGGCGGAACACGCGCGAAAACGGAGTCGCCTGCTCACTCAGAGGCCGCTGCGCCCTGCCCACAGCCCCTGCATCAGCGGAACCACCGACGCGATCATCAGCACGCTGCCGAGCACCATGTCGTCCGCCCTGACCACAGACCCTGCGATGAGCAGGGCGCCGAATACCAGTGCCGATGCCGATCGCTGCGCCGTGCGGTCAAGCCGGCCCACCTGCCGTTCGAGGCGCGGATTGGTGACCGACAGCGAACCGTCCTCGAGCCGGGTGAGAAGCCCATCCAGACGTTTCGGCAGACCCAGGGCCAGTCCGGCGGCATCGAGCGCCTGCTGGGCCACGTCCTGCGCGATGTTGCCGCGCTCGTCGCGCAGCAACTGTCCCGCGTAGGGTTCGACCGAGTCCCACAGATTGAACCGGGCGTCCAGCGAGCTGCACACACCCGACGTCAGTGACATCGCCCGGATGAGGAGCAGGAAGTTCTCCGGCAACTGGAACGGCAGCGAGCGGACCACGTCACCAAACTCAACCGCAAAATCACGGAACTCCCGCGGGTCCACCTCGCGAAGCTCGGCGAAGCCCATCCCGCCAAACCGGGCGAAGAGGTGCGTCATCGCCCGTTCAAGCTCGACCGTGTCGGCCGTGGGCACCAACACCCCCACGTCGCTGATCGCGGTCATCAACCCCTTACCGTCACGCGAAGCGGCCGCGATGAGCAGCTTCCGCAGGCCGCTGCGCGTGCTCGCCGGAATCTCGCCCATCATGCCGAAGTCGATAAACGTCAGCTTCCAGGGGCGCTCTGTGGATGAATCGGTAACCGGAGTGACGAAGATATTTCCCGGGTGCGGATCGGCGTGAAAAAAGCCGTTCGTGATCATCTGGTCGAACATGACCGACGCGAAAACCGGGGCAACCTGAGCCGGGTCGATGCCCGCCGCGAGAAGCGCCTCCGAGTCCGTGATCTTAATCGCCGTGACATCTTCGAGGGTGAGCACGCGGCGGGTGCTCCGCTCCCAGACGACATCGGGCACAGCCACCCGGTCGTCGTCGGCGAAGTCAGCAGCGAACCGCCCCGAATTCGCCGCCTCATGAAGGTAGTCGATCTCCTCAAGACTGGTCTGCGCAAACTCTTCGACCAGGGCGGGCATGTTGGCACGATCGGACACAAGGCGCACATGGCTGAGCCAGCCGCCCACTTTGCGCAGGGCCGCCAGGTCGACGTCGACAATGGCGTTGATGCCCGGCCGCTGTACCTTCAGCACCACTTTGTCCAACCCGGTGTCCGCGGCGTCGCCCGGTCGAAGCCTCGCCCGGTGGGCCTGCCCGAGGGATGCTGCTGCGATGGGCGCCTCCTCGACCGAGGCGAACAACTCATCCAGCGGCGCACCCAGCTCCGCCTCGGCAAGGGTTCGGATCGCGGAGAACGAAACCGGGGGCACCTCGTCCTGCAGTCCCTCAAGTTCCTTGGTGATCTCGGGCGGAAGCACGTCGAGCCTGGAGGACAGGAACTGACCGACTTTGATCATGAGGCCGCCGAGTTCCACCGCGAGATCATGGAAGCGCTGCGCGAAGCGCCGCATCCTCTTCGCCCTGGTGCGCTCGGCAATCCTGGCCAGCCCGACGCGAGGGAGGAACAGCTCAAACCACCAGGTCACCGCGAGATGCCACGCGGCGAAGCGCAGGATGCGACGGTAACGGGCACGGGTGTCCCCGGCGCCGGGTACCGGATCTGCCCGGTCCCGACGGACCGACGTCACCCCGTCAGTCCCGGGCGAGGATCGCGTATAGCCGGCGGCGTGCGACGTCGAGCACCGTCACGGCCTCCTGCACCTGCTCCCGCGTGCCGGTGCGCCCCACCTGGGACGCGGCGTGCGCGAGCTCGACGCCGGCCTTGGGCAGCGCCCCGAACCCGGTGCCTGACGCCGGTCCCGGTGACTCCCAGGGCGCTGACGTGTCAGCACCCGCCACATCTTCCCGGCCTGCTTCCGTCAGCGAGTAGATCTTGCGGCCGTTGGATTCCTCGGCACTGATGAACCCTTCATCGGCCAGCAGCTGCAGCGTGGGGTAGACAGAGCCGGCGCTGGGCTTCCAGCTGCCACCGCTGCGCTCCTCGATTTCACGGATGATCTGGTAGCCGTGCATGGGCCGCTCCGCGAGCAGTGCCAGCACTGCCGACCGCACCTCGCCCCGGCCCGCGCGGGTGCCGGAGCGCTTCTCAAACCTTGAGCGCAGCTCCTCAACGGCCTGCCACATGCCGTCGACGTTGCTGCCGCGAAATCCACCTGCCGGGTATGAATTACGCATCATGCACTCCTCTGTGAATCGCGAACGATATACAACGATAGTCAACGATACATCGCGAGATTCACAAGAACCAGCAGGCACCCTCGGGCCGATGAACCGGCCAACCGGTTGTCTATTCCACGCACTCAAGGGTTCAAAAACCCCTGCAAACTGTGGAGCTAAGGAGATTCGAACTCCTGACCTCTTCGATGCGAACGAAGCGCTCTACCAACTGAGCTATAGCCCCGAAGCAACGCCGGTCCCGAAGGAACGGCGTTGCCGGTGTCCCTAGGCTACAAACTATCGGCGTCCTTTGCCAGCCAGCCGCTGAATGTCTCACCGGCGTGGCGTTCCTCCGGCACCAGGTTGAGCCCCGCTCGCAGGTATTTGCCCATCGCTCCGGGCAGCGGGATGGTCACCAGGCGTCCACGGGAGCCGGTGGCCGCCTTCCATTGCCGGGCGAGCTCCCCCATGCCCTGAACTTCGGGGCCGCCGATGGTCTTCACGCTGTGCCGGAGGCCCGGCGCCGGCGCCAGCGCCTCCTCGAGCAGCACACCCGCGACGTCGGCGGGGGCGATCGGCTGGAACCGGGCGCCCTTGACCACCGGGATGATCCGCAGTTTCGAACCCGCAGCGAAGGTCGTCGCGAGGAGCGAGTGGAACTGCGTCGCCCTGAGCGCGACGGTCTCCAGTCCGGACCGCTCGTAGACCAGTTCTCTGGCTGCTTTCGAGGCGTAGTAACGGAAGCTGCTGCGGTCGCAATTGACGATGGAAAGCACGACTGCCTTGGCCACACCGGCGTCCTGGGCGGAGGCAAGCAGCCGGGCGCCGCCGTCGGCGAAGTTCTTCAGGGCCGTCCCGGAGCGCCCCTCCAGGCAGTCGATCACGACGTCGGCGCCGGCCAGCGCCGCTGCCAGCCCCTCGCCGGTGGTGACATCGGCACGGAAGTACTCCGCGCCGTCGGTCCGGGCCGCTGCCCCGGGGGGAGGCGGAGTCCTGCAGAGCACTGCGACCCCGTGGCCGCCCGCGAGAGCCTGTCGAACCACTTCACGGCCCACCTGGCCGGTTCCCCCGGCAACGCAAATTCGTGTCATGCCCTGAGGCTACCGGTCCGCGTCCGGTTCGTGGCCGCCTTGGGCCCACTGGTTATTGATCCGCCGGGCACAGCAAAGCCCCGGGCGGCCAGTGCTGGCTGCCCGGGGCTTGAACGATGTAGCTCAGGCCCGGCGTCGCTGCAGGACATCGTCCAGGTTGCTCAGGGCACTCTGCGCCTTGCCGAGGGGCTTCGGCTCGGCATCCGCGCCGGGGCTGGCGGCCGGCGCCTGCGGGAGGCCCTGCTTGAGCGACGGCTTTCCCACGGCCTTCGGGGCTTCCGGAAGATCGAGCGGCTCAGGGGCGGCCCGCTCGGCCTTTGGCGCCTCCACATAGGTGGGCTTGGGGACCTCCACCGGTTCCCAACTGGATCCTTCAGCGGCCTGGGGATCAGCGGTACGGCGGACGGACGTGTCGCCCGAGGCCGCGGCTTCCGCCAGGGCCGCCTGGCGGAGTTCCTGGGCGGTCAGGGGCTTGGGCGCCGGTTTGCGTTCTGCGGCGTCGGCCTGGGCGTCAAACAGCGGACTCTCGGTCCGTTCGCGGGGCTCCCCCGCCGGCTGCTGCAGCGGGGTCCGCGCCGGGGCGGACCGGGCCGGGCGTGCCGGGGCAGTCATGGCCGCGCGGAACGCGGCGTTCATCTTGCGGCGGCGGTCCCGGACGGCGAGCCAGCGGAGCATAAAGACCGCGGCGACGGCGCCGGACAGTGCAACGAACGGCAGCCAGGGTGAACCGAGGCCGAAGATCCGCAGGGCCGCGGACACAACGCCGGTGAGCAGCGAGAGCAGACCGGCCAGCGCCAGGGCCAAGCGCCCGTAGGGGATTCTGAAAGCCGGACCGGAGGGGCCGCTCTTGGGGCCGCCGTCGAGCCCGGGAGTTCCCGGGAAGGAGTCGGTGCGCTGGATACTGGTCATGGGTTTCTCCTGCTGGGACGCCATCTGCATGACGTTCCCGGCTTGCGGGGCTGCTGTTTCTAGATCGATGGTGTCCGCCACGAGCTCGCCCGCAGGCTGCAGCTGGTGGCGTCCGTTCCGGAGCATGTAGGGGGCAACCCACACAATCCAGAGCGCAACAGCAATGACAAGGATCACAGAGCTGCTAAGAGGGAAGTCCACATCAAAACCGTATGAGCAATGCGAGGTACGGAGCCGCATTGTCCCCGGTGTGTCGCGGGGGAACTCGCAATTGACTGGATTTAGGACGTAACGGCTGGTCAGGTGGGGGCTGGCCGATCAGGCAGGCCCGCCGTGTTGCCAGCGTTCCAGGAGCCCCCCGGGCACTTCCTCGGAGGTCAGTGCGAAGCTCCGGTGGTCCGCCCATTCGCCGTTAATGTGCAGGAACCGCGGGCGGTAGCCTTCGTCGCGGAAGCCCAGCTTCTCGACAACCCGCAGGCTGGGCGCGTTTTCGGGACGGATGTTGATTTCCATCCGGTGCAGCCCAAGCGCCTGGAAGCAATAGTCCGTCACCAACGCCACAGCGGTGGGGGCGATGCCCTGGCCGGCCCGGTCCTTGTCCACCCAGTAACCCAGCGTCGCCATCATGGCAGAGCCCCACAAAATCGAGGACACCGTGAGTTGTCCGACGATCACCGGCTCCCGGAAGCCCGGGGTCCATGCGGTGATGAGAAACGGCAGGGCGGTCCCCTGGGCGGCCTGGGCCTTGAGGGACCGCACCATCTGGCGGTAGTCGGGAAGGCCGCCCCCGGGAACGGGGTTGGACGCTTCCCAGGGGGCCAGCCACTCGCTGTTGCGGGAGCGGACCTCGGTCCACTCCTTGCGGTCCCGGTACCGGATCGGGCGCAACACAAGGTCGCCGCTTTCAAGCGTCACCGGCCACTGGAAGCTGCCCCCCACCGGAGCTACTTGATCAGGCTGGGAGCCAGGCTCGCGGCGAAGCCCGGCAGCCATTCCCGCAGGCCGGGACCGAGGTCGTCACTGTCGCAGGCGAGCTGGACACAGGCCTTAAGGTAGCTGAGCTTGTCGCCGGTATCGTAGCGGCGGCCGCGGAAGACCACGCCGTAGACGCCGTAGCCTTCGCCGTCACCGGAGGCGAGTTCCTGCAGCGCGTCGGTGAGCTGGATTTCGCCGCCGCGTCCCGGCTCGGTGTGCTCCAGCACTTCGAAGACCGCCGGGTGGAGGATGTAGCGGCCGATGATCGCGAGATTCGACGGGGCATCTTTGACGTCAGGCTTCTCGACCAGGTGGTTGATCCGGACATACTCTTTGCCCGCTATCGCGTCGATGTCGGCACAACCGTAGGCACTGATTTCGGAAGGCTCAACCTCGATCAGGGCAACGACCGATCCGCCGGTCTTCGCCTGGACCTCGATCATGGTGCTGAGAAGTTCGTCGCGGGCGTCGATCAGGTCATCGCCCAGTAGGACCGCAAACGGCTCATAGCCCACATGCTGCTTGGCACGGAGGACGGCGTGGCCGAGGCCCATCGGATCGCCCTGGCGCACGTAATGGATATCGCCCAGGTTGCTGGCGGCCTGGATGGACTCAAGCTTGGCGGTGTCGCCCTTGGCCTCAAGCGTGGCTTCCAGGGTGGGGACGCGGTCGAAGTGGTCCTCCAGGGCGCGCTTGTTGCGGCCCGTGATCATCAGGATGTCGGTCAGCCCGACCTTGACCGCTTCTTCCACAACGTACTGAATGGCCGGCTTGTCGACAACGGGCAGCATTTCCTTGGGCATGGCTTTGGTGGCCGGCAGGAACCTGGTGCCGAGGCCGGCTGCGGGGATGACGGCCTTGCGGACGGGAGCGTTGGGTGTAGTCACTCGACTAATCTAACGGAGGGACCCAACATTGTAATCATTCGAGCCGGCAGGAGCCGCCGCTTCCCGGGGCCGGATCGCGCGGAGGAACGAGGCATCATGGCATCGAAGGAAGACATCCGGGCAGGCCACCGGGCCCGGCGCGCGGCACTGACGCCGGCCGGGCTGGAGGCCGCCGGGGCGGGCATTGCCCGGCACGGTCTCGCCTGGGCAACACGTCTGACCGGTGGTAGTTCCGGCACCTTCGCCGCCTACCTCGGCGTGGGTTCCGAGCCGCCGACCCTTCCCCTGCTGACAGCGCTCCATGCGGCAGGGCATCAGCTTCTTCTTCCCGTCTGCGAGCCCGGACTGGCGCTGAGCTGGGTGTACTGGACACCGGCTTCCAGGTCCGCGCGGAGCCGTTACGCGCCGATCCAGGAGCCCGTCGGGGAACGCCACGACACCACCGTCATGCGGCATGCCGACGGCATCTTCCTGCCGGCCACCGCCGTCGACTTCACCGGCAACCGGATCGGCCAGGGCGGCGGCTACTACGACACGTTCCTGGCGGCGTTGAGCGCCCTCCTCCCGTCCCGGACGCCGGCGTCCGACGACGCATTGATGCCGCCGCTGCCGACAGCCGCCGTCGTGTATGACGGCGAGGTGCTGCCCGCGGGCAGCATCCCGGCAGAGTCCTTCGACCGGAAAGTGGCAGCCGCCCTGACCCAGACGGGCCTGGTGCAGCTGCAGGGTTAGGCTTCCGGGGGCGCGCGGCCGGGGTGATAGAATTAGCACTCAGGCCCTGCGACTGCTAAGGGACGGACTTCGCCGATAGACTTATCGGCCTGGATCCCGACCCCGGCGGCACGGGACCTGCTCGTTTGTCCCAGAGGAGGATTTCCAGTGCCCACGTATGCATACGCCTGCAAGGACTGCAGCCACGCCTTCGAGATCGTGCAGTCGTTCACCGACAACTCCCTCACGTCCTGCCCGGAGTGCCAGGGAACCCTGCGCAAGAAGTTCAACAGCGTCGGCGTCGTCTTCAAGGGTTCCGGCTTCTACCGGACCGACTCCCGCGACGCCAAGGGCAGCACTGTTTCCCCCGCTCCGGCTCCGGCGTCAACGCCGGCGCCTGCCGCCGCTTCCGCAAGCTAGCAGCGGCCCGCGGGGTCTGCGGCTCCACAGCCGTTCGCTGCCTGTCCGGCAGCGTTGTCAGGCCGCTTTATCCACATAGCCCACACTGAACCGGCCCGGCTGGCACGCCGATGCGTAGGGTCAGGTTATGGCAACGCATCCACGCCCTGTCCCGCCCGCAGGGATCCTTCCCGCCGAATCCTTTGGACTCTTTCGGCGTGACGCGTGGCGCCCCTCATGGGTTCTCCGGGTCAGCCGCTCCCCAGCGGGCCGGAGACCCGCCCGGCAACCTCCCCGCCGGCGGCTGGCCCGTTGGCTGAGCCGCAACCGGCGGCTGGCCGTGGCACTGCTGCTGTGCATCGCTGCAGGCCTCACCGTGCAACAACTGACTCCGGCCCCGGTCTACAGTGTCTCCGCCGTCGCGGCTGCCAGGGACCTCCCGGCCGGGGAAACACTCAGCGCGGACGACCTGGTAGTCCTGGGCGTTCCCCGTGCGCTGGTTCCGGCAAGCAGCTACGGCAGCTCCGAATCCCTGCTCGGCAAGCAGCTTGCTGTCGCCCTCCGCAAGGGCCAACTGCTCTCCGATTCCCAGCTCCTGGGGCCCGGCTTGCTGGCGGGGCGCCCTCCGGGATCCGCCGCAGTGCCGCTCCGGATGGCGGATCCGGCCTCGATCCAGCTGCTCTCCCCCGGACAGCTCGTCAATGTGGTCATGACAACGGGCAACAGCTTTGACCAGCCCGCGGCTTCCCAGGTCCTGGCCGCCGCCGTTCCAGTGCTGTGGACCTCCGGCCATGGCAGCGGGTCCGGCCCATGGCTGGCAACCGGGGAAACCGAGGGCCTCCTGGTGGTGGCAGCCGATGCCGATCAGGCGCGACGTCTCGCCGGTGCATCAACGCAGGGAAAGCTGTTCTTTGTCCTTGTCGCGGCCGTTCCCGGCTAGCCGCTCCGCCCGGCCGGAGCTTCGCCCGAAGCCTGCGCCGGACCTGTGTCGGCCCGGGTGCGGCGCCAAGCCCGGAGGACCTAGCCCCAGTGCGGTGGCTTCTGTTCCTGGAGCCAGGAGTCGTGGTCGTAGCCGCCCGGTTCGTCGCCCCAGCGCCGCGGGTCGTCTTCCGCGGCCTTGTTCGGCAGTACGCCGGCCGGGACCGTAGCCGGTGGTGACTGCTGAGGTGCGTCCTCCCGGCTGCCGTCCCGCGCTTCGTTGCCGTTCCGGACGTCGCCGTCCTGGACGTTGCCGTTGTTCTGGGTCTTGCCGTCCGCATTCATGCCGCCGGCCTCCTTACTGCCCTGATCTGTTCTCAACTGTTGCGCATTGTCCGGCCATTCGGAAGGGGCACGCCCCTGGGAGGCCTGCGCTTCGTTGACGGCAAGGTTCTCGACGTCGTCGTCGAAGAATCCCGGCGACGCCTGTTTCCGGTGCGACACGGCCGGCTTTTCCAGGCCCAGGTATCCGCCGATACGGTCGGCGCAGGCCGAAGGATCAGTGAAGACCTCTATGGTCCATAGTGGCATATACCGCCACCCGAGTCGCTCCAGGAGCTGAGGGCGGAGCCTGCTGCGTTCGCGGACGGTCAGCCGGCGGTACTGTTCGGTGCCGTCGGATTCAATTGCCACGGGCCGGGGAATCTCGGCGTCGTCCTGGCCGAGGGTGCTCAACGGGTCGGCCGCGGCCACCATGTTCAGGGCGCCGTCGTACTGGTGCCAGACCCGGGCACCCCTGGCGCGCAGCCGGTCGCCGAGGTCCGCCACGAGCGGGTCCGCGCCCAGGGCCTGTTCGCTGGCAGCGGCCCGCGACGCCGGGCTGCCAAGATCGGAGTTGCCCGCGATTTCCCGGTCCAGCAGCTCGTAGAAGTCAACCGCGCCGTGACTGAGCCGGGTCACGTCGAGGTCCTCGGGACGGAAGCAGCTGAGCACGTGCAGCGAGCGGCGTGCCCGTGTCATGGCGAGCGCGAACCTGGCGCGGCCACCTTCGGCCGACAGCGGGCCGAGGCTGTGGAGCGCACGCCCGTGCGGGGTACGTCCGTAGCCCGGCGAGAAGATCACGTGATCGCGGACCAGGCCCTGGGCGCGTTCCAGGTCCACCACGCGGAAGGATTCGTCCCCGGCGGTGAAGAAACTGGCCAGCAGCGGGTGGTTGGGCAGCTGCAGCCGGATGGACTCCCCGATCCGGGCTGCGTGCCGGAGGCTGCCGGTGACGACGGCCAGCGACGTGCGCGGCCGCAGCCGGGCGTGTTCGAAGACAAGCTCCACCGCCCGGTTAACCTCGGCGACGACGGACTCGACACCGTCCTGGTCCGCGCTGGGCAGACCCGTGCCGTCCGGAAGGTATTCCACCGTCAGGGCGCGGTCCAGCCCGGTGGCGGACTGGCCCTCCGGCAGCCGGCGCAGTCCGCCGTCGTAGAAGCCCTTGCTCAGTTGCCGGACGAGGTCTTCGTCAACGGCACGGTAGATGGTGCGCAGGTTCCAGGCCGGCAACACGGCGGACAATGACTTGTAGGCACTCTCGACTCCCTGATGGGAGCTCTCGCCGGCGGCAAGCCGCTCCACACCCACGGTGAAGGTCCGCGGGCTGGCGATCCGGTCGTCGCCAAAGGCAATGACCTGTTTGGCGCGGGCGATGGCCGGCAGGACAGCCTGCAGCGACGTCGCCTCGGCATCGAGGATAACAACGGCGTCGAACCTCTGCTCCACCGGCAAAACCGCCGTCAGGAGATAGGGGCTGACCGACCATACCGGCACCAGCATGGGCAGCAGTTCCGGGGCCTGGCCCGTCAGCGCCGACAGGGTTACCCGGCCGTCCTTGAGCAGGCTGCGCAGCAGTTCCGCCTGGCGCGGGTGCTCCGCGATGGCCACCCGCCAGCGTTCGGCCAGTTGCCAGCGCAGCCGGGCCGCGCCACTGGCGATGTGGGCGTTGTCCGCGAGACGGTATTCCGCTTCGAGCTGGCGCAGGGCGTCGCCGTCGGACATGGCCAGGTAATCGTCCCCGCTGATCATGGCTTCCAGCGCCGACTGCCACCAGGCGAGCTCGAGCTCCGCAGCCACCGATCCGGCGGGAACCTCGCGCTCGGCAAGGTCGGCGAGCAGTTCGCCAAGGCCGTGCTCGCGCATGTTCTCGACCAGGAGGGTCCGCTCGGGCAGGGTCTCGAGTGTTCCGGTGTCGGCAACCAGCCGGTCCAGTCGCTCCATGAGCTCCTCGTAGGGCGTGCCGTGCAACTCGCCGCCCGCCGCGGTGTGCCTGACGGCCTGGCCCAGCTCGGCCAGCTCCGCTTCCAGCTCGCGGTACAGGGCGATGATCTCCCCCAAGCCGGACGGGACCGCCGGATGCCGCTGCGTCGTGGCGTAGTCGGCCCATGCGGCCCGCTGCTCCTGGACGAGGACGAGGGAGCTGTGCAGGTCGGCGATGTGGACGCCCGGGCGGACATATTCCTTAGCCACCCGGCGCAGGCGCGAACGCTGCATGGACGGCATCTCGATGTTCCGCTCGCGCCGCCAGGAGGAGGCTGCGGTGGCGGAGATGAGGTCGTGGACCGGACGGTCGAAGATGTCCGGGGTGAATTTGTCGAGGCTTTCGCGGACCGCGACCAGCAGTTCAACCTGGTCGCCCCACTCGGCAAACGAATGGCCCAGGCGGATCTCTGCGTGTTCGGCGACGCCGTTCATCAGGTCGCGCAGTTCCGGCAGCTTCCGGGCCACGGATCGGGCCACCTGCTGGGCTTCCTGGGTTTCCTTGCGGGTCAGGAGGCGGGCGCCGTGCCAGGGGCTTGTTGTCGAGGCCCGGCTGAAGCTTCCCAGTTCGGCCGCCCGGTGAAGGCGGCCGGCAAGCTCCTCGCGGTCCCGGATATTGTCCAGCACGCTGCGCTTGAGCCGGACGGTGGTGGCGGGTGCCGGCTGGATGGAGGTCAGCTCGGCCAGCGACTGCATGGCCTCGTACGGCGAGCAGCCCCAGCGCTGGCGGACGTTGTGCAGTGAGGCGACATGGTCCCGAAGGGCGTGGCGGTGCTCGATCAGGGTGGTGTGGAGGTTGCTCAGCTGGGGCTCGAGGGATTTCTCGTTGCGCACGATGGCGCGGACCAGCTGGCCCTTGAGCTGCAGCGGAGTGGCGTTCCCGGCGAGCTGGAACAGGGTGGAGTCCAGCCCCAGGGTGTCCAGCTGGGCGGAGATTTCGCCCAGGCTGGCACGCCGGTCCCCCACCACCAGGACAGTCTTGCCCTGATCGACCAGGGCGCCGATCGTGTTGATGGCCGTCTGGGTCTGGCCGGTGCCCGGCGGGCTGCTGACCACCAGCGAGTCCCCGGCACGGACGGCGTCGACGACGTACTGCTGGTCGGTGTCGGCGTCGAGCAGCAGCAGCTCATCGGCGGGATCCCGCTCGTCGGTGCTCGGGAACCGACCGGCCTTGAGCTCGGGAACCTCCACCGCCCCGCCGGCGGCCGCGCGGCCCAGCGCCACGACGATGGGGTGGTTGTCGTTGATCCATGGGTCGTCGAGGCTTCCGGACAGGTCGGCGAAGGTGGACACCAGCAGGTTGTGTTCGACCTCGGCGCCGTGGATGGGCTGGATGAGCGTGCCGAGGCGGTCAAGGACGGGCTGCGGATCAAACCGGGCGGTGCTGTATGCCATGCGGGTTACGGCGTTGACGTCGAACACGATCCCGTGGATGGTCTTCAGGTGCCTGATCAGGGCAGGGTTGATCTTGGCCTGTTCCGTCAGCTGCAGCTCGTAGTCGTCCTCCCCCGGGCGGACCGTGAGGGAGATGGCGGTCAGCATGACCGGGGCCGAGACGCGCTGGGGTATGCCTCCGACGGCGGACGTCCAGACGACCGTGCCCGCAGAGAAGTATCCCGCGTCGATGCCGCGGTCGTTGGCGAGTTCGAAGATCTTGGACCGCAGATTGCGGGAAGCCCGCGCGGCGACGACGTACTGCTGGTGGTCACGGATCAGGGTGGAGAGGCGGGTGCGCCGTCCGGCCATCAGCTGCGCCAGTCCGGAGGGATGGGCATGGGTCAGGTCGATGGAGCCCTCGGGCGTCTTGGTGAAGCGCAGCATGGTGTCTGCTCCGGTGACGGGCTTGAGCCCCGACAGCCATTTCCTGAGCTCCTCCGAGCCCTCGGTGTGGCCTTGACCAACTGACACTTCTGCCTTCTTTTCTGTGCTCGCGTTTACTCTGCTCACGGTTTCCGTGCTCGCGCGGGACGTCCTGGACCATACCGGCATGCTTTCGAGGGTAGCCCGAATCCTGCGCCGGTGAGACGACGCAACACTGGAGGGACACAAATTCAACGCGAATTCGCCGGTGAGCCTTGCCCCGCCAGACGCGGCCGCCCCGTCCCCGCCGGGCAGACCCGGACAGACGTGAAATGGCCGGCCTCCTTCCGGAGACCGGCCATTCCGTTAGCCCGCTACCGGGCTATTCCCACTCGATGGTTCCCGGCGGCTTGCTGGTCACGTCGAGCACGACGCGGTTCACGCCGTCCACCTCATTGGTGATGCGGTTGGAGATCCTGGCCAGCAGATCGTAGGGCAGCCGCGACCAGTCCGCCGTCATGGCGTCCTCGGAGGACACGGGCCGCAACACGATCGGGTGGCCGTAGGTGCGGCCATCGCCCTGGACGCCGACGCTGCGGACATCGGCCAGCAGTACGACCGGCATCTGCCAGACCTCGTTGTCGAGGCCGGCGGCGGTCAGTTCGGCGCGCGCGATGGCGTCTGCCTTGCGGAGCAGGTCCAGCCGCTCCTTGGTGACTTCGCCGACGATCCGGATGCCGAGGCCCGGTCCAGGGAACGGCTGGCGTCCGACGATTTCCTGCGGCAGGCCAAGCTGGGCACCGACGGCGCGGACCTCATCCTTGAACAGGGCGCGCAGCGGTTCCACGAGTTCGAACTGCAGGTCTTCCGGCAGGCCGCCCACGTTGTGGTGGCTCTTGATGTTCGCGGCACCTTCGCCGCCGCCGGATTCGACGACGTCGGGGTACAGGGTGCCCTGCACGAGGAACTTGATCTTCTCGCCGTGCGCGGCCGCCTCGGCGATGATTGCCTGCTCGGCTTCCTCGAAGGCGCGGATGAACTCGCGGCCGATGATCTTGCGTTTGGTCTCCGGGTCGCTGACCCCGGCGAGGGCCGACTGGAAGCGCTCCTGCTCGTTGGCGACGTAAAGCTTGACGCCGGTCGCGGCCACGAAGTCGCGTTCGACCTGTTCGGCTTCCCCTTCGCGCAGCAGTCCGTGGTCAACGAACACACAGGTCAGCTGGTCGCCGACGGCGCGCTGGACCAGGGCGGCGGCCACGGCGGAGTCAACGCCGCCGGACAGGCCACAGATGACCCGGGCGTCGCCAACCTGTTCGCGGATCCGGTCGACCTGCTCTTCGAGGATGTTGCCTGCGGTCCAGTTCGGTTCCAGCTTGGCGCCCTTGAACAGGAAGTTCTCCAGGACCTGCTGGCCGTACGCCGAGTGCTTCACCTCGGGGTGCCATTGCACGCCGTAGAGGCACTTTTCCTCGTTGGCGAAGGCTGCGACCTCGGCGCCTGCCGTCGTCGCCAGGACCTCGAAGCCTTCGGGGGCCTCGTGCACGGAGTCGCCGTGGCTCATCCAGGTGCTCTGGTGCTGCGGCATGCCGGCCAGGATGGAGCGGCCTTCGCCGATGGTGGTGGTTTCGGTGGCGCCGTATTCGCGGAGTCCGGTCTGGGCCACCTTGCCGCCGAGGGCGTTGGCCATGGCCTGGAAGCCGTAGCAGATGCCGAAGACCGGGATACCGGCTTCGAACAGGTCGGCGCCGACGCTGGGGGCGCCGTCGGCGTAGACGCTCGCGGGGCCGCCCGAGAGGATGATGGCGGCGGGGTTCTTGGCCAGGAGCTGCTCGGTGCTGTAGGTATGCGGAACCACTTCCGAATACACGTTCGCTTCCCGGACGCGGCGGGCGATCAGCTGCGCGTACTGGGCACCGTAGTCAACAACCAGCACGGGCTTGTGGGACGTCTGGGATGCAGTGGGAGTAGTCACCGTACTAGCCTACTTTGCGGCGCCGTCCGCCCGCACATTGAGAAGCCGGTCCGGGCCCGGGAAGGGTGGCCGGGTAAGGGAACTCACACCGGGCCCGGTGCCCCGCACTCAGTAGCGCTGCGTGGCCTGCGGGTTGGCGGCCAGTTCCGCCTCCACCTCGGCGTGGAACTTCTTCTCGACGAAGAAAGAGAGGAACGGCACAACCCCGCCGAGGGCCAGGATGATCATTTTCGCGAACGGCCAGCGCATCAGCGACCACAGGCGGAAGTTGGACATGAGGTACACGACGTACATCCAGCCGTGCACGATCAGGACCGCGACGGACAGATTCACGCCGCCGATGACGCCAGGCGGCTCGGCGTCGGCGAATCCGAAGCCGAACGGCTGGCCGGTGACGGCGTTGGTGCCGCCCGCGAAGAGGTACTGGCCGAAGACATACCGGGCAATCAGTTCCGCGCAGAGCAGGAGCAGCATGCCGCCGGTCATGTACGCGAGGACTTTGTAGAACTTCAACGCCGAGCGGATCTGCGCCTCGGTTCCGCCGAATCGGCGCTTCTTGCCGCGCCCGCTTCCCGGTGCGCTGGACTGCTGCGGCTGGACGGCCGGCTGGGGCTCGATCATGATTGCACTTTCGGTTCGGCGGGGGGTTCGGCGGCTTGAGGTTCGGTGGGGTCCGGGTCCGGCGGATGCAGCGCGGCGGCTTCCTGTTCCTCGTCGAGGGCATCCTCGAGCCCCCGGCGGTAGTCGTCCTTGACCAGGCGCCACCAGATGAACAGCGCGAAGCCGGCGAACACGACCCACTCGGCAGCGTAGAAGAGGTTGAGCCAGTTGACTTTCCCGGCAGGAGGCTGCGGCCCGATGTTCAGCGGCACGACGGCCCCACCGGCCGCGGAGGCACTGACATCGCTGCCGCCGGAGGTCTCGGAGCTCGCGGCGACAAAGCCGGGGTAGCTGCTGACTTCCCAGATGTTGATGAGTTCCGCGACGGAAACGGCGCTGGCCCGCCCGGGGCCGGCGTCGGTCCCCGGCAGCGGGGCTTCGGACGGCAGCAGCCGTCCGGTCAATTCAATGGTGCCCGACGGCGGCGCCGAAGCGTCCGCGGGGTCGGCAACCCAGCCCCGGGCAACCGGGATCCAGGTCTGCGGCGTCGCGCCGGCTCCGGTCAGGACGGGGGCGTCCTTCACGGCCAGGGCGGAAACGATCCAGTAGCCCGTGGCGCCGTCGTGCAGGCGCCCCGGGACCAGGACCTGCCTCTGCGGGTCATAACTGCCGGTGGCGGTGACCACCTGGTCAGCGACCGAACCGGGGAAGAAGTTGCCCGGCTGCAGCAACGTGGTAAGGGCTTTGGGCTCCTCGGTGGTGGTGGAGACCGTCACCTCAGGCTGGGTTGAGCGGCCGAACTGCCACTGGCTGAGCAGCACAAACACCCCTGATACGACGATCGCGAACACCAGTCCTGCGATCCAGCGGGGTTTGAGGGCAGTTTTCAACACCCCTTAACCGTACTTCGTCGGCGTGTAGAACAACGAAACGGGTCTGCCTGGCTGAGTGGTTTCAGTGGTCGAAAAAGACCAGGCTGGAGTTGATGAGTTCCGCGATCACTTCGGGGTCGTAGGCACGCCGGAGCGATTCGCGGAAGGATTCCTTCGACAATGACCGGGCCAGGGTGGCCAGTACTTCAAGATGCTCGGAGAAGGAGCTGGCCGGGGTCGCGATCAGCAGCACCACCGTGGCCGGCCCATCGGCGGCCCCGAAGTCGAGCGCCTTGCCGTATTTCGTGATGCCGACGGCGATGGTGGTCCGGGAGACGAACTCACTGCGGGCATGGGGCAGGCCGATGCCGCCCGGCAGGCCCGTGGCCAGCTGGTGTTCACGGGCGTTGACGTGCTTAAGGAAGCCGGAAAGATCGGAAATGCGTCCGGCGGCGTGCATGCGTTCCGCCAACTGGGCGGTTGCGTCGAGCTTGTCGGTGGCGTCCATTTCGAGGATCACCATCTCGGGAGTGGTGAGCTCGGCGTCATACCGGTCCAGTGGTTCCGCCAAGAGATATCCCTTCGAAGTGGCGTCAGTGCGCCTGCAGTCCCGGGAGGGGCTGCAGGCGGACGCTGTCGGTCAGCGCAGCGGAACGATGTCCTCGACGCCCATGCGTGCTGCGTCAGCGGATTCGTCGTCCGGCTGCTCCTGGCTGAGCCGTTCGGCGTCGACCCGGGCCAGGTAGTGCTTGATCTCGCCCTCGCGCTGCGCATCGCTCCAGCCCAGGACATCTCCGATCAGTTTAGCGACTACCGGCGCGGCGGACACACCGCGGTCCCACGACTCGATCGAAATCCGGGTCCGGCGGGTCAGCACGTCCTGCACGTGGCGGGCGCCCTCATGGGTGGCGGCGTAGACGGCCTCGGCGGCAAGGTAGTCGTCCGCGCCGGGCAGGGGCTCGCCCAGTTCCGGGTTCTCGGTGATGAGAGCCAGCACTTCGGGGGCCATGGAGCCGTAGCGGTTGAGCAGGTGCTCGATCCGCGCCACGTGGACGCCGGTCTCCTCGGCCATCCGGTTCCGTTTGTTCCAGGCGGCCTTGAAGCCGCTGGCGCCCAGCAGGGGAATGGATTCCGTGCAGCTGGGCGGCACGCGCTCGTCCATGCTGCGGGTTGCTTCGTCGACGGCGTCCTTGGCCATGACCCGGTAGGTGGTCCATTTGCCGCCGGCCACCACAACGAGCCCGGGCACCGGATGCGCCACGACGTGTTCGCGGGAAAGTTTGGCCGTGGAGTCGTTTTCGCCGGCCAGCAGCGGCCGGAGTCCGGCGTAGACGCCCTCGACGTCTTCACGGGTCAGCGGCCGTTTCAGGACCTTGTTTACGTGTTCAAGGATGTAGTCAATGTCCTTGCTCGATGCGGCCGGGTGCGCCTTGTCCAGATGCCAGTCGGTATCCGTGGTGCCGATAATCCAGTGCCGGCCCCAGGGGATGACAAAAAGGACGGACTTTTCGGTCCGCAGGATCAGTCCCACGGTCGACTGGAAGCGGTCCCGCGGCACCACGAGGTGGATGCCCTTGGAGGCACGCACCTTGAGTTGGCCGCGGTCGGTCACCATGGCCTGGGTCTCGTCGGTCCAGACGCCCGTGGCATTGATGACCTGCTTGGCCTTGATGTTGAACGTGGAGCCGTCCTCGTGGTTGACCACCTTGGCGCCGACCACGCGTTCGCCTTCCCGGAGGAAGGCGACTACGGACATTTGGTTCACCGCGTGGGCGCCATAGTAGGCGGCGGTGCGGACCAGGTTGGCGCAATACTTGGCGTCGTCGACCTGTCCGTCGTAGTACCGGATGGAACCGACGAACGCATCGTCCTTGAGGCTCGGCGCGGCCCGGAGGGTCCCCCGGCGGCTCAGGTGTTTGTGGAACGGGACGCCGCGGCGCTGGCCGGTGGAGATGGACATCGCGTCGTACAAGGCGATGCCGGCGCCCACGTACGGCCGTTCCAGGAAGGGCTTGGTCAACGGGTACAGGAAAGGGACGGGCCGGGCGAGGTGCGGGGCGAGCGCGGACAGGATCAGCCCGCGTTCGTGCAACGCCTCTTTGACCAGGGCGAAGTCGAGCATCTCCAGGTAGCGGAGGCCGCCGTGGATCAGCTTTGAGGAGCGGGAAGATGTGCCTGCAGCCCAGTCGTTGGCCTCGACGATGCCGACGCTCAGGCCGCGCGTGACGGCGTCCAGGGCGGCGCCGGTGCCGACGATGCCTCCGCCGACGATCAGGATGTCGAGTTCTTTCCCAGGGTCCGTGGTGCCCCTCAGTACCGCGAGTGAAGCTTCGCGTTCCGCGGGCCCCAGGGCACCGCCGGTCTTGGGAGAACCGCCCGGCAAACTGTTCATGTCACGCCTCCATCCGGATCAAAGCTCGTAGTGCACCACACTACTTCCAACTTCCCCGGATGGGCAGGGGGCCCTCAGTTGCCGGAGTAGGGCGACACGACGACGTCGACGCGCTGGAATTCCTTCAGGTCCGAGTAGCCGGTGGTCGCCATCGAGCGGCGCAGCGCACCGATCAGGTTGGACGTTCCGTTGGTGTGGTGGCCCGGTCCGAAGAGGACCTCCTCGAGCGGTCCAACGGTGCCGACATTGACCCTGTCGCCGCGGGGAAGCTCAAGGTGGTGCGCTTCCTGGCCCCAATGCCAGCCCTTGCCCGGGGCTTCTTCGGCGCGGGCAAGTGCGCTGCCGAGCATCACGGCGTCGGCGCCCATGGCGATGGCCTTGACGATGTCGCCGGAGGATCCCATGCCGCCGTCGGCGATTACATGGACGTAGCGTCCGCCGGACTCATCCATGTAGTCACGGCGGGCAGCGGCGACGTCGGAGATGGCGGAGGCCATGGGCGAGTGGATGCCGAGGGCGCGGCGGGTGGTGCTCGTGGCGCCACCGCCGAAGCCGACCAGCACGCCGGCGGCACCGGTGCGCATCAGGTGCAGGGCCGGGGTGTAGCCGGCTGCGCCGCCGACGATCACGGGGACGTCGAGTTCATAGATGAACTGCTTGAGGTTCAGGGGCTCGTGGTCCTTCGAGACATGCTCGGCCGAGACCGTGGTGCCGCGGATCACGAAGATGTCGACGCCGGCGGCCACAACGGTCTTGTAGTGTTCCTGGGTCCGCTGCGGGGTGAGGGAGCCGGCAACGGTGACGCCCGCGGCGCGGATTTCCGCGAGCCGTGAGGTGATCAGCTCCGGCTGGATCGGGGCCTGGTAGAGCTCCTGCATGCGCCGGGTGACGGCGGGGCTGTTGGTCTCGTCCTGGAGCGCGCCGATCTGGTCCAGGACGGCCTGCGGGTCCTCATAGCGGGTCCAAAGGCCTTCGAGGTCGAGAACGCCGAGTCCGCCGAGGCGGCCCAGGGCGATGACGGTCTCCGGCGACATGGCCGAATCCATCGGCGCCGCGATGACGGGCATGTCGAATTTGTACGCGTCGATCTGCCAGGAAACAGATACGTCCTTGGGGTCACGCGTCCGTCGGTTGGGGACGATCGCAATGTCATCCAGGGAGTAGGCACGACGCCCACGCTTGCCACGGCCAATCTCAATCTCGTAAGTCACTGCTCTAGGTTATCCCAGCCGCGGCACCGGCCACGGACCCGGCAGGGCCGTAGAGCCGGAATGTGCCCGGGACTGCAGCGGGGAGAGCGTCCATGGGCAGCGGTGCCCATGGCAGCCGCCCACAGAATCCCATAACCTGAGGAAACCGGGCCTCGCCGAGCGCCCTTGCCCTACTCCCAGGAGAACCACCCATGGCCCCTGGCCTCTCTGGCGCCGCATGCAAGGGCGCCGACGCGGGGCGCTTCCAGGCCCTGGAACAAAGCCTTCGCAACGGGCCAGGGCTGTAGCCCGACATGAGCGTTCCAACTCCCTTCCCCGCAGGCCAGCCCGCGCATCCTCTTGACTACTGGACTTCTTCGGACCTTGCACGGGTCAGTCCACCCAACGCACCCTCCCGTTTGCGGCAGTTGGCTGATGCCCAGGGCACCCTCGCTGCAGCCTGGAGCAGCGCCATCGGGTCCGGGCCCCTCCTGCTCCTGACCGGTGGCTTCGTCTCGGCCATGTCAGGCAACCCCGCCTGGATCTTGATCCTCGGCTTGCTGGGCGTTGCGTTGACGGTGCTGGGCCTGGTCTCCTGGAAGCGGGTACGTGGCACACTGCCGAACACCAAGAGGCTCCTCATCGCCCGTGGCCCGGGGTCGGCGCGCGGCGGCGTCATGATGGTGTCCGTGCTGGCCATCGTTCCGGGCGGTATTCTGGCCACGGCTTTCCCCGGGATCGCTTCCCGGGGAACTGCGACCCTGGTCGCGGTGTGTGCGGCGCGTATGTACTCCTTGTGGCTCTGCTGGCGGCCTTTATCCTCATCCCGTCCGTAGTCCTGGGACGGGCCCGGCAGTCCTTCCGGCGAAGGATCCAGACGGACCCGGGGCTCCGCACAGCGGTGGTAAGCGATCTGGCCATGTGGCGCGACCCCCCACGGCAACGCGGGTTACGGCCCCCTGTAGAGGACGGCAGGCAAGGCCCGGATGCTGGCGCGCAGCACCTGCGCCCCGGCCGGTACGCTGGCGCCATGGGTAAACGCTGGGTCTTCGACGGTCATATTGCAGGCATCGGAACGGAATCCGGTTTGCGCGCTGTGGTGGGCCTCTGGCAGCAGTCCCCCCTCGGATCCTTCGCTGACGCCATGGTGGAACTGCCCTCCGGCCACAGGATCCTGCTCGCCCCGACCACCGAAATCGGCGAATTCATTGCTGCGGTCTACAACTTTGACGAGACCCGGGTGCTGGACGTCGCGGCGTCTTACGGTGCCCGCGAGCTCAGGGTGGACGCCGGCCCGCTCCGGATCCGTGCCGCCGTCGGCGCCAGGACCCGCCTGGGCAGCATGGTACGGCTGGTCCCCCGGCCGGTGGCGGTGCATCCGCAGTGGCTCCGGGCCATCAGCCCGCTCGCGGCCCGGCTCAGCCCCGGAGCCCGCACCGCGGGCACCGCAAAGGGCGGACGGCAGGAGTACTACGGCGTGACTGACCTGCACAACATCAGCCGGGCAAGCGTGGGCTGGAATGGCGGGGACGCCGGCGAACTGTCCGCGATCCGGCCCGCCGTCACCTTTGGCTTCAGCAGCGTTCCCCCGCAGCCCAGCCTGGCGCGGGTCCGGACCACCGTGGTTCAAGCGGAAGCCGATGGGGACGAGTCCCCATCGCGAAACTGACGGGGATGATCTAGGTTGGATCGAGTCCTTCGGGATCCTGCACGGAGAATCAACTTGGGGGAAAAGGTGGAGCCACATTTCCATGGAACCGGCATCGGTGCCCGTACGGGCATGACCGGCCCGGCCACCGGGGTGGTTCCGGACGCTACGGCGTTCGGCTTCGCCCAGCGCCGGGCCTGGGTCTTCTCCGCCTGGTGGTACCCCGCGGGGCTGGCCGTCTCCGGGGCCGTTTATGCCGGGCTCGCCCTGGCGCTGGGCCAGAGCCCGGAAACCGGGATTGTCCTGGCAATCCTGGGAACGGTCCTCGCGGCCCTGGGCTGGGCCCTCACGGCCTGGCCGCGGTTCGGCCGCAAACCCCCCAGGCCCGCATGGGATATCCCGCGGGTGGAACAGGGAATCCGAAACACTACGGTCATGATCCGGAGCGTCCTGATCGTCAGCGCGTTGGGCGTTGCCGCGCTGGTGCTCTTCACACCCCAGGGCGGCTCGCCGGAAACACTTCCGGTGCTGGGCATGCTGGTGATCTGGCCGTTGGGCCTGGCCGCTGGGCTGGCCCACACCCGGCGGCTCATGATGAACAGCGCCAGTCTGTATGCCCGGTGGCGGGAACGAAGCTAAACCCGGGCCGACGTTCCCCCGTCAGACCCCTTCGGCCTCGTCCACGGCAAGCTGGGATTCGAACATCCGGAAGTAGCGGCCGCGCAGGGCCACGAGTTCCTTGTGGGTGCCCTGCTCCACGATCCGGCCGTCCTCGAGCATGTAGACAATGTCCGCCTTCTCGATCGTGGCCAGCCTGTGGCTGATGGCGATGATCGTGCTGCTGCGGTCGGCGAAAAGCCGGGTGAAGATCCGGTGCTCCGCGAGGGCGTCAATGGCCGACGTCGGCTCGTCCATGACCATGAACGCGGCGTTCCGGTAGAAGTTCCGGGCCATCGCGAGCCGTTGCCACTGACCGCCGGACAGCCCGCTCCCCTTGCGTCCGCGCGGATCCTCCATCCAGTTGCTGACGTGGTTGTCCAGTCCGTTGGGCAGCTTGTTGATGAACTCCAGGGCCTCGGCGTCGGCCGCGGCCCGGCGGATCCGGGCGTCGTCGCGCGGTGCATCGACGTCGCCGAAGAAGATGTTCTCCGCCGCGGTGGCGAACTCGTATTTCAGGAACTCCTGGCTGAGCACCGCCAGATGGCGGTGCCAGGACTTGACGTCGACGGCGGCGAGGTCGACGCCGTCGAGCATCACCTGACCGGAGTCCGGGCGGTAGAGCCCGGCGAGGATCCGGATGAGGGTGGACTTGCCGGCGCCGTTCTCCCCGACGATGGCGATGTGCTGGCCTTCGCGGATGGTCAGCGAGATGCCCTTGATGACTTCCAGCTCGCTGCCTGTATAGGTGAAGCGGATGTCCCGCAGTTCCACGGTCGTGGGTGCCTGCAACAGCGGCGGTGCGTGGTCGGAGTGCACCGGGAGTGCCATGAAGAGCTCGTAGTCCTTGAGGTTGGCGAGGTCCTCGTCGATGGAGCTGAGGGAGGAGACCAGGCTGTTGGCGGTGGACAGTGCGCGGCTGACGATTTGCTGGACGTAGAGGAACTGCCCCACCGGCTGCGCCCGGGCGATGATCTGCCCCACCACCCAGATCAGCGAGACGACCTCGGCGCCGTACTGCAGGGCATCGGCGGCCAGCTGTTTGGGGATATAGCGCTTCTGGAAATCCAGCCGGCGCTTCTCGTCAGCGTCCCGCAGCCGGGAGCGCAGCCCCATGAGGTAGCCGACAATCCCGTAGAGCCGCATCTCGGCGATGTGCTGCGGGCGCAGCAGGTTGATCTCGATCATCCGCCGCTGCCGGCGCGAATCCACCTGGGTGTTCCAGTGTGCGATCTGCTCGCGGGAGAGCTTGAACTGCAGGTAGACGCTGGGCACGATCGCCACGAGGACGATCACGGCGATCCACCAGCTGACCAGCAGCAGCGCCCCGATGGCGAGGAGCACCGAGACCAGCTGCGTGAAGATGGCCGCGATCCGGTCCAGGACCCGGGCGTAGGAATCGGAGAAACGCTTGGCCCGGTCGTACAGGTCGACCGTCTCTTTATCGTCGTAGCGCCAGAAATCGAGGGCCAGGAAGCGCTCGTACATCAGGTCACCCACGATCGCACCGACCCGGAAGCTCATCAGCTGCTGGATGTACCGGTCCACGCTGCTGAAGGCGCCCCAGAACAGTCCCAGGGCCGCGGTGATGATGACATACACAATCGCCTGCTGCCCCGCCGCGGCGTCGCCCGCATAGGCAGCCGCGAGGGCCGTGGTGGTCAGGGCGGCGAAGTAGGTGGTGACCAGCGGCAGCAACGCCGAAATCAGCGAGCCCACAACCTTCATCACGACGGCGGCGGGAGAGGCCCGGAAGCTGACGCGCAGCACCTGCGCCACGGCCCGGGCGTAGGGCCTTAGCGCCAGTTTGCGCTTGGGCTCACGTGCAGGCAGGAGTTCGGACATGGCTCCAGCCTAGGACACACCGCCGCCCAACTGGCTCGCAGCAGGGGCCGTTATGAGCCGCCAAAACGGCCCCTGCTGCCAGTTAGTTGGGTGAACCAGGCGGCGAAGGTTTAGCGCGACCCGTAGTTGGGGGCTTCCACCGTCATCTGGATGTCATGCGGGTGGGATTCCTTGAGCCCGGCCGCCGTGATCCGGACGAACTTCCCGCGGGCCTTGAGCTCCGGAACGGTCGGGGCTCCCGTGTAGAACATGGTCTGGCGGAGGCCGCCGACCAGCTGGTACGCCACCGAGGCGAGCGGGCCGCGGTAGGCTACCCGGCCCTCGATGCCCTCCGGGATGAGCTTGTCATCGCCGGAGACGTCGGCCTGGAAGTAGCGGTCCTTGGAGTAGGAAGTGTTCTTGCCGCGGGTCTGCATGGCCCCGAGCGAACCCATGCCGCGGTAGAGCTTGAACTGCTTGCCGTTGACGAAGATCAGGTCACCCGGGGACTCGTCGCAACCGGCCAGCAGGGAGCCGAGCATGACGGTGTCCGCTCCGGCGACCAGGGCCTTGCCGATGTCGCCCGAGTACTGCAGTCCGCCGTCGGCGATCAGCGGGACGCCGGCCGGAATAGCGGCCTTGGCGGATTCGTAGATGGCCGTGATCTGCGGGACGCCGACGCCGGCGACCACGCGGGTGGTGCAGATGGAGCCCGGGCCGACGCCGACCTTGATGCCGTCAGCACCGGCGTCGATGAGCGACTGGGCGCCTTCGCGCGTGGCGGCCTGGCCGCCGATGATGTCCACGTGTGCCGCCACCGGATCCGACTTCAGCCGGCGGATCATGTCCAGGACACCCTGGGAGTGGCCGTTGGCGGTGTCCACGAAGAGCGCGTCCACACCAGCATCGATCAGGGCCATGGCCCGTTCCCAGCCGTCACCGAAGAACCCGATGGCCGCGCCGACGCGCAGCCGGCCTTCGTCGTCCTTGGTCGCCAGCGGGTACTGCTCGGCCTTGGTGAAGTCCTTGGTGGTGATGAGGCCCTTGAGCCGGCCCTGCTCGTCAACGAGCGGGAGCTTTTCGATCTTGTTGGTCGCGAGCTTGTGCGAGGCTTCCTCGCGGCTGATGCCGACGTGCCCCGTGACGAGGGGCATCTTGGTCATAACATCGCTGACCAGGCGGATCGGGAAGTCTGCTTCCGGCACAAAACGGGTGTCGCGGTTCGTGACGATGCCCAGCAGCCTCATGCCCTCGTCCACGACGGGCAGGCCGGAGACGCGGTAATGCGAGCAGATTTCATCCAGCTCGGCGAGCGTCGCTTCCGGTCCGATGGTCAGCGGGTTGGTGATCATGCCGGATTCGCTGCGCTTGACCCGGTCCACCTGGTCGGCCTGGTCTTCGATGGAGAGGTTGCGGTGCACGACGCCGAGGCCACCCTGGCGGGCCATGGCGATCGCCATCCGCGACTCGGTCACGGTGTCCATCGCGGCGGAGAGCAACGGCGTGTTCACGGTGATGCGCTTGGAGATCCGGGAGGAAGTGTCTGCCTCGGACGGGATGACGTCCGTGTGGCCGGGCAGCAGCAGGACGTCGTCGTACGTCAGTCCGATGAAGCCGAAGGGATTGTGTTCGGGCTGGGTCATGAGTGCGCCTCTTACCTTGGTTACGGGTTTCACGGGTAGGGGTTGCAACAGATGACCAGCCCGTCATTACGGGCATGGCCTGTGCAGAAGTGTTGAATAAATACTAGAACCTCGGCGGCGATCCCCATATTCCGGGGCAGTAATGTGAGCAACGGCACCGGCCATGCGGCGCCGCCGCGTCACGTCCAGCCGGTGGCCGCCAGCAGCCGGTCTTCGAACATGGGGATCATGCTCTGGACATAGGTCTTGGTCAGGTGGTTGTCGTCCTTGTAGACGTACACATTCCCGACGACGGCCGGGCAGATTCCGTCGGCGCAGATGAAGTCGCTCAGGTCCATCAGGTGCAGTCCCGGCACCCTCCCCCGGTACGCGTCCAGGGGCGAGGAATCGGCCAGGGACTCCTGCAGCGGCACCCTGCACTTCGGGGCGTCTGGTCCGTTCTTCTGGACACATTCGGGCATGTTCATGTTGAAACGCGGGTTGTCGCGGATGCCCACCACGTCCATGCCGGCGTCGGTGAAGGGTTTGATGCCTTCCAGGTAGCGGGGCACCTCGGTTTCGAAGGGTGCGTCTTTGTGGGTGAGCGAGGCGACCGTGAAGACCGCGTCGGGTTTGTGGTCCAGGACGTACTGGGCGCTGGCTGCGTTGAAGGCGTTGCACTCCGCATCCCGGTCCGCGGACTCGCCGCCGAAACGGCAGTTGCCTTTCAGGAGCGCGACGACTTCCCAGCCGTGGCTTCGGGCGATCGGGCCGAGCGCCGCCATGTACTGCTGGGCGTGGGAATCACCGAGCACCACAATGCGCTTGGTGACGGTGTCCGGGCGGCTGTTCTGCAGGCAACCGGCGAGCAGCGGGTCGCTGGGGACGTTGTCCTCCGTGCACAGGCCGTCGATGTCAGCCCACTCGTTCTTCATGGCGACCGGAGCCGGGATGATCTTCGCCTCAGGCGTCGGCTTGCCCGCATTCTCGGGCGCCAGGGCGGCCGCGCCTGGGGTCAATTCCTTCGGCTGCGCCGCGGCGACGGCCTCGTCTGCCATGATCCTGCTCTGCCACACGGCCACCGGACCCGCCAGCAGCGCGCCGCACGCTGCAATCACGACGGCGGTGCGCCAGCCGCGGCGCTGCGGCCAGTGCCACTCGCGCAACGGCTTCTCCACGAACCTTGTGGTCAGCACGGCCAGCACGATCGAGGCGGCCACGATCGCCAGGCCCTGGACGAGGTTCGGCGCGGCGATGCCCGTCCCGGCGAGCGCCAGCACCAGCAGCGGCCAGTGCCAGAGGTACAGGGCGTACGAGTTGTCCCCGAGGGCCACCAGCGGCTTCCAGCTCAGGAAACGGTCCACGCCGAAGCGGCTGCCGCTTTGTCCGGCCACGATGATGGCGGCCGCGGCCAGCGTCGGCCACAGCGCAATGAAGCCCGGGAAGGAGCGGTCCACGGTGAGCAGGAGGCCGCAGGAGAGCATCGCGGCGAGGCCGGCCCAGCCGAGGACTACCCGCAGCATTTTGCCGGGCTTGAGGTGCGGCAGCGCAAGGGCCAGCAGCGAGCCTAGCGCGAACTCCCAGAGACGGGTGCGGGTGTCGAAGTAGGCGTAGGACTGGTTGGTGGCCGTCTGTTCGATGGAAAAAAGGAGCGACGCAACGAAGATCGCGCCGAACGCCGCGGCCAGGAGGGCGGCGTAGCTCACCCGGCTGCCCCAGGGGGTGCGCCGCAGGAAGCGCAGCAGCAGGGCGGCGCCGGCAAACACGAGCGGCCAGAGCAGGAACACCTGGCCTTGGATGGACAGCGACCAGAAGTGCTGCAGCGGGCTGGCGCCGGAATGGTCCTGTGCGTAGTAGTCGACGGCGGAGTCCGCCAGGAGCCAGTTCTGCCGGTACAGCAGGGAGGCCCAGGACTGGTCCAGCACGTCCGGCCAGCGGTTCTCGGGGAGGATCACCCGGGTGCCCACCAGGACGCCCAGGACGACCACGACGACGGCGGGCAGCAGCCGCTTGAGCAAGTGGAGCCAGTGGTTTGCCAGACGCAGGGGCTTCCCGCCCTCGACCTTGCGGGCGAAGCTGAGGGTCATCAGGAACGCCGAAATCAGCAGGAAGATATCCACCCCGCCCGAGACCCGCCCGAGCCACACGTGGTACGTGACCACCATCAGGACCGCGAGGGCGCGCAGGCCCTGGACTTCGGGCCGGTAGCCTTGTTTTGTGCGCCTTGGAGAACCCGCGTCCGCTGGCTGCGGGCTGGCTATGGTTCGCTCGTTCGACACAAAGAGCCCCTTCAGGCGGATTCCAAAACGTCAATGTTACCGAGCCGTAATTTCTCTGGCCAATCACCGCCCCACACAAAGGCTTGGCCGCGGGTCTTCTGCCGTCCCGGAGGCTACCCTGTAACGAGCAGAGGAGGCCCCCGTCGTGATCGCACAGTTGCGCATTTGTGTCCCGGACGAGCTGTCCGCCGCCGTCATGGACTGCTGCACGGGCGAGCTGGGCGTCGCGGAAGTTTCCCGCCAGCGTGGTGCTTCCGTCCTTCCTCCCGGGGACATCCTCCACGTCCTGCTGGCGCGGGAGTCGGTGGAGCGGCTCGTGGAGAAACTCCACGCCCTGAATGTCCAGGAGCTGGGGTCGATCTCGGTCACCACGCCCGAGTTGGTGCTCTCGGACCGGGCGGACAAGGCCACTGCCGACGCCCCCGGCGAAGGCGCGGACACCGTGATCTGGGACGAGGTGTCCCGGCAGACAGGCGAAGACTCGCGGCTCACATGGAGCTATCTGGCGTTCCTGATCCTTGCGACCCAGCTGGCGGCCATCGGGATCGTCACGGATTCAACCATCGCCATTGTCGGGGCGATGGCGGTAGGCCCGGAATTCGGTCCCCTGGCGGCATTGGCGGTGGCACTTGTGCGGCGGCAATGGCCGCTGGGACGCAGCGCGGCGCTGGCGCTTGGCATCGGTTTCCCGGTGGCCATGCTGGCGGCTGCCCTCACCGCGTGGCTCTCCGTGCCGCTGGGCCTCTTTCCGGCCGACGTGCTCGACCGCGGATCCGCCGTGGATTTCATTTACCACCCCGGCCCCTATTCGCTCATCGTTGCCGTGCTGGCCGGGACCGCGGGGATGCTGTCCGTGATCAGCCGGCGGTCTGCTGCGCTGATCGGGGTGTTCATCTCCGTGACGACGGTCCCGGCCGCGGGGTTCGTAGCTGTGGCGCTGGTCCTGGGCGAATACCAGAAGGCGGCCGGTTCGGCCCTTCAGCTGGGGCTGAACCTCGTGGGAATCGTGGCCGCCGCGGTTGCCGTGCTGATCTTCTACCGGCTCGTCACCAAGCGCCCTCCGCGGGGCGCCGCACTGCGGCTGCGGCGGAAGGCCACACGGTCCGGGGGCTGATCCACGCCGAAGGGGCCAGCGGGGGGCGAACAATAAAAGACCGGACCAGCTGGTGCTGGTCCGGTCTTTTATTGTGCTGGTCCTGGTGTAGCTTCGGCACCCGCGTAGGCGCCGCCGTGAACCTTAGTGCTGGTGGCCTGCGTGCTGGTCTTCGTCGACAGGCTTTTCGACCACGAGGGTTTCCGTGGTGAGCACCAGCGCCGCGATGGAAGCCGCGTTGCGGAGGGCCGCGCGCGTCACCTTTACGGGGTCGATGACGCCGGCAGCGATCAGGTCTTCGTATTCGCCGGTCTTGGCGTTGAAGCCCTGGTTGTTGGCGGATTCGGCCACCTTGGCGACGACGACGTAGCCGTCGAAGCCTGCGTTCTGGGCGATCCAGCGCAGCGGCTGGGTCAGTGCCCGGCGGACGATGCCGACAGCAGCAGCCGCGTCACCTTCGAGGGCCTTGACGGCGGGGTCCTCGTCGAGCGCCTTGAGGGCGTGGATGAGGGCGGCGCCACCGCCGGCGACGATGCCTTCTTCAAGGGCAGCGCGGGTCGAGGACACGGCGTCCTCGATGCGGTGCTTCTTTTCCTTGAGCTCGACCTCGGTGGCTGCGCCGACCTTGATCACGCCGATGCCGCCGGCCAGCTTGGCCAGGCGTTCCTGCAGCTTTTCCTTGTCCCAGTCGGAATCGGTGCGGGTCAGCTCGGCGCGCAGCTGGGAAACCCGGGCTGCAACGTCCTCTGCCGAACCGGCGCCGTCAACGATGGTGGTGTTGTCCTTGGTGACCGTGATGCGCCGGGCGGTACCGAGCACCTCAAGGCCGACCGTGTCCAGGCTGAGGCCCAGTTCCGGCGAGACAACCTGTGCGCCCGTGAGGGTGGCGATGTCCTGCAGCATGGCCTTGCGGCGGTCGCCGAAGCCCGGTGCCTTGACGGCGACAACGTTCAGGGTGCCACGGATGCGGTTGACGATGAGCGTGGACAGTGCCTCGCCCTCGACGTCCTCGGCGATGATGAAGAGCGGCTTGGAGCTCTGCAGCGCCTTTTCCAGCAGCGGCAGGAAGTCCTGGACCGAGGAAATCTTGCCCTGGTTGATCAGGATCAGTGCGTCTTCGAGCACTGCTTCCTGGCGTTCCGCGTCGGTGACGAAGTACGGGGACAGGTAGCCCTTGTCGAACTGCATGCCCTCGGTGAGGACCAGTTCGGTCTGCGTGGTGGAGGATTCCTCAATGGTGATCACACCATCCTTGCCGACTTTGCCGAAGGCCTCGGCCAGAAGCTCGCCGATCTCGTCGCTCTGCGCGGAGATGGCTGCGACGTTGGCGACCTGGTCGCCGGCGACCGGACGGGCGTTTTCGAGCAGCCGGGCTGCGACGGCCTCAACAGAGACCTCGATGCCGCGCTTGATTTCGCCCGGGGCTGCACCTGCCGCCACGTTGCGGAGGCCTTCCTTGACCAGCGCCTGAGCCAGGACGGTAGCCGTGGTGGTGCCGTCACCGGCAACATCGTTGGTCTTGGTGGCGACCTCCTTGGCAAGCTGCGCGCCAAGGTTTTCGTAGGGATCGTCGAGTTCGACTTCGCGGGCGATGGTGACACCATCGTTGGTGATCGTGGGGGCGCCCCACTTCTTGTCCAGCACGACGTTGCGGCCGCGGGGGCCAAGCGTCACCTTGACCGTGTTGGCGAGCTTATCGATGCCGGCTTCAAGCGACCGGCGGGCAGCGTCGTTAAACGCAAGCTGCTTTGCCATGGTTTTGTCCTTTCAAAGACAGAACCCCGCGCAGCTGACCCGTCTGAAAAGGATCTGCGGCGCGGGGTCCAAGAGAGTTACTTTACGACGATCGCCAGAACGTCGCGGGCGGAGAGCACGAGGTACTCGGTGCCGCCGGTCTTGACTTCAGTTCCGCCGTACTTGGAGTAGATAACAACGTCGCCGACGGTGACGTCGATCGGAACGCGGTTGCCGTTGTCGTCAAAGCGGCCGGGGCCTACTGCAACAACTTCGCCTTCCTGCGGCTTTTCCTGCGCGGAGTCCGGGATAACCAGGCCGGAAGCCGTGGTCTGCTCGGCTTCGAGCGGGCGGACAACAATACGATCCTCAAGAGGCTTAATAGAGACCGACAATGACCTCTCCTTTTCGTCAGCAAATTCGTGGACATTAAAGCTGTGGGGCCAAGGCATACAGACCGTCGTCGCGGTGCCGGCAGCAGCCTGGCTGATAAAGCTTCAGGTGTTAGCACCCGCCTAGGGAGAGTGCTAATGACGACTCTATGTAAGGAGTTAGCACTCGGTCAAGGCGAGTGCCAGAAATTCGTCATGGGTGAACGCTGCACCGCGGCTGGCTACTGTCCGCCGAGGTCCTCGAAGTCCACGTCCTCGCCGTTGTCCTCGCCGCGGGCTCCGGGGTCGTTCCGGTGCCGGTACAGCACGAGTCCGCCCGCCGCTGCAAGGGCAGCGCCGGTGACCAGGAAGGCAATGCCGCCGGCGCGGACCGCAGCGTAGTTCTCGCGGATGGCCTTGGCCTCGTCGGTGGCATCGGTGACGTCCTTGCCGCCGACGGAATACACGGTGGCGTTGAAGGAGTCCAGGAAGAAGATGATGACCAGCAGCGCCGCGCACACGACGGCGATGGCAATGCCCGCGACCAGCGCCGGGCGGGCATAGCGGGCGAGTCCGTGGCGGGCGGGACGGCCGCCGTCGGCATCCGGCCGGGCGGCGTCGCCTTCCGGGTATCCTGCATCCGTGCCGCTGTCTGCTGTGCCGCTGTCGTCCATGCCGTCAAGCCTATCGGGCGCAAGGCCCCCACGACGCGCTGAACTAGGCTTGATCCCATGGCTGACGCACCGCAGGACCAGATCGCACCGCTGCTGAACCCCGAGGGCTGGGAGTTGCTGGCGTCGCTCGGCCCGTACCGGGAGGAGGAGGCGCTCCGCCTCAACGCCTCCCTCCGGAAGGCCGGCCACTCCCCCGAACTCGTCTCCGCCGTACTCACCCAGTCCCGGCTGCGGACCAGGGCCGAGGCCAAGTTCGGCGAGTTCGCCCGGCAGATGATCTTCACCCAGGCGGGCCTGGAACAGGCCACCCGGCTCACCGTGGCGGCCCGGCACGCGCAGCGTTTCGCGGAGGCCGGCGCGCAGCATGTGGCGGATCTCGGCTGCGGCCTCGGCGCCGATGCCATGGCACTCGCCTCGCTGGACATCACGGTCACGGCCGTGGAAAGGGACGAGACGACGGCGGCCTGCGCCACGATGAACCTGATCCCGTTCCGGAACGCCACGGTGGTCCATTCCGATGCCACGACGGTTTCCCTCGACGGAATCGACGGCGTCTGGCTGGACCCGGCGCGCCGCACCACCTCCACCTCGGGCACGAAGCGGCTCTGGGACCCGGAGGACTTTTCCCCGCCGCTGTCCTTCGTCGAGTCCCTGGCCGGCGCCGGGCTCGCCGTGGGCGTCAAGATGGGCCCGGGCATGCCGCACGACTCAGTGCCCGGGGATTGCGAAGCCCAGTGGGTGTCGGTGGGCGGGGACGTCACCGAAGTGGCGCTGTGGTTCAACGCTGTCCGGCGGCCCGGGATCCGGCGCGCGGCCCTCCTGCTCGGGCCCGCGGGCGCAGCGGAGCTCACCAGCGCCGAGGACTTCGACGGCGGCCCGGCCGCCCCGGTGGGCCCGGTGGAGGGGTACCTCTACGAGCCCGACGGCGCCGTCATCCGCGCCGGACTCGTGGCCGACGTCGCCCTGCAGCTGGGCGGGCACCTCGTGGACGAGCACATCGCCTACATCTGCGCCCCGGAACTGCGGGACACCCCCTTCGCCCGGGCCTACAAGGTCCTGGATGTGATGCCCTACAACGTCAAGGCCCTCAAGGCGTGGGTCAAGGACCAGGGCATCGGCGTGCTGGATATCAAGAAGCGCGGCACTTCCGTCACCCCGGAGGAGCTGCGCAAACAGCTCCTCCCGGGAGGGAAGACCGGAGGGAAAACGGGCGGGAAGACCGGAGGGAAAGGCGTCGGCAAAGAAACGGCCACCCTGGTCCTCACCCGGATCGGGGACGAGCGGGTGGCCATTTCGGTGGCGCCGGTCTAGGGCTGGTTTCCCTGGCCCGGAGCCGCAGTGCGCTACTGGGCGCGCATAAACTCCTCGGCTGCCCGGACCTGCTCGTCCGTGGGCCGGATCCCCGTGTAGAGCACAAACTGCTCCAGCGCCTGGATGGTCGCCACCTCCGCGCCGGTGATGACGGCTTTGCCGGCCGCGCGTGCGGCCTTGATGAGTGGGGTCTCGGCCGGCAACGCGACGACGTCGAAGACCACCTTTGCGGCGTCGATGGCCTGCTGCGGGAAGGACAGCGAGCCGGCGTCGGGGCTGCCTGCCGTACCCCCTGCCATACCAATAGGCGTCACGTTGATGAGCATGTCGGCCGCCACCGCGCCGGATGAATCGACGTCGGCGCGCCAGGCGAAACCGTAGAGCCCGGCGAGCGCCCGTCCCGCCTCCTCGTTGCGAGCGACCACGGTGACGTTCCGGAACCCGGCATCGCGCAGGGCAGCGGCGGTGGCCTTGGCCATACCGCCGGCACCCTTCAGCAGCACCGAGTAGTCAGTCGGCACGGCGTTGCGCTGCAGCAACTGCTCGATCGCCGTGTAGTCGGTGTTGTACGCGGTGAGCGTGCCGCCGTCGTTGACGATTGTGTTGACCGAGTCGATGGCTTTCGCGGACGGGTCCATCACATCCACAAGCGCAATGACGTCTTCCTTGTAGGGCATGGACACGGCGCAGCCGCGGATTCCCAGGCCACGCACGCCTGCGATAGCCTGGGCAAGGTCCGTGGGGGCGAAGGCCTTGTAGATCCAGTTCAGGCCAAGTTGTTCGTACAGGTGGTTATGGAAGCGCGTCCCGTTGTTGCTCGGCCGGGCCGAGAGCGAGATGCACAGGGTCATGTCTTTATTCAGGATGGGCACCCCTCCATTAAACGCCAGGCCGGCCGCGACGGCGGGCGCCCCCGCGCAGCGCCGCGATCCCGGGTACTTTTGTGAACACTTTCACGTTCTTGCAGCAATCCTTCCGCCGGGCCGATGCCGCTCCTGCACTAGACTTGAGCCACCGTTGCCCCGCCAACTGTCCGGCAAATCCGCCCATGACGCTGGCCGCCGGCAGGAAACGGACAGCCAAACAATGAAGGGACCACATGAAGATTGATTTCGCTTCATCCAGGCAATCAACTCTTGGTGTGGAATGGGAACTCGCCCTCGTGGATGCGGAAACCGGGGAACTGGCCTCCGTGGCCAAAGAGGTCCTCCGCGGTGTCGCTGCGAGGCATCCCGAGCTGAACGAGGACGACGAGCACCCGCACATCAAGCAGGAGTTGCTGTTGAACACGGTGGAGCTGGTCACCGGGATCTGCAACACCGTGGCGGAAGCGAAAGCGGACCTGAGCAGCTCCCTCGCCGCCGTCCGTGACGTCACCGATCCGATGGGCGTCGAAATCTTCTGCGCCGGCAGCCACCCCTTCAGCCCCCCGCAGCTGCAGCCAGTGACGGACAAGGAGCGTTACGCCAAGCTCATTGACCGCACCCAGTGGTGGGGCCGCCAGATGGTGATCTACGGCGTCCACGTGCATGTCGGCCTGGACAGCCGGGACAAGGTCCTTCCCGTGCTGGACGGCCTGGTGGACTATTTCCCGCACTTCCAGGCGCTCTCCGCCTCCAGCCCGTTCTGGGGCGGCGAGGACACCGGTTACGCCTCCCAGCGGGCCCTGATGTTCCAGCAACTGCCCACCGCCGGCCTCCCGTTCCAGTTCGCCACCTGGGAGGACTTCGAGTCCTACGCCCAGGACATGTTCACCACCGGCGTGATCGATTCACTCTCCGAAATCCGCTGGGACATCCGGCCCGTCCCGCATTTCGGCACCATCGAGATGCGCATCTGCGACGGTCTGGCCACGCTCGAGGAAGTCGGCGCCATCGCCGCCCTGACCCAGTGCCTCGTCGACGAGTTCTCCACGACGCTGGACAACGGCGGCACCATCCCCACCATGCCGCCCTGGCATGTGCAGGAGAACAAGTGGCGTGCCGCCCGCTACGGGCTGGACGCCATCATCATCCTCGACGCCGAGGGCAACGAACAGCTCGTCACGGACCACATCCGCGAGACGGTCGCGCGGCTTGGACCCGTCGCCGTCAAACTGGACTGCGTTGCAGAGTTGGCTGACGTCCTGAAGATCATCGAGCGCGGCGCCGGGTACCAGCGGCAGCGGCGCGTGGCGGCAGAGCACGGCGGCGACCTGCGCGCCGTCGTACTGGATCTGGTCCAGCAGATGCGCAAGGGCCCCGAAGCCTAGGACACGCCTCTGCTTCCGCGAGGCGCGCCCATCTGACTGGCAGCAAAGGCCGTTTTCAGCCCCCAAAACGGCCGCAACTGCCAGCTACTTGGGCCAGCGACGCGGACCGCCTCAGGCCGAGACGGTAGTGACCGGCATCGAGGAATCCGGTGCGAAGCCGATGCCGCTTGGCGCGATCCCGGCCATCACGAGCTGGGCGCCGAGGGCAGCGACCATGGCGCCGTTGTCCGTGCACAGGGCCAGCGGCGGGACGGTCAGCCGGATCCCGGCGGCGCTGCAGCGCTGTTCTGTGAGCTGGCGCAGCCGTGAATTCGCTGCCACGCCGCCGCCCAGCAGCAGTTCGGTGATGCCGTTCTCCCGGCAGGCGAGCACCGCTTTGGACGTAATGATGTCCACTACAGCCTCCTGGAAGGCTGCGGCGATGTCCGCCACCGGCACCGTCTCGCCGCGGGCCTCGAATTGCTCCACGCAGCGCGCGACGGCGGTCTTGAGTCCGCTGAATGACCAGTCGTAGCGGTGCGGGCCGGGTTCGTCCGCGGTCCCCATGTATTTGGGCTGGCTCAGGCCGCGCGGGAAGCGGATCGCCTTGGCGTTGCCGGTGCGTGCCAGCTTGTCGATGGCCGGGCCGCCCGGATAGCCCAGGCCCAGGAGCCGCGCCACCTTGTCGTAGGCCTCTCCGGCGGCATCGTCGATGGTGGACCCGAGCAGCTCAACGTCTCCGGTGATGTTCCGGATCCGCAGGATTTCGGTGTGGCCGCCGGAGACCAGCAGGGCGCCCAAGTTTTCCGGCAGGGCGTTCGCCCGCGGGGTGCCGGCGAAGGCCGGGCCGCCGTCGTCCGTCTGGAGCAACCCGACGCCCACGTGCGCCACGAGGTGGTTGATGGCGTAGAGCGGTTTGCCGGTGGCAACGGCGAGCGCCTTGGCCGCGCAGACACCCACCATCAGTGCTCCCGCCAGCCCTGGACCGGACGTGACGGAGATCGCGTCGATGTCCTCCAGCGTCACCCCGGCCTCGGCCAGCGCCTCGCGGAGGGTGGGGACGAAGGCGTCCAGGTGGGCGCGGGAGGCGATCTCGGGAATGACGCCGCCGAAGCGGACGTGTTCGTCCATGGAGGAGGACACAGTATTTGTCAGCAGCTGCGTCCCGCGGACAATCCCGACGCCGGTCTCGTCGCAGGAGGATTCGATGCCCAGGACCAGCGGCCGGGCGTGCTGGGTGCTGTTCATGGGTGGTCTGCTTCCCTGGGCGCGGTGTGGGGGTGGGTGGTGCCGAGCCGGAGCCGCATGATCAGCGCGTCGACGCCGTCGCGGTAGTAGCGGGGCCGGACGTGGATCTGTTCGAATCCGTAGCGGCGGTAGAGCTGCTGGGCGCGGGGGTTGTCGGCCCGGACCTCCAGGAGCACGTCCTCGGCACGCCGCTGCCGGCTTTCCCGGATGAGTTCGGTGAGGAGCGCCGACCCTATCCCCTTGCCTTCCTGCTCCGGCACGACGGCGATGGTCTGGACATCCGCGATCGGCTCGATGCACATCAGCCCGGCGTAGCCGACGATCTGACCGGCACGCTCGGCCACGAGGTAGCGCCGGGTGTCGGCCTGCGCCAGCTCGGCGACGAACATCTGCATGGGCCAGGCGTCCACCGGGAACAGCCGGCACTCCAGCTCATGCACCGCGGGGATGTCCGCAGCGGTCATGTCCCGGAGTGTCACACCGCCGGGAAGCCCCGCCGGTCCTGCATTCTGTCCTGTGTTCGGTCCTGCGGACCCCGTGTTCACAGCGCCCGCTTCCGCGGGCCGGGGACCTGGGCGTCGGACTCGCGCAGGTAGAGCGGGGTGGAATCGAGCAGCTGTTCCCCTGCCGCGAGCCGTGCGAGGGCGAACTGGCCCAGCGAGAGGGCCTCCGGCTGGCGGGAGCTGAATTCCGGGACGGCCTTGACGACGTCGGCATACAGGCCGGCGCCGGCGCCGTAGACCGGAAGCTCGGGAAGTTCCGCGGCGAAGCCGACGTGCGGGCCGTCCAGCAGCTGGGGCAGCTGGCCAGTGCTGAGGGCATACCGGGCCCAGTAGACCTCTTTGCGCCGGGCATCGGTGGCGACGATGAACTCGGGCGCCGCGTCCGTGGACTCCGCCACCTCCAAGGCGATGGCGTCCAGGCTCATGAGGCCGTAGAGAGGTTTGCCCCAGACGAACGAGAGGGTGCGGGCCGTGACGATCCCCGAGCGCAGGCCGGTGAAGGGGCCGGGCCCCACCCCGGTGACGACGGCGTCGACGTCCGCGCCGGTGAGGCCGGCCTCGGCCAGGAGCGCCGCGATTCCCGGCGCCAGTACTTCGGCGTGGCTCCGGGTGTCCTCGGTGGCAAAGCTCGCCACGACGGATTCCGGGGTGTCATCGGAAACGAGCGCGGCGCTGGCCACGGCCGAGGTGTCGATGGCAAGGATCAGCATCAGTTCCCTTCCGGGGTAAGGGGCGCGGGCGTGGTTGCGGTCCTCGCGGGCAGGACGGGGGGATCCAGCCAGCGGGGACCGAAACCGCGGATCACGATCGTGCGGGGTTCGTCGTCGTCCCCGGTGTCGAAATCGAGGGTTCCCGGCGAGAGGGTGGCGGTTTCGGGTGCGGCGGAGGCGGCAGCGGCGCCGTCGCCATCGCCGTCGCCATCGCCGTCGCCGGTTGCGGCAGCTGCGCCGGGGGTGCCGGGGGTGCCGCCCAGGCTGCGGACCAGGTCCACCTCGAGCCGGCTCTCGCTCAGGTGCTCCACCCGGCCGCGGCCCCATTCCACGACCGTCACCGCGCTGTCCATGGTGTTTTCCAGGTCGATGTCGTCGATTTCCGAGGCCGAACCCAGCCGGTAGGCGTCAACGTGCACCAGGTCCGGGCCGCCCGGCCGGGGGCCGTCGGGCAGGTTGGGGTGGATGCGGACCAGCACGAAGGTCGGCGAGATGATCCCGGCGCGGACCCCCAGGCCCTCCCCGAGGCCCTGGGTGAAGGTGGTCTTTCCCGCTCCGAGCTCGCCGGTGAGGACCAGCAGGTCGCCGGCCCTGAGCTGGGCGCCGAGGACGGCCGCAAGGGCGTGGGTTTCGTCGGCGGTCCGGACGTCCAGGGTCCGTTCCCAGGCTGGCGCGCTCACGGCCGCGACCCGTCGCGTGCGGGTTCTTCATTGATGTAGCGGCGCGGCACCCTGGGACTGATCCGCGTGACGATCTCATAGTTGTTGGTCCCGGCCGCACGGGCCCAGTCCTCTGCGGTGGGGCCGCCGTCGTCACCGTTGCCGAACAGCACCGCCTCGGCGCCGAGGACGCTGCGCCCGCCGGCCGCCACACTGAGCGGACCCAGGTCGATGACCATCTGGTCCATCGCGATGCGTCCCACCACGGGGTAGTTCACGCCGTCGACCCGGACCGGTCCGCCGGTGGCGATCCGCGGGACGCCGTCGGCGTAGCCCAGCGGGATCAGCCCCAGCGTGCTGACACCGCCGGTGCGGTAGTTCAGCCCGTAGGAGACGCCCTGGCCGGCAGGCACATCCTTGCAGTGCGCAACGACCGTGCGGACGGTCATGGCGGGGCGCAGGCCCAGCTCCCCCGAGCTCTGCCCGTCGAACGGCGACAGTCCGTAGAGGCCGAGCCCGACGCGGACCAGGTCAAAGTGCGTGTCGGGGCGGGACAGTGTGGCCGGGGTGTTGGCGAGGTGCCGCACCTCGGGATCCACGCCGGCGTCCCGGGCGATGGCCAGGGCTTCGCGGAAGGCTGCGAGCTGTTCGTCAGTTTCCGGGCGCTCGGGTTCGTCGGCGACGGCCAGGTGGGAGAAGATGCCCACCACCCGCAGCAGGCCCTGGTCCTGATATTCCATGGCTTCGCCGACGAGGCCGTCCCAGGCAGCCAGGGTCGCCCCGTTGCGGCCCAGCCCGGTATCCACTTTGAGGTGCACACGGGCCGGCCGTTCCTGCTCCCGGGCGGCCGCCACGATGCGTTCCAGTTCCCAGCCCGAGCAACCGATGTCGATCCCGGCAGCCACGGCAGCCGCGAAGTTGCTCTCCGGGGTGTGCAGCCAGGCCAGCAGAGGGGCGTCAATACCGGCGGCGCGCAGGGCCAGCGCCTCGGAAATGTGCGCGGTCCCCAGCCAGTTCGCGCCGGCGCCGAGGGCCGCGCGAGCCACGGGAACAGCGCCGTGGCCGTAGGCATCGGCCTTGACCACCGCCATGACCTGCGCCGGTGATGCCACAGCCGCCAGGCGTCGGACGTTGTGCCGGATGGCTTCAAGGTCGATAACTGCTGATCGTTCCTCGGCGTAGGCCGGCTGAACCGCCGGGTCGGGCCGGAAGTCACCTGTTGCTGCTGGGTAAGTCACTTAACGATTCTAGGGGCGGCTGGGCATGCGGCTTAATTCGGGCGCCGCGGCCGCCTGGCACTCCCTCCCCGAGGGACATGCTCAGTGCCCGCGCCCACGACTGGGCACAACGGCATTCTGTCCAATCCCTGACCTGAGCGGAGGGCATGTCCAGCGGCCACAGGTCCAGGAGTGATGCACTCCCCGCCCACCCGAGCCGCCCGAGCGAGGGACATGCTCAGTGCCCGCGCCCACGACTGGGCACAACGGCACTATGTCCAATCCCTGACCTGAGCGGAGGGCATGTCCAGCGGCCAACAGGTCCAGGAGTGATGCACATCCCCGCCCACCCGAGCCACCCGAGCGAGGGACATGCTCAGTGCCCGCGCCCACGACTGGGCACAACGGCATCATGTCCATTCCCGGACCTGAGCGGAGGGCATGTCCAGCGGGAGGGGCGCCGCGCACGGACTCCGTCTACGCGTCTGAAAGGTGCGCGATGGTCGCCGTCGCCCGCCTTTGCGCTTCCTGCGGAACATCACGGATGATGTCCTCGAGGAAGCGGTACCGCCGAAGCCACTGGCTGCTCTGCCGTTCCTTCCGGGCGTTGGCCCGCTGCCACCAGTCGGCGATGTCGCCCCAACCGGGTGCGGCCAGCGAGCCGCCGACCTCCTGAACGGCCAGGGCTGCGCAGAGATTGGCGAACCGCAGCCGGTCACCGAGCGGCCAGCCGGCCAGGCAGCCGACGATGAAGGCAGCGCCGAAGCAGTCCCCCGCGCCGGTCGGATCGTACGCGGACACGGGCAACGACGGCACCCACTCCTCTTCGCCGGTCAGGGAGTCCACGGCCATGGCCCCCTGCGGCCCGAGGGTCACGACGGCGACCGGCACCTTGTCTGCCAGAGTGTAGAGGGCCGCCCACGGATTGTCGTGCCCAGTGAAGGCCATCGCCTCGTGCTGGTTCGGCATAAAAGCGTGGAAGTACTGGAGGTTGTCCAGCCGGGAGGAGGACCAGGCGCCGGTGGGATCCCAGCCGACGTCGCCGAACAGCCGCACCCCGGCCTTGTAGGCGTCGAGCGCCCACGGCTCCAGCTCCTCACCAAGCTCAGCAACGGCCGCGAGCGCCGGCGGAGGACAGCCGACCAGTTCACTGGAGCTCACCGGGGCCGGGTGGCCGTGCGTCACCATGGACCGGTCGTGCTCCACGCTGAGGGACACCGTAACCGGGGAGTGCCAGCCGGCGACCCGCCGGGACAGGGACAGGTCCACGTGCTCCTGTCCGGCCAGGATCTTCCAGTTGTAGTCGCCATAGCCGTCGTCGCCGAATGCGGCCGCCAGCCCGGTCCGCAGCCCCAGCCGGGCCGCAGCGATGGCCTGGTTGGCCACGCCTCCGGGGCAGCTGCCCATCCCGTCGCTCCAGATCTCGGTTCCGGCGACAGGGGCGTGCGGCAGTCCGGTGAAGATGATGTCCTGGAAGACGGTCCCGGTCAGCAGCAGATCGAAGCCCTCCCCCGCCGGGGTACGGACGGCGGAAAGCGGATCGAAACGCCGCGTCGGTATCGCGTCCATGTATGCACCCTACGCCGTCCCGGAACCGCTGGAAAGGCGTGCGCCGGGCCCGGACGGGGCCGGTGTGCATAGACTGTCGGCATGCGGCTGATGATTGCCGGGGGCGGCGGATTCCGGGTACCGCTGGTCTACCGGGCGCTCTGCGCGGGACCCTTCGCCGGACTGGTCCGGGAGCTGGTGCTGTACGACGTCGACCCCGGCCGCCTCGCCGCCATTAACGCGGTGCTGGCCTCGTTCGCAGAACAGGACGCGCCCCGCGCCGCCGCCCTTCCCGCCGTCCGGGCCACCACATCCCTGGCCGAGGCGCTGCGCGGCACGGACCTCGTCTTCGCCGCGATCCGCCCCGGCGGGACAGCTGGCCGCATCGCGGACGAACGGGTGGCCCTGGACCTGGGCCTCCTGGGCCAGGAGACCACGGGGGCCAGCGGCATCTCCTACGCGCTGCGCTCCATCCCCCGCATGCTGGACCTCGCTGCCCACATGCGCCGCTACTGCCCCGATGCGTGGCTGCTGAACTTCACGAACCCGGCGGGCATGGTCACCGAGGCCCTGGTTCCGGTGCTCGGCCGCAACGTGGTCGGCATCTGCGATTCGGCCAGCGGGCTGGTGCACCGGGCGGCACTCGCCGCCGGCGTCGTGCTGCCCGAGGGAACGCTCGACGGCGTCGGGTACTACGGCCTGAACCATCTCGGCTGGCTGTACCGGCTGGAGTCCGGGGGCAGGGACAGGCTGCCCGGGCTGCTGGCCGACGCCGGCGCCCTGGCCGGCTTCGAGGAAGGCCGGCTGTTTCCGCAGCCCTTCCTCGCTGACCTGGGGTGCCTGCCGAATGAATACCTCTATTACTACTACGAGACCGAACGTGCCCTGGCCGGCATCCGGTCCGCCGCCACGACACGCGGCGAGTCCATCGACCGGCAGCAGTCCGAGCTCTATCCCCAGCTCGCGGCCGCCGGTCCGGAGGCCTACCCCCTGTGGGATGCCGCCCGCCGGTCCCGCGAGGAGGGCTATCTCGCCGAAGCCCGGGCCGCCGGCGAGCGCCGGGATGAAACGGATCTGGCCGGCGGCGGCTACGAACGGGTCGCCCTCGCCGTCATGCGCGCCCTCTCCGGCGGCGGCCCGGCGGAGCTGATCCTGAACACCCCCAACAGCACCGGCCAATCCGGCGCGGGCGACCCGGCCATTCCGGGGCTGCCGGCGGACGCCGTCGTCGAGGTCCCCTGCCAGGTGACGCCCGACGGAGTTACCCCCCTGCGGCAGGAACGCCCGGCACTGGCGCAACTTGCGCTGCTGCGGCAGGTCAAGGACGTCGAACGGCTCGTCGTGACGGCCACCAGCCGGGATGCCGGGTCAACGGGGGCCGGGCGGCGGGACGCGGCCCTGGCGGCCTTCGCCGGGCACCCGCTGGTCGGCTCCGGGGACCTCGCGGGAAAACTGCTGGCCGGGTACGAGGACGCATTTCCGGAACTGCAGGAGCTCTGGCGCGGGAGGCAGTAGGTCCCGGACCTACAGCCTGCGGTACATCACGAGCAGGCCCACATAGCCCAGGCGCGGGTGCAGGAACGCGTCCGGGATGGTGGCCAGCACCTCGAAGCCCATGGACCGCCAGGCCGCAACGGCCCGGACATTGCTTCCACGACGGCGTTGAACTGCATGGCGCGGAACCCGGCGGCCCGTGCCGCGTCCAGCGAGTAGGCGCACAGCGCGCGGGCCACCCCCTTGCCCCCGTGCGCCGGATGGACCATGTACCCGGCATTGGCGACGTGGCTTCCGCCGCCGCCCTGGTTCGCGTGCAGCTCGCCGGTGCCCAGGATGACCCCTGCGAGCTCACCCCGCCCCGCCGCGACGAAGGTCTGGCCCGGGGCCTGCTTGAACCAGCGTTCGCGGGCCTGGTGCTCGGTGGTGTCCCGGTCCCAGGTGAAGGTTTCCCCTGCCCTGATGACGGGCTCAAGGATCTCCCAGACCGCAGGCCAGTCCGTGCCGGCGGCCGGACGGATGACCCAGCCGGGGGCGGTGGATGCTGTCTGATCTTCTGTGCTCACAGCCGTCACGTTAGCAGCACGCCCGGCCCTGTGACCGGCGCCGCCCGCCGCCCTGTGAACCCGCGGGAACTTCAGGAGTAGTGTTTTATCGAAACGCAGATCCGGCAGTGTCCAACAGGGCGCCATCAGGACCTGTCCACGGGAGGGAGGGAGCAGAATGTCGCTGATCCGCCGCGTCGCCTTCCTCTCGCTGCACACCTCGCCGATGGAGCAGCCCGGTTCCGGTGACGCCGGGGGCATGAACGTCTATATCCGCGCCCTCGCCGCGGCCCTGGCCGATACCGGCGTCGAGGTGGAGATCTTCACCCGTTCCACGTCCGCCGGGCAGGCCGCCGTCGAACACCCCTCCCCCGGAGTTTGCGTCCACAACGTCCTGGCCGGCCCGGCCCGGAAGCTGCCCAAGGAGGAACTGCCCGAGCTGCTGCACAGCATGGTTGCTGAAATCGACCGGATCCGGCAGCTCCAGCCGCACGGCCGCTATGACGTGATCCATTCGCACTACTGGGTTTCCGGGGTGGCCGGGCTCGAGCTCGCCAGCCTGTGGGGACTTCCCCTCGTCCACACCATGCACACCATGGCCAAAGTGAAGAACCTGCTGCTGGTTGCCGGTGAGCAGCCGGAACCGCGCCGGCGCGAGGACGGCGAGCAGCGCATTGTCGACGGCGCCACCCGGCTGATCGCCAATACGGGCACCGAAGCGGCGGAACTGGTTTCGCACTACAACGCGGACAACGACAACATCGATGTGGCCCCGCCGGGCGTTGACCTGGAGATCTTCACGCCGGCGTTCCGCAGCCGGGCCCGGGCCGCCCACGGAGTGCCGCCGGGCCGCTTCCATCTGCTGTTCGCGGGGCGGATCCAGCGACTGAAAGGCCCGCAGGTCCTGGTCAAGGCCGCCGCCCTGCTGCGGGCACGCCGCCCTGACATCGACCTTCAGCTGACTATCGTCGGGGCGGTCAGCGGGTCCCGGGACTTCGATCTGAAGTCGCTGATCAGCGCCGCCGGGATGGACGACGTCGTCACCCACCATCCGCCGGTCAGCGCTCCGAAACTGGCTGGCTGGTACCGGTCCGCCGACGTCGTGGTGATGCCCTCCTACAGCGAATCCTTTGGTCTCGTGGCGCTCGAAGCCCAGGCGTGCGGGACACCGGTGGTGGCCACCAAAGTCGGCGGTCTGTCCCGGGCCATCTTCGACGGCCGGACCGGGTTGCTCGTCGAGGGCCACAAGGCCGCGGACTGGGCCGATGCCCTGGAAGCCCTGTTCGACGACCCGGCGACCCGCGAGGACATGGGCCGCGCGGCGTCACTCCACGCACAGGAATTCGGCTGGCAACGCACGGCAGCGATCACGCTGGAGAGCTACCACACCGCGCTGAGCCAGTATTTTGGAAACCTGACCATTCCGGTGGGCCACACGCCCTCCACCGGAACCGCGGGCCGCTGACAAGCGGCCTGAAACCACTGGCCGGTACACCCACCGACGCCACGAGCCAAAGGACAAGGATGTCTGAAACCACGACTCCCGGAACCGCTGCCACCGCCGCACCGTCCGGCGGTGCCGCAGCGCTGAGTGACCTGGAGATCGCGCAGAAGGCCACGATGAAGCCGATCGAGGAGATAGCTGCCGCGGCCGGTATCAGCGCCGAGGCCATCGAGCTCTACGGCCGGTTCAAGGCGAAGATCGATCCGGCCAAGCTCGCGGGTTCGACGGCCGGCGGCCCGGTCCGCGCCCCGGGCAAGGTGGTGCTCGTCTCCGCGATGTCGCCCACGCCCGCCGGCGAGGGCAAGTCCACCACGACGGTGGGGCTGGCGGACTCCTTGGCCCGTGCCGGCCACAAGGTGATGATCGCGCTGCGCGAACCCTCGCTCGGCCCAATCCTGGGCATGAAGGGCGGCGCCACGGGCGGCGGCTACTCCCAGGTGCTGCCGATGGATGAGATCAACCTGCACTTCACCGGCGATTTCCACGCCGTCACCTCGGCGAACAACGCCCTCATGGCCCTCGTGGACAACCACATCTACCAGGGTAACGAGCTGAATATCGACCCGCGCCGGATGACGTTCAAGCGGGTGCTGGACATGAACGACCGTTCCCTGCGCGAAGTCGTGATTGGCCTGGGCGGTCCCACGCAGGGCATCCCGCGGCAGGACGGCTTCGACATCACCGTCGCCTCGGAGATCATGGCGGTCTTCTGCCTCGCCACGGACCTCGCCGACCTCCGGGATCGGCTGGGCCGCATCACGTTTGGCTACACCTACGACCGGCAGCCGGTCACAGTGGCCCAGCTGGGGGTCCAGGGCGCCCTGACCATGCTGCTCAAGGACGCCATCAAACCGAACCTGGTGCAGACCATCGCCGGGACCCCTGCCCTGGTCCACGGCGGACCGTTCGCCAACATCGCCCACGGCTGCAATTCCCTGATCGCCACCCAGACCGCCCGCAGCCTCGCGGACATCGTCGTCACCGAGGCCGGTTTCGGCGCGGATCTGGGCGCGGAAAAATACATGGACATCAAGTCACGCGTCGCCGATGTGGCTCCGTCCGCCGTCGTGATCGTGGCGACCGTCCGAGCCCTGAAGATGCACGGCGGCGTCGCCAAGGACCAGCTTAAGGAGCCCAACCTGGACGCGCTGGCTGCCGGCGTCGTCAATCTTCAGCGTCATGTCCGCAACGTGGAAAAGTTCGGCATCACCCCGGTGGTGGCGATCAACAAGTTCGCCACAGACACCCGCGAGGAGCTGGACTGGCTGCTGGAATGGTGCGCCGCGGAGGGCGTCCAGGCGGCCGTGGCCGACGTCTGGGGCCGCGGCGGGGGCGGCGACGGCGGTGACGAGCTCGCGGCCAAGGTTGCCGCGGCCATTGACGCGCCGCACACCTTCCGGCACCTGTACCCGCTGGAGATGTCGGTGGAGGACAAGATCCGGACGATCGTGCAGGAAATCTACGGCGCCGACGGGGTGGATTTCTCCGTCCCGGCCCTCAAGCGGCTCTCGGAGATCGAGAAGAACGGCTGGTCCGGCTTCCCGGTATGCATGGCGAAGACCCAGTATTCCTTCAGTGACGACGCGGCCAAGCTGGGCGCCCCGAAGGGTTTCACTGTGCACGTCCGCGACCTCATCCCCAAGACCGGTGCGGGCTTCATCGTGGCCCTCACCGGCGCGGTCATGACTATGCCGGGACTGCCCAGGGTCCCGGCCGCAATGCGCATGGACGTCGACGCCGGCGGCAACCCCGTCGGCCTCTTCTAGACCCGTTGCCCTATCACTTCTGGCTGCCATTTCCGGCGGATGGGGACCAAAAGTGATAGCGCAACGGACGCCTGTGGATAACGCGAGCGGGGATCCAGCGTTCGGATAAGAATGGTCCGCATGCGACCACCAGCAGCGTTGCCTGCGCACCTCGCCTCAGCCCCGTTCACCGTCTATGAGGCGCGGGCTGCGAGCCTGGGCGACGCCCGGCTCCGTGCTTCCGATCTCACAACGGCCGGACGTTTGCTCTATCTGCCCACCGGCTGGGAGTTCGAACTCCGCGGGCTGGCCCGCGCCCTGTCAGCTGCGACGCCGGGCGCGTGGATTTCGCACCTTACGGCCGCTGTGCTGCTGGGGCTGTGGCTTCCCTCGTGGTATCGCGGGGTCCGGGAACTGCATCTCAGCAAGCCCAAGGCGCTGCCGCCGGTCCGGCGTGAGGGTGTGGTCGGGCATACCGTCCTGGTGTTCGACGACGAGCTCATGGTCTGGGACGGAATCCGGATGTCAACGCCCGCCCGGACCTGGCTGGACCTTGCCCGCATCCTGCCGCTGGAGGATCTCGTGGCGGTTGGCGACCAATTAGTGCGGCGGCCCCGCGTTGGTCTGGAGGGCCGCACGGAGCCGTGGGCGACACTTCCCCAGCTCAGGGCGATGCTCACACGGCACCCGAAACTCAAAGGAATCGTGAAAGCGCGCCAGGCACTGGAGCTCATCCGGCCCGGCTCCGACTCCGCCCCGGAAACGTTCCTGCGCCTGGCGCTGACCGCCGCCGGGCTGCCGGAGCCCGAGCTGCAGCTCCGGATCGCGCCGGGCGACCCCTACTCCCCCGCGGCGGACCTCGGCTACCGGAGGCAAAGGGTCGCCATACAGTACGACGGCGGCCACCACCGCACACGCGAACAGCAGTCCCGCGACATCCGCCGCGACGAATCGTTCAACGCGGCCGGCTGGCGCTACTTCAAGTTCAATGCCGACGATCTGGCGGATGATTTCCGCGGTGCCGTCCGACGGGTCCGGCTCGCGCTCCGCACCCGTTAAACGCCGGTTGCCCTATCACTTGTGGCGGCCAAACCAGGGATTTGGGGACCGTAAGTGATAGGGCAACCGGGGCGAGGCGGGAGGGGTTAGCGCTCCAGGTCCCCACGGATGAAGGCCTCGACCTTGTCACGGGCGAGGTCGTCGTTGAACTGCTCCGGCGGGGACTTCATGAAGTAGCTCGACGCGGAGAGCAGCGGGCCGCCGATGCCGCGGTCCAGGCCGATCTTGGCGGCGCGGATGGCGTCGATGATCACGCCGGCGGAGTTGGGCGAGTCCCAGACCTCCAGCTTGTATTCGAGCGACACCGGGGCATCGCCGAAGTTGCGGCCCTCGAGGCGGACGAAGGCCCACTTGCGGTCGTCGAGCCACTGGACGTAGTCCGACGGGCCGATGTGGACGTCGCGCGGCGCGAGGTCGGCTTCCACGTTGGACGTGACGGCCTGCGTCTTGGAGATCTTCTTGGATTCGAGGCGGTCGCGCTCCAGCATGTTCTTGAAGTCCATGTTGCCGCCGACGTTCAGCTGGTAGGTGCGGTCCAGGGTGACGCCGCGGTCCTCGAACAGCTTGGCCATGACGCGGTGCGTGATGGTGGCACCGATCTGGCTCTTGATGTCATCGCCCACGATCGGGACACCCGCGGCGGTGAACTTGTCCGCCCAGGCCTTGGTGCCGGCGATGAAGACCGGCAGGGCGTTGACGAAGCCCACGCCGGCGTCGATCGCGGCCTGGGCGTAGAACTCGGCGGCTTCCTGCGACCCGACGGGCAGGTAGCAGACCATCACGTCGACCTTGGCGTCCTTGAGTGCCTGGACGACGTCGACCGGCTCCTCCGTGGACTGCTCGATGGTCTCGAGGTAGTACTTGCCGAGACCGTCGAGGGTCGGGCCGCGCTGGACGGTGACACCGGTCGGCGGCACGTCGGCGATCTTGATGGTGTTGTTTTCGCTGGCCAGGATGGCGTCGGACAGGTCCAGGCCCACCTTCTTGCCGTCGACGTCGAACGCGGCAACGAACTCGACGTCGTTGACGTGGTATTTGCCGAACTCCACGTGCATCAGCCCCGGAATCGTGGCTGTGGGGTCGGCATTCCGGTAGTACTCGACGCCCTGGACCAGCGAAGTGGCACAGTTACCTACGCCGACGATTGCAACACGAATCGGATGTGAAGACACGGAACTCCTTTGGGGACAACTTCATGTGCCCGGCGCGGAAGTACTCTGATGCACGACGGCGGCAGCGGGCACGGCGCCGTACGGCGCCCTTAGCATTCTAGTCAACGGTGCAGCGACCTAGGTTGTTCCCGGCCGCCGCACCGTTGTGTTACTTCCGGGCGGAGCCGGCTACTTCTGGGCCCACAGGTTGATGTCGGACTCGACGGCGAACTCGTCGATCGCCGTCAGCTCCGCGGCCGTGAAGCCGAGATTGTTGATGGCGGACAGGGTGTCCTCCAACTGCCGGACGCTGGACGCCCCGACCAGCGCCGACGTCACTGCGGAGCCCTTGCCCTGCTCCCGCAGGATCCAGGCGATGGCCATCTGCGCGAGCGACTGCCCGCGGCTTTCGGCAATCCGGTGCAGGCCACGCACCCGGTCCAGCTTGTCCTCCGTGATGCTGTCTTCGGCCAGGGATTTCTCCTGGGCGGCGCGTGAATCGGCCGGGATCCCGTTCAGGTAGCGGTCGGTCAGCATGCCCTGCGCCAGCGGCGAGAACGCGATCGAGCCGGCACCCACCTGTTCCAGTGCCTCGTACAGGTTGGGGCTGCCGTTTTCGGTCCAGCGGTTCAGCATGGAGTAGCTGGGCTGGTGGATCAGCAACGGGGTGCCGAGCTCCTTGAGGATCCGGGCGGCCTCGAGGGTCTGCTCCGGGGTGTAGGAGGAGATGCCCGCGTAGAGGGCCTTGCCAGAGCGGACGGCGTGGTCCAGGGCGCCCATGGTCTCTTCCACCGGCGTTTCCGGGTCGGGCCGGTGGCTGTAGAAGATGTCCACGTAGTCCAGGCCCATGCGGGTCAGCGACTGGTCCAGGCTGGCGAGCAGGTATTTGCGGGAACCCCATTCGCCGAACGGTCCCGGCCACATGTTGTAGCCGGCCTTGGTGGAGATGATGAGCTCGTCCCGGTAGGGCGCGAAATCGTCCTTGAGGTGGCGGCCGAAGTTGGTCTCGGCCGAACCGGCCAGCGGCCCGTAGTTGTTGGCCAGGTCAAAGTGGTTGACGCCGAGGTCGAAGGCCCGGCGCAGGATGGCGCGCTGGATTTCGAAAGGCAAGTCGTCCCCGAAGTTGTGCCAGAGGCCGAGCGAAATGGCGGGGAGCTTCAGCCCGCTGCGGCCCACTCGGCGGTACGGCATGGAGTCGTAACGGGTTTCTGCTGCAACATAAGTCATACGTACTATCCTGTCCTACTATCCTGTCCTATTTCGAAATGATGGCGGCACTGTGGCCGGGCAGGTCGAGCTGGCCGGCGGTGAGCCGCACGGCGTCGTCGGTCGCCAGCGCCATCGACGCTCCGGTAACGGCGAGCCGGCGCGGCCCGGCGGAGAAGTTCATGGCCACTTCCACGCTGCCGCGGCGCAGGCGGAGCCAGCGGTCCGCCTCGCTGAAGGCAACGGCGGTGTCCTCGAAGCCGAGTCCGGCGAGTTCCGGCGTCGAGCGCCGCAGCGCGATCAGCTGCCGGTACAGCTCCAGCAGGCGGGCGTGGCCGCCCTCGGCCGCTTCGGCCCAGTTGAGCCGGGAGCGCGTGAAGGTCTCCGGGTCCTGCGGGTCGGGCACGACGGCGGGGTCCCAGCCCATCCGCTCGAACTCCCGGATCCGGCCCTCCGCAGTGGCCTTCCCGAGTTCCGGCTCCGGGTGCGAGGTGAAGAATTGCCACGGGGTGGTGGCGCCGTATTCCTCGCCCATGAACAGCATGGGGGTGAACGGCGAGGTCAGGGTTGCGACGGCGGCAAGCGCCAGCTGCCCGTACCCCAGGGTCTGGGACAGCCGGTCCCCGGTGGCCCGGTTGCCGATCTGGTCGTGGTTCTGGCTGCAGACCACCAGCGCTGCCGGGTGGACGACGCCGGTGTTGATGGGCCGGCCGTGGTGCCGGCCGCGGAAGCTGGAGTAGCTGCCGTCGTGGAAGAACCCGTCAACCAGGACCTTGGCCAGCGCCTCAAGGGATTCGAAGTCCGCATAATAGCCCGTGGCCTCGCCGCTGACATTGACGTGCACCGCGTGGTGGAAGTCGTCGCTCCACTGCCCGGCCAGGCCGTAGCCGTTGACGCCGCGCGGGTAGAGCAGCCGCGGATCGTTGAGGTCCGACTCGGCGATCATCGTCGCAGGACGTCCGGTTTCGGCGGAGACTTCATCCGCGAGCGCACCGAATTCCTCAAGCAGGTGGACAGCCCGCTCGTCCTTGAAGGCATGCACGGCGTCGAGCCGCAGCCCGTCCACATGGTAGTCCCGCAGCCACATGGCGGCGTTGTCCAGGATGTAGCGGCGCACGACGTCGGACCCGGGGCCGTCGAGGTTCACCGAGTCGCCCCAGGTGTTGCCCTCCCCCGACTTCAGGTAGGGCCCGAACCGCGGAAGATAGTTCCCGCTGGGGCCGAGGTGGTTGTAGACCACGTCCTGGATGACGCCCAACCCGGCGGCATGGGCGGCGTCGACGAAGCGCTGGTACGCGGCGGGTCCGCCGTAGCCTTCGTGCACGGCGTACCAGAGGACGCCGTCGTAGCCCCAGTTGTGCGTCCCGTTGAAGCCGTTCACGGGCAGCAGCTCCACGAAGTCAATGCCGAGCTCCACGAGGTAGTCCAGCTTCCCGATGGCCGCATCGAGGGTCCCCTCGGGGGTGAAGGTGCCCAGGTGCAGCTCGTAGATCACGGCGCCCTGCAGCCCGCGGCCCTTCCACTGGCTGTCGGCCCACTGGTGGCTCCCGGCATCGAACGTCCGCGAGAGGGCGTGGACGCCGGCTGGCTGCCGGCGGGACCGCGGATCAGGAAGGGGTGTGGTGTCCCCGTCGAGGAGGTAGCCGTAGTCGACGTCCCCGGAGACCGGGGCAGGGGCGCCCGGCGCGGTCCACCAGCCGTCACCGCCTGCGCCACCACCGCCTGCGCCACCACCAGCCCCGCCGTCGGGCCGGCGGGTCATCGGATACTGCCGGCCGCCGGCCAGCAGCGTCACGGTGCCCGCTTCCGGCGCCCAGAGGTCAAAGCGGTCATTTCCATCGGCAGGCACAGTGATCACAGCTTTCCGTTCGCGTTCGGTGGTTCAATCAGTGCTGGGCAGGAACCAGCAGGGCCACCGGGTAGCTGGCCAGAATCGCGGCCAGCTCCACGGCGCCGGGGCCAAACGTGGCACCGGTCAGTTCATCCGTCATCGCAGAGGCAAGGACGACGGCGGTGTCCCGCCAGCCGCCCTGCTGCTCCAGTCCGCGGGGCAGCCGGGTAGCGAGAGTCACGGCGCCGGCGGCCCCTGCGCTGCCGCGGTCAAAGCCGATCAGGTGCCCGGCCGCTGCCCCGGTGGCCGCAACCGGCGTGTAGCCGGTGAAAAGTTCGGGCCGGTCGCGGCGCAGGCGCAAAGCCCGCGAGGTGACCAGGAGTTTCACCGACTCGTCGGTGTACGACGCCGGACGTTCGCCGGCGTCGAGCGCGGCCAGGGCGGCGCACCGCGCACCGTAGTCAAACGGCCGCCGGTTGTCCGGATCGGTCAGCGAGCGGTCCCAGAACTCGGTGCCCTGGTAGACGTCGGGGACTCCCGGCATGGTCAGCTGCACCAGCTTGGCGCCGAGCGAATTGACGGCACCGTACGGTGCCAGGAGCTCCACGAGGGATTCCAGTTCCGCCCGGACGTCAGGGTTGTCAAAGGCCGCGTCGACGGCGGCGGCCAGCTTCTCCTCGAAGGCGGCGTCCGGGTCCAGCCAGTCGGTCGAGTTGCCGGCCTCGCGGGCCGCCTTCTGCGCATACGACTGCAGCCGCTCACGGTCCGCGGGCCAGGCACCGGCAATGGCCTGCCACAGCAGGTTGGCCAGCGGTCCGTCGGGCAGCGGCGCCAGTTCCTGCAGCCGGGCCAGGGCGGCCCGCCATTCCGGGGCCAGCTCCGCGAGCACGGAGATCCGGGCACGGGTGTCCTCGCTGCGTTTGGTGTCATGGGTGCTCAGCGTGGTCATGGACAGCGGGGTTTCGGCCTGGCGGCGCGTCATCCGGCGATGGAACTCGTCCGGCGTGACCGAGAACTCGGTCGGGTCGGCCCCGACCTCCGTCAGGGTGCCCAGCCGGGTGTAGCGGAAGAAGGCGGTGTCCTCCACACCCTTGGCCATGACCATGCCGGAGGTCTGCTGGAAGCGGCGGCCGAGTTCGGCACCGTCCGCCGGACCGGCGTCGAGCAGCAACGGCAGCAGCAGCCCGACGGCGCCTGCCAGCTCAGGACGACGGCGGACGGCGAGTTCGCACGCCTCCTTCAGGACGTCAGCGCCCTCGGGCAGGTAGCTGCGGTAGACCGGGAAGGCGGCGATGATCTCCGACAGGGTGTCCGCGGCCTGGCCGATGCTGAGTCCCGTGCCGGACGGCACCAGCCGGGCCAGCCGGAGCATCTCGGAGTGCAGGATCCCGTCCGTGATCCGGCGCTTGGTGCCCCGGATCATGTCCTCGTAGTCCGCGGCCTGGCCGCCGCGCAGCTCGGTGTCGAGGGCGTCGAGGGTTGCCTGCCCGGCGGGGTCGACGAAGAGCCGGTCCACGTCCGCGAGGGCGTCGTAACCGGTGGTCCCGTCGCAGTCGAAGCCGGCCGGGAGTTCCTCCCCCGGTTCGAGGATCTTCTCGATCAGCAGGTAGCTGCCTCCGGTGACCTCGCGGAGCCGGCGCAGGTAACCTTCCGGGTCGGCCAGTCCGTCCGGGTGGTCGATCCGGAGCCCGTCGACCAGGCCCTCGTCGAACCAGCGGACGATCTCGGCGTGGGCCTCGTCGAAGACCTCGGGGAGCTCCACCCGGATGCCGGCGAGGCTGTTGACGGCGAAGAACCGGCGGTAGTTCAGGTCGGTGTCTGCCCGGCGCCAGCCGATCAGCTCGTAGTGCTGCCGGTCGTGGACCTCGCGTGGGTCATCGGCAGTGGAGTCACCTGCGGTGAAGCTGCCCTCGGCGAGCGGGAAGCGGTGGTCGTAGTACCGCAGCTCCCCGTCCGTGATTTCCAGGGCGTCGACGTCGGAGTCCTCCCCCAGCACGGGGATCCGGACTCTGCCGCCGCCGAAGTCCCAGTCAACGTCGAACGCCGCGGCGTAGCGGGACTCCTGTCCCTCCTTGAGCAGGGACCACCACCACGGGTTCTGCGCGGGGGTGGCGACGCCGACGTGGTTGGGCACGATGTCGACCAGCACGCCCATGCCGGCCTCCCGCGCCGCCCGTGACGCGGCGGCGAGGCCCTCGGCGCCACCGCGGTCCGGGTCGATCGCGGAGGGGTCGGTGACGTCATAGCCGTGGTCCGAGCCCTTTTCCGCGGTCAGGATCGGCGAGAGGTAGATCCAGTCCACGCCGAGCGACTTCAGGTAGGGCACGGTCCCGGCAGCATCCTGCAGGGTGAAGCCGGGCCGGATCTGCAGCCGGTAGGTGGAAACGGGGGTCCTCATTTAGCGGTAGCTTTCGCGGCGCTGGTTGCGGCGGCCTCCTCCTGGGCCTCCGCCATCTCCTCGTGGGCTTCCTCGTGCTCGGCCATGGAAGCCAGCGAAGCGGCCGCGGAGTAGTCAACTTCCACCTCGGGGCCGGAGTGTGCCCGGAGCACCACCATCGACTTCGCCGCCAGCTTCACCACAGAGCCGGCCTTGAGCGGTTCCTCAGTGTCGGCCTGGTCCGCGGTGTCCACCAGCACGTCCCAGAACCGTGAGTACTCCTCGGTCGGCAGCCCAAAGTCCACGTCGTCGTCGTGGGCGTTGAAGCACAGCACGAAACTGTCGTCCGTGATCCGGCGCCCGCGGGAGTCCTGCTCCTGGATGCCGTGGCCGTTGTAGAACACACCGATGGTCCGGCCGAAGCCGCTGTCCCAGTCCTCCGGGAGCATTTCGGTGCCGTCCGTCTTCAGCCAGACGATGTCCGGCAGCTTCTCGCCCTCGCCACGGCGCACGGGGCGGCCGTCGAAGAAGCGGCTGCGCCGGAAGGTCGGGTGGTCGTGGCGGATCTTGTTGACGACGGCGGTGAACTCCACCAGCGGCTGGTCCATCGCGTCCCAGTGGATCCAGCTCAGTTCGGAGTCCTGGCAGTAGGTGTTGTTGTTGCCCTGCTGGGTGCGGCCGAGTTCGTCGCCGTGCAGGAGCATCGGGACACCCTGTGAGAGCAGCAGGGTCGCGATGAAGTTGCGCTGCTGGCGGGCGCGGAGGGTCAGGACGTGGTCGTTGTCCGTGTCCCCTTCCTCGCCGCAGTTCCAGGAGCGGTTGTGCGATTCGCCGTCGTTGTTGCCTTCGCCGTTGGCGTCGTTGTGCTTCTCGTTGTAGGACACGAGGTCGCGCATGGTGAAGCCGTCGTGGGCCGTGACGAAGTTGATCGAGGCCACCGGGCGCCGGGCCGAGCTTTCGTAGAGGTCGGCCGAGCCGGTCAGGCGGGAAGCGAACTCGCCCAGGGTCGAGGGCTCGCCGCGCCAGAAGTCGCGGACCGTGTCGCGGTATTTGCCGTTCCATTCAGTCCACTGCGGCGGGAAGTTGCCCACCTGGTAGCCGCCCGGGCCGATGTCCCACGGCTCGGCGATCAGCTTGACCTGGGAGACAATCGGGTCCTGCTGGATGAGTTCGAAGAAGGTGGACAGCTTGTCGACGTCGTAGAACTCGCGGGCCAGGGTGGAGGCGAGGTCGAAGCGGAAGCCGTCGACGTGCATTTCCGTCACCCAGTAGCGCAGGGAGTCCATCAGCAGCTGGAGGGAGTGCGGGTGCCGGACGTTGAGGGAGTTTCCGGTGCCGGTGTAGTCCATGTAGTGCTTCAGGTCGTCGTCGACCAGCCGGTAGTAGGCCTGGTTGTCGATGCCCTTGAAGGACAGTGTGGGGCCGAGGTGGTTGCCTTCCGCGGTGTGGTTGTAGACGACGTCCAGGATCACCTCGATGCCGGCCTTGTGCAGATCGCGGACCATGGCCTTGAATTCCTGGACCTGGTGCCCGACATCACCGGAGGAGCTGTAGGTGTTCTGCGGGGCGAAGAAGCCGATCGTGTTGTAGCCCCAGTAGTTGGTGAGGCCCTTCTCCTCGAGCGTGCCGTCGTTGACGAACTGGTGCACGGGCATCAGTTCGATCGCGGTGACGCCCAGCTTCTTCAGGTGGTCGATCACCGCCGGGTGCGAGACGCCGGCATAGGTGCCGCGCTGCTCTTCGGGGACCTCCGGATGCAGCTCGGTCAGGCCCTTGACGTGGGCCTCGTAGATGACCGACTGGTGGTAGGGGATCCGCAGCTGGCGGTCGCCGTCCCACTCGAAGAACGGGTTGATGACCACGCCGTGCATGGTGTGCGGCGCCGAGTCGGCGTCGTTGCGGGAGTCGGGGTCGCCGAATTCGTAGGTGAAGAGCGCCGGGTCCCAGTCGATCTGGCCCTGGACGGCTTTGGCGTAGGGGTCCATCAGCAATTTGTTGGGGTTGAAGCGGTTGCCGTGCTCGGGTTCGTACGGGCCGTGGACCCGGTAGCCGTACTTCTGTCCCGGCTGGATGTGCGGCAGGTAGCAGTGCCACACGTAGCCGTCCACCTCGGTCAGCTCGATCCGCGTCTCGCTCAAATCATCAGCAAGGATGCACAGCTCCACCCGCTCGGCGCGTTCGCTGAACAGGGCAAAATTGGTGCCGGTGCCGTCAAAGGTGGCTCCCAGCGGGTAAGCCGTTCCGGGCCAGACTTCCATGTGTACTCCTCGTGCGTCGCGAAAATTCTCTAGACAGACTACTTGTAAGTAGGGTTACTAATTGACTCGGCGCACTGGCGCGCGCCTTTGTTACACCTTTGTCATGACCTCCCGGACGGATTTCGCCACGTCCGACGCCGTCACCGGACCGCCGCGCGAGGCGCGGCTTCCGGCCCGGCCGTGGACGCTGGCGGCCAGCGCCGCGATGGCGGCCCAGCGGTCGGCGGCAGGGATGCCATAGGCGGCGAACGCCCCGGAGTTTCCGGCCAGCTGCGCCAGCAGGGACCCGAGCACACCCGCCAGGACATCGCCGCTGCCGGCCGTCGCCAGCCAGGGAGTCGCCTCGGCCTGGCTGAAGACGGTACCCGACGGCGCGGCCACCAGAGTCGTGGCGCCCTTGAGCAGCACGGTGGCGCCGGTCAGCTCACCGGCACGCCGGACGGCCGCGAGGGTCGCGTCCTCCACCTCGGGTCGGCCGGGTTCTGCGCCGTAGCGGGCCAGCAGGGCGGCAAGTTCTCCGGCGTGCGGCGTCAGCACGAACTGCGGGGCGAGAGCGAGGGGCAGGGCCGGCAGGGCCCCGGCATCGGCCACGACGGGAAGCCCGGTGGCCGCGGCGTCACGGACGCGCGCCAGCTGCTCGTGGGCCTGCTCATCGAGGCCCGGCCCCAGGAGCCAGGCCTGGACGTGGGTATCCGCGGCACTGCCGGAGCCGCACACGACCTCCGGGCAGGACCGGCGGACCAGGTCGGCGACGTCCGGCGGGCCGAGGTAACGCACCATGCCCACCCCGGAGGCCAGCGCGCCGCGGCACGCCAGCACGGCGGCCCCGGGATACTGCTGCGAGCCGGCCACGACGCCCAGGACGCCGCGGGAGTACTTGTGGGAGCGCCGTGCGGGATGGGGCAGGAGCGCGGACAGGTCCTCGGCCTCGAAGCGGCGCAGGGCCGGTTCCGCAAGGGCAGCCTCGATCCCGATCGGAATGACCTGGACGCGGCCGGCGAAGTCCGCACCCGGGTCGGCCAGCAGACCGGCTTTTGCCGCCCCGAACGTCACGGTGATGTCCGCGCCGAGCACGGGGGCGTGGGCAACGCCGGTATCGGCGTCCACGCCGCTGGGGATGTCGCAGGCCACCACGAGGCCGGAGTGCGAGTGTCCTGGCGCCCCTGTCAGGGCATCGATCAGCGCCGCGGCGGGGCCGCGGAGTCCGCCCTGCGCGCCGGTGCCGAGGACCGCGTCGATGACGACCCCGGCTCCGGCGGCTGCCGCCGCCGCAACGGCGACGTTCTCCGGCGTCAGGCGGAGCACCCGGCCGCCGGCGGCTTGGAAGGCTGCGAGTCCGTCCGGGTGGGCCTCCCCCGCGGTGAGTACCGCCGTCGTCCTCATGCCGCGGCGGGCCAGCATGGCGGCCGCGAACAGCCCGTCCCCGCCGTTGTTGCCCTTGCCGGCGAGCACCGTGACACTGGCGCCGTAGAGGCGGCCGCCGCGGGCCCGGACTTCGCGGACGACGGCGTTGGCCAGCCCGTACGCGGCCCGCTGCATAAGAACAGCGCCCACACCGTCCTCCAGGAGGAACGGCTCTTCAGCTGTTCGTACCTGGGTTCCGGTGTAGGCGCTGATCATGGTTTCAGTCCATTCGCGGTGCTGTCGCTGGGGAAGTCCGGCTCTTGTCAGGCGTGTACAGCTCAGCCTTCGGCGATGACCGTCGCCGTGGCAATGCCGCCGTCGTGGCTCATCGACAGATGCCAGCGTTTGACACCCTTCGACTCCGCGACGGCCAGCACCGTGCCCTTGACCTGGACGGTGGGCCCGTTCTGGTCCAGCCCGATCCAGCAGTCCTGCCAGTTCATGCCGGCCGGAGCGCCGAGGACCTTGGCCACTGCCTCCTTGGCGGCGAACCGGGCAGCCAGGGAGCGGGTGTTCAGTTCGCGCTCCGCGGGGACGAACAGCCGGTCGCGCAGCCCGGGGGTGCGCTCCAGCTGCCGGCCGAACCGTTCAATGTCTACGACGTCTACGCCAATGCCAACAATCATGGCGTTATTCTACGGTCACGCTCTTGGCCAGGTTGCGAGGCTGGTCGACGTCGTAGCCCTTGGCGGAGGCCAGGGCAAGGGCAAAGATCTGCAGCGGGACCGTGCTGAGCAGCGGGGCCAGCAGCGTCGGGGTCTCCGGGATGTAGAAGACGTGCTCGGCGTAGGCCTTGACGGCCTCGTCGCCTTCCTCCGCAATCACGATCGTCTTGGCGCCGCGTGCCCGGACTTCCTGGATGTTGGAGACCACCTTGGCGTGCAGTGAGTCGCGGCCGCGGGGCGAGGGAACCACCACGAACACGGGCTGGCCTTCCTCGATCAGCGCAATCGGGCCGTGCTTGAGTTCACCGGCAGCAAAGCCCTCGGCGTGGATGTAGGCGAGCTCCTTGAGCTTGAGCGCGCCCTCCATCGCCACCGGGAAGCCGACGTGGCGGCCCAGGAACAGCACTGACTTGGCGTCGGCCATGGACTGGCCGAGCTCCTTGATCTGCGCCTCGTTGTCGAGGATCTGCTGGATCTTGGCCGGGATCTTGTTGAGGTCCGCGAGGATGTCCTTGATCTCACCCTGGAACTTGTTGCCGCGCAACTGGGCCAGGTAGAGGCCCAGGAGGTAGGCGGCCGTGATCTGCGCCAGGAAGGCCTTTGTGGAGGCGACGGCGATTTCCGGGCCGGCGTGGGTGTAGAGCACGGCGTCGGATTCGCGCGGGATCGTGGAGCCGTTGGTGTTGCAGATCGAGACCGTCTTGGCGCCCTGTTCCTTGGCGTAGCGGACGGCCATCAGGGTGTCCATGGTCTCGCCGGACTGGGAGATTGAGACGATCAGGGTGTTCTCGTCCACGATCGGGTCGCGGTAGCGGAATTCGTGGGAGAGCTCCACTTCCGTGGGGATCCGGCACCAGTGCTCGATCGCGTACTTGGCGACCTGGCCGGCGTAGGCGGAGGTTCCGCAGGCCAGGACGATGATCTTGTCGACGTTCTTGAGCAGTTCAGGGTCAACCCGGAGCTCGTCGAGGGTCAGCTTGCCGTTGATGTCCGAGCGGCCCAGCAGGGTCTGCAGGACGGCGTCCGGCTGGTCGTGGATTTCCTTTTCCATGAAGGACGGGAAGCCCCCCTTTTCCGCCGAGGCCGGATCCCAGTTGACGTGGTATTCCTTGCCTTCGGCCGGGGCGCCGTAGAAGTCGGTGATTTCCACGGTGTCGGCGGTGATGGTGACGATCTGGTCCTGGCCGAGTTCAACGGCGCGGCGTGTGTAGTCGATGAAGCCGGAGACGTCGGAGCCGAGGAAGTTCTCGCCGTCGCCGAGGCCGACGACGAGCGGGGAGTTGCGGCGGGCCGCCACGACGACGTCGGGCTGGTCCGCGTGCACGGCGAGGAGGGTGAAGGCGCCTTCGAGGCGCTGGCAGGCAAGCTGCATGGCCTTGGTGAGGCCGCCCTTCGAGGGGTCGCCCTGGAGCTGGTTCCGGTAGATGTCGCCCAGGAGCGCGGCGGCAACTTCGGTGTCAGTCTCGGAGAGGAATGTCACTCCCTTGCGCACGAGCTCCAGCTTGAGCTCGGCGAAGTTTTCGATGATTCCGTTGTGGATGACAGCCAGCTTGCCCTCATCGGCGAGATGTGGGTGGGCGTTCCGGTCCGTCGGTCCGCCGTGGGTCGCCCAGCGCGTGTGACCGATGCCGGTCAGCGATTCCGGCAGCGGGTTGGCCTCGAGTTCGGCAATCAGGTTGCTCAGTTTGCCCGACTTCTTGCGGGACGAAATTGTGCCGTCCGCCACGACGGCGATGCCTGCAGAGTCGTAGCCCCGGTATTCCAGGCGCCGCAGTCCCTCAAGGACAACGTCCAGGGCATTGTGTCCAGTATTTACCCGGCCAGCGGAGTGGCCCACATATCCAACGATTCCACACATGGACTCAAGCCTAGCGGGTTTCCAGGACAGCGGACGTAGGATGAACGGCCACAACGTGCCGCCCGCCGCCCGCACGGGGCCCACCTGGCGCCCAGACAGGACCGCGCATTTCGCTCTCGGCCCGGCGGAGGGCAGAATCTCTAGGGTGACTTTGCAACGCAATGAAGCGAACGGCGACGGCGTCTCCCCGTTCGTGGAGCTGGACCGGCAGACCTGGTCCCGGCTCGCTGCCCAGATGGAGCAACCCCTCAACGAGGAGGACGTGCTTCGTCTCCGCGGCCTCGGCGATCCCTTGGATATGAAGGAAGTCCGCGAGGTCTATCTCCCCTTGTCACGGCTGCTGCACCTGTATGTCGAGGCGGCAGGCCAGCTTCATGCGGCCACCACCACCTTCCTGGGCGAGCAGACCCAGCGCACCCCGTTTGTGATCGGCGTCGCCGGCTCGGTGGCTGTGGGCAAGTCGACCATCGCCCGTGTGCTCCGCGAGATGCTCCGCCGCTGGCCCGGCACCCCCAATGTTGAGCTCATCACCACGGACGGTTTCCTCTACCCGCTGGCGGAACTCAAGCGGCGCCAACTGCTCGAACGCAAAGGATTCCCCGAGTCCTATGACCGCCGGGCCCTGCTGCGCTTTGTGAGCGAAATCAAAGGCGGCGCGGAGGAGGTCCGGGCGCCCTGGTACTCCCATGTGACCTATGACATCGTTCCCGGCAAGGAAGTGGTGGTGCGCCGCCCCGACGTGCTGATCGTCGAGGGGCTGAACGTCCTGGCGCCGGCCCGGCCGCGGCATGACGGCCGGCAGGGCCTGGCCCTGAGTGACTTCTTCGATTTTTCCATCTATGTTGATGCCAAAACGTCCTACATTGAGGAGTGGTACGTGGACCGCTTCCGCAAACTTCGGACCACGGCGTTCGCGCAGCCGGACTCCTACTTCCACCGCTACGCCACGCTCTCGGACGCCGAAGCGGAACAGACAGCCCGCGAGATCTGGAAGCGCATCAACGAGCCGAACCTTGAGGAGAACGTGCTGCCCACCCGCGGGCGGGCGCAGCTGGTCCTCACCAAGGACTCCGACCACTCCATTCGTCGTATGCTGCTGCGCAAGGTCTAGCACACGTGTGCCACGACGGTTCCGGGAAACGGCCGGTGGCGGCGGAGACCACCCCCGGCACGCCCGGCAGGCGGGCCTTCAACCGCCTGCTGCTGGCAGGAACCGGACTCGCAGCCCTGAGCGCCTGCACCCCGGAGGGGTCCGGGCTGACGCCGTCGGCCCCGGCCTCCACGTCACTGACGTCGGCGGGCAACACCACGACGGCGTCCGCCACGCCGTCCGCTGGGCCCATGCCGGGCAGTCCCACCGCGACGGCCCCGCCGGCCCCGGCGCCTCCCACTGCCGCTCCCGCGGCCCGCCACTCCCTCACCGACCCGGCGAGCCCCTGGGTGGTGGTGAACAAGCACCGTCCGCTCGCCCCCGCCGCTTTCGTCCCGGCCGACCTCGTCCAGCCCCGCGTGCGTTTGGCCACCTCGGGTGAAGCGGCACTGCTCAACAGCACGACGGCGGGAGCGGCGGAAGAGATGTTCGCGGCGGCAGCGGGCGGCGGCGTCGTCCTGACCCTCGCGAGCGGCTACCGTTCCTTCACCACCCAGATCGCGACCTATAACAGGTGGGTGAACACGGAGGGCCAAGCCGCGGCGGACACCGCCTCCGCGCGGCCAGGCTATTCGGAACACCAGACGGGCTGGTCCTTCGACATCGGCGACGGCAGCGGCCGGGACAGCTTCACTCCGGCGTTCGCCAACCAGCCGGCCGCGGTTTGGGCGAAAGCCAATGCCCACCTGTTCGGCTTCGTGGTCCGCTACCCCTGGATGTTCCATGAGATCACCGGCTACTACTACGAGCCCTGGCACCTTCGCTTCGTGGGCGTGGAGGCGGCAACCGACATGAACACCCGGGGCGTCGCGACCCTCGAGGAGTACTTCGGACTCGAGGCGGCCCCGGCCTACCTGTGACGGCCCTGTAACGGCACGACACGGACCGCAATACTTACCTCCGCGACACAGGGCGTTCACGCGGCTGGGCTAGCGTGGGGGCATGCTAACCGGATTCAAGAACTTCATTCTCAAGGGCAACGTCGTCGACCTTGCCGTCGCAGTCGTCATCGGTGCCGCATTTGGCGCCGTGGTAACGGCATTGGTCCAGAGCGTCCTCATGCCGTTCATCGCAGGCCTGGTCGGTTCGCCCAATTTCGACAGCTTCGCCGTCGTCACCCTGAACGGCAACGACATTAAGTTTGGGGTGTTGCTGACGGCGATCGTCAACTTCCTCCTGGTCGCGGCTGCCATCTACTTCGTTGTTGTGGTGCCCATGAACCACATGATCGAACGGCGCAACCGCCGCCTCGGCATCAACGCGGACGTCAAGGAAGAAGCGGCCGAGGATCCGCAAATCGCCCTGCTCACCGAAATCCGCGACGCCCTCCGGACAGAGCGCGCCCGGTAACAACCCCGGCACATAACAATGGCGCGTCCGAGGGGACGCGCCATTGTTATGTCAGTTGTGGGCCCGGTTCAGTCCGCGACGAGCTCCAAAGCCAGCTCGGTCCGAACCACCTGCGCCAGGCGTTCCGCGACGTCCTGGGCGGTTTCCTGCGACGCTGCTTCAACCATGACGCGCACCACCGGTTCGGTCCCGGAGGGGCGCAGGAGCACGCGGCCGGTGTCGCCGAGCTCGGCCTCAGCGAGGGCCACGGCCTCCGCCACGGCGTCGTCGCCCTTGACCCGGGTGCGGTCCACGCCCCTGACGTTGATCAGGACCTGTGGAAGTTTGGTCATCACCGCGGCCAGTTCCTTCAGCGGGCGGCCCGTGAGGGCGACCTGGGCGGCAATCTGCAGGCCGGTGAGTACGCCGTCGCCTGTGGTGGCGTGGTCGGCAAAGATGACGTGGCCGGACTGCTCGCCGCCGAGGTTGAAGCCACCTTCGCGCATCCCTTCCAGGACGTAGCGGTCGCCCACGCCGGTTTCGAGCAGGGTGATGCCGGCCTCGCGCAGTGCGATCTTGAGTCCGAGGTTGCTCATCACGGTCGCCACCAGGACGTCGTCCTTGAGCTTGCCCGAAGCCTTCAGGGCCACGGCGAGGATGGCCATGATCTCATCGCCGTCGACTTCGCCGCCTTCGTGGTCCACTGCCAGGCAGCGGTCGGCGTCGCCGTCGTGGGCAATGCCCAGGTCTGCGCCGTGTTCCAGGACCGCTTGCTTGAGCGGCCCCAGGTGGGTGGAACCGACGCCGTCGTTGATGTTGAGGCCATCCGGTTCGGCACCGATGACAATTACGTCGGCGCCGGCATCCTTGAAGACCTGGGGGGAACAGCCGCTCGCCGCACCATGGGCACAGTCCAGCACCACTTTTAGCCCGTCCAGGCGGTGCGGGAGCGTGCCCAGCAGGTGCACGATGTAGCGGTCTTCAGCGTCGGAGAAGCGCTGGATCCGGCCGACCTCTCCCCCAATCGGGCGGAAAGGCTCTTTGCTGAGCTGTTCCTCGATGGCGTCTTCCACGGCGTCAGGGAGTTTCTGGCCGCCGCGGGCGAAGAACTTGATGCCGTTGTCCGGGGCGGGGTTGTGCGAGGCGGAAATCATCACGCCAAAATCCGCGTCCAGGTCCGCCACCAGATAGGCCGCGGCCGGGGTCGGAAGTACCCCGGCGTCATAAACGTCGATCCCGGAGCTGGACAGCCCTGCTTCCACGGCGGCCGCGATGAACTCACCGCTGGCGCGTGGGTCGCGCGCAACTACGGCGCGCGGCCGTGTTCCGCTGGTATTGCGGCCATGGCCGAGCACGACGGCGGCGGCCTGGGCCAGCTGCAACGCCAACTCGGCCGTCAGCAGGCCGTTAGCCAAACCCCGGACACCATCTGTTCCAAATAATCTAGACATCGTGTCAAGTTTAGACGATGCGGGGGCTGAGCGCGGGCCGCGGCCCGACGCGACGAGGTTTCAAGGGACCGATGTCCAGGCTTCAGCGGGAACCCTGTGTGGGCAGTGAAGAGCCGTTTCGGTACAAATGGGGCGCCGACTACTTGGTTTTCCATTCCCGTGTACTCTATTTTTCCAAAACACTCGCCAGGCAATCAGTAGCCGTTTAGGCTTCGACGCATGACACCTAGCTCTGGGGGCTTGGCGCTCGAAATCGTGGTACCGGTCTTTAATGAACAATTGGTACTCGAAAACAGCATCACAAAGCTCGCGACGTATTTATCGCAGGAAATGCCATCGACGTGGCAAATTACCATCGCGGACAATGCCAGCACGGATAATACCGCTGCTATTGCCACGCGGCTGGCCGCGCAATTACCTAACGTTGCCTATCGCAGGCTTGACGTTAAGGGCCGCGGTTTCGCCCTGCGCGATGCCTGGGGGGCCTCCTCAGCCAAAGTCCTTGCCTATTTGGATGTGGACCTCTCAACCGACCTCGCGGCGTTGCCGCCACTGGTGGCTCCCCTGTTGTCCGGACATTCGGATATCTCCATTGGGACCAGGCTCGGCCAGAGTTCCAGGGTCAGCCGCGGCCCCAAGCGTGAGTTTATTTCCCGGTCCTACAACTATCTCCTCAAAAGGACCATGCAGGTGAGGTTCTCTGACGCGCAATGCGGGTTCAAAGCTATCCGCGCCGACGTAGCACGGAAGCTGCTGCCGCATGTCGAGGACAACGGCTGGTTCTTCGACACTGAACTGCTGATTATCGCGGAGCGCTCCGGCCTGCGGATTCACGAAATTCCCGTGGACTGGGTTGACGACCCGGACAGCAGGGTCGACATCAAGCAAACTGCGTTGGATGACCTGCGGGGCCTGGTCCGCGTTGCAGGATCGCTGGTGCGGGGAACGATTCCGGTCCAGGCCATTTACGCGGAACTGGGCCGCCGGCCCATAGTGCCGCCCGGCCGGCCTAGTTTCTTCGGCCAAGTACTCCGTTTCGGATTGGTGGGAGCGGCTTCGACCATAGCTTTTGCCTTGCTCTACCTGGTCCTGCAAGCACCCTTTGGCGCACAGCAGGCGAACTTCCTGGCGCTGCTTCTGACCGCCGTTGGTAATACCGCAGCCAACCGCAGGTTCACATTCGGCATTAGTGGCCCGGCAAGGCTCTTCACCCAACAGTTCCAGGGACTTGTGGTCTTCCTGCTCGCATGGACTATTACCTCGTCCGCACTGACCATTCTTCATGCTGTCAATGTCGACGCTGCTCCGAGCCACGAGCTCCTCGTCCTGACCGGGGCGAATGTTCTCGCGACGCTTCTCAGGTTCGTCCTGCTGCGGGCCTGGGTGTTCCGTGTCCGCCGCAGCGACGAACTGTCTTACGGCCTTCCCTTGAATCCGGCCCAGGAACCAGTCCGTTGACGCTGGTCACGGCCTCCGGGGCCGCGAAACAAGCGACCGAGTACCCGGAGCAAGGATCGTCACGGTGGGAGCGGGTGGGGCTGGCGTCGCTCCTTGCAGCCACTGCAATATTCTTTCTGTGGGGGCTCGACAGCAATGGCTGGGCCAATCCCTACTATTCGGCGGCCGCGCAGGCAGGTTCCAAGGACTGGACGGCATTCTTCTTCGGGTCTTTTGAGTGGGGCAATCTCATCACCGTCGACAAGACGCCGCTGAGCATTTGGGTGATGTCGCTGTCCGTCAGGCTGTTTGGTTTGAACAGTTGGAGCATCCTGGTGCCTCAGGCGCTGATGGGGGTCGCCACTACGTATCTGATCTACAAGATCGTCCGCCGCGGTTTCGGTGCCGCCCCGTCGTTGTTGGCCGGTGCAATCTACGCAGCCACTCCGGTGGTCTTCCTGATGTCCAGGTTTAACAATCCGGAACCGCTGATGGGGCTATTGACAGTTGGCACTGCCTACCTCGCGCTGAAAGCCATGGACAGCGGGAGGCTGAGGACTTTTGCTGCCGCGGGACTGCTGCTGGGATTGGCCTTTATGGCCAAGCAGGTCCAGGCGTTCGTGATAGTTCCGGCCCTGTGCGTTGCGGTGCTCATGTTCAGCCGCGGCCGCTTGGGGTCGCGCGTCAGGCAGCTGTTCGTCGCGGCGGGGGCGTTGCTGGTGACATCAGCAACTTGGCTGGTAGCGGTGGAATTCACGCCGGCTTCACAGCGGCCTTACATCGGAGGGTCGATGACAAACAGCGCCCTCGAATTGACGCTCGATTACAACGGGCTTGCCCGGTTCATCCAGATCCCGATAACGGCCTCGGGTGACCGCCCCCGTCCCGGCAATGACGAGTTGGCGCCTTACAACGGCGGGTTCTCCCGGATGTTCGATGGAAACTTTGCGCCCGAAATCGCATGGCTGTTATTCCCGGCCATAGCTCTCGCTATCCTCCTGGTCGTGCTGGGCCGGACTCTGAACTTCAACGCTGTGCAACAGGAAGTAGCCGCTCTCGCCGTCGTCTGGTTTGCCACGGCGCTCGTTCTCCTCTGCTATATGGGAACGATGATCCACACGTACTATACGTTTTCTCTCGCCGCCCCAATTGCACTTGTTGTTCCCATTGGCCTTTCGGTCCTGTGGCAACGGAGAGACAGATGGGTGACCCGGCTCATTGGGGCTGTCGTTGTCGGCGCCTCGACGTATATGGCGGTGAGGGTGCTCAACTACAGCGATGAGTGGCCTATGTGGTTCAGGGCGTTGGTTGTGCTCACAGGTGTGGCCGCCGTGGTTGGCTGGCTCTTCAGCAGGTCACTGCAGTGGAGGCGGGCGACGTTGGCTGTCGTTGCCGTGGGTCTCTTGGTGGGGCCGATCGGGGCCGATGTTTACACCGTGTCAGTCCCGCAAAAGGGCACAAATCCCCAGTCCGGCCCCGTTGCCAACGACCCGCGGGCCATCTCAAGGCACCTCGTCGGGGTGAAGGCCGGCACCCCTGCTTGGGCCACCCAGACCGCGTTCGGGGCAAAACCCGCCGTTTTGGTCCTGGAAATGCTGCGCCAAACGGCGGGTGAGCACGACTGGGCCGCCGCAACCTACTCCGCTCAGAATGCGGCCCTCTACCAGCTGGAGTCAGGGCGGCCGGTGATACCACTGGGCGGCTGGCTCGGCACTGATCCTTCACCCACCCCCGACCAGTTCAAAAAGCTGGTGGCGGACGGACGAATCGGATACTTCATCTGGCAGCAGGATCTGTTGGAGCGCAACGAACTGAGTCCGGAAACTGTAGAGATCTCGCAATGGGTGAAGGAAAACTTCAAGGAGCAAACAATTGACGGCGTCCGACTCTATGACCTCCGAAACTGACGCAATCGCTCCATCATCCGGTGGGTCCGTGTCCAGTACCTCATCGTTCTCGGCCCGTTGCCGGTTTTCACTGAGAACCTTCTGGCGGGGCCCAGCCGACCACCAGCCGTGGGAACGTCCGGCACTCATAGGGCTCCTGTTAGTCACGTCTTTGCTTTACGTGTGGAAATTGGATCAGAACGGCTGGGCGAATGCCTACTATTCAGCTGCAGTGCAGGCCGGCCAGCATAATCCCTCCGCCTTCTTTTTTGGGTCCTCCGACTGGGGAAATTCAATCTCGGTGGATAAGCCACCACTGAGCCTCTGGGTCATGGGGATCTCTGTCTGGCTGTTCGGCTTCAACTCTTGGTCAATCCTGCTCCCGCAGGCGATCCTGACCCTCAGCAGCACCTTCATCGTCTACGCGTTGGTGCGCAGATACTTCCCCTCATATTGCGCTCTTCTGGCCGGCGCGATCTTCGCCTTAACGCCCATCACCGTTCTGCTGGCACGTTACAACAATCCCGATCCCTTGATGATCTTCCTGATGCTGACTGCGGTTTATGCCGGCGTCCGCGCCACGGAGGAAGCGAGGCCGCGGCTGCTCTTCCTGGCCGCCCTTCTGCTGGGTTTGGGCTTTCTGACAAAACAGCTTCAGGCATTCCTGGTCCTCCCGGCCCTCGTAGTAGTTTTTCTCGCCTCAGTTCGGACATCCTGGAAGAAACGGCTATTAGCTATCGCCGGTTCTGGAGCGATCCTCATCTGCGTTTCATTGGCCTGGCCCCTGGCCGTAGATCTAACGCCGGCCGATCAGCGTCCGTTCGTGGGCGGGTCCACGACCAACAGCGTCCTCGAGCTAACACTGGGCTACAACGGAATTGATCGTGTGCTCCAGCACGAAGATGACCCCAGCGCGGCGCTGCTTCCCGCAGCCCTGCGGGAAGCCAGCTCCGACGCGGGCTTCCTCCGGCTACTAAACATGAACTACGGCCAGGAAATTGGCTGGTTACTTGCTCCCGGTATCCTCAGCGCTGTGGCTATTTTCTGGCGGCTCTTCCGGCGCCGATTCAACAGGCCCCAGTCGGTCTTGGCCGGCGTCTCTGCCGTTTGGTTGATCACCACGTACGGAACGCTCAGCTTCATGGGGAACAGCTTCCACTCGTACTACACGGCCTCGCTCGCCCCGCCGCTGGCACTCACCTGCGCCATCGGGGCCTTCATGATGTTTGAGGTGCGGAGGACAGCGCCCGCGCGACTCCTCGTGGTGGTCGGGCTGGTGCTCAGCGCGATTTGCTCCTATGCCATGTGGCAGCTGGGAGTCGCGCTGCCACTGGAGCCCGGGACAGTAATCCTCGTCGGTGTGCTGCTATCGGCCGCGCTATTGGCGTCCCCTGCGCCGTGGCCGCATTTGGAGCGGGTTGCAGCAGCCGCCGCAATCGGCGGGCTTCTGATCGGTCCTGTCGCGACTGCCATCGTCACGGCAGGTACGCCCCAGGCCGGGTCGAATCCGTTATCGGGAAGCGTCACCAGAAGCGAGAACACGCTGAGCCGGTTCTTACGGGACGCCAAGTCGGGTAACCCTGCTTGGGTCACGGGGCTGGGCATAGGCCACGCTCCGAATTCCACGGTGGCCGAAACCCTTATGGCGGCAGATCCGGCGTGCACGTGGGCCGCTGCGACTTACCCGGGCCAGACCGCGGCGCGCTTCCAGTTGGAGACCGGCCGGGCAATCCTGCCATTGGGCGGTTTTGCCGCGCTCGATCCAAGTCCCAGCCTTGAGCGGTTCCAGCAATGGGTGGCGTCGGGCAGGGTGTGCTACCTGGTGGAACAACCTGCGCAGCTTGAGGTCCCGGGTAACAGCTCCGACCTTATGGCAATTCAGGCTTGGGTGCGCGCGAACTACACGCCCCAGAACATGGACGGCAGCACTGTCTACCGGCTCGCGCCCTGATGTGCCCTGCCGCGCGCCTGGGGCCCCTGTGCGGCAGCACTCTCGGCGGCTACAGCCTTCCGGAAACGGCGAAAGCCCGCCCCGCCACAATGGCGGAACGGGCTTTCGGCAAGCGGGATTAACGCTTCGAGTACTGCTGAGCCTTACGGGCCTTCTTGAGGCCGGCCTTCTTGCGCTCGATGACGCGGGCGTCACGGCGCAGGTAACCGGCCTTCTTCAGGGTGGCGCGGTTGTTCTCGGTGTCGATCTCGTTCAGTGAACGGGCGATGCCGAGGCGCAGGGCACCGGCCTGGCCGGAGATGCCGCCACCGTGGATGCGGGCAATGACGTCGTAGGCGCCGTCAAGATCAAGGATCTTGAAGGGCTCGTTGACGTCCTGCTGGTGCAGTTTGTTCGGGAAGTAGTTCGCCAGCTCGCGGCCGTTGATGGTCCACTTGCCGGTGCCGGGCACGATACGAACGCGTGCGACGGCTTCCTTGCGACGGCCAACTGCTGCGCCGGCAACCGTGAGGGCCGGGCGTTCCTTCTTGGGCGCTTCTGCTTCCGCAGGACCGCTTTCCGAGGTGTAGCTGGTCAGGTTTTCCTCAGCCACAACGGCCTCGGTGGTCAGTTCTTCGTTCTGAGCCACGATTCTCCTTGATTAAAAGTTGGTTGGTGGCCAGGACTACTGGGCGACCTGGGTGATTTCGTAAGTCTTGGGCTGCTGGGCGGCGTGGGGGTGCTCGGCACCCTTGTAGACCTTCAGCTTGCCCAGCTGCTGTGCAGCGAGGGAGTTCTTCGGGAGCATGCCCTTGATGGCCTTCTCCACGGCGCGGACCGGGTTGGATTCCAGCAGCTCCGCGTAGGTGACCGAGGTCAGGCCGCCCGGGTAACCGGAGTGGCGGTATGCGCGCTTCTGCTCCAGCTTGGCGCCGGTGAGGGCAACCTTTTCAGCGTTGATGATGATGACGAAGTCGCCCATGTCCATGTGGGACGCAAAGGTGGCCTTGTGCTTGCCGCGCAGCAGGATTGCGGTCTGGCTGGCAAGACGACCAAGGACAACGTCGGTGGCGTCAATGACGTGCCACTGGCGGTTGATATCGCCGGGCTTCGGGGTGTACGTACGCACGGTGTTTGCCTCGTTCTTGTTCTGGCGTTCTTGTTTTAGGCGTCACACAAAGGTGCACCTACTATCTATGCGTTACCGGAACAGAGGTGAGGGCTCTATGTAACCAGTCATCCTGAAGTCTCGAATGTGCACGTCGGGTAGTCATCCTGCAACCGGATTCCCAAGCGGGCACGCATCATCGAGAAGGACACGCACAACGACTACCAAGAATAGCGGAAGACGTGCGTCTGGGTCAAAATGGGGTGTCCGGATGCATCCAGCCCGCCGCCGGCCCGCCGCATCCCTGGAGGAACAGTGTTCGACACCGCCGCCGCAGGCTCCGCATCGCCGCTGTTTATTGCCGGGATCGGGCTGGCCGGAATGTGCCTGGGACTGCTGGCGGACGCCCTTGTCCGGCGGGCCCTCCCCCAACTGGCCGGCGAACCCACCATACGCCTGAGAATCACGACGGCGGCGGTCACCTTTGTCCTCTCGGCTCTGCTGGCCTGGCGGTTCGGCAGTGCGGCCGAACTTCCCGCTTACGTATTACTTGGCATTTTCGCTATTCCTTTGGCGCGCATCGATATCGTGCATCAATTGCTGCCAAACCGGCTCGTGGGGCCCCTGTTTGGGGCCGGCCTCGCGCTACTGGGCTTCGCTGCACTGGCCTCGGGAGCTGCCGGAGACCTGCTTCGCGGAGCCGCCGGGGCCGCAATCTTGTTCTTTTTTTACTTAATTTTGGCCTTGACCAGCGGAAACGGCCTCGGAATGGGTGACGTGAAGCTCGCCGCACCACTTGGACTGTACTTGGGCTACCTAGGCTGGGCGCAGCTTTTCTACGGCGGGGCCCTGGCGTTCATTGCCGGCGGTCTCGCCTCCATCGTTCTGGTGCTGAAAAACCGCGAAAACAAGCCACAAGAGGTGGCCTACGGGCCCTCGATGCTGGCAGCAGGGCTCGCCATCATCCTGCTTATTCCGTAACTCCTGTAACTGCTGTATCTCTGACCTCATTAGTAAGCGGGCGTATCAAACCACGTAGTTGATCCGCGGTCTCCGCCCCGAACTGAGTACTCCGGCAAACAGGCACAGGTGGTGCCTCCATTTCCACCCAGAAAATTCGAGTATTCCGATGCATTGCTGTGCCGTTAATCGCCATGCAATTGTTGACCCAACGGAGCTCCAGGGGGTTAGCAAAAGGGGATTTGCTGGAATTCCGTTTTACATTCAAAAACTCTGGAAAAGGAATTCACAATGACTGGTCTCATGATCTCAATGCTCGCATTTGTCGCCGGCGTCAAGGAAAAGCTCGAATCTGAAAAGGGAGCCACGGCAACCGAGTACTCCCTGCTTGTCGGTCTCATCGCCCTGGTCATCGTCATCGGCGTGACCGCGTTCGGCACCAACCTCAACCTCTTCTTCAGCGGCCTCGCCGCCAAGGTCGGCGCCTGGTAACCGGGAACGCGATACGGGAAGGTCTCACCGCCATGTTGAAGTTCATGCTCGCCGTTCAGGCTTTTCTGGTCTCGGCCACTGATCGAGCCTCCGCCGAAAAGGGTGCAACGGCAACCGAGTACTCGCTGCTTGTCGGTCTCATCGCACTGGTCATCGTCATTGGCGTGACCGCGTTCGGCACCAACCTCAACCTGTTCTTCAGTGGTCTCGCCGGCACTGTCGGCGGATGGTAGTTCAGGCCCAACGGGTGTGCCGCGCGAATGCGCGGCACACCCACACTTAATTCACGCTGCAACTGTCCAGGGGGACCCGTTGAAACGCAGCAGAAAACCAGCCAGCAACCGTGAGCGCGGTGCAGTGGCCGTCGAATTCGCGCTAGTCGCTCCCGTGCTCATCGCCCTGATCATCGGCGTGGTCGAGTTTGCCAACGCCTACAACGTCCAGGTCTCAGTGACGCAGGCGTCCCGTGAAGCCGCCAGGACCATGGCCATTACGAAGGACACCGTGAAGGCGACCGCCGCCGGCAAAGCCGGCGCGCCGTCGATCAATACCGGGCTGCTGACCTTCGACTATTCGGCCGCGGCCTGCCCGTCCACAACCCCGACTCCGACGTCGGTGGTGAACGTCAAGTACACGGGCACGTCACTCACCGGATTCTTCGGATCCTCTTTGATCCTCACCGGCAAAGGAGCCATGCAATGCGGCGGCTAATCGGAAGTGCGAATCCCCATGACTCTGAACGCGGGGCAGCGGGAGTGATCGTCGGCCTGATGATGATGGCCCTCATCGGGGTCGGAGCGGTAGCGGTCGATGTTGGACAGATCTATGCCGAACGTGCCCAGCTGCAGAACGGTGCGGACGCTGGAGCACTCGCGGTCGCACGAAGTTGCGAGACCGGCCCCTGCACGTCCGCTCTCGCCGTTCCGCTGGCCAACGCCAACTCCAATGACAACGAAAGCGCCGCCAGCGTCGATCTCAGCGTTGCCGGCCAGGTTACGGTGACGACGTCCACCAAGAACGGCGGCTCCGGTTTCCTGACAAAGATGTTTGCGAACGCACTGAACTCCGGCCCGGTAACGGTCGGAGCACAGGCAACCGCAACGTGGGGATCGCCCGGGTCTGGACCTGCTGCCCTTCCGCTCACGTTCGCTCCCTGCCAGTTTGACGTCGACGGGTCGCTGCACACGATCCTCACGCATGGCAGCGAGACCTGCACCAGTGACAGCCCTTCGGGGGGTGTCATCCCCGGTGGCTTTGAGTGGTTGCTGACGAATCCAGGCGAGTGTGCCACGACGGTCTTCGCCGACGATCCGGCCACGCCAGGCATCACGGATCCATATGCGATGACAAAAACCGGCCTCAGCATGCCATCGGACTGCAAGCCGCTCATCGAGAGCTACCTGAACACGGTGGTGCTGTTTCCGGTCTTTTCCACTGCGTCGGGGACAGGATCCAACGCCAAGTACTACATCAAGGGTTATGCAGCATTCATGCTGGTCGGCTACAGCTTTCCAGGCATGACCGGAGGTGACCTGACGGGTCTTGGCGGATCAGACCGCGGCATCCGCGGCAGGTTCGTCTCATGGGTGGCCGACCCCACGTTGTACGGGGGCGGCGGCTACACCGGCGGCGGGGTTGACCTACCTCCTCATCTCATCAAGTAACGCAGTTCTAAGGGGAAAAAATTGAAAACTCGCCTGCTGGGGGGCATCGCCGCACTCGTTGTGGCCGTCATAGGAACCATCATTCTTTTCAACTACGTCCAGGGCGCCGATAAACGGGCCCTCGCAAACACCGAAACAACCAACGTCCTGGTCGTCAAACAGGATGTGGCCGCAGGGACACCCGCGGACAAGCTCAGTGACTACGTCGTCACCAAGTCAGTCCCGGTTGGCGCCGCGGCAGCGGACGGAGTGGCGGACCTAGCGTCCTTGGGTAACAAAGTCACTTCGGTGGCCTTGGTCCCTGGCGAGCAGCTGCTCAACAGCCGGCTTGTTGAAGCCAACGCCTATCTGGGCCCGGCACGGGTAAAGGTCCCCGCTGGTCTCCAGGAAATCACGTTCCGGCTCGGCATCGACCGCGTTGTCGGCGGCCGGGTGGAGGCCGGCGACACAGTGGGCATCTTCATCTCGGCGAGCAGCGACACGTCAGCCACCACAGGCGGGCAGGCTACGGTCGGAAACGCGACGCAACTGGTCTTCCACAAGGTCCTGGTCACAGGTGTCCAGTTCAGCTCCGGCGCTGCCGCCCAGACAGAGGCGCAGGCCCAGCAGGGCACAAGCCAGGGCGCCCTGACCGCCGATAACCAGAAACAGAATTCCAGCGATACGTACCTGGTTACCCTTGCCCGAAATGCGGCCGACGCCGAAAAGCTGGTCTATGCCGCGGAATTCGGAAAAATATATCTCTCCCGTGAGCCGGCTGACGCCATAGAAAACTCCCCCGGAGTCCTGGACAAGACGAGGTTGTTCCGATGAGCCGTTTCATTCTGATCACTCCGAATGCCGAGTACGAGCGCCGGGTGCGGCTGGCGACCGCCCCCATGCGGGGAACGCTGCACTATTTCCAGGCAGCCTATCTTCCCTCCGGGCCCGACGAAGTGTTGAGCCAACTGAGCGGAGAACCGCCGGAGGTCCTGATCCTGGGCCCGGAACTGCCGATCGTCGATGCGCTCAAGTTCGCCAGCATAGTTGATCTGCAATTTCCGGAGATCAGTATCCTGCTGGTAGCCGAGGAAGACCCCGCCACCACGTTGCAGTCAATGCGATCCGGCGTCCGGGATCTGCTGTCCCCGGACGCGGACACCGACACTATCCGCGCGGCGGTGGAGCGGGCCGGGTTGGCCGCTGCCGGACGGCGGCGCGGGCTCGGTCCGACGGCGGGGGAAGGCCCCATGGCCGATGGTGGCCGCATCATTGCGGTGATGTCGCCCAAGGGCGGGGTCGGAAAGACCACCCTCGCCACGAACCTGGCCGTCGGTTTGGGCCAGGCTGCGCCGATGAGCGTTGTCATTGTTGACCTCGACCTCCAGTTCGGGGACGTCGCCAGCGGGCTCCTGCTGCAACCTGAGTTCACTATTACGGATGCCGTTGCCGGCGCCGCAACCCAGGACGCGATGGTGCTCAAGACCTACCTCACGATGCACCCGGCGAACATCTACGCGCTGTGTGCCCCAAAGAACCCGATCGAAATGGACAAAATCACGGGGGAGCATATTTCTCATCTTCTGACACAGCTCAAGGCCGAATTCCAGTACGTGGTTGTTGATACCGCCCCGGGCCTGGGCGAGCACGTTCTGGCTGTGCTCGAACGAGCCACAGACGCGGTATGGGTCTGCGGAATGGATATTCCCAGCATCCGGGGAATCCGGACCGGGTTCCAGATCCTGTCCGAGCTCGAGCTGATGCCCGCCAACCGGCACATCGTCCTGAACATGGCTGACAAGAAAACCGGACTCACGCTGCAGGATATTGAGGCCACGATCGGCGCTCCCGTCGACATTGTCCTGCCTCGTTCCAGGACACTTCCGTTCTCGACCAACAAAGGGATCCCCCTGTTGCAGGACGGCAGCCGGGATGCGGCGCTCAAAGGCCTTCGCCAACTGGTCGACCGGTTCAAACCCAACTGGGAAGCCCGGCCGCATAAGAAGCTCCACCGAAGGGCGGTTGTACAGTGACACTCTCCAAGAGGTTTGAGAGGCTCCATTCCGACATCGACGATTTGCCCACCACCGTGGTGCCGACGGCTCCTTTCGCCGCACCGGCCACCCTGGGATTCATCCATGAAGCCCACGTCGCGGAACAGTCAACGGCGTCCGTCGTTGAGCACCGCCCGACTGCCGGCATAGCCAGCGAAGCCCTGGCCGGGCTCAAGGAACGGGCCAGCCAAGCGCTGTATGAGCGCCTCGGTTCCCGGCTGACTGATTCCTCCCTCGATGATGCCGAGCTCCACAAATACGTCAAAGACGAATTGAAAATCGTGGTTGACGAGGAACAGGTGCCTCTTTCGTCCGGGGAACGCCAGCGGCTCACAAAGGAAATCATCGATGACGTCTTAGGCCACGGTCCGCTGGAGCGGTACCTGGAAGACCCCACGGTGACGGAAATAATGGTGAACCGGGCGGACCAGATCTATGTGGAACGAAACGGGCAACTGTTCCTTACGGACGCGAAATTCAGCGGCGAGGATGCCCTCCGCCGGGTCATCGAGCGCATAGTTTCCCGAGTGGGCCGGCGCATCGACGAGTCGTCGCCCCTGGTGGATGCGCGTTTGGCTGACGGCTCGCGCGTCAATGCCATCATTCCGCCCCTGGCGGTCAACGGAGCGTCGCTGACGATTCGCAAATTCGGCCGCGAGGCCCTGACGGTGGAAAAGCTCATCCAGTTTGGAAGCCTCTCCCCTGAAATGGCTGAGCTGCTCGAAGCCTGCGTGCTGGCCCGGATGAACATCATCGTTTCCGGCGGCACCGGCACGGGCAAAACCACCATGCTCAACGTGCTCTCTTCCTTCATACCGGCCACGGACCGGATTGTCACGATCGAAGATGCGGTGGAACTCCAGCTGCAACAGGACCACGTGGTCAGGCTGGAGAGCCGGCCGGCAAACATCGAGGGCCAGGGTGAAGTATCGATTCGGGAGCTGGTCCGAAACTCCCTGCGCATGAGGCCGGACAGGATCGTCGTGGGTGAGGTCCGGGGCGGCGAGTCACTCGACATGCTGCAGGCAATGAACACCGGCCATGACGGTTCAATCTCAACAGTCCACGCCAACTCCCCCCGGGATGCAGTGGCCCGGTTGGAGACCCTGGTCCTCATGGCCGGACTGGATCTGCCGCTCCGGGCCATTCGAGAGCAGATCGCCTCGGCGGTCAACTTGATCGTCCACATATCCCGTCTTCGCGACGGTACCCGCCGTGTCACACATATCACCGAAGTCCAAGGCATGGAAGGCGACATCGTCACGCTCCAGGATGCTTTCGTCTTCGACTATTCGGCCGGCGTCGACTCCCAGGGGCGTTTCCTTGGCAAGCCCGTCCCCACTGGTGTCCGTCCACGGTTCACGGACAGGTTCATCGAACTCGGGATTCAGATCTCGCCGACCGTCTTCGGCGCGCATCCTGTGAGGGGAAAGTAATGGGCGCCACCGAGGCACCATCGGGCCTGTTTTTCGTTGGGGTCCTGCTGGTCTATGCGGCGGTCATCCTCGCCTTCGGCGTCGTCTTCAAATCCGGAAGTGTCATTCCGGTCTCAAGGCGGCGGCCGGACGTCGTCGACACAACGTCGGGTCTTACCAAACTGACCGACGTTGCCGTAGGCGTGATCAGCAAAGGGCTCCGGAAGCGCAACGGCGCCCTGGTCGATCGGGACAAGCTTGAAAGTGCCGGGCTCAAAATCCAGCCCGCCGACTTTCTGCTCATGATGGGGGCGGGCGCCGTCGTCGGCGCCGTCGTTGGCTTCTTCCTGGGCGGGCCGTTCCCTGCCGTCTTGTTGCTCGTGGCTATCCCGGCAGGAATGCTCGCCTACTTGCACCTGCGCACTTCACGCCGGCGGGCCAAGTTTGATGAACAGCTGCCGGACACTTTGCAGATGCTGACCGGGAGCATGCGCGCCGGCCACAGCCTTCTACGTGCCATCGATGCTTCGGCCAAGGAGAGCGACGCGCCGATGTCCGAAGAGTTGAGCCGGATCGTCAATGAGACCCGGATCGGCCGCGAACTCGGGGAATCGATGAACGACGTCGCGCAGAGAACAGGTAGCGAGGACTTCGGCTGGATTACCCAGGCCATCGAAATCCACCGTGAAGTGGGCGGCGATCTTGCCGAGGTCCTGGACCACGTCGGTGAGACGATCCGCGACCGGAACCAGATCAGGCGTCAAGTCCAGGCCCTCAGCGCCGAGGGCCGCATGTCGGCCGCAGTACTGATGGGTCTGCCAATCGTCCTCTTCGTTGCCCTGATCATAGTTAATCCGCAATATTCCAAGACGTTCACAAGCACGGTTCCCGGATACCTGATGTTGGGAGTGTCCGCCTTAATGCTTACCGCCGGCGGTTTCTGGTTGAGCCGGCTCATCAAGGCAAAGTACTAGGAGGCCGCACATGTCACCCATAGCGCTCGGCGCCATGCTCGCCATCGTTATTCCCGCCAGCCTCCTGGTCTGGCTGGCGTTCAGCACCGACCATGCCGGCGCCCGCAACGTCCAGGTAAATCTCGGCCTGAGCGCCAAGGCGTCCGACGGAGTAGCCTCGCTGTCCCAGCGGTACACGGGCTTCATTCTGCGCCTGACACCCGGCAGCTACGAAGCGTGGCTGGACAAACAGCTGGCTGGGGCCGGGCGGCCCAAGAAATGGCCGCTGGAGCGCCTACTGGTCACCAAGCCCTTGTTGGCCTTCGGTGCAGGGGTGGTCGGTATCCTCAATTTCGCTGCCGGTCCGTCTCCAGTGAAGCTTGCCATCCTCGTTGGCGCGCTTGCGTTCGGCTATTTCGCCCCGGACTTGCTCATCAGGAGCCATGCACAGAAGAGGCGCGCCGCCATTCAGCAGGAACTGCCAAATGCTTTGGACCAGATGCTCATCTCGGTTCAGGCCGGGCTGGGTTTTGAAGCAGCAATGGGCCGCACCGGTAAGAACGGCACGGGCCCCCTGGCCGATGAGTTTGTCCGTACTCTGCAGGACATCCAGGTAGGACGCTCGCGGAAGGAAGCCTACTTGGCGATGGCTGATCGCGTTGATGTTGCGGACCTCCGAAGCTTCATCCGCTCGATTGTCCAAGCGGACGCCTACGGCATCGCCATTGCCAAGGTCCTCAAGAGCCAGGCGCAGGAGATGCGCACCAAGCGGCGGCAACGCGCCGAGGAACACGCCATGAAGATCCCGGTGAAGATTCTCTTCCCCTTGATTTTCTGCATTTTTCCCACGCTCTTCATCATCTTGTTGGGTCCCGCTGTTATGAATATCATCGCCGCATTCTCCTAGGAGTCCGCATGTCCAGCATCGCAGCACGGGTCCGAGGCCACTTCGACAAAGTAGTCGCCAGGTTCCTATCAGACGAAGACGGCGCCACGGCCACCGAGTACAGCATCCTCGTCGGGTTCATCGCCATCGTCATCGTGGCCGGGGTGGGCGCCTTCGGCACCGCGCTGAACATCTACTTCAACGGGCTCAGCGACGGGGTCAGGGCCGCACTGGGCCTCCCCTAGCCACCTCGCCTCCTGGCAATGCGGGTTGAAACGCTCCCGCACCGGCGCAATTGCGCCCCAGAAACCGGACCCCCTTGGACCCCAGAGCCAAGGGGGTCCTCCTGTGTCTGCGCTGAGGCGCAATCCCAGCGCAGAATCTGCGCAGGGAACGTACAGGGAACATGCAGTTTGGCAAGCCTTGGCACAGGATGCATCAAGGTCGAATCGTCGGCGTGTCGCTGCTTGCTAAGTTCCTCTCAGTGCTGGTGCAGGGCCAGCCGCCCAACTCGCTCAGGAGTCACCCATGCGTTCCTTTTTCTCCAACCTCGCCACCCGCCTTCGCCGCGACCAGCGCGGCGCCACCGCCGTCGAATACGGCATCATGGTCTCCCTCATCGCCGTCGTGATCATCGTCGCCGTAGGCCTCCTCGGGGGCCAGCTGAACTCCACCTTTGAGTCCGTTAGCTGCTCGATGAAGGGCGGAACCATGGGCGCAGCCACCACCGTCGGCACAGTGACGACTCCCGGTACCTGCTCGAAGTAGGAACCCATTGCGACTGGACAGGGTTGGGTAGGGCTCAGGCCTTCCCAACCCTGTTTAGTTCAGGCGTGACACCAGCGACCCAGGAAGGCGGTGCCCCATGTCCAAGACAAAGGAACGGGGCGCCGTCGCGGTGGAGTTCGCCCTCCTGGCACCGGTGCTGGTCATGCTGCTGCTCGGCATCATGGAGTTCGGCCGGGCCTACAACGTGCAGATCTCCCTTTCCAGCGCCGCGCGTGAAGGGGTCCGGGTTATGACGATCGGGAACAACCCAACCGCCGCCAAGACTGCGGCCATAAACGCAGCCGTTGCCCTGCAACCCGCGCTCAGCGACACCAACATCACCATCAGCCCGGCGACGTGTACCCCGGGCGCCCAGCTGACGTTCAAGATCACCTACAACCTGTCCACCATGACAGGCATCGCAGGACCTTTTCCCATGGAAGGCCGGGGGGTGATGCTGTGCGGCGGCTAAGCAGGCTCCCCAAGCCCGAGGACCGCGAGCGCGGTGCCGTCAGCGTCCTCATCGCCATTCTCATGGTGTCACTGCTCGGTTTCACAGCCCTGGCAGTCGACGTCGGAATGCTGTACGCCGAGCGGACCCAGCTCCGCAACGGGGCCGACGCGGCAGCCCTTGCCATCGCGCAAAAATGCGCCCGCAACGTCAACGACGTCGACTGCTCAACGACATCCGCGCTCGCCGTCCGCCTCGCGAACGGCAACGCCGGCGACGGGGCGAGCAACGTCCAAGCCGTCGTCCTGGACAAGACCGCCGGCACGGTCACCGTCACCGCGGGCGCCCAGGAACCCGGAAAGGAACCCAACAGGGTCTCGCTCTTTTTTGCCCGCGCACTGGGGTTCAATAATGCCGAGGTCATAGCCCGGGCCACTGTACGGTGGGGCCAACCGGTGGCAGGGCCCTTGCCGTTTCCGCTCGCTTTCTCTGTCTGCCAGGTGAGGTATCACGTGGACGGCAGCCTGCAGCAGCTGCAGAGCCACGGCGACAACGCGAATCCCGACTGTCTGTACGGACCCTCCGGAGCCCCCGTTCCCGGCGGCTTCGGTTGGCTGGTGGGCAGCCCGGGCGTGTGCGGCGGCCTCATCGACATTGAGGCGGGCGACGCCAGCAGCAGTTCCGGCAACAGCTACCCGGGCACCGTGTGCGACAGCGTGCTGCAGAAGTGGGCGAAGGACATCACCGCCGGCAAAGACGTCATTGCCCTTCTGCCGGTCTTCAACAGAGTGACAGGGACAGGGGCCAACGCCAAGTACCAGCTCACGTCCTTTGCTGCGTTCAACGTCAAGGGATGGAAATTCAGCGGCACTGATAACGAGCTGCCGAAGTCCTTTCACCACACGAGTCCCACAGTGCCCAGTTCCGTCGCCTGCACCAACAACTGCCGCGGCATCATCGGCAGCTTTATCCAGTATGTCTCGCTGGCCGACGGTTACACCTACGGAGTGACCACCGAGGACTCCGGGACCGACATAGTCCGCCTCACCCAATAGTTTTCAGCACACCCGAACCCTTTACATTCAGGAGCAGTCTTTGAAGTCACGCTTGTTGGCCGGCGTCGCCGCCCTTGTCCTGGCGATACTCGGGGCGCTGCTGGTGGTCAGCTATGCCCAGGGCGCCGACTCCAGGGCGGTTCAGGGGCTGGACCCGGTCTCCGTCCTCGTCGTCAAGAAGGCCGTGCCCGCAGGCACCACGGTTGCAGCCCTGGCGGCCTTCGTGGCGAGCGAGGAACTGCCCGGCAAGGCTGTCACCAAGTCAGCGCTGAAAAACCTGGACGGCCAGGCCGGGAAGGTAACCGCGGTGGAGCTGTTGCCCGGCGAGCAGCTCGTTGCGGAACGGCTGGTCGCACCGGAAGCACTCAAGTCCAGCGGCAGCGTGGCAGTGCCGGAGGGACTGCAGGAGATCTCCTTCCAGGTTGATCCCCAGCGCGTCGTCGGCGGCAAGGTCACCCCCGGAGACTACGTCGGCGTGTTCATCTCCATGAAGAGCGGCGGCATTGAAGCCAAGCCGGACAAGGAAACCACCCAGCTGTCCATCCACAAGGTTCTGGTGACCGGAGTGCAGCGGGCCCCGGTGGCCGCCCCCACCCCGCAGCCCTCGGCCAGCGGCCCGGCCGCCGGCCCGGTGGAGGACACCTCGCTGCCCACCGGCATGTTGCTTTTGACCGTGGCCGTCAACGACGTCAATGCCGCAAAGATTGTTTTCGCCTCCGAATTCGCCACCCTGTGGTTGAGCAAGGAACCGCTCAATGCCAAGGAGAGCGGCCCCGGAATCATGCAGAAGAGCGAGGTTTACAAATGAGCCGCTTTGTCCTGATCACCCCCAACACCGACTTCGACTCCCGCGTCCGCCAAGCCCTGGCCGGCGGGCTCCAAGGCGGGCTGCAGACCTTCGCGTTCGTCAACCCGTCGGACCCCGGCGAGCTGTTCGCAAACCTCAACCAGGAGCGTCCCGAGGTGCTTATCCTGGGGCCGGACATGCCGGTCGAGGACGCCCTGCGACTCGCCACTGTGTTCGATGTGCAGCTGCCGGAGCTCAGCGTAATCCTTGTCGGCGAGCCGGACCCCGCTTTCATCCTGCTCGCCATGCGCGCCGGCATTCGGGACATCCTCAGCCCGGACGCGGATCCGGCCCAGATCCGCATGCTGCTGGAGCGGGCCTGCCAGTCCTACACAAGCCGGAGCCGGACCTCAACCGTCCAACAGGCCGAGGGACCCAAAGGCCTGGTCATCGGTGTCTTCTCCCCCAAGGGCGGCGTCGGCAAGACCACCATCGCCACCAACATCGCCATCGGCCTGGGCAAGGTCGCCCCGATGGGCGTCGTTATTGTCGACCTGGACCTGCAGTTCGGGGACGTGGCTTCCGGACTCTATCTGAACCCGGAGCACACCGTCATGGATGCGGTCTCGACCGCCGCCAGCCACGACTCCCTGGTGCTCAAGGCGTTCCTGACCGTCCACCCCAGCAACATCTATGCCCTCTGCGCACCGCGGAGCCCGGAGGAAGCCGACGACATCACCCCACAACAGGTCTCCCGGCTCCTCGAGCAACTCGCGGAACAGTTCCAGTACGTCGTGGTGGACACCGCTCCCGGCCTGCCCGAGGTAGGCCTGGCCGCCATGGAGCAGTGCACGGACGTCGTCTGGGTCACGGCCATGGACGTTCCGAGTATCCGGGGGCTCCGCTCGGGCCTCGGAATCCTGCGCCGGCTGGACCTGTTGCCGGAAACCCGCCATGTTGTCCTGAACATGGCCGATTCCAAGTCCGGGCTTAGCGTTCAGGACGTGGAGGCCACCATCGGTGCACCCGTGGATGTCAGCATCCCCCGCTCCAAAGCCGTGGCGTTCTCCACGAACCGCGGCATTCCGGTCCTGCAGGATGGCCGCAAGGACCCTGCCGTCAAAGGGCTCAAGCAACTTGTGGCGAGGTTCGATCCTGCGTGGCGGGCCACGGCGCAAAAGAAGCTGCACCGCCGGGTGGTGGTTTAGATGAAGCTCTCCGAACGGCTCCGCACCGCCGAGGGCACACTGCCCCCGGCCCCCGCACCTGCCGCGCACCCCGCGCCGCCGCAGCCGGCGGCCCGGCCCGAGCCGGCGGCGGCACGTGCCGCCGCCGTCGAACTCCGGAAGGCCGCCGTCGCGGTTCCGCCGGTTTTCGCCGAACCGGCGGAGACGTACCGGTCGAAGGCCCAGCAGCCGGTCGATGTCTTCGCGGCCCTCAAGCAACGCGCCGCGACCGCCCTCTTCGAGCGGATGGGGAGCCGGTTCAACGACTCCGCCGTCAAGGAGGACGACCTCCGCACCTCGGCGAGGGAGGAGCTGATCCGGATCATCGACGCCGAGCAGGTCCCCCTCTCTGTCGAGGAACGCTCCCGCCTCGTCCAGGACGTAGCCGATGATGTTCTCGGTTACGGCCCCCTGCAGCGGCTACTGGACGACCCCGCCGTCACGGAAATCATGGTCAACTGCATGGACCAGATTTATGTCGAACGGCACGGCAAGCTGACCCTGACCGAATCCCGGTTCAGCTCCGAAGACCACCTGCGCAAAGTGATCGAGCGGATCGTCTCCAAGGTGGGCCGCCGCATCGACGAGTCCTCGCCGCTCGTGGACGCGCGCCTCGAGGACGGTTCCCGCGTCAACGCCGTGATCCCCCCGCTTGCCGTGGGCGGCTCCTCGCTGACCATCAGAAAGTTCAGCAAGGTGCCGCTGACGGTCCGGAACCTCATCGAGTTCGGCACCCTGACCCCGGAAATGGCCGAACTTCTCAACGCCTGCGTCAAGGCGAAGCTGAACATCATCGTCTCCGGCGGCACCGGCACCGGCAAGACGACGCTGCTTAATGTGCTCTCCTCCTTCCTGCCCGACGACGAGCGGATCGTCACCATCGAGGACGCCGTGGAACTCCAGATCCAGCAGCGTCACGTGGTCCGGCTCGAAAGCCGTCCGCCCAACACCGAAGGCAAGGGCGAAGTGACCATCCGTGAACTGCTGCGCAACTCGCTGCGTATGCGCCCGGACCGGATCGTGGTGGGTGAGGTCCGCGGCGGCGAATCGCTGGACATGCTCCAGGCCATGAACACCGGCCACGATGGTTCCCTCTCCACGGTCCACTCGAACTCGCCGCGCGACGCCGTCGCACGCCTCGAAACCCTCGTGCTGATGGCCGGCATGGACTTGCCGCTGCGGGCGATCCGGGAACAGATCGCCTCCGCCGTCAACCTGATCGTCCAGATTTCCCGCCTCCGCGACGGCACCCGCCGGATCACCCACGTCACCGAGGTCCAGGGCATGGAAGGGGACATCGTCACGCTGCAGGACGCGTTCGTCTTCGACTACTCGGCCGGCGTCGACGCCCACGGCCGCTTCCTCGGCAAACCGGTCCCCACCGGAATCCGCCCCCGCTTCATTGACCGCTTCGAGGATCTGGGCATCTACGTCTCCCCCAGCGTATTTGCCGCCCCGCTGACCGCGGCCGGAAGGGTGTGAGCCGAGGATGACGCTGTTGCCCCTCGGAGTCGGGCTGCTCTTCACGGCGGTGCTGCTGCTCGGCTACGCGCTGCTGGCCACAGGCAGCGCCAGCGTGCCGCTGGACCGGCGGAGACCCGTCCAGAACCAACCCGACTCCCAACTGACCCGGTTCGCCGGTTCGGCAGTGCACCTGGTCGACGGTTTCTTCTCGCAACGCAAGGTCCGGCTCTTCAACCGGGAAGCGCTGGAGAACGCCGGCCTCCGGATGAGCCAGGCCGACTTTTTCATCCTCGTGCTGGCCGGCGCGCTGGTGGGAGCTGTGGCCGGGCTGGTCGTGGCCGGTCCGCTGCTCGCGGTTCTCTTCGTCCTGGTATCCCCGCTGGTGGGTCACCTCGTGCTCGGCTTTCTGGCCGGCAAGCGCCGGAATTCGTTTGACTTACAACTCGGCGACACACTCCAGCTGCTGGCCGGCGGCCTCCGTGCCGGGCACAGCATCCTGCGTGCCATCGACGCCGCGGCCACCGAATCGCTGAGCCCGACGGCGGAAGAGATGCGCCGGGTGGTCACCGAAACCAGCCTGGGACGTGACCTGCAGTCATCCCTCAACGACACGGCCGAGCGGATGCGGAACGAGGACTTCGTCTGGATCGCCCAGGCCATCCAGATCAACCGGGAAGTCGGCGGAAACCTCGCCGAGGTCCTGGACCAGGTCAACGAAACCATCCGCGAGCGCAGTGAAATCAAGGGCCACATCAAGTCCCTCGCCGCGGAGGGCAAGTTCTCCGCCTACATCCTCATGGCCATGCCGATCGGGATTGTTGTCATGCTGATGCTGGTCAACCCCGGCTACATGAACGTGATGTTCACCCACCCGCTGGGCTGGGGCATGATCGCGGCGTCCATCATCCTGATGACGATCGGCGGCTTGTGGATGCGCAAGATCATCGACCTGAAGTTCTGAGGCGCCCGTGAACTCCGTAGTGCTGATATCCCTGCTGCTGGTCTCCGTTCCGCTGGGCTACCTGGTGTGGTCACTGCTCTCGGTCGACCGCTCGTCCCAGCGGGCCGTCCGGACGATGCTGGCGCTCGGGACGGACACCGCCGGGCAACCGGAACAGATTCAGAGCAAGCTGCTGGAGCGGATCGGCTACCGGCTGACACCGGCCGGGTATGTCCGCAAACTCGACAAGCTGCTGTCCCTCGCAGGACGTCCCGCTTCCCTGCCCCTCGGACGGGTCCTGGCGGCCAAACCCCTGCTGGGACTGTTGGGGGCGCTGCTCGGCTACTACATCAGTTCCAGCGGCCCGACGCCGGTCATCAAGCTGGTGGGAGTCTTTGTAGTACTGCTGGGCTACTTCATGCCGGACCTCCTGCTCTACAGCAAGGGACAGGAACGGCAGAAGATCATGCAGCTGGAGCTCGCCAACACCCTGGACCAGATGCTGATCTCCGTGGAAGCAGGCCTGGGTTTCGAAGGAGCCATGGCACGCGCCGGCGAGAACGGCAAGGGCCCCCTCGCCGAGGAACTCGTCCGGACGCTCCAGGACATGCAGGTGGGCCGGAGCCGCCGCGAGTCGTACCTGGCGCTCTCCGAACGGACGAACATCCCGGAGCTGCGCAGCTTCGTCCAGGCGGTGGTCCAGGCGGACACGTACGGCATTGCGATCAGCCGGGTGCTCCGGATCCAGGCGAAAGTCATGCGGGTCAAGCGCCGGCAGCGGGCCGAGGAAAAAGCCATGAAGCTGCCCGTCACCATCTTGTTCCCGCTGCTCTTCTTTATCTTCCCGGTGCTCTTCATTGCCATCCTGGGCCCTGCCGTCATCAACGCGATCAACACCTTCAGCGGGCATTGACGGCGACAGCCGCACCCAGGCGGCCCCCCGGAATGCCGCAAGGTTTCCGCAGGAATGCCGGGAGCGCGGAACAATGGCAGCGACACAAAGTACCGTAGGCACATGTCCTTTCCAGCAGCCCTGCCCGACGACGACACAGCGAGCACTTTCCCCGCCCAGGACCCTCCAACTCCACCCCTGGTTGACCCGGCGGCGCTCCAGGATCTCGGTACCCAGCTGGACAGCCCGTCCGTCGCCAAAGGTTTCGCCAGGGACTACGCCAGGATGTGGGAGCAGCGCTACCGCTGCCTTGCCTCGGCGCTGGGACGCCGGGACCAGGCGGAGTCATTGGAGGCTGTGCTGAGCCTGAAAACGTCCTCGGCCATGGTGGGCGGAGTACAACTCGCCAGGCTCGCCGGAGAACTTGAGGCTGCCATCCGCGGCGGCGACATGGACCGGGCCAGCTCGCTCCTGGGGAATGTTGCCGAGAGCGGCAGCGACACCGTGGATGAACTGCAGTACAGCTACATCCTCTGGGACAGCTAGTCCCGGCGGGGAGCGAGCCGGTACCCCACGCCGCGGATCGTCTGGAGCCAGCGCGGCTGGAGCGGATCCTCGCGAAGCTTCCGCCGGAGGTTTCCGATGTGGACTTCGACAGCCCGTTCGTCGGATTCGCCGATGTATGCGTCAGCCCGGTAGTACTCGCCCCGCACCACCCGGACCAGGTCTGTTTTGGACCGGACCGCACCGGCTCCCTTGAGCAGGGCATGCAACAAGTCGAACTCGCTGCGGGTCAGGCTTGCGGGCACATCGTCGACCGTTACCGTGCGGCCATCCGGGTCAAGGGCCAGCCCATTGTGGCGGAGCACGGAGTCCTGCGGGGCCGGGACAGCCGCGGCAGCACCTTCCGGAGCGGGTGCCCCGCTGATCGCGTCCTGGCGGGGCCGCCGCATCATGGCCGCCACCCGGGCGCGGAGCTCGCGGGGGCGGAACGGCTTCGTCATAAAATCGTCGGCCCCGGTATGCAGCGCCGTCAGGGTGTCCAGTTCGTCCGTACGGGCTGTCAACATCACGACGTAGGCATCACTGAATTGCCGGATCCGGCGGAGGACTTCGAAGCCGTCGATGTCGGGCAGGCCCACATCCAAGGTGACGACGTCGGCCTCCAGGCGCCGGACAACGTCCACCCCTTCGCGCCCGCGGGCGGCCGAATGGACCTCGAAGCCCGCCTGGCTCAGCACGGCTTCGACCAGGTTTCGAACGTCTTCGTCATCCTCTACGACGACAGCGACTCCAAGGTCAGTCATGGCCCCCCTCACATCCGGTCCTGCTCCCTGCCCCGACGCGGACGCGCCGGCAGTGCCTATCGCGCGGCCCCCCACCGGCATTGTCAGAATACCCACGATGGCCGGGAAAAACCGGTTCCGGCGCAGTAACAGAAGCCACATTACTAAGCTTTGTGTCAAGTTTGTGTGACAGCGGGTGTAAAACTGGAGCAGCACGGAAGGAGCGCGGCTTTAGTGAGTGAACAGCGACTGGTCCGAAGGATGGACGGCTACTTCAGGGCCCTGGGACCACGGGCGAGGGTGTTGGTGTTTCAACTGCCGCTGACCTTCGCCATGGCCGCTGTTGTGCTGGCCTCCCCTGCCAGCTGGTCCGGGCCCTTCGACGAGCCTTGGTTCGCTTCGGCTTTGGCCCTGCACGCCGCGCTCGTGCTGGCTTGTTTCCTGGTGCCGTGGGAACGGCTTGGACCGCTCGCCCCGCTGGTGATCCCGGTCCTCGATCTGCTGGCGATCGGACTCAGCCGAGGCGGCAGCGTCGACGGCCTGCCAGACGTTGGCGTGCTGTCCATCCTGCCGGTGGCCTGGATCTCCACCTCCGCGTTGTCCTCCGCGGCGTGCCTGTCCATCAGCTCCTTCGGGCCGCTCCTGGCAGGCCTGCCCTGGCTACTGGCCACGGGATCCGCCTCCGCCCCGGACCGGGTCGCCGCCCTCCTGCTCCTGTCCGGCATGACTCTTGCCGTGTCCGTTGCCCTGCGCTTTACCCGGCTGCGCGTGCACCAGGAGCAGCAGCGGACCGAGGCCAAGGAAGCGGAACTGCAGGCACTGCTCGCGGACAGCCGGGAACGGGAACGGCTTCTCAACACCATCCTGGACACTGTCGACGTCGGCATCGTTGCGGTCGACGCGGCAGGCCGCCGCCTGCTGACCAACAGCTGGCAGTCCGCCCTGGAGGAGTCCGCGGCGCCCGCTGGCTCCGCCCAGGGGGCGGAGGAGTCACAACTGCTGCTGACCGGGCAGGACCAGGAGACACCCCTCCCCCTGGAACGGCGCCCCATTCGTCGGGCCTCGTCCGGGGAGTCCTTCGCGGACTACCTGGTGCGCTTTGGCGAGGCCCCGGGCAGCCGGGTAGTTTCCACGGGGGCGCGTCCGCTGACGGGCGACGACGGCGGCTTCCGCGGCGCTGTCGTCGTGTTCAACGAGGTTACCGGCCTGGTCGATGCCCTGGCCGTCAAGGACGATGTCTTATCCACCGTTTCGCATGAATTCCGCACGCCGTTAACCTCGATCATCGGCAACCTGGACCTGGCCCTTGGTGATTCGGCGGCGCTCTCCACCACCACCGTGCGACGGATCGAAGTGGCACAACGCAACGCCGAGCGCCTGCTGGCCCTCGTCTCCGACCTGTTGATGTCCGCCAATTCGACGGTGCACGTCCACCCGCGCCGGACCGATCTGGCCAGCCTGGTCGAAGCCAGTCTCGGTTCGGCCCAGGCCCACGCCCAGGCGTCCCGGGTCTCGCTCTCCATGGACCTCCCTGACCCGCTCTGGGCCCATGTGGATCCGCTGCGGATCAGCCAGGCCCTGGACAACCTCGTGTCCAACGCCATCAAGTATTCCCCCGACGGCGGCAGCGTCCACATCTCCGCCAGCACCGAGGGCGACCGCGTGCTGCTTCGTGTGGAGGATGCCGGGATGGGGATGACAGCCGCCGACGCCAAGCGGGTCTTCACCCGGTTCTTCCGCAGCCCCGCGGTCCGGGAGGGCTCGATTCCCGGCGCCGGACTGGGCCTGTCCATCACCAAGGCAATCGTGGAGCGGCACGGCGGCTCGATTTCCTGCAGCACGCGTCCCGGCCGCGGAAGCACCTTCACCCTCGAGCTTCCCGCCGAGGCCGCCCCGCCGGCCTTCTAGTCCGGGCCCGGGGCCGTCCTACTGGCGCAACGCGCGCGTCAGCTCGGCCCTCGCCAGCAGCCCGCTGGCCGAGGGATAGGCCACTTCCTCCAGCACCAGCGGATGCGGGGCGGCCAGCACGGACTTGGCGTCCCGCTGGCGGGCCAGCAGCCGTTCGTACAGCCAGCCCGGCTTCTCGATGCCGGCCCCCACATACAGTGCCGAGCCCACCAGCGACCGGACCATGTTGTGGCAGAACGCATCGGCCTGGACGGTGGCCACCAGAACCCCGTCCGCACCGCGGGCAAACTCGAAGCGCTGCAGTTCCCGGATGGTGGTGGCACCTTCCCGCGGCTTGCAGTAGGACCGGAAATCCTGAAGCCCCAGCAGCTCCGAGGCGCCCTCGTTGAGCAGTCCGACATCCTGCTCTTCCTGATGCCACAGCGTGGAGGTACGGCCCAGCGGGTCCCAGAGGGCGGGTCCGTCTGCGATCCGGTAGCTGTAGCGGCGCCACAGCGCGGAAAACCGTGCGTCGAATCCTTCGGGAGCGATGCGGACCTGATGGACCTCGATGGACCCGGTCAGCTCCCCCAGCACCCGGCTGAGGGACCCGCGGAGGCGGCGGAGCAGCGCCACGGCCGGATCCAGTTCCACGCCGCGGTTGAGGCCCAGCCACTCCGTTTCGCTGAGGTCCATGTGGACCACCTGGCCGCGGGCGTGCACACCGGCGTCGGTCCGCCCGGCGACGGTCACCCGGACGGGCCTGCGGATCAGCATCGCGATGGCCTCTTCGAGCGCGCCCTGGACGGTCCGCCTGCCGGGCTGGACGGCCCACCCGCTGAAGGGTCCGCCGTCGTACGCGAGATCAAGCCGGATACGCAAAAACCCGCCGCCCCCTCTAACGGGGGCAGCGGGTTCCTGGTCGTTCATAGACTTAAGTCTATGCGAAGAAATCAGCGAATTACTTCGCGTCCTTCTTGGAGTCAGCGGCGGCTTCCTCAGCGGCCGGAGCCTCTTCGGTTGCTGCTTCAGTCCCGGCAGCTTCAGCGGCCGGGGCCTCTTCGGCCGCAGCGGCTTCGGTCTCGACAACCTCGGCCTCGGCGGGGGCTTCCTCAGCTGCCGGGGCAGCCTTGGCGGCAGCCTGGGTAGCCTCGGCTACGACTGCCTGCTTGGCGGAAACCGGCTCGAGAACCAGTTCGATGACAGCCATGGGAGCGTTGTCGCCCTTGCGGTTGCCGATCTTGGTGATGCGGGTGTAGCCGCCATTGCGGTTCTCCACTGCCTGTGCAATGTCGGTGAACAGCTCGTGGACGATGCCCTTGTCGCTGATCAAGCCGAGTACACGACGGCGGGAAGCCAGGTCGCCACGCTTGGCGAAAGTCACCAGGCGCTCGGCGTAGGGCTTCAGTCGCTTGGCCTTGGTCACCGTGGTGGTGATCCGCTTGTGCTCGAACAGTGCTGCGGACAGGTTCGCGAGCATCAGACGCTCGTGACTTGCTCCGCCTCCGAGGCGCGGACCCTTAGCGGGGGTAGGCATAATAGTTTCTCCTCATATGGAAGCCGTTGGGCTGCGCACACCATGGTGCAGACAGCCGGCAGGCCAAGATCTGTTTGTTAGAGCTCGTCGTCGCTGAAAGCGGCGTCGTCCTCTTCAATTGCTGCGGCGCGTGCTGCGAGGTCAAAACCGGGAGGCGAGTCCTTGAGGGACAGGCCCAGTTCAACCAGCTTTGCCTTGACCTCATCGATGGACTTCGCACCGAAGTTACGGATGTCCATGAGGTCGGCCTCGGAGCGGGCCACGAGTTCACCCACGGTGTGGATGCCCTCACGCTTGAGGCAGTTGTAGGAACGGACGGTGAGGTCCAGATCCTCGATCGGCAGGGCCATGTCTGCTGCCAGGGCAGCATCCGTCGGCGACGGGCCAATCTCGATACCTTCAGCTGCGGTGTTCAGCTCGCGGGCCAGCCCGAACAGTTCCACCAGGGTGGTACCTGCCGAAGCAACGGCATCGCGCGGGGCGATGGCCTGCTTGGTCTCGACGTCGACAATGAGCTTGTCGAAGTCAGTGCGCTGCTCAACACGGGTAGCTTCCACGCGGAAAGTAACCTTCAGGACCGGCGAGTAGATCGAGTCGACCGGAATGCGGCCGATCTCGGAGTCGCCAGACTTGTTCTGAGCTGCCGAAACGTAGCCGCGGCCGCGCTCGATGGTCAGTTCGAGTTCGAACTTGCCCTTCGAGTTCAGCGTGGCAATGTGCAGATCCGGGTTGTGGAATTCGACGCCGGCCGGCGGAGCGATGTCCGCGGCGGTGACGACTCCCGGGCCCTGCTTGCGCAGGTAGGCAACAACCGGCTCGTCGTGCTCGGAGGAAACCGACAGGTTCTTGATGTTCAGGATGATCTCAGTGACATCTTCCTTGACACCCGGAACCGTGGTGAACTCGTGCAGCACGCCATCGATCCGGATGCTCGTGACAGAGGCACCGGGGATGGAGGAGAGCAGGGTACGGCGGAGGGAGTTTCCGAGGGTGTAACCGAAACCGGGCTCCAGCGGTTCAATGATGAAACGGGAGCGGTTATCGGAGACGACCTCTTCGGAGAGGGTGGGGCGCTGTGCAATGAGCACTTAGGTTTCCTTTCGGCGAGCATCCGCTATATGACGCAACACAGGTGGTGGAAAGATCGGTCTGAAGACTTAACGCCGCCGGGCTTGCCCGGACCATTGAAGGTCCGGGCAAGCACCGGTGCGTTGGAAAGCCTTAGACGCGGCGGCGCTTCGGCGGACGGCAGCCGTTGTGGGCGCTGGGGGTTACATCCTGGATGGATCCAACCTCAAGGCCAGCAGCCTGCAGTGAACGGATAGCCGTTTCGCGTCCCGAACCCGGGCCCTTGACGAATACGTCAACCTTGCGCATACCGTGCTCCTGCGCACGCTTTGCGGCGGCTTCGGCGGCCATCTGGGCTGCGAACGGGGTGGACTTACGTGAGCCCTTGAAGCCAACCTCACCGGAGGAAGCCCAGGAGATGACAGCACCGTTCGGGTCCGTGATGGAAACGATGGTGTTGTTAAAGGTGCTCTTGATGTGCGCCTGGCCCAGCGCGATATTCTTCTTGTCCTTCTTACGCGGCTTGCGAACCGCGCCACGAGTCTTCGGGGGCATTTTTTCTCCTACAGAAAGTTATCGGGTGGAAGACGAGCGGTTTAGCGCGTCTTCTTCTTGCCTGCGACGGTGCGCTTCGGGCCCTTGCGGGTACGCGCGTTCGTCTTTGTACGCTGTCCGCGCACTGGCAGGCCCTTACGGTGGCGAATACCTTCGTAGCTGCCGATTTCAACCTTGCGGCGGATATCTGCTGCTACTTCGCGGCGAAGGTCACCCTCAACCTTGTAGTTGCCTTCAATGTAATCACGCAGCTGGACGAGCTCGGCGTCGGACAGGTCCTTGACCCGAACGTCCGCGCTGATGCCGGTGGCAGCCAGGGTTTCGTGTGCACGGGTCTTGCCCACGCCGTAGATGTAAGTAAGCGCAATTTCCAACCGCTTTTCGCGGGGAATGTCTACGCCAGCGAGACGAGCCATAGAGGCAGTGCTCCTTGAATAAACCGGAGGTCGTAGGCAGTACACCCGCACAAACCGTGCGGCCCCAGCCTCCGACCGGGGGTTAGCTGTACGGGCCCATATGTCCCAGATCAGCTTGTGCTGCCTTTTATTTACTTGCGTGGGTTAGCAACCCAGGATTTCCCGAAGAGGGAAATTAGCCCTGGCGCTGCTTGTGGCGCGGGTTCTCGCAGATCACCATGACCCGGCCATTACGGCGGATCACTTTGCACTTTTCGCAGATCTGCTTAACGCTCGGCTTGACCTTCATGGCGTTCCTTTGCGTGTTGCAGTTGGTCAGCTGGACCGGCTTTGAGCTGTTGCTTTGGCCGGCCAGTGTTTACTTGTAGCGGTAGACGATACGACCACGTGTCAGGTCGTACGGGCTCAGCTCCACCACTACCCGGTCCTCAGGGAGAATCCTGATGTAGTGCTGGCGCATCTTTCCAGAGATGTGTGCCAGAACGATGTGCTTGTTGGTGAGCTCAACGCGAAACATCGCGTTAGGCAGCGCCTCAGTCACAACGCCCTCGATCTCAATGACCCCGTCCTTCTTGGCCATACCCTCCGCTAACTGTTGTTTGCCGCAGCCCTCCGGCTTGCACCGGAAATGACCGCGGACGTTTTTGATTGATTGGCTGATGCCTCCCGGCCACAAAAGGGCACAACAGGGCAGACAACCAACAGACAACATTACGGCATTACCGCCCGAATGTTAAATCCAGCAATCGTAGCGCACTCAGCGTCCGTATGCACCAAAATCGCCCGCCGGCGTGCTCACGGCTTCCGCGCGGGCAATCCCGTCCAGGATGGCCAGGCGCACGACGTCGGCTGCCGCGCTCTGCAGGGTGATGAGGCTCACCTGCCGCGCGGACTCGCTGCTGCGGTCCAGTGCGAGCGCGCCGGTGGCGAGGCAAAAGACCGTGTCGCCGTCGGCCAGGGTGTGGCTGGGATTCAGTGCACGGGCCAGTCCGGCGTGGGCGGCAGAGGCTGTGCGCTTGCATTCGGCCTTGTCCAGCATCGCGTTGGTTGCGACGACGACGAGTGTCGTGTTGAGGGGCGGCAAATTCGAAACCCTCTGCGTGCTCGCTCGTTCCTCCCCACCGGCACCCTCGCCTCGCAAGCTCGGCCAGGGAACCCCGCCGTCGTGGCCCCCGCATAGACGCACGCTGCCGGGTTCCGGATCCGCCGCCCCGTCCGGATTCGCGCTCTTTGCGGCGTTAGCCACTGATGTTTCAAAGGGCAGTCCCAGCGCGTTAACTACGGCCAGGACTCCGACCACGACGCCGTTGTCCAAGGTGATGGAGGCTGTGCCCACGCCTCCTTTGTACTTGCCCCGGCCGATGAGGGCTCCGGTGCCGGCTCCTACGTTGCCTCGTTCGACGTCGTGCCCTTCCTGCCGGGCGGCGGCGTCCGCGGTGGCCGCGTAGCCCATGGCGGCGTCCGGGCGCGCGGCGAAGTCCCCGCCGCGGCCAAGGTCAAAGATGGCCGCGGCCGGCACGATCGGGACCAGGCCGCCGGGCACGGCGAACCCCCTGCCGTTCTCCTCGCACCAGCGCTGGGCGCCGTGGGCCGCGGCAAGGCCGTAGGCGCTTCCCCCGCTGAGGACGATCGCATCGACGGTACGGGTCAGTGTTGTTGGGTCCAAGGCATCGGTTTCATGCGTCCCGGGACCGCCGCCCCGGACATCGACGGAGCCCACCGTCCCGGCCGGCGGCAGCACCACCGTCACCCCGCTCAGCCAGCCTTCACCCACCCTGCCGGCATGGCCCACCCTCACGCCCGGCACATCCGTAATCGCAGTCATGGCTCTATTGTGCGCCCCCGCGGCGGCGACTGCCCACAGGCGCCACTCCATCGCCTGGACGAATCGCGGCCGCGTGGCTGTGGCCCAAACAAGCGTTATGTAATCCTCCATGCAACACGATGTGAACAGGCGACGAAGCCTTGGACAACAAAGCTTTGCTGGGGCCTTGGGCGGGATTTTGGCCACCAACCATGTGGTGAAGTGATAGCAAGGTATCCCCGCCCACCCGCCTGCCACCGGCAGGCACGGACCCGTTAGAGACCTGAATGACTCGACAATTGACCTACCGCCCCCGCGCTGTCGTGGAGGCCAGGCCGGCCGCTGCGCCGCGCGCCCGCTGGTCCGCCAGAACCCGCCGGGACTTCTTCGTTTTCCTGGCCCTGGCCCTCCCTAACCTCCTCCTGATTGCGGTGTTTACCTACCTCCCGCTCTTCAACAACATCTACTACTCCACCCTGGACTGGACCCTCGGCTCGGCGTCGGCCACCGTGGTGGGCTTCGACAACTACGTCACGTTCTTCACGAGTTCGGACGCCACCAAGGTCTTGGGCACCACCACCGTTTTCACCGTTATCACGGTCGGCGGTTCCATGGTCCTGGGCCTCCTGGTGGCCCTTGCCCTGAACTCCAGGATCCGCGGGACGACGTTCGCGCGCTCAGCCGTCTTCGCCCCGTACGTGCTCAGCGGGGTCGGCGTCGGCCTCGTCTGGCTGTTCATTTTCGATCCCGGCTACGGGGTGCTCGCCTGGCTCCTGCGCGGCCTCGGCCAGCAGAGCCCCCAGTGGATCAATGATCCGCAACTGTCCCTGGTCATGGTCATCATCGTCTACGTCTGGAAAAACCTCGGCTACTGCGCCGTCGTCTACCTGGCCGGGTTGCAGTCGCTCCCGCAGGACGTCATGGAGGCCGCGTCACTGGACGGAGCCAACGGTTTCCGGCGCTTTGTCAGCATGGCCCTGCCGCTGCTCTCCCCCACCACGTTCTTCCTGCTCATCACCACCATGCTGAGCTCGTTGCAGGCCTTCGACCTGATCCGGATTATGACCCCGCTGGGCAACGGCACCAGCACGCTGATCTACGAGGCCTATCTCCAGGCCTTCGGTGCGTTCAACCGGGCCGGCTACTCGGCCGCAATCTCGGTGATTCTGTTCGCCATCCTGCTCATCATCACCGTGCTTCAACTGCGGTTCGTCGAACGGAAGGTGCACTACTCGTGAGCCTGCTCTCCCCCGTCAGCCCCGATCCCGCCGCCCAGGCCGGCCCCGCCTCCGCTCCGGATTCCGGTCCCGACATTCCGCTGCACCGCCACCGGCCGTTCTCGCGGGCCAACCTGACGAAGACCATTGCCGGCGGCTACCTTCCGCTGATCCTCACCACCCTGGTGGTGTTCCTGCCCCTGCTGTGGATGGTGCTGAGCTCCTTCAAGCAGCCCGGCGAAATCATCACCATGGACTTGAAGATCCTGCCGGAGGGCGTAAATCTCGAGAACTACAACATCGCCATGACGACGGTGCCGTTCGCCCAGTTCTTCATGAACAGCCTGATTGTCACCAGCGTGGGCGCCACCATCAAGGTCCTCCTGGCCATCCTGACCGCCTATGCGCTGGTGTTCGTCCGGTTCCCGTACAAGAACGTCATCTTCGTGCTGATCCTCGTGGCCCTGATGGTCCCCCCGCAGGTGTCCATCCTGCCCAACTACATCCTGATTGCCGGGATGGGCGGCAAGAACACCCTGTGGGGCATCATCCTCCCGGGCCTGGGCACGGCGTTTGGCACCTTCCTGCTGCGCCAGCACTTCATGACGCTGCCCGCCTCCATCCTGGAATCGGCAGAGATCGACGGCGCCGGCCACTGGCGCCGCCTGTGGCAGATCGTGGCACCAGTCTCCGGCCCGTCGATCGCCACGGTCGCGCTCGTCGTCGTCGTGAGCGAATGGAATGACTACATCTGGCCGCTCATCATCACCGACCGCCCCGAAACGATGACCCTGCCGGTGGGCCTGACCCTGCTGCAGAACTCCGAGGGCAACGGCTCCGGCTGGGGCATCCTGATGGCCGGTGCCGTCCTGGTGATCGTCCCCATCCTGCTGGTCTTCGCCGCGCTGCAGCGCTACATCGTGGCCGGCCTGACCCAGGGCAGCGTCACCGGGTGACGCTGCGTTCGAACTTTCCCCTTCAATCACAGTCACCACCGTCACCACAGTCACCACAGTCAGCATCATCGAGAGGATCCACCATGGCTTTGAATCTTGACCGCCGGAATTTCCTGGGACTGGCAGGCGCCGGAGCCGGTGCCGCCGCGCTGGCTGCCTGCGGAGGCCCGTCCACTGCAAGCACCGGGGCTGCGACCGCTGCCGCCGACATCGATTTCTCCGGCGTCAAGCCCGCAGCCTCGATCGACTTTTGGTCCAACCACCCGGGCAAGTCCCAGGACGTGGAGAAGGCCATCATCGAGAAGTTCCACGCCAAGTTCCCGGACATCAAGGTCAACCTGGTCACCGCCGGGGCGAACTATGAGGAAATCGCGCAGAAGTTCCAGACCTCGCAGGCTGCGAAGTCCGGCCTCCCGGGCCTTGTGGTGCTCTCCGACGTGTGGTGGTTCCGCTACTTCTCCAACGGCAACATCATCGCCCTGAACAGCCTGGTGAAGCAGCTGGACATCAAGGTGGATGACTTCCAGAAGTCCCTCATCGCCGATTACCAGTACGAGGACAAGCAGTGGGCGCTCCCCTACGGCCGCTCCACCCCGCTGTTCTACTACAACAAGGACCACTTCAAGGCCGCCGGGCTGCCGGACCGCGCTCCGAAGACGTGGCAGGAATTTGCCGAGTGGGCACCCAAGCTGAAGGCCAGCTCCGGCGCCCAGTACGCCTACATCTACCCGGCGCTGGCCGGCTACGCAGGCTGGACGCTGCAGAACAACCTGTGGGGCTGGGGCGGCAGCTGGTCCAACGGTTGGACCTTCAATTGTGATTCCGCCGAGTCGGTCGCCGCCCTGCAGTGGGCCCAGGACTCGATCTTCAAGGACAAGTGGGCCGGCGTCTCGTCCAAGGAAGCCGCCGACGACTTCGCCGCGGGCATCACCTCGTCCACCATCTCCTCCACGGGTTCCCTGCTGGGGGTCCTGAAGTCCGCGAAGTTCAACGTGGGCGTCGGCTACCTGCCGGGCGGTCCGAAGAACGAAAGCCCGGTCTGCCCCACCGGCGGCGCTGGCCTGGGAATCCCCAGCGGTGTCAGCAAGGAGGTGCAGCTCGCAGCCGCCACCTTCCTGAAGTTCATGACGGCACCGGAAAACACGGCGCAGTTCTCCGCGGCAACCGGCTACATGCCGACCCGCACCTCGGCTGACATGACCTCCGTGCTGGCCGCCACCCCGCAGATCAAGACGGCGATGGACCAGCTGGCCGTGACCCGGGTCCAGGACAACGCGCGCGTGTTCCTGCCCGGCGCGGACCAGGAGATGGCCAAGTCCGCCGCCGCTATCCTCACCCAGCAGGGGGACGTCAAGGCCACCATGACGGCGCTCAAGGCAACGCTGGAAGGCATCTACACCAAGGACGTGAAGCCCAAGCTCAAGAGCTGACGCGGCGCCGGACCTCTGCCGACACGACGAATCCCTGGCGACGCTGGTTTACCAGCATCGCCAGGGATTCCTCGTATCACGGGCCACGATGCGCGTCGTCAGGGATTCCTCGTATCACGGGCCACGATGCGCGTCGTCAGCGCCGGAGCGCGTCGCAGGCGTCTTCGGTCAGGATGGCCGAGCCAAGGTTCGGTTTCGGACCGGTCAGGGAATCGGGACGGGCACGACGCCGAGCGGGGCCAGCTTGGCGGCTCCCCCGTCGGGTGCCGAGAGGACCCAGATGCCCTTTTCGTGGACCGCCACGGAATGCTCCCACTGGCAGGACCGCTTGCCGTCGGTGGTCACCACCGTCCAGTCGTCCTCCAGCACGGCGGTTTCGATGCTGCCACGCACCAGCATCGGTTCAATGGCCAGGCACAGCCCGGGGCGGATCTTCGGCCCGCGGTGGTTGGTGCGGTAGTTCGGCACATCCGGGGCCATATGCATCTCGGAGCCGATGCCGTGGCCCACGTAGTCCTCGAGGATGCCCAAAGCCTTGCCGGGCACCGCGGACACATAGTCGTCGACGGCGACTCCGATGTCGCCGACGAACTTGCCGGTCGCCAGTGCGGCAATCCCATGCCACATCGCGGCCTCGGTGACGTCGGAGAGCCTCTGGTCCTCCGGGTCGGCGGTGCCCACGATCACGGTGCGGGCGGAGTCCGAGTGCCAGCCATCAAGGATCGCGCCTCCGTCGATCGAGAGGATATCCCCGTCCTGGAGGACGCGGTCACCGGGGATGCCGTGCACCACCTCCTCGTTGACGGAGGTGCAGATCGTGGCCGGGAAACCGTGGTAACCGAGGAAATTGGAGGTGGCTCCGGCGTCTTTGAGCACGGCGGCGAACACGGCGTCGAGGTCTTTCGTTGTCTTACCAGGGGCGGCGGCCGCAACGGCGGCGTCGAGGGCCCGGCTGAGGACGAGTCCGGCCTCGTGCATGGAGCGCATCTGGGCGCTGGTCTTGTATTCGATGCGTGGCTGGCCGAATGCCATCCGCAACTTCCTTTCAGTGGGACCGTGCCGCCCTGGGGCGCACGGCCAAATGGCTGAGGCCCCTCCCGGTCGTCCGGGAGGGGCCTCAAGGTTTGTGGGCCGATCAGGCCGACTGGGCCTCTTTGATGGCCTGCATGACGCGGTCGGTGACCTCATCGATGCCGCCGATGCCATCGACACGGGTCAGGATGCCGCGGTCGGCATACTTCGCGACGACAGCCTCCGTCTGGCCGTGGTACAGGTCCAGGCGGTGCCGGATGACTGCCTCGTTGTCGTCGGTGCGTCCGGTTTCCTTGGCGCGGCCCAGCAGGCGGGTGACAAGTTCCTCGTCATCGGCCGTGAGCTGCAGGACGACGTCGAGCTTCCGGTCGCCATCGGCCAGGATCCCGTCGAGGTAGTCCACCTGCGCGGTGGTGCGCGGGTAGCCGTCCAGGAGGAAGCCGTTGTCGACGTCGTCCTCGCTGAGGCGGTCGCGGACCATCTTGTTGGTCACGCTGTCCGGGACGAAGTCGCCGGCGTCCATGTACTTCTTGGCTTCGATGCCAAGCGGCGTCTCACCCTTGACGTTGGCGCGGAAGATATCTCCCGTGGAGATCGCAATAACGCCGAGGCGCTCCGAAATGCGTTCCGCCTGCGTTCCCTTGCCGGATCCGGGAGGTCCGATAATCAACATTCTCGTCATCGCAAAAGCCCTTCGTAGTGACGCTGCTGTAGCTGCGCATCAATCTGCTTGACGGTCTCCAAACCTACGCCGACCATGATCAGGATCGACGTGCCACCGAACGGGAAGTTCTGGTTGGCATTGATCAAGACCAGGGCGACCAGCGGGATAAGTGCCACAAAAGCCAGGTAAATGGCACCGGGGAGCGTAATCCTGGAAAGCACATACTGCAGGTAGTCTGCGGTCGGCTTGCCGGCACGGATACCCGGAATGAAGCCGCCGTACTTCTTCATGTTGTCAGAAACTTCTTCAGGGTTGAAAGTGATCGCAACATAGAAGTAAGTGAAGAACACAATCATGGCGAAGTAGAGCGCCATGTAGATCGGGTGGTCACCGCGGACCAGGTTGTTGTTGATCCACTCCACCCAGGGGGCCAGCGGCTCGCCGGGCTTCGGTTGGTTGAACTGCGAGATCAGGCCCGGCAGGTACAGCATCGAGGAAGCGAAGATGACGGGCACGACGCCGGCCATGTTCACCTTGATCGGGATGTACGTGCTGGTGCCGCCCACGGTGCGGCGGCCAATCATGCGCTTCGCGTACTGCACCGGGATGCGGCGCTGGGACTGCTCCACGAAGACCACGGCGGCTACGGTGAGCAGGCCGATCACCAGGACCAGGAAGAACGTCCCGGGGCCCTTGGAGGTCCAGATGGCGCCGAGCGAGCCGGGGAAGCTGGAAACGATCGAGGTGAAGATCAGCAGCGACATGCCGTTGCCGACACCCTTTTCGGTCACGAGCTCACCCATCCACATAATGAGGCCGGTGCCGGCCGTCAGCGTGATGATGATGAGGATCGTGGTGACGAGGCTGGTGTCCGGGATGATCGGCAACTGGCAGTTCGGCAGCAGCTGGCCCGAACGCGCGAGCGACACGAGCGTCGTGGCGTTCAGCAGGCCCAGGGCGATCGTGAGGTAACGCGTGTACTGCGTCAGCTTCGACTGGCCGGAGGCGCCTTCCTCGTACAGCATCTGGAACCGGGGAATGACCACCCGGAGCAGCTGGACGATGATGCTGGCCGTGATGTACGGCATGATGCCCAGGGCGAAGACGGACACCTGCAGCAATGCACCGCCGCTAAACAGGTTGACGAGCTGGTAGATACCGCCCGAGGTCTGACCGTTCTGCAAGCATTGCTGGACATTCTGGTAGCTCACACCAGGCGAGGGGATGAAGGCACCCAAGCGGAAGATTGTGATGATTCCCAGCGTGAACAACAACTTGCGTCGCAGATCAGGCGTGCGAAAGGCCCGGCCAAATGCGCTAAGCAAGCGTCCTCCTGAGTAATAAGTAAAGTGGTGTGAGACAGGTCAAATAAACCCAACAACCGAGTCTAACGGGTGGACGCGTCCTGCGAACAATCGCAGGGCCGGGAAAAAAGAAAAACTCCCGGTACCTGGGGCCTGGGCCCCGGGTACCGGGAGTTTTCACAACGGGCAACTGCCCCGCCGCCTCCTTAGAGGGCGGTGGTGCTTCCGCCTGCTGCTGCAATCTTTTCTGCGGCGCTGGCCGAGAATGCGTGGACGGTGACATCGACCTTGACGGTGATGTCGCCGGTACCCAGCACCTTGACGGGCTGGTTCTTGCGAACGGCACCCTTTTCGACCAGGTTCTCCACGGTGACTGCGCCACCTTCCGGGAACAGCTCGTTGAGCTTGTCCAGGTTTACAACCTGGTACTCAACCCGGAACGGGTTCTTGAAGCCGCGCAGCTTCGGCAGGCGCATGTGCAGCGGCAGCTGGCCGCCGGCAAAGCCAGCCTTGATCTGGTAGCGGGCCTTCGTACCCTTGGTACCGCGACCTGCGGTCTTACCCTTGGAACCTTCACCACGACCAACTCGGGTCTTGGCGGTTTTGGCACCCGGGGCGGGACGCAGGTGGTGAACCTTCAGTGCGTTCTGCTTCTCAGCAGCGGCGACCTGTGCCTTTTCGGCGGTGTTCTTCTCTGCCATTACTTCGCCTCCTCTACCTTTACCAGGTGCGGAACCGTGTTGAGCATTCCGACGGTCACGGCGTCGGCGGTGCGGACAACGGTGTGTCCGATCCGCTTCAGGCCGAGGGACCGCAGGGTGTCGCGCTGGTTCTGCTTGCCGCCAATGGCGGACTTGATCTGAGTGATCTCCAACTGTGCGTCGGAGACAAGCACGTTCTTAGCCATGACTCAGACACCTGCCTTCTGGTTCAGGAGCGCCTTCACCATTGCCGGCGGGGCGATCTCGTCGAGCGGGAGGCCGCGGCGTGCTGCCACTGCTGCCGGCTCTTCGAGGCGCTTCAGCGCGTCAACGGTCGCGTGAACGATGTTGATGGCGTTGGAAGATCCGAGCGACTTGGAGAGGATGTCGTGGATGCCCACGCACTCCAGTACTGCACGGACCGGACCGCCGGCGATAACACCGGTACCCGCGGAAGCCGGACGCAGCATGACGACGCCTGCGGCGGCCTCACCCTGGACACGGTGCGGGATGGTGCTGCCGATGCGGGGAACGCGGAAGAAGGACTTCTTGGCTTCTTCCACGCCCTTCGCGATGGCGGCGGGAACTTCCTTGGCCTTGCCGTAGCCGACGCCGACCATACCGTTGCCGTCACCGACGACGACGAGGGCGGTGAAGCTGAAGCGACGACCACCCTTGACGACCTTGGAAACACGGTTGATGGTTACGACGCGCTCTACGAACTGGCTCTTTTCGGCTTCGCGGCCACCGTCGCGGCCACCACGGCCACCACGGTCTCCACGACCCTGGCCCTGGCCGCGGTCGCCACGCTCGCCACGACGGGCGCCACCACGGGCGCCGTCGGTGGTAGCAGGCGCAGCGGTCTCAGTTGCCGGAGCAGCTACAGCTTCAGTCACCTGAATGTCCTTTTCGTTATTTTCGGTCACAGTGCCAGCCCACCTTCACGTGCGCCGTCAGCGACGGCGGCGATCCGGCCGTGGTACTTGTTACCACCGCGGTCGAAGACAACAGCTTCGATACCGGCAGCCTTGGCACGCTCGGCGACGAGCTCGCCAACGCGCTTGGCCTTGGCAGTCTTGTCACCGTCGAATGCACGAAGGTCGGCTTCCAGAGTGGAGGCGCTCGCTACGGTCAGGCCCTTGCTGTCATCGACAACCTGGACGAATACGTGGCGTGCGGAACGGTTGACGACCAGACGAGGACGTACAGCCGTTCCGGAGATGCGCTTGCGGATACGAAGCTGGCGGCGGCTGCGCTGGGCAGACTTGCTCTTGTTCGTACGCTTCTTGTTAATTGCGATCGCCATGGTTACTTACCAGCCTTTCCGACCTTGCGGCGGATGACTTCGCCTGCGTAACGGATGCCCTTGCCCTTGTAGGGGTCCGGCTTCCGCAGCTTGCGAATGTTGGCAGCAACCTCGCCGACCTGCTGCTTGGAGATACCTGAAACAGAGAGCTTGGTCGGGGTCTCTACTGCAAAGGTGATGCCGTTCGGTGCCGTGATGTTAACCGGGTGGCTGAAGCCCAGAGCGAACTCCAGGTCAGATCCCTTTGCCTGAACGCGGTAACCAGTACCAACGATTTCAAGCTTCTTCTCGTAGCCTGCGGTGACACCCTGGATCATGTTGGCGATCAGGGTGCGGGTCAGGCCGTGCAGCGAACGTGAGGCGCGCTCGTCGTTCGGGCGGGCGACAGTCAGGGTGCCATCTTCCAGGGAAACCTCGATCGGGCTGGGCACAGTGTGGCTCAGCTCGCCTTTGGAACCCTTGACGCTGACGACAGAGCCGTCAACCTTGACCTCAACGCCGGCAGGAACGGTGATGGGGAGACGTCCAATACGTGACATTATTCTCTTCCTTTCCCGTTACCAGACGTAAGCGAGGACTTCGCCGCCCACGCCCTTCTTGCCGGCCTGCTTGTCAGTCAAGAGGCCGGAAGAGGTGGACAGGATTGCGACACCCAGGCCACCGAGCACGTGCGGCAGGTTGGTGGACTTTGCGTATACGCGCAGTCCCGGCTTGGAAATACGACGAACGCCAGCGATTGAACGCTCGCGGTTCGGACCGAACTTGAGCTCGAGGGTCAGCTTCTTGCCAACCTCAGCGTCTTCTTCTTTCCAGGAGGCGATGTAACCTTCGGCCTTCAGGATGTCGGCAACGCGTGCCTTGAGCTTGCTGTACGGCATAGACACGGATTCGTGGTATGCCGAGTTTGCGTTGCGCAGACGCGTAAGCATGTCTGCGACGGGATCTGTCATTGTCATGGTGGGCTCTTGCCCTTCCTCATAACGGTTTCCGCCGTGCAGGTCGTACCGAAAGTAAATTCGGAACCAGCGCGGACGGACCTTTTACGTAGCTAGATTAATCTTCGGTCTTGAACGGGAAGCCAAGCGCCTTGAGCAGCGCGCGGCCTTCGTCGTCGGTCTTGGCAGTGGTCACGACGGTGATGTCCATGCCGCGAACGCGGTCGATGGAATCCTGGTCGATCTCGTGGAACATAACCTGCTCGGTCAGACCGAAGGTGTAGTTGCCGTTGCCGTCGAACTGCTTGCCGCTGAGGCCCCGGAAGTCACGGATACGCGGCAGAGCCAGCGTGACCAGACGGTCCAGGAATTCCCACATGCGGTCCCCACGCAGAGTTGCGTGTGCACCGATCGGCATGCCTTCGCGCAGCTTGAACTGTGCGATCGACTTGCGGGCCTTGGTTACCTGCGGCTTCTGGCCGGTGATCAGGGTCAGATCGCGGACAGCGCCGTCGATCAGCTTGGAGTCCTTGGCGGCATCTCCAACACCCATGTTCACAACGACCTTTACCAGGCGGGGAACCTGGTTGACGTTCTCGTACTTGAATTCCTCAACGAGCGTGCTCTTGATGGAATCCGCGTACTTGGTCTTCAGACGAGGAACGATCTTGCTTGCCGGAGTCTCGAGAGTCTCAGTCATTAGATGTCCTTCCCTGAGCTCTTGGCCACGCGGACACGCACGTCGCGCTTCACGCCATCGCGCTCAACGGTCTCGGTGCGGAAACCGACGCGGGTGGGCTTCTTGGTGGACGGGTCAACCAGAGCCACGTTGGAGATGTGGATCGAAGCCTCGACGACTTCGATGCCACCGGTCTTGGTGCCGCGCTGCGACTGACCGACCTTGGTGTGCTTGGTTACGCGGTTAATGCCTTCGACCAACACGCGGTTGGTCTCGGGGAAGACGCGCAGAACCTTGCCCTGCTTGCCCTTGTCGCCGCCGCGCTCAGCCTTGGCGCCAGTGATGACCTGAACCAGGTCGCCCTTTTTGATCTTAGCCATGGACTAAAGCACCTCCGGAGCCAGAGAAACGATCTTCATGAACTTCTTATCGCGAAGTTCACGACCAACCGGTCCGAAGATGCGGGTACCGCGGGGGTCACCGTCAGCCTTCAGGATCACAGCTGCGTTCTCGTCAAACTTGATATAGGAACCATCCGCACGGCGGCGTTCCTTCTTGGTACGGACGATGACAGCCTTGACGACGTCGCCCTTCTTTACGTTGCCGCCCGGAATTGCGTCCTTGACGGTAGCGACGATTACGTCGCCAATGCCTGCGTAGCGACGGCCAGATCCACCGAGAACGCGAATGGTAAGGATTTCCTTAGCACCCGTGTTGTCGGCGACCTTGAGTCGCGACTCCTGCTGAATCACTATTTACTCCTTGCGTCGCGCGGGTTCTCAGACCGAAAATCTTCCTACGGAATGAGCCTTGCGGAACGGTTGATCGGGGTGTCTCTTGACCTGCCTGGATTTTGCCAGACCAGGCCTAAACTCCCGTGCCAAAAACATTTGCTTCCCAGGTGGATCCCGACGGGTCGGGCACGAGGGGGCACTATGCCGTGGCACGCTTGTTTACGAGGTTTAATGACGGCGCACAGAAGGCGCCATACAAACTCAAAATCTTAGCACGTTTCGCGCCTATCCCCATATCACAGCAAGGCTGCAGGGAGGGAACGGAGAAACCCCCGCTCCCAGAAGGGAACGGGGGTTTCTCTACTGCAACCGCCTGGGCGGTAGTGCAGGTGTTACTTGGCCTTCTCGAGGATCTCCACCAGACGCCACCGCTTGGTAGCGGAGAGCGGGCGGGTCTCGGCGAGGAGAACGAGGTCGCCGATGCCGGCGCTGTTCTCTTCGTCGTGAGCCTTGATCTTCGTGTTGCGGCGAAGGACCTTGCCATAGAGGGCGTGCTTCACACGGTCCTCGACCTGGACAACGATGGTCTTTTCCATCTTGTCCGAGACCACATAGCCGCGCTTCGTCTTACGGTAACCGCGCTCGTCAGCCGTAGCTGCGCCGGAAACAGTTTCCGTCACGTTCTCGTCCTTTTCACTCACTTGGCGTCCTCCTCGGTCTCAGCCTCGGCCGGCTTTTCAGCCTTCTCAGCCTTGGCTGCGGACTTCTTGGACTTCTTTTCTTCCTTGGCTTCCACAACCGGTGCGGCAACCTCGGCACGAATGCCCAGCTCGCGCTCACGGAGAACGGTGTAGATGCGGGCGATGTCCTTCTTTACCGCGCGCAGACGACCGTGGTTCTCCAGCTGACCGGTGGCGGACTGGAAACGCAGGTTGAACAGCTCTTCCTTGGCCTTACGGAGTTCTTCAACGAGTCGCTCGTTGTCGAAACCGTCCAGCTGTGCGGATGCAAGTTCCTTGGATCCTACTGACATTTCTATTCACCACCTTCGCGACGCAGAATGCGTGCCTTCAACGGGAGCTTGTGGATCGCCAAGCGCAGTGCCTCACGGGCAGTTTCTTCATCGACACCGGAGATCTCAAAGAGAACCCGGCCCGGCTTGACGTTTGAGACCCACCATTCCGGAGAACCCTTACCGGAACCCATGCGGGTTTCGGCCGGCTTCTTCGTCAGCGGACGGTCCGGATAGATGTTGATCCAGACCTTGCCGCCACGCTTGATGTGGCGGGTCATCGCAATACGGGCAGACTCGATCTGACGGTTGGTGACGTATGCCGGGCTCAGAGCCTGGATACCCCACTCACCGAAGGAGACCTTGGTGCCGCCCGTAGCAGCGCCGGAACGACCCGGGTGGTGCTGCTTACGGTGCTTGACTCGACGTGGGATAAGCATTTAAGCCTGTCCTCCTTCTACTGCCGGTGCGGCTGCGGTAGCTGCTTCAACAGCCGGAGCTTCGGCAGCAGCGGGTGCAGCCTCGGCCGGGCGGTCGTTGCGACGACGGCGGTCACCACGGTCAGCGCCGCTCGGGCGGCCCGGGCGGTCGCTGGGACCACGGCCGCGGGACGGTGCAGCAGCTGCCTGCTGAGCCAGTTCCTTGGCGGTGACGTCACCCTTGTAGATCCAGACCTTCACGCCGATGCGGCCGAAGGTGGTCTTGGCCTCGTAGAAGCCGTAGTCGATGTTCGCGCGGAGGGTGTGCAGGGGCACACGGCCTTCGCGGTAGAACTCCGAGCGGGACATTTCTGCGCCGCCCAGTCGACCCGAGCAAGCGATACGGATGCCCTTGGCACCTGCACGCTGTGCGGACTGCATGGCCTTCTTCATCGCACGGCGGAAAGCCACGCGGGAAGTCAGCTGCTCAGCAACGCCCTGGGCAACAAGCTGTGCTTCCATCTCGGGGTTCTTGACCTCGAGGATGTTCAGCTGAACCTGCTTACCGGTGAGCTTTTCGAGCTCGCCGCGGATGCGGTCTGCTTCTGCGCCGCGGCGGCCGATGACGATGCCCGGACGTGCCGTGTGGATATCCACACGGACACGGTCGCGGGTGCGCTCGATTTCAACCTTGGCGATACCGGCGCGCTCCATGCCCGTGGACATGAGCTGGCGGATCCGGATGTCTTCGCGAACGAAGTCCTTGTACCGCTGGCCGGGCTTGGTGCTGTCAGCAAACCAGTGCGATACGTGATCGGTGGTGATGCCGAGTCGGAACCCGTGCGGGTTAACTTTCTGTCCCACTTAGCGAGCCTCCTCTTTCTCCGGGGTAGCGACTACCACGGTGATGTGGCTCGTGCGCTTCTTGATCTGAAATGCACGACCCTGGGCTCGCGGCTGGAACCGCTTCATGGTCGGGCCTTCATCAACAAACGCTTCGCTGATGATGAGGTCACCTTCGTCAAACGCCACGCCGTCGCGGTCCGCGAGGACCCGGGCGTTGGAGATTGCCGACTGAACTACCTTGAATACCGGCTCTGAAGCTGCCTGCGGGGCAAACTTCAGAATTGCCAGAGCCTCATTCGCTTGCTTACCACGAACAAGGTTGACGACGCGCCGGGCCTTCATAGGCGTTACGCGGATGTGACGCGCAATTGCCTTGGCTTCCATTGCTTTCCTTCTCTCGTCTTTGACGTAAGTGCAGGCGCCTAGCGGCGCTTGCCCTTACGGTCGTCCTTGACATGGCCGCGGAATGTCCGCGTGGGAGCGAATTCGCCGAGCTTGTGCCCGACCATCGACTCAGTGACAAACACGGGGATGTGCTTGCGTCCGTCGTGTACGGCGATCGTGTGGCCGAGCATGTCGGGGACGATCATCGAACGGCGGGACCAGGTCTTGATGACGTTCTTGGTGCCCTTTTCGTTTTCCCTGGCTACCTTTACAAAGAGGTGCTGGTCAACGAAAGGACCTTTTTTCAGGCTGCGTGGCATGTGTCCAGGCTCCTATCGCTTGTTCTTGCCAGTACGACGGCGACGAACAATAAGCTTGTCGCTCTCTTTGTTGGGACGGCGGGTGCGGCCTTCGCGCTTACCGTTCGGGTTGACGGGGTGACGTCCACCGGACGTCTTACCCTCGCCACCACCGTGGGGGTGATCGACCGGGTTCATGGCGACGCCACGGACGGTCGGGCGAACGCCCTTCCAGCGCATACGGCCGGCCTTACCCCAGTTGATGTTCGACTGCTCGGCGTTGCCGACCTCGCCGACGGTTGCGCGGCAGCGCACGTCAACGTTGCGGATTTCACCGGAAGGCAGACGCAGCTGGGCGAAACGGCCTTCCTTAGCAACGAGCTGGATCGATGCGCCGGCGGAACGGCCCATCTTGGCGCCGCCACCCGGACGCAGTTCAACTGCGTGGATTACGGTACCGACCGGGATGTTGCGCAGCGGAAGGTTGTTGCCGGGCTTGATATCAGCGTCGGCACCTGCCTCCACCGTGTCACCCTGGGCCAGCTTGTTCGGGGCGATGATGTAACGCTTGGTGCCATCAACGTAGTGGAGGAGCGCGATGCGAGCCGTGCGGTTCGGATCGTACTCGATTTCGGCAACGCGGGCGTTGACGCCGTCTTTGTCGTGGCGACGGAAGTCGATCAGACGGTACTGGCGCTTGTGGCCACCACCCTTGTGACGGGTCGTGATCTTACCGGTGTTGTTACGGCCACCCTTTTTCGGGAGGGGACGAACCAACGACTTTTCCGGCGTCGACCGCGTGATTTCAGTGAAGTCCGCTACGCTCGAGCCGCGACGGCCCGGGGTAGTCGGCTTATATTTACGGATTCCCATAATTTAATTTCCTCGTTAAAGTGGTCTCCGCTACGAGAGCGGACCGCCGAAGATGTCGATCGTGCCTTCTTTGAGGCTCACAATTGCACGCTTGGTGTTCTTGCGGGTACCCCATCCGAATTTGGTCCGCTTGCGCTTACCGGCACGGTTGATGGTGTTGATCGAGTCGACCTTGACGGAGAAGATTTTCTCCACGGCCAGCTTGATCTCGGTCTTGTTCGAGCGGGGGTCCACCAGGAAGGTGTACTTGCCCTCATCGATCAGGCCGTAGCTCTTTTCCGAAACGACGGGTGCAAGCACGACGTCGCGCGGGTCTTTGATGGTGGCTGCACTCACTTGGCATCCTCCTCGTTCTTTGCCACTGCCCGGGAAGCAACGAATGCTTCGTAGGCAGCCTTGGTGAAGACAACGTCATCGGAAACGAGAACGTCGTAGGTGTTCAGCTGGTCTGCGTACAGAACGTGAACATCCGTGAGGTTGCGCACGGAGAGTGCAGCAACATCGTTGGCGCGCTCGATGACGACGAGCAGGTTCTTGCGCTCGGAGACACCCCGCAGTGTTGCCAGTGCGGCGCTGGAGGACGGCTTGGTGCCGGGTACCAGTTCAGCGACAACGTGGATGCGGCCGTTACGGGCGCGGTCAGAGAGAGCGCCGCGCAGTGCAGCAGCAATCATCTTCTTGGGGGTGCGCTGGCTGTAGTCACGCGGCGTGGGGCCGTGGACAACACCACCACCGGTCATGTGAGGAGCACGGATTGAACCCTGACGGGCGCGGCCGGTGCCCTTCTGCTTGAACGGCTTGCGACCTGCACCGGAAACCTCGGCGCGGGTCTTGGTCTTGTGGGTACCCTGGCGAGCAGCAGCGAGCTGGGCGACGACGACCTGGTGCAGCAGCGGCACGTTGGTCTGTACGTCGAAGATCTCTGCAGGCAGGTCAACCTTGACAGTGCTAGTCATTGAACTAGGCTCCCTTCACGGCGGTGCGTACGAGTACGACCTGGCCGCGGGCGCCGGGGACGGCGCCCTTGATCAGGAGCAGCGACTTCTCGACGTCAACCGCGTGGACCGTGAGGTTCAGCGTGGTGTGACGAACGGCGCCCATGCGGCCGGCCATTTTCATGCCCTTGAAGACGCGGCTCGGGGTGGATGCGCCACCGATTGAACCGGGCTTACGGTGGTTCTTGTGGGCACCGTGGGAAGCTCCAACGCCGTGGAAGCCGTGACGCTTCATAACACCGGCGAAGCCCTTACCCTTGGTGGTGCCAACGACGTCGATCTTCTGGCCGGCTTCGAAGAGCTCAACGGAGAGCTCCTGGCCCAGCTCGTAAGAGTCAGCATCTGCAGTGCGCAGTTCTACGACGTGGCGGCGAGGCGTGACGCCTGCCTTTTCAAAGTGACCAGCCAGCGGCTTGGTGACCTTGCGGGGATCGATCTGGCCGTAGCCGATCTGAACGGCGACATAGCCATCAGTGTCTGCATTGCGCAGCTGCGTGATGACGTTTGAGTCAGCCTGGACCACAGTGACGGGGATGAGCTTGTTGTTCTCGTCCCAGACCTGGGTCATGCCGAGCTTCGTGCCCAGCAGGCCCTTTACGTTACGGGTTGCGGTCATAGTCTCTCAGCACCTCCCTACAGCTTGATTTCGATGTTCACGTCGGCCGGCAGGTCGAGACGCATGAGCGAATCAACAGCCTTGGGCGTGGGATCGATGATGTCGATAAGACGCTTGTGCGTGCGCATTTCAAAGTGCTCGCGGCTGTCTTTGTACTTGTGCGGAGAGCGGATGACGCAGTAGATATTCTTCTCCGTCGGCAGCGGCACAGGGCCAACTACCGTGGCGCCTGCGCGCGTGACCGTCTCAACGATCTTCCGTGCTGAAGAGTCAATGACCTCGTGGTCGTATGACTTCAGCCGGATGCGGATTTTTTGTCCCGCCATGTCGCCTGACTCTCTTTCAGTTAGTACTACCCTGTTTACTTGCGTGTTGCATGTGGCTGCCGAGGCAATTGAAGTCGTAACTACCACCCGCCGCACAAGCTGAATCCGGAAGAATCCGGGTTCCTCAACCTGCCGGCGTAACCGACCCCCGCGGTCGGGCGTGTCGCGCTTTTCACGCGTACTCGTCCGCAGTTCCATGGGGCGTGGGTTATGTTTGGTCTCCTACCTGGACCCTGACACCCGGCATTATCCGGATCGGGACGCGAAGGAGCGCTTGAACAACTCATCTAGTATGCCGGAATTACCGGGCAGAAGCGAATCGACCGCGGGCCGGGGTGGGCCGGTCACCGGCCGGATCACGGGGCGCGGGCAGGGGCGACGGCGGGAGCGGACTCCTGCTCATTGCCTTCGGCAGGCACCGTGGGGATGATGGGGGCATGACTGTGCAGGATTCCGTGGCAGTTCAGGCCCTCGCCGCGCGCTTGGGCCCGGATTTCCAGTTGGGGGTCGCCTCGGCTGCTTTCCAGATCGAGGGCTCCCTCGCGGCCGGCGGCCGCGGGCCCTCCGGCTGGGACGCCTTTGTCCAGAAACCCGGGAGTATCCAGGACGGCCACTCCCCCGCCGTCGCCTGCGACCACTACAACCGGTCCCCGGAAGATGTCGAACTGATGCGCGCGCTCGGCATCGACTCCTACCGCTTCTCCATCTCCTGGCCGCGCATTCAGCCTGACGGCACAGGACCGTTCAACACCGAGGGGCTCGACTTCTACGACCGGCTGATCGACCAGCTTCTCGAGGCCGGCATCTCACCGATGGCAACCCTGTACCACTGGGACACCCCGCTGCCGCTGGAACACCGCGGCGGCTGGTTGAACCGTGCGACCGCGGAACGGTTCGCCGAGTACAGTGCGGCCGCCGGCCACCGCTTCGGCGACCGCGTCGCGCAGTGGGTGACGCTTAACGAACCGGTGTCCGTCACGCTCAACGGCTATGCCCTGGGGGTCCACGCCCCCGGCCATGACCTGCTCTTCGACGCGCTGCCCGCCGTCCACCACCAGCTGCTGGGCCATGGCCTCGCCGTGCAGGCGCTGCGTGCGGAGGGAGTCACCGGCGCCGTGGGCGTCACCAACCTGCATTCCCCGGTCCGGCCCGCGACACGCTCGGTGACGGACCGGATACTGGCCGAGATGTTCGATCTCGTGCTGAACCGGGTCTACGCGGATCCGATCCTCCTGGGCCGGTACCCGAAAGTGCCGCTGATCGCCAAGCCCTGGTTCCGCTCGCTGGGGAAGATCTCCGATGCCGACCTGCGCACCATCCACCAGCCCCTCGATTTCTACGGCCTTAACTACTACTACCCCGTAAAGGTTGCGACCGGGCGCGGCCAGGGCGAAAGCCCCGTCGGCAACGTGGATGCCATGCTGAAGATGCCGTTCCACCTGGCGGCGTTCCCGGAATACGCGACCACCGGCTTCGGCTGGCCGGTGGCACCGGACCACCTGGGTCCGCTGCTACGGGAGCTGAAGGACAGGTACGCCGGGGCGCTGCCCCCGCTGTACATCACCGAAAGCGGCGCCAGTTTCCCCGAGCCCGACCATGTGTCCGGCCCCATCGCGGATGCGGACCGGATCAGCTACATCGCATCCCACCTGGGTCATGCCCTGGACGCTACGGCGCCCGGCGGCATCGCCGAGGACGTTGAGTTGCTGGGCTATTACGTGTGGACCCTGATGGATAACTTTGAATGGGCGGCCGGCTACTCGCAGCGCTTCGGGCTGGTCCACGTGGATTTCGACACCCAGGAGCGCACGCCCAAGGATTCGTACTACTGGTACCAGGCACTCAGCCGGGCACGCAGGGCCTGACCCGGCAGGGGCCAACCCGCCGCATGTGGCCGGCTATTTCTGCCGGTTGGCCCGGTTGATCCGCTTGGCCCGCTCAATCTCGTGGCGGAAGTGCTTCTTGGCCCAAAAGACACCGGCGACGACGGCGACTACCACCAACAGGAAAATAAACCAGCCCATTGTGAGCTCCCTTCGTTGGCAGCAACGATATCAGCGCCGGGTCGCCGCCAGCCATTGCCCGCCGGCTGGGCGCTGATCGTGCGCACTGTGGACGGCAGTCCCGGCACGCTCACGTCCCCGGCACGCGGACGAACAGCGCTGCTGCGGATTCGTCCGTTTCCAGTTTCCAGTGGGGGTCTGCTCGCAGGCTCCGTGCCAGGCCGCTTGAGGGTGGAACCAAAACGCAGTCCGCTCCGGACAGGCGTTCGGACAGATCGCCGTCCCCCTTTTCGATGAATCGCATGAAGTTGTTGACGCGATCCGCGCCGTACAGGTCGTTGCGGGAATCAAGCGAGACACGCACGTCGGGGCGCTGCAGGATGACAAGGCCTCCCACCAGATAATCGTTGAACAATGTGCAGCCGTCCGGAATGGCCCTGATCGCTTCGGTTGGATAAATCGCCGGATCAGGTCGTCCGACTCCTGGGAGGTTGATTGCCACCAGCACGATCACGGCGGCCACAGCCAAGCTGCCGCATTGGGCCAGCATCCTGCGACGGCTCTCAAAGTAGCGCAATACAACAGGGTGAGAGGCTGCTGACATCAGAATCGGCAGGGACACCAAAAGGAGGATGGGGATGATCCGCATGGCAGCCACGGACCCTGCAAGGGAGACCACGAGGGCCGCGGAGAACACAATTTCGCGCCGACGCGCCGCGATGACGAGCGCGACCAGCCCCAAGGCAAACGGGACCAGCTGCCGCGGGTCCGCCAGATTCAAGGGCTGCCACTCGGTGATAACTGTTGACGCCGCCTTCACCTGCGTTGTTTGGGAGAAGATACCGATGCCGTAGGGGTTTGCCAAGCTGCACAGCAGCGCGAGCACCAGGGCACCCGACAACCATCCGACTCGACGTCGCGTATTTCTCTGCAGGCCGGCGAGCACCAGTGTCCCCCCGACGATTGCTACCCCCAGCAGGGACGCCGCGTGCACATTGACCCAGACGGTGATGAGCAAGGCCAGGGCGCACAGCTGCCGCAGCGACGGCGCGTCAAGCATCCGCCTGAGGATAGTGATGAGGACCAGCACGGCCAGATAATCCACCAGGTGGGGGCGCGCTGAAAACCAGATGATCAGCACAAGGGACGCGGGGAACAGCAACCAGCCTGCCACGGCCGCTGAAGCCCCGAGATTCCTGGCCAGAAGCAGGACGAGGCCGAAAATGGCCAGCACAATCACGGCGCAAATGAGTGCCACACCGGGCAGGCCGCCAAAGTTGTACACCCCCGCAAGGAGGACATTGAACCCCCACGAGTTCAAGGTCCAAGGTTCGCCGGCAGCCGTCCAGGAAAAGGGATCAACTGTAGGGATCTTCCCCGCCTCGAGGGTTAGGATGCCGGTGCGTATTTGCCAGAACGTGTCTGATTCACTGAAGTTCTCTGCACGGGCCAACGCAATTGGCAGGAAGGCCAGCCAGGCGAGGAGCCAATATTTTGTGGGCGCCAGGCGCCCGACGGCAGGGCCCGCCGGCCTGTCCCTCACTGCTTCGGCACTTCGTCCTTCGACCATAGGGTGCACGATACCCGAGCCTCTCGCCGCACTCCCGCAGGTCACGGCCTGACAACTTGCCATTCAGGTCCTGGGTCACCGCGCCAGGCCCCGTCAACCACGCTCCGCCGGCTCAGGTTGCGACGCCGGCTCGGCTGCGGCAGGCCTAGTGCGGGTCAGCCGCCAGACCGCGATCGCGATCAGGGCCGCGGCAATGAGGGCCAGCAGCGCGAACGTGTACTGGCGCATTGCCCACAGGATGCACCCGGCTACCCCCGCCGCGCCCCACCAGACAAACAGCCGTTCGCCAACCACCAGCCCCGCCATCAGCAGGACGGCCATCAGCGCCAGGACCCAGAGCTGCTGGCCCGGATCACCGCCCAAGATGATCCCCAGCCCGGACAGGGTCAACAGCCCGGCACCGCCGGACCACAGCAGCCGGACCGCCCTGCGGTTCCCGGACGCCAGGCGCAGGGCGCCCAGCACCGCGGCAAGAACCACGTACCACTGCAGCGTCCAGAACCAATTGGGCCAGTCGGAGCCGGCTTCGAGTCCGGTGAAGAGCACCGCGCGCTGCACGGCCGCCGTCGTGGCGAAAAGTCCCAGTTCCGCGCCCAGCCTGCGGGCTCTCACCGGCACTTCGGCGCAGCACACTGCGGCGGTGCACACCACGAGCGCGGCACCGGCCCAGGACGTCGCGTCCCGGCACAGTCCGGCCGCCGCGGCGAGTCCAACACCCACGACCCCGGCAGCTGCCAGCGACCAGCGCCGGACCGGATCGGCGGCCAGCGGGACACGGCGCAGCCACCGGAGGGCATACAGCGCCGCCGCAGCCGGGGCGCAGCCGGCCAGCCACGGCAGGTAGCTGCCCCAGGCGCCCGGCACGTCTTCCAGCAATTCGACGGCTCCCAGCCTGGCACCGGCCAGCACCGCAACAACAGCCGGCACGTAGAACGCCGGCCACCGCTCGAGGTGCGAGGCCGTAAAAAATACCACCGCAAGAACCAGGACCGACGCCGCCGTCAACCCGTCGGCTGCCGGCGGTGCCAGCAGCAGGGCGGACACAACAAAAGCCCCGGAGGCGGCCAGCCAGAGCCACCGTTCGACGTCGGCCCTTGCGTTCCGCCGGAACAGCAGACCTGCGCCGGTGGCGGCCAGCGACAGCCCAAGCAGGACCAGCACGACCCCGTCCCGGCTGAGCAGGGGCCGGTCCAGGAAGCCGCCGGAGGCCGGGCCGCCGTCGAACTGTGCCAGCGGACCCAGCGCCACCGTGCCGAACACGGCGGCATAGACCGTCAGGTAGGCCGCCCCACGTGCCGCGAAGACGCGGCTGGCCACCGCCGCTGAGACCAGCAGCAGCGCCACGTGCAACAGGACGACCCAGCGGCCGCCGTCGTCCGGTTCGGCCACAAGGTAGCCCAGGGGAAGCACGGTCTGGGCAGCGAGCGTAATCCAGACCGATGCCTGCTGGAACGGGACTTCCACCAGGCGGTGCCGCATGAGCCAGCGGATCACGTGCTGGGCCGCGAGAACGAGCCCGAAGGTCACCGAGACGGCGGTGACGGAGACCGTCGTGTCGTAGCTGAGCACGAGGGCCAAGCCCAGGGTGAGTACCCGGGCCGAAGCGAAGTAGCCGCCCTTGGCGGTGCGCGAGGAGGCCGCCACCACCATCACGGCGCTGAAGACGGCGAAGATGCCCAGCACCAACTCGACGTCGAGCGCCGAGCCCGCCCGGGCCAGCAGCAGCACCAGCAACGCCGCCGGGGCAACCGCCGTCGACGGCCGGCGGGCGCGCAGGACGAATCCCGCAGCCGCTGCGCTGAACGCAATCATGGCCACGGCAGCAGTCAGCTGCCAACTCCCGGATCCTTCGTCGTTCAGGGTTGAGGTCCTGAGCACGGCCAGGGCGCCGGCCTGCAGCACGAGCACGCCGGCGACGTCCGCGAGCACCCCGCGCGGAGCCCGGCCCCTGGCCTCTGCACGAAGTGGGAAGGCCAGCTGCAGTGCCAACGCCAGCACGGCAAACGACGCAACGGAGAGTTCCTCGCCGCCAAGCAGCAGCGGGCCGGTGTCCCGACGGAGCTGCTCGACACCCGTCAGCACCAGGACGGTACCGGTCCCCCGGGCCATCCACCAGTAGCTCCAACGCTGTTGCAGCACGGCGCGTCGCAGCGCGGCCAACACCAGATACAACACCGCCAGGGCCAGGCTGATATTGCCCGCCCGGAGCGAGACCGCGGCGAATGCCAGGCCGGCCAGCGCAGCCGCCATGCCCAGCGGCAACAGCTCATGGACGCCGGGCCGCCACGAAGAACCGTTCGAGGCCGCCCCCGACAGGGCCCAGCCGATGGCCAGGGTGACGATCAGCTGCAGCACGATGGCGGTGCCGGTGAGCATCCTCCCCGCCGTGTCGTCCGCGAGGGCCACGCCGGCGAGGGTGGGGAGTGCCGCGAGGGTGAAGGCCGCCAGGCTGGCGTCGGGTGCCAGCGAGGGAACGCCCACCCCCACGAGAAATGCCGTGGCGAGTTGCTGCGCCACGAGGGCAAGAAGGAAAGCGGAGAGCACGGCGAGTAAGTCAGGGGCGTCCCCCGCCGCAGCCGCGACAGCGGCGGGAACGGCCAGCGTCGCTGCGACGCGGGCAGCGAGAACGAAGTGCCGGCGCAGCACCTCGCCCGAGGGCAGCGCCCGCACGGCCCAGAACAGCGCCGCCAGCAGCAGGAGACCGGCCTGGGTCAATCGGCCGGTGCTGTCAATAGCGGCAGCGGACAGGACAAGAGCAGCCAGCGGGGCCCATTCCGCCAATCCACCCAGTCCCACTGCGAGGGCCATGCCGGTGAGCAACGCCAGCAGGAGCGGCACCCAGCCCGGAACGTCAACCGGAGGGTCGATGGCTGCATCGAGGAGCGTCGAAGCACTCCACACCAGCGTCAGGAGCAGTTGCAGCCCGAAGGCGGTGAGGGCGTCCACACGCCTGCGGCTGGTGGATCCCAGCAACGTGGCAGGAAGGACCTTCATCCCGGAGCCCACGAGCACGGCCTGGAGGGCTGCCAGCACGACGGCGGCCAGCACTGTCCAGGGCACGCTGTCGCTCGCGTCCCAGGCCGCTGCCGTGGCAGCGACGGTGAGGCTCACCCGCGCGCCGTAGTACTGCGCGACCCGGAATCGGCCCTGCGGAACGGCTGCCACCAGCGCAAAGTAGGTGCCGCACAGGAACATGATCAGCGCGTACTCGCCTTTGCCAAGCAACAGGGGCACGAAGGTCACGGCCGCTGCCACGGACGGGACCACGAAGGGGTGCAGGTCCATGAGCGGCTTGAGGAAGACGCCCGGCATCCAGCGCGGACGGATCAGTGCCAGCAGCGTCAACACGATGGCGATGGCGATCAGCGCCACGAAGTACCAGACCAAGGCTCCGCCTAGAACCGAAATCCCGGACCACGCTGTCGACACCACGAACGTCAGCGACAAGTAGGCGAGGACCCTGCTGTCCATCCGGACCGCGGCGGCAACATAGGCCACAGTGCCGATGGCGGAGGTAACCAGCCAGGCAGTGGGTCCATCGTGCAGGGTGAAGTTGTACAGCGCCAGGCCAGCCACCGGGATGAGGGCCAGGCCGGTGCCTGCGAAGGCGATGGCGGCAGGCCGGAGCCTTGGGGCCTTGGCGTGCAGGAACAACCCGCCGGCATAGAACAGTGCCGTGATGGCGGCGACTCCGGCGAAGCGGAGAACTTCCGGCAGGGAGGTGCCGACGAACAGGGCACCGGCGGCGACCAGCAGGAGGCTGGCGACGTAAAGGGTGATGTTGATGTTCTGCCGGTCCCGTTTCTCCTTGCGGGCGGACTGTTCCGCGGCGGATTCCTGGCGAACGGCCGGGCGCGCGGCCGGTGGCGGACCGGACGGTTGAGGACCCGACCACTGGACCGGCAGGGGCGGGAGTTGTTCCTTCGGAGCACTCCAGAACTCCGGGCGCCCCGTGGGTTGGGGTGGCGGGAACGGCTGGGTCCCGGCCGGCGGGACGGGTTGGGCCACCGGTTGGGCCACCGGTTGAGGCGCTGTCGGGGCGGCCGGGGTGGTCGCCACCAGCTGCCCATGGGCGGACTGGCTGTCCCTCCAGCCTTGAAGGTGCCCCGCCCGGAAGCCGGCCGCGAAGGCGCCGCTGCGGGCCTCATTGCCGCGCCGGCGTTCCTGCGCCCTCCCCCAGCGGCTGCCCAGCACAACGGCACCGGCCAACAGAAGGACAACCAGCAGGGTCTGGACGGCACTCGGCATATAGGTCCTTCATGACTCCGGCTGCCCGAATCCGCCCAGCCCCCCCAGTAAATCCAATGACTAGATGAAATGTATCACCGCCGGGTGGTCAGCGCAGGCCCTCCCATAGGGCCCGCTCCCACTTCCGGGGATCTTCAACGACCCGGGAGGTGGTGTCGAACCGCATCGTGGCCCTCCGCCCGGGCTCGTATCTCGGCCAGCCGGGGTCCCGGTGGTTCCGAAGGCCACCCAGGTGGCGTGTATGGTGCGCGCGAGTTCCTGCGGCGGGTCGTTGCCCAGCAGCGGACCGAAGAGTGGCGCGTCGGGGCTCGCTGTGTCGAAGACAAAGGGCACCTCAACGGCGTGCACGGCACCCATGCCCGGTGAGGCCACGCGAACTCGTACATGTAGGTGCCCGCCGCAGCGCCGGCGGCTGTGGGTGCTTCGGCCAGGCGGATCGCGGGGACCCGCATCCACCAGTCACTCTGGACCGACGCGAGCAGCTCCCCGGGGGCCGCCGTCGGGTAGTGCTCCCGGTAGGCCGAAAGCGCGCGTTCGGCCGGCAGGCCATAGGCTGCCAGCGCCTGGTACCCGTAGGCACGGACCGGCCCGGTGAGGATCTCGTCGGCGATCCGGGCGATCGCTCCGCTGGCAACCAGCCACAGGCGCCAGTCCTCAATATTCGTGCCGGCGATGACGTCCACCTGTCCCCCGGCGCCGCCCGCAATCCGCTCGATCGGCGGTCCCGGGATAATGTCGCCGTCGATGACGGGCTGCCACGGCATCGCACTCGCCACCACGGCCTCACCCCACCGGTCCGGGTCCGGGTCGGAAAGAAGCTCGTCCTTCAGTTCCGTCTGGGCGGCCAGGAGCCGCGGGACCCCGGCGCCCGCGATGGCGTCGCGTGTCGCGGGGACCCCGAGCTTGCCGGCGAGGTATCCGGAGCTGCGCAGTGCGTCGCTGGCCGGCGTCACCTGGTGGCTGCTCCGCTCTGCAGGATCGCCCGCCTGAACAGCCCCTCGGCGCGGGGCATCGAGAGGAGCATGCCGATGCTCATCGCGCCGGCGGACTCACCAAAGACAGTGACATTCCCGGGGAGGCGCCACCTGCGGAGGCTCCGGCCCGAACTCCGTGGCATCACGCACCCCTGACCACCGCCTGGCCGGCTGCGGCGGCCGGAGCCGGTTCCCGCCAAAGGGCGGAGCCGCATAGGGAACCCCGAGGAAGGCATGGACCCCGCCGGCAAAGCTGCCGCGCAGCTCACCCTGGGCCGTGTTCACGGAAACGTTCATCACACCATCGTGGGACACGCACACCTGGCCCGTTAGTGGCCTTGGACCCGGCTCCAGCAGGGGCAAGAAACAGAACAGCCCCGCTGCGAGTGCAGCGGGGCTGTTCTTGGCTTCGCGGTGGCCGTGAGGCGGCCAGTCCGGTCAGCAGGTAATTCAGATCAGCAAGTATTACTTGAGGATCTTGGTAACGCGTCCCGAACCAACGGTGCGGCCGCCTTCGCGGATAGCGAAGCCGAGGCCCTCTTCCATGGCGATGGGCTGGATGAGCGCAACGGTCATCTCAGTGTTGTCGCCCGGCATAACCATTTCCGTGCCTTCCGGCAGGGTGATAACGCCGGTTACGTCCGTGGTGCGGAAGTAGAACTGCGGGCGGTAGTTGGAGTAGAACGGGTTGTGACGTCCGCCTTCGTCCTTGGAGAGGATGTAGACGTTAGCCTCGAAGTCGGTGTGCGGGGTGATGGAACCCGGCTTGACGACAACCTGGCCACGCTCGACATCGTCGCGCTTCAGACCGCGGAGCAGGAGGCCACAGTTCTCGCCGGCCCATGCTTCGTCGAGCTGCTTGTGGAACATCTCGATACCGGTAACCGTGGTCTTCTGGACCGGGCGGATGCCGACGATCTCGACCTCGGAGTTGATGGCGAGGGTTCCACGCTCGGCGCGGCCCGTAACAACGGTGCCACGGCCGGTGATCGTGAAGACATCTTCGATCGGCATCAGGAACGGCTTGTCACGGTCACGTACGGGGTCCGGAACGGACTCGTCGACAGCTTCCATGAGGTCCTCGACGGACTTGACCCAAACCGGGTCGCCTTCGAGTGCCTTCAGGCCGGAAACGCGAACAACCGGAGCGTTGTCGCCATCGAAGCCCTGAGCCGAAAGCAGCTCGCGAACTTCCATTTCGACGAGGTCGAGGAGCTCTTCGTCATCGACCATGTCCGACTTGTTCAGTGCGACCAGCAGGTAGGGAACGCCAACCTGGCGGGCCAGCAGAACGTGCTCGCGGGTCTGAGCCATCGGGCCGTCAGTGGCGGCAACCACGAGGATTGCACCGTCCATCTGTGCAGCACCGGTGATCATGTTCTTGATGTAGTCAGCGTGACCCGGGGCGTCTACGTGTGCGTAGTGGCGCTTCTCGGTCTGGTACTCAACGTGGGAGATGTTGATGGTAATGCCGCGCTGACGCTCTTCGGGAGCAGAGTCAATAGACGCGAAGTCGCGCTGCTCGTTGAGAGTCGGGTACTTGTCGTACAGCACCTTGGAAATCGCGGCCGTCAGCGTCGTCTTACCGTGGTCAACGTGACCAATGGTGCCGATGTTGACGTGCGGCTTAGTCCGCTCGAACTTTGCCTTTGCCACAGGTTCCTCCTAGAACGTTTTCAAATGACTTACCCTTCGACCGCGCTTGTCGCGGCGAAACTTCAATAAGTCTACTTGGGGGGCTTTGGATTGATGAAATTGCAGATTCAGGAACTAATACTAGTCCCTCGAGTCTGTCGGTGCTGGTGGCCGGCCCGGCAGGCCGGAGCCGGCCACCTGCACCGGGTGAATCTCCGTTGGCGGAGACGCACCCGAGTTTGTTGCTGCGAGAGCCCTGGGGACTACTCGCCGCGGTTCTTCTGGATGATCTCGTCGGCAAATGCCTTCGGGACCTCGGCGTAGCTGTGGAACGTCATGGAGTACACAGCGCGGCCCTGGGTCTTCGAGCGCAGGTCGCCGATGTAGCCGAACATGCCGGACAGCGGGACGTGCGCGCGGATGACCTTGACGCCCTGGGCATCTTCCATGGACTGCATCTGGCCACGGCGGGAGTTGAGGTCACCGATAACTTCACCCATGTATTCCTCAGGGGTGCGGACCTCGACATCCATCAGCGGTTCGAGCAGGATGGGGTTCGCCTTGCGTGCGGCTTCCTTGAAAGCCATACGCCCGGCGATCTTGAACGCCATTTCCGAGGAGTCAACATCATGGTACGCGCCGTCAATCAGCGTGGCCTTGATGCCGACAACCGGGTATCCGGCGAGGACGCCGTCGTTCAGCGCATCCTGGATACCGGCGTCTACGGAGGGGATGTATTCGCGCGGAATACGTCCACCGGTGACCTTGTTCGAGAACTCGTACAGCTCGCCCTCGGACGTGTCCAGCGGCTCGATCGCAATCTGGATCTTTGCGAACTGGCCGGAACCACCGGTCTGCTTCTTGTGCGTGTAGTCGTGACGCTCTACAGCACGCTTGATGGTTTCGCGGTAAGCAACCTGCGGCTTGCCAACGTTTGCCTCGACCTTGAATTCGCGGCGCATGCGGTCCACCAGGATGTCCAGGTGGAGCTCGCCCATGCCGGCGATGATGGTCTGGCCGGTGTCCTCGTTGAGGGAGACCTGGAAGGTCGGGTCCTCAGCGGAGAGCTTCTGGATGGCCGTGGAGAGCTTCTCCTGGTCACCCTTCGTGTTCGGCTCGATCGCAACAGAGATCACGGGCTCCGGGAAGCTCATGGACTCCAGGACGATCTGGTTGGCCGGATCGCACAGGGTGTCGCCCGTGGTGGTGTCCTTCAGGCCGATCGCTGCGTAGATGTGGCCCGCAGTAGCGCCGTCAACCGGCATTTCCTTGTTGGCGTGCATCTGGAACAGCTTGCCGATGCGCTCCTTCTTGCCCTTGGTGGAGTTGACCACCTGGGAGCCTGCTTCCACGTGACCGGAGTACACGCGGATGAAGGTGAGCTGTCCGAAGAACGGGTGCGTGGCAATCTTGAACGCCAGAGCCGAGAAAGGCTCCTCGGAGGACGGCTTGCGCGTCAGTTCCTTCTCTTCGTCGCGAGGATCGTGACCGATCATCGGGGGGACGTCGAGCGGGTTCGGCAGGTAATCGACAACAGCATCAAGCATCGGCTGGACGCCGCGGTTCTTGAATGCGGATCCGCAGAAGACCGGGTAGAGCTCGGAGTTGATCGTCATCTTGCGGATGCCGGCCTTGAGCTCGTCTTCGGTGATTTCTTCACCTTCGAGGTACTTCTCCATGAGCTCTTCGGAGGACTCTGCAACGGTCTCAACGAGCGCTGCGCGGTACTCTTCGGCCTTTTCCTTCAGGTCAGCCGGGATCTCCTGGATCTCGTACTTGGCACCCATGGTGACGTCACCCTTGGAGTCGCCGGGCCAGACCAGTGCGCGCATGTAGAGCAGGTCGACGACGCCGATGAAGTCGTTCTCGGCGCCGATCGGCAGCTGCATGACGAGCGGCTTGGCACCGAGGCGGCTGATGATGGTGTCGACGGTGAAGTAGAAGTCAGCGCCGAGCTTGTCCATCTTGTTGACGAAGCAGATACGCGGGACGTTGTACTTGTCAGCCTGGCGCCAGACAGTCTCAGACTGCGGCTCCACGCCTTCCTTGCCATCGAACACGGCAACTGCACCGTCGAGGACGCGCAGGGAGCGCTCAACCTCAACCGTGAAGTCCACGTGACCGGGGGTGTCGATGATGTTGATCTGGTTGTTTTCCCAGAAGCAGGTCACGGCGGCAGACGTGATGGTGATGCCGCGTTCCTTTTCCTGTTCCATCCAGTCAGTCGTCGAAGCGCCGTCGTGCGTTTCGCCGATCTTGTGGTTCACACCCGTGTAGAACAGGATGCGCTCGGTAGTAGTGGTCTTTCCGGCATCGATGTGGGCCATAATGCCGATATTGCGGACCTTGCTAAGGTCGGTAAGCACGTCCTGTGCCACGGTGTCTCCCTTTCGGATGGACTGCACGTCCGCCGCCGGCTCGGTTGAGCCGGCGGCGTCCGGGAAGTATTACCAGCGGTAGTGTGCGAAGGCCTTGTTGGACTCGGCCATCTTGTGGGTGTCTTCGCGACGCTTCACAGCGGCACCGAGACCGTTGGAGGCATCCAGAATCTCGTTCTGGAGGCGCTCGGTCATGGTCTTCTCGCGGCGGGCCTTGGAGTAGCCAACCAGCCAGCGCAGGGCGAGGGCGGTGGAGCGGCCCGGCTTGACCTCAACCGGAACCTGGTAGGTGGCGCCGCCGACGCGGCGGGAGCGGACCTCGAGGGAAGGCTTGACGTTCTCCATGGCCTTCTTGAGGGCTGCAACGGGGTCGCCGCCGGACTTGGCACGAGCACCTTCGAGTGCACCGTAAACGATGCGCTCTGCGGTGGACTTCTTGCCGTCAACGAGCACCTTGTTAATCAGCTGGGTGACCAGCGGGGAGCCGTAAACGGGATCTAGAACTAGCGGCCGCTTGGGGGCCGGACCCTTGCGAGGCATATTACTTCTTCTCCATCTTTGCGCCGTAGCGGCTACGAGCCTGCTTACGGTTCTTGACACCCTGGGTATCGAGGGCACCACGGACGATCTTGTAACGGACACCCGGAAGGTCCTTAACGCGACCACCACGGACGAGCACAATGGAGTGCTCCTGCAGGTTGTGGCCTACACCGGGGATGTACGCGGTCACTTCAACGCCACCGTTGAGGCGGACACGTGCAACCTTACGCAGAGCCGAGTTCGGCTTCTTCGGGGTCGTCGTGTACACGCGGGTGCAAACACCGCGGCGCATCGGGCTGCCGTTAAGCGCGGGGGCCTTGGTCTTCTTGACCTTCGGCGTGCGGCCCTTGCGGACCAGCTGGTTAATCGTAGGCACTCTCGTGTTCTCCGTTTTATCCGGAGCGGCCGTTGGCAGCCGCTCTCTTGTCGCTGCGCCCCGCCGTTCGAGCTTTGAAGTTCTCTCCAGAGCAGCTGAGGCGAAGCCTTAATAGTCGGACCGCACGCCGGCATCCGCGGACTCTCGTCCCGGATTGCCCCTAGGCATGCGAAAATGTGGCATACGTTGCACAAGAACCCTGCAAACCGGAAACGTCGTCCTGGTTCTAACTAGAACCGGCGCACTCATCCACTGCCACAATAACAATTAGTCTCAAGTCTAACACGGACAGGTCCCAGCCCTTAATCGGCGCCCTCACCCCCATCGGTTGCTCCGTTAACGCCGTTTTGATGACCCAAAAGGGCGTCAACGGAGCAATCGACGGGTTAAAGGAGGGTGGTCCCCCACCTTGCGGTGCGGACCCCGTCCGTTACAGCCAGCTTGTTAAACAGCAACGCGGGGTCACTTCGAGTCAATCCATGGTTCGGATTGGACTGTAGGTGACCCCGCGTTGTGTTAGCGGCTAGCGGAAGTCGTTGCCCAGGTCGTAGTCATCCAGCGGGATGGCGTGGAACTCAGGAGCTCCGTCGCCGCCCAGGGAATCATAGGAGAAGTCACTGAACGCGCTGGGGCCCGTAAACAGATTGGCCTTTGCTTCTTCAGTGGGTTCCACGGTGACCTCGGTGTAGCGCGGGAGGCCCGTGCCGGCCGGGATGAGCTTACCGATGATGACGTTTTCCTTGAGGCCGAGCAACGGATCGCTCTTGCCTTCCATGGCCGCCTGCGTCAGGACGCGGGTGGTCTCCTGGAAGGAAGCTGCGGACAGCCAGGACTCGGTCGCCAGGGACGCCTTGGTGATGCCCATGAGCTCGGGACGGCCGGAAGCCGGCGTCTTTCCCTCGGACACAACACGGCGGTTGGCATCTTCGAAGCGGCTGCGCTCGGCGAGCTCGCCGGGCAGCAGGTCCGATTCGCCGGACTCGATGACCGTGACGCGGCGCAGCATCTGGCGGACGATAACCTCGACGTGCTTGTCGTGGATACCGATGCCCTGGCTGCGGTACACACCCTGGACTTCGTCCACCAGGAACTTCTGCGCGGCACGGGGGCCCATGATGCGCAGAACCTGCTTGGGGTCGACCGGGCCGTTGATGAGCTTCTGGCCGACGCTGACGTGCTCGCCGTCTTCAATGAGAAGACGTGAACGGCGCAGAACCGGGTAAGCGATCTCTTCGGATCCGTCATCCGGGGTGATGACCAGGCGCATCTGGCGCTCGGACTCTTCGATGGTGATGCGGCCGGCTGCTTCAGCAATCGGTGCGACACCCTTCGGAGTACGGGCTTCGAAGAGCTCCTGGATACGGGGCAGACCCTGGGTGATGTCGTCGCCACCACTGGAGGAGACAGCACCACCAGTGTGGAACGTACGCATGGTCAGCTGGGTACCCGGCTCACCGATGGACTGTGCGGCGATGATGCCGACTGCCTCACCGATGTCGACGGTCTTACCCGTGGCCAGCGAACGGCCGTAGCACAGGGCGCAGGTTCCGACGCTGGACTCACAGGTGAGTACGGAGCGGACCTTGACCTCGGTGATGCCGGCTGCGAACAGTTCGGCAATGACGACGTCGCCGCAGTCGGTGCCGCCTGCTGCCAGGACCTTGCCCTTGGAGTCAACGACATCCACGGCCAGGGTACGGGCGTACGCGCTGTTCTCGACGTTCTCGTCGAGGACCAGTTCGCCGTTGGCGTCAGCCACGGCGATGGCGGTGATGAGACCGCGCTCGGTGCCGCAGTCCTCTTCCCGGACGATGACATCCTGCGACACGTCCACCAGACGGCGGGTCAGGTAACCCGAGTTGGCGGTACGCAGCGCGGTGTCAGCCAGACCCTTACGGGCACCGTGCGTGGCGATGAAGTATTCCAGCACCGAAAGGCCCTCGCGGTAGGAGGACTTGATCGGACGCGGGATGATCTCGCCCTTAGGGTTGGCCACCAGGCCACGGATACCCGCAATCTGTCGGACCTGCATCCAGTTACCACGGGCACCGGAGGACACCATGCGGTTGATGGTGTTCATCGGGGACAGGCTGTCACGCATCGCCTGGGCGATTTCGTTCGTAGCCTTGTTCCAGATCTCGATCAGTTCCTGGCGGCGCTCGTCGTCGTCGATCAGGCCCTTGTCGTACTGTCCCTGGATCTTGGCGGCCATGGTCTCGTAGCCGGCGAGGATCCGCGGCTTGTCCTTGGGCACCTCGATGTCGGAGATGGCGACGGTGACGCCGGACCGGGTGGCCCAGTAGAAACCGGCATCCTTCAGGTTGTCCAGCGTTGCCGCCGTGATCACCTTCGGGTAGCGCTCGGCGAGATCGTTGACGATCGTGGACAGTTCGCCCTTGTCCGCAACGTTCTCAACCCACGGGTAGTCCGCGGGCAGGGTCTCGTTGAAGAGGACCTGGCCCAGGGAGGTCTGGACGAGCACGGTCTGACCGGGCTCGTAGCCTTCCGGAGCTTCCCAGCCGGCGTAAGGGACGAAGCCCTCCAGCCGGATCTTGACCTGGGAGTTCAGGTGCAGCTCGTGGAGGTCGTACGCCATGATGGCTTCCGACACCGAGGAGAAGATCCGGCCTTCGCCAGCTGAACCGACACGCTTGGTGGTCAGGTGGTAGAGGCCGATGATCATATCCTGCGACGGCAGGGTCACCGGGCGGCCGTCAGACGGCTTCAGGATGTTGTTCGAGGACAGCATCAGGATGCGGGCTTCCGCCTGGGCTTCGGGGCTCAGCGGCAGGTGGACTGCCATCTGGTCGCCGTCGAAGTCGGCGTTGAAGGCGCCACAAACCAGCGGGTGAAGCTGGATTGCCTTGCCTTCAACAAGCTGCGGTTCGAACGCCTGGATGCCGAGACGGTGCAGGGTGGGTGCACGGTTCAGCAGCACGGGGTGCTCGGTGATGATCTCTTCGAGGACATCCCAGACCTGCGGGCGGTAACGCTCAACCATCCGCTTGGCCGACTTGATGTTCTGCGCGTGGTTGAGGTCAACCAGGCGCTTCATCACGAACGGCTTGAAGAGTTCCAGGGCCATCTGCTTCGGCAGACCACACTGGTGCAGCTTCAGCTGCGGGCCGACGACGATGACCGAACGGCCGGAGTAGTCGACGCGCTTGCCGAGGAGGTTCTGGCGGAAACGGCCCTGCTTGCCCTTGAGCATGTCGCTCAGGGACTTCAGCGGACGGTTGCCCGGTCCGGTGACCGGACGGCCGCGGCGGCCGTTGTCGAAGAGGCTGTCAACAGCTTCCTGAAGCATGCGCTTCTCGTTGTTGACGATGATCTCCGGGGCACCGAGATCAAGCAGGCGCTTGAGGCGGTTGTTGCGGTTGATCACGCGGCGGTAGAGGTCGTTGAGGTCGGAGGTCGCAAAGCGGCCACCGTCCAGCTGGACCATCGGGCGCAGTTCCGGCGGGATCACCGGGACGGCGTCCAGCACCATGCCGAGCGGGCTGTTGTTGGTCGTCAGGAATGCGTTGACCACCTTGAGCCGCTTCAGGGCGCGGGTCTTGCGCTGGCCCTTGCCGTTGGCGATGATGTCGCGGAGCATGTCCGACTCGGCCTGCATGTCGAAGTTCTCAAGACGCTTCTTGATGGCCTCGGCACCCATGGAGCCTTCGAAATACATGCCGTAGCGGTCACGCAGTTCGCGGTACAGGCCCTCGTCACCTTCGAGGTCGGCGACCTTGAGGTTCTTGAAGCGGTCCCAGACCTGCTCGAGCCGCTCGATCTCAGCATCCGCGCGCTTGCGGACGTTGGCCATCTGGCGGTCAGCGGAGTCGCGGGCCTTCTTCTTGTCGGCAGCCTTGGCGCCTTCGCCTTCGAGACGGGCAAGCTCGTTCTCGAGGTCGCGGGCGATCGTGGCGATGTCGGAGTCGCGGTTGTCGATCAGCTGCTTCTTCTCGATGTCGTGCTCAACCTGCAGGTTGGGCAGTTCCTCGTGGCGGCTGTCGGCGTCGACGCTCGTGATCATGTAGGCGGCGAAGTAGATGACCTTTTCGAGGTCCTTCGGTGCCAGGTCAAGGAGGTAGCCCAGGCGGGACGGAACACCCTTGAAGTACCAGATGTGCGTGACCGGGGCGGCCAGCTCGATGTGGCCCATGCGCTCACGGCGCACCTTTGCGCGGGTGACCTCAACGCCACACCGCTCGCAGATGATGCCCTTGAAGCGCACGCGCTTGTACTTACCGCAGTAGCACTCCCAGTCGCGGGACGGGCCGAAGATCTTCTCGCAGAAGAGGCCGTCCTTCTCAGGCTTGAGCGTGCGGTAGTTGATGGTTTCCGGCTTCTTAACCTCGCCGTAAGACCAGCCACGGATGTCTTCCGCGGTGGCGAGGCCGATCTGCATGAGGCCGAAGGAGGATTCGCTGGACATATGGTCCCTGTTCTCTCTTGTTCTCTAAATTCTGAAGTCTTGGGTTACGGGAAGAGGGAGGTGGTTACCGGGAAAAGTCAGGCGGCGGGGCCGCTTGGCTTCTCCCGGTAAACCCCCTGCTAAACCTCTTCTACGGAACTGGGCTCTGCACGAGACAGATCGATGCCCAGTTCTTCCGCAGCCGTGAAGACTGCGTCATCAGAGTCACGCATTTCAATTGTGGTTCCGTCCGTGGAAAGAACTTCCACGTTCAGGCACAGCGACTGCATTTCCTTGATCAAGACCTTGAAGGACTCAGGAACGCCCGGCTCCGGGATGTTCTCGCCCTTGACGATGGCTTCGTAGACCTTCACACGACCGTGGATATCATCCGACTTGATCGTGAGGAGCTCCTGGAGCGTGTAGGCGGCGCCGTAAGCTTCGAGCGCCCACACTTCCATTTCACCGAAGCGCTGGCCACCGAACTGTGCCTTACCACCCAGCGGCTGCTGCGTGATCATGGAGTACGGGCCGGTGGAGCGCGCGTGGATCTTGTCGTCCACCAAGTGGTGGAGCTTCAGGATGTACATGTAGCCGACCGAGATCGGATCCGGGAACGGCTCGCCGGAGCGGCCGTCGAACAAGCGGGTCTTGCCTGAGGAGTTGATCAGGCGGACGCCGTCGCGGGTGACGTTGGTGGAGTCGAGGAGACCGGTGATTTCCTCTTCACGAGCACCGTCGAAGACCGGCGTTGCAACAGTGGTCGAGCCACTCTCGCGCGGCAGGTTCGGCAGCTGCTTGAGCCACTCAGGCTCGCCCTCGATCTTCCAGCCGGTCTTGGCAACCCAGCCGAGGTGCGTTTCGAGCACCTGGCCGACGTTCATACGGCCCGGAACACCCAGCGGGTTCAGGACGATATCAACGGGGGTACCGTCGGCAAGGAAGGGCATGTCCTCGATCGGGAGGATCTTGGAGATAACGCCCTTGTTGCCGTGACGGCCGGCGAGCTTGTCGCCGTCGGTGATCTTGCGCTTGGCAGCGACGTAGACGCGGACCAGCTGGTTGACGCCCGGGGGCAGCTCGTCGTCGTTGTCGCGGTCGAAGACACGGACACCGATAACGGTGCCGGACTCGCCGTGCGGAACCTTCAGGGAGGTGTCGCGCACTTCGCGGGACTTCTCACCGAAGATGGCGCGCAGCAGGCGCTCTTCCGGGGTCAGCTCGGTCTCGCCCTTGGGCGTGACCTTTCCGACCAGGATGTCGCCGGCTTCGACCTCGGCACCGATGTGGATGATGCCACGCTCGTCCAGGCCGGCCAGGACTTCCTCGGACACGTTCGGGATGTCACGGGTGATTTCCTCGGCACCAAGCTTGGTGTCGCGGGCATCGATCTCGTGCTCCTCGATGTGGATGGAGGAAAGAACGTCCTCAGCCACGATCCGCTGGGACAGGATGATGGCATCCTCGAAGTTGTGGCCTTCCCATGACATGAATGCCACGAGCAGGTTCTTACCGAGGGCCAGTTCGCCCTGGTCCGTTGCCGGGCCGTCGGCGATGATGCCGCCGACTTCCAGACGCTGGCCTTCGTTCACCAGAACGCGGTTGTTGTAGCAGTTGCCCTGGTTGGAGCGGGCGAACTTGTTGATGCGGTAGTTGGTTTCCGTACCGTCGTCGTTGAGCACGATCACGAGCTCAGCGGAGACCTCGGTAACCACACCGGCCTTCTTCGCGATGGTGACGTCACCGGCGTCGACTGCAGCGGCGCGTTCCATGCCGGTACCGACAAACGGTGCCTCGGAACGGACCAGCGGCACGGCCTGGCGCTGCATGTTGGCACCCATGAGTGCGCGGTTAGCATCGTCATGCTCAAGGAACGGAATCAGGGCGGTAGCCACGGACACCATCTGGCGCGGGGAAACGTCCATGAACTCGACCTCGGCGGCGGGAACCAGCACGGGCTCGCCTCCACCACCACGGGCACGGACGAGGACCGTCTCTTCGGCGAACTTCTTGTTCTCGTCGAGCGGAGCGTTGGCCTGTGCGATCAGGACCTCTGCCTCGTCATCGGCCGTGAGGTACTCGACCTCATCGGAGACAACACCCTCGGACACGAGGCGGTACGGCGTCTCGATGAACCCGAACGGGTTGATCCGTCCGTAGGAGGCCAGCGAACCGATCAGGCCAATGTTCGGGCCTTCAGGGGTTTCAATGGGGCACATACGTCCGTAGTGGGACGGGTGAACGTCCCGGACTTCCATGCCTGCACGGTCACGGGACAGACCACCCGGGCCAAGGGCCGACAGGCGGCGCTTGTGGGTCAGACCCGACAGGGGGTTGTTCTGGTCCATGAACTGGGACAGCTGGGACGTTCCGAAGAACTCCTTGATCGCTGCCACGACGGGGCGGATGTTGATCAGGGTCTGAGGCGTGATGGCCTCGACGTCCTGGGTCGTCATACGCTCGCGGACAACGCGCTCCATACGGGACAGGCCGGTGCGGACCTGGTTCTCGATGAGCTCGCCGACGGCGCGGATGCGGCGGTTGCCGAAGTGGTCGATGTCATCGATCTCAACGCGCAGCTCGTGGTCCTGGCCGTCGCGCTTGCCCGTGAGGGTCTTCTCACCGGCGTGCAGGGCAACGAGGAACTTGATCATGGCGACAATGTCTTCAACGTGCAGGACAGACGCTTCCTTGTCGCCAAGGGAGCGGTCGATGCCGAGCTTGCGGTTGATCTTGTAGCGGCCAACCTTGGCCAGATCGTAGCGCTTGGAGTTGAAGTACAGGTTGTCCAGCAGGGACTGGGCAGCCTCGACCGTGGGCGGCTCGCCCGGTCGCAGCTTCCGGTAGATGTCCAGCAAGGCATCTTCGCGGGTTTCGGTGGCGTCCTTCTCCAGCGTTGCGCGCATAGAGTCGTACTGGCCGAACTCTTCGAGGATCTGGCCTTCGGTCCAGCCGAGGGCCTTCAGCAGCACCGTGACGGACTGCTTGCGCTTGCGGTCGAGGCGAACGCCGACCTGGTCGCGCTTGTCGATTTCGAGTTCGAACCAGGCGCCGCGGGACGGGATGATCTTCGCGGTGAAGATGTCCTTGTCGCTGGTCTTGTCGGCGGTGCGCTCAAAGTAGGCGCCCGGGGAGCGGACCAGCTGCGAGACAACAACACGTTCGGTGCCGTTGACGACGAAGGTGCCCTTCTCGGTCATCAGCGGGAAGTCACCCATGAACACGGTCTGCTGCTTGATTTCGCCCGTGTTGTTGTTCATGAATTCGGCCTTGACGTACAGCGGCGCCGAGTACGTTGCGTCCCGGTCCTTGCACTCAGCCATGGTGTACTTCGGATCAGCGAACTCCGGCTCCGAGAAGCTCAGGGACATGGTGCCCTGGAAATCCTCGATCGGGGAGATCTCTTCAAAGATGTCAGACAGACCCGAGGAGGTGGCGACGCTGAGGTCGCCTTCTTCGACGGCCTTGGCTACGCGTGCCTGCCAGCGTTCGTTTCCGACCAGCCAGTCAAAGCTGTCCGTTTGCAGGGCAAGCAGATTCGGAACGTCAAGAGGTTCGTGAATCTTTGCGAATGAGAGCCGGCGGGTTGCACCGTCGGTGCTGTCGGCATTGATAGCGGTTGCAGCGTTGTTTACATTAGAGGTGCTCGAGGCGACCAAGAGGGATCCTTCCACAGACCTTCAGGCGTTTTCAGATCTCCCCCGTTATGCACCCTGCGGAGTGACTCCGCAGTGCTACCAGTCCGGTTCCGCTATATGACCCGGGACCCGCGCTGGCCATGGGTGGTGCACGTTGTAGACGGCACATTGATGGCGCAGCTGCCAGGCTAAGCCCACCGCTATATGAAGGCTGAAGGTAAACAGGGAAGACGCAAATATCTACGATACGGCAAAGCAACCTACTTGTCTACCCCACTTCGCGCGGGATTGCAAGCACGGGGCCGCGGCGCCGGTCCGGCTCCCCCGGCGGGCGAATGGCCCCGTGACTGGGGGCACGATAGCCTTGCTGTACATCGTTCAAGATCGGAAGAGAAAACCATGAGCAACTCTGCAGACAACAATGATGTCGTCATCCTCGCTGCCGCCCGCACGCCCCAGGGACGCCTCAACGGGCAACTCGCGAGCTTCACAGCCGTGGAACTCGGCGCGCACGCCATCCGTGCGGCCCTGGCCGCCAGCGGCGTGAAGGCCGAGCAGGTGGACTCGGTGATCATGGGCCAGGTGCTGCAGGCCGGAGCCGGCCAGAACCCCGCGCGCCAGAGCGCCATCGGCGCCGGCATCGGCTGGAACGTCCCCACGGTGACCATCAACAAGGTCTGCCTCTCCGGGCTGACCGCCGTGATCGATGCGGCCCGGATGATCCGCAGCGGCGACGCCACCGTCGTCGTCGCCGGCGGTCAGGAATCCATGACCCGGGCGCCGCACATCCTCCCGGGTTCCCGGCAGGGCTGGACCTACGGTTCCATCCAGGCCCTCGACGTCGCGGCCCATGACGGCCTGACCGACGCCTTCGACGGGCAGTCCATGGGCTTGTCCACCGAGACCAAGAACCTCACGCTGGGGATTGACCGCGCCTCCCAGGACGAGGTGGCGGCAGCGTCGCACCAGCGCGCCGCCCGGGCCGCCAAGGACGGCGTGTTCGACGGCGAAATCGCCCCGATCAGCGTCAAGCAGCGCAAGGGCGACCCGGTCATCCTGGCCGCGGATGAGGGCATCCGGCCCGACACGACTGTCGGCTCGCTGGCAGGCCTGCGGGCGGCATTCGTCACGGACGGCACCATCACGGCGGGCAACTCCTCTCCCCTGTCCGACGGCGCCTCCGCCCTCGTGCTGTCCTCGCGAAAGTTCGCCGAGGATAACGGCCTTGACTACCTTGCGGTGGTCGGCAAGCCCGGCCAGGTGGCCGGCCCGGACAACTCGCTGCACTCCCAGCCCTCCAACGCGATCAACAGTGCACTGCACAAGGCCGGCTGGTCCGCCGCCGACCTGGACTTCATCGAGATCAACGAGGCCTTCGGTTCCGTCGCCGTGCAGTCACTCAAGGACCTCGGCTACCCGTTGGAGAAGTGCAACATCCACGGCGGCGCAATCGCGCTGGGCCACCCGATCGGCGCCTCCGGCGCCCGGCTTGCGCTGCATGCGGCGCACGAGCTGAAGCGGCGCGGTAGCGGCAAGGCTGCTGTGTCCCTCTGCGGCGGCGGCGGCCAGGGCGAAGCGCTCCTGCTGTTCCGCGACTGAGCGCCATGACCGACAACGGAGTGTCGGAAGACTCAGTGCCTGGACCCGGCGCGGCGGCCACCGGTGGTGGCGCCGCCGGCCGGGAACGGTTCCTGGCGGACGCCGCCGCCCGCGGCCTCGATGTGCAGCTCGTGGAGCGCCTTGCCGCGAAAAGCCTCGAGGAGGCGGCCCGGATCCTCGGAATCGAGCCCGGGGATATCGTGAAGTCCCTCGTGGTCAAGCACAAGGACGGCAGTTTCCTCTTCGCGCTCATCCCGGGCGACCGGCAGATTTCCTGGCCCAAGCTCCGCGCGCTGATCGGGGTGAACAAGCTGTCACTTCCGACTGCGGACGTCGCCCTGGATGCCACCGGATACGAGCGCGGCACCATCACACCGCTCGGCAGTACCGTGGCCTGGCCGGTCTACGCGGACCGGAGCATCACCGGACGCCGGGTTTCCCTGGGGGCGGGCGAGCATGGCTACAGCGCCTTCGTGGACGCCGACGCCCTGACCGCCGCCCTCGATGCCGTGGTCGCGGACATCTCCGAACCGAACTAGCCCAGCCGGGTTAACTTCAACGAACTGCGTTGCCGTTAGGCCGTGACGGTCAGAGCCTCTCCGTTGACGGTGAGCCGCCAGTTGTCCTGGCTGAACACGGCCACGTCCAGGGTGGCGTGATCCACGACGTAGTCGATGATCCGTTGCCGGATTTCCTGCTGGCTGTTGGAGAGCACCGGTGCCGTCTTCACGGCGGGGAAGTTGCCGCCGCCGCTCTGCCGGTAGTTGTTGATGGCCAGGGCGAATTCCTGGTCCATCCGGAGGGCCTCGGTGCCGTAGCTGAGGCCGGTGATGCGCTGCCCCACCGGCCTGGCGAGGTCGATCTCGTAGTTCAAGGGTGCGTCAAGGCCGTACACGACGTCGTAGTTGTAGTCCGGCGTCCCGCCCGGGGCCATGGCTGTGGCAGCGTTGGTAACGTCGGCGGCACGTGCTGTGGTGCTGAGGACCGGCTTGAAGTACTGCGCGGACCATTCCAGGTAATCCTTGACCTGGGCTCCAGTGACCTTGATGGAGAGCAGCGTGTTGTCGAAGATGTAGAGACCGGCGACGTCCCTGATGGTCAGCGGCCCGGCTTTGACGTCCACCGAGCGGGAGAAGGCCGCAGCGATCGAGAGCACCGGCAGGCCGGCAGCCGGGCCGTTGGCCAGTTCGGCCTTGATGGTGCTGGCCTGGACGTAATTGATGGCGTCGATGGCCGCCGAGTCCTCCCAGCAGGCGGTGGCCGTGTTGAGCGGGGCCGTGGACGTGCCAATCACCTCGTTGACGTACTTTACGGTGGCCTCGTGCCCGGCCCGGACGGCCCGCACGACGGCGGGATCGGCGTCGACCGTCTTGGCGTCCAGCAGGTGCGAGTGTGCGGCGGTCACCGTCCATTGGCCCTTGTCCTTGGCCAGCTCCAGATCCATGACGGAGACCCGCATGCCCCACTTGAGCGGTTCGGTCAGGAGGACCGGCTTGCCGGTGGCCTTGTTGGTGACGAAGCGTTCCGGGATCTCCAGGTGGGCGTGGCCGACCAGGATGGCATCGATGCCGGGAACCTCTTCGGCCAACTGCGTGGAGGCGTTCTCCGGGAACGGCAGGGCATCGCCGTAGGAGGATCCCGGGGTCGCGCCCGAGTGGCTCGTGACAATGACAATGTCGGCGCCGGCGGCCTTCAGCTGCGGGATGACGACTTTGGCTTCCTCGACGATGCCGTTGAAGTCCAGCTTGCCCTGGACGTTGTCGCGGTCCCACAGGGCACAGCCGGGGGTGACAAAGCCGACCAGGCCCACGGTGACCCAGCCGTTGTCCGTCTTGACCCGCTTGAGGACGTACGGGCTGAAGGCGCGGCGTCCGGTGACGGCGTCGTGGACGTTGGCGCCCAGCAGGGGGAAGTCGAGCTGGCTTTCCCAGGTGCGCAGCAGCGGGATGCCGTAGTTGAACTCGTGGTTGCCGAGGCCGACGGCGTCGTAGCCCACCGCGTTCATGGCCAGCGCCATGGGGTGCTTGACCGTCGCGGACACGGGGTTGATCTTGGCGAAGTAGTAGGCCAGCGGTGTCCCCTGAATGGTGTCGCCGGCGTCGATGGTGAGCGTGTTCGCCGCTCCCCGCTCGGCCCGCATCGCCTTGATCAGGGTGGCCGCCTGGGCGATGCCGATCTTGTTTCCTGCCGTGTCGGCGTAGGGAGTGTTCTTGAAGTAATCCCAGTTGAAGACGTTGTTGTGCAGGTCGGTGGTGCCAAGCACCGTCAGGGTGAACGGCTTCCGGCCGGAGCCCGGGGCACCGCTCCCAGCCTGGGCGGCCGGGGCTCCGGCCAGGGTCGCGGCGGCGGCGCCGCCCCCGACAAGGGCCGCGGTGAGCATGGCGCGGCGGGAGAGCGGAGTGTTGGGGTCGGTCATTGTGTGAGCTCCTCAAAGTTGGCGGCCTGTTGGCACAAAGCCAAAGTCTAGGGGCGCACCTGCCCGGGAGAACAGAGAGTCAGCAATCTTTTTTGGGAATTCACGTTCCGTTGGCTTCCGGCCGGAACGCAGGAAACCCCGCCCACCGGAGTGGACGGGGTTTCCCGGAGCGGAACGGGAACACGTGGTTCCCGGACAGTTCCTGAAGCGGCGAGTTACTTGAGGGTAACGCGAGCGCCGGCTTCTTCGAGCTGTGCAACAGCCTTCTCGGCAGCTTCCTTGGTGACGCCTTCGAGGATGGCCTTCGGGGCGCTGTCAACAACGTCCTTGGCTTCCTTGAGACCCAGGGAAGTGATGGCGCGAACTTCCTTGATGACTGCAATCTTCTTGTCGCCCGGGTGCTCCAGGATGACGTCGAATGCGGTCTGCTCTTCTTCTTCAGCGGCGCCGCCGGCAGCGGGGCCAGCAACTGCAACAGCAGCAGCCGTAACTTCGAAGGTCTCTTCGAAGAGCTTTACGAACTCAGAGAGCTCGATGATGGTCAGTTCCTTGAAAGCTTCAATGAGCTCTTCGTTGGTGAGCTTCGCCATGGTGTGGCGTCCTTCCTATAGTGGTGCTCGGCGGCCGGAGCCGTGCCCTTGCACCGGAGTCTGGTTTAGAGAGTTAGTTCTCTTCGGGAGCTGCGGCGTCGGCCGAAGCTTCAGCGGCGGCGTCGGCCGGGGCTTCGGCAGTTGCGTCGGCCGGGGCTTCGTCAGCGGCGGGCGCTTCGGCTTCAGCCGGTGCACCGTTCTCTTCTTCAAGCTTGAGGCGCAGCGCGTCGATGATGCGTACAGCGGCGGCAGCAGGAGCCTTGAGGATGCCTGCAACCTTGGCGAGCTGCAGCTCGCGGGACTCGAGTGCTGCCAGGGCAGCAACTTCGCTGGCGTTCAGTGCCTTGCCCTCGAAGTAACCGGTCTTGATAACCAGCTGCTTGTTGGTCTTGGCAAAATCCGTCAGGCTCTTGGCAGCGGCAACTGCGTCACCCTTGATGAACGCGATTGCAGTGGGGCCGGCGAGCTGGCCGTCGAATGCTTCGACACCAGCTTCCTTGGCTGCAATGGCGGTCAGGGTGTTCTTGACGACCGAGAACTTGGTGTCCTGGCCGAGAGAGACACGCAGCTGCTTGAGCTGTGCAACGGTGAGCCCGCGGTATTCGGTCAGGACAGCGGCGTTCGATTCCTTGAAATCGTTAGTGATCTCAGCTACTGCTGAAACCTTGCTAGGCGTTGCCATAACCCTCCTTCCGGGGATAGTGCCGGTGTTTCCCGGGCCCCGCTCAAAAGAGCTAGAAACTAAAAAACGCCCCGCGCAGATGCACGGGGCTTGTCTCGACGCAGTCCATGACTGCGGAGCTTTGCTTCGTTCACCTGCGCCGGCCGCCCTATGTTCAGGGTCCTTCGTCTGGAGATCCACTGGCTCTCCCGGCGCGACTGCAGAAGTGAGTCTTGCTTGGGAGAGTGGATTTCCAACAACCGACGGTCTTTGGTTCCCCCAGCTTACGCGAGCCGGGCCGTGTGCTCCAAATCGGGCGCCTGACGTGCCGTTCAGCTGACGCTGGGTCCGAAGTCCGGGAGCTCCTTTTGCCAGATTCCCGTCACGCCTGCGGTCGTGAACCCCAGCTGCTGGTTGACCTTCAGCAGGTACCGGTTTTCCGGGGCATTCCAGGTGTAAAGGACCCGCGCGTCCGGGAACTGCTCGGCGAGACGTTCCATGTTCGCGACCTTGCTCAGCAGGCCCAGCTTGTTGCCGCGGTGCTCGCTGAGGACCATGGTGTCGTCCTGGAACACGACGTCGGGCCGCAGCGCCAGGACGCTGATGGTGGTCAGGCCCACCAGCTCGCCGCTGCCGATATGTTCGACGGCGGTGACCACTGTCCGGCGTCCCTGCGCGATGGCGACGTCTTCCGCCTCGCGGAGGATGCCGCCGTCGAACACCATGTCCGTGTCGTCGGCTCCGGGCACTCCGTCTTCGCCCGCGCTGTTTTCCAGCACTGCGACGGCCTCGAGCCACTGGTCCGGGCACCGGTCCGTCCAGTGGTGCAGGCGGTAGCGGCCTGCGTTGGCTTCCTCGGCCTCGGTTTCCAGCTCCTCCACGAGCTTGCTGTCGAGGGGCAGCGTGCAGGCACTGAACTGTTCGATGTGTTGCAGGGTGTAGCCGCTGCGGCGGGCGAACTCGACCTCCCGGCTGTCCATCGGGACGAAACCGAGGCCCGTGCCGGGCACGAGCTGCCCGGCTTCGCTGTCGCCCAGTGAGGAACTCGGGTGGTTCGTGTCGATCAGGATGGTGTGGCGGCCCTCGTCGCGGGCGAAGTGTTCCGCCGCTTCGAGAAGCTGCCGGCCCACTCCCCGTCCCTGAAACTCCGGCAGGACGTCGAGGGCGAATTCGGCCAGGTCGAGGTTGTCCGCGAGAGGCAGCGCAATGTCGACGGTTCCGGCGATTTCCCCGCCCACCCTGGCCACGAGAATGACCTGGCGCTCGTACGGGTCCGCCATTTCCAGCAGCTTTTCCTGCGGCGCGTAGGCGAGATCGTCGCTCCCCCAGGTCTGCATTCGCACCTTGCGTCCCACTTCGACGGCGGCAATGAAGTCGGCGGCGTCCGTCCCGTCAAGGGAATCGGGGATCCACAGCTGTTCAATCCGTACGTCGTTTGCCATAACGGGCATCATCCCCAGCTGTTCTGCCATCCATGGGTGCCGGAAACCCGGCGACAACCGGGTTACCACCGCCAGCATATGCCGGTTTGCGCCAGCGTTCCATCACTACGGTTCCATCTGGTTCCATCATCGACGTGCGGCGGGCCCTCTTCGCCGTTCAGCCGCCGGTGCCGACGCTCCGCTGCCATTCCCCGTCCCAGCCGGCGGCCCGGAAGCCCAGCGCACTATTGATCGCGAGCATGTGATCGTTTTCTGCTGCGTTAAACGTGATGACGCGTTCCACGGCCGGATACTCCGCCAGCAGTCGTCGAAGGTTGCCGATCTTGACGAGCATGCCCAGTCTGTGGCCGCGGTGGCTGGCTGCGACAAGGGTGTCGTCCTGATCGGCCAGCCACGGTTTCGACGGCGTGAGTTGCAGCACCGAGTATGCGGCCAGTTCACCGCTGTCCCGGTGCCGGGCGGCCGCCACGAGGGACTCCAGTCCGGCCCGCCGCCACGTGTCCTCGACATGGCGGACCCGTGCCACATCCCACTCCTCCGGGTCGTAGCTCAGGTTTCCGGTCGGTGCGTCTGTGCTCATCCGGGACATCAACACGGCGAGCTGGCCGGCGTACTCCTCCGGGCAGCGGCCCGTCCAGGACACAAGCTCGTACTCCTCCCCCGCTGTGGCCAGCGCCTCCCGTTCCAGCGCGTCCCACGATGCGGCATGGGCGGGAACATCCAGGGCGCTGAAGCGCGAGACCTGTTCCAGGCGGTAGCCGGCCCGCAGGGCAAAGTGGACCCCCCTCGCGTCAACGGGAACCGCTCCCGTTCCGGTGGCCGGTCTCACGGTGGCGTCCCGGTCCTCCGGGTCGAAGCCGGCGGGATGCTCCGTGTAGCTCTGCAGGATGGTGCGGCCGGCCGCGGTTGCCAGCGCTTCCGCGTGGCGCAGCAGGGCCTGTCCAATCCCCCGGCCGCTGAACTCCTCAAGCACGTCGACGTGGACCATCGCGCTGCGGAGGTTCTCCTGGAGCTCGCAGCGGACCCACGACCGGGCAGCCATCCGCCCGTTCTGGCGCACGAAGAAGAGCTGGATCTTCCGGTACTCGTTGTCCCGCCAGAACTGCAGGCGGGCCTCGGGCGGGGTTGACCGGTCCAGGTTGCCCCAGGTTTGGAGTGTGAGGGCGTCGCATAATGCTCCGACGTCGAGGAAATTGCCCGCGTCCGGGGAATCGAGGGCGTCCGGGAGTACGAGGCGTTCGATGCGGTACGGCGCTGTGGTCACCGGAACAGCGTAACCGTGCCCCAAAACGCAGAAAAGACCGCCCCGCAGATGCGGGACGGTCTTTTCCTATTGCCTACTGAGGATTAGACCTCGGTCAGGACCTTGGTGACGTTGGGGTCAACCGAGATGCCCGGGCCAAACGTGGTGGCGACGGTAGCCTTCTGGATGTACCGGCCCTTGGAAGCGGACGGCTTGAGGCGAAGAACCTCTTCCAGCGCGGCGGCGTAGTTCTCGGCCAGCTTGAGGGCGTCGAACGAGACCTTGCCGATGATGAAGTGCAGGTTGGAGTGCTTGTCGACGCGGAAGTCGATCTTGCCGCCCTTGATGTCGTTGACGGCCTTGGCGACGTCAGCGGTCACGGTGCCGGTCTTCGGGTTCGGCATCAGGTTACGCGGACCCAGGACCTTACCGAGGCGGCCAACCTTGCCCATGAGGTCAGGGGTGGCGACGGCGGCGTCGAAGTCGGTCCAGCCGGCTGCGATCTTTTCGATCAGGTCATCGGAACCAACGAAGTCGGCGCCGGCCGCGATTGCTGCCTCAGCCTTGTCGCCCGTTGCGAAGACGAGGACGCGGGCGGTCTTACCGGTGCCGTGGGGCAGGATAACGGTGCCGCGGACCATCTGGTCGGCCTTGCGAGGGTCTACGCCCAGGCGGAAAGCGACCTCAACGGTGGCGTCGAACTTGGACGGGTTGGTGTCCTTGGCCAGCGTCACTGCCTCGAACGGCGCGTAGAACTTCTCCGCGTCGATCTTGGCTGCGGCTGCCTCATATGCTTTGCTGCGCTTTGCCATGCTGCTTATTTCTCCTTGTGCAGTTGTGGTCTGCGGACCGCGCTGGGCCCTGCCACAGTCGGGGCCCGGCCGGTTTATCCGTGCCGGGTTTCCAACATTTCAATGTTTAGGTGGTGCCGGTTGCCCGGCGGTAAAGGCTATTAGCCTTCGACGGTGATACCCATGGAGCGGGCGGTGCCGGCGATGATCTTCGCGGCGCCTTCAAGGCTCGTGGCGTTGAGGTCTTCCATCTTGGTGGTGGCGATCTCGTTCACCTGGGCCTGGGTCAGCTTGGCAACCTTGACGGTGTGCGGGGTCGGTGAACCCTTGGCAACGCCTGCAGCCTTCTTGATGAGTTCCGCGGCCGGCGGGGTCTTGGTGATGAACGTGAATGAACGGTCCTCGTAGACCGTGATTTCAACCGGAATAACGTTGCCGCGCTGGGCTTCCGTCGCAGCGTTGTACGCCTTGCAGAATTCCATGATGTTGACACCGTGCTGGCCAAGCGCAGGACCGATCGGCGGGGCCGGGTTAGCGGCACCTGCCTGGATCTGCAGCTTGATGAGGCCGGTGACCTTCTTCTTGGGAGCCAATGTAGGGTCCTTCTCTCAATTTCGTCCTGGGGCACAGGAGCGTGCCTCAGGTTGGTGGCCGCCATGGCGAGGCGGCCGGCCGCTCCAGGGCTGCTAAGCGGGCAGTCCGGAGCGAATTCTGTGGGAAAGCTAGATCTTGCTGACCTGGTTGAAGGCCAGCGTGACCGGGGTCTCGCGCTCGAAGATGGAGACCAGCACCACGAGGGTCTGGGAGTCCACCTTGATTTCGGAGATCGTGGCCGGAAGGGTCTCGAACGGACCTTCCTTGACGATGACGGACTCGCCGACCTCGAAGTCGACGTCGATCTGCGCGGCTGCGTGCTTGATGGGCTTGCCCTTCTCGGCCTGCTCTTCTTCGAAGACCGGGGCGAGCATGGAGAAGACCTCATCGAGGCGCAGCGGGACCGGGTTGTGGGCGTTGCCCACGAAGCCGGTGACACCGGGGGTGTGGCGGACGGCGCCCCAGGAGGCATCCGTCAGGTCCATCCGGACCAGGACGTAACCCGGGATGCGGACGCGGTTGATGACCTTGCGCTGAGCGTTCTTGATCTCAACGACTTCCTCCATCGGAACCTGGATCTCGAAGATGTAATCTTCCATGTCCAGGGTCTGGATGCGGGTTTCAAGGTTGGCCTTGACGCGGTTTTCGTAGCCGGCGTAGGAGTGGATGACGTACCAGTCACCCTCCTGGCGGCGCAGCTTGGCCTTGAACTCGTCAGCCGGATCAACCTCAGCGGCGGCGGCAGCGGCTGCCAGCGCGTCGCCCGACTCGGCTGCGTCTTCACCGGTGGCGGCTTCGTCGGTGGCGGCTTCGTCGGTGGCGGCTTCGTCGTCAGAGCCCGCCTCGACAGACTCTGCTGCGGCGGCGTCGCCGGCTTCTGCCGTGTCTGCCTCGTCAGCCGTGTCTACCTCGTCAGCGACGTCGGATGCGGGCGCAGCGGACGCGGCCTCGGACTGTTCCCCGGTTTCCACCGCGGCGTCCTGGCTCTTATCCAGCTCAGTCTCAGTTACCTCGAGCTCCTGCTCAGACACTTGGTCTCCTGCTTCCTCATTGCCTAACATGCCTATTTAAATGACTCAATTCCGCACACCCCGCGGAACCTCCGGAATCCCGGTGGTGATCCACGCAGTCTGCGGACCGGTCGCCTTAGCGGTCCGTGGGGCCCGTGCCGCCGAAGACCCAGCCCACGCCGATCCCGAAGGCCAGATCCAGCACGGTGACGATGAGCATCATGATGACCACGAACACCAGCACCACGAGCGTGTAGTTGATCAGTTCTTTGCGGGTCGGTGCAACGACCTTCTTCAGCTCGCCGATGACCTGGCGGACGAAGAGCGTGATTCGAGCGAAAAAGCCTGCCTTGGGGGCATTCTTGGCGGGGCGGCCACTGGAGCTGCTTGCAGCCGTTTCGGTCACCTGGATCTCACTCATCCTCGCAAATGTCGGATACCCGGCTCTGAACTGAACCATGGTTGCTGCGCTTGCTCCGGAGAAACCGGAGCAGCTTGCGCAGGGCAGACAGGACTCGAACCTGCAACCTGCGGTTTTGGAGACCGCTGCGCTACCAATTGCGCCACTACCCTATGGATCGAAAAGCACTTCCGGCCCGTTTCCCCAGACTTCCCTGAGGCGCAGACCATCATCGTGTTTTCAACACCGGAGAACCAGTCTACGCAAGAACTGCGCCTACGTCGAACCGGCCACTCCGGACGCCCGCCCCACCGGGAAATCAGCCTCGAAAATGTCCTGACGAACATGCAGTCACATTTCCACGCCGGCACCGCGGGCGATCCGGTGAACAGCATAGAGTAGGTTCCGTCGAATCCCACAAACAGCCACCGAAGCTGCTAGCGAAGAATGGACCCGCGATGCCTGCCGCCCGCATTTCACAGCGTATTTCCGCCATAGCCGAATCCGCCACGTTGGCTGTTGATGCCAAGGCGAAGGCGTTGAAGGCGGCCGGCCGGCCGGTCATCGGCTTCGGCGCCGGCGAGCCGGACTTCCCGACCCCCGACTACATCGTGCAGGCAGCCATCGCGGCAGCAAGCCAGCCGAAGTACCACCGCTATTCCCCGGCGGGCGGGCTGCCGGAACTGAAACAGGCCATCGCCGACAAGACGTTCCGGGATTCCGGCTACCGGGCCGAGGCGTCCCAGGTGCTCGTCACGAACGGCGGCAAGCAGGCCGTATATAACACCTTCGCCACGCTGCTTGACCCGGGCGACGAGGTCATTGTCCCGACGCCCTTCTGGACCACCTACCCGGAAGCCATCCGGCTCGCCGGCGGCGTTCCGGTGGAGGTCTTCGCCGGACCGGAGCAGGGATATCTGGTCACCGTGGAGCAGCTCGAGGCGGCCCTCACGGACCGCACCAAGATCCTCCTCTTCGTCTCCCCCTCGAACCCCACCGGAGCCGTGTACTCCCCGGAGCAGGTCCGGGAGATCGGCCAGTGGGCCGCCGCCAAGGGCCTGTGGGTGGTCACGGACGAGATCTACGAGCACCTGACGTACGACGGCGTGCCCTTCACCTCGATCGCCACGGCCGTCCCGGAGCTGGGCGACAAGGTGGTGATCCTCAACGGCGTGGCGAAAACCTACGCCATGACCGGCTGGCGCGTGGGCTGGATGATCGGCCCGGCCGACGTCATCAAGGCCGCCACCAACCTGCAGTCGCACGCCACCTCCAACGTGTCCAACATCCCGCAGATGGCCGCCCTCGCCGCAGTCTCCGGCCCGCTGACTGCCGTCGACGAGATGAAGCTCGCCTTCGGCCGGCGCCGCAAAGCGATCGTGGCCGGCCTGAACGCCATCGAGGGTGTGGAATGCCCGACGCCGAAAGGCGCCTTCTACGTCTACGCGGACGTCCGTGCCCTGCTCGGCAAGGAGTTCCCGTCCGCGAACGGTCCCGTCCGGCCCTCGACGTCGGCGGAGCTGGCCGCGCTGATCCTGGATGAGGTCGAGGTGGCCGTCGTTCCGGGCGAGGCTTTTGGTCCTTCCGGCTACCTGCGCCTGTCCTACGCCCTCGGCGACGAGGACCTCGCCACCGGCGTCGCCCGCCTGCAGGACTTCCTCGGCAAGGCCAAATAGGACGCTCCCGCAGATCCTGCAGCACTAAACCCGACGCTCCCGCACCCCGCACCCCTGGACATGCCCAGCGGCAAACACCAGCAGTGCGCAGAATGCCATTCTGCCCACTGCTGGTGTCCAAGAATGAGCATGTCCCGTGGGTGCATGGTGCGGGAGGGTCAGAGGAGCCGGCGCTCGGCGGCCCAGCGGGTGAGTTCGTGCCGGCTGGAGAGCTGGAGTTTTCGCAGCACCGCCGAGACGTGGGTTTCGACCGTCTTGATCGAGATGAACAGCTCCTTGGCGACTTCCTTGTAGCTGTAGCCGCGGGCGATGAGCCGCATCACTTCGAGTTCGCGGGCTGACAGCCTGTCCAGTTCGTCGTCGGCAATATCCGCAGGGGCGGTCCCGAAGGCATCCAGCACAAAGCCCGCCAGCCGGGGAGAGAAGACGGCGTCCCCGCCCGCAACCCGGCGGACGGCGTCGGAAATTTCCGCACCCGAAATGGTTTTGGTGACATAGCCGCGCGCCCCTGCCCGGATCACGGAGACGACGTCCTCGGCCGCGTCCGAGACGCTCAGCGCCAGGAACCGCGTGCTGCCAAACAAGGGTGCCGAGCCGGCCAGCACCTCGCGTCCGCCGCCGCCGAGCCCGCCGGGAAGGTGGACATCGAGGAGCACAACGTCGGGTCGGACGGCTGCGATCACGGCAACGGCGTCTTCCACGGTTGCGGCCTCGCCGGCAACGATGATGTCCGGATCCAGGTCGGCCTTCAGGCCGGACCGGAAGATGGTGTGGTCGTCCACGATCACCACCCGGATCCCTGGGACGGGAGTGCCCGTTTCGGTGTTGCTCACAGTTTTGCCTCTCCGTTGCTGTTGTTGGCGGAAGCGCCGGTGGATGCTCCCGCTGGCTGGGGCAGCCTGAGCCGCACCTCGGTGCCGTCCTGGTTGCTGGTGATGGTGGCAGTGCCGCCGTGGCGTTTCATCCGGCCCACTATCGACTCACGGATTCCCAGCCGGTCAGCGGGGACTGCGTCCGGGTCGAAGCCGGGACCGCGGTCCTTCACGAAGACCTCCGCCGCGCCGTCCGTGACTTCCAGGTACACCGACACGGCGCCCCCGCCGTGCCGGGCGGCGTTCAGCATCGCCTCCCGGGCGGCCTGGACGAGCGCCTCGTGGCGTTCGGTCATGGCACAGTCGCCCACGGCTACCACCTCGACCGCGTGGCCCAGGGAGTCCTCCACTTCCGCCGCCGCGGCCTGGATGCCCTCGGACAACTGACCGGCTTCCTTGCCCGGATCCCGGTACAGCCAGCCCCTCAATTCGCGCTCCTGGGCCCGTGCGAGGCGCACGACGTCGGTCTCGTTGCCGGCGCGCCGCTGGATCAGGGCAAGGGTCTGCAGTACCGAGTCGTGGAGGTGCGCCGCGATCTCGGCCCGTTCGGTGGCGCGGACCCGCCCGGCCCGCTCCGCTTCAAGGTCCCGCCAGAACTTCAGCCCCCAGGGCAGCAGCACCAGGGCCACGCCGCCCAGCACCGCCACCGAGGCCAGCAGGGCAAGCCAGGTCTGTTCCCACGACCCTGACCCGGACACCATAAGCAGGACTCCGGTCACAACCAGGGCCAGCCCGGCGGCGAGGCGTGCCCAGCCGCCGGCCTGGTCCGCTTTGGTCTTGTCCACGAGGCCGGCCCGGCGCGTCTCATCCAGTTGCATCCAGGCGATGGCCGCGCCGCCCAGGATGGCCGCAACCGGGATGAGGGTCCCGAGGGGAACATCAACGCCAAGCAGGCGTGCGATCAGGATGCCGGCGGCCAGCAGCAGGCCCGCTCCGAGCAGAATCTCCTTGCCGTAGCGCATGCCGGTGACCCGGTCCCGCCAGGAACCGCCAGGGGCTGCCCCGTCCGGCGCAGCCGCCGGTCCCGGCGCTGCGCCTACTGCTGGTGCGGCCAGGCCCGGGGAGGCGGCCGCCGTCGGGAGCCCGGAGTAGAGGTCCGCGTAGGCCAGGTGGGGCTGGCTCACGGCCGGGGCAATGGGCGACGCCGGCTGGCGGGCATTGCGCTTGGCGCTTTCGTCAGCGGTGGGAACCATGATCCAGAGCCAGGCGTAGAACGCCACACCGGCGCCGCCGGCGAGCGCGGCGACGGCCATCCCGATCCGGACCATCCGCACCGGCCAGCCCAGGTGCCGGGCGAGGCCGGCACAGACGCCGGCTACCACCCGGTCGCTGCCGCGGACCAGCGGCGGGCGGGACGCGGCGGTTGTCATGAGTCAATCCAAGCACGGATCAGGGTTCCCCGGACGTGTTTCCAGCCCTAACCGGGGGCGACTCAGGGACAGTTCAGGGTGTTCCCCAGTAGAGCGGAATCGTGGCGGACGGGAGGATCGAAGTATGAATCCGCACACTGAGCACCCTGATGAAGGCGACGTCCCTTCGGGCAGCACCGCCGGACAACCTGCCGGGTCACCGGCGGAACCAGCCGCAGAACCAGCCACAGGAGCACCGGCCGAGCGGTCGCCGGCCACCTCTGCCGGTTCCGCCGCGGACCGGGCGCCTGCCGCAGACGACTCCGCCACCGCTCCGGTTGATACGTCCGCGACTCTGCCGCTGGACTTCCCGGCCGGCGCCGGGACGCCGCCGCCCCCGCCGCCGCCGCACTATTACGGTCCAACACCCCCGCCGGCCGGCAGCCAGCCGCAGAACTTCTTCGACTGGATCCGCAGCCAGGGCATCCACCGCGGGCGCGAGCGCTGGGTGGGCGGGGTGGCCAGTGGCATCGCCGGGCGCTTCGGCGTCGACCCGCTGATTGTCCGCGGCATCCTGATTGTCCTGACAGTCTTCGCCGGCGTCGGAGTCCTCCTCTATGGCATCGCGTGGGCACTCCTGCCCGAGCCCGATGGCCGCATCCACGTCCAGGAGGCCGCCGCCGGCCGGTGGTCGTCCGGCATGACCGGGGCCCTGATCACCACGATCATCGGCTTCCCCAGCCTGGGCACCGGCGTCTGGGGCTGGGACCGCTACGGCGTCGGCCCTTTCATCTGGACCGTCTTCTGGGTGGGCGGCGTCATCTACCTCATCTACTACCTGAGCCAACGCAACAAGCCCCGGAACGGAGTGACACCCCTGTCCCCGAGCCCGCAGACCGGCGGCCCGGCAGGCCCCGCCTACCCACCGGCCGCGGCAACACCTTCGACACTCTCGACACCGGCAACGCCGGGAACGCCTTTCGCCACGACCGGCTACGGCGCGTCGACTGCGCTGCCCCGCTATGGCGAGTCAACCGTGCCCGGACCGGGCTGGGGCGCGCCTCCGCCGTCGGGCCCCATGCCTCCCCCCGGGGGCGGCTACCGGCCGGTGCCGGGCGGCGGACCTGTCCCGCCGGCCAAACCCCGGAACCTCGGCCCCGGCGCCCCCGCGGTGGCGGTGACCGCCGGGCTCGCACTGCTGGTGGGCGGCGGCATCAAGGCCCTCGACGTCGCGAACGTGATCGACCTTGGCACCTCCAGCAATGCCGTCGTCTGGGCCAGCGCCGCCGTGGTCCTGGGTCTCGGGATCCTCATCGCCGGGCTCCGGGGCCGCACCTCGGGCATCCTCGGATTCTTCGCCGCGGTCGCCCTGATCGTCGGCGGCATCTTCAATGTGCTCCCCAACGGCGACCGCTTCCGCCCGCAGAACGCCGACTGGTCACCGGTGAGCATCGAGCAGGCGCTGGGGGGCTTTGATATCACGGCCGGCACCGGGACCGTGGACCTGACCAGGATCTCACTTAATCCTCCGCTGGGAACAGATCTGGTGGTCCCCATTGACGCGACGGTAAGCAACCTCACGGTGGTTATCCCGAACACTGTTCCGGTGGAGGTCCGCGCCGACATGACCATGGGCAACCTCAACGAAGGCAGCCAGAACCACGGCGGCATGACCACCCAGCAAAGCAACTACAACACCGGCAAGCCGGGAGCGACACTGGTCGTGAAGATCAACGGCACCTTCAGCAACGTCACCATCAAGGAAGGGAACTGACATGAGCAGCTATGACGCACCGTCCGGCAGCCCGGAAGGCAGCAGCCCCGCCACTCCCCCGCGCTCCGGCGCCCCGGAGCCGCCGGAGGATTCCCCGCCGCGCGTGGGCACCATCGTCTGGGGGCTGATTGTGGTGGCCCTCGCCGCACTGATCATCGTTTCCCAGCTCGGCATCGTCGCGCTCAACGGCACCTACGTGGTGATCGGCCTGATGATCGGCGCGGGGGCGGCACTTGTGGTGGGCGGGCTGCTTTCGGCCCGCGGACGTGACAAAGCAGCATCGACAGGGAAGTCTTGAACCATGGAAAAGTTCTTCAGCACCGTCAGGGGCCTCGGCCTGAAACGTGGTCCGCAGCGCTGGTTGGGCGGTGTCTGCGGCGGCATCGCCGCCAAGCTGAATGTGGATGTCGCGTTCGTCCGGATCGCGTTCCTGCTCTTCGCGTTGCTTCCCGGTCCGGCCTTCGTGTTCTATCTGGCGGCCTGGCTGCTCCTCCCGGACCAGCGGAACGCCATCGTCCTTGAGACGTTCCTGGCGAATCGTTCGTCCCGCCCCTAAGATCCCGCCCGCGAGACGGGAAGTGCCCCTGCCGCCCGGCGGGGGCACTTCGCCGTTGTCACCGTTTGTGTCCCGGCCCACATGCGCTACTAGACTCTAGGTGAGCTCAGCGTGGCGCTCTGCCTGTAACCCTTCGAACCAGGATTTGAGCCGAGACATGAAAATTGGAATCCTCACCAGTGGCGGCGACTGCCCCGGGCTGAACGCCGTCATCCGTGGCGCCGTCCTGAAGGGCATCGCCGTGCATGGCCACGAGTTCGTGGGGTTCCTGGACGGCTGGCGCGGCGTCGTCGAGGGCGACACCATCGATATCCCCCGCACCATGGTCCGCGGCATCGCCAAGCAGGGCGGGACCATCCTGGGCACCTCCCGCACCAACCCGTTCGAAAACAACGGCGGGCCCGAGGTCATCAAGGCCAATATGGACCGGTTGGGCATCGACGCCCTCATCGCCATCGGCGGGGAAGGCACCCTGGCCGCGGCCAAGCGGCTCACCGACGCCGGCCTGAAGATTGTCGGCGTCCCCAAGACCGTCGACAACGACCTCGACGCAACGGACTACACCTTCGGCTTCGACACCGCCGTCGAGATCGCCACCGAGGCGATCGACCGGCTGCGGACCACTGGCGAGTCCCACCACCGCTGCATGATCGCCGAGGTCATGGGACGCCACGTTGGCTGGATCGCCCTGCACGCCGGCATGGCCTCGGGCGCCCACGCCATCCTGATTCCGGAGCAGAAAGCCTCCATGGAGCAAATCGCCGAATGGGTCGTCTCCGCACGCGACCGCGGCCGCGCTCCGCTCGTGGTCGTCGCGGAGGGCTTCGTGCCGGATGACCAGGAAACGCCGCATTCCGAACGCGGGCTGGACACCTTCGGCCGTCCGCGGCTGGGCGGGATCTCCGAGCGGCTGGCCCCCGAACTGGAGGCCATGACCGGCATCGAAACCCGGGCGACGGTCCTGGGCCACATCCAGCGCGGCGGGGTCCCCACCGCATTCGACCGTGTGCTGGCGACCCGCCTGGGCATGGCCGCCATCGACTCGGTCGTCGAAAAACGCTGGGGCACCATGGTGTCCCTTAACGGCACCGACATCGTCCATGTGGGCTTCGACGCCGCGCTCGGCAACCTCAAGACCGTCCCGCAGTACCGCTATGACGAGGCCGCGGTCCTCTTCGGCTGAGCCGCCTGATCCGCTGCACTGGGCCGCACACGCCGGTGGGTAGGGTGGAGCCATGACACTTGAGCCCGGTTCGGTCGATATCATCCAGCTCGCGTGGGCCCGCCGCCTGGGCCTCGACGACGGCGCGTTTGCGGCTGCCGCGGGCGAACGCATCGCACGTGCCGACGAGTCGGCCCGCGCCGTCCAGTTCGTCCGGCTGTTCGGCAATTCCGCCCTGGTGGGACCGCAATGGGCGCTCGACGCCGCCGTCGGGCTGTCCGACGGGGAACTGGCCCAGCACGGCACCATGTTGACCATCACACGGGACCACGGCGGCCACGGGCTCGGCGCCGCGGCGCTGTTCTTCGCGGACGACCTGCCCCTGCAGCAGCCCGCGGAGGAACTGACCGTCTCGCAGGGCAGCCCGGAAGCGGTCGAGCTGGAAGCCGCCTGCCCGCCGGATGACGTCAACGAAGTGGGCCTCTCGGACCTCGAGCACCGCTTCACCATCATGCACCTGGAGGACGGCCGCCGGACCCCGGTGGCCTGCGGCGCCTACACCGAGTGGGAGGGCATCCTGGCCCAGATGGGGGTGCTGGTCGCCCCGGAGTGGCGCCGCCAAGGACTGGGCTCATTGGCCGCCTCCATCGCGGCCCATGAGGCCCTCGCCTCCGGGCTGACGCTGCAGTGGCGTGCCGAGGTCAGCAACAAAGGCTCCCTGGCCATCGCCCGCAGTCTGGGTTTTTCCGCCGGCGGCATCCAGACCAGTGTGCTGCTGGGATGACCCGGCAGCACACCGGCGTCAACTCAGCGGGACTGCACCCCGGCGCCCTTGGCGCCCTTGGACGTTGCCTGCACGGAGCCGGGCGTGCCCCAGCCCTGGACCGGCTGGGGTTTGGCGAAGAACAGGACCACCGCCATGCCGATCAGGATCACAGCAGCGGGCAGCAGGATGGACTGGCCCATCGCCGTCGAGAACCCCTCCTGCAAAGCCTCGGGCAGTGTGCCGCCAAACGACATCGGGCTTGCCTCCCCGGATCCGCCCGGAACTGCCGGGAGTTCGGCCGCGAGCCGCGTCTGGATCAGGACCGCTATCGCGGCACTGCCGAGGACTGCCCCGATCTGGCGGGTCGTGTTGTACACGCCTGAACCGGCGCCGGCCAGCCGCGGCGGCAGGTTCCGGGTGGCGGTGGTACTCAGCGGCGCCCAGATGCCGGCGTTCGCGAAACCGAGCACGGCACTGGGCAGGAGGAACAGCAGGATCGGCGTGTCCGGGTGCATCAGGACGGCATTCCAGGCCAGCGCCACCGACATCAGGAGCAGACCGGTCGCGGTGATGAACTTCGGGTTGACCCGGTCGATGATCTTGCCCACCACGGGCGCGAGCCCGCCGGAAATGAGCGCCATTGGCACCATCATCAGTGCCGACTGGGTGGGGGTCAGCCCGCGGACGATCTGGAAGTAGAAGATCAGCGGCAGCGTGAAGGAGGTGATGGCGAAGCCGACGGTGGTGATGCCGATGTTCGCCAGGGAAAAGTTCCGGTCCTTGAACAGGGACAGCGGCAGCAGCGGCTCGCCCTTGTTCACCTTCTGCCACACGACAAACGCCACCAGCACGATGATCCCCGAGATAATGAGCCCCCACACCGTGATGGGTCCGGTGATGGTGCCCCAGTTGTAGGTCTCGCCTTCCTGGATGCCGAACACCAGCAGGAACAGCCCGACGGCGCTGAGCAGCACGCCGGGGATGTCGAACTTGTGCGGGTGGGTGGTCAGGGCGGGCACGTAGCGCAGGGCCAGGAAGAAGCCGACGAGGCCGACCGGGAGGTTGATGAAGAAGATCCACTCCCAGCCGAGGCCGTCCACGAGGACGCCGCCGAGGATCGGTCCCACGAGGGTGGCGACGCCCGCGGTGGCGCCCCAGATGCCCATCGCGGCGCCGCGCCGGTCCGGCGGGAAGATCCGGGTGATGACGGCCATGGTCTGGGGTGTCATCAGCGCGGCGCCGAAGCCCTGGAAGACCCGGGCCAGGATCAGTGTCTGGACGTCGCCGGACAGCCCGCACCAGAGCGAAGCCAGCGTGAAGACAACGAGCCCCGTCAGGTAGAGCTTCTTCGGGCCGAAGCGGTCGCCCAGCCGGCCGGTGATCAGCAGCGGCACGGCGTAGGCCAGCAGGTAGGCGCTGGTCACCCAGATCACCGCGTTGATGTCGGCGTTCAGGCCTTCCATGATGCGGGGGTTGGCCACCGAGACGATGGTGGTGTCGATCAGGATCATAAAGAACCCGATCACGAGGGACCACAGCGCCGGCCACGGCCTGGCAACGATTTCCATGGGATTCCTTACGGGTCGAAAAGGATGCTTGTTGTGGTACTCAAGGTGTTCGGAGGGGCCGAAGCCCCGGATGGACTACCAGGCAAGCTGGCCGCTGCCGAGCTGGTCCTGGAGATTCCGGATCCAGCCGATCTCGGCCTGCAGCATCACCTGCTGGTAGTCCATGTCGATCCAGTACTTGCGTTCGACGCCCTTCTTCCGTACCCGGTCCTGCGCCGCGGCGAGGAAATCCAGCTGCTCCTGCAGGCCCTGGAGGCGGCGGTCGAGCAATCCGGTAACGACGCCGGCCGGAAGGTTATACGCTTCCGAGACGGCCAGCGGGAACGAGGGGTACTCGTTGACGGGGCTGGCCAGCATGTCCCGGAGCCTTTGGGTGAGGGCTGCCCGCCCTGCCTCGGAAATCTCATACGTGGTCCGTTCGGGACGGTTGCCTTCACGGTCTGTACCGGTAGCCAGGACCAGCCCCTGCTCCTCAAGCCGCCCCACCGCGTGGTACAGCGTTCCCGGCCGGACCTTCACGAGCCGGTCCTCATGCCGGGCCATCAGGAGCTGGTACATCTCGTAGGGATGCATGGGCTCTTCCACCAGCAGGGAGAGAGCGGCGACACCCAGCGGTGTCAGCGGCGCGGTTCGGACCATGGAGCATTTTCCTTCACGCGGTGTCTGTCAACGCGGCGAGAAGCCGCGGGTAGTATTCCACTAGAACTATTCCACATGGAGTATGAGCACGCAAACGACCATTCGGGCCCCGGGACACGGTCAGCCCAGCAGGGCCAGGATGTCCTTCCGGTCGAACATCCGGGCGGCCGCCCGGGCGGAGGGCGTCCCGGCGTCGGGGTCCGCGCCGGCGTCGAGCAGCACCTGCGACACATCCGTGTAGCCCTTGAAAACGGCACCGGCAAGAGGCGTCTGGCCGCGGTCGTTGGCGGTATTGGCGTCTCCGCCGTTCGCCAGGATAAGCCGGACGGTGTCGGCGTGGCCATGGTAGGCCGCGAGCATCAGCAGGGAATCCCCGGCCGCGTTGGTCAGGGTGGCCGGGACTCCGGCGGTGAGGTAGCTTCCGAGCATGGCGGAGTCACCCTGGCGGGCAGCATCGAGAAGCCTGTGGGCCAGGGCCAGGGTCTCCTCGTCCGGTGCGGTGCTTCCCTCTGTCATCGGGTCCCCCTCAGGAAACCGGTCTGCCGCCCCACGACCTGGCCGGCGTCGGGAGCCACAATGACCTCCTGCACCGCCGTGTAGGGCTCTTCGCCGTCAAGGACGGTCAGTACTTCCCCGGGCGCTACCGAGCGTTTGACCACGGCCAGGGCCACCGGCCCCATTTCGTAATGCTGCGCCACGGACGTTACGGTGCCGACCCTGCGGTCACCGGACCGGACCTCGCTGCCGACGGCGGGCATGGTGTGCTGCGAGCCGTCGAGCTGCAGGAACACCAGCCGGCGCGGCGGGTGGCCCAGGTTGTGGACCCGGGCCACGGTCTCCTGGCCCTTATAGCAGCCCTTGTTCAGGTGCACGGCGGTGCGGAGCAGGTCGAGTTCGTGCGGGATGGTCTTGTCGTCGGTTTCGGCACCCCAGCGCGGCCGCCACGCTGCGATGCGCAGGGCTTCGGCTGCCCAGACCCCGGCCAGCGGGCGTTCGCCGGCCGTGGCTTCAAGTTCAGCGGCCGGGACGAGGTACTCGAACCACGGCCGTTCGAGCCCGGGGTGGGAGTCCTCCCCCACCACCGCGTAGGAGTAGCCGCCAGCGCCGACATGCGGCCACGGGTCTTCCCAGACAAGCAGCCCGGACCATTCGGGCACCCGTCGGGTGGACCCCAGCACGGCCCAGTCCGCCGATACGTCGGTGATCTCGACCCGGAGCATGAACTTCATCTTGTTGAGCCACTCCGCCAGCGGGCCGGCCTCGGCGGCCTCGACGATCAGCCAGGTCGTGGCGCCGTCGTCCACCACCCGTGCGTCGAATTCGATCCGGCCCTGCACGCTCAGCAGCAGCAGTTCGCTGGACTGCCCCGGCGCCAGGTCCGTGAGCTGCTGGGAGGACAGCGTGTTGAGCCAGCTCAGCCGGTCCGGCCCGGTAACGGTGACGACGCCGCGGTGCGACAAATCGACGACGGCGGTGCCGGCGGCCAGTGCCCGCTGTTCGCGCAGCGGTTCGCCGTAGTGGGAGGCGACGCCGGCGTCAGCGCCGCCGGCTTCGACGGCGCCAGGGCGCGCAAGCAGTGGGCTCTTGGTAGTCATATGTATTAGAAGTCCTCAGCGGTTAGCGGTATTCCGGATTTTCGAAGTCAAACCTGGTCCCGGCTTTCCAGGCCTCGGGCAGGTTGCCGTAGGCAGGAATGCCGCCGGCGTCCTTGAGCATCCGGGCCAGGTGCAGCAGGTTCCACGTCATGAAGGTGGTGTTGCGGTTGGTGAAATCACTTTCGGGACCGCCGGAGCCCTCATCCAGGTAGCTCGGGCCGGGCCCGACGGCGCCGATCCAGCCGGCGTCGGCCTGCGGCGGGATCGTGAAGCCGATGTGCTGGAGGCTGTAGAGGACGTTCATGGCGCAGTGCTTGATCCCGTCCTCATTGCCGGTGATGAGGCAGCCGCCCACCTTGGGGTAGAACGCCCACTGGCCCTTCTCGTTCAGCTCGCCCGAGTGCGCGTAGAGGCGCTCGATCAGCTTCTTGGTCTGCGAGGAGTTGTCTCCCAGCCAGATGGGCCCGGCCACCACAACGATGTCCGCGTCCCGGACGGCCGGATAGAGCTCCGGCCATTCATCGCTCGCGCAGCCGTGCCGGCGCATGTCCGGATAAACGCCGCTCGCGATGTCGTGGTCCACCGTCCGGATGACCCGGGTGGCGACGCCATGCTTGTCCATGATCCGGCGGCTGACGTCGATCAGGCCCTGCGTGTTGGAGGTCTCGGGGGACTTCTTCAAAGTGCCGTTGAAAAACACGGCTTTGAGGTCGCTGAAATCGGCGGTTGTTGCGGGTGTGGCATTCACTGGGGTGCTCCCTGCGGTCGCGGCGGACAACGGAAAATCAGTGAGACCTCAGGATCGGGCAGTGTCCGCCGGCGCGCCGGGCGCCGCCGGTCAGCTGACTTTGTGGAGGATGGCGGACGCGTGGGCTTCCAGGCCGCTGCCCCCGGCAGGGCCCTTGCCCGTTGCCACGTCCCAGCGCCAGAGCAGGTTGCCGTCCACGAGGCCGAAGATCCTGGTGGCGGCCGTGTACTCCTTGGAGTGGCTGCCCCGCATCACCATATCGGTGCTGAGCTGGATCTGCGGGCCCTTGATCTGGCCGTAGTACAGCTCGGAGATCCCGCCGGGGTGGGAGATCGACACGGAGATATCGAAGCCGCCGTCCTTGTTGCGCAGCGCCTCGACTTCGTCGGCGCTCTTAAGCACAGGAACGATGTCGGCCGGAATAAGCCCCGGGCCGCCATCCTCTTCGCGCTGTTTTCGCTCCAGCGCCCAGAAACCGGTTTCGACGGTCAGCGGACGCAACGTGGTGCCTGCGTCGTCGGTCAGCCAGCTCTCGGCACGGTATTGCAGGTAGGGCAAACCGTTATGCGTGAAGGACACGTGTTGCCGGAAGTGCTCGGAATCCTCTTCCCCGGCCCCCAGCCGGCCCCTGCCCTCCCACTCACCAATGAGCCAGGAAAGCGGAACGATTTCGGGTGTCAGATCTGTTGGTATTTCAATCGGCACAGCAGCTACCTCTGGAAACGAAGACGGCTATTGATTTCTGGCTGTTACTTCTGGCCTTTGAAGAGGCGGTAGACAACAAAGCCGGCAAACCACGCCATGGCCAGGCTGGCAACGCCGAGCAGTACAAGGAAGAAGATTTCAAATGCAAGTACGGACATGATGCCATCCTAGCGTGTTAGTAGATGAGTAGTTTGTCTATGAAGTAAGCCAGGGAACCGACGGCGGAGACCGGGCCCAGCCCCATTCCGAGGGCCGCCGCAAAGCTTAGCGATTCGCCGCGGATGATCACCAGCCGGCGGAAACTCATCAGCACGGCCCCGACCACCACGCCGACGATCGCGGCCGGCAGCACTGCGATGTCGGAGAAGACGAGGCCCGCGAGCGGCCCCGCCAGCCCGGCGCCGACGACGCCCAGCGGCGCCACGACCCGGTCCGGCCAGCGGATCAGGCCGGCCAGCAGGGCGATCGCAGCGCTGATGGCGGCGACCAGGAGCATCTCTTGAACGCCGTTGAAGCGGGAGCACGCAATCCAGCCGGCGCCCAGGCAGGAGAGCATAACGCCGGCACTCGAACCGAGTGTGGACTCCAGCCGCTGCGCCTGCCCGGTGCCGCGGATCAGCTGCATCACGAAGACCGCCATTACGCCTGCCGCCATAAACGACGGGGTCCAGTCCAGGAATCCCGGGGCGGGAAGGTAGGTGGCGGCAACGGCGGCGCCGACGCCCGGCAGGCCGATCAAGGCTGCCAGGGTCTTCTTGGCCGGAATCCCCAGGAAGTGCGGCCAGCCGATCCCGACGGCGGCGGCGGTGAGCACTCCCACCGCCAGGAGCGCCTCCGGCGAGATGTACGACGCGCCGACTATCGCGGCGAGTCCGGCCAGCCCGATGACGCCGATGGACCACGTCTTCACTGTTTACCCGACATCGTCGTATCCGTCATCCGTTTTCCGGTCATCGTCGTACTTTCGCTCACTGCGGACCCCAATTCGACCTGATCTTTCGTCAGGGGGCTGCGGGCCCCGACGGATCAATCCTGCCCTATGTGACCGTTTTGTGTCGCAAAGGGACCGGACGCAGGTGACGCAAGCATGTCCGGGAAGGGTCGTTTGGGTATACTCAGACTCAGCTACAGACGCCCAACGATGCGCGGACACCCCTTGGAGGAAACATGTCGCACATCCTGCTACTGACCAACAGCACCGGCTCGTCGGTGGACGTCCTGCCTGCTTTGGAACTACTGAACCACCGGGTCCATATCCTCCCCGCCGAGCCGACGGCACTGCTGGAGACGGACCCCTGCGACATCGTCCTGCTGGACGCGCGCAAAGACCTTGTCGGCGCACGCTCCCTCACCCAGCTGCTCAAGGCCACGGGCCTGAGCGCCCCCCTTATGCTGATCCTGACCGAGGGCGGCATGGCCGCCGTGTCCTCCGCCTGGGCCGTCGATGACATCCTGCTGGACTCCGCGGGCCCCGCCGAAGTCGAAGCCCGCATCCGCCTCGGCGTCGCCCGGGCCGTGCCGGACCAGGACGATGCCCCGACAGAGATCCGGGCCGCCGGCGTCGTCATCGATGAGGCCAGCTACACCGCCCGGGTCAACGGCGCGCCGCTCAACCTGACCTTCAAGGAATTTGAACTGCTCAAGTACCTGGCCCAGCACCCCGGACGGGTCTTCACCCGCCAGCAGCTGCTGACCGAGGTCTGGGGCTACGACTACTACGGCGGCACCCGCACGGTGGACGTGCACGTCCGGCGCCTGCGGGCGAAGCTCGGCGCTGACCACGAGAACCTGATCAGCACGGTCCGCAACGTGGGTTACCGCCTGACCCTGGTCCGGCATCCGGAGGAAGAACTCACCGAGGCCTGAGCGGCGCCGGCCCCATCCGATCCGGCTGAAACGACAAACAGAAAAGCCCCGGACATCGGTCCGGGGCTTTCTGCATTTCGAGTGGAGGACATACGGGTCGAACGTATCGAGGCCACCCCAGTGGTGGATCCCCCTCGCACCTGGGCTGGCCGTTCCGAGAAACAGGTTCTGGACCGAACAGCCGGATGAGTTAACGACTATACGTAACAGTTCCGGAAACGACAAAATCGCGGTCGCCCCGGCGGCACCGTATAGCCTTGCACCATGAGTCCTGCGCATCCTGAAAACTGGCCCGTGCTCGCCGTCAAGGGAGCTGCGGATGCGCAGCTCCTGAAGGACGTCAAAGCCCTCGTGGCCGCCGCGGAGGAATCTGATGGCAATCCGCCGCTGTCCGAACAGACGCTCGTGACGCTGCGTGCCGCCGACGGCGGGCATTCTGTCCTGACACTCGCCCTTTACAGCCCCGAAGAGAGGTCCGACCCGGCGACGGCGCAGGATCTGGCCGGGGTCGCCGTCGTCATCGGGGAACCGGACGGTACGGGCGTGCTGGAAATTGCCGTCCACCCCAGCTACCGGAGCCAGGGCGTAGCGGACCGGCTGGTCCGCGAACTCAAGAACATCCGCGGCTTCGCGGGCCTCAAGGCGTGGTCCCACGGCAACCACGAGGCCGCGGCCGACCTCGCCGCGCGCTACGGCTACGGGCCCGTCCGGGAGCTGTGGAAAATGCGGCTCACGAGCGCGGCGGCGGAGCTGCCCGACGTCCCCCTGCCGGCCGGGGTGACACTCCGCGCCTTCGTCCCGGGCCGGGATGAGGATGCCTGGCTGGCGGCGAACCGGGCCGCCTTCGCGCACCATGCGGAGCAGGGAAACATGACGCGCGGCGATCTGGACGCCAGGATGGCCGAGCCGTGGTTCGATCCCGCCGGTTTCCTGCTGGCCGTCGACGCCTCCGACCGGATTATCGGCTTTCACTGGACCAAGGTGCACCCCCGGCACGGAGACCATCCGGCGATCGGCGAGGTGTACGTGGTGGGCGTGACTCCCGGCGCGCAGGGCACGGGACTGGGGAAAGCCCTGACGGTCGCCGGCATCCGGCATTTGCAGCACCAGGGCCTGCACGCCGTCATGCTCTACGTCGATGCGGACAACATTCCGGCCGTGTCGCTGTACCGGCGGCTGGGGTTCACCCGCTGGGACGTCGACGTGATGTATGCCCCGCTGGAGGAGCAATAATCCATTCGGCGGACATCAGGTGTCCACCCGGGGAATTCTGGACTCGTCGAAAGCTAATGGCACGGTGAATGCTTGTAAGGTTGAAGCACACCGCGCCAGCATTAGGAGACACCATGCAACGGGAATCTGCCCGGACAGCCACGTCTGAGGCCGCTACGTCGGACAAAAAAGTGCGACCCGCGCGTGCCCGGTTCGGCTCCTCCGAAGTGCCTGCCTCGCGTGCCACCCAGGACCGGATCGATATTCCTGAGTTCGCGCCCAATCTGGAGCCGGAGGGCGATTTCAGCCCGGACCGTTTCCTGGACCGCGAACTGAGCTGGCTCTCGTTCAACGCCCGCGTGCTCGAACTCGCCGAAGACCCGAACCTGCACCTGCTGGAGCGTGTCAGCTTCCTCTCCATCTTCGCGTCCAACCTGGATGAGTTCTTTATGGTCCGTGTTGCCGGCCTCAAGCGCCGGATCGCCACGGGACTGGCTGTCCCCTCCCCTGCCGGGCTCAGCCCGATGCAGGTCCTGGAGCAGATCGGGGACGAGGCCCATCGGCTGCAGCAGCGTCACGCCCGCGTCTACGCCGAGCAGATCCGTCCGGCGCTGGCCTACGAGCACATCCATCTTATGCACTGGGAGGAGCTTGATTCCCAGGCCAAGGACCAGCTCAGCGCCATGTTCGCGGAGAAGGTCTTCCCGATCCTGACCCCGCTGGCGGTGGACCCGGCCCACCCCTTCCCGTACATCTCGGGGCTCTCCCTGAACCTCGCCGTCGTCGTCCGCAACCCGGTCAGCGACAAGGAACTCTTTGCCCGCCTCAAGGTCCCGGACCAGCTCCCCCGGCTGATCTCCATTGACGGGCCCCGCGCCGGCTCCGTGCCGGGCCGGGTGGCACGCTTCATCGCCCTCGAGGAAGTCATCGCGGTCCACCTGGACCAGCTCTTTGCCGGCATGGAGGTGCTGGAGCACCACACCTTCCGCGTCACCCGCAACGAAGACGTGGAGGTCGAAGAGGACGACGCCGAGAACCTGCTGCAGGCCCTTGAGAAAGAACTGCTGCGCCGCCGTTTCGGCCCGCCGGTCCGGCTCGAAGTCACGAATGACATCAATCCGAACATCCGGGCGCTGCTGATCCGCGAACTGGGCGTCGAGGAATCCGAGGTCTACTCGGTCCCGGCCCCGCTGGACCTCCGCGGGCTCTCGGTCATCGCCGGAATCGACCGCGCCGACCTGCACTACCCGAAGCATGTCCCGCACACGTCCCGGTACCTCAACGAATCGGAAACCTCCAAGGCGGCGAACGTCTTCGCGGCCATGCGGCGGCGTGACATCCTGCTGCACCACCCGTATGACTCGTTCTCCACCTCGGTGCAGGCGTTCCTGGAACAGGCTGCGTCGGACCCGAAGGTCCAGGCCATCAAGCAGACGCTGTACCGTACTTCGGGCGACTCGCCGATCGTTGACGCCCTGATCGACGCCGCCGAGGCCGGCAAGCAGGTCCTGGCCCTCGTCGAAATCAAGGCCCGGTTCGACGAGCAGGCCAACATCTCGTGGGCACGGAAGCTCGAGCAGGCCGGCGTCCATGTGGTTTACGGCATCGTGGGCCTCAAGACCCACTGCAAACTCTCCCTCGTGGTGCGCCAGGAAGTGGACGGGCTCCGCCGCTACTGCCACATCGGCACCGGCAATTACCACCCGCGCACGGCCCGTTACTACGAGGACCTGGGCCTCCTCACGGCCAATGAGCAGGTGGGCGAGGACCTCTCCAAGCTCTTCAACCAGCTCTCCGGCTATGCTCCGAAGTCAACCTTCAAGCGCCTTTTGGTGGCCCCGCGGTCGGTGCGTTCGGGACTCATCGACCGGATCGAAACAGAGATCCGGAACGCGCGCGCCGGCCTGGCCGCCCGGGTCCAGATCAAGGTCAACTCGATGGTGGACGAAGCCATCATCGATTCCCTGTACCGGGCCTCCCAGGCGGGCGTTCCCGTGGACATTATCGTCCGCGGCATCTGCTCGCTGCGCCCGGGAGTGCCCGGACTCAGCGAGAACATCACGGTCCGGTCCGTGCTGGGCCGTTTCCTGGAGCACTCCCGCGTTTTCGCCTTCGCCAACGCCGGGGACCCGGTGGTCTACATCGGTTCGGCGGACATGATGCACCGCAACCTGGACCGCCGGGTGGAAGCCCTCGTCCAGCTCACCAGCGGGGACGACACAACGTATGTCATGGATCTGCTGCGCCGCTACATGGACCCGGGCACCGCCAGCTGGCACCTCGACAACCAGGCCGTATGGACCCGCCACCACCTCGCGGAGGACGGCCACGATCTCGAGGATATCCAGTCCTGGCTGCTCAATTCCCGCTCGCGGCAGCGCTCGTCCGGGCTGCGGTAGGGGCTCTGGCATTGAGTAGCGATTCACTGGTTGCCGACCAGAGCGACCATCCCGGCGAAGCAATCGCGGTGGTGGCTGCGGGCGCCCTGCCCTGGCGTGTCGCCCCGGGCGACAAGGGCCAGCTGGAGGTCCTGCTGATCCACCGCCCGCGGTATGACGACTGGTCCTGGCCCAAGGGCAAGATCGACCCCGGCGAGACGGTGCCCGAATGTGCCGCCCGCGAGGTCGATGAGGAAATCGGGCTACAGGCGCCGCTGGGCATCCCGCTGCCGGCCATCCATTACCACGTCCCCGCCGGGCTGAAAGTGGTTCATTACTGGGCTGTCGACGTCGACGGGGCCGCCCTTCTGCCGGACGGCAAGGAAGTGGACAGCGTCATGTGGTGCTCGCCGGAGAAGGCGGCCCGGCTGCTGAGCAACCCGAGCGACGTGGGCCCGTTGGAGCACCTGGCGGCCGCGCATGCCCGGGGCGAGCTGAAGACGTGGCCGCTCGTGATCGTCCGCCATGCCAAGGCCAAGCCGCGCTCCTCCTGGACCAAAGCCGAAGGGGACCGGCCGCTTGCCGCCACCGGGATGCGGCAGGCACAGGCGGTGGGGCGTCTCCTGCAGGCCTGGAAACCCATGCGGATTGTCTCCAGCCCGTGGCTCAGGTGCGTGGCCACCATCGCCCCGTACGCCAAGGCGTCGGATGCGAAGGTGAAGTTGAACGAGGCCCTGACCGAGCACCGGCACGGCCGCCATCCGCACAAGACAGCCGCTGCCGTCGAGGGTCTTTTCGACAAGCAGCGGGCAGTGGCGCTGTGCACCCACCGCCCCGCCCTCCCCACCGTGTTCGCCCAGCTGGGAAAGCACATGGGTTCGCGCCTGCGCGCCCAGCTGCCGGACGCCGACCCGTTCCTGGCTCCCGGTGAGATTGTCGTGTGCCATGTGGCGCACCACAGCAAAGACAAGGTGGTCGCCGTGGAGCGGTTCAGGCCCTTCGACGATTAAGGTCCTTGACCCTCCGCCCTGCCGGCCATAGTTTGTATCAAGCACTTGATACATGGCTGCAGAATCTTTGGGGGATTCCATGCCGGTCCAGTTCAACCTGCCGCCGATGCTGTTGCTCGGTCCCCTCCCGCCGCCCTGGTGGTGTACGTGGTGCTGCGCTGGGTGATCTGGGCACCGCGCACGGGGATCTCGCCGCCGTCGGTGTCCGAACACGCGCTGTGGGTGGGCGTCATCGGCTGGCTGGCGAGCTCCCTGCAGGGGTCGCTGACTCTGGGCATCATTCCGGCCAATCCCTCCACCGGCAGTTCCCTGACCAGCGCTGGCACGATCGCGCCGGCCCTGGCCTGGCCGGTCCTGGGCTGCCTGACGGTGCATGCCCTGGGCCAGATCAGTTATCCGGGTCCGCGGCGAATCCGGCGGCAGGCCGTGCTTGCGGTGCGGCACATCCGGGACTTCCTGCCCCGACGGCTGGCACTCACCACGGCGGCCATCTTCGTCTCAGCCGCCGCGGCCATCGCCCGGACAGCCACCCTGCCGGCATTCGCGGCCGTGGCCCCCACCAGGGTCAGTGACGGCCAGTACAACTACTACAACGGCGGCGGTGACGGCCGCATCCCCGGGGCGGACGCGGCCGGCTGGCTCGGCGGCGCCCTGCTCTTGCTGGCCGGCGGGACGTGGCTGGTGCTGTGGCTGATCTCCAGCCGGCGCCAGCTGGAGTCCCTCGACGCGGCGGACAACGCCGTGCTGCGGACCATCGCGATGAACCGGCTGCTGCGAACGGTGTCCACGGTGGCCGCCGGACTGGGTGTGATCGCGGGGAACTTCGCGGCCCGGCCCGACCCGTCGACCGGAGACCCGTCGTGGACGAATCCGGCCGGGCTGGCGGGCACGGCGGTCCTGCTGGTCATGTGGTGGTGGCGGCCGCCCCGGCTCGCGGCTGCCGAGCTGGGCGTCCGGAACCGGCCGGCAGCGGGGCTCGCCCCCGGCCGGCAGCACCCGGCCGCACGGCTCGTCCGCTCCCTCGGGGCGCTCCTGGGACTGGCGGCCGCCGTGCCGCTGCTGGCCGGCGTTTGCCTCGCCCAGGCCCTGATGGCTGCCGTCAGCTCTGGTTTTGCGGGCTTCGTGGCGATGATGGCAGCATCCGTGCTGGTGGTCATCACCGCCGGCGAGCTCCTGCTGCAGCGTAACTACGGAACTCCGGAAGCGCCGCGCCGCTGGCCGCGGCAGCCGGTGGGTCCGGCCCTGCTGAGCACTGCCGTCCTGGCACTGCTGGTCTTCCTCGTCGTCCTGATCGTCACGGCGCTGGGGCAGGGCCGCCTCGCCGCGTGCCCGGACTGGGTTCCGGCCGCGCTGCTCACAGCCGGAGTCTGCGTTATCGCACTCCCGGCACTCTTCACGGCCAGGCTCCGTCAGGGTGTCGCCGGTCCCCAGACCGGACTGGACGCGGCCCTGCGCGCCATCACGGTGCATCGGGTCGTGCGGACCGTGGCGGCCACCCTCACCGCGCAGGCCGGCATCCTGCTGCTGACCCAGAGCAACGCCTGGGCAGCGGTCCTGGGCCGGACGGCTTTTGGGGAGACCAACCCCGCCGCGACATTCTGGGGGCCGGCGGTCGCGGCCGGCGCAATCCTCTGCGTTGTGGCAACGGTCATCGCCGTCATCCCGGTGGGCATACTGGCCGGGCGTGCCCCGGCTCCCCTGCCGAGAAAGGGAGTCTCCGCGTGACGGCGGGGATCTCCGTGGACCTGGGGTCGGCCACGCCGCCGTACGAACAGATCCGGGCACAGGTCTCCTCCCTGATCGCCCTCGGAGCGCTGGCACCGGGAACCCGGCTGCCGACGGTGCGGAGCCTTGCGGCGGACCTCGGCATCGCGGCCGGAACCGTCGCCCGGGCCTATCGGGAGCTCGAGCAGGCAGGGCTGACCGAGGCCAGGCGGCGCAACGGCACTGTGGTCGCCGGGACGCCTCCACCCGCGACCCCAACAGGCACCCCCGCGCCGGAGTCCGTCGCCGCGGAGGTGACTGCCGCCGTCGAGCGCTACATTGCGGAAGGCAGGCGCGCCGGCCTGGACGACACCGCGCTGCTGGCAATCCTGCGGACGAAGCTCACCCACCAAGACGAATAAGGAGCGACCGCGACTTCTCAGTAGACTGGGACAGTGAGCATTCCAACGCCCTATGAAGACCTGCTGCGCGATGTCCTGGACCACGGCACGCACAAATCGGACCGGACCGGGACCGGGACCCTGAGTGTGTTCGGCCGCCAGATGCGGTTCGACCTGAGCCAGAGCTTCCCCCTGGTCACCACCAAACGCGTGCACTTCAAGTCCGTCGCCGTGGAGCTTCTCTGGTTCCTCCGCGGGGACACGAACGTGAAATGGATGCAGGACCAGGGTGTCACCATCTGGAACGAATGGGCCGACGCCGACGGCGAACTGGGCCCGGTGTACGGCGTCCAGTGGCGCTCCTGGCCGACCCCCGACGGCGGCCACATCGACCAGATCGCCGAACTTATCGAAAACCTCAAGACCAACCCGGATTCCCGGCGCCACATCGTCTCGGCCTGGAACGTCGCCGAGCTCAAGGACATGGCCCTGCCGCCGTGCCACGCGTTCTTCCAGTTCTACGTGGCCGACGGCAAGCTCTCCTGCCAGCTGTACCAGCGCTCCGCGGACACCTTCCTGGGCGTGCCGTTCAACATCGCCTCCTACGCCCTGCTGACCTGCATGGTCGCCCAGCAGACCGGCCTGGAACCCGGCGAATTCGTCTGGACCGGTGGCGACGTGCACATCTACGACAACCACATGGACCAGGTCCTCAAACAGCTCACCCGCACCCCCTACGAGTACCCGCAGCTCAAGATCAACCGCAAGCCGGACTCCATCTTCGACTACACCCTCGATGACTTCGAAGTGGTCGGATACCAGCACCACCCGACGATTAAGGCCCCGATAGCCGTATGAGCGACGACAACATGCAGGGCGCCCAGCCCGCCGACTTTCCCGACAGGCTGGCCGCCCTCACCGGCCTCGGCCTTGTCTGGGCCCAAACCAGCACCGGTGTCATCGGCAAGGACGGCGGCATGCCGTGGCACCTTCCGGAGGACATGGCGCACTTCGCCCGCCTCACGACAGGCCACCCGGTGATCATGGGCCGCAAGACCTGGGAGTCCTTTCCCGACAAATACCGTCCCCTGCCCGGGCGGACGAACATTGTCATCACCCGCCAGGAAGGCTGGGGTGCGACTCCGGCGGCCGAGGGCGCCACCGCGGTCAGGTCCCTGGACGACGCGCTCCTCGAGTCCCAGTTCGCGCCGGGCAACGACATGGTCTGGATCATCGGCGGCGGCAACATCTTCGCACAGTCCATGGACCTCGCCGACGTCACCGTCATCACCACGATCGACACCACCACGGAGGGCGACACGTTCGCCCCGGACCTCGGGTACGACTGGACCATGGACGGGAGCCTGCCGGCCGACGGCTGGGAGACCTCCGCCAACGGCACCCGCTACCGCATCAACGTTTGGCGCCGGACGGAAGGCTAAGGAAATGCTGACAAAACCCGAACTTCTTTTTGTCCTTGGCTACATGCTGCTTCCGCTGCTGGCGCTGCTGTCCGCGATCGTGGGGCTGACCATGATCCTGGGTGGCGACAAGATCGTGGGCGCGATCGTGCTCGTGGTGGTCACCCAGGCTTTTGCCTTCGGGGCGTTCTTCGTCCTCCGGAGGCGGAAACACGTCCTGCTCCCGGAGCCCGACGGCGAGTAGCGGCTGCGCCCCCGGCGCCGGGCCCGCATGGGGAGACCACCCCATCGCCGCGGAGAGCGGTTCCGGCTACATTGGTCCCGGTTGGATACGTACGCCGGAATGCACCGGGTCCCGGCCATAGCCGGTTAGGCTGATGCACGTATAGGGGGAGCCACTATGGCAGGAAACTTGTGGGGCGCCGACGTCGCCCAGTTGCGCACACTCGCACAACAGTTTGGCAAGACGTCCGAGACGCTGCTGCAGCAGTCGACCACCCTGACGTCGGCCATCAACGGCACCACGTCCTGGAAGGGAGCCGACGGCGCCCGCTTCACCTCCGAGTGGAACGGCAGCCACCGTGCCCTGATCCAGAAGACCGCATTTGCCCTCAAGGAAGAGTCCAAGCGGCTGCTGACCCACGCGGAACAGCAGGAGAAGGCCAGCAACACGGCCACCGGGGCAGGCGCCGGAATCTCCGGCATTACCGCCGGGGCCGGTACTGCCGGCAATCCCTGGGGACCGGACTGGCTGGCAAAGGGTTCACCGTTCAGGGACGCGTGGGGTCTCCGGGGTCTGTCGAAAGCAGCCCTTGACCTTCCCAAGAATGTTTTCGGTTTGGCCACGATGGCCTCCAAGGGCCTCGACAACTTTACCGACGCCGCCCGCTGGGCCAAGCTCCCAGCCACCAGCGTCACCTACAACCTTCTGGATTCGGGCACAGACCTCATCGGGCTCAAGAATCTCCAGAAATACATCCCGGCGCTCAACCAGTTCGGTGGCGTCTTCAAAGAGAGCGCATGGCTGTTCAAAGGCCAGGGCTCGGTCCTTGAGAGCCTGGGTAAGGGTGGCCTCGGCCGTGGTCTGGGCTGGGCCGGCGTGGGCCTGAACGGACTAGACGCCGCCAGATACATTTCAGAGGGCAAAACAGGAGATGCCATCTGGTCGGGAGGCAAGGCGGCCCTCGGCGTTGCGTGTTTCCTGCCCCCGCCAGTTGGGACCGTCTGTACCGTGGCCAGCGCGGCGATAGCGATCTACGAGATCCCTGCGGTCAAGGAATTCGTGAACGGCGCTGCAAGCAATGTCGCGGACACCGTGGCCAGCGCGGTGAAGGATCCCGGCAAATTCGTCGAGGACACCGGCAAGAATCTGGCCGACCTCGGCAAGGGCGCCGCCAGCTTCCTTGGCTTCGGATAAATTCAATTGAAGGGTAACTTCGTGACAACCAGTACCGAATCCACCGAATCGCCGGATACGGCAGTCGGCTTCGGCTTTGCCGAAATCGCCTACCTGATCCGGAGGTTCGACACCGACGCCGCAAGGAAATCTGCTCAGGTACTGCGGCTTGAAGAGGAAGTCCAGTCCGATCCGATCTGCATCGCCGGAGGATCCTCGCTTCTGGGCCGCGGCTTTGCCAGCGTCGACGACGACCTTGAACTGGAAGGCCCGGCAGCACCCACCGCGTACGCCCTGTCGCGGGCGGACCGCTGGACCGAAATGAGTCTGGTCGACGGCGAAAAGACAGATACCGTCGTGCACGTGGAGTCCGACAAGGTATCACTGCTGATGCAGCCCCGAACCCTCAGCACGTGGTTCGTCTTTGCCCAGGACCCCGGGATTGACGGCGCGGACGCCGAGCTGTCCATCATCGAAGAACACACCCGAACCCACCCCGCGGGCACAGCGTTCATCCGCGTCAAGACGATCTCCGGCGAAGACCACCTCCTCATCCGCCCGGACAGGGGCGGCTGGGCGGTCGCCAAAGTTGTCGATCCCTCAACGGACGTCGAGGAAACAACGGGGCTGGACACCGCGGGACTGCTCGCCCGGATTCGGGAAACCAGAGGGGCCGGCGCATCATGAGCGACGCTTCGGAGAAGGAACGCCCGTCCCGGCGCAAGGGCTACTACAAGCGCCAGATCGAGCTGGAAGCCGCGAAGCAGGGACTCACGGTTGAGGAATACGGCGTCTACAAAGGCTCAGTGGGGAGTGCCATCGAGCCGATCAATTCGGCCGGAGGCCTGTTGTTCCTCGCCCTCCTGATCTCGCTGTTCTCCAGCGTGGTCGTTGTAGGCGGCATCAAGATCCTGATCGACGACGAGGTGACGAGCTGGGTGGAATTGATCGTCGCCTTCGCCATCGTCCTGTTCGTCGTGCCCACGTCATGGGCGTATTACCTGAAGGAACGCAAGGCCGTCCGCCTTCGACGGGCCAGCGGCAAGACACTTCAGCCCCCCACCCGCCGTTCTACCATCCGGGACTAGGCTGCAGCTTCCGATTGGAACAGCGTCCACCGTGCCGTATCCAGAAAACCGCACTCAGCCTCAAGGAGAACCGTGGCCAAACGTAGCCAAAACGTGCCCCAGGAACCAGGCTACGTCCCTTACCAGCCAACTGACGAGCGGGTGATCCACCGCCTTGCGGAGAACGGCGAACTGGTCGCCTACACCGCCGACGAGTACGGTGTCCGCAAGGATGACGGCTTCGGCGTCGTCAAGCCGGTGAACTCTGCGGCCGGTCTGCTCGTCCTCGCAGTCTTGATGACAATCGCCTTCGGCGGCATGCTGTACGGGCTCGTTCAAATGGGGATAACCGACCAGTGGGAGATTCTGGGCGAGATCTGGTGGATGTACTTGCTGGTTCTTTATCCCCTGACCGCAGGCTGGGCCGGCTACCTCGCGGAACGCAAGGCCGGGAAGCTGCGCACGGCCCGCAACCTCCCCCGGCCCGTTGAGTAACAGCGGCGACGTAACCGACTGCGTCCGTGGGCCGGCAAAGTCTAAACTGGGGCAATGACTACAGCAGCTACTCCGTCCGTTGGACTGGTCGGTTGGCGTGGCATGGTCGGTTCCGTCCTGATGCAGCGTATGCAGGACGAGGGCGACTTCGCCAACATCAACCCCGTATTTTTCTCCACCTCCAACGCGGGAGGTGCTGCCCCGGCGTTCGCTGAAGGGGCCGGCAAGCTCGAGGACGCGTTCGACGTCGAGACGCTCGCGAAGCTGCCGATCATCGTGACCGCCCAGGGCGGCGACTACACCAAACAGGTCCACGGCGAGCTGCGCAGCCGCGGCTGGGACGGCCTCTGGATCGACGCCGCATCCACCCTGCGGATGAACGACGATTCGATCATTGTGCTGGACCCGATAAACCGCGACGTGATCGACAAGGGCCTTGCCAACGGCACCAAGGATTTCATTGGCGGCAACTGCACCGTCTCCTGCATGCTGATGGGCCTGGGCGGGCTGTTCAAGAACGGCCTCGTCGAATGGGGCACGTCCATGACCTACCAGGCGGCCTCCGGCGGTGGCGCCCGGCACATGCGCGAACTGCTGAGCCAGTTCGGCACGCTTAACGCCCAGGTCAGCCCGGAACTGGACGACCCGGCGTCGGCCATCCTGGAGATCGACCGCAAAGTCCTGGCCCACCAGCGCACCGACATCGACGCCACCCAGTTCGGCGTGCCACTGGCCGGATCGCTGATCCCCTGGATCGACGCGGACCTCGGCAACGGCCAGTCCAAGGAAGAGTGGAAGGCCGGGGTGGAGACCAACAAGATCCTCGGCACCTCCGGCGATGAGCACATCATCATGGACGGGCTGTGCATCCGGATCGGCGCCATGCGGTCCCACTCCCAGGCGCTCACGCTCAAGCTCCGCGAAGACCTCTCCGTCGCTGAGATCGAGAAGCTCCTGGACGCGGACAACGAGTGGGCCACAGTGGTGCCCAACACCAAGGAGGCCTCCATGCAGAACCTCACGCCGGTGGCAGCCTCCGGCACCCTGGATATCCCGGTGGGCCGCATCCGGAAGCTGGAAATGGGGCCGCAGTACATCAGCGCCTTCACCGTGGGCGACCAGCTCCTGTGGGGCGCGGCCGAACCGCTGCGCCGGATGCTCAACATCGCGACCGGCACCCTGTAGGACCTCTGCAGCATCCTCACCGGGCTTCACCCCGGTTCAGGTACCAAGGAATCTCCGGTACTTCGCGGCCTGCAGCTCAAAGGACCTTTGGGCGGCAGGCCGCAGTCCGTTGACGTCGTCGAACGGCTCAGGCACGGCCACCGCGCCCCCGCTGCGGGCCACGTCCCAGGTGCCGACGATCCGGCCGCCGGCAACAATCGTTCTCCGGAAGACCCCGTTGCCGCCCGGCACGATCCTGTTCGCATGCTCCGGCGGCAGCACGATCGACCGGTCCGTGTAGCCGAGCAGGAACTCATCGAATCCCGGCAGCGCAAGGACCAGCCGCCCGGCGGGGACGCCTTCGTCCAGCAGCGCCGCCGCCTCCGGGGAGAGCCAGTAGCTGGTCCGCTCGAACTCCAGTTCCACCACCTGGCTTTTCACCCGGCCAAGGGCCGCGCGGACCTCCGTCAGGGGTATGCCGGACCACCAGGCAAAGTCACGCTCGGTGGCGGGCCCGTGGCTGCGCAGGTACCGCAGCAGCCACTCCGCGGTCCCCTCCGCACGGTCCAGTGTCCGCGACTCCGTGATCCAGTCGTCGAAGGCCACCAGCAGCTGCTGGTTGCCGGCCAGCGGACCCTGCACCAGCCAACCGCGCTGGCACATCATGCCCAGCAGATGGATGCCGCGCTGGCCGGCCGTGGAATGGCCGGACCGTTCGAAGGCCTGGAACAACTCCGCCCGGCTGGCCGCTGCACCGCCGGACACCAGCTCCAACGCGGCACCCGCTGCAGCGTCGATGTCCCGGGCCGAGATATCGAGCTCCCGGTGGCGCCCGGCCATCCCCCGGATCAGCCGATCGGAGGTAATGGCCAGCATCCACTTCAGGTCTTCGGGAGCCAGCAGGTGCAAGGTGCCGCGCATCGGCCAGGACCGGACGATCTCCCCCCGGTCCAGGGCGCGGCGGACATCGCCCACCCGGGAACCCGGCACACGCTGTCCGACCGCCCAGAGGACGGACTGCAGGTCCTGCGCCTGCATGGCGGTCATCCAGCGCACGGCCGCAGGGACGCTGCGGAACCCGGACCCGGCCAGCCCCTGCGAGGCCAACCGCAGCCGGCCAATGATCCCCCGGCTTAACCGGATACGCGCCTTTGCTGTCATGCACCCCATGCTAGGAGGCCTGCCGGGCGGTTCCCAGCCGCCTTCCAGCCGGGCTCCCTACCCTTGATGGATGACCTTAAGTGAGATGTGGCCGCTGCTGCGGCCCCTGAGCCGGAGGCTGGCCCTGCTGGGCTGGGCTTCCAGCGCTGCCGGCATGACCGCCGGGCTCACCGTTGCCATTGCCAGCGGCACCCGGCTCTCCCCCACGATGAGCACCCTGCAGCTGGTGTCCATGGTGTCCATGGCCGTGGCGGTGGCCAGTTTTGTGACGGCCGCATCGGTACAGCCGCGGTCGCCAGTGCGGGACGACGTCGAAGCACCGGACGGCCGCGAACCCGGGGGCCTCCCCGACACCGTGCAAAGCTTCCTGCTCGGCTCTCTGGCGCTCCTGGCAGGGGCGGTCGTCTTCGCCCTCGCCGGTTTCCTGCTCCGCAGCGGGCCCAGCGAACAGTCCGTGGCGTTTTGCCAGGTCTTCTTCCTGGGCGCCGCGGCATCCGGCTTCACGTTTATGCTCTTCAGCCGGGTCGTCGGACGCCACGGCAGGAACTGAGCGCCGCGTTGGCGGCGGCAAGCGCAGGGCGCTGCAGCACCTTCGGAACCCGTTGATTCCGTTCCTTAGAGCTTCACGCCGATGAGCAGCGGTTCCGGGTGCAGTTCAATCCCGAAGCGTTCGACGACGCCGCGGCGCACCTCGCGCGCGATCGCCAGCAGGTCCGCGGTGCTTGCGCCTCCCCTGTTGGTGATCGCCAGGGTGTGTTTGGTGGACAGCGAGGCCCGGCCGCCGGACACACTCTCCGGCTCCAGCCCGAATCCTTTGCCGTAGCCGGCCTGGTCGATCAGCCACGCCGCCGAGAGCTTGGTCAGTCCGTCGGCGCCGCCCGGGTAGCGCGGTGCGCCGGCCGGCAGCCCGGCGGCTACGTCCGCCGGCACGATCGGGTTCGTGAAGAAGGAGCCGGTGGAGTACGTGTCCCGGTCCGCGGTGTCCCACACCATGCCCTTGGACGCACGGAGCCGGAGGACCTCGCGCCGGACATCGTTGGAATAGGCCCGCTGGCCCGCCTCAACGCCCAGCGCGCGGGCGAGCTCGGCGTAGCGGATCGGGGCGCTCATCCGGCCCAGGGGCAGCTGGAACTCGACCGTCAGCACGACGTAGCGCGGCGAGCCGTTGACGGTGGTTTGTTTCAGGATCGAGTCGCGGTAGCCGAACTTCAGCTCCGAGTTGGTGAAGGTCTGCACGGCGTTGCGCTGCCGGTCCCAGGTCCGTACGACGGCGATGGTCTGGGACACGTCCGAGCCGTAGGCACCGACGTTCTGGACCGGGGTGGCGCCCGTGGCGCCCGGGATGCCGGAGAGCGCCTCGATCCCGGACCAGGCGTGGAGCACGGCGTGCTCCACCAGGGCGTCCCAGTTATGGCCGGCCTGGACCACTACGGCGACGCCGCCGCAGGAGTCCTCCGCGTTGACAGTGAAACCCTCCGAGGCGATCTTCAGCACAGTGCCGGGGAACCCGTCGTCGGACACCAGCAGGTTGGAGCCTCCGCCGAGGATCAGCAGCGGCTCGCCGGCAGCGTCCGCTGAGCGGACGGCGTCGATGATCGCGGCCTCGGTGCGGGCCTCGATGAAGCTGCCGGCGGGGCCGCCCACGGCGGCGGTGGTCAGGGCGGAGAGCAGTGTCTGGGTCACCCGACCAGCCTAGCGGGGTATGGCCGGACTCCCCTAAGCAGGTCCCTAGCCGACCTTGCGGGCCACCGGTGAGAGCAGGAAGCTGACCACGAGCATCACCATCACGGCCAGCAGGGAGTGCAGGATGCCGACGTGCTCCGCCAGGAGGCCCAGCAGGGGCGGCCCGCAGAGGAACGCGCCGTAGCCGATCGTGGAGACGACGGAGACCCGGGCGGCGGCCTTGAGGGGGTCGTCGGCGGCGGCGGACATGCCCACCGGGAAGCCCAGCGAGGCACCGAGCCCCCAGACCGCGAGGGCCGCATAAGCCACCCACGGCACGGGCGCGAAGACGAACATACCCAGGCCCAGCACGGCAAGGGCCGCACACCAGCGCATCACCGGGACGCGGCCGAAGCGGTCCAGGACCACGGTGCCGGTGAAGCGTCCCACGGTCATGAACGTGACGAAGAGCCCGTAGCCGGCGGCGCCCGCGGCGTCCGACTGGCCGTGGCCGTCGGCGAGCGCCAGGGCCACCCAGTCCCCCGCCGCCCCCTCGGCGAGGGCGAGCCCCAGGACGAGCACCCCCAACAGGAGCGTCCGGCGGTCCCGCCAGGCCTGCGCAATCTGGCGTTTGCTGTCCAGCGGGGCCTCGGGCCGGTCCGTATCCGGGCTGATGATCGGAATAGGCCCGGTGGAGGGATCCTCGAACGTATCGGGCTTGGCTGGCTTGAAGCGTTGCCCGCCCTCCACCGGGGTGATGTCCGCGCGGAACCACGACGCTGCGGTGGCCACGGAGCCGGCGACCAGCAGACCCACTGCGGCGAAGTGCGAGAAGACGGGCACCCCGGCCCCCGCGGCCCAGGCGCCTGCGCCCGCGCCGGCGACGGTGCCAAGGGAGAACGCTCCGTGCAGCCGCGGCATGATGTGCCGGCGGACGGCCCGCTCCACAGCGGCTCCCTCGACGTTGGAAGCCGTGTTCCAGCTCGCCGTGCCGAGGCCGATCACGGCCAGCCCTGCGGCGACGACGAGCGGGTTGGCCAGGACGGAGGTTCCTGCGCCGGCGACGACCATCCCGGCGCCCACCATGATGCTGCCGATCCGGATGGTCTGCTTGGACCCGAACCGCAGCACGATCAGCCCGGACGCGGAGACCGAGATGAAGGAGCCCAGGGTCATGCACAGCAGCAGGAGCCCGACATTCCCCGGGGTGAGGTCCAGTCCGTCACGGATGGCCGGCAGCCGGGAGACCCAGGTGGCGAAGGCGATGCCGCTGACTGCGTAGGCAACCACGACGGCGTTCCGCCAGTGCGTGACCTCAGCAGCCTGGCCCGTGCGCACGTTCACGGCATAGCCATGCGGCTAGGCCAGCCTGACGACGGCCTGGGCCTTCATCAGCACTTTCTGGCCGGCCGAGGTGACGGTGAGGTCCACGCGGACGGTGCCTGCCTCGGCGTCGAGAGCTCCGATGGCGCCGCTGACCTCAATCACGGCGCCGGCGTCGGCGGTCCCCGTGGTGTCGGACACCGGGACCGGCTTGGTGAAGCGGGTCTGGAAATCGACGACGGCGGCGGGGTCGCCGGCCCAGTCGGTCACGAGCTGGACGGCGGAGCCCATGGTGAACATGCCGTGGGCGATCACACCAGGCAGTCCCACGCTCGTGGCGAAGGCCTCGTTCCAGTGGATCGGATTGAAGTCGCCGGAGGCGCCCGCGTACTTGACGAGGTCCGTGCGGGTGACGTCGATGCTGCGGCTGCCGATGTTTTGGCCGACAGCGAGTTCTGAAAGGGTGGGTGTCATGTCTACTGTCCCTCTCCGCGGACCAGGATGGATGAGGTGGCGGTGGCGACGGCCTCGCGTGCTGCGTCAGCGGCAGTTCCGGCGGCCACAGCGAAGATTTCCGAGCGGGTGGTGATCATGGCTCCGCCGCCCATGGCACGGACGCCGTCGACGTGGAGTTCGGCAACCAGCCGGTCCCCGGCGATGATGGGCCGGTGGTGGATGAACCGCTGGTCCGCGTGGACCACGCGGGAGAAGTCGATGCCGGAGTCCGGGTCCTCGATCAGCTGGGCGTCGGCCCTTTGCGCCACGATGATGGCGAAGGTCGGGGGCGCCACGAGGTCGCTGTGGCCCAGGGCTTTGGCCGCATCCACATCGAAGTGGGCGGGATGGGTGGCTTTGACCGCGCGGGCGAACTCGCGAATTTTCTCGCGGCCCACGTCGTACACCTCTTTGGCAGGGTAGCTGCGCCCCTGCAGATCCGGATTGATAGTCATGGGTTCCAGCCTAGCGCCAGGCCGCCGACCGCCCGCGCCGATGACATGGGGTTAAACGGGATGCGGTATGATGAAAACATCATCTCATCAATTCACGGCCGGTCTTCGGATTCGCGGGGGCCAGGAAGCACAGGCAGCGATGATTTCGGCAGCACAAACCCCCTTGTACGAGATCAAAGCGAACCTGTTCAAGGCCCTCGCCCACCCGGCGCGGATCCGCGTGCTCGAACTGCTGTCCGCCGCCCCGGATAACGCCGCGCCCGTGAGCTACCTGCTGGCCGAGACGGGCCTCGAAGCGTCCCACCTGTCCCAGCACCTCGCCACGCTGCGTCGGCACGGGGTGGTGACGTCGACCCGCGCCGCCAACACCGTGACCTACCGGCTGGCCCATCCGAAAATCGCCGAGTTGCTGTCCATCGCCCGGACCTTCCTCCTCGACAGCCTGGCCGATTCCAACGACCAGCTCAGACTCGCGCAGGAACTGCCCAATGAACACCTCAAGGATTCCGTTTCATGAGCGCGGCCCTGGCGCATCTCAGCCGGTTCCTGCCGTCCCGGCGTGACTATGACGGGCTGCGCTCGTCCTGGAAAACAGATCTGCTGGCAGGCATCACCGTGGGGATCGTGGCCCTGCCGCTGGCGCTGGCCTTCGGAGTGAGTTCCGGCGTCGGCGCCGAAGCCGGACTCATCACCGCCGTCGTGGCCGGCCTCGTCGCCGCGGTGATGGGCGGCTCGCACGTCCAGGTCTCCGGCCCGACCGGCGCCATGGTCGTTGTGTTGGCACCGGTCGTCGCGGCCCACGGCGTTGGCAGCATCGCCCTGGTGTCGCTGATGGCGGGACTGCTGGTGATCATCCTGGGCATCAGCGGGCTGGGCCGGGCCGTGGCCTTCATCCCGTGGCCGGTGGTGGAGGGCTTCACCCTCGGAATCGCCGCGATCATCTTCCTCCAGCAGGTCCCGATGGCCACCGGCACCGAGGGGATACCGGGCCACAATACCCTGCTGGCCGCCTTCGAGAGCGCGTCACAGGCCACCGCGCCCGCCGTTTTTCAGACGCTGGGCGTCGTGGCGGGCGTGGCCGCCGTGATGCTCCTGCTCCCGAAGCTGAACAAGGCCCTGCCGGCGAGCCTGATCGCGGTCCTGCTGGCCACCGTGGCCGCCGAGCTGCTCCAGCTCGAGATTCCCCGGATCGGCGAGCTGCCGCATTCCCTGTCAGCACCGTCGCTGCCGTCCCTTGATCCGGCGACACTGGGCGGTCTGCTGATGCCGGCGGTCTCCATCGCGATGCTCGCCGCCATCGAATCCCTGCTCTCTGCACGGGTGGCCGCCGGCATGGTGGGCCCTGACGGGAGGCCCTCCGGGGCCTACAGCCCGGACCGGGAGCTGATGGGGCAGGGACTCGCTTCCGTCGCGGCGGGATTCTTCGGCGGCATGCCGGCCACCGGCGCCATCGCCCGGACCGCGGTCAACGTCCGCTCCGGCGCCAAAACCCGGCTCTCCGCGATTGTGCACGCGCTGGTGCTGCTGGCCATCATCTACCTGGCGGCCGGGCTGGTCGGGAAGATTCCGCTCGCGGTCCTGGCCGGGATCCTGATGGTCACGGCAACCCGCATGGTGTCCAGGCACACGGTCGGCGCCATCATGCGCTCCACCCGCGCCGACGCCTTCGTGTTCATCCTGACGGCACTCATCACCGTGGCCTTCGACCTGATTGTGGCCATCGAGATCGGGCTTGTCGCCGCGGCCCTCTTTACGTTGCGCAAGTTCGCCTCGCTCAGCGGGGTGAAGCGCGAGGAGGTTCCGGGACCGCACCAGGCAGGGGACGAGCACATCGCGATCTTCAGGCTGGACGGGGCCATGTTCTTCGGCGCCGCGGAACGCGTCCTGCAGGAAATCAGCCAGGTCAAGGACATCCAGGTGGCCATCATCCGGCTGTCCCAGGTGCGGATGCTCGACGCCACCGGGGCCCATACGCTGGTGGAGGTCATTTCGGCGCTGGAGCTGCGCGGCGTGACGGTCCTGCTGAAGGGTGTCCAGCCGCAGCACCTTGAGCTCGTGACCAACGTCGGAGTGATCCGCTCGCTGCGGCACCACAAACACCTGTTCACCTCGCTGCCCGAGGCCGTGGCTCACGCCCGCAGCCACGTGCTCCGGAATGCCGCTGCTAACGCTTGAGGTTTTTTCGGATCGTCTGGCCGCGGACCACGATGCCCGCGATGTGCAGGATCAGGCCGAGCCCGATCACGGCGAGGGAGGCCACGGCGAGGTCCTGGTTGCCGGAGGAGTTCCCCACGACGTTCAGGGTGATGCCGACGGCGAGCAGCCCCATCGCGCTGAAAACCAGCACCTTGTAGGTGGTTGACGCGGAGTCCCAGAATTCTTTCAGCACCGTGCCAGTCTACTGGGGACCGCCGGCACCGCCGTGAGCCGCAAAATGCCTGGCGACACACAAAATGCCCGGCGACGCGGGAATACAGGCGCGTCCGGTATTTCGCGCCTCGCGGGGCAGGCTCCGCGTCAGAACAGCGGCTCCTGGACTGCCGGAACGTCGCTTCCGTGGCCGCCGAGTTCGATGGTCCGCGCCTTCAGCCGGCCAAGGTTGACGACGAATTCAAGGTCGGCGCCGTCCAGCCTGGCCAGCGCAACGCTGCCGCTCAGCGAGTCGATCCGGAACCCGTGGGCACCCGTGCTGAGCTCATGCGGGTAGGCGTGCCGGACGGCCTGCCCGCAGACCGCATCCGACAGTCCCGGCCGCAGCCACCGCTCGTCCACGACCTCGAAGCCCCCGCCCCCGGCACCGGCACCGGCGAGCAGCCTGCGGACGACCCCTGCCAGCCCGAAGTTCAGGGCATCCAGTTCGACGGCGGGCGCCGGCCCGGTCAGGGCTGCGGCCTTGGCAGCCGAGCGGATCTGCTGCGGGACACCGGCGTCGCGGGTCACCAGGTCCTCGAGGTTCCGGACCACCCGGCCGTCGTCAGCGCGCGCGACGTACCGGGCGACGACGGCGCCCTGCTCCGCGAGCCGCTTCCATTTGCGCAGGTTCGCTGCCGTGCCCACCTTGCTGGCGCCGCTGGCGAAGGTGGCGATGTAGAGCCAGTGCGGCTGCATCAGGTAGGCCCGCAGCCCGGGCGGCACATGTCCGCCGCGGTGGAAATCGTGGATGAGGCGCGAATCGTCCACGACGAAGCAGCGCTCACACTGGCTGCCCTTCACGGCCTGCGCCCGGTCCGGGCAAAGGACGTGATCCCGGTCAGCTGGCCCGTGGACCTTGTGGTGCCCGAGACAGGATTTTCCCCCGGCGGCGAGCCGGAAGCCGAGGCGGGTGCCGGCGTCGAGCGCCAGATCGGTGAAGCCGCCGCCCGGGTCCTGCAGGCGCATGACCGGGCTGCCGCCGTCGGGTATGCCGGCGTCCCCCGGTACGGCCGGTGAGGCATCCCAAAAGACCCCGTGGACCAGATAGCGGGTATCGGTCACGGGGTCTCCTTCAGTGGCGGGTGGCTACAGGGCCGGCTGCACCCCAAAGGCTACCGCGAGCTTCATGATCTTCTCGGCGCGGCCCAGGCGCGGCAGGTCCGAGCCGTCGCGGATGACGCGGCCGCTGGCCTCGAAGTCGGCCATGAAGTCAGTGGCCCAGGCGACGTCGGACGGTGTGGGGCTGATGACCTCGTTGATGACCGGGGTCTGGTCGATCGCGAGGCAGAGCTTGCCGGTCATGCCCATCATCACCGTGATGCCCGTCTGTTCGCGCAGGATCGGGTGGTTGGTGCCGACAGTAGGGCCGTCAATGGGGCCCGGCAGGTTGCCGACGCGGCTGGCCACAACCAGCTTGGCGCGCGGGTAGGCCATGGCCTCCGGGGTGGCTGCCATGCCGGTGTCGCGGCGGAAATCGCCCGACCCGAAGGCCAGCCGGAACGCACCCTGGGCCTTCGCGATGTTGTTGGCTTCCTCGATGCCGACGGCGGACTCGACCAGCGGGATGACCGGCGTCTTGCCATCCATCCGGTGGAAGCTTTCGGTGACCTGGTCCGCGGACTCGGTCTTGGCCAGCATCACCCCGAGCAGGCCCGGCGTGCCGCGGAGACCGGCGAGGTCGTCGGCCCAGAAGGGGCTCGTGGCGTCGTTGATCCGGACCCAGGCGCTGCCGCCGCCGGTCAGCCAGTCCACGACGTTTCCGCGGGCGGCATCCTTCTGTGAGGGGTCCACCGCGTCTTCGATGTCCAGGATGATCGCGTCCGCGCGGGAGGCGGCCGACTGGTCGAAGAGCTCGGTTTTCATAGCGTTGACCAGCAGCCAGGAGCGTGCGATTTCAGCTGGGATGTTGCGTTGAGGCCGGACGGTCCCGGCAGTGGTGGTGGAGGTCATGTCTCTACGCTATCCGTTCAGGGCTGTCCCCAGCCAAGTTATCCGGCCCTGGAGACCGACCAATACGACCAAAATCACAAGTTACGGGATGTTGCTGCCGCGCGCCGTCACCCAGAGCCGGTACCACTGCGCCCGGGTCAGGCCCGCGGCCACCGCGGCCACGTCCGCACAGGCACGGATGCGGTCCGGGTTGGCAGTGCCGATCACGGGGGCGATCCGGGCCGGGTGCCTCATCAGCCAGCCCAGCAGGATCGATTCCCCGGTGGTCTTTTTCTCCGCCGCCAGCTGCGCCACGAGCCCCGCGGTCGCCTCTTCCGCGGCCGACCGCGTTGCGGCGGGCGCCCCGGTGTAGAGGCCCCGCGCCAGGGAGCCGTAGGCCTGCAGGGTGATTCCGTGCCGGACGCAGTGCTCCACGGTGCCGTGCGGGAAGCTGTAGTCCGTTCCCTCGGCATGGTTGACCAGCACCGTGCTCTCCAGCCAGGCGCGTTTGAGCAGGCTCATCTCCAGCTGGTTGGCGACCACCGGGGTCTCGAGCCGGTCCTGCAGCACTTCGATCTGCGATCCGGACATGTTGGACACGCCCAACGCCCTGACCTTGCCCTCCGCCATGAGCTGCCCGACGGCGGAGGCCACCTCAGCAGGGTCCATCAGCGGATCGGGGCGGTGGAGCATCAGGACGTCCACATAGTCCGTGCGGAGCCGGGCCAGGCTTTCGTTGACTCTCGTCAGGATGCCGTCCCGGCTCAGGTCGTAGTGGGTCTCCAGGCCCTGTTCGTTGAGCCGGATGCCGCACTTGGTCTGCAGCCGGATCTTCTCCCGCAGCCCCGGCGTCTGTGCCAGCACCTCGCCGAACACCGCTTCGGACTTGCCGCCGCGGTAGATGTCGGCGTGGTCGAACAGCGTGATGCCAACCTCGAGGGCAGCCTCGACCGCGGCCGCCGCCTCGTCCACGTGGGCGGACAAGTGCGGCTCCGGGGACCAGGTGCCGCCCAGGCCCATGCAGCCGTAAATCAGTTCCTGGGCGGGCTGTTCGGCCGGCTCCCTTCCGGGCGTGGAGCTCACCGCAGCCAGACGGTGGTGCTGCCCGGCAGGAGGTTCCCGTCGAGCGGTCCGCTGCTGAGCAGTGCCGTTCCTTCGGGCAGCTCAACGGGTTCGTCACCGAAGTTCGTCAGGGTCTGCCAGCCGCCGGGGCGGCTGAAGTGCAGGACGCGGGCGTTGCCGGATTCCAGCCATTGCAGTTCTTCCGAGGTCTGCAGTTCGCGGCGCAGCTTCAAGGCCTGGCGGTAGAACTCGAGGGTGGAACCCTCCACGCCGTCCTCGGCTGCGACGGCATAGCGGCTGAACCACGCCGGCTGCGGCAGGTGCGCCCCGCCGTCGCCGAATCCAAAGGAGGTTCCTTCGGCGGCCCACGGCAGCGGCACGCGGCAGCCGTCCCGGCCGATCTCGACCCCCTTGTTGCGGAAGAAAGTGGGGTCCTGGCGCTCCGCGTCGGGGATGTCCGCGACCTCCTGCAGTCCAAGCTCCTCCCCTTGGTACAGGTATGCGGATCCCGGGAGCGCCAGCATCAGCTGGGTGGCGGCACGGGCGCGCCGCAGTCCGAGCTCGACGTCGAGCTCCTCGGCCGGGGCGCCGGCCAGCAGCCAGCCCTTGCCGTCCTGGCCCTTGGCGTGTCTGCCGCCGCCCTTGGGCAGGCCGTAGCGGGTGGCGTGGCGGACGACGTCGTGGTTGGAGAACACCCAGGTGGAGGAGGCGCCGGATTCGGTGGCTTCGGCGAGGTTGCGCGTGATGATTTCGTGGAATTCGCTGGCGTCGAAGTCGGCCTGGAGCAGGTCGAAGTTGAACGCCTGGCCCAGGCCCTGGGGGCTCGCGTAGCGGCCGCGGCGGCTGGCGTGCACCCAGGCTTCGGCGACGGCGGTGCGCGGCGGATTGTATTCGTTGAAGACTTCGCGCCACTCGACGTAGATCTCATGGACGTCGTCACGGTCCCAGAAAGGGTGCGAGCCGTCGTCGAAACCGTCGGTGCCGCTGTTGGCCTCGCTCAGCTCGACCTTGGACAGCAGCGGTTCGGTGAGGTCCTTGGTCAGGGCGTGCGCCACGTCGACGCGGAAGCCGTCGACGCCGCGGTCGGACCAGAAGCGCAGGGTCTTGAGGAAGTCGTCGCGGATTTCGCGGTTGGACCAGTTCAGGTCCGGCTGCTCCTTGGCGAAGATGTGCATGTACCACTGGCCGGGAGTGCCGTCGGGTTCGGTAATGCGCTCCCAGGCCGGGCCGCCGAAGACGGATTCCCAGTCCGACGGCGGGATCTCGCCGTTTTGTCCAAGCCCATCCCGGAAGATGTAGCGTTCCCGGGCGTCGGAGCCGCGGGGGGACGCGAGGGCTTCCCGGAACCAGGCGTGGCGGTTCGAGGAGTGGTTGGGGACGATATCGGCGATCAGCTTGATGCCGGCGGCGTGCAGGGCGGCGGACATCTCATCGAAGTCCTCCAGCGTGCCGAGCTTGGGATCGACGTCGCGGTAGTCGTCGACGTCGTAGCCGCCGTCGGCCAAGGCGGAGGGGTAGAACGGGGAGAGCCAGACGGCGTCGATCCCGAGGTCTTTCAGGTAGGGCACCTTGGCCGTGATGCCCTTGAGGTCGCCCAGGCCGTCACCGTTGGAGTCCGAGAAGCTGCGCGGGTAGATCTGGTACACGGACGCCTGCCGCCACCAGTTGGGGTCGGCAGCGAGATCGGAACCGGACAGGGTTGCCAGCGTGGCTGTGTTGGACAAGAGGTAATCCTTCGGGGCTCGGAACAGGCTTCTGATAATTTAGATACAAGCTAAATATATTGCCGGATCAATTATGGGTCCGGACTTACGGGGAGGTCAAGATTTTGATGCCGCAGGCAGCCGCCGCCACGCCCCAGCTGCTGCGCCGGGTGAACGCCCAGGCGGTGCTGTCTGCAATCCGGAACACGGAGGTGGCCACCGGGACCGAGCTCATGGCCCGGACCGGACTGACGCGGGCATCCGTTATCGCCGTCTGCGAGGACCTGATCCGGCGCGGCTGGATCCGGGAACTGGACGCCCGCGACGAGGAACAGCCCGGGAACCCCCGCAAAGGACGTCCCGCCCGGCGCTTCGAGCTCAACAGCGGGGCCGGGTTCGTGCTCGGCCTCGACATCGGCGCCGCCACCACCACCGCGGCCGTCGCCGACCTCCGCGGGATTGTCGTCGGACGCTCCAGCGGGAGCTTCCGGGCCGTCGACATCCCCGCGGAGGAGCGGATCGGCGTCGTCGACCGGGCCTGCCGGCAGGCGCTGGCGGACGCCGGGACCAGCCCGGACAAGGTCCTGGCCGTCGGCGCGGGCATCGCCGCGCCGGTGGACCGCGACGGCGAGGTGCTGGTGAGCCAGCATTTCTGGAGCCTGTTCGACGTCGGTCTCCGCTCGGCGCTGCAGGACCTGCACGGCTGGACCGTGCTGCTGGAGAACGACGCGAACCTGGCCGCCCTGGGCGAACGCTGGCGGGGTTCGGGCGCCGGCGTCGACGACCTCGTGGTGCTGCTGGCCGGCGAACGGCTGGGCGCCGGTGTGATGGAGTCCGGGCGGCTGCTGCACGGCCGCGGCGGCGCGGCCGGCGAAATGGGGTACCTGGACCTCGTGGAGGGTGTCGGCTCCAGCGATGGCATCGCCAGCCTGGCCCGGCAGTGGTCCGCGGCCGGCGGCGGTCCCGCCGCTGGCGGCGAGGCCAGCGCCCGGCGCGTCTTCGAGGATGCCGCCGCCGGGGATCCCGCAGCGCTGGCTATCCTGGACCGGATTTCGGAGCGGATGGCCCGGGTCATCGCCTCCTTGGCCAGCTTCATCAACCCGGAACAGGTGGTCATCGGCGGCGCTGTGGCTGAATCCGCGGGGGCCCTGCTGCCCCGGATCACCGCGCTGCTCCCCCGATTCACGGCCACTCCCCCGCTCGTGACGGTCTCGCCCCTGGGCGCCTCGATTGTCACAGTCGGTGCCGTCCGGCACGCGCTGGACTACGTCGAGGCCAATGCCCTGGAGCTTGAGCTGGGGCAGTAGGGACAGCGCACATTGGTGGGACGGGCTGACTTTGCTCAAGATTAGGCAACGATTCGCTACCTAAGACGAAAGTTTGTTGCAGGTTGCCGGTTCTGACGGCGCGCCATCCGTAGACTGACCTCACTTCCCGGTCTCCCGGCCGTCTCGCTGAGTGTTCAGTGGGGCGGCGGTCTCATGAAAGACACCACGTGAATTCAATACGGAAGACGACAGCGCTTCTGGCGGCGCTTGTCGTTACTCTTGCCTCGCTCACCGCTGTGCCTCTCTCGCCTGCCCTCGCCGAGCCGACGGCACCGACAGTTGCTTTGTCGGCGGCGCCCGCGCCGGCGCCCGCGCCAGCCTCGAGCCCTGCGCCGGCGGCGTCTCCATCCCCTGAGGTCACAGCAGCGCCACTCCCATCATCTTCGCCGACTGCAGCCACGGATTCCCTGGCAACGGTCGAGTCAGGGACTCTGGTATCTCCGGAGCCCCTCTTCACGGAAGTCATCGGTGGCAGCAATCCCGCAACCAGTGAGTCGCTCAATATCACTGCAACGCAGGAAAGAAAGGGCGCTGAATCGCCCCACACGACCACCGAGGCATACTCCCTTGCTCGGAGCGGTGACATCAAGGTCAAGCTGGTGATGGTCCAGCTGGCCGACCGGCAAGCGACCATCCCGGAAGCGGACGCCCGGGCGGCTATCACGACCAGCAGCAACTACTGGCAGGCCATGTCGAATGGCAGGCTGTCCATGAGCGTCGCCAGTGTCGAAAACAGGTCGAGCAAGGCAACCTCCACACAGAGTTATTCATCAATGATGAACACGATCGCGGCCGAAATCGGCTGGGTCCCCAGTTCTTACACGTCACTTGTGGTTTTCGTGTCGACTCCCACGTTGTCCGATGGGGCGTTCGGCGCGGGCTGGAGCTACAACGGAACCAGCGGACGTGTCCTCATGCCGCTCCCGGCAACACTGACCAAGAGCGTACTGACTCACGAATTCGGCCACGTCCTCGGTCTGATGCACGCCAACCGCCTCCGCTGTGCGGACGGAGCCGTGGACACTGCCAGCAACGCCGACGGATCGTTCGCCAACGGCACGTGCAGCATCGAGGAATACAAGGACAACCTTGACCTGATGGGCGTCTCTCAGACCAGCCAGCCGGTGGTCAGTTCCCCTATCTACGAATTTGGCGGATTCGGGGCCGGCACCGAAGTCAGGGACCTGGGGAAGGCGGTAGGGAGGAACTCCTACCAGTTGAAGGCCTGGGGAAGCGCGGACGACAACCGCGCGGTTAAGTTTTCCGATCCCGTTAGCGGCGAGGTGTATTATCTTGAGTTGCGGCTGCCTGTGGGCAATGATGCGGCGACGGCCCTTGGCGGCAACCGCGGAGTCAAAATAGTCCAATCATTCGGCGCAGGCTCCCTCGCCCTGCAGCCAAGTACCACGACGTTTAACGGCTATTACAGCTACAACCAAGCATGGCAAGCAGGCCAGACGTTCACCACCCATGCAGGCACGCGCGTATCCATCGACTGGGTTTCGGACTCGGCGGCAGGCGTCACGGTCAACGCGATTCCGGTTCCCACCGGCAACTTTGACAGCCTGGACATGGTCCTCGCGGACGGCAAGACCTCGCTGCGGGTGACAGGCTGGGCCGTCGACAGGGCCGAGCCCGCAAAGTCCACCGAGGCACACGTTTACATCACTTCCCCCAGCGGGGCTCGAGTAGGCTACGCGGTGCTCGCCGCGGGTGCCCGCCCGGACGTCCAATCGACGTACGGTCTGGGACAGAACCATGGATTCGACCAGACATTCGGGGTGAACGCACCGGGATCGTACGGTGTCTGTGTTTATGCCATCGGTATTTACGCCAGCCCACAAATCGGCTGCAAGGACATCGAGGTCCCGGGAGCACCGGCTCCGGTCGGTTTCCAGGACGGCGTCACTGTCAGCAAAACAGCAAACGGGGCTGCACTGACCGTGTCCGGCTGGACCGTGGACAAGGGAACGCCCTCCGCGTCCATCCCGGCCCACGTCTACGTGACCTACCCCGACGGCACAAACCTCGGCTACCCGTTCACCGCCGACAACCCGCGCCCCGACGTCAACCAGTACCTCGGCGTCACCGGCAACCACGGATTCACAGCCTCGCTTCCCATCACCAAGCCCGGCACTTACCGGATCTGCTCCTACGGGATCGCTGTCAGCCCCATGTCCTACGGCAACAGCCTGCTCGGATGCAAGGACATCGACGTCCCGGGAGCACCGGCTCCGGTCGGTTTCCAGGACGGCGTCAGTGTCAACAAGACCGCAAACGGGACCGAGCTGCGGGTGTCGGGCTGGACCGTGGACAAGGGAACGCCCTCCGCGTCCATCCCGGCCCACGTCTACGTGACGTACCCCGACGGCACAAACCTCGGCTACCCGTTCACCGCCGACAACCCGCGCCCCGACGTCAACCAGTACCTCGGCGTCACCGGCAACCACGGATTCACAGCCTCGCTTCCCATCACCAAGCCCGGCACTTACCGGATCTGCTCCTACGGTATCGCCGTCAGCCACATGTCCTACGGCAACAGCCTGCTGGGATGCACCACGAAGGAAGTCGTTGTAGCACCGGCTCCGGTCGGTTTCCAGGACGGCGTCAGTGTCAACAAGACCGCAAACGGGACCGAGCTGCGGGTGTCGGGCTGGACCGTGGACAAGGGAACGCCCTCCGCGTCCATCCCGGCCCACGTCTACGTGACCTACCCCGACGGCACAAACCTCGGCTACCCGTTCACCGCCGACAACCCGCGCCCCGACGTCAACCAGTACCTCGGCGTCACCGGCAACCACGGATTCACAGCCTCGCTTCCCATCACCAAGCCCGGCACTTACCGGATCTGCTCCTACGGGATCGCTGTCAGCCCCATGTCCTACGGCAACAGCCTGCTCGGATGCACCACGAAGGAAGTCGTTGTAGCACCGGCTCCGGTCGGCTTCCAGGACGGCGTCAGTGTCAACAAGACCGCAAACGGGACCGAGCTGCGGGTGTCCGGATGGACAGTGGACAAGGGAACACCCTCCGCTTCAATCCCCGCCCACATCTACGTGACGTACCCCGACGGCACCACCCTCGGCTACCCGTTCACCGCCGACAACCCGCGCCCCGACGTCAACCAGTACCTCGGCGTCACCGGCAACCACGGATTCACAGCCTCGCTTCCCATCACCAAGCCCGGCACTTACCGGATCTGCTCCTACGGGATCGCTGTCAGCCCCATGTCCTACGGCAACAGCCTGCTCGGATGCACCACGGCCGCCTATTGAACCTCGTTGTGCGCAGGGCCTCCCACGCAAACTGTTAACTCACAGTGAGCAGTATCCGGGTGCACGTCCGAAGCCTGCGTCAGGCACAGGCCGCCTGGGTTGCCCTGCTTCGGCGGTTACCCGTACCGCGGGTCGAGACCAATGCCCTGGAGCTTGAGCTGGGCCGTAGGGACAGCGGTCACCCCGGCGGGCTACTCCGGCATGATCATGGTGCGCAGGTCCAGCTGCCGGAGGACCCGGTCCGCGACCTCGGGGTCCACACCGGGCTCGTTGCGGGCCGCGACGAGTTCCTGGCGGGCCGCATCGAGCGCGATCGTCTGCACGGCAATCGCCAGCTCGCGTCCGCGCTTGCGCATCTCCCCAACGCTTTCGTTGCGGATGCTGCCATCGAGCAGTTCGGCATGCAGCCGGGTCATTTTCTCCTTGACCAGCGCCACCTTCTCCGCCGGCAGCTCTTTCATCAGCTCGTGCGCCTTCAGCGCCGCGATGGCCGCCTCCTGTGCCCGCCCGGCGAGAACCCGCGCGGCGTCGCGCTCTTCCGAACCGTCGCCGGAAGCCTTCAGTATCCGCATCAGCCACGGCAGCGTCAGCCCCGGCAGCACCAGGGTGGCCAGCAGGACCGCGCAGGCGATGACGATGAGCTGGCTTCGGGCCGGGAACGGACTCCCGTCGGCCAGGGTAAGCGGAAGCGCCAGAGCGAGCGCCAGGGTGGCGAGCCCCCGCATGCCGCACCAGGTAAGGATGAGGACTTCCTTGGCGGAGTTGGGCCGCAGGGAATCCTTTGTGCTGCGCGCCAGGACGGACATCATCGCCAGCCACGCGAACCGGACAGCAAACACCAGCACGCACACCACCACGGCGTTGCCGATCATGCCGACAATTCCGTTGCCTTCGTCGCGGATGACCTGCCGAACTTCCAGCCCCACCAGGCCGAACGCCAGACCCGTGACCAACAGCTCCACCACGTCCCAGAAGGCGGTGCGGGTCACCCGCTCGGCGGCGTCCTGCGGCCTGGCGTGGCGCTGAATCTCCAAGGCCGTGACGACAACAGCAATCACACCCGAGGCGTGCACCTCCTCGGCCAGGATGTAGGCCGCGAACGGCACCACGAGGGTGACGGCGCTGCGGGCAACCATAGCCTGCACCAGCCTGGTGATGAGGCTGGTGAGCCAGCCCATGCCGATTCCCACCGCCACCGCGATCACCGCGCCTTGCACAAACTGCAGGACGACGTCGGCAGAGACTTCAGTGCCGGACACGGTCGCGGCGACAGCAGCCTGGAAGATGACGATGGCGGCGGCGTCGTTGAAGAGGCCCTCGCTTTGCAGCACCGTGATGAGCCGCCGGGGCATGTGCACCCGACCCGCAATGGACTCCACGGCCACCGGATCCGGCGGGGCCACCATCGCGCCCAGGGCGATCGCCGCGGGAATTCCGATGCCCGGGATCAGGAGCCAGGCCGCTCCTGCCACCACCGCGGTCGAAACCACCACGAGGGCCACCGCGAGCATCAGCAGCGTACGCCAACGGACCCTGAACACGGCCCACGAACTGCGTTGGGCCGTGGCAAAGAGCAATGGCGGCAGGAAGATGGGCAGGATCAGGTCCGGTGAGATGGCGATGTCCGGAAATCCAGGAATGAAGGTCAGCGAGGCCGCCAGGATCAGCATGAGGACCGGAAACGGCAGCCGCAGCCGGTCCCCGACGCCGACGGCCACCACAGTGGCCAGCAGGAGTCCGATGATGATTGCCAACTGGTCCATAGGCCCACTTCCCCGGGAGTGCTTCGGGTCAACCCGCTGCGTCGGATGAGCGGGTCGCCCCCACCACTTTATCGGCCCATGGTGAACGGCCCTGCCAGGCGGTCAGCGGCCTGCTGGGCTGGCTAGCTCACGGGTTCCAGGGCGGCCGCGATGGGCAGGTCGCCGTCCCGGAATTCGATGGTGCGCCCGGCGGTTGAGGGCAGGCCCAGTACTGCCGCGGCGACGAGTGCCACGTTGGCACGGGCTGTTTCCCGGCCTCCGGAGTCGTCGGCTGGGTTGACGTCGATCAGGCCATTGCCGGGCCCGTCGGTGAGCGCTCCAGGTCCCAGGATGGTCCAGTGCAGGTCCGTTCCGCGCAGGTAGGAGTCCGCGGCGGCCTTGGCCTCCGCATACGCGAAGAAGCTGCTGTCCTCGGGGATGCCGTGGTCCGGTCCGGCGCCAAGGTAGGACACCATGACGTACCGCCCGACGCCGGCCGCCGCGGCCGCATCCATCGACCGGATGGCGGCGTCCCGGTCCACCGCGTAGGTCCGCTCGGGGCTTCCCCCGCCGGCGCCGGCCGACCAGACCACGGCGTCGTGGTTCCGCAGCGCCTCGGCGATCTCCGCGGTCGTCGAATGTTCAACGTCCAGGACAACAGGAGTGGCGCCCGTTGCCGCGACGTCTGTCCCGTGGTCCGGGTTGCGGATAAAGGACGTAACGTCTGTTCCCTCTTCGGAGAGGATGCGGGACAGTTCCAGAGCCACTTTGCCGTGGCCGCCAATGATTGCGATTCGCGTCATGGACCCATTCTGTCCCACAACCCCGCACCTGCCACCGTTGCGCTGGCAGATTTAGCAGCCAAACCCCCCGTTTAAGCACCAAGAGGGTTAGCGGCCAAAATGTGTGTATGAGATTGGCTTGGTTGCCAGTGTTCGCGCGGGTTGTAGGGGTGTCCACATGCTTTGAAAGCATGTGGAGTGACGGTTCGATCAAATCAGCCCCGGTGTGGTGTATGTGCTCAGAAGCTTGTGAAGAACGGTTCGACCAGTGCCGGGCGGACGAGATGGCGGTGTAGGTCGTGTGGTGCTTCGAGTACTCAATCCCGGGTTGATGTCACGAAGAGGGCAGAGTTCACGGCCTTCATTTCCTGGATCACGGGGAAGCAGCGGCAAGGCGCCCACGCCGGCTCGGAGAGGACCTTCAGGCGCCGGAGTGCCTGGTGCTGGAATGTCGCCCCGGCGGCCGCGCGGACCGGGGAAATACACCCGGTGATCATGCTCGATGGCACCTACTTCAACGGCTGGTGCGTCCTGGTCGCTTACACCGGCGAGCACGTCATCGCGTGGCAGTGGTGTGACCGGGAAAAGCACGCCTCGTGGGCTGCGCTTCTGCGGCAGATCCCGGCCCCGGCGGTGGCCGTCGTGGACGGCCACAAGGGCCTGGAGAGCGCCTTGAGGGAACACTGGCCGGAAACGAACGTTCAACGGTGCCTGTTCCATATCCGGCAGAACATCCGCACGCATCTGACGATGCGTCCGAAGCTCGATGCCGGTAAGGAACTACTAGCCCTGGCCAAGGCACTCACCCACGTCACGGACCTTGACCAGGCCGCCGCCTGGTCCGGTGCGTTCGCTTCCTGGGAGGCCCGCTGGGAGAGCTTCCTCAAGCACCGGACCTACGCGAAGAAAACCGGCGCCAGGCCCTCACACATCGGACCGGCACAGACCTGGTGGTACACACATCTGGGCCTGCGCCGGGCACGGGGAAGCCTGGCCGCTGCCATCAAGGCAGGGCACCTCTTCACCTGGCTTACCAGCGCTACCGAAGGCCAGCAGATCGCCCGGACGACCAGCCCGCTGGAGGGAGGAATCAACGCAGGCCTCAAAGACCTTCTGCGGAACCACCGCGGCCTCAGCGAAGACCACGCCACACGCGCCGTCGACTGGTACCTCTACCAGCACACTGAATCACCCCAGGACCCTTGGGACCTCGTGAAACCACACCACTGGCAACCCCAAAAGAAGGAGTCAAAGGAGGTGGAGGAGCCCATCCAACCGGCCCTCTACGACACAGCCTTCAGCTTCGAAGACGGCAACGGAATCCAGCAAGGATGGGGCGGAAGAAACCGGTGACACGCCCAAGCCATACACACATTTTGGCCGCTAACCCCACCAAGAGTGATAGCGCAAAGTTGTTAAAACAAAAGGACCCTGCGGCCGTGGCCTGCAGGGTCTTTCTGTAGCGGCGGGGAGGCTCGATCTCCCGACCTCACGATTATGAGTCGTGCGCTCTAACCAACTGAGCTACGCCGCCATAAATGAGGAAAACCTGCGCTAAGCCGGTCAAAAACCGCCTTGACACAGGCCCTCATTCAGAGCCCCCCACCGGAATCGATCCGGTGACCTCGTTCTTACCAAGAACGCGCTCTACCACTGAGCTAGGGGGGCAACGAGTAAATACTCTACCGGAAGATTCCCCTCCCAACAAATCGATGTCGGGGCGGCCCTGAAAGCGTCAAAACCGGCGGAAATCCGGGGTGGATGGGACCCCGCGGCCAGCCAGACAGCGACCCGCGTCAGCACCGGACGCCCGCATGTGACCAAGGGAACTTAACGAAGAACGGGCCGGCTCAAGAGCCGGCCCGTTCTCAGGGTCAATCGGTGCTCAGCAGCTGCTGGTTACCACTTGGTGCGGGGCTTGAAGCCGCCCTCGGTGCGCGGCTTGCGGGCCGCGTCGGTGCCGACGCCACGCTCGTTGCGGTCGCTGAAGGAGCGTCCGCCACGGTCAGCGGAGGACCGCTCGCCGTCGGTCTTGCGGAATTCGCGCTTGAAGCCGCCGTTGCCCTTGAAGTTGCCGCCACGGTCGCCGCCGCCGGAGTAACCGCCACGGTCACCGCCGCGGCTGCCGCCCTGGTAGCCGCCACGGTCGCTCGCGGGCGAACGGCCGTTGTCCAGCTCGAGGTGGATCAGCTCGCCGCCGATGCGGGTGCGGGACAGCGCCTTCAGCTGGTCGGCGCTGAGGTCCGCCGGGAGCTCCACGAGGGAGTGGTCCGCACGGATGTCAATGCCGCCGATCTGGGCCGAGGAGATGCCGCCTTCGTTGGCAATGGCGCCAACGATGGAACCCGGCATAACGCGCTGACGGCGTCCGACGGCGATCCGGTAGGTGGCATTGCCCTCGGTCAGGGTGCGGGTCGGGCCGCGTGAGCCGAAGCCGTCCTTGGACCGCTCGCGCTTCTGGAACTCAGGAGCGGCAGGCAGTTCCTTGACCAGGAGCGGCTGGCCGCCCTGGGCCATGACGGCCAGTGCAGCAGCGATCTCCGACGCCGGAACGTTGTGCTCTTCTTCGTAGGAGGAGATTAGGTCGCGGAATGCGGCCACGTCCTCGGACGCAAGCGTCTCCGTGATCTTCTCGGCAAACTTGCCCAGGCGCAGGGTGTTGACCGACTCCGCGGTCGGCAGGTGCATCTGCTCGACCGGCTGGCGGGTCGCCTTCTCGATGGAACGCAGCAGGTACTTCTCCCGCGGCGTCATGAAGAGGATCGCGTCACCGGAACGGCCTGCACGGCCGGTGCGGCCGATGCGGTGCACGTAGGACTCGGTGTCGTGGGGGATGTCGTAGTTGACCACGTGGCTGACGCGCTCGACGTCAAGGCCGCGGGCCGCGACGTCGGTGGCGACGAGGATGTCGATCTTTCCGTCGCGCAGGGCCTCAACGGTGCGCTCGCGCTGCTGCTGCGGAATGTCGCCGTTGATGGCGGCAGCCTGGAAGCCCCGTGAACGCAGCTTGTCGGCCAGGTCCTCGGTCGCCATCTTGGTGCGCACGAAGGCGATGACGCCCTCGAACTCTTCAACCTCGAGGATGCGGGTCAGCGCGTCGAGCTTGTGCGGGCCCATGACCTGCAGGTAGCGCTGGCGGGTGTTGGCGCCCGTGGTGGTCTTGGACTTGACCTGCACCTCGGCCGGGTTGTTGAGGTACTGCTTGGAGAGCCGGCGGATCTGGCTCGGCATCGTGGCGGAGAACAGTGCAACCTGGCGGCCCTCGGGGGTCTGCTGGAAGATCTGCTCAACGTCTTCGGCGAAGCCCATGCGGAGCATCTCGTCAGCCTCGTCCAGTACCAGGTACTGGAGTTCGGACAGGTCAAGGGAGCCCTTGGCGATGTGGTCGATCACGCGGCCGGGGGTACCGACAACAACCTGGGCGCCGCGGCGCAGGCCGGCGAGTTGGGGACCGTAGGCGGAGCCGCCGTACACCGGGAGGACGGTGAAGTCGTCGATGTGCTTGGCGTAGGAGGTGAAGGCCTCGGCGACCTGGAGCGCGAGCTCACGGGTCGGAGCAAGCACCAGGGCCTGGGTCTTGCGGGACGGGCCGTTGAGGTCGTGGAGCTCGGCCAGGCGGGACAGCGCCGGTACTGCGAATGCTGCAGTCTTACCGGTGCCGGTCTGGGCCAGGCCCACGACGTCGCGGCCTTCAAGCAGCAACGGGATGGTTGCGGCCTGGATCGGGGACGGCTTCTCGTAGCCGACGTCCTGCAGGGCAGCGAGAACACGGCCGTCGATGCCGAGGTCGACGAACTTGACGCCTTCTTCTTCGTCCTCGTCCTTGGCCGGGGCAGTCTTGGTGTCAGCCTGCGGTGCAGCCTGGGTGTCAGCCTGCGGTGCGGTCTCGGCAGCAGCCGGAACCTCAACGTGTGCAGGAGCCTCGGTGAATACCGGGGCGGAGCCGGCTGCGGGGGCAGCCGTTTCAGAAGTCTCGACGTCGCTCTGAATGTTTTCGGTTTCGACGGAGTTGTTCTGATTTTCGGGCATAGGTGAAATATCCTCATCCATAGGGGCCAAGCGGCACAACCCGAGGTGAGCGGAGCCGCAGTACGCGTGACGCTAAATCGCCGGGCATACTTTGACCGGCCGGTCACATAGAAGCCCGGCGCTTTCGCAATCCCGTGGCAGGACTTCCCGCTGCATCTCTTGGCTGCTATCCCAGCAGTCTGTACAGCGTTTTCTTTAGCCGGCTCTCCCTATGAAAATGCCCGCATCGCAATTGCGCGGGCCCCAACACTTACCAGTCTTGCCTCAAGAATTGGGCAGGAAATAAGGGATTTCCGGAGTGGGGGATAGTTCAATTGTAGGGCATGGATCCGCGCATGGGTAACCAGGGGACCCGTAAGGGCGGTGAGCTTGCGCACACAGGCATCTGCCCGGCTTTGCGGCGGGACGTCGGAGACAATCCTCGATCCGACCGGAGCGCCCTTAGGCGGGGGGCAAAGCGTCCGGACGTACCTCCACAACGGACTTCTCCAGATGATCGACATACGTACTGGCGCTCCACTTCATCACATCCGAGCGGAAGCACGTCTCCTGGAACAGGTGGATGATCGGGCCATCTACAACCTTGAAGACCAGAGTCGTCTGTATCAAGTCTTCGGAACAGCGGCCCCGCTTAGCCCATGACGCGCAAACAAGCTGGCGCACCGGGTATACCCCTAGCGCTTTCTCTTAAGCGCGTCGCGGAATCTGATGCGCGTCGCGGAAGCTGATTCGCGTCGCCAGCCCGAGTGCGTCCCTCGGCGACGGTGCCGGGTGGAGTCGCCGAGCCGGACCACGGCCCGAGGCGCCTACAGCAATCCGGCGTTTCAACGGACGCCTCCATCGCGAGACGCTCACGCGGTCCTGCCACTTTCCCTCAGGCCCAGTGGCGCATGGATCCGGGTCAGCGTCCAGGATCGCAGGCCGTAGGGTGTGGGCCATGACAAGGTCGAAAATTGCGCCGCGCACCGGCAGGGCCATCCGCAGCCGCCGGTTCAGAAAGCTTCCTGTTCCGGTCTCCACGCTCCGCTGGGCGCTGATCCGCAGGCTGAGCTTCGCAGTACCCGTCGGCCTATTTCTCGGCTGGAGGCTGAACCGAGCTTTCAACACCGAAGAGTCCGGTTCAGGGACCGCCGCGGCTATATTCGTTGGCCTGGGGTTGTCCTTCGCCCTTTTCCTTGGCATCATCTGGCTCCTTGGCCGCAGTCGTCGGGCAGCATTTCTGGCATCGGGCGGTGTCCCAAATGCCACCGGCGTGCTGCTGTTCGGCGTTATGGTCGCCCGCACGCCGAAGACCCGACCGGGAAGGCGCCACGGCGACGGCGGATCCGGCTGGCGCGGTGACGGCGGCGGCGGCGGGGGAAGCGACGGAAGCGACTGCGGGAGCGGTGACGGCGGCGGCGGAGGCGGTTGCGACTGACTCCGGTGGGCCGCGTGCGCGCCGCTGTTAGAGCGCGCGGCGCTGCAGCTTCTCGAACTCCTGCTGGTACTCGGGCTGGAGGCGGATTTGCCCGTCGGCGTCGGCGTCCCGCAGGGCCTCTATGTCCCCAAGCGTGGGGTCGCTGAACCATTTGCCAATGGTCACCCCGTGGGTGGGGACAAAGATCCGGTGGATGTGGTCGCCCGCCTTGATGCTGCCGACCCGCACCACGCGCAGATACGTTCCCACCCGCCCGGCATCGCCGAACCGCTTGACCCAGTGCTGCTCATGCATCCGGCGCTGGAAAGTGGCGCAGGGGGTGCGGGGCGAGGTCACCTCAACTTCGACGTCGAGTCCGATCTTCCAGCGTTCGCCGATGATGGCGTCGGTGGCGCTGATGCCGGCGACGCGCAGGTTCTCACCGAAGATCCCCGGCGGAAGGTCGCGGCCGAGTTCCGCGGCCCAGTAGTCGGCGTCATCCTGGGAGTAGGCGTAGAGCGCCTGGTCTTCGCCGCCGTGGTGAACCCGGCTGGCCTGGATGTCACCGTGCAGTCCGAGCCTGTGCACCTTGACCGGCCCCGCCACGGGCCGTTTGTCGATCGCCGTCACGCCCACATTTCCGGGGTCGCTCAGCAACTGGTGTACGCGGCAGACGGCGAGAACAGAAGCGGTGTCCATGGCACCAGTGTAGGCCCGGCCCCCGCGGGCGGCGCTCCGACTGGACATGTCCCCCGCACGCCACCCCCGACCCCCGCCGCAGCCAGGCCATCGAACCCCGCGCGACGCTCCTGCCCAGTTACTTTCCCGCGCACCATGCAAGTGGCTGGCGACACCGGCGAGTCGGCCCGGATCCGCAACCGGGTCCGGAAGTAACTGGGCAGGAAGGCGGGGCCCGCGCCGGGACAAGACCGTAGGATGCTGGAATGAGCAACGAGGCTGGCTTCCCCAACGGGTCTGAAGTAGATGTGTCCGATGTCCTGGCGATCGATTCGCTGCTGAGCGCCGACGAGCTGGCCGTCCGGGAGCGGGTCCGCGATTTCACGGACCAGCGGATCCGGCCAGGCATCGCAGGCTGGTACGACGACGGCGTCTTCCCGCTGGAGCTGGCCCCCGAGCTGGGCGAACTCGGCGTCCTCGGCATGCATCTGGAGGGATACGGCTGCCCGGGGCGTTCCGCCGTCGAATACGGACTGGCCGCGATGGAACTGGAAGCCGGCGATTCCGGCATCCGCACGTTCGTCTCCGTGCAGGGCTCACTGGCCATGACGGCCATCCACAAGTGGGGCTCCGAGGAGCAGAAGCTGGAGTGGCTCCCCCGGATGGCCGCCGGCGAACTGATCGGCAGCTTCGCCCTGACCGAACCCACCGCCGGCTCGGACCCCGCCTCGATGAAGACCTTCGCCCGCCGCGACGGCTCCGGCGACAGCGCCGGCTGGATCCTGGACGGCACCAAACGCTGGATCGGGCTCGCCTCCGTGGCGGACGTGCTGGTGGTCTGGGCGATGACCGACGACGGTGTCCACGGATTTCTTGTCCCCGCCGGCACCCCAGGGGTCACCGCGACGCCGATCGGGCAGAAGCTCTCAATGCGCGCCTCCATCCAGTGCGATGTCACGTTCGACGGCGTCCGGCTGGGACCTGAGGCCCTGCTCCCGGCAGCCCGCGGCCTGCGCGGCCCGTTCAGCTGCCTCAACGAGGCCCGGTACGGGATCGCATGGGGCGCGATGGGCGCGGCCCGGGACTCCTACGAGGCCGCGCTGAAGTATTCGCAGGAGCGGCTGCAGTTCGGCAAGCCCCTCGCCGGGTACCAGCTGACGCAGGAGAAACTCGTGAACATGCTGCTCGAGATCCAGAAGGGCACCCTCCTTGCGCTGCAGCTGGGCCGGCTCAAGGACGCCGGGAAGCTGCGGCCGGAACAGATCTCGCTCGGCAAGCTCAACAACGTGCGCGAGGCGATCGCGATTGCCCGCGAGGCCCGCACCATCCTGGGCGGAAACGGGATCACCTTGGACTATTCCCCGCTGCGGCACGCCGCCAACCTGGAGTCGGTCCGCACCTACGAGGGCACCGACGAAGTCCACACCCTGGTCCTCGGCCAGCACATCACAGGGCTGGCCGCCTTCCGCTAGCCCCGAGTAGGCACTTCCCGGCAGTGTATGCCGCGCAAACATTGCCGGGAAGTGCGCACTCGGAACGGTCACGCCGTCGTCAGGGAGCCGCGCCGGAGGACCACAAACCAGCACACCATGATGGCCAGGGCGCAGAACACCCCGGCGCTGGAGGCCATGATCCAGAGCCCCGGGGTCTGGATGTTGAGGTCTTCGGCGCCGAGGGCCGTGCCGATGGTCTTCGGCGAAAACAGGAACACCAGCACCGACACGCCCAGGACCCCGCCCATGAGCCACCGCATCCCGCGGTAGCGGTGCGGGATCTCGCGCAGGGTCCAGGCGAAGGCCGGCAGGACGGCCGCGACCCAGACCCAGTGGTGGGACCACGAAACCGGGCTGACCAGCAGCATAGTTAGCGCCGTCGTCGAGATGGCAACCACGCGGGCACCTTGATCGCTGGCGGTTTTGATGACTCCGGCAGCCAGCGCCACCACGAGCATGCTCAGCACAAGCCAGGGAACGGTGACGGACCTTTCGGGGACGCCGAAGTGCAGCAGCGCGCCCTTGAGGGAGAGGTTGTCGACGTAGCCGGCGCCGCCGATCCGGGAGGTGTCCGGCAGTATCTGAAGCCAGAACTGCAGGGATTCGGCCGGCCGCACGAGCCAGCCGAGCAGCACGGTGCTGGCGAACCCTGCCCCCATGTTCAGCAGCCCGCGCCAGTCCCTGCGGACGAGGAAGTAGAGGCCGAACACCAGGGGCGTCAGTTTGATGCCGGCCGCGACACCCACGAGGAAGCCGCTGCCGGGGAATCCCCGGGTCCAGCGGGGGTTGCGGGCCAGCAGATCCACGGCCATCAGGCCCATCAGCAGGATGTTGATCTGGCCGAACGCCAGGGTCTCGCGCCACGGCCCAAGGTTCAGCACGGCGAGGACCAGTATGGCTGCGGCCCAGCGGTTGCCCGGGGAGCGGAAGGTGGTGCGCCAGTCCGCCGTGGCATTCCAGTAGCGGACGCCGCGGACGGCCACCCACAGTGCCACGATGGCGCCGGCGGCGTTGAAGAGCATGAGGGCAGCGTGTTGGGGCAGCAGGGCCAGGAGGCTGAAGAGGAGGGCGGCGAACGGCGGGTAGGTGAAGGGAAGCTGCGGGCCGCCTGCCCAGTCAACGTTGCCCTGGTAGAGGTCTGACGGTGCCTGGCCCGCCTCGTTGAGGATGGTGCCTCCATACCAGTAGACGCTGAAGTCGAGGCCCTGTTTGCCCCAGACGCCGAGCCAGTGCCACACCAGGTAAACCACGGCGGCCACGGCCAGGACCGTGGAGAGCCGAAGCAGCTGCGGGACGGGAGCCCGCTCGGGAAGCCGGCCGGGGAACCGCGCTGGCTGGGCTTCCGTCACAGGGTCCGGCGCCGTGACGGGTCTGTTTTCGGCATCGAGCAGTGACATGGTTCCCCCAGTTTGGTGTCGTCGGGGGCCGGCCGCGGCCGGGACCCCTGCTGTTATCCTACCGAGCCGCTACGCCGGTACCGGGATTACGTCCTTCTTGCCGGCGTCCTTGCGGATGGTCGCGCTGATGACGGCGGCGATGGTGCACATCGCGGCCGCGCCGAACCAGGCATAGGTGTACTGGCCCGTGGCGTCCCGGATGGCGCCCGCAGCCAGCGCCGCAGCGGCAGCGCCGAGCTGGTGGGCGGCGAAGACCCAGCCGAACACCACGCTGCCGTCGGCTCCGAACACCTGGCGGCAGATCGCGGCGGTTGGCGGGACGGTGGCCACCCAGTCCAGACCGTAGATCACGACGAACACGATCATGCTGGGCTGCACGGTGGCGCTGAGCAGCAGCGGCAGCACCAGCAGGCCGATCCCGCGGAACTGGTAGTAGACGGCCAGCAGGATCCGCGGGTTGTAGCGGTCGGTCAGCCAGCCGGAGGCAATGGTGCCGACGATGTCGAAGATTCCGACGACGGCCAGCAGGCCCGCCGCCGTGGTTTGGGTCATGCCGTGGTCGTGGGCAGACGGGATGAAATGTGTGCCGATCAGCCCGTTGGTCGTGGCGCCGCAGATCGCGAACCCGGCGACGAGGGCCCAGAAGGTCCGGACCTTACTGGCCCGTTTGAGCACCTGCAGCGCCCGCACGGCGGCGTTCCGGCTCGGTTCCGCGGGCTCCCCCGGGGCTTTCGGCGCCGCGTCTGCAGCGATGGCACCCCCGGCCTCCCCGGATTCCCCGGCGCCGGCGCCGGCGCCGTACGGCAGCACACCGGCGTCGGCGGGTGAGTTCTTGAGGAACTTCAACACGAGCGGCACCACAGCCAGCGCGCCGGCCGCGATCAGCAGCGAGGCCTGCCGCCAGCCCGGATCCTGGGCGAGCGCGGCGATGAACGGCAGGAAGACCAGCTGGCCCGCGGCGCTGCCGGCGGTGAGGATGCCGATCACCAGCCCGCGGCTCTTGACGAACCAGGTGTTGGCGATGGTGGCGGCGAAGACCAGCGCCATGGATCCTGTCCCGAGCCCGATCAGCAGGCCCCAGGTCAGCAGGATCTGCCAGGACTGGTTGACCAGCACGGTCAGGGCGCTGCCGGCCCCGATCAGCACGAGCGCGACGGACGTGACGGCGCGGATTCCGAACCGTTCCATGAGGGCCGCGGCGAACGGTGCCGTGAGGCCGAAGAGCACCAGGTTGATGCTGACCGCGGCTGAGAGCACCGTGGTGGACCAGCCGAATTCGCTCTGCAGCGGCACCATCAGCACGCCGGGCGCGGCACGGAAGCCGGCCGCGCCGACCAGCGCCAGGAACGCGACGGCGGCAACCACCCAGGCCGGGTGGAGGCGGCGCTTGGGGGCCGGGTGGAGGCGTTGCCGAGGGGTGGTTTCGGGAGCACTCATGCCGCGGTTCCGTTCTGCTGTGTCGTGGGGGCGGTGGCGAGGGCCACGGGCTCGGCGGTGCGGGTCAGGCTGTGCCAGCTGGTGTTGTCCGCCGTGAGCCGCTCCCCGCAGGATGTGCAGGTGTCAGCGGAGGTGGTGCGCTGGCCGCACGTGGAGTGGATCACGAACATGTGGGCCTGCTCGGACGGGGCCGGGAGGTATTTTTCGGCCCAGATGACAAGGGCGTTGAGCACCGGCAGCGCGTCCTCACCTTTGGCGGTGAGCACGTACTCCTGGCGGGCGCGGCCGCCGTCGTACGGCCGGCGGGTGAGCAGCCCGGCGTCAACGAGGGCTGCGAGGCGCCTGGTGAGGACGGAATCCGCTGCCCCGAGCCGGGCCTTCATCGAGTCGAAACGGCCGTTGCCGAAGAAGACCTCGCGCAGGACCAGCATGCCCCACGGGTCGCCAAGGATGTCCAGGCCGCGGGCCATGCTGCAGTTCCGCTGGGACCAGTCGGATCGAAGTGCCACGCGGACGACCCTAGCTGCCTTCCTTCAAGAAAGCTAGGGGCGGAGCGCGGCGCGGGACGGCCGGTAGGCCAGGGCCCAGTAGACCAGCATGGCGATGCCGCAGAGCACCCCGAGGCTGGCCACGATGAGCTGCCATTGGGTCTGCGGGTCCTTGCCCCACTCGGCCGCTCCTGCCATGACCGACAGGTACTTGGGCGTCAGGTAGAAGGACAGGGCCGAGAACGTGACGATGATCCACCCGGCCAGGCGCATCCGTCCGTTGCGGGACGGCACCCGGTGGATGGCGAAGCCCATGCTGGGCAGGGCAACGGCCATCCAGACCCAGTGGTGGGACCAGGACACCGGACTGACCAGCAGCATCAGCACGGCGGTGGCGGAGACGGCGACGAAGTTCTCCTCGGCGGCCACCGCCCACTTGATCACGAGCGCGGCTGTCGCGGCCAGGGCCAGTGACAACGCGAGCCACAACAGGCTCGTCAGGCCGGAATCCGGCAGTCCCAGGTGCAGCAGCAGGCCCTTGACCGAGAGGTTGTCCACGTACGCCGGCCCGCCGATCCGTCCGGTGTCGGGCAGGATCTTGGTCCAGAAGGTCAGTGAGGCCGTGGGCAGTACGGCCCAGGCCAGGCCGATCGAGCCGAAGAAGCCGGCGGCCATCCAGCCGAGGGCCTTGAAGTCGCGGCGGACCAGGAAATAGAGCCCGAACGCGAGCGGGGTCAGTTTGATGCCCGCCGCGATGCCGATCAGCAGCCCTGCGGGCCAGCGGATCTGCCCCGCCCGGGCTTTCCCGAAGAGCGCAAAGTCGCCGAGGATCAGGCCCATCAGGATGATGTTGATCTGGCCGAAGTCGAAGGTGTCCCGCCACGGCCCCAGGAGCAGGATCGCCGCGGTGCCTGCCAGCGCCAGGGCCCGGAAACGCCAGTCGGCGAACGCGTTCCGCCAGCTGCCGAGGCGGAAGTAGTGCCGTGCGAGCCAGGCGGACACGATTGCGGCGCCCAGCAGCGCGGTCGTGATGAACACGAGGCTGCCGCCGCTTTGGCCCAGCGTCGCCAGGGCGGCGAACAGCAGCGCGGCGAAGGGCGGGTACGTGAACGGCAGCCCGTCCCGCGCCGCGTAAAGCTCGTTGACGCCGGTCTCGCCGGACTGCAGCACCCGGTTGCCGCCGTAGAAGTAGACCTCGAAGTCGTTCATCAGCGGGATGTACGCCGAGTACAGCACCACCAGGGCGACGACGACGGCGAGCGCGCCGGCCGCCGTCGCGAGCCAGCCGCGGGTGGTGGAGGGCGTGGCCCTGGCGGTGGTGGTGGTCACGGGTGGTTAGCTGCCTGACTCACCGGCGGTGGCAATCTGCGCGAACGCCTGCTCCAGGTCGGCGATGAGGTCCTCGACGTCCTCGATGCCGCAGGAGAGCCGGATCAGGTTGACCGGGACGGCCAGTTCAGTGCCTTTGACCGAGGCGTGCGTCATTTCCGAGGGGTAGTTCATGAGGGATTCGATCCCGCCAAGGGACTCCGCGAGGGTGAACACGGAGGTGGACTCGGCCACCTTGCGTGCCGCGGCTTCGCCGCCCTTGAACTGCACGGAGATCATCCCGCCGAACTTCTTCATCTGCTTCTTCGCGAGCTCGTGCCCGGGGTGTGAGGGCAGGCCCGGGTACAGCACGGCCTCAACCTCGGGCCGCTGCAGCAGCCACTCCGCTACGGCCTGGGCGTTGTCGCTGTGCCGGTCCATCCTCACGCCGAGGGTCTTCAGGCCCCGGGTGGTCAGGAACGCGTCCATCGGGCCGGAGACGGCACCGACGGCGAACTGCACGAAGCCGATCTTCTCCGCCAGCTCCGGGTCGTTGACGATGATGGCGCCGCCGACGACGTCGGAGTGTCCGCCGATGTACTTGGTGGTGGAGTGAACCACGACGTCGGCGCCGAGGGCCAGCGGGTTCTGCAGGTATGGCGAGGCGAAGGTGTTGTCCACCACGAGGAGGGCACCAGCGTCGTGCGCCACCTTGGACAGGGCCGCGATGTCGGTGATCTTCATCATCGGGTTCGACGGCGTCTCGACCCAGACGAGCCGGGTCTTGCCGCCGTTCGACCCCCCAGCTGCCACGGCCTTCGCCACGGCGTCAAGGTTGGACATGTCCACCGGGGTGTTGCCGATGCCCCACTCCCCCAGCACCCGGGCAATCAGCCGGTAGGTGCCGCCGTAGGCGTCGTTGCCGAGCACGATGTGGTCGCCGGGCCGGGTGAGGGCGCGGATCATGGAGTCCTCGGCGGCGAGGCCGGAGCTGAAGGAGAACGCGGCGGTCCCGCCTTCCAGCGCTGCGAGCTGTTCCTGCAGCGAGTCACGGGTGGGGTTGGTCCCGCGGCCGTATTCGTAGCCGGCCCGCAGCACGCCGATCGCTTCCTGGGCATAGGTGGTGGAGAAATGCACGGGCGGCACGACGGCGCCGGTGCGCGGCTCGAACTCCTGGCCGGCGTGCACGGCGCGGGTGTTGAACCCGGCGGTTTTGGCGGAAGAGCTTTCTGGCAAAGACATATGCGTTCCTTTCGGCCGGCGGCCGGGGCGCCCCTGGGAGGGCGTTCCGGCATCCGGGTCAATTGCTGAAACCAGTTGCTGGGGTCAGTTGCTCAGGTAGGCGAGGAGGTCGTGGCGGGTCAGGATCCCCACCGGAGCGCCGACGAAGGTCACCATCAGGGTGTCCGCGTCGGAGAGGAGTTCGCGGGCCGTCGAGATCGATTCGAGCGAGCCGATCACCGGCAGCCGGGCCTCCATGTGTTCGGAAATCTTGTCCGAGAGCTTGGCTTCACCGCGGAACAGCTTCGCGGTCAGGGTGCGCTCGTCGACGGCGCCGAGGACCTCGCCCATCACCACCGGCGGCTCCTGCGACAGCACCGGGATGTGGGAGACCCCGTACTCGTTCATGATGTTGATGACGTCGCGGACGCTCTCGTTGGGGTGGATGTGCACGAGGTCCGGCAGCTCCCCGGTCTTGGCCTTGAGGATCTCGCCCACGGAGGCTTCGTCCCCGCTGGCGAGGAAGCCGTAGGAGCGCATCCACTGGTCGTTGAAGATCTTGGCGAGGTAGCCGCGGCCGGAGTCCGGCAGGATCACGACGACGACGGCATCATCCGGCAGGTCCTTGGCGACCTGCAGGGCGGCGACGACGGCCATGCCGGAGGAACCGCCCACGAGCAGGCCCTCCTCGCGGGCCAGCCGGCGCGTCATCTCGAAGGAGTCGGCGTCGCTCACGGCGATGACGTCGTCGGGGACGGCCTTGTCGTAGTTGGCAGGCCACATGTCCTCGCCGACACCTTCGACGAAGTACGGCCGGCCGGTGCCGCCGGAGTAGACCGAACCTGCCGGGTCCGCGCCGATGATCTTGACCACGCCGCCGTCGGACTCCGCACGGCCGGCGGAGACTTCCTTGAGGTACCGGCCGGTGCCGGTGATGGTTCCGCCCGTGCCGGCCCCGATCACGCAGTGCGTGACCCGGCCGTCCGTGTCGCGCCAGATTTCCGGGCCGGTGGATTCGTAGTGGCTGGCCGGGGCGGCCGGGTTGGAGAACTGGTCGGGCTTGTAGGCGCCGGGGATCTCGGTGACCAGCCGGTCCGAGACACCGTAGTAGCTTTGCGGGCTGTCGGGGGCGACGGCGGTGGGCGTCACCACGACCTCGGCGCCGTAGGCCTGCAGCACGGCGCGCTTGTCCTCGCCGACCTTGTCCGGCACCACGAAGATGCACCGGTAGCCCTTCTGCTGGGCCACCAGGGCCAGCCCGACGCCGGTGTTGCCGGAGGTGGGTTCCACGATGGTGCCGCCGGGCAGGAGCTTGCCGGTGCGTTCGGCCTCCTCGATCATCTTCACCGCGATGCGGTCTTTGATTGAACCGCCGGGGTTCAGGTATTCCAGCTTCACCAGGACCGTGGCCCCGATGCCGTCGGTGACGTGGTGGAGCTTGACGAGCGGCGTATTGCCGATGAGGTCCAGAACGGACTGGGCGTACTTCATAGGTACAAAGTTACCGTCTCCACCCGCCAGGGGCGGATTCAGGCACGTCGGGACGGTCATCGGGGCCGCCGAATGCGAAGATATTGCGGTGACGAGCTGGCGCTGGCTGAAGCCCCTGAAGAGCTATCTGCTCCCTGCCGGGATGCTGGCGGCGGGCACCGCCGCGCTGCTCACCGGCCTCCTGCCCTGGCCCGCTTTCCAGGAACTGGCCGGCCGCACCGTCCCCGTGCTGACCTTCGTTGTGGCGATGTCCCTGGTGACGGAAATGGTCGACGACGCCGGCCTGTTCCGGGTCGTGACGGAGCGTCTCGCGGCGCTGGGCCGGGGCCGGGTTTCCCTGATGTGGCTGCTCGTGATCGGCCTGGCCACCGTCTCCACCGTGTTCCTGTCCCTGGATACGACGGCGGTGCTCGTGACCCCCGTCGTCGTGCTGCTGGCGATCCACGCCCGGATCCCGCCGCTGCCGTTTGCCCTGACCACGGTCTGGCTGGCCAACACCGCTTCCCTGCTGCTGCCGGTGTCGAACCTGACCAATCTGCTGGCCCAGGACCGGCTGAACCTCAGCCCGGCCGCCTTCGCCGGCCTCGTCTGGGCGCCGGCGCTGGTGGGGATCCTGGTCCCGATCGGGCTGCTGTGGCTGGCCTTCCGGAAGGACCTGGCCGGCCGCTACCCACCGCAGCCCGTCCACAGGGCGCGGGACAAGGTGCTGCTGTACTCGGCGTCGGGGGTGATGGTGCTGCTGCTCCCCGCCCTCGTCTCCGGTGTACCCGTGCAGTTCCCTGCGATGGCGGCGGCGGCGGTCCTGCTTGGTCTTTTCCTCTGCCGGCGCCGCTCTGCGCTGCGCTGGTCCATGGTTCCCTGGCGCCCGCTCATGCTCACCTCGGGGCTGTTCATGGTGGTGGAGGCCCTGCACGCGAACGGCCTGACGCGTTTCCTGTCAAGGATCGCCGGATCGGGCGAGGGCCTCCCGGCACTGCTGCAGCTTGCGGGCCTGGGGGCCGGAGCGGCGAACGCAGTGAACAACCTGCCGGCCTACCTCGCGTTGGAGCCGGTAGGAGACTCGCCGGTGCGGCTGGCGGCCCTGCTGATCGGGGTGAACCTCGGCCCGCTGGTGACCCCGTGGGCGTCGCTGGCCACACTGCTCTGGCACGAACGGCTCCGCACGCTCAACGTCGAGATCCGCTGGGGCGGATTCGCGGCCGCCGGCCTCGCCGCCGTCGTCCTCACCGTCCCGCTCGCGGTCGTCGCACTCTGGCTCACCACCGGGATGCACTGAAGGCAGGACGCCGACGACGGCGTCAGGCGCCGATGTCGTTTCCGGCAGCGGTGGAGCCCGCGGCGGCGTCGGGCGCCGCGTTCTGCCACAGTCCCACAATGTTGCCTTCGGAGTCCTTGAAGTAGGCGTTCCAGCCAGACCCGGGCACCTCCAACTTTTCCCGGTACGTCGATCCGCCGAGCGCGGTGATTTTCTCCAGCGCGGCGTCGATGTCGTCCACGTCCACCGTGACAACCGGCGCCGTGAGCCCTTCCCCCCGTTTGAACAGTCCGCCGTTGATGGAACCGGACACCGCCGGCCGGCCATGCTCGTCCATCGGCGTGGTCATCGCCAGGCTGTATTCCATCTCCGGCATAACCTGAAAGCCCCAGCCGAACACCGAGCTGTAGAACTCCCGCGCGCGGTTCTCGTCGTCCGCGGGGATCTCAAAATGTACTACTCCACCAGCCATAACACTCTCCTAAGAACAAGGATTCGGGCCAAAGGGCAGGCACAGGCAGCCCGTCCCACAGCCGGAGTCTAGCCCCGGCAGCGCGGGAGTTTAAGGGCCGTACGGCCCCGGCCCCGGGTGCCGCAGATACGGCCGCTGCCAGGCGTTCGTGGAATCATGGTCGGATGACCATTGCAGACGTCCCCGCCGGCTTTGCCGCCGCGGCGGACGCCTCGCTCCGCTGGCATCCGGGCGGCCCCTTCGACCTGTCCCAGACAATCGGAACGCTCCTGCGGGGACATGGCGACCCGTCCATCCGCGCAGCGCCGGACGGGCTCTGGCTGGGATTCACCACGCCGTCGGGTCCGGCCACGCTCCGCCTCACCGCCGCCGGCCCGCCGGAGGACCCGGCCATCGACGTCCAGGCCTGGGGACCGGGCGCGGGCGCGGCCGCCGATTCCGTGCCGCGGATGCTGGGCCGTGACGACGACTGGTCCGGCTTTGACGAGCCGGCGTTCCACGCCACGCTCCCCCGGATGGTTGTGGAGGCCCGACGCCGGAACCCCGCTGTGCGGCTGCCCGCCACCGGTCGCCTGGTCGATTCCCTCGTGCCCACGATCCTGGAGCAGAAGGTCACGGTGATCGAGGCCCGGCGCGGCTACCGGTATCTGATGTACCGCTTCGGCACGCCGGCCCCCGGCGCCGGTACTGTCGCGCCCGCCAACCTGATGGTCCAGCCCACCCCCGAGCAGTGGCTGCGCATCCCGTCCTGGGAATGGCACCAGGCCGGGGTTGGCCCCCAGCGTTCGGCGACCGTCATGCGCGCGCTGCGCTCCGCCGTCGCGCTGGAACGGCTCGCCGCGCTCCCGGCGGCAGAGGCCTCCGCAAAGCTGCAGACCCTTCCCGGCATTGGGGCGTGGACCGCGGCGGAGGTGGTGCAGCGCACCCACGGCTGCCCGGACTCAATCGCGGTGGGCGACTACCACCTCGCGGCCTATGTGGGCGCGGCGCTGACCGGACGCCGGACTGACGACGCCGGGATGCTCCGCCTGCTGGCTCCATGGGCCGGACACCGGCAGCGCGTTGTCCGGATGATCGCCCTCAGCGGCTTCCGGAAACCCACCTTCGGCCCGCGGATGACCGTCCAGGACCACCGCGCCCACTAACGCCCCACTAAAATACAACGCGCTGTCAGAGTCCCAGCCGGGATACAGCTTCCTGCCGCATGTCCACCTTGCGGATCTTGCCGGAGACGGTCATCGGAAAGCTCTCGCGCACGTCGACGTAGCGCGGGATCTTGTAGTGCGCCAGCTTCCCGCGGCAATACTCGGCCAGGCTGGCGGCGTCCAGCATCGCGGCGCCGGCCTTGAGGATGACGCATGCCATCAGTTCCTCACCGTACTTGGCATCCGGCACGCCGATCACCTGCACGTCCTGGATGTCCGGATGGGTGTAGAGGAACTCCTCGATCTCGCGCGGGTAGACGTTCTCGCCGCCGCGGATCACCAGGTCCTTGATCCGGCCTTCGATCACGATGTAGCCGTCCTCGTCCATCCGGGCGAGGTCCCCGGTGTGCATCCAGCCCCCGGCATCGATCGCCTCGGCGGTCTTGTCCGGCTGGTTCCAGTAGCCCTTCATCACGGAGTACCCGCGGGTGCACAGTTCGCCGATCTCGCCGCGCTGCAGCACCGCCCCGGTCATCGGATCCACGATCTGGCTCTCCAGCTGCGGCATGGTCCGGCCTACGCTCTCCGTGCGCTGGGCCATGGTGTCCACGCTGCGGGTCATGGTGGACACCGGCGAGGTCTCCGTCATCCCGTAGCAGATGGCCACGTCGGACATGTTCATCTCGGAGATGACGCGGTTCATCACCTCGATGGGGCACAGCGAGCCGGCCATCACCCCGGTGCGCAGGGTCGAGAGGTCGTAGGACGCGAAGTCCGGCAGGGCGAGCTCGGCGATGAACATCGTCGGCACCCCGTACAGTGACGTGCCGCCGAAGTCCTGGACCGCTTCCAGCGCCGCGGCGGGGGTGAACCCCCGGCCCGGAATGATGGTGGCGCAGCCGTGGCTCAGGGCGGCCAGGTTCCCGATCACCATGCCGAAGCAGTGATAGAAAGGCACCGGCAGCACCACCCGGTCGTGCTCGGTGTACTCCAGCAGCTCGCCGATCGAGTGGCCGTTGTTCAGGATGTTGTAGTGCGAGAGCGTGGCACCTTTGGGGAAGCCGGTCGTACCGGAGGTGTACTGCAGGTTGATCGCGTCGTGCGGGTCCAGTCCGGCCATCCGTGCCTTGAGGTCGGCATGGGCGACGTCGTCGGCCCGCTTGAGCAGCTCCGCGAACGTCCGCTCCGCCTCCGATTCGGGGACCCCCGCCGTCAGGGCCGGCAGGCCGGCGTCGGGAAGGAAAACGAGTTCGCGCAGCTCCGGGCATTCAGCCAGCGCCTGCCGGGCCATGCCGGTGTAGTCGCTGTTGCGGTCCGACGGCGCCGCGACCAGCATCCGCATGCCGTTCTGCTTGACCACGAACTCCAGCTCGTGGCTGCGGTAGGCGGGATTGACATTGACCAGGATCGCCCCTGTCTTGGCCGTCGCGTACTGCAGGATGGTCCACTCGGCGCAGTTCGGGCTCCAGATGCCGATCCGGTCGCCCTTGGCTACGCCCAGGGCCAGCAGCGCGCGGGCCACGCGGTCGACGTCGTCGTTCAGTTTGGTGTAGCTCCAGCGCCGGGCCTCTTCCCCGGGCACGGCCGCGGCCTCGATCAGGGCGTCCTGGAAGGGGAACCTGGCCACGATCCGTTCGAAATTCTCGCCGATGGTTTCCTCGAGCAGCGGGACGTCAGTGTCCCCAGCTGTGTATGCAAGCATGATGTGACGCTACCAACACTCGGCCGGCAAAAGAAGAGTAAAGCTTGGATGTCCTACGAAATCTTCGGGACAAGAAGCCGCGGCCCGGTATTGTGAAAACCATGAGCGCACCCATTGACCTTCAGGCCATCTTCATTCCCAACGACGGCGAGTTCTTCCGTGTGAAGCTCGCGCTGGAGATCGCGATCGACGAGGTGGTCACCGAACCCGGCTGCATCCGGTACGAGCTGACCGAGGCCACCGAGGACCGGCTGGTGCTGACCGAACAGTGGGCCTCGCAGGAGGACCTGGACAAGCACTCGAAAGGCACCGCGGTCCAGGACCTCAACGAGTCACTCAGCGCTCTGCTGGCCGAGCCGGTCAAACTCGTGACACTCTAGGCCCTCCCGGACAAAGTCACAAAGACAACGCGGGGTCACGTCGCGCCCATAAGTCAATGGGCGCGACGTTACCCCGCGTTGTTGTTTGTCGGGTTGCTGTGGGGCGACTAGGCCTCCGGGATCTGGCTGCCGTCCTGCTTGCTGACCGCCGCGGCAGCCTCGGCCTGGGACCGGGCCACGTGCGCGTGGACTTCTTCCATGTCGAGGGCCTTGACGGCGTCAACGACCTGTTCCAGCTGCTGGGCGTTCAGGGCGCCGGGCTGGGAGAACACCAGCACCTTTTCGCGGAACGCCATCAACGTCGGGATGGACGTAATGCCGGCCTCGGCGGCGAGCTGCTGCTCGGCCTCGGTATCCACCTTGGTGAAAACGACGTCCTGGTGTTTCTCGGAAACTGCGGCGTATGTGGGGCCGAACTGCTTGCACGGGCCACACCATTCGGCCCAGAAATCGACGAGGACAATGTCATTGTCCTCGACAGTAGATGCGAACTGTTCACCTGTAATGTCTACGGTAGCCATGGGTCAACGGTACGCGAGCAGCGGCGCCTTGTCCCCCGCATTTCGCTGTTGGCACATGCATATGACGACCCTCCCCCGCGCCCGGCCATCCGGCGCGGGGTCCTTGGACCCTAGCCCGCATGGCGGCCGCGGCCTACCATCGGCGCCATGCCCCACGACCCGGGAAACACCGCGAGCCAGGCCATTGTTGTCGACTCCCTGACCAAGAAATTCGGCCGCCGTGAAGTGCTGCACGGCATCAGCTTCGAGATCGGGAAGGGCTCCGTCTTTGGCGTGATCGGCCCCAACGGTGCGGGCAAGACGACCGTCATGAGGTGCCTGCTGGACATCATCCGTCCCACCGCAGGAACGTCGCGAGTGCTCGGCGGGAACCCTCGGACCGCAGGCCCGGCGCTCCGCCGCCGGATCGGCTATCTGCCCGGCGAACTGTTCCTGGAGGGACGGATCACCGGCCGCAAGCTGCTCTCGCACTACGCGGACATCAGCGGCCCTGTCAGACCCGGCAGGATCGATACCCTTGCCGAGCGGCTGGGCCTGGACCTGGACCGCCACACCCGCAAGCTCTCCAAGGGCAACAAGCAGAAGCTGGGGCTCGTGCAGGCCTTCATGCATGATCCGGAATTGCTGGTGCTGGATGAACCGACGAGCGGACTGGACCCCCTGGTCCAGCAGGAATTCCTTGCCATGGTCCGCGAGGCGCAGGGCAACGGGCAGACCATCTTCCTCAGCTCCCATATGCTCAGCGAGGTCCAGCAGGCCGCCGACGAAGTGGCGATCCTCCGCGACGGCCGGATCATCACTGTCGCCACCGTGGACAGCCTGCGGGAAGGCGCGGTGCGGCACGTGCGGCTGACCGCCGCAGGGATTTCGGCGGCCGACGCCGGCGCGCTGCTGGCACGGGTGCCCGGGATCGGGCACCTCGAGGTGCTGCCGTCGGGCGACGGCGTCGAACTGTCCGCGACCCTGGGCGGCGCCATCCAGCCGCTGCTCCACGTTCTGGCTTCCCTCAGGCTGACCGAGCTGGTGCTGGAGGAACCGGATCTCGAGGAATCGGTATTGGAGCTGTATGGAACGATCCGCGGGAACGGCAGCGGCACCGGCGGAGCCGACGCCACCGGCAATGGCCGCCGCCGACGAAAGGGGCGCGGCCGATGAGGAAGCCGCTGCCGCTGTTCACGCGGGCGTTCGTGGACCCCTGGCGCTCCACGCTCGGGTGGGCGGCGGGGCTCGCCGTCACGATCTTCCTCTACCTGCCGCTCTACCCCTCGATCGGCGCAAGCCCGGAGATGCAGCGCATGGTGCAGGCCTTCCCGCCGGAGATCATCAAGGCGCTCAACTACGACCTGGTGACCACCGGCCCCGGCTACACCCAGGCCACGATGTTCGGGCTGATCGGCTTCCTGCTGATGACCATCGCCTCGGTGGCGTGGGGCGCGGCGGCAGTCGGCGGGGACGAGGAATCCGGCCAGCTCGAACTCACCCTGGCCCACGGCGTGACCCGCACGCAGGTGGTCCTGGAGCGGGCGCTGGCCATCTTGCTGCGCGTGCTGCTTCTCGCGGCCCTCGTGTTCGCCCTCATCCGGCTGCTGAATGATTCCGCGGAGTTGAACATCCAGCCGGAGAACCTTTTTGGCGCCTCAGTGCTGTTCGCCGGGCTGAGCATGCTCACCGGCAGCACGGCGCTGTTCGCCGGCGCGGTGACGGGGCGGAAGACTTACGGGCTGGCCGCCGGCGCCGGCGTCGGCGTACTGGGCTATGTGTTCAACGCGGTCGGCCGGCAAAGCAGGGACGTCGACTGGCTCCTGAACCTGTCCCCCTACAACTGGGCCTACGCCAACAACCCGCTGGCCAACGGGGCGGACTGGCCGGCCGCGGGCTGGCTGTGGGGCATTTCGGCCGCGCTCGTGGGGCTCAGCGCGGTGGCACTGGGCCGGCGCGACGTCGGGACCTAGGCGCAGGCCGGCTTAGGCCCAGGCGTGCGGGGCGGGCCGCCGCGCCCCCGGAAGGGCGTTGGTTTCGCGCCACTCGTGGATCCAGGCGGGAAGTTCCAGGTCCGCCGGAGGCGCACCGAACTCCCGGATGATTTCTTCCTGGCTGACCGGCTTGCCCTTGCTGACCAGGCGGGTCGCGATGAAGGCGCGGGCGTAGATTTCCCCGTCCACCACCATGCGCTGCTCGAAGTAGATGGCCTTCCCGTCGAGGCCAATGATCTTCGTTTCGATCGTGTACCGCTGCCACAACTGCAGCGAACGGCGGAAGGCGATGGTCTCCCCCGCCGCCACGGGACTCCATCCCCGGCGGCGCATGGCCTTCCAGGTGCCGCTGCGGGCCATCAGATCGAACCGGCCCAGGTCCATCAGGGAGAAGTACATTCCGTTGTTGACATGCATCGCGATGTCGATGTCGGTCGGCAGGACCTTCAACGGCAATGACGCGGTATCCCAGATGCTCAGCGGGGAGCGTCGGGAGGACGTGAACAGCTGGACAAGCGTGCGGAGGAGCAGGTGCATGGGGATTATGTTACCCGCGGGTAACAACACGGCCAAGAACCGGGGCCGCGGCTCATGGCCCGGCACCGCGGATCAGCGGGTGCAACCCGTACTACTCTTGCCGGATGACAACAGACCTGGCTGTCAGGGCCGCCGTGCTGGACGACGCCACCGGCATTGCCCGGGTGCACATCCAGGCCTGGCGCGAGTGCTGCGCCCACCTGCTGCCGGCCGAAGACTTGGCCGGGCTGCAACAGGGCCCGCGGGAGGACAAATGGCGCGCCAACATCTCCGCTGCCGCCTCGAATGTCTGGGTTGCCTGCGCGGGTATGGATATAGTCGCCTGGGCGAGCGCCGGGGCCGGACGCGATGACGACGCACCCCGGCCCTGGGAGCTGCAGGGAATCTACGTGCTGGCCAGCCACTACGGCTCCGGGGCAGGCCAAATGCTGCTCGATTCAGCCGTGGCCGGCGGCGGCGCCTACCTCTGGGTTGCGGAACAGAACCCCCGCGCCCTCGCCTTCTACCGGCGCGACGGCTTCGTCCCTGACGGTGCCACCGCGGCTCATGAGCTGATCGGTACGCCAGTCCGGATCCTGCGGATGGTGCGCCGAGCCGTGTGCCGGCGCCCTATACGGGGTCCGGCGGGCCAGGCGTCAGTCCGTGGCGACCAGCTCGGCCTCGAAGCCGTCCGAATTCACCAGGTACGCGGCGAAGTGATCCGGGCCGCCGGCGTGCGGGTACTGTTCCGGGAACAGTTCACTCCAGCCGTGCGCGAGCGCGTCTGCCGCCAGGGCATCGACCTGGGGCCGGGTCCCCGCCCTGAAGGCCAGGTGATTGAGACCGGGAGCGGTGCGGTCGTGCGTTCGGCTGCTCAGGGCCGGGGATTCCTCGACGACGATGTACGTCAGGCCCCGCCGCCAGCTGCACCCGTCCGGCCAGTCCTGGTACTTGAGGTAGCCCAGCCTCGCCAGGAGCCAGCCCCATTCGTCCTTGGCGCGGCCCAGGTGCGGGACCCACAGTTCCACATGGTGCAGGGCCCCGAGCGATTCATCCGTCACGAGGAGAGTCTCGCACGGCCTGGCACAGGTTTTCGCCAGGCCCCGGGGCTCAATACAAAATGCGCTGGAAGAGAATGTGGTCCTGCCAGGCTCCGGCGATGTTGAGGTAGGCCGGGGCCACACCGATCGCCGTGAACCCCGAGCGCTGCAGGATCTTCTGGGAGGCTGCATTGTATTGGAGCGTGGCGGCCTGCAGCCGGTGCAGGCCCAGCTCCTCCCGCGCAGCGTCCACTGCAAAAGCCACGGCCGCCGAGCCGATCCCGCGTCCGTTGTAGTCCTTGTCCACCCAGTACCCCAGATGGGCGCTGAGGAACGGCCCGCGGACGATGCCGCTGAGGGTCATCAGCCCCACAATCGCTTCACCATCCGTCAGGACCCACGGAACATCCGACCCCGCAATAAACAGGGCCAGCTTGGACTGGACGCTCATCATTTGACCGTCGACAGTGAAGAACTCCTCTGCCCGCAGCGGCTCCCAGGGCGCCAGGTGTTCACGGTTCCGCAGGTAGGCGGCGCACATAGCTTCCACGTCGGAGGCCCGCAACACCCGGATCCGAATGCTGCCGGCCAGGGTCGTACTGTTGCCGGGCATCCGTAGCCTCACTCCCCGCACGGGGGCAGCACAAAGTTGGGCTGGCACGGCTGCTTGGGCTGGCACAGCGGCGCCGGAAGATCGTCAAAGAAGCGCATGCCCCCATCCTTGCACCCCGCACCACCGTCAACACCGCCCGGCCCTGCCGCACAGCCACGGTGCGGGCGGTCTTGTTCCCGTGCCCCGGGGTGATGATCGAGGCAGCAGCTCAGGCTTCATCGTCATCGTCGTCGTCATCCTCACTGGAGTCGGCACCCCGCACGATCACACTTGCCACGCCGTGCAGGTCCATCAGGGGCAGGACGAGGTTGCGCAGCGGATGGCGCCCGAAGAACCGCACCTCCATCGAGACCATCGGCTTCTGCTCATCCCCGGTCCGCCGGGTGCGCAGGATCGACGAGCTGAACCCCATGGTGGTGGCGACTTCAAGGATCTGCCGCAACACCCCTTGGCCATCGGCATAATCGATGTGCATCACCCGGTTCCGGTCCACAGAGGGGATCCTGCGGACCGCGGGGGCAATCACGAACAGTGTGATGAGGTGGAAGATCGTCAGCACCACCCCCAGGGAGACCATGCCGGCTCCGCAGGCCATGCCCACTGCTGCCGATACCCAGATGGTGGCGGCCGTGGTGAGGCCGCGGACCACGTCACGGCCCTTGAAGATGACGCCGGCGCCCAGGAAGCCGATCCCGCTTACGATCTGGGCCGCGATGCGGGAAGGGTCCACGACAGCTCCGGGCTCCGTCACTAACGCGAAGCCATACGCGGAGACCAGGGTGAAGGCGCACGAGCCAAGCCCCACCAGCACGTGGGTCCGGTAGCCTGCGCTCTTCTGCCGGACCTGCCGCTCGATGCCGATCAGCGAACACAGCACAAACGTCGCGAGCAGCAGCCCGGCTTCCACCAGGCTGGTTTCGGTGAAGAACGCGAACATGCCGCCCACCTTCCTGTGGCCCGTTAGTCAGCGGCGGACCCGGCCCGGCCCGGGATCACTGTCCGTGTTGCTGACTCTAGCAAGGCCAAGGTCAGTCGTCATCGCGGCCGTCTACGCTGTACGGCGCCCGCGGCGCCCCGGAGTACAGCTCATCCAGTCGTTCGTTCAGGGCGTGCGCGAGGATGTCGCGCTGGAGTGCGGGCAGTGCCATCGCGCCGTGGATGTAGGCCTCGATCTCGAACTGTCCGGCGTGGCCACCGAGCGTGAAGTACCGCAACCACAGCTCCTCAGTACTGACGTCGGCATGGCGCAACGATTCGGCGAATCGCCGCCGCTGCTCGCTCTCCTCGTCACCCAAGGCCACGCCGTCGTCCTGCGTTCAGTTTTCGAAGGGACTGGCCGCAGCCAGCAGTTCTGCCGCGACCAGGGCCAGGGGCTTCCCCGCCTGCCGCGACAGCATCATCAAATCCCGGAGGGCCACTTCATCGTTGGTTCCGTTCCGGGCCATCAGCAGGCCCTTGGCCATGCTGATTGTGTCCCTCTGCGCAAGGGATTCCTGCAAGCGGTCGCTCAGCGTCCGGGCAGCCTCCCGGGCGTGCGTGTGGATGACAAAAAGCGTCGCTTGTTCGGCAAAAAGTTCAGCCAATCGGACCGTGCCGTTGCCTGCGAAGTGACCACCGTCCGAGTAGACCTTGACGGCCCCCAAAGCAAGACCGCCGGACAACAGAGGGCAGCTCACCGAGGACGAAATCCCCAGCGCTGCGGCGGCGGGAGCCCACCGGGACCATCGCCGGTCGGAGGGCAGATCCTCGACCAGGACCGTTTCCCCGCTCGCCCAGGCCGTGATGCACGGGCCTTCCCCCAGCTCGTACTGGAGTGCGTCAGCTTCGGCCACGACGGCGTCGGACGCTGCGGTCGTCTGCCGCCGGCCCGAACCGTTGATCAGGCTCACTCCGGCACCGATAGCGCCGGGAATCGCGGCAGTCGCGGCGTCCGTAATCAGCCGGAGGGCGTGGCCCACCGTTTCTTCCGTCAGCAGCAGCCTCGTGGCCCGGGCAAAAACGGCAGTGATCTCGTCAGCCAGCGGCAGTTCGACGCTCATCTTCACCTCAGAAGTCCATACCGGCAGGTCGACAGCCGGCGCGCATCGCCGCAGACTCAAGCATACGGCGGCCCGGCCGGGGCGCCTATACTCACTGTCCCCCGCACGGCGTAGTGTCGCTAGTAGTGACATCTGGGCTCGATCGGGGCTGAGGTGCGCTATTTGGGCTGCGGGCGATCAAGAGTCCGCAGCCGCTGAGCCGACGCGTCACGGACGTCCAGGCGTTCGTAGGATTGAGGCCGGCATGGTTTCCGGTACCGGCGCATCTCCAACACCCGAGCAGCTGCAGGACCTCCTGCTGGAAAGTCCCGGGTTCACCGAATTCCTCCTGGGCCTGACCACCATCTCCGCGACCCGTCTCGGTGGGTCCGAACCCATGCTGTGCGCCATCACCGTGGAAAGGGACGGCACTCCGGCCACCGTCGCCAGCAGCGACGAGGACGCGAGACGGCTGGATGAGAAGCAGTACGTGTTCGACGACGGTCCCTGCCTCACGGCCCTGCGGCATGGCACCACAGTCCGGGTTCCCGATGTGGCGGCTGACGACCGCTGGGAGCACTACGCCTCCGCGGTCTCCTGCGAGGGCATCGTGTCGGTCCTGGCCGTACCCATCGCCACGGATCCGGGTGCAGCCGCAGCATTGAACTGCTATGCACGCTCGAAGGGCGTTTTTGACAGCACCACCGTTGCGGAGGTGGAGCGCCATGCCCTGTCCATCTCGCGGATCCTGCGACTGGCGCTCAAAGTCCACCCCCCGGAAATCTATCCCGAGCATCTCCGCTCCGCCTTGAAATCCCGCGCCATCGTTGACGCCGCCGTCGCACTGATTATGGTCCAGAACCGGTACAGCAGGGAACGGTCCATGGAGCTGCTTCACGTTGCCGCCAGGGCAACTAACACGAAGCTCCACGCCATTGCCGTTGACATTCTGCACGGGGCATCCCTACCTTCGGCGGACCCCCCGCAACAGGATGGAGGAAAGCCGCCGCCTTGTCAGCGACCGGCCGGGAAATTGGGGGCAGCCATGCGGGACAACCGCACCATTTCAACTACGTCGCAGAACATCGCCGGCACCGGCGGCAGGCTGCTGGATCTCGTGCTGGACAGCACCGGGGCAGGGTCCGGGGCGGAATACTTCCTGGCCGGGCTGTCCGACTTGGCGGCGGAAGAATTATCCCGCCCGGAGCTCGAGGTGGCCTGCGGGATCACCGTCTACCGGCGGAAGCAGCCGTCCGCCGACTGGGGCAGCACCGGCGACGGATCCGCGAGCATGATCCAGGCTCCGTTGGAACTTGACGACGAGAACTCCGCCGTTGTCAGTCTCTACTCGACGCGGAGCGCCGCATTCTCCACGGACGATGTGGAGCGGGCGCGGCAGTTCGGCGCCGACGCCTCGCGGGCACTTCTCCTGGCCTTGAGGATCTCCCAGCTCCGGGAATCCCGGGACGACATCGCCGCCGCCATGCAGTCCCGGACCATCATCGACCTGGCCATCGGGGCAATCATGGCCCAGAACCGGTGCGGGCGCGAAGCCGCTTTCAAGATCCTCCGGAATACCTCCAACAACAGGAACATGAAGATCCGCGACATCGCGGCAGCAGTCGTGGCGTCCATTGCCGGCGATACCGACATCACGGCACGATTCGAGGACTGATGTCACGCGGGACCAGCGAGGAGACAGTGGGGGATCCCTACGACCTGGAACGGTTCGTCACGGCCCAGGATTCGGGCGGAACTTACCGGCACGCCCTCGGCGAGCTCCGCGGAGGTTCCAAGCGCAGCCACTGGATGTGGTTTGTTTTTCCGCAGATCGCCGGGCTCGGGCAGAGCCCGACTGCCCGGAAGTATGCCGTGACCTCGTTGGATGAAGCGCAGGCGTATCTGCGGCACCCCGTACTCGGTCCTCGGCTGGTCGAATGCGCCGGGGCTGTGGCCGGTCTCGAAGGGCGCACGGCGGGGCAGATCTTCGGCGGCATCGATGAGCGGAAACTGCACTCCTCGATGACACTCTTCCTCCGGGCGGACCCCCGGGCGGGTGTCTTCCAGGAGGTCCTGGCGAAATACTTCGACGGGCTGCCCGATGCGGCCACCGACCGGCTCCTTGGCAGCGGCCAGGCGGCCCCAGCTACTCCCCCGGCACCGCCAGCGCAGTAATCATCCGTTCCATGCGCGCGACGCCGGCGTACCGCCCGGCGTTATCCGTCACCAAAAGGGGCTCAAACCGGCTGGAGGCGGTCCGCGTCATGGACCGGGCCAGCGCCGCGTTCAGGGGGGTGTCCAGATTCACGCGCATCCCGGGACTCACCACGCCCAACCCGGCCGCCACCGGGTCCAGCACCGAGACCGGCCGCAGGTGGTCGCCGATCAGTACCACCGACTGAAGCCCGGGGTTCCCGGCGAAGGCCTCCGCGGCGAGCGCGGCAGTCGCGGCTGTCGTCGCGGATTCGAGGACATCGCGAATCACGGCTTTGCGGGTCACTGGCGGCTTCGAGGCGAGGCGGTGGGCCAGATCCAGATCGATGCCCGCCCACGCCGGCGCCGGCCGGGCCAGGCAATACCCCTGCACCAGCGGCACGCCCAGGGAAACCAGCGTATCGAGTTCCTCCAGCCGTTCCACACCCTCGGCCAGGATCCACGCATCCACCCGGCCGGCAAAGGTGCCAAGCATCTCGATCAGGGCACGCTTGGCCTCATCCCGATCGATATCCTGGACCAGTTCACGGTCGATCTTGATCAGCGAGGGTCGCAGCGCCAGCAGGTGCCGCAATCCCGCGTAGCCGGCACCGGCGTCGTCGACGGCGATCAACGCGCCGGCCGCGCGCAGCTGGTTCAGGTCCGGTTCCAGCCCCACGTAGGAGTCGATGGGGGTCTGCTCGGTGAGCTCGACGACGAGGCCGCCCAGGTTTCCCTCGTCCCGCCAGACGCTCCGGATCTCCTCGGTGCTCAGCAGTTCGGGCGAGACGTTGACGGTCAGGAAGCAGTTGGTGGGCAGCGAGGAACGGGCCGCGAGCGCCGTCCGCAGCGCCGCCGACTCCAGCTCCGCGGATCTGCCGTGGGCACGGGCAGCAGAAAACCACACCTCGGGGTTCTTTTCGGCGAAGCCGGGGAAACGTGCGAGCGCTTCATAGCCCACCACCGTGCCACGTGACGTGTCGACGATCGGCTGGTAAGCCGAGGCCAGGCCTTCTCCGCGGCAGGCGGCCGCCAGGAGCTCACCCCAGTCCGGCCCGCTGGCTGCATCGGCAGCGGGAGACGGCCCGCCTGCCGCGGTACTGCTCAACTCACCGGACTGATTGCTTTGTGGACCGACTGGACGAGTTCGGCCGGCAGTTCCACCAGCCCATGCGTGGACGCGGCGTGCGCGGCGACGTTGACCAGGATTTCATCTTCCGTACTACAAACCCATCGGGCTTCGCATCCGGGCACTACATCTCCACACGCAAACGATTTCACTAAGGCTCCTTATATTCGACGGCGAACTGCACCACCCTACTGCCTTGCGCACAAGGAGGAAGCGATATCCGCCCCAGGACCGCCAGGTGTTTTGGCTGCCGGACGGCCGCGTAGGACCACGTGCCGCGGCGGCCTCCCGAAGGAGACTTCGTTGTCTGTCAGCCAAGGGATGGGTCCGGGCCGAACATCTCCGTGGCAGGCCGGGCGATCACCTCAGGTCAGCGGGGGCACCGCGCCGTACGACCTGGGGATCCCATACGGGTTGACCGGCCGGTCCTCATCCAACGAGGACGGTTCCCTGGTGGCGTAGCTCCGCGCGGTTTTCAGGTCGCGGGAGCGTCGGTACAGTCCGAAGCCGAGCGATCCGAGGCCGGCCGCCAGCAGCGCCAGTCCCAAAACAAAAAGACCCACAGCCCCCGCATCGGCGTTGCCGGAAGCAACGTGGAACAGCGGCGTCGGCAGGACAAAGATGGTGGCAGCCAGGGCAACGCCCCCTGCTGCAATTTGCCATGTTCCCTTGGACATCATGGTTCCCCCTCCAGTGTGTGTCTCATGGTTCAGTAAACCGGAACTCCGGCCGGGGCGGAAGGGCATCCCGGACCATTCGGCGGATCCGGAAAAAGGGTATCGACGCAGGGATCGATGCGGAGGACGATTAGAAGGCGCTCACGTTTAAGGAGGTAAGTGATGTGCTATCCGTACAACAGGGATTTCCGGCGGGACATCAAGAAGGGTGAATCAAAGGAAACTGAGCCGCGCCCGGAGCCCCGGGCGGAAGCCCCTAACTTCAAGTTTTGGGCCTTCCCCCGCCGCAGCAGGGAATTCACGGTCGAGGAACCGGCGATAGCTGACCGGACCCGCGAGAAGGTATGACCCGACAGTCAACGGAAGGCTCCTCAATGAGGGGCCTTCCCCCTCAATGAGGGGCAGCCAGGCTGCGGCGTGCGGACGTTCCGAAGAAGGTACGGGAGACTGGAAGTCCACGATCACGAAGGCAGGACCGCATTGATCAATCTCCAGCAGGACGCCGAAGGCTTCATCCGCATGAAGCGGCACTTTCCGGGCAGCACCATCATTTCCGTCACGTTCACCGATGGCTCGTCGGAGGAGTTTTCCGGGCAGCAACTCAACGCGATCTATGACGATGCCCTCGCCGTCTTCCGGGCGGAGAACCACCTGGATGCCAAGGGGTACTCCCGGGCACCGAAAAGGACGGTCCAGCCTGCGAACAAGATCGAGTTCGTCGCGGTGCACCCCGGGATGGCCAAATAGCCGCCCCGGCACCCATTGACATCGCGGATCGGGCGGATTATTCTACAACCAAATGGTTGTAGATGAGCTCCGAGATGGCGACCTTGACCGCCTGTTCCAGGCGTTCGCCGATGCGACCCGCAGGGACATCGTCACCCGCGTGACCGCCGGCGAGTATTCAGTGTCAAGGCTGGCGGGGCACTACGCCATGAGTTTCGCCGCCGTGCAGAAACACGTGGCGGTGTTGGAGCGCGCCTCCCTCATTACGAAGGAAAAGCGCGGACGGGAGCAGATCGTGCGGGCCCACCACGATGGCCTGCAAAGGGCCCGACGGCTGCTCGATGAGTACGAAACGATCTGGCGGCAGCGGGCCGACCGGATCGCCGACATTCTCGCCGAGGGATAGGAAGAGTTCCGTCATGACCGTTATCAGTTCGCACAAGAATGCCGAAGCACTGAGCTTCACCGTCGTCGCCGAGTTCGATGCCGGCGTCGAGCGCGTGTGGCAGGTCTGGGAAGACCCCCGCCAACTGGAGCGCTGGTGGGGTCCGCCCACCTGGCCCGCAACCTTTGAAAGCCACGACTTCGTGTCCGGAGGTAAGGCCAGCTACTTCATGACCGGGCCCGACGGCGAGACGAGCCGGGGCTTGTGGCGGTTCACGGCCATCGAGGCTCCGCACCACTTGGAGTTCGACGACGGTTTTGCCGACGAGAATGGCGATCCGAACCCCGACCTGGGCACGAGCCATGCCGTGATGCGGCTTGAGGCAGTCGAGAACCGCACCCGGATGACCATTGTGTCGACCTTTGACTCCGCAGATGCGTTGGAACAGGTTCTCGCCATGGGCATGGAAGAGGGCATGAAGCAGGCCCTCGGCCAGATCGACGCCATCCTCGCCGGCTCCAAAGTCGGCTGACGGGCTCCGCCGGCATTATCCGCCGAGGATCTTCGCCTTCTGGGCTCCGAACTCCTGTTCGGTGAGAATCCCCTGCTCCTTCAACGCCGCGAGTTCTTTGAGCTGCTCGATGGCGTCGTTGGTGATTCCGCCGGCGGCAGCCGGAGGCGGGGGCGGGGGCTGCGCCGGCTGCTGGTACGCAGCCTGCTGCTGCTGGCCCATTTGTTGGTCGTAGGCCTGCTGCTGCTTCGCCGCGGTCGCGGCGTCCTTGTCGGCGAACTTCGCAGCCTGCCTGCGCTGGACGCGGCCGCTGACCGCAGATGCCGTCCCGGCAACGACCGCCGTCCGCGCCATACCCCTAAGCAGTCCCATAATGTCTTTCCTCTCGCATCGCGTCTTTTGTATGTCAGGCTACGGGCGGCCTGGCGTCGAGGGCTTCGAGTGCTGCCATCACGTCCGGCGCAGGGATCCGCGTGCTCGCTACGAGCTCGCCCCCTGAGTCCCGAACGGCCGCCACAAATGGTGCCGCCCACATGTTTTCGTAGACAATCAGCGCGGCGAGGCTCCCCGGGAGAATTGCCTCTGCCGCTTCGGCGATTTCCTCATCGCCGAGGAGCCCGGATTGCGCTCCGTCGAAGTACGAGAACGCCTCCGCAGGACCGCCCGGGTCGGTGAGTTCAAGCACCTCGACCGCACCGTCCTCGTTCTTCATGACGACGAGGAGATCGAAGAGCCGGATCACACCCTGCTCGACGAGCCGTACGAGTTCTTCACTCGCCCTTCCGGTCAGTCCTGCCATGGGGAACTCGAGGAGCACAAAGTCGACCGGCCCGTGGGCCTCGGTCTCCGGTGTGGTTGTCACTGGCTTTCCTCCGTTCAGATTCGAGCGCGCTGTCCGGCGCGTTCGTTTAAGTGTGGACGTCGCGTGCCGGGCGGTCACCACCCGCGTGGGGTGATACCCCAGGCAGGGCGCCAGCGGGCCGCGGGTCAGTCCGCTTCTGTCGTCAAGGGGATCTTGAGACCACTACAGCGCCAACGGACGGTCGCCGCATCATCCCTTTCGGGTGAGCCCACAGGGGCAACGCTTTACGACGCCGGACTCGTGGCGGGGCGCCTGACGGCCCTTCCAGTCACGCCGCGGTTCCCTCCACCTGGGCTTTGATGCCCGCCAGCATCGCCTCGCCGTCTTTCTCGCTCCGCTTCATGATCAGCGCCTCGACCGGCGGGCCGACAAGCGGGACCGGAAGGTGCCACTCGGCGTCGACCGTCAGCTTCGTTCCGCCGCCGTCGGCCTCGAACGTGAATGTGAAGGTCGGGCCGGCAGAGGACTTCGCGAGGATGCGCTGGTTGGGGACGACCCCGGTGAACTCAATGGTTCCCTCATTGTGGATCCCCAGCGTGTGCGTGAACCACCGGGCGGAGGAGCCGACGCCGTCGGGCTTCAGCTCAACATCCCTGACCGCAACCTCCGGAAAACAGGCCCAGAGCCTGCCGACATCCCTCGCGAACTCGAACACCTTCTCGACGGGCGCGTTGACGGTGATGCTCTTCGTCAGTTTCGCCATGGCGCTGATCTCCTTTTAGGTGGTGGGCGCGGCGGCCCTGCGGAGTCCGCCGCTGTGAGCGGGTCTATGCCTCGCACAGTAGACAGCGCACGCGGACCTCAACAGGGGAGAAGGTCACGCCGAAGCCCGGCGACTTTCGATGCGCGACGGCGTGCTCCTGAAGCCTGCGGACAGCCCCACCCCCGCAGGGCAAAGAAAAAGCCTCCGAAACCTGGTGGTTCCGGAGGCTTTCCAAGGGTGGCAGATGAGGGATTCGAAACCTCTCTCGCCCCATAGTTGGAGTAGGCAAGCCCTGGATTTCGGTAACTTTCATCACCTCACATCACAGTGAATAACTCCAGATGTGGGCAAAATGTGGGCGGGAGGCAAAGGGGGTCCCGCTTGTTCGCCATGAGCCTTCAGGTGCGGATCTATCTTACCGATCCGACTGTTGCCTTCTCATCACCATCCGGATGTGCAGGCGGGGTGGGCTTGGTCGCCCAGTTCTGTAAGGCGCGATGGCTCTGGTGGGGCGCGGTGGCCGCACACGGAAGCTGTTCAAACTCCGACTCGCGACCGTTCTCACCGTCTCCATCGCCGCCCCGTAGCGTCTCTGCTATATCCTGAACCCCACTGTGACGTCCAAGCGGAACTTGCCGACCGTCACAGTCTCGGGGGGAACAAAGCCTTGGAGTTTACAGTTGAGTAAAGTACAACGTATAGTCAAGAAGCAGTGGGGGTGGGATGGGGATGCCTATGAAATTGCATGCGCTGTTGTTGCGGACGGAACGAGTTCCCCCGCGGCAGACTTCATTGAGCACCTAGCGGCTGGCACTTGGCCTGACGAGACTGTCGAGCTTCCCGACCACGCTCAAGTTCGTGACCTGCACACCTTTAAAGCACTTACAAAGATGCTTGCCAGTACAGGCAGGCTTTCCAAGCACGCCTTCAATAAACTCGATGACGGAATATGGGAACTAAAAGTTGGAATTTTCCGGCTTAGTTTCTATGACACGGACGGAGTTGGTGGATACATCGCCAAAGAGGGTGAGTCTGTAATCACGTGGGATAACAAAAAGGAATATCCCGAACTTCCAGAATTCGACGATTATATTCGCCTGGGTCACGCGTTCAACAAACGGACACAGCGAACTGAGACTAACGATCTCCAGGCAACACAGAAAGTACGGCAGGAGGATCTGCATCATGACGAGCCAGACAATCAAGACGAGCCAGACAAAGAAGTCGACCGAGTTGATGTCGCTGGATAACCTGATCGAGGACCAGGGAATGGCGGCAGCTGAACTGTGCATTAGGGTTGCGGACGTCCTGAACCTAGCTTTAGATCAAAGCGGCAGGTCCCAGAAGGATCTAGCCGACAGATTAGGCATTGGGGAGAGTCGCGTTTCTCAGGTGTTGCGTGGTGACGGAAACGTCCATATTGCAACGTTAGGCCGATTCCTACGAGGCATAGGGTACAAAGCCAAGCTGGTCCTTGAAGCGGCGGATGATGATGTGCCGGCATTTATCGAGCCGCAGCCAAAAAAGCGACGTGCGAAGAAGGATGCCCCAAAAAAGGGCTTTGATTACACACATGTTATCCGCCAGCCGTACTTGGATGGTTCCGGGGCTTCTTACGCGATCACAGTCCTGCAGAGTGCCGAGAAGAACCCAATCGGATGGATGGAGCAGGCAACTGAGGTTGTCACCGTCAACAGCGTGACGGGCGAAACTCACATTAGGAAATTGCCTGCGGCAGGAGATGCTCCTAGCCGCAAGGTTGGCGAGCCTTTGCTATTTGATTGTTCCATAGAAGCTCAAGAGGAAAGGACTGTGGTCAAGTCCTGATGGCTAAAGCCGCTGAAATCAACAGTCGCACCCTGTCTGATGTTCAACTCAAATCGGTCACCTTGGTGCACGTGAATTTTGAACGTGACTTGGATGTCGTCCCAGGACGCCGAGACGTTCGGATAGAAATCGGCAGTGAAATGTCGACAGATGATCCATCTGCGGCAGTATCTCGATGCCGAGTTTCCTTGGATGCTAACGACGATGACAGTGGGGAGTCACCGATGTCCGTCGAAAGTGCTTATCGGGTCGTTTTCAGTTCCGAAAGTGCGGATCTCGAGAGTGAGGATATGCAAGCCCATCTGGCGGCACTGGCCATGCGCGTGTGCTATCCGTATCACCGGCAGATAATTGGCCAAATGATCTCTCAGAGTGGTCTACCTCCGCTGCTTTTGCCGCTCGTTCCGGATGACCAGTGGGTCCTGAATATGAACGTTAAATCGGAAGAAGTTGCCGCGGGATAAACCCATTTGGCTTCCTCTAGGTAGCCTCGCGCGCTCGACCCCCTATGCGCTTGGGGGGAGACGGATCACTGCCGGAACTCGCGTTTCCGAGCACAAGCGCCAGCGATTCAGACCCCCTTACCCCCAGCGTGTGCTCAGTGATGCACGCTGCCTTGTTCTTTTGCGTTCCGTACCGTTTCGCGGCCGTGGTGCTTCCGCCAGGTTTGCGGCCGGGACAGCGCCTTGTGGCGGTTCCGCCAGCCAGCGGTGCCGCGAGGTTCCGCCCCGCCCCGCCCGGCCCGTGTCGTCCACCGGGACCAGCAGCCGGCCACCGCCGTGGACGGGATGCCCCGCCGCCGACGTTGTCCGCCCTCGTTGCGCCGGCATCCGAGTTGTCCGGCCGTGACCGAGGCCGGCCACCCCCACCCCTGCCCCCGGAGCAGGCACCCCCAGGACCGAGGCACCCCCGGCATGACAACGGGACCCGACGTCTCCCGGAAAGGAAAGGACGCCGGGGCCCGAAGTCTTCATGCGCTGGAAAGACCAAGGTGGCTCTTCCACTTTTGGCGTGGCGGCAGGTGTTCAGCATGCTTGTTGGGCTGCCGTGTACAACAATAGCCGGAGCCTGTAATGCTCATGATTCCGGTATCCGCGGGCCGCTCGTTTGAGGTTCTTGGCGCTGAGGTTCGCCGCTTCGCTGCGCGCGTTCGTGACCCTGGCCCGGCAGAACCTGAGCAGTTCTTTGCGCCACATTTTCAGGGTCAGGAACAGTGATTTCGCCTCGCGCATTCTGGTCGCTTTCACGGCGTTTTCGAGCTCGGCCCAGGCTCGGTGGAAGCCGTCGATGTGATTGGTCTTCAGCAGCTGGCGGACGTGTTCCTTGATGCCCCAGACGACACCGAGTTCAAGGTCAGAGCCAATGATTTCCTGCATCCGTCCGCGCTGGGCGGAGGACATGTTTTCCTGGTTGCAGGTCAGCAATTTCCGGTACTTCCAGGCCGGATCCGTGGCCCTGCCGCGCCTGCCGTGGAGGTCGTGAGCGCGGCGCCGCCGGACATCGGTGACCATCTGGTTCGCCCGGGCCACCACATGCCAGTGGTCCACGGTGATGGCTGCCTTGGGCAGGACCTTGCGGATGGCCCGGCGGAACTCGGTGGACATGTCCATGGCCACCATTTCCACCTTGTTACGCCACCAGCGCGGTCGTGCGCCGATCCAGTCACGCACCGCCTGGCCGCGGCGGCCGTCCACAATGTCCAGGATCGCGCCGGTGTCCAGGTCCGTGAAAACGATCGACCAGGGCTCTACCCGGGTGACTTTTCCGGCATCGTTTTTCAGGTAGCGGACCCGCCGGAAGCGGTGCTCGTCCACGCCCAGACGGCGGACCAGGCGACGGTCCACACCGCCGTCCAGGACGGCAGTGTCCTCCATGACACGCATGGCGGTCGTCCACGACACACCCGAGGCCGCGGCAACCCGGGAGACGGCCCGAAGCTCCGCGGACAGGTCTGCGACAATGCCGGCCACGAGCCTGCTGGTCAGCCGGGAACGCAGCGGAATCTCATCGGTGGTCTGCACGAAGGACCGCCGCGGACACTGCGGTTCCAGACACGCCAGCCGCCGCTTCCGGACCCTGACGTCCAAGGGCTCTCCGCCGCACTGGACATCCCGGACACGGTGAACCGGACGGGCCTGGATCCGGGACGACAACACCCCGCAGTCAGGACAAGCCCCTTCCCGCTCGACCGGCTCGACAAGAACCGTCCGGACCCCGCCGGCGCGCTCGGCGGAGAGCACAACATGGCCCTCCAAATTGAACAGAATCGACGCGGCATCGCACGTCTGCGTAATCTGTAACAAGGCTCGTAGTCCTCAGCAATAGATGTCTCGACAACACCTATGCTCGCAGGGCTACGAGCCCCTTCATTTGAAGGACACCACGCTAAAAGTCGATGAGCCACCAAGGTCCGCCCCATGCCAGGGCGGGAAGTCTTCCCATCGTTCCCGCTACGTGTGGACAAGATCGAAAGCCCCGCGGCGGGTGACGTTGACGCAAGTCATTGGGGCCGGCTTATGCGGCCGCCGGCAACGTGATCTCAGCGACGCCGAGCGGCTGGAACACCGACACGGAGAACCGGCCCTCGGTCCGCGCCTTGAGCTGGTTCTTATCGAAGAGCACGCCCGAGGAATCCCACAGCGTCTCAATGCCGGCCTGGTCCGTGTCCACCCCAACGGCGGAAGCGTCCAGGACAACGGCGGTCCGCACCGCGACGGCAGAGGACACCACGACCGGCACGCCCCAGACAGTCCGCGCCGCACGATCCACCGGGCCCCCGAGGTCAAAGTTCCCGGACGTGTTGCGCTTAGTCTCGATTTTTTCCCAATCGGCAGGGTTGAGCATGAACACCGAACCCTCGTGGCCGGCGGACTCAAGGCGAGTAAGTGCCGCCCGCAGCGTCACGACGTCGTCCGCACCGGCGGCAACCGCCTGAATCCCCGACGTGGCCAGGATGCCGGCAATATGGCCCGCCGTCCCGTCGCCGTTCAGAATCTCAGCCTCAACCGCGAGGCCCAGCCCGTAAAGCATTTCGTCGGCAATGAACCGCTCAAGGTTCGCGGAATCCTGCAAAAGATACTTGTCGAGCGGTTCCGAAAGATGCGCCACGACCTGCAGCTCGTTGTCTACGCCCTTGATTGTGTAGACGCTCGTCGGTTTGGTTCCGCCGGCCGGCACCACCGCCGCGTTGTTCGTCCGCGTCGTCTGCCGCATCGTCTTGAACGTCGGGGACTCCCGCCGGATCAGCGTGAGGAAGTCCAGGACCGACGTCGCCGGCCGGCCCAGCGGCACCGCGTCACCGGACACCGGGGCCGGAGTCAGGACGGAACCCGTCTCCACCAGAGCCTTCCGCCCGGCAGGGTCCCCACCATAAGCGTGCATTTTCTTAGCGATCCCGGCCGCCGCACTCTTCCGGCCGCGACCGGTCAGCGCGAGCCGGTCAACGCCGGCACCGGCACCGCCGGGCCCGTCCACGTCGGCAGCGAGGGCCCGAGCCGTCGCCACGATTTCCTCGTCAGCCAGCGCCGCCTTGAGCGCGTCCAGGTGCCCAACGGCCGCGGTCCTCAGCCGGTCATATTCGGCCTTCTCGCCCGCGGTGAGGTCCCGGCCGGCGTCGCCCGCCTTCTCAGCAATGGCCCGCGCCTGTTTAGCAGCAGCGCCCGCGGACGCCCGCAGCTTCTCAGTTTTGATACTCATAAGTCAGCCCTCCAGGGCAGGGAATGGCGGCCGTAAACCGGCACGCGCGAAAGTGATTTGAGAACACCCTGGCGAGCTCCTGCGGACGGCCGACCGGGTCCTGGTTCCTCGATCTTGACGCCGCAAGCGCCCTCGATCTTGACCTCGTCCCGGTGCCGCTGGCGGCCACACTCCCTGGCGGTGCCCGTAGGCACCTACGCCGGCCGCCCGTTTGCGGCGGGCCCGTTGCGTTGGGATCAGAGTACCGTGGCCGGCGGCCCCGCAGCGCCGCCATTATTCCGGTTCCTCAGTCCCGGCCAGGTCCCGCTCTTCTTCCAGGTGCCGGAGCATCAGCGCGGCCCAATCCGTCAGGCCCAGATCGGTCCGGACAGTCCGCGCTGCCGTCATCATCCCGAGCAGATAAACCGTGAGCTCCAGGATCTCGTCCCGGTCCATGCCGGAAAGCATCCCTATCGCGCCGGCCGGGTCCACGGCGTACCCGTGGATAAGTCCGAGAACGTCGCGCTGAATTTGTGTGCTACCCATGTCGTTGTCCCTTTTTCGTTGGAGGTTTCTTTGTTTGAGTGTTTGGCCGGCCCAGACGCCGGCAGGTTCGGGATACGCCGCGACGTAGGCACCACAAGCGGCCAGGGCCTGACACCCCAGGCACGCCGCCGCTGCTGCCGCCGACGTCGCCGCATCCTCAGATGCCCAGGAGGCACGATTCCCCAGGCACGGAACGGAACCGCCGGACCGGACCACCAGCCCGAGCGCGCCCATAAGGTCCGCGTGGCCGGCGTGCCGTCCGGAGTCGTCGCCTTGCTTCCCGCGCGCAGCAGCTCGAGGCTCGTTTGGCCGCCGATCAGTCACCACGACACCCCGCCCGGATACAAGACAGCCGGGTCAAATAGAGGAAATGACCTGACTGCGCTAGAAACGGCAGGCCGGCTCATAGGTTCGCCCCTGATATTTCCCCAAGACGTTCGTGTTCCGCGTTCCCCGGGCATAGGGCCGGGGAACGCGGAACACGCGCCGCCTGCCCGACAGCCGTTGTTCCGTGTTCCGCGGGTACGGGCCAGGAACCGAGGAACAGCATCAAGGCCCGGCCGTCTTATCAACTTGCTGGCGGTACACCCGCAAGGCCAAGGTCGCCCGGTCAGTACCCCAGCCCAGACGGTCCTTGATGTCACGAACGGATGCCGGCTCCGGATCAAGCCCCTGCAAACTGGCCAGGTCCGGTCCGGGCACAGCTTCCAGCACCCGCTCCCCAGACGTCGGGGCCCAGACCATCCACGACCCGTCGCCGTTCAGCCGGAACGTTCCGGCCAGCGGCTCCTTCTCGCCGGCAGGACTTGAAGCCCGCAAACCCCCGTGCCTGTCCTTCTGTATTCCGAGATGGCAGGAACCGCCGCGGCCCGGAGCGAAGGCCTCCTTGATCCTTACGCGCAACGACGCCCCGCCGATCGCCCGGAGTTTCGCCGCCGTACCTGTAGGGCCCTTGGTCTCCGGATTCTTGGCAACGTGATCAATCACAATCACACAGCTGCCGGCACGCGCCAAAGGCTTGAGTGCGTGAGTATGGGCGATAGTGAAATCATCGGGGCTGTTGGAGTTGAGGTTCAGCACCGGCAGCAGTTCCCCTATGCTGTCCATAACGACGACGGCCGGAACCCAAACCCGCAGGTCCGCAACCGTCGCCATGAGGTCAGCTTTGTCCTCAGGTTCCTTGTACCGGAACAGGCCCAAGTCAGATAAGGCCGGCACCGGGGCCCCCAAACCCAACAACCGGGTGACGGTTGACGCCATCCCGTTATGGTCCAGGTCCACCACAGCAGCAGAACATCCGCGACCCAGTGCCTCCGCAACGGCCGCCAACGCTACCCACGTCTTGCCCGACTCCGGCTCACCAAACAACATATTGACCTGCCCTGAATAGAACACCGCCGCACCGTCGCTACGGATCAGGTGCGACGGAGCCGGCGGCTCAGGCAGCGTACCGGAGAGCAGACCGGCCACGTCGCCGTAAATCACCGCCGGCGTAGCGTTCCCCGTTCCTGCCCCCTCTGTCCGGGGAACGCGGAACGCTGCCGAAACGTCCACCAGATCATCGCTTACATCCCGCCCGCTTGTCCCAAAGTCGGCAACGTCGGGAACGTCAGAAACACCGGGACCCCATTCCGCTTCCGTCAACGGCGCGAACCGGTCCCTCATGGCCTGCCGTCCCCGCACCAGGCCAGACCCAGGCAGGCCCGGACTTCCCACGGCCGCCAGCCCGCCCGTTCCAGCCGCAATACCTCCGCCGCCAACTCGCCCCCGTCAAGCCCGAACCCCGCCGGAGCCAGCCGGAAGGAATCGGCGCAAGGGTCCAGCGGGTCCCGGCGGCCGTCTTCCAACGGCGGGCAGCGCAGCGACGCCAGCCGCCGGCGCACTAGACTCGTAGACAGTTCAAGATTTACGGCCCCCACTGCTTCCCGGCTTTGGGGGCTTTCTTGTGCAGGCCTCATGCGGGACCACCGCCACGCCCCGGCCCGCTCACCTTCGCCCCGCCGGGCCGGACTCGCTAGGCGGCTCATGCTGCGCCGCCGGCGGGATCGCCGGTGCGTTGCATGGTCTGCCGATCCAGCCAGGCCTCAACATCTCTGGTCCGGTAACGGACGTTACGGCCGAGCTTGATGAACGGCGGTCCTATGCCGAGGTACCGCCATTGCGCGAGGGCGGCCTGGGATTTTCCGAGTTTCGTGGCCAGGTCGGTCGGTGCCATAAGATCCGATTCCATCGCATACTCCATCTTTGATCGCTAATAGATTATTTATGATCTTCGTGATCTGATGGAATCATGATTAACGCGTGTTGTGCAAGAGTGATATTGAAAGATGCATCTTTGACCGCTACAGTGGGGGCATGGTAGGAAAAGAACTCACGCCGGGAGTAACCGGCGCAACCACGATGGAAAACCTGAAACGCGCGCGAGGCGAAATGACCTACGCGGAACTAGCCCGGCGGCTTGCAGCGCTTGGGCGGCCGATTCCGTCCCTGGGCCTGCGCCGGATCGAGGCCGGAGAACGCCGGGTCGATGTTGACGACCTCATGGCCCTAGCCGTGGTTCTCGGCGTTTCGCCGCTGGCTCTGCTGTTGCCCCACGGCGGACAGTCAGACACCCGTGAATTTGCAGACAAGAGCGTCCGCAACGACCAGCTATGGCAATGGGCCATCGGGGAAAGGCCTTTGGATGGCGGCGATCAACGCCGTTTCCAAGCGGACTCACTACCGCCGTGGCTCCATGTGCAAAGCCTGACGGCGACCGTCGGCCGCGACCCGATCCCCGCAGAAGAATTCGATGCTTGGTGGCAGAAGGGCAGCGGCACCGATGGCAACGATTGAGAAATACGACACGAAGGCCGGCATGCGCTACCGCGTCCGTTATCGCAAGCCTGACCACACGCAAACCGACAAGCGGGGATTCAGGACCAAACGGGACGCGGAGGCGTTCGCCGCAACAGTGGAGGTGTCCAAGCTCAGGGGTGAGTTTATCGACGTCGCCGCCAGCCGCCTGACCATTGGTCAGCTCGGGGCAGAGTGGTTGACCAGACAGACACATTTGAAACCGTCGTCCTACAGGCCAGTGGAGGCTTCCTGGCGCAATCATGTGGAACCGGCCTGGGGATCGACAAGCGTTGCGGACGTACGGAAGACCGCCGTTCAACAATGGCTGTCTGACCTGACGGCCGGCGATCAGACCCTCACGCCGGAACGTAAGCCCAAAAGTGCAACAGTCGTAATCCGTGCCTACGGCATTCTCGGGTCAATTTTGGACGGCTGCGTAGATGACCGGCGCATCCTGTCGAATCCTGCGCGAGGCGTGACCCTCCCACGCAAGGGCAAGAAGGCCCACGTCTACCTCAGCCATGAGCAGATACACACGCTGGCATCCGAGGCGAAGCATCCGACACTGGTCATGGTCCTGGCCTATTGCGGAATCCGCTGGGGTGAAGCTGTCGGGCTCACCGTGAAGGATCTCGACATGTTGAAGCGCCGCATTCGTATCGAAGAGAACGCGGTCGAAGTCGGCAACAAGATCGAAGTTGGGACGCCGAAAAACCACAAGCGACGTACTGTGCCCTTCCCCGCGTTCCTTGCCGAGTCCCTGGCGAAGCAGTGCGAGGGCAAGAGTCGTGACGGTCTGGTATTTGCGGGCGAGGATGGTGGGTATCTGCGCAGCACCCGGGTCCAGGAGGACCATGGCGGCTGGTTCTCCGGTGCCGTGAAGCGGTCGGGCATCCCTCGGATTACTCCGCACGATCTGCGGCACACCGCGGCCTCCTTCGCAGTATCGGCCGGAGCGAATGTGAAGGCTGTTCAGCGGATGCTCGGGCATAGCTCCGCGGCCATGACGCTGGACATCTACGCCGACTTGTTTGATGACGATCTGGATGCCGTGGCTACCGCTCTGGATCACGCTGTTTCACAGGCGAGTGTGGGCAAGATGTGGGCAAGGGCCGTTCCCTAGGAACAACGAAGGGCCCTACTTCCCAGCAATAGCAAGGAAATAGGGCCCTTCGTCAAGGGTGGCAGATGAGGGATTCGAACCCCCGTAGGCGTTGCCAGCTGATTTACAGTCAGCCCCCTTTGGCCGCTCGGGTAATCTGCCGAACTTCAAAAGAAGATCACTCGCGGCCTCCGTGTTCAGAACGCCTGTTTCCAGTCCGTTCCGCTTCCAGTAACCGCGGGCAAGACAACTTTACAGAACTTCCGCCGAAGAATCGAATCGGCGCGTTGTGGCCCCAAAAAGCCCGGAAACTCAGGCCTCCCCAAGGATCCGGCCAGCGAGTTTGGACTCAAACCTCGCAGCCTGCTCCGCCGTGATCTGGTTCAGCTGGACGGCACGGGCCAGGTCCGCATGGACGCCGTCGAGCCTCGAAGAGGCATCCGCGGCCGGGCTGAAGATGATCGAGGCTGCCAGCGTTGCCGCCGCTAACGACGTCGCGGCCGCGGCAATACCGCCGGCGGCAGCTGCGGTGGAGCGGATGACGTACCGGACGGCCTGGTTCTGCATGAGGTGTACCTTTCGAACGACTCTTCCAACTCCTGCAACTGTGCCGTGCGAAACTTCGTTCCCGCCCTGACCCAGCTTTGAGCGGACTGTGAACGGGACAATGCCCCGCCGGCCTTCATGTCGGGGGCATCCGTATTAGGCTGGATGGCAGATGCTTCAGCCCGTCACCGGGCCCCCAACCACCAGGAGGACAGTTATGGCAGGCGAATCAACATTCGACGTCGTCAGCAAGGTCGACAAGCAGGAAGTCGCCAACGCGCTGAACCAGGCGCAGAAGGAACTGGTCCAGCGCTACGACTTCAAGGGCGTCGGGGCCGAGGTCGATTTCAGTGGCGAGAAAATCCTCATGAAGGCCAACTCCGAAGAGCGTGTTCTGGCCGTCCTGGACGTGCTCCAGTCCAAGCTGATCCGCCGCGGCATCTCGCTGAAGTCCCTGGACACCGGCGAGCCCTACCCGTCCGGCAAGGAGTTCCGGCTCGAAGCCACCATCAAGGAGGGCATCGAGCAGGACCTGGCCAAGAAGATCAACAAGCTGATCCGGGATGAGGGGCCCAAAGGCGTCAAGTCCCAGATCCAGGGCGACGAACTCCGCGTCTCGTCCAAGTCCCGCGATGACCTGCAGGCCGTCATGGCGCTGCTGAAGGACTTTGACGAGGCCGACCTGCAGTTCGTGAACTTCCGCAGCTAAGACCGATTCTGCCGCGTGATTACGGGGAACTTGCTTCCGCAGTCCGCACAGAGTCCGCAGGATCCCCGAGGACCGCAGCGATCAGCCTTGATCCTGCGGTCCTCGTCTTGTCTTCGGCAGTAGGCCAGAGATGGGAGTAAGTGTTCAGGGTGATCGACGGCGCCGCGTGGCCGAGTGCCCGCTGCACGGTAACCACGTCACACCCGTCAGCGATGAGTCCGGAGGCGTAAAAGTGCCGGAGATCGTGAAGCGTGAACTCGCCAATATGGGCAGCCTCGCGGACCTGCCGCCAGCGGTCGGCCGCTGAGTTGCGGTTGAAGTAGGTTCCGCCGGTCCCGAACAGCCATTTCTCATCACCGAACACCCCAGTCGTTTCGACGTGCAGGGCTAGGACCTGGACGAGTTCTTCGGCCACGTAGACAACCCGCTCGGAGCCATGCTTGGGCGGGACTACCTCAGCGCTAGCTTTGGTGCTTCCTTGGATCTGCCGAGAGACGCTGATGGTCCGGCGCAGGAAGTCCACGTCCGCCAGCTGGAGGCCCGCCGCTTCGCCCAGGCGCAGTCCCGCGAATGCGCAGACGGAGACGAACGGGGCAAACCAGTCCGGAGCGGCCTCCAGCGCCTCCCCTAGCTGTTCCGGCGTGGGAATGGTCATTGCCGCTTCACGACGGCGCTCACGGGGCAGCTTCGCCCCGGCGCAGGGGTTTTCCGCGATGACCTTGTCCGTAACCGCCGCACGAAATGCGGAGCTCACGATGTTGAAGTAGACCTTCACGGTCGCCGGCGCCAGCCTCGAAGACATCCCCTTCACCCAGGCCTGCACGTGTGACGGCAGTATCGACCGGATCTGATGTTCCCGGAATGTGGCTATCGCGAGTGCTTGCTCGGCTTTCAGCTTGGTCCCAGTTGCCCACACTTGGGCCGCAGCCCACTGCTCAAACCACTGGGCAAACGTGATCTTCCCGCCCTTAGGATCGACGTACCGACCCGTAACCACCGACGCCGTAACCTCGTCAAGCCACCGCTGAGCGTCTATTTTCCGGACGAAGTGCCTGGCGTGCTCCTTGCCCGCGGCGTCACGGTACCGGGCCCGCCACCGGCCGTCAGGCCTCTTCTGGATGCTCGCCACTAGAATCCGTCAACCACGTTGTTGTCGAGCTCAATCTCTAAGTCGTCGAAGTCGGTAAGGAGATGACGAGGTTCGGAAGCTAGCTGCGCCTTCCTGAACGCCCGTTCCGGCGTGAGTTTCAAAACACTTCCGGCAAGGCCGAGTACGCCCTGGAATCGGGGGTCGTCAGCGATGGCAGATTGTTGGATGGTCACCCGCAGCAGGTCCTGATCGGCTGATAATCCGATCAAGCCCAAAGTCGCTTCTCGGTATTCTCTCTCCACCCCCCGAATCAGGTCCTTGATTGTTGCTTCAGTGTCCAAGACCGTCGCTTCACTGAATAGATCCATCAGCTGACAGCCAAGGATGGCGACGAGATCCTTCGCCTCCGTCAGTCGCAGCGGACGTTCTCCGCGCTCGACGCTCCACATAGTGGCTTGAGACCACTTCCAGCCGCGCGAACGCATGTCCGCAGCTACTGCCTTTTGGCTCCTTTCGCCCCGGAGTCGAGTGATGCGTTGCCCAACTAGCCCATCTTCTTCTGCCATGGCCAACAGACTACTAGGAAACCCAGTTGACAGTCCACTAGACTTCACGCACACTAGAAAACGCAGTCGTAACCCAACTAGAAACGAGTGAACCGATGGAGACCGTAAAAGCCATGAAGCTATTGACCCTGGACGAGGTGGCATTGATGCTGCGGAAGTCGCCGGCGCAGATGCGCTGGATGCGGCACAACGGCACCGGCCCCAAGGCGGCCCGCCTAGGAGGCCGCGTCATGTACCGCGAGCAGGACGTTATCGACTGGATCAACGCCGCGTTCGAAGATCAGGCGTCGGCATGAGCCCGCCCCGGACCCCCCTGAAAGACCGTTGTCTGACGGCAAGCATCCCAGCTGAGAAAGAACACGAAGCCATGCCCGAGATTGGTCCGAATTTCACAACGGTCAAGGGCTGGATCCTGGAGGCCGCGGCCGACGCCAACGTAGTGATGAGCGTCCGGCGGGCTAAGAAAACGGCCGGAGACTACCTCGATAGGAACGACCCCGAATCCTACCTTCGCATCACGCACAGCGACCCGGTAGGGGAAGGCGTCGCCCGCCGCTGGATGGACTTCAAACACAACTCGGCGCCGGCGAACGCATGAAGGCCGGTAGATGCGAGTGCGAGTGGCTCGGAGATTGCGCCTGCGAAGTGCGGGAAGTGCTGGTAACCACTCCGGCCAAAGCATGCAAGATCCGCCTCAAGACAGCAAAAGACCGTGACGCCTCGCCAAAGACCGTCGGCTCGCCGGCCTGAGCCCCAGAAAGGACCGGGACAGACTTCATGGGAGCCACCAACGTAGCCAAGGTCTTCGCGAACTGGCGACACCTGAGCCACCGGGAAGCACGTGCCCTGGCGTTCATGGCAAACATGGCCCTCGACGCGGACAAGCCCCCCGTTTACTTCGGCGGCTGGGTAGCCGTGGCGTCAGCCTTAGGGCTCGACTGCGAGGCCAAGCGGGCCAACGCCCAAGAGCAATTCCGAAGAACGATCGCGGGGCTGGCGACTTCCGGCGCGGTTGTTTCGAGTGGTCAAGCGAAACTCGGAGTCAGAGCCGAATACGCGTTGGCCCTGGATCCTGACATGACTTATGAGCCCGCAGGAACCGGCCGAAGTATCAAATGGGTCTCATTGCCGAGGACCGAGAGCCCCACCCAAAAGGTGCCCCATGTGCACCCCCCAGAAGGTGCCCCACCATCCACCCAAAAGGTGCCCCATGTGCACCCCCCAGAAGGTGGGGAGCGCGGCACCCTGGCGGTGCCCCCCAGGAGCACTGAGGAAAAACAGGGAGGAGTACTTGAGGAAAAACAGGGAGGAGTACAAATCACCAACCACTCTGATCTCACCACTGCGCGAACACGAGAACTCGCCGCCCTGGATGAAAGGCCCTCACTCGAAGACGAACGATCCCGGCAACTCGCAGCACTCGAGCGACGCATCGCCGAACAGAAGAAGGCCTCATGACTACCACCAAGCCACCATCCGTAGCCGTCATGAAGCTGTCCAAGGCCGAGTACATCGAACTCTGTGACAGGTTCCGGGACAAGGCCCAGCAGGCCCACCAGGAGTCCCGCGGATGGATGAACCGGGCACTACTCGCAGAATCCCGGCTTGCCACTCTCAGGGCTGCATACGAGCCCGCCAGTACCGCCACGAATCATGAGAACTGAAATGCCCTTACCCGCATCTACCAATCAACGAAAGAACGCCACGCAATGAGAAATCAAGACATGCATAACAGCCCGAAGCCTTGGAGCGCCTGGTGAGCCGCGGATCGCGCCGCCGCGCCGCCCAAGGTTCCCGCGCACAGGCACGGACCGCAGACCAGGCCCGCCAGCGGATCCAGGCGGCCGCGACGGACCGCGCCCGCATACGGGACAAAGCACGTCGGACACGCCGCAACGGAGGGCCCGCTGCATGAGCATCCTCGATCGACTCCGCCAGAAACCCACCCCAACCCCCAAGGAGATCCACCCCGTGAATCCTCCCAGCACTGTTACCCCTCCCACCCCCGCCGAACACCTCAACGCATCACGCACCGAGGCTGAGGCCGCACGCACCGACGCTGAGAACGCCCTGATCCGCGCCGCCGAGCTCCGCGCCCGGCTGATCGACGGCGACAGGACCGTCACCCCCGACGACGTCGACGCCGCCGAGACAAAGGCCAGACACGCCGCCCTCGCCCTCGAATCCGCCAACGCCGCATACCAAAAGGCGTACGACCAAGAGCGCCGTGCCGCATGGTCCATCCTCCGCGACGAGCAACTTGGGTACTTACTCGACAACCCGGCATCCGAACTGTCCGCTGCGCTGGAGAAGCTCGCGCCGCGGGTCCGCGCCGCCGTGGCAGAACTCCAAGCGGCCCTCACTGAAGCCCAGGCACCCGTAATGCGCCACAACGCTGCCGTCGGAGCCCTCACCCAGTACGTCGCCGGCGGCGGATACACGGATCCCGCCGACCACGCGGTCCAACACGGCGGGAGCATGTACGTGAGCGGCCGCGGGGGCGCCGTGCTCGACCCGACGGTGACGGTGGACCTGTGGCTCGCCACTGTGCTCCCCGCCCGCAAGGACATCGCGGCGTGGCTGGAACGCGTTCGCGTGGCGCGCATCCTCGCCGGATTGCCGAACGAACCCGCGTGAGCGGCAACGAGCAGTCCCATGGCCAGCGTCTGAACCCCATACATCACCGCCCCGAAGAAGGACCCCATGCAAGCTCACTGTAAGGCGGCCGCCCGCACGTCCCGCACGAGCTCCGAGCGCTGGATGTCTGAGCCCGTGAAGGCGGCTCGAGCCGCGTATGTCAGGCCCAGCCAGTGCGAGCTCTGCATCCCTGTTATCCGCGTCGTGGGCCACTACTTCGAGAACACCACAGAAGCGGCGCACGAGTCCGGCTGCCCGAATCACCCCATCCAGCACACCCAGACCAGCCAAGGAACCTACACATGGTAAATCCCATCCTCGGCGGCAGCCACGACCTGACCCAGCGCCTGAACCAGATCGAAGCAAACATCCGGGCGCTTTCTACTCAGCAGATCCTGCTCAACGCCTCCACGGGGCAGGGCGGCGGCCAGCCGGGCATCTCCACGGACATCAACGGTCTTCACGCCTTCGACAGCACCGGGACCGAGACGGTGACCATCAGCGGCCAGGACGGGTCCATAACCATCCGCGGCACCCTAAACCTGCCGAATGGCTCCATCAACAACGACGCCCTTGTGAACCCGGTCAAGCCTGGCTCCGCCGGCCTCTCGGATCCGGGCCATGCCTACACCACGACATCAACGGTTTACGCTCAGCAGTCCATAGCCGTCCCCACGGGATTCACCCAAGCCCTCGTCTTCCTAGGTGTGTCCGGAGGCGCATGGAACAACACCGCGGCATACGACTACCTCTATGTCGCCGGCGACATCAACGGGAGCGCAGGAGGAAGCACTCCGCAGGGAGCCGCTGGCAGTAGCTACGGATCCGCGAGCGCCTTTGCGATCCGGACGCTTACCGGGCTATCGGGCGGAGTGATCACGGTCGGGTGCCGTGTCTGGACCGGCGCTGCAGGCTGGGCCGCGAACGGCGCCAACATTGCCAACACAAACGCAATTGTCCAGTTCCTCCGCTAGCTACGGGACAGACGGAGGCCCGTACATTCCCGGGTCGGCCGGGCGCGGCGTGGGCGGCCCCGGTGCAGCCTTGTTTGCAGAAGCAGGCGGCATCGGGGGTGCCACGGCAGGCGGCACTTCGCCTATGGCGGTGTTGTACGTCTTGCCCGGAACGGCCGGCACGACGAGGGGTGCCGGATCAGCAGGGGCGGCCACTACGGGCGCGGGGGCCACGACTTCTGGTGCTGTTGCCCCCGGTGCGGCCGGCTCGACTACTGGGGTGGGTGCTACAGGCTCAGTTGTCACGACAGGCTCCGGGGTGGGTGTTGGCGCGGCCGTTGTGGCCGGCGAGGAAGTTGTCACGGACACTATCGGCGCCGGCGTGGTGTTCGCGTTCGCCGTGGCAATCAGACCGAACCCAAGACCGACCGCAAGCAATGTTGCGGCTCCGCCGAGTACCGCCGATTTCGTTTCCATTTCCACAGCTTAACCGCCACCGCTCCGAATTAAAACAGTTTCCTCCAGTGAATATACGAACTCCGGCCGCAAACGGCCGGACCTGACCAACGAAAGAGCCCCCTTATGAGCAATCAAGATCCAAACCTCAATGACGTAATGCCAGCGGATGAACAGGAGGAAGCCCTCCGTGACGCCCTACTCGGTCACCATTTCGCACTTATGTCCCAGATGGCCCGGATGCTCGAGCAGATCAGATCAACGCCGGGCGCCATGACGCCGGAAGTAGCCGAGTTCTTCGGGAACGCCTTGTCAGCACAGGAGCAGTGGCTGGCATCCCACGGTATCGTCTGGCCACTGGTTGAGTCGAGCAATGGCCCGCGTCCCAGCATCCAAATTCAGACACGAAAGAATCTCATGAACCAAACCAATCGAACAGGGGCCCTCTGATGTCATTCCTACCCCCTGTTGTCATGGAGATCCGGGCGAACGCTGCACAGTTCCTCGCCACTCAGGACAAGGTCGCCGCGTCCGCTAAGGCCACGGCCGCCGCCACCATCGCTGCCACGGAGAAAGCCGCCGCAGCTTCACGCACGGCCAGCGCTGCAGCCGCCGTAGCCGCAGACAAGCGCATCGCCGCCGAAGCCCGGGCCACCGAAGCCGGCCGCAAGGCCAACGACATGCAGGCCAGCTCCATGGGTGTCATGACCCAGAAGCAACAGGCGGCCTACGACAAGCAGGCCGCCGCCGCCAAGACGGCCGCCAACGCCGCCGAACTCGCCGCGTCCAAGGAAGTGGCGGCTAAGCAGAAGGCGTCCGCCGCAGCCGACGCGTACGCCAAGGCGCAGGAGAAAGCGGAAGAGGCTGCCAAGCGCGCCAACTCCACGTTCGGAAAGCTTGCCCAGTCAGCGCAGGACCACAGCCAGGCATGGTCCACGGCCGGTGCCACACTCCTGGGATTCGGTACGGCCGCACTCGTGGGCGTCGGCGTGGCCGTCAAGTCTTACGCGGAATTCGACAAGCAGATGTCCTCCGTGCAGGCGGCCACCCACGCCACGGGCGCCGAGATGACAGACCTCCGCGGCCTCGCCGTGAAGCTGGGGGCCGACACGTCGTTCTCTGCCAAGGAAGCCGCGCAGGGCATCGAGGAGCTGTCCAAGGCTGGTGTGGAGAACGCCGACATCATGGGCGGCGGCCTCGCGGGCGCGCTCTCACTCGCGGCTGCCGGCGGCCTGTCTGTCGCCGACTCTGCCGAATACGCGGCCTCGGCTATGACCCAGTTCAAACTTTCCGGCAAGGACATCCCGCACATCGCGGACCTCCTCGCCGCGGGTGCTGGCAAGGCCCAAGGCTCGGTGCGGGACATGGGCCTGGCCCTGTCCTACGCTGGTGTCCCCGCCGACGCGATGGGCGTCTCCATCGAGCAGACCACCGGCACCATCGCACTCTTCGCCAAGTCCGGCATTATCGGTGAGAAAGCAGGCACCGCGCTCCGGGCCATGCTCGTCTCGATGGCGAACCCTGCCGATAAAACCCGCGTGCTGATGGAGAAGCTCGGCATCAGCTTCGAAGACGCGAAAGGTCAGTTCATCGGCCTTGACGGCGCCGGGCAAGTCCTGAAAGAACGGCTCGGCGGCATCGACGAAATGTCCCGGAACGCGGCCCTCGCCCAGATCTTCGGCAACGAAGCGCTCGGCGCGGCCGTCTCCCTGTACAAGGCGGGCGCGGACGGCGTCCAGAAGATGACCGAAGCCGTGAACGAGAACGGCTACGCGGCACAAACCGCCGCCCTGAAGCAGAACAACCTGTCCGGCGATATTGAGAAGCTCGGCGGCTCACTGGACTCCGTGTTCCTCAAATCAGGATCCGGGGCAAACGACGTCCTCCGCGGCATGGTCCAGAACTTCGAAGACCTTGTCGACTCCGTGGGTAACATCCCTGGCCCCGTCCTTCAGGCCAGCCTCGGAATCGGCGCCGTCGCAGGGGCCGCGGCCCTCGCGGGCGGAACCTTCCTGACTCTCTTCCCGAAAATCGTAGACGCAAAAAACGCTTTCGCTGAACTCGACACCAAGGCTGACGGCAGCAGCCGCGGCCTCGGGAAAGTCGCCAAGGCGGCTGGCATCGCGGCCGGCGCTCTCGCCGTGTTGCAGATTGCCGGGGCGATTCAGAAGTCATTCGTTGACGGAGCCAAGTCGGCGGAAGACTTCGCACAGGCGACCCTGAAGTCGTCGGATGCAGTTGAAGACCTCAACGGAATCTTCAAGGACAGCGGGATTGGCGTCGAAATCGATGGCCTTGGTCAGGCGGCTCTCAGGCTGAATGACAACCTGATCCTGGATAACGTCAACAACTTCATCGGCGATATGGCCGGGGGCACGTCGGCCACGCAGCGCATGCGTGACAACATGCATGGGCTCGATACTCAACTCGGCGCACTGGCTAAAGGTGGTGCCGGCAAGAAGGCTGCGGAGATATTTAGCCTCATCAAGGATGAGGCTGACAAGACTGCTGATGCACAGTCCCGGACCCGGCTCACAACGGAGCAGCTTCTCAAGCTGGCGCCTGAATATGCGAACGCCCTGAAGGCGCAAGCTACCGCTGCGGAAGTCGACCTCAAGCCGCATGAGCTCCTGGACTTTGCTCTGGGCAAGATACCGGCGTCCATGCAGGCGGCCACCGGTGCGACGGAGAAGTACACCGACGCCGCCGGGCGGGTCCAGCCGATCGGCCCGGAGCTGCAGGCGTCACTCGATAAGGCTGGTGTGTCCGCTGAGGGCCTCGCCACGGACCTGCAACTGGTCCTCGACGGGATGCTCGCCAGCGGCCTCGCGACCCTGAACACCCGCGACGCGACAACGAAATTCAACAAGTCCACCGAAGCGGCGCGAACGGCGCTGGCCGACCTCGCCAAGGGCAACGTCGACGTCTCCAACGCCCTGAACGGCACACGTACCGACTTTGACCTCGCAACCGACTCCGGCCAGCAGCTCAACGCCAAGTTCCAGGACGTCATGCGTTCCGGCCTTGACCTCGCCAAGTCAGTGGCCGGGCCCGGCGCCGACGCTCAGGCGAAGGTCCAAGTCGAAATGCAGAAGACCTACGACAGCATGATCAAAGCCGCCGACGGGATGGGCATTCAGGGGCAGAAAGCAGTCGACCTAACCCGCGAAGTCCTGAAGATCCCGCCTGGCGTGGACATCAAGACGTGGATCGACGATTACGCCAAGAAGGAGGCCGAGAGGCTCAAGGGCGTCCTCGACAATCTCGACGGCCGCCAGATCCACGTTGGCATGACCCTCACGCAGTTCATTCAGCAAAAGGGCGAGTACGCCACGCAGGCCGACGTGAACGGCGACACCTACCGGCCACCCAAGGGCGGTTTCACGGGCGGCGCCGTCGCCTCAATCATGGGCATGGTCGGCGGCGGTGTGATCCCCGGCAGGCCACCTTCACGGCCGAACGTCGACAACATCCTCGCAATGGTTGGCGGCAGGCCCCTCGCGGTCCGCTCCGGTGAGTTCATCACCAACGAGGACCAGACCCGGGCCAACCTCCCCTGGCTCAAGGCAAGCAACGCCGGCCTGAACATCGGCGACGCCATGCAATCCCGGTTCGCTGCGGGTTACGCCACGGGCTCGGCTCAGCCCACGGGCATCGTCGGGCAGCAAGCTCAGGGCAGCAACATCACGAACAACGTCAGCGTCCAGAGCAACGCGACGCCCGAGCAGATCGCAAGCGCCATCGCCTGGAAGATGCGCACACAGTGAATCGAAGGAATTGGGATGTCGCACACAACCGCGGTCCGCTCCCAAGTCGGAGACCTGCTCCCAGCTGTAGGCGCTGATGGAAGCACTCCCGGCCGATGCTTCAAATGATAAAGATGCACGTTTGAGGCACGATATCGAGGTCTTGCTTGCCGGATACAAGGCGGGAACACCAAGCCGCCGGCCACGGCCGCCAGTGACCGACTGACCTCCACCGCACACAAGAGAGCCCTGCCCCGTGACTAGCAATCACGGGACAGGGCTCTTTTCTAGGGTCTACGGATTACCGGCCGCCCATGAGGTGAACGGCCACCGTAGGGGCGCGTAGGTACGATTCAGACCCTATCCAGCGGTCAGTCGATCTTTTTCCAGGCTCCGCAGCCTTGGCTGACGAATCCCTCGCTGGCGTAGACGGCCACCTCGATTGCGGACCCCGGCACGCCTCCGGCAGTGTGACAGGGGCCTTCAATTGCGCTATTTCACTTGGTCTTTGAACTCGGAACATAGGAAGGTGGCCGCATTGCGCTGGATGGCCCGAATCTTGTTCGCGTCTGCCTCGCTAAGAGTCCCAGTGCCGGTGCTTTTTGTGAAAGCATCCATTTGAGCGAGCGTCTTCCCGCCTTTCATCTGATCGCAGATCGTGTGCCCCGCATCAACTAACTTGGCTGAGTCCATGCTCGACATATCGGGGACAGCCGCGATGACGCCCTTGGTGAATTGTTCCTCCGGCGTGGCCTGGGGCGTGCCGGCGCATCCGGCCATCAGCAATGACGCTGCGAGGAGTGCCGTGGTGGCGAGTGGTTTCATTGTCAAAGTCCTGCCTCTGTAAGTAGGTAGCCAGCATCGGCCCTTTAGCGCTTCTCAACCGCGGCAAGCAGTCGGATGCAAAATCCGATCGCCGCCAGGATGATTCCAAGAATGATGACAAGGAAAGTGAACACCGTTGGACCGCCTTGGACGCTATGGCCGTAGGCGTCGACGTGTGTTGTGAAAGCGGCGGTGATGGCCGTGACCACACCAAGGCCGGCAATGACAATGCCGAAGCCAATCCACCCATCGCCGCGCTTCTTCTTGGTTGGCTTCTTCCCGCCCTCAGGGGAGGCCTCTGGCGGCGCAAAGGGCCGCGTCTCGCTGGTCCATGCATCACCGTCCCAGTAGCGCGTCTGAGGCGCGTTGGACGGGTCCGGATACCAGCCGGCGGGATTGCTCATGAAGTTCCCCATAATTCTCTGTTGTGTGAGCCTTGGACGGCTCGGGATGATCGTATGCATTGATTGCTCGGCCGGCGCTCACGAGTCGCCGTGTCGCGTCTAGGTAGTCGGGCGCCGGGTCCTGCGGCGCGACTCACGGGGAAGCGGCGGCGGGACCTCTGCTCACGACCAAGAGTGTCGGTGACGTGAGTAGTAGTCACCTCATCTTCATCCAGACTCTGGGCAGCCCTGATGCTGCAGGTGAAGGGGGAGCGGTCATTCCGTGAGCTGATGGAGAAGGCCGCGGGCCTCGGCCACGCTTCGAAGCTGTCGACATGGCAGCAGTGGGGCGACCCGAAGTTCCAGCGGAAGCTGCTCCCTGACCCGGAGACGATCCGGGCGTTCTCCCGCGGGCTCGGCGTCACGGAGACTGAGGTTCTGATGGCCGCGGCCCGCCAGGTGGGCCTCGATGTTGGCGTGGACCGCGTGGTGGAGGGCTTCGATGTACGTCATGGCCATCACTCCACCGGCTGCTTGTTCAGGAATGCTTGCAGCTTGGTCCCCATGGCCGCGAAGACGTCGGCGGCCCGGGTGATTTCGTCGCGTGTCCCGGTGAGCTGGAGGAGGTCGCCTTCGGTCACCATGTCGAGGCCGAGGCGCTCGAACTCATCGAGGGAGATCTGGAGCTGAAGGCCGATCGCCGCGCCGCCGCCGATCACTTCGTGGGCGCTCATGACTTCTTCAACGAGCGTGGTGGCTGCCGAGTCGGCATGATCCCACGGGGCGGGGAAGTTGTAGAGGTTGTCATCGCTGGCCCGGTAGGCCTTGGCCAGCTCCGAGGGCGATGTCGCTTCGGCTTCGAGAGCGGCGTATGTGAGCATCATCTGGAGGCGCTCGAACGCATCTTCGGCGGCGGGTGAATCCATGTTCGGGTAGACGTCCTCGTTCAGAATCGGGGCCATTCCCTCGTCCGGAGTCCAAGCCACGGTAGCCGCCGTCTCGGGTCGGCCATCGACCAGGTAGGGAGCGTGGATCTTAGGACCAACCCAGCCGCACGGCCGGTCTGTGAGGTCGGCGGCCGTTGCTCTTCTGAATCCGGCAGGAACGCTAAGCGGTGCTTCGTCTCGGACAGTCTCGGTGGTGGTGCTCATGGTTTACCCCGCTCCTTAGTTGTTGCTTGCCTTGCTGATGTATTCATCATGAGCGCTAAGAGCGCTCATGTCAAGCAGTGTTCTATCTGCATTCCAAGGCTCGATGTCATGCCTATGTTGTAAGCGCTCAGGGCGCGTACTCTGGAGTAATGAACACATCAGAAATATCAAAGCTGATTGAGCGAACAGGGCTGAAGAAGCAGGAAGTAGCGATAGCCATCGGCGTCTCAGTCGCCACTCTCAGGCGATGGGAACACGGCGAGACAGCTATGCCAGCCGATAAGCTGCAAGAGCTCAAGGCGATAGCTGGAGGCAAGCCGGCACCAAGGCCGCTGGGCTCACAGAAGCCAGCCACAGCAGTACTGGCCCAGGTGCCGGCGGCCGCACTGATTGAGGAGCTGGCAAGGCGTACGCGCAGTGGACAACTGAAGGACAATGGAAGCAACCACGACACGCCTGCCTCGGTCACGTAGGCCTTATTTGGGTTGCCTGGAGTTCCATCACTAATAGTGATGGAACCTTTCTCATCCTCCTCCAGTGTGCGAGTGCGTTGCCGTGGTTCATTTCCCTGCCCTCATTCGAAATGAGGGTGCGTTCAGTAGTAATGAACTCATCCTGATAGAGCCCTCCGACGGCATCGGGGTCCGCGCCGTCTGCTTTCGAACGATTCAAATCGATGGCCTCAGTGGTACTTAGGTCATTCATCGAGAGACTGGGGCGGCCATGCCGGGGGTACTCATCATCTGCGTACCCCCCTTGTCTTCTGCATCGAGGGACTGCGAGTGGGTGTCACTACTAATGACACCCTTCTCGTCATCAGAGGCGCTAAGGGTGTCGGTAGTAGCGACACCCCGTGGTCGTCTTGGCGCTGAATTCCGTTCGGTGGACCAATCAGGGCGAGACGGGGGCATAACGCGGGGGCTCGCCCCGCCTGCGGTGGAGGCGGGTAAGCGGCGGCGGTGGAGCCGACTCGGAGAGAGCAAGGATTGCGCTGAGGTGCGCCTCCGTGAAGCGGATTGTGCGTGGGCCGAGTGCAAGGTGTGGCCAAGTACCGCCCCTGGCGTTTTTGCGGACGGCAGCCGGTTGGAGTTGGAGATACTCTGCCAGCTGAGCCACTGTGTAGGTTCGCGGGATTTTCGCTGCCTCGTCGCTCACGCTCATAGGCCCATTTTGTCGATGTACTGGGGGCAGAACGCGCCCACGGCCGCGCCATGCATCGAGACTAGTTGCGGCACGGTGTATGCCCATCCTGCCGCGGTGAGAATGTAATGGTTCACATCGGTGCCTTTGGCCCCACCTTCGTACAACTTGCACAGGCCCTGGCCGATCGAAATCAGATCCGCATCGGCGGCGACGCCCAAGGCGGGCTGGTCACTCCGGATTCCCTTGAGATAGATGGCATTGATCTGATCCTGTCGGCTGAAGCTCTTAGCGCTGGCGACGGTGGATGAAACTGGGGATGCCGGGGGCGAGCTACTCGAAGGACTTGCGGGAGCGGGGCTGCTGGACGGGGCCGAATCTGCAGATTGAGCCGCGCAGCCCGTCATCAGCACAGCGGCACAACCAAGCAGGGCAATGGTTTTTTTCACAAGTCCCCCGACGCGCTCATCAAGGCCGACTGTTCGGCCTGAGTAATTCGAGACTAGCATTCCCCTGATGCCGGGCGCTGACATACGGGTCGGCCTGGAACTGAATTCCTCTTGAAGTCCAGTCCGCAGAAAGTCCGCAAGAGGTCCGCAAAGGGGCGAGTCTGGCCAAGCACCACCAACCCCCGGAACCCCTAGAACTCGCGGAACTCAGCACTTGCCAACTCCACTCAGCCAGTAGCTGGCAGTTCGTGAACTTCCGCAGCTAGGCTCTCTCCGCGGCGCAGATTTCCTCACGCTGCGCAAATGGGCTGTCGCACCGGGTATTCCCGGGTCGACAGCCCTTTCGCGTGTCACGAGTCCGCAGGCGCGTCGCCAGGACTTTTGCGCGTCGCCAGCCCGGGCCCAGCGGACTAGCCCAGCTGCCGGCCGGCCATCCGCTCGAGCCGGCCGATCCGCTCGCTCATCGGCGGGTGCGTCGAGAACATTTTCGCGACACCGCCGGCGCTGAAGGGGTTCGCGATCATCAGGTGCGAGGCGTTGACCAGCCGCTGGTCCTGCGGCAGCGGCGCCAGCTGCACGCCCTGCTCGATCTTGCGCAGCGCGGAGGCGAGCGCCAGCGGGTCCCCTGTGAGCTTGGAACCGTCCTCGTCGGCGTCGAACTCCCGGGTCCGGGAGATGGCCATCTGGATCAGCGAGGCGGCAAACGGTGCCAGCAGGGCCATGGCGATCGCGGCGATCGGGTTGGCGTTGCGCCGGTCCCCGCCGCCGCCGCCGAAGATCAGGAACATCTGCGCCACCGAGGTGATGACGCCGGCGACGGCGGCAGCCACCGAGGCGGTCAGGATGTCCCGGTTGTACACGTGCATCAGCTCGTGGCCCAGCACGCCGCGGAGTTCCCGCGCGTCGAGCATCCGCAGGATGCCTTCGGTGCAGCACACCGCCGCGTTTTGCGGGTTCCGGCCGGTCGCAAAGGCATTCGGGGCCATCGTGGGTGAGATGTAGATCCGCGGCATCGGCTGCTGCGCGGCGGCGGAAAGCTCCCGGACAATCTGGTGGAGCTGGGGCGCCTCAGCCTCCGTCACGGGAAAGGCCTGCATGGCCCTGATGGCGATTTTGTCACTGTTCCAGTAGCCGTAGGCCGTCGTGGCGACGCCGACCAGGGCCATGATCCAGATCGGAGCGGCGCTGCGCATGCTGGAGGCCATCAGCGCGCCGAGTCCCAGCAGCACCGCCCACAGCACGCCGAACAGGGCGGCGGTCTTCAGTCCGTTGTGATGCTGATGCACTGTTCCTCCAGAAGTCGTCCCAATATCGACCCGCACAAGAAAAACGTCCCGCTATGGCACCGGGTTCCGCGCGTCGTACTTCAGGAAGCCCGACTGCCAGTGCGCCACGGCCCACGCCACCGCGATGCTCAACAGGCCGCCCAAAAGCAGGACCCAGCCTTCACTCAGAATTTTAGTCCCACCGCCGGCGAGCATGTCCCCCACCCGCGGCCCGCCCGCCACCACCACAATGAAGACGCCCTGCAACCGGCCGCGCAGGTGGTCCGGCGTCGAGGCCTGCAGGATCGTGGTGCGGAAGACGGCGCTGACCGAGTCGGCGATGCCGGCCAGCCCGCAGGAGAGGGCCGCGGGCAGCAGCCACCACGTCACACCCTCGGCGCCGGCGTTCCCGGCGAGCACGACGACGAGGCCGAGCCCGGCAATGGAGGCGCCCCAGCCCATCACGGACCAGACGACGGCGGTCCCCTGCCGCCGCACCGCGCCCAGCGGCCCGGAGAACAGGCCGGCCAGGAACGCGCCGACGGCCGTGGAGGCCAGCAGGATCCCCACCGTGGTTTCGCCGCCGCCGATCATCACGGCGCCGATCGCGGGCAGCAGCGCCCGGGGCTGGGCGAAGATCATGGCGACGAGGTCGATGATGAAGGTCATCCGCAGGTTGGGGCGGGTGCCCAGGAAACGGAAGCCTTCGACGACGGAGCGCAGCCCCGCGGGCCGGGCATGTTCCCCCGGCGGCATGGCGGGCAGCTTGAACAGCGCCCACAAGGCGAAGGCGAAGGTGGCCACGTCAATGGTGTAGGTCCAGGCGAAGCCGACCGTGGCGACCAGCAGCCCGGCCAGCAGCGGCCCGGCCGTCAGGGTCAGCCCGAAGCTGATCATGCTCAGCGCGTTGGCAGCGGGCAGGAGCTCCTTGCGGACCAGCAGCGGGATGATGGCGCTGCGGGCTGGCTGGTTGATGGCCTGCGCGCCACTCTGCACCGCGATCAGGACATACAGCAGCCAGACGTTCCCCACATGCAGCCAGGCCTGCAGTGCGAGGCAGGCGGTGGTCAGCCACAGCACCGAGGAGGCCAGCAGGGCCACCTTGCGGCGGTCGTGGGCATCCGCGATCGAGCCGCCCAGCAGGCCGCCGAAGACCAGCGGCACGAGGGCAAAAATGCTCAGCAGCCCGACGTAGAGGCTGTCCTGGGTGAGCCGGTAGACCTCCAGGCTCACGGCCACCAGAGTCAACTGGCTGCCCACGGCCGCTACGGCGGATCCCAGCCACAGGCGGCGGAACGCCGGACTCTCGCGCAAAGGCGTGATGTCCGCCAGATATTTCCCCACCCGGATACTCTAGTGGGGCCGGATCGGCCGGCCGGTGACCCGGGTGCGCGCCGCGCCCGCCGGGACGCACCCGCCGGGGAGGCGCCCGAAAGAATCGGCGTAATAAGCCGAGCCTTATTATGATCGACTCATAATAAGTGCTTGAATGGGGGCATGACGGATCCGGCGGGCACCCACGAGGCATGGGCTGCCGCCCTGCGCGCCCACGGCCGCCGGGTGACCAAGCAGCGGCTCGCCGTGCTCACCGCCGTCGAACACCACCCGCACTCCCCCGCCGAGCACATCCTCGCCGCCGCCCGCCAGGATCTCCCCGAGCTGACCGCACAGTCCGTCTACGTGGTCCTGGGCGATTTGACCGACCTGCAGATGCTGCGCCGCTTCGAGCCCCCGCACTCCCCCGCCCTGTACGAGACGCGGGTGGGCGACAACCACCACCATGCCGTCTGCATCAGCTGCGGCCGGGTGGAGGACGTCGAATGCGCCGTCGGGCATGCGCCGTGCCTGACGCCGAGTTGGGACGAGAACGCCCAGCCGATGACCATCCAGATCGCCGATGTGCTGTACCAGGGCATCTGCCAGGACTGCCAGCGCACCCAACAACTTCCCTCCGAACGTAAGTAAGTACAACCAAGAAAATAGGAGAACGATGACTCAGAACATCTCTGCGCCCGCCGTGTCCACAACCCAGACCGGTGCCCCGGTCACATCCGATGCCCACTCGAAATCCGTCGGCGCTGACGGCGCGATCATCCTCACCGATCACTACCTGATCGAGAAGCTCGCGCAGTTCAACCGCGAGCGTGTGCCGGAGCGCGTCGTGCACGCCAAGGGCGGCGGCGCGTTCGGTACCTTCACCACCACCGAGGACGTCTCGAAGTACACCAAGGCCGCACTGTTCCAGCCGGGCACCGAGACCGAGATGCTCATTCGCTTCTCCTCCGTCGCCGGCGAGGCAGGCTCCCCCGACACTTGGCGCGACCCCCGCGGTTTCGCCGTGAAGTTCTACACCACCGAGGGCAACTACGACCTCGTCGGCAACAACACCCCCGTGTTCTTCGTCCGCGACGGCATCAAGTTCCCGGACTTCATCCACTCGCAGAAGCGCCTCCCGGGCACCCACCTGCGCGACGCCGACATGCAGTGGGACTTCTGGACCCTCTCCCCCGAGTCTGCGCACCAGGTCACCTGGCTGATGGGCGACCGCGGCCTCCCGGCCTCCTGGCGTGAAATGCAGGGCTACGGCTCGCACACCTACCAGTGGATCAACGCCGAGGGCGAGCGCTTCTGGGTCAAGTACCACTTCCGCTCCAACCAGGGCGTCAACTCCATGACCGGAGACGCGGCCGAGGCCCTGGCCGGCGCCGACGGCGACTTCTACATCCGCGACCTGCAGGAGAACATTGCCGCCGGCAACTTCCCCTCCTGGGACCTGCACGTCCAGGTCATGCCGTACGAGGATGCCAAGACCTACCGCTTCAACCCGTTCGACGTCACCAAGGTGTGGCCGCACGGGGACTACCCGCTGATCAAGGTCGGCACCATGGAACTGAACCGGAACCCGGAGAACTACTTCGCGCAGATCGAGCAGGCCGCCTTCGCGCCGTCGAACTTCGTGCCGGGCATCGCCGCGTCGCCGGACAAGATGCTGCAGGCCCGCATCTTCTCCTACGCCGACGCGCACCGCTACCGCGTGGGCACCAACCACGCCCAGCTGCCGGTCAACCTGCCCAAGAACCAGGTCAACAACTACAGCCAGGACGGCCAGGGCCGGTACCTCTTCAACGCCCCGTCCGTTCCGGTCTACGCACCGAACTCCCTCGGCGGCCCCGCTGCCGTGGAGCCGCTGAACCCGGCCGGCGGCTGGGAGAACGACGGTGAGCTCACGCTCTCCGCGCACTCCCTGCACGCCGAGGACGGCGACTTCGGCCAGGCCGGCACGCTGTACCGCGAAGTGTTCGACGACGGCGCCAAGGCCCGCCTGCTGGACACCGTCACCGGTGCCGTCAGCGGCGTCAAGAACGCCGCGATCAAGGAACGCGCCATCCAGTACTGGACCAACGTCGACGCCGAGTTCGGCGCCAAGCTGCGCGCCAATCTGGGTGCCGGTCAGGTCGAGTCTGACGCCGAGGCCGCCAACAAGGTCTGATCGGCCCGCTCCGGCCCGGCTTGCCCGCATGCTAAAAACTCCCCGCCACGGATCCTCGTGGCGGGGAGTTTTTTGCGCTTTTCCACGTGGCGGCCACACCTGCTCGCCAGGACACCCGCGGTGTCCCTACGATCCATACATGGACACATTCGCAGGCATCCCGGATGCCGCCTTCCAGTTCTACGGAGAGCTCGAATACAACAACAACCGCGACTGGTGGCTGGAACACAAGGCAACCTACGACGCCGCGGTGAAAGTGCCGCTGACCCTGCTGCTTGCCGAGCTGGAACCGTCCTTTGGTGCGGCCAAGCTTTTCCGGCCCAACAGGGACATCCGGTTCTCGCTGGACAAGTCTCCCTACAAGACCGCCCAGGGCGCGTTTGCCTCAACCTCCGAAGGTGTGGGGTTCTACATCCAGCTCAGCGCCGACGGCCTCCTCATTGGAGGCGGCTGCCACACCCATACGCCTGCCCAGCTGACGCGTTTTCGCAGTGCGGTCGATGCGCCGGCCAGCGGCGAGGCCCTGCAGGCGATCGTTGACGACATCGAGGCTGCCGGCTTCGCTGTGGAGGGCGACAGCCTCAAAACTGTCCCCCGCGGCTTCGACAAGGACCATCCGCGGGCGGAGCTCCTCAAGCACAAGTCCCTGACCGCAGGTGTCAACGTGGGCCAACCCGGTTGGCTCGCGACCCCCGGCGCTGCGGCTGAAGTGTCCCGGCGCTGGGAGGAGCTGCGGCCTAGGGTCGACTGGATCGACCGCCACGCCGCCCCTTGACCGGGGGCGGCCCGGTTCTGCCTGTCAGGTGTGCTGTGCGGCAGTTGTTCCGAGTCAGATGTGCTGGCCGTCGGCGGCCAGGCGCCGGTGCAGGTTGTTGAAGAAAACCAGCAGCATCAAGTCGAAGGCCTCGCTCGCTTCCTCCGGCTGGTTGTTCACCACGAAGTCGAACTGCAGCCCGTAGAAGGCAGCAGTGAAGAGGCGGGCATCGGTGTTGGCGAATTCCCGCCGGATGCCCTGGAGCATAAGCCAGTCGCGGGCCTTCTCGTGCAGCATCCTGTAATGTTCCTGCGCCGTTCCCCGGGGTGGCGCGGCCACGATGTCCTGCGCCGTGGCCTCGAACTCCAGCCTGGCCAAGTGCCGGTTGCGCTGCGCCATGGTCCAACGCCACGACTCCAGCAGGAATGCCCGCCACGCTTCCCTGTCGATGTCTTTCACATCCGTGGCCCGGATGCTGTCCAGCCGGGATTCGATGGTGCGGATGATCTCGTTCACCAGCTCCTCGCGGTGGCCAAAATGGTACACGAGCACGTAGCTGCTGACCCCCAGCCCCTCGGCCAGGCTCCGGAAGGTGAGGTCCGCGAGGGTCTTGTCCATCAGGTAGTCCAGAATGGCGGCCAGCAGCTCTGCCTTGCGTTCAGGTCGTGCTGGGCGGGCCATGATTCCATCATAGGGAGCGCGGCGGGCTCACAACGGCCAAACGACTTCGATTTCTCGGGGCCGGTCGGCCGCCAGTTAGGAGCGGTTCTCGACCGTGACGGCCTCGGACCCCGCTTCAGCGGCGTGCTTGTCGCCGTGCCCGTTGACGGAAGCCTTGGCCTCGGCGAATTTCTCGTTCAGCCGGGAGTGCCGCTGGCCGTAGGAGAAGTAGATGACCACACCGATCACGAGCCACACGGCGAAGAAGATCCAGGTCTCCACGGCCAGGTTGGTCATGAGGTAGAGGCACAGGACGGCCGAGATGATCGGGAGCACCTTGCCGAGCGGCACCCGGAACGCGGGCTTCAGGTCGGGGCGCTTCTTGCGCAGCACCAGGACTCCGATGCTCACCGTCACGAACGCGGACAGCGTGCCGATGTTGATCATTTCTTCGAGCAGGTCCACGTTGGTGAGGCCGGCGACAACCGCCACTGCGGCACCGCAGATGATCTGCAGCCGGACCGGCGTCGCACGGATGGTGCTGGTTTTGGACAGCGAGCGGGGCAGCAGGCCGTCGCGGCTCATGGCCAGCACGACGCGCGAGAGGCCCATCAGCAGCACCATGATCACGGTGGTCAGGCCGACAAGCGAGCCGAAAGCAATGACCTTGGCGGCATCATTGTTGCCCACCGCCTCGAATGCCGTGGTGAGCGTGGGGTTTTTGGCCTCGGCCAGCTTCGTGTAGGAGACCATGCCGGTCAGCGCGAGGGACACCAGGATGTAGAGCACCGTGACGACGGCCAGGCCGCCGAAGATGCCGCGCGGCAACGTCTTCTGCGGGTTCTTGACCTCCTCGGCCGAGGTGGCCACAACGTCAAAGCCGATGAAGGCAAAGAAGACCAGCGCGGCGCCGGCGAAGATGCCGAGCGTGCCGTACTGCGCCGGGGCAGCGCCCGTGAGGAAGCCGAAGAAGGACTGCTTCATAACGTCGGCCGCGCCCGTGCCGCCGGTCGGCTCGGAGGTGGGCACGAACGGGGCGTAGTTCTCGAACTTCACGTAACTGAAGCCCACCACGATCACAAAGAGCACGACGGCGATCTTGATCAGCGTGAAAACGTTGCCGACGCGGGCGGACAGCTTTGTCCCCAGCACCAGCAGCACGGTGAACACGGCGACGATAAGGAACGCACCCCAGTACAGGTCCACACCGCCCAGGGCGATCGACGGCGGGATGTCCACACCCATCAGCGCGAACACCTTGCTGAGGTAGATGCCCCAGTACTTGGCGATCACCGCGCCGGCGGTGAACAGCTCGAGGATGAGGTTCCAGCCGATGATCCAGGCCAGCAACTCGCCCATGGTGGCGTAGGTGAAGACGTAGGCGGAGCCGGCAACGGGAATGGCCGTGGCGAACTCCGCGTAGCACATGATGGCCAGGGCACACGTGACGGCGGCAATGGCGAAGGAAAGGGTCACGGCCGGGCCGGCGAAGTTTGCTGCCGCCTTGGCGCCCACCGAGAAGATGCCGGCGCCGACAGCAACGGCGACGCCCATGATCATCAGGTCCCAGGAGCTGAGCGAGCGCTTCAGCTTACGTCCGGGTTCTTCGGCGTCCGACATGGACTGCTCGATCGATTTGGTCCGGAATAAGTTCATAGCAAAGTCCATAATCTCGGTAGCTTTGTGGAAACAGACCTATCCATAGTAGTGTCCATCCACTGGACGGCTATTTTTGTCCCACATAGTGAGACGCGAAAAGCGGGCCGCGCAGGTTGCCCTGCACGGCCCGCTCGTGAACCATTTGCCCGCTTCTGAACCCTCCAGACTCGGCCAGACCCGCTAGACCGGCCAGTCCATCAGCTTGGACCGGATCAGGAAGCGCTTGCCTTCCGGCGCTTCCACCGAGAACCCGCTCCCCCGGCCGGGAACAACATCCACGGTCAGGTGGGTGTGGCTCCAGTAGTTGAACTGCTCCTTCGACATCCAGAACTCAATGGGCTGCGGCTGCACCCCGTCGGAAATGTCGAATAGGCCCAGCTGCACGTCCGAGTCCCCGGTGATGAACTCCCCGGCGGGGTAGCACATCGGCGAGGATCCGTCGCAGCAGCCGCCGGACTGATGGAACATCAGCGGACCGTGCTGCAGCCACATCTTGCGCAGCAGCTCCACCGACTCCGGGGTGAGCGCCACCCGTGAGAAGTCCTCCCCGGGAACGGTCACGGCGGCGTCGAGCTTGGTCTGGGGCATCAGAGTCCTTTCTTTATCAGTACTTGATGACAACGCGGCCGTCGATCTTGGCGTGCTTCATTTCGTCGAGCACGGCATTCACGTCGGAGAGCTCCCGGGTGGAGACGGTGGGGTGGATCTTGCCCTGGGCGAAGAAGTCCAGGGCCTCCTCCAGGTCCTGCCGCGTTCCCACGATGGAACCGCGGACGGTCAGGCCCTTGAGCACAATCTCAAAGATCGGTGCCGGGAAGTCACCCGGCGGCAGGCCGTTGAACACAATCGTTCCGCCGCGGCGGGCCATCCCGATCGCCGGGCCGAATGCTGACGGGTGCACTGCCGTGACCAGGACTCCATGGCAACCTCCGGTTTCGCGCTGGATGACTTCGGCGGGATCTTCATGCAGAGCATTAACGGTCAGCTCGGCACCGTGCTTCTTGGCCAGGGCCAGCTTGTCGTCAGCAATGTCCACCGCGGCAACACGCAGGCCCATGGCAACCGCGTACTGGACGGCGATGTGGCCGAGCCCGCCGATGCCCGAGATCGTGACCCACTGGCCGGGCCGGGCCTCGGTCATCTTGAGCCCCTTGTAGACGGTCACTCCGGCGCAAAGTACCGGGGCCACCTCGACGGGGTCCGAGCCCGCCGGGATCCTGGCCGCGAAACGCGTGTCCACCAGCATGTACTCGCCAAAGGAGCCGTCAACGCTGTAGCCGGCGTTCTGCTGCGCTTCACAGAGGGTTTCCCAGCCGGTGCGGCAGTACTGGCAATCGCCGCAGGCGGACCAGAGCCAGGCATTGCCGACGAGGTCTCCGACGGCCAGGTCCGTGACGCCTTCGCCGAGGGCAACGACCTCCCCGACGCCTTCATGGCCCGGGATGAACGGCGGGGTCGGCTTGACCGGCCAGTCGCCTTCCGCGGCGTGGAGGTCTGTGTGGCAGACGCCGGTGGTGAGTACCTTCACGAGCGCCTCGCCCCGGCCCGGCACTGGAACGGGGAGGGTCTGGATCTGCAGGTCCTTGCCGAATTCGGTTACTACTGCGGCCTGCATTGTCGTCGTCGTCGTTGTCGTCGTCATAGCGAAATCCTTGCGTCATCAAACTTGGGTGCAGCTAGAGGGCGTGTGCAGCGTGCCGGCGTCCTTCCGCGTAGGTGCACAAGTGGTACGGGCGGGGCGGATCAATCCTGATCCGCCCCGCCCGGGTTTGGTGCGGCTCAGAAGAAGCCGAGCTTGTTCTCGTTGTAGCTGACCAGGAGGTTCTTGGTCTGCTGGTAGTGGTCCAGCATCATCGCGTGGTTTTCGCGTCCGATGCCGGAGGACTTGTAGCCGCCGAACGCAGCCCCTGCCGGGTAGGCGTGGTAGTTGTTGACCCACACCCGGCCGGCCTGGATTTCACGGCCGGCACGGTAGGCGACGTTGCCGTTGCGGGACCAGACGCCGGCGCCGAGGCCGTAGAGGGTGTCGTTTGCGATGCCCATGGCGTCGTTGTAGTCGCTGAAGCGGGTCACGGAGACCACCGGGCCAAAGATTTCCTCCTGGAAGATCCGCATCTTGTTGTGGCCTTCGAAGATGGTCGGCTGGACGTAGTAGCCGCCGGCCAGGTCGCCGGGCATTTCGGCCCGGGCGCCGCCTGTGAGGATCTTGGCGCCCTCCTGCTTTCCGATGTCGATGTAGGAGAGGATCTTCTCCAGCTGGTCGTTCGAGGCCTGGGCCCCGAGCTGCGTTTCGGTGTCCAGCGGGTTGCCCTGGATGATCTTCTCGACCCGGGCCACGGCGTCGGCCATGAAGGAATCGTAGATGTCCTCCTGGACCAGGGCGCGGGAGGGGCAGGTGCAGACTTCACCCTGGTTGAAGGCGAAGAGCGTGAACCCTTCCTGGGCCTTGTCGTAGAACGCGTCGTTGGTGTCGGCAACGTCGTTGAAGAAGATGTTGGGGCTCTTGCCGCCGAGTTCCAGCGTGACCGGGATCAGGTTCTGGCTGGCGTACTGGCTGATCAGCCGGCCGGTGGAGGTTTCGCCGGTAAAGGCGATCTTGCGGATCCGGGGGCTGGAGGCCAGCGGCTTGCCGGCCTCGACGCCGAAACCGTTGACAACATTCAGGACGCCGGCCGGCAGCAGGTCGCCGATGAGTTCCATCAGGACCAGGATTGAGGACGGGGTCTGCTCGGCCGGCTTCAGGACGACGGCGTTGCCGGCGGCGAGGGCCGGGGCAAGCTTCCAGACGGCCATCAGGATCGGGAAGTTCCAGGGGATGATCTGGCCGACGACGCCGAGCGGCTCGTGGTAGTGGTAGGCGGTGGTGTCCTCGTCGAGCTGGGACAGCCGACCTTCCTGGGCGCGGACGGCGGAGGCAAAGTAGCGGAAGTGGTCGGCGGCGAGCGGGATGTCCGCGTTGAGGGTTTCGCGGATCGGCTTGCCGTTGTCCCAGGACTCGGCGACAGCGAGCATCTCGAGGTTCTCGTCGATGCGGTCTGCGATCTTGTTCAGGATGGCGGCGCGTTCGGCCACGGACGTCTTGCCCCAGGAGGGCGCAATCTTGTGGGCGGCGTCGAGCGCGAGTTCGATGTCCTCGGCGGTGCCACGGGCGACCTCACAGAACACCTTGCCGGTGACGGGGGTGATGTTCTCGAAGTACTGGCCCTTGACCGGGGCAACCCACTCGCCGCCGATCCAGTTCTCGTAGCGGTCCTTGAAAGTGACCTTCGAGCCCTCGGTACCGGGCTGTGCGTAAACAGTCATTGCTAGCTCCTTTGCTGTGCAAGATTGATGGCGGCCAGATGTCGGCGCCACCGTTGCGTTCAGCCTAGGAGTCGGGAGGTTGCAGTCAGGTTGCAACCGAAGTGACCCGGGTCACTCCCGCGGCCCATGGCGGGTCAGGCGCTGAGCTCGGCCTCGAGCCGTTCCAGATCGGCAACGATGGCGGCCCGCTTGGGCGACCGCGGCGGCAGCAGTTTCAGTGCCGCGATCCGGACCTCGACGTCGTCCTTCGCCTCGGGAAGCTCGGCATACCTCAGGAGCGACTCGGCGCTGCCGTCCGTCAGCACGGCTTCGCGGAGCAGGGAGGAGACCCGGTTCCGCAGTTCGGCGATGCCGGGGGCCTCGGAGCGGGGCAGGACAGCGCCGCGGTAGATTTCCAGGGCGATCCGGTGCGCGCCGCGCTGCAGGCAGTTCAGGACCTGCCCGGAGTCAGGCACCAGGTCCAGCGGCAGCCGGTAGGGGCGTGACTCCGGAACAGCATCCGGATTGAGCTGCTGGAGGACCTTGCGCAGGCGGACCATCTCGGCCCTCAGCGTCATGGTGGAGGCGTTTCCCGGGTACAGGAGGGCGCACAGTTCCTCGGCGTTCAGCCCCTCCGGGTGGGTGCTGAGCAAGGCCAGGATTTCGCTGTGCCGGGCGGACAACGGCACGGTGCGGCCGTCGATGCTGAGGAGCGCCTGGTCCCGGCCGAGGAGCTGGAGGCTGTTGCGGTACAGGCTGCCCGCCGCGCCGGCACCGTCCCGGCCTGCCGCGGCAAAGCCGGGACCCCGGCGTCGGGCCGGCGAGGACTGGCGCTCAGCGGCGAGCTGCAGGCGTTCCACACGGAGGTGCGCCTGGGCGGCAGCCACGGTCGCTTCGACGAGCGAGAGTGTGTGCGGGGCGACGGCGGATTCCGTCCCGGTGATATCCACGACGCCCAGGAGGGCCCCGGAATCCGGGTCATGGAACGGTACGGCGGTGCAGCTCCACGGGTGGACGGAGCGTTTGTAGTGTTCGGCGCCGGAGATCTGGATGCCGCGGCCCAGGGCCAGTGCGGTTCCCGGCGCACTGGTGCCCACGGTTGCCTCGGACCAGTCGGCGCCCGGGACGAACATCATCCGCTCGGCCCGGCGCTGCATGGCGGCATCGCCTTCGACCCAGAGCAACCGGCCGACCTCATCGCCTACGGCCACCAGCATTCCGCTGTCGTGGCTGGGCAGGACCAGGAGCTTGTGGATCACGGGCATGATCGCCGCCAGCGGATGCTGCCGCCGGTACTCCTCGAGTTCTTCGCGGTCCATGGCCAGCGGGGCCTCGGGGTTGTCCGGGTTGGCCTGCAGCTCGGCAGAGCGGCGCCAGGACTCCTGGATCAGGCTGCTGAGACCCGGCAGCTGCAGGTCCCCCGGGAACCCGAGTCCCTGGGCGTCCAGCTGCTCATGGCCGGCGCTGGCGTACTGCTGGCGCAGCGCTGCGGGGATCCCACCTGCTGGCGGGAACAGCGCTGCCGGATGGATCACTTTCGTCATTGAACTCCCACCGGACAGGCGCGACGATGCCAGAGGCAGCCACGTCCGTCCCAGTGTAGTGCGCCTGCCGGGTGGCCGCCAGAGCTTGCGCCGGCCGCCGTTCCACGCCGCGCAATCGGTCCCGCGCTGCGGAATCTGTCCCGTGCTGCGCAAAAGCGCTGCCGACGCCGGAATACCGTGCGCGAGGGCGGATTCGCGCGTCGTGAGAACTTCTGCGCCGCGGAGCGGCGGCGCCTAGCCGCGGGAGATCTGCACCATGTCCTCGCGGGGAACCACCTTGACGCGCTCCCGGACGACGCCGTGAGACTCGCCGGAAGCGGACCACTCCGCGCCGAGGGCCAGTTCGTGGGCGTCGAGCCTGTTCCAACCTTCCCAGGTGGTGTATTCGATCCCGCGCTCTTCCAGCAGGTCGATGATCGCCTGCGGGTCCGGGTTCTGCGCTGGCGGGAGGTTCAGCCGGTCCTCGAGCAGGAAACCGATGGTCTCCAGCGCGTCGCCCTTGGTGTGCCCGATCAGGCCCACGGGGCCGCGCTTGATCCAGCCTGTCGCGTAGATGCCCGGAACGGGATTGCCCCCGGCGTCGAGCACACGGCCGCCTTCGTTGGGTATGACGCCGCGGCGGGCGTCGTATTCCAGTTCGTCCAGCGGCGAGCCGTGGTAGCCGATCGCGCGGTAGACGGCCTGGACCGGGTACTCGAGGTACTCCCCCGTGCCCTTGACGTTGCCGGTGCCGTCCAGCTGCATGCGCTCGAACTTGATGCCGGTGACCTTGCCGGGGTGGTCGGCATCGCCTGTTGTTCCCAGGACCTCGACCGGGCTGTGCAGGAAGTGCAGGTGCAGGCGGCGGGAGGACGGCTCCTCGGCCTCGGCGTGTTCCTCGACGAGCCAGTTGGTCAGGGTGTTGACCATGGTGCGGATCTGGTTATTGCTGCGGATCGCCTCGTCCGAGGCCTCGTCGAACTCGAAGTCCTCGGGATACAGGACGATGTCGACGTCCCGGGCGTGGGAAAGTTCACGCAGTTCCAGCGGCGTGAATTTGACCTGGGCCGGTCCGCGGCGGCCGAACACGTGCACGTCCGTGACCGGGGAGTTCTTGAGCGCCCGGTAGACGTTGTCCGGGATTTCCGTCACGAGCAGGTCGTCGGCGTGCTTGACCAGCATCCGGGCCACGTCGAGGGCCACGTTGCCGTTGCCGATCACCGCGATCTCCTTGGCCTCCAGCGGCCAGTCCCGCGGCACGTCGGGGTGCCCGTCGTACCAGGAGACGAAATCGGCCCCGCCGAAGGACCCTTCGAGGTCAATGCCGGGGATGTCCAGCTCCGCATCCTTGATGGCCCCGGTGGAGAAGATCACCGCGTCGTAGAAGGCACGGAAATCGTGCAGGGTCAGGTCGCGGCCGTAGGTGACGTTGCCGAGAAAGCGGATGTCGCCGCGGTCCAGGACCTTGTGCAGCGCGTTGACGATCCCCTTGATCCGGGGATGGTCCGGAGCGACACCGTAGCGGATCAGGCCGTACGGGGCCGGGTACGCCTCGAAGAGATCGATGCTGACCTCGAAGTCTCCGCCCTTGACCTCATTGGACTTGGTCAGGATGTCCGCGGCGTAGACGCCGGCCGGTCCGGCGCCGACAATCGCAACGCGGAGCGGACGTTTCGACGTGCTTCTAGACGTGCTTTTGGACGATGTTTCGGCCGAGTTGGACACCGGAAGCCCTTCTGAGTCTTAGCGACGGCGCCAGCTCATGCAGCGCACAATCCCCCATTCTAAATGTTCGCGGCAGGGAACGGGCGCCCCGGTGACCGCAGCGCCGGGATCCCGGTCCCGGCGCCGGGTGCATCGGAGCCGAAAGGCAGGAATAGGGGTCCCGGAGGTGGTGTTATTGATCTTGTGCCTACCCCCGACCGATCCCCCGCCCCCGCCACGCTGAGCAGTCCGGGCGGCGCTGCCCCCGCCGGACCGTCGAAGCGTCCGCACTCCGCCCTCAAGGCAGTGGACACGGACACGACGGCGGGAATCATCTTCGGGATCGGCGCCTACGGCCTGTGGGGGCTGATGCCCCTCTACTTCTTGGTGCTGCAACCGGCCGGAGCGGTCGAGATTGTGGCCAACCGGGTGCTGTGGTCCCTGCTCTTCTGCGCCCTGCTGATCACCGTCACCCGTTCCTGGCGTGTCCTGGGGGCAGCGTTCCGGAACCGCAGGTTGATCTTCCCGCTGATCATCGCCGCTGTCCTGATCGCGGTGAACTGGCTGACCTATGTGTACGGCGTAACCACCGGACAGGCTGTCGAAGCCTCACTGGGCTACTTCATCAACCCGCTCGTGTCCGTTCTGCTGGGCGTGGTGGTGCTGAAGGAGAAACTGCGGCCGCTGCAGTGGGCCGCCGTCGGAATCGGCTTCATCGCCGTGGGCGTCCTGACGGTTTCCTATGGCAAACCGCCGTGGATTGCCTTGACCCTGGCGCTGAGCTTCGGCCTCTATGGCTTCGTCAAGAAGCGCGTCGGCCCGCGCGCTGATGCGATCACCAGCCTCACGGTCGAGACGATCGTGCTGGCGCCGGTGGCCGCGGCTGCGATGACGGTCCTGGCGCTCACCGGCGCCGCAACGCTGGCAGCCCACGGCGCCGGGCACTTCTGGCTCCTGGCGGCGTCGGGCATCATCACCGCCGTGCCGTTGCTGTTCTTCGGCGCCTCCGCCCGGCGCCTGCCGATGACCACGATCGGCCTGCTGCAGTACTTTGCCCCCGTGCTGCAGTTCATCGTGGCGCTCGCCGTGTTCCACGAACCCATGACGACCGACCGCTGGATCGGGTTCGGCGTCGTCTGGCTGGCGCTGCTGGTGCTCACCATGGACATGCTGCTGGCCACACGAAAGAATTCCGTGAACCGGAAACTGGCCCGCGCGGCCGCCTGAGACTGGCCCAGGCGGCCGGTGCACGCCCGCGCTGTCAGTCCTCGGGGCTGGTGTTAATCCGCTGGTAATTGCGCGGGACCACCACCATGGGTACCGGCAGCGCAAGGAGCACCTTGTGGGCGGTGCTGCCGATGAACAGTTTGTTCTTCTCCGCCAGGCGGGACGAACCCACGATCAGGATCTCGCCCTCGTCCCATTCGAGATCATCGATCGCTTCTTCGATCGTGCGCCCGTGGGCAACTTCAACACTGACATGGTGCCCCGCCGGGAGCCGGTGGGCGGCTGCAGTGAGGACGGTATTGGCGTGGACGTGCGCCGCGTTGATGTTCTCGCCGCTGTCCCCTTCGGCGTCGAGTTCCACGAGGGAGACCAGCCGCAGCGGGACGCCGCGGCGTTCGGCGGACTCGATGGCGACGTCGATCGCCGCCTCCGCGCCGGTGCGCTGGCCCACCGCGAGGGTCAGCCTCGTGATCGGCTCCGTGCGGCGGTAACCCCGGGGGGCGAGCGCCACTGGAACGGGCGAGGCATGAAGCAGGGCGTTGGCCGCGCTGCCAATGGTGTACCGCTTGAACAGCCCGGCGCTGGCGGCACCGACAACGATCAGTCCAGCTTTGTATTCCACGGCCGCATCAATGAGGCCGGCGGCGTGCGACTCGGCCTGGCGGACATGGAACCGGGCCTCGATGTCCTTGGGGACGAGCGACAGGCCCTCCCGTTCCGCGCTGAGTACTTCCTGCTCTGCGGCGCTGACACGGCTTCCCTCCGGGTTCATCGCGACGTAGGGGGTACGCCGGTCCACAACGTAGACCAGGTCAAGGTGCGCGCCCTGGGCGCGGGCCATCGCGGAGGCCAGGGCGACGGCGTCGGCGCCGCGTTCGCTGGGGGTGTAGCCAACTACGTATCGCATGTATGAACCCCTTATGGGTCTGTGGCAGAAGCCAGCTTTGCTCCGGGGGTTCCGGGCGACGTCGGCCGGTCTGCGTTCCTGCAGTGGTAGGAACGACTCTAGCCCAGCGGGACCCGGAATTGGCCGCGATGGGTCGTGACTTTCGGCCCTGAGCAGGGCAATCATCCGTCCCTAGGCTGGCAGGGTCGAGGGGAGCTCACCATGGGTGCGATCAAGACCGGGAAGATCCACGTCAATGCACGGAACGGCGGGGCGGGGATGCTGGCATTGCTGCTGGCCCTCACCGCCTGTACGCCGTCCGCACCACAACCCGGCGGAACCAGCCAGCCCGCTGCCTCGTCCACCGCTCCTTCGGCCTCCCCTGCCACCACGACGGCGGCTCCTTCAGCGTCCGCCACCGTCCCGGCGGACTCGGACGAGACGGCCCCGCCGCAATCGGGCGACAAAGTGATCTCCTCCACGGTCGCCCTCGACTGGACCTGGCCCGGCCCGGGCCGGCCGTTCAAAGCCACGCATGAGAACCCGGTACCGGTTGCTCCGCCGCCGGCGCCTCCCCTGCCCGCGCTGTATGCCATCGGAGCCGGGCGGCACCCCGGGGACACTCCGCCCTATGACCAGTTGAGCTTCCGGTTCCAGGGCGGGTTCCCCGCCTACGACCTCGAGTTTGTGCCCGAACTGATCGCCGACGGCAGCGGCCTGCCCGTGCCGATGCCCGGCACCGGCGCCATCCTCAAGGTGGTGTTCCGCGGGGCCCAGGCACACACGGCGGACGGAACGGCAAGCACCATCACCAGCGCGCCCGCCCCGGCCATCGGATACCCGGCCCTTGCCAGCTACGCCCCGGCCGGGGACTTTGAAGGGGTGGTGAGCTACGGGATCGGCGTCGGCCGGCCGATGGCAGCGGTTCCGGAGACGAAGGTACGCGTCTACGAGGTCGAGAAGATCGAGCGCGGCCAGCACCTGTTCGTCGTGGCGGTCCAGCTTGACGCCACTTTCTGGCAGTAGCCGCCCGAGGACGCGCCGAGAAATTGCACGCTAATTAACACAGGAGAGCCGCGGACCATTCGTCCGCGGCTCTCCTCCTGCTTTCGGGTGTCCTACTTCCGGGCTCGCTATGCGTTCGCCTTGATGGCCGCGGCCAGGACCTGGAGCCCGTCCAGCAGGAGCTCGTCGCTGATGACCAGCGGCGGCAGCAGGCGGATGACGTTGCCGTAGGTGCCGCAGGTGAGGATGATAACGCCTTCCTTGAGGCAGGCCGCGGCAACGGCCTTGGTCAGCTCCGGGTTCGGCTCCTTGGTGCCGGCCTGGACGAGTTCGATCGCGAGCATGGCGCCGCGTCCGCGGACGTCACCGATCACGGCCTGTTCCGCGGCGAGTTCGCGCAGCTTGCCGAGGGCGATCTCCTCGATGTGGCGGGCACGGGCGTTGAGGTCGTACTGCTCCATCGAACCGATGGACGCGAGGGCCGCGGCGCAGGCCACCGGGTTGCCGCCGTAGGTGCCGCCGAGGCCGCCCGGGTGGACGGCGTCGAGCAGCTCGGCGCGGCCGGTGATGGCGGAGAGCGGCATGCCGCCGGCGATGCCCTTGGCCATCGTGATGATGTCCGGGATAACGCCCTCGTGGTTCACTGCGAACCATTCGCCGGTGCGGCAGAAGCCGGACTGGACCTCGTCGGCGATGAACACGATGCCCTTGTCCTTGGCCCAGGCAGCCAGTGCCGGCAGGAATCCGGCCGCGGGGACGATGAAGCCGCCCTCGCCCTGGATGGGCTCGATGATTATCGCAGCAACCTGCTCGCCGCCGATCTGCTTTTCGATCATGGTGATGGCCCGCTGGGCGGCCTCGGCTCCGGTGATCTCCGGGTTTTCCTCGCGGAACGGGTAGCTCATCGGCATGCGGTAGACCTCGGGCGCGAACGGGCCGAAGTTGGTCTTGTACGGCATGGCCTTCGCGGTCAGCGCCATGGTCAGGTTGGTGCGTCCGTGGTAGGCGTGGTCGAAGGCGACGACGGCGTCACGGCCGGTCGCGAGGCGGGCCACCTTGACGGCGTTTTCGACAGCCTCGGCGCCGGAGTTGAACAGCACGGTGCGCTTCTCGTGGTCGCCCGGGGTGAGGCGGTTCAGCTGCTCGGCAACGGCGACATATCCTTCGTAGGGCGTGACCATAAAGCAGGTGTGGGTGAAGTGCTCCACGGCTTCCTTGACCGCACCGACGACGGCGGGGTCGGAGGCGCCGACGCTCGTCACGGCAATGCCGGAGCCAAGGTCGATGAAGGAGTTGCCGTCAACGTCGTGGATGATGCCGCCGTCGGCGTCGGCGACGAACACGGGAACGCTGGACGCGACGCCGGCGGCGACCACGGCCTTGCGGCGCTGGGTCAGGGCAACGGACTTCGGCCCCGGGAAATCGGCCTGGACGCGGCGCTTCTGCTCGAGACGGTAGGTGATGTCATGGGCGGTGGTGGTCATGGAAAAGCCTTTCTAAGCGAGCGGTTGATGCGCGCGGGTTATGCGTCAGGTTGAGTCTGTGCGGCGGCGTTATGCGACAGCGTTATGCGACAGCGTTAAGCATCGAGCGCGCTCATGACGTGCTTGATGCGCGTGTAGTCCTCCACGCCGTACATGGACAGGTCCTTGCCGTAGCCGGACTGCTTGAAGCCTCCGTGCGGCATTTCGGCGGTGAGGAGGATGTGCGTGTTGATCCAGACGGCGCCGAAGTCGAGGTCCCGGCTCAGGCGCATCGCGGTGCCGTGGTTCGAGGTCCAGACGCTGGAGGCCAGGGCGTAGTCGACGTCGTTCGCCAGCTCGACGGCTTCCTCCTCGGTGCTGAACTTCTGCACCGTGATGACCGGGCCGAAGGCTTCCTTCTGCACGATGTCGTCGCTCTGCTTGGCGCCCGTAACGATGGTGGGCTCGAAGAAGAAGCCCTTCTCCCCGGCCTGGTGCCCGCCGGTCTCGATCCTGCAGTTCTCCGGCAGGGACTCGACCAGGGCCTTGACCGTGTTGAAGTGGTTGACGTTGTTCAGCGGGCCGAAGTAGTTGTCCTCGTCGTTCTGCGAGCCGGTGCGCAGGGTCTTGGTGTGCTCCACGAGGGCCGCCACGAGATCGTCGTAGGCGGTGTCCTGGACCAGCACGCGGGCGATCGCGGTGCAGTCCTGGCCGGCGTTGAAGAAGGCGAACTCGGCGATGGCCGCGGCGCTCTTCTTGATGTCGGCGTCGGCGAACACGACCGCGGGGGCCTTGCCGCCGAGCTCCAGGTGGGCGCGCTTGAGTCCCTTTGCGGCACCGGAGGCGACGGCGATGCCGGCCCGGACGGAGCCGGTGATGGAGACCAGGCCCGGGACCTTGTGCTCCACCATCAGGGCGCCGGTCTCGCCGGTGCCCAGGACCACGTTGAGCACGCCGGCCGGGAAGATCTCCCCGGCGAGGCGGGCCAGGACGAGGGTGGATTCCGGGGTGGTGTCCGAGGGCTTGAGGACCACGGTGTTGCCCGCGGCCAGGGCGGGACCGATCTTCCAGATGGCCATCAGGAACGGGTAGTTCCAGGGTGCGACCTGGGCGACGACGCCGATCGGTTCGCGCCGGACGTAGGAGGTGTGTCCCTCGAAGTATTCTCCGGCGGACTTGCCCTCCATGATCCGCGCGGCACCAGCGAAGAAACGCAGCTGGTCTGCCCCGGCGGCAACTTCCTCGGACGCGATCAGGGACCGGACCTGGCCGGTGTTCCGGTGCTGGGCTTCGACGAGTTCGCCGCTGTTGGCCTCGACGGCGTCGGCGAGCTTGAGCAGCATGAGCTGGCGCTGCCCCGGCGTCGTGTGCTTCCAGCTCTTGAACGCCTCTTTCGCGGCGGTCATCGCGGCGTCGACGTCGGCCTGCACCGAGACCGGCGACTTCGCCACGACGTCGCCGTTGGTGGGGTTGACGATGTCCAGGACCCCGGTTCCGGCTGGAGTGACAAACTCGCCGTTGATGAAGTTTTGCAAGGTTTGAACCACGGTGTACAACCTCTTTCGCGCTGAAAAGGACCCAATGAGACTGCTCCGAGCCTATGCCAGCCGGTCAACCCCGGGGAATAGTCACCTGCACACCGTTTACGCCATGGTTTAGTGCGCTTGACCAGCCCCCGGTTATCCTGAATCCATGGCCATTTCACTCGCTGCCCTGCTGGGGGTTCCGTCCCTCAAACTCGCCAAGGCCGGCCTCGCCGAAACCACCTGGCACCAGGACATTGTCTGGGTGGCCGTCACCGAGCAGGAGGACCCGCAGCGGTTCCTGAACGGCGGCGAACTGGTCCTCACCACCGGCATGCGGCTCAAGAGCGCGCCGGAACAGCGCCGCTTCGTCCGCCAGGTCCAGCGCGCGGGGGCGGTGGGAATCGGTTTTGGGATCGGGCTGACCCACGACGCCGTTCCGCCCGCCCTGGTTGCCGAGGCCAACCGCTGGGGACTGCCGGTGGTGGAGGTGCCGTATGAGACCCCGTTCATCGCGATCGGCAAGCTCGTCGCCGATGCCCAGTCTGCGGACCACTTCACCAAGCTGGAACGGCTCATCGCGGGGCACCAGATCCTGGCCCGCGCGCTCCTCACCGGCGGCGGGCTGGCCGAACTCCTCAAGCACCTCGGATCCATGCTGCGGACCGAGATCGTGCTGACCCAGTTCACCGCCCAGCTGTACAACAGCATGCCCGGCCATCCGGCGCCGAGCGCCGAGGGCTGGGCGTCCTTCCCGATTCCCACCGGACGCCGCGACGCGTGCACCCTATGGGTGAGGCAGCCCTTCGAGGACTCGGGGATTGTGGGCTACGCGCAGAACCTGATCAGCGTCGAACTGAACAACATGGTCAAGCAGCGCCAGTCCCAGCGGGCCCTGGCGGGGCAGGTCCTGGAGGACGTGATCCACGGGACCCTGGATCCCGTTGAGGCGACCCGGCGGCTCGCCGGCATCGGCGTCAACAGCACCCGCCGGAACGTCGTCCTGCTGGCCGAGTCCGCCGCCCACTTCAAGCAGCTGGGGACTTCCTCCTTGCCGCAGCCGCTCGAAAAGTCGGTGAGCGCCGTCGTCGGCAAGGACCTGGTGGCCGTGATCGCCGACGACGGCAGCGGCGCCAGCGCGCTGGCCCGGAGCCTCAGCGACCACCTGGCCGAGGCCGGGATCCACGCCACGATCGGGATCGGCGGCGCCTACACGAAGCCGAACGGGCTGCGCTGGAGCTATTTCGAGGCCCGGGACGCGGCAAGCCACGGCCTGCCCGTCAACGAACCCGAGCGGCTGAGCCTGACCTCGCTGCTGCTGGCCAGCGAGGACGTTCCCCTGGCAGACATGGCGAACGAGTCGCTCAATCCGCTGCGGACCTTCGATGCCACCCACGGCGCCGAGCTGCTGGCCACCCTGGAGAGCTACCTGAACAACAACGGCTCCGTGGCGGCCGTCGCCGAAGAGCTCACCCTGCACCGCAACACGGTCCGCTACCGGCTCGCGCAGATCACCGAACTCACCGGCTACGACCCCGCCCAGACCTCGGACCGGGTGCAGCTCTGGCTCGCGCTGGCCGTGCAGCGGCTCGGCGCCCGGCACCCGCGCTGACCCGATCCCTGGCAACGCTGGCTGCTGCGGCTGTCGCCGCGCGGGTACGAGCCTCAATAGGGTCTTAGTGCCGTAGACGCGGCCTCCAGCCGCGGCAAGACTGGGAGAGGCAGCACACCGTTTGAGAGCGCCCACGGCAGGTTTGTGCCCTCTTCGCCCCCGTTCCACGGACGAATGCGCCGGTTCCCTTGAACGCCGCAGCGCGGCTGCCTGATTCGCCCTAGGAAGTACTCGACTAGGAGGCCGATCATGGGCAAGAAGAAGAAAAACAAGAAGAGCGCCGACAGCGAGCCCCGGACGAAGATGCGCCGCAAGGAGTACGAGGCGGAGATGGCCATCCTGCAGGGCGAGCTGGTTGCCCTCCAGGAGTGGGTGAAGTCCACCGGAGCCAAAATCTGCATCGTGTTCGAGGGCCGTGACACGGCCGGCAAGGGCGGCACGATCAAGCGCATCGTCGAGCGGGTGAGCCCCCGCGTGTTCCGTGTGGTGGCACTCCCCACACCGACGGACCGGGAAAAATCCCAGATGTACCTCCAGCGCTACATGTCGCATTTTCCGGCGGCCGGCGAGGTGGTCATCTTCGACCGCAGCTGGTACAACCGTGCCGGCGTGGAGCGTGTGATGGGCTTCTGCACCCCGGAGCAGACCGAGAAGTTCCTCAACATGACTCCGCAGGTGGAGAAGGCGATGGTCGACTCCGGAATCATCCTGCTCAAGTTCTGGCTCGAGGTCAGCGCGGACGAGCAGACCCGGCGGCTCAAGAGCCGCATGGACGATCCGCGCAAGACGTGGAAGTTGTCGCCGATGGATTTGAAGTCCTACAGCCGGTGGTACGACTACTCCCGGGCAAGGGACGCCATGTTCGAGGCCACCGACACAGCATGGGCGCCTTGGTTCGTCGCGAACAACGACGTCAAGAAGCGCGGCCGGCTCAACATCATCAGCCACCTGCTGAGCCAGGTGCCTTACGAGCCGTTCCCGGGACTCGACGTCGAATTGCCGAAGCGGCAGAAGGCCGGCGACTACAGCGAGCCGACCCTAACGCCGCGGCAGATTCCCACCCCGTTCTAAGCAGCGCCGCGATGAGGAGTAAGTCATGAACGGCAAGTCCGAAGCAGCAGCAGGGGTGGTCCCGGCCGAGGCGGACGCCGCCTGGTACGCGCTGGCACCCGCGGAGGTGGCGGCCGAGCTGAGGGTGGACCCGGCCCGCGGCCTGAGCGCGGCCGAGGCGCAGCAACGGCTGCAGGAGTACGGCCCGAACGCACTGGCCGCCGCAAAGCAAGAGCCGGTCTGGAAGCGGTTCTTCAAGCACTACGGCGACTACATGCAGATCGTGCTCGTGGTCGCCGCACTGGTCAGCCTGTTGATCGCGGAATACGGGACCGCCATCGGGCTCGCCGTCCTGACCCTGTTCAACGCGTGGTTGGGATATCACCAGGAAGGCAAGGCCGAAGAGGCAGCCGCTTCCCTGGGGAAGATGATGAAGGCGATGGCCAAAGTGCGCCGCGACGGTGTCATGGCGGAGGTCACCGCAGAGGAAATTGTGCCGGGCGATATCGTGGTGGTCGACGCTGGTGACCGCGTCCCCGCCGACGGCCGGATCATCCTGGCGGCGACCCTGCAGATCGAGGAGGGCGCCCTGACCGGCGAGAGCGTCGCGGTCGAGAAGGACACCGCCTCCATCAGCCGGCACGACGTCGGCCTCGGGGACCGCTTGAACATGGCGTTCATGAACACCAACGTGACCCGCGGCCACGGAGAAATCCTCGTCACCACCACGGGCATGGGGTCGGAGGTCGGCCACATCGCCCACATGCTGTCCGGACAGAAAGCGGAGAAGACCCCGCTCACCAAGCAGGTGGACCGGCTCACCATCTTCATCATCGTCGCGGCCCTCTTCGCTTTCATCGCCATCGTGGTGATGGGCCTGGCCCAGGGCGAATCCTTCGCGGTGCTCTTCGGGATCGGCGTGGCGCTGGCGGTCGGCTCGATCCCGGACGCGCTGCCCGCCGTCGTCACCACGATCCTGTCCGTCGGATCGGTCAACATGGCCAAGAAGAACGCCATCATGAAGGTCCTGCCCGCCGTCGAGACACTGGGCTCCACGTCGGCCATCAACTCCGACAAGACCGGCACCCTGACCTTGAACCAGATGACGGTGCGGGAGATCGTGACCGTGCAGCACCATTACACCGTCAGCGGTGAGGGCTACAGCTTCGAGGGGCAGGTCAAACGGACCACCGGCGACGCCGAACGGGACCTGGACTACGTGATGTTCCCGTGCGCACTGTGCAACGACTCCGACATCCAGGACGGCGAGGTCATCGGAGACCCCACCGAGGCGGCGCTGTACGTCCTCGCGCAGAAGGGCGGCGTGGACGTCACGGAGTTCCGCAGGAACAACCCGCGGGTGGCATCGGTACCTTTTGACTCCGACTACAAATTCATGGCCACCTTCCACCGGATGCCCGGCGCCGACGGCAGGCCCGTGATCCGGGCGTACGTGAAGGGCGCGCCCGACGTCGTCCTCGGCAGGTCCTCGTCCGGGCGGATGACGGGCGGCCGCTCCGAGGCCCTCACCGAGGAATCGCGTGCCAAAGTCCTCGCCGCGAACGATCGCATCGCCAGCCAGGGCCGGCGCGTGCTCGCATTGGCACAGCGCGAGTTCGAGCCGGCGTCGTTCGATCCGGCCGGTGACCTCATGGCGCTCATGCAGGATCTGGAGATTTCGGCGCTGATCGGTGAAGTCGACCCGCCGCGCGCGGAGGCGGTGGCCGCCATCGCCACGGCGAAGCACGCCGGCATCCGGGTCCGGATGATCACCGGGGACCATGCTGTCACCGCGGCGGCGATCGCCGAGGAACTGGGCATCAGGGGCCGTGCAGTCACCGGCGCCGAGTTCGCGGCGATGACCGACGCCGAGGCCGACAGCCAGGTGGACGGGATCGGCGTGATCGCCCGCGTGGCGCCGGAACACAAGGTACGGCTGGTCGAGGTGCTCAAGCGCAAGGGCCACGTCGTGGCCATGACCGGCGACGGCGTGAACGATGCGCCGGCGATCGCCGCGGCCGACATCGGGATCGCCATGGGCATCACGGGTACTGACGTCGCCAAGGGCGCGGCCAAGATGATCCTGGCCGACGACAACTTCGCCACGATCGTGGCGGCCGTTGAAGAGGGCCGGCTGGTGTACGACAACCTGCAGAAGTTCATCCGCATCCAGGTCGCCAACCTGTTTATGTTCATTCTGGCGTTCATCGGATCGTCCGCGTTCGCGATCGCCGGCACGGCGCTGCTCGGCCCGGCCCAGGTCCTGTGGATCCATATGGCGATCGTCGCGCCCATTGGCGCGGTGATGGGCCTGGACCTCGCGACGCCGGGCATCATGGACCGCAAGCCCCGGCCCTTCAACCAGCCCATCATCGTCCGGTCGATGATGGTGCGCCTGCTCGTCGTCGGGCTGTTCATGGCGGCCGCGACGCTGGTCCTCGTGCAGCTCGGCAAGACCTCCTACGACTCGCTCGAGGTCGGCCAGAGCATGGCCATTGTGGGTTTGGGGTTGATGAACATCGCCGTCGCCCTCAACCTGCGCTACCCCACGGAGAGCGCCTTCGGGCCCTCCACCATGTCCAACCCGAAACTGCTCTGGGCCTTCGCGTGGGCCTTCGTAGGATCGATGCTGATCACCCAGATGCGGGTGCTGCAGGACCTGTTCGGCACTGTCCCGCTCACCGGTCAACAGTGGCTGGCCTGCCTGGTTCCGGCCGTGTTGCTGCTGGTCCTCGGCGAACTCTTCAAAGTGGTCCTGCGGGCCCGGCACGCCCACTAATCCCGCGTTGCTGATGGAAGGCGACGGCAGTCCGTGTCACTTGCCGAGATATTCGCCACTAAAGGTTAATCCCCAAACGTCAAACGTCTAACCTTTAGGAATGGTTAGCAGCACGGCGACGTCCGCCCTCCCCGAGACAGCACCGTCCGCCGTCGTGCGAACACCCCGCGGCGTGATCATCGCCGGCGTCGTGGCGATCGTGCTGATCGGCCTGAACCTGCGCGCCGGCATCACCGGAGCCGCCGCGCTCCTGCATGACCTTCAGGCAGTGCTGGGCTACGGGCCGCTGATCGCCGCCATCATCCCCTCGATCCCCACGCTGTGCTTCGCCGTCGCCGGCGCCGCGACGTCGTGGCTGACCCGGATCCTTGGGCTCGAGAAGGCCATCCTGCTCTCCCTTGTGCTGCTCGCCGCCGGGCTACTGGTCCGCGGCATTCCGTCCACCGGCATGCTGCTGGCGGGCACCGTCGTCGGGATGTCCGGCCTGGCGATCTGCAACGTGGCCATGCCGTCCTTCATCCGGGTCCACTTCGCGCACCGCACGTCGCTGATGACGGCGCTCTACACCGTCACCATGACGACCGGCGCCACCGTGGTTGCCGTGCTGATAGTCCCCGTGGCGCAGCAGCTCGGCTCGCCCTCCGCCGGGGTCGGAGCGATCGGCTTCCTCGCGCTGGGCGCCTGCCTCGGCTTCCTGCCGATCGCCCTGCACGCCCACCGCAACGCGCCCGCCGTCAAAGCCGGCCGAGTGTCCCCCTGGCCGCTGCTGCGGACCCGCACCGGCGCGCTGATTACTCTCGGCTTCACCGTCCAGGCCCTGCTGGCCTACGCGGTGCTCAGCTGGTTCCCCTACATGCTGGTCACGCTGGGCCTCTCGGCTTCCGAGGGCGGGCTGATGTTCGGCCTGATGCAGCTCGTCTCCGTCCCGGCCGGCATGGTGCTGGTCGCGATCGGCTCACGCCCGCGGATGCAGCGCACCGCCTTCTACCTGGCCACGGTCACGATGGCTGCGGGCGTCCTGTCCATGCTGGTCCTGCCGGTCTCCTGGGCGCCGCTGACGGCGGTGCTGCTCGGTTTCGGGCTCGGCATCTTCCCGCTCGTGATGGTGATGATCAGCCGCAGCGGCCGCAGCACCGCCGAAACCACCGCCCTGTCCACGGTCGCGCAGTCCGCGGGCTACCTGCTCGCAACGCTGGGCCCGTTCGGGATGGGGCTGCTGCACAGCGCCACCGGGGCCTGGACGCTGCCATTGATCCTGCTGCTGGCCGTGGCCCTGGGCCAGATCGCCGTCGGGCATCTGCTGACCGCCCTGCCCAAGGTTTCCCAGCGCACGGAACTGGACCGGTCATGACACTCACCACGTCCCACCGGCCGCCGCTGGTGGAGGAGATCACTGCCAAGCTGCGTGAGCTGATCCATTCCGGCGAATGGCCGCTGCAGCAGCGGATCCCGGCCGAACCCGAGCTCATGGCCATGCTCGGAGTCTCCCGAGGCACCCTGCGCGAGGCGGTCAAGGCCCTGGCTCACAGCGGCATGCTGGACGTCCGGCGCGGGGACGGCACCTACGTCCGCGCCACCAGCGAGATCTCCGGCGCCGCCCAGCGCATGTACCGGGACCACTCGCAGGTTCACATCCTGGAGGTCCGGGTGGGCCTGGATACGCAGGCGGCCCGGCTCGCCGCCCGCCACGCCACTCCCGGCGACGTCGACGCGATGCGCGGCCTGCTGGAGGCGCGCCGTGACACCTGGCTTGCCGAGGACTACGCCGGCTGGGCCCAGGCGGACTGGGACTTCCATGTGCTGGTGGCCCAGGCGTCGGGCAATCCGCTGCTGCACGAGCTGTACGCCAGCTTCGGCGCAGTCTTCCACGCCGATCTTCTCCGCCAGCAGCGCCGCGGCGGCTTCAACGGCCTCCCGCACGAAGGTCACGACGAGCTCGTGGACGCCATCGCCGCACACGACGAAGCGGCCGCCGTCGACAGCGTGCACCGGAACCTGAACTCCTGCGCGGAGTGGATCCAGCAGTAGCCGCCCCGCCCCACACAAAAGGCCTCCGCGCCGGAATCCCGTTCCGGCGCGGAGGCCTCTCTTCTTGTGCGGGCGACGGCCCATGCTTTTAGATGCGCTTAGCGCGCGAGGCCCTTGAACACGTTCTTCGGCCGCTGCATTTCACCGTGCTTGGCGCCCAGGACGATCACCCAGCCGGCGAAGACGGGGATGGCCCACTGCAGGATCTTCAGCTGCTGCTGCGCGGAGCGGAGTTCCTCGGAGGCGCCGGGCTTGGGCTCGGTGGCACCCTCGGCACCTTCGCTGGCCAGCTTGTCCACCTTGGCGCCCTGGAGCCCGGCGTACAGGCTCACGGCGGCACCGGCGAGGGTGACGATCGACTTGTAGACGGTGAGACGGGCAACGCCGTCCTGCTTGGCCATCCGGCCCTTGTTCTCCCACATGATCGCGAGGCCGGAGAGGAAGTGCGCACCGAAGGCCGCCGTCTGGAACGGGGCCCACTTCTTCCAGCCCAGGCTCGACAGCCGGGTGCGTTCGGCCGGATCCTTGGCTTCCGCCGTCGCCCCGTTCAGCCCGATGGCACCCATCAGCGAGCCGCCGAACCAGGCGCCCGCCGTCAAGTCGTGGATGGATCGGGCAACAAGATTACCTGCCATGGTGAGCTTCCTATCGTCTGAGGTCGAATCCGGAACTGCCGTGGCCCCACAAGGCCACGTCCGGGCTATGGTAAGCACACTTATGAAAAAGTTGAAAGTTCAGGGGACGGAGCCCGCCTTGCGTAGACTCGGCAGCATGGAACCACCGGGGCCGAAGGACCAGCCCTTCCCCGCAGGCGAGAGCCCCGGCGAGGCCTTCGGCGCGGCTGCCGGCGACGCAGCCGATGCCGCGGAGGCCGCCTCCAACAGCGCCGCGCTCGACGTCGTCGCCCGCTCCGGCTTTGCCGTGATGGCGTTGCTGCACATCGTGATCGGCGCGATTGCCGTGGCCATGGTCCTTGGGGCCCCGGGCCAGGCCGAGCCCACGGGAGCGATCGAGCAGCTCGCGGCCAACCCGTGGGGCCCGGCGGTCATGTGGGCCGGGTTCATCGCGTGCGCCGGGCTGGCCGTGTGGCAGCTGAGCGAGGCCACCCTGCGGGCCCGGCACCTCCCGCGGCGGCAACGGCTCGGCAAGCTCGTCTCCTCCGGCTTCCTCAGCATTGCCTACGGCAGTGTGGGGCTCAGCTTCGCCGGCTTCGCGCTGGGCAACCGGGGCGATTCCGGCGACTCGACCCGGGACTTCAGCACGGCCCTCGTGCGCAGCCCCTTCGGGGTGCCGGCGCTCATCGGACTGGGCCTGACCATCATCGGGATCGGCGTGTACTTCATCGTCAAGGGCGCGGGGAAGAAGTTCAAGGAGGAGTTGCGGCACTTCGACGGGACACACCGCGGCCGCCTGGTCAGCGGCCTGGGCGTGGCCGGCCACATCGCCAAGGGAGTGGCGCTGATCCTGACGGGCCTGCTGTTTGTCATCGCCGCGGCCACCAACGACCCCGCCTCATCCACGGGACTGGACGGCAGCCTCAAGGCCCTGCAGGACCGTCCATTTGGCCCCGCCCTGCTCCTGGCGATCGGCGCCGGCTTCATCGCCTACGGGGTGTTCGCGCTGCTCCGGGCACGCTTCGGCCGGATGTAGCGCCCGCCGAAAACGTCCCTGTTGCCAGTTGGGCTTTGGGGATATCGTTTGAGCTAGCCCCAGGACCGTTCTCCGTACCCGGCCGGGCCCTCTAGCAAACCATGAGTTACGTTCCAGTCAGCAGACGCACCATCCGGCGGCACCGTGAATCCGAGCGATCCACCCGGCGCCTCGTCTTCGTCCTGTCCGCTGCGGCCGCCGCGGCCTGGCTGCTGTCCGTCACGCTGTCCACCGCCGTCCACCCCGACAGCTTCGTCCACAACATCGCCGTCGTGCTGCACGTCCTGTCCATGGTGGTGGCCTTCGGCGCCATCATCCTGTTGGACTGGCACGGTTTCCTGTGGCTCATTGGCCGCCGCAAGCTGGCCGAGACCATCCGGCTCGACGGGGCGGCCACACCGCTGATCTGGGGCGGCCTCGCCGGCAGGCTGGCCACCGGGGTGTTCCTGAACCCGCACCTGAATAACCCGATGACGGACGTCAAGCTCGCCGCCGTCCTGATGCTCAGCCTGAACGGCATCATGCTCATCCCGCTCATGCGGCGGCTGGCCCGGCTGCCCGACGACGCCGTGTTCAAGGACCTGACCATCGGGCAGCGGACGCATCTGCTCGTGTGCCTGGTCATCTCGCAGGCCTGCTGGTGGACGGCGATCGTCATCGGGTTCATCAACGCCGTGTTCTGAACGCTGTTCCGGACGGCCGGTCCCCCTAACTCAGTTCGACCACGCAGCCCTCGCGGTACAGCAGGGCACGGACCTCGGATTCGGCGGAGTCCGGCCGCTTCGGGTCGATGGTCTCCCCCGCGGCGAAGTGGTCCAGGATCCGCGGATCCACATAGCTCTTCCGGGCGATCGACGGCGTGTTCCCCAGAACGGCGGACGCGTCCACCATGGCGCGGCTCACCGCGCGCTTCCGGGCCGACACCTTGGGCTGCGGACCGCTCTGCGCCAGGCTCGCGGCTGCGGCAACCGTCCCGCGCAGGGTGCGGAAGTCCTTGGCGGTGAAGTCCTGCCCGGTGCGCTCCTTGACGTACTGGTTGATGTCCTGGCTGGACACCGCGTGCCAGCTCCGGCCGTCCTTGTACGCGAGCAGTCGGGCGTTGCCGCCGCGGCGCTTGAGCTGGCGGACGACGGCCGCGAGGTCGGCGTCGTGAATCCGCGATTCCCAGTTCTTGCCGCTTTTGGCGGGGAAACTGAGCCGGAGTTCGTCCTTGCGCAGCTTCACGTGGGCGCAGAGCAGGGTGGCGAGGCCGTGGCTGCCGTTTTCGTTCGTGTAGCGCTCCGAGCCGACCCGCAGCGAGCCGCTGTCCAGCATCCTGAAGGCGGCGGCCAGCACCCGCTCCCGGGTGAGGCCCTCGGAGCGCAGGTCCATCGTGACGAGCCGGCGCGCGGCCGGCAGGGTTTCCGCGAGCTGGAGCGAACGGTCAAACTTCAGCCGGTCCTTTTTTTCGCGCCAGCCCGGGTGGTAGATGTACTGGCGCCGGCCGACGGCGTCGAGCCCCGTGGCCTGGATGTGCCCGTTGTCGTACGGCGCGATCCACACGTCCGTCCAGGCCGGCGGGATGCCGATGCTCTCGAGCCTCTCGCGCACCGGCCCGGGCGGCAGGGTGGAGCCGTCCAGGTCCTTGTAGCTGAACCCGGTCCCGGCCGCGACGCGCCGGTAGCCTCGCCCGGACGCGTTGCTGTGACGGAGCCTCATCGGCGCATTCCCGGTGCCGGGGCCTGTTGCCTGCACTGCTCATCCATGACGGTAAGCCTACTGACTACAACCTGGATTTTCCCCCACCCACCAAACAACGCGGGGTCACGTCCGGCCCATGATCCCCTCCGGGACGGGCGCGGAGTGACCCCGCGTTGTGTGTTGGTTCGGGGGATCAGACCTCCGCAGCCACCCCGTCGCGGGAGATCTGGACCATGGCCTCGCGCGGGACCACCTTGATGCGCTCGCGCTGGATCCCGTCCGCACCGGCACTCGCCTTTTCGCCGAGGGACCGCTCGTGTGCGTCCAGGGCCAGCCAGCCTTCCCAGCTGGTGTACTGCACGCCCCGGTTTTCCAGCAGTTCGACGACCGCGCCCGGAGCCGGTGCCGCCGCGAGCGGCAGGTTGTCGCGATCCTCCAGCAGGTAGGTGACGGTTTCGAGGGCGTCGCCCTTGGTGTGGCCGATAAGCCCGACGGGCCCGCGCTTGATCCAGCCCGTGGCGTAGATGCCCGGCACGTGGGTGCCTGAGGCATCCAGGACGCGGCCGCCGTCGTTGGGCACAACACCCCTGCTGTGGTCGAACTCGACCTCGGGCAGCGACGAGCCGAAGTAGCCGATGGCGCGGTACACGGCCTGGACCGGGTAGTCGACGAACTCGCCGGTGCCGCGGGCATTGCCCGTGCCGTCCAGCTCGGTGCGCTCGAACTTGATGCCGGCGACGCGGCCGGGCGCACCGGCTTCGCCTGTTGTTCCATAGATCTCGACCGGGCTGTGCAGGAAGTGCAGGTGCAGGCGGCGGGAGGCCGTGAGCTCGGAGAGGTCCTCGGGCTGCTCCGCGATCCAGTTGGTGAGCGTTCCGACCATGGTCTTGGTCTGGTTGTTGCTCTGGATCTGCCGGTCAGATTCGTCGTCGAACTCGAAGTCCTCGGCGTAGAGGATGATGTCCACGTCCTTGGAGTGGGAGAGCTCGCGCAGCTCCAGCGGGGTGAACTTGACCTGCGCCGGGCCGCGGCGGCCGAAGACGTGCACGTCCGTGACCGGGGAATCCTTCAGGCCGCGGTACACGTTATCCGGGATTTCGGAGACCAGCAGGTCATCGGCGTGCTTGGAGAGCATCCGGGCCACGTCCAGGGCCACGTTGCCGTTGCCGATCACGGCGACTTCCTTGGCCTCCAGGGGCCACTCGCGGGACACGTCCGGGTGGCCGTCGTACCAGGAAACGAAGTCGGCGCCGCCGTAGGAGCCCTCGAGCTCGATGCCGGGGATGTTCAGGTCCGCGTCCTTGATGGCCCCGGTGGCGAAGATGACGGCGTCGTAGTGGGTGCGGAGGTCCTCGAGGGTGAGGTCCGTGCCGTAGTCGACGTTGCCGAAGAAGCGGATGTCGCCGCGGTCCAGGACCTTGTGCAGGGCGTTGACGATGCCCTTGATGCGCGGGTGGTCCGGAGCGACACCGTAGCGGATCAGTCCGTAGGGCGCCGGGTAGCGGTCGAAGAGGTCGATGCTGACCGTGAGTTCGCCGCTTTTCACGGCTTCGCTCTTGGTCAGGATGTCCGCGGCGTACACACCGGCGGGTCCGGAGCCGACGACGGCGATGCGCAGCGGGCGGGCAGCAGTTCCTGCAGGGGTGTTCGTTGACACGGCTGTGGTTCCTTTGTTCTTCTGCATCCGTTGCTCCATAACGGCCCTTTTGAGGCTTGATAACGGCACTTATGGAGCAATCGACGGGTTTTAGGGGGTCAGTACGCGGGTCTTGGTGGGGCGGGGTGTGCGGGGTGTGCGGGGTGCGTTCGGGGTGGTGGTGCTGAAGTCCGCGGTCTTGAAGTGCGACGGCGCGAACGGGCTGACGCGGACCACGTCACCGATCACGATCACGGCTGGGTTCGCGACGCCTGCGGCCTCCGCCTGGTCCGCGATAGTCCCGAGCGTTCCGATGGTCACCCGCTGGTTCGGCAAGTAACCATTCTCTACGATGCCAACAGGTGTCTCCGGAGGCAAACCGGCGCGGGCCAGTGAGGCCGCGGAATCGCGCAGCTGGCCCACGCCCATGAGCAGGATCACGGTGTGGTCCGCGCGCGCCGGGACTTCGGACAGCTCCTCGTGGCCGGTCACCACACTGAAGCCCTTGGCCAGCCCGCGGTGCGTGACCGGGATGCCGGCGGCGGCCGGGACCGAGATGGCGGATGTGACGCCGGAGACCACCTCGACCTCGACGCCGTGCTGCCGGCAGAACTCGGCTTCCTCGCCGCCGCGGCCCAGGACGTAGGGGTCACCGCCCTTGAGCCGGACCACGCGGTGGCCCTGCAGGGCTTCGTCGACGAGGATGCGGTTGATCTTGGCCTGCGGGACCGGGTGGTGGCCGGGGGTTTTGCCGACCTCGATGACACGGACGTCGGGGGCCAGTTCGGCCAGGAGTTCGCGGGGGCCTAGCCGGTCCGCGACGACGACGTCGGCCTGTCCCAGGAGCCGCCTGCCGCGGACGGTGATGAGTCCGGAGTCGCCGGGTCCGCCGCCCACGAGGGCAACGGCGCCGGCACCCGTGGCGGCACGGCGCCGGCGCAGCGGCAGGTCCCCGGTTTCCAGGGCGGTGGCAACGGCGTCGCGCAGGGCCATGGCACGGCGTGGGTCTCCCCCGGCGTTGACGGCGATCTTGACGTCATCCACGACGGCGACGGCGGGCGTCCAGGCGGCGGAGGCTTCGTGGTCGGAGGCGTTCACGCACCAGATGCGCTGCGCCTCGGCGTCGGCCGATACCCGGGCGTCCACGGCGGCGTCGCCGGTCGCGGTCTGGACGAACCAGGCGCCGTCGACGTCGGGGCTGCGGTACTCGCGTGGTTCCCAAGTGAGGAGGCCGGCGTCGGCCAGGTCATGCAGGGCGGGGCAGGCAAGGGTCGCGACGACGGTGACGCGGGCACCGGCGTCGAGCAGTCCCTTGGCGCGGCGCGCGGCGACCGGACCGCCGCCGACGACCAGCACGGGGCGGCCGAGGAGGCGCAGCGCCGTGGGGTAAATGTCCTGAATTGCCATGCATCGACGATAGGGCGGCGTCATATGGCGGAACAACGGTAGGGAAACACCAGTTCACGCGGGGTAACGCCACGTCACACAGTTGGCGCGGTCAGGCTGCGGTCCGGGTCGCGGTCCGGGTCACCCTGTCGCCGTCCGGGGGCACTTTGACGGCCGGAACAGCCACTTCGGGCTCACATCACGGCGTGTCCGTGTCAATGTGCCCCCGTTCGGCAGGCGGGCGGGCAGCCATGGACCTATTTCACCGCGATGAGCTCGATCAGTTTGATGTCGGGGTCCTTGGCCAGCAGCTCGGGCCCGTGCTGGCCGAGGGCCGCGGGGATCGCGCCGTTGAGATGGGCTTGCCGGTCCTCCTCGGTGTCGAACGTGTCGAAGATGCCGAAGGTGTTCCCGTTGACCCGGAAGGCATACCAAGTCCGGGTGCCGGGCTCCGTCAGAACGATGTCGCGGCCCCCGCTGAGGAAGTCCCAGACATCCTGTTCCTTCCCCGGCTTGGCTTCGACCAGTGCCAGCACTCCGTATTGTGGCGCCACGGCTGTCTCCTCAGAATTGGGCTGGATCGGCCGGAACCCGGCCTATAGCCGCGAGTTTAGGCCTGTCCCGGGGTCCGGACAAGGAGTCGCGAGGAGGACACCGCAGACACAGCAGGGCCCGACGGCGGTAGTCGCCGTCGGGCCCTGGTTAGACGGTGGGGTGCCGGGGGTTAGCGGGTGCTGCCGGCGAGGAGGCCACGACGGCGGAGCAACCGCTTTTCGATCGGGGCGAAAACGAGCAGTTCGATCAGGATGCCGACGGCGAGGATCAACAGGATCGCGGACATCACGATGGTCATGTCGGACAGGTCGCGGCCCTGGTTCAGCATAGATCCCAAGCCAAAGCCGATGGAGCCGCCGACGGCGATGATTTCCGCGGCCATGAGGGAACGCCAGGAGAAGGCCCAGCCCTGCTTGAGTCCGCCCAGGTAGCCGGGCAACGCCGCCGGGAGGATGATCTGCAGCGCCAGCTGGACCCGGGAGGCGCCCAGGACCTTCCCGACGCTGCGGTACTGCGGCGGGATCTGGTCCACGCCGGAGATCAGGCCGTTGATGATCGAGGGGATGGCGCCCATGAACACCACGAAGTACACGGTGGCGTCGGTGAGGCCGAACCAGATGATGGCGGCGGGCACCCACGCCACGGACGGCAGCACCTGCAGCCCGGAGATCAGCGGGCCGAAGGCGCGGCGGAGCGGGGCCACCTGGGCCAGCACGAGTCCGATCGGGGTGGCGATGGCCACGCTGATCAGGAATCCCACGAGTCCGCGCTGCAGCGAGGTCCAAACCGCTTCCTGCAGTTTCCCCTCTGCCCAGAGGTGGCCAAACTGGGCCACCACGTCCAGGGGGCCGGGCACGAGGTCCTGCCGTTTGAAGCCCATCGACACGTAAAGCTGCCAGGCAAGGATGAGGACCGCGATGGCGGCCACCGGCAGCAGGATCCGGCTCCAGTCGATCCGGGCCTTGCGCGCAGCGTCGGACTGGAGCGAGTCCAGGCCGGCCTCGAGTTCGCGGAGGTCGGCCGAGCCCGTGGAGGACCGGGTCAGGGCCGCGGTGATGTGGCGCGTCTCGCCGGGCTCTACCAGCGACGTTTGTTTACTTGGCATGGCGGCGGATCTCCTCGCGTAGCCGGGCAGTGATTTCGCCGGTGAGCTGGCCGGCCAGTCCGGCGTCGGTGCGGTGTTCTTCGCTGACGTGCCACTCCCGCACCACGCGGCCGGGCCGGGAGGAGAGCAGCAGCACGCGCTGGCCCAGCCGGACCGCCTCGCGGACGTTGTGCGTGACAAATACGATGGTGCGGCCGGTTTCCTTCCAGATCCGCTCCAGCTCATCGTGCAGCAGGTCGCGGGTGATCGCGTCGAGGGCGGCGAACGGCTCGTCCATCAGGAGCAGCTGCCGGTCCTGAGCGAGCGACCGGGCCAGTGCTACACGCTGGCGCATCCCGCCGGAGAGCTCGTGCGGGCGCTTGTCCCCCGCGCCGCCCAGGTGCACGAGGTCCAGGAGCTCGTCGGCTTTCACCCGGCGCTCGGCCTTCCCGACTCCGCGCAGCTTCAGGGCCAGCTCAATGTTTTCCCGCGCAGTCAACCAGGGGAACAGGGCCGCGTCCTGGAACATAAACGCGGCGCCGTCGCTGGGGACCTCCAGGGCGCCCGACGTCGGGGCCTCCAGTCCCGCCATAATGTTCAGCAGGGTGGACTTGCCGCAGCCGGACGCACCGAGCAGGGCGACGAACTCGCCCTGCCCGATGCTGGCGTTGACGTCGTCCAGCACCGGGGCGCCGTCGCCGAAGCGCTTGCCCAGGTTTTCCAGTACGACTGGCATGGTCACGTCCTAACTAATGGTGGCGGCGCTGGCGGCGGGAACTGGCTAGTCCTTGCCCAGTCCCTGCGCGGAGATCTTCTTCCCGGCGGGGCTGCCGCTCAGGACGCTGTTCAGGGCAGTGAGGTCGAAGATGCCGTTGATGTCGGCCTGGGTGGTGGTGCCGGCGTCGACCCCGTCCTGGAGCAGCTTCTTGTACGTTCCGGCGAGCGGGTCGACGGTGAAGACGATGTTCTTGAGCGAACGGTCGATCACGTCGGCCGGCAGGGCGGCGCCGGCGGATTCCTTGAGGGCGGCGTTGAGGACCGTGGACCTGTCCGCGGCGGGCGCGGCGTTGAGCCAGTCCACGGATTCGACGTGGCCCTTCAGCAGCGCCTTGACCGTGGCGGGGTGCTCGGCGGCGAATTTCTTGTTGACGATCAGGACGGTGGTGATGAATTCGCCTTTGTCCCAAAGGTCCTTTTCATCGACGAGGACTTTCGCGCCGGCCTGGAGGACCAGGCGGGAGGCCCAGGGCTCCGGCAGCCACGCGCCGTCGAGCTTGCCGTCCTGGAACAGCTTCAGGGTCTGGGCGTTCTCGGTGGGGTTGATGGCGACGTCGCCGCTGCCGTCTGTGTTGGTCTTGTAGCCCTGCTTGCCCAGCCAGGCGCGCAGTGCCACGTCCTGCGTGCCGCCGAGCTGCGGCGTCGCGAGCTTCTTGCCTTTGAGGTCCGCGGCCGAGGCGATCTCGGGTTTGACCACCAGCTGCGCCCCGCCGGACGCTGCACCGGCGAGGATGCTGATCGATTCGCCCTTGCTCTTGACGTAGGAGTTGATGGCGGGGTTGGGACCGATGTAGGTGGCATCGATGGCGCCGGCGTTGAGGGCCTCGATCGCGGCAGGCCCGGCGTTGAAGACCTGGGTGCTGAGCTTGGTCTCGCCGAGGCTCTTGGCGATCAGGCCCTGGCTGACCCCGACGAGGGCCGGGGCATGCGTGATGTTGCCGAAGTAGCCGAGCTTGAGTTCGGCGGCGGGGGTGTCGGAAGCCGCCGCTGCGGGCGCGGCTTCCGTGTTGCGGGACACCGTGGACGCGACGGCGGCACCGGCACCGATCAGCAGCACGAGGCCGACAGCCAGGCTGATCTCCAGGGTGCGCTTGCGCCTGGGTTTGGTGGTTTCGCCGGCGACGATCCGGGTGGTTCCGGGGGTCTGGCCGGGGGTGGTGTTGTTCGACGGGGATGACATGCGGGAGGTCCTGTTCGTGGGGGGGTGCGGGGCCGGGCGGGTGGTCAGCGCCGGCGACATCGCCCCCGGAACTCGCCGCGGGGGCCGTGGGAGAGCCGATCCATGGTTGTCATTGGTTCACCATAGGGACTGGCAGGAACCCTGTTCAACGGCCCGGAAACCCGGGGTCACGTGAGTTCATGCAGCGTCACATGCGGAGCCGCCATCCGGCTCTTCAGCGGACTAGTCGCCTTTAACGTTGACGAGCTGCCGGAGCTTGTGCCGTATCTTGACGAGGTCCGCGGAGTCGCGCATTACCTGGTCAATGGGCTTGTAGGCCGCCGGGATCTCGTCAATGAAGGCCTCGCTGGGACGGAATTCGATGCCCCGCATGGCGGCCTTCAGCTCGGCCAGGGTAAAGGTCTTCTTCGCGGCGTTCCGCGAGTACTCCCTGCCGGCGCCGTGCGGCGATGAGTTCAGCGACGCGCGGTTTCCCAGCCCGACGACGACGTAGGACGCGGTGCCCATGGAGCCGGGAATCAGCCCGGGGTCGCCCGCTTCGGCCCTGATGGCTCCTTTGCGCGAGACCCAGACGGACTTGCCGTAGTGCCATTCCTTCGCGGTGAAGTTGTGGTGGCAGTTGATCCGTTCGGCCTCGCGGACGGAGCCGCCGATCCAAAATTCGAACTGCCGGACCACCCGGTCCATCATCTCCTCGCGGTTCAGCAGGGCGAAGTGCTGGGCCCAGCGGAGCTCCCTGATGTAACGGTCGAATTCGGCGGTGCCTTCCTCGAGGTAGGCGAGGTCCGGGTGAGGCAGGGCGATGTTCCGGCGTGCGACCATGCTCCGGGCCTCGCCGATGTGCCGCTGCGCGAGTTTATTGCCGACGCCGCGGGAGCCGGAATGCAGGAAAAGCCAGACGGCGTCCCCCTCATCCACGCACACCTCGATGAAGTGGTTGCCCGAGCCCAGCGATCCCAGCTGGAGTGTCCAGTTCGCGGCGTACTGGGCAGGGTCGAAGCGCGCGTGGGCTGCCATTCGCCGCAGTTGGGCAATGCGGGGTGCGGCGGTGGCGCTGATCCCGTGGTTGAAGTGGCCGGCGGACAGCGGAATGGCGTGCTCAATGCCCTCGCGTAGCCGTTTCCGGTCCGCGGGCAGGTCCTTGAGGGCATACTGCGTGCGGACGGCGATCATGCCGCAGCCGATGTCAACGCCCACGGCCGCAGGGATGACCGCGCCAAGGGTGGGGATGACGGAGCCCACGGTGGCGCCCAGGCCCAGGTGGGCGTCCGGCATCAGCGCCAGATGCGGATAGATGATGGGCAGCTGTGCCGTGGCCAGGGCCTGCGCGCGGGTCGCGTCATCCAGGATCGAAGCCCAGCTGATGAGCCGGCTGTTGATGACTTCCACGGCGCCTCCCAAGACGATGATCGACGTCCTGTGCCCGGGTGGCAAGGGCCCGGAACGCCGACTTCGCGGCGCAGATTTCCTCGCGACGCGCAATGACGCGGGCGCGCCCGTATTCCGGCGTCGACAGCGTTTTTGCGGGGCGCGGAACCCATGGCGCAGCGCAGGATAGTTGGCGCAGCGCGGGATCATTTGCGCAGCGTGGAGCAGGACCCGTCTGCGGCGACCGGCGGCCGACGTAAGTGCCCCGGGTAGAGGTCCCGCTCCCGAGATGGGCCCAGAAACGGCTCCACCCCGCATCACCAGGCTGGAATAGCTGGGGACGCGGGGTAGGGCTGTTCTAGCTGGGGCCGCCCCGGCTCAGGAGCGGCTCAGATCGAGTAGCGCTCGTCCTCGTGGTCTCCCGGGTGGTCGTTGACGAGGCCCGCGGCGAGGGTGTTTCCGTCCAGCGGGTCGATCACGAGGAACGCCCCGGTGCGGCGGTGGTGCAGGTAGTTCTCGAGCGGCAGCGGCGCGGCGAGCCGCAGCTGGGCATGTCCAATGTCGTTGAGCTCCAGGGTGGAGGTGGGCTCCAGCTGGAAGTTGGCCAGGTCCAGCTTGCCCGTCACGTTCCGGACCAGGGCCTGGACCGTGCGGGTGCCGTGCTTGACCAGCACCTTGGCGCCCTCGCGGAGCGGCTTGGGCGAGAGCCAGCATAGTGCGGCGTACAGGTCCGCCGAGGCCTCCCTGATAGTGCCCGCCGCCGCGATCGTATCCCCGCGGGCGACGTCGAACTCATCCGCGAGGCGCAGCGCCACGGATTGCGGGGCCCCGGCCTCGGTCAGTTCCAGTCCGGCGAAGTCGATGCCGCTCACTGTGGTGGTGCGCGGGGCCTGGCCCGGGGTGAGGACGCTGACCTTGTCCCCCACTTTAACCGAGCCCTCGGTGATCTGCCCGGCGTAGGCCCGGTAGTCGCGGTAACCTTCGACGTCGAGTCCGCTGGCGACGGCGTCGGGAGCCAGCGCGCCCTGCGGCCGGATGACCAGCTGCACGGGGAACCGGAAGCTTTCCAGGTGGCTTTCGAGTTCGTCCGCGGCCGGCAGTGTCTCGAGGACCTCGAGCAGGGCCGGCCCGTCATACCAGGGCGTGCGCTCCGAGCGGTCCACCACGTTGTCGCCGTCGAGCGCGGACACGGGGATGACGAAAAGATCAGCGATGCCGCCTGTATTTGAATCGTCACGGCCTAGCCCGAGCTCCCGGCCGACCTTCTGCACGTCGGCCTCGATCCCGCGGAACACGGCCTCGCTGAAGTCCACCAGGTCGATCTTGTTCACGGCGACAATCACGTGCGCCACCCGCAGCAGCTGCAGCACAGAGAGATGCCGGCGGGTCTGTTCGAGGACACCCTTGCGGGCGTCAATGAGCACGACGACGGCATCCGCAGTGGACGCGCCGGTCACCGTGTTCTTGGTGTACTGCACGTGGCCGGGGCAGTCCGCGAGGATGAAGCTGCGGCGGTCCGTGGCGAAGTAGCGGTAGGCGACGTCGATGGTGATGCCCTGTTCCCGCTCGGCGCGCAGGCCGTCGGTCAGCAGGGCCAAGTCAATCCCGCCAGCCGAACCGCCGAACCCGCGGTCCGCCGAGGTGCGGGCGACGGAGTCGAGCTGGTCGGCGAGGATCGCCTTGGAGTCGTGCAGGAGCCTGCCCACCAGCGTGGACTTGCCGTCGTCGACCGATCCGGCAGTCGCGAAGCGGAAGAGGGTCGAAGACAGAGCCCGGTGCGCGAGCGGGGCCTCGTCAAGCAGGGCGGCCTCGCGGGCGGTGTCGATGTCGGTGCTCATTAGAAATAGCCATCCTTCTTGCGGTCTTCCATGGCGGCCTCGGAGATGCGGTCATCCGCCCGGGTGGCGCCACGTTCGGTGATGGTGGAGGCGGCAACTTCGATGACGACGTCGCGCACGGTGGCGGCAGCCGATTCGACGGCACCGGTGCAGGACATGTCGCCGACGGTCCGGTAGCGGACAGTCTTGGTGATGACCTCTTCGTTGTCGCGGGGCCGGGAGACCTCGCCGACCGCGCGCCACATGCCTTCGCGGGCGAAGACCTCGCGGTCGTGGGCGTAGTAAAGGCCCGGGAGGTCGATGTTTTCGCGCTCGATGTAGCGCCAGACGTCCAGCTCGGTCCAGTTGCTGATCGGGAACGCGCGGACGTGCTGGCCCACCGTGTGGCGGCCGTTGTACAGGTTCCACAGCTCGGGCCGCTGGTTGCGCGGATCCCACTGGCCGAACTCGTCGCGCAGGCTCAGGATGCGCTCCTTCGCCCGGGCCTTGTCCTCGTCCCGGCGGCCGCCGCCGAAGACGGCGTCGAACTTGTTGCGCTGGATCGCGTCCAGCAGCGGGACGGTCTGCAACGGATTGCGCGTGCCGTCGGCACGCTCGGCCAGCTCGCCGGAATCGATAAACTCCTGCACGGAGCCGACGACGAGCTTGAGTCCCAGCCGCTCCACGGTCCGGTCGCGGAACTCGATGACCTCGGGAAAGTTGTGCCCGGTGTCCACATGCAGGACCGGGAAGGGCACCTTGCCGGGCCAGAACGCCTTGGTCGCCAGGTGCAGCATGACCACGGAGTCCTTGCCGCCGGAAAACAGCAGCGCCGGCTTCTCAAACTCGGCAACCACCTCGCGGATGATGTGAATCGCCTCGGACTCGAGGGTGTCCAGGCTGGAGAGGCGGGCCGGGGCTGCGACGCCGATTGCCGCCCCCGCCCCTGCGCCGCGCGGCTGATCTTCGATCAGCCCAGCGTGCGGCTCCGACAGGCCCGATGCCACTCCCTGGGCGGCAATCGGCGTCTCAGCAGCGTCGTTGTCCAGCACAGACAGCTCCAGGTCCTCGTTGGTGATTTGGGTACTCATACGTGTAGTCCGCATTCTGTCTTGTCGGTTCCTGCCCAGCGGCCGGCGCGGGGGTCATCGCCGGGCGCTACCTTGCGGGTGCAGGGCTGGCAGCCAATGGACGGGTAGCCCTGTGAAAGCAGCGGGTTGACGGGGAGGAGGTTGTCGTCGGAGTACTGGACCAGCTGGTCGAAGCTCCAGGCCGCGACCGGGTTGACCTTGACCAGGCCGTTGGTTTCGTCCCAGGTGACCAGCGGGGTGTTGGTGCGGGTGGGGGCCTCGTCGCGCCGGACGCCGGTGAACCAGAGTTCGTAGCCGGCGAGGGTGCGGCGCAGCGGGGCCACCTTGCGCAGCGCGCAACACTGGGCGGGGTCGCGGGCGAAGAGGTCCTTGCCGAGGAGCCGGTCCTGCAGCTCCACGGTGTTCTCCGGGAGCACGTCCACGACGTTCACGTGCAGGCTGGCTGCCACCTCGTCGCGCGTCGCGTAGGTTTCCGGGAAGTGGTATCCGGTCTCCAGGAAGAGGACGTCGACGCCGGGAAGCTGGTCCGCGACGAGAGCGGGGAGGACGGCGTCGGCCATGGAGCAGGCGACGGCCACGGCGGGCAGCTCGAAGTTCCGGGCCACCCAGGCGATGACGTCGCGGGCCGGGGCGTCCCAGCCGAGCTCGGCGGCGCCGGACTCGGCGATCACCTTGAGCTCGTCGTGGGTGCGGCGGACGGTGCTCACTGCAGATCACCTTCGTCGGCGGCGAAGGCCCATTCGGCGAAGGTCTGGCCCTCGGTGTGGTCGGCCACGAACTTCCGGACCACGCGTTCGACGTAGTCGGGCAGGTCGTCGGCCGTGACCTTGAGGCCGCGGACGGTGCGTCCCAGGCCTGCTTCCTCGCGGCTGTCGGAAGCCAGCCCGCCGCCGAGGTGGACCTGGAAACCCGGGGTGGGGTCGCCGTCGGGCGTGGGAAGCATCATGCCCTTGAGGCCGATGTCCGCGGTCTGGATCCGGGCGCAGGAGTTGGGGCAGCCGTTGATGTGCAGCGACAGGGCCTGCGGGAGCTGCTCGGTTTCGACGAGGTCGGCGAGGCGGCGTTCCAGCTCGGCGACGGCGGTGGCGGCCGTGAGCTTGGTTTCGACGATGGCGAGCTTGCAGTATTCGATGCCGGTGCAGGCGATGGTGCCGCGGCGGAACACGGACGGCCGGGCGGAGAGGCCCAGGGCGTCGAGTTCGGCGACCAGCGGTTCCACCTGGTCCTTGGGCACGTCGAGGACCACGAGCTTCTGGTGCGGGGTGGTGCGCAGCCGCTGCGAGCCGCGGGCTTCCAGGGTGTCCGCGAGCTTCACGAGCTGGCTGCCGGAGAGGCGGCCGGCCAGCGGGGTGGCGCCGATGAAGAACTTGCCGTCCTTCTGCTCGTGCACGCCGATATGGTCGCCCGGGGTGGAGGGCTTGGGCGCGGCCGGGCCGTCGTCGAGCTTGTAGCCGAGGTATTCATCCTCGAGGACCTGGCGGAACTTCACGGTGCCCCAGTCGGCCAGCAGGAACTTCAGCCGGGCCTTGGTGCGCATGCGGCGGTAGCCGTAGTCGCGGAAGATGCTGGTGACGCCGAGCCAGACGTCGGCGGCCTGGTCCGGCCGGACGAAGGCGCCCAGGCGCTTGCCGAGCATGGGGTTGGTGGAGAGCGCGCCGCCCACCCAGAGGTCGTATCCGATGCCGAGTTCGGGGTGGACCAGGCCCACCAGGGCGACGTCGTTGATCTCGTGCACCACGTCCTGGCTGGGGTGGCCGGTGATGGCGGTCTTGAATTTTCGCGGCAGGTTGGCCAGTTCCGGGTCACCGATGAAGCGTTCGGCGAGCTCGTGGATCAGCGGGGTCGGGTCGATAATCTCGTCCTTGGCGATGCCGGCGACGGGCGAGCCGAGGATGACGCGGGGGACGTCGCCGCAGGCCTCCGTGGTGGACAGGTCCACCGACTCGAGGCGGCGCCAGATTTCCGGCACGTCCTCGACCCGGATCCAGTGCAGCTGGATGTTCTGGCGGTCGGTGAGGTCGGCGGAGTCACGGGCGAAGTCGACGGAGATCTGGCCGATGACCCGGAGCTGCTCGGTGGTGAGGGCGCCGCCGTCGATCCTGACGCGCAGCATGAAGTACTTGTCCTCGAGCTCGTGCGGCTCGAGCGTGGCGGTCTTGCCGCCGTCGATCCCGGGCTTGCGCTGGGTGTAGAGGCCCCACCAGCGGAAGCGGCCGTGCAAATCCGTGCCGTCGATTGAGTCGAAGCCGTGCTTGGAGTAGACGGACTCGATACGCTCGCGGACGTTAAGGCCGTTGTCTTCCTGCTTCCAGGTTTCGTTGGCGTTCAGCGGCGCGGTGCCGTCCACTTTCCACTGCCCGTGCGGCTTCGCGGCGGGGCGGTTGGTGGGGCGCTTGGTACGGCCTGGGGCAGCCTGGTCCGCAGACGCTCCGGCTAGAGCTGTATCAGTCATGGATCGACTGTAGGGGTGGCCGTAGTGCCGTCACAAAGGGTCAGAAACGCGGGGTCACCTAGGGCAACAAATCGTCACGAAACGTCGGCGAGCCTTGAAGTGGCGCGGCTCGTGTGCATCGTCCGGGTGTGTTGACGGCGGCTCAGACGGGTGCGGCGACGCCGGTTCAGGCGCCGGCCGCGAGGGCCGCGTCGTAGCGTTCCAGCGCGATTTCGGCGAGCACCGGGGACGGCAGCAGTGCCGCGGTGACGAGGTCCGCGCCGGCCTTGGCGAGCTGGTCGTGGAAGAAGCCAGGTGCCAGCAGGTAGGCAGCGATCACCACCCGGCCGCCCAGGTCCACGGCCCCGGCGGATTCCCCTGCGCCGGCACCGCCGGCGGCCTCCTCGCGCAGCATGGCGACGGCGTCGGGCACTGACGGCTTCGCGGACGCGCCGTACGCGGCCACGATCCGGTTGGAACGCAGGGCACGGAGCTGGTCCGCGAGTTCCTCGACGTTCTGCGCCGCGGTGGGGTCGGAGGACCCGGCAGCGGCGAGGATCACGGCGTCGTTGTCGGTCACGCCGGCTTCCCGGAGCCGGACGTCCAGCAGCGCCGCGAGCCGCGGATCGGGGCCCAGCGGGGCGGCAGCGCGGGTGCCGGGCCGGCTCTTGACGGCGCGGGCGATGTCCACCTTGACGTGGTAGCCGACGCTGAGCAACAGGGGGACAACGACGGCGGCCTCCCCCACCGGCAGGCCCGCGACAACAGCCGGCAGCTCGGGGTCCTGGACGTCGACGTAGGCTTCGCGGACGTCGAGCCCCGGCCGCAGCGCGGCGATCCCGGCCCGGAGGGCGTTGACTTCGGCGGCACCCTCGGTGCTGGAGGTGCCGTGGGCGCAGGCAATCAGGATGGGGCTATTCATAGCCGTTAGCGTAACCTTGGAGCCGCCCCATCCGCCCCCTTTGAGATTCGACCGGGACACTCCATGACTTCTTACTTCAGCCTTGTCCTGGTCTGGCTGGACCTGGCCGGCGTCTTCTTCTTCGCGGTCTCCGGGTCACTGCTCGCGGCCCGGAAGCAGTTCGACATCATCGGCTCCCTCCTGCTGGCCTCGGTGGTGAGCCTGGGCGGCGGCGTCATCCGCGACATCATCATCAACGCCGGCCCGCCCGCAGCGTTCACCAACCCCGCCTATCTGGCGCCCCCGCTTCTCGCCGCGGTGCTGGTGTACTTCCTGTTTTCCAGCGTCCAGCGCTACACCTCGTTGCTCATCCTGTTCGACGCCGGCGGCCTCGCGCTCTTCTGCATCACCGGAACCCTCAAAGCGCTGTCCGCCGGGATGAACCCGGTTGCGGCGGTGCTGCTCGGGGTCACGACGGCGGTGGGTGGCGGCCTGCTGCGCGACATCACCGCCAATGAGGTGCCGCAGCTCTTCGATCCGAAGGATCTCTACGCGCTGCCGGCGTTTGCGGGGGCGGCCCTGACCATGGCCCTGTCCATCACCGGCACGTTCAACGCGGTCACCGCGGGTGTAGTGGCGGCCGTCGTTTTCGCCTTCCGCGTCACGGCCTGGCGGCGCCAGTGGCACGTTCCGCTGGCGGTCCGCGGCTGGCATCGGCTCGGCTTGGACACGGCGGATGGCGGGCGTAAGGATTAGCTAGGATAAGAACCATGACTGACATGTTCCTCGAGAAGTTCCGCGCGCTTGTTCCGAAGTATCTCGAAGACGAATGGCAGGAAGAGGATGGCCTCCCGGCCGAGGAGCTGGATGCGGCCCTCACCGAGCACCAGTTCCAGGTCCCGCTGGTGCTGCGGGAGTTCTACCTCGCGGTCGGCGGCTGCGAAGACATCATGGAGGCGTACCACTACTTCTGGGACCCCGAAGAGCTCGAAGTCGATGACGAAGGCTTCCTGATGTTCCTGGAGGACGAGGAAGAGCAGTTCACCTGGGGCTTCCGCGTCGGCGACCTCAGCGTTCCGGACCCGATCGTGTACCGCCGCAACAACGCCCGCGGCCAGTGGAAGAGCGAGGAAGGAACGTTCTCCGAATTCGTCTTCGACATGTTCGAGTGGGCGTTCAACGACGAAGACGAGGACTAAGGCAGGTTCCGTTCCTCCCCGGCCGCCAGGCTGCGGTTCACGCGGTCCGGGGGGCATCGGCGGTCCGGGGGCACTTTGACACGGACACGCCGGCGTCCAGCCCGGGAATACCCTTTTGAGGCCTCAAAGTAGCCCCGGACGGCCGATGCGGCCAGCGCTTAAGGCTGGAACGCACCCCGGCGGCGCTGCTCCAGCAACTCGAGGACCTGGGCGAGCATCTGCTCGGGGTGGTGGACGACGAGGTCGTAGCCGAATCTGAGCACCAGATAGCCTCCGACGAGGCTAGCGTTGTTCCGCCCCCGATCCTTTTTTACTTGCCGCGGCTCCAGATGCGATTCGCCATCGGTCTCCACAATGACGCAGTCCTCAACGAGGAAGTCCACCTCCCCCACACCGGGGATCTGGACGTGCCGGCGTACCCGGAGCCCGGCCCGCACGAACGTGGTGTTGGCGAGAACTTCGAGCAGAGAGTCGGCCCGGGGAATGACCAGATCCAGCACCGACCTGGCGCGGGCGTTGCGGTTGCCCCCGAGTTTGCCGCGGAGGAATGCCAGGCTGATGTCCCCACGGCCCACAGCACACTGGACCATGACAAGGGCTTGCAGTTCCGGCAGGCAGCGCAGCGCGTGAATCAGGACGTCGGCCAGTCCCGCCAGAGGTAGCCAGGGGTGCCGGGGATGCCGGCAGCGGCCATGTGTCACCCAGCCGGGTGGCACCGTCCGGTGGCCGACGCAGAGGTGCAACTTCGACGCCGGGACCAGCGTCCACAAACCGTAGCCCGGAGCGGCGGAGACACAGGTCAGGAGCCCTCCGGCCTCGCGGGCAGTCCGAAAGACAGAGGTTTCCCGGGGCAGCGCATAGTATCCGCGGCGGATCCTCACGATGGTGCCCTCGGCCACAGCCAGGCCAATCCGATACCGGTTGAAGCCGGCCCGCCCGAGGTCAGCCGTGCTGGCCGGTCCGCCCCGCGAACCCAGGAAATTGGCGATGTTCATGCCGCCAATGTGCCCTGTCCCCGGCCGGAGGAGTCCATCGGGGCAGTGCCATGTGGACAACTCGTGCTGCGGCCAAGGGGCACTTCGACACGGACTCGCCGCAGCCCGGCCCTGGGATCCCCCATTTGAGGCTTCAAAGTGCCCCCGCACGGCCCAGGCGACCCGCAAGGGAGCCTATGACAGCGGATTTACAGAAAGCCTAGACAACATGACATTTCTGTCATAGGCTCATTCATGGGTTCACCAAATGCCTCCGGTGGATCTGATGCGAACGGAGAAATGGCCCCGGTTCGACACAACGGATGACTCGAAACGTTGTGAGGAACCGGGGCCATTCCGTTTAAACCGAAGCAGCCGCCGGCGGCAGCAAGCCCGGAAGCCCGGACCCGGAATCAGCTGGCGCGGTCCACCACGGCCAGCGCAAAGTTGGTCAGCGAGGTCTTCACGACCCCCTCGGGCAGCGGCGCGAGCGCAGCAATCGCCTCATCGGCCCAGGCGCGTGCCACCACCCAGGATTCCGCCGTGACCGGGTGTTCCCGGAGACCGGCGACGGCGGCCGCGAGGGCCTCGTCGGAGCTGAGGTCGCCGTCGATGAGCTTCAGGAGTTCGACGGCGGACTGGTCGCCGCCGTCGGCCTTCTTGCGGAGCAGCAGGACGGGCAGCGTTGGCACCCCTTCACGCAGGTCGGTGCCCGGGGACTTGCCGGACTTGACCTTGACGCCGGTCACGTCGATGACGTCGTCCGCCAACTGGAAGGCCACGCCCACCTTTTCGCCGTACTCAACCAGCATCGGCTCGTAGGCTTCGTCGGCGCCGGAGAAGATCGCGCCGAGCTGGCCGGAGGCCGCCACGAGCGAGCCGGTCTTGTCGGCGATGACGGAGAGGTAGTGCTCCACCGGGTCTTCGTCCGGGCGCGGACCCACGGTTTCATGCAGCTGGCCCAGGCACAGGCGTTCAAAGGTGCGCGCCTGGATGCCGAGGGCGCGGGACCCGAGTTCGGAGACCAGGATGGAGGCCCGGGCAAAAATCAGGTCGCCGGTCAGGACAGCCACCGAGTTGCCCCAGACCTCGTGCGCCGTGGGGGCGCCGCGGCGGAACGGCGCGGAGTCCATCACGTCGTCGTGGTAGAGCGTCGCGAGGTGGGTCAGTTCAACGACGACGGCGGCCTGCACCACGGCGGGCCGGGAGGCGTCGCCCAGGTGGGCGCAAAGCAGCGTCAACAACGGGCGGATGCGCTTGCCGCCGGCTTCCACGAGGTGGCGCGACGTCGCGTCGGCCAGCGGATCCGAGTTGGCAATGGCTTCGCGGAGCTTCTTCTCCACCCGGGCCAGGTTGGTGGTGATGGCAGGCCCGAGTTCGGGGTCGCCTGCGATCGCGGCAAAGCCGGCCGGGAGCTGCAATCCGGTGGCGATGGCGGTGGTGTTAAGGTCGGGCTCAGAGCTCGGCAGGCCGTGTCCGGCGTGCGTCCAGCTTTGGTCTGCAGAGTTGGTCACGGGTTAACCCTAACTTTTGTTGCGGAATCCGCGGAGTTGGCGCTGGTGTGCGAGCTGGACGGGCCCTGGTTGGACGTCGCCGGGACCAGCGATTCCAGGACCCGGATGACGCGGTCCTCGAAGCCCTTGGCGGCGGGATCCGTCAGGTTGGCCAGCAGCCTGACCACGAACCGCATGAGGACAGGGATGGGCATGCCCGTCCGGAGGGCCAGTTTCATCACGGCCGGCTTGCCGATGAGGGCCGCGAAGGCACGGCCCAGGGTGAAGTGCGAACCCCACTGGTCCCGCACGTAGTCCGCGTACCGTGCAAGGTGCGCATCGGCGGCTCTGTTAGCTTCCGTCCCGGAGCCCCAGCCGGCTGACGCCGAGCGGGCGGCGCCGTCGATGATGAATCCGGCCGCGAAACGTGCGGACTCCATGGCATAGGAGATGCCCTCGCCGTTGAACGGGGAGACCATGCCGCCGGCGTCGCCCAGCAGCAGCAGCCCGGGCGAATAGTGCGGGGTGCGGTTGAAGCCCATCGGCAGCGCGGCGCCGCGGATCTCGCCGACCTGGTTCTCGGGGGTGAATCCCCAGTCCGCGGGCATGCCGGCGGTCCATTCGCGCAGGACCTGCTTGTAGTCCAGCTTGCCGAACTCCTTGGACGAGTTCAGGATGCCGAGGCCCACGTTGGAGGTACCGTCGCCGACGCCGAACACCCAGCCGTAGCCCGGGAGCAGCTTGCCGTCGCGGCCGGGAAGTTCGAGCCAGCCTTCCATCCAGTCGTCGTCGTGCCGCGGGCTCGTGAAGTAAGTGCGGACGGCGACGCCGAGCGGCCGGTCGTCGCGCTTCCGGATGCCCAGCGACACGGCGGTGCGGCTGGAGTTTCCGTCCGCGGCGAGGACGACGTCGGCGGTGAAGTCGCGGGTCCCCCCCGTCTTGCGGCCGGACTCGTCCAGCAGCGCGGCACGGACGCCGGTGACGCGCCCGTCGTCGGAACGCAGCGCCTCGGTGACACTGTGGCGTTCCAGCACGACGGCGCCCGCGGACTGGGCGTGCCGGGCCAGTTCCTCGTCGAAGCCCAGGCGGGTGCGGATCAGCCCGTACTGCGGGAAGTCGGAGACCTCGGGCCAGGGAAGTTCGATGCTCCGGCCACCGGCCAGCAGGCGCAGGCCCTTGTTGCGGCGCCAGCCGTCGGCCTCGGGGTGCGGCAGGCCGAGCTTCTGGATCTCGCGGACGGCGCGGGGGGTGAGCCCGTCGCCGCAGACTTTTTCACGCGGGAAACTGGTCTTCTCCAGCACCGTGACGTCGATGCCTGCCTGCGCCAGATAGTAGGCGGCAGTGGACCCGGCCGGACCGGCTCCGACGATCAGTACTTTCACGGCAGCGACAAACTAACGCCGGGGCCGGGTGTTGCGGCGCAGCTTCGCCACCGGTCCGGTGTGGGCGGCCAGGGCTGCCGCGGCGGTTGCCGGACCGGTTTCAGCGCCGGTCTCCGGTCCCGGCTTGACGGCGCGGTGCACGGCGACGATGCCGCCGCTGAGGTTGCGGTAGGTGACGCCGTCCCAGCCGGCCTCCTGCAGCCAGGCCGCGAGGTGGTCCTGGTCCGGCCAGGCGCGGATGGACTCGGCGAGGTAGACGTAGGCATCCGGGTTTGAGGAGACCTTGACGGCGATCGCGGGCAGGGCGCGCATCAGGTATTCGGTGTACATGGTTCGCCAGAGCGGCACGACAGGCTGGGAGAACTCGGCGATGACCAGCTTGCCGCCGGGCTTGGTGACGCGCAGCATCTCGGCCAGGGCCTTCTTCGGCTCGTTGACGTTGCGCAGGCCGAAGGAGATGGTGCTGGCATCGAAGGTGTTGTCCGCGAAGGGCAGGCGGGTGGCGTCACCGGCGATGAAGTCGATGTCGGGGCGGCGGCGCTTGCCGACCTTGAGCATGCCCAGCGAGAAGTCGCAGGCGATCACGTCGATGCCAGCGTCGGCATACGGCTCGCTGGAGGTACCCGTGCCGGCGGCGAGATCGAGCACCCGCTGGCCGGACTTCACATCCATGGCTTCGACCACAATCTTGCGCCAACGGCGTGTCTGCCCCATCGACAGAACGTCGTTGACGACGTCGTATTTAGGGGCGACGTCGTCAAACATCGTGGCTACTTCGTCCGGACGCTTATCCAAGGATGCTCGGTTCACCCTGACATTGTCTCAAATGATCAGCACACACCCTAACCACGCCCTGACCACGCCCTGAGCAGTGCCGGGACACGCCTTGCGCCGGGCCTCCGGCGGACGCGGGAGTAGTGTTGTCTCACTATGACGAGCGCGTTCCGTACCCTGACAGTCCCCCTCGACGCTGATGCATTCCCCGGGGGGCTGCCGTCACTTCTGGTCCGCGACGACCTCCTCTGCTGGACCCGCCGCGAAGCCGGCCTCGTCGGCTTCGGCGAGGTGGCCCGGTTCACCGCCACCGGACCCGACCGTTTCCTCGAGGCGGACATCTGGTGGCGGCACCTGGTCCTCGAGGCCGAGATCGAGGACACCGTGGAATGGCCCGGCACCGGCCCGGTCGCTTTCGGCTCCTTCGCTTTCTCCAAGGCCTCCGCCCATGAGTCGCGGCTGATCGTGCCCGAAATCGTCGTGGGACTGCGTGACGGCAAGGCGTGGCTGACCCAGTTGACGTTCGACGACGGCGACCTCACCGAGGCGGGCGCGCGCGCCGCGCTGGACCGCTGGCTGGGGACGCCCGGCGTCGTGCCGTCAACGGACACCGGAACAGACCCCGCGCCGGTTGAGGCGACGCTGACCACCGGTTCGCTGAGCGAGGCGGATTGGATGGCGGCCGTGGCCGCCGGTGTGGCGGAGATCCGCACCGGGGCGCTGGAGAAGCTGGTGCTGGCCCGCGACATCGTCGCCACCGTCCCCGCAGGAGTGAACGCCGCCGAGATCCTCCGCCAGCTCGCCATCCGCTACCGTGAATGCTGGACCTACGGCGTCGACGGACTGGTGGGCGCCACGCCCGAGATGCTGATCCAGGTGGAGGGGCGCACCGCGCAGGCCCGCGTCCTGGCAGGCACCCTGGACCGCCGCGACGCCGACGGGATGGCCGGCTCGCCACTGGAGTTCGCCGAGCGGGTGCTGGCCGGATCCGAGAAACAGCGGCACGAACACGACATCGCCATCCAGTCGCTCACCACCCAGCTGGCCCCCTTCTCCGAGGCCATGAACGCGCACAGCGAGCCCTTCATCCTGGAACTGCCGAACGTCTGGCATCTGGCCTCGGATGTGAAAGCGGAGCTGGCCGAGGTGGAGGGCCACGTGCCCACCAGCCTCGCCCTGATCAACGCGCTGCACCCGACAGCGGCGGTCTGCGGCACGCCGACCACCGTGGCGGGCGCCCTGATCCGCAAGCTCGAGCACCTGGACCGCGGCCCGTACGCCGGACCGGTCGGCTGGCTCGACGCCGCCGGCAACGGGGAGTGGGGCATCGCGCTGCGCGGCGCCGTCATCGAGTCCCCGCAGACCGTGCGGCTCTACGCCGGCTGCGGTGTCGTCGAAGGCTCCGTGCCGGAAGCCGAACTCGCCGAGACCTGGGCGAAGTTCCGGCCGATGCTGGAGTCGCTGGGCATCAGCAGCTGATCGGCTGGGACGTCCGGGCTTACCCGTCCGGTTCGTCGTTGAATCCGGGATTCCAGACACTCGAACGTGTGGAAGTCTTGTATTTGAACCCGAAATAGTTATCCAATAGTGAAACTTAGTTTTCTGTGACGCACATCTCTTCTTCGGCGATACACTATAAACCGACTTGGTTACGCATCCCTCCTGCAACAAAAGGTAAGAACATGCAGATCTCCCGTTCGCTCCTGAGCACCTCCACGCTTAAGGCAGCCACCGTGCTGGCCATCGGCGTCCTGACGCTCTCCGCCTGCACCAATGCCTCCGAAAAGGCACCCTCCGGCGCGGCGCCGTCCGTGTCCGGGAGCGCCGCGGCCAGCTTTGACCCGAGCACCATCCAGAAGGATGATGCCCTGGCGGCCATGGTTCCCGAGGCCATCAAGTCCAAGGGCACCTTGACCGTGGGCTCGGACACCTCCTACGCCCCCGCGGAATTCCTTGGCACCGACGGCCAGACCCCCGTGGGCTACGACGTCGACATCGCCAAGGCGATCGGCGCCACCCTGGGGCTGAAGGTCCAGGTCCAGACCTCCGAATTCACCGGCATCCTCCCGGCACTGGGCCCGAAGTACGATCTCGGCATCTCCTCGTTCACGATCAACCCGGAGCGGCTCGGCGCGGTGAACATGGTCAGCTACTTCAACGCCGGCACCGCCTGGGCCGTGCAGAAGGGCAACCCGAAGAAGGTTTCCCTGGATGACCTCTGCGGCAAGTCCGTCGGCGTGCAGACCGGTACCGTCCAGGAAGACCCGGACCTCTCGGACCGCAGCAAGAAGTGCGTGGCCGACGGCAAACCGGCCATCAACGTCGTGACCCTCAAGAACCAGACGGACATCACCACCCGCCTGGTCAACGGCAGCGTCGATGCGATGGCCGCTGACTCCCCCATCACTGGCTACGCCATCACCCAGACCAACGGCCAGATCGAAAAGCTCGGCGACGTCTACGATTCCGCACCGCAGGGGATCGCCGTAGCCAAGTCGGACATGGCCCTGGCCGAGGTTGTCCAGAAGACCGTCGCCAAGCTCATGGAGAACGGCTCCTACAAGAAGATCCTGGAAGGCTGGGGCAACGCCGATGGCGCCATCACCAAGTCTGAGGTCAACCCGGCGGTCGGATCTTGAGTCTTCCCGCAACCGGCCACACACCAGGTGCGCACATGGCCAGTCATGAGGACAAGCACGAGGCACCGGTAGTCCTGAACCATCCGGTGCCCGTTCGGCATCCGGGCCGCTGGATCAGCGCCATCATCATCCTCGGCGCCCTCGCCCTGTTCCTGCAGAGCCTGGTCACCAACCCCAACTTCCGCTGGGACATTGTGGGGACCTACATCCTCGATACCAAGGTGGTGCAGGGCGTCGGCTGGACGCTGCTGCTGACCGCGGCCGCCATGGTCCTGGCCATTGTCCTCGCCATCCTCCTGGCGTTCATGCGCCAGTCGGAGAACCCGGTGTTCCGTTGGTCCAGCTGGGCCTGGGTCTGGTTCTTCCGTGGCACTCCGGTGTACACGCAGCTGGTCTTCTGGGGCCTGATCTCCGTCCTGTACCCCAAGATCACCGCCGGCATCCCGTTCGGCCCCGAGTGGTTCGCCGTGGATACGAGCGCCGTCATCACAACCACGGCTGCGGCCATCCTGGGCCTGGGCCTGAACGAGTCTGCCTACCTGGCGGAAATTTTCCGGGCCGGCCTCAAGTCAGTGGACCGCGGCCAGGAGGAAGCCGCCGCGGCCCTGGGCATGGGCAAGACCAAGATCATGTGGCGGATCATCCTGCCGCAGGCCATGCGGGTGATCGTGCCGCCAACCGGCAACGAAACCATCGGCATGCTGAAAACCACCTCCCTCGTCCTGGCCGTGCCGTTCACCCTGGACCTGACGTTTGCCACGAACACCCTGGCCAACCGGACCTATCTGCCGGTACCCCTGCTGATCGTGGCGGCTATCTGGTACCTCGTGATCACCAGCCTGCTGATGGTGGGCCAGCACTTCATCGAGGCCTACTACGGCAAGGGAGTGGACAACCTTGCTCCGGCCGCAATCAACCCGGCGGCAGCGAAGGCCGCCGCAGCCGTGGCGCCGAGCGCCTCAGCGGAGCCGGCGCTGAAGATGGACCGTCCCGAGGATGAGGCAAAATGACGATTACCACTGAGAATCCGCTGGTCCGGATCGAGGGCCTCCACAAGTTCTACGGCCAGCACCATGTGCTGCGCGGCATCGACCTCGAGGTCAAGCGGGGCGAGGTGTCGGTGGTGATCGGACCGTCCGGTTCGGGCAAGTCCACCATGTTGCGGTGCGTGAACCTGCTGGAGACCATCAGTGCGGGCCGTATCTCCGTGGGTGGAAAGCTGATCGGCTACCGCGAAGTCAACGGCCGGCTCCATGACCTGAAAACCAAGGAGATCGCCGCCCAGCGCCGCGAGATCGGTATGGTGTTCCAGCGCTTCAACCTGTTCCCGCACAAGACGGCCCTCTACAACGTCATGGAGGCGCCGGTCCAGGTCAAGGGCCAGTCCCGCGATGCTGCACGGAAGCGGTCCATGGAACTGCTGGACCGTGTGGGGCTGTCGGACCACGCTGGCCACTACCCGTCGCAGCTTTCCGGCGGTCAGCAGCAGCGGGTGGCAATTGCCCGCGCCCTGGCCATGGATCCGGAGCTCATGCTCTTCGATGAACCCACCTCAGCGCTGGACCCGGAACTGGTGGGCGACGTCCTGAACGTCATGAAGGACCTTGCCCAGTCCGGCATGACCATGATTGTGGTGACCCACGAGATCGGCTTCGCCCGCGAAGTGGGCGACCGCCTCACCTTTATGGACGGCGGCGTGGTGGTGGAATCCGGGGATCCCCAGGAGGTCCTGGCCAACCCGCAGCATCCCCGCACCAAGGAGTTCCTTAGCCGGGTGCTGTAGTTCCGGGAACCCGCGCCGATTTCGGACAGTCGCTACGTGAATCCACGTGGCGGCTGTCTGTTTCCGTAGGGAATTCCCGGTGGCCGCCGCCCGGTGGCACCCACTGCGGCCCGGATGCGTGCATGCAGCTCACGCGGCCCGTGCTGGTCCGTCCGCGCGGCTCCTCCCGCCCGGCGATGCGCAAAAGTCCCGTCGCCACCCGAATTCGGCAGCGACGGGGCTTTTGCGCGTCATGAGCAGGATCGCGTATCGCTGTCACCGCGCAGAACGTGCACGACGGCGGGGCACACCGGCCGCTGCCAGCTTACGTTCGAGCTGCCCGGCCATCAGGTCAGCCCAGTCCCAGCGGACGACACCATTTCCCACAGCCCGGATCCGGTTCTCCCTGTCCTTTTCGTCGACGACGACCTGCGAGGTGTTCCGGCCCTTCAAGTATTCGGGTTTGACGTACTTTTCGACTCCGTCAAATTCCCCCGCCACCCGCACCCTCTCCCAGTAGTAGTCCGTATAGCCCACGAGTCCTGAGCCGTCGCGGACCTCGTGCTGGAGTTCTGGCGCTTCGAACCCAGCAATCCACGTGAGCGCCCGGCTGTAGGACTCGCCAGCAGATCCGGACAGCGGGTTGGCGAACTCCACTGCCGTCCGAATCCGCCTCGCGGCAGCCGCAGTGTAGTTGCCGTCGATTCCGGCCAAGAGCTGTTCCTTCGTGAGGGCCGGCAGCCGCTGTGGAACGTCGGGTTTGAGTACGTGGTCCAGGGGCACTACGGCCTCGGCAAACGGTGAGAAGGCAGCGAGATCAAGAACTGTGCGCACCCTCCCCGTCACGAGGAGACCGTCCCTCTGGACCCACTTAAGTCCGGCCGGCGGAGCATAGTGGCGGACCACCCCGGCCCGCGAGCGTCCGCCATCATTCTGCAGGGTCAGGGCGTGCACAGGGTGTCGGCGCCCGATGGTCGGAATTCGCCAGACGGAAGCGGCGGAATGCCGGGCAAAGATCGTCGGAGCAACGAAAGTCTCCGCGGCTGCGCTGACCCGGACCCGGTACTGGTCCCATGGATTCAGTGCCCGCCAGACTCCGCCGTCGACGTACACACCCTGGCGCACCCGGACCAATGCGCCCGATCGGCAGCGACTGGCCAACTCCTTCGGGGTCAGCCCCTGCTGGATGTGCTCGCGGGTGAGGATCAACTTTGGCAGGTCGCTCATGGAACGAAGATCCCAGCCCTTCGGCGGCTAGGCCATTCCCCAGTGCAGCCATGTGGACAACCCGACGCGCATCCCGCTGTGCGCGGCGCGAAAGTCCTGACGCGGCGGGTATTCGGGTCTCGCAGGGTATTTTGCGAGTCGCCAAGCTCGAAGCGCGTCGCCAGGTCGCGGGTGCGCCACCTCGTCGCGTGCCGCCCGGCCGTCCCTGCCTACTCGGCGGCGAGCACCCCTGCCACCGCGGCGCCCACGGCGGACCTGATGCGCGAGTGCAGCTCCCGCAGCCCCTGCCGCTCCGTGCGGACCTCGATGATGATGCGGCCCTCCCACGGCTCCGCCAGCGCCCCGGCGAGCTCCGCCGTCGTACTGACCCGGCGGTGCGCGACGCCGTAGGCCGCCGCGAGTCCGGCGATGTTTACGCTGTGCGGCGTGCCAAAGAGGCGTTCGACGGCGGTTCCGTAGCGGCCCGCTGCCTCGACGGCGCCGTGTTCCAGCAGCCCGAAGATGGCCCCGCCGGCGTCGTTAAGGACCACGATCCGCAGTGCGGGCTCCTCTTCACCGGCGCCGAGCAGCAGCCCGCCGGCGTCGTGCAGGAAGGTGACGTCGCCCAGCAGCACCGTGGTTTCCTGCCGCCCGCCCAGTGCGATGCCGGTGGCCGTGGCGATGGTCCCGTCGATCCCGGACAGGCCGCGATTGGCGAAGACCGTGGCGGTCGGTTCCGGGGCGGGTGCGCCGGCGAGGTCGACGTCGCGGATGCCGTTGGAGGAACCGAGCACCAGCTGTCCGCGCGAGTGCTCCCAGACCAGGGCCCCGACGGCGGGCCCAGTGGCGGCGGCCCCAGCCGCGGCGGGCCCAGTGGCGGCGGCCCCGGCCAGGACGAGGTCGACGGCGTGCTGGGCGGCGGCCCCGGCCAGGAGCCAGGCGTCCAGCCAGGCCGCGGAGCCGCGGCCGGCAAAGTCGGCGAGGTCGGCCAGGTTGTCGAGCGGGAGTTCGGTGCGGCGGCCGGGCTGATACCAGGCCACGGGAACCGGCTGGTACAGGGCGGAGGGGACATCGGCGCGGGCCAGCAGCGCGCTCACGGGCCGGGAGAGGGTGGGGCGGCCAAAGAGCACCACGCGCTCGACCGGCTGCGCAGACTCCGGACCGAAGGCTTCCAGCAGAAGCCGGTAGGGCCCCACCGCGTTCGGCCCGAACCGCGCATTGGAGGACGGCTCGGCCAGCAGCGGCAGGCCGTGGGCGCGGGCGAACGCCTCGGCGACCGGTCCGGCGTCGTGCCCTGCCAGCACCACGGTGCGCCGTTCCGGCAGGGTCCCGGCGGCCGGCGGGAAATCAAGGGCCAGCGGGCCGCGGGGGGCGCGGTGCACCCGGCGGCCGGACTCGGGCGGCAGCCTGTCGCCGGGGGCAGGAACGAGCGGATCGCGGAAGGCCAGGTTGAGCTGCACCGGCCCGGGCGGGGTGTCCTCGAAGGCGCCGGTGGCGGCGCTGAGTGCGGTTTCGACGGCGCGGCGCGGATCGCTGCCGGCGGGCACGTCGGCGGCGAAGCGGACGTGCCCGCCGAACAAGTCCAGCTGCACTGTCGTCTGGTTGGCGCCGGTCCCTCGGAGTTCCACGGGGCGGTCGGCCGAGATCACCACGAGCGGGACGGCGGCATGGTTGGCCTCCATCACCGCCGGCAGGAGGTTTCCGACGGCGGTCCCGGAGGTGGTGAGCACGGCCGCGGGCGCTCCCGTGGCGAGGGCCAGGCCCAGGGCGGTGAACCCGGCGTCGCGCTCATCGATCCGCACCAGCAGCTCGACCCGTCCCATGGCGTCAGCCTCGGCCAGGGCGTAGGCCATCGGCGCGGAACGCGAACCCGGTGCCACCACCACGTAGCGGACCCCTTCGAGCAGCAGGGCGGCGACGGCGATCCGCGCGGCATCCAGCGCGCTCAGCTCCTCCGAGCTCACATGTTCTCCGGCGTCTCGATGCCGAGCAGGTCCAGGCCCTCGGACAGCCGGCGCAGGACCAGCGCGCACAGGGCAAGCCGCGACTCCCGGACCGAGTCCTCGGACTTCAGCACGGGGCACTGGTCATAGAAGGACGTGAAGAGCTGGGCGAGTTCGAACAGGTACGTGCACAGCCGGTGCGGTTCCAGCACCTCGCGCACCTTGTGCAGCGTGGCGCCGTATTCGAGCAGGTGCAGGGCCAGCGCGCGTTCGGCGGCTTCGACGACGGCGATCGGCGTCGCCGGGGTGCCGCCGTCGCTGTCGGTTGCGGCACCATCGGTACCGGCGCTGTCGGTTCCGGGAGCAGCGGCAACGGCAGCTTCCAGTGCCGTGTAGCGCTCGAGCACGCCCGCCTTCCGCAGGATCGAACGGATCCGGGCGGCGGCGTACTGCACGTAGGGTCCGGTGTTGCCGCTCAGGGCCAGCATCCGGTCGAAGTCGAAGACGTATTCGGTGTCGTGCCCCACGGAGAGGTCCGCGTACTTGACCGCGCCGATGCCCACCTGCCGGGCGGTCACGGCGCGTTCGGCCTCGGTGAGCTCGGGCCGGCTGGCGTCGATGACGGCGCGGGCGCGGTCCACGGCCTCTTCCAGCAGGGCCATCAGCTTGACCGGGGCGCCGGAGCGGGACTTCAGGATCTTCCCGTCCTCCCCCAGCACGTTGCCGATCTGCACGTGCACGGCCTCTACCGTGTCGGGCAGCCAGCCGGCGTCGCGGGCCGTGGCCATGACCATGCGCAGGTGCATGTTCTGCGGCGCGCCCACAACGTAGAGGACGCGGTTGGCCTCGAGCTCGCGGACCCGGTACCGGATGGTGGCGAGGTCCGTGGTGCCGTAGCCGTAGCCGCCGTCGGACTTGCGGATGATCAGCGGCATGGGCTCGCCGTCACGGCCGGTGAAGCCGGCCGGGAAGGTGCACAGGGCGCCGTCGCTGATCCGGGCGAGGCCGCGGTCCTCGAGTTCCTGGCACAGCTGTGCCAAATGGGCATCGTAGGAGCTTTCGCCCGCGATGTGGTCGTCGGTGAGGCTGATGCCCAGCACCGAGTAGATGGCGTTGAAGTAGCGCTTGGACTGGGCCACGAGGCGCTGCCAGACGGCGAAGGTTTCCTGGTCGCCGCCCTGCAGCGCCACCACCCGGAGCCGCGCGCGGGTGGCGAAGCCGTCGTCCTCGGTGGCGGAGGCGTCGAACTTGGCGCGGGCGGCCTGGTAGAAGGCGCTGGGGTCATCCACCAGCAGCGCCGCCTCCGGGGAGTCCTCGCCGATCTCCAGCCAGTGCTCAATCAGCATGCCGAACGGGGTGCCCCAGTCGCCGATGTGGTTCTGCCGGATCACGGTGTCACCCAGCGCCTCGAAGACCTTCACGAGGCTGTCCCCCACCACCGTGGTGCGCAGGTGGCCCACGTGCATTTCCTTCGCGACGTTCGGGGAAGAATAGTCGACGACGACGCGCTGGGCTTCCGCCGCCGGCACGGCCGGGGCGCCGGGAGACTCGGCGTTGAGCAGCTCCTCGATCCAGGTCCCGTCGAAGGTGAGGTTGATGAAGCCGGGGCCGGAGATCTCGACCGCGGTGCAGATCCCGTCGAGGTCGAGGGCGTCGACGATCCTGGCGGCGGCGTCCCGCGGCGGCATTCCGACCTTCTTGGCCAGCGCCATGGCGGCGTTGACCTGGATGTCCGCGAACTGCGAGGGCCGCACCACGGGATCCGTGCCGCGGTACTCTTCGCCGAACGCGCTGGCAATTGCTGCCTGGACTCTGGGGACAACCATTTCGGCCGGATTATTCACACTGTTCAAATTATCAGTTCCGCCACACCCCGGCGCCCGCGGACGTCCCGCCGTCCTAAGGCAGACCCTCCCGCACATCCGGGGGCGGATCAGCCGACGCTCCCTCAAGTCTGGCCGCCAAGGAGCAAACGCTCCCCCACATCGTCCCGGCCGTCGGGCAGCGACCTCCGCGGCCGGTGCGGTCAGATCTTCGTGGCCCGCAGGCGCAGGGCGTTGCTGATGACGCTGACGGAGGACAGTGCCATCGCGGCGGCCGCGATGATGGGCGAGAGCAGCAGGCCGAAGGCGGGGTAGAGAATGCCTGCGGCGAGCGGGATCCCGGCGGCGTTGTAGATGAACGCGAACACGAGGTTTTGCCGGATGTTGGCCATGGTGGCTTCGGAGAGCTTCCGGGCCTTCACGATTCCGGTCAGGTCACCCTTCAGGAGCGTGATGCCGGCACTTTCGATCGCGACGTCGGTCCCGGAACCCATGGCGATGCCGACGTCGGCCGCGGCCAGGGCGGGGGCGTCGTTGACGCCGTCGCCGGCCATGGCCACGATCCGGCCTTCTGCGCGCAGGCGCTCGACGACGGCGCTCTTGTGATCGGGCAGCACCTCCGCCTCGATCTCGGTGATCCCCAGCCGCCGGGCGACCGCTTCGGCGGTGGTGCGGTTGTCGCCGGTGAGCATAACGACGCGGATGCCTTCCTGCCGCAGGGCGGCCAGCGCGGCGGGTGTGCTTTCCTTGATCGGGTCCGCGATGGCGAGAACCGCGGCCGGGAGTCCGTCGATGCCAGCGAAGATGGCGGTCGCGCCGTCGGCCCGCAGCTCCTCGGCACGCGCGGCGAGGGCATCGGTCAGCACGCCCTCGGAGGCCAGGAATTTCGCACTGCCCAGCAGCACGCGCCGTCCCTCAACCGTTCCGGAGACACCCTTGCCCAGCGGCGAGTCGAAGTCCTCCACCGGCGGAATCGTGATGCCGGCGCCCTGGGCGGCTTCGATGATGGCCAGACCGAGCGGGTGCTCGGAGGCCTGCTCGACGGCGGCGGCCAGGCGCAGCACGTCCTGTTCCGCGAAGCCGTCGGCCGTGACGATCCCGGTGACGGAGGGACGTCCCTCGGTCAGGGTCCCGGTCTTGTCGACGACGAGCGTATCGACCTTTTCCATCCGTTCGAGGGCTTCGGCATTCTTGATGAGCACGCCCAGTCCTGCACCGCGCCCGACGCCGACCATGATGGACATCGGTGTCGCCAGGCCCAGGGCACACGGGCAGGCAATGATCAGCACGGAAACGGCCACGATCAGGCCGTGCGCCATCCGGGGTTCGGGCCCGACGAGTGCCCAGATGATGAAGGCGGCCACGGCGATGGCGATGACGATGGGAACGAACCAGGAGGCCACCGTGTCGGCCAGGCCCTGGATCGGGGCCCGGGACCGCTGGGCGGCGGCGACCATGGCGACGATGCGGGCCAGCATGGAGTCGCTGCCCAGTTTCTGTGCGCTGATGACCAGCGCCCCGGTCTGGTTGAGCGTGCCGCCGACGACGTGGTCCCCGGCTTGTTTGGTCACGGGCATCGATTCCCCGGTGACGAGGGATTCATCGAGCGTGGAGCGCCCGTCCACGACCTCGCCGTCGACCGGGACCTTCTCCCCGGGCCGGACCCGGACCCGGTCGCCCACCTGCAGCTCGCCGAGCGGGACTTCCAGCTCGACGCCGTCGCTCCCGATCCGCCGCGCGGTCTTGGGCGTCAGATCCAGCAGTGCCTTGATGGCACCGGAGGTCTGCTCCCGGGCGCGCAGCTCGAGCACCTGGCCGAGCAGGACCAGGACCACAATGACCGCGGCGGCCTCGAAGTAGACATCGACGCTGCCGTCCATGCCCCGGAACGCCTCGGGAAAGGCAGAGGGCACGAAGATGGCAGCCACACTGTAGAGCCAGGCGACGCCTGTGCCGATCGCGATCAGCGTGAACATGTTCAGTTGCATGGTCCGGAGCGAGGCCCAGCCGCGGACGAAGAAGGGCCAGCCGGCCCACAGGACCACCGGTGTGGCCAGGAAGAACTGGATCCAGGCGGAGACCCGCGGCGGCACCACTTCGTGCAGCCCGGGGAAAAGGTGTCCGCCCATTTCGAGGATAAAGACCGGGATGGTCAGGGCCAAGCCGACCCAGAAGCGCCGGCTCATGTAGGCCAGTTCGGGGTTGGGTCCGCTGTCGGCCGTGACGACCACCGGCTCCAGGGCCATCCCGCAGATCGGGCACGAACCTGGCCCCGCCTGCCGGATCTCCGGGTGCATCGGGCAGGTGTACTCGAGCTCCCCGCCCTCCGCCGGCGCGGCGGCGGCGGGTGCGACGGCGTCTGACTCACCGGCGTCGGGCAGGTACCGGGCCGGATCCGCCACGAACTTGCCTTGGCATCCGGCCGAACAGAAGTAGTACTGCTGTCCCTGGTGTTCGGCGTGGTGTTCGGTGGTGTGCGGGTCGACGGTCATCCCGCAGACGGGATCCTTGACCTGCTCGGCCGTTACGGCCCCGTGGTCGTGGTTGTGGTCGTGGTGTGCATGCTCGGTCATGATTACGCTGGTCTCCTCAACACGGATTGCGGTTTTCCGTGGAGTCCGGAAGCGTCAGGTCCCTTGAGATGGCGCTCCGCTGAACCGCGGAGGAAGACCTTCAATGCGTGCGAGCCTGCCCAGATCGGGGGCCGTGACGACTCTTTCCGGTAACCCTGAAGCTATACCCCTAGGGGGTATTAGTCAAGCCCGGCCGACTTGTGCGGTCATACACCCAGCAGACGCTCCCTCAGTTCCGGCGCCTCAACGGCAAACGCTCCCTCACATCCCGCGGTCGATCTGCGGGAAGTGAGGGAGCATTTGCTCAATACCAACCAAACGTGCGGGAGCGTCGGGGAGGGGAGGATGAGCCGGAACCCTAGTCGTCGGTGCGGAAGACCTGGACCACTGACGGACGCGGGGCGCGGACCTGGCCGCGGGCCGGCGTCGAACCGGCCGGGATGTAGTCCGGGAAGAACGAGTGCTGGTCCGCGAAGGTGCCGTCCTCGCCCGGGTGCTGCACGGCGACGAACACAGAGCGTTCCTCGTCGTGGATGATGGGCCCGCACGTCTCGGCCTCGCGCGGGACGGCGAGGAACTGCTCCACGCGTCCCCGTTCGGCGCCCTCGAGGGTGACCTTGAACAGCCCGTCAGCCTTGCCGATGCCGGAGGGGGCGCCGTCGGTGGAGATCCAGAGGTTTCCGACCGAGTCGAAGGCCAGGTTGTCCGGGCAGGAGATCGGCGAGACCTGGTCCACCGGGAAGCCGGAGAAGTAGGTGACGTCCCCGGTGGAGGGATCGCCGCAGACCATGAGCAGGTTCCAGGTGAACGCCGTGGAGGTCTGGTCACCGGTTTCGGTGATTTCCACGATGTGGCCGTCGCGGTTGTTGTTGCGCGGGTTGACCTCGGTGGCGCCTTCCTTGCCGCTCTTGCCGCGGTCCGAGTTGTTGGTGCAGGCGACGTAGACCTTGCCGGTGAGGAGGCTGGGCTGGACGTCCTCGCAGCGGTCCATCTTGGTGGGACCCACCTTGTCGGCGGCCAGGCGCGTGTAGACCAGCACCTCTTCGACGGACATCCCGGGCACCTTGGATACGCCGCCGACGACGAGGGGCAGCCATTCACCCGTGCCGTCGAATCCGCCGTCGGCCGGGACGGTCCCGGTTCCGGTGATCTCGGCGGCCGGGGAGTTCCCGGCGAACCGGGCGACGTACAGGTTGCCGGCGGAGAGCAGGGTCATGTTGTGCTTCCGGTCGCCCTCAACGTACTTTTCGGCCGAGACGAACTTGTAGAGGTAGTCGAAGCGCTCGTCATCGCCCATATAGGCCACCACATGCCCGGACTTTGCCACAATCACGTTGGCGCCTTCGTGCTTGAAACGGCCCATCGCGGAGTGCTTCTTCGGCGTCGAGGTGGAGTCGAAGGGGTCGACTTCCACGATCCAGCCAAAGCGGTTGGCCTCGTTTTCGTAGCCGGGGTTGCGGGTGTCGAACCGCGGATCGTCGAGTTCCCATTGGCGGGCCGTGGGCTTGCTGGTGAGCCCGTAGCGCTTGTCGCCGGCCGAGGTGCCGGGCGAGACAAAGTAGCCGTTGAAGTTCTCCTCGCCGGAGAGGATGGTGCCCCACGGGGTGGTCCCGCCGGCGCAGTTGCCCAGCGTGCCGAGAATGGTGCGGCCGGTCGGGTCTGCTACCGTGCGGACCAGGGCGGAGCCGGCCACCGGACCGGTGAGCTCATACGGCGTCGTGTTCAGGTAGCGGCGGTTCAGCCCGGCACCCTGGACGTAGGACCACGGCTTGTTCTTGTTCTTGCGCTCCAGCTCGACCACGGAGAGCCCGTGGGCCGCGGCGCCGACCGCCCGGACGTCGGCGGCCGGCATCGACGCCGGGAACATGATGGTCTCGTTGGTGTATTCGTGGTTGGCGAAGAGCACCGCGCGGCGGCCCTTGCTGCCGGGGATCTCGAGGATGTCCGTGTAGTCGTTGTTGTAGCCGAACTGCCGCGCTTGGGCAGCCGCGGTCTGGTTGCCGAGGTCGAAGTCCGGGGAATCCTTGAAGATCGGGTCACCCCAGCGGATCACGGGCTGCCAGGTGAAGCCTTCCGGCACGGTGAAAGCGTCGACGGCGGCATCCACCGGGGCGATGGCCGTGAACTTGAGCTTGGAGGCGCCGTAGCCGTTCTTGGCTGCCGCGGACAGGCCGGGGCCGCCGTCGGCCACTGCGGACTCGGCTGAGGTCAGCGATCCTCCGAACGCAATGGCGAGCGCCCCGGCGGCACCGAAGCCCAACGCCGCACGGCGGGACAGGGTGGCGGAGGCGATGTCGCGGAAGTAGCTGTTAGAGCTGGTGTTGCAGACCTCGCCTGAGCAGGCGTTGTCGCATTTCAGCGCGCAGGTGACGGGGCTCCGCTTGCCTTTGGTGTGGCCGAGCATGGGGAGCAGGGAAAACTTGCGTCCGGAGGAAACAGGCATGAAGAGACCTTCCAAGGAGTGGGGTGCGATCCCGCCTACCCTCCCAGCCCCGGACTACGCGAAGTCGACTCTCACATGAAGTCCGGGTGAACTCCCCGCCAGAAATGAGGGAGCGTTGCGCGCTGACCCGCCAGAAGTGAGGGAGCGTTGCACTCTGCCCCGCAACAAGTGAGGGAGCGTCTCAGCGGGACGGGGAGGCCAGCAGCGTGTGGACCCGACGCAGGCGGTCCAGCCACCACTCGCGGCGCTCCGGGGCGGCAGCATATTCCGCCAGCAGGCCCGGATCGGTGTGGACGTCGCGGAGGCGGATGGCGCCGTCGTCGGGGACCAGGGAATCCGTGGTGACGTCGGCGGCGAGCAGGGACACGGTTCCCAGCCCGCAGGCATACGGAAGGTCGGGCAGCGCGGCGGCGAGCGCCAGCCCGGCCCGGATTCCCACGGAGGTGTCCAGCGCGGAGCTGACGACGGCGGGGAGCCCGGCCTGCGCCACGATGTCCAGCGCGCGCCGCACTCCGCCCAGCGGTGCCACCTTCACGACGATCAGGTCCGCGGCGCCGGCGCGGGCCACCTTAAGCGGGTCGTCCTCCTTACGCACGCTTTCATCCGCGGCAATCAGCACCGGGACTCCCGCGGCGCGCAGCCGGCGGCGGACTTCGGCGAGGCCGGCGATGTCCGGCACCGGCTGTTCGGCGTATTCGAGCCCGACGCCGGCCAGCCGGGTCAGTGCCTCGACGGCGGCCGGGACGTCCCAGCCGCCGTTCGCGTCCACCCGGATCGCCGCGTCCGGGAGCGCCGCCCGCACGGCGTCGACCCGGGCGGCGTCGTCGTCGATGGTCTGCCCGGGCTCGGCCACTTTGATCTTGACGGCGTCCACCCGGCCGAAGCGGGCCAGGATTTCCGGCACCCGGTCCGCGGCGACGGCGGGGACGGTGGCGTTGACCGGGATGCTGGTGCGCAGCGGCTCCGGGAATCCCTGCCAGCCGGCTTCGATGGCGGAGGCGAGCCAGCGGGATGCTTCCGGGTCGCCGTACTCCGGGAAGGGGCAGAATTCGCCCCAGCCCAGCGGGCCGTCCAGCAGCAGGGCTTCACGCTGGAGGATGCCGCGGAACTTCACCCGCATGGGCAGGCTCACTACGTGGGCGCCGGCGAGGAGTTCCTCCAGTTCGGGGATGTGCACCGGCTAGCCGACCGTTGAATCGGTCAGGTGGGTCAGGTCAGCCAGCCAGGGAAAGACGACGTCGACCAGCACCAACAGGATTCCCGCCAGGATCGCCGCCGACAGCAGGATACTCAGCCAGAGAGGCCCGGGGAGTTGCCGAAAAAGCCAGGCGTACATGGGCTAACCCTTTCCCTGCAGCGCCGCGAGCTGCTTCGCGATGGCGGCCGGAGCCCCGGCGCTGAGCGGCTGCCATGAATCGAAAACAGAGTAGGCGATGATGCGCTCCTCAGACCCAAAGCGCGGATTGCAGCTCGTCATGGTCAATAGTCGTTGGTCCGGCACCGCGCCGGGCTGGGTGGGCACCGGCAGGAGCACGTCCGTCCGGTCCGGCAGGACGATCTCCTGGTTCCGGAAAACGTAGGTGTAGAAACCGTCGGCCGTCTGAACGTAAATCTTGTCCCCGGGCACCAGCGTGTGGATGTTGTCGAGCACCGCGCCGTGGGTCTGGCGGTGGCCTGCCATCGCGAAGTTCCCCACGGCCCCCGGCATCGCCGTGTCCTTGTAGCGGCCGAGACCGAGCGTGTCGATGACGTCCTGGCTGGTGCCCTCGATGATCGGCCTGCTGTAGTCGGCGCCGAAGCGGGGAACATAGACCACCCCGATTGCCTCCCCGTGACGGGGAGCGCTGCCGACAGGCACAGTCCCGGCGGCAGCCTGGTCCGCCGGCGCCGTGGCGGAAGGGTCATTCGTGACGGGTGTCTGGTGCTCCTGGACGAACTGTTTCACGGCAGCCCCTTGAACAGCGTCCGCTTCGACGTTCGTCCACCACAATTGCCAGGCGACGAACAGAATCGCAACCACGCCGAGTGTGATCAGCAGTTCGCCCGCGACCTGGACGGCCATCAGGGAACGACGCCGGCGGTTGCGGTGATTTTCCTGCGCAACCTCGGTGCGGCGGTTCAGTACCTTCGACATGCCACTCCTGTTGACTACCGCTGGATGCTGCCGACGAAGCATCGCCCGTTCGGAAGAACCGGCAAGACTGACGATTCCACAGTTCCGGACCGGATCTGCGCCATCACACATTCACCCTCGCCCAGCACTCCCACTTCCACCGCGTCGGCCGCCAGTCCCGTGGGCGTGCGCGACGCCGACACCTCCACCGCGGCCGGGGCGAACCCCGCTAGGGACAGGCTCTGCCGGACTTGCTCCCGGCTCGGCTGCGGCGTCGAAGCAACGAGTGCCTGCAGAGCCGCTGCCACTGCGCTGGACACGGCGGAAGGGGCCGCGGAACCGGACGGGGACGCGACGGGAGTTGACTGCCCGACCGGGGCCGGAGTGCCGTCAGTCGAGCCGGCCGAACCGGCGGAGCTGGAGGAAACCGTGGGTACCGGCGTCGAACACGCTGCCATTCCGATCACGACGGGCAGAACCAGGGCAGCCAGCGCCATGTGCCGGCGGCCGCGGGGGCGGCGGAGCGGGGCGGGGGCAGGGGAAGTCACCGGAACATCCTCCCATACGAGCGGTGCGGAGCCGGTGACGGGCCCCGCCAGTCACGCCCGTTCCCCCCGGGCCCCGCAGGGCTGGACATGCCCTCCCGTGACCAGGCGAACGGGCGGACATGCCCAGTGCGCGCGCCCGGGAGTGGACATGTTGGGACTATGTCCACTCCTGGCTGCGGGGGTGGGGCATGTCCCCCTGGTGGCGGTGCCCCACCCGCTGTGAGACGTTTTGGTTACTTGTCCTGACCGGCTCTGCGTTCTTCGACGGCTGAGTCGCGGCGGGCTACCTCGTAGCGTTCGGGTGGTTCGTGTGAACATTGACCAGGCAGACGGACTGGCCGTTGACGTAGAACCACATGCGGGCGCCGCCGGGGAGTTCCAGTTGCCAGCGGTCGAATGTGCCGCCCTTGTGGGTGACCGTCACCAGCTCACCCTTGAGCTGGTGGTTCTTCTCTGACTCGTCCAGCGGCGTCTTGGTGAGGAAGTCCCACGCGTCGGCGACGGAGTTGAGCTTGGTGGCCAGCAGATCCTGCCAGCCTTTCTGGGCCTGGCTGGTGCCGAACTGGATCTCGAACTCAGCCCTTTTGAGGGGGGCGCGGAACGCCCGACCGTTTCGGGCTCATGCAGTGCGCGGGTCGGCGACCACAGTGGGTTCAATCCAGTCCAGCTGGTCATCCGGGGTGTAGCCGGCACTGATGGCCTCCGCCGTGGACCGCCACGCGTGGAGAGCAATCACGGCCTTATCAAACCGGGCCACTGAGGCGCAGGCACGGGTGATAGCCACAATCTCCCGCGCGAAAGCTTCCTGGTCTGCGTCGCCCAGGAAGGCCATCCACGGAAAGGGCCCGCGGAGCCTCTCAGTGAAGGGAACCTGCGGGTCCCCCAGCGAGGCGGTGACGAGGTGCGCGGCCAGTTCCATTCCTTCATGTTCACGCTCGAACTCCCTGGACGTCAGCAGGGTGAGCGGCTCGCCGTCCCGGCGGGTAATCGTGACCGGACCCTCCTCGGCTGCCTTGAACACGTTGGCCGAATTTCGGGACAGCTCCGACGACTGAGCAGTTCGGGAGATCGTTGCCTGTGACATAACCACAGTATTCAGAATATATTCTGAACTGTCAACGTACGGTTTCGTGATCTGCCCGCTCCGGCTGCCGGAGCTCCCAAACGTCCGCCGCGGCGCCATGCGGCAGTTCGAGCTGCCATTCCTCGCCGGCACCGGGGTAGGCGCGCAGGGTGGTGGGCACGGAGCCGTGGCGGTAGACCTCCACCATCGAGGCATCGACAAAGATCCGCAGCTCATCGCCGCCGGCCACGGTGTCGGCGAACACGGTCCGCCGCTGCCCCGCCGAGACGAGGACCAGCCGGAGCGTGCCCTCTCCCCCGGCCACCCGGACCTCCGCCCCGCCCGGCAGTGACAGGGTGCCCGCGGCGCCGTGGTGCAGCCGGCCGCCGCGGTAGGCGCGGAGTTCAGGGGCGGGCTCAACGGCGAGGACCTCGCCGTGCACGGACAGCTGGCGCGGGAACGTCAGGATCCCGGCCCAGCCGGCGTCGTCTGTCTCCGCCTGGCTGCGCCCAGGCCGTTCCTCGGAGGCCTCCGCCTCGCCGGACCAGCCCCACAGCAGCGCCCGGTCCGGCAGCGCGAGGAGCTGCGGGGCGTAGAACTCCCGTCCCAGGTCGGCTTTCCCGCCCGACGCCGGGGTGAACACCGGCAGCCCGTTGCCGTTCGGAACCAGCGAGCCGAGCAGGTAGCCGACGCCGTTGGGGTGGTCGTGCTGGTCCGCGGCGAGCCAGAGCGAGGCCATCAGCAGCCAGGTCTCCGCGCCCGAGGAATCCGGGACCCGGACCAGCTGCGGGCACTCCCAGATTTCCGCGGGCAGGTGCCGGGCCGCGAGCGGGTCCTCCGAGCTGAACCAGATCCCCTCGTACGTCCAGTGGTGGAGGTCCTCCACGCTGTACAGCAGCACGGCGGCGTGGCCGGAGGCGAGCCCGGCGCCCTGCAAGGCGAAGCGGCGGTCCTGGAAGCTGAAGAGGAACGGGTCCCGGACGGCGGTGACCTGCGGGTCCGGGGGAACCTCGGCCGCGACGTGCCCGTCCTGGGTCCAGCTGCGCAGGGTCCGATCGGCCCGGGCGAGGACCACCCGGGAGTAGCCGCCCACGGTGTCGACACCGGAATACACGGCGGTGGGTACGCCGCCGTCGTCGGTCACCACACCGGACCAGCAGCCCAGCGCGTCCGGTCCGCCGGGCTGTGGCCGGAGCGCCACCGGTTCCTCGTCCCAGTGCACCAGGTCCGGGGAACTCAGGTGCCCCCAGCAGATGGCCCCGTGCCGGGCCGAGTCCGGGTTGTACTGGAAAAACACGTGATAGCGGCCGTCGACGTGGCTCAGGCCGTTGGGATCGTTGATCCAGCCGTTCGCCGGGCGTGGATGGAACTGGGGAAAGGCCGGATCCTGATGCTGCGCCGCGGTGTCCATGGCCAAAACACTACTCGCGCGGCGGGCAGCGGGCTGCCCGCCTCAGAGAATTCGCAGGGTTCTATGGGAACCTGAGAGGGATGACTTTTCGGCAGGAACGCACCAGCACACACCCGGCTTCGGAGTACCCGAAGCCGCCGTCCGGCGCACCTGCTGGCCGCCCCGGCCGCGGCACCGGATTCCTGTTCCTGCTGGCCACCCTCGTCAGCATGGCCGCACTGGCCGGGACCTATTACTTCTTTGTCCGCACCACCACGGGCCAGTTCATCGACGAATCCGCCCTCGTGGAGGCGGTCGAGATCCACGGCGCCGCCGGCAAGGCCGCCAACAAGCTCCTCGACTGGCTGCCGGCGTTGTCCCTGCTGATCTCCGCCGTCGTGGTCCTTGTTGTGACGGTGCTGAAGCGGCGCTGGACCGCCGCGGGGATCGCGGTGGCGGCCTGTGTGGGCGCCAACGTGGCCACCCAGATCCTGAAGGACATCGTCCCGGTCCGGCCCTACACCGGGGTCGAAACCCTCGAGCTGAACTCCCTGCCCTCCGGGCACACCACCCTGGCGGCGTCGGCCGCGGCGGCGGTGTTCCTGATGGTCTCCCCGCGCTGGCGCCCGCTCGCCGGGTTCCTGGGCGGCAGCTTCGCCGTCGCGACCGGGGTGTCCACCCTGATCAACCAGTGGCACCGGCCCGCCGACGTCGTCGCCGCCTTCCTCGTCGTGGCGGTGTTTACGCTCCCGGCGGGCTGGCTGATCATCCGCAAGGGTCCGCGCTGGAACGTCTGGGACGGCTACGGGGAACACTGGGCCTCCTCCCGGCTGTGGCTCGCGCTGCCGGCGCTGGCCGGGCTCGCCGCTGCCGCCGTGGCCGCCTTTTCGCTGCTCAGTGTCGCCGCCGGCACGGGTCTGGAGGGCAGCACCACGCACTACTTCTGGGCCGGGACCGCGCTGATCGTCATCGCCGGCTACCTCGCCACGGTCGGCGGCGTGTGGCTGTTCGGGCATGCCGCACGACGGCGGAGCGCACCCCGCCGCTGACCGGCGCCGCAGCCAGACCGAGGCGCACGCCGGCCCAAACCCGTTTACATCCGGCCCGCCGAGGGCCAGAATTAGTCCCGCCCAGCCACTGGCCCAGCAGCGCGTTGGCCCCATCCGACCATACGGTCACGCTGCCGCCTCTCGAGGGACTGTCATGAGCACTGATTCTCCGGTTTCCCAGAGCGTTTCACGGCGCGCCACCACCCTCGCGTCCGTCCCGTCGCAACAGCGGATCAACACCTTCCTCCGCGACTCCGTCTACGCCCGGCGGCAGCACGAGCCGGGGATCTGCGACCTCGCCCTGGGCAACCCGCACCAGATGCCGTCCTCGGAATACGTCGAGGCCCTCGCGGACGCCGTGACACCCCGGAACGAGCAGTGGTTTGCCTACAAGACCAACGAGCCGGAGGCGCAGGCCGCAGCGGCGGCGTCCCTGCAGCGCCTGCTGGGCTTGCCCTTCGAGCCGGCGGACATCCACCTCACCACGGGAGGCTTCACCGCGATTCCGCTGGCGCTCAAGGCCGTAGCTGACCCCGGCGACGAGGTCATCTTCACGCTGCCGCCTTGGTTCTTCTACGAGCCGCTGGTGCTCGAGGCCGGGCTGGTCCCGGTCAAGATCCGCTGCGACGCGGACACGTTCGACGTCGATCTGGCGGCGCTCGGGGTGGCCATCACACCGCGCACCCGGGTGGTGATCGTCAACACGCCCAACAACCCGACCGGCCGGATCTACCCGCCCGCGCTGCTGAAGGACCTGGCCGACATGCTGGAAGGGGCCTCGCGCAGCAACGGCCGGCGCGTCTATCTGCTCTCGGACGAGGCCTACAACCGGATAGTCTACGACGGCGCCCGGTTCCACAGCCCGGCCGAATACTATCCCTACTCGCTGCTGGCGTACTCGTACGGCAAGACTCATCTGGCGCCCGGTCAGCGGATCGGCTACCTGGCCCTGCCGCCCACCATGCCGGACCGCGGCCCGCTGCGGGAGGCGATCAGCGCCCTGCAGATGGCGATGGGCTGGATCTACCCCAACGCCCTGCTGCAGCATGCGCTGCCGCGGCTGGAACAGTTCTCGATCGACGTCGGGCAGTTGCAGCGCAAACGGGATCTGATGGTGGAGGCATTGACCGGCATGGGTTACCACGTGGCGCGGCCGGAAGGGGCGTTCTACCTGTTCGTCCGCACCCCAGCCGACGACGACGAGCAGTTCACCGCCGCCCTCGCGGACCAGGACGTGTTTGTGCTGCCGGGCACCCTGTTCGAGACCCCGGGGTATTTCCGGATCTCGCTCACCGCGTCGGAGGAGATGATCCAGCGCGCCCTGCCGGTCTTTGCCGCGGCAATCCAGCACGCCGGCGGCGGCGTGGAGCAGTACTGAAATGCACCGGCGTATGCCGATCCGGCCGGTAGCACGACGGCGGTTCGCGCCCTTACGTCGCGGCGGCGTCCGGGCTGATCGCGCGGATGCTGTTGTTCCGTTTCTCGTGGGTTAGTTCGGCCAAGCCCAGCGCCTCCAGCAGCGGAGGCAGGTACATTCCGAACCGGCCCCTATAGCCGTTGCGGAGTCTGTACCAGCCGTGGACCGGGTTCGAGGCGTCCCTCCCCCCAAGCCTCAACGGTTCCCTCGGCCGCGGGTTTCTTTTCGTCAGCGGCACCAAGGGGAACCCAGCCGCCCTGTGCGGTGAGCCAGTGATGCAGGTCCTCGATGGCGCTGAGGTGGTACTTCAGCGTGGTGGATCCGATCTGGCACACCAGAGCTTGAGGGTCGGCCGCTTCGTCGCGGTACATGCTGTACTCGGATGTCCCGGGAGCAGTCAGAAGCTTCCAGGGATCTTCCTTCGTTCCTTGCGCCATGCCGGGGCTTCCTCACAGTCGTGGTTCCGTCTTACACAGCGTAGTGACGGACTCATCTGCGAGGAAGAGGTGCGCCCTGGGCGAGCGCCGCGCCCAGCGCCTTGGCGATCCACTCCCGGCAGGCCGGCACGGACCAGCCGGCATCCTGCGCCAGCGCCCGGGACGCGGCCTACGTCGTCAGGCAGATAGCAAAGCGGGTGCCGGACCGCTCAGTAGTTGCGCCGGTGCTTCAGCCTGGGGATGGTGACGGCGAAGACCGCGGCGGCCGCGAAGCCGAGCACTCCGGTGGCGGACACTCCGGCCCCGAGCGAGGCGACGGCGGTCACTCCTGAGAGCAGCACGGGCCCGCCGGTGGCCCCGGCGTCGGCCATGAACCGCCAGATGCCCAGGAACTGTCCGCGGCCGTTGTCCGGTGAGAAGTCGGCCCCCAGCGTCATGTTCAGGCCTGAACTGATCCCGTTGCCGAAGCCGATGAGGAGCGCCGCGAGCAGCAGGCCCACAAAGCCGGTGCTGAGCGGGATCAGCAGCATGGCCGTGCCCATGATGAGCGTTGACGGGATCGCCACCCATTGCCGGCCCTTGCGGTCCATCAGCTTGCCGGCCGGATAGAAGACCAGCATGTCGATGGCGCCGGACAACCCGTAGATCAGCGAGGCCTGGGTCGCGTCCATCCCGAGGTGCTCGGCCCAGAGCGGGATCACCACCTGCCGGGAGGCGCGCAGCGCGCTGAGCAGCAGCACCCCCATCCCAACGCTCAGGAAGACCCCGGCGTGGGAGACGGCGACGCTGCGCAGCGTCGCCTGCGGAACGGGGACGCCGTCGTCGGGTGCCGGTTTGGCCACGAGGTCCGGGATGGTCACGGACAGCACGGCTGCCGCGGCCATGGCGACGACGCCCACCCAGTAGGCGCCGGTGATGCCGGCGGACTGCATCGCGGCGGCGCCGACGAAAGGTCCGATGAAGATACCGATCCGGGTCACGCCGCCGAGGGTGGACAGGGCCCGCGCCCGGAGGACCACCGGCACCGCCTCTGTCAGGTACTTCTGCCGGGCCAGGCTGAAGACGCTCGCGGCCATGCCGACGACGAGCATCGCCGCCGCGAGCAGCCAGAGTCCTTCGGAAACCAGCGGGGCCAGCGCCGCGGCGGCCAGGGCGACGGCGCTGGCCGCCGCGGCACCGACGATGGCCCAGCGTTCGCCGAATTTCAGCGTGATGAGCGAGGCGGGCAGGTTGAAGAACCAGGAGCCGAGCCCGATCAGGGTGACCACCAGGGCGGCGACGGCCACCGAGGCGCCGAGGTCGCGGGCGGACAGCGCCACCACCGGCAGGATGGCGCCCTCGCCGATGCTGAACAGCAGGGCCGGGCCGAACGCGGGGACGGCGATGCTGCGGAGGCTGAAGGGGGCGGTGTCTGTGGTGGTCATCCCCTTCATCCTAGGCTGGCGGCCCGGCCCGGGGCCCTCAGGCGTCGAAGTGCGTGCGGACTTCCCCTGCGGTGAGGTTCCGGAGGACCTCGGCCGCGACGTCGCGGAGCTTCTGGTTCCGGTTGCTGGAGACCCGGGTGAGGATGCCCATGGCCTCCTCCTGGGTGCAGCGGTTCTGGGCCATGACGACGCCGCAGGCCAGGTCGATCGAGGTGCGGTGTTCCATGGCGGCCTTCAGGTCCTCGGCCCGGGACTGCGCGGTGCCGATCCGGACGGCCAGGCGGAGGGAGCGGCCGGCGAGGTCGGCGAAGCCGGATGCTTCGGCAATGATGTCCTCGGTGAACAGCCCGGTGCCGGCGCCGAAGAAGTTCAGGGCGGCGGCCGCGTCCTCGCCGATTTCCAGGGGCACGCCCAGGGTGCTGCGGACGCCCTGCGCCGCGAGCTGGACCTGGTAGTCCGGCCAGCGCGGATCGGTGTCGACGTCGGCCAGCAGGACCACGGAGCGTGTCCGCAGGGCTTCGATGCAGGGGCCGTCGCCGAGGCTTTGCTCGATGCGGTCCAGGATGACGGCCCGGGGGCTGCTCCCCGCCACGGTCATGGTCTTCTTCCGGCGCTGCAGCGTTACGCCGCATTCGATTTCAGCGCCGGCGGCGGAGCTGAGCGTGGCCGCCGAGAATTCCGCGAGTTGGCCGAGGAAGTCCTCGACGTTCTCCGTTCCCATCAGGAGGTCCTGCAGTTGCAGGGCGGCTTCATCCCCGGCGTTGTTGGTCATGCCTAAAATGTAGGGCGCTCACCGGCCCGGCACAACTTCAGTCCGCGCGGCCGGCACCGGGTGGTTAGACGTAGCCGTCCACTATCGCGGCAGCAATCTCGCGGTAGGCGCGGCGGGTTTCGGGGCGGAGCACGTCGAGGGTGACCAGGTCGCCGTCGGCCACACCGCGGTCGTGCGGGACGGCGATCAGCTGGCGGCAGATGCCGGACAGGTGGTCCTCGATCGCGTCCTTGTCCACGCGGGAGGACACCTCGTCCTTGTCCGTGATGACCACGATGGCGTTCCGGGCCAGTTCCTCATAGCCGTGCCCGGCCAGCCAGTGCAGGGTGCTGCGGGCGCGCTTGGCGCCGCTGACCGCATACCCCGCCGCGATGATCAGGTTGTCCGCGGACTGCAGGATGCCGCTCATGGCGTTGTGGGTGACGCCGGTGCCGCAGTCGGTCAGGGCCACGGAGTAGTAGCCGGAGATGAGTTTGCGGATCCGCAGGTATTCCTCCGCGGTCAGGGAGTCGGAGACCTCGGGGTCCTGTTCACCGGCAATCAGGTGCAGCCGGCCCGCGTGGTGCATGTACCGCGCCAGGGCGGTGAGGGAATCGATGGAGTCGATGTTCTGCAGCAGGTCCGTGATGGTGCGCGGACTCTGCTGCTGGTAAATGCCCTCGCCGAGGGCGCGCTCGACGAGGTCGCCGGAATCCGGGTTCGCGTCGATGGCGCACGGCGGGTCACCGCGGAACTCGGCCAGGGTCAGCCCGACGCCGACCGTCGTGGAGGTCTTGCCGATGCCGCCCTTCAGGCTCAGGACGGCGGTGTTGTAACTGCCCTGGAGCTGGCGGGAGATGCGCCGCGCCAGTTCGTCCTCTTCTCGCTGCCGGGCGCTCGGGCCCAGGTTCAGTCCGCCCCCGGTCAGGGCGTAGAGGGCGCCGCGGAGGCCGCCGACCGGCCGGGGCTTCTGCTCACGGACAAAGAGGCCCGGCGAGCTGATGAAATCGGGTGCAGGGGCGGACAGGGCGGCGGCCCGGCTGGCCGAGCGGGCGGCCCGGCTCGGCAGCGCCGGGATGGAAGGTGCCGTCTCGGGGGCGGCAGGCAGGTCCGCGCGAACGGGAGCGGGAGCCTGCGGGACAGCGTCAATCGGAGGACGGGTCGGTTCCTGCGGCGCATCGGCCGCAGCTGCGGCCTCTGCCCATGAGCTGCTGCGGACGGTGCGCGGTGCTTCACTGGCGACGTCGTTGGGCGTGATGATGGGCATGGTTCCTGTCCGGGCGTCGGAGCCCTCGCCGCGGCGGCGGTCACGCCGGCGACGGAGTTCGGGTTGTTCTGCCTCCGCGGCAGCATGGGCTGTGTTGTTGTCCACCGGATCGGGCATATTGGTCCCCCCTGGGACTCACAGCGCAGGCCGCTGCGGTGCTCGTTTGAATTGGTCCAACCGCAATTCTAGGCGCAGACGCAGTGGGAGGCGGACAGGAGGCGCCCGCAAATAGTGATCCGGTCAGTTCAGCGCGATCAGGAGCATCTGGTTCGTGCCCGGAATGCAGGTCTGCAGGATCGCCCGGGGGAAGCCCCCGAACACGGCAGAGACGGCGTTGGTTGTGCCGCCCTGGGGAACCTGTCCGCGGCCGGTTGCGGTGTAGGTCCCGTAGCCGGCGATGATCACGGTTTCGCCGACGCCGATCCCCGAGAACCGCGCCCACCCCCCGCAGAAGTCGTGTTCGGTGATGAACAGCGAGTAGGCGTCCGTTGGCGTGAAGTGGATGGGGCCGATGCACCTGTCCACCATGGCCTGGCCGCCCGAGCCCGCCACGTAGATGGTGCGCGCAGCGGGAGCGGCCGGAGGAGCCGCCGCAGGAGCGGCAGGAGCCGCGGCTGGTTCCGGTTCCGGGGCTGCAGGAGCCACCGCGGGAACGGCAACTGGGGGTCCTGTCAGCATCAGTGTCTGGCCCGGCTGGATGATGCTGGACACGTCCAGCCCGTTGGCTGCCAGCATGCTGTAGACGTCGACGCCGAAGCGTGCAGCGATGGCGCCGACCGTGTCCCCCCGAGCAACGACGTACTGGTTGGCATCGACGCTAGCGGCGGGGTCCTCCGGAGGAGCCGGCGGTACCGCCGGTGGAGGGTCAGAAGCTACGCCGCTGGTGGCCTCCGGAGGAGCTGCCGCAGGAGCTGCCGCTGAAGGCTTTGCAACTGCAGTCTGGACCTCAGCCGGCTCGGGCGATGCATTCTCCGCTGCCGGTGATGAAGTCTCCGGAGCCGAAATGCTGGTGCTGGCGGCTGTTGTGGTCACTCCGGCAGCCGGTGGAAGCGCCAGTAAGACAGCCAGGGAGGCAATCACCAAGGACCTTGCGGCGATCACGGACCTGGACGCGTGTGTCGTCCTGCGATTGCCCGGGAGACCGTACTCGTTCGGAACCATCTGCATCAGCCCGATTCATGACCAGCGCCAACCGGGACCTGGCCTCGAATCGAGCTCAACACTTCAAGGTGGCCGCACGCCGTCAAAACTCGGTGGCAGACGCCCCGAACCCGGCAGGAGATTCCGTACAGTTCCGGACTTAGCCCGAGCGTATTGAGCGGACAGCCAGTTCACACGCGTACCCGCTACTCGGGTTTTCAGCCGAGCCACGTGGGTGCACAGCGGTCAGCGCGGGGTCAGCGCCAGAACCACGACGACGACAGTCACCACGGCGAGGATCGTCAGGCCCACGTAGGCCCACCATTTCGGCTTGGTGCGGTGGGGGTTGATTTCGATGTACGGCAAAGTCAGGGCACCTGACGTTGAAGGGCGGACGCTTGCCGCTTGCGCTTCACGCAAATTGCGACATAGAAAACGCTAGCGAGGACCAGCAGGCTGCCCAAAAGAATACAGAGGGCGAGGATATAGCCGGGCAGTGTCACGGATGAGACCTCCTGGGAGCAGCAGCATCATTGATGCGCGGCCGGGATCCCCATCCTCCGGGCGAGCTGAGCGCTAACGGGATTGGACCCTGCGTTCGGATCCTCCACGAGGTTACGCAGGGCTACGGTTGTTGTCCATTTACTGCGCGACGTGCTGCCGAAGCGTTTGCGCAGGATTTCCGCAGCGTCAGTGGTGCGCCCGGGTCTCCTGCAGGCGCCTGATGAACCAGCGCGACTGCTCCGGCCCGTAGGGCAGGATCGGGATGGCCTTGGTGGCGTCATCCGGGGTTTCCCGCGTTGCCTGGGTGGCCTGCCGGACCGCCGTGGTCATGGTGTTGGCCATGGTCTTGACGAACTGGTCGCTGCACGGTTCGCCGTGGCCGGGAATCAGGAATTCGTACCTGTGGCGCAGTGCCGAGACGTGCCTGAGGACGTCGGCCCATTCCTCGGGGTAGGAATCCTCGAAGGACGGGTGCGATCCCTGCTCCACCAGGTCTCCGGCGTAGAGGGTGGTTGCCGTTCCCACGAGGAGGTCGCCGTCGGTGTGTCCCAGGCCGAGGTAGAAGAAGGTGACGCTCTGTCCGCCGAGGTCCACGAGGACCGGCTGGTCCTTCACGATCGCGTTCGGCACCACGAGCCCGGTATTAGGGCCCTCGCCGGCAGCCATTTCCGGCTCATCGGTGGCGACGGCGCGGCGCTGGCTGTCGCCGTTTTCCTCGATTTCCGCAGCACAGTTCTCGTGCGCCCAGAACTCGGTCACTCCCGCCTCGGCGAACACGGCGTTACCGAAGAAGTGGTCGTAGTGGGCGTGCGTGTTGACGACGACCAGCGGCAATTGCGTCTTTTCCCGCACGGCGTCAAGGATCTCGCGTCCCTGCCGGGGTCCGCTGCCGGTGTCGATCACCAGGGCGCGTTCGGAGCCGACCACCAGGCCGGTGTTGAGCAGGAAACCTTGGGTGGCCAGGACGTAGTTGTCCGGGCCAACCTCGAGCCATCGTGACATTAAATCTCCGTATTCCGGGGGTGCTCCGGCGTCGTTGGTGCGATGTTCTGCCCTCGATTGTACCCACCGGAGCTGGCCGGACGCTGGAAGCCGGCACCGCGTGGGAGGACTTTCCTCCCTCACGGTCCGCGCCCAGTTCAGCGCCAGATCGGAGGTCCACCAGGACCGAGCCCGGTTCTCGATCGCGTCGGCCACGTAGCGCAGGAAACCTCCGGCGGTTCCGCCGTCGCAGACGCGGTGGTCGAAAGTAAGTGTCAGTTCGGTGACCTTGCTCACGGCGAGCTCGCCGCTGACCACCCAGGGCTTGTCGATGATCCGCCCGACGCCGAGGATTCCCACCTCGGGGTGGTTGAAGATCGCCCTCAAAGGCAGAACATCACGCTCCGGAACGCTTGGATCGCGCTTCGCGGTCTCCGTGCACCCCCGAGCGCGGCGCCCACCCCAGACGGCATGATGGTACTTGACGGGGCCGCGAAGTCAGACACCCTAACTCCTAGTCCCATCTTCTGAACGCCACCTATCCGCTTCCGTTCCGCCTCCACGGCGAACGCTTATGCAGAATCCTGGGGCGGTCCGCTACGCGTTGGACATTTGCATCCACCCTAGCGGGCAAGTCTTCATCGTCAGCGCGACGTAATCGAACACGATCATCATCCCAAGCGAACGTTCCCTGCCGTGAAGCCGCATCTCCCGACTGCCGCCGCGCAAGGAAGGGGCGTTAGGCGGGGGACACGCTCTGCCGCATCCCAGAGGCAGGAATTCTGGGCGCCAAGATCGTGCGCACCGGCTCGATGAGTACCAGCAAAAGCGTTAGAGTTCCAACGTCAAGGTCCTCCACAACCGCGTGGATAACCAACGCGACAAGCAGTAGAACGGCAGTCCAGTCCTTACTCTTGATAGCCCCGCGCATGCGGACGAGTAGGAAGATCACGAATAGCATTACCGCGATGATCCCGCCGCGCACGAGTAGGCTCACATAGGTACTTTCACTGCCAGCGCCGCGTCCGAGTTCTTCCAGGAACGGTTTCGCGCCGTTGCCGGCGATGAGCACAAGCGGCCCACTTTGAGATGCTGCGTCAAACCCCTCAAGGTAGGACGTGAACCTGGCATCAGAGGACCCTGGGCGCAGAGCGTCCTGCTGAAGCACGTAGTCCTGCCAGGGCAGTAGCGCGAATATCAGAACCGCCCCGGTGAACACAGTCACCGTAGCGAGAAGCCCACCGGCCGCCAGGATGGAGCATGCCCTGTATGTGACACAGGTCACAAGGACGACGATTAGTATGGCCAGCGATACCCGCGAGTACGCAAAATAGAGGCTGCTGAAGTTGAGCGTCGCCGCGACGATCCACTTGAACCGCGACATACCGGAGGCAATGAGCTTTCGCCGGCCCACGACCAGAAGGATTAGGATTAGGCAGGCAAAGCCCCCCGACCATGCCGCCGTCCCCATAAGGCCAGCACTACGGACGATTCCGCCGCCAAAGTAGTCTACGTAAGCGAGGTTGGCCTGCGACCAGAGGCCAACACCGGATGAACCGCCAATAATGGGGTTCGATGGAAGCGCGAACTTGCTCAGGGGCGAAGGGTGCGCCATCACCGCGGCGAACGCCAGGAATCCTTGCGCGGAGCCCACAAAGATGAGGCTTCGGATGAAGAAAGAGTTCTGTTCCGGCGTGAGTCTACGCAAGACGTGGAACATGATGCCGGCGGCGATCCACACGATCGCCGCGTACGCCGCGCCGGGCACGCGGTTCATCGCCACGGCCCCGCCAAATACGGAACCGCCGAGAATCGCAAGGAGCCATATCCCGAGAGCGACCAACAGCTTCGACTCGGCGCTCGCCTTCAGCGAAACTCCCGATCCGCGCGCTGCCATGAGTGCGGGAACGACGGCCCACCACGCAAAGCCCAATCCGGCAAGCCACAAGCCTATAAAACCCGCAGCAACTCGGGGCCTCCCCTGTTCGTGCTTGGCCTGCGCGGTTCCTTGACTCTCGAGGATCGTCATTTAGGAGCACTCCCCGCCATCTTGCTTATGTGGCCGCGGGCCTTGAGCTGCGTCGGCGCCAGGCGTGTCGAACCCAGTCAATTGGTGCATGGCACACATGATAGCGACGCGGCAGACGACCGACCCCCAGTTAGACATGCACTGATTCTACGGGTCAGGAGCGACCGGCTAGGTACTCCCGGGCACGCGTCCCGGACAAATCTCCGGTAGCTGCCTACGGGCACCCGACGCCTAGAGTGACTCCCAAGTCATGACGTACCGTGCGACGACCAGACGGTATCACCGTAGTTATCATTTTGATGCGGATGAGCCAGAACGAGGCCGTCTTCAAACTCGTCACCAATCCGCCAACACCGAGCCCGGGCTCTCGATCGCGTCCGCCACGTAGCGCAGGAAGCCGCCGGCGGTTCCACCGTCGCAGACGCGGTGGTCGAAGGTCAGAGTCAGTTCAGTGACCTTGCGGACGGCGAGCTCGCCGTTGACCACCCAGGGCTTGTCGATGATCCGCCCGACGCCGAGGATTCCCACCTCGGGGTGGTTGATGATCGCGGCCGAGCCGTCCACCCCAAAGATGCCGTAGTTGTTCAGCGTGAAGGTGCCGCTGCCGAGCTCCGCCGGGGTCGCCTTGCCATCGCGCACGACGCCGGTGAGCCGCCGGATTTCGGCGTCCAGTCCGCGGGCGCTGAGTTTGTCCGCGTTGCGCACCGACGGCACCATCAGGCCGCGGTCGGTCTGGGCCGCAAAGCCGAGGTTCACGCCGTCGAAAGCCACGATCTCCTGGGACGCTCCGCCGGTGGTGTCCTCGGTGGTGACGATCCGGGAGTTCAGTTCCGGGAACTTCTTCAGCCCGGCGGTGACGAAGCGGGCGATGAACGCCAACAGGCCCGGTGTATGGTGCGGATCCGCCTTCTTCAGCGCGGCACGCAGTTCCACGAGGGCGGTGGCGTCAACATCCACCCACACCGTGGCTTCCGGGATCTCCGACCGGCTGCGGGTCATGTTCGCCGCGACGGCCTTGCGCACGCCACGGACGGCGGTCCGGCCGGTAATGCCCAGCCCGGTGCGGGCATCGGTGTCCCCGGCCCCCGCGACCGCAGATGCCGCCGGGGCCTCGGCCGGCGCCACGGCCGCACGCCCCGCCACCGCGGGCTTGATGACCGCCTCGACATCACGCCGCATGATGAGCCCGCTGGCCCCGGACCCCTGGAGTTCCCCCAAATCAACCCCATGGTCCCGCGCCATCCGCCGGACGAGCGGGGAAATAACGGCCCCCAGCTTCCCGGGAACCCGGGTCCGCATCAGCACCAGGTCATCGGCAGCCTTCTCGGCAGCAGACACCTGCGCCACCGGCTCTGCCACCACGGGCGCGGCCGAAGATTTCCGTGGCCGGGTCCGCCGCGCAACCCCATGACCGCCCGGAGTCCCGTACCCAATCAGGACATTCCCGGACCCGGCCTTCTCTTCCTCGCGGTAAACCTCAGCGGCAACAGCGGCGGAAGAGTCGACAGCGGCATCATCCGCGGCGGCCCCACCAACGGAACCGGCGACACCAACCGGCATCACCGAGATCAGCGGCTTCCCGACGTCGAGGGTCTGGCCGGGCTCGCCGTGCAGCACGGCGACGGTACCGGCATACGGGGAGGGCACCTCCACCATGGACTTGGCGGTCTCGACCTCGGCGATCGGCTGGTCCACGCGGATCTCGTCGCCCACGGCGACGAGCCAGCTCACGAGTTCGGCTTCGGTGAGTCCCTCGCCGAGGTCCGGGAGGAGGAATACTTTCGGTTCGCTCATGGTCAGTCTTCCCACTGGAGGTCGTCAACGGCGTCGAGGATGCGGTCCACGCCGGGCAGGTAGTAGTGCTCGAGCTTCGGCGCCGGGTAAGGGACATCGAAGCCCGTAACACGGCGGATCGGCGCGGCGAGGTGGTGGAAACAGCGTTCCTGGACCCGGGCCACGATCTCGGAGGAGACGGAGGCAAACCCGTGGGCCTCGGCGATGACCACGGCGCGGCCGGTCTTGCGGACCGAGGCGCAGACCGTCTCGTCGTCGAACGGCACGATCGAGCGGACGTCGATCACTTCCAGCGAGCGGCCCTCCTCGGCCGCCGCAGCAGCGGCGGCGAGGGCCGTCGGGACGGCCGGTCCGTAGGCGATCAGCGTGGCGTCGGTGCCGGGGCGGGCGACGGCGGCCCGGCCTTCGGAGGAGGTCCCGCGTTCGGTGTTCACGGTGTGCTCGGTGCGGAGGGCGTCCAGGTCCACCTGGTCCTTGGACCAGTAGAGCTTCTTCGGCTCCATAAACATGACGGGGTCATCGGAATCGATGGCCTCACGGAGCATCCGGTAGCCGTCGGCGACGGTGGCCGGGGTGAAGACCTTGAGCCCGGCGGTGTGGGCGTAGTAGGCCTCGGAAGAGTCGCAGTGGTGCTCCACTCCCCCGATGCCGCCGGCGTACGGGACCCGGATGACCATCGGGAGCTTCACGGCGCCCTTGGTGCGGTTGTGCATCTTCGCGACGTGGCTGACGATCTGTTCGAACGCCGGGTAGGCGAAGGCGTCGAACTGCATCTCGATGACCGGCCGCATGCCGTTCATCGCCATTCCCACGGCCATGCCGACGATGCCGGACTCGGCCAGCGGGGTGTCGAAGCAGCGGCTTGTCCCGAAAGTCTTGGTGAGCCCGTCGGTAATCCGGAAGACGCCGCCGAGCATGCCGACGTCCTCGCCGAAGACCAGGACCGAGGGGTCCGCGTGCATGGCGTCGGCCATGGCGGTGTTCAGGGCCTTGGCCAGCGTGATGGTCTGCGGGCCGGCCTGTTCAGCCACAACTGCCGCCTTGGCGGCCGCACGGGCCGTGGCAGAACTGACGTTGCCGTTCGCCTCGGAGGACGTGGTGATGGTGGGGCTCATTTCGCGGCCTCTTCCCGGGAGAGCTCGTCGGCGAGCATGGCGGACTGTTCCTTGAGCTGTGGTGTGGGGGTGGAGAAGACGTATTTGAAGAGGTCCTGCGGGTCGACCGGCACGTCCTCGCTCAGGCCTTCCCGGAGCTGGGCGGCCACGGCTTCGGCCTTCTCGGCGATCCGCGCGGAGCGGTCGTCGTCGAGCAGTCCGCGATCCGTCAGGTAGGTCTTCATCCGGCTCAACGGGTCCTTCGCAACCCATTCGGCGACTTCGCTGTCCTGGCGGTACCGGGTGGCGTCGTCGGCGTTGGTGTGGGCCTGCATGCGGTAGGTGTGGGCCTCCACCAGCAGGGGGCCCGAACCGCCGCGGGCCAGCTTGACGGCGCGGTCCAGCACGGCGAGGAGCGCGACGATGTCGTTCCCGTCGACGCGTTCGCCGGCCATGCCGTAGCCCACGGCCTTGTGGGCGAGCGACGGCGCGACGGACTGGTGGGCGAGCGGCACGGAGATCGCGTACTGGTTGTTCTGGACGAAGAAGACCACCGGGAGGTGGAACACCGCGGCGAAGTTCAGCGCCTCGTGGAAGTCGCCCTCACTCGTGGCGCCGTCGCCGCACATGGCCAGGACAACCGTGTCCTCGCCGCGCAGCTTGGCGGCATGGGCCACGCCGACGCCGTGCAGCAGCTGGGTGGTCAGCGGCGTGCACTGGATGCCGACCTTGTGCTCGGCCGGGTTGTATCCGCCGTGCCAGTCGCCCCGGAAAAGCGTCATGGTCTGGACGGGATCCACACCGCGGGCCATCACGGCCACGGAATCGCGGTAGGTGGGGAACATCCAGTCGCCCCCTGACAAACACAGGGCGGCGGCGACCTGGCAGGCCTCCTGGCCGTGGCTGGAGGGGTACACGGCCATCCGGCCCTGCCGGACCAGGGCGGAGTTCTGGTCGTTGACGCGGCGTCCGATGACGAGCTGCTCGTAGGCGGCCATCAGTTCCTCATCGCCGGGGAGGTTGTATTCGTGGCCGGGCTGGGTGCCCTGTTCAGTGTGCGGATTCAGGGTGCCGTCCGGACCCACCATCTGGATCTGATGCCGGGCCGGCAGCATGTAGTCCTCGACAGTGATGCCGAACTTGCGGACGGCCTCGCTGGCCGCATTGCTCGGCGCTGCCGGGGGCTGCGCAGTTTGGTCTGCGGAGATCGTCATTGGTCCGTCCTTCTGTAGCCACTATTCCTTCCAAGTATGCGGTGGGGCGATGTTTCGTATCCAGCTCCCGCAAAAATCGTGGAGAAGTCTAGGCTTTTACCCTATTCTGGAAGACGAATCGATAGTGTGAGCTGGATTACCGGCGGGGGTTGTGGACGAATGGCAGAAGACGAGGCGGACCAGACGGCGGTGCCGCTGGATGAGGTGGACCGGAACATCATTGCCGAACTGACCAGGGACGGCCGGATGTCCGTTACGCAGGTCGCGGAGAACGTCCACATCTCGCGCGCCCACGCCTACACGCGGATTGCGCGGCTGACCGGCGAGGGCGTGCTGACCAAGTTCACGGCACTGGTGGATCCGATCAAGGCAGGCCTCAAGTCCTCGGCCTACGTCACCCTGAAAGTCCGGCAGCATTCCTGGCGGGAGCTGCGGGAACTGCTCCGCGCCATTCCGGAGGTGCACCACATCGCGCTGGTGGGCGGGGATTTCGATGTGATCCTGCTGGTGCGAGCCGTGGACAACATCGATCTGCGCCGGGTGATCTTCGACCAGCTGCAGTCCATGCCCGGGGTGCTGGACACCCAGACTTTCCTGGTGTTTGAGGATTTGGATACTCGGTAGCCGGAACCAACCGGGGAATGTGGGTTTTTGGTCAGGCCGAACCCCTTTCCTGCCGGCTGCGCCGAACCATGACGCAGCAAGTATCAGTAGGCGCCGGAGCGACGCGATGCAAACTTCCGCACGATCCGCCCGCGGGCCGGTACAGTTGACCGAGGCAAGAATCTTGCCGCACTGGTGGACCGCTGCAAGCAGCCCCCAGCGATTATCCCGGGGGGACCCAAGGTTTGGAACTTCACAACTATCTGCACATGCTACGCCGTAACTGGGTAATCATCACGGCGGCGACCTTGGTTGGGCTGTTGGTCGGCGGTCTCGCTTCTGCCCTGACCAAGCCAACCTACACAGCGGACACCCAGTTGTTCGTAGCCATTCAGGGCTCAGGCTCAATTCAGGAGCTGCAGCAAGGAAATACTTTCAGTCAAGCGCGTGTGCAGTCATATGTGAAGATCGTCGAGTCTCCGGCTGTTCTTCAACCTGTTATTGACACGCTTGGACTGTCTATAACAGCAAACGAGCTGGCGGGGCGCATAAAAGCCTCGTCCGATGCCAGTACTGTCCTGATCAACATCGCCGTAGACGACGGATCTCCAGTCCAAGCTGCTGGACTAGCGCAAGCCGTCGCCAACAGCCTCATCCAAGCAGTGGACTCACTCGAGAAGCCAAAGACTGGCGGATCTTCGCCTGTACGCCTATCGCTAACAAAACCGGCAGTGGCGCCCTCTAGTCCGGCCGCCCCGAACACTCATCTCAACCTGATTTTGGGATTACTTGTAGGACTTTCACTCGGTGTTGCTGCGGCTATTCTCCGGTCGACCCTGGACTCCCGCGTTCGCGGTGAAATCGAACTTCGACGCGTGACCGATGCTCCGCTGCTGGGCGTGGTTGCTTTTAGTCAGGACGCAACCAAGAAGCCGCTGCTGACTCAGGCTCCGGCACAAAGTCCCAGAGCGGAGTCATTTCGCCAGCTTCGGACGAACTTACAGTTCGCCAATGTATCCGGCAGGGCCACATCGGTGGTAGTAACTTCCTCGCTCCCTGGAGAGGGCAAGAGCACGACCGCCACGAATCTGGCGATAGCCCTAGCCCAGGCTGGTCAGACAGTTTGCTTAGTCGACGCCGATCTGCGACGTCCCATGATCAATGACTATTTGGGGCTCGACCGCAACGCAGGGCTAACCACAGCACTCGTTGGACTCGCGGATGTGAATGACCTGCTTCAGCAGTGGGGCGAAGACACTCTCTACGTTCTAACATCAGGCGAACTTCCGCCGAATCCTAGTGAACTACTGGGATCCGACGCAATGAAACAACTCGTGGAACGCCTTGATCAAGCCTTCGATATGGTGATCATCGATGCGCCTCCTCTGCTGCCGGTCACTGACGCCGCAGTGCTGTCCCGGCACGTCGGCGGTGTGATAGTCGTCGTCGGCGCACTCAAGACTAAACTTCACGATCTAGAGAAGTCGTTTAAGGCCCTGCAGATGGTTGATGCCAACCTTCTGGGAATTGTTCTCAATCGGGTGCCCGCCAAGGGGCCGGACGCCTATGCTTATGCCTACTACGGCCAAACCGACAATGCGGTTGATACAGCAGGTAGAGGTCAAGGGAAAAAAAACTCGACGGCATCGGAAGCCGCGTCTGCAGATGCCTGGCCAGTCGGCGACTTTAGGGCGACAATTCTCGAGGATCAGGAACGTCCACCGACGTCCTTTCCCGGATCGAAATCGGTGACTGGTAATTCATCCTGGAGATGACCATCAGAGTCTAGAGCAGTGCATAGGCTGAGTCGCTCTGGGTGCATCCGGCGGAAGCACCCTAGAAGCGTTCGGCTCTGGCGGGCAAGATTAGTTCTTACCGCACTAATGTCCTCTAACGGACCGGCAAGACGGGTTACAGACTTTGTGTGTGGGGTCGCTGCCCCCGGCGGCGGTGGCAATACGGACACCAGCCTGAATGTTGGGGTGACCTCAAGGGAATGTCTACATCACGACGAAAACCGGCCGCTGACGTAAGAGGATCGCCTGCGGCATCGGTGAGACATATACTCATTTGAAAGTCCGCGAGGCACTCTTTCCTTATGTCCTAAGCCAACGCCGACCTGCCACGGAAGCCCCGGGGGAAACTCGTCCAGATGGTCCTCAAGGCTGACCGAACCGGGGCCGGATCATGACGGTCCCCGGCAAGGCCAGCGATCTGGCCCCGAGTACTGGGTTCATCTGGGCATCAAGTAGCTCGGACGCATCCCGGACAGCGGACACCGCGCCCTCGAAGAGATCAAGGGACAACGGAAGCAACCGCAGCCTTCTAGCTGCGCCCACACCTTCAAATGTGGCCCTACCACTGGGGGCCATTTGCGGTCATGGCAGCCCACGGACTATCGCAAAACGGGACCCCGCCAGCACGTCGGACCCTTCCTGTAGTTAAACCCAACAGTCCGAGGGACAGGTTCGGGCCTGAAGGATGAGGTCCAAGGGAGATGCTCAAACGAAACAATATCGATGCTTAAGCCAACGTTCCTGGCCACAAAATTACGTGGCTGACGTGCTACCGCTAACAAGAACTGAATTCCCAATCCATCTCATGGGAACCAGCCCTCAATGTGCAGGGATGCTGCTTAATTAGCCCTGGAGACCAGATGCTGCGTCGTAGCCTGGCAATGGCGAGAGACCGGTCTTTACGGCCGCTTCGACCAGCCGGAACTCACTCTCATCATCGATGCTGAACGCTCGAAGTTCTGAAATTTCAATGTACCCGTGAGTTCCTTCGTCAAACCAGCTCGATTCCATTCTGCGGACGTACTGTGCCCACCAGACGTAAAAGCTTCCGTTGATTCGAAGAAAGCGGGGCACGTCCTGACGCCGGACAACACCGGTGCCCTCAGGGAAGTACCGTTCCAGTTCGTTGCTCTTCCCCCCCTTATGGCGAACTCCGACCCAGACGGGGTTAAAAGTTGGTTCGGACACCGCGATCACTCCGTCCAACCCGGAACTAGAGTTCAGCTGGGCTATGGCCTCAAGCACGCTTTCCGCGGTCCTGGTGGGGCTGGTGGGATCCAGTAGGAGGACCATGTCGTACTGGCAGTTATCCAAGTCCTCCATAGTCTCCAGCGCGTGGCGGAGCACAACCGTCATGGGGGCCGTGTCATTGGCCAGTGCGGCCGGACGAAGGAAGGGAACGTCGGCACCGGCAAGGGTGGCAGCAGCAGCTATCTCTGGGTCATCGGTGGAGACAATGTAACGAACGTTTGCACCCAGCTGAGCGGCCAGTGTGATGGTATGGGCAATCAGCGGCTTACCCATGAGGGGCCTGATATTCTTGCCCGGAAGTCCCTTGGAGCCTCCGCGCGCGGGAATGACCGCGAGAATTTTGGGTGTGCGAACTTTGTCACTCATTGGTTCTTGTGATCCTCAGGGTCCTATTTATTCGCTGGCAGGGGGACAGCTTTGTGGCAAGCATACTATCGGAGGCTATGACCTCCTTCTTGGGACGTTCGCGCAAACGAAGTCACCTTCAGACGTTTCCGAGTTGCATTAGCGTGTTTCGGGAGGTCCAAGCGCCCGCCTTGGACCTTTACCCATATGATGAAACGGTCACATGTCAACTCTATTCTCAAAGGCGCTGCGACTTATATGGATGGGCAAATCCAACAGAAAACGGCGTGGCTAATCATCGGCGCTTCCGGCCACGGACGCAGCGTGGCCGCCATAATCCGTGGCCGCGGCGAACGAATCGCCGCGGTCAGCGACCGATCCTTTGGTAAGACGGGAGCGCCCGAGGATGATCGGGACTTGGCCCCCGCCTTTGCGGGCCATGACGGCATCCTCCCGGTCTGTTTTGGGAATGACGTAGAGGCCCTGGATTACGCAGCGCGCCATTCACTCGCCATTGCCATCGGAATCGGCGACAACGCCGTCCGATCCAGGGTGGCCGACTCGATCCTTTTGGACTCTCGCTTCGCCGGACTGGCCGTTCCGCTTGTAGCCCGCAGCGCGACCGTAGACAGCACCGCAGTCCTCGGCGGCCTTAGCCAGGTCTGCGAGCACGCGCACGTGAGTGCGTTGGCCCGGATCGGCGATGCAGCGGTCATAAACACCAGCGCTGTCGTTGAACACGATGCGGTCGTTGGAGCCGGTGCTCACATTGCTCCGGGCGCCGTCTTGCTTGGGGCGGCAGTCACAGGACTCCAAGTGTTTCTGGGCTCCGGCGCCCGCATCCTGCCCGGCATCTCCGTCGGAGACTTCGCGGTGCTCGGGGCAGGTGCGGTGGCCACACGGCCGTTGGCCGGTATGACAACATATGTGGGAGTGCCCGCACAGCGACTTGTATCTACGAAAGGTCCAGCCAGTTGATTCATGACCCGATTTCCTCCTCCGTGGTTTTTGGCAGCCACCGCATCGGCCCTTCCGAGGAGATCTTCATCATTGCGGAGGCCGGCGTTAACCACGACGGTGATGTGGCCGTGGCCCATGAACTCATCGACCTGGCAGCTGATACGGGTGCAAACGCGGTCAAGTTCCAGACTTTCAAGCCGGAAGCTCTGGTCACCGGGTCCGCCGATACGACGCCGTACCAGAAGGCAGCAGGATTTTCGGAATCCCAGTCGGAGATGCTGGCCCGGCTCACCCTGCCCGAGTCCGCCTGGTCCGAACTGCGGGACCACAGTACGGAACGTGGCATCACGTTCCTTTCCACACCGTTCGACTACGACAGCGCCCTGATGCTGGCGGAACTGGGCGTGCCCGGGCTAAAGATCGGGTCCGGGGAGCTCACCAACACCCCATACCTGGCGGCGATCGCCGAGTTCGGCATCCCGATGATCGTGTCAACCGGCATGGGCACCCGCGAGGAAATCGCCGCGGCACTCGAGGCGACGGCCAACGCGCCGGCTACGGTATTGCTGCACTGTGTTTCCGCATACCCCGCACCCCTCGCGGAAGCCAACCTCCGTGCCATTCCTGCGTTGCGCAAGGAATTTGGCGTCGAGGTCGGATGGTCGGATCACACCCCGGGGTCAGTGACGGCCATCGCTGCCACCGCGCTCGGCTCCACGCTGCTTGAAAAACACATCACCATGGACAAGACGCGCAGAGGTCCGGATCATTCCGCATCCCTGGAGCGGGCAGAATTTACGGACTACGTGCGCCTTGTCCGGGAAGTGCACTTCGCGGTCGGGGACGGCAACAAACGACGCATGCCCAGTGAGGAAGCCAACGCGGCTCTGGTGCGCCGTTCCTTCCACGCCGTACGGGAGATCCCTGCTGGAGCCACAATCACGGCCGACGACGTCGCCATCCTGCGCCCCGAAGGCGGACTCTCACCTTCGGCCCTGGTCATCGGACGACAGACCAAACGCGCCATCGTCGCAGGCTCACCCGTCACTGCAGGGGACCTCGCCTGACATGAAAGTCCTTGCGTTCGCCGGCACCCGGGCGGATCTCTTTCCGCTGGGTCCGGTACTGGCAGCCCTGGCCGCCGACTCCAGCGTCCAGCTACATGTGGCCACGGCCGTCGGGTTCCCGAGCGGCACAGCGCTGTCTAGGCTAATAGAGGCTGGGCTGCCACCTGACACGTTCACCCATCACGAGCTGGGACTTTACTTGGAAAATCCGTCGGCGCATCGACAGTCGCTGATCGGCGGCGCGCTGTCCACCGCCATGGCGAAGCTGCTGCCCGAAGTGCAGCCGGACGCCGCCGTCGTACTAGGCGACCGCTGGGAACTGCTGTATGTGCTGCCGCCCATGGTGATCAACGGCATACGCCTGATCCACCTGCACGGTGGCGAGGTCACCGAGGGCTCCCTGGATGAGCGGGTCCGCCACGCAGTGACCAAGCTGGCGGACCAGCACTGCGTTAGCACAGCCCAAGCTGCTCGCAGGGTTGCCCAGCTGGGCGAATCCGCCGAGCGGATCCACCAGACCGGCGCTCCTGGCCTCGACCGATTCGCCCACCCTGTGCCGTTGAGCGACGACGAATTCCACGCTGAATTCGGCGTTCCGCTCGTGCAGCCACTGGTGATGGCCACATATCATCCGCCGACCGCCGAAACGGGAACGGACGCCGGCGAGCGTTGCCGCGAGGTCTTCGAGGAAACCCTCGCCCAAGCCGGCACCGCCATCCTTACGTACCCAGGTTTCGACGCCGGCCGGGAGGACATAATTGCAGTCCTCGAGGAGATCCAGAGCCGGAACCTCCCTGGCGTAGTCGTGCGCGAGAGCCTCGGGCCGCTCTACCCCCGCGTCATGGCCACGGTGCGGGCGCTGGTCGGGAATTCGTCTTCAGGGATCCTCGAGGCGGCGTCGTTCCAGGTGCCTGTGGTGAACGTCGGCGACCGACAGCAGGGCCGCGAGCATGGGGCCAATGTGTTGCACTGTCGGGAAGAACCAAACGCATTGCACGCCAGTATCGAGAAGGCCCTGAGTCCGCAGTTCCAAATGATGTGCCAAAGCGTGATCAACCCGTATGGGAGTTCCCGCTCGGCTGCGCCAATCGAACGAGTGATTGTGGGTAGCCATGCCACGGGACTGATCAAGACCTTTGTTGACCTACCGGTGGAGAGTTGAATCCATGACCATTAATGGACCCCTGAGCAGCGTCTGCGTGGGACCTGAAGCCACCGTTCGCCATGCATTGGAAGCAATAGACCGTGGTGCTTCAGCGATTGCGCTCGTCACCAACGAGGACGGCCGCCTCCGCGGGGTCATCACAGACGGCGACGTCCGACGCGGGCTGCTGAGCGGAGCGCAACTCGACTCCCCGATGATCCCATTTGCGAACTGCAACCCACATGTGGTCCGCCCGGAGGCAACCCGTGCCTCGGTGCTGGACCTGATGCGTAGCCTGCGCATTAGTGAGGTGCCGGTCGTTGACGCGTCCGGAACACTCGTGGGGCTTCACACACTTAATGACATCGTCGGTCGCAAGCTGCTGAGCAACGTCGCTGTGATCATGGCCGGGGGCAAGGGGACCAGGCTTGGTTCCTTGACCAAAGACACTCCAAAACCGCTGATGAAGGTGGCCGACCGCACTATCATCGAGTGGATCATCCTCGGCCTGGTCGAGTCCGGAATCACCAACATCTACGTCTCCGTCGCGCACCTAGCGGCGAAAATCACGAACCACCTCGGTGACGGCTCCCAGCTCGGCTGCAAGATCAGATACCTTTACGAGGATCCCGAGACGCCCCTAAACACCGCGGGAGCACTCAGCCTCCTGCACCACGAAATGCCTGATATCAAGGAGCCGATCATCGTGACGAACGCGGACCTGATGGTCCGCTACTCCGCGGCGGACCTCCTGGCTTTCCACAGTTCCAAGCACGCCGCCGTAACCGTCGCGGTGCGTGCCTACACACACCAAGTGCCTTTCGGCGTGCTGGAGATCGGCGAAGGCCGGTCGATCAGATCAGTGGCGGAGAAGCCGATTGTCGAATTCGAAATCAGCACCGGAATCTACGCCGTTTCGCCCGAGGCTCTGGCCATGGTGCCGTACATGGAACCGTTCTCCATGCCGGAATTGGTCAAGGCCTGCATAGACGACACTAAGAACGTGGCCGCATGGCCCATTGAGTCCGACTGGATCGATGTCGGAACTCCCAAAGATCTAGCAACAGCGAAAGGCCAGTGATATCCGTGAACTACCAGGACATTAAGGGCAAGACAGTGGTCGTTACCGGCGCCGATGGCTTCATCGGCAGCCATGTCACCCAGCGACTCATCGCAGAGGGTGCCAATGTCCGGGCCCTGTGCGTGTACAACTCCAACGGTTCCTACGGCTGGCTGGACGAGCTGAGCCCGGCCGAACGCGACGCCGTGGACCTGCAGCTGGGCGATATACGAGACGCGGAATTCGTTTCGGATCTGGTCAGGGGCTCCGACGTCGTCCTCCACTTGGCCGCTCTGATCGCCATCCCGTACTCTTACCAAGCGCCCCGCTCCTACGTAGAGACGAACGTCGTCGGGACGCTCAACGTTCTCGAAGGTGTGCGCCGGCACGACGTCGGACGGCTGGTCAGCACCTCCACGTCCGAGGTTTACGGGACCCCTACAACCGTCCCGATCACGGTCGACAACGAACTCCGTGGCCAGTCGCCGTACAGCGCAACGAAGATCGCTGCCGACAAGCTCTGCGAGGCCTGGGCCAGCTCCTTCGAGACGCCGGTTATGGTCCTGCGCCCGTTCAATACCTACGGACCCCGCCAGTCCGCCCGTGCAGTCATCCCCACCGTCCTCCAGCAGATGGTTGCCGGCGCCGAGAAGATCCACCTCGGCTCTCTGGCTCCCCGCCGCGACTTTACTTTTGTCTCCGACACCGCTGATGGCTTCTTCAAAGCTGCAACCGCGGACATCCCCCTTCAGGGCCAGGTTATCCAGCTCGGTACCGGCTACGACGTCACCATCGGTGAACTAGTAGAAATGTCCGCGAAAGTCACCGGCTCAACGGCCAAAATCATTACGCAGGACGAGAGAGTGCGTCCCGAAGCCAGCGAGGTCATGCGCCTGCTTTCGGACCCCTCCCAAGCACTCGCGGAACTCGGATGGACACCCCAAATCAGTCTTGAGGACGGTCTACGCAGGACGGCTGAGTGGATCCAGACCCGGGGCGTCGACGCGTCGGCAGCCGCAACATACTCCCGCTAACACCGCCAGAAAGGCACACCTTGACGCGAGTCCCCCTAGCCATTCCCAACATCGGAGCCCGCGAGGCGGAACTGATGAACGAAGCCATCAGCTCTGGCTTCGTCTCCTCCGTGGGGAAATTCGTGATTGAGTTCGAAAACCGCTTCGCCGAATACGTCGGCGCCAGGCATGCCGTCGCCTGTGCTTCGGGTACGGCCGCGCTGCATATCGCTATGCGGCTGGCCAATATTCAGCCGGGGGACATGGTAGCCGTCTCGGACTTCACCTTCATGGCGAGCTCGAACGCCGCATCTTACCAGTTTGCGGAACTGCTGCTAGTCGACTCTGAGGCAGAGTCATGGTGCATGGACGTCGATCTGCTCCGCAAAGAACTGGAGCGCCGAGCGGCTGCGGGTGAGAAGCTCCCGAAGGCCATCGAAATTGTTCACATCTTAGGCCAGCCTGCCAACGTCGCGGCGGCGGTGGAACTTGCCCGCGAGTACGGAATCATCGTGATCGAGGACGCCGCCGAGGCGCTAGGGGCAACGTGGACGTCCGGCCCGCTGGCCGGCAGGCACGTGGGTACCGTGGGCGATATGGGCGCTTTCTCGTTCAACGGAAACAAGATCATGACCACCGGCGGCGGCGGCATGTTCACCACCGACGATGAGGATCTGGCCCGCCGCGCCAAGCACCTTTCGACCCAAGCCCGGCTCCCGGACCGTGGGTACCTGCACGACGATATCGGCTTCAACTACCGGCTGACCAACATCGCTGCCGCGCTTGGCGTCGCCCAGCTTGAACGCCTCGACGATTTCGTTGCCGCCAAGCGAGCAGTTGCCGAGCGCTACAACATTGCTTTCGCCAGAACGGCCATTCAGACGCCTCCCACCCTCCCAGGACAGGAGTCAACCTACTGGCTGTATTCGATCCAGGTTCCGGCCGACCGCGGACCGGCTGCCCGCGACGAGCTTCAGGATTTCCTTGAAGAGGCCGGGATTGAATCTAGGTCGCTGTGGCGGCCCTTGCACATGCAGCAGCCGCTCAAGGACGAACCCGTGGTCGGCGGAGTCGTCGGCGAAGATCTTTTCGCCCGAGGTCTGTCTCTCCCGTGTTCGACGGAGCTCACGGAGGCTGACCAGCAGCGTGTAATCGACCGAGTACACGAATGGCTGCAGCTCGAATGTAACTAGTATCGTCGGGACGCCCAAACGCGAAACTCATGAGAGAAGACTTGGTCATCCTTTCCTAAACTCAAACGATGGCTCTCGCCGGTCCGATACTTCTCGCTGATGACACTGCCGTCGCCATTCAACCAAGCGCCATTATTGGGCAGCCCATTGACGAAAAGCACGGACGTGTTCCAATTTGACACCAGTCAGCTGGCGCGCCCGGCGGCGCATGACAGCCGAGCCTTCTTGCCTTGGTAGAATCCTTTCAGATCCGATACCGGCTACTTGGGGGGCTTCAAGCTGGCAATGGCTACTTCTTCTGTGCTGTCCGAGACACGATGGGGCGGCTTCGGTGTGCGTCACCATAAGGCAGCTCTCGCTCATTTTGAGCGACCAGGGTCGGTACCGGATAGCCACGTCGTTAGACGTCAACGGCTTGATTCGCTTCACGCCACATTCCGATTCGCAACGCGAAGATTTCATGCTCTCAAGCGCCGCATGCGCAATACTTCCCTCACTAATAGGAGATGAAATGCACAAACTTGGCCATGCAAATCAGATCCCACCTCGTGAAACTCGATTCATTCAAAGTCCACTCACTCGTCAAGAAGGTACCAAATGGAGTCGCTAGAGCTGCAACCTGAAGTGAGACTGAGGTACGTGGCAATTTCCGAATCTGCGCGTGTGGCAGACGCCAATCGGTCTTCTATCGTTGAGGACGCTGCTGCAGCGTTTACCGAAGCCCGCGCTACTGGAATAGCCAAGATCGCCACAGCCCTTCATGTTGGCGGACTGAACTCACTGGCAACACATGGGTTCATTGCTGCCCTGCAACGTGCCCGGCTGGTCTATGCAGACGGAATAGCAGTGGTCATGCTAGGCAAGCTGGCCGGCGGCGCGGATATTCAGCGTGCAGCCACCACGGACATAGGGGTTCCCGTTATTGAGGCTATTGGCAGTCTGGTCGGTCGGCCCGTTCGGTTGGCCTTAGTCGGCGGAAAGGCCGGCCTTGCCGAGGCAGCCGGGTCGAGTCTCGAAGAGACTGGGTACGGAGAAGTCGTTTTTGCAACCGACGGCTACAAAGATGACGACCATTGGGAGGCAGTACTGGCCGAATTGCGAAGTGTAAATCCAGATATTGTACTTCTTGGATTAGGCTCACCCCACGAGTTGGTTTTTGCTGATCGCAACCTACATGCTCTGCCTCCCGCGCTGGTCATGACATGTGGAGGATGGTTCGGTTTTCTTGCGGGCGAAGAGCGGCGCGCCCCAGCAGTTTTGCGCGTTTTAGGTGTTGAATGGATCGGCCGCCTGGCGCAGGATCCTCGCCGCCTCGCGTCCCGGTACGGCAAAGGAGTCTTCGTCAGCATTTCAATGGCCGTGAAGATCGTGTCCAAGAGACTCGGCGCTCTATGAACTTGAACGAGCCCCGAGTCATTTTTGTCGTGGGCAATGGCATTCAGCAGGAGAATGCCCTCGCCGTTGCTGGACATATTTCATCGATTGGGGTTAGGTATCTGAATCTGTGGACGGGATCCCTCCACGATTCGCCCGTTAGTTTTACCGGCCACTCCCCCGACGTCTCGTTGAGGCGAGTAAGCGCCACACTGCTAAGGTCCCCTATTGCGTCGACGGACATAACGGTGCTGCCCCAGGACGTCGGCCTACTCCAGCGGCTCCTGGCCCGACAGGCGAAGCGAGCCGGCAGTACGGTCATTCTGATGCCCGACGGCGTCGCGGCCAGAGGCGCAAATGCGAATGGATCCTGGGCCAGGGTCTTTGCCAGGACAGTCCTCGACGCTGGCCTCAGGCTCTCCGGTCTAGTGGAAGGGTCTGCGGGAAAGATGGGGAGTTCCAGTCCCCATATAGTTCTCAGCTGGGGGCCTGGGTGGGATGCTGCCTTTTCCGTGGGAGATGGTTCTCAGTTCCGGCACACGGGCTGTCCACGCATGGATAAGTATGCGATGATAACTGCGGCTGAGACCAAGCCTATAAAATTGTTAGTCTGCAGCCAACCGCTCGGCATCCCTGCGTGGTCAAGACGATATGCGCCCCAGTGGTATGCGTTCCTCGAATCGCTACTCGACCAGGACATTGAGGGCTGTATGGTTCGGGTTCGACTTCATCCGGCCGAAGTATATGATTCCGCCATCCCCGCGCGTCTGCGAACTGCACATATCGCTCACCCATTGGAGGCTGACATTGAATGGGCATCTCACGTGGCATCGCCATTCTCGACCGTTCTGGTGGAAGCTTTGGCGGCCGATCGCACATTCTTTGCACTCAGCGCCGACGATGCTTTTGATAAGCAGGCGCAAAGAACGCCATTTTTCGCCGATAGGCGTATTTCCGTTGCGCGCTGGAATAAAGCAGATATTATGATGAAAATTCCCGGCCTAGCCGGGCCTTCGGCGCTCGCTCGTGATTATCTATGTAATATCGGCTCTTCTGCCCGGGTGACCGCGAATGCTTTAGAATCTCTCGCCAGCGAGTACACAAGTGGCGAGTAAGAAACGTCCCCACTTTGCAGTGTCGAGTCTGTCATACGTTTTTAGTTTGGCGGCGCAGCGCGGCCTCCCATTCTTGGCGTTGCCTATTGTTTCGCGCGCGACGACACAATTCGAATACGGTGCGGCATCTCTAGCAATTTCAGTAGGCTCCGTATTGAGCGTCATAATGACGCTCGGTATTAATGCGGCGATGCCCCGGCTCTATGCTCAGCCCCGCCTGAATTCCGACCGTGCGGCTTGGGTTAGCCTCGTCGTTGTTCAAATCTCTTTCGCCGTCGTGCTACTAGCCGCAACTGGCTGTGGAACGCTAATAATTGGCCCGCGCATTTTTGGCCCTCAATTCAATGCGCTTGTGACGCCTACACTGTTTCTGGCCGTTATTTCTTCAATACAAATGACCTATCAGGGTCTCGCCATCGCTCGGGGGGCGAGCTCACGCCTGTTGGCCGCAACCCTGCTCCAGCTGGTTTTAGGCTTGACTTTAGCTCAAGTGCTGTCAGAGGCGTTTGGAGGCGCGGGCTACATCTACGCGCTCGTAATCTCGTCGACTGCAGCCACCGCGATGCTAATTGCGTTTCGTCACCCGAAACCGGACTGGGACGTCTTCGGTGTCCGATCGGGGTTGCGTCTGGCCGTTCCCTTCATAGGGCAAGGTCTGTCCACGTGGCTTCTGGCACTCTTCGATAGAATTGTCATCGGAGTAATCCTCGGCGCCACGCAGGTGGGCGGCTACCAAGTAGCTTATATGGCCGGGAGCATGATTGGAATGATTCTCGAGGGACTGCAGGCCGCTTGGGCTCCTCGTTTTCATAGGTCAAGAAATAAAGAGAAGAAAGAAGTCCTCGTAAAATTGCTTTCGCCAAGTCTCTGGCTGACCTCCTGCATGGTGCTGCTCCTGGTAAGTGTCGCACCTATTATTCTGCCCCTCGCGGCTCCGTCTTATGCGATCGATTACGTTCTGGTTTCACTTGTAGCCCTATCAGCCCTCCCCCGGGCAATTTACTTTGTGGCCATCGCCGGTCTACTAAATGAAGGTCGTTCAACCGCCGTCATGATGTCAACGATGGTCAGCGCTGCCTTTACTGTTGTGACGGCCTTGCTCCTAATTCCCTCTCTTGGCATCATCGGTGGCGGCATTGTGACTTTAGCTGCTTTTATGATTCAATCGCTAATTGTCTCACAGAGGGCTTTCGCATGGAGTCTCCGGCGGACCGCCGGCTTGGTTTTCTTTCCTGCTCTTGCTACTTCTATAGTTGCGGGAATAGTAGTGCTAATTTCAACACTAGGTTTTCGCGGCAGCATCCTCACCACTATCTTCTTGGTTTTTCCTGTGGCCTTCGCTAGCTTGAAAGCACTGAGGGTATTTACTGTTGTGTTGAATAGTTGGCAAGAAGAATTAGCACCCAGAGTGTTGAGTTGACAGTAGTGGTCAACCCATGCCCGATGCCAGCTGCCGAAAACCAACCACATCGACAGGCTCCCCCGCTCCGAACGCGAACAGCCGATGAAAGTTCCCAGAATTCGCGATGCGAAATCACTGTTCGCGTCGTGAGCATCTTGGGAAGGTATTGCGGCCCTTCATGCGAAGGGCCGGTATTGCTCGCGGCCTGCAAGACTGAGGTGACCAGCACGCGACCATTCTGCGAATCTCAGCGCCTGGAACCTCAGTCGAGCCGTCCGCTGGTGCACGCGAGCAGAACACGCTCCGGCTATTGTTGTACACGACTACTCAGTAAGCCTGTTGAACTCGTTCTCCACGCTAAAGTCGATGAGTAGTCATGACTTGGAATTGGGGGAAATCTGATGCCTGCGGGCACTGATTGGCGAGCACGATCCTCACGCCGTTTGCGAATTGTGGACGCTTTTGTCGTGGTTTGGGCTGTGGCTGGGGCGTTCACCATTCGATTCGGTGTTGAACCGAACTTCTTGGTCGCTGGGCAGGAACCTAATTACGCTTGGCTCTCCGTGGCGCTGGCTGTCGTCTGGTGGCTCATGCTTGGTGCCTGGAACAGCCGACAGCCTCGAGTTCTTGGGGCTGGTCCCGACGAGTACAAGCGCGTCGCGGCAGCCTCACTCTGGCTTTTTGGGCTTATCGCCATCGTTTCCTACGTCCTCCACATCGATACCGCACGAGGCTATGTTGGGGTTGCGCTTCCGGTAGGGGTGGTGGGGCTACTGCTCGGCCGCTGGCTTGTTCGACAGCACCTCAATGTCACCCGTCAGAGCGGCCACAGCATGTCACGTCTGCTCATTTTGGGAGGTCCCAGCGCCGTGGCCCACCTGTCAGCCTCCCTCGTCCGAGCCAAGCATGCGGGATATCTACCGATTGCGGCCTATACGCCAGGTACACACACGGACACCGGAATCGAACCGGAGTCCGGATTACCAGTGTTGGGCAGCACCCCGGATGTGCGCACCATTATCGCTTCAATCGACGCGTGCGGCGCTGATGCCGTAGCCGTGTCCGCTGGAGTCCAGCTGCATCCCCAAACGCTTCGGCACTTGGGCTGGGAACTGGCCTCCCGCAACGTCGGATTGATCATGGCGCCAGCTTTAACTGACATCGCAGGACCTCGAATTCACACTCAACAGGTTGCGGGGCTACCCCTGATTCATGTTACAACGCCGACCCTGGATGGCGGTCAGGGTGTCGCAAAGCGTCTGTTCGACGTTCTAGCGTCAGCGCTAATCATCGTCATCGCTTCGCCTGCCATGTTGACGGTGGCTTTGCTCATAAGAATGGAAAGCCGGGGTTCGGTCCTCTTCAAGCAACAACGAGTAGGGATGGAGGGGCAGCGTTTCGAAATGCTGAAATTCAGGTCCATGGTTGTCGACGCTGAGCAACGGCTGACTGAGCTAGCGGAGCTTAGCGACGGAGACGGACTTCTGTTCAAGATGAAGAACGATCCTCGCGTCACTCGCGTGGGGAAGTTCATCAGGAGGTTCAGCTTGGACGAGCTTCCCCAACTGTTCAACGTCTTCATTGGCTCCATGAGTCTCGTCGGACCGCGCCCGCCTTTACCATCCGAAGTCGCAGCGTATGAGCATGACGTTCGTCGCCGGCTATTGGTCAAGCCCGGTCTCACTGGGCTATGGCAGGTTAGCGGGCGCTCGAATCTATCCTGGCAGGACTCAGTCAGGCTCGACCTCTACTACGTGGAGAACTGGTCCCTCGCTGGAGATCTAATGATCCTGCTGAAGACTTTTCGGGCCGTATTTCGTGGCGCAGGCGCTTACTAAGGCGAATGGCGCTGCCAACAGTCCTCCAAAAGGAAAAAATGCTCATACCAACCATCAGTAACTTTGGATTGAGGGCTTCAGGCAATGGAGAATTTTAATGCGCCCACCGGGGCCGCACTCAAAACCAATGGGCAACCTAGGCGCACCGAGTCAACTTCTGGCGGGGAGTCGCAGCGCCGCCGCATCCTAAGTGCTTCATTGGGGCTGGTGCTCACGGCAGTCCTCACTGTGGCTTCAGCGGCTTGGCTGAGCACGCGGGCCACCATCATTAAGGATGAACTGGATGCAACCACCCACCTCATCTCCGAACTCAAAGACAATATTGCTGCCGACAGGCCACAAGAGGCGGCTGCTACTTCGGAAAAACTTCGAGCCCACACGGCCGCGGCCCGCCAGGCAGCCGGGGATCCGCTTTGGACTCTAGCCGCTTCTACCCCGTGGATCGGAGCCAATTTCAGCGCCGTCGCTGAAGTTGCCCGTTCAGCCGACGATGTCTCCACACTGGGTGTTGCCCCGCTGGTGAAAGTGTTCGAATCCCTCAATTGGGACAGCCTGCTGCCAGGCAGCGGGGGAACAGACCTCGGGCCCATCCACGCCGCCTCCCCCAGTGTTTCGGCCGCAGCCCACGCCGTCCGGGCCTCTGCCGAACGGCTGGGCAACATCGATGCCGACAGTCTCTGGCCGCAAGTAGCTGAACCGCTGACGCGCGCCCGGGAGCAGCTGCAGGCCGTGACCGGAGCCCTGGATGCCACGGCGAGCGTCGCAGATGTCGCGCCCGGCATGTTGGGATCCGACGGGCAACGGAACTATCTGCTCATGATCCAGAACAACGCTGAGTCCCGGGCCTCGGGAGGCATTCCCGGAGCGCTGGCGGTTCTCACGCTGGACAAGGGCAAGCTGACGCTGGGTGCGCAGAGCAGCGCAGCCGAGGTGGGGATCATGTCCCCGACGTTCCCGGTGGATCCGGAGCAGCAGCAGATCTACTCCCCGCGTTTGGGCATGTACATGCAGGACGTCAACCTGACGCCGGACTTCCCCACCGCGGCCAGCACGGCGCAGGCCATGTGGGAGAAAAAGACCGGCCAGCACGTGGACGGCGTGATTTCCTTGGACCCCGTCGCTCTGGGTTACGTCCTGGACGCGACCGGGCCGGTAAAGATCCGCAGTCCAGAATTGCTCGCGTTGACCAAGACCGGCCTCCCGGCTGAGCTGAACGGCAAGAATGTTGTCGCGACTCTCCTTTCGGACGTTTATGCCAAGATCGAACGGCCCCAACTCCAGGACCTGTACTTCGCTGGCGTGGCAAAGGAAATCTTCGCCGCCCTTTCGAGCGGAACGGGCGAAGCCAAGGGTCTGATCGAAAGCCTCTCGCGCGGAACGGCAGAGGGCCGGGTCCTCGTCTGGTCCGGCACAAGCGCTGAACAAGACATCATCGCGAAGTATCCCCTCAGCGGCTCAATCGCCGGCCCCAGCAACTCCCCCGCTCAGTTCGGCGTCTACTTCAACGACGGCACCGGCGCCAAAATGGACTATTACGTCAAACGGACTGTGCAACTCGTGGAGGAATGCACGGGTGACGGCTACCGGCAGGTCAAGGTGCGCATCACGAGCACCAATGCCGCCCCAGCAGACGCAGCCGCATCCCTTCCCGAGTACGTAACTGGAGGCGGTGCCTTTGGAGTGCGGGCTGGCTCTGTCCGCACCAATGTGATCGCCTACGGCCCCACCCAAGCTGATGTGGAAACTGCCCTCGTTGACGGCAAGAAGGCGAACTTCTCCGCCCAACACCACGCCAATCGGCCGGTGGGCACGCTAACAGTCACGCTGGCTCCTGGCCAAAGCAGTGAAGTGGAATTCACCTTCGGAAAAATCGTCCAGCACACCGACCCTACAGTGGTTGTGACGCCCACGGTCCAGGCTCTCAAAGAGGTCATTCTGCCCCCGGAGAACGCTGGGTGCGGTGCGTCAAAGTAACCGTTGAGTAAACAGTTGGTAAAGTAACTTGCGTAACTTTGGTAACACAGGTTCCAGATGCTAGTGTCTGCAAGGACTTAACTTATGAGATTTCATCCTGGGACCATTCGTGGACCCGAAATCTCCACCATTGACGTAACACGCGTATTTACGGTCTCAGGGGGACACATGAAGAAATCACTTGCAGCAATCGCGCTTGCCGGATCCATAGCAATGGTTGGTGCGGTTCCGGCCATGGCAGCCAACACCTACCCGGCACCGGTAACGGAGGGCACTGTCTCCGACGGAACCGTAGCCCCGGGCGAAACCTTTACTTTCTCCGGCTCGGGCTTCACCGCTGGCGAATCCATCACCGTCACGGTCACCCTCACCGGTGCTCCGCAGGCCTCGAGCGGCGGTTTCGGCGGTGGTGTCAGCATGGCTGTCCCCGCCAAGATCAACCTGCCGCTCGCAACGCAGACCTTCAGCACCAAGGCTGACGCCAACGGCAACTTCGCGTTCCCGGTCAGCATCAGCGAAGCCGGTACCTACACCCTGACCGCAACCGGACAGACCTCCGGCAAGACCGTGACCGCCACGGTGAAGGTCTCCGGCGCGGCAGTCGGCACCAGCCTTGCAGACACGGGCAACGGAACCGCACTGGCCAACACCGGCGCAGACACCAGCCTGCTCCTCTGGTCCTTGGTGGGCGGCGGCGCCCTCGCAGCCGGCATCACCTCGGTAGTTGTGGTTCGCCGCCGTGCCAAGGCACCGGTAGCAGCCTAAGCATTACCCCAACGAAGGGTGGCTGTTTCTGTGAAGTCCCGCAGAAACAGCCACCCTTCGTTTTGTTTTAAGGCAGCGCCCACTGCTGCGGCGGACCTGTGATATCTATGGGAAGTATGGGGAGACATTGGCGGACCAGACGGCACCTGCCTCGGCTGTCCCTTCCCCCGTTTCCGCGGTTCTCCCTCGGTGGATTTCCGTGGGCCGCACTCCCCTACCTTGCACTGGGATTGCTCGCCGTAGTTTCCCTTGGCGTTGCCGTCCTGGCGTTGGCCAGAACAGCCTGAGCCGCGGATGACGACTCCTAGGCCCATAGCATTGTGGGGATGGCTCTTAGCCGGGTATCTGGCAGTCCTGGCCCTCATTGGCTTCTGGCCGACGCCCGTGGATGCCCCGGCACAGGGCGTGCTGGCCGACGTACTCTCACGTTTGCACTCAGCGGGAGTACCGGGTTGGTTCAGCTACGGCACCGTGGAAGCAACGGCGAACGTGCTTCTTTTTGTTCCCTTGGGGCTCGCCGCGACGCTTGGCTTAGGCTCCAACTGGCGGCAAACCGTGGTTCTGGGCGCACTGGCCTCAGCATGCATGGAGCTGGGCCAGCTGCTGTTCCTCCAGCACCGTTTCCCGAGCCTTATTGACGTCGCCACAAACACCTTCGGAACGCTGTTGGGTTTCCTCCTGGCCAGGACATTTATGTACCGGCGCAATGACGTGGTGGTCAGCTGACGAACGCCTTCATCCAGGCCTTGAGCTCCTCGCCGAATTCGACCCGTTCGGCGGCGATGGAGATGACCGCCTTGAGGTAGCTCAGCTTGTCGCCGGTGTCATAGCGGCGGCCTTTGAAGACCACCCCGTACACACCCCCGCCTTGGCAGTCCGACGTGGCAAGCGTCTGCAGGGCATCGGTGAGCTGGATTTCCCCGCCGCGGCCGGGCTCTGTCTCCTCCAGCACGTCGAAGACCGCCGGGTGGAGCACGTAGCGGCCAATGACGGCCAGGTTCGAGGGGGCATCGGCGATGGACGGCTTTTCCACGAGCCGGTTGACGCGCACGTGGCCCTCGCCGTCGACGGCTGAAACATCGGCGCAGCCATAGGCGCTGATCTCTGCAGGATCCACCTCAATCAGGGCGACCACCGAGCCGCCGGTCCGGGCCTGCACCTCGATCATGGTGCTCAGCAGCTCATCGCGTTCGTCGATCAGGTCATCGCCGAGCAGCACAGCGAACGGCTCGTCACCGATATGCTGGCGGGCGCACAGGACAGCGTGGCCCAGTCCCTTCGGGTCCCCCTGGCGCACGTAGTAGAGGGGCCCCAGGGAAGAAGCGTGCTGGACGGCTTCGAGTTTCTCAAGATCGCCCTTGAGTTCCAGGGCGCGTTCCAGGCTGGGCTCACGGTCGAAGTGGTCCTCGAGCGCACGCTTCTGCCGGCCGGTAATCATCAGCAGGTCGGTCAGGCCGGCACGGACGGCCTCCTCGACAACGTACTGGATGGCCGGCTGGTCGACCACCGGCAGCATTTCCTTGGGCATCGCTTTGGTGGCGGGCAGGAACCGTGTTCCCAGTCCGGCGGCAGGAATGACAGCTTTAGTTACTGGTTTCCCCAAAGTCATAACCGAACCTTACAAGGGCACCTTCGAAATGAGAATGGCTGGCCTGAAAGACAAGTAGCGAGACAACTTGGTCCCGCGTAGCCCGTACTCTGGTGCCGTTAGCCCTTGAAGACCGGCTTGCGCTTCTCCTGGAAGGCCTGGAATCCCTCGGCGTAGTCCGCGGTCTGGCAGAGGCGTGCCTGCTCGGCATTCTCTTCCTCCATGGACTCCCAGAGGCCCAGGCGCTGGTCCCGGATGTGCGCCACGAGTTCCTTGCTGGCCGTGAACGCACTGGTGGCGCCGGCGGCGGCCTTGGCAACGATGGCGCGGGTGTTCTCCAGGAGATCCGCTGCGGGCATGGCCCGGCTGAACATTCCCTGCGCCACGGCGTCCGCCCCGCTCATGAGCTCGGCCGTGTAAATCAGGTCCAGGGTCCGGTGCATCCCGAGGCGTTCGGTGAAGTACCAGTGGCCGCCGGAATCGAGTGTGGCACCCAGGTTCGCGAAGGGCGAGCCAAACTTGGCGTTCTCCGCCACGTAGACCACATCCGTCGCCAGCAACAGCCCCAGCCCGACGCCCAGGCAGGCGCCCTGGGCCGCCGCGAAGGTGGGGGCCGGGAAAGCGCTCATCTTCTTGAGCAGCGGCCGCAGGAGCCCGCCCAGGTACCCCTGGACGTCGTCCGTCTCCGGCGTGACGCCGGCGATGTCCCGGCCCGCGCAGAAGGCGCGGCCCTCTCCCCGCAGCAGCAGCGCCCGGACCTCGCCGCGCGAGGCGGCGGCAGCGGCGTCGTCGTACGCCCGTGACAGATCCCGGAGGGCCTGCTCGTCCAGCGAGTTGAGCTTGTGGGGGGCGTCAAGGACGATCTCGGCGACGCCGTCGGCGATGGAGAGGGAAATCATGGGGCTCCTGGGTCGGGGCGGGAAGCGGGCTGGGCTGCTAGACGTCGAAGTCGACGGTGACTTCCGGCGTGGTGGGGTGGGACTGGCAGGTGAGCACGTAGCCCTTGTCCAGTTCGTCCTGCTCCAGCGCGTAGTTCTCGTCCATGGTGACGGCACCGGTGACCACTTTGGCGCGGCAGGTTCCGCAGACGCCGCCGGCACACGCGAACGGCACGTCCGGGCGGACCCGCAGGGCCGCGTTGAGGATCGATTCGCGGGCGTGCGTGGGGCTGGCCACCTCGCCCTGGAGTCCGTCCAGCTTGAACGTGATCTTGTACGTGGCCTGGGACTCGTCCACAATCACGGGGCGGCCGGCGTTGCCCTCGGGGCGGTCCGGCTTGCCGGTGGTGAACAGTTCGAAGCGGGTGTGGTCCGGGTTGACGCCGCGCTCGGCCAGGGTGTCCCGGCACAGCTGGACGAGCTCGAACGGGCCGCACAGGAACCACTCGTCGACGTCGTCGGCGTGGATGGCGGTTCCCAGCAGGGCCTGCAGCTTCTCGGCGTCGATCCGGCCGCTGAGCAGCGGGGCGATGCGCTGTTCGCGTGAGAGCACGTGGTGCAGGGCGAGCCGGGCGGGGTACTTGTCCTTGAGGTCGGCAAGTTCCTCGAGGAACATCACGTCCATGGCGGCCTTGTTGGCGTAGACCAGGTCGAAGCGGGTTTCCGGGTGCGCCGCGAGCAGCGTCCGGGCAATCGCGATGACCGGGGTGATGCCGGAACCGGCGGCGATCGCGACGAAGGAGCCGGGCTCCCCCGCGAGCGCAGTTTCCATATCCTGCGGATGGTTCATCGAGGTCATCAGGTTCTGCTCTTTGCCGTCACGGCCGTGCTTGGACACGAACGCGCCCATCGGGCTCATCACGTCCAGGACGTCGCCGGCCTTGAGCTCGGCGTTCGCCCAGGTGGAGAACAGCCCGCCCAGGTCCTTCTTGATGGCGACCCGGATTTCGCTGCTGCCGTCCGCGAAGCTCCGCGGTTCGGCGCAGATCGAGTAGCTGCGCCGGATTTCCTTCGGCTCGCCGGACTCATCCCGGAGGGTGGTGCGCAGGGCGACGTACTGGCCCGGGAGGTAGTCGAACTGGCCTGCGAGCTCAGCGGGGACCCCGAAGGTCACCTCGATCGCGTCATCGGTGAGCCGGCGGACCTCATCCACCGTCAGCGGGTGGAAGGACGCGCGACGGCGGCCGGTGGCTGCAGCCGTTTCAGCGGCGGTCTGGCGGACAACAGGCATGAGTGCTTCCTTACAAAACTTTGAAGTAGTCGAACGGTTCCTTGCAGTCCTGGCAGACGTACAGCGCCTTGCAGGAGGTGGAACCGAAGCGGGTGAGTTCCTTGGTGTTCAGCGATGAACACTGCGGGCATTTGACCGCGAGAGACAAGCGGACCGGCCCGGCATGCCGGACTGGTTTCCCATCAACAGCAGTGTGGCCCGACGGCGGGGCGATGCCGTATTCCTGCAGCTTGGCCTTGCCGGACTCGGTCATCCAGTCGGTGGTCCACGCCGGGGAGAGGACCAGTTCGACGCGGACGTGCGGGTATCCGGCAGTGTGGAACGCCGCCGTCAGGTCGTCCCGGATAGCGTCCATCGCGGGGCAGCCGGAGTAGGTCGGCGTGATGGTGACCTGGACGGCGGGAACCTGCCCGCCGTCGTCGAACAACTGGACGTTCCGGAGAATCCCCAGGTCCGCAACCGTGAGGACGGGGATTTCCGGATCGCAGACCGTGGCCGCGATGTCCCAGGCCTTCTGCTCGGCCGTCTTGGTGTCCATCTCAGGCATGGTTACCAGCTTGCTCCGGGGTACTCGCGGGCGAGCACCTGCATTTCGGCGAGGAGGTAGCCGAGGTGTTCGGAGTGCAGCCCCTTGCGTCCGCCGCCGGGGGCGGGCTGGACCTTGGGAACGTCGAGTTCGGCTGCGGCGAGGACCTCGCCGGTGAGGCGGTCGAAGTCGGCGCGCAGGCTGGAGGGCTCGACGGCGGCACCGGACTCGCTGAGGCGGGCGGTGAGCTCGTCGTCGCGGAAGAGCTCGTCGACGTAGGGCCAGATGACCTTGAAGCCGTGGATCATCTTCTCGCGGGACTCGTCCGTGCCCTGGGCCAGGCGCAGCACCCACTGGGCGCTGTGGTCGCGGTGGTAGTCCACTTCCTTGACGGCCTTGGCGGCGATGCCGGCCAGGGTGGCGTCGGTGGACTGCGTCAGTCGGCGGTAGAGCTCGAACTGGTAGTAGCTGACGACGAACTGGCGGGCGATGGTGACGGCGAAGTCGCCATTCGGGATCTCGAAAATCTCGACGGACCGGAACTCAGGCTCGCGGCGGAAGTACGCGAGGTCGTCCTCGCTGCGGCCGTCAAGGCCGCCGGCGTAGCTGAGGAAGGACCGGGCATGGCCCAGCTGGTCCAGGGCGATGTTGCCGAGGGCGATGTCCTCCTCGAGCTCCGGGGCGCGGGAGATCCAGTGGCCGAGCCGCTGCGCGAGGATCAGGGCGTCGTCGCCCAGGCGCAGGGCGAACTCGGCGACGTCCTCGCTCGGCTTCGCGGTGCCGCGGCTGACGGCGAGGGCGATGTCCTCGGGGCGGAGGGCGTTGCCGGGGGTGATGCGGGTGGCGCTGGCAGTGGCCTCGCCGCTGCCGCTGGCTCCCTTGACCCCGACGGAGATGTCCCCGTGGCCGGCCGTTTCAGGTGTGGTGCTCACAGGTGCTTCACGCCCTCGCTCTTGGTGTAGTACGTCGCGTGCCGGTAGTCCTTGCCCTGGGGCGACTCGAAGAACGAGCCCTTGGCGTCCGGATCGCTGGAGGCGATGGCGTCCGCCGGGACAACCCAGATGGACACGCCTTCGTTGCGGCGGGTGTAGAGGTCACGGGCGTTGCGCAGGGCCATGGCGGCGTCCGGGGCGTGCAGGGAGCCGGCGTGGACGTGGGAAAGGCCGCGGCTGGAGCGGACGAAGACTTCCCAGATGGGCCAGACGTTTCCTGCGTGCGGTTCGGGGGTGGTCATGCTGCGGATTCCTTTTCTGCTTGCTTCCGGCTCTGCTTTTCCGCGTAGGCGGCGGCGGCTTCGCGGACCCAGGTGCCGTTGTTGTGTGCTTCGCGGCGCCGTTCCAGGCGCTGGGCGTTGCAGGGGCCGCGGCCGGCGAGGACCTCGTGGAATTCATCCCAGTCCAGCGGGCCGTGCTCCCATTTTTTGGTTTCTTCGTTGAAGCGGATGTCCTTGTCCGGGAGGGTGAGCTCCAGGACCTTGACCTGCTCCATCATCATGCCGACGAAGCGGTTGCGCAGTTCGTCGTTGCTGAAGCGCTTGATGTTCCAGGCCATGGACTGCTTGGAGTTGGGCGAATCGTCATCCGGCGGGCCGAACATCATCAGGGCAGGGGCGTACCAGCGGTTCACAGCGTCCTGGGCCATCTGCTTCTGCTCGGGCGTGCCGTGGGAGAGTTCCAGGAGGATCTCGAAGCCCTGGCGCTGGTGGAAGGACTCTTCCTTGCAGACCCGGACCATGGCACGGCCGTACGGGCCGAAGGAGGCGCGGCACAGCGGCACCTGGTTGGCGATAGCGGCGCCGTCGACCATCCAGCCGATGGCACCCATGTCCGCCCAGGTGCGGGCGGGGTAGTTGAAGATGGAGGAGTACTTGGCCTTGCCGTCCATCAGGTCCTGGTTCATCTGGTCGCGCGGCTGGCCGAGGGTTTCGGCGGCGGAGTACAGGTACAGGCCGTGGCCGGCCTCGTCCTGGACCTTGGCCATCAGGATGGCCTTGCGCTTGAGGCTGGGGGCGCGGGAGATCCAGTTGGCTTCCGGCTGCATGCCGATGATCTCCGAGTGCGCGTGCTGCGAGATCTGGCGCAGCAGGGTCTTGCGGTACGCCGGGGGCATCCAGTCGCGGGGTTCGATCCGCGAGTCATCCGCCATGACTTTGTCGAAGTATGCCTGGCCTTCAGCGTCACGCCGGGCCACATCTTCGAGGCTCTGTTCGTGCCGTGCCGCTGTCGGCTCTCCGGGCACTGACTGCAGGGTCTGCGATGCCATGGTTGCTCCTATGCATTTCCGATAAATAATTACCGACCGTTCGTTCAGGATATGCGGAAGGCGGGAGATGCGTCAAGCACCACGGCGCTCCGGTTGGGGGTGTTCGCCGGTGCCCGCCGCGGCCCCCGTGTTAAGTTGGAGCCTCCGGGTCACGATGATCCGCCCCCTCTCCCGAAAGAGCCTCCACGTGGAATCGCCGCACCCTGTTCGCATCCTGACCGTCTGCACGGGCAACATCTGCCGCTCACCGGTCGCCGAGCGGCTGCTGCAGGCGGGACTGGACCAGGTGCAGCCCGGCGGCTTTGTGGTGCGCAGCGCCGGAACCCGGGCCATGGTGGGCGACCCGATCCAGCCGCCCTCCGCCGAGATCATCAGGACGTACGGCGGGACCCCGGACGGCTTTGCGGCCCGCCTACTGACGCCAAGAATCCTCAGGGAGTCCGACCTGGTGCTGGCGATGACCGCCAAACACCGCGGCGACGTGATGCAGATGGACGCCTCCTTGCTGAAGCGGACCTTCACCATCCGTGAATTTGCCCGGATGCTGCAGGTCCTGGAACAGCGCGACGCGCCGGCCGCCGCCGTCGACCTTCCAGCGTTCTGGCGGGAACTTCCCGCCCGTGCGGCCTCCGTGCGGCACCTGGCGCTGGCCCCGGAGTCCGCCGACAACGACGTCGTGGACCCCTACCGGCGCGGGCCGGAACTGTACAACCAGATGGAGGACGAGCTGGCCCCGGCCATCCTTGCCATCCTGCGGTTCGCCCGCCAGCACAGCTGACCGCTTTCCGCCACTGTTTTTTTGCCACCGTTTTTCGCCATCGCGCCGGACGCCCGATTGGCTGATGGCGGTGGTAGTGTCCGGCCATGGGAACGACGCCGGAACCATCAGAAGCAGCCGCAGGCCCAGCCGCGGCACCGGGCGGAATGCACCGCCGTCGGACAATTGTCATCGCCGTCATTACAGGGCTGGTGGTCCTCGCGGTGGCCACTGCGGCGTTCCTCCTGAACCGGCCCCGCACCGAAACCGCGGCCCCGGTGCAAACGTCCGCCCCGGCGCCGGAGACATCACCCGCCCCGACGCCGACTCCCACACCGACCCCCACCCCGGATCCGCCGCCCACCGCACTGAACATCCTGCTGATCGGCAGCGACAGCCGCGTGAACGAACGGGCCGTCGCGGCCTCCGGCGGAACCTCCGACCAGCGCGGTGACGCCCTCGTCTTCATCCATCTCCCGGCCGACCGCCAGAGTGTCTACGGCATCTCCATCATGCGCGACCTCTGGGTGGACATCCCCGGCTACGGGGCAGCCAAGGTCAACGCCGGGCTTGAGCTCGGCGGGGTGCCGCTGATGACGCAGACGGTGGAATCCCTGCTGGGCCAGCACATCGACCACACCGTCATGCTGGATTTCCAGGGTTTCGCCGCCATGACGGATGCCCTCGGCGGCGTCGACGTCGACATCAAGCAGCCCTTCCAGGGCACCATCGACGACTACGTGTATTTTCCAGCGGGGGTGAACCGGCTCACCGGTGCGCAGGCGCTGTCCTTTGTCCGGGAGCGCAAGGCGTTCGCGGACGGTGACTACCAGCGGGTCCGGAACCAGCAGACCTTCCTCAAATCCGTGATGGCCAAGATGGCGGCTGAAGGCGGGCTGTCGGACCGCAACACCGTAAAGCAGCTGGTGACGACCGTCCTCCCCCACGTCACGGTGGACCCGGGGCTGACGGTGGAAACGCTGGAACGGCTCGCGTTCAGCCTGCGCAGCACGGCCCCCGGGAACGGCGTGTTCTTCACACTTCCCACCGCCGGCACCGGGACCAGCAGGGACGGCCAGTCCATCGTCGTGCAGAACCCCGCAGCCACCGCCGCCGTTGCCGCCGCGCTGGCCTCCGGGACCCTGCCCGACTACATCGCCGCCAACGGGCTGCAGAACGGCAACTGAGTTTGTCCGGGCGCCTGCGGCGGCGCCAGGTGCAGCGCTGGCCAGCCGGGAGGTCTACTCAGCGAGGTAGTCCGCGAGGGCCTGTTTCGCGTGGCTCGGCTGGAACTCCGTTGCCTGGATCCTGTCCAGGGGCAGCACACTGTTGAGGGGCCGTGGAGCCGCCGTTTTGCCCCGGAAGTACTCCTCGGTGCTGACGCCTGTCACCGCTGTGCGTGTTCTCCCGGAGAGTTCGTAGACGTCGGCGGCGATGTCTGCCCAGGTCTGTGGTTCGCCGTCGTTGCTGAGGTTGTAGGTGCCGTATTCGGCGCCCGTTTGGAGCAGGTGCCGGATGCCGGCGGCGATGTCTTCGGTGAAGCTGAGCCGGCCGATCTGGTCGTTGACGACGGACGGTTCGATGCCGCGTTCGGCCAGCGAGGCCATGGTGCGGACAAAGTTGCTGCCGTCGCCGATCACCCAGCTGGTCCGCACGATGTAATGGCGCGGCACGACGCTGACGACGGCGTCAGCCGCCGCTTTCGTCTGGCCGTAGACGCCCAGCGGGGAGAACGGTTCATCCTCGGCGTGGACCTCACGGGTGCCGTCGAAGACGTAGTCCGACGAGACGTGCACCAGCGTGAGGTCGTGGTCGACGGCGGCCCGGGCCAGCCGGGCGACGGCGGTGACGTTGACCGCCCAGGCAGCCCTGCGGCCTTCACGGGTCTCGGCGGCGTCAACGGCGGTGTAGGCGGCCGCGTTGATGATCGTGGCGTAGTTCGTCCAGTTCCGGGCGGTAAACGCATCCTCGTCGCTGAGGTCGAACTCCGCCCGGCCGGCGAACTCAACGGAAGGGTCGCCGTCGTAGAGTTTCCGCAGTGCCTTGCCGAGCTGGCCGTCGGCGCCGACGACGAGGGTCTTCTTCGGCGGCATCGGGGTAACGTCCGCGAGCCGGGGGTGGTTCTTGTCCTTGTCCGAGAGTTCGGCCTCCTCCAGCGGGACCGGCCAGGCGATCGCGGCGGTCTCGTCGGCGAGGTTCAGGAAGGTGTACTGGCCCTGGGCGTCGGCGGACCAGTGGTCGTTGACCAGGTAGGTGTAGGCGGTGCTGTCCTCGAGGGTCTGGAAGCCGTTGCCCACCCCGCGGGGGATGAAGATGGCCTGGCTGGCGTCGAGCTCGGCGGTGAACACGGCACCGAACGTGGGGCCTTCGCGCAGGTCAACCCACGCCCCGAAAATCCGGCCGGTGGCGACGGAAATGAACTTGTCCCACGGCTCGGCGTGGATGCCGCGGGTGGTGCCGGCCTTTTCGTTGAAGGAGATGTTGTTCTGCACCGGCCGGAAGTCCGGCAGCCCGAGGGCCACCATCTTGTCCCGCTGCCAGTTCTCCTTGAACCAGCCCCGGTTGTCGCCGTGGACCGGAAGGTCGTAGAGGACGACGCCGGGAATCGGGGTGTCGTGCGCGGTGAGCTGTTTCGAGAACTCGATCGGCATAATCTACTGGCCCTGTTCCGTGTACTTGGCTTCCGTGGCGGCCTTCTGCGGACGCCACCAGTCCTCGTTGTCCCGGTACCAGGCGATGGTGTCCTCGATGCCGGCGTCGAAATTGGAGAAGCGCGGTTCCCAGCCGAGCTCGGTGCGGAGCTTCGTGGAGTCGATCGCGTAGCGCAGGTCATGGCCGGGCCGGTCCACGACGTGGTCGTAGGCGTCAGGTGCCTGGCCCATGTGCTTCAGGATCAGTTCGACGACGTCCTTGTTGCTCTGCTCGCCGTCGGCGCCGATCAGGTACGTCTCCCCGATCCGGCCCTTGGCGATGATCGCCAGGACCGCGGAGGAGTGGTCATTGGCGTGGATCCAGTCCCGGACGTTCTCACCCTTGCCGTAGAGCTTGGGGCGGATCCCGTCGATCACGTTGGTGATCTGACGCGGAATGAACTTCTCCACATGCTGGTACGGGCCGTAGTTGTTCGAGCAGTTGCTGATGGTCGCCTGCAGCCCGAACGAGCGCACCCAAGCACGGACCAGCAGGTCCGAGCCCGCCTTGGTGGAGGAATACGGGCTGGAGGGGTTGTACGGGGTGTTCTCGGTGAACCGTTCCGGATCATCGAGCTCCAGGTCGCCGTAGACCTCGTCCGTGGAGATGTGATGGAAGCGCTTGCCGTGCTTCCGGGCCGCCTCGATCAGCGTGTACGTGCCGATGATGTTGGTATCCAGGAATGGGCGGGGATCCTGCAGGGAATTGTCATTGTGCGACTCCGCGGCGTAATGGACCACGACGTCGACTTCCGCCACGAGTCCGTCCACCAGGGCGGCGTCGCAGATGTCGCCCTGCACGAACGCGAAGCGGTTCTCCGGAAGACCTTCCAGCGACGCCCGGTTGCCGGCGTAGGTGAGCTTGTCCAGGACGGTCACGTGCTCGTCGGTGTTCTCAAGTACATAGTGGACAAAGTTGGAACCGATGAAGCCGGCGCCGCCGGTCACGAGAAGTCGCTGCATGCTTTCCATCGTTCCACAGCAAGTCAGATTTGGTTGAACAAGAAACCGCAGTGGAAGATGGGCGTCATGCGCGGAATTATCCTCGCCGGGGGGACCGGTTCAAGACTTCATCCGATTACGTTGGGCATCAGCAAGCAGCTGGTTCCGGTATATGACAAACCGATGATCTATTATCCGCTGTCCACTCTGATGCTGGCTGGGATTCGGGACATCCTTATTATCACCACTCCCCACGACGGTGACCAGTTTGAGCGCTTGCTCGGTGACGGCAGCCGGTTCGGTGTCAGCATCACCTACAAGCAGCAGCCCTCCCCGGACGGGCTGGCCCAGGCCTTCGTGCTTGGCGCCGAACACATTGGTGACGGGCCTGTTGCCCTGGTGCTGGGCGACAACATCTTCTACGGCCACGGCATGGGCACTCAGCTGCGCCGCTTCGCGAACATCGATGGCGGCGCCGTCTTCGGCTACTGGGTCGCGGACCCCTCTTCCTATGGCGTGGTGGAATTCGACGATGCGGGCAAGGCCATCTCGCTGGAAGAAAAGCCTGCAAATCCCCGGAGCCACTATGCGGTGCCCGGCCTCTATTTCTACGACAACGACGTTGTGGAGATCGCCCGGAACCTTAAGCCGTCGGCCCGCGGCGAGCTGGAAATTACAGACGTGAACCGTGTTTATCTGGAACGCGAGAAGCTTCAGGTGGAGATTCTTCCGCGTGGATCCGCGTGGCTGGACACGGGAACCTTCGATTCCCTTAACGAGGCCTCCGAATTCGTGCGCACGGTTCAGAAACGCCAGGGACTCTCCATCGGCTGCCCCGAGGAAATCGGCTGGCGTCTCGGGTTCCTGAGCGACGACGAGCTCCGCGAGCGCGCCGAGCCCCTGGCCAAGAGCGGCTATGGCTCCTACCTGCTCGGGCTGCTGGCGGACGGCGGCAACTAGGAGAGGGTGCCCACATGGTGCGCACCCTCTCAAGCTGATCCCCCGAAGCCTGGCTTAGAAGGCCCTGTAACCGGCGTAGATCAGAGTCAGTTCAGGTCCCGGGTCTGTGGCGGGGCCCACCACCGTTGGCCCTCCGTACTTGCCGCCGTCCTCGACGGTCTGAGCCGAACTGTCGATGACGCCGTCGCCATTGGAATCCCAGAACCTGGCACCGAAGGTTCCGTCTTCGTTGTTGTCACCGATGACGAGCTCCAGGAAGCCGTCTTGATTGGCGTCTGAGGCATAGTGATCGATCACGCCGTTGAAGTTGATATCGAAGGCATAAGTATCGAAGATGCCGTCGCCGTTGGCGTCGCCGGCGCCCAGGTCGCCCATGCCGTCGCCATTGGTATCGATGAATATAAATCCGTCGAGTGACATGATGTTCTCCTTCTGAAGGGGAAGCGGGGGCTTCCTTTGCCTGTTTGCTGATGACTATTAGAGGTCGCGGAACCGCTTAAAGTTCCCGCAAACGAGCGTCATTTTCCGGGAACTTTCCGGCCCTCGGCAGCATCAAACTGACAAGAGTGTGCCTGCACTGTCCACGCGTGCGGCGGCACTGCTCCGGCGGAAAGCTCCGGGCACAGCGAGAGGGTGCGCACATGGTGCGCACCCTCTCGGTTGTCCATTGGGGTTAGGGGCCCCTGAACCCGGCCTGGAAGAGAGTCGGTGACGGGTCAGTGGCCTGCCCGGCCTCCGATGATCCCGGGTCGGTCCCGTCCTGGCTGACGGTCTCAAGGAAACTGTCCATGACGCCGTCGCCGTCCGAATCCCAGATGGCGGACTCGAAGACTCCATCTTCGTTGTTGTCGATGAAGACGCTGTCCAGGAAGCCGTCCTGGTTGGCATCTTCGGCGTACTGATCGACCACGCCGTTGAAGTTGCTGTCGAGGGCATAGGCATCGAGGATGCCGTCGCCGTTGAGGTCAGCGCCGCCGAAGTCTCCGAGGCCGTCGCCGTTGGTATCGATGAATGTAAAAGCTTCCAGTGACATGATGCTCTCCTTAAGAATGGGAAGGGATGTGCTGATGCGTTTATGACTGCTGCGACTAGTAGTAGAGAACGGTGTCGATGTAGCCGTCACCGTTCATATCCACCTGCTCCTGATCCAGCCAGCCGTCTTCGTTGAAGTCGTAGCCGATGGTTTCGAAATACCCGTCGAAGTTGTCGTCCTTCAGGAAGACGTCCGCGATCCGGTCGCCGTTGGTGTCGCCGGCGATCCAGTCGACCCAGCCGTCGCCACTGCGATCTACTTCCGCGAGAACTGTTGCGTTGACGTACATGATGATCTCCTTATGTAGTGGAAGCTCTTGCTCCCTGTTTTGCTGATGGTGATTAGAGGCCCCGGGCCCCCGAAAAGTTCCCAAAAAGAAAATTGGATCTTCCGGGAACATTTCCGCCGCCGCGGGCATCAAACGGATAAAGACGTCCACCCGAAAAGAGGTTCGGCCATGAATGCTCCCGAGGGCCATTCGGGCCTTCGCTCCAGCGCGGAGCAGTTGCTGGACGACGTCGATACGCTGCTGGGGCTGTCCGGCGGCCGGGTGATTGCCGATTTCCGGACCGCGCTCCGGCGTCCGGCCGTCATTGCGGTGACGGGCCGGGTGAATACGGGCAAGTCGACGTTGGTGAACAGCCTGATCAGCGCCAAACTGGCGCCCACCTCAACGCAGGAAACCACCGCGTTGCTGTGCCGCTACGTCTACGGTTCGCCGGCCCGCGCCGAAGCCGTGCTGGACACCGGGAATGTGGTGCCGGTACCGCTCACCGGATCCGGGCCGGTCCTGGAAGATATCCCCCCCGAGACCATCGATTACCTGCAGGTCCACGTGCAGGCGGCCGTGCTGCGGCCCGCCACAATCGTGGACACCCCCGGGCTGGGCTCGGCGGCGACGGACAATTCGCGCCGGACCGAGGCCCGGATGCTGGGGGGCACAGATCCGGACAGCCCCGACGCGCTGCTCTACCTGGTCCGGGACTCCTTCCGCCCGGACGATGAGGAATTCATTGCCCGGTTCAAGGCCCGCCCCGGCGCCGGACCGGGGCGATCCACCGTGGTTGGTCTCGTGGCACACGCCGATAACTTCGGCGGCGGCCCGTGGCACGGGGCGGAGCCGGTGGACCAGGCCCAAACGGCCGCAGCCGAACTTTCCGGCAGGATGCCGCAGCTCACCGCCGTGCTTCCCGTCTCGGCCCTGCTCGCCGAAACGGTGCAGACCGGGGCGCTGCGCGAACAGGACGTGCGGAATCTCCGCCTGCTGCAGGGAGCGGACGATCTGCGTCTCCAGTTCGCCGACCAGCTGGGCGCTCCCCCGGAGGTGTCCGGGGAGGATTTCCTGCGGCTCACCGGACTGATCGGACCGTACGGAATCAGATATGGAAGGGAGCAGTGCGGATCTGCCGGGCAGCTCACCCGGTGGCTGCACGAACGGTCCGGACTGGCAGCGCTGGAACGGACCCTGCAATCGGCGGTGATCGGCCCGACGGAAAGTGCCCGCGTGGACGGGATGCTCACCGGCCTCCTGGCTGCAGCGCGCTCCCGGTCCTGGCCCGCTGACGCGCGTCGCCTGATCGAAGCGGCACGGCATGCCCCGGCCTTTCACCGCCTGCACGAGGAAGCCGCGCTGGACCTGCTGAAAGCGGACGCCCCCGGGCATGAAATGGTGGCGGTGCTGCAGGGCCTTACCCGGGATGATCCGGAACTGGACGGAGTTCTGCCGGATATTTCCGGAAGCAGCGGCTACCTGGGGCTGGCCGCCCATTATCAGTCGATGGTTTCCACCGCATCAACGGGCGCAGAGGCCCGGGCTGCCAGGGTCATCGCCCGTTCCCTGCTGATCCGTTCCGGAACTGCCGGGAGCCGGCCATGACGGGCGGGAGGTTACGCAACACCGGAGGTCACGGCGGCCTCGAAAGCCTGCCGTGCGCGGCTGATCCTGGTCTTCACCGTGGGCACCCCCACGCCCTGGTAATCGGCGATCTGCGCATACGTGAAGTCACACAGCTCCCGCAGCACCAGGGCCACACGGAAATCCGCCGGCATGGTCTTCATCGCCTGCTGGACCAGGTCAGCCTCCGCGAGCCTTTCGGCGAAGTCGCGTTCCGGGGAGTACGTCTCGTCCACCTCGACCTCGGTGCTCTTCCTGGCCCGGACAATGGTCAACGCCGCGTTGGCCGCAATCTTGTAGACCCACGTCCCGAAGCCGGACTCGCGGCGGAAATTCCCCATCCCGCGCCACGCAGCCAGCAGGGTGTCCTGCAGGGCGTCCTCGGCGTCGTAGGTGTTCCCGGTGATCCGCAGGCAGACCGACCAGATCATGGTCCGGGACTCGGTCACCAGGGCCTCAAAAGCCTTTTCATCGCCCCGGATTGCGGCATCCAACAGCTGCCTCTGGGCCACGGTCGCGTCCATGCGTCCCCCACTCGGGTTCAGGTCGCCGTGCCCCCCGCACTAGCCGATATTAGGGCCACTATAGACCCGCACAAAATGTTCGACCACCCTTACACAGGAGGAAGAGGAAAATGAGCCACGAAGTCCCTGAAATCTCGCTGAAAGAAATGCTGCTGGTTCCCGAAGGGCCGCCGGCCGCCGTCTGGGAACGCGCGTTGGAGGCCACCTTCGCCGCCGGACAGGAGGACGGCCCGGACGGCGCCTCCCCCGCCGTCGCCGCAGCCGCCGTCGGAATCGATCCAGACGCCGACTTCGACGCCGACGACCATGACGGGGATGATCCAGACGCCGACGACGATGATCCCGGCGGGGACGGGGGGCCGGGATACGGCTTCGCGGCCACGCCGGATCAGCCGTTCGACGGCGACGAGTCCGGCTCCGATGGCTGGAACTCCGGGGACGAGGCCCCAGGCGACGGCGATGACGTCCAATACTGAGGTCCCGCAGCTTGCCGCCCTGGCCTCGGCCCGGGCAGTGCTCAGCACCTCTACCCGCCTGCTGCGCTCGGTCGGATATCCCGACGCCGCCGACCGGGCCATCCGGCAGGCCACGGACGTCGGCCACGCTCCGGTCGTCGTCTTTCTCGGCGAGAGCGGCCGGGGGAAGACCTCACTGGTCAACCTGCTGGCACCCGACCTGGCGGGCCGGGATGCCGACGCAGCAGGAGAGGCCCTCTACCGCCTGGTTACGCCGGACACGGCCGGAGGAAAGGGGCTGCTCGGTGACGCGGTCCTGCTCGATGCCCCGAGCCCGGGAGGCCTGGACGCACCCCAGTCGCAGCTCAACCTGAAGTTCCTGGAAGCGGCATCGCTCGCCGTTTTTGTCACTGACGCCGGCGCCCAGCTGTCCAGCGGCGAGCTGGCCTACCTGGAACAATGCTCGGCCCAGGTGGAATCGCTGGGCATAGTCATCACCAAGACTGACCTCTTTCCGGGCTCCTGGCAGAACGTCGCCGCCGGCAACGCGGCCCTGCTCCGGGCGCGGATTCCCCGGCTCGCGGACACGTTCGTGCTTGGCGTTTCGCCCGTCACTGCTGCGGCTGCGGCCACGGCCACGGATCCGGCCGTGCGCGACCAACTCCTGGCCGCCTCCGGACTTTCCCGCTTCGTGGAGGCCTTGAAAACGGAACTTGCCCACGCCGGCCTGGCCCCCACAGCCAACGCGCTCCGCTTGGCGCGGACAGCGCTGGACGGCTACCGCCGGGCCCGGCTCACCCAACTGGCTGTGGCCGGTGCGCCGGCAGAAACCCGGGCGGGAATGCTGGCCGAGCGGCAGCGGTTCTCGGAGCTGAAGGAGGAGCAGCAGCGCTGGGCCCTGGACCTGGAAAGGGACCTCGGGGAACTCCGCGCGGGTGTCCTGCGCAGCGCCGCCGCGGCGTTTGACGACTGGATCTCCCTGTGGCGGAACCGGATCCAGGCGGCCCGGGGACTCCGGGACCAGAAAAAGATGCGTCAACTGAGCAGCGACATGATCGCTGAACTCCTGGCACTGCGCGCCGACCTCATCGCGGAAGCCGAGGAGCGGCTGGCCATTCTCACCCACGGATTCTTCCGCGAGGTTCCGCTGCCGGCGGTGCTCAACGAGCTACTCAGTGCCGCCGGTGCCCCCGCCGACCAGCCGCACCTTGGCAGCGAGCGGCGCGGGGCCGGCTTCGATCCCACCGTGGTGATGTCGGTGGTGATGGGATCCAGCATCGGAACCTCCATCGCCGGCCTGCTCGGTGTCGCCGTGTCGGGCGCCGCCGTTCCGCTGGCAGTCGCTGGAGCCGGCGGCTGGTTTGCGTTCAACCGGTACTACCGCCAGAACGTCTTGGAGCGAACCCGGCTGCAGGCGGAAGTCCCTCGACTCGCCCAGCTGGAACGCGCGGTGATTGCGGACTATCTGGACGCCCGGGTGCGCAGGCTCAAGCCCGAGCTGGTGGTCACTTACCGCACCCAGCTGCAGGCATCTTTGGGCGGACTTCAGCAGCTCATCCAGGAGAGCCAGGCCCAGGAACGGCTCTCTGCCGAGGAGTCGCAGCGGCGCATTGAGGAACTCCAACGCGAAGTCGCCACGATCGACAAGCAAGTCGCGGAAATCGATGAGAGCCTGGCACACCTCCATCACCTCTGACCTGCACCACGGTCAGGGGCCTGCACCACGGTCAGGCTGCCCGGGACTACCGCGATGCACGGATGCGGGAGCACACTATGGGTTGGGGACCGGCGATTCCCGCCCCGGGTTCGCCCTGGCGCCCTGCCCCGGCTACTCACGTGCGGGGGAACGTGGACTTAAGGAGCCAACATGGAGGAAATCCCCTGGCGATTGGCCATCGACTTCGGGACCTCAAACACGGCAGCCGCCGTCGCGCCGGCAGCCGGCAGCGCTCTTGTTCTCAGGCTGGGCACGCGCTCGGACGCCATCCCTTCCTGCGTGGCCGCCTACAACGGTGAGATCCTCACGGGCGACGCCGCACGCCAAATCGCGGGCATCTACCCCGCGGCGTTCGAACCGACGCCCAAGCGCCGCCTCGGCGAGGATGCGGTGGTGCTCGGCGACGCCGTCTTCGATCCGGTCGACCTCGTCGCAGCGGTACTGCGGTTCGTCGTCGGACAGGCCATCCGCTTTGTGGGCGGCGGGTTCCCGTTCGAGGTGGTCCTGACCCACCCGGAGTCCTGGGACGAATACCTGAAGGGCCGCCTGTCCGCCGCCGCGGTGAAGGCCGGCATCCCGGAAGAAGGCATCGTCCTGATGGCCGAACCCATCGCGGCCGGCTGGCACTATGCGGCCAGCTCCGACGTCGGCGTGGGCGCGCACGTGGCCGTGCTGGATTTCGGGGGCGGCACCTGCGACGCCGCAGTGCTGGAATTCGCCGAAACCCCCGACGGGCGGGCCTTTCGCGTTGTGGCCTCGGCCGGCATCGACCCCCTGGGCGGGCATGACTTCGATGCACAACTGGAGAACTGGGTCTACGCACAGCTCGCCGCCGAAGGAAAGACGAACCTCCTGCAGGGCCTGGCGTCAGAGCGTTCCAGCGCCGACAAAGCCGCGCTGAAGGACCAGGTGCGGGAAGCCAAGCATGCCCTGAGCTTCCACGGGGCGGCTCCCATCGGTGTCCGCTCTGGCGGGCACGAATGGGTCTGCACCGTGACCCGCGCCGAGTTTGAGCAACTGATCGACGGCCAGATCGGCCGTGCCGTGGAACTGGTCCAGCGGGTCATCCAGGAGGCGCTGCCCTCGTCCCAGCAACTCCACCGGGTCTACCTCACCGGCGGGTCCAGCCACATCCCGGCGCTTCAGGCCCGGCTCGGGGAAATCCTGCCGATGAAACTGGGGTTGATGGGGGATCCCAAACAGATCACCAGCGTCGGGGCACTGGAGGCGCCGGCGTCGAGCGGGATCTCTGCGGGCCCTGGAGGAAGCGCGGACGCTGCTCTTGGCGGGGCCGACGGCGCGGGTGCCGGTGACGGTGCGGACCAGCCGGGTGCCGCCGTCGGGCATCAGCGTGCGGATGTTCCAGCCGCCCCTCCACGCGGCAGGAAGCCGTCGCGGCTTACCAAGCGGATCCTGATCGGAGGCGGCGTGAGCGCGGCAGTGGTGCTGCTCGGGACCGCGATCGCGCTGGCGGGCGGTTTCCCTTTCCCGCCCAATCCCCTGTCCAGCGCCACGTCCCAGGCGCCGACGTCCAGGAAGTGCGCGGGCGAGGTGCGGCCCAGACTGACGGACGGCGAATGCACCCTGCTCACCACGGCAGCCTCCCGCGGCCAAGTGTCCCCGGACAGCTGCGCGCCGAACAAGAACCTGGTGGCAGCGAGTTTCGGACTTGTTTGCGAGCCACCCGCCGACAGCGGCTTCAACGCCATGGAGAAACCGCAGATCTCCGTCTACGGATATGCCACCGCAGACGCGATGAACGCCGCGTTTGATGACCTGGTCCAGCAGTACGGGGCAGCCGAACGGGCGCCGGAGAACCCACCGGGCTGGCAGGACTGGTCACGGGGGGACTCGGCGGTCAAGGGCCGGATCCTGGGTGCCTCGAAGGACGGGGAGAACTACCTGGTGTGGAATGACCAGGACTCGCTCGTGGAGTACCGGGCGGTGTCCGCCGGCGCGGATGTGCCGAGGCTGCACGAGTGGTGGACGACGAAGTGGTAACGCCCGGCCGGGTGCCCGGCCGGGTGTCAATCGGTGCGATGCCTTTCAGTGCTTGCCCGGGACAACGAATTCAGCCTTGAACGGAGTGCTGAATTTTGAGGGTTCCGAGAGGAGATACAACCCTTCGACCTCGGCTGCCGAGCCGGGAAGAATGGACTCGGAAATAGCGCACATCTCGGCGATGGTGTAGGTGGACGTGTTCTGGAACTTCGTCACCAGCATGCCGGACTGGATCCCGGCCTTGCTGGCTCCCGAGCCCGGGGTGACCGCCTTGACGTACAGGCCGCCCTGCACGCCCGCCTTGGCCAGCTGCGCGTCAAGAGCAGGGCCCTTGACGCGGTCCAGGGACTTGAAGTAGCCGGGGTAGTACTCCTCGACCGCCCATCCCATGTTGTTGGGAGACTCGCCCTTGAGCAGCTTGTCCACGATCTCCCGTTTGGCCGAGTCAATGGCGATCGAATAGAACTGGCCCTGCACGGGCGCGCCCGGCGTGCCTGGATTAGTCAGTGTGTTGATCCCCACCAGCCTGCCGTGGTGATCGAGCAAGGGGCCGCCCGAATTGCCGTAGTTGATGGTCGCCCCGTGCTGGATGGTGTCCTTGTATTCGGGCAATCCCGGGGGGCGGGCCGCCACGTTGGTCGCGTTGACGAGGCCCGAGGAAATGAGCAGTTTCTGTTCCGAGGGGCTCTGGGTCAGGGTATCCGGATAGCCAAGAACAGTGACGGTGTCCCCGGGTTTGACGTCAGCGGAGTTGCCGAAAATGACAGCATCGGACTTTTCCGGCAGCGGGGAGGAGAAGTGGACCACGGCAATGTCAGAGCACGGGTCCGACCCGATGACGTGGAGCGCAGCTTTCTCGCCGCTGTTGAAGCGACCGGAAATCGCGGCCAGGCCCTCCACGACGTGCGCGTTGGTGACACCCATGCCTCCCTCCTTGTCGACGAGGAACCCCGTGCCGAACCCCAGGAAGTCGTCCGGGCGGCGCCCCTCGATGGCGAAGACCGCCTGTTCGCCGACCCCATAGATCTGCTGCGGGGACATGTCCACCGGATGATCGCTCCCGTGGGGCAGGGAATCGGCCATGATGAGGCCGCCGTCCTTGTGGTGGGGGATGTCCGTTGCCGGTGCTGCGGCTGCACCCGATGCTGGTGCCGTGCCGGAAGCGGTGGGTGAGAGTGTCGGGTTGCTGGCGTTCCCCGATTGGCACCCTGTGACGAGTACTGCTGTGGCCGCTAACGCAACTGAGATCTTGCGAAACGACCGGCCGTTCATGTGTGGCTCCATGATTACCTCCTCGTTACTTGTTCGTAACCTCCCCCAGGCGGTAGCTCATTATCACGCATTTGGACTAATGGGCAACATAGCTTCCGCGACACGCCCCAAAATCTTCGGCTGCTCGCTGCCGGGGCGAACCCTGGGCATCGGTTCTTGGCCCCCGCGGGGCGGTAGATTGGAGCCATGACCCAGACTCCCGTGCAGCCGTCCCCGCAGCCCCCCGTGGCCAAGAAAATCCCTGCCGTCCGCACGCACCACGGTGACGCCTTCGAGGACAACTACGAATGGCTGCGGAACAAGGAATCCCCGGAGGTCGTGGAGCTGCTCAAGGCCGAGAACGCCTACCAGGAGGCCGTGACGGCCCACCAGGAACCGCTGCGCGAGGCCATCTTCCAGGAGATCAAGGGCCGCACCCAGGAGACGGACCTCTCCGTTCCCAACCGCAAGGACGGCTGGTGGTATTACACCCGCTCCGTGGAAGGGAAGGAGTACGGCATCCAGTGCCGCGTCCGGGCCCAGGACACCGGTGACCGCATCGCCGACTGGACTCCCCCCGCCGTCGAGGTCGGCGTCGACATCCCCGGCGAGGAGATCCTGCTGGACTGCAACGTCGAGGCAGAGGGCAAGCCTTTCTTCGCCGTCGGCGGCGCCGCCGTGACCATCGACGGGAACCTCTACGCCTACGCCGTGGACAACGCCGGCGACGAGCGGTTCACGCTGCGCATCAAGGACCTGCGGACCGGGGAGCTCCTTCCCGATGTGATCGAGAACGTCTTCTACGGCATCTCCTTCTCCCCCGACGGCACCCGGATCTTCTACACCGTGGTGGATGACGCCTGGCGGCCCTACCAGGTCAAGGCCCACGTCCTCGGCACGCCCGTCGAGGGGGACGTGGTCATCTACCAGGAGGACGACGTCGCCATGTGGCTGGGCTTCGAGCTCTCCGCCGACCGGCGCCACCTGGTGCTGGGCATCGGCTGCTCGGAATTCAGCGAGACCCGCCTGCTGCGCTTCGACGCGCTCGACGCCGGACTCAGCACCGTGATCTCCCGGGACGAGCGCATCCTCTACGAGGCCGAGCCGTTCCTGCTGGCCGACGCCGCAGGGAAGCAGGCCGAGGCCATCGTCCTGACCCACAACAGGGACGCCATCAACTCCATGGTCTCCCTCGTGGACCCGGCCGAGCTCGCCAAACCGCTCGCCGAGCAGCACTGGACCACCGTCGTCGAACACTCCGACCAGGTGCGCGTCAACGGCGCCGGGGTCACCTCGACGCATCTGGTGGTCTCCATCCGCAAGGACACTATCGAGCGCGTGCAGGTCCTGCCGCTGGCCGGCCTGGGCACGCCGGAGCAGGGCGCGCCGGTGGAGCCGGCCTTCGAGGAGGAGCTCTACACCGCGGGCGTCGCCGGCTCCGACTACGAGGCCCCGGTAATCCGGATGGGCTACACCTCCTACTTCACGCCGTCCCGGGTCTACGACTTTGTGCTGCCCACCGCGGAGCTGCCCGCCGGCGAACTGCTGCTGCGCAAGGAAAGCCCCGTCCTGGGCGGCTACTCGGCCGCCGACTACGTCGCCACCCGCGAGTGGGCGGTGGCGTCCGACGGGACCCGGATCCCGCTTTCGGTGCTGCGGCACGCCTCGGTGGCCCGCGATTCCACGGCGGCCGGGCTGGTGTATGGCTACGGCTCCTACGAGATGAGCATGGATCCCAGCTTCGGGATCCCCCGGCTCTCCCTGCTGGACCGTGGCATCGTGTTCGTGATCGCCCACATCCGCGGCGGCGGGGAGCTGGGCCGGCACTGGTACGACACCGGCAAGAAGCTGCAGAAGAAGAACACCTTCACGGACTTCATCGCGGCCACGGACTGGCTGGCGCAGTCCGGCTGGGTGGACCCGGCACGGATCGCGGCCATGGGCGGCTCGGCCGGCGGCCTGCTGATGGGCGCCGTGGCCAACCTGGCACCGGAGAAGTACGCGGCGATCGTGGCGGCCGTCCCGTTCGTGGACGCCCTGACCACCATCCTGGATCCCGAACTGCCGCTCTCGGCGCTGGAGTGGGAGGAATGGGGCAACCCAATCACCGACCGCGCCGTGTACGAGTACATGAAGTCCTACACCCCGTACGAAAACGTCCGCGCGGTGGCCTACCCCAAGATCGCGGCGGTCACCTCGTTTAATGACACCCGGGTGCTCTACGTGGAGCCCGCCAAGTGGGTGCAGCGGCTGCGCGAACTCAACACCGGCAGCGAGACGATCGTGATGAAGATCGAGATGGAGGGCGGCCACGGCGGCGCCTCGGGCCGCTACGTGCAGTGGAAGGAACGCGCGTGGGACTACGCCTTCGTCGCCGACTCCCTGGGCGCCAAGGAACTCTTGCCGGGGGCCGGGGTTAAGTAAACTCCCCATCGATTGCTCCGTAACCGCCCTTTTGAGCCCTCATAAGGGCGGTTACGGAGCAATCGATGGGACGGGCGGCGAGGGCGTTCCCGGCCGCGCGACCTGGCGCTGGCTGAGCACGCCCTTTGCCAAAGATGGACGGAATGGGACCACCCGTTCCGGCCATCTTCGTCAGTCCGTTGAGTCCTTCGCCTGCTGCCGGGACTTCCACTCGTCCGCGAGGATGGCGTAGACGACTTCCGTGGCCCACTGACCCTTGTAGTGCCACTTGTCCACCTGGGTGGATTCCAGCCGCATGCCGAGGCGTTCGCACAGCGCCGCGGAGGCCGTGTTGAGCGCATCCAGCTTGGCGTCGATCCGATGGAAGCCGAGCTCCTCGAAGCCCAGCTTCAGCAGCGCACCGGCGGCCTCGGACGCGATGCCCTTGCCGCGCGCCGCCGGGGCGAGGCTCCAGCCGATCTCGGCCTGCCCGCAACCCGGCAGCCACTTCAGCACAACCTCGCCGAGCAGCCCCGGCGAGTCCGCGGCCTCGATGGCCAGGCAGATCCAGTCGCCCTCCTTCTCGAAGACGAAGTTGGCGTACTTGCCCACGGACTCCATGGACTTGGTGTAGCTCTTCGCCTCCCCGGGCAGGAACCGGGCGGTCTCGGGCAGCGAATGATAGGCGTGGTACGCGTCCAGGTCCCCGGCCTCGAAGCGGCGCAGCACCAGCCGTTCGGTGCGGAGGGGCAAGTTCAGTTCCGTCATGGCCCAAGGCTACCCATCGGTTGCTCCGTAAGTGCCGTTTTGGGCCGCCAAAAGGGCCGCTACGGAGCAGTCGATGAGGGGGTGACGACGGCAGCCGTGGCCTCGGCAATGGCGCGCTCCTCGTCGGTGGGCACCACGAGCACGGGGATGGCCGAGGTCGCCGAGGAGATCACCCGGGGTTCCTTCGAGCGTTCGCGGTTGAGGCCGGCGTCGAGCTGCACGCCCAGGGCACCCAGCCGCTCCGCTACAAGGGCGCGGAACTGGTGCGAGTTCTCCCCGATCCCGGCCGTAAACACGAGCGCCTTCGCCCCGCCGACGGCCACGTGGTACCCGCCGATGTACTTCGCGAGCCGGTAGGACGCGACGGCGAGCGCCATGGACGATTTGGCGTCGCCGGCTTCGGCGGCCTCCACGACGGAGCGCATGTCGTTGTTGCCGGCCAGGCCCTTGAGCCCGGACTGGCGGTTGAGCATGGCATCGAGGTCCTCCGGGGACCAGCCGGCCCGGCCAAGGAACACCAGGATGGACGGATCCAGGTCACCGGAGCGGGTGCCCATCACGAGGCCCTCCAGCGGGGTGAAGCCCATGGACGTGTCCACGGACTGGCCGCCGCGGATCGCCGTGACGGAGGCCCCGTTGCCCAGGTGCGCGATGACGGCGTCGAACTCGTCCAGCGGGACATCCAGCAGGGCCGCCGCCCGGTGCGCGACGTATTCGTGCGAGGTGCCGTGGAAGCCGTAGCGGCGGATCCCGTGGTTGGTGTAGAGCTCCTCCGGCACCGCGTAGCGCCAGGCGTGCTCCGGCAGGGTGCGGTGGAAGGCGGTGTCAAACACGGCGACCTGCGGCATGTCCGGCCACTTCTTCGAGATCGCGCGGATGCCCAGCACGTTCGCCGGGTTGTGCAGGGGCGCCAGCGGGTTGAGCCTCTCGATGGCCCGGGTGATCTCGTTGTTGATCAGCACCGGCGCGGAGAAGCGCTCCCCGCCGTGCACGACCCGGTGCCCGACGGCGTCGAGCGTCCGGCTCCCCAGCGCGGCGTGGATCTCAGCATCTACCTGTTCCAGTGCCTCGGCGTGGTCGCGGGGGCCCTCGATCTGGCCGTCGCCCTCGCCGCCGTTGCCCATCCCGATCTTCTCGACCAGCCCCTCGGCGAGCACGCTGCCGGCCTCGACGTCGCGGACCTGGAACTTGAGCGAGGACGAGCCTGAGTTGATGACGAGGACGAGCATGGGGCCTCCTATGCCTTGGCTGCTGCGCTGACCCCGGAGGGCGCGTCGGGACTGGCATCACGCCGGAGCCTGGCGGAGCGCTCCCTGGGTTCCACTATAAATTGCCGGGCTGGCGAAGCCGCCACTCCGTTGCGCAAGCCGCGGCGGGCGCCTAGAGTCGGCGGACCAACTGGACAAATCACGAAGGGAATTCCATGACTGACGACACCACCCAGCCTGAGAGCACCGAGCCGGCCAGCGGGTCCGGCAAACCGGATCCCACCGGCGTCGAAGGCGCCAACCCGGCCTTGGACGACACGGGGAAGCTCAAGGCCGCCGAGACCGGGGAAGCCCCCGAGGCTCCCGAGAACCTGGAGGACCTGGACCTCACGCCGGCCGGCCTGTCAGATGAGCCCGCCCAGCAGGAAGATCCCTACAGCCTGGCGGAGCCGGAAAACAGCTGACTAGGCCCGGGCAGCCGCAGGGGCCGGCGCGGCGGCGGCCTCCGCGGACTGCGCCTGGACGGCGGTGATGGCCACCGTGTTCACGATGTCCTCCACGGTGCAGCCGCGGGAGAGGTCATTCACCGGCTTGCGGAGTCCCTGCAGGACGGGCCCGACGGCGACGGCCCCCGAGGACTGCTGCACCGCCTTGTAGGTGTTGTTGCCGGTGTTGAGGTCCGGGAAGATGAACACAGTGGCCTGCCCGGCGACGGACGAACCGGGCATCTTGGACTGCGCGATCGCGGCGTCCACGGCGGCGTCGTACTGGATGGGGCCCTCGACGGCGAGATCCGGGCGGCGCGCCTTCACCATCTCGGTGGCCTGCCGGACTTTGTCCACGGCCTCGCCGGTCCCGGACCCGCCGGTGGAATAGGACAGCATGGCCACGCGCGGCTCCACGCCGAACTGGACGGCGGTCTCGGCCGAGGCCAGCGCGATGTCCGCCAGCTGCTCCGCATTCGGGTCCGGATTGACCGCGCAGTCGCCGTAGACCAGCACCCGGTCCGGCATCAGCATCAGGAACACGGAGGAGACGATCTTCACGCCGTCGCGGGTCTTCACGAACTCCAGCGCGGGGCGGATGGTGTGGGCGGTGGTGTGCGCGGCGCCGGACACCATGCCATCCACCACGCCCAGCTGCACCATCATGGTGCCGAAGTAGCTGCCGTCCAGCATGAGTTCCAGCGCCCGGGCGAGGTCCACACCCTTGTGCGCCCGCAGCTGCGCGTATTTCTCCGCAAACTGCTGACGCAGCTCCGATGTCGCGGGGTCCACGATGCTCATGCCCGAGAGGTCGATGCCCTGCGTGGACGCCAGTTCCCGGACCTCGGACTCGTTGCCCAGGATCGTGAGGTCGCAGACGTCCCGCCGGTGCAGAATTTCAGCGGCACGCAGGATCCGCACGTCGGTCCCCTCGGGCAGGACGATGTGCCGGCGCTGCAGCCGGGCCCGTTCGATGAGGTCGTGCAGGAACCGCAGCGGCGTCATCCGTTCCGGCCGCGGCAGGTGCAGCCGTTCCAGCAGCTCGGCCTCGTCCACCCGCTTGGCCCACAGGCCCAGGGCGGAGGCCACCTTGCGGCGGTGCCCGGACCAGATCTCGCTGCGCACCTCGGAGACGCGTTTGGCCGTCACGTAGGTGTCGTCCGGGGCGGCGAAGATCGGGAACGGGGCCTGCGCCAGCAGCGAGTAGATGGTGGGATCGGGGGCCAGGCCGCCGGTCAGGATCAGCGCGGACGGGACCGGGAACTCGGGCGAGAACGACGACGCCAGGCACGCGACCAGCACGTCGGCGCGGTCACCGGGGACGATCACCAGGGCGCCGTCGTCGAGCACATGCAGGAAATTGGCGACGCTCATCGCCGCCACCTTGACCGAATGCACGTCCCGTTCCAGGTCCGGCAGCCCGGCCACCTGGCCCAAGCCGAGGGCGGAGGCGACCTCGCCGGTGGTCGGCCTGGCGATCGACTCCAGCTCCGGCAGGACGTAGACGGGCCGGCCTGAGGCGCCCGGGCGGACGGCCGCGGCAATGGCTTCCAGGTCCTCCGGGTCAGCCCGGTTCACCATGATCGCCAGGAGCGAGCAGCGTTCGGCGAGGAGCTCCTTCCGGGCAACCTCGACGGCGTCGGTCGTCTCCGCGACCGTCCGCCCCTTCGCGCCCACCACGGCCACGATGGAGGCGGCCAGGTTGTTCGCGAGTCGTGCATTGAGGTCGAATTCGACGGCGGCGTCCTGGCCCGTGAGGTCCGTTCCCTCCACGATCACCACATCGCAGTGGCGTGACATCTCGGCGAAGATCTCCACGCAGCGGGCGTCGATCTCGGCCCGCTTCCCCTCGGCCAGCAGCCCGCGGACCTCAACAAACGTCAGGCCGCCGCGGCAGCGCTGGTCGTCAAGGTCGAACCGGGCCTTCATGAGGGCCACCATGGGGTCCGAGGCGGCGTCGTGGCCGTTGACGACGGGCTTGAAGAACCCGATCCGGTCCGCATGCCGGTGCAGCGTGTCCGCCAGGCCCAGGGCAATAAGGGACTTCCCGGAGCCCGGGGTGGTCGCGCTGACGTAGATTCCTTTGGCCATGGTTTGCCCTTAGGTTGTGCCGTGGTGGTGCTCGGTCCTCCCAGCCTACTTTCTCCTGCCGGGCAGCTGGCTTCCTGGCCGCTCTCTGCGGGGTTTTGGGGTGCTTTTTGACTGTCCGGCTGTGTTCGCCGGGAGCTTCATACGCCCGCTGGCTCTTAACAGAAGGCACCCAAATGGGATTACCTAATGAACATTCGGTAAATAAAGCTGGAGGCAATGACGCATGGCTGAACTGACGATTTCCGGTGACACCCACCCCATCCTTAAAGACGACTATGCCTCGGAATGGATGGGCATCGAAGTTGTGGCGCTGGACGACGGACATGCCACGATCCGCATGCCGCTCCGGCAGGAAATGCTGAACGGATTCGGCATGGCCCACGGCGGGATGATCTTCGCCTTCGGCGACACTGCGTTCGCTCTGGCCTGCAACCCCGCCAACCCGAAACCTGCTGACGAGGGAAGCATCACCGTGGCCTCCGGCGTCGACATCAACTTCCTCAAGCCGGCCTTCCGCGGCCAGATCCTGACCGCCGTCGCCAACCGCCGCGCCAGCACCGGACGCAGCGGCCTCTACGACATCCAGATTTACGCCGCCGATCCCAATACGGGCGCGCCTACTGCACCTGCGGGCACGGCACCCGCCGGCACGCCACAGGCTGCCACGGCTGCCACGGTCCCGGGCGAACTCCCCACCGACATCGCCCCGGGCGAACTCGTCGCCGAGTTCCGCGGCCGCAGCCGCACCATCTCCAAGAAATAGAAACAGGGAACCCCAGATGACCCAAGAAACCGTCGCACCCACCAGTGATGCTGTCCTGGACCGCGAAGAAACCATCTCCCGCGACGAGCTCGAGGCGTTGCAGCTCAGCCGCCTGCAGCACACCGTGGCCTACGCCTACGACCGCGTCCCGCTGTACAAGCGCAAGTTCGACGAGGCCGGCGTCCGCCCCGGGGATCTCCGCGAGCTCTCCGACCTGGGCAAGTTTCCCTTCACCACCAAGGAGGACCTCCGCCTGGAGTACCCCTTCGGCATGTTCGCCGTGCCGCAGCACGAGGTGGCCCGCATTCACGCCAGCTCCGGCACCACGGGCCGCGCCACCGTCGTTGGCTACACCAAGAAGGACCTCGCCGACTGGGCCAAGCTCGTCGCCCGCTCGCTGCGTGCCTCCGGCGTCCGTCCCGGCATGAAGGTCCACAACGCCTACGGCTACGGCCTGTTCACCGGCGGCATGGGCGCCCACGCCGGCGCCGAGGCCCTCGGCTGCACCGTCATCCCGATCTCCGGCGGCCAGACCGAACGCCAGATCACCCTGATCCAGGACTTCAAGCCGGACGCGATCCTGGCCACCCCGACCTACCTGCTGACCATTGCCGACGCGATGATGAAGCAGGGCATCGACCCGGCTTCCACCTCGCTCAAGTTCGCCGTGCTGGGTGCCGAGCCGTGGACCGAGGAAATGCGCCACGAGCTCGAAGAGATGATGAACATCAAGGCCTGCGACATTTACGGGCTCTCCGAGGTCATGGGGCCCGGCGTCGCCGGCGAGGCCGTGGAAACCCAGGACGGCAGCCACATCTGGGAGGACCACTTCCGCCCCGAGATCATCGACGCCTTCGACCCCTCCGTGGTCCTGGGCGACGGCGAACCCGGCGAGCTGGTCTTCACCTCGCTCACCAAGGAAGCGCTGCCGATCATCCGGTACCGCACCAAGGACCTCACCCGCCTGCTGCCGGGCACCGCGCGCCCCGCGCACCGCCGCATGGGCCGCATCACCGGCCGCAGCGACGACATGATCATCCTGCGCGGCGTGAACCTGTTCCCCTCGCAGATCGAGGAGATCGCGCTGCGCATCCCCGAGCTGAGCCCGCACTTCCAGCTCGAGCTCACCCGTCCCGAGGGCCAGCGGATGGACCAGCTGACCGTCAAGATCGAACGCCGCGAGTCCGTCACGGTCGAGGGTGTCGCCTCGGCCGCCAAGGTCCTGCAGCAGCAGATCAAGATCCACGTCGGGTCCTCCTGCGCCGTCGACGTCGTCGAACCCGGCTCCCTGGAGCGGTCCAACGGCAAGCTCCGCCGGATCTACGACATGCGCCCCAAGGCCTGACCACATCATGTCCAGCCCGCCGGCCGGCCCGCCCGGGCCGCCCGGCGGGCTGGCTCTTCTCCTGATCGTGAGAAACTAGCGACTATGCCCACAACAGCAAGCAGCACCAAACGCGGCCGTCCCGGCTATGACCAGCAGTCGGTGCTGGTGATCGCCGTCGACGTCTTCAACCGCCACGGCTACGACGCCACGTCCATGGGCATCCTCGCTGAAAACCTGGGCATTTCAAAGTCAGCCATTTACCATCACGTGCCGTCCAAGGGCGACCTGCTGAAGCTCGCGCTGGACCACGCCCTGGGCGGCCTCGAAGCCATCCTGGACCAGCCGCAGGCCAACACCGGCACCGCCGAAGCCCGGCTGGAGTTCGTCCTCCGCGAGACCATTTCGGTGCTTGTTGAACGGCTTCCGTTCGTCACCCTGCTGCTGCGCCTGCGTGGCAACACCGAGATCGAACGCGACGCCATGGAACGGCGGCGCACGTTCGACCACAAGGTGGCGGCGCTGATTTCCGCGGCCCGCGACGAGGGGTCGCTCCGCCAGGACATCGATCCCCGCACCGTGACCCGGCTGCTCTTCGGCACGATCAACTCGATCGTCGAGTGGTACAAACCCGGCGGCTCCCTCTCCCCCGAGAAACTGGCCGACGACGTCATCACCATGGCCTTCCACGGCCTCCACGTCGCCCGCTAGGCGTGGGGTTCGGGACTCCACCAGAATCCCATTGACCGCGCCCGGCACCCGGGCCACGCTGGGAGGATGGCCACCAAACTCTCCCAGGTGCTCATGGGCGCTCTCCCCCGGCTGCGCTACGAACCCACTGCCAAAAGGATCCGCGCGAGCCTCGGCCGGACAACCGTCGTCGATACCCTGCAGGCCTGCCTGATCTGGGAACCGCGGCGGATCACGCCCATCTTCGCCGTGCCGGAGCAGGACCTGCTGGCCGGGCTCGCCACACCGTCGCTGCCGGCGGCCTCTGTCGACGAGCACCCTTTCGCGCTTCGGCAGGGCGCGGCTGCAACGTCCCTCGACCCCACAACGGGGTTTGGCAACCACACCTGCGCCGGTGAGGAACTCGACGTCGTGACGGCTGCGGCGACCGTTCCCCGCGGCGCGTTCCGGCCCGAGGACCCCGACCTGGCCGGCTATGTGGCGCTGGATTTCGGGGCCTTCGACTGGCTCGAGGACGATGAGGAAATCATCGGCCACCCGCGGGATCCGTTCCACCGCGTTGATATCCGCGCATCGTTCGTGGACGTGCAGGTGGCGCTCGACGGCGTGACGCTGGCCAGCACGCACGGCGCGCAGCTGCTTTACGAGACGCTGCTCCCGGTGCGGTACTACATCCCGCAGGCGGACGTGCGGCTGGACCTGCTGCAGGAGAGCCCCAAGCGGACGGTCTGCCCGTACAAGGGCCAGGCCACCTACTGGAGCGTCCCGGGCTCGGAGCACGGGCGGAACATTGCGTGGAGCTATGACCGGCGGTTCCGCGACGCCGCGCAGATCCACGGCCTCGTCAGCTTCTTCAATGAGCGCGTCGATCTGAGCGTGGGGGGCGTGGTGCAGCCCCGGCCTGTGACTCCGTGGTCCCGCCCCAGCGGTCCGGGGGCACTTTGAGGGCCGCGTCCGCCCCGAAGACAAGGAACAGCGCCCCGGCGGACCGGGGCGCTGTTCCTTGTGTGCTGTTCCTTGTGTGTCGGGAACTGCCGTCAGAGCTGGTAGTCAGCCGCCGTCGTGATGTTCTCGTGGACGCAGAGGATGTTGTGCTCCGTGTCCATGAACCAGGCGCACTTCTCCGAATCCGTCGTACAGATGTGGTTCTCGGTCTTGAGATCCGGCAGGTCGTAGTCCTGGAACTGGACGCCCTTGGACTCCATCTCCTGGACGGTCCGTTCGATCTCCGAGACTTCGAAACTCAGGGTGGTGTGCTCGGAATGCTTTCCGTCCCTGACGGGCATCAACTGCAGCATGGGGCCGCCGTCGCTGCCGAATAGTTCGCTTCCATCGTCTGCCACACCACGGTGCGGGAGGCCCAGGGTGTCCGCATAGAACCGGTGGGCACGCTCTGCATCATCGACTGGCAGGACCGTTGTGGCTTTGTTCAACAATAGGGTCATTTCGCCACCTCCTACGATCAAAATTCTACGCCGGAGCGGGGCGGAAAGAGTCGGCCAATATACGCCTCGAGGTGAGACTTCGCGCCCATGTCCGCGGGGACAATGGGCGCGAAATCTCACCTCGGCGGCAGTAAAGGGCGGGCTACTTCTCCACGAGGGTGAGGACGTCGTAGGTGGCCACGATTTCGTCGTTCTGGTTCGTCAGGACGGCGTCCCAGGCCACTTCGCCGTACTCGTCCGTCTCGCGGGGTGTGATCTTCTTGGCGGTCAGGGTGACCCGGATGGAATCGCCTGCGGCCACCGGGGTGATGAAGCGCAGGCTTTCCAGGCCATAGTTCGCCAGCACGGGGCCCGGTGCGGGCTCCACGAACAGCCCGGCGCCCCAGGCCAGCAACAGGTAACCGTGCGCCACGATGCCCGGGAAGAACGGGTTGGCCGCCGCTGCCTCCTGGTTGGTGTGGGCGTAGAAGGTGTCGCCGGTGGAGTTGGCGAACTTCGTGATTTCGTCCAGGGTCACTTCCCGCAGCCCGGAGCGGATCGCGTCGCCGATGTGCAGCGTGCTCAGGTGCTTCCGGAACGGGTGCTGGCCTTCGGTCTCGAGCGTGAAGTTGCGGTCGGCCCCGGTGTGCCAGACGCCCGTGACGGCGGTCAGCATGTTCGGTGAGCCCTGGATCGCCGTGCGCTGCATGTGGTGCAGGACGGAGCGGATGCCGCCGAGCTCCTCGCCGCCGCCGGCGCGGCCCGGGCCGCCGTGGACCAGGTGCGGGACCGGCGAACCGTGGCCGGTGGAGCTGCGCGCATCCTCGCGGTTGAGCATGTGCACGCGGCCGTGGTGGGCAGCGATGCCGGTGACCAGTTCGCGGGCAACCTCGGGATCATTGGTGCAGACCGAGGCGACGAGCGAACCGCCGCCGCGGGCCGCGAGGCGGACGGCGTCGGCCAGGTCCGTGTAGCCGATCACCGAGGAAACCGGGCCGAACGCTTCCAGCGAGTGGACCTCGTCGGCTTCCGGATCCGCCCAGCTCAGCAGCACGGGGGACATAAACGCGCCGTCGGCGACGACGCCGACGGTGCCGTCCGCGCTGGTGACCTTCGGCGAATCAAGCGTGCCGTAGGCGAGTTCGCCGCCGGCGTCGAGCATGGACTGGACGGCGGCGCGCACATCGGCGAGCTGCTCCAGGGACGCCAGGGCGCCCATGTTGACGCCTTCGGCGCGCGGGTCGCCGAGGACAATGCGTTCCTTGATCCGCTCCCCCACGGCGGCGATGACGTCCTGCACCAGCTCCTGCGGCACGATGGCCCGGCGGATCGAGGTGCACTTCTGGCCGGCCTTGGCGGTCATCTCGGTGACGAGGGACTTGATGAAGGCGTCGAACTCCGGCGTGCCCTTGACGGCGTCCGGGCCCAGGATCGAGGCGTTGAGGGAGTCGGTTTCCGAGGTGAAGCGGACCCCGCCCTTGACCACGTTGACGTGGGACTTGAGCGTGTTGGCGGTGGAGGCGGAGCCGGTGAAGGCCACGATGTCGCGGTAGTCGAGGTGGTCCAGCATGGTGCGGACCGAGCCGGAGATCAGCTGCAGCGAGCCCTTGGGCAGGATGCCGGAGTCGATGATCGCCTTGACCACGGCGGCGGTGACGTAGCCGGTGGGAGTGGCGGGCTTGACGATGGTGGGCACGCCGGCGATGAAGGCGGGCGCGAACTTCTCGAGCATGCCCCAGACCGGGAAGTTGAAGGCGTTGATCTGCACGGCGACGCCGGGGATGCGGGTGTAGATGTGCTCGCCGGCGAAGGAACCGTCCTTGGACAGCACCTCCATGGGGCCGTCCACGATCACCTGGGAGTTGGGCAATTCACGCCGGCCCTTGGAACCGAACGTGAAGAGCACGCCGATGCCGCCGTCGATGTCGACCATGGAGTCAATCTTGGTGGCGCCGGTCTGGAAGGAGAGCGCGTAGAACTCCTCGCGCCGGCCGTTGAGGTACTGCGCCAGCTCCTTGAGCTTGAGCGCGCGCTGGTGGAAGGTCAGCTTGCCCAGTTCCGCCTGGCCGGTGGTGCGTCCGTAGTCCACGACGGCGGCGAGGTCGAGTCCCTCGGTGCTCACCTTGGCGAGGAGTTCACCGGTGCTGGCGTCCAGAACGGACGCGGCGGCTGCTGCGGCGCCGGCGTCGGGAGTCCACCAGGAATCCCGGATGAAGCTGGGAACGATCTCGACAGTGTCTACTGTGGGTTCCGGAGCGGTTGCAGTGGTGGTCATCGTTGACGGGTCCTTCCAACGGGGGCAAGATCAACACGGCCAGCATTACTGACCGTCCGTTCGGTAATATGTCTACAGTACATGAATGAGGCCTGCCGCACACTAGCTGCGGCGGCACTGACCGGCCTGAGCCCCTGGATTTCCGGCCAAAAAGGAGACCTTATGACGCCTGAGCCCCGGAATACCGAGCTGTGGAAGATCACCCTCGGGGAACTCGACGAGAAAATGGGCGTGAAGATCGTCGAGGAATCCGTCGAGCGGGTGGTCGCCACCATGCCGGTGGAGGGCAACCGGCAGTCCTTCGGGCTGCTGCACGGCGGCGCCTCGCTGGCAGTCGGGGAGGCGGTGGGCTCCTGGGCTGCGGTCATCCACGCCAGCACCCTGGGCAAGACCGCCGTCGGCGTGGACGTCTCGGCCACCCACCACAAGTCCGCCCGCGAGGGGCTCATCACGATCACCGCGACCCCCATCCATCTCGGCGGCACCGTGACCACCCACGAGGTGCTGATCACCAACGAGGCGGGGCAGCGGCTCTGCACCCTGCGGATCACCAACCTGTTGCTGGACCGCAAGAACTAAGGGGCTGGAGGTCGCAGCACCTCTGCGGTCCCCTGCCGTTCCTGAAGTCCGTCCGGAGCGCGCTGGTGGCAAGCGGCGTCCGGGCCAAAGACATCCAGTACGAGGTGTTCCGCCCGGACCTCTGGCTGGCTGACGTCCAGTCGGTGCGGCAGTTAGCGGACCAGCCGGCGCCGTGCCGCGGCCAGTTGGGAACCACCCAGCAGCAGGCCGCCCAGCAGGGTCGCTCCCGCGGCGAAGGCTCCCATCAGCAGCAGCTGCCCGGCGCCGGTGTCCGGCAGCTGGCCGGCGCCGGCCGGAAGCACGGCTGGACCGGCCGGCGGAACAGCGGGCCCAGCGGGCGCAACGGCCGGGGCGTCAATCGTAAAGGTCAGCAGCAGCGGGTCCGAGGCAACGCCGTCGACCGATTGGGTGACGGAAAGCGTGTGCGCCCCCACGGCGAGGCCGGAGGGGAACGGGATACTCCAGCGCCCGCCTGCCACGAGGATGTGCGGAACCAGGGAGCGGACCACTGCGCGCGCCCCCGCCCCGGCACCGCCGGCCCCTGCCTGGGCAGCACCGGCCGGCGTCCCGTCGATCGAGACGGTGACGTCGGCGCCGTCGAGGCCCGTCCCGGAAATCGTCCCGGGAAGCGAGTCCTGGCTGAAGTGCAGCCCGTCCACGATCGAAGCGACCGCCGGGGCTACCGGGGTGACGGTGAACGTGCGCGTCACGGAGGGGCTGTCCTCGTGCGAGGGAGCCGTCTGCACGGCGTGCACGGCGATCTGGCCATAGACGGGCCCGGCGACCGGGATGCTCCAGCGGCCGTCCGGCCCGACGACGGCGGAGCCGCTGACGTCGCCGGTGAGTTTCACCGTCTGGCTGGGGGTTCCGGTGCCGTCGATGCGGTTGAGCGTCCTCAAAGCCGCTCCCCCTTCAGGGGCGGTGATCACCGGGGCGTCGAGGTCGGAGATGTTGACGGCCACGGAAGCGGCGCCCGAGTGGCTGAATCCGTTCACCGTTTCCGCGGTGAATGACAGCGGTCCGGTGGTCGCGGGTGCGGGGTAGGTCCAGTTGCCGGCCGGGTCGACGGGCACCTCCAGGGGTGCCTGGTTCGCAACAGTGATGCGCACTTTCGAGTTGGCGGCAACGGCCGACGCCGGGGCCGCCGGGACCCGGCCCGTGATCGGTTGGCCTTCCATGAAGGTCAGATTTTCCGGGGCCACGAGTTCCGGCTTGTTCAGGAACAGCTGGAGCTGCACGGCGGTGGGAATCTTGGTCAGGGAGTCTTCCAGCGTGGTGGCGATGGCGAAGTTCTCTCCACTGGTCTCGCCGGCCGAGTGGGTGCCCACGGCATAATTGCCGCTGATCCACGGGCCGCCGGAGTCACCGCCACTGGACTGGACATTCTTGGACAGGAAGCCCCTGAATGCGCGCACGTCGGCCGGATCGGTGGTTCTTCCGCCCACCACGTAGATGCCGGTTTCTTCCACCTGCCCACAGGACCAGCCGTCGGTCCGTCCGGAGCGGCACACTTCCTGGCCCTTGAACGGGGCGACCATGCCGATGATCTTCACGGCGGTAGAGCCCGGGTTCGCGGCGCTGGCCCAGGTGGTCGCGGCCGGCTGGACGTTTACGCCGCCGTTCAGTGACTCAATAACGGCGATGTCCGTGCCGACGTTGCCGGGTTCTCCGGGATCGTCCGTGTTCCACAGTGGGTTCAAGACCCATGAGTTTTGGAGTCCGCCGAACTGGCTGAATCCGAAGCTGCCGAACGACGCGAGGCTGCCGGGAAGGGGCAACGAGCCACCCGCCGTCGCGGAGGTCGGTGGCTCAAGTCCGATGACGGCGGCTGTGCCGTCCTCGGCGCAGTGCCCCGCCGTCAGGACGACCGGCAGACCCGCCGCACTGAACGCGCCAAATCCGGTCGAGCAGATGGTCCGCCGGGGAGGTGAGTCAATGACGTAGCCCTCTCCGCCGTACACGTCCGCTTCGGTCGCGAGGGGAGGCGCTTGCTCCAGCTGGACGTTGGCGTAGCGGGCCACGAAGTCGGCCGGGGAGATCTTCCCTGGCGCCGCGGCAGTCGTCGCCGGGGCAGTCGGCACCGGCGCGGCTTGCTGGTCCGGCACCGGGGGCAGGTCCGCTTCGGCGGCGTTCGTTCCGCCGGTGCGGATGATGAAGCGCCCCCCGGAGTAGGCCACGGCCTGCAGGCCGGCAGGGCCAACCTCGCGGACATAGGCCTGGAACAGCTGCTCGGTGCTGGACGCCACCAGTTCGGCCGCCGAGGGAGCAGCGGTAGGAGCCTCCGTCGGAGTAGCCGAAGGAGTGGTCGAGGGGGCAGCCGAGGACTCAGCTGCCGGAGCCACGAGAACGAACACTCCCGAGGTTCCCGTCCCGTTCAGTTCGTTCACCCGGGACTGCAGCTCGGCGCCGCTGCCTTCGACGAGGATTTTGCCGTCCAGCAGGCTGATCCCCAAGTAGCCGGGCAGCTCCCGCAGCGAGGGAACGGCGTCGGCGGCGGTCCTGGCCAGCTGGCCGGCTGCATTGAATTCCTCGAGCGTCATACCCAAATCGCGCCGGACGGCCTCGGCGAGTCCGGCGTCGCTGACTTCCGGCGCCACTGCCGGCGTCGTCGTATCAACCGGCGCTGCCGGGCTGGCGGTCGCTGTCGGTGAGGAGGTAGGAGCGGGTTCCGGTCCCCCGGCTTCGGCCAGGGCAGGAACGGCATAGAACGATCCCGCGATCGCGATGGCGGCAGCCGCCACCGCGCGCACTGTCAGCTGATACCTCGGAGTCTTCACCCGGTTACTCTAGCGCCCCAATTTGGCGAGAATGGCAGTCCGCTCCCGGTCCGTTATGCCATTGTGGCTTAGGAAATCCCCGGTCCTCACATGCCGAACAAACTGCAGCAGGCTTTCCAGCCGCGTTTCGAGCAGCGGCGCAAGGGCGTCCTCGGGCAGGTACCGCTCATGCGGATGCGGGATGCCAGACACCCGGTGGTGCTCGTTGATCCCACGCATGGCGCGCTCGTAACCCTGCGCGATGGCGTCCTCGCCCGCTCCGGCGAGGTCCTGGAGCATGGCCGCGATCATCCCGCTGCGGTCCCGGCCGGCGGAACAATGGATCACGACGCCGCCGCGCGCCGCCGCCACGGCGCGGAACACCGCGGCCAGCTTGTCCGGGAAGATCCGGGCATTGTCCGCATAGGACGCCGGATCATTCAGGTAGGGAACGCAGAGCTCGCGGAACTCGCTGTTGCCGGGGTCCTCGGTGGGGGCGTGCACGACGTCGAACGCGGCCAGGGTCTCCGGCCTCACCTGGGGGTCGGTGTCGCGGCGACGGATCTCCTCCGGGTTGCGGAGATCGATCACCGTCCGGATGCCGCCGTCGTACGCCTGCTGCCACCCGGCGTCGGTGAGCCATTCACGGCGCCCCATCCGGAACACGCTGCCGGCAACGTGCCAGGCGTTGACCGCACCGTCCCACTGCATCGCTTCGGGTACCCTCATTCCCCGGGCTGGGCCCGGGGAGGCGGCGGGAATTGTCATCCTGAAAGTCAAGCACACGCACCGGCGCCGATCCACGGGCAGGATTGCGAAAGATACCCACAACGGGACAGGTTCCCCTGCATTGGAAAAGTTTCCCACATAGGGCCCATTGGCAGGGTGTGGGGTACAGGCGTCCGCGTAGGGTGACGGTGAACCCGGTAGCCGCCGGGCTACTTTTCAGCTCGCCTGCAGCCGGGACTGACACGTCTTCGCGGCACGGTCGCTGAAACCAGCGTGCTATTGAGGGGAAACACCATGGGAACTCTGAAACTTCGACGCCGTCGAACGGCCCTGGCTGCCGGTCTCGCCGCCCTGGCAATGGCAGCAGGTCTGGCAGCGGCCCCGGCGCAGGCCGTGGACAAGACCAAGTACATCGCGCTCGGCGACTCCTACGCCGCGGGCCAGGGCGCCGGTGAGTACAAGAACGATACTTGTTACCGCAGCGATAACAGCTATGCCGAGCTCGCGGCTGATACCAAGGCCATCAAGCTGGTCACGAACGCGGCCTGCAGCGGCAAGACGACGCAGGACGTCGTGAACACACAGCTGCTCCAGCTGAACACAACCACACGGCTGGTGACCATCACCGCCGGCGGCAACAACCTCGGGTTCGGGGACATCGTCACCAACTGCGGCTCTGCCAATCCCGACCTTGCTCCCGCGTGTGCTCGAGCCACCGCTACCGCGATGGACTTGCTCGTCAGCGGACAGCTGGGCCGTGATGTGGCCGCGATGATCCGGAGCGTGCAGGCGGCCGCGCCCAACGCCAAGATTGTGGTGACCGGCTACCCCTACCTCTTCGATCCGCTCCCCGCCGGCCTGACCGATTCGATGTCCCAATTCATCTACCAGGCCACCTTCCTGGCTGACCAACTGAACGAGAAAATCGCCGACGCCGCCGGGGCCACCAACACCCAGGACCGCCGGGTGCAGTACGTCGACGTCCGGACCGAGTTCGCCGGCCACGGCATTCTCTCACCCGACGACCCGTGGATTAACGGCGTCACCGGTAACGCAGATAGCTTCCACCCGAACGCCAAGGGCTACCAGGCGTACTACACAGCACTGAGCGCCGCACAGGCCTACACGGCACCCTAGCGCCGCTTGGCCAGCCGGGACTCCAGCGCGTTCCGGACCATCGGCCACTCGTGTTCCAGGATGGAGTACACCACGGTGTCCCGCAACGCGCCATCAGCACTGCGGGTGTGGCTGCGGAGCACTCCGTCCTGCTTGGCGCCCAGCCGGGCGATCGCCTCGCGGGACTGGTGGTTGAGCCAGTGCGTCCGGAACTCGACGGCGGGGCAGCCCAGCGTTTCGAAGGCGTGCCGCAGCAGCAGCAACTTGGAATCCGGGTTGCTGCCGCTGCCGTGCACGGACGCCGCGTTCCAGGTGGAGCCGATCTCCACCCGGGGCGTGGCGGCGTCGATGTTCATGTAGGTGGTCATGCCGATCACGCGGCCCGGCCCGCCGGTGGCGGGGTCAAGCAGCCGCGTGGTGAAGGGCAGCATGGAGCCGCTCTCCTGCAGGGCCAGGCGCCGCTCAATCTCGGCGGCCATCTGCTCCGGCGCGGGCACGCTGGTGTACCAGAGGTGCCACAATTCGCCGTCCCGGGCCGCCTCGACGAGGCCGTCGTGGTGGTCCGGGCTCAGCGGCTCGAGGATGACGTATTTGCCGGTCAGGGTGATGGGAGCGATCGCGGGGCGGTCCAGGGAAGTCACCGCACCATCCTAGGGGTACCGGCCCCGGCACCTGTCAGCCGGTCACTTGCTCCAGTCGAAGAAGCCCTTGCCGGATTTGCGTCCGAGTTCGCCGCGGGCCACCTTGTCGCGCAGGATCTGCGGCGGCGCGAAGCGCTCCCCCAGGGTGGAGGCGAGGTATTCGGCGATGCCGAGGCGGACGTCCAGGCCCACGATGTCCGTGGTCCGCAACGGTCCGGTGGGGTGCTTATAGCCCAGGACCATGGCGTTGTCGATGTCCTCCGCGGACGCCACGCCCTCCTCGACCATGCGCATCGCCTCGAGCGCGATCGCGACGCCGAGCCGGGAGGAGGCGAAGCCGGGGGCGTCATTGACGACGACGGCGGTCTTGCCCAGCGCCTCGACCCAGCCGCGGGCGGCCTGGGCCAGCGGCTCGGAGGTGTGTTCGCCGAGGACGACCTCGATCAGGGTTGACGCCGGGACCGGGTTGAAGAAGTGCAGCCCCAGGAAGTTCTGCGGGCGCGCCAGCTCGCGGGCCAGTGCGTTGACTGAGATGGAGGAGGTGTTGGAGGCGACGTACGCGCCGTCGGCCAGGCGTTCCTCGATGCCGCGCAGCGAGGCGACTTTCAGGTCCCAGTCCTCCGGGACGGCCTCGATGACCAGCTGGCGGTCCTTGAAGTCGTCGTAGTCCACCGTCACCGACAGCCGCGAGACCATTTCGTCCAGGTTGCCGTCCGTGGCGCCGCGCTCGATGCTCTTGGCCGCCGCCGATTCCACCCGTTCGCGGGCGGCCTCGGCTGCTTCCTCATCTCGCTCGACGACGAGGACGTTGGCACCGTTGATCAGGAAGGCATGCGCGATGCCGGCGCCCATCCGGCCGCCGCCCAGCACCCCGACAGAGTCGGGAAGGTTCGCGGGGAGTGTGGAGTTGCTCATGGTCAGTTCTTCTTCCGGTCTGGATCCTGCTCGGACGTCGTGGCTGACTGCTGGGCCGATGACTTGGCAGCCTTCTTAGCTGTTTTCTTATCCAAGAATGACTGCATGCGGTCGAATTTTGCCTGGGATTCAAAGAGGATTCCCTGCGCCAGCTCATCAATCAGGGGATGTGCCTCGGCGGGGGCGTGGAACACCGACTTGGTGATCCGGACGGCGAGCGGGTCCTGGCCGGCGATCCTGTCGGCCAGGGCGTGGGCGGCGGCCATCAGATCGGGGGCCTCGTGGATCTCGGTGATGAGGTTCACGGCGAGGGCCCGGTCGGCGCGCAGCACCGTGCCGGCCAGCAGGATTTCCTTGGCCACCGGCTCCCCCACCAGTTCCTTCAGCCGCCAGCTGGCACCGGCGGCTGCCAGGATGCCCAGGCCGGTTTCCGGGTTGCCGATCCGCACCGAGGGTGTACCGATCCGGAAGTCCGCAGCGTAAGCCAGTTCGGCCCCGCCGCCGAGGCAGAAACCGTCCAGGGCCGCAATGACCGGCATCGGAAGCTTGGCGATCCGGACGAAAATCGTGGAGTTGATGCCCCGCAGGGCGTCGTCGCGGCGGCGTTCGCGCAGCTGGCCGATGTCCGCGCCGGAAGCGAAGATGCCCTCCGTGCCGGCAATAATCAGCACCTTTGGGGTCTGCTCCAGCGCAGCGCAGACGGCGTGCAGCTCGTCGACCATCTGCTGGTCGATCGCGTTGCGGACCTCGGGCCGGTTCAGGAGCACCACCAGCCGGTCCTCGCGCTCCTCGACCTTCAGCGTGCTGAAATCCTGCGGGTTGAGACCCGTCGTCGCGGCGGCCACTAGACGCGTTCCAGCAGCATCGCGGTGCCCTGGCCGACGCCAATGCACATGGTGGCGAGGCCGATCCGGGCGTCCTCGCGCTCCATCCGGCCCAGCAGGGTGATCGCGAGCCGTGAGCCGGACGAACCCAGCGGGTGCCCCAGGGAGATCGCGCCGCCGTCGCGGTTTACGATCTCGGGGTCCAGGCCGAGCCGGCGCATCGTCGCGAGCGACTGGGTGGCGAAGGCTTCGTTGAGTTCGACGGCGCCGAGGTCACCGACGCTCAGGCCGGTCCGTGCGAGCACCTTCCGGGTGGCCGGGACGGGGCCGATGCCCATGATTTCGGGTTCGCAGCCGGCGGAGGCACCGTCGATGATCCGGGCACGCGGGGTGAGGCCGAGCCGCTCGATGGCCGCCTCCGAGGCGACGATGATGGCGGAGGCGCCGTCGTTGAGGGTGGAGGAGTTGCCGGCCGTGACCACCGAGCCGCCGGCGACGACGGGGCGCAGTCCCGACAGGACGTCCATCGTGGTGCCGGCACGGGGGCCCTCGTCGGTGTCGACGACGGTTTCGCCCTTGCGGGTCTTGACGGTGACCGGGACGATCTCGTCGGCGAAGCGGCCGGCGGCGATGGCCGCGAGGGAGCGTTCGTGGGAGCGGACGGCAAAGGCGTCGGCGTCCTCACGGGTGATCCCGTCCACGCGGGCGACTTCCTCGGCCGTTTCCGGCATGGAGTAGGTCATCTTCCCGCCGCGGGACAGCTCACCCCTCTGGAATAGCGGGTTCACGAAGCGCCACCCAATGGAGGTATCGAAGATCTGTCCCGGCTTCGCGAAGGCGGTCTGCGGCTTCTCCTGGACCCAGGGGGCGCGGCTCATGGATTCGACGCCGCCGGCGATCACGATGTCCGCGGCCCCGGACTTGATCATCTGGCTGGCCATGATGATGGCGCTCAGCCCGGAGGCGCAGAGCCGGTTCACGGTGATGCCAGGGATGTGCAGCGGCAGGCCGGCCAGGACGGTGGCCATCCGGGCGACATTGCGGTTCTCCTCGCCGGCGCCGTTGGCGTTACCGAGGATGACCTCGTCGATGCTGTCCGGGTCCAGCCCGGCCCGGGCCACAGCCTCGCGGACCACCAGGGCAGCCAGGTCATCGGGGCGGACCGCGGAAAGTGCCCCGCCGTACCGGCCCACCGCAGTGCGGGCACCGCCTACGAGAAATGCCTGTGGTCCTGCAACTGCTGATGCCATGGGTACACCCTTCACGCGATAAACGGCACTGTCATCGAAAAAACACTCACCGGCCGCGGCCACTGCGTTCGACCCGCTAGTGCGCCAATTTACCGACCGTTCGTTCTATAAAGATTACACGGCACGGCAAGGGGGTCAATGAAGGCCCCGCAGGATTACGCGACGACGACGCCGAGGTGGCTCGCCATCAGCGGGGCCAGCAGGCCCAGCTGGTAGTCGTCGATGACGAGGCCTGCGAGACTTTCGAGCCCGCTGATGGCGCGGAAGTCCGTGCCCCGGATGTCAAAGTCCTTGAGCCGGGCCCCGGACACGTCGAGGGTGCCGATCGTGCAGTTCTTCAGCGCCACCCGCGTCGCCGCACAGGAGCCCAGGTCCAGCTCGTTGATGATGCAGTCGCTAATCTGCACGTCCGTGAGCCTGGAACCGCGGAGGTTCACGTAGTCGAGCTTGCCGCCGTCGATCCGCACGGACTGCCAGCCGCTTTCATAAAGTTCCGCGGAACCCCAGCGGGGGTTGCCGATCTCGACGTCGCGCAGCGTGCTCCGGGCCGCCATGAACACGGGCGCGTACAGCTCCGCCAGGATGCAGTCCCGGAAGGAGGCGCCCCGCAGCTGCGTCTCGTTGAAGGAAACACCCTGGAAATCGCACTCGGCGAAGTCGGTGCCGCCAAGTTCAAGCCCGTCAGCGGATGCCTTGCTGTACCGGACGCCGTCGTACCGTTCGCCGGACTGGAAATCCGGGGACGGGTCGTCCCGCAGGTCCGCCAGCCGGACCGGGCTGAGCCTCGGCGCGGTCACTTTGGGCATCTTCGGCCCCGCGGTGCCGCGCACCATCAGAGCGACTCGGCCCGGGCTGCGATCTCCGCCAGGTCCTTGGCGAGGGCCTTTCGGGTGATGCGCATGCCCAGTTTTCCAAGGAGCGCCATCGCCAGCTTGCTCATCCGGGAGGGATTCAGGATTTCGGCGCCGAAGGTCAGCGTCAGGTCCGTGCCGCCGTCGCGATCGACCAGCGCGAAGCGGGTGGTGTAGTCCGCCCGGCCCTGCACCGCCTTCACCGTTGTGCTCCGGGGCGGGTCGGCCTGGGACACCCACATTTCCACCGTTTCCGACCGGCCCATCATGGTGCGGGTTTCCTTCCAGCGCGTACCCTCGCCGTACGGGCCGTCGGACAGCATCTGGATCGAATCAATGCCGGACAGGGTTGCGGCCGAACCGGGGATGTCGGAAATGACGGCCCACACCTTGTCCGCCGGCGCGTTGACATGCTGGGTCAGGCTGGTTTTGTGGTCCATAGCATCGAGCCTAGCCCGGCCTCGCGGCAGATTTCATCCCTGCAGCGCAGGATGCCCCCTTGAATTACTAAGCATGCTTTGTGTTATGGTGAATGAACGTTGAATTTCAACCGGAAACGAGAGGTGGTTCACACCATGGGTATCGGAGACAAGATTCAGAACGAAGCAGAGCACCTCGGTGGCAAGGCCAAGGAAGCTACTGGCAACGCCACGAACAACGACGAGCTTCGCGCCGAGGGCCAGAAGGACCAGGTTGTAGCCGACGCAAAGAAGGTCGGCGAGAACGTCAAGGACGCCTTCAAGAAGGACTAGTCCTTTCGAATAGCGGCGGCGGACATTCCTTTGGGGGATGGCCGCCGCCGTTTTTTGTGCGCCCGGGCGGATGCGACCCCTGGGCGCGGGGCCCCGCAGACCCGCGATTCACCACAACTGGCCTCTATGCCACCCCGGTTAGCGGCCATCTTCGTCACGTCGATGCTGCCTCGACACAGAGTTGGCGCCGCGAACGCCGTCGAGCGCCGTCGAAGGAATGCCGCAGCCGCAGCTTAAAGCCAACAACGGCGGGCCCCCGCACTGGAGGCCCGCCGTCGTCGTCCGCTTGGATGTTGCCTGTAGCGGCTAGTTGAAGAGCGCGTTCGTCGGTTCGTTATTCTTGACCTTCTGCCAGCCAAGCCACAGCACGAGCGCGAAGAACGGGATGGTCGCCAGGGTCCAGAGTCCGAGGTGGAACACTTCACCGGTCTTGCTGGTCATGGTGTCGAAACCGATGAGCACCGTGATGACGAGCAGGGAAATCAGGCCGGCCCAGCTGGCCCGGGTTCCGCCCGGCGCGGGCAGGGACGAGACCTTGCCCTTGGTCTTGCGCAGCGCGATCTGGCTGGCGAAGATGGCGCCCCACGTGAAGATCACACCGATCGATGCGGAGTTCAGCGCGAGGTCGAAGGCGTGCGAGCCGCCGAGCCAGATGTTGAGCAGGATGCCTACGAGGTAGACGCCGCCGATGGCCAGGATGGCGGCGTACGGCACGTGGCTCTTGGACATCTTGGTCAGCCAATGCGGGGCATGCCCGTTGTTGGCCATGGTGCGGAAGACCCGGCCGATCGAGTAGAGGCCCGAGTTGCAGGAGGACAGCGCGGCGGTGATGACGATCATGTTCATGACATCGCCCATCCAGCCGAGGCCCATCTGCCCGAACACGGTGACGAACGGCGAGGTGCCCGCCACGTACTGGTCCGAGGGAAGCAACATGGCCAGGAGGGTGACGGAACCGACGTAGAAGACCACGATGCGGAAAACGACGGCGCGGATCGCCTTGGGCACTTCCTTGGCCGGATCCTGCATCTCACCGGCGGTGATGCCGACGAGCTCAATGCCGTTGTAGGCGAAGATCACGGCGTTCAGGACCAGGATCATGACCAGCGCGCCCTTGGGGAACATTCCGCCTTCGGCCGCGAAGAGGTTGTTGACCGACGCGTGGCCGGGGCCCACCTGGGCGTTGGTAACCACCATGAAGGTGCCCACGGCCAGGAAGATGAGGATGGCGCCGACCTTGAGGACGGAGGCCCAGAATTCGAATTCGCCGAACGCCTTGACGCTCAGGAGGTTGACGCCCACCAGCAGCAGCAGCGCCGCGATCGCGGTCAGTTCCACCGGCACGTTGGGGAAGAAGAACTGGAAGTACAGACCGATCGCGATGAGCTCGGCAATGCCGGTCATCGCCCAGTTGATGAAGTACATCCAGCCGGACAGGTATGCGCCCTTCTTGCCGAACATTTCGCCGGCGTAGCTGACGAAGGAGCCCGACGTCTGGCGGTACATGATGAGCTCACCCAGGGCGCGCATCAGCAGGTAAGCGATGACGCCGGCGATGGCGTAGGAGAAGATGAGCGCGGGGCCGGTGGAGGCCAGCCGTCCGCCGGCACCCATGAACAGGCCGACGCCGATGGCGCCGCCCATCGCGATCATGGTGACCTGGCGACCGCTCAGGGATTTCTGGTAGCCCTCGGCGCTGAGAGTCGAGTCGACGACGGCGGATTGCGCCGTCGGGCTCTTAAGTTCTGTGGGGGTATTTGATGGCACAGCTGTTTCCTTGTAGGTCGAGGTATGGCCGGGAAGGGACCGTGGATTCAAGTACACAAAATTCGGGCCCAAGCCCCTCGCAGGGACCAAGACATGTACCGAACCTCACAAGCGTCGAAGTTCGCGCGGCTCATCTATCGTACTAGCATTCAGGACCCGGGAGTGACGGGGGCAACACCCCTCGGACATTTCCGCTAATTATTGACGCCGTACCGGCCGAATTGCCGAATGATGTTCGATTTTGGACCGGCAAATCCCGGCACGTCCGTCCGTTAGGCCAGGGCGCCGTCGCGCATGGCGTACCGGAGCCCGTTCCCGGCCTTGGCCCCGTGCCCGGCGCGGGTCCCGGTGCTGTTTTGAAGGGCGCAAGTGCTGAACCACTCCCCGAGCGCGCGGTCGTGGCTGACCAGGACCAGTGTCCCTGCGAAGTCCGAAAGGGCCGCTTCGAGCTGTTCCACCAGCACGGGCGCCAGATGGTTGGTGGGCTCATCCACGAGCATCGTTCCGTACCCGCCCAGGAGGAGGCGGGCGAGCGCCAGCCTGCGTTGTTGCCCTGCGGAAAGGCTTCCCACCGGGACGTGGAATTCGCTGGTCCGGAAGAGCCCGAGCCGGAGCAGCGCCTCGGCGTGCTCATCGATGTTGCCGCCCAGGCCCGCGGCGAAAGCCGGCAAGAGGCGCAGCCCCGGGCGCTGCGGAAGCTCCAGTTCCTGCTGCAGGTATCCGATCCGGCCGTGCCGCACTACAGTGCCTTTGGCCGGTTCCAGCGTGCCCGCGAGGACGGCGAGCAGCGTGGACTTGCCGGCACCATTGGGACCGGTGATGAGGATCTTCTGGCCCGCCTCCACCCTGAGGTCCGTCGGTTCCAGGCGACCGGGCACCGTCACTCCCGTCGCTTCGAGAGCGGGACCCGCCGCAACGTCCGCCCGCAGCTCCGTCGCCAGTTTCAGGGGCACCGGCGGCCGGTCGATGGGGTTTGCCTCCAGCCGGCGGAGACGTTCCTGGGCGTTGCGGACCTTGCTGGTAGCTGCCTTTTGCCACGTGCCGGCTTTGAAGTCGAACCCCATCTTGTCGTTGTCGCGCTGGCGGGCGTAGCCCATCGTCCCCGCGACGGTGTCCGCCTGGAGCCGTTCGGCCGCCATCGAGTCCAGCCACCCGTGGTACTGCTGCGTCCAGCGCTGGCGCTCGGCCGCCTTCTCCCGCAGGTAGCCTTCGTAGCCGTTGCCGTACCGGTTGACCGTAAGGCGTTCGGCATCGACTTCAATCACTGTTGATGCCACTTTGCGCAACAGGACGCGGTCGTGGGAGACCACCACCACGGTTCCGCGGTGCGCGGCCAGCCGCGCCTCCAGCCAGGACGTGCCGCTGGCGTCAAGGTGGTTTGTGGGTTCGTCCAGGAGGAGGAGGTCCGCGGGATCGGCCAGCACGCAGGCCAGTGCCACGCGTTCCTGCTCCCCGCCGGAGAGCGAGCCCAGGGTCCGCGCCCGGTCCAGTCCGCCGAGGCCAAGCCGGTCCAGCGCCGCCTCCACCCGGGATTCCGCGGCATAGCCTTCCCTGAGTTGGTACTGCGTCTGCAGGTTTCCGTAGCGTTCCAGTTCATCTGCTTCCGCTCCAGCCAGCCCGTCTTCCAGACGCTCCAGCTCGGCCTCCATTTCGCGGAGCGATTCCAGCGCGGCATCGATCGCGTTGCTCACGGTGAACGCATCAGGCAGGCCCAGGGTTTGGGCAAGATAGCCCACGCGGCCCTGGCTGACGGCGGTGCCCTCGTCCGGGGCCTCGAGCCCGGCCAAAATCCGGAGCAGCGTGGATTTGCCCGCGCCGTTTTCGCCGACGATCGCCACATGCTCACCGGCTGTGATGGCAATGTCGACGCCGGCAAACAGCTGCCGGTCCCCGTAACCATGGGATACGCCCGAAAGGCGGAGATGTTCGCTCAAGAAGTCCTTGCAGGTAGGTGCCGGCCTGCCCGGCGGCGGCGTGCGTCGTGCGGCGTCAAGTATGACACCGCCGGCTGTAACTGAGGTACTGGGGTACGGAGGTACTGGGGTACGGAGGTACTGGGGTACGGAGGTACTGGGACGGCGGGATGATCGGTTGCGTTTGACTCTGCCGTCCCGCCACGGCGCTAGGCTGGTGGCATGGGCACCGCTCTCCGCACACCAGCACCGCGGCCGGAACTGTACAGGTTCTCGCGGCTCGACTACCTCACGGCAGGCCTCTATGTAGCTGTCGCTGCTTTTTTCGCTGTGGCCGGCGGACTGCTGGTCCCGCTGATGCTCCAGTTGTCGCCTAACCCGGCGGTGGCGTCCTACTCCGTCAACCTGATCTTCTACGGCAGCATCGGGATCCTGGCCCTGGCCGCCGCCCGGCATGTCGCCGCGCGGGACCTCAGGGTCCTCGCAACACGGCCGTGGTTCACCCTGCTCATGGTCCCCCTCGCCGTTGTGGCCATGATGATCCTCACCGCGGTCCTCGCCTCAATCACCGGAACGCCGCAGACGTCCGCCAACCAGGCCGGCCTGCAGGCGCTCATGCAGCAGGTGCCGGCCTGGCTGATGGTGCCGCTGCTGGTGATCGTGGGGCCTTTTGTGGAGGAGTACATCTTCCGCCACCTCCTGATCGGCAAGCTCAGCCGGCGGGTCAACCTCTGGGTGTGCTGTGGCTTGTCCGTCGTGTTGTTCGCGGCCCTGCATATCGTCGGCCAGGAGGACCTGACCCTTCCGGTCCTCATGCCCTATCTCGCGATGGGCGCCGTCCTGGTGTTTGTCTACGTCTGGACCGGCAAGAATGTGATGTTCTCCTACTTCGTGCACGCCTCAAAAAACCTGCTGGCGGTCATCTTCATCTACGCCATCCCGCCGGATGTGATGGAGCAGCTGCAGAAGGTCCAGGGCTAGGACGGGCACCGCTGCCCCCTACCGCCACGGGCGCCGACGTCGTAGTTTCTATCCATGACACTGAACATCCAGATCGCCGTCGACTGCCGGAACCCGCATGAACTCGCCGACTGGTGGGCAGAAACCCTCGAGTGGGCCGTCGAGCCGCAGGACGAGGCCTTCATCCGCTCCATGATCGAGCAGGGCTTCGCCACGGATGCGCAAACCAAGCTCCACCACGGCAAACTCGTCTGGAGTACCGGCGCCGCGATCCGGCCGCCCGAGGAACTCGAGGCCAAATCGCCCGCCCGCCGCATTCTCTTCCAGACGGTCCCGGAAGAAAAAACCGTCAAAAACCGGGTCCATTGGGACGTGAGGCTCGCCGGCGCCGACAAGGACAAGGTGCGCACCGCACTCGAAGCCCGCGGCGCCACCTTCCTCTGGACCGCCAGCGAGGGGCCCCATTCCTGGCACACCATGGCGGACCCGGAAGGCAACGAGTTCTGCATCAGCTGAGGCGATTACTAGACTCGGACTGTGAGCAACGAAATCCCCGCCAAGGTATCCGACGTCTTTGACCCCACCCGCTGGCGCACAGTGACCGGCTTCGACGACTTCCAGGACATGACCTACCACCGGCAGGTGGAGCGTTCCGACGACGGCACCGTGGTCCGCGACCTGCCGACGGTCCGCATCGCCTTCGACCGGCCCGAGGTGCGGAACGCCTTCCGCCCCGGCACCGTGGACGAGCTGTACCGTGCCATGGACCACGCCCGGATGAGCCCGGACGTGGCCACCGTGCTGCTCACCGGCAACGGCCCCTCCCCCAAAGACGGCGGCCACTCCTTCTGCTCCGGCGGGGACCAGCGGATCCGCGGCCGTGACGGGTACAGGTACGTAGTACAAGACACTGTCGGGGAGACGAAGGAGACGATCGATCCGGCACGCGCCGGACGGCTGCACATCCTTGAGGTCCAGCGGCTCATGCGCACCATGCCCAAGGTGGTCATCGCCGTCGTGAACGGCTGGGCGGCAGGCGGCGGGCACTCCCTGCACGTCGTCTCCGACCTGACCATCGCCTCCCGCGAGCACGGCAAGTTCAAACAGACCGACGCCACGGTGGGCAGCTTCGACGCCGGCTACGGCTCAGCGCTGCTGGCCCGCCAGATCGGCCAGAAGGCCGCCCGCGAAATCTTCTTCCTGGCCCGCGAATACTCCGCCGAGGACATGGTCCGGATGGGCGCGGTGAACGAGGCCGTGGACCATGCGCGGCTCGAGGACGTGGCGCTGGAGTACGCCGCCGACATCGCCCGGCAGTCCCCGCAGGCCATCCGGATGCTCAAGTTCGCCTTCAACCTGGCCGACGACGGACTGGCTGGCCAGCAGGTCTTCGCCGGCGAAGCCACCCGTCTGGCCTACATGACCGACGAGGCCGTGGAGGGCAAGGAAGCGTTCCTCGAGAAGCGCGATCCGGACTGGTCCAGCTTCCCGTACTACTTCTAGGGCGATCACGTGACTGCTGTGAACATCGAGCCCGCCCTAACCGCGCTGGCCGCTGTCCTCCGCGGTGAGGGCCCCGCCGTCGAGCTCTCCGCCGGGCCGGACGGTTCCCCGGTGCTGGCCTTCCCCGAAACGCCCGGCATCGAGGACGCCGCCGTCGTGGTGCGGACCTCCGGCTCCACCGGCACGCCCAAAGCGACCGTGCTGACCCTCGACGCGCTGGCGGCCTCCTCGATGGCCACCGCGCTGGCGCTCAGGGGCGAGGGCCAGTGGCTGCTGGCCCTGCCCGTGCAGTACGTGGCCGGCGTCCAGGTTCTGGTCCGCTCGCTGTTCGCCGGCACCCGCCCGTGGGCGATGGACCTCAGCGGCGGCTTCACTCCGGAGGCCTTCACCGCCGCGGCGCTCGAACTGACGGACAAGATCCGTTTCACGTCGCTCGTACCCACCCAGCTGCAGCGGCTGCTGGACTCGCCCTCGGCGGAGACCCTGGCCGTGCTCCGGCGCTTCAACGGGATCCTGCTCGGCGGCGGCCCGGTACAGCCGGGGCTGCTCGCCGCGGCCCGTCACGCCGGGGTACGGGTCGTGACCACCTACGGCTCGGCGGAGACCTGCGGCGGCTGCGTGTACGACGGCGTCCCGCTCGACGGCGTCGAGGTCCGGGTGGCGGACGACGGACGCATCCTGCTCGGCGGGGCCACCATCGCCGCCGGCTACCTTGATGCCCCGGAACTCAGCGCGGCGGCATTCGTGGAGGACGACGGCATCCGCTGGTACCGGACCAACGATCTCGGCGAGCTCGACGCCGACGGGAAGCTGACCGTTTTGGGCCGGGCGGACGACGTCGTCATCACCGGCGGCGTCAAGGTCTCCGCGGCGCACGTGCAGGCCGAGCTGGAGAAGCTCGACGGCGTGCTGGCCGCCTTCGTCGCCGGCGTTCCCTCCGCCGAGTGGGGACAGGCCCTCGCCGCGTACGTCGCGGTGGCGGACAGCAGCCCGCGGGGCCTCCGGAACTTCACCGCGGGCGCTGCCTGGGCCGCCGCATTGGGCCCGCTGGCGCCGAAGACCGTGCTGGCCGCCAGCGAACTGCTGATGCTGCCGAACGGAAAACCGGACCGCCTTGCCATGACGGTTCGGCTCTCCGGGCTGCATCAGGGAAAATAGATAAGCCGGGCACTCCCGGTGCCGCCAAACCAACACGAGGTACTGAAACGTGGCTACAGCCGCTCAATGGATCCAAGGCGCCCGACTGCGCACCCTGCCGGCCGCGATCGCGCCTGTCCTGATCGGCACCGCGGCCGCGTACGAGATGGACGCCTTCCGTCCCCTCAACGCCGTGCTGGCCGCGATGGTGGCCCTGCTGCTGCAGATTGGCGTGAACTACGCCAACGACTATTCGGACGGCATCCGGGGCACCGATGAGGACCGGGTGGGTCCGCTCCGGCTGGTCGGCTCCCGCGCCGCGAAACCCGAGCACGTAAAGTACGCCGCGTTCGCCGCGTTCGGGCTCGCGATGGTGTTCGGCCTGACCCTGGTCATCCTCTCGCAGACCTGGTGGTTGATCCTGGTGGGCCTGGGCTGCGTCCTGGCGGCCTGGGGCTACACGGGCGGGAAGAATCCCTACGGCTATCTCGGCCTGGGCGACCTGTTCGTCTTTGTGTTCTTCGGTCTGGTCGCTACCCTCGGTACGACCTACACGCAGGCCGGCCAGATCAGCCTCGCGGCCATCATCGGCGCGATCGGCACCGGCCTCATCGCCTGTGCCCTGCTCATGGCCAACAACGTCCGCGACATCCCCACCGACCGGAAGGCCGGAAAGAAGACCCTGGCTGTGCGGCTGGGCGACAAGCATGCCCGGGAAAGCTACGTGCTGATGCTCGCCGTCGCCATCCTGCTGCCCATTGTCCTGGCGCCGTCCCGGCCGTGGATGCTGATCGTGCTGCTGCTGATCCCGGCCAGCCTGATGCCGTCCTGGCTGATGATCGCCGGCCGGCGCCGCAAGAGCCTGATTCCGGTGCTCAAACAGACCGGTCTGATCAACCTCGGCTATGCGGTGCTGTTCTCGCTGGGACTCGTGCTGAGCCACGGCTTCTAGGGTCCTGGTCCCGTTAGGGCCTCTCCCGGTCCCGTTGGGGGCAGGGGGCTAGGAGTCCTTCGGGCGCGTGTCCGTGTGCACGGTGATGTCCGGGTGCGCGTCGACCAGGCGGTCTTCGGCGTCGGCGTCGTCCACTTCCCCGGCACTGCGCAGAGGCTTGGCCTTGCCCGAGAACCGCTGGTGGAGCGAGGCCGCGGCGGCGTCGCGCTGCTTCTGGAAGAAGAGGAAGCTGATCGCGAACGCCATCATGCCCGCGCAGAGGACGGCAAGCAGCCATCCGAGCTCGAGGTAGACGAACAGTGCGAACAGAGGCACAAAGAGCGCCAGCCGGATCAGGGAGTATTTCAGGAAATCCACACTCCAAGTTTAGCCGCCGGCGGCCGCCCCGCCCCACCAGGCCGGATCAAGCCAGCTGTGGGGACAAGGAGGCGCCGGGAACTCCCCCGACGGCTAAACTGAAGGCATGCTCCTCCGTGTAGTGGTTGCCGTCGCAGTACTCGTTGTCTTTGTCTATGGACTCATCGACGTGATCCGCACTGATGCCCGCCAGACCAAGGGCATTTCGAAGCCTGCCTGGATCGTGGTGCAGATCGTCCTTCCGGTAATTGGAGCCATCCTGTGGTTCCTCATTGGCCGCCCCCGCGGAACCGCCCCAGCGCGCGCCACGTACAGCCACACCATCGCGCCCGACGACGACCCGGACTTCCTGCGCAACCTCGAACTCCGCCGCCGCAACCAGGCCGAGGCCGACCGGCTCAAGAAGCTCAAGGCAGAGCTGGACGCCAAGGAGCGCACCATCGACGACGGCAAGGGCACACACGGATCCGGGTCCGGCGAGGCCCGCGGCAGTGGCGACGCGCAGGGTACCGACGAGGTCAAGTAGTCCAGCCTGCCCTTGCACGGCCGCATGCCCCACCCCGGGGCTCTCCCGGCGTCCCTTCCGCGCACTGTAGCGTCCCACTCACCTTCCTGTCGGTCACAAGACCCACTTCTCCTCCACTCTGTGGATAACCTCGGAGCCCGCTGCTGACGGACGCAGAATGCTTGTATGCGACCTCCCAGCGAGCTTCCCCCGCAGCTTCGAAACCAGCCTTTCACCGTGGCCCAGGCCCGCGCTGCCGGGCTGAGCCGATGTCGGACCCGGGCTCAGGATCTCATCAACCCCTGCCACGGAGTGCGCACAGCGGCCACCACGCAGGACACTTCGCTGGAACGATTGCGCGCCCTGGCTGTTGTGACCGGCGGCGTCGTGAGCCACCTGTCTGCAGCAGTGCTTTGGGGCTTCCCCCTGCCGCCTTCGCTGGGGAACCTGACTGTCATCCACCTGACGGGTGGTCCAGGAAAACGGGCCGTGCGGTACAAGTATGTCGTCGGCCATCAGCAGTCACTCCAACCGGACGAGATCGTGACCGGCGTCTGGGTGAGCTGCACTTCCCCCCTGCGGACGTGGTTCGACCTCGCCGGGACATTGGGCCTGGATGATCTGGTGATGGCCGGCGACTTCCTGCTGCGCCGAAGGAATCCGCTGACAACGGTCGATGCATTGGACACCTTTCTCGCCGGGAAACGGGGAAGGGCTGGCTACCGGCGCGCCATGCGTGCCCGGGGCCTGATGCGCGCCAACACGGACTCCCCCAAAGAGACCGAGCTCCGGCTGCTGCTGGTTCGCCATGGCCTGCCGGAGCCCGGGGTCAACGTCCCGATCTTCGACGGGTACGGATGCTGGATCCAGGACCCAGACTTGTCCTATGAGCAGGAAAGGATCGCGATCCAGTACGACGGGGCGCATCACGCGGATCCGGCGCAGCGTCGCAGCGACATCTTCCGAGATGAAAGCGCCAGAGATGCCGGGTGGCGCGTTGTCGTGTTGACACAGCGGGACCTGGACCCGGTCGCACCCGGCATGGAACCGACTGCAGTGACCCGGGTACGGAGTGCGCTGACGGAGCGCGGCTGGACCCCGGCACCGGGCCCGAGCCCACGGCGTAGCGCCCGCGTGGAACCACTTGACGGGAATGGCCGCTAATAGTGGCGTCTTAGCGGCCACTTGTGGTGAATGGGCGCTGAACGGGGTGGCATAACGGCCGTTCGTGGCAACTCGATGAAGTGTGGTGGGCCCGCGCAGCCCTGAAAAGAACGCCGGGTCGGGCCTACCCTGGCATCCGGGCGAAGCTCCCCCGGCACCGGGATACCCATCCGACGCAAATGGCCGCTAAGCGGGTTGCTTAGCGGCCACTTGTGGCGAATCGACGGAGGTGGTGCGGGCTACAGCCCCGAGTAGGAGTGCAGGCCGTTGAAGAACTGGTTCACGATGGTGAAGTTGAACACCACGCAGAGGTAGCCGACGATCGACAGCCAGGCCGCGCGGGTGCCGGTCCAGCCCCGGGTGGCGCGGGCGTGCAGGTATCCGGCGTAGACAACCCAGATCACGAAGGTCCAGACTTCCTTGGTGTCCCAGCCCCAGAACCGGCCCCAGGCTTTCTCGGCCCAGATGGCGCCGAACATGAGCGTGAAGGTCCAGCCGACGAACGCGATGGCGTTGATCCGGTAGGAAAGGTTTTCGAGGCTCAGCGCGGACGGCACCAGGCGCATGAAGCCCAGCTTGTCCCCGCCGCCGGCAGCGATGGTCTTCTGCCGGTGCGACTGGACCAGCTGCAGCGCGGACATCGCGAAGGTCAGGGTGAACAGTGCGGAGGATATCACGGCGATGGAGACGTGGATGATGAGCCAGTAGCTCTGCAGTGCGGGAACGAGGTGTCCCACCGGCGTCCAGTAGGCCACCGAGGCAGCCACCAGCATGATGATCGCCAGGCCCACTACGAAGGTGCCCAGGAAGCGCAGGTCGCGGCGGATGAGGACCAGCAGGAAAACGGCCACGGCCACAAATGCGCCGGTGGTGAGGAACTCGTACATGTTGCCCCACGGCACGCGGCCCGCGCCGAGGGCCCGGGTAATGACACCGGCCGCGTGGATGGCGACACCCAGCACCGTCAGGGCAACGGCCACCCGGGCGGGCGTCCGGCGCTCGGCGGAGTAGCGCATGGCGCCGTCGGCGGTCTGGCCGATGCCGGCCGCGTTGCCGCCGACAGCCCCCGCGACGGACGACGTCGGGCGCTCGGCCCGGCCGATCGGTCCGGCAACGTCGGACTCGGCCCGGTCAACAGCCCCGCTGGAGGCCCCGACGCCGGCAGCGACCGGAACCCGGGCGGCCGCGGCACCCGACAGCTCGGCCGCCTTCAGGTCCACCGCGCGCAGCGTTTTGCTGCTCTTGGCCAGGTCCCACGCGAAGGCGATAAAAGCCACCGTGTAAGTGCCGGCCGCGAGAAGCATGAACAACTCGCTGTACTGGCCCATGGTTTCGTTGATGGGGAACATTACTGATCCTTCTTTGACTCGGAAGAGCCTGCTGTGGACTGGATGAAGTCTGCTGCGGGGTGGTCCGGGGAGGCCTGCTCAGCACCGGCACCGGGCAGCATGGTATCCGCCCGGTCATTATCCGCCCTCCCGCTGGGAGCCGACTGGGAGCCGTCGTCGAGATCCCAGGCGGCGGTGAGCAGTTTGCGGATCGCGGTCGCCTCGCCGGCAAGCCGGTGGTCCTCGCCGCGGGCCAGGAGGCCGTATTCGACCATGGTGCGGCCGTCCTCGTGGGACCCGGTCCGGACCCAGACGCGGCGGCGGTTCACGTACAGCGAGGTGACCAGGCCGGCTACCGCCAGGAGCGCGAAGATCAGGGCGTAGAGCTGGCCCGGGTTGTGGTGGATATCGACGCCGACATAGCGCTTCACGCCGTCGAAGCTGATGGTCCCCTTGCCGTCCGGCAGGGTATGGGTGGCCCCCGGCGTCAGGACAATGCCCTTGGTGTCGAGGTTCCTGGCGTTGAGCGGGGTCAGCTTCTTGACGTCGAGTTCGAAGACGTTCTGCGGGGCTCCGTCGTCCAGGCCGAGGTCCCCGTAATAGGAGTTCAGGGTCAGCTGCGGGTTGAACAACTCGGGATCGCCGCTGAAGGAGACGCCCTCATCGGTGACGAAGGCCGTAGGCAGGAAGAAGCCGGCGAAGGCGAGCTGCTCCGGCTTGGCGTCCGGGACCTTGATGACCACGGAGGAGTAGTAGTTGTCGCCCTGGAGCTTGGCCACCACCGGGCCCTGCATGGCGATGTTCCCGGCGCCGTCGCGGACGGTCACGACGGGGGCGTAGCCGTTGCCCGTGAGGTACATGCTGGTGCCGCCCAGGGTGAGCGGGTCGTTGACTTTCAGCACCTCCTTTTTGGCCGGGGCGTCCGGGGTTTCCTTCGTGGTGACATCGGCCTTGAAGTCGATGGGCTGGCCGAACTTGCCCTTGGACTCCCGGTCAAAGGTGATCTGGAACTTGTCCAGCTGGACCGAGTAAGGCTGCAGCTGGCTGCTCTGGAAGTTGGTGCCCGGGGTGAACTGGTCGTAGCCGACAAGCGTGTTCACGAAGGTGTCGCCCTCCACCAGGATCCGCTGCCCGCTGTAGCCGAACAGGCCGCCAACCGCCACCGAGACCAGCACACCGATCAGCGAGGTGTGGAAGAGGAGATTGCCGACCTCGCGCAGGAAGCCGCGCTCGGCGCCCACCGACGGCCGGGCACCGTCGCGGTCGCGGACGTCGACGCGGTAGCCGCGCTTCTTCAGCAGCCCGGCGGCATCCGTAATGGCGCGCGACGCCGGGATCCCGGCGTCGGCGGGAATCACCAGCGTGCCGTATTCGGGCAGCCGCGACAGCCGTGCGGGCGTCCGCGGCGGCTGGGACCGCATGGCCTTGTAGTGCGCGATGGCGCGCGGGACCACACAGCCGATCAGCGAGATGAACAGCAGGATGTAGATCGCGGAGAACCACGCCGAGGAGTACACATCGTAGAGCTGGAGCGAGTCGAGGATCTTGCCGTAGTCCGGGTGGTCCTTGATGTACTGCGTGACGATCGAAGGGTTGGCGGGCCGCTGCGGGAAGAGCGAGCCGGGTACCGCGGCCACTGCCAGCATCAGCAGCAGGAACAGCGCGGTGCGCATGCTGGTCAGCTGGGTCCAGGCCCAGCGGAGCATGCCCAACGGGCCAAGCGTGGGAAGGACAGCTTCAGCCTTTGCGGCGGGGACAGGGCGGGCGGCGCCGGACCTGCCGCCCGGCTTGCCGGCCTTGCTGCCCGGCTTGCCGGCCTTGCTGCCCGGCTTGCCGGACTTGCGGGACTTGCCGCCCGGCGTGCCCGGTTGGGCCGGCTTGCCGGGGTCGGTGCCGCCAGGGTCGGTGCCGCCAGGGGTGGTGCCGGGGGCCGGGGACTTCTTCTCTACGTTCACTCGCTCGCTCATCAGATCGGCAATTTCACATCGGTTTGGAACCAGTACTGCAACTCGGAAACCCAGGTTCCCCACACGCCGGTGGCCATCAGCAGTCCAAGCCCCACCAGGATTCCGCCGCCAATGCGCTGGATGGCGAGGCGGTGCTTGCGGAAGAAGGACATCACGCCGATGCCCCGGCGTACAGCCAGGGCGATCAGCAGGAAGGGAATGCCAAGGCCAAGGCTATAGACAAACGCCAGGAACGCCCCCTTGGCCGCCGAGGATCCGCCAGAGAGGCTCAACAGCTGGACCGCGGAATAGGTCGGGCCGATGCAGGGTGCCCAGCCGAGGCCAAAGGTGATGCCGAGCAACGGCGCGCCCCACAGCCCGGCGGGCGGCTTCGACTGGATCTTGGCGTCGCGCTGGAGCCAGCCGAAGCCACCCATGAACACCACACCCATGATGATCACGAGGATGCCCAGCACCTGGGTGATCCAGGCGTTCTGCGAGCCGGTGATCAGCGTCCCCAGTTGCCCGAATGCCCCGCCCAGCAACACAAAGATGACCGAGAAGCCCAGGACAAAGAGCCCGATCCCGGCCAGCATGCGGCCGCGCTTCTGCTTCTCGAGGTCGACGCCGGTCAGTCCCGTGACGTAGCCCAGGTACCCCGGGACGAGGGGAAGGACGCACGGCGAAAGGAAGGAGACAAAGCCGGCGAGCAATGCCACGGGGATGGCAAGCAGCAGCGAACCGCTCAGGATGGCTTCGGCGAAGGGGCTGTTCACGGTGGCTGGCCTGTCCGTTACTCGGCCACAGCAGCGGCGATGAGGGACTTGAGGGTGCCCTTCTGGATCTCGCCGAGGACACGGGACGCCACGCGGCCCTGCTTGTCGAGCACGAGGGTGGTGGGCACGGCCCCCGGCGGAACCAGGCCGGACACGGCCAGCAGCACGGCGCCGTCCTTGTCATTGAAGCTTGGGTAGGTCAGGTTGAACGTCTTGTCGAATGCTTCTGCGGTGGCCTTCTCGTCCCGGAGATTGACCCCGAAGAACTGCACACCCTGGCTCTTGAACTCCTGGTGCAGCTCCTCCAGCGAGGGCGCCTCCACCCGGCACGGCGCGCAGGCCGCGAACCAGAAGTTGAGTACGGTCACCTGGCCCTGGAAAGCCTCGGCAGTCACCGCGGTGCCGTCGAAGAGCGTGCCCTTGATGGCAATGGGGCTCTTGCGGTCCGCCACGGCGAATTCCGTCACCGAACCGTCGCCGGCCACATAGTTCTTGTTGTCGCCGGCCCTGGCCTGCTGGGCCAGGGCATCCTCCTGGGCGCAGCCGGAGAGACCCAGTACGACGGCGAGCGCCGCACCGCCCGCGGTCAGGACGCTGCGGCGTGAGACGGGTGACGCGTTTTCCTTGTTTCTGGTCATGCTCAAGCTCCGGGGGTGCTGGAGGCACCGGGAAGAAGGGCGGCTGCGGGCTCGCTGTACTCGACCCGCAGGAGGGTTCCGTCGTCGTCGAAGACCAGGGAGGTGACCGAGGTGAGGGTGCATTCGCGTTTGCGCGGATCATGCCACAGCGGCTTGCCCTCGGCGCTGAGCCGGGTGGCCCAGATGGGCAGCTGATGGCTCACAAGGATGGCCTCCGCGCCCTCGCCGCCGAGTTCGACGGCCCGCAGCCGGGCGTCCTGAACCGCGGCGATGACCCGGGCGGCCTGGTCCTTGTAGGGCTCACCCCAGGAGGGCCGGAACGGGTTGCGCAGCATGGGCCAGTGCTTCGGCTTGAGGATCTCGGCCTTGTCGACGTGGAGGCCCTCGAAGTAATTGGCGGCCTCGATGATCCGGTCCTCGGTGGTGACCTCGAGGTGGAGCGCCTCGGAGATGGGCTGCGCCGTCTCCTGCGCGCGGGTCAGCGGCGAGGCGGCGAGGTGGACGATCTTCGCTCCCTGCGCGGACCGGGCGCTGAAGTGCTCCGCCAGCGTCCGGGCCATCTCCCGGCCGAGCTCGGACAAGTGGAATTCGGGCAGCCTGCCGTACAGGACGCCATCGGGATTGTAGACCTCGCCGTGGCGGAGCAAATGGACAGTGGCTTGGGGCATGTGTACCAGTTTCTCAAAGGGCAGGGTAATGACGAAATCTTCTACAGGAAGTAGAACTCAAGAGTTTTCAGAAATGTTCCCCGGAGTTGGAATAAAAGATGCAAATGCATGTTTATACTGGGTGAAGCAGTTGGTTGAGACTTCAACAAATGAGGCTTCAACTGACGATCAGACCCACCGCACGACCCACCCGACTCAAGGAGCAACACCATGGCACTTCCCGCCAACGTCACCACCGGCACCTGGACCCTCGACAACTCCCACAGTGAGATTGCCTTCACCGTCCGCCACGCGGGCATCAGCAAGGTCCGCGGCCAGTTCAAGGATGCAGAAGCCACCCTGGACCTCGCCGAGAACGTCGCGGACTCGAAGGTCAACGCCACGATCAAGACCGCGAGCTTCGACTCCGGCGACGCCAACCGCGACGGCCATGTCCGCGGCGAAGACTTCTTCGACGTCGAGAAGTTCCCGGAAATCTCCTTCGTTTCCAACAGCATCGTCCCCAAGGGTGACGCGTACGAGCTCCAGGGCGAGCTCACCATCAAGGGCGTTACCCGTCCGGTGGCCCTCGAAACCGAGTTCAACGGCGTTGCCGTCGACCCGTTCGGCATGACCCGCGCAGGCCTCTCCGCTGAGACCACTATCAGCCGCAAGGACTTCGGCCTGACCTGGAACGCAGTCCTCGAAGCCGGCGGCGTGCTCGTCAGCGACAAGGTTGCCGTCAACCTCGAACTGGCCTTCATCGCCCCCGCAGCCTAGTCTGCAACGCTTGGCCGGGCCGGTCCCCAGGACCGGCCCGGCCGGCGGCTTCCGGCGCCGGGCACCCCGTTCCGTCCGTGTGACGGAGCGGGGTCTTGCGTTTAACCGGGAGCTGCTGCCGCCACGGCAAATGCGTCTTCAGCAGAGCCCTGCAGGGCCGCGTCCAGGCGCGGGCCCGGGGCCACCCCGACATGCCCCGCAACATGCTCAAATTCCCTCGATACCGGCACATTCGCGGTCTACAGTGAGAGCCATGAGCAACCCTAATGAGGTACCTCCACCGCATCAGCCGGGTGCCCAGCCCCCGCAGGCGGGCAATGTTCCACCGGCAGGTTACGAGCCGCCGCCAGTCACGCCCCTGCCCGGCTACCAGTTGCCGGGCTATCAGGCCCCGCCGCCGGGATACCAGCCGCCCGGCCATCAGGCACCCCAGCCCGGCGGATTCCGCTTTGAGCTGCCCACGGACCGGCCGCAAAACTTCAACGACGTGATGCCCCGCGGCGGATTCGCCGGCATGTTCACGGTCACCTGGCTGCCGACCGAGCTGAAAGTGTCCTACTGGATCTGGCTCATCGGCGGGCTGCTGGGTTTGCTCGGCGGAGTGATCGGCCTCTTTGGGTCGTTCGTGCTCCTGGCCGTCGTTCCGGGCCTGGGGTTCGTGGTGCTCCTGCTGGTGCTGGTGGCACTGGCCCTTGCGGCGGCTCAGGTCATCCTGGCCATGAAGATGAAGGAGGGCCGCGAGTGGGCCCGCTTCGCCCTCACAATAGTTGCCGGCATTTCCCTGCTGCTTGCCGTCCTCAACACCAGCGCGGCGGAAGGCCGGGGCGGAGGCAGCTGGCCGAGCTTCATCGTCAGCCTGGCGGCCGCCGCACTGATGTGGATGCCCAACTCCCAGGCGTGGTTCGCCTCGCTCCGGGGCCGCAGCTGATCCGCGCCCGCCCCGCGCCGGATCTAAGTTCAACCTGGGCCTGACCTGCGCTTGTGCAGCATCAGGCACCCGCCCCTTGTTCGCCGAGAATACTCCTGCGGAATGATCCGCGCGCGCGCCGGCCCGCGGTACGGTGGGAGTAAACCATGCTGGGGGCAGGGCAGGAATCTGTTTCCGGTATCCGAACCAGACCGCCACGCAAAGGAACGCCCATGAGCATCCCGCCAGTCCCGCCGTCGAACCCGGACTCCCCCGAGCCGGGCGCACAGCCCGCACCCCGTTACGGCCAGAACGCACCCCAGTACGGCGAGCAGCCGCCCTCCGCACCGCAGTACGGCCAGCAGCCGCCGGGAGCACCGCAGTACGGCCAGCCCCCGTCCGCGCCGCCGTACGGGCAGCAGGCTCCGCAGTACGGCCAGAACGCCCCGCAGTACGGGCAGCAGGCCCCCCAGCCTCCGCAGTACGGCCAGAACCCGCCGCAGTACAACCAGCCCGCCTACGGCCAATCCCCCTATGCCCAGTACCCCTATGCCCAGTACCCCTCGGGGCAGCCGCAGGCCACGCCCGGCATGCCCAAACTGGTGAACACGGCCTTTTGGCTCATCGTTGCGTCCGGCGCGGTATGGGTCATCTCGCTGCTGCTGGCGATCGGAACGCTGGATTCCCCCGCCATGCGGGACATGTTCGAACAGCAGATGGCCGCGAGCGGTGCTGAAATACGGTTCGAGGACCTCAGGGGTGCCCTCGTCGGGAGCATCGTCGTGTTCGCTGTGATCAGCGCCGGACTCTACGCCCTCGTTGCCTTGAACGTGCGCAAAGGCAAGAACTGGGCACGGATCCTGGGCACGGTCTTCGCCGCCCTGTCCATCTTCAGCCTCTACCCGCTGAGCCTCGGCACGCTGGCAGTTCTCCTCGGCATCGCCGGCATTGTGATGCTGTACCTGCCGGCAACGTCGCCGTACTTCAGCAAGCAGCAGCCGTTCGCCAACCCGTACGGACAGCCGGGCCGACCGTACTAACGGTCGACACCAAGTAGCCAGGCACCGGCGCAGAGGGCGCGGGAGCCGGACGGGCTGACTGAAAGCTAGTCAGCATCCTCCGGGTCCTGCGCCCTTTGTGCGTGATAGGCGAGGATCTGGAGTTCGGTGGCCATATCCACCTTGCGCAGGTTGACCCCGGGCGGCACCTGCAGCATCACCGGGGCAAAACTGAGGATGCTCCGCACGCCGGCGGCAATCACCCGGTCGCAGACGTCCTGCGCCACGGCAGCCGGCAGGGCGAGTACCACCATGTTGGCGCCCGTCCGCTGCAGCACCGGTTCCAGGTCGGCAGCATCGCTGACACGCAACCAGCCCACCTCGCTCCCGACCACCATCTGGTCGGCATCGAAAATTGCGACAATGTCGAAGCCCCGGGATTCGAAGCCGCCGTACCGGGCCAGCGCCTTGCCCAGGTTGCCGGCACCGACGATCGCGACCTTCCAGTCGTGCGTCAGGCCCAACGCCGCGGCGATGTGCCGGCTGAGGTACTGCACTTCGTAGCCGACACCACGGGTCCCGTAGGAGCCCACATAGGAAAGGTCTTTGCGGAGAGTCGAGGAGCTGACGCCCGAGGCCTCGGCCAGGGATTCGGACGAGACCCGATCAACACCCTCGGCGAGCAGGGTGGTCAGGGCGCGCAGATAGATGGTCAGCCGGGACACGGCCGCGGGCGGAATCTGCTTGGCGGCAGTCCCGGATCCCCCCGGCATCGCGTCGGGGGATGAGTCCAGCGAAGTCACTATCTGCTCCATTGAGTCGCGTTGTGACTTCCACTCTAGGGCCCCCGCAGTTCGCCGGACAAAGCAGTCGCCTCCAACAGCCCCGGCCGGTCAGCCCTGCCGGCCCAGCGCCCGCCGTAACGTCCGCTCCAGCCGGGCTTCGTCGATCTTCCAAAAGTCCCGCTGGACGCCATCCACCAGCACCACGGGAATCTCCTCGGCGAAGCGTTCCCGCAGTTCGACGTCGTTGTCCACCGGTTGCTCCCGCCAGCCGATCCCGAGGTTCTTTGTGACGCGGTCGACGGCGTCGCGCGCCGCCGAGCAGAGGTGGCAGTCAGCTTTGGTGATGAGGACGATGTCGGGGCTGGGCATGGTTCCACGGTAGCCCGGCGGCCCGTCCGGCGTCGACGCGCCGCAGCATCCGGGCGCCGCCGCGGCCCGGGGGACGGGACTGGCTCCGGCGTCGACGCGCCGCAGCATCCGGGCGCCGCCGCGGCCCGGGGGGACGGGACTGGCTCCGGCGTTGACTAGACTCGTGGCATGTCCGAAGAGAAGTACGCCGCTGTGGTCACAGATCCTGTTGCAGCACCGCAGCACGGCGAAGCCGCGTTCTTCGACGTCGACAACACCCTCATGCGCGGGGCCAGCCTATTCCACGTGGCCCGCAAGATGCACCAGCGCGGGGCCTTCACGATTCCACAGGCGGCGGGGTTCGCCTGGAAGCAACTGATGTTCGTGCTCCGCGGGGAGAACATGGACGATGTCCACGCTGTCCGCGACACCGCCCTGGCGCTCGCCTCCGGTATCACCGTTGAGGACATCGAGGCCCTCGGCGAAGAAGTCTATGACGAAATGATTGAATCCCGGATCTGGCCGGGGGCCAAGGCGCTGGCCGAGCAGCACCTCCGGGTGGGCCGTAAGGTCTGGCTCGTGACCGCCACGCCGATCGAGGTGGCCTCGGTGATCTCCACGAGGCTGGGCCTCACCGGCGCCCTCGGCACGGTGGGCGAAATAATGGATGGTTCCTACACCGGACGGCTGGTCGGCGAGATCCTGCACGGCCCCGCCAAGGCCGTGGCGGTCACCGCCGTGGCCGAGGCCGAGGGACTGGACCTGGCGCGGTGCTGGGCGTATAGCGATTCGCACAACGACATCCCGCTGCTGAGCATGGTGGGACATCCCGTGGCCATCAACCCCGACTCCCGGCTCCGCCGCCACGCCCGTGATCACAACTGGCCGGTCTACGATTTCCGTTCCGGACGCCGCGCGGCAACCCTGGGCCTCAAGGCCGCCACCGTCGGAGGGGCGATCTACGGCCTCTGGCGGGGCTTCTCCCGCTTCCGCGGCCCCACGGTCTGACCCGCACCCCAGCGCGCCTGCCTCTTTCCGCTACGCGTTCAGCCGGGCGCTACGCTTCCTGCCAAGCGCTACGCGGATCCGCGTAGCGCCGGCCCAAACGCGAGTCGACTGTCCGAAAGCGCGTCGCCCGCCTCAGCTCTCCGCCGTCGGCCTTCCGAAGCTGGTGCGGCGCCCGTGATCACAACTGACCGGTCTACGATTTCCGTTCCGGACGCCGCGCGGCAATCCTGGGCCTCAAGGCCGCCACGGTCGGAGGGGCGATCGACGGCCTCTATCGAGGCTTCTCCCGCTTCCGCGGCCCACGGTCTAACCCGCCCCCAGCCAGCCTGCCCGGCCAGCCTCTTTCCGCTGCGCTTTCGGCCGGGCGCTACGCTTCCTGCCAAGCGCTACGCGGATCCGCGTAGCGCCGGCGCAAACGCGAGTCGACGGTCCGAAAGCGCGTGGCCCGTCCGAAGGAGCGTCGCCCGCCGGAATGCGCGTCACTCGCCCGCACGCGCGTCCGCACCCGCCGCGAAGCCAAAGAAAATGCCCGCTGCCTGGAAGGCAACGGGCATTCACATGATGTGAAGTATCTCTACTTCTTATTGCGACGCTGGTGGCGCGTCTTGCGAAGCAGCTTGCGGTGCTTCTTCTTGGCCATACGCTTGCGACGCTTCTTAATAACTGAACCCACGAAAGTTCCTTACCGGCTAGATGCAGTACCTGCCTGTTGGAAAGGGTCCGCGGGCTAAGCAGCAGACTGTACAACTGACAGGTTCTTACAATGACGTAAAACGTTCCTTAACAGGGTACCGCCTAACGGGGGCACACCACGACCGCAGGCCGCGCTGGGCGCCTGCAGGTTGTTATTCCGGCGTACAAGACGCGAAGAATCAGGCTGTTTCCGTGTGCCCGTCGACTACAGCACCCTTGAGGTACTGCTCGACGGCGGTTTCCGGCACCCGGTAGGAGCGCCCGAAACGGACAGCCGGCATCTCGCCGGAATGAACAAGACGATACACGGTCATTTTGGACACGCGCATCACATCCGCGACCTCAGCCACGGTCAAGAAGCGCGCATTGGAGAAGTTAGCCTCCGAAGACATTTCCCTATTCCTTTACTCAAGCGAACGGCAGCCCCATCTGAACGACATGGCGGTGTGCCGATGCTGAGCCATCAAACAACCATGTGATAGATACTCTAGGGGCTGATGGTGCCAATGTGAAAGAGCTACGCGGGAATCTCCGGGCCTCCCGGCAGGATTTCCTCCGGCTCCGCCTGACCGCCGGGGCTCTTAGCCGCGGGTACGGCGAACGCGCGCGGAGGCCGCAAGCTGCGCCAGGACCGATGCCGTGACATCCCAGTCCATGCAGGCATCCGTCACGCTCTGGCCGTAGACGAGCTCGTCCGATCCGGCGGCGTGCTCGACGACATCGAGGTTTTGCGCCCCGCCAACGAGGAAGCTCTCCAGCATGACGCCGGCGATGGCTCCCGCCGAGCTGCCGCCCCCCTCGAGTTGGGCGCCGATTTCGAAGGCGACTTCAGCCTGCCGGTGGTGGTTCTTGCCACTGTTGGCGTGGCTCGCATCAACGATCAGCCGCGGGTTGAGCTGCTTGGCGGCGAGCTTGGCGGTGGTGGCCTCGATGTCGGGGGCGGAGTAGTTGGGTCCTTTGCGGCCGCCGCGGAGGATGATGTGCGTGTCAGGGTTGCCTGCGGTGGAGACCAGGGCGGCCCGGCCCTCGCCGTCGATCCCCAGGAACGCCTGGGCTGCCCCGGCGGCGCTGCACGCGTCGAGCGCGACCTGCAGGTCGCCGTCGGTCCCGTTCTTGAACCCGATCGGCATGGACAGGCCCGACGCCAGCTGGCGGTGGATCTGGCTTTCGGTGGTGCGGGCACCGATGGCGCCCCAGGAGACAAGGTCCGCCATGTACTGCGGGCTGATGGGTTCCAGGAACTCGGTGCCGGCGGGCAGGCCCAGCGCGGTGACCTGCTGCAGGAAGCGGCGCGAGGCACGCAGCCCGGCAGCGATGTCGTGGCTGCCATCAAGCCGGGGATCGTTGATCAGGCCTTTCCAGCCCACCGTGGTGCGTGGCTTTTCGAAGTAGGCCCGCATCACGATCAGCAGGTCTTCCTTGTGCTTTTCGGCCTGGCTGACCAGCCGGCGGGCGTACTCGAGGCCGGCCTTGGGATCGTGGATGGAGCAGGGGCCCACAATGACGAGCAAGCGGTCATCGACCCCGTCCATGATGACGCGGACCTCGTCCCGGCCCCGGGCCACGACGTCGGCCAGGCCGGCGTCCAGCGGCAGCTCCGCGGCGATGTCCTGCGGGGTCGGCAGCGGGGTGAACTCGCTGACGCGCAGGTTAGAGGTGGACTGCTGGGATTCGGGGGCTGCTTCGATGCTCATGTGCGGGTCCTGTTCCGGGGTGCGGAGCGGGCCCTGATCAGAACCCGCCGTGAAATGGCGAAGGGCAGAGAATGATCTCTGCCCTGTTGGCTCTGAAGGAAGGTTGGATGCGTGTCAGTTAGACGCGGGCCCCTCCAGAGCCAACGAAAAATACGCATACCAACGGTTAGTCATAGCTCGACGATAGCCCGCGGACCGCAGCCGCGGCAAAATCCGGGACGTAACAATCCGGCTCTGGGCGACGGATCAGCTGAAGTATTAGCCGGGTGACCAGGTGTAGGATCAGGCCCCGGACCCCACGCCGGCCTCCGCGTAGTAGCCCTCGATGTGGTCGGCAACGAGTTGCGCCGCGCGGCCGCCGTCGCCGCTGGTGATGGCCGCCAGGATGTCCCGGTGTTCGGTACGGAGCCGCGCCGCCGTGGCGTCCCAGTCGGGGAGGTTTCCGGTCAGCCGGCCGGCATAGTCCTGGATGGCTTCGCGCAGTGAGCCCATCATGGCGCTGACCACGGCGTTGCCCGCGGCACCCGCCAGCGCCAGGTGGAACCGCACATCCAGGGCCAGGAACTTCTCCGTCTCGGCGCAGGTGTCCATGTGCTCCAGCAGCCGGGCCGCCTCGGCGAGCGCCGGCGACTCCGGGCTTGCCCGGGAAGCGGCCCAGGATTCCAGCAGCACGCGCGTCTCCACGATGTCCTTGACGGGCAGGTGCGAGGTGGCGACGTGCAGCCGAAGCGCTGAGCCCAGCGCCGCGGTCGGGTCGGCGATGACGACGGTCCCCGCCTCCGGGCCCGAGCCCACCCCCGCCCGGAGCACTCCCATGGCCTCAAGGACCCGAATGGCCTCGCGCACGGACGTCCGGGAGACCTGGAGCTGCTCGGCGAGAGTCCGCTCGGCCGGGAGCCGTCCACCCAGGGCAAGCTGGCCGCTGGAGAGCTGGCCCTCGATCCACTGCAGGACAAGCTGGTGGGTACGCATGGTCCAATCCTACTTGATGTGGTTGGACCACACGCCTACACTGTGGTTGGACCACACTCCCCGGTGGCTGAGCTTTAGGTTGCAGCCCGGCGGGGATCCCGACATCCAGGAACACGAGACCCTGCCCGGAGGCAGCAATGACGCAGACAATCGAGCCCGGCAACCCCGAGTCGCCCACCCAGCCAGAAGACACCGGCGCGGGCACCCGCCCCGCCGCGGCCACCCCGGGGATCATTCCCGCAGCCCTCAAGCGCCGCGTCCCCAAGTACTCGGACCTCGCCCCGCTGATGCAGTTCAAAAAGCCCGAATTCAGCCGGGCCGCCAGGCTGCGCCAGGCCAGCACCATCTGGGACCTCCGGGACATGGCAAAGCGCCGCACACCGCAGGCACCGTTCGACTACACCGACGGCGCAGCCGAAGCCGAGATCACGCTGCGACGCGCCCGCCAGGCCTTCCTGGACATCGAGTTCCGCCCCGGCATCCTGCGCGATGTCTCCCGGGTGGACCTCGGCACGCAGATCCTGGGCAAGCCCTCCCGGCTGCCGGTGGGCATCGCGCCCACGGGCTTCACCCGGATGATGCAGTCCGAGGGCGAATACGCCGGCTCCCAGGCCGCTGCGGCCGCCGGCATCCCGTACACGCTTTCCACGATGGGCACGGCCTCCATCGAGGACGTGGCCGCTGCCGCCCCGGACGGCCGGAACTGGTTCCAGCTCTACCTGTGGACGGACCGGGACCGCTCGCTGGAGCTGATCGAGCGCGCGGCCAAGGCAGGCAACGACACCCTCATGGTCACCGTGGACACCGCCGTCGCCGGGGCCAGGCTCCGCGACGTCCGCAACGGCATGACCATCCCGCCGGCCCTGACGCTCAAGACCGTCCTGGACGCCTCCTACCGGCCGGCGTGGTGGTTCAACTTCCTCACCCACGAGCCACTGACCTTCGCCTCGCTCTCGCGCTACACCGGAACCGTGGCGGACCTGATCAACTCCATGTTTGACCCGACGCTCACGTTCGAGGACCTCGACTGGCTGCGGGACACGTGGAAAGGCAAGCTCGTCGTCAAGGGCATCCAGACCGTCGAGGACGCCCGCAAAGTGGTCGACCACGGCGCCGACGGTGTGGTGCTGTCCAACCACGGCGGACGCCAGCTGGACCGCGCCCCGATTCCGTTCCACCTGCTCCCGGAGGTCTCGGCGGCGCTCAAGGCGGACAACAGCGACGCGGCCATCATCCTGGACACCGGCATCATGGGCGGCGCGGACATCATCGCGGCCCTGGCCCTGGGCGCCGACTTCACGCTGATCGGCCGCGCCTACCTCTACGGGCTGATGGCCGGCGGACGGGCCGGCGTGGACCGGGCCATCGAGATCCTGGAAAAGGACATGCTCCGCACCATGGCCCTGCTGGGCGTCAGCCGGATCTCGGAGCTGACGCCGGACCACGTGCGGCTGCTCAAGAAGTAGCCCGCAGGTCCGCGAGTTGGCAGTCCGGGGCAATGTTCGTCCGGAACTTTGCCGCGAACTGCCGACTCGGCTCGGCGCGCGGCGCGGAAGTCCAGTCCTAGATGAGCCCCTGGGCGAGCATCGCGTCGGCCACCTTCACGAAGCCGCCGATGTTCGCGCCCAGCACATAGTTCCCCGGGTCCCCGTACTCGGCCGCCGTCGCGGCGCAGCGGTCGTGGATGCCGACCATGATCTCGGTGAGCCGTTCCTCGGTGTGCGCGAAGGACCAGGAATCGCGGCTGGCGTTCTGCTGCATCTCCAGCGCCGACGTGGCCACGCCGCCCGCGTTTGCGGCCTTGCCCGGCCCGAAGAGGATGCCGGAGTCCTGGAACACCGCGACGGCGTCCCGGGTCGAGGGCATGTTGGCTCCCTCCCCCACCGCCAGCAGTCCGTTGCGGACCAGCCTGGCGGCAGCGTCGCCGTCGAGCTCGTTCTGCGTGGCACACGGCAGCGCAACGGTCGCGTCGAGGTCCCACACGGAGCCGCCGTCGACGTACGTGACGTTCGAACGCCGGGCCTCGTAGTCCTTGAGCCGTCCGCGCTCGACCTCCTTGATCTGGCGCAGCAGCTCGACGTCGATTCCGGCCTCATCCACGATGTAGCCGGAGGAATCGGAGCAGGCCACCACCGTGGCGCCGAGCCCCTGGGCCTTGGCGATGGCGTTGATGGCGACGTTGCCGGAGCCGGAGACCACCACGCGCTGACCCTCGAAGGACTGGCCGCGGGTCTTGAGCATTTCCTGGGTGAAGATCACGGTGCCGTAGCCGGTGGCTTCGGGCCGCACCAGCGAGCCGCCCCACGAGATGCCCTTGCCGGTGAGGACCCCGGATTCGTAGCGGTTGGTGATCCGCTTGTACTGCCCGAAGAGGTAGCCGATTTCGCGGCCGCCGACCCCGATGTCCCCGGCCGGGACGTCCGTGTACTCGCCGATGTGGCGGTACAGCTCCGTCATGAAGGACTGGCAGAAGCGCATGATCTCGCCGTCCGAGCGTCCGCGGGGGTCGAAGTCGGAGCCGCCCTTGCCGCCGCCGATCGGCATGCCGGTGAGGGCATTCTTGAAGATCTGCTCGAAGCCGAGGAACTTCACGATGCCCAGGTTCACCGAAGGGTGGAAACGCAGGCCGCCCTTGAAAGGCCCCAGCGCCGAGTTGAACTCCACCCGGAAGCCGCGGTTGATCTGGAAGCGGCCGGCGTCGTCGACCCACGGGACCCGGAAGATGATCTGCCGTTCGGGCTCGCAGAGCCGTTCGAGGACGGCGCCTTCCAGGAACTCCGGGTGGCGGTCGTGCACCGGTCCGAGGCTTTCGAAGACCTCGGTGACTGCCTGGTGGAACTCCCCTTCGCCGGGATTCCGTGCCAGTACCGTGTCCCGGATCGTTTCAAGCCGTGCGTCCATTGCAACTCCTCAACCTTGGCGCCACTCATCGGGCGCAGCAAACAAGCCTTTCCATGGTTGCACCGGGCGGGGCGGGATTTCTATTCGAGAGCCGGTGGGCGCCACCGTATGACGGGAACAGGCGCTCGGGCCGGGGCGTCGCTACTTCTTGCGGCCGAACTTCGGCAGGCTGGCCAGGAGATCAGCGGCCCGGGTCGCGGCGCGGCCGACGGTACGGCCGATCTGCTGTGGCATCTTGTCCTCGCCTGCCGTGCCGACCGGGAGGACGACGGCGGGGCTCAGCGGGCTGCCGGCAGGCCGGCCGGCGAGCACCGCGGCAGGCTGCGACGCCGGGACCGCAGGCGCCGTGGCATCCGACGAGTTCGCGGTGGCCGCTGCGGCCAGCGTGTCCGGGACGGGCTGGAGCCGGGGTTCGGCCGTCTGCGCCGGTGAAGGTTCGGCTGTCGCGGCACCGCCGACGTCGAACGTCTCCAGCCAGTTGATGATCCCGGCCAGCGGCTTGGGGTTGAGCGTGTAGTAGCGCTTCTGGCCCTGGGCCCGCATGCTCACCAGGTCCGCTTCGCGGAGCACTTTCAGATGCTTGGAAATGGTGGGCTGGCTGGCCTCGAGCTCCTGGACCAGCTCCCCCACTGCTTTGTCCCCCTTGCGGAGGGATACCAGAATGTCACGCCGGGTTGCCTCAGCAATGACGGCAAATACGTCGTCTGTCACCATGCCCTCCACACTAGCGACATATACGCCGGATGGCATCCACTAATTGCGGCCCTGACTGTATGCGCCGGGCATTGCCCCGTGCCCGGCGCGGTGCTAGAACGGGACCCACCGCCTGCCCGGCGGGGGGGCCGCAGCCTGCCGACGCAGAGGAGTGCACAACCATGGGCGACATCTTCCGGAAACAGCTGTTCAACATCATCGCTGCCGTGTTCCTGGCCCTCTTCGTGATCGTCTGGGGCAACGTGCTGATCCAGGTCTGGGTGTTCATCCCGGAGATCCCGGGCACGCCGCCCAAGCTGAACGGCGCCGTCGTTTGTGCCGCCGGGGCGCTGTCCACGTCGCTGAGCTCGCTGACGGCCTCCGCGCTCGGCTTCACCATGGCCGAGGTGCGCCGGGAGGAACAGGCCGGCGGCGGGGGGTCCGCCGGACAGGCCAGCGAAGGCATCTTCGACGCCGGCGGGATCACCACAAAACTGTCCGGCCGGGTCATCACGGCCTTGATGGTGTATCTCGTGATCGGGATGCTGGTACTCGGTGTGTGGCTCGTTAAGGGCACCGCGTCCACCGACTTGATCGGGGCGTTCTCGCTCTCGCTGCTGGGCTGGATCATCGGCGCGGCGGGGGTCGTGTTCCAGACCGAAAAGCCCGGTCCCCAGCCGTCCGCAGGTTAGCCGCAACGGCCGGCTAACTAGTCGAACCAGGGGTCCAGCCCGTAGAGCGGGAAAACTTCCTTGCGGGTGGCCATGACCGTCCGGTCCACTTCATCGTTCGGGTCGAAGCCGACTTCCCACGAGCGCCACCAGAGGTCGACGTCGTCGCCCATCATCTCCGGTGCGTCGACGCCGTACTTGGCCCCGTATTTTTCCTTCACATAGCTGCGCCAGTCCTCCGGCACGGGGGTGCGCAACGGGACGGGGCGCCCGGCAGCGATCGCGATCAGGTGGCTCCACGACCTCGGCACCACGGTGATGACGTTGTAGCCCCCTCCGCCGGTGGAGATCCAGCGGTTGTCGCAGTAGCGGGCGGCGAGGTTGCCGATGGCGGTGGCGGCCTCCCGCTGGCCGTCGACGCTGATGTTCAGGTGGGTGAGCGGGTCCAGCCGGTGGGAGTCGCAGCCGTGCTGGCTCACGATGACCTCGGGTTCGAAGGCCCCCACGAGCTGCGGTACGACGGCATGGAAGGCGCGGAGCCAGCCGCCGTCGCCGGTGCCGGCCGGCAGTGCCACGTTCACGGCGCTGCCCTGGGCGTTGGGGCCGCCGATCTCGTTGGCGTAGCCCGTGCCCGGGAACAGGGTCAGCCCCGTCTCGTGCAGGGAAATCGTCAGGACCCGCGGATCGTCCCAGAAAATGCTCTGCGTTCCGTCGCCGTGGTGGGCGTCGATGTCGATGTACACGACACGCTGCATGCCGCCGTCGAGCAGCCGCTGGATGGCGAGGGCGGCGTCGTTGTAGATGCAGAAGCCGCTCGCGCGTTCGCGGGCCGCATGGTGCATGCCCCCGCCGAAGTTCACCGCCCGGACGGCGCTGCCGTCCAGGATGGCGGCGGCGGCCAGCAGCGAGCCGCCGGCCAGCCTGGCACTGGCCTCGTGCATGCCGGCGAATGCCGGGTCATCCTCGGTGCCGAGGCCGCGCTCCAGGTCCGGGGTCCCGGGATCCGCGCTCACGCGCCGCACGGCGGCGACGAACTCCGGGCTGTGGACGGTGCTCAGCTCCGCGTCGCTGGCGACGTCCGGGGCCGAAACCGTGACGTGCTCCAGATCCAGCAGACCGAGGCTTCCGGCCAGCCTGGCGGTGAGTTCCATCCGCTCCGGGGCCATCGGGTGGCTGTGGCCGAAGTTGTAGGCCGTCATGGCGGGATCCCACACCACCGTCGTTGGCAGTGCGGTCTTTGCGAGCCCCGGCAGGTATGTCATCAATCACAGGCTACCCGAGCGCGGGGCGCCCTTCCCCCGTCATTGCGCGGGGTTTAGTGGTTTACTACTGAAGGAAGCAGTTTCAAGCGAGGATAAGCCACACATGACGCAGAGCCAGTCGAGGTCCAAGAGCCCGGCAAACTGGCACCCCGGCGCACCGGAGCGGGAAGGCCTGTGGATCTTCACACGCCTTCGCGACTTCATCGACAACATCGCCAACACGTCCCCGGCCCGGCTCGCGCTCTCCGCGTTCGGCATGGTGATCCTGGTTTTTACGGCCCTGCTGTCCCTGCCGGTCTCCTCGGCCACCGGGGATTTCACGCCGCTGCACCAGGCGCTGTTCACTGCCGTGTCCGCCGTCTGCGTGACCGGCCTGACCGTGGTGTCCACGGCCGCGCACTGGTCTTTCTTCGGCCAGCTCGTCATCCTGATTGGCATCTTCGTCGGCGGCCTGGGCACCCTGACCCTTGCCTCGCTGCTCGCCCTCATGGTGAGCAAGAAGCTGGGTGTCCGCGGCAAGCTGATCGCCCAGGAGGCCATGAACGCCGGCCGCCTCGGCGAGGTGGGCACCCTGCTGCGGATCGTCATCGTCACCTCGGTGGTGATCGAAGGCACCCTCGCGCTGACGCTGATCCCGCGGTTCCTGACCCTGGGCGAAAGCTTCGGCCAGTCCGTCTGGCACGGGGTGTTCTATTCGATTTCGGCCTTCAACAACGCCGGCTTCACCCCGCACTCGGACGGGATCGTGCCCTACGAGACAGATTTGTGGATCCTCGTCCCGCTGATGGTGGGCGTCTTCCTCGGCAGCCTGGGTTTCCCCGTGGTGATGGTGTTGCAGCAGAACGGGCTGAACTGGAAGAAATGGAACCTGCACACCAAGCTGACCATCCAGGTCTCGCTGATCCTGCTGGCGGCCGGCACGCTGCTGTGGGGGCTCATGGAATGGGAGAACCTGAGGACCATCGGCGGCATGAACGTCGCGGACAAGGTCATCCATTCGCTGTTCGCGTCCGTGATGACCCGTTCCGGCGGCTTCAACCTGGTGGACCAGAACCAGATGGATTCCACGACCATGCTCTTAACCGACGCCCTCATGTTCGCCGGCGGCGGCTCGGCGTCGACCGCCGGCGGCATCAAGGTGACCACCATCGCCGTGATGTTCCTGGCGATCCTGGCCGAGGCCCGGGGTGACTCCGATGTCAAGGTGTACGGCCGGACCATCCCGGAGGGGACCATGCGGGTGGCCATCTCGGTCATCGTCGCCGGTGCCACACTGGTCGCCGTGTCGGCCATGCTCCTGCTCCAGATCAGCGGGGCGTCCCTGGACCGGGTGCTCTTCGAAACCATTTCAGCGTTCGCCACTGTCGGCCTCAGCACGAACCTCAGTGCCGAGCTCCCGCCGTCGGGCGTCTACGTCCTCACCGTCCTGATGTTCGCAGGGCGCGTCGGGACCGTCACCCTTGCCGCTGCACTGGCCCTGCGCCAGCGCCGCCAGCTGTACCACTACCCGGAAGAGAGACCGATCATTGGCTAGTTCCTCAGGCGCCGTCAACCGCCCCGCCCACAACGCCCCGGTGCTGGTGATCGGCCTGGGCCGTTTCGGCGCCTCCACCGCAGAACAGCTGGTCAAACAGGGCCGCGAGGTGCTGGCCATCGAACGCGACCGGAACCTGGTGCAAAAATGGTCCGGAGTCCTGACGCACGTCGTCGAGGCCGACGCCACCAACATCGATGCGCTCCGCCAGCTCGGCGCGCAGGAGTTCAGCTCCGCCGTCGTCGGCGTGGGCACCTCGATCGAATCCTCGGTGCTGATCACCGTGAACCTCGTGGACCTCGGCATCGAGCACCTGTGGGTCAAGGCCATCACCCCCTCGCACGGCAAGATCCTGACCCGGATCGGCGCCAACCACGTGATCTACCCGGAGGCCGACGCCGGTGTCCGCGCCGCGCACCTGGTCTCCGGCCGCATGCTGGACTTCATCGAGTTCGACGACGACTTCGCGATCGTGAAAATGTATCCGCCGCGTGAAACCGTGGGCTTCACCCTGGACGAGTCCAAGGTCCGGTCCAAGTACGGGGTAACGATTGTGGGCGTGAAGTCCCCGGGCGAGGACTTCACCTACGCCCGGCCGGAGACGAAGGTTTCCTCACGGGACATGCTCATTGTTTCCGGCCATGTGGACCTGCTGGAGAGGTTCGCCGCCCGGCCGTAGCGCACCCGGGTCGCTGGCTCAGCTACCCCCGGATCAGGACCCGGCGGTCTTCGCCGCCTTCGCGGCGGCCTTGCTTGCCTGCTTGCTGGCCCGCACCTTGCTCAGCGACTCCGGATCCACAATGTCAGCGACGGACAGGAAGGCGTTCTCCTGGCCGTAGTGCCCGGCGGCCTCGCGCCAGCCCTCGGCCTGGAGTCCACACTGCTTTCCCAGCAGCGCCAGGAAGATCTTCGCCTTTTGCTCGCCGAATCCCGGCAACGCCTTGAGCCGGCGCAGCACCTCCTGCCCGTCCGGGTCGCCCTGGGTCCAGATGGCAGAAGCGTCGCCGTTCCAGTCACTGTGCACCGTCTCGGCAAGTGCTTGGACGCGGCCGGCCATTGACCCGGGGAACCGGTGGACGGCCGGGCGTTCTTTGAACATCCCGACGAACGCTTGCGGATCGTATCCGGCGATCGCGGCGGGGTCCATGGACCCGATGCGCGTCCGGATCTTTTCGGGACCGGCAAAGGCCGATTCCATGGTCACCTGCTGGTCAAGCAGCATGCCGGTGAGCAGGGCAAACGCGTCATCGCCGAGTAGTTTGTCCGCCGCGGGATCCCCTGTGATGTGCAGTTCCATGGGTCCTATCCTGCCACCGGGTCCGGTCTGCGTCATGGGTGTGCCTTCGTCTAGCCGAGCTGCGTGGTGATCTCCGCTGCCCGTGCGGCGGCGGCGCGGGCGCCGTCGGCGATGATCGCGGGCAGGCCGCGCGCGTCAAAGGTGGCGATGGCGCGTTCGGTGGTGCCGTTGGGGCTGGTGACGGCCTTGCGCAGCGCTGCCGGATCGACGCCAGGCTCAGCGAGCATAAAGCCTGCCCCGGCGACGGTTTCCCGGGCAATCAGCTGCGAGAGCTCACGGTCAAGCCCCAGTTCAACGCCGGCGTCCGCCATGGCCTCGGCCAGGTAGAACGCGTACGCCGGGCCTGAGCCGCTGATCGCGGACAGCGCGTCGACCTGGTGCTCGGGAATCTCGACGACGGTGCCGGCGGCCGCCAGGATGTCCTTGGCCAGCTGGAGCTGCGCCGGGGAGCAATGCGTGCCCGGCGACACGGACACGACGCCGCGGCCCAGCTTCGCCGGGGTGTTGGGCATGGTCCTGATCACGGGCTGCCCGGCCGGCAGGGCCGCTTCCAGCTGCGCCAGCGACACGGCGGCAGCGACGCTGATGACGATGGTGTCCGGTGCCAGCGAATCGCCGATCTCGCGGGCCAGGTCCGCGATGCCCACGGGCTTGACGCCCAGGATTACGACGTCGGCGCCGGTGGCGGCCTGCTTGTTGTTCTCCGGCTCTTCGGCGCCGGCGATGGCCGTGATCCCCGGATGCCGTTTAGCGAGTTCATCGGCCCGTTCGGCGCGCCGGACCGTGGCGACGATGTCCGCGGGGTCAGCGCCGCCCGCGATCAGTCCGCCAAGGATGGCCTCGTTCATTGATCCACAGCCCAGGAATGCGATTCGGTTGCTCATGCCCCCATCATTGCAGTCCGGCCTGATTCACAGCCAGCTCACATCCTCAGGTCAGCGTCCTCACAAACTCCGTGACTAGCGTGGTGGTTACCTCATTGAGGGTGCGAGTGATGCAGCAGGCATGCGGATGCCTGCCCGGCACCGGTCGTCTGCAGCGGGTTTCCCCCATTTTCCCGCAGCGGACGGCCGGTGCCTTCGCAGTTAATGCGCGGTCCCCTCCGGCATGCGGCGGCTAGTGCTGGATCGGCCGTACTTCGATGGGTAGGGTCGTGGTGCGCGCCAGCTTGCCGGCCCAGCCGAGCGCGGCGTCGAGATCCTCGGCCTCGATGACGGTGAACCCGCCCAGATGCTCCTTGGCCTCAGCGAAGGGACCGTCCGTGATGAGCACCTCGGAGCCCTGCTGCCGCACGACCGTGGCGGTTTCGGTGGGATGGAGTCCGGCGGCGAACACCCAGGCCCCGGCGGCTTTCATTTCGCGGTTCAAGGCCCCGAGGTCCTGCATGATGGGCTCAAGGATTTCCGGGGCGGGGGCGGGGCCGACGGGCTGGTAAACGCTGAGCAGGTACTGTGCCATGGTGTTGTCCTCCTTGACGACACGGCCGGTTCCTTACCGGCCTCTCACCTTCCAGACGAACGGCCTGCGTCCGGATCGACACTCCCTCGCCGGGAATCAGGCCCCTGCGGATCGCTCACCGGGCGTCCGCTGACTGGGGTTTCTTGGCGTCGGGTGACTCTGGCTCTGGTGTCTGCGGCTCGGCGGGGTGGTCGGACTGGGTGACGTGGGGGGCTGGCTCCAGTGGACCCTCGATGACCAGCTGATCCAGCCGGCGGAGGATCAGACCCTCGCGGAGGGCCCAGGGGCAGATCTCCATGCTCGGAAACTCAAACATTTCCAGCGCCGCTTCGGCCACCAGTGCGCCAGCCAGAAGTTGGGGGGCGCGGGCTTCGGAAACGCCGGGCAGGTTCAGCCGGTCCTCCACCTCCATGGCAGAGATGCGCTGCGCCCACAGTCCCAGGTCCGTGGCAAACAATTCCCGCTTGACGTAGGGCCCGGCGCCGCTGGGTGCAGCCCCGGCGATGCGGGCCAGTGAGCGGAAAGTCTTGGAGGTGCCTGCCACGTGGTTGGCCTTGCCGAGCTTGGCGAAGTCGCGCACCACCGGCTTGAGCGTGGTCCGGATGTAGCGGCGAAGGTCTTTGACACTCTTGGCCGAGGGCGGGTCCTCCTGCAGCCAGTCCCGGGTGAGCCGGCTCGCCCCGAGCGGGACCGACGTCGCGAGTTCGGGGAGTTCATCCTCCCCGTAGGCCATTTCGAAGGAACCTCCGCCGATGTCCAGGTTCAGCATGGGCCCCGCGCCCCAGCCGTACCAGCGGCGGACGGCGAAGAACGTCATCGAGGCCTCTTCGCTGCCGGTCAGTTCCCGGAGCGTCACGGTGGTCTCATGCTTGACGCGGGCCAGCACGGCGGCCCCGTTGGTGGCCTCGCGGATGGCTGAGGTACAGAACGCCAGCAGGTCCTCGGCCTTGTGCTTGGCCGCGAATTCCCACGCTTCGAGGACAAACTCGATCAGCTCATGCTGGCCGGCGTCGTTGATACTGCCGTCGCTCTCGAGGTACTGCACGAGGGACAGCGGGCGTTTGTGCGAGGCGAATGGCACAGGGCGCGCACCAGGATGGGCGTCCACGAGCAGGAGGTGGACTGTATTTGAGCCAATATCGAGGACGCCAAGACGCATACGGCCATTATTCCCCCGGGAACGCGGCCCGCCTAACGGGCCGGCCGCGCCCCGAGCATCGATTTAGGGCTGTCCTGCCTCGCTGGCGGCCTCATCCGGCTCGTCGGAAGGCTTGAAGTCGCGGCGGATGTTCGCCACGCCTTCCGGATCGATCTCGAAGCCGAAGGCTGCGCCGGGGTTGATGACCATGCCGAGATCGTCGCCAAGGTTTCCGAGGATCGCGGCACCCTGGGTGCCGAGCACGTTGGGGGCGGCGGCCAGGTACTGCTCGGTGACGCGGCTCGGGTGGGAGAACACGGCGAGGACGGGCTTCCCCGCGGAGTTGGCCAGCACCAGGGGCTCGACCTGGGAATCGGCTCCTTCGAGCACATCGGAGCTGACGATGTACACCTCGTTGTTGAGGAAGGCCAGGATGACGTCAACGGGGTTGGCGTCCGGCTCCTCCCCCCGGGCAAGCTTCTCTTCGAGGTCGTTCAGCGGCTGGAGGTCCAAGTGATCGGGCTGTTCAGTCATGGTCCTACTCGATCACGTTGGGCCCGGGTCCGCAATTCCTTACTCGTCCCCGGCACCCCCTACTTCTTGGCTGCGGCCTTGCGGGCCGGCGGCTTGCGCGCCGTCGTCGTGCGCTTGACCGGGCCCTTGGCGCGCTTCTCCGCGAGGAGTTCCACGGCCTGTTCCCGGGTGAGCTCCTCCAGGGAGGTGGAGCGCGGCACGGTGATGTTGGTGACGCCGTCGGTGATGTACGGGCCGAAGCGGCCTTCCTTCACCACGATGTTTTTCTCCGACACCGGGTCCGGGCCGAATTCTGCCAGCGGCGGGACGGCGGCGCGGGCACCGCGCTGCTTCGGCTGCGAGTAGATTTCCAGGGCCTGCTCCAGCGTGATCGTGAAGATTTCCTCTTCCGAGCCGATGGACCGGGAGTCCGTGCCCTTTTTCAGGTACGGGCCGAAGCGGCCGTTTTGCACCGTAATCGGGTTGCCGTCGGCGTCCTGGCCGAGCACCCGGGGCAGGCTCATGAGCTGCAGGGCCTCGTCCAGGGTGATGGTGTCCACGCTCATCGAGGCGAACAGCGAGCCGGTGCGGGGCTTGGCCTTCACGGGTTTCTTCGGCGGTTTGGGCTTGCCGTTCTTGTAGTACTCCACCGGTTGGTTGGCGAGCTGTTCCTCGGTCATTTCCGGGATGACCTCGGTGACGTAGGCGCCGTAGCGGCCGTTCTTGGCCACGACGGTGTGCCCGGTGTGCGGGTCCGCACCGAGCACGCGCTCCTCGGGGGCGGCTGTTTCCATGAGCTCCACGGCCTTGGCCGCGGTCAGCTCATCCGGTGCCAGGTCTTCCGGGACGTTGGCCCGGGCAGCCTCAACCACTTCACCGGTCTTCGGATCGACCGTCGGGACGGAGCTTTCCAGGTACGGCCCGAATTTCCCGACCCGCAGCGTGATGCCCTCGGTGATGGGAATGGAGTTGATTTCGCGGGCGTCGATCTCGCCGAGGTTGTTGACGATGCTCAGCAGGCCGGGCTCGGAGTCCTCGCCGAAGTAGAAGTGCTTGAGCCAGGCCGGTCCCTGCGCCTGGCCGTTGGCGATCTTGTCGAGGTCCGCTTCCATGTCGGCGGTGAACTCGTAGTCGACGTAGTCGTGGAAGTGCTGTTCGAGCAGCCGGATCACGGAGAACGCAATCCAGCTCGGGACCAGCGCAGAGCCCTGCTTCCGGACGTAGCCGCGGTCCTGGATGGTGGAAATGGTGGAGGCGTAGGTGGACGGGCGGCCGATGCCCTTCTTTTCCAGCTCGGCGGTCAGCGACGCTTCCGTGAAGCGCGGCGGCGGGGAGGTCTCGTGTCCGACGGCGACGATCTCCGAGGCGGTGAGCGCGTCGTCCTTGGCCACGTTGGGCAGCCGGCGGGCTTCCTCGGAGTCCTCGTCGCCGCGGCTTTCATCCTTGCCTTCCTCGTAGGCGGCGAGGAAGCCGGGGAAGGTGATGACGGTGCCGGAGGCCGAGAACTCGGCGTCGCGGCGCTCGGCAGCGCCACCGACAGTGACCGCGCCGAGGCGGATCGTGGCGGTGGAGCCCTTGGCGTCGGCCATCTGCGAGGCGACGGTGCGCTTCCAGATCAGTTCATAAAGGCGGAACTCGTCGCCGGAGAGCTGCTTGGCCACCTGGGCCGGGGTGCGGAAGGAGTCGCCGGCGGGACGGATGGCCTCGTGGGCCTCCTGCGCGTTGGCTGCCTTGCCGCTGTAGACGCGCGGGGACGCCGGGACGTACTCGGGGCCGTACAGCTCGGAGGCCTGGCGCCTGGCGGCCGTGACGGCCTCGTTGCTCAGCGCGGACGAATCCGTACGCATATAGGTGATGTAGCCGTTTTCGTACAGCCGCTGGGCCACCTGCATGGTGCTCTTGGAGGAGAAGCGCAGCTTGCGGCCGGCTTCCTGCTGCAGCGTGGAGGTGGTGAACGGCGCGGCCGGGCGGCGGGTGTACGGTTTGGTGTCGACGGAGCGGACGCGGAAATCGGCGTCCTGCAGGCCTGCGGCGAGGGAGGTGGCGAGTTCCTCGTTGAGGTGCACGGCGTTGCGCGAGGTGAGCTCGCCGCTGTCGTTGAAGTCGCGGCCGCTGGCGACCTTGGCGCCGTCGACCATGGCCAGTTTGGCCTTGAACGAACCGGACCCTGCGCCGAACTGGCCGGTCAGGTCCCAGTAGGAGGCCGCCTTGAAAGCCATCCGCTCACGCTCGCGGTCCACCACCATGCGGGTCACGACGGACTGCACGCGGCCGGCGGAGAGGCCGCGGGCCACCTTGCGCCACAGCACCGGGGAGATCTCGTAGCCGTAGAGCCGGTCCAGCACACGGCGGGTTTCCTGCGCGTCCACGAGGTCCTGGTCGACGTCGCGCAGGTTGTCCATGGCGCGGTGGATGGCTTCCTTGGTGATTTCACCGAAGGTCATGCGGTAAACCGGCACCTTGGGCTTGAGCACTTCCAGCAGGTGCCACGCGATGGCCTCGCCCTCGCGGTCCCCATCGGTTGCGAGATATAGAGCGTCAGCATCTTTGAGCTGGGCCTTGAGTTCGGCGACCTTTTTCTTCTTGTCCGGGGACACCACGTAGTACGGCTTGAAGTCGTTATCAATGTCGACGGCGAACTTGCCCACCGAGGTCTTCTTCAGTTCCGCCGGCAGTTCCGAGGGCTGCGGGAGGTCCCGGATGTGACCAATGGAGGCCTCCACGATGAAGCCCTCGCCGAGGTACTTGGCGATGGTCTTGCTCTTGGCGGGAGACTCCACAATCACGAGTTTCTTGCCGGTTTTGGCCTTGCTTGGCACGGTGCTCCTACAGAAAAAGGTTGCTCGGGCAGATGCGCCCATACCCGCCTAGTTCACCATATTTTGCGGATTCCCGCGCATCCAGCCTGAAACGGCGGGCTCCCGGGCCCGACTTCCGGACGTAATGAACCTCCGCCCGGCGTCCGTTCGCAGGACGCCGCAAAGGCGCCCCGGGATGCTGTCAGGCGGGACTTTCGGGAGGGCTGTCAGAAGGGTTCGCCGGGGGCTGTCCGCGGTCATCCGGGATCATCGACCACATGGTCGCCATCCGCACGGCCCCCTCGGGGACCTGGTCCGGATCGTCCAGTTCGTAGTCCCGCAGCAGGTCGAAGAGCCGGTTGTTCAGCTCTGCCCGCTGGGCCGGCGTCAGGTAGAGCAGGTTGCTGGCCAGCACCACGGAGGAAGGCCCGTCCACCGCGTCGCCGCGCCGGCGCTGCTCGTCGCGGGTCCTGGCGTACGCGTTGACACGCCGGCGGTAGGCGTCCAGTTCAAGGTCCAGCACGGCAAACTCTGGGCTCGCCACGCCTCCGCCGGAGTTGATGGTGAAGTCGGTACCCGCGGCCTTCCAGCGGCGCTCCCGCGCGTCGCCGGCAGTGGCTGCCGGCACCACGATGCCCCACTTCTGCAGGGCGCGCAGGTGGTAGCTCATGGCGCTCGGCGTGAGGCCGGTCTGCGCGGCGAGCTCGGTGGCCGTCCGGCTCACCTGGGTCGAATACAGTTCGGAAATGACTTCCAGCCGGGCGGCATGCGCGAGCGCGCGGATCGCCTTCGGGTCAGTGATTTCCACTTTCTTCTCCGGACGCTGCCGGCGTTTCGCGGCCGGCGGGACCGGTGACTCCGCCATTGGGGTATCTGCATTCACACCACCAGTCTACCGAGCGCCGCCAAACTATGAAAGATATGCTTGACAATGCGGTCGGCGCTGGAGTAGCTTGCGACTATGAAACAGATACTTCATAAGTTGCCGGGCGACCCCGGGGCCGGGCAGCCCCTCTGGAGCACCAGGGATTTCCTCCTCGCCAGCAGCGCCCGCTTCATTGCCACGGCCGGCATGGGCGCCGTCATTATCAGCGTCATGCTGCACCTGCAGAACCTGGCCGCCGCCGGCCTGACCCAGGTTGCCGGGCCCTGGCTGGTGGCGGCGTATCTGCTCTGCTCGGCGCTCCCGCTGGTGCTGCTGGCGCCGTGGGCCGGCCGTCTGGCCGACACGCGGGATTCCAGGACGCTGGCGACGGCGTCCTCCGTGGTCAGTGCCGCGGCAGTGGCCGGCATGGGGCTGGGAATGCAGTATCTGGACAACTACCTTCCGGCGCTGTTCGCCATGACCTTCCTCCTTGACTCCGCCCAGGCGGTGGCGGGGCCCACCTGGCAGGCCCTGCTGCCCCGGATCGTGGGCGAGGAGCGGACGCCACGGGCGCTGGGCACCATGCAGGCAACCATCATGATTGCCGGCATGGTCGGCCCGGCGGCAGGCGGGCTGCTGAGCGGCTGGGGCGGATCCGGCCTGGTGTTTGCCGTGGCCAGCGGCTGCTATCTGGCGATGGCTGCGGGCGCCCTGCTGATCCGGACCCGCCGGGGCACGGCCACCGAACGGGCGGGCAAGGAGAAGCCTGCCCTGCTGGACGGGCTGCGCCTGATCCGGGCGGACGGCCTGGTCTGGTCCCTGGTCCTCGGCGCGCTCTTCTTCATCACGGTCGGCGAGGCGACCAACGTCCTGGAAGTGTTCCTGGCCCGCGACGAACTCGGCGCCACCGAAACGCAGTACGGGCTGCTGGCTGCGTCGTTTGGTCTCGGCATGGCGTCCGGGGCGGCACTGGCCGGGCGGATCAGGACCCCGGCAGCCCGCCTGCGCATCCTGCTCGTTTCGATGGCCCTGGCCTCGGCCTTCCTGGGGATCATGGCCCTGGTGCCGGGTGTGGAACTGTTGTTCGTGGCCTACACCGCGATGGGGGCGGCCTGCGGGGTGCTGAACGCGTGTTTCGGGGCGATTGCCATCCTGCGGATCCCGGAGGGCGGCCGCGGCCAGGCGATGGCTATCCTCGGGGGCCTCACCCGGGCCGTCTCCATTGGAGCCTTGGCGCTGGGCGGGCTGCTTGGCGCCCTGCTCCCGATTCGGCTGAGCTTCCTTATCACCGGGGTGGGCGGGGTCCTGGTGGCCCTGGCCGTCACCGCGTATGTCCTGCCGCGTTTCGGCGGCGAGGGCGCGACCGGCCCGGCGGTGCCGGGCGCCCTCGCGCCGGCCGTCTTAGGCAGGGAGCAGGAAGCCGTCGCGGACCAGGTTCCCCACCTCCGTGAGGAGCCCGCTGCGGAAGGTCCCGCTGTCCCAGTCCTCGCCTCCACCCAGCAGCGCCTCGAGGGCGCCGATGATCTGCCCAACGGACAAGTCGCCGTCGCACGCTGAGACAAAGCCGGCCAGTTCGGTGCTCAGCAGGTTGGTGCGGCGCAGGCCGGCACCCTGACGCAGCAGGATGACGCCGGGGTGCTCAGCACCGGGGCGCTGGTGCCGTTCCTCGGTGACGTCCTCGGCCACTAGCAGGTGAGCGGCCGCCAGGTCGTGGCCGGCCAGCCAGTCGGCGCGTTCCACGGCGGCACCGAGGTGCGGGCCGACGGGCTGCTCGATCGGATAGGTGATCTCCTCGAAGCGCCTCAGCACCGGGGGGCCCTGGGCGGGCCGGCGCAGCCAGATCATCCCGAAACCGATGGCCTGGACGCTGCGGGCGGCGAAGTCGTCCAGGTACGCGGCGTACGAGTCCTGGTAAAGGCGCCGGTCGCGGGCCTCGGAGGCGTCCTGCAGCCAGGTCTCGGCGTACTGTTCCGGGCTGACCTGCTCGCGCTGGATGAACCAGGCGTCCGCGTCCGGACTGGCCCAGTTTTGCGGCCGTTCGGCCCAGTCGGCGCCCGCCGGGATCTCCCAGTTGCCCAATAACTGGGCTGTTCCGCCAGGCGTGAGGGCCGAGGGAAGGTCCCGGACCAGGGCGGCGACGATGTCATCGCCCGGCAGGCCGCCGTCGCGGTAGGTGAACTGGTCCGCGGCGGCCTCCCCCAGGCTGCGCGGCGTGATCACGAACGGCGGGTTGGAGACCACCAGGTCGAACTCCTCGCCCGCCACCGGATCCAGCAGGGAGCCCTGGCGCAGGCTCACCCGGGCCTCCAGATCGGCGGGGTCCAGGTGCAGCTGGCCGGCGTTTAACAAAAGGTTGAAGCGTGTAAATGCCAGCGCACGCCCGGAGATGTCGGTGGCGGTCACATGCTCGGCGTGGTGCAGCAGGTGGAAGGTCTGGATGCCACAGCCGGTGCCAAGGTCCAGGGCGCGGGCCACATGCCGGCGGGCGGTGACCTGTACCAGCGTGGTGGATGCCTGCCCGATCCCGAGCACGTGGTCGTGGCGCAGAACGCCGGGGCGCTGGTGGGCGGCCAGGTCGCTGGCCACCCAAAGCTCCGCGCCGCCGCTGCCGGCAGTGTTTTCGTTTTCCCCCTGGGTGCCGTCCCCTTGGGTGCCGTCCCCGGGGGTTCCGTCCCAGCCGTACGGCCGCAGATCCACCTTCGCCTGAACCAGGCCATCCGCGGACGGCTCCACGAGGCCCAGTTCCAGCAGGCCCGCCGTGCGGATGCCGGGAAGGGAGGCGTCGAGCGTTGCGGCGGACTGCGGTTCGGCCAGCAGCCAGAACCGGACGACGGCGGCGAGCGCCGCCGTCGTCGTCGGCTCCCCGTGGCGGGCGGCCTCGGTGACGATCAGCGCGGGAACGAGCTGGTCGCGGCTGAGGGCGCTGTGCGCGGCCGGGCCCAGGAGTCCGGCGACGCCGTCAACGGTGTAGCCGATGCGGCGCAGGTCCGCCGCCAGGGCTTCGAGCAGGCCGGGGAGGTCGCTGCGCGGCGCGTCGGTGGTGTTGCCGGCCGTGAAATGCGTTGAAAGAGTCACCGGTCAAGTTTAGTCCCGGTCCCGGCGCCGCCGGTCCTAGAGGTGCCTGCCGGCGTAGATCCGGAGGGCGTCGCGGACGAAGGATGCACCGGCTGCGCCGCCGTAGTTCGCGGCGAAGCGCGGATCGGTAACGTACATCTCGCCGAGGCCGGTGACGTAGCCTTTCACGTCGCCGTTGCCGCCGGTGGCGGACGCTGAGGCGGGCGTGCCGGGGATGCCGGCAAGCCATTCCCCGTGCCGCCGGGCCAGCTCCTGGGCCTCGGCGCTGTCCGCCGGGATCCCCGACTCCGCGGCTGCGGTCCAGTCGCTGCCCAGCTGCCGGGAACGCAGCTTCCAGGCGTCCTTCCCGGCCGGGCTCATCCGGCGCCACCAGGCGTCGCCCGCCGCGTACGAGTCCCTGCCCCAGCGCTCCTCCACCTCGTCCCTGTACTGGGTGTGGTCGAAGCCGTCGAACATTTTCTCCGCCATGATCTCTCCTCCTGCTTTCAATGTGTCAATCGTCTGCCGGACCGAGGCGATCTGGCGGGCCAGCCGGGCCTGTTCCTGCCGCAGCCAGTCGAGGTGCCGGCCGAGCGCCTGTTCGGCGTCGGGCTCGTGGCCGAGAACCTCGGCGATGGCCGGGAGGCCGAGCCCCAGGTCCCGCAGGAGCAGGATCCGCTGCAGCCGCACGAGGGATGCCTGGTCGTAGAACCGGTAGCCGTTCCCGCCGGTCCGGCTGGGTTTGAGCAGTCCGATGTCGTCGTAGTGCCGCAGCGTCCGGCTCGTGGTCCCGGCGGTCCTGGCGATCTGTTGCACCGACCATTCCATGTGGCTGCCTCCTTCCGGTCCGGCGCCGGCCGCTTGGTGCCGGTAACCCGATGCTAGGGGTTGACGCTGCGTCAAGGTCAAGGCCTGCGTATGACGGCCCGCGGGGACGCCGGCGGCCTGGCGTAGCATGGGAGGCATGCACACGCAGCAGCGATTTATCAGCCCTCGGCCGCTTTCCGGCCGCACGGGCTTCTTGTCGCGCGCATAACTGCAGCCGCCGGGGTCCGTCCGGTGCAGCGGCTGAGGGTGAAGCTCCCCTCCCGCACCCACAGCCAAGGACCCCTCATGAAAAACTATTTGACCCCCTCCGAGCTGCAGGCCGCCCTGTCGCTCCGCGACTTGTCCGATCCCGCGCAGGGCCCCCACGCCATGTCCCTGCTGCTGGCGGAAATCACGACGGCGCTGGAACGCCTCTGGAGCATCGCGGTTGAGACGCACCGGCTCAGCCCCCTCGTCGCAACTGCCGACAACTACGACCGGCTGGGCTACTCCCCCGACGACGTCACCCGCGATTCGCGCCACTCCCGCCATGTCAGCCCGACGGTGATGCTGCGGAGCCACACGTCGGCGGGGGTCCCGGCCCTGCTCGACTCGCTGCACGGGGAAATGGGCCACTACGACCGGCTGCACGCGGTGCCAGGCCCGGTGTACCGGAGGGACACGATCGACCGCACCCACGTGGGCGCCCCGCACCAGGTGGATCTCTGGAGGCTCAAAGCGCGCGGGCTGCTGGGTTCCGCCGAGCTGGACCAGATGATGGCGGCCGTCGTGGACGCGGTCCTTCCGGCCTCCGTCTGCCCGGATGTGCAGTGGCGCTCGACCCCGGCAACCCACCACTACACGGATACGGGCAGGCAGCTCGACGTGCTCGTCACCCAGCCGGACGGCAGCCGGGAATGGCTGGAACTGGCCGAATGCGGCCTTGTCGCCGCGCAGGTCCTCCGCGGCTCCGGGCTCGATCCGCGGCGCTGGGCCGGCCTCGCCCTCGGCTTGGGGCTGGACCGTGCCCTGATGCTGCGCAAGGGCATCCGGGACATCCGGCTCCTGCGCTCGGAAAACCCCGAAGTCCGGGCCCAGCTGCTGGACTTGAATCCCTACCGGCCGGTGTCGGTCATGCCCGAGGTCAGGCGCGATCTGTCGCTCGTGCTGGGCTCCGCGGCGGAGGCCGACGTCGAGCTGCTGGGTGACCGTGCGCGGACGGCCCTCGGGGCGGAAGCCGAGATGCTGGCCGCGCTGGAGATCAGGGCGGTGACCCCGGCATCGGGTCTGCCGACCGCCGCCGTCGAACGGCTCCGCCTCACTCCGGACCAGGTGAATGTGCTGCTGCGGCTGGTGCTGCAGCCGCTGGACCGGACACTCACGGACGGCGAGGCCAACCTCCTGCGGGACCGCGTGTACCTTGCCCTGCACCGGGGCCGGGTGCTGGAGCTGATCTCGGGGTAGGGGCCCGGGCCGGGGCCAGGCCCGGGACGCGGGCCGGTGGCACCGGGCCGCCGATGGATCAGCCGCGGCCCCCAACGACGGTAAGTTGGAGGCATGCTCTTCCTTATCCCCGGCCCCCAGCGTGCCCGGATGCTCCGGCAGCGTGCCCGTCCTATCAGGCGCGCCGCCTTCGGCGTTGCGGCCGGCGCCGCCGTCGTCCTGGCCACAGCAGCGTGCTCCCCGGTCGGCTCCGTCGAGTCGGCCGATGTGCCGGCATGGAAGGCCACGGCTCTTCCCTCTGCCGAGGGGATCGTGCTCGAGGACTCGGGAAAGATCCTCAACCGGGATCCGATCGTCAAAACCGCCCCCGGGATCGGAGCGGGCACCTACCTGCTGACCATGAGCTGCGACGGCGGCGGCAAGGCCTTCTTCGAGGCCTCGCTCGACGGCGCCAGGCTGAACGAGGCCGGGGCGGCCTGCAACGGCAGCCGCGAGACGGCCCGCGTCAAAGTCCCCGCCGCCGGCACGCTGCAGATCAGCACCTCAAGCGTTGACGCACCGCTCATCTACGCCTACCAGCTGACGCCCGCGGAGTAGCAGCCGGACGCCGCCGGGGTCCGGATCGGTTTCAGCGGGCTTGGGCAGTAGGCCCGGAACAGCGCTTCCGCGCGGTCCGTTGGCCTCTGGCGCGCCGCCCACCACGGGGTTAAAGTCGGGACATGCCCACTGTCCCGGTGTCGAGCGTGTCCCGGACCCGCACGGCATCTGCCGTGGGGCTCCTGCTCGCGCTGCTGCTGGGAACTGCCTTGACCGGCTGCGCCTACGAATACGACGACGGGTTTGCCAGCGTGACGCCGACCGCCTCCGTCCCGGGCTCATCCGATGCGGCCCTGCCGCGCGATCCTACGTTTAACCAGCCCGTCACCGGAGCCGAACTGGACTCATGGGTGGCCCAGGTGCTGCCCGGAACCGAGGGACAGGTGTTCCACAGCAACTACGGAACCCTGGCGGCAGCCGAGGAACGGGAGGAAAACACAGCGAACCTGCCTGAGGGCAGCTACGCCTTAACGCTGGCCTGCCGGAGCCCGCGGCGGGTGTCGTTCAGTATCAGCCATGACGACATTGAACTGGTGGACCTGAACCTGCGGTGCGGGTCCTCCCGGGTAAACGTGGTCTATCTGCCCGCCGACGTCGTGCTCCATATCAAGGTGGAGGCGAAGGAGGGCGCCAATTTCGCCTACCGCGTGAGCCGGATCTGAGTCCCAGGGCCCGTCATACGGACCGCTACGGGATGGGACGGCGGAGTGTCAGGCCGCGCAGCCGCCCGGGCAGCGGAGCGTCTCCGGGCTGGCGGCGCAGGCCGAACAGTAAAGGGTGAGGGTGCGGCAGGACGGATTGGAGCAGTTCTCAAATTTGCTCGTCGGCGCCGAGCAGCGGACGCATTCGCCGATGGTCTTTGCGTCCTCGCTGAATTCAAGGTGCATGCGTTTGTCGAAGACGTAGAGGGAGCCCTCCCAGAGGCCCTGGTCCTTGAAGGTTTCGCCATAGCGGACGATCCCGCCGTCGAGCTGGTAGACCTCCGTGAAGCCGCGGTTCACCATGAGGCTGGAGAGCACTTCGCAGCGGATCCCGCCGGTGCAGTAGGTGACCACCGGCTTGTCCTTGAGCGCGTCGTACTTGCCGGAGTCGAGTTCCTTGATGAAGTCGTGGGTGGTGGCGACGTCCGGGACGACAGCGTCCTTGAATTTGCCGATCTGGGCCTCGAACCCGTTGCGGCCATCGAAGAAGACCACCTCCTCGCCGGCCTCTTTCTTAGCCTCCACGAGGCTGTGAAGTTCCTCGGGCAAGAGACGCGTGCCGCCTCCGACGACGCCGTTGGCATCAACCTTGAGTTCCCCGGGGGCACCGAAGGACACAATCTCGTCGCGGACCTTGACGCTGAGCCGGGGGAAGTCCGCGGCGCCGCCGTCGGACCATTTCACGTCGATACCGTGGAAGCCCTTGTATTCGCGGGTGGTCTTCACATACTGCTTGACCGCGTTCAGCTCGCCGCCGACGGCCGCGTTGATGCCGTCCTTGGAGATGATGATGCGGCCGGTCAGCCCGAGCTTCTCGCACAGGGCGCGCTGCCAGAGCCGGACGGCATCGGGGTCCGCGAGAGGGGTAAAGCCGTAAAAGAGCACAATTCTGTTCAAAGCCACGTTTTAAGGGTACTGGCTGGGCCGAACGCCGGGCGCCGCGAGACTAGCTGCAGAAAGCCAACCGCACGGGCCAGGGCCGCGGTCCGGGCCCCGGCGCAACGGCTTCCGGCGGGCGGACTGGTCACAATTACGTAAGCAAGTACTGTTCCCGGACCCGGCCCCTGTTGCTTGTGGCGGGGCTGGAATACGCTCATCACATGAGTCTTGAGGCCATGGTTGAAGACACCACCCATCTGCTCGAAACCTGGGTCACCGGTTGGGCCGGCTGCCGGGGATATGAGACACGCAGGGAGGGTCGGTTCCCTGCGGCCTTCAGGGCCGACACCACCCACGAATGGGAATTTTTCGCCCATGATCCCTCCGACGCGGAGTTCGCGGCGCTGGCCGCCGCCACCCTTGAGGTACCTGCCCGGATCCTTACCATCCTCACGAACGACGCCGCCAGGTACACCTTCCTCGCCCAGCAGCACGGGCTCAACGTCACCTCCGCCTCGCAGACCATGATGATCGTGGATATGGAGACCCAGGACTCCGAGGATCCCTGGCTTCCGGATGATGACCTGCGGTGGGTGCCGTCGCGGACCGACGGCATCCACCATGCCGTGGTCTACGCCGGGGACGAGGTGGCGGCGAGCGGGCGCGTGTTCGTGGTGGGCCACACGGCAATCTTCGACAAGATCGTTACGGAGCCCGGATACCAGCGCCGGGGCCTGGGCAGCTTCATCATGCGGGCCCTCGCCGCCCAGGCGTTCGAACACGACGTCGAATCCGGGCTGTTGCTCGCCTCGCTGGACGGGCAGAAGTTGTACTCGCACCTCGGCTGGACCACGGTCTGCCACGTGCTGATGCTTTCCGCCTCGGGCGAGGGCTCGGACCTCTCGGTGGGCTGAGGCCCTGGCTGCCGGGTCCCGTGCCCCGTGCCCCGTGCCCCGTGCCCCGTGCCCCGGACGATTTGAGGCCGGGTGAAAGAATGTACGAGTGAACCCACATGAGTCCCTGATTCCGTTGCTGGGCCGCGGCCCAGACCCGGAACAGCTCCGTCATGTGCGCACCATCGCTGCCCGCCAGGCCGTGCACGCGCCGTGGCCCGGGTGGGCCCATCCCGATCTGGTGAACGCCTACGGATCGCTCGGCATCCACGAGCCCTACCGCCACCAGATCCAGGCCGCCGACCTCGCCCACGCCGGCGAGCATGTGGTGATCGCCACCGGCACCGCCTCCGGAAAGTCGCTGGCCTACCAGCTTCCGGCGCTGGACGCGATCCACCGGTCCGAACTGCGGGTCCTCGCCGATCCCGGCAAGATCCACGACGACGGTGCCGTCACCCTGTATCTCTCCCCCACCAAGGCCCTGGCTGCCGACCAGCTGGCTGCCATCCGGGCACTGAAACTCCCCACCGTCCGGGCAGAGACCTACGACGGCGACACCGACCCGGCGTCCCGCCGCTGGATCCGCGACCACGCGAACTTCATCCTGGCCAACCCGGACATGCTGCACTTCGGGATCCTCCCCAACCACGCCTGGTGGGCACGGTTCTTCCGCCGGCTGCGCTACGTGATCGTGGACGAAGCCCACAGCTACCGCGGCGTCTTCGGATCCCACGTGGCCAATCTGATGCGCCGGCTGCGCCGCATCTGCGCCTACTACAGCCCGGACGGCTCCGGGCCGGTGTTCATCGCCGCCTCCGCCACGGCGTCCGAGCCCGGGACGTCCTTCGGCCGGCTCATCGGCGCTCCGGTCCGTGCCGTGTCCGAGGACTCCTCGCCCCATGGCTCCACCACCGTCGCATTCTGGGAGCCTGCCCTGACCGAGCTCCGGGGCGAGAACGGCGCCAAGGAGCGCCGCACGGCTGTGGCGGAAACCGCAGACCTGCTGGCGAATCTGGTGTCCTCGCGGGTGCGGACCATTGCGTTCATCAAGTCCCGGCGCGGCGCCGAAACCATTGCCACCATCACCAAGCGCCTTCTCGACGAGGTGGATCCGAGCCTGCCGCAACGGGTCGCGGCCTACCGCTCGGGCTACCTGCCGGAGGAGCGGCGGGCCCTGGAGAAAGCGCTGCGCTCCGGCGAGCTGCTGGGCGTCTCCAGCACGTCGGCCCTGGAACTCGGCATCGACATCTCCGGGCTCGACGCCGTGCTCGTCGCGGGCTGGCCAGGAACCCGGGCCTCGTTGTTCCAGCAGATCGGCCGGGCCGGCCGGGCAGGGCAGGACGCCATCGCCGCCTTCGTCGCAAGCGATGACCCGCTGGACACCTACCTGGTGAACCACCCCGAGGCGATCTTCGACGTCTCGGTCGAGGCCACGGTCTTTGATCCCTCCAATCCTTATGTGCTGGGTCCGCACCTGTGTGCCGCCGCCGCCGAGCTGCCGCTGGGGTTCGCCGAACTGGACCTGTTCGGGGCCACATCCGAGAAGCTGCTGGACCAGCTGGTGGCCCAGGGATATCTGCGCCGGCGCCCCGCGGGGTGGTTCTGGACCCACCCGCAAAGCGCCGCGGCCATGGTGAACCTGAGGGCCGACGGCGGCGGCCCGGTGAGCATCGTGGACGCCGACACCGGGTCCCTGCTCGGGACCATGGATTCCCCGCAGACGCATTACCAGGCCCACACGGGAGCCATCTACGTCCACCAGGGCGAGAGCTACGTGGTGGAGGACCTGAACGAGGACGACCACTGCGTCGTGGTGCGGCGGGCGAACCCGGACTACTACACCACCGCCCGTGACGTGACCCAGATCGAGGTGCTCGAAACGCAGCGCACCACCCAGTGGGGCGACGTCGCCGTCCATTTCGGGGATGTGAAAGTAACAACGCAGGTGGTCTCCTTCCAGCGCAAGGCGCTGATCTCCAACGAGATCCTCGGTGAAGAACCGCTGGAGCTGGGCGCCCGGGACCTGTTCACCAAGGCGGTCTGGTTTGTCATGGACAACCGCTCCCTGACCGGTGCGGGGCTGATCGAGGCGCAGTTCCCGGGTGCCCTGCACGCTGCGGAACACGCCGCGATCGGGCTCCTTCCCCTGGTTGCCTCCAGCGACCGCTGGGACATCGGCGGGGTGTCCACCGCCATTCACGCCGACACCGGAGTGCCGACCATCTTTGTGTACGACGGCCACCCCGGCGGGGCAGGCTTCGCCGAGCGCGGCTATGACAAGGCCCGGGTCTGGCTCGCCGCCACCCGCGACGCGATCCAAGCCTGCGAATGCGAGTCCGGCTGCCCGTCGTGTGTGCAGTCGCCCAAGTGCGGCAACAAGAACAATCCCCTCGACAAGGACGCCGCCGTTACCCTGATCGACGTACTGCTCAAGGACGCGACGGACCAGATGCACACCGGGGAGACTGCCCACGCCGCTACACAGTTGCAGGCGTAGCCGCGGCCGCAGGCACCGGCTACGGGGGCGGTCCGGCTCTGGCCAGCCCGGTGGCCCCGCCCAGAGGGGTGCGGACCTCGAGCTCGGTGCGGACCTGGACCGTGCTCCCGGGGCCTTCCACGCAGCTGAGGACCCTCGCGCCGTTCCGGTGGGCGACCTCCGCGGCGACGGCGCACGGTTCTCCCGGAGCGATTCCCCGGGCGGCATCCGCGGCTCCCAGAGCGGCCAGGTCTGCGGCCGCAGCCGCCCGGGATGCCATTGCAGCCGACTGCGACAGCAGTGCGACCAGGACAGCGGCGAGGACGACCAGCAGTCCCAGCCCGAGCGCCAGGACGGTGCCCGCGCCGCGCTCCGGGTCCGTCGTGTACCCGCCAATGCTCGTCCTGCGGATATCCGGCCGGCTCATGCGGCCAGACCCTGCAGCTGAAGGCGCCACGTCCGGGGAACCCGGACCACGGCTGACGGCCCGGACGATTCGCCCCGGGTCCAGGCACGGGCCGTAAGGGTCCAGGGAAGCAGCGACCCGACGGCGCCCGGAACCTTGCCGGAGACCGTGACGCTGAGCCATTCGCCATCGGACGCCACGGCCGAGGCGGCCGAGGGACCGGCGAGCCGGCGGACGATCACGTCCACGGCGGCGGCATCCTCGCCCCGGGCCAGGGCGCGGGCGCCGGCCCTGGCTGCTTCCTCCAGCCGCAACTGGGTCACTCCCGCCGCTGAACCGGCCAGCAGCAGGGCAAGCAGGAGCACGACGGAGGGCAGCGCCACCGCGAATTCGGCCGTCACGACGCCTCGGCACGTGTCGCCGGAGCTCCTCTCGCCGGAAACCGGCCGCCACCGTGCGGTAGCGGGTTGGCGTGTGGACACCGCTGCCCGGTTTACCCGCCCGGCCGGCCATCGGCAGCTCATGGCAAGGCGAGCGCCGTGCGGATCAGGTTCAACAGAAAACCCCGGACCTCGTCACTGCGCATGATGAACACCAGGATGCCGGCAAACCCCACAGCGGCGAGCGTGGCAATGGCGTACTCGGCCGTCGCCATTCCTTCCTCGGAGCCAAAGAGCCGGCTGAGCCTTCGTGCCCGGCGCCGGGCAGGAATGCTGGCCCCGGGATAGATTTCCCGGATCCCGGCGTTCCCGGTCCCGGTCCCGGCATGGATCTGCTGGGCCCTGCGTGTACCGGCGGGCTCAGTGTGATGGATTGACATGGACTTTTCCTTTCCTTCGCTTCCGGCGGGCGCCGGCTGTTCCTAGACTCTTCCGGCCCGGCCGGTGACGCGTAAGTGGCTCGTCCCTGCAAGTGGAAAACCCCTTCCGGACACGCACTGTGGAGGAAGGCTTCCCACCGCAGATGTCCACCGCTGGGGTCAGCCCGGGAGCATCGCCAGCAGGACCGGTATGACGCCCAGGCATACGAAGGCCGGCAGCGAGCACAATCCGAGGGGAACCACGAGCTTCACTCCGAGGGCGGCGGCTTGTTTCTCCGCGCTCCGGAACTGTCCGCGCCTCATGCGCGCCGCCTGGGCGTAGAGAATGGCGGAGGACGGGGCTCCGGTGAGCGCGGCAAATCCCAGCGCATCGCGCACGGCGAGAAGTCCTGGCGACCGGACATCGGCGCCGCGCCAGGCCGTGTCCCAATCGGCGCCGATCGTGAGCGCCGCCACGACCGGGCGCAGTGGACCACGGATGTCGGGTGTTGCCAGTGCGGCCAGCAGCGCCAGGGCCCGGCAGAGTCCGGCTCCCGCATCGAGCATCGCGCCGACCAGCTCGAGCATCATGGCGGCATCATCGAGCCCGTGCCCTCCGGATGCCCCGGGCAGCTCGACCCCGTCGTTTATGCGGCCCCGGCTTCCGGCGCCGGGGGCACGCTGCGTCTGGCGCCGGAGTCGCCGCCTGGCCATGCCACGGTCGGAATACGCGGTGGCGGCCGCGGCCACCAGGACTGCCAGCACCGCAAGGCCCGCGACGTCTGCCGTCACGGCCGAGTTCCTTCAGCCACCCGGACAAGCCGGGCCGACCAGATCCGGCCAGCCATGGTGAGGGCGAGTCCCGCCGTGAGCGCCGCGGCTCCCCAAGGGGTTCCCAGCACCTCGACAGGATCCACTCCCAGCAGCACACCCAAGCCCAGCCCGAGGAACGGAAGCCACGTCAGCAGCCGAACCGTCGCACGGGGCCCCGCCAGCGCCGTCTGGCGGGCGGCCTCGGCGTCGTCCTCGGCCTCCAACTGGGCCGCAAATCGCGTCAACACGTCCGCCAGCGGGGAGCCCGCGGCCTCTGCTATGTCAAAGCACGCGGCGAGCTGGAACCAGACGCGGCGCTCACGCACTCCCGCGCCTGCACGGCTTCGCCGGATCTTCCCGGCGCCTGTCCCACCGGACGCGGCCGCCCCGGCGGAGCGGATGGCCGACCCCACGGGAGACCCGCGCATGGCTGCCGCGCGGGCGGCAGCCAGCATCCGCACGGATCCGGGGGCCAGCGCCGACGTCCGGCCGGAAGCTCCCTCCCCGGGCAAGGGCGCAGAGGATTCCCCCATATGCAGGAGCCACAGCTCGTCCCATAACCGCGAGGGGGTCCGGCCGCCTTTCAGCAAAGCCGACATCTGCTGCACGAGTAATGTCATCGGGACCGGCGGTGCGTCCCGGCGCCGCCAACGGCGAAGTCCGCGGAGAGCCGTTGGGGAGCCGCTGGCGGGGCCACTCCGTACCCCAGCCAACGCCGCACGGATCCGGCGGCGCGGGGCTCCCGGAGCCGAGAGCGCCAGGAACACGGCGAGAGCCAGGACGGCTACAACTATCACGGCCATTCAGGGCCCCTGCCCGGGTCCTTGCGCAGCGCCCTGTCCTGTGGCCGGGCTGACCCGGACTCCACTCCCCCGGGGCCGGCGGGGTCCGTGTCCCAGGGGTCCATTCCGAGGCGGCGCGCCAACCGCGGCCAGGCGGGCCCGCAACGGACCGCTGCGGCGGAAACGTCCAGCGCGGAGCTGACCACCAAGCCGCCCGGGCCGTCTTCGAGCACCCCGATGCAGGCCACGGTCCGCTCATTGTTCATCCGTGCCACGTGGACCACGGCGTCGAGGGCGCTGGCCGCCTGCAGGCGCACCGCGTCCTGGGACATCCCGGCCAACGCACCCAAAGCAGCCAACCTCGCTGGCACGTCAGCCGCGGTGTTCGCGTGAATGGTTCCACCGCCTCCGCTATGGCCGGTATTCATGGCCGCCAGCAGCTCCCGCACCTCGGCCCCGCGGCACTCGCCCACCACCAGCCGGTCCGGCCGCATCCGGAGGGACTGCCGCACGAGCTCGCCCAGATCGACGACGCCGCCACCTTCCAAGTTGCCGTGCCGCGCCTCCAGCGACACAACGTGCGGGTGGACCGGATTGAGTTCCGCGGCGTCCTCAAGCAGGACCAGCCGTTCGCCCGGCGGACACAGGCCCAGGAGCGTGGCGAGCAGGGTTGTCTTCCCCGACCCGGTGGCGCCGCTGATCAGGAAGCTCAACCGGTGTGCCATCATGCGTTCCAGCACGGTCTGCAGCAATGGCCCGAACATGCCGTTCCGCCGCAGCTCATCCATCGAGAAGACCCGGTCACGCCTGATCCTGATGCTCAGGAGTGTCCCCGCCGTGGAGACCGGCGGCAGGACAGCATGGACCCGGAAGCCGCCGTCGAGCCGGACGTCGACGCAGGGGGAACCATCGTCCAGGCGCCGCCCGCCCGCCGACACCAGCCGGGCCGCCAGTGCCCGGACCTGCGGCTCACCGGAGAACCCGACCGGCGCCCGTTCGAGTCCGTGACCGCGGTCCAGCCAGACCGAACCAGGGCCGTTGACGAAAATGTCTGTCACAGCCGGGTCCCGGACCAGCGCCTGCAGGGGGCCGAGGCCGTTGAGTTCCGCGCTGATCCCCTCGACCGCGGCCAGGGCTCCGGCCGTGCCCAGCAGGCGTCCGCTCGCCTGCACGGCGGCAGCCACGCGCGAGGGTGTCACCGGCCCGGCGTCGGACATGACGGATGCGCGGACGGACTCCAGCAGCCGCGCGTCAAGGGAGGCGCGCGCGGGCGGCCGGTAGCGCGGGGCGCCCGGGCTGGCACCGGCGTCCGGGGGCCCCGGTGCCGAATGGGCGCTCACCCGGGCGCTCCGGCGCCGAAGCCAAGGACCATGCCGGCAAACCGCTGCACCTTGCGCTGCCGTCCGGTGTCCAGCAGACGCCCGAGCTCCGTGGCGGCCGCGGCGCGCCTGACGTCCGGCATGATCCCGGCCAGGGGCAGCCCCACGGACTCGGCAATCAGCTCTGCCTCCAGGCAGGCCCCGGATTTGCCCCGCACCACCAGCACGGTCTCGACCGCGGGGAGGTCCTGCAGGAGCCGGGCCGTTGCCACGGCAGCCCGCAGCAGCGCGGGCGCGACAACGATCAACCGGTCGCAGTCCCAGGCGAAGGTCCGCAGGGCTTCCCGTCCCCGGCCAATGTCCACAATGACGAGTTCGTAACCGCGCCGGGCGGCGTCCAGCACGCCGGCCACAACTCCGTTGTCCACTCCGGCGTGGCGCTCCTTGGTCCCGGGCCAGGACAGGAAGGGGAATCCGCCGGCCAGGGGCAGCGAATCGGCGAGCTGGCGGGGATCGATCGTGCCCCTGGCGTCGGCCAGATCCGGCCAGCGGAGGCCGGGTGTTTCCTCGGCGGCGAGCGCCAGCTCCAGGCCTCCGCCCCACGGGTCGCCGTCCACAAGCAGGGCCCGGACACCCTGCCGGGCCGCAGCGTGGGCGAGCCACACGGCTGCTGTGCTGGTCCCTGCGCCTCCGCAGCCGCCGACTACTCCGAGGACGAGTCCGCCGGGCTCGGGAGTGCGGGAGCGGCTGAGGTACTCGGCGAGCCAGGATGCGGCATCGGGCAGCACGGCGACCCGTTCGGCGCCGACGGCGGCGGCCAGATGCCACAAGCCGTCGCCGTCCCCGCTGAGGCCAACGAGCACGGCCGGCGAACGTCCCCGCGGCGGCAGCTCACTGATGTCGCTGCCGAGGAGCACCACCGCCGCCGCGTCCCAGAAGGGCGCCGCCTCCCTGATGTCCGCCACCGTGCGCAGCTGGCCGCCGGACGCCGCCGCGACGCGTTCGACTTCACCGCGCAGCACTTCGAGTCCTGTGACCAGCAGCGTCTCCGGCGACTCCTCCGGCAGCCACGGCGCGGGGCCCGACCCGGGATTTGGCCCGGCCAACGACCCAATGTCAGGCCCGGGATTGGGCCCGGAACGTGATCGCTGGTGCCTGCTCATGCTGTTACTCTTCCGGTCGTCCGGAGCCGCCGTAACCCGCGCCCGCCGCTATGTGGACAAGCAGACTCCTGGAACCACGTGCACGGGGGACTCCGTCCGGCAGGGCAGAATTGTCCCTATGTACCTGCTGCTCGCCGCCCACGCTGACGGCGCAGCCCTCCAGGAACTCACGGCGGACGGCGCCCCGCACCCGGCCACCCCGGAACCGCGCGTCGTAAGCGCCGCCGGGCTGGCCGGCGTCGTGCGTGAACTCGAACAGCGGCGGCCGCGCTGGATCTGGCACCGCACCCAGGACTGGTACCCTGCCCTGCTGGCTGCCGGGGTCGAACTGGAACGCTGTTACGACCTCACATTGTGCGGCGCGATCCTGGCGCACTCGGAGTTCACCGCCCACACCGCGTATGCGCAGCACGCCGAGAAACTGACCCAGGATGATGAGCTGCCGCCGCCGCGGTCACTTCAGCCGCCACCGCCGCCGGCCGACCAGGGTGCCCTGTTCGAGGATCCCGGCCTGCGCCGGACGCCCAGCCGCAGCCCCGAGGACCTCCGCGCCGAATACGCCGCCCAGCAGGAGGCCCTCGCCCAGGTGGGCGGGGCCGGCGTCGAACGTCCCGGCGACAACCGCAGGCAGCGTCTCCAGCTGTTGCTCGCGGCCGAGTCGGCCGGTGCCATGATCGCGGCGGAGATGCAGCACACCGGAGTGCCGTGGCGCGAGGAACTGCATGAGCAGATCCTCGCGGACTACCTCGGCCCACGGCCTCCGCTGGGGCACCGTCCGGCCAAGCTGGAGGCGCTCACCGCACAGCTGCGGCAGCTGCTGAATTCCCCCTCGCTGAACCCGGACTCCCCGCAGGAGCTCATGCGGGCCCTGCACCGGAACGGCATCGAAGTGAAGACCACCCGGCAGTGGGAACTGAAGGAATCCAGCCACCCGGCGATCGAGCCGCTGCTGGCGTTCAAGAAGCTTTCACGCCTGCACGCCGCCAACGGCTGGGCCTGGCTGGATGCCTGGGTAAAAAACGGCCGGTTCCAGCCGGAGTATGTGGTGGGCGGGGTGGTCTCCGGACGCTGGGCTTCCCGCGGCGGCGGGGCGCTGCAGATCCCGCGCCAGATCCGTGGCGCGGTGCATGCCGATCCGGGCCACAAGCTGATCGTCGCCGACGCCTCCCAGCTCGAGCCCCGGGTGCTCGTGGCGCTGGCGCAGGACGCCAAAATGGCTGAAGCGGCCCGCGACAAGGACCTGTATGCCGGCATCGCCGCACAGGGCTTCGGCGGCGACCGCGCCAAGGCGAAGGTGGCGCTGCTCGGTGCCATCTACGGGGCAACAACCGGCGAATCCGGACGCCTGATGCCGCAACTGACCCGCACCTACCCGCGTGCCGTCGGTTTCGTGGAGCAGGCAGCCCGCGAGGGGGAGGCCGGCAGGACGGTGACCTCGCGACTGGGCCGCAGCAGCCCGCCGCCGTCCGACCGCTGGCTGCAAAGCCAGCAGTCCACCAGCGCCGAGGAACAGCGCCGGGCCGATTCGATCGCCCGCTCGCGCGGCCGGTTCACCCGCAACTTTGTGGTCCAGGGTTCCGCTGCCGATTGGGCGGCCTGCTGGCTGGCAGAACTGCGACGCCGGCTCCGCGCCATGCGTGCGGACGGCGGCCCCGCCGGGGAACTGGTTTTCTTCCTGCATGACGAAGTCATGGTCCACTGCCCCGAGGCCGCGGTGGCCGACTGCACCCGGGCCATCGAGGAAGCGGCGAGCGCCGCGAAGGAACTGCTGTTTGGCCGGATCCCCGTGGAATTCCCGGTGAGCGTCGCCGTTGTGGACTCCTACGACAACGCCAAATAGTAGGCCGGAGCCGCCTGTCGTAACGTACCCGTCAGTAGCGTTGTGCACCCCCTGTGACGGCGATTACCCTCGGAAGGGCCGGTCATTGATCCGAGGTGCGCCGGCCATGCAAGGACGCATAGTTTGGGGAGGCAACACATTGGCTGGAATTTTTGAGATCGCCGAGGCCGGCGGGAAGAAGTACTTCTTCAAGCTGACGGCACCCGATGGAACGGTGGTCGCCGTTTCACCGCTGTTCAACACGATCAAGGGCGCTGCCGCGGGCATCAACGCCGTACGGGAGAACGCCGCGACCGGGCTGATCGTCGATAAGTCCCGGGCCCACGGCCAGCCAGCCCAGCGGAAGGCCGCTGCACGGCCCGGCGTCACCCTGGCATCCAGATAGGGACTGCGCTGGCCTCCAGGTAGGGACTGCGCGGAGGACCTGCCTCAGCCGTGCAGCCTGCTCCAGGCATCCACGCTGAGCAAACTCCCGCGGTTCCACGGGGCTGCCCACCCCAGCTGGTCGAAAAGCTGGTTGAGGATCATCCCGGTAAAGCCCCAGACCACCACGTCATTGACGGTAAAAGCGGGGCTCTGGAAGGTCTGCCCCGCACGGGTCACGGTGGCCATCACGCGGTTGTCCGGATCCAGCAGGTCCCGGACCGGGACGCGGAAGACCTGCGCGGACTCGCCATAGTCCACCACCCGCACGGGCGACTGGGACGCCCACCAGCCCAGGACCGGCGTCACCAGGAAGTTTCCGCGGGGAAGGGCCAATTCCGGCATCACACCGAGGACCTCGACGCCGGCGGGATCCAGCCCGGTTTCCTCTTCCGCTTCCCGCAGGGCGGCCTCGATGACGGATTCGCCCGGGTCGATGCCGCCGCCGGGGAAAGCGACCTGCCCCGGATGGTCATCCAGGGTCTGGGCCCGCTGCAGCAGGAGGACATCCAGGTCCGCGGGGGCGAGCAGTTTGACCGAGGTCGCCGGGACATCATCGAGTGAGCCGAAGAGCATCAGCACGGCCGCGCGGCGGATCCGGTCGCCGGGCTCGACCCCGAGTTCCTGCCAGCGCGGATCGGGGGACGGCGCCGTTCCGGCTTCCACCGCGGCCACCAGATCAATGAGGTCCTGCCGGGCGGTCACAGCGGCTTCCTCTGGGATTCCATCCGGATTTCTGCTGCACGGTGCGTCTCGGCGAGGAGCTTCGACAGCAACTCCTCCTGCCCCGGCGCCAGTTCGTACTTCAGCAGCTCCCTGGCCTTCTCCGGATCCGTCTCCCCCATCCCATAACTCGGGCACCAGTTCGCGACGGCGCAGGCCCCGCAGGCAGGCTTGCGGGAATGGCACACACGCCGGCCGTGGAACACCACCCGGTGCGAGAGCATGGTCCAGTCGCGGGGCTCGAACAGTTCCGCGACGTCCGCCTCGATGCGGACCGGGTCGTCGGACCCGGTCCACCCGAAACGCCTGGCAAGCCGGCCGAAGTGGGTATCCACCGTGATCCCCGGGACACCGAACGCGTTGCCGAGCACCACGTTCGCGGTTTTCCGCCCGACGCCGGGAAGCGTCACCAGATCCTCCAGCCTGCCGGGTACCTCGCCGTCGTACTCATCCATGAGCCGGTTGCACAGCGCCATCAGGTTCCGGGACTTGGCCCGGAAGAACCCGGTGGGTTTGATGATGGCCTCCAGCTCGGCGGGGTCCGCCTCCGCCATGCTCCGCGCGTCAGGATAACGGGCAAACAGCAGGGGCGTGATCTGGTTGACCGTCACATCCGTGGTCTGCGCCGATAGCACCGTGGCCACGACCAGCTCAAACGGGCTGCGGAAATCAAGTTCCGCATGGGCGTACGGATACTGCTCCGCGAGCGCCTTGTTGATCCGTCGGGCGCGCCGTTTCAGCGCCAGCAGGGACTCCCCCGCGGCCCGCGGGACGGCACTTGTGGCGCCAGCGCCGTTGGCGCCGGTCCTCCTGGTGCCGGCGCCCTTGGTGCCGGGTGTGGCGGTGGCGGGGGCCGGGTTGCTGGACTCGATGGCCACTGGGGCGGGCTAACCGCGCTCGATGTTGCTGAGGTCGCGGAGCACGCCGACCCGGCCGTCGGTGTGCTGGACCAGGAATTCGTGGCCACGGTCCTCAAGGGCAAGCACCCAGCCGCCCGGTTCAATCACGAAAGCCGGTGCGCCGCTGTGTTCATCCACTGCGGTGCGGGGCTGGGCGACGGCGAACCAGAATGCCTCATGGACGGGCTGTTCGCCGTGGTCCTCGGGGCGGCTTGCCGGGTCGACGGTGGCACCGATCGGCTCCGGCTGGCGGACCCGCGGATTCACCGTGGTGGGGGCGCTGCTGCTGGACGTTGCGGGAACCTCCGCGGCGCGGGTTTCCTCGGCGGCTGCGGCGGCACGGGCCTGTGCCTCCTGGGCCTGCTCCCCGGCCGGGGCTTTGGCGGCGGGCACGACGGCGGCTGCCTGGGTCTGCCCGGCGGCTGCCGGCGCCTCCGGTGCGGCGGCGGGCACGATTCCCGAGACCTGGGTCTCCGGGGAGCTGACGACCGGAGTGGGTGCGGGACCCTCGGCCGGTGATCCGTGGGCGGGGGCCGGCGTCGGGACTGCAGTACCGGCCGGGGCACCGGCCGCGGCCGGCGCGGCACCCGGAGTTGCCGCGGCACCGCTTGCTGCAACTGCGCCGGCGGCACCCGCGGCGCCTGCCGCGTGCCCGGCGTCGGACTGACCGCCCGAGGTCATCCGCTTGGCCCAGCCCGCGACGGCGCTGGTTCCGGCGGCTTTGGGCGCCGTCTCGTCGCTGGCTTCCTTTGGCGCCTTGGGGGCGCGGGGTTTGCGGACAGGGACCGCTGACTCGCGGGCCACGACGTGGGCCGGCACTTCTGCGCGGCCCAGGAAGTCCCCGGCGAAGAAGGGGATCAGGCGGCCCAGCACGGTGGCCGCAAAAAGCCCGAGGGCGCCGACGAGCGCGAGCAACATTCGGGGGTCGTAGGCCCCTGCGACGGCGAGGAAGAAGAACGCGACAGCGAAGGAGGCCACCACGGAACCGAACTGGTCCACCGACAGGGAGCCGATCCGGATCTTCGTTTCCGGGCTGAGGCGGCGCGCCACGAACAGGGCGGCCACAATCACGGGCAGCAGAATTCCGAGGCCAAGGAAGAACAGGCTTCCCAGGTTCCACAGGTTGTAGCGGACCGCAAACATCGGGAGCAGGGAGGCGACAAAGAGGATCAGCGTCGAGCCGAAAACAGTGAGATCGCGGATGGTGAACGGTCCGAGGACCGCCTCGTTCTTCTTGCCGGCCGTCTTCCCGTTGGCCTTGTCCACCGTGAAACGGGGTGCCTCCCCATAACCGCCGGACCGGTCCGCGCCACCGTTGCCCTGGCTTTCGGCAGGCGGCTTAAGCTGGCCGTTTGTTTGCTCGTTCATTCGGTTCTCCTTAGCATGGCGGCACTCTGGACAGCACCGTCTAACGGCAGGCCAAGCGGGGACCGCGAGCGGTCCCGTCGCCTCCATCGGATGTCACAACTTCATCTCAGCCTAGTCAAGTGGCTGGCCGATCACTAGCTGACAAGCCGGGGATGAGGGTTCAGAATCGGGCCCCGGCGGGCTGTGCTGGTCCAGCGTCACATTGTGCGCGTGATGCGCGCACAGGGCCAGCGGCCGCCATTCGGCGCTTAACAAACACCGCTCACGGTTCGCTGTGTGACGCGGCACACGTTGCAGACGGCTCAGGCATTAGTGTGTATTTCGGAACAGCTCTTTGCGGTACGTCCGTGACCAGCCCATGCCCGGCGCCGCGCAATCGGCCCGGCCGTGCGGCGGAACGGGGGTCCCGCGCAGCAAGGATCGATGAATGATGAGGTTCACCATGTCCCAGCAGACCCCCGGCTCCACGACGACGCAGGCCCCGCAAGGCGATGCCTTCGAAAACCTGTCGCAGGAGAACCGTAAGTTCGCCCCCTCCCCCGAATTCGCCGCCAACGCGGTGGTCAGTGCCGCGGACTACGCCGAGGCAGACGCCGACCGGCCAGCGTTCTGGGCGAAGCAGGCCCGCGAGCTGCTGACCTGGAGCAAGGACTTCAGCCAGGCCCTGGATTGGTCCAACCCTCCGTTTGCGAAGTGGTTTGTCGGGGGCGAGGTCAACGCGGCCTACAACGCGCTGGACCGCCACGTCGAGGCCGGCCACGGGGACCGGGTCGCGATCTACTTCGAGGGCGAACCCGGCGATACCCGCACCTACACGTACGCCCAGCTCACCGAGGAGGTCAAGAAGGCCGCCAACGCCTTCGAGTCCCTCGGCGTCGCCAAGGGCGACCGCGTGGCCGTGTACCTGCCGATGATTCCCGAGGCCGTCATCACGCTGCTGGCCTGCGCCCGGATCGGCGCCATCCACTCGGTGGTCTTCGGCGGCTTCTCCGCCGAGGCGCTCCGCTCCCGGATCGACGACGCCGAAGCCAAGCTCGTCGTCACCGCGGACGGCACCTACCGCCGCGGCAAGCCCAGCGCGCTCAAGCCGGCCGTCGACGAGGCGCTCGCCCATGATGGCCACACCGTGCAGAACGTTGTCGTGGTCAAGCGCAACGGCCAGGACGTCGACTGGCACGACGGCCGTGACCACTGGTGGGCGGACACGGTCGGGACCGCCTCCGCCGAGCACACCGCCGTCGGGCACGACTCCGAGCATCCGCTCTTCATCCTCTACACCTCCGGCACCACCGGAAAGCCCAAGGGCATCCTGCACACCACCGGCGGGTACCTCACCCAGGGCGCCTACACCCACAAGGCCGTCTTCGACCTGCACCCGGAGACCGACGTCTACTGGTGCACGGCCGACGTCGGCTGGATCACCGGGCACTCGTACGTCGCCTACGCCCCGCTCCTCAACGGCGCCACCCAGGTGATGTATGAGGGCACCCCGGATTCCCCGCACCAGGGCCGCTGGTGGGAGATCGTGGAGAAGTACAAGGTCTCCATCCTCTACACCGCCCCCACCGCCATCCGGACGTTCATGAAGTGGGGCAAGGAGATCCCCGCGAAGTCGGACCTCTCCTCGATCCGGGTCCTGGGCTCCGTCGGCGAACCCATCAACCCCGAAGCGTGGATGTGGTACCGCGAGGTCATCGGCGGCAACGCCGGCAAGAACGGCGAACGGAAGGAACACCCGGCGCCGATCGTGGACACCTGGTGGCAGACCGAGACCGGCGCGCAGATGATCGCCCCGCTGCCGGGTGTCACGGCCACCAAGCCCGGCTCCGCCCAGGTGCCGCTGCCCGGCATCGCCGTGGACGTCGTGGACGAGGCCGGCGAGTCCGTGCCCAACGGCTCCGGCGGCTACCTCGTGATCCGCGAGCCGTGGCCGGCCATGCTGCGCGGCATCTGGGGCGACCCGGAGCGTTTCAAGGAAACCTACTGGTCCCGCTTCGAGACCATGTACTTCGCCGGCGACGGCGCCAAGAAGGACGAGGACGGCGACATCTGGCTGCTCGGCCGGGTCGATGACGTGATGAACATTTCCGGCCACCGGCTCTCCACCGCAGAAATCGAGTCGGCGCTGGTGTCCCACCCCGCGGTGGCCGAGGCCGCCGTCGTGGGCGCTGCCGACGAAACCACCGGGCAGTCGGTCGTCGCGTTCGTGATCCTGCGCGGGGACGCCGTGGACACCGGGGACACGATCGTGCAGGAACTCCGGAACCACGTCAGCAAGGAGATCGGGCCGATCGCCAAGCCCAAGACCATCCTCGTGGTGCCCGAACTGCCCAAGACCCGCTCCGGCAAGATCATGCGCCGCCTGCTCAAGGACGTCGCGGAAGGACGCGAGGTCGGCGACGCCACCACACTGGCCGACAACACCGTGATGGCCCAGATCGCGCACTCGCTCCGGAAATAGCCGGTCCGGCCGGGTACGGTTCGACGGCGGCGCTGCCCACCTCTGGTGGGTGGCGCCGTCGCCGGTTAACCCGTGCTCAGCCGCCGGAGCAGGCCTTGACGAGGACTGCCTCGAAGCTCGTCGCCGCGGGCGTCGTGAATTTCGCGTTGACCAGGGCGAGGGTATCGCCGAACAGCGCCGCCGTCGTCGGGACGTCGAAGTTCTTGCTGGTGATGGCTTCCTCCACGTGGCCCCTGCCCAGTGAGCCGTTCAGTTCGATCCTGCTGACCTGGTTGGAGAGGTTCTGCACGGCCCAGAGCGTGCTGCCGCGGACGACGATGCCGTCGACGTTCGCCAGCGTGACCGGGGCACCGGAGGCGTCCGTGACGTCGATCTTCTTGTTCGAGCCGTCCTCCGGGTCCACGGCGTACAGTGCGCCGCGGCCGGTATGGGCGACGATCAGCTTCTGTCCTTCGTCGGCGGCGGCGATTCCGTTGAGGTTGAACCCGTCATCGACGGTGCCGGCGGGCGCCCCAAGCGCCAGGGTCCGGACCTCGCCCGGTTTCCCGTCGCGGCTGAGCGGGATCCGGTAAAGCTCGCCGGCGCGGGAGTTGGTGAACCACGCGCCGTCGCGGGTCAGGGTGACATCGTTGATGAAGCTGGTGCCAGCCGGCGCCAGCTCGTAGACCTTTACGGTCGTCTTCGTCTCCAGGTCGTACACATAGGCCTGGCCGGTGGCACCGCCCGCCACGAAAAGTAGGTCGTGGTCCCGGTCGACCTTCATGCCGAGGGCTGCCCGGCCTTCCGGCGCCTTGATGAACAGTCTTGCACTGCCTGTTGTGATGTCCCCCCGGAAGATGTTGCCGTTGAGCCGGTCGCCGGCGAAGAACGTGCTGCCCTCGCCTGCGGCGATGCCTTCGGCACCGGTGGCGCCGGGCAGCCTGATCACCGGGGACCGGTCGTCCCGGTGCGTTCCGGAGGCGGTGGCCAGGGGCGCCGGCACGAAAAATGCCGCGAGGGCAAGGAGGCCCCCGGCGGCCCGGCGGATTGATTTTCCTGCATGGATGTTGCGCATGATGTGCTCCGAGATCGGGCTTCCGCGCGGGCTTACCAGTACGGGAGGTCCGCACGATGGTCCCTTAAAGTCTAGGCAGGCCGTCCGGTACTTGCCAGAGGCCGGTGCAGCGCCGGCCGGTGGCTTCCCGGGCTGTCATCCGGTGCCCTTTCCGCCGTTGGGTGCGGCGGCCCGCAACACAACGCGATACATTGGCAGACATGAGTGAAGCCACCCCCGACGGCGCCGGCCGCGGCACCATCCTGGTCCTCAACGGGCCCAACCTGAACCTGCTCGGCACCCGCGAACCCGAAAAATACGGCACCGCCACTCTGGCCGACGTCGAACAACTCGCCAAGGACGCCGGCGCGGCGCACGGCCTCGCTGTCGAGTGCTTCCAGTCGAACCATGAGGGTGCCCTCGTGGACGCCATCCACGCCGCCCGCGGCACGGCCATCGGCATCGTGATCAACGCCGGCGCCTACACCCACACCTCAGTGGCCATCCGGGACGCCATCTCCGCGGTGCAACTGCCCGCCGTCGAGGTCCACATCACGAATGTCCATGCCCGTGAGGAGTTCCGGCACCATTCCTACCTCTCGGACATCAGCAAGGCCGTGATTGCCGGCGCCGGGATCCTGGGCTACCGGTTCGCCGTCGAGTACCTCGCCGGTCTGCAGGCCGGCCGGGACTGAGCATGCCCTCCCGTGGTCCCGCCAGCGGCGAACCGGGTCCAGCGGAGTCCGCTACTGCGGAGTCCGGCCCTGCCGGGTCGGGCGCACGGGAGTCGGCCACTGCGGAGTGGTATCGGCACTTCGGCACGGTTGACGCGCCCGGCAACTCCGAGTGCTACGCCGCGTGGTCGGCGGGCATCGCGGAGGACCCGGAGCTGATCCAGCGGATCGACGAGTGGCCGCACAACAAGCGCCAGCCCCTGCTGATGCTCGCCGCAGCCCGGTTCCTCGGCGCGCAGATCAGCCCGTACCCGGGCTTCCGGGCGTTCCTGGACCACCGCTGGGAGGACGTTTCACGGATCGTGCTCAGCCGCGCCACCCAGACCAACGAGGCCGGGCGCTGCGCCACCCTGCTGCCGTCCCTGGCGCAGATCGCCGCCGCCGGCGGGCGCCCACTGGCACTCATCGAGGTCGGGGCCTCGGCCGGGCTCGTCCTGTTTCCGGACCGCTACGGCTATGAGTACGACGCCGGCGCAGCGGTCACGCGGCTGGCCCCCGCCGGCGCCGCCCCCGGCAGTTACCCGGTCCTGGGCTGCGCCGTCTCCGGCCCTGTCCCGCTGCCGGCAGCACTCCCGCAGGTGGTGTGGCGTGCGGGGATCGACCTCAACCCCCTCGACGTCCGGGACCCCGACGACGTCGCATGGCTGGAGGCACTGATCTGGCCAGAGCAGGATTTCCGGCGCGAGCGGCTGCGCCGGGCGATCGCCATCGCGCAGGCCGACCCGCCCCTCCTCGTGGCCGGGGACCTCAACGACCAGCTCCTCGTCCTCGCCGCGCAGGCGCCGTCGGACGCCACGCTGGTGGTGTTCCACAGCGCTGTCATGGCCTATCTCGATGCGGCCGCCAGGGACCGGTTCCGCGGCACCATGTCCCGGCTCGCCGTCGAACGCGGCTGCCATTGGCTCTCCAACGAGGGTCACACGGTGATCATCCAGGCGGATGGCTCCAGCGTGGTCCCCGAAATGGACGAGTCCCGTCTCCGCGGCCGGTTCCTGCTGCTGCACAACGGGAACCCGATGGCGATCGCCGGACCGCACGGCCAAAGCCTGGAGTGGCTCTAGCAGCTACTTCTGGATGCACTGGCCCGGGGAAACGGCGCTGCCCAGACCCGGCGCCCGCGCGGCCACCGGCCCCAGATCCGCCATGGTGATGGCGTAACCGAGCGAAGACTCCGCCGTCGCCTTGGCGAAGACCACGCCAGCCACCTGGCCGTCCATGGTCAGCAGCGGGCCACCCGAGTTGCCCGGCTGGACGTCCCCGGCGAGCCGGTAGACATCCTCCGGTGCGGGGTTGTTGCCGTAGATGTCCGGGACCAGCACCGTCGTAATGTCCTGCACCGTGGCCGGTTTGGACTGGAACGGACCGCCATGGGGGTAGCCGGCAAACGCGGCCGGGCTGCCGGGGGGCAGGTCGGAGCTCAGCGGCAGCGGTGCCGAGCGCAGGCCGTCCACGGCCACCACAGCGAGGTCATGCTGGGCGTCGAAGTACACCACCCGCCCGGGCAGGGCACCGCCGCCCGGGATCTCCACGACAGGTTCCGGCACCCCGGCCACCACATGGGCGTTCGTGACCACCCGGCCGGGCGAAACTACAAAACCGGTTCCGGTCTGGTTCTGTCCGCACTGGTAAGCAGTTCCCGCGATCTTCAGGACCGAAGCCGCGGCGTTGTTCAGCGCCGGCGTGTCGGTGCTGGTGTCCGGGACAGCCACCGGCTGGCCTTGTCCGATGCCCTCAAACAGCGTCGGAATGCCCCCGCCGATCACGGCGGACCGCAACTGGGCCATGGAGGTCTTCACCGGGACGGGGGTCACGCCGTCGATGAAGCCGATCACCCTGGACTCGGCGAGCGGCTGGGAGACAAACGGAACGCCGAGCGCTCCGATGCTGAAAGCGAGCATCGACATGACCAGGGCGGAGACCACAACGTTGACGCCGCCTCCGGCCAGGCGGTCCACGGACCGCAGCGGCCTGATCCGGACGACACTGCGGACCCTGCGACCGATGGCGGTCCCCAGACCGTGGCCCAGGACCATCAGCAGCACAGCGGTGGCAATGATCGCCGTGAGGCGCCAGCCGCTGTCCGGCACGAGGCCGCTGACGATGGGGACGGACACAAACGCCGCCACGGCACCCGCGGCGAACCCGGCGATGCCGCCGACCGTGACGAGGAAGCCGTTGCGCAGGCCGTGGAACAGGTAGGACAACAGCGTCACAATCAACACGAGGTCCAAGATGGTCAAGCCGAACACCGATGCTCCTTACAGGCAGGTAAGCCCCAATTCTACCGGCGCGGGCTGACAGTTTGCCGCGCGCGGGCGGTGGCCGGGACAGTGCCCCCGGCTTCCTTTGGCATGACGTTTGGCGCGCCTGGGTGCCAAGTACGTCACAGAAGCGCAAAAATTCTGAAACAATGGCTGAAGCGCCCCAGCCGACACAGTTAGTCAGGAGATTTCATGGATATCGAGGTATTGCGCCGCGCACCCCTTTTCGCCACGCTCGACGACGAGGCGTTCCGTCTGCTGACGGACGAACTCACCGAGGTGGACCTCTCACGCGGAGCCTCGGTATTCCGGGAAGGTGACCAGGGCGACCAGCTCTATTTCATCGTCTCCGGCAAGGTCAAGCTCGGACGCACGTCCCCGGACGGCCGGGAGTCACTGCTCGCCATCCTGGGCCCGGGCGAGCTCTTCGGCGAAATGGCACTGTTCGATCCGAGCCCGCGCACCGCCACGGCCACGGCTGTCTCGGAAACGCGTCTGGCCGGGCTGAAGAATGAGAGCCTCAACGCCCTGCTGCGCACCCGCCCGGAGGTCTCGGCGCAGCTGCTGCAGGCCCTGGCCCGCCGCCTGCGCCGCACCAACGATTCCCTGTCCGACCTCGTCTTCTCCGACGTTCCGGGCCGCGTGGCCAAGGCCCTGCTGGACCTGGCGGACCGCTTCGGCCGTCCGGCGACCGACGGCGTCCTGGTGGCGCACGAGCTCACCCAGGAAGAACTCGCCCAGCTGGTCGGTGCTTCCCGCGAAACGGTCAACAAGGCCCTCGCGGAATTCGTGCAGCGCGGCTGGCTGCGGCTGGAGGCCCGCGCCGTCGTCATCCTCGACATGCAGCGCCTCCGCCAGCGTTCCCGCTAAGCCTTTTTGGGCAGCACACCGAAGGCCGGCCCGTGAAAACGGAGCCGGCCTTCGGTGGTTAAGCCTGCAGGACTCCCCGGCGCGGGACATGCCCATTCTTTGCCTCCCGGCCCGCGGGACATGCTCATTCCTGGCGGCGACGAGTGGACATAATGCCATCCTGTCCACTGGCACGGCCTGGCGAGGAACATGTCCAGTGGCGTGCTGGCAAAACGGAGGGCATGCCCAATCTTGGGGGCCATGACCGCGGAACATTCCAATCCTTGTCGGGTGCCCAGGGGACATGCCCATTCCTCGCCGCAACGAGTGAGCACAATGCCATCCTGTCCAACAGCCCAGGCCACCGGAGGGCATGTCCAGTGGTGGTGGGTAGCGGATGGTCCGGGACCCCTGAACCGGGCCGTCAGCGTTCTCGCTGGGGTTCTCCGGCGACGGTCTTGGCCGCCTCGACCTCGAGCATGAGCTGTCCGTCTTCCTCGACCAGCTTCGGCTGGTAGACGTGGGCCTTGCGCTTGTAACTCAGGTACGCGATGCAGCCGTTCGCGGAAGCCATCTTCTCGAGCATGATCTCCGAGCCGGGCACCAGGAGCTGGCCGAGCGTGCGTCCGACCGTGTTCTCCTGGCCGACCTCATCGCCCAGCGTGGAGGTGTTCCGGCCGTCGACGACCTTGCGGACACAGACCCACCGGCCCCACACACCCTTGCTGGCCAGCAACGAGGGCTGCTGGTTCATCGGGACAGTGGCCGCGAAATAGCGGGTGTTGAACCGGCGATGCGCGAAGTCCGGGCTGAGCCAGTTGACCAGCGGCTTCAGCAGGTCCGACCGCACTGAAAGCCCGCGCTTGGCGAGCACCTCGGTGAAGGACTTCTCCTGCTCCGCCACCGCCACCCGGGCCCGCATCCACTCGGCCGTGGACGTCGCCTCGACCGTGGTGGACAGGTCCGGTCCGGCCAGGAGAATGCCGGTTTCCTCGAACAGTTCGCGGACGGCACCGACCACATGGCGGCGCGCCAGTCCGACGTCGGCGGTACCCATCTGCTCGGCCCAATGCTGCGGCGAGGGGCCCAGCCAGCCGACGGCGTCGTCGTCGGACGCCTCCAGCGACCCGCCCGGGAAGGCGAGAACACCCAGCGGGGACGAGCCGGGCCGGTATCCCAGCCAGGTCTCCAGCCCGGTGGGCGAATCACGGAGCAGCACCACCGAGGACGCGAACCGGGCCGCGCGGGGGGTCCGTTCGCCGTGTTCAAGCCAGCTGCGGGCCGCCCCCTCAAGATCCGGGGGGAGGGCAAACAGTCGACGGGCTAACTGAGGCACAGGAACTGACCTCTACGCGAATTCGGCGATCAGTTCGACTTCTACCGGGGAGTCGAGCGGGAGTACAGCCACGCCGACGGCGGACCTTGCGTGCTGGCCGGCGTCGCCGAGGACCTTGCCGAGGAGTTCGGACGCGCCATTGATAACACCGGGCTGGCCGGTGAAGGACGGGTCGGAGGCGACGAACCCGACGACCTTGACGATCCGGGTGATGCGGTCAAGGTCCCCGATGACGCTCTTGACGGCGGCCAGGGCGTTGACGGCGCACACGGCGGCGTACTGTTTGGCCGCTTCGGGCGAGACCGTGGCCTCGTCCGTGGCGCCCTCGGTGCCGGAGGACACCTTGCCGGTCGCCTCCAGCTTGCCGTTAATGAACGGCAGCTGGCCCGAGGTGTAGACGTGGTTGCCGGAAATCACGGCGGGGACATAGGCGGCCACCGGGGCGGCCACCTCCGGCAGGGTCAGGCCGAGCTCGGCAAGTCGCTGCTCGACGGCGGACGACGCGCCCGATCCGGCGGTGCTGTGGGCCGGGGTTCCGGCGACACCGGACGTGCCCGGAGCGGCAGATGCGGGACTGCTCATGGCTACTGCTTCTCCCGCTTCAGGTAGGCAACCAGGCCGTTTCCTTCGGGGCCCGGGACAACCTGGACAAGCTCCCAGCCGTCGTCACCCCACTGGTCCAAAATCTGCTTTGTGGCGTGGATGATGAGCGGAATCGTGGCGTACTCCCATTTGGTCATGATCTAAAGCCTAGTACTTGCCGGTAAAGTGGAAAACATGGCGACTGGTAAGAACCCTTTATTTGACACGGCCACCACCCTCGGAAAGATCCTTCTTTTCCTGGGCGTGAGCGCCATTTGCGGCGTCCTGGTGGCGGGACTACTGGTCCCCGCGGCCGCCGTTACCGGCAGCTCGGCCAGCGGCTCGATCAAGTTCTTCGAGACCCTGCCGGCCGAACTGAAAGTGGACCCGCCCAGCCAGTCGACGACGATCCTGGCCTCAGACGGCAGTGTGATCGCCAGCCTTTACGCGGAAAACCGCACCAAAGTTTCCCTTGACAAGATGTCGCCGTACATCAAGGACGCGGTCATCGCCATCGAGGACAGCCGCTTCTACGAGCACGGCGGCGTGGACACCACCGGCATCATGCGCGCGCTGGTCAGCACCGCCCGCGGCAACAAGCAGGGCGCGTCCACCATCACCCAGCAGTACGTCAACAACGTCATCAACTCCTCCCTCGAGGCCGAGGGCAAGGGCGACCAGGTCCTCCTGAACGGCGTGAACAAGGGCGTCGGCGACAAACTCCGGGAAATGAAGCTCGCGATCGCCCTGGAGAAGAAGTTCACGAAGGAAGAAATCCTCGAGGGCTACCTCAACATCGTGTTCTTCAACCGTGACGCCTACGGCATCGAGGCCGCCTCCAAGTTCTTCTTCAGCACCACCGCCAAGGACCTTACCCTGCCGCAGGCGGCGCTCCTCGCCGGCCTGGTCAACAGCCCGTCCTTCTACGATCCGATCACCAACCCGGAGAACGCCAAGGTCCGCCGCGACCTGGTGCTCCAGTCCATGCTGACGCAGAAAAAGATCCAGAAGGCAGATTACGACGCCGCCGTGGCCACCCCGGTGGAAACGAAAGTCACGCCGGCACGCCAGGGCTGCGCGTACTCGGCCTCGGCACCTTACTTCTGCGACTATGTGCTGCACCTGCTGCTCAATAACCCGGCCTACGGCGCTGACGCCGACGCCCGGGTGCGGAAGGTGTTCCGCGGCGGCCTGACCATCAAGACCACGCTGGACCCCAACGCCCAGGCAGTGGCCCAGGCCCAGGTGGACGGCTCCGCCGGGGCGAACCCGGACAAGTGGGGCGCCTCGCTGGTGTCCGTGCAGCCGGGCTCGGGCAAGATCATCTCGATGGCGCAGAACACCCAGTTCCTGGAAGCCGAGGGAAAGTTCAACAACGTCATCAACTTCAACGTTGACATGAAGGACGCCAAGGGCAACGACCTCGGCGGCCTGGGCGGTTTCCAGCCCGGCTCCACGATGAAGCCGTTCACCTTCGCCGAGTGGCTCAACGAGGGCAAGTCCATGAACACGGTCCTCAACGGTTCCGTGCGCAGGTACCCGCTGAACTACAGGTGGAAGAACACCTGCCCCACCCCCGTGGACGGCGCCTACAACACGGCGGAGAAGGGCCTCGGCGCCGCCGAGGACCTGCAGAACGCCGAAGAGGGCTACTACAAGAACATGACCGTCGTTGACGGCCTGGCGAACTCGATCAACACCATGACGTTCGCCACGGCGGCCCAGGTGGACCTCTGCGGCATCCAGAAGATCGTCGACGCCGTGGGAATCCATGCGGGCCAGACCAACGAGCCCGTTCCCATGACGCGGCTGTCCAACCTGATCGGTGCCACCCAGACCTCGCCGCTGACCATGGCCAGCGCGTTCGCCACCTTCGCGAACGACGGCAAGTACTGCGAGCCGATCGCCATTGAATCGGTGACGGACGCGGCCGGCGCCCAGCTGCCGGCCCAGGCCACCAGCTGCCGCGACGCGATCAAGCCGGAAGTTGCCCGCGGCGTGACCTTCGCGCTGCAGGAAGTCCTCAACCGCGGCTCCGGCTCGCTGATCCAGCCGCGGATCTCCACGAAGACCAGCTTCCCGGTCGCCGCCAAGACCGGCACCAACGACCCCAACAACTCCACCTGGGTGGTCGGCTTCACCAGCGGCCTGGCGACGGCGTCCTGGTTCGGCGACGCCCTGGGCGGCCAGGACCGGCCCGGACGCAACCTGACCTTGAACGGCAAGTTCTACAAGGCCATCGACGGCTACATGATCGCGGGCCCGCAGTTCTCGAACTTCATGTCCCAGGTGGCACCGGCCTACGGCACCAACCCGTTCACGGCACCGCCGTCGAACCTGGTGACCGGCCCGGCCCCGGTGCCGGCCCCGGTGCCGGCCCCCAAGCCGTCGACGCAGGCGACGCCGGCCCCGTCCAGCCCGGCGCCCGAGGCGAGCCCGGCGCCGTCGGACACCACGCCCGGCAAGAGTCCCTAAGCGATGGCCGCCACCAACACCCTGGCAAGCCGCGTCCGAAGCATCGGGCGCGGCTTTGCCGTAACCGCCGGCGCCGGCGCCATGGCGGGTGCCGCCGCCACCGGGTACGGGCTGTGGGAGAAGAACCAGTTCGTCCTGCGCAAAGAGACCCTGCCGATCCTTCCTCCCGGTTTCGGCCCGATCCGGGTGCTGCACCTCAGCGACATCCACTTCGTGCCCGGCCAGCACCGCAAGGCCGCCTGGCTGTCCTCGCTGGCGGAACTGGAACCGGACCTGGTGGTGAACACGGGCGACAACCTCAGCCACGCCAAGGCAGTGGAACCCGTGCTGGAGTCGCTGCGTCCGCTGATGAAGTTCCCCGGCGTCTTCGTTCCCGGCTCCAACGACTACTTCGCCCCGCGGCTGAAGAACCCCGCCTCGTACTTCCTGGGCCCGTCCGTCAAGCCCAAGGACCCTGCCCCGCTGGACTGGCCGCGGCTGCGTGCCGGCTTTGGCATGGGCGGCTGGGTGGACCTGACCAACCGCTGCCAGTCGCTCGTGATCAGGGGCCTGCGCTTGGACTTCTCCGGCGTCGACGACCCGCACCTGGGACTCGAGCAGTACGCCGGCTGGCCCCGCGGAACCAGGCGGCAGGATGCCAGACCGCACCTCCGAATCGCCGTCATCCACGCCCCGTACCAGCGCGTCCTGGACCACTTCACCGAGGACGGCGCCGACCTCCTGCTGGCCGGCCACACCCATGGCGGCCAGATCTGCGTCCCCGGCTTCGGGGCCCTCGTCGCCAACTGCGACCTCCCGACCTGGCGCGCCAAGGGATTGCACGACTGGGAAAGCAAGGGACGCACGACGCCGGTAAACGTCTCCGGCGGCATCGGCACCTCGCGCTTCGCCCCGGTCCGGATCGCCTGCAAGCCCGAGGCCGTGCTGCTCACGCTCACTCCGCGTTCCTGAACGCGCACGCTCCCCTACCCCGGGGGACATGCCCTCCCCTGTGCTCCACGGTTGGGCGTAGTGGACTTATGCCCACTCCTCGCACCCAGGACTGGACATGTCCCGCGGTGCAGCGGCACACCCGGCGGCCATTGCGGAATGTAATTACTGGGCGAGATGCTGATGCTGTCGAGATACCTGTGAACCCGGTCACCCGATGGCCTAGGGTAGTTGCTACAGGAAACTACATCCAGTTGCGTTAGTTATTCGCAGTCGCGTTTTAAGAAGCAGGCATGGCCAAGCAGACCTCATTTTTCTCCTCCATCAGCCGTCTTTATCCCCACGTCAGGCCGATCATTCCGCGGCTGGTCATGGGGCTGCTGTGCGCCTTGCTCGCGAGCGTGGTGGCCCTGACCACCCCCCAGGTGCTGCGGGTGCTGATCAACCAGTCCCTCCAGCCCGGCGGCAGCGCGGACGCGGTCTGGATCGCCTCCCTCATCATCCTCGGCCTCGGCATTGCCGAAGCCGGCCTCGTGGCGCTGCGCCGGCAGTTCGTGATCAATCCCGCCACCACGGTCGAGACCCGGATGCGGGTGTCCCTTTACGGCCATCTGCAGGACCTGACGGTCTCCTTCCATGACCGTTGGGGCTCCGGGCAGCTGCTCTCCCGCGCCATGACGGACCTGAACTTCCTGCGCCGCTGGATGGCCTTCGGCGCGATCATGCTCGTGGTGACCACCCTGACCGTGGTGATCGGCGTCGTCGTGATGTTCACGATGAGCTGGCAGCTGGCGCTGATTTTCCTGGCCGCGGCGGTGCCGATCATGATTTATGGCTTCCGGTTCCGCACCCGCTTCAGCAAGGTGGCGCGCCGGAGCCAGGACCAGGCCGGCGACCTCGCCACCACGGTCGAGGAATCGGTCCACGGAATCCGCGTGCTCAAGGCGTTCGGCCGCAGCCGCGAGGCGCTGGAACACTTCAACGAGCAGGCCGAGGAGCTCCGCCAGACGGAGATTGCCAAGGCCAAGCACCTCGCCACCTTCAGCCTGGTCGTTACCCTCCTGCCCGAGCTGGCTCTCGGCGCCGGTCTCGTCGTCGGCGTCATGTTGGCCTCCACCGGTGAGCTGAGCATCGGCGCCCTCGTGGCGTTCTTCGCCACCGCCGCCGTCATCGCCACGCCGGTGGAGTTCTGCGGCATGCTGCTGGCGATGGCCCTCACCGCCAAGACTGCCGTGGACCGGCACTTCGAGGTGATGGACTCGGTGAACACCATCACCAGCCCCGGACAGGCCCGCCGCCCCGCCGAGCTGAAGGGCGCCCTCAGCTTCAACGCAGCGACCTTCGCGTATGAGGACGCCCCGGACAAACGGATCCTCAAAGACATCAACCTGGACATCAGGCCGGGCGAAACCATGGCCCTGGTGGGCATCACGGGCAGCGGAAAGAGCGCCCTGCTCCAGCTGGTTCCCCGGCTCTACGAGGTCACCGACGGTTCCATCACGATCGACGGGGTGGACCTGCGGGAGTTCAGCGTCGAGGAGCTCCGCACGGTTGTCGCCGTCGCGTTTGAGGACACCACCCTGTTCTCCAGTTCGGTCCGCGACAACGTGATGCTCGGCGCCCCCGCCGGACTCCCGGCCGAGCGCCGCGAGGAGGCCCTGGAGGAGGCGCTCGACGTCGCCCAGGCCCACTTTGCCTACTCGCTCCCGAACGGCCTGGACACCCTGATCGGCGAGGAGGGGCTCAGCCTTTCCGGCGGCCAGCGCCAGCGCATCGCCCTGGCCCGCGCCATCGCCGCCCGGCCCAGGGTCCTGGTCCTGGACGATCCGCTCTCCGCCCTGGACGTCCACACCGAGGAACTCGTCGAGACCCGGCTGCGGGAGGTGCTCTCCGACACCACGACGCTGATCGTGGCCCACCGGCCGTCCACCGTGGCGCTGGCGGACCGGGTGGCGCTGCTGGAGGACGGCCGGATCACCGCCGTCGGAACCCACACCGAACTGCTCGCCGAGAACCGCCACTACCGCTACGTGATCGCCAGCCTCGACCCGGAACCGCGGGACCTGGACTCCGATCTGCTGGACTCCGATCTGTCAGGGCTCAACGCCGAGGAGGTTTCCCGATGAGCAGCGCCACCTTCGGCACCGCGAACGAGGACAACGCGCACCTGTCCAAGAGCGAGAGCAAGACCGTCCGGCGCCGCTCCCTTGCCCTGCTGGGCTCGCTCATCCGCCCGGTCCGCCGGCGGTTCTGGCTGACAATTGCCGCCGTCGTGCTGTCCCAGGCGGCGCGGGTTGCCGGGCCTGCGCTGATAGCGTTCGGCATCGACCGGGCCCTGCCGGCCCTGCGCGCCGGCGACAACCTCCCGCTGCTGCTCACCGGGGCTGCCTACCTCGCCGCCGCCGTCGCGACGGCGTGCCTCACGGCCCTGTACGTGACCTCGACGGCAAGACTCAGCCAGGCGATGCTGCTGGACCTGCGCGTCCGGGTCTTCCGGCACACCCAGCGGCTCAGCCTGGAATTCCACGAAAAGTACACCTCTGGCCGGATCATTGCCCGGCAGACCTCGGACCTGGAGGCCCTGCGCGAACTTCTGGACTCCGGGATCAGCTCGCTGGCGTCGGGGATGCTGTTTATGGTCTTCACCGCCGTGACCGTGTTCGCCCTCGACTGGCGCAGCGGGCTCCTGGTCCTGGCCGCCGGCGTGCCGATGTACTTCCTGGCCCGCTGGTACCAGAAGCACTCCGAGATCGCGTTCCGCGAATCCCGCGTCGTCTCGGCCCGGCTCATCGTGCACTTCGTCGAAACCATGACCGGCATCCGCGCGGTTAAGGCCTTCCGGAAGGAACGCGAAAACGCCGCACAGTACGCCGGGCTCTCCGAGGACTACCGCAAAGTCACGGTCCGCTCCATCAACCTAAACGGCATCCTCCAGCCCGGCCTGGTGCTGATCGGCAATGTCTGCGTCGCCGTCGTCCTGCTGTTCGGCGGCTTCCGGGTGCTCAGCGGCGACCTCGCCGTCGGTGTGCTGCTGGCCCTGATCCTGTCCACCAAACGCTTCTTCCAGCCGGTGGACCAGATGGCCATGTTCTACAACTCCTTCCAGAGCGCCCAGGCGGCGCTGGAGAAAGTCTCCGGCCTCCTCGAGGAAGTCCCCACCGTCCGGCCGCCCAGGAACCCGGTGGCACTGCACGACGCCAAGGGAACCATCGACTTCAAAGGCGTCGAATTCCGCTACGGCGACGGCCCGGTCATCATCCCCACCATGGACCTGCACATCCCCGCCGGCCAGACCGTGGCGCTGGTCGGCCAGACCGGCGCCGGCAAATCCACTTTCGCCAAGCTGATCGCCCGCTTCTACGACGTCTCGGCAGGTTCCCTCACGCTCGACGGCGTGGACCTGCGGGAGCTTGCGACGGCGGATCTGCGGCGGAATGTCGTGATGGTCACCCAGGAGGCCTTCCTGTTCAGCGGATCCGTGGCGGACAACATCGCCCTGGGCCGGCCCGGCGCCTCCCGTGAGGAGATCGAGGCTGCCGCCAGGGCGGTGGGCGCCCACGAGTTCATCCAGGAGCTCCCGGAAGGCTACGACACGGACGTCAACAAGCGCGGCGGCCGGGTTTCGGCCGGGCAGCGCCAACTGATCAGCTTCGCCCGGGCTTTCCTGGCCCGGCCCGCCGTCCTGATCCTCGACGAGGCCACGTCCTCGCTGGACATCCCGTCCGAGCGGCTCGTGCAGGCCGGCCTCGCGGGGCTGCTGCAGGGGATCGGCGCCGGCACCGGCCGGACCGCCCTCATCATCGCGCACCGCCTGTCGACGGTGGAGACGGCCGACCGGGTCCTCGTCGTGCACGACGGGCGGGTGGTCGAGGACGGCACCCCGGCGGAGCTGATCGGCGGCGGCGGCCGCTTCGCGCAGCTGCACGGGGCCTGGAAGGATTCGCTGGTCTGAACCGTCCGGGCGGCACGATTTCGCATCCGGGGCCCCCATCGGATACTCTTGTGAAGTTGCTTTTGAAGTAACGGATCGGGATGTGGCGCAGCTTGGTAGCGCGCGTCGTTCGGGACGACGAGGTCGCAGGTTCAAATCCTGTCATCCCGACCAATCAAGAAGAGGGCCTTCCAGCTGGAAGGCCCTCTTCTTTGTGTGCGCGCTGTGTGCCCGCCGGGCGGCGGCTGCCCGGCGCCGCCGTCGAAACCCCCATCGCCTGCTCCACAACTGCCGTTTTGACCCCTCAGAAGGGCCGTTATGGAGCAGCCGATGAGGGTGCCAGGGCAAAAAGAGCTCCGGGACACCTGCGCAGGTGTCCCGGAGCCATCAAGGAGCGACTGCTTACATCGGATCCGGCCAGTTGCCGATGTTGGTGGCGAAGGTCATCGGGTCCGGCCAGTTGCCAATAGCCGAGAGGCTTCCCCGGTTGGAGCTCATGGGATCGGGCCAGTTGCCGATCGACAGGGTGATGCCCATCGGATCCGGCCAGTTGCCGATAGCACTTATCGACAGGACTGCCGGAGCCGCTGCGGAGAGAGCCAGCGCCCCCGCCAAGGCAACGGAAGCTGCAATCTTCTTGATCATGTGGGTTCCTCAATACGAGTCGGAAACGCGAGTCGGACACATTACAAAGCCAGCACGAGCCCTTGTTGACATACATTGTAAAATGGCTTGCACAGAGACTGTCAAGCATTTAGTACAAAGACTGTCCGGAATTAGGAGGAACCCGTGGGGAACGGATTCGGGGAGAAACTCCGAGCGGAACGGCTCGAGCGAGGCCTGACGCAGGCGGAACTGGGCCGCGATCTGTACTCGCCCAGCTACATCTCCCTGCTGGAGACCGGGCGGCGCGAACCTACCGCGGATGTGATCGAGGAGCTCGCCCGTCGGCTCGAACTCGCCCCCAAAGCGCTGGAAGCCTGGAGCCAGCCGGTGTCGGTCGGCGACGCCGAATACGTCCTGGCGGGCCTCTATGCACGCCAGGCGTGGGACCTGCGGGACTACCCGCTGGCGGAGACCCACGCCGCTGCGGCAGCCCAGATCGCCCTCGACGCCCGGAACACCAGCGCCTGGTGGAACATGAGCTACATGCAGGCCGAGTGCCTCATGAAGCAGGGCCAGCTCAAGGAATGCCAAGACCTTGTCCAGCGGCTGCTGGACCATCCGATGGCCGCCGAGTCGGCGGGCCTGGGCGTTCGGGCACGGCAGATGCTCGCGGCCGTGTGCCACGGCCAGGGCCAACTGGCAGTCGCCGTCGAACACGCGCAGGAAGCGGTGCGGCTCTGCGCCGAACTGCCTAAGGGCTCCACCCTGATCATCGGCGCGCTGCGGGCCCTCATCGGGGCCCTGGCCGAAAGCGGCCGGCTGGATGAGGCCTGGGAATACTGCCAGGCCATGAACGAGCAAATGGACGACCATTCCATGACCCAGCTCGCCGGCGAAGTCGCCTGGGTGATCGGCAACGTGGCCTTCATGCGCCATGACTACACCGAGGGCATCAAGTACCACGAGCGGGCGGCACAGCTGCTCTCCCCCGCCAACGACATCGACCTCTGGGCGCGGTTCAACAAGGCCTCCGCCGCCGTGCGCCTGTCCTCCGGGATCGTCGAGCCCGAAACGCTGACGTCGATCGAACGCGCCGAGCTGGCGCTCTCGATCGTAGGCGGCAACAAGACGGACCAGCTGGAGGTCGCGTTCATCCGAGCCCGCTGGCTCTACCTGACCGGCGATATTGTGGCGGCCGTCCAGAAATTGCGGGAGATCCACGCCGAGAAGGACGCATTGGCCAAGCACGTCGCCGGCGAGGTGGCCCTGCTGCTCGGCAAGGCACTCAAGGCCGCCGGCGAATCCGACGAGGCCCTCGTCTACCTCGAGGAAGCCCAGAAGGAATTCAGTGCAGCCGGCGCCTCGGACCGGGTCCAGCAGGCGATGGACGCCGTCCTGGAAATCCGGCTGGCCCAGCGCCGCGCGCAGGCGGCGGCCGGTACCTAGCCGCCCCGGGTCCTAGGCGAACGTCCGGCCGGTGAGCTTTTCGTAGGCCTCGACGTAGCGGCTGCGTGTGCGGGCGACGACGTCGGCCGGCAACGCCGGCGGGGGCACGTCCGAGGAACGGTCCCAGCCGGATTTGGCGGAGGTCAGCCAGTCGCGGACGTACTGCTTGTCATAGGACGGCTGGGCCTTGCCCGGCTCGTACGTGGCGGCGTCCCAGAACCGTGAGGAATCCGGGGTGAGCACCTCATCGCCGAGCGTGATGACCCCGGTGGCGGCGTCGAAGCCGAATTCCACCTTGGTGTCGGCGAGGATGATGCCGCGGCCGCGGGCGATCGCCTCGGCCTTGGTGTAGATCTCCAGCGTGAGTTCGCGCAGCCGCGCGGCGACGTCCTCGCCCACCGTTTCGACGACGGCGGCGTAGGTGATGTTCTCGTCGTGCTCGCCCACTTCGGCTTTCGCGGAGGGGGTGAAGATGGCGTCGTCGAGCCGTGACCCGTCCACCAGTCCGTCGGGCAGGGGGAGGCTGCACACGGTGCGGGACTGCCGGTACTCCTCGAGCCCCGAGCCGGTGAGGTAGCCACGGGCGATGCACTCGACCGGGAACATGTCCAGCTTCTTGCAGATCATCGCGCGCCCTTCCACGGCGGCGGGCACACCGGCCTCGACCGTGGACGCAAGCACGTGGTGCGCCACACCGAGCTGCTCGAACCACCACAGGCTCAGCTGGGTCAGGATGCGGCCCTTGTCCGGGATCTCACTGGCGAGGACGTGGTCGTAGGCGCTGATGCGGTCGCTGGCCACGACCAGGACACACTCCTGGCCGATGCGCTCCGTGATGGACCCGTCCGCGGGAACGTAGAGGTCGCGGACCTTGCCGGAGTAGATGTGCGTCCAGCCGGGCAGGTCGGGGGTGGCGGTGTCCAGGCCGCCCCTCGGGGCCGGCGAGGCGGGGTCGGTGGCGTCCGGCACGGCGGGTTCGGAGGTGGTCATGCTCAGGCCTTCGCTTTCGTGGCAGCGGTGGTACCGGGGGTCTGGACTTTGATCTCGCCGCGGGCCGCTTTGCCGCCGATGTCGGTGCGGAACTGGCTGCCCTCCAGCTGGACCAGTTCGACGCCGTCGTACGCCCGTTCCCGGGCCTCCACCAGGTCCGTTCCGAGGGCCACCACGGCGAGGACCCGTCCGCCGGCGGACACGACCTTGCCTTCGTCGTCGAGCCTGGTGCCGGCGTGGATCACGTGGACGCCCTCGATCGACTCGACTTTCTTGAGCCCGCGGATGCGGTCCCCGGTCCGCGGGGCGTCCGGGTAGTTTTCGGCGGCGACGACGACGGCGATGGCCGTTTCCTTCGACCAGCGCAGCGGCTGGACCTTGTCCAGTTCGCCCTTGGCGGCCGCCATCAGCAGCCCCCCGAGCGGGGTCTTGAGGCGGGCGAGGACGGCCTGGGTTTCCGGGTCGCCGAAGCGGACGTTGAATTCGATCACGCGGGTGCCGCGGGAGGTCAGGGCCAGTCCGACGAAGAGCACGCCGACGAACGGGGTGCCGCGGTGCGCCATCTGGTTGACCGTGGGCTGGGCGACACGGTCGAGGACTTCCTGGACCAGGCCTTCCGGGGCCCATTCCAGCGGGGTGTAGGCGCCCATGCCGCCGGTGTTGGGGCCTTCGTCGTTGTCGAAGATCCGTTTGAAGTCCTGCGCCGGGGAGAGCGCCACGGTGTTGCGGCCGTCGCAGAGAACGAAGACGGAGACCTCGGGGCCGTCGAGGAATTCCTCGATCACCACCGTGCCGCCGGCATCGAAGCAGCTCTGCGCGTGCGCGAGGGCCTCGTCCCGGTTGTTGGTGACAACAACGCCCTTGCCCGCGGCGAGTCCGTCGTCCTTGACCACGTAAGGGGCGCCGAAGGTGTCGAGCGCGTCGGCGGCTTCCTCGGCGTTGGACGCCACCCGGGCCATCGCCGTGGGGACTCCGGCCTCGGCCATGACCTCCTTGGCGAAGGCCTTGGAGGCTTCGAGCTGGGCCGCGGCCATGCTGGGGCCGAAGACGGGGATGCCCGCGGCGCGGACGGCGTCCGACACTCCGGCGGCAAGGGGTGCCTCGGGGCCAACGACGACGAGGTCAACGGTGAGCTTGGTGGCCAGGGCAGCGACGGCGTCGGGATCATTCGCTTCGATGGCGTGTGTGGGGACCAGTTTGCTGATGCCGGCGTTGCCCGGGGCCGCGTGGACCTCGGACACGTTCGGGTCGGCAAGCAAGGATCGGACAATGGCGTGTTCGCGGCCGCCGGGGCCGATGACAAGTACCTTCACAGTTCCCAAGAGTACTTTGTGGACCGGGCAGGCTCCTAAGCTGTGACCACCGCCGGACATGCCCGCCTCCCGCACCCTCAGGACATGCCCAGCCCCGGCAGCGCCCACTGGACATAATGCCAACATGCTCATCCCTGCAGCCCACAGGAGGGCATGCCCCGCAAACCCGCCTCCCGCACCCACGAGACATGCCCAGCCCCGGCAGCGCCCACTGGACATAATGCCAACATGCTCATCCCTGCAACTCAGGGGAGGGCATGTCCCCCGCGCGGCGGGCAATCCGCGGGCCGCCCGGCTCCGAAGACCATGTATGGACAAGCCCAGCACGCAGACGCCCCGCGCGGACAGACTCAGCACAGAGAAGCCCGTGCGGACCGGGCCCGGCAAACGGACACCCGCGAAACAGCTGTCCGGACCCACCGCCCTGGCCGCGCTGGCGGGGGTGGCCGCGGCCGCCGTCGTCCTGTCCGTGGCGGAACTGATCGGTGCGTTCTTCACGGCGCGGGCAACACCGGTGCTCGCCCTCGGCTCGACCTTCATCGACTTCACACCGTCGTGGATGAAGGATTTCGCGATCGCCACCTTCGGCACCAATGACAAGCTCGCCCTGTTCGTCGGCATGGCGGTTTCCATCCTGATCCTCGCCTGCATCCTCGGCATCGTGGCGTACCGCAAGTGGGCCCTCGGCGTCGCCGGTGTGCTGCTCATGGGCGCGGTGATCGTCGCCAGCGTCGTGACCCGGGCGGGAGTGAAGCCCCTGGACGCGATTCCCTCGCTGATCGGGACCGTGGCCGGCCTGATCGTGCTCCGCATCCTGGTCACGCGGCTGTGGCGGATGCAGCAGTGGCCGGACATGGCCTCCGACCTCGCCGCCAAGGATTCCGAACGTCCCGCCACCAGCCGGCGCGCCTTCTTCGCCGCAACCGGGGTCACCGCCGCGGCCTCCGCCATAGCCGCGACCGGCGGCCGGCTTCTCAGCGCGGCCCGCAGCAACGTGGCCCAGGCCCGCGAATCCCTTCAGCTCCCCGCCCCGGCGAAGCCGGCCCCTGCCGTCCCCGCCGGCGTGCAGTCCAAGGCACCCGGGGTCACGCCGTGGCTGACGCCCAACAACGACTTCTACCGCATCGATACGGCGCTGAGCGTGCCCGAGATCAACGTCCAGGACTGGGAACTGCGCGTCCACGGCCTGGTGGACCGGGAAATCCGTCTCAGCTTCCAGGACCTGCTCGACGCGGACCTGATCGAATCCCACGTCTCCCTGACCTGCGTCTCCAACCCGGTGGGCGGAAACCTGGCCGGCAACGCCAAATGGCTGGGCATGCCCATCCGTGAGGTGCTCAAGATGGCCGGTCCCAAGGACGGCGCGGACATGGTGCTCTCCACCTCGATCGACGGCTTCAGCGCCTCAACCCCGCTGGAGGTCCTGCAGGACGACCGCGACGCCATGCTGGCGATCGGCATGAACGGTGAAGCACTGCCCCTGGAACACGGCTACCCCGTGCGCATGGTCGTCCCCGGCCTGTACGGCTTCGTCTCCGCCACCAAATGGGTGGTGGACCTGGAAGTCACCCGTTTCGCGGACAGCAAGGCGTACTGGACGCAGCGCGGCTGGTCCGAGCGCGGCCCCATCAAGACCATGGCCCGGGTGGAAGTCCCGAAGTCCTTCGCCAAGGTTCCGGCCGGACGCGTCGCGATCGGCGGCACCGCCTGGGCCCAGACGCGCGGTATCACCAAGGTTGAGGTGCAGATCGACAACGGGCCCTGGACCGAGGCCACCCTCTCCACGGAGGCTTCCCTCGTCACTTGGCGGCAGTGGTCCTTCGACTGGGAAGCGACCCCGGGCCCGCACTACATCAAGGCCCGCGCCACCGACGGCACCGGCGAGGTCCAGACGGACAAGCGGGCCGATCCGGTGCCCGACGGCGCGTCGGGCTGGCAGTCACTGATGGTGACCGTGGAATAACCGGGTATCCCCGCCCGGGCACCATAGACTTACGGCATGCCCTTGAATTCGCATGCCACCTTCACCGTCGAGTCCGCCGTCGAACTGGCCGTCGTTGAACGCAGCGGCTTTGTGGAGTCCCGCCACATCGGCTCCGCCGTCCTCATCGCCGGGGACGGCACCGTCGTCACCGAACTGGGCGACATCACCACCCCGGTCTACGCCCGGTCCACGCTCAAGCCGCTGCAGGCCCTCGCTTCCATGCAGGCCGGTGTTCCCCTGCGCGGCGCGCAGGCAGCGATCGCCTGCGGCAGCCACGTCGGCTCGCTGGACCACATGGACGTCGTCGAGGGCATGCTCAAGGCCGCAGGCGTCAAGGAAGAGCAGCTCCAGTGCCCGGCCGCCTGGCCCGAGGATGAGACCGCCCGGAACTGGCTGGTCCGCTCCGAGCGGGGCAAGTCCAAGCTGGCTTTCAACTGCTCCGGAAAGCACGCCGCGTTCCTCTGGGCCTGCACCGAGAACGGCTGGGACACACGCAGCTACCTCGAGCCCAACCACCCGCTGCAGCAGCGCATCCGCTCCGTGATCGAGGAATACTGCGGCGAAAGCATCGCCCACCTCGGCATCGACGGCTGCGGCGCCCCCGTCGCAGCCGTGTCCCTGACCGGACTGGCCCGGGCCTTCTCCAAGCTGGCCAAGGCCCCCGGGGACAAGAACTCCAATGCCCGCGCCGCCACGATCGCCACGTCGATGCTGGACTACCCGTGGGCGGTGCAGGGCAAGGGCGAGTGCAACACGATCGTCATGGACGACCTCGGCATCCTCGCCAAGATCGGCGCCGAGGGCGTGCTGGTGATGGCCACGCCCGCGGGCGCCTCCGTCGCCATCAAGATCCTCGACGGCAACATCCGGGCCACCACGCTCGTCGGGCTGACCCTGCTCGCCGCCGCCGGCGCCGTCGACGTCCCGGAAGTGGCCAGCGTCCTGGACAAGGTGGTCTCCCCTGTGCTCGGCGGCGGCCGGCCGGTGGGCAAGATCCGTCTCGGCCACGCCGTCTCGGCCCTGCTCGACTAGCCATGGCCGTCGCCCGACGCAGAATCGCCATCGATGAGGGCCGCGCGGCCCTCGCCGCGTGGCAGGCCGCCAACACTCCGGCGTCTGGGTCCGCCGGAGGCACCGGCCCGGACGCCGGCGTCGCCGTCCCCCGCAGCATGCTGGCGACGGCGGTGCGCTACACCCTGGAGGAGGTCACCGCGCGGGCGCCGGGGAATTCGGTGGAGGTGCGGGTCCCTCCGTTCGGCGTCACGCAGTGTGTGGAGGGCCCGCGGCATACCCGCGGCACTCCGCCGAACGTCATCGAGTGCGACGCCGCCACCTGGCTTGCGATGGTCAGCGGACAGCTGCGCTGGGCAGAAGCCGTCGACGCCGGCCGGGTGGCCGCCTCCGGGCTGCGCGCAGACCTCTCCGGCCTGCTGCCGCTCTAACGGGCCGGCCTCCCCCGACTACGGCTACCCGCGCCCGATGAACGGCATCCCGGCGGCGGTGATCACGAGGGATCCGACGCTGGCGGAGGGCGGCATCCCGGCCATCAGCAGCACCGCACGCGCGGCGTCGTCGACCGGGAAGGTCGGCTCGACGCGGCTGCTGCCGTCGGCCTGGACAGCCCCGGAGTCGACGCCGATCGTGTCCATCAGCTCCGTGGCGGTGTTGCCGATGTCGATCTGCCCGCAGGTGATGCCAAACCCGCGCCCGTCCAGTTCGATGCTCTTGGTCAGCCCGGTCATGGCGTGCTTGGTGACTGTGTAGGCCACCGTCCGGGGCCGGGGCGAGTGGGCGGCAATCGAGCCGTTGTTGATGATCCGGCCGCCCTGCGGTGACTGCGCCTTCATGGCCCGCACGGCGGCAGCGGCGCAGAGCATGGCGCCGGTCAGGTTCACGGCCACGGTGGCGTCCCAGTCCGCGAGGCTGATCTCGTCCACGGAGGCGGCAGGCCCAAACACTCCGGCGTTGTTGAACAGCACGTCCACGCGTCCCCAGCGCTGGAGGGCGGCGGCGAAAAGCCGCTCGACGTCGTCGGGCACGGTGACATCGCACGGGACGGCGAGTGCCTGGGCATGTCCGGCCCCGGTTTCCAGCAGCTGGGCCTCGCGCCGGCCGGCCAGCACCACCCGGTACCCGTCAGCGAGCATGAGCCGGGCGACGGCCCTGCCGATCCCCGAGCCAGCGCCGGTAACTACGGCCACCCGGCCGGGCAGGTGATGACGTGTCATCCGGCTAGCGTATGCCGAGTTCGCTGTTCACGGCAGTGTTGCGCGCCAACATTGCCGCGAAATGTCATCCCGCGGAGGCCTGGCCGTCCCCGCGGCGGTCGCGGCGCCGGCCGGCACGGTAGCCGGACCAGAACGCGAGCGTCACCAGGCCAAGACCGGCCAACACAACGCCCGCCCATTTCTCCGCATCCATGATCAGCAGGCCCTGGGCGGCGAAGGTCTGTTGGGAGAGCGGCGCGTAGGCAAACCAGCCGAAACTCTCCTGCCGCACCGGCATCGACAGAAGGACCGCCCCCACAGCCAGCAGGGCCACGGCCGCAAGCGGCACAACCAACTGTGCCGGCCGCGGGCGGCGCGGCGGTCCGGATTCCCTATCCCCCAGTGGATTCATGGAAACACTGTAGCCGCCGGCGGTCCCGCTAGCTCCGGCGGACGCGGGCGGCGAGCTGTCCGATCGCGCTGTCCCGGAGGTTGTCCAGCAGCGCCCGGGGGCCCGGGTAGATTTCGACGGCGCCGGCGTCCCGGAGTTCCGCTTCGCTGGTGCCACCGCAGGTCAGACCGATGGCCGGGATGCCGAGCTTCCCGGCGGCGTAGATGTCCCATACGGCGTCGCCCACGTAGACGGCGTCCGTTGCCGGCACACCCACGGCGTTGAGGGCGGCCACGAGGATGTCCGGGGCGGGTTTGCTCTCCTTCGCGTCTGCCGAGCTGGTGGCGGCGTCGATGTAGGCGTCGGCTCCGATCGTGGCCCGCAGCACGTCAAGGTCGCGTTCCCGGGCGGAGGATGCCAGTGCCACGGCGAGACCGCCGTCGTGGCAGCCCGCCAGCAGCTCGCGGGCGCCTTCGAGCGGGCGCAGCGCGGGCCAGAAGGTGGAGAACACGGCGGCGTGCGAGGTCATGATGGTGCTGTCTTCGCCCGTGTCCCGGTCAGCGGGCAGCAGTTTGGCGAGGATTTTGTCCCCGCCCATCCCGACCGAGCGGTGGATGCTCGCCATCGGCACGTCGTGGCCGGCCTGTCGGAAGGCCTGCCACCAGGCCAAGCTGTGAAGATACGTCGAGTCGACCAGGGTGCCGTCGACGTCGAACAGCACGGCAGCTTTGCGGCCGGCTCCGGGCGTTGGGCCGGTCATGGGGTCTGCGGGGCCCTGGCCAGGGCGGCCGTCAGGATTCGAGTCAGCGATGAGCCCGCGCCCGCTTTCCGGCTGCCAGCGACCCGACGGAGAGCGTGGTGCCGCGGCTGGTCCCTCCTGCGGTCCTTCTGGGCACCCTGGCCAGGGACGCAGCTGACGCCGCCGGCGCGACGGCTTGCCTGCCGGCGCTGCGGTCGCGGATGAGGCCGGTGCCGGCGATTTCGCGGGCCTGGGCGATGCCGGCCACAGCGGCCCTCTTGGTGGGGAACGTGACCGAGACAGCCATCAGGCTTCCTGCGCCGTCAAGCATCCGGATCCGGTAGCCGCCGTCGGGCGCGTCCACGACCTCGAAATATCCAGCCATCGCACTCTCCTAATCCTCTACCCCACGTTGGGATATTAGTAAGTATACTTATCTAAGGGATGGAAGAAAACCGTTTGCCGGGAATCCGGAGGTCCGCCTTTCCCCGGCGTCAGGGACTTCGTCAACGGGCCGGGTGCGGCGCATCACTGCGGCGCACACCGTCCTCATGCAGTTCCAAAGCGCTCATCACGAGGGCAAAATGGCTGAATGCCTGCGGCGTATTTCCCAGCTGCCTTCCGTCCTCGATGCTCCATTCCTCGCTCAGGAGTCCGACGTCGTTGCGCAGCGCCAGCAGCCGCTCGAACAGCTCCTGTGCCTCGTGGTGCCGGCCCGCCCCCAGGAGCGCCTCGACCAGCCAGAACGAACAGGCGAGGAACACTCCCTCCCCGCCGGGTAGTCCGTCGTCGGATTCGGCCGGCTTGTACCGCCGCAGGAACCCGTCGTGGGTCAGTTCCTGCTGGATGGCATCAATCGTCCCGGCCACGCGCGGGTCATCCGGGGGCAGGAACCCGACGCGCGGGATAAGCAGTAGGCTCGCGTCGAGCTCGGGCCGCCCGTAGGACTGTACGAAGGTGTTCCGCGCGGCATCGAAGCCCTTGGCCATAACGTCCGCATGAATGGTGTCCCGGAGTTCCTCCCAGCGGTCTGCGGGTCCGGGCAGTCCGAAGTCCCGGACCCCCTTGACCATGCGGTCGGCCGCCACCCACGCCATCACCTTCGAGTGGGTGAAGTGCCGCCGCGGTCCGCGCATCTCCCAGAGCCCGTTGTCGGGCTCCTGCCAGACAGTCTCCAGGTGGTCCATCAGGGCCAGCTGCACGTCCCAGGATTCGTCGGTGCTTTTCAGCAGCGAATTCCGGGTCAGGGACAGGCAGTCCAGCACCTCGCCCCAGACATCGAGCTGCAGCTGTCCGGCGGCGCCGTTGCCGGTCCGGACCGGGGCCGAGTCCTCGTACCCCCGCAGCCAGGGCAGTTCCACCTCGGGCAGGCGGCGCTCGCCGTGGATGCCGTACATGATCTGCAGGTCCTTGGGGTCTCCCGCCACGGCCCGAAGCAGCCAGTCGCGCCAGGCGGCGGCCTCCTCCGTGTAGCCCGCCGCGAGCAGCGCCTGGAGCGTCAGGGTGGCATCCCGGAGCCAGCAGAAGCGGTAGTCCCAGTTCCGTTCGCCGCCCAGCTCCTCCGGCAGCGAGGTCGTCACGGCCGCCACGATTCCTCCGGTGGGGGCGAACGTCAGCGCCTTCAGTGTGATCAGCGAGCGCTGCACCACCGCACGGTAGGGTCCGGTCACTACGCACTTGGCAGACCAGCGCTGCCAGAAGTCCTCCGTCGATGCCAGGACCTGTTCCGGGTCCACTGCGCGGGGACGGCCAAGGTGGCTCGGGGTCCAGGTCAGGACGAACGGGACCCGGTCGCCGGCCTTGACGGTGAAGTCGCTGATGGTCTGCAGTCGCTCGCCCCGCAGCGGGGCCTTGGTCACGAGGTACGCGGCGTCGGGGCCGGCAATGGCGTGGATCCCGCGATCGTTGTGGCGGACCCACGGGACGATGTGGCCGTAGTCGAAGCGCAGGACCAGCTCACCGCGCATCCGCACCGTGCCGCGGATGCCCACCACAATGCGCACGATGTCCGCCACCGAGTCCCGGGGCGGCATGAAGTCGATGACCTTGACCTTTCCCGTGGGCGTCTCCCACTCCGTTTCCAGGATGAGGGTGCCCTTGCGGTAGTGCCGCCGAGTGCATTCACCGCCGCCCTCCGGCGCCAGCAGCCAGCGCCCGGCCCGGGGCGTGTCCAGCAGGGCGTTGAAGCAGGCCGGCGAGTCAAAGCGCGGCAGGCACAGCCAGTCAATCGAACCTTCGGTGCTGATCAGCGCAGCTGTGTGCAGATCGCCGACCAGTGCGTAATCCTCAATGCGAGCCATGGGACTTACAGTGCCACACCCGTTTCCCTGAGGACTAGGATCCAGAGAAGCTGACACGGAACTTCGGACCAGGCGGGCACAGCGGGCCGGGAAGGAACGGGCGGGATGGACCAGGGCACACCCCGGACCGGGACGGTGCACATCGGCACCAGCGGCTGGAGCTATGAGCACTGGGAGAACGTGCTCTATCCGCCGGGACTGCCGGCGAGGGACCGGCTGGCGCACTACGCGGCCCGCTTCACCACCGTGGAGCTCAACGCCAGCTTCTACCGCTGGCCCCGTGACAGCTCCTTCGCCAGCTGGCGCCAACGGCTGCCGCCCGGGTTCCTGCTGTCCGTCAAGGCCCCGCGCGGATTGACGCACGGGAAGAGGCTCTATGCCCCGGAAGCCTGGATCGAGCGGATCGCCCGGTGCTGGCACGAACTCGGCGACAAACGCGCGGTGCTGCTGGTCCAGCTCCCGCCGGATTTCGCCCGGGACGACGCGCGGCTGGCGTATTTCCTGGCGGCGGTGCCCGACTGGATCCGGGTCAGCGTGGAATTCCGCCACCCCAGCTGGGACGATCCCGGGGTCTACTCGTTGCTGGCACTGCACGGCACTGCCTACTGCGTCATGAGCGGCGCGGGACTCCCGTGCGTCCTCCGCGCCACCGCGGCCTTCGTCTACCTCCGGCTGCATGGCCCGGACCGGGAGCATCTCTACGGCGGCTCCTACTCGGACGACGAGCTGCGCTGGTGGGCGGAGCGGATCCGCGAATGGCAGACGGCCGGCAAGGACGTCTTTGCCTATTTCAACAACGACGGCGGTGGCAACGCCGTGCGGAACGCCTGGATGCTGCGCCATTTGCTGGGCGACGCCTGATCCGCGGCGATTCCGGACACAGTCAACGGGGCGCCGGGGCCCTGTGGGAGAGTGGAGGCATGGAATTGGCCTCACAGCACACACCCGGGCAGCAAGCAGTCACCGGCAACCGGGTCTTCCGCCTTGCGCATGTGGTCTCGGACACCGTCAACAGCGTCCGTCTGAAGACTGCCCGGCGCTGGGACTTCATCCCGCAGACCGTCGCCTACCAGGGCTACGGGTCAACCACCTGGGTCCGGGTGCTCGGCCGGGTGGTGCTCACCAGCAGGCCCAACCCCGGGAGCCGGGCGGAGCAGGCGGCCCAGAACGGCAACCAGAACATCCGCGGCTGGCGGGCGTTCACCTCCGTGCCGGTGCAGTACTCCAAAGTGGAGATCGAGATCGGCGGGGTGACCGCCCGGGTGCAGGCGGACCGCGGTGGACTTGTGGACACTGTCGTGCAGGTGGAGCTCACTCCGGGCTGGCACACCGCGGTGCTGCGCGCCGAGGGGACCGAGCCCGTCACCGCGAAGATCTTCGTCATTTCCCCCGAGACCAAGCTGGGCATCGTGTCCGACATCGATGACACGATCATGGTCACCGCGCTCCCCCGGCCCTTCCTGGCGCTCTGGAACACCTTTGTGCTCAACGAACGCGCCCGGATGGCGACGCCGGGCATGGCCGTGCTGATGGATCGACTGATGGTCGAACACCCGGAGGCGCCGGTGATCTACCTGTCCACCGGACCGTGGAACGCGGCCCCCACCCTGGCACGTTTTATCACCCGGAACATGTACCCCTCCGGTGCCCTGCTGCTCACCGACTGGGGCCTCACCCACGACCGGTGGTTCCGCAGCGGCCAGGAGCACAAACGCCGCAACCTGGAACTGCTGGCCGAGGAATTCCCGAAGATGCGCTGGCTGCTCTTCGGAGACAACGGCCAGCACGACGAATCGATCTACTCGCATTTCGCCCAGCAGCACGGCGACCGGGTGGCCGCCATCGGCATCCGCCAGCTCTCCGCGAGCGAAGCCGTGCTGGCCGGCGGCCACTCGGACACCGGGGACCACACCGGCTCCAAGGTCCCGTGGATCTACTCCCCGGACGGTGCAGGCATGGCCAAGGGCCTGCAGGAGCTCGGCGTTCTTTAGGCGCCGGCCCGCCGGCTGGCCGCCGCCGCGGCGGCAGGAATCTCCGGGACGGGGTCCCGGTGCCGTGCCGCGAGAACCTCCTGGAGCCAGTAAAACGATGCCTTCCTGGTGCGCTCCTGGGTCCCGCGGTCCACGTGCAGCAGCCCGAACTGCTGTTTGTAGCCCCCCGACCATTCGAAGTTGTCCATCAGCGACCACACGTAGTATCCCCGCAGGTCAATGGACTCTGCCGCGCCGCCGGGCGCCGTTGCTTCAACGGCGGTGGCGATATGGTCGGCCAGGTAGCTCACCCGGCGTTCGTCCGGGATGATGAGCCGGCCTTGCGGGTCCCGGATCTCGAGGTCTTCGAAGCTCGCCCCGCCCTCGGTGATGTAGACCGGCGGAAGGCCGGGGTAGCGTTCGGCCATTTCCGCAAGCGCGACGGCCATGTACTCCGGTTTGATGGGCCAGCCGTACGCGGTGGTCTCGGTGTCCGGGAATGACGCAATGTGGAACGGGGCGCCGGGCGCGGTGCCGCTCAGGTCGTCGCCCATGGCCTCGGCCATCCCCTTGGGCACGGCGCCCTCGCCCGGACCGGACGCCACCCGGGTCGGCATGTAGTAGTTGAGCCCGTAGAAGTCCAGGGGCTGGGAGATCAGCTTCATGTCCTCACTGGACGGGCTGAAGGAGGAGAAGAAGGTGGCGGCACGGACGGTGTCGGGGTACTCGCCGAGCAGGACAGGGTCCGCGTAAAGCCGGTTCTGGGCCATGTCCATCAGACCGGCACTGAGCTTGTCCAGCGGGTTGATCGAGGCAGGCACCATGGGCGAATAGACATTCGTGATCCCGATTTCGCCCGGCACGTTGGCGGCCCGGAGCGCCTGCAGCGACAAGCCGTGGCCCAGCAGCTGGTGGTGGACGCTCGGGAGCGCCTTCAGCATAAGCGCCTCGCCCGGCGCGTGCATCCCCAGCATGTAGCCGTTGGTGCTGACCGTGGCGGGCTCGTTGACCGTCACCCAGCGGGTCACCCGGTCGCCATACGCGGCCGCGGCGATCGCGGCGAACTCGCCCAGCCGGTAGGCCGTGTCCCGGTTCATCCAGCCGCCGGCCTGGTCCAGCTCCAGCGGCGTATCCCAGTGGTACAGCGTGGCCATGGGTGCGATGCCGTTGGCCAGCAGCAGGTCAATCAGCCGGTCATAGAAGTCGAGGCCCGCGGGGTTGACCGGACCGCTGCCGCCGGGCTGGATGCGCGACCAGGAGAAAGAAAAACGGTAGGAATCGACCCCGAGTTCCTTCATCAGGGCCACGTCTTCGGGCATCCGGTGGTAATGGTCGCAGGCAACCGCGGGGCTGTGGTCCGCCACGATCGCACCGGGCTTGGCGGCGAAATGGTCCCAACCCGAGGGACCGCGTCCGTCCTCGTCCAGGGCACCTTCGATCTGGAAGGCTGCGGTCGCCACGCCCAGAGTGAAGCGCGGCGGCAGCAGGGCGGCCAGGTCTTTGGCGGATGCTCTCATCAGTGGATCCCCTATGTAGTTTCGGGCAGTTGACTGATTTTAGGCCGCGGCGCACCCGCGCGCCACGACCGGCGCCAGCGTGCCGGAGCTTCTGCGGAAAGGCTCCTGCGGAGACTCAATACACTGGGGCAACAGGCCCGAACAGGAACTCCTTGGCGTGCGCCACGGCCTTCTTGAACGCGTCGTTCCGCAGGGCCTGAAGTTTCTCAAGCTCATCCACCGTGGGCTCCAGGTAGCTCGTGTACCCCGGCCGAAGCACCCAGATGTCGCCGGCCGGCGGCAGGTAGAAGACGCCGAAAGACCGGTGCTGGCTGTCATCGGCGGTCCAGATGGGAACCACGGCAAGCGCGGCCCCGGTGTCGACGTTGATCCACTGGGCCCGCGGCAACGGTGCCTCGTGGGCCTCCGGGTCAAGAAACGGGGCGGTCCCCTCGCCCCACCGGGCCACGAACCGCTCGTGGAAGACCGGCAACAGCAGCGAATCGTAGCGTCGCCGTGCGCTCATGGCTGCCCTCCTTCTTTTGGTGTTTCGGGACCCGGTGTGTCGTGGCCGGGTGCCGGCACCGTCGTCACTGCGGGCCCCGTTCCCACCGCACCGGGGTGACCCGCAGCACGGGCTGCCTGTCCCGGTGGTGGCGCACCGGAATTTCCCGGCTTCCCGCGATGGTGCCACCGGGATGTGCGGGCTGGGAAGCGGGGTCGTACTCTGCCCGTGATTTCGGATTCCGCAGGACCGCGAATGACTCCAGGATGCGCCGCGCGTCCTCCCCGCCGTCGGGCAGGGCACCGGAGGACGCCTCGGGCAGAGCGCCGGAGGACGCTTCGACGTCGGGATGGCGGAGGCGCATCAGCGCCCGGAAAGCCCGCTGGATCTGGGCCGGCGTCGCATCCGGCGTTACGTGCAACGCGGCGTAGAAGCCGCTCGGGTCACGATTCATCGGTGCACTCCCCCTCGGATGGACCAGGCGGGGACCAGACGGCCCGGCGGGCACGGTCTGGTCCCCGGCATTCGTCGACGGCCGGACGCAATCCGCCCGCCCCAGCTACTTCCCGATCTCCTGCAAGTTGTCCTGCGTGTGAGTGATTTCAATCTTCCGCGGCTTGGCCTGTTCCTGCACCGGAATGCGGAGCGTCAGGACGCCGTCGGCGTAGTGCGCCTTGACCTTCTCGGTGTCCAAGGTGTCGCCGAGGATGAGCTGGCGGCTGAAAACGCCGCGTGGCCGCTCCGAGGCAATCAGCTCAACGTTGGGCTGGGTCGGGTCGCGCCGTTCGGCCCGGACGGTGAGCACGTTGCGCTCAATGTCGAGGTCCACCGAGTCAACGTTGACGCCGGGAAGATCGAACGCGACGACGAATTCGCCGTCTTCCTGCCATGCGTCCATCGGCATGGCAGCCGGCCGTGCCGCCGTCCCGAAGACCTGCTGGGTCAGCCGGTCCAGGTCACGGAACGGGTCCGTACGCATCAACATCATTTCCCACTCCTTCATGCGAGAGTTCTATCCTTTGGATGTATCCAACCAGAGAGATTATCTGTGGTGGTGGATATAGATTTTTTATAGCACCAGTGCCAAACTGATGCAAGAGGAAAGTGTTGGCACACCGGAACCAGTGCCTGGAGACTGCAAAGGAGAACCGTGACGGAACGGGGTCAGGAGCTCGGCGTCTACGCGATTTCCGTGGTGGCCCAATTGGTCGGGACCGGGCAGCAGAACATCAGGCTTTACGAGCGGAAGGGCCTGGTGACGCCGGACCGCACCGCCGGAGGAACGCGGCAGTACAGCAATGCGGATTTGGCGGTGCTGCGGCGGATCAGCGAACTGCTGGAGGAGGGGCTCAACCTGGCAGGGGTGGCCAAAGTGCTGGAGCTGGAGGCGGTCAATGCCCGGCTGCGGACCGAGGTGGACCGCCTCCGCTCAGGCCGGAGCTGAACACTGGGCCCCCATTGACGTGAAGGGCCCCGGCATCCCGGCGCCGCCCCGGGCGGGCGCGGGGGCTATGGCTGGGTGGTGTCGGCCTTCGAGAGCGTTCCGGTGATTTGTTCACCACGGATGCGGGCGGTGCGCCAGGTGTCCAGGGCGATCACCCCACCCAGGATCACAAACGAGATGGACAGCGAGGCCATGGCGTCGGTCAGCCAGTGATAGCCCAGGTACAGCCGGCTCACGGCGGCGAAGAAGATCCCGACGCCGGCCAGGACGAAGGCCACCACGGCGGCGACGCGGCTCTGCCGGCGCGAGGCGATCAGGAATGCGGTGACCAGCAGGAAGTCACAGGCACCCAGGACATGCCCCGACGGGAAGGAGAAGGTGAAGTCGGCGCCGAAGAGCATCAGGTCCACGGGCGGGCGCTGGCGCCCGATGGTGCGCCCGATGATCTGGGCAAGGATGACGCCGGTGAGCATGGCGCCGGCGAGGAGCATCGGCCGCCAGGCATGCTTGGCCAGCAGGCCCCAGGCCACGGTCACCACAAGGATGATGATCGGCAGGGCCACGGGGCCGAAGATGATCGCGAGGATGATCATGAACGTGGTGAGCGGTTCGGAGCGGAGGGTCAGGAGCCAGGTACGGACAGGTTCGTCGCCTGCAGTGAGCCCGCCGTGCTGCAGGACCCCGGCAAGGATCATAAAGAACAGCACGGCGCCAACGATCATGAGCCCGACGGCGATCCTGTACAGGTTCTTGCGGTCCTGCACGCTCATGTAGCGTTCCTCCACCACGAACTTGTCGTGGAAGACCCGCCACCGGCCGGGCGACTTCCCGGTTCTTCCTTCTGCCATTCCCGTATCCGCCTCTGCACCGTGTGTGGACATTTTCCTCGTGAAGAATATCGCGGTTCCGGCGCGCGGGCGCCTGGGGCTGCCCGGCAGGTCCCGCGGACCTTACGCCGGTAGCCTGAAGCGATGGGCGTCATGAATGAACTGATCAACCCGCGCGTGGTCGGCTCGCTGGAGCGGATCCTCGCCGAGGCTTCACCCGGCCTCCGCTTCCCCCACCTTGCCGAAAAGGCCGGACAGCTCGACCGACTGAGCCTGCGGGAACGCACCGACCTCCTGAGCAGTGCCATGCTCACTGACCTGTCCGGGGACTACGCCGGCGCGGCGGCCCTCTTCCGCCTGGCGCTGGAGGACCCGGGCTTCACCGGCTGGATGATCTGGCCCGTGAGCGAGACAGCGGCCACCCTGGCCTTGGCCGGGACGGGGCCCGGCGATTTCGAGGACTGCCTGTGGCTCCTCGCTGAGCTGACGCCGCGGCTCACCGGTGAATTCGCGATCCGGCGGATGCTCGCCGCCGATCTGAACCGGGCATTGGCCGTCATCCAGGGCTGGACCTCCCACCCGGACTGGCATGTCCGCCGGCTTGCCAGCGAGGGCACCCGGGCATACCTGCCATGGGCGATCCGCGTTCCGGAGATCACGGCCCGGCCCGCCGCTACCCTGCCGATCCTCGACGCCCTGTACCGTGACCCGGTCGAGGACGTCCGACGGTCGGTGGCCAACCATCTGAACGACCTGGCCCGCCACGCCCCCGACGAAGTGGTTGCTGCCGCCGCCAGATGGATGGCCGCGCCGGACGCGAACACGCCCAAGGTGGTCCGCCACGGCCTGCGGACCCTCATCAAGAAGGCCCACCCCGGCGCTCTGGAGCTGCTGGGGTTCCCGCCGGCGTCGCTCGCCGTGACGCCGCCCAGGCTGGACCGCGCCGTCGTCCAGCTGCCCGGGGTGCTCTCCTTCGATTTCGAGGTCTCCAATACCGGGCCGGCGGAGGCACGCCTTGCCGTGGACTATGTCGTGCACTATGCCAAGGCCAACGGTTCCCGGGCAGAGAAGGTGTTCAAGCTCGGAACGGCCGTCCTCGGGCCGGGCGAAGCCCGGACATTTTCGAAGCGTCATGCGTTCCGTCAGATGACCACCCGGGTCCACCACTCCGGCGACCACGCCCTGCAGCTCCAGGTCAACGGCGTCCGCTATCCGGAAACTGGATTCACGGTTGTGACCGGGTGACCACACTCACGGCAGCGACACCGGCGGCGAAGGAAGCGCAGGTCAGCGGCGCGCGGGACGCGCCCGCCGAACTACCGGTCCGGACCGGCCCGGTTGAACCCGGCGCAGAGATTTGACGGCCCCATAAATATGACGTTATTGTCGCTTCAATCATTGGGGCCGAGACGTGAAACCCAAGAAGGAACAGAACCATGACCGCAGTAGCTGAGTGCATTGAGATCCAGGTCGACAGCCGCCAGGTCCTCGACGAACGGCTCGACGACGCCGTACGCGGACTCCAGCGGATCGCTATGGCCACCGGGACGCACGGAATCCTGATCACGCGGCACAAGCCCGGCCACTACACGGCAGCGCTGTCCGAGCAGGTCCCCTTCGGCGTGACCCGGGAACTCATTCACTGATCCCGGCACAGCCTTGAGCGGCTGTCAGCAGCACTCGCCTGACGCGCAAAGAGCCAGGTCCCGGGCGGATGAGCATCGAATCCCGCCCGGGACCTTTTTTTGTCGCAGGTCTCGTGCCCGGACGTTCCGGCCCGGAACCGTCACCAGGCGTGGACGATCACCAGTCGTGGCCGATCACCAGTCGTGGACAGTTCCGTCGACGAGGCGGTTGTAGGGCAGGTAGGCCTGCTGGTAGGGGAAGGCCGCAGCGGCTTCCTCGTTGAATTCCACGCCGATGCCGGGCTTGTCCCCCGGGTGCAGGTACCCGTCCACGAACGTCATGGACTGCTCGAAGACCTCGTTGGTCTTATCCGAGTGCTGCATATATTCCTGGATGCCGTAGTTGTGGATCGCCAGGCCCACGTGCAGCTGCGCGGCGAACCCGACCGGGGAAATGTCCGTGGGCCCGTGGAACCCGGACTTGATCTGGTACTGCGCGGCGAAGTCCATGACCTTCTTCAGCGGCGAGATCCCGCCGAAGTGCGTGGAGGCGGCCCGGACATAGTCGATCAGCTGTTCCTTGATCAGCGTCTGGTAATCGAAAACGGTGTTGAAGATTTCCCCGATCGCCAGCGGCGTCGTGGTGTGCTGCCGGACCAGGCGCAGCGCCTCCTGGTTTTCCGCCGGGGTGCAGTCCTCCAGCCAGAACAGGTCATACGGCTCCAGCGCCTTGCCCAGCTTCGCGGCCTGGATCGGCGTCATCCGGTGGTGCCCGTCATGCAGGAGCGGCAGCTCCGGGCCGAACTCGTTCCGGACCGCCTCGAACACGGTCGGCAGGTGCCGCAGGTACGCCCGGGTATCCCAGTCCTCCTCCACCGGGAACGCCCCGCGCCCGGCGGGCTCGTAGTCGTACCGCTCCCCCGAGGCCTGCGCCTGCGCCGCGACCCCGTACACGGCTTTGATCCCCGGCACGGCCGTCTGGATCCGCACCGACTTGTAGCCCAGCTCCAGGTGCTCCCGGACCGAATCAAACAACGACTCCAGGTCCGCACCCGAGGCGTGCCCATAGGCGCGCAGCCCATTCCGGGACGCCCCGCCCAGCAGCTGGTAGACCGGCATCCCGGCCACCTTGCCCTTGATATCCCACAGGGCCATGTCCACCGCGGCGATCGCGGCCATCGTCACCGGGCCGCGGCGCCAATACGAGGACCGGTACAGGAACTGCCAGGTGTCCTCGATCCGGTGCGGGTCCTTGCCGATCAGCAGCTGCGCCACATGCTCCTTCAAGTACGCGGCCACCGCGAGCTCACGCCCGTTCAGGGTCGCATCGCCGATCCCGGTCACGCCGTCGTCCGTGGTAATCCGCAGGGTCACGAAGTTACGGGAGGGGCTGGTCACGAAGACTTCCGCGGCAATGATTTTCACAGTGGGTCCAGGCTTTCCGTGTCGGTGTGTTGTAGATGGTGCTGGAGGCGGCCGGCCAGCGGGCCGGGCCTTAGCGTTGGGTGGTTCCGCTGGGCGTGGCCCCCAGCAGCGCGAGCTCGCTCCGGCGGGGCAGGCCTTCCCAGTCACCGGCGGTGCTGACGGCAAAGGCTCCGGCGAGGGCGCCGCGCTGCAGGCGGCCGGCCACGTCCTCGCCGTCGAGCAGGGCTGAGAGGTAGCCGGCGGTGAAGGCGTCGCCGGCGCCCACGGTGTCGATGCTGGTGACCGGCACGGCGGGCGTTTCCCACCGGCCGGCGGCGGTGTGGACGCCGGCGCCGGCCGCGCCGCGCTTGACCACGACCTCCCGCACCCCGCGGTCCAGGAGTTCGGCCGCCATGGCCGTGTCGGCGTCGTCGGCCGTTGCGGCGCAGCCACCACCGGAGGCGACCAGGCCGAGTTCGTCGTCGGAGGCGATCAGGATGCTGGCGTACCGGGCCAGCGGGGTGAGGACGGCGCGTGCCTCGTCCCGGGACCAGAGCTTGCCGCGGTAGTTGACGTCGAGGGACACTTCCAGGCCTTCGCCGGCAGCACGGGCGGCCGCGTACTCGACGGCCCGCCGCGCCTCCTGGCTGAGGGCGGCGGTAATCCCGGTGAGGTGCAGGACCCGGGCGCCGTCCCGGAAGGCCGCGTCGACGTCGTCCCGGCTGAGCGTGGATCCGGCGGACCCGGCGCGGTAGTAGAAGGCCCGGGTGACGTCGGCGGTGCGCTGTTCGAGGAACATCACCCCGGTGCCGCGGCCGGCGTCCTCGCGGTGGTGCACCGCGATGCCCTCGCTGCGCAGCTGCCGCAGGATGAATTCACCGTGCGGGTCGGCGCCGAGGACTCCGGCCCAGCCCACCCGGTGGCCGAGGCGGGCGACGCCGACGGCCACGTTGGATTCCGCCCCGGCCACGTGCATGCCCAGGGAGCCGCCGGCGGAGAGCGGACCGGCGGAGCGCAGCGACACCATCGATTCCCCGAAGGTCAGCAGGTCAGGAATCCCCGGGACGGGAAGCACAGGTCCGGGAATCACGGCCGGCTCTCCGCGGCGGTCCGGCGGTCGAATTCGGCGGCGAGCGCCACGAAGCCGCGGGCGCGGTCCCGCACCGGGGCGAGGTCGCCGCCGGAGCCGGCATCCCCGAAGAGCGGTCCGCCCAGGCCGATGGCGACGGCGCCCGCCTGCCAGTAGCCCGACGCCTCCTCGAGTCCCACGCCGCCGACGGCGATGAAGGGGATCCCCGGGAAGGGGTCGCGCAGGGCCTTGAGGTAGCCCGGTCCGCCGATGGAGGCGGGGAAGAGCTTCACCGCGGTGGCACCCCGGGTCATGGCCTCGTAGGCCTCGGTGGGCGTCAGTGCCCCGGCCAGGACCGGGATCCCGAGGCGGGCGGATTCCTGGATGGAGGTTGCCAGCGCCGGGGTAACCATGAACTGGCCGCCCGCCGCGGCCACGCGTTCCACGTCCTGCTCGGTCAGCACGGTGCCGGCGCCGACGAAGCAGCCGTCCGGGGCGGCGGCGCGGACGGCGCGGATGGCCTCCAGCGCCCCCGGGGTGGTCAGGGCGATTTCGACGTAGCGGAAGCCCTCATCCATCACAGCGAGGGCCGCCTTCGCGGCGGCGCCGCCGTCGGTGCCGCGCACAATGGCGACCAGCCGGGTCTCCCGGATTCCGGCCAGCAGGGCCTCCGGCGTCAGGTCCATGCTCGGGTTGTCGGTCATGTGATTCACCATTCTGCGTAGGCTCCGTCGGGGTGCCGCCAGACGGGTCCGCGCCAGGCGTGGCCGCGCTTGTCCGCGGCGCGGACCACGGCCTCGTCGATTTCGATCCCGAGACCCGGGCCGGTCAGTCGTTCGATGTGCCCGTCCACGAACTTCAGCGGGGATTTGTCCACCACGTAGTCCAGGACTTCGGCGCCCTGGTTGTAGTGGATGCCGATGCTTTGTTCCTGGATCAGGAAGTTGGGCGTGGCGAAACCCACCTGCAGGCACGCTGCCAGGGCGAGCGGTCCGAGTGGGCAGTGCGGGGCCAGCTGGACCTCGTAGATTTCGGCGAGCGAGGCGATCTTGCGGACCTCGGTGATGCCGCCGGCGTGTGAGAGGTCCGGCTGGGCCACGGCGATGCCGGCCTGCAGCGCGGGCAGGAATTCCTGCCGGCTGTAGAGCCGCTCGCCGGTGGAGACCGGCGTCGTGGTCGAGGAGGTGAACTCCCGGAGCATGTGCGTGTTTTCCGGGACCACCGGCTCTTCGAGGAAGAAGGGCCGGTACGGTTCGAGCAGCGGCGCCACCCGGCGGGCATTGGCGAGGCTGAAGCGGCCGTGGAAGTCGACCGCGACGTCGCGGTGGTCCCCGAGGACCTCGCGGGCGGCGGCGACGCGGCGGACGACGCCGTCGAGCTCCGCCACCGAGGCGATGGGGCTCATGCGGCCGCTGGCGTTCATCTTCACCGCGGTGAGCCCGACTTCCAGCTGGGCGCTGATCTGGTCGGCCACCTCGTTGGGCTCGTCCCCGCCCACCCAGCCGTACATCCGGATCCGGTCGCGGACGTGGCCGCCCAGGAGCTGGTGCACGGGGGTGTTGAAGTGCTTGCCGGCGATGTCCCAGAGGGCCTGGTCCAGCCCGGACACGGCGCTGGCCAGGATGGGCCCGCCGCGGTAGAACGAGCCTTTGGTCATCACCTGCCAGTGGTCCTCGATCCGGAGCGCATCGTTGCCGATGAGCAGCTCGGAGAGCTGGTCGACGGCGGTGCGCACGGTTTCGCTGCGGCCTTCGCAGCTCGCCTCGCCCCAGCCGACGATCCCGCTGTCCGTCTCGATCCGGACGAAGAGCCAGCGCGGCGCGACGAGGAACGTCTCAATCCTGCTGATGAGTGTCATCTGTTGCCTAGCCCTTGGTCGCGCCGGCGGTCATGCCGGAGACGATGTACTTCTGCGTGAAGAGCGCAATGATCATGATCGGGATGGTGACCACGGTGGCGGCCGCCATGAGTCCGCCCCAGTCGATGCTGGCGTAGGAGACGAAGTCGAAGATCGCGACCGGCAGGGTCTTGGTCTTGGAGCCGGAGAGCACCAGGGCGAACATGAAGTTGTTCCACGAGAAGATGAAGGACAGGATGCCGGCGGTGGCCATGCCGGCGACGGAGAGCGGCAGGGTGATGCGGCGGAAGGCGCCGATCGGGGTGAGTCCGTCCACCTGGGCCGATTCCTCCAGCTCCAGCGGCAGGGAATCGAAGTAGCTCATCATGATGTACACGATCAGCGGCAGCGAGACGAACATGTGGCTGAGGATCAGTACCTCGAAGCCGCCCACCATCTTCAGGTTGGAGAAGACGTAGTACCAGGGCACCAGCAGGGAGACGCCGGGGATGACGCGGGCCATCAGGACCACGAGCGCCGAGCGGTGCATCGTGAAGCGGCTCATGGCGTAGGCGGCGGGCACGCCCAGGACCAGCGACAGGGCCGTGGAGACGAAAGCCACCCAGAAGCTGTTGAAGATGAAGACGAAGTAGTTGTTCCGCTGCAGCACATTGGCGTAGTTCTCGAACGTGGGGGTGAAGAGGAGCGACTTGCCCGTGTCGTAGATGTCCACGTTGGTCTTGAGGGAGGCCAGCAGCATCCAGAACAGCGGGGCGACCAGGAAGAGCACGACGGCCACAAGTGCGGCGACGCGGAACACCTTGTAGGCGCGGGTGCCCAGGGGCTTCCGGGGGCGCGGAGCCGGTGCAAGCCGGGCTGTGCTGGCGGTTTCTGTGTCTTCTGTGTTTTCTGTGTTTCCGGTCAGTACGGTCATTTGCTTACCGCTTTCTTGCGCATGGTCAGCAGCCACATGGAGCCGATGATGATCATGAAGAACAGGATCAGCACCGCGGAGGACAGCCCGTACTGGTTGTAGTCGAAGCTCAGGCCGTAGGCGTAGACGTTGAGCGTCTCCACCTCGTGGAAGGATCCGCCGCCCTTGCCCTTGGTGGCATAGAGGATGTCGAACGTTTTCAGGGCATCGATGCCCCGGAGCAGGATGGCGACAATGACTGTCGGCATCATGAGCGGCAGCGTGATGAAGAAGAAGCGCTGGAAGGCGTTGGCGCCGTCCATCCGGGCAGCCTCGTCGGGCTCCTCGGACAGCGAGGTCAGGCCGGCGAGCAGGATCAGCACGACCATGGGGGTCCACTGCCACACGTCCATGAAGATGGTGGTGCCCAGCGCCGTGTCCTGGCCGGAGAGCCATGGCTGCGGCGGGATGCCGACCATGCCGAGCAGTTGGTTGACGAAGCCGATGTTGGGGTCGAAGATCAGCCGCCACATCATGCCGACGGCCACCGGGGTGGCGACGAGCGGGAGGAGAATGGCCACGCGGACCCACTTTTCGCCGCGGAACGGGCGCCACAGCAACAGCGCGATGCACATGCCCAGCACCACTTCGCACACCAGGGCGACGCCGGTGAAGGACAGGGTGCGTCCGACCGCGGGCCAGAAGCGCTCGGCGTCGGAAAGGACCGTCAGGTAGTTCTGCAGACCGACGAACTCTGAGGCGGCCCGGACGGAGCCCTGCGAATCGGTCAGGCTCAGGTACAGGGTCCAGGCCAGCGGAAAGACGATGAGGACACCGACGAAGATCATCGCCGGGGCCGCGAACAGCCACTTGCGGTGCCGGTTGGCCCAGGCGGAGAAGTTCTCACGGGCGCCGGGGGCGCGGCGGGCGCCGCGGCCGGACGGCGGCCCGGACTGCGCACTGCGGGGAGGGGTCAATACAGACATGGTTCACCTAAGGAGTCGGGGGTGAAGTGAAGAGCTGGCCGCGGCGGGGCGGCGGCTGGGCCGCCGCCCCGCCGGGCGGTTTGGTAGGCGGCGCGTGGTGTGCCGGGTGCGCTACTTCTTTTCGCTGTCCAGGAACTTCTGGAAGGCCTCGTGGGCCGTGTCAGCGGCGGCGGAAGCGTCAGCGCCGGTGATGGTGGCTACGATCGGGCCGCCGACGATTTCGCGGGCCTTGCCGACCGTGACAACCTCGGGGCGGTCGTGGCCGACGCCGTTCTTGGCGCTGGCTGCGATGGCCTCGGCCAGGTCCTTCGGGTAGGTGGAGGTGCCGGCGGGATCGGACCAGACGGAGGCGCGGGGTCCGGGGACACCGGCCTTCTGGGCTGCGAGGGTGCGTTCCTTGCTGGTGGCCCACTGGATGAACTTCCAGGCGTTGTCCTGGTTGCCCGAGGCCTGGTTGACGGCGAGGCCCCACGACGGGATATTGTACGGCTTGGAACCGGCCGGGCCGGCGGGCAGGGCGGCGAAGCCGACCGTGTCGGCGACCTTGGACTTGGCCGGGTCGGTGGCGTTCTTGTAGAGCGAGTCGGCCTCGGTGTAGAAGGCGGCCTTGCCCTGGGTGAAGATTGCCATCGCCTCGGGCCAGCTCATGTCGGTGCTGACGTTGGCCGGGCCGTAGTTCTTGATCAGGCCGCCATAGTACGCGTAGGCCTTCTTGGCGGCGTCGGTATTGACGGCGGACTTGCCGGTGGCATCCGTGAAGTCTCCGCCGAAGCTGTACAGGAAGCTGGAGAACTGGGTGACGGCGGCCGACTTGCCGGTGCGGGCCACGAAGCCTGCAGTGTCCGGCGAGGAAGCCTTGATGGCCTTGGCGGCTGCTTCGAGCTCTTCCATGGTCTTCGGAACCTCAAGGCCGGCGGCCTTCAGCAGGTCCTTGCGGTAGTAGAGCACTTCGCGTTCGGTGATGATCGGGACGCCGACCACCTTGCCGTCGGCCGTAGTGGCCTTGACCGGGCCGTCCTGGTAGTCCTTCCAGTCCCAGCTGGAGTCCGAGGAGACCTTGGACGTCAGGTCGGCGAGGTAACCGTTCTTCGCGAACGCCTTGCCCTCCTGCAGGGGGCGGTACATCATGACGTCGATCTCGTCGCTGCCGGCGTTGAGCTTGACGTTGTACTGGTCCGAGAGCTGGTCCTCGCCGAGCTGGGTCAGTTCAACCTTGAGGCCGCTGGACTTCTCGAATTCCGGAATGGCTGCCTTGATGCCTTCGGTCCAGACGTGGTTCGCGAGGGTGACCCGGACCGTGCCGGCTGTCTTGGCATCGGAGCTGCCGCTGGCTCCGCCGCAGGCGGTGAGGCCCAGAGACAGGGCCGCGGCGACAGCCGCGTACTGCATGATCGAACGTCGCTTCATTACGACTCCTTGGTTTCTTATGGGCCGGGCGTCACTGTCCAGCCGGCCGCAGATGCATCGTTACATCTGCTCTGGAAGCGATCTTAGAGAAATAAAGCAGACTTAAACAACCCCTTGTGCCCGAGCCGTATGATTTATTTATGAAAACCCCAAAGGCGGAGTCCTCAGCTGACCTGCACTCCGTGCTGGTCCACAAGCTGGGACTTGCCATTGCCGAGGGGTCGCTGGCGCCGCATTCGATCCTGCGCCTGGACGAGCTCGAAACAGTGCACGGTGTGTCGCGTTCGGTGGTCCGGGAAGCCACCCGGGTGCTCTCCTCCAAGGGGATGCTGGAATCGCGGCGCCGGCTGGGCACGGTGGTACAGCCGGAAGACTCCTGGAATGCCTACGATCCCCAGGTCATCCGCTGGCGGCTCGCCTCCTCCAAACGCCTGGAGCAGCTGCAGGCGCTGAACGAACTCCGCGGCGCGATCGAACCACAGGCTGCCCGCCTCGCCGCCGAGCGCGCCTCCTGGGATGCCGGCAGCGACCTTGTCTCCCAGGCCGCCCGGCTCTGGGCTTCGGGCCAGCGCGGGGACCACGACGAATTCCTCCGGCTGGATATCGAATTTCACGCCGCGGTGCTCAGGGCCTCCGGAAATCCGATGTTTTCCCAGCTGCACAACCTGGTCACCGAGGTCCTGACCGGGCGCACCGAGCACGGCCTGATGCCGCACCTGCCGCAGCACGAGGCGCTGCAGCTGCACGTCGACGTCGCGAGCGCCATCCAGCGCGGCGAGGCGAACGCGGCACACGCCGCGATGAGCCGGATCGTGGAGCAGTCCTCGGAGGAGATGGGCGACATCTGGTCCAGGCACCAGCAGCCCGCCGCCCCGGACCCGCCCCCAAAACCACAACGCGGGGCCACTTCGCGCCCATCCGAGGCGGCGATCTGATAGGCGCGGGCTGACCCCGCGTTGCTTCCCTAGCGGCCGCCGGCGATCTTCCGGCTCCGCTGCTCCTGGGCCATCGGCCCGTACGGGTAGACCCCGACGCGCGGCCGGCTCACCTCGCTCAGCCGCATCAGCTCCCCCTCGGTCAGCAGCAGGTCCGCAGCTCCAAGGTTGTCGGCGAGCTGTTCCGTGCTGCGCGCGCCCAGGATCACCGAGGTCACGGCCGGCTGCTCCGCCAGCCAGGCCAGGGCCACCTGGGCGGCGCTGGCCTCGTGCCGTCCGGCGATCTCGTGCACCGCGTCCACGATCTGCCACGTGCGCGGGTCCGCGTTCCTGGCCTTCCAGGCCTCCATGCCGCGTTCCGGATTTTCGCCCAGCCGGGTGGCACCTGCCGGCGGCTGGTCCCGCTTGTATTTCCCGGAGAGCCAGCCCCCGCCCAGCGGCGACCAGGGCAGCAGGCCGATGCCGGCGTCGAGCGAGGCCGGAACGATCTCGGACTCGATGTCGCGGACCAGCAGGCTGTACTGCGGCTGCAGCGTCACGGGTCCGTTCCAGCCGTGGGCCCGGGCCACGTGGACGGCCTTCGTCAGCTGCCAGCCCAGGAAATTCGAGAAGCCGTAGTAGGCGATCTTCCCGCTGCAGACGGCGTCGTGCAGGAAGCGCAGGGATTCCTCCAGGGGTGTGATGGGATCCCAGGCATGCAGCTGGTACAGGTCGATCTGCTCCACACCGAGGCGGCGCAGCGACTCATCCAGCGCGCGGTTCAGGTGCCGGCGGGAGGTGCCGACGTCGTTCGGGGCCTTTCCCGTCGGGAAGCGGCCCTTGGTGGCGAGCACCACGCGGTCCCGGGCCTCCGGGCGCGCGGCGAGCCAGCGGCCGATGATCTCCTCGGAGGCCCCCGAGGCGTAGACATCGGCGGTGTCGATGAAGTTGCCGCCCGCCGCGAGGTAGTCATCCAGGATCGCGTGGGACTGTTCCTCGGTGGCTTCGGCGCCGAAGGTCATGGTGCCCATCGCGTACGTGGAGACGACGGCGCCGCTGGTGCCCAGGGTGCGGTATTTCATGGGACTCTTCTCAGTCTTCGGTGGGAGTGGTGCGCAGCGGGTGGTAGTTCCGCCAGCTGTGCTCCGGCGCGTAGCCCAGGAGGCGTATGGCCTTGTCAATCGAGAGCAGCGTTTCGTGCTCACCGAGCTCTTTGACGACGGGCACGTCCGGGAAAACTTCCGCAGCCAGGCTGGCGCTGGAACGGCTCATCACGGTGTCCGGGTTGGCGATGATGAACGCCTCGAACCCCGGCGTGCCGTGCTCAAGGGCGCGGGCCACAGCCTGTGCCCCGTCCCTGCCGTCGATGTAGCCCCAGAGATTCCACTTGCGCAGCTTTGCGTCGGCATCGAAACCGGGGAACTCCTCGTAGTCCTCCGGATCCATCACGTTGGAGAAGCGCAGCCCGGTGATGCTGAGCTCCGGGTCCCAGCGGGTGAGCTCGATCGCCATCTGCTCCTCGAGGTGCTTGACCAGAGAGTACGTGCTTTCCGGCCTGGCGGGGTATTTCTCGTCCACCGGGATATAGGGAGGGTCGACGTCGAACGGCAGTCCCAGCACCGTCTCGCTGGAGGCGTAGACAATCTTCTTGATCCCGGCCCGGCGGGCCGCCTGGAACACGTTGTACGTGGCCAGCATGTTGTTCTCGAAAGTCGCGGCGTCCGGGGCGTGGCCGGGGGCCGGGATCGCGGCCAGGTGCACCACCGCATCGAACCCTGCGTGCCGGTCCTCAAGCCCCAGGAGCACGTCCACCACCTGGCCGTAGTTGCGCAGGTCCACCTCGGTGAACCCGCGCCCCCGCGTGCCGGTGCGGTCGAGGTTGGTGACCTCGTGGCCGTCCTCGCCCAACCGCCGCACGACGCTACGGCCGAGCTTTCCGCTTCCTCCGGTAACAGCAACTCTCATCAGTACTCCTCGCATTGTGGGGCGATGTGGGATTTGTTCCACCCTAGAGGTGCCCGGGGACCGTGCACACCCCCGCGTGACTTTTGGCCCTAGGCGCGCCGGGGCGGGCCGGGCAGGCTGGGGCAATGAACGCTGATCAGCGGATAGTCGTGGGCGTGGACGGTTCGGATTTCTCGACGACGGCGCTCCGGCTCGCCGGACGCATGGCCAGGAGCCTTGACGCGCCCCTGGAGGTCGTCACATGCCTGGGCACGTCGGATCTTTTCCTGGCCTCCCACCTGCCCGAAGAGAGCTCCCCCACCACCACCCAGCTGGAAGAGACGGCCAAACGGCTCGTCGACGAATCCCTCGAACGTGCCTTCGGCGGTGACATCCCGGAAGGCCTGACCCGGACCGTGAAGTTCGGCCCTCCGGCCAAAGTCCTCGTGCAGGAGAGCCGGGACGCCCAGCTTCTGGTGGTCGGCCGGCGCGGCCGCGGCGGCTTCCTCGCCCAGGTCATGGGATCGGTCAGCGGTGCCTGCGTGGCCCATGCACACTGCCCGGTGCTGGTGGTCGGCGATAACCCGGACAAACACCAGGCGAGGGAATGAACCGCAGCCCGTGGCCGGTGCGGGCCCTCTGGCTGCTCACCGGTGCGCTGACCCTCCCCGCCGCACTGACGGGGCTGCTGTTCCCGGACATCTACCGGGGCGTCGTGGCAGCGGACCTGCTTCCCGGCGCAGTGTCCCAGGACCTGATGTCCGCCGTGGCCGGCATTGCCCTGCTGGTCCTGGCAGTAACCGTGCGCCGGGGCCAACCCAAGGTACAGCTCGTGGCGCTGGGAATCCTGGGCTACCTGTTCTACGCCTATGGAATCTACTCCATTGAGCGGACCTACAACGGCTTCTACCTCGTGTACCTTGCCGTCTTCGCCTTGTCCTTCTGGGGGACGGTCTACACGGCGGTGGAGCTCCGGGCGGAGGGGCCGATGCGGGCACGGCTGCCAAAAGGCATCCGGGTGCTGTCCGCCTCAGGCGCGCTCCTCCAGCCGCTCATCTTCTATCCGCTGTGGATTGCCATGCTGCTGCCGCTGATGCGGAACGGCGACCAAATCGATTCGCTCTACTCCGTTTTCATCCTTGACTTGTGCTTCATCATGCCGGCGTTCCTCATCCTCGCCGTCCTGACATTCCGCAGCCGCTGGCCGGGGCTGGTGTTGATGCCCGCGCTGTACCTGCTCGGCTTCACGCTGATCTTCTCCCTGGCGCTGGGGGAGCTGTTCAAGCCGCTGTTCGACGTCCCCGGGTCCGCGTTGTCCCTCTGGTCCTCGGTCCTGCTGTCTGCCTTCTTCCTGGTGCTGGGAGGGCTGCACCTGTGGAAACTTGAGCTGAATCCCGGCAGCGTGGCCGGGCGCAACGGGACCGGCCGGCCCCTCACCGCGGAAGCCGCCACGGAAACCGGCGCTGGCGCCGGCACGGAAAGGTAGGGGCCGTGGCTCAGCTGCAGGCCCCGGAGCGGATCCGGGCCGCGGAGCGCACCGGACGGCCGGGAAGGGTCGTGGGCGGCTTCTTCCTCTTCACCGGCGGCATCCACCTCGGGATCGTGGCCGCCGGCCCGGAGTTCTACCGACACTTCGCAGACGGGGCCCTGCTGCCGTTCATCACCGCTGCCTGGCGCGACGTCTTCATGGCAAATCCTGCCGCGTGGGGCCTGGCCCTGTCCCTGGGCGAGGTTGCCCTCGGCCTCCTGCTGCTCAGGGGCGGGCCGTGGGCCACCGTCGGCTGGGCCGGAGTGACCGCATTCCACCTGGGACTGATGCTTTTCGGCTGGGGGTTCTGGCTGTGGAGCGTGCCGGCCCTGGCGTTCCTGGTCCCGTCGGCAGTCGCGCATTGGCGACGGCAGCACCAGCCGGTGGAACGCGGTGTTCGGTGAGCCGGTCCGCTGCCTCCTCCCGGCTCCGCGGACCGCTGGCGGCTTTGGCCGCTGCGGCGGCCGCCGCCGGCTATGTCCTCGCTGTCCGGCCCCGGATGCTGCGCTGGGGTGCGACTGCCCAGGAGTCCTCAGCCCCGCTGCCCGGTGACGAGCTGGTCCGGACGCCCCGGATGCAGAGCACGCGGGCCGTCACCGTCAACGCGCCGGCCGCGAGCGTCTGGCCGTGGCTCGTGCAGCTGGGCGCCGGACGCGGCGGCATGTACAGCTACGACCTGCTGGAGAACGCCGCGGGCCTCGGCATGCACAGCGCGGACCGGATCCTTCCCGAGTATCAGCGGCTCGACGTCGGCGATGTCATCCCATTGGTTTTCAAGAAGGGTCCCGACATGGGGATCCCGGTCCGGCGCATGGAGGCCGGATCCGTGCTGGGTCTCGGCGGCACCATGGATCCGCGCACCGGCAATATCACCCCGGCCGGCAGTGCAGCCGCTGGCCCCCGGCTGGAGCTCGGCTGGACGTTTGTGCTGCAGCCCGTCGACGGCGGCACCACGCGGCTCCTGTCCCGGACGCGGTACGACTATTCACCGCTGGCCGTGGGGCTGATCCTCAGGCCGCTGCTGGAACCCCTGCAGTTCGTCATGGAGCGGCGGATGCTCCTGGGCATCAAGTCCCGTGCCGAGGATCGCGGCCGCCAGCCGGGCCGCAGGCGGCGTCCATGACCTTGTGCCCTACCCTCGCGGCCCCCGCCGGAATAGCCTCGAAGTTCAGGGGCGGTCCGCAGCCGCCCGCCGGGTTCCGGGGAGGCAAACGGTGAAATCGGCAAAAACAAGCATCATCGCCGGCATCGCATTGATGGCGGCCGGTGTCCTCCTGCTGCTGGACCTGCTCGGGATCCTCAACAGCGCGGTCCTCGTGTGGCCGTTGATTTTCGCAGCGGCCGGGACCGGCTTCATCACCGTGTTTTTCCGCAGCCGGGACAACTGGTGGGCCGCTATTCCAGGTTCCGTGTTCCTGGGCCTGGCGGCGGTCATCGTGATCACCCAGCTCTGGCCGGGCCCCGCGGCGTACTGGGCCGGCTCCTTCCTGTTCCTGTTTATGGGCGCGGGCTTCGGCGCGGTGTACGTGCGCGAACGCTCCAACTGGTGGGCGCTGATCCCCTGCGGCGTGATGCTGACGCTTGCCCTCGTGGTGGCCCTCCCGGAGAACTGGGAAGGCATGCCGGTTGCCGCCGTCCTGTTCCTGGGCCTGGCCGCCACGTTCGCGGCGCTTTCCCTCGTTCCCATCCGCACCGCTCCCGGTCCGGGCCAGCCGGCAGCCCTGTCCGGCCAGCCCGGGGCTGCGGAGCCATCACGGATGAAGTGGCCGCTGATTCCGGCTGCGGTCCTGGCCGTGCTGGGGCTCATCTTCGCGGTGCAGGCCACAGCGCTGCTCACCGCAAGCGAGTTCTTCGTCCCGGTGCTCCTGGTGATCGCCGGTGTGGCGCTGCTGGTCTACGCCTACCGCCACCGGGCCGGCGGCCCCCACAAGGTGCACGGGGCCTGACCGATCAGTCCGCCGCGGCCAGTTCGGCCATGGCAGCGCGCAGGCGGGTGCCGGCGTCCTCCGCCACCTCGCGGACCGCAGGGGCGCCGCTGAGCTGGACCATGGTTTGCGGGTCGATGGCATGGACCGTCGTCGCGGTGGCCCCGGTCCCGCGGCGCACCACCACGTTGCAGGGCAGGAGCGCCCCCATTTCCGGCTCGGCGGCCAATGCCCTGCTGGCGAGCATCGGATTGCAGGCACCGAGGATGACGTAGTCTCCCAGGGCTTCCGCGGCGTCCTCGCCGAGTTTGGCGGCAAAGGTGGCACGCACATCAATTTCCGAGAGTATCCCGAAGCCCTGGGCGGCGAGCGCCGCGCGCGTCTTCGCGACGGCGTCCTCCCAGTTCAGCGGGACGACGGCGGTGTAGGTGTAGCTCATGCTGTTACTCCTGGGGATTGGTTTCGGCCTGCAGCAGGTAGTCGACGAACCAGTCCCGGGCGAGGATGGCAGCCGCCGCCAGCGTACCGGGTTCTTCAAAGAGATGGGTGGCGCCCTGGACGACGGCCAGCTGGTTGGGGCAGCGCATCATGGACTTCGCCTTGCGGTTGAGTTCCAGCACCTCGTAGTCGTAGCTGCCGACAATGAGGAGCGTGGGCGCCCGGACGGCGGAGAGCCGGGGTCCGGCCAGGTCGGGGCGGCCGCCGCGGGAGACGACGGCGTCGATCCGGGCGGTTGGCTCGGAGGCGGCCCAGAGCGCGGCCCCGGCACCCGTGCTGGCTCCGAAATAGCCAATGGCGCAGGAGGACGTGTCCTGCCGGGTGGCGAGCCAGTCCGTGGCCGAGGACAGCCGGCGTGCCAAAAGTTCGATGTCGAAGACGTTGGCGCGGTTCCGTTCCTCCGCCGGTGTCAGCAGGTCCAGCAGCAGGGTTCCGAGCCCCGCCTGCTGCAGGACCCCCGCCACGTACCTGTTCCGCGGGCTGTGCCTGCTGCTGCCGCTGCCGTGCGCGAACAGAACCACGGCCCGGGCAGGGACCGGCAGGTGCAGTTGGCCCTGGAGGCGCACCCCGCGTGACGGGATTTCGACCTCCTCATCGAACTCGGCGGCGTCCTGCGCGCTGGCCGCGGCCGGCTTCCGGGACGTCTGCGGCGAGTTCTGCAGGCGCTTGGCCGCGGCGTCGAGGAGTTGGACCACCTCGTCGTCTTCGGTGGGGGAGAAATCGCGGTAGTGGTAGCCAACCGCGGAGAACTGGTGCGGCGTGGCGAGGCAGACGACTTCGTCGGGCTCGGTCAGGCTCCTGAGAGTGTCGGCAGGGGCGACCGGAACGGCCAGGATGACCCTGGCGGCGCCGAGCTTCCGGGCGATCCGGCAGGCGACCCTGGCGGTGGATCCGGTGGCGATCCCGTCGTCGACGATCACCGCGATGCGCCCGGTGAGATCCTGCCGGGTCCGGCCCTTCCGGAAACGGGCCACCCTGTTCTCCAGCACGGCGCGTTCGTGGTCTTCGACGGCCTGCAGCTCAGCGTCACTGACCCGGGCCTGGGCCAGCACGTGTTCTTCGAGCACCCGGGCGCCACCCTCGCCGATGGCGCCCATGGCGAGCTCCGGCTGGTACGGAAGACCCAGCTTCCGCACCACGATCACGTCCAGCGGCGCGTCGAGGGCGGCGGCGACTTCGAAGGCGACAGGGACTCCGCCGCGGGGCAGACCGAGGACCACGATGTCCTGGCCCCGCAGGTCCGCGAGCCGCCTTCCCAGTTGCCGGCCGGCGTCGACCCTGTCTTCGAAGATGCTCATCAGTATGGCTTTCCAATCGGGACGTCGGCCGGGGTCTCATCCAGGCGTGCGCTCCGCAGGCTGGGAAATTGACCAGTTGGCCGCTCCCTCCCACTATCGGTCAGGAGCCCCCGGGATGTGAGGGCCTTTGTGCCCGGATTCGGCCGCGCCGCCGCCCCGGTCCCCGGTTGTGGAGCAACGGGCCGGCCTTCGCCGTGCTGAACCGCGCGGCACGGCGCGCGATGTGGTGCGTCGTGCCGCGCCGCGGGACCGCCCGGGGCCGCAGCGGGACAGGCTGCTGCGCGGCGCGGGCGTAGAACCAGAGCTTGGCCAGTTCAACCAGCACCAGGTACACCGCGCCCATCCCCAGCAGGGCGAGGAAGAACGGGACCGGCAGCGGATCGAAGCCAAGCACACCGGCCAGCGGCGAGAGCGGCAGGTAGACGCCGAGGGCCACTACGCCCAGGGACGCGCCGACCAGGCCCAGCGACGGCCGGCTGCGGAAGAAGGGCACCCGCCGGGTCCGGATGACGAAGATGATCAGCGTCTGCGTGACGATCGACTCGATGAACCAGCCGGCCCGGAATTCGCCCGGAACAGCATCGAAGGCGAACAGCATCAGGGCGAACGTGGCGAAATCGAACAGTGAGCTGATCGGGCCGAAAAGGAACATAAAGCGCCGGATGAAACCGATGTCCCAGTGAGATGGCGCCAGGAGCTGTTCCTTGTCCACCCGGTCCCCCGGGATGGCGAGCTGGCCGGCGTCATAGAGCAGGTTGTTCAGCAGGATCTGTCCCGGCAGCATCGGCAGGAAGCTCAGGACCACGGAGGCCGTGGCGGCGCTGAACATGTTGCCGAAGTTGCTGGACGTGCCCATCAGGACGTATTTGATGGTGTTGGCGAAGATCCGCCGGCCCTCCATCACGCCTTCGGCCAGGACGCCCAGGTCCTTGTCCAGCAGCACGACGTCGGCGGCATCCTTGGCGACGTCGGTGGCGCTGTCGACCGAGATGCCGATGTCCGCGGCGTGCAGCGCCAGTGCGTCGTTGACGCCGTCGCCCATGAACCCGACGGACCCGCCGCTCTGCCGCAGCAGCCTGATGATCCGGGCCTTCTGTTCGGGCGAGACGCGGGCGAAGATGCTGGCCTCACGCGCCGCGGCGGCCAGTTCCGCATCGGACATGGCCTCGACCGTGGCGCCGGTCAGTGTTCCGCCGGAGAGCACCCCGAGTTCGTCACAGACCTTTTCGGCCACTTTCGCGTTGTCCCCCGTGGCAATCTTGACCGTGATGCCGAGCTCCTCGAGCCGGTCCAGGGAGGCGCGTGCGGTGGCCTTGGGCCGGTCCAGGAAGATCAGGAACCCTGCGAGGACCAGGTCTTTTTCGTCGGCGGGCCCGATCGCCGTCAGGCCATCGGCCGCCCGGGTCGCGACGGCAACCACCCGGGATCCGGCGTCGAATTGTTCGTCCAGCATCGCCTGGACGCTGGCCGGTGTGGCTCCGCAGAGCGCCAGGACATCTTCAGGTGACCCCTTGGTGACCATGCGGGCCGCGGCGCCCGCCTCGCTGACCAGCACGCTGGTCCGCCGCCGCAGATGGTCGAAGTCGATGACGTCGAGGCGCTCATACCGGGCGGGCGCGAAGGCGGCCGCGGCGGCGGATGCCCACAGCGCGGCGTCCAGAGGGTTCAGGCCCACCGGGGATGCCTGGGATTCCACGTAGTCGGCTTCGGTGGCAAGGAGCCCCAGGGTCAGCAGTTCGCCGGCGGAGATGCCGGGCCCGGCAGGCAGGGCTGACGTGAAGCTGATCCGGCCCTCCGTCAGCGTCCCGGTCTTGTCCGTCACCAGAACATCCATGTCGCCGAGGTCCTCAATGCAGACCAGCCGTTTGACCAGGACCTTGCGCTTAGCCAGCTGCCGGGTTCCCGTGGCCAGGCTTGTGCTGACGATGGCGGGCAGCAGCTGCGGTGTGATCCCGACGGCGATCGCGAGCGAGAACAGCAGCGACTCAATGACGGGCCGCTGCAGCAGCAGGTTGGCGATAAAGATCAGGGAGGTGAGGCCGATCGCCACCTGGAGCAGCAGGAAGGAGAAGCGCTGGAGGCCCAGCTGGAATTCGGTCTGGGGCTGGCGCTCCCCGAGTCCCAGGGCGATCCGGCCGAATTCGGCCCGGCCGCCGGTGGCGACCACCAGACCGGTGCAGTTGCCGGCCTGGATCACCGTGCCCATGAACAGGCACGACGTCAGGTCCCCCAGCGCCGCCGCGCCGGGGACGGGCGCGGGGTCCTTGCTGACCGGCATGGATTCCCCGGTCAGGATGCTTTCATCGCAGAGCAGGTCCTTCGCACTCAGCAGCCGCATGTCGGCGGGGATGATCGCGCCGATGGCCAGATGCACGACGTCGCCGGGCACCAGGGCGGTGACGTCCACCTCCTGCGGGGTGGCGTCGCGGACCACGACTGCGCGGTGGGTGACACGGGAGTGCAGCGCCTCCGCGGCACGTTCAGCGCGGAACTCGTTGCTGAACCCGAGGCCGACGCTGACCAGCAGGATGACGCCGATCACGATCGAGTTCGTGGCGTCGCCGAGGAAGAGCGAGAGCCCGGCCGTGATGAGCAGCAGGATCAGGATGGGGCTGCGCAGTTGCCGGCCCAGGACGGCCCACCCGCTGGCCTGGTGGGTGCGTACCGCGTTCGGTCCCAGCTCCGCAAGGCGCCGGGCCGCCTCGCTGCTGCCGAGTCCGTCGGTGCTTGAGCCCAGCCGCTCGACGACCTCTTCCACCGGCTGGTGGGCGGCGTCGGCGATCGCAAGGGGCAGGGAGCGCGGTTCGCGGATGTCGAGCTCAGGCATGGGGATTCCGTTCGAACGTCGAGATATGTCCTAGGGTACGTCCGCAAGCTGGCCGCGCACGGCGGTTCCGGGCCGTGGCCGGTCGGGTCAGGAACGCGGGGACCGGCTGTATATAATTTCCCGGTACGGTTTTGCAGCAAGCCGTTGGATTGTTCTTCGATCCGGCCGCAAGTCGTCCGCCACTGCCGCTTTCCTGCACGTGGGCGCCACCGTCCGGGTCGTGTTGACCTGAGTGAAACGGCACGACGAGACAGTGGTTAGCGACTCAACCGCAGCTTCAGTAGAAGCAACTTCAACCAACCAGCACCTGCACGAACTGGTGCTCAACAGCTCCGACGTAGAGGAGTTCCTGCGCGAACTGGCGCGGGTTTCCGCACGCAGCCTCTCGGAGCCCGGCGACGAGATCCTCTGCGGGATCACGCTCTTCCGGCACCGGAAGGCCGCGACGGTGGCCAGCAGCAGCGACACCGCCCAGGCCATGGACGAAATCCAGTACGCCTTCGGAGACGGACCGTGCGTGACGGCATCCCGGGAACAGGAAACCGTTCATATCCGGGACCTCGATACGTGCGGGCGCTGGCCCCAGTACGCCGCCACCGTCCGCGGCCACGGCGTCCGCTCGATCCTGGCACTGCCCTTCCTGCTGGACGGCGACACCCGTGCTGCCCTCAACCTCTACTCGCACCGGTCCGGCCGGTTCGATGGCAGGGCCATGGATCTGGCCCGGGACTTTGTAAGCCAGACGTCGCTGGCGCTGCGGCTGGCGGTGCGTTTTGCGCACTACAGCGACACGGCGGCGAATCTCAAGGCGACCCTGGAGACCCGGACCGGCATCGACGTCGCGGTCGGAATCATCATGGCGCAGAACCGCTGCAGCCAGACCGAGGCCTTCGAACTCCTCAAGGCTGCTTCCAGCGCGCGCAACATCAAGCTGCATGCGGTGGCGGCCGGGGTTGTCGAATCGCTCGGCAAGGGGCCGGCCAGGACGCACTTCGACGTCTAGCCCGGCGCAGGTCGGCCCGGGCTAGGCGCGGCCGCGATGTCCAGGATGGTGCGGATTGTGTCCTCGTGGGCCAGGATCCGGAAGTGGCCGGCGGTGTCCAGCCGTATATTCCGGGCGCCGGGCAGCACGCTGCCCTCGGGGATGTGCGGGTCAAAGAGCCCGTAGACCGAGGTGATGCGCTCGTTGACGCGTTCCTCCCGGGAGAGCTGCATGGTCACGGCATTCCGGGGCGAGAAGGCGCGCAGGCTCGGCAGCAGCATAAACGAGGCGTAGCGCGATCCGGAGAACGGCGAGCAGACTGCCACCATGCCGGCGATACGGCGCTCCGGATCCAGCTGCATCATCACGAATTTGCCGATCTGTCCGCCCTTGCTGTGGGCGACGATCATCGCGTCCGACAGGTCACGGTCCCGGATGTAACCGGCGATCAGGTCCGCGGCCCTGGGCACGGCGAGCCGGTTGCGGTGCAGCAAGGTCAGCACATGCACGGGATGGCCTGCCTCGTGGAGCCGCCGAACCAGCGGCAGCATAAAGCGCCAGTCCTCGTAGACTCCCGGAATCACGACGACGGGCCGGCCTGTCCCGCTGAGGAACTCGTCCGGCCTCGTCCGGGAAATGGCACTGAGGAGCTGCCGCCCTGCGGCGTAGAGGTAGTCCTGGACCCACCAGCGGCCGGCCTGCAGGATCCCGCTCATGCCGGGCGTCCCTGCTGGATCCCCCCGGCCGTTTGGCGGATTCCGGCGAAGTCCAGGATGGCTCCTGCCACTTCCCCGGAGCGGTTGTGCTGCACCACGTGCCCGGTGCCTTCGATTTCCAGCAGTTGCCCCCGGTCCGTGCGTCCGGCCAGCCGCCGGCACCAGTCCACGGAGGCCACGGGGTCGTTGGCGCCGCGCACCACCAGGACCGGCGCCGTGACTCCGGCGATCCGTTCGTCTGTGGGGTAGTCCATCATGACCCGCAGGGTTTTTAGGTACCAGGTGGGCCCGCACCGGAGGTAGTCCGTGAGGACAAGGGCGTTCGAGGACGGGCTTTCGAAGAACAGGCTGTCCCGGCCCAGCGCCAGGGCCTGCCGCAGCACGGTGCGGCGTTTGGAATCGACCACCGGCCCCATCAGTACCAGGCGGGAAATCCGGTCTGGCTGCTGAAGCGCGGCCTCGGTCGCGAACTGGGTGCCCATCGAGTGTCCGACGAGCACGAATTCCAGGACGCCGAGCTGTTCCAGGGCGCCGAGGATGTAGGTGGCGTGGTCCGAGACGGAGAGTGTGTGTTCCGGACGCGGTGTGGCGCCGAATCCCGGCAGGTCGATCGAATAGATGTCCACCGATTCCGCCAGCTGCCGGTGCAGTCTGGTGTAGTACCGGTGCGAGACGCCGATCCCGTGGATCAGGACGACGGCCTGGCGCGGCGCCTCGGCGCCGGCCGCTCCCCTGGAGACAAACACATGGCCCAGATGGCCGGCGGCCTCGATCTCAAAGCGGTCGGGCCTGCTCATGGTGGGCTCTTTTCTTTTCGGCGCAGGTTTTGCTCTGCGCCACCTTGTCAGCGTCTAGTAAGCATACTGACAATAAATCGTTCAGTCTTGCCGCTTGTCCCGCTCGCTGAACTCCTCATCGAGGTCGAAGTGCCTGAATTCAGTTTCCGGATTCGGCTCGCCGTCAGCCACGTACTCGTAATCCAACTGACGCTGGACCTGGCTGTCGAGGACCTGCAGCTCCTTGTCCTCCACCTTGCTGAGGTCCTCCGGGAATTCATCCTCCGGCGTGAGGTGAAGTTTCTCAGTCATGGCATGCCTCTCTGGACCGGGTGGACTCGAAGTTTACTGTGTCCCGGCCGTCTTTAGGATAGCCGCGGCCACGGGTGAGGGGAACACAGCCGACGGGCGTGCCGGCGTTGGCGGGGGCGTGAGCTAGCTGACCGCCGGGCCAAGGGGGACCCGGGCCCCATCGCCGACGGTCGTCCCGGGCGCGGGTTCCTTGAGTTCGACGAATAAGGTGTGCGTTTCGGTGTCGCCGATGTTCTCGCCGGAATGCTCCTGGGCCGGGAGCCATCGGGCCGTCCCGGCGGGGATATCGACGTCGATGTCGTCCCCATGGCCCGACAGCCGGCGGCGGAAGGAGCTCAGGGTGATCATGACACTGTCCGGATGGCCATGCTCCACGGTCTTGTCCCCAGGCCCGTCGCGGTATTCGAGCACGCGCACACGCTCATTCTCGAAAACTACCCGGTACAACGCGGGGTTCGACACCACCGGATCCTGGCCCATGGCGCGAGCATACGCCCCTCCCCCGGCGGCAGCCAGAGGCGCGGCCCGGGGAAATGCCGGGAACTCAGCCCGCAGCCGGCGCCTGGCCCGGCTCGGATCCGACGTTGACCAGCCAGTCGGTCCCGAACTTGTCCGTGCACATGCCGAAGACGTCTCCCCACGGGGCCTTCTCCATGGGCACGGTCACTTTTCCTCCGTCGGCGAGCTTGTCGAAGTAGCCGCGCAGCTCGGCCTCGTCGGAGCCGCTCAGGGACACGGAGATGCTGCTGCCGGGCGTGTAGTCCATGCCGTTGGGCGTGTCCGCGCCCATCAGCACCATGCCCTTGTCCGTGGTCAGCATGCCGTGCATGATCTTGTCCTGCTCGTTGACGTCTTCGCTGGCGTGGTATTCGCCGAAGGTGCTCATGGTCAGTTCGCCGCCAAATACCGACTGGTAGAAGGTCATGGCGTCTTTCGCGTTGTCGCGGAAACTCAGGTAGGGGTTAAGCGTGGTCATGTCCGGGACTCCTTTGCAGCGGGGGCGCTGGCCGGGGTTCCGTGATGCGGCGCGGCCGGGGCGCTCTACAGGGCATATCCTGCCCCAAATCGGCCCTTCCGGGTAGGTATCGCGCACTCCTGCCCAGTTGTTACCCTCCCGAATGCCTGCTGGTCCGGGAAACCGGTCCCTGCTGCCTGCTAGGCCGTTTGTCCGGCGTGCTCGCCCTCTTCGATCTCTTCCAGCAGCTTGTCGTTGAATGCCGGAAGGTCGTGCGGGTTCCGGCTGGTCACGAGGCCCTGGTCCACCACTACTTCCTGGTCGCTCCAGTTGGCACCGGCGTTCTTCAGGTCGGTCTGGAGCGTGTGGTACGAGGTGACGTTCCGGCCGCTGATAACGCCGGCGTCGATCAGCAGCCAGGGGCCGTGGCAAATCGAGGCCACCGGCTTGTGCTGCTCGAAGAAGGCACGCGTGAACGCCTGGGCGTCCCTGTCGACCCTGAGATGGTCCGCGTTCACGACGCCGCCGGGGATCACCAGGGCGTGGAAATCGGCGGCATTCGCCTCGGCGACGGTGAGGTCGACGTCGAACTTCTCCCCCTTCTCGGTGCCGTCATAGCCCTGGAGCTTCCCTCCCTTGGGCGCCACCAGCGTCGGCTCGCCGCCGGCCTCCTTCACAGCGTTCCAGGGACTGGTCAGTTCCACCTGCTCCACGCCGTCCGTCAGCAGGAAGGCGACTTTCTTTCCGGAAATGTCGTGCTTTGACATGGGTCCTCCTCGGGTGCCCGGGGAGGTCCGGAAGCCGGTGAACCGGCCGGATCCTCCACTCGGAGAGATTGCTGCCTTACGGGATCCACTCTAGGAAGCAACAGACTAATAAGCAAGCTGATTATATTGCCTGACGGGGTCCCCGCGACCGGCGTCGACGGACGGCATACCCCGGCCCCCTCCGCCCGGGCAACGCCCTGCGGCTTGTCGGGCAAATCCTTGGGTTAATATGCGCTCAGGCTGCGCCACCAGCACTCCTGACGGTGCGAAGATCGTTTCGCGACGGGCCCCAGAGTCTGCCCCGCTGATTGGATGGCATGCCCACGCTCCAGAAGTATTCTTCCGGCCCGGCTTCCGGGCCGACGGATCTGTTGGTAGGCCATGATCTTCGACGTGCGGCCACATTGCTCTCGCGCGCGGGGATCGCATCGTGGGCGGCGCAGCTCGGATGGCCCACATCGGCGGCATCGCCGCGATCGGCTCGCTGGTCATCTACCTGACCTGGCGCCTGGCGTTTACCCTCCCGGCAGGCGGGTGGAACCTGACCGTTGCCCTGGTGCTGGTGGTCTTTGAGGCGCTCCCGCTGGGCGGCCTGATACTGAAGGCGATCACCCTGTGGAACATCGACAGCCACGCGCCGCCGCCCGTGAACGAGGCGCCCGTGGGCCAGAAGGTCGCCGTGCTCATCCCGACCTACAACGAGCCCGTCGAAGTCCTCGCCCCGACCATCGCCGCGGCGTGTGCGCTCGAACCCGCCCACCAGACGTGGGTGCTCGACGACGGCGACCGGGAGTGGGTGGCGGACATGTGCGCCGCCTTCGGAGCCCGGTACGTCAGCCGCCCGCAGCACGACCATGCCAAAGCCGGCAACATGAATCACGCCCTGGACCTCATGGCTGCCGAGGAGGAAGCGGGCCAGGAGCGGATCGACATCATCGCGGTACTGGACTGCGACCATGTTCCGCTCCCGGGGTTCCTGACCGCCACCCTGGGCTGGTTCGCCGATGAGGAGATCGCCCTGGTCCAGGGACCGCAGGCGTTCTACAATTCCGGGGCCTTCGACGACGACGGTATTTCCGGGGAACAGGGCATGTTCTTCAATGTGCTGATGCCGGCCCGCAACTCTGCCGGGGCCGGTCCGTTCTGGTGCGGTTCCACCTCCCTGCCGCGTGTGAAGGCCCTGCGCGAGGTGGGGGGTGTGGCCACGGAGACCATCACGGAGGACATGCACACCACGCTCAAACTCATCCGGGTCGGCTGGAAGACCGTCTACCATCACCAGACGCTCGCGGTGGGCCTGGCGCCGGCAACGGCGGACCAGTACCTGCTGCAGCGCCGGCGCTGGGGCATGGGTGCCATGCAGATCCTGACCTACGAGCGGCTCTGGGCAGCCAAGAGCTGGATGTCCTGGCGGAACTTCCATGAATACCTGAACGGGACACTGTGGTGGCTCGAAGGCATCGCCACTCTGGTGGCTTTCCTGATCCCGATGCTCGTCTTGGTCTCAGGGGCACAGACCTCCACGGCCGGGCCTGTGGAATTCCTGATTGCCTTCGTCGCCATGTTCTGCACCCGCCTGTGGGGCTCAAAACGGCTGATGCGGCACCAGATCCACTGGCCGACGGCGTTCGCGCTGCGGATCTTCCGTGTTCCGGTGGGACTCGCATGCCTCTGGTGGCTGGTGTCCCGCCAATCGCTGGAGTTCCAGGTCACCCCAAGGGCGCAACCGACGCACGGCTCCGCGGCCGCACCCCACAGGTGCTGAATGTCCTGGTGATCGTTGTGGCCGCAGTCATCCTGTACGCCGCGGCCGGCGTTGCCGGGTGGGTGCCGTGGGCGACCAGCCCGGGGTCCACCGTGGCCGCCGGCGCCTGGCTGCTGCTGGCCGGCGTCGTACTGGTGCTGGGAACCCGGCGGATCCGGGCATCCGAATTCGCGACCTCGCGGCGGAACGGCCACCGGATAGCCATCAAAGCTCCCGTAACCATTGGCGGAGTCCAGGGGCAACTGCTGGACATCTCCATGGGAGGGGCGGCGGTGAGCTTCGCTCAGGGAGTGCTGCAGGAAGGACAGCGCGTCCACCTGGCTCTTCCCGGCGCGAAGCCCGTCGCCCTGGAGGTCGTGCGGGTGTGGGACGGCGCCGACGGCTCGGAAACATCGTCACTGCGGGCGGCGGATGGCGACTGGGCCACGTACCGCGCCCTGTCACTGTGGATATTCCACACCCCCGGTAACGCCATCCCGGGATTCCCGCCCGGCGTTCCGGCTGCCGCCTCCCTGCGCATCGGCTGAACCCGCAGCCGCCTCCGGTGGACGGTCCTCTGGCCAGCTCATCGCGGCCTCGCTACTCTGGCGGGAGGACCGCTACCCGAAAGAAGGCCGTCATGGACGAACAACACATCCTGCAGCAAATCTCAGCGCTGGTGGAAGAAGAGCAGGCGCTCCGCGAGAAGGCCCCCTCCTCTGTGCCGGATTATGAACACGGCCCGGAGCATGCCCGGTTGCAGCGCATCGAAGAGGACCTGGACCAGTGCTGGGACCTCCTGCGGCAGCGCCGGGCCAAGCGGCAGTACGGTGAAAACCCGGATGAGGCGCAGCCCCGCCCGGTCAAGCAAGTGGAAAACTACGAGTCCTAGCTGTACTCGGCCAGGACGTTGGTTACATGTTGAAAAGGGTGAAGACCTCTTAGGTTGGTGGTTACCACACACACCTAACGACTAAGAGGTCTTCATGGTCCACCGTAATGCCCGTCTGACTCCTGCCGGTAGAAGCATCCTTGTCCAGCGTCTTCTGGGCGGCCGTCCCGTGGCGCATGTGGCGAAGGAAATGGGTGTTTCCCGCGCATGCGCCCACCGGTGGCTCAAGCGCTATGTCGAACACGGCTGGGACGGGATGGAGGACCGGTCCTCACGCCCGCATTCGTGCCCGCACGCCACCCCCGAGGCGAAGATCGAGGACGTGCTCGCGGCTCGGGAGAAGCACCGCGAAGGCCCGGTCGAGCTGGCCGAACGCTGCAAGGTCCCGGCCCGCACGGTCTCTAGGATCATCGCCAGGGCCGGGCTGCCCCGGTTGTGGGAACTGGACCCGATCAGCGGCGAACGCATCCGGGCCGGCCGGGCCACCGACCACCGTTACGAACGCGACACCGCCGGAGAGTTGCTGCATATCGACGTCAAGAAACTCGGCGGCATAGCGAACGGCGGCGGCTGGCGGGTCCATGGCCGCAGCGAAGCCGTCAGAGGCCGCGGCATCGGGTACGACTACGTCCACGTCGCCGTGGATGACCACTCCCGCCTGGCCTACGTTGAGGTCCTGCCCGACGAGAAAGGGCCGACCTGCGCCCGGTTCCTGACCAACGCCGCGGCGTTCATGGCCGCGAACGGGGCACCGGTGCGCGAAGTCATGACCGACAACGCCCTGGCCTACATCCGGTCCGCGGACTTCGCTACGGCCATCGCGGATCTCGGCGCCAAACACCGGCGCACCAAACCGCGCAGCCCGTGGCAGAACGGCAAGGCCGAGCGGTTCAACCGCACTCTCCAGGAAGGCTGGGCCTATAAGAACGCCTATGACTCCAGCGACGACCGCACACAGGCCCTCACGGGCTGGCTAGACTTCTACAACCACCGCCGCAACCACAGCGCCCTCGGAGGACGACCACCCATCAGCAGATGTAACCAACCTGCTGGCTGAGTACACCTAGCTCCCGGACTCGCGGGTGTGCCATGTTGATCGGGTTGTTGGGCGACGTCATGCTGGGCCGGCTGGTCAACGAGCGGCTGCGACGGGTCAGCGCAGATTACCCATGGGGAGACACCGGCTCCGTGCTGCGCCAGGCGGACCTCACGATCGCCAACCTCGAATGCGTCCTGGCCGCCGGCGGGGACCCGGAAGCCGGAAAAGTGTTCCATTTCCGCTCCGACCCGAAGAACGTGGCAAGCCTCCGCTCCGCGGGGATCGGGATGGTCTCGCTGGCCAACAATCATGTGCTGGACTACGGGGCAGGCGCCTTCCGGGAAATGCTGCCGGCGCTCGACGCGGCCGGCATCCTGCATGCCGGCGCCGGGCTGGACCGGGAGGCCGCGCGCCGGCCTGCGGTGCGCCGCGTGTCAGGGACCGCCGTCGGCCTCATTGCCTTTACCGACAACCAGCCTGATTGGGAAGCCGGCCGCGGGCCCGGCGTCTTCTACGTTCCGGTCGTGGACAGCGACCGGCGGGTGGCGGACCTGCTGGCGCTGGTCCGGCGGACGACGGCCCGTGTCCAACTCCTGATCGTCTCCACGCATTGGGGGCCCAACTGGGGCTCCGGCGCCCCGTCCGAGCACCGCGAGCTGGCCCGGGCACTGATCGGGGCGGGGGCCGACGTCGTCTACGGGCACTCGCCGCACATCTTCCGCGGCGTCGAGCTCTACCGGGGCCGGCCGATCATCTACAGCGCCGGGGACTTCGTGGACGACTACGCGGTGGACCCGCTGGAGCGCAACGACCAGTCGTTCATCTTCCTGCTCGACACGGACGGTGGCACGCCGCTGGGCCTGCGGCTGTATCCGACGCTGATCACCGATTTCCAGGCCCGGTTGGCGGGTGCGGGTTCGCTGCGCATCGCGGAACGGATGCAGCGGCTAAGCCGGCACCTCGGGACCGCGAGCAGCTGGGACGCCGCCGGCGGTTTCCTGGAGATCCCGCTGGCCGCCGCCGACTGAGGTGCTCCGCACCGGCTGAACTGCCCCGATTTCCCGGTTCACGGCCGGCATGATCTCCGTGGCCAGCAGCTCGACGGACCGGGCCGTCTCGGCAAACGGCAGGCCGCCGAGGCCGATCTGGGCCATGTAGCGGTTGGTGCCGAGCGTGTCATGGATTTCCAGCAGCTTCTCGATGACTTGCTGCGGGCTGCCCACCAGGAGGCCGCCGCCGGGTGCGGCCCAGTCATCGAAGGTGGATCGCGGAAAATGGTCCACCGGGCGCGGCATGTTCTGCTCGAAATAGGCCCGGTAGTAAGGGTAGAAAGTGTCGCGTGCCTGCTGCGAGGTGGGGGCCGCGTAGAAGTGGCCACCGGCACCCACCTGCAGGGTTCCGGGGTCGTGCCCGGCGTCGGCGGCCGACTGGTGGTACAGCTCCACCAGACGGCGGAACCGGGCGGGTCCGGACAATAGGGCAACAAACAGGGGCAGCCCCAGCCGTCCGGCCCGCGCGAAACTGGCCGGGGTTCCGCCGACGCCGACCCAGACGGGGAGCCTGTCCTGGACCGGGCGCGGCGCGATGTCCATTCCGGGAATGCTCTGGGTCAGCGTCCCCTGCCAGGTCACGGCTGCGTTGTCCCGCAGCTCCAGCAGCAGCTGCAGCTTCTCGTCGAAGAGGGCGTCATAGTCCTCCAGTTCGTGGCCGAACAGCGGGTAGGACTCGATGAATGCGCCGCGTCCGGCGATGATCTCCGCGCGCCCGTCGGAGATCAGGTCCAGGGTGGCGAACTGCTCAAAGAGCCGCACGGGGTCCTGCGTGGAGAGCACCGTGACGGCCGTGCTGAGCCGCAGCGTCGTGGTTTCCCGGGCGATGGCGGCCAGCACGATTTCGGGGGCGGACAGGGCGAAGTCGCGCCGGTGATGCTCGCCCAGGCCCAGGAATCCCAGGCCTGCCTGGTCCGCCAGTTTGGCAAGCTCAATGATCTCCTTCAGCCGCTGCTGCGGGGACAAAGCCCTGCCGGTGCTGAAGTTGCGGGAAAGTTCGCCGAAGGTGAAGATACCGAAATCCATATTTGATTGAACATTCAAGCGTTGGGTTTTGTTCCGGGCGGCCTTGGCGCCCCCAAAGCGGCCGACGGCGGCGGGACGTCCCGCCGCCGCCGGGCTGTTACCGCTGCGCGGCCGCAGCGGGCTATGCTTTAACCGGACGGCCGATTGAGGCGTCCCGGCTCAGCAGGGGGCATACGCAGGGTGACCGTGCCCGCACGCCATGAGGCCGCAAGTGCTGAACAAACCATTCAATCCCCTCCCCCTCGATGAACTGACCGCCGTTTTCGCGCGCATCAAAGACCTGCTCCTAACCGAGGACAAGGTCGATCGTGCCCTCCAGTTGCTCCTCCAGGCCGTCCGCGACGCCATTCCGGGATCGGCCGGGGCGGGAATCTCGGTGTTTGATACACAAGGCCGCGGAAGCAGCACCGCGGCGACTTCAGGGCTCGTGGGGCAGGCGGACATGGCCCAGCACGGCTTGGGCCAGGGCCCGTGCATCGACGCCTGGACGGCCGGAAAAACGGTCCTGGTCCACGACGCCGCCGCGGATACCCGGTGGCCGCTCTGGAGCGAGGCTGTCGCTGGCTTGCCCGTCCGCTCCGCCCTCAGCACGCCGCTGGCCGCCGCGGGCGGCCCCATCGGAACCCTGAAGCTCTATGCTGTCCTGCCGGCTGCCTATACCGCCGCGACCGGGCACCTCCTTGAGAAATTCGCCGTTCCCGCTGCTACCCTGCTGGCCCATATCCAGGGCCCGGCAACGCCCCGGCACCTGAGCGCGCCACTGAAAGGTGCACTCGCCGGCCGGGACAACACCAACCGCGCGTGCGGGGTCCTGGTGGAGCGCCACGGGCTGTCGGCAGAGCAGGCACTCCAGGAGTTGCTGCGCCGCGCCCGGACAGAGGGTGAGCCGCTGTCCCGGGTGTGCTCGGGGCTCATCGATGGCTCATCGATGGCTGCCGGCAGCTGAGAACCTGGAACTTGGCGGCCCCGGCCCGGCCGGCGTCAGGGCTTCTTGGCCATTTCCCCGCTGACGGTGAGCCTTTCCGCGACGTCGCGCAGCTTAACGTTCAGCTCTGAGCTGGCCCGCGACAGCAGCAGGAACGCCTGCTGGGCGGTGATCTTGTAGCGCTCCATCAGGATTCCTTTGGCCTGACCGATCAGGTCCCGCGTGTCCAGGGCCAGGGTGAGCTGGCTGACCTGCTTGCTCCCGGCGACGGCGACGGCGGCGTGGGCGGCCACCAGTGCCCCGATACGCTCGGATTCGGCATCGAAGGCGCCCACGTCCTCCCCGAAGAGGTTCAAGGCTCCGAGGTGGTCACCATCCACAAAGAGCTGGAAGGAGAGCATGCTCCGCGCCCCCAGCTTGACGGCCGCCCGCGAGAATTCCGGCCAGCGTTGGTCCGTGCTGAGGTCGGGAACGCTGACGACCCGCTCTTCATAGGACGCATCCATGCACGGCCCCTGCCCGGTTTCGCTTTGCAGGGCGTCCACCCGGCCCGGAAGATCACTGGAAGCGGCACGCGAGTCAATCGTCCGGCGGCCAGTGACCAGGCTGACCGAGGCCTCGGCCACGTGCGGCACGAGCTCAAGGGCAGCGTGCACGATCCCGGCCAGCATCGAGTCGACGTCGTCCTCGTGCTGCAGCTCCCGGGCGATGTCACCCAGCCGGATGGCGAGGGCGTCTGCGCTCATCGGCTCGCCGGGCACAGGCGGCGCCCCGGCACCGGTTTCCGCTGAACTTGGCACCATCATGGCGCACCTCTTTTGCCTCGTTGAATCCCGATGCTGCTCTCCCTCGAAATATACCCCCAGTGAACACCTCCCGGCACGGCCCGAGACGAGGAACTTACGGTGTGGTAACCCCGCATTAACGTTGTCGTGTGAAACTGGGGCCTCGGACTCAATCGAGACGGGCAACCTGCTGCACCGCACACCCTCCAAGGAGCCACGCAGACATGAACAGCCAAGACCACAACGCCCCCGCCAGCCCCCGGATTCACGAGGGCAGCGAGGCCCGGCCCGACCTCAGCAGCCTGCACGTCCGCGAGGACGTCGCCATCACCGGGCTCTGCGGCAATGTCCATCTGCCCACCGGCCGGACCTGCGACATGCCCGAGCGGCACGACGGATCCTGCCACTTCATCGGTCCCGAGGACGCGGAGAACCTCGCGGCGCATTGAGCGCAGCGGCAGCCGGGACTGGTTGACGGCCAAGAACGGCGCGTACGCTCGCGGTGTGGACATTGTCGAATTCCTGTCCGAGCGAATCAGCGAGGACGAGGCCGTGGCCCGGACCCTCCTCGGCGACCGGACTGTCTCGAAATCCGGCGCCTGGTACGAGCAGCGCCTTTTGCTCGAGTGCGAGGCGAAGCGGCGCCTGATCAGCATCGTGGAATCCGCCCGGCAGGCTGCCCTTGCCGCGATGGTCAGCGATCCTGGCCACGACTCCGGCTGGATCCCGCAGTCCCTTGAATGGATGGAGCGCTCGCTCAACGCCCTGGCTCTGCCCTACTTCGACCACCCCGACTTCGAGCAGGACTGGCTCCGGGCCTAGGAAATCCGTTAGCTGTTCTGTGCCAAGTAATTCCTAAGGTCCGTGTGCAATACACGATCCCGGGCCTAAGCTAGGACCGGGGGGCGCTCAATAGCGAAGACGCTTAAGGGAGGCCACTATGTTCAGCCACGTCCGCCATCCGGGATCATCACGACATCCAGCGCTTGCAGCCGCAGGGCCACGCCAAGATCCCGGCAACGCCGCTCCACCGCCCAAAATCGGGACACGGGTTCGGTCCTTCGTCGGCGGCCTCGCAGCGCTGAGCCTGGCCGTGGCCGGAGTCCTCGTCGCAGCCGTCCCCGCAACCGCGGCCGAGCAGGAACAAAGCTACATTGTGGTGCTGAAGGACGACGTCGTTGACCCCGGCGCCGCGGCCGCAGCCCAGCAGGGCAGCTACGGCCTAACCGTTTCCACGGTCTACCGCGACGCCGTGAACGGGTACGCCGCCACGATGACGCCCTCTGAGGCGGCCCGCCTAGCTGCCGACCCGGGCGTTGACTTCGTCACCGTAGCCAGGGAATTCCAGAAGCCCAAGGACCCGTCTCCCAGCACCCAGGTCGCGCCGAAGTGGTGGAAGAGGATTGGCGGCACTCCCCCTGGCGAACGCAAACACCACGGACCCCGGGACCCAGTGGACGTCAACGTGGCCGTGATCGACAGCGGCATCGACGGCACCCACCCGGACCTCAATGTGCGCGGCGGCATCGACTGCTCCACCGGCACCCCGGTCACGGTGACCCCCACGGACAAAGTTGGGCACGGGACCTTCGTGGCCGGTGTGATCGGCGCCAAAGAAAACAAACAGGGCGTGATCGGGGCTGCCCCGGGAACCCCGCTGTGGTCCGTACGCGTGGTGAATGACGCAGATGTGATCACGGAAGAAATGCTCATCTGCGCCATCGACTGGGTGACGGCGACGCGCAAGGACAAGGACCCAAACAACGACATTGAGGTGGCCAACATCAGCATCGGCGGCCCGGGCGCCGACACCTCCAATTGCGGCAAGGGCACGGACCCGATGCACTACGCCATCTGCCGCTCGGTCAAGGCCGGGGTCGCCTACGCCGTGGCGGCCGGAAACTCCGGTGAAGACATCGCCAACTTTGTTCCTGCCACCTACGACGAGGTGCTCACCGCCACGGCGATGGCGGACTTCGACGGCAAGCCGGACGGACTCGCGTCCCCGGTCTGCGGGGCCGAGGACTGGTCCAAGATCGGCCAGTTGGATGACCGGCCGGCCTTCTTCTCCAACTACGCCAGCGAACCCAAGGACAAAGCCCATACTGTCGCAGCCCCCGGGGTCTGCGTCTCCTCCACGTCCCCGGAGCCGGCAGGCTATGCGGTGGCCCATGGAACCAGTTTCGCCAGCCCCGCCGTCGCCGGCTCGCTGGCGCTGTGCATCAGTGAAGGGGAGTGTGAGGGCTCGGGCAAGGCCCTGATGTCACAGTTCCTGGATCTGACCGCCGCATACAACAAGGAGCACCGCGGCTTCGGTTTCGAAGGCGACCCACTCCGCCCGATCAAGGGGCAGTACTACGGATATCTGGCCCAGATCGCGGGGTACTGACGGGGGCCTGACCCGGGGACGGCTGACGGCCGCCGGTCGCGGCCAGCAGAACCACGCCTGAGAGAATAGCCCCATGGAAGTTGCGCTTGGATTGCTTGCACTCGCGTCGGTGGTTTGCGCGGGCAGCGCTTTGGGCCGGAAGATCAATGTTTCCGTCCCCCTGTTGCTGGTGCTGGCAGGCGTCGTCGGATCCTTCCTGCCGTTTGTTCCCGACATCGAGTTGAACCCCGAACTCGTCCTGGTGGGGTTGCTGCCGCCCCTGCTCTACGCCGCGGTGCTGCAGACCTCACTGTTCGATTTCGGCTCCAACCGGCGCGCCATCGGCCTGCTGTCGGTCGGCTACGTCATCTTTGGCACGTTCGCCGTGGGCTTCGTCGTCTGGTGGCTGTTCCCCGAGATTCCGCTCGCCGCAGCGATTGCCCTTGGCGCCGTCGTCGCACCGCCGGACGCCGTCGCGGCGACTGCCATCGCCCGCAAGGTGGGCATGCCCCGCAGGATCGTCACCATCCTCGAAGGCGAGTCGCTGGTCAACGACGCGACGGCCCTGGTCTGTCTCCGGGCGGCCATCGCCGCCATCGCAGGAACCGTCTCGGCGGCCGGGTTGGCTGGCGGATTCCTGCTCGCGGCCGGCGGCGGGCTGGTGGTGGGACTGGCTGCGGCTTACGTGCTGACCCAGCTGCGCAAGCGGATCCGGAACGTCGCGATCAACACCACCCTGTCCCTGATGGCACCCTTCGTCGCGTACCTCCCGGCGGAGGCGATCCATGCCTCCGGTGTCCTCGCCGTCGTCGTAGCGGGGCTGGTGATGGGCACTAAGGCGCCGTCCATGCCCAATGGCGCGGCCCGGCTGAGCCAGCGCAGCAACTGGGACACGGTGCAGTTCCTGCTGGAGAATTCGGTCTTCCTGCTGATCGGCCTGCAGGTCCGGACCATTATTGAAGGCGTCCAGGGCGACTCGCTGGGGGCCGCCCGGATCTGGGCCGGCTGCGCCGTGATTCTGCTGGCGGTGCTGCTGCTCCGGCCGGTCTGGGTGTTCCCCGCGACCTACCTGCCCCGGCTGGTTCCGGCGATACGGCGGAAGGACCCGGCCCCGCCGTGGCAATACGCCGCCATCGTCTCGTGGGCCGGCATGCGCGGTGTCGTCACCCTCGCGGCGGTGCTGGTGCTGCCCGCGGACCTGGAGCACCGTTCCGTGTTGGTGCTGGCGGCAATGGTGGTGGTCGGCGGAACCCTGACATTGCAAGGCTTCACCCTGCCCTCGCTGGTCCGGCTGCTGCGGGTCCAGGGGCCGGACCAGCGTGAAGATGCCCTGAATCAGGCGTCCCTGATGCAGCTGGCCACGGCGGCCGGGGTGGAACGGCTGCAGGAGCTCCGGACCGACGCCGACCCGCCCGAAGTCATGGCGATGCTCAAGCGGCGGACCCAGGAACGGGGGCTGGCGGCCTGGGAACGTCTTGGTCGGCCCTCGGCGGAGGCGGCGACGCCGAGCCAGCGCTACGCCCACCTGCGGCTGGCGATGCTGGATGCTGAGCGGACGAAGGTGCTGGAGCTGCGGCGCGGCGGCGGGTTTCCGCATGAGGTCCTCAGCTCGGTCCTGGACCGGCTGGACGTTGAGGAATCGATGCTGGACGCGGCGGTGGAGGACCTCGACATGCCCAGCGGCGGCGGCGGCGAGGGCGTTGCCCAGCCGGGCGGAGTGTGCGCGCATCTGGAATCCGCACCGGATCCCGGGGTCCCCGCCCACCCGTACTGTGCGGACTGCGCCCGGGAAGGCACGACGCCGGTCCACCTCAGAATGTGCCTGGCCTGCGGCACCGTGGGGTGCTGTGATTCGTCGCCCGGAACCCATGCCTCCAGGCATTTCGACGCCACCGGCCATCCCGTCATGCGGAGTATCGAACCTGGGGAGGACTGGCGTTGGTGCTACGAGGACGATCTTCTGGGCTGACAGCCGTCGCACGAAATATCCGCGGTCCCAAACAGGGCCGCCGGACCCCCGGCCGCACGCCCGCAGGGTCCAGTACACTCGTGCAATGAGGCTTCTGTACATCACAGAAAGTGTGCCCAACCGGGACCCCGTCTTCGGTGACGGCAGCTCGATGATTCCTTATGAGATTCTGCGGAATCTTCCAGCCGACGTGGACGTGACCCTGCTGACGTTTTCGGGCCCGGTCGGCCTTCCGGACGAGGTACGCAGCCGCTGCGCCGCAGTGCACGTCCTGACTCCCCGGAGCCGCGCTGCTGCGCTGATGCGGTCATTTGCTGGCCTGAACGGCGTCGGAAAGCACCAACGTTCCACTGCGGAGGCCGTTTCGACCGCTGTCAGGCTGTCAGCCCGGAGCGATGCCACCCTGATCCACGGTCCACACGCCCTTTTTCTCGCCCGCCACGTGCAGGGACCGGTTGTCCTGCAGACAGTGGACCCCTGGTCGATCCGGGCCGGGATGGACACCGCCATCGCGGGGCGCCTGCGGCCGGCGTACCGGGCACGGGAGCGTCAGGCGCTGCGGGCCGAGCGGCGCCTGCCCGCACGGGCGCGCCTTCTCACGGTGGGCTCACAGGACGCCATTGAATGGTCTCAACGCCTGGCACGGCCGGTGCGGAGCATCCCGAACGGAGCCGAGCAGGCCCGCCGTCCCGCCGCCCGACAGTCCGGCCCAGTGGTCTGCTTTGTCGGCAGCCTGAACTACGGACCTAATATCGATAGCGTGAAGGTCCTGATCGGCAAGATCGCCCCCCTGGTATGGGAAAAGGTCCCGGATGCAAGGTTTGTCCTCGCCGGCCGCCGCCCCGAGCCTGAAGTCCTCGCGCTGGCCGGGCCCCGGGTGGAGGTCCTGGCGAATGTGCCGTCCGTCCTCGACGTCTTCCAGTCCGCCGATGTGGCAGCGTTCCCCGACGAACATGGGGTCGGCATCCGGAACTCGGTCCGCGAAGCGCTGGCTGCGGGACTTCCCGTGGTTGCCACGCCGGTCGCAGCCCGGGAGCAGGACCCTCATCCTTTGCTGACCATTGAGCCGGACTCGGGCAACTTTGCTGAACACGTCGTCAACCGGCTGACGGGGCCACGGCCGGAGCACGCGGAGCGTGACGCCGGTCCCGTCAGGACCTGGCAGACGGTCACGCAGGAGTACTTGGACGAGCTGCGCAGCGCGATCCATCCCGGCAGCGCCGGCCTTGCGCTTGGAAGCTCGCCGGCATGACGTACGCACCCGGGGAACTGGCCCGGACCGGTGTCCGGGGCGCCATGTGGCAGGGGCTGGCCTTCGCCAGCGGAAGAATCATCGTCCTTGTGACCACCATCGTGCTGGCGCGGCTGCTGTCTCCCGAAGAGTACGGCCTGGTGGCCCTGGCTCTGGTCCTCATGGGCTACGCGGAGACTATTGCCGACGCCGGCGTGGCCCAGGCGCTGGTCTACCTGCCACGCACCGGCGTCATTGCGAGGTCCGCGCTGCTGATCTCCGCAGTGCTGGGCACCCTCCTGGGTCTGGGCGCCTTCCTGGCCGCGCCCCTGATTGCGGAGATCTTCAACCTCCCCGATGTCGAACCCCTGGTCCAGGTCCTGGGGATCTCGGTGCTGGCCACCTCACTCGGCGCCGTTCCCGAGGCCCTGCTGCGGCGCGACCTGCAATTCAAGAAGCTCACGGCGGCTCCGGTCATACGTGCCGCCACGATGGGCACAGTGACACTGAGCCTGGCATTTACCGGCCACGGGGCCTGGTCGCTGGCCGTGGGAACCGCGGCGGGGTCCGTGGCCTACGCAGCGACGTGCTGGTTCCTCGTGGGCAGGAGTGCACCCTGGCAAATCTGGCGCGTGCGCAAAGATGCCCTCCAAGCCAACTTGAAATACGGCGCACCGGTCGCCGGCAGCAGCATGCTGGCCCGGCTGATCTTCGACATCGACTACCTCATCATTGGCCTCCTCCTCGGGGCGCACGCGCTGGGCTACTACACGCTGGCCTTCCGCCTGCCCGAGGTGCTGATCCTCAACGTCTTCTTTGTGCTGTCGACCGTCCTGTTCCCCTTGTACGCCCAGGTACGCGGCGAGCCGGAACGGCTCCGCTCCGGCTACCTGACCAGTGTGCGGATCCAGTCCCTGTACGGGGTCACCACGGGTGTGGGGCTGGCAGTCGTGGCGCCGGTTCTGGTACCGCTGGTCTTCGGCGAGAAGTGGTTGGACGCCGTACTGCCGCTCGTTTTCCTTGCCCTCTACGCCGCGGCCCGCTCCCTGGGCGCCGGCGCCAACGACGTGTACAAGGCCATCGGCCGTCCCGGCCTCTCGATCTGGGTTTCGCTGGTACGGCTCGTTATCCTGCTGCCGGTCCTGCTGTATGCCACCCAGTGGGGCATCGTGGGCGTCGCCTGTGCACAATTCGTCGTCGCGGTGGTGTTCGCCTGCGGCATGCAGCTCGTGGCCGCCCGGGTGATCGAGCTGCGGGCCCGGGAACTGCTCCGTGCTGTAGCGCCCGGTCTGGTCTGCGGCGCGGCCGTGGCAGTAGCGGGACTCGGCATCCTCGCGGCGCCGGTCCTGGGCGGAGTAGCCACCCTGGTCCTGGTTGTCCCCACGGCCGTTGCCGTGGTCTATGCGATTCTGCGCTTCGGTTTCAAGCCCCTGCATGATGAGCTGGTGCAGCTGGTCCGGCGCCGCTGACCCCCGGAGTGGCGGGGCCCTGCGGGTTTTCAGCTCTCCGGGCGGCGGCCCGTCACGGTTCCCTCCGGGACTGCCACATCGAACAAGCGAAGCACCAGGGCAAACCGGGCCATGACGGCCTTGGCCAATCCGAAGCGGACCCCCTTGTGCAGCGACAGCGTGTCCAAGACCGCAGTGGCCGATGCCGTTGGCACCAGGCGGCCCGGGCTGTCCAGGGTGGTCGCGTGCCAGTGGACGCTGATGTCATCGAAACCACGCCGCTTGAACGTCCGTTTCCAACCCGCCAGCGTGCGCGGACCCGTGCGCCGAAGGAACGAACGTTTCACCTGGGCGCACATCCACCCGCCGGGCTGCACCGCCGCCGCGGCCTGCTCGAAAAGCTGCAGGTCAGGCTCCCGGAGCAGCACAACTTCAAAAGAACCATCCGTGGTGCCATTGCGCCGGGACGGGATGCGGGCGGCGTCGGGGTCCAGCAAATGCAGCGCCGCCATCAGATCCGGGCCCACCGAGCCGCCGTACCCCACACTGCGGGGCTGCAACACCGGTACCAGGAAGCGCCAGTCGAGCAGCCTCCACAAGTGCAGCGAGAGGGCGGCCGCCTCCCCCGCAGGAACTGCCTCGGAGGCGTCCGGCGTGCCGGGGCACATACGGCCCCACACCGTCTTCGTTGCCAGCCGCTGGACCAGGTCCAGGGGCTGGGCGGCGTCGAGAATGCTGGAACCGGGCAACCGATCGGCCAACTGCAGGTAGGACTGCCGCCATGTCTCCAGAATTTCCGCCGTGTGCTCGCCCTTCCTGGAGAACATCACCTCACCGGGAACATCGAGGACCAGCAGGAGGTCCGGAGCAGCGGCGAGCCGCACGGCGAGTGAGTTTGATACTCCGGTTTTAGGTTTGCTGTCCGCAGCTCCTGGCAGCAGGGCATCGTAGGCGACCCTGTCCATGAGCACCACGCGCCCGCGGACGCGGTGGTACCGGGCGGCCATCCCGCCTTTGAGGGCCCGGTACATCTTCTTCCCGGTTCGCCCGCCGGGGACCCGGTGCAGCCAGCTATCCCACGGCCCGGCGCCCCACAATCCCATGTAGACATAGGCGGTGGGGATGGGGAAATCGGCACGCAGGCCGTGGAGCAGTGTGGTCTTGCCGGCACCGTCGGGTGCCATCACGCCCACCACCAGGCCCCGGCCCCGAAGCCTGGGGCTGAGCTGGCGCAGCGCACGGTTCGTCAGTGCCAGTGTGCGTGTCCGCAGCGGTGCAGCGGAAGTCCAGCCGGACCGCAGGCCGGCGGCCAGGGCGGGGGCCTCGTCAAACCTGCCGGCGCGGACCAAGTCCAGCAGTTCCGCCGCGGTGCCCGCTCCGCTGCGCTGATCCAGGTATCGGGCGATTCGGTCCGCGGGCGACGCGACGGCTGCGGCGGCCCGGGCGGCCTCCTGGCGTTGCGGCTGGATCTCCCCTTTGTCCAGCGTGAGATGGAGGAGCTGCAGCCAGGCCTGGTCCGCCGGGGCGGGCATCCACAGCTCACCCGTGCGGACGCGCCGTTCGAGGCAGCCCTGCGCCAAGGGCGTCCGCCACTGCTGGAACGGCCCGAAGGAGATTTCCGTGACAATGTCCAGTTTCAGCCACAGCTCACCGGAGTCCGAATAGCCAAAGTAGAAGCGGTGGCTACCGTGTCCCGTGGCGTGAACCCGGCACAGTCCGATCCCGTTCATGAGCCCGTCCAGGACCGGCAGCAGCTCCCGTGCCACGAGTATGTCCACGTCGCCGGAGGGCAGGGCGAGGTCGTCCTCGCCGCGCAGCAGGACCCAGGGCAGCCCCGTTTCGTCAAGGGCATGAAAGGCCTTGGCTACCGTCGGGTGCACGGCCGAACGGCCCGTGTGCGGGTCCGCAGTCATGTGCGCCGCCGTCGGGCGCGCTCTGGCGGGCGTGACGCCGGCGAGTCGCTGCGAAGCGCGTGAACCACGGGGTGAGACCTCCTTGGCCGGGTTTCCAGTTAGCTGCCATCCAGCAGCTGCCCCACTGCAATCGACCGCGTCAATCACGAGACGACAGCACCGGCGGGACAGCCGTTGCAACTGTGTACTGAAGCCTACGATCTGCACGAACGGGTGTCACTAGTAGCAGCCTCTGGGCCCGGCCTTGGACGGCTACTTGAGCAGGGTGATTGGCTCCACGTGTGCCTACTCGCTCAGTCGTGGCAGCCCGAAGGACGTCGACGGCGCGCCCCGCCGTCGTCCTCGCCCGCTCGCCGTGTGCCCCGGCAAGGTCATAGCGTCGGCAGCACCTGCTCGCGAACCTGCTTCCGCAGGATTTTGCCGAGCATCGACCGCGGCATGTCCGGGATGGCAACGATCCGTTTGGGGACCTTGTAGCCGGCCAGGTGCTCGCGGCAGTGCCCGCGGAGGGAGTCCTCGTCCAGCATGGTGCCCGGCTCGAGTTCGACGGCGGCGACCACCATCTCGCCGCCCCGCTCGAGTGGCTTGCCGACGACGGCGGCGTCCTTGACGTCCGGGTGCAGGCGCAGCACCGCCTCCACCTCGGTGGGTGAGACGTTGAAACCGCCGGTGATGATGAGCTCCTTCGCCCGGTCAACGATCGTGGTGAATCCGTCCTCGTCCACGGTCACGACGTCGCCGGTCCGCAGCCAGCCGTCAGCGGTGAGGGTCTTCGCTGTTTCCTCCGGGTTGTTCCAGTAACCCTGGAACACCTGCGGGCCTTTCAGCAGCAACTCCCCCGGCTGGCCCGGCGCCACGTCCACGTCGGGATCGTCCAGGCTGACGACCTTCATCCGGGTCGACGGGAACGGCACGCCGATCGTGCCGTTGCGGCGCGTCGGGTGGAAGGGGTTGCCCAGCGCAACCGGCGAGGACTCGGTCATCCCGTAGCCTTCCACCAGCAGCCCGCCGGAGACCGACTCCCACAGTTCCACGACATGGTCAGGAAGGTTCATGGCGCCGGAGATGCAGTATTTGCAGGACCGGAGCGAGATGCCCTTCTCCTTCGCGGCCATGGCGGTGCGCTCGTAGATCGGCGGGACCGCGCAGTAGACCGTGGCGGGCGATTTCTTCATGGCCTCCAGCACCAGGTCCGGGTCGAACTTGGGGAAGAGAACCAGCAGGCCCTGCTTGCGGATGCCGTAGGTAAGGTAGAGCGTCATGCCGAAGGCATGGAACATCGGCAGGATCGCGTAGAAGACTTCCTTGCGGTATTCGGCCCCGTGCATCCACGCTTCACCCTGCAGGGCGTTGGAGTACAGGTTGAAGTGGGTGAGCATGGCGCCCTTGGGACGGCCCGTGGTTCCCGAGGTGTACTGGATTGCGGCGAGGTCATTGACCGCGGGACGGGGGTGTCCCGGATCGATGCGGCCGTGGCTGAGGAGTTCCTTCCACGGGGTCGTTCCCGGCGCGGGGCCGGTCAGCGCCTCGCGGGACTCCCGCAGTTTCTTTACCGGCAGGTGCAGGGCAAGGCGCTTGACGGCGGGGAACGCCGCCAGGAGATTGACCGAGACGACGTGGTCGATCTCGATGTCGGACGGGAAGTCACGGATGGCCGCCGCGGCCTTGTCCCAGGTAATGACGACGCGGGCCTGGTGGTCTTCGAACTGGTGGCGGAGTTCCCGCGAGGTGTACAGCGGGTTGTGTTCGACGACGACGGCGCCGAGGCGCAGCACCGCGTAGAACGCGACCACGTGCTGCGGGCAGTTCGGCAATATCAGGGCCACACGGTCGCCGGCGCGGACGCCGAGCCTGCGCAGGCCCTCCGCTGCCCGGTCGACCTGTTCACCGAGTTCGGTGTAGCTGGTGCGGCGCCCGAAAAACTCCAGCGCGGGGGCGGTACGGGCCTCGGCCACAGACCGCTCCAGCATCGCGGTAAGGGATTCCGTGGGCAATTCGATCTCGGCCGGGACACCCGGCTGGTAGTTCTTCACCCAGGGCTGCTGGTCAGTGTGCTCCATGGTCACATCTTGCCGTGAACCGCCGTCCCCCGGCGAATTCCCGGCTCAGCACCATCCGGTGCAGACCTAGTTCAGGCCGGAGGTCACCACATGCCGCCACAGCCAGAAGTCGCGGTCCGCCAGGACGGCGGCCCGCAGCTGGGCCGACCCCGGCACTGGAACGTCCTCGCTCGCAAGGCGGTAGGCCAGCGTGGACGCTGAGCGCGCCCAGGTGGCGATCACGAGCAGCGGGAGCAGCTCCGGATCGACGCTCCGGAGCGCCAGGTGCTCGCGAAGTGGCGTCAGCGCCCACCCGCCGTGCCCGAAGGCTTTGTCGAACGCCGCCAGCTGGGCGACCCGGGAAAACGCCATGTCGGACGATTCACTGAGGTACTGGAGGTAGAAGATGAGGTCGTGCCCGGGAATGCCGTACAGCGACGAGCGTTCCCAGTCCATGACTTGAAGCCTCCCATCGGCCTGCACCAGAAGATTTGGATGGCTCAGGTCCGCGTGTTCGAATACTGCGGGCAGTGTGCTGTGCCGGAGGGGCCCCAGCAGTTCGTGGGTGCGGTCGACCAACGCGGACACCTCGGCGTCCTGCGGCAGGAGCGCGGCGAGGGCCTCCAGCGGGCGCTCGACCGTCCGCTCGTACCAGTCCCGGTTGTCCGCCCCCTGCCGGGTGCAGGGCAGGGCGGCCACGAAGTCCACACCGAGGGTGACCGCGCCGGCCAGGTCCCCGGCGACCTTGTCCGGGTCCAGCGGGGCTCCGGTCAAAGCAGTCTCCACCAGCACGGTGTGCTCCCCCACCTCCAAGGTGGCCACAATGTGGGGGATCCCTTCCACCCGCCCGCCGCTGAGTGCGGTGAGCTGCCGCAGCATCTCCGCCTCCCGTTGGACGCCTTCATTGTCTCCAGGGCAGCGCGGAACTTTGACGACCAGGCTGGGTGAGCGGGCGCCGGCCGCGAAGACCAGGCCCACAACGTGCCGTGAGGTGGTGAACTGCGGCGTCACCATAACGCTGGTCCACTCCGCCCCCAGCCCGAAAGCCGCCAGCTCCCACTCGCCGTAGTGCTCGCGGAGTACCGAGTCGATGAAGTTCACGGCCGCCCTCCGGATTCCGGGGTCTCCGGCTCCGGCCGTCCGGACGCGGCCAGGGTGGGCGCGGATCCAGCCACCCGCCCCCAGACAATCTCGGTTGCAATCCTCTGGATGAGCGGCTGAGGCTGGGCAGCGTCGATGACCCAGGTGGTGGGGAGCCGCTGTGCGGTTTCCAGGTGGGCCTGTCGCCGCTCTTCAAGGACCTCAGCCCGGTTTCCACCGTTCGCCGCGAACATGACCCGGCCGGGGGCGTCCAGCACAAGCAGCACGTCGGGCCGCGGCGCCAGCGCGCCCGCCAGGGCCGTCCCTGTCAGCTTTCCCCCGGCAGACCCGGGCAGCAAAGAGTCGTTGGCCGGCCGGACCACAAGAACCAGCCGGCCCCGCCGATAGTGGTATCTGGCTGCCACCGCGCCGCGGATCTGCCCGACCGCGCCCTGGCCGAGTCGCCCGCCGGTAATCCGCGCGACCCAGCCGCCCCTCCGCCCAGGTCCCTGAATGCCCAGGTACACGCAGCGGCTGGGAACCGGAAAGCTCTCGCAGAGCCGGCGCAGCGGCGTCGTTTCGACCGCACCTTCCGGGCCCACCACACCAACCACGATGCCGCGGCCGACACGCCCCTGAAAGGTCGGGCTGATCAGCCGGAGCCCCCGGTTTCGGTCCGCGGTAAACCTGGTACGCAACGGCGCGTTCCGGGTCAGGGCTGACGCCATGCGCAGGGCCGGACCCCGGAAATCCTCAACGCTGCCTGATCTGACGAGTTTGAGCAGCTGCGCGGCGGTTCCGGGTCCCACCTGCCGGTCGACATAGGCCGCGATCGCGTCATCGGTCGAGGCCAGCGCGCCGGCGACCCGGACGGTTTCCACACGCTCCGGCCCGACGGCTCCGCCCTTGTCCAGCATGGTGTGGAGGAGCTGAAGCCATGCCTGTTCGGTTGTTGCCGGGAGCCAGAGCAGCCCGTTCCGGAGGCGCCGTTTGAGGCAGCCCTGGGCCAGGGGCGTGTGCCACTGTTGGTAGGGGCCGAAGGAGATCTCCGAGACGACGTCCAGTTTGAGCCACAGGTCTTCTGCGGCGTCGTAGCTGAAATAGAACCGGTGGCTTCCGTGCCCGGGAGCGAGCACGCGGCGGAAACCAACACCCGCCAACAATGCGTCCACGCGCTGCATCTGGCCGTCCCCCACAAGGATGTCCACATCGCCTCTGGGGCGGACGAGGTCATCTTCGCCGCGCAACAGCACCCAGGCAAGCCCCGACCCGTCAAGCGCCTGGAATGCCCTCGCGATCAAGGGGTGGATGTCCGGCTGCTCACCGTTCCATTCCCCTGGGTCGGTCTGGCCGTTACTGGGCACTTCCATCTGTTCCTCCCGCCGTAACACTGGAAAATCGTGCCTGACAATCCTGCCGGTGATATGCGGGCGGGCCGTACTAAGGCGCGTAGGCATACTGCACGACCCAGTCGACTTCCAGGTGGCCGGCCGTTTCAGGCTTGGGTGACGATTGGTCGGCTCCGTCCTTCGTCTCGGCCTGCAGCGTCAGCCGCATGTTGGTGGTGGGGACACCTTCGGGAATGGTCGTCTTGCCGACGAATTCCCCGTCCCAAAACCACTTCACTTTGCCGGGGGTCCATTCCGTCGTCGCCACATGCCACTCGGTCGCATCGGTCCGCGAGTAATACCTCGTGGAAGGGTCGAACCGGTCCGGCCCTTTAAGCGGAGAATCCTTGATGGCCGAGACGCCGTACATTTTCCCGTTGAGCTCGCCTTCCGGCCAGTCAATCTCGCCTTCGAGCCAATCATCGCTTGTGGGCCAGAGCATAAAGGCGATTTTGTAGCCAGGCAGGCTGTCCGACCGGAACCGGATGGAGTAGCGGCCATAGGTCTGACCGGCGTAGCCGAACGGGACAATGCTCGCTACCCGCGGCGTCCTGCCCTTCGTGTGGAGGTAGTAATCGAGTTTTCCATCCTTCACGGAGAGCACGGAATCCGGCGTGTAGAGTCCCTGGCCGGAGGTGTCCTCGAGATCGTGGTATCCGCGCATGTCCGGCCCGTAGACGTCACCCACTTGGCCCAGCCGGGCCGGAGTGTTGAAGTCCTGGGCGCCGGTTTGCTTCCAGCCGGGGAGGTCCCCCACCGGCATGTCCGACGGGTCGGGTCCCCGCGAGAAGAACAAGCCCGCCGCGACGACCACCGCAGTTGCGACGACGACCGCGACCACTCTGGCGAGAATGCCGCCGCTTGTCCCCAAGTTAACCGGTTTTTTTGATTTGGTAGATTCGGACGGCTCCATTGTCATATACATGATCGGATTTATCCCCTACGGCTATCTCCCGTTCAAGAGCGGGGAGCATGTCGGCATCGAATAGCTTGTCCTTGATCGCCTGGGCCAGTTGCGAGTCCGAGAAGACGACAAAGATGCGCTCAGGCTTCCAGTTGTTGTTCGCGTACCGCTCGACTCCCTCTGGCGTCAGGCTCCGGCTGGAGCCCTGGAGAAACTTGGTCAGCGAGGTGACCCGGCCCCATTCCAGGTAGCTGGGGTAGTTCGGCCCGATCAGCAACGGGAAGAAGGCGTTGGTTTCAAAAATAACGTCCCGCGGCCCCACCCGTGCGTCCAGCCACTGCGCTGCCACCACGTCTGCTTTCGGGACCCGGAATTTCGCTTCCGCCTGGAAGTACACAATCGTGAACAGGACAGCCATGATCGTCATTGAGGCGACGGCGCCCATAACGGCCTTCCGGGTGCGGATCGGCCCGGACCAGAACAGCCAAGCCGTCCCGACTGCCAGCCACGGGAGCGCGAAGAGAAAGACCCGGAACTTGGCCTCCCCGCCGTAGGACTGGGCGAGGAGCCAAAACATGGGCGCGACTGCCAGCCAGCCGACGATCAGCGTTTGCCTGACGTTGCCCCGGAGCAGGTTGCGGATGAAGCCGGCCAGTCCGAGCACCCCGGCGAAGAGGGATAGTGCATCCGGAGTACGGGCCATCCAGCCGGTGGCGTTATCGATATTGCCGACCTGGGGCAGGGTGTAACTGGCGTTCTTGAAGATGTCGAACCCGCTGAACAGGCCATATTTGTTGTCCACATAATCGAGATTCGGCAGCAGGTATGCGATGGCCATAAGCGCGAGCGCCGGGCCCACCCACTTTGGTTTGAAGTAGCCAAAGACGAAGAGCGGGAACAGTGCCAGGATGGCCATGTACGGCGTCAGCTGATGGCTCACGACCGTCGCAGTCTGCAGGATGAGAATCGCCACCGCCGCGGGCATCACCATGGCCGGGTTGGGCCGGACCTCTACAGTCTTCGTGGCGGCCGGGAGCCCCCGGCTGAACCGCCCCTGCAGTCCTTTCAGCCTGGCCTCCACCGCGGTGGCGATTTTGACCGGAGTGCTGCGGAGGAACGTCAGTGCGATCAGGCACATCGTCAGGTAGAGGGTGTACGAGAACGCCTGGGGCGAGTAGTAGTTCTGGTTCACCCAGTTGGTGAGGGCAAAGACCAGGGTGGCGGTCCAGTAGATCCTCGGGTTGGAGCTGAGGGTCCGTGCGATGGCGAGGATGATCACGACGTCCAGCAGGGCGAACCCGAACTCCGCCAGTGCAGCGTAGTCCACGGCGTCGCGGTACTCGACCACTTCGCCCATGAATGCGCTGACTGAGAAGAAACCGGGCCACCGGTTGTAGATGTCGATTGAAGGATCCACCTGGCCGGCGGCACCGATGTAGTTCGTCACGGCGATGTGCTTGTAGGACCATGGCAGGCGCGGAACACTGACCACCATGGGCGCCGAGGCATACAGCATGGCGACGAGTCCCGTGGTGGAGGCTGCCAGGAAGCCGTTGGACGCCATCTTCCGCGCAGCGACAGCCCAGATGCACAGCGCCACGACGGCGGCCACGGCGAAGTACCAGATCAGGGGAAATGTGGTCAGGAGCCCTTTGTTCCCGACGAGTTCCTCTCCTGTCATGGCCAGGGCCACGCCCCACACGACCAACGCTACGCCGAGGATGGCCCACGGCACGTACGTCGAGAGGCTGCGGGCCCGGAACGCCTCGAGGCTCCGCACGGAGCGCCAGTCCAGCGCGCGCCTGCTGACCGGATGCCCGTAAACTGCATGCCGGCCTGTTCCGGTCCCCGGAGGGAAGACCGCGATGAGTGCCGATGCCGCAATCAGGATGGCGGCCGTGACGAGCCGGGGATGCCAGAAATGGGCCCACGCCATGAGGACGGCGGGGAGGGTGTAGATGGCTGCGCTCATCACGACGGTCCAGACCACCCGTGCGACCGGATCAGTGTCCGGAAGACGTCGGACCAGGACCCATCCGGGCAGCACGAGGCAGCCGAGGAGGGTGACCGGCGCCAGCACCGGGCCGCCCAGATCGAACAGGATGAGGACGGCTAGGATAAGGCCGGCGAGGGCCAGCCCAAAGTCCAAAGGCCTCTCTGCCCTCAATGCCGATACGGTTGGTTTCGGGGATTTGGGGGTTGGTGTTTCGTCGTGGAGTAAGAGACCCATGTCGCTGATACTTCCTTGATCGATTTTCGGGGACTGTGAGAGTGGGTAGTCAGCGTCCCCTTGTGACGCGTTCCCCCAAAAACTGTGAAGGCCATCTGCCGTGCCGGCGGCCGGTAAGCCCACCTATGTCTTTCCCGACCGGCGCTCAAGAAGGTAGTTCAGTGGTCCTCGCGCCACTGAGACAAGTTCTGTCCGCAGGGCCTTCGCGATGCGCGGGTCGCGGGGCGCCGTCGCCGTCGTAATCGCCGCGTTCTGCCCACGGGAATGGTTGCGGGCGTTTCTGAGGAAATGCAGCGCGCCTTGCGGGCTCCGGGCGATGGCCATTCGTGCCGTTTGCGGGTTCAAGAGGATCTTGGTCAGCCACGATCCCAGACCTTTGCCATAACCGCTGACCTGAACAATGAGGTCTTCCAGTTCTGCCCGGTGGCGGTGCCAGACAATCGCTGAAGGCTGGACAACCAGGGAATGCCCGCCGAGGATGACCCGGGTGAACATGTCGATGTCCTCGCCGCCACAGGTGCGTGTCCCGACGCCGAGGGCCGGGTCAAAAGCTCCCAGCGCCAGGGCGGTGCGTCGATCGAGCGCGAAGTTCGCCCCGGTGCCGAAGGCCCCCGGGCAGAACGGGAACGTCGGCAGGTCGGCCGGCGGATCCGCCATGGAAAAGACTTTAGGCGCCACGATCTTGGACCAGTTGACACGCTCGTCGAAGTAGCCCTGGGCGGCCGACCGCAACTCGCCCGCAGGAACCAGTCCTGTCACGCAGGCAACATCAGGGGCCTGTTCAAAGCCGGATGCGATTCCCCGCAGCCAGAACTCGTCCACTACGACGTCGTCATCCGTGAACGCGACGATGTCCCCGCGCGCACGCCGCAAGCCGGCGTTGCGCGCCCTGGACAGCCCCGGCCTGGGCTCGGAAATCAGGATCAAGCGGGGGTCCTGAAACTCATCACGGACCATGTCGCGGGTTTCGTCAGTGCTTGCGCCATTGTCCACAACGATGACGTCGAAGTTCGGGTAGTCGAGGCGCAGGATCGCGGCGATCGCGCCGCGCAGCAGGGCCGCGCGGTCCCGCGTGCACACAATCACAGTGATTGAAGGCGTCGACGACGTCTGGGATACTGCGGTCGCCGGCAGTGACGCCGCGGCAGACTCAAGGACGCCACGGTCCAGGACACCGCCTGGAGCGTCGACGTCGATGAACCCGCGCACTGACGGTCCGCTGCGCACCAGTAGGCGTGCGCGGTGGTAGCCCACGGAATCCTGGAGCCTCAGGTGGGTGCAGCCCGCGAGGGTATCAAGATCGACGGCTCCGACCCACAGGGCGCCGGGCCAGTCAGGGACGGCCTCGGTTCCCATCGAAGGAGCAATGTCCAGGCCTGCGTCCTCGATTGCCACCACAAACTCGTTTCCGACTTCAATCACGTGGCTTCCCTCCAGGGAGGGCCGCTATGGGGGACAGGTGTTGAGGCGGACAGGAGCGATCCGGAGCCTTGGGCGACCCGGCGTCCGCGGAGATAGCCTGCGGCAGTGACTGCCAGAACGGCGACGGAGGCGCCTGCCCGGCGCAAACCCTGGGGATCGGCACCACGGCCCCAGGCCGCCAGGGCGGAAAAGACCGCTCGCGGCAGGACGCTGCGCACGTAGCGCCGCTCGGGACCCAGGGCCCGTTTGTGGCCCACGATGTGGCTGACCTGGGCTTTGGAAATACCCTCCGACCAGGAACGCTCCAGCATGTAGCGGAACGTTCCCCGCTGGACCGGGACGTGGTGATGCACGAGGGCTGCCGGCTCATACACGATGCGGGAGCCCGGGGAGCCGACAGCCGCCCGGATACAGATTTCCGTCTCTTCGCAACCCAGCGGTTTCGTCCCCTGACGTCCAAGGGAAAGGTTGAAGCCGCCGACCTGCTGGAGCACCTGAAGCCGGAAGGACATGTTGGCGCCGATAACATTCCGCACTTCAGAGGCCACCTTGGGCATGCCGCGGTGGCTGCAGCCGACGATCCAGTCCAGTTCAGGACCGAAGTGGCCGGGCCGGCCGCCTTCCCACGCCGGCTCAACCTTGCCGCCGACGGCCAGGACGTCGGAATCGTCGTAGAGCGCCGTCAGCTTCTCGAGCCAGTCCGGGGCTGCCACTGCGTCGTCATCCAAAAACGCCACGATCTCCGAGGTGGCCAGGCCCACGCCCGTATTCCGGGCCCCGGAAAGGCCCTGGAGACCGGTGCTCTCCACCAGGGTGACGTCCTGAACGGCGGCCACCAGCCGCTTGTACAGATCCTCGTTGTGGTCCACGACTACGATCACCTGCTTCGGCTGCAGCGTCTGGGCGTGGACGGAGTCAATGACGTCCATGAGTAGTTCCCAGCGCTGCTCCGTGTAGGAGCAGATGACCACGGAAGCGGTGGGCCGGAAATTGAAGTCGAGCACCTTAGGCTCCTTCCGCCACGGTAAGCACGCTGTGCGGATCCGTGGGAGTGCGGGCAAACCGGACATTCGGATAGGTGTACTTCACCCGTCGGAGGGCTTCGGGCCTTGCCCCCGCGGTCGGCGCATCCCACGTAGTGCATTCCCGGGCCAGCGTGCGCAGGACCCGCCATCCGTCCCGGAAGGTCTGCAGGTTCGAGACACCGGAGATGCGGTCAAGTTCGAAGCTCGGCACTTCCGCGATCCGCAGGCCTGCGCGGGCGGCCCTGACGATCAGCTCCGTCTCGATCTCAAAGCCGTCCGACTCCAGCTCGAGGACTTCGAGGCATTCCCGGCGGAGCGCAATGTAGCCGTAGCAAAGATCCGAGTAGTTGCTTCTCAGCACCGTGTTCGCCAACCCCGTCAGGACCCGGTTCCCGGTGTTCCGCAGCCAGGTCAGGTCTTCCGACCCGCCGCCTGTTACGTAGCGGGAGCCCTTGACGAAGTCGTAGTCATGCTGGAGTGGGGAAACGAACCAGCCGATTTCCTGCGGGTCCATGCTTCCGTCCGCGTCGAGCATCACGATGATGTCTCCCGACGCCGCTGCAAAGCCGGCGCGGACGGCGATGCCCTTGCCCTTGCGCGGTTCAGCCACCACCACGACGTCGACCCTGAGTGCCCGGGCGACGTCGATCGTGTGGTCATGGGAGCGCCCGTCCACGATGACCACTTCATCCACATATGAAGGCATACGCCGCAGAACCCACGGCAAATTCATTTCTTCATTGAGCGTTGGAATAACCACGCTCACCGAAGCCCTCGGCGAGGCGGTAATTCGCTCGGTGGGCGAATTAGGGACCAAATTGGGAATAGACAAAAGCCTCACCACTTCATGGAATTTCCGGACGCTGACAGCCTTGCCATCAGCGAATGAGAACCTATCGGACGAATTCATAGACGTCCGTCGAATTACGAGCAACTCCGAACCCCAGCTGCCACTGGACGGTGGCCTTGCCTAGAGCCTAAAGTTCACCCAATGTTGTGTCACGAGTGGCTAATACTTGGTTGTTTGTTCCACTCAGCACGCGATTCCCGTGCCTCTACTTGGGTCTTCCCGGCGGTCTACTCGGGAACCACGAGTCATTCGTGAACGGTGTACTCGGTCGGCGGCTTAAGTGCCAAATTCCGTTGAGTTTCAGCGATTTTGTCCTGATACTGGAACCGTACGCCGCCTCGACTGCAACGTCCAGAGCCGGCGCACGCCGGCGCCACAGCGAAGTTGCGACGGGGCTTCGGGTTCAGGGGGAAACGGGATTCTGGGCGCAGTTCAACTGACGCCCAGGGGGCATATCGCGTATTCCATGAAAGGTCTTTCTCCGCCAGGAAAGACATAAGAATCTCAACTAAGGAAAATTGCTCTTTTCACTTCCCGAAAGAGTGGCTAGCATCACCTCGTCGGGAAACATCTGCAAACTCACCATGGAAACGGCGATAAAACGCATGAAAGAAACGGCGATCAAGATGAAACGTACAGTCCGCTGGCTTAGCCAGAGCCTGGTAATGGCATTAGTCGTGGCCGGGGGCCTGCTCGGAATCTCAGGCAGCGCTTCGGCGGCCGCCGACTACGGTTATCCCAGCATCAGCTACACCGGAGTGAGCAACCCGCCAACCTCGGACAAGCCGCAGAGCAAGCTCTGGTACAACGGCGGATCGTGGTGGGCCGATATGTGGACCTCCGGTACGGGCTGGCAAATCTACCGGCTGGACGTCCCCACGAAGGCCTGGGTCAGCACCGGCATCACGAACGACACCCGGGCCAGCACGCTGGCGGACACCCTCTGGGATGGCACCCACCTCTACATCGCCTCCCATGTAGTGACAGTGTCCGGTGATACATCGCCCAAGGCCTCGGTCTCGGGGCAGCCGGCCAAGCTGTACCGCTACAGCTACTCCGGGGGAACGTTCACGTTGGACAGCGGCTTCCCGACCACCATCATGAACAACAGCAGCGAGTCGATGACGATCGACCAGGACAGCACAGGCGCCATCTGGGCGACCTGGACCCAGGTCTCCGGCAATTCGACCAGCGGCTTCACCAACACCGTCTACGTCAACCGCTCCGCAGCGGGCGGGACCAGCTGGGATTCCCCGTTCGTTATTCCGGTCACCAACCCGAACCCCGCACCGGATGACATTTCCGCGGTGGTGGCCTACGGCGGCAACAAGATCGGAGTCATGTGGAGCGACCAGCTCGCAGGCTCCGTGCGCTGGGCGACCCGCACCGATGGGACCAGCCCCACGGCGACCTCCTCGTGGAAGGTCCAGGATGCCGTCAAGGGCAACAAGCTGGCCGACGATCATCTGAGCGTCAAGACGCTTCAGTCCGACAGCACCGGCCGGGTGTTCGCTGCGATCAAGACCGGCCTCAACGACACGTCGAGCAACCAGAGCCTGGCGCAGTTGCTGCTGGTGGTTTTCAAGCCCGGAACGGGCTCGTTCTCGCAATCAACGATCGCCACGATCGGGGACTGCGTTTCCCGCCCGCAAATCATCCTGGATACGCAGAACAACACCGTGCATGCCTTCCACACGGCGCCCGGCACCGGCGTCAGCGGCTGCGCCTACTCCGGCATCCCCGGCGCCATCTATGAGAAGACGGCGTCCATGGACAATCCGGTCTTCCCGACCGGGCGCGGCACACCGGTCATCCAGGACGGATCGTCCGCCAACATGAACGACGTGACCACCAGCAAGCAGAGCGTGAACAGCACGACCGGCCTGGTGGTCCTGGCCAGCAACAACGTGACCAAGCGCTATTGGTTCTCCTACCGGACCCTGGGGGGAAGCACACCGCCCCCGCCGGCAGCACCGGTGGCCTCGTTCACCGCGTCTCCGACGTCGGGCACCGCACCCTTGGACGTGGCCTTCTCTGACACGTCCACGGGTTCACCGACCTCCTGGGCCTGGACCTTCGGGGACGGCGGGACCTCCACCACGCAGAATCCGTCGCACACCTACTCCACCGCCGGCACCTACACCGCGACCCTGACCGCGACCAACGCCGGAGGCTCGACGTCGGCCAGCAAGACCATCACGGTCAGCCCGGGCACCACCCCGCCGCCGACATCAGGGATCACCGTCGGCGCCTCCACCACGACGAACAACACCACGGCCACCACCACCGTCACGCTGAACAAACCTTCCGGAACGGCAGCGGGCGATGTCCTGGTAGCTTCATTCACGGCGGACAAGAACCCGACAGCCAGCACCCCGTCGGGCTGGACCCCGATCGTCAACACCCTCAACATCGGCAGCGGCGCCCGGGTGTTTGCGTACTACCGGGTCGTCGGTTCCTCTGACCCGGCAAGTTACAGCTGGACGCTGAGCACCGCGGTGAAGTGGGGTGGCGGCGTCACTGCCTACCGGGGTGTCAACAACAGCACCCCGCTGGACAGCAGCGTTGTCACGGCCGCGAACACCACCTACACGGCGACCAGCATCGCAGCCCCCAGCGTCACCACGGCGAGCAACAACGCGATGCTGATCGGCGGCGTCGGCTTCGACAGCTCCTCACCAGCGGCCACCGCCCCAAGCGGCTGGACCGAACGCTGGGAAGCCGCCGACGCACAGATCGCTGAACTGGCAGACAAGACGCAAGCCACCGCGGGCGCCAGCGGCACAGCCACCTGGACATTCACCGCAAAAGCCGTCGCAGTCTGGCGGACAGCGCTGAAACCAGGCGCCAGCACGGGAGGGACCACTCCCCCGCCCCCGCCGGCAGCCCCGGTGGCCTCGTTCACCGCGACGCCGACGTCAGGCACCGCACCACTGGGCGTTAGCTTCACTGACACGTCGACGGGTTCACCGACCTCCTGGGCCTGGGCGTTCGGGGACGGCGGGACCTCCACCGCCCAAAATCCCTCGTACACCTACACCACGGCCGGCACCTACACCGCGACACTGACCGCCACCAACGCCGGAGGCTCGACGTCGGCCAGCAAGACCATCACGGTCAGCCCGGGCACCACCCCGCCGCCGACATCAGGGATCACCGTCGGCGCCTCCACCACGACGAACAACACCACGGCCACCACCACCGTCACGCTGAACAAACCTTCCGGAACGGCAGCGGGCGATGTCCTGGTAGCTTCATTCACGGCGGACAAGAACCCGACAGCCAGCACCCCGTCGGGCTGGACCCCGATCGTCAACACCCTCAACATCGGCAGCGGCGCCCGGGTGTTTGCGTACTACCGGGTCGTCGGTTCCTCTGACCCGGCAAGTTACAGCTGGACGCTGAGCACCGCGGTGAAGTGGGGTGGCGGCGTCACTGCCTACCGGGGTGTCAACAACAGCACCCCGCTGGACAGCAGCGTTGTCACGGCCGCGAACACCACCTACACGGCGACCAGCATCGCAGCCCCCAGCGTCACCACGGCGAGCAACAACGCGATGCTGATCGGCGGCGTCGGCTTCGACAGCTCCTCACCAGCGGCCACCGCCCCAAGCGGCTGGACCGAACGCTGGGAAGCCGCCGACGCACAGATCGCTGAACTGGCAGACAAGACGCAAGCCACCGCGGGCGCCAGCGGCACAGCCACCTGGACATTCACCGCAAAAGCCGTCGCAGTCTGGCGGACAGCGCTGAAGCCGGCCTGACCAGGCCAAGCCAACGGGGCCCTGCTGACAGACAGCCGGGATATAGCAAGAGGACGGCGGCGGGAGCCCTCCCGCCGTCGTCCTCTTTCGTTGTGCCGGCGTGCTGTTAGACCGCCGACCAACCGCCGTCGGAGGCGAGGATCGCGCCGTTGACGTTGGTGCCGTCGTCGCTGAGCAGGAAGGTGATCGAGGCCGCCAGCTGCGCCGCAGTAGCGGGGGCCGGGATGTTCGCTCCCATCAGCGGGCCGAGCCGCTCGGCTGCCAGCTGGGAACCCCACGTGGCTTCGATGTTGGTGATGGTGGCGCCGGGGGCCACGGCATTGAAGCGCAGGCCCTTCGGCCCGTACATCACCGAGGAGTTCTTGGTCAGTCCGATGACGGCGTGCTTGGACGCGGTGTACGCGGCACCGGCGGCCGAACCCCGGAGGCCGGCCTCGGAGGCGACGTTGACCACGGAGCCGGAACCGGCTTCAAGCATCAACGGCACAACGGCGCGGGTCAGCCGCATGAGGGCCGTGACGTTGATCCTGAAGACCCGCTCCCAGGTGACGTCGTCAACCTCGTGGATCGGGGCGAAGTGGTCCATGATGCCCGCGACGTTCGCGAGGGCGTCGACCCGGCCGCCTGCGGCGGCGACGACGGCGGCGACGGTTGCCTCATCAGCGATGTCGCCGGCGACGGGAACCAGGTCCAGGCCGCTGTTCCCGGCGACCAGCTCGTCCAGCCGCTCGGCGCTGATGTCGGCGGCGATGACCTTGCCGCCCTCCTTGGCAACGCGCAGGGCCGTGGCCAGCCCGATGCCCGAGCCGGCGCCCGTGACGATGACTGTCTTGCCGGCGAAGCGGCCCGAGGTGACGGATTCCTGCCATGAAGCTTCGTTGCCCATGATGTCCTTCCGAGTGTTTCCCAGTGCTGACATCTCCCACCTTATGACACGCTGTGTCATTATGAAAGGGTGAATACTGGTGGGATGCCTTCGCAAGACCCCAAGCCCTCCGGCATGCGTTCCGCCGGGCGTCCCGTGACCATCGATCCGGACGCCATCGCCAGGCTCGCGCTGCGGCTGTTCGCCGAGAACGGCTACGAACGGACCTCGATGGAGGACATTGCCCGCGAGGCCGGGATTGGGCGTAAGAGCCTGTACCGGTACTTCTCCAGCAAGGCCGATCTCATCTGGGGCGGCATGGAACCGGTGATCCAGGCCTCTGGGCTCGCCCTCGAAGTGGCCGGGGACGGTCGCGAGGGCGGCGACGGCCTCATGGCGGGATTGCGTGCCGCGGCCATCGCCGGAGTGGCGGCAATTCCCGATCTTTCGGTGTCGCGGGGGCGGCTGCGCCTGATCGCTGAGCATCCCGAACTGGCCAGCCGGAGCTATGATTCCCTGGCGCCCCAGCGCGAGAGGGCTCGGCTCTATCTTGTTGATCTCGGGGTTCCGGACGAGACGGCCGGCTACCTGTGTGCGGCCTATCTCGCCGCGACATTTGAAGCGTGGGTGCGGTGGGCCGCGGGAACGGACCCTGATCCGGTGCCGTACCTCCTGGCTTCAGTCGAGGTGCTGCGGGTGCCGGAGGCCTGACAGACGGATTCCACCGAGGGCAGGGGCGGCAGGTGACGCCGTCGCCAACGCGCTGTCCCAACGCGCTGTCGCTGCGCAAATCACCCTGCGCTGCGCAATTGCGCCCTCGCTGCGGGCATTCGGGTAGCGCTGGGCATTTGGCGCGGCGCCATCCATTTTGCGCCGCGGACGACAGCGACGGCGGCAGGTCCCGCCGTCGCGGGTTTGACGTATGGGCGCCGATTGACCACAGTAAGTCAGTGCTTGCGAACGTTGACACCAGTCTCCCGCGCCCCGCGCTGCCGGTTGACCGGCCGTGGCGGCGGCAAAGCGCAGCCTTGCTCGGCTTCCTGACGATGTCCTGGTGCGTGTCGCTGCTGGGCTCCCTGCCGATCCGGATGAACGGGGACGGCTGGTACGCCGTCGCGGACAAGGCCCCATGGACCCCGCCGGGATGGATCTTCGGCTCCGTGTGGTTGGTGCTCTATGCAGCCATGGCCGTAGCGGTGTGGCTCGTGTGGCGGCAGCGGCGCGTCGACCGGCGGCCGGCGCTCCGGGCCTATGGCGCCCTGCTGCTGTTGAATCTGGCGTGGCCGTTTACGTTCTTTGGCCTGTACCCGATGCTGGAAACCGCTGCCCTGTGGCTGGCACTTCTCGTCATCGGGGGCCACGCCGTGACGGCAACCATTGCCGTCCTCAGCTTCGGGCCCATCAGCAGGACCGCCGGTTTGCTGATGCTGCCCTACGTCTCGTGGCTTGTGTTCTCGGCCAGCCTGAACCTGTATGCGGCCGTGAACAACTGAGAACGACGCGGCCGTGGCAGAAAAATGTGGAATTCTCTCGTCGAGTGACATCCTGAAAGCATCATGACCGCACACGAAGAGGCACACGACACGTCCCACAACGTCGGCGAGGCACCGGGCGGCGCACCCCCGGCCGCGACCGGCACCGGGTCTGAGGCCGGGGCTCAGGCTGAGGCTGTCGGGGAGGTTTCGGGCACCGGTCGGAGTCGTCGCGGGATCTTGGCCCGGGCACTGGCCGGCGGGACCGACCCGGATCCCCGGTTCACGCTCGCCAACGAGCGCACGTTCCTGGCCTGGATCCGGACCTCGCTGGCGATGGTCGCCGGCGGCATCGCGGTCGAGGCCTTCACCGCGGAACTGTTCGACCCGGAACTCCGCAAGACCGTCTCCGTGCTCTTGCTTCTGCTGGGGCTGGTGACGGGCGGCGGTTCGTTCTTCCGCTGGCTCAATGTGGAACGGGCCATGCGGCGCCAGGCTCCGCTCCCGGCGCCCCTGCTCGCTCCGGTCCTGGCCGTCGGCGGCGCCCTCGTTGCGGCCGTGCTGATTGTCTTTGTGATCGGGCGGGCGGCCTAGCCGTGGCGAAGACCAGGCCCGCTGCTGTTCATAACGACCCGGGGCTCCAGCCCGAGCGCACGGACCTCGCCTGGCGGCGGACCTCCTTCACGCTGGTTACGGCGGCCTGCATCTTCCTGCGCTGGGTGCCCCACCACGGCTGGTTTGCCGGCACCCTTGTGGCGGCTTCACTCCTGGTCGCCCTGGGCATCGCCCTCACGCAGCGGCGCCGCTACCACCACCACGCCAGCGGTATCGGCGGGGCGGTGATGACCGCGAACATCCGGGGGACGGCGGCGATTGCCGGCAGCGTTGTGGTACTCGCCGGCCTGGGCATCTACACGGTTCTGTACCTGCCGCTGCAGCGGTAGCCTGGCGGCCATGCGCCAGTGCCGGGGCGCGGCACCGCATCACAATGCCACCTCGGGAGCGTGTTTCAGCTCAGGAACGACAAGTGGATGTCGCTGCCGTAGCGCCGGATGATGTCCTGCTTGGCGCTGTGGAAAGCCTCAAGCTCGCCCCCATGCCCGTGCTGGCCGATGCGCCGCCGGGCCAGTTCGTCCGAGATCACGTCCATAAAGAGTTCGGCGAGCAGCAGCCGCGCTGAGTCTCGGAAGCGCCCGCGGCCGTCGACATAGAGCCGCACGGTCGGTGCGCCGGTGTTGATGATGACCTTGCGTTCCGCGGCGCTGTAGACGGCCCGGTCCGCGCTGTTGTGCAGGTTCCGGAATTCGTAGCCGATGAACAGATCCATACCGTGGTCCCGGGGAACCCGGTGCGCCGCGGGGTGTTCAGCGGGGTGCGCCGCGGGGTGCGCCGCGGGGTGCGCCGCGGGGTGCTCAGCGGGGTGGCCGGCGGGTCGAACAACCGCAGGGTGCGGGGGCTGGCCTTCGCTTCGGTGGGACGCGTGCTCGGCAACCACGATCTCACACCATGCCCAGTAGGCGCCGGCCCGGACGGTGATCTCACCCCGCTCCCCCGCGGCGTCCCCCGTGACCGTCCACTCGATCCGCTGGGTGCCGTCCAACGAACCGACCGGAACGGGAACAGGCTCAGGTTCAATCCGCATCGACTCGGGCAGAACGAGTTCGAAGGTGAGCTGTTCGCCGTCGGGCAACTGGCCTGCATCGACCAGCAGGGCGACGTGGAACGGGTGCCCCGGCTTCCGGTAGTAGAACGGGGTGGTGAACCGCAGGGCGGCCGGTGGTTCCTCCTCGGCCGGGATCCGGCCGGCGGCTTCCGGGGAGGACTCGATGCCCAGGTCCACCACGGCCGCCTCACTCATGTGCTGCAGCAGGCGCTCGATCATCTCGGCGGTGCGGCCGGAGGTGGTGGCCCGTTCCAGGTGCACGAGCTTCTCCTTCTCGTCCCGCACCGCGCTGCCGATCATGGCGCTGACGGCCTGGGAGAACGCTGCCACAAACGGATCCTTGAAGTTCAGCCCTTCCCGCTCGTCGCTGATGACCGCCTTGCCGCGGCCCAGCATCTCGGTCAGCGCCGCGCAGCGGACAGTGCCGAACAGATACTCCGTTCCCACCTGGTTCTCGTACTCGAACAGTGTGCAGTCGAGCGCCGCCATCCCGGACAGGACCACCAGGCCGTTGGTGCGTTCGTCGCCCTTGAGCGTCAGCTCCACATCCTTCGCCCGCTTCAGCGTGAGGGTAAATGGATACTCCCCTCCCTCGTGGCTGAAGCTGCCGGGGCGCTCCGGGCCGAGGAGCGGAATGGCCGGGGGCTCCTGGAAGCGGATCAACTCGCTGCCATCGTGCCCGGTTCCGTGCTGACCGCTGCCCCGGCCAGGCACCAGCTCCACCGTCCGGCGGTCCAGCACGTCACGCAGATAGATGTTGTCCGAGAGGGACTGCAGCAGGGTTGCGTGCTGGGTGATCGTGACGTGGGGATTATCGACGACGACGGTCACCCGGGTGCCGCTCTCGGCGACGCCCGCGGGAATGCCGAGGCGGGCGTAGTCGGCGGGAAACGCACGGCGGTCCTCCTCGCCGTCGTCGTAGAGGTAGCCGCCGTTCTCGCCGCGGAAGACGTCGATGCGGGTGAACCGGCCGTCCTTGATGGTCTCGATCCAGCCGTGACCCAGGCCGAAGATGGCCTGCTTGAGTCCGCGACCGAAGTATCCGCGGCCGTTGCCCTCGCCGCGGGAGAGCGGGCTGTGCGCGCCGCCGTAGGTGAGGATGCGGGCGGCCTCTTCGAAGGACATGCCCTCCGCCTGGTCAGTCACCATGAGCACGGCACCGGTGTAGTGCCGCTCGTAGCCGACGTGGATGCTGCCGGTCACGGGCGCCCCGGTTTTCTCCAGCCGGGCGTAGCTGTCGTCGCTGTTGGTGATGAGCTCCACCAGCGCCTTCTCCACGGAAGCGAACCGGCGGGAGTCGATCCCGATCACCCGCTGGTCAACCTGGATTTCGGCAACCGTCATGGCGTCTCCCTCACTCGCAACCCCGCTGTTGCACTAGCTGCCGTCGCCGGACGGTGCCGATAGCTGGAGCCTAGCAGTTTGGTGGGGTGTGGGCTCGGAACAATGTCCAGCTTCAGTGGCTGGCTCTTATCAAGTAATCCGGGACGCCGAAACGCGAGTAGGAAGCCAATAGACGAGTAGCCGGTACTCCTGACCTGCGGCAAGGCCGCCTATAGCCTGAGCGCAAGAAGAGGATCAGGCCGCCTGCCGAGTCGTAAACGGAAGGACCATCGTGCAACCAGCCACAGCGCCCGGTGCCACGGGGTGGGCACCGGCCGACGGGGGACCACAGCATCGGCAGCATTCGGTCCTGGCCCCGACCCGAGGCGTGGCTTTTCCATGAAGGGCCGTTCTATGCAGGGGCTGTGCTGCTTTCTCATCCTGGCCGGGCTGGCAGGGAGTGCACCTATTACAGAATCTGCTGCAGCCGATCCCGCGTCCTCCGGCGCCTCAGGAACCGGCATGGCGGCGGACTCGCCGTCCTCCGATCGCGGGGCTGGCATCCCGGCGGAAGCCCCTGCTCCTGACACTGGGGCAGACACTTCCGGCGACGCCTCCTCCGGCAATCCCGCTGGAACTGATGCGCTGACAGTCACGCCGGTCCTGGGCTCGACGCATACGGTGCCGCTCGGCGTCGACGGCTTGTCGCATCTGATTTTCGACGATGACTTCGACACCCTGAATACAGCAGTCTGGACTCCCTACTGGTTCAATGACTGCATCCCCAAATCGGTGATGAACAACGTCAAGACCTGTTCGAGCAACGTTAAGGTCGCCAATGGCGAAGCAGTTCTCCAGCTCACCGATGCCCAGTCCGGCGCACTTCTCTCCACCAATCCCGAGGACGGCGCTCCCGGCCATGCGGGCTTCGAGTTCACCAGCGGCTACGTCGAAGCACGGATCTACTTCCCGGGAACGTGCAGCAGCGGGATCCCCAACTGGCCGGCGTGGTGGACCGTGGGCCAGCGGTATCCCCGTACCGGGGAAATCGACATAGCAGAGCCCCTTGCCGGTGACATGTGGAGCGTCTATCACTCAGCGGAGGGCAGGAAAAAGCGGACGATTGACGCCTGCTGGGCCGGGGCCTACCACACCTACGGTGTGCACCGGAAGGCCGGAGCCAACGACGTCTACTACGACGGCCGGCTCGTTCACTCCTATCCCACGGTTGACGGAAACAGCCCCCACTACCTGATCCTGAATCTAGGCGTCTCGGCGGGCCCCCGGATTTTCGGCGAGCGGGGCAGCGTGAGGGTGGACTATGTGCGGGTGTGGAAGTAGCCGGCGTCAGGAAGGGCGCCCCGGTTCCACCGCGGCGGCCACCTCCCGCAAGCGGGCGGCGACGGCTTCGGGGGTGGTGTCGTTGATGAAGGCGCCCATGGCGGCCTCGGAGCCCGCCAGGTACTTGAGCTTGTCCGCGGCGCGGCGGGGCGAGGTCAGCTGCAGGTGCAGGTGGCCGGTCCTGCGCAGGGCTGGCTCCAGCGGCGCCTGGTGCCAGGCCGCGATGTAGGGGGTCGGCGTCGGGTAGAGGGCGTCGAAGCGCTTTAGGAGTTCGGGGTACAGCTCCGCCAACTCGTCCCGCTCGGCCCCGTCCAGCGCCGCCAGGTCCGGGACTTCGCGGTGCGGGACGAGGTGGACCTCCAGCGGCCAGCGGGCCGCGAAGGGCACATAGGCGCTGAAATGTTCGCCCTCCAGCACCATGCGGCTGCCGTCGCTGCGCTCGTTCCGGAGCAGCGCGGAAGTGAGGGTCGAAGTGCCGTTGGACGTCGCGGCGTAATGCCCTGCCGCGGCGGCCAGGACCGCGGCGCGGGGCGTCACGTACGGGTAGGCGTAGATCTGTCCGTGCGGGTGGTGCAGGGTGACGCCGATTTCGGCGCCCCGGTTTTCGAAGGGGAAGACCTGCTGGATACCGGGGAGGCCGCTGAGCGCTTCCGTCCGGTGGGCCCAGGCGTCAATCACCGTGCGGGTGCGGCGCCAGCCCAGTTCAGCGAAGGACCCGGTGTGCTGCGGGGTAAAAGCCACCACTTCGCAGCGGCCGACGGCGGGGGCCGAGTCCCCCCAGCCCGGCGCGGCGGGGAGTTCGCTCACATCCGGGCCGAGCGAGGGAAAGCGGTTTTCGAAGACGGCGACGTCGTAGTCCGGGGCCGGGATCTCGGTCTGGTTGGCCGGCGTCGTCGGGCAGATGGGGCATTGGTCCGCCGGCGGCAGGTGGGTCCGCGACTGCCGGTGCGCGGCGACGGCAACCCATTCGCGGCTGAGCGCATCGAAGCGCAACTCGCCCGGTTCCGGGCGGGCGGGCAGCCCGCGGTGATCCACGAGGGATGCTGCGGGCCGCTCGACGGCGTCGTCGTCAAAGTAGAGGATCTCGCGGCCGTCGGCCAGCCGGGCCATGGTGGTTCGCGTCATGGTCTCAGTTGTACACGAGGCGGGAGGGGCGGTGGGACGGACCGGATGGTTCAGTTGGCGCGGGTGAGTCGGGGGCAGTCCTTGGCTTGATGGGGAAGTTGCGTCTCAGACCGTCGTCAGTACGGGGGCGGTGAGCTTTCCGTCGCGCATGGTGGCGACCGAATCGGTCAGCGGGACGAATTCGGTGTCGTGGGTCACCATGACCGTGGCGACCCTGAAGTCGTCGGTGACGCGGCGCAGGAGCCGGACGATGGAGTCGCTGCGTTCGTGGTCCAGGGCGGCGGTGGGTTCGTCCACGAGCAGGACCTTGGGATCGCCCATGAGGGCCCGGGCGATGTTGACCCGCTGGCGCTGGCCGCCGGAGAGCTGGTGCGGGCGTTTGCCCGCGCTGGAGCTGAGTCCGACGACGTCGAGCAGTTCCGCGGCTTTGGCCCGGGCGGCTTTGACGGACTTTCCGCGCAGGTGGTCGCCGATAATGAGCTGTTCGGCGGCAGTCAGGGAGGCGAGCAGGTTGGGCTGCTGGAAGATGATGCCGACCTTCTCCCGCCGCAGCATGGTGAGGTCCTTGTCGCCGAGCCCGGTGGCGTCGGTGCCGTCGATGACCACCAGGCCATGGGTGGGGCGGACCAGGGTGGCGGCTGCAGCCAGGAGGCTGGATTTTCCGGAACCTGACGGGCCGACGAGGGAGACCATCTGGCCCGCCTGCACGGTGAGGTTCACGGCGTCCAGGGCTTTGATGGTCCCGTCCCCGTCCGGGTATTCGAGCGTGACGTTGACGAGGTTCAGGGGGCCCCGGGCGGAGGACCGGGGGTCGAGAGGGCTGGGGGTGGAGGACATGGAGTTACTGCCTTTCGGGAAAGTTCTGGGGGCAGATCGGTAACGCGGCTGCGGACGGGCAGGCCGGCGACGGAGGGCCTAGTTCCCGCCGAGGGCGATGAGCGCGTCGACCTTGGTGACGCGGCGGACGGCCAGTGCCGCTCCTGCCAGGCCCAGGGCGATGATTCCGAGGATGGGCAGGAGCGTGGTTGCGGGGTTGACCAGGAAGGGGGCGGCCTGGGCTGCGAAGAAGCCGCCGAGGAAGCCGATCCCGCCGCCGACTCCGGCCCCGGCGAGCAGGACGATTGCGGCCTGGGTGATGGCGTCGCGCAGGACGTAACTGCCGGATGCCCCCATGGCTTTCAGGACCGCGATGTCGCGTGTCCGCTGGACGGTCCAGACGGTCAGGAAGGCCACGATGACCAGTGCGGAGATGCCGTAGAGGAAAGCCTGCATCAGCGTCAGGGAGCCGTTCTCGCTCTTGTAGGAGCCCAGCGCCTGGAAGGATCCTGTTCGCGAGGCGCTCACGGTGTGGGCTGCGATGTTCGCAGCGGCCTCGTCCACCGAGGCTCCATCCTTGTAGGTGATGACGGCGACGGTTCCGAGTTGCTCCGGGTCCGTGAGGTGGGCCAATGTGGACCAGGTGGGAAGCGCGGTCCAGACGACGCTGGTGTGGGAGTACCACTGGTCCTCCACCACGGCGCTGACGGTCAGTTCGTTCCCTCCGACGCTGGCCCTGTCCCCTGTCTTCAGGGACAGCGCTTTGGCCACGGTCTTGCCGATCACGACGGTGTCGGCCGTTACCCTGGACGGCGCCAGCTGGCCATCCGGTGCGACGCCGAAGACGGCGACATTGGTGGTGCCGGTGCCTGTCCCGGTATACGAAGCCACGGCCTGGAAGCGAGTCTGGCTGATGCCCAGGGCCTCGGCGTTTTGTACGCCCGCACGGTTCTTCCAGCTGTCGAGCTGCGTGGCGGTGATTTCGCTTTCGGTAAAGGAGGCCTTCGGCTCATTGGCGCCCGGGGCCCCAAAGACAATGCCGTCCGCCGCTTTGGATGCGACGCCGCTGCCGTTGCCGGCGCCGAGTTTGTCAATGGCCGACGTCGACTGGTCACCCAGCCCGGCCGTCAGCCCGGAGAGCATGACGAGCAGCAGGGTGATCAGGGCGACCACGCCGCCCATCAGGGCGAACCGTCCCTTGGCAAAGCGGATATCGCGGATAGCAAGAAACACGTTTGTTCTTCTTTCAGTGGGTGAAGTGCGGCCGAAAGGCTCTTAGATCCACTCTCCCGCGCACCTGCCCCGGCGTCATCGCGCCGTTGGTTGATCCGCGGCGGAGGAATGGCTGACCCCCGGGTCAACCATTCGGTTGATCCACCCCTGCCCCGCGGTCCACCGCCCGCGGTCTGCATCATCTCCTTTTGACTTATCCACAGCCCGGATGAGCATAATGCAAGAGGCCCGCCGACCTTATTGGATCGTAGGCGGACCGCTCGGAACAGCCATGCAGGACCACTTTCCTGCTGACGGCAGACACCTATTGCCCCTTCTCCCGCTGCAGGCACAGGCCCGCAGGGATTGACTATCGAGGCCCGGCGCGCAGACGCGCCGGCTGTGTGTCACAGAAGAAGCCGTCACCCGCCGCGCGCCGCCTGCGGTACGGCAGGTATGTTTCAAGACCATATGCCTTCCGGGCGTCGAATCTGATGGAGAAGATCCAACGAACAGGAGTAGGCATGTCAATGCGAGTCGGAATCATCGGGGCTGGCCCCAGCGGTATGGCACAGCTACGGGCGTTTGAGTCGGCACGGCAGGCAGGAGCCAGCATCCCGGAGATCATGTGCTTCGAAAAGCAGGGCGACTGGGGTGGCCAGTGGAACAACAGCTGGCGGATCGGTCTGGATGCCTTCGGCGAACCCGTGCACAGCAGCATGTACCGGCACCTGTGGTCCAACGGCCCGAAGGAGTGCCTGGAGTTCGCGGACTACACCTTCGACGAGCATTTCGGCCGGGCGATCTCGTCCTATCCCCCGCGCGAGGTCCTCTTCGATTACATCAAGGGCCGGGTGGCGAAGTCCGACGTGCGCAAGTACGTGCGTTTCAACACGGCGGCCCGCTGGGTCTCGTATGACGAAGAGGCGCAGGAATTCACCGTAACCGTCGAGGATCTGGTCACCGAGACCACCGAGACCCATGTCTTCGACAAACTGGTGGTCTCCACCGGCCACTTTTCCTTCCCCAATGTCCCCGAGTTCGAAGGCATCGGCGGCTTCCCGGGCGAGGTTCTGCATGCCCACGATTTCCGCGGCGCCGAACGGTTCGCCGGCCAGAACATCCTGCTGATCGGCAGCAGCTACTCCGCCGAGGACATCGGCATGCAGACACACAAAATGGGCGCCAAGTCCGTAACGTTCAGTTACCGCAGCGCACCGATGGGCTTCGACTGGCCCGAGAACACGACGGAACGTCCCCTGGTGACACGTTTCGAGGGCAGCGCGGCGCATTTCAGCGACGGCACCACCGGAGACTTCGACGCCGTCGTCCTGTGCACGGGCTACCAGCACAAGTACCCGTTCCTGCCGAGCGAGCTGTCGCTGAAGTCGCGCAACGTGCTCTACCCGGATCACCTCTACCAGGGCGTCGTGTGGCAGGACAACACGAACCTGTTCTATCTCGGCGCGCAGGACCAGTACTACACCTTCAATATGTTCGACGCGCAGGCCTGGTTCGCCCGCGATGTGATGCTCGGCCGCATCCAACTGCCGGATGCCGCGGAGCGGGCAGCCGACATCGCGGGCTGGCTGGAGCGGCAGGCCGTCCTGGCGGACCACGACGCCGAGGCCGATTACCAGACGGATTATCTGCGCGGGCTCATCGCGCAGACGGACTACCCCGAGTTCGACCTGGACACCGTTTCCGAGCTGTTAAAGCAGTGGATGCGCGACAAACAGGACAACATCCTGGGGTACCGGGACAATGTGCACCGCTCGGTGATGACCGGCACGCTGGCTGGGAAGCACCACACGCGCTGGCTCAATGCCATGGATGACAGCCTGTCCCGTTACCTGCAGGGGCCGTCGGAGAATGTGGACACCGGAGCCCTCGCTGCCCTGACTGCGGCGGCTCCCGCGGGAGAGCACCGGTAGGCGCCAAAACTCCCGCATGAAGCGGGAATTAAGGAGGACGATGGCGGGAACCTCCCGCCGTCGTCCTCCTCGCCCATAGACACCATCTATGAAACGGGCGATCTTTATCTATTGGACTTGTGGCGGGGGTCTCATCAGACTTGGGGTGATAACAACTTCCGCCGGACATTTTCACGTCCGGCTGTGTAAACCAAGGACGTTCACACTATGCACACTCAACGAAAATGGGTCGTCATTCTCTGTTGGCTCACTGTCGTCTTCGAAGGTTTCGACCTCGTTGCTTTGGGCGCCTCCATCCCCACCCTGCTGGACACGAAGCACGCCGGCATTGACCCGGCTGGGGCCACCTTCGTGGCCACGATTTCCCTCGTCGGCGTCGGAATCGGCGCGGCCCTGATCGGTCCAATCTCGGACCGCTTCGGCCGGCGTCTGCCCCTGATTATCTGCGTGGCACTCTTCTCCGTCTTCACCCTGCTGTTCCCGCTGATGCCGAATGTGGCCCTGATGGGCATCCTGCGGCTCCTCGCCGGCCTTGGCCTGGGTGGCTGCATGCCGGTCGCCGTGACCGCCATGCAGGAAGCCGCTTCCAGCAATGGCAAAGCGCACTCCAGCACCCTGACCATGACCGGTTACCACGTCGGCGCCGTCGCCGCGTCGCTGATCGCCCTGCTGGTCGGCCGCCAGTGGGAATGGCTCTTCTATGCGGGCGGCATCCTCGGTCTCCTCGCCGTCCCCCTCATGTGGGCCAAGCTGCCGGAAACGTCCCCTGTCGCCGCAGCCTCGAAGACCGCCGGTGCGCCCGCGCGGACGGTCCGCATCGGCAGCCTGCTGCGCCGGCCGTATCTGCGCATCACGCTGGGACTTTGGGTTGCAGCCTTCATGGGCCTCATGCTGGTCTACGCCCTGAACACCTGGCTGCCGCAGCTGATGCGGGGCGCCGGATACAACGTCGCGGACTCCCTGGTCCTGCTCCTTGTGCTGAATGTCGGCGCCGTCGCCGGCCTGCTGGTCGGAGGCCGGGTCGCCGACCGCCGCGGGGTCAAGGGCACGACGATGTTCTGGTTCGCGGCCGCCGCCGTGCTGCTGGCCCTGCTGAGCATCAAGATGGACAACCAGCTGGTGCTCAACGGCGTCGTTTTCGTCACCGGGTTCTTCGTGTTCTGCGCCCAGGTGCTCGTCTACGGCTTCGTCGGCTACCTGTACCCCCGCCACATCGTCGCCTCCGGTATGGGCTTCGTCTCCGCCGTCGGCCGCCTCGGCGCGATTTCGGGTCCATGGATCACAGGCCTGCTGGTGGTTGCCGGCATCGCGTATCCCTTCAGCTTCTATGTCTTCGCGGCAGCGGCGCTGCTCGGCGTCGCGGCAGTGGCTGTCATCCCGAAGGTCAAGCCCGGCGCCCCGGAGGTTACGGAGGACGCCTCCCCCACGGCCGCCAGGGCTGCGGGCGCCGTCTAGGCCCGAGCCCGGATTCCGGACCCCGTGAGCTAGGGTTCGGTGCCCGGCTCGACCAGCGCCTCGGCCACGAGATCCAGGAACCAGGCTGCGGCGCCGGTGGAGGAGACGGCGGCATCCCAGTACAGGGTGACCTCGAACTGGGGCATATCGAACGGCAGCCCACGGATGGCAACGGGCCACCGCTCCGCCATTCTGGTGGCCATCTGCCGCGGCAGGATGGCCACCATGCCGCAGCCCACCACCACCTCGGCCAGCGCGGTGAAATGCGGAACCCGCAGCGCAATGGTCCGGTCCACCTGCTGCGCCCGGATGGCCTGCTCCACCTGGTCGTGGCCCGCCGCCGGGTCCATGGCGACATGCTTCAGGGCCAGGAAATCTTTCCAGGCGATGCGCGATTCCGGTGCCGCCGCATCCTGTGGCAGCACACAAACGTAGCGGTCGTCGGCGACGATGGTGCGGCGGCCGGACACTTCCAGCGGAACGCTCGCGATGGCGCCGTCGATCTCGCCATGGGCAAGCCAGCTTTGGACCTGGGAGATCTGCATGGGGACCACTTCGAGGCTGGCCCCCGGAGCCTGGACCACCAGTTGCTTCATGATCCGCGGCAGGAAGGCGTTTTCGCCGATGTCCGTCAGGCACAGGCGGAACGTTCTGCTGGTTTGGGAGGGATCAAAGACGCGGTCCGCGTCCACGGCTTCGTCGACGGCGAGCACCGACTTGCGGAACACGGCGGCCAGTTCCGAGGCGCGCACTGTCGGCTCGTACCCGGCGGGACCGCGGACGAACAGCGGGTCATGAAGGGCACGCCGCAGCCTGCCGAGGGCATGGCTGACCGTGGGCTGCGTCAGGGACAGGTCCTGCGCGGCGCGGGTCACCGAGCGGTGGTCATAAATGCTCAGGAACGTACGGATCAGATTAAGGTCCAGGCTCACCAGCCCATCATAGAGATTATCTATGAGGGAGAGTCGATTTATTTGTTTGTCGGCATAGGGGTGTGGATCCTAGTTTTGTAGGACCAGCAGCCCCGGGATAGGAAAGCATCACCATGACCACTGTCAACGACGCCACTTACCAGCTCCTGCGCCAGCATGGACTCACTACGATATTCGGCAACCCGGGCTCCAACGAGCTGCCGTTCCTCGCTGCCATGCCGGAGGATTTCCGCTATGTCCTGGGCCTCCACGAGGGCGTGGTGGCCGGGATGGCGGACGGCTACGCCCAGGCCACCCGTCGTCCAGCCCTGGTCAACCTGCACGCCGCCTCGGGATCGGGCAACGCCATGGGTGCGCTCACCAATGCCTGGTACTCGCACACGCCGCTGGTGATCACCGCAGGCCAGCAGGTCCGCGCCACGATCGGTCAGGAGGTGATGCTGTCCAATGTGGACGCCGCCTCGCTGCCCCGCCCGCTCGTGAAGTGGAGCGCCGAGCCGGCCTCACCCCGCGACGTCGTCCGCACCATCGGCCAGGCCATCCACACCGCAGCCCTTGAGCCGTCCGGGCCCGTCTACGTGTCCATTCCTTACGACGACTGGGCCCAGGAAACCGGACCTGAGGAGGAACATCTGGCCGCGCGCGTGGTCGAACACGCCGGTGAGCTTTCCGATGGCCAGCTCACGGACCTCGTGGCAGCGCTCGACGCGGCCGAGCACCCCGTCCTGGTCCTGGGACCCGACGTCGACTCCGCGCGCGGGAACGCCGACGCCGTCACGCTCGCCGAGCGCCTCGGCGCCCCGGTGTGGGTGGCGCCGTCCGCCCCCCGCTGCCCGTTCCCGACCACACACGCAGCGTTCCGCGGCGTGCTGCCCGCCTCCGTCGACGGCATCACCCGTCTGCTGGCCGGGCACGATCTGATCCTGGTGGTCGGCGCCCCGGTGTTCCGCTACCACCAGTACGAGCCCGGGAACTACCTCCCGGCGGGCGCATCCCTGCTGCAGATCACGTGCGATCCGGGAGAGGCGGCCCGGGCACCGATGGGGCGCGCGCTGGTGGCCTCGATCGGTCCTGCACTGCGCCGGCTGGCCGGGACAGTGGCGCCCCGCGGCGTGCAGCTGCAGCCGCGCCCAAGGCCGGTTCTCTCCGCGCTGGCCGCCCCGGGACCCGACGCTGGAGGCGGGCTGGCCCCGGAAGCCGTCTTCGAGCTCATTAATGACCTCGCCCCCGAGGACGCGGTGTACGTTAACGAGACGACGTCCACAGTCGGGGCCTTCTGGGACCGGATGGACATGCGCCAGCCCGGAAGCTACTACTTCCCGGCCTCCGGCGGCCTCGGGTTCGGCATGCCGGCCGCGGTCGGAGTCCAGCTGGCCGAGCCGGGACGCCGCGTGGTGGCCTTCATCGGCGACGGCTCCGCAAACTACGGCATCACGGCACTTTGGACGGCGGCACAGTACAGGATCCCCGTGGTGTTCGTGATCCTGAACAACGGCACCTACGGCGCCCTGCGCGGCTTCGCCGCCAAACTCAACGCCCTCGACGCACCCGGCCTGGACGTGCCCGGGATCGACTTCGTCTCGCTCGCTGCAGGGTACGGCGTGGAAGCGGACCGTGCCGGGTCGCTGGAGAAGCTGCGCGACTGCTTCACCAAGGCCCTTGCCTCCGACGGCCCCACGCTGATCGAAGTCCCCATCACGACCGTCTCCCCGTTCTGACCCAACCCATTGAAAGGGACATCATGACTGTCTCCGACGTTATTCTCGACACCTTCCTCGATTCCGGCCGCTGGGACGGAAAAATCAACATCGCCGGCTGGACCGAAGGATCCGGCGGAAGCCGGGATGTCATTGAGCCGGCCACGGGCATGGTCCTGGGCCGTTTCGGTGTCGCCACGGCTGCCGACGTCGGTCGCGCCGCCACCGTGGCCGCCGAAGCCCAGCGCGCGTGGGCTGCCACACGACCGGAGGAACGGGCCGCCATCCTGCGCCGCGCCGGCCAGCTCTGGGAGGAGCACGCCGAGGAAATCCAGCGCTGGATCATCCGCGAAAGCGGCGGTATCCCGGCCAAGGCCGCCCTGGAAACGCACATCGCAGCCAACGAATGCTACGAGGCCGCAGCGCTGCCGTCGCACCCGGCCGGAGAAGTTCTGACCTCCAATGAGGCGCGCTGGTCATTCGCGCGGCGCCGCCCCGCCGGCGTCGTGTCCGTGATCGCGCCCTTCAACTTCCCCCTGATCCTGTCCATCCGCTCGGTAGCACCGGCCCTGGCGCTGGGCAACGCCGTGCTGCTGAAGCCGGACCCCCGCACCGCGGTGTGCGGCGGTGTTGCGCTGATGCGGGTCTTCGAGGAAGCCGGCCTGCCCGCTGGCGTTCTCTCGCTCCTTCCCGGCGGCGCCGAGACGGGCGCCGCCGTCGTCGAGGCCCCTGAAGTCCGGGTGGTGTCCTTCACCGGTTCGACGGCGGCGGGCCGCAAGGTGGGCGAGGCCGCGGCCCGGCACCTCAAGCGCGCGCACCTTGAGCTCGGCGGCAATAACGCGCTGATCGTGCTGCCGGGCGCGGACGTCGCGAAGGCCGCCTCCGCGGGCGCGTTCGGCTCCTTTATGCACCAGGGCCAGATCTGCATGACGACCGGCCGGCACCTTGTCCACGAGTCCGTCTACGATGCCTATGTGGCGGCCCTCAGCGAAAAGGCCGCCCATCTCCCGGTCGGCGACCCGGCCAGCGGTGAGGTGGCCTTGGGGCCGATCATCGACGAGCCACAACTCAACCGCATCCACTCGATCGTCGAAGAGGCCGTCCAGGCCGGCGCCCGGATAGCGGCGGGCGGAACCCACGAGGGGCTGTTCTACCGGCCCACGGTGCTGGCGGATCTCAGCCCGGACAACCCGGCGTTCGCCGAGGAAATCTTTGGCCCGGTCGCCCCGGTGGTCAAGTTCTCCACCCTCGACGAGGCGGTGGAACTCGTCAACGCCAACGAATACGGCCTCTCCGTCGGAATCCTTGGCGAAGTGGGCGCAGCAATGACAATCGCCGACCGGGTGCACTCCGGCAAGGTGCACATCAACGAACAAACCGTCCTGGACGAAGCCAACGCACCTTTCGGCGGCGTGGGCGCCTCCGGCACCGGCTCGCGGTTCGGCGGGGCCACGGCGAACATCGAGGCCTTCACCGAAGTCCAGTGGCTCACCATGCGTTCAGACATCGCGCCGTACCCGTTCTAGGACTGGGGGACTCGAAGGCCACGAAGCCGTTCCCCGCACCCGCGCAGCCACGGTCACAGAACAGGGCTTAGTTCTCTGTCGCCGTGACGGGCCGGGCTGTGTACTGAACCGTAGGGCTCGTTTAGTTTCTTGTGTGGCGGAGGGAGCGTGGTCCCTGTGGACGGACCCATCCGGCTGCTCGAATCGGGGGCAGGTCCGTCATGGAGTTGACGACCATCGTTCTCATCGCCGCCGCGCTGTTCGCGTGGGCACTGGTTTCGGCGCGGCTGCAGCAGGCGGACCTGACCGCGCCGATTGTGTTCACCGCTGTCGGCGCGGCCATGGCCTGGTCCGGACTGGTCGACGCCGCTTCTCCCCCGGCAGGTCTCACCCCGATGGTCGAGGTCACGCTGGTGTGGGTGCTCTTCTCCGACGCCGCCCGCCTGCCCCTCCAGCAGCTGCGCCGCGACCTCGGCCGCTATGCGCGGCTGCTGGGAGTCGGCCTGCCGCTGACGATCGTGTCCGGTTGGGTTCTGGCCGCCTGGTTCTTCCCCCAGCTGGGGCTGTGGCTGGCCCTTCTCGTTGGCGCGGCGCTGGCCCCTACCGACGCCGCCCTCGGGGTCCCCGTGGTGACGAACCCGGCGGTGCCGTCACGGATCCGCCAGCTGATCACCGTCGAGAGCGGCCTCAACGATGGCATCGCCACCCCGGTGGTCATGGTCGCGATTGCCGGGGCAGCCGCCGCGGCGGGCCTGGAGAGCGCCGCGGCTCCTGGCAGCGCGGCCGTCGAGCTGCTCATCGGCGCCGCTGTCGGGGCCGCGGCCGGCGCCGTGGGTGGGTGGCTGCTGCAGTTGGCCCGCCGGCACGGGACGGCCGTCGAGGATTTCGCCGGCATCGGAGTCCTCGCCCTGAGCCTGCTCGCCTACACCGCCGCACTCGCCGTGGGCGGCAACGGATTCGTTGCCGCGTTCTGCGGCGGGCTGGCCTTCGGCACGTGCAGCGGCAAACGGGTGCCGGCTGAACTCGTCTTCGTCGAACAGATGGGCGGGCTGGTCTCACTGCTCGTGTGGCTGGCATTCGGCGCCATCGCCGTTCCGACCATGCTGGCGCATTTCGTCCCCCTGACCATTGTGTATGCGGTGCTCAGCCTCACGGTGGTGCGCATGCTGCCGGTGGCACTGGCCTCGATTGGTGCCGGCCTGAACCGGGACACCATCCTGTTCGTGGGATGGTTCGGTCCCCGCGGCCTGGCTTCCCTCGTGTTCGTCCTCCTGGCGCTGGAAACCCTCGGACCAGTGTCCAATGAGGCCGTGGCCGTCATTACAGCCACCGTGCTGCTCAGCGTCCTGGCCCATGGATTCAGCGCCGCGCCGTTGGCCGCCCGCTACGGACGGGCCGCTGCCGCAGCGGGACCGGAACCCGGCGGCCCGGTGCCGGTCGCCCCCGCACCCGCCCGCGGCCTGAGCCGCACGCACACGCCCACTCCCCGTTTTCGACCCAAGCGGGGCCGGCCCTAGTCCGCACTCGAGTCTGACGTCGGCTTTTCTGGACGCGGCGCTGCAGGAAGTCCCAGCGGGCGCTCGAGTTCCGGAACCCATCCTGCAGTCACCTGGCTGTGATGAGACTCACCCGCAATAATCACTATCTGGCTTGAGCCTCGCGCGCCGCGCTGTGCACTATGGAAAGGCAAGGCATGGATGTCAAAACCCCGCCGAGCCGGCCCTGACCACGGCGACGCCACGCGCCGCAGCGGACCAGCGGCAAAAGTTTTACCCATCCTGGTGGACGCAATGAGGCCAAACCGGTGAGCTCGCAGAGCCGCCAACGGTCCCGGAACGTTCCCGGTTTGGCCACACGGCGGCTCCGCATCGGTGCGGCAGCCGGACCTCCGGATCATGAATGGAAGCACTGAACAATGACGTTTGAAACTGCCACCTCTGTAACCCACAAGCTCTGGGACCGCTCCAACATGCACAGCGAGCTGGACGCCCTCGTCCATGACCTCTCGGTCCGCCACAACACCCCCAAGAGCAACATCGCCGTCCACGCCAGCGGCCCCAACACCTTCACGCTCAGCCTGAACCACGGCGAAGCCAACCTCGAGACGGTCAACCTGTAGCAACCACAGCACGACGCAACACCACGACGACGGCGGGAGTCTCCCGCCGTCGTCGTTCTATGTCAGGGGCCGGTCAAAGTGCCCAGCTCCGCTGGCGCGGGCGGGTTGGCGCCAGACCATGAACAGGTGATGACCGCGGGCCGGTTCGCATGCGGCTCGCAGAGAGGCGTCTTCCATGAGCATGCACCACGAGATCCTGATCATCGGAGGCGGCAACGCGGGGCTGAGCGTTGCAGCCCGGCTCCGCCGTGCAGGACGGACCGATATCGGTGTGATCGAGCCGAGCGAACGGCACTACTATCAGCCGTTGTGGACCCTGTCGGAGGCGGTTCCGCCAGCCAAAACGAATCGGTCCGTCCGCAGGCATCCGTCATGCCCCAAGGGGCCGCCTGGCTTAAGGACGCCGCAACAGACATCGACCCTGAGCGGCGCAGTGTCGCACTCGCCTCCGGTGGTTCCGTCACTTATGACTACCTCGTGGTCTCTCCCGGCATCCAGTTGGACTGGGAGCCGGGCATGTTCGGGGTCAAGGTGTTCGCCGACGAGCTTGAGCGGGTGGTGGCCAAGTACGGCGTCGAACTCCGCTTCAACAGCGAGATGACCGCAGCGACATGTGGCTGCTCAAGCGCTTCGGGCTTCCGTTTATGTATTGGAACCTGATCCTCAAGGGACGCGTCTGACGGTCGGCGGCCTGGCGCCCGAGGCTCCGTGCATCTCGGTCTTGACCCGGTACATGTCGTGGTCGGCGGCGAACAGCAGGGCCTTGGCCAACACCTGGTGTTCCGCCGCGTCCGCGTCCGCCGGGACGGCCGTTTCCGCAGCGCCAACGGACAGGCGCAGCCGGAGCTCGGTTCCTCCTTATCGCGTCACTGGTTCGTTTTGTTGCAGAAGGCCAAGTTCCGCCCGCCGCGGGAGCCCTTCCCAATCGCCATAGGCAAGACAGGCAAAAGCTCCGGTCTTGGCGGCGAGCTCAAGTCGTTGTGCCGGGGCGCTGCCGGCCATGAGTTCCGTCAGGTAGCCGGCGACGAACGCGTCACCCGCGCCAACGGTATCCACAGGCTTGATTGGCATGGCGCCCTGGTGGAATAGTTCACCGTCAATGAAAGCGACGGCCCCCTCACTGCCCAGCTTGATTATTGCCTGGGCTGGGCCCATGGCAGCCATGCGCTCTGCCATTTCAGCCGGGCTTTCCGCATTCCCGACCGCCAGGGCTGCTTCGTCGCCGCCGGCAAAGACGACGTCGGCCAGGGGAATCAGCGCGCGGTAGGAATGGCCGGCGGCGTCCGCAGTCCAGAGGTTGGCCCGATAGTTGAGGTCGAACGAGACAGTCACCCCGTTTTCCCCCGCCAACTCCATGGCCTCTCGGACCGTTGCCGCAGCGGATCCGGACAGTGCCGGCGTTATGCCGCTGACGTGCAAGATTGAGGCGCCATTGATCAGGAGCCGGTCAAGGTCTGAGGGTGAGATGCGTGAGCCGGCGCTGCCGGCGCGGTAATAGCTCACCTTTTGCGTCGACAAAGTGCGGCGTTCCTTCAGCATAAGACCGGTCGGGGCTGCTGGGTCCTCCGTAATCCGAACCGTAACTCCCTCCGCCCGTATCTCACGTGCAACGAGCTGCCCGAGGGAATCGGCGCCCACCCGCCCGCACCATACGGCATTCCCCCCGAGCCGCTGCACGCCGATGGCCACGTTCGATTCGGAGCCACCGATGCCAAGGCCCATTGTCGAGACGTGGGCCAGCGGTCCCGGATGCTCTGCCGTGAGGAGCGCCATCGTCTCCCCCATGGTCACAAGGTACGGGGCCGATGGAATGGAGAGATTCACTTCGCCCCCCGCGCCTCGTCGACAAGGCCGCGCAGCCGCACGGCGCGTTCGGTGAGCTGCTTCCGATCTCCGCCGTGGAAGGCATCGCCGATCAACGGTCCACCCAGACTGACGGCGAGTGCTCCAGCGCTGATCCACGCTGCGGCGTCGGTGATGCCCACTCCTCCCGACGGAACGAGTTCGATGTCGGGAAACGGGCCGCGGAGCATAGAAACGTAGCCCGCCCCAACCACCGACGCGGGGAAGACTTTGACGGCGGTAGCTCCGGCCGACCAGCCGGCGAACAACTCCGTCGGCGTCAGGCCGCCCGGGTAGACGGCAACCCCATGTTCGACGGCGGCCGCGATGATGGCCTTATTTGTCAGCGGAGTTACGAGGTACTTCGCCCCTGCCTCGATTGCCCGTAGCGCCTCGGCAACGGTGGTGATAGTCCCCACCCCGAATTCGGCACTAACGCCGAAACACTGCTGAAGCCGCGGAAGTTCTTCGAAGACTCCGGGCGTGCTCAAAGTCAGTTCGACACTGAGCACGCCGCCCTTGAGAAGTGCTTCAATGGCCGGCGCGTAGGCGCTGGCGTGGGATGCCCGCATGACGGCAATCACCCGGGTATCGAGCAGGATCTGCGATGGCGCGGGACGGCTTGCAACGGCAGGGATTGGGATTGAGGACAAGGACATTTCCTTAGGGTTGAGGGGGCAGAGGCACGGCGCACGCGGCACACGGTTCGCGTCAGCGGCCCAGCCATCCCCCGTCGACGGGAAGGATTACCCCGTTTACGTAGTCCGAGGCCCGGGAGGCGAGGAAACCGTTGCGCCGGCGAGGTCGTCGGGGCGCCCCCACCTACCAGCGGGAATTCGCTCGATGATGCCCCTTTCGCGGACAGGATCATCCTGCAACGCCTGGGTGTTATCGGTGGCAATGTAGCCGGGCGCAACCGCATTGACGTTGATGCCCCTGGGCGCCCACTCGTTGGCCAGAGCTTTGGTCAGACCGGCGATGCCAGCCTTGGACGCGGTGTACCCCGGTACGTTAATGCCGCCTTGGAAACTGAGTAGTGAGGCCGTGAAGATGATCTTCCCGCTGCCCCGCTCGATCATTGTCTTGCCGATTTCCCTGCTCAGCATGAACTGAGTGGAGAGGTTCACTTCGATGACTTGATCCCACATGTCGTCTGGGTGCTCCGCTGCCGGCATCCGGGCAATCGTGCCGCCGTTGTTGACAAGGATGTCGATCGGTCCCCCAGCGATCAGGTCGTCCGTGAGTCCGCGTACGGCTTCACGGTCGGCAAAGTCCGCGCGAATACCAGTGAACCGGCGCCCAAGATCCGTAACACGCTGCGCGACGATGCTGCCTTCGGACTCGAGATTGGCCGACACCCCGATGATGTCCGCTCCCGCCTCGGCCAGGGCCACAGCCATGGCAAGGCCAATACCCCGCCGTGCTCCAGTGACGACGGCAGTCTGTCCGGTGAGGTCGAAGAGTCCGCCAACGCTCATGAAGTGACCCCGGCAACAGCACGGCAGTCGACAAGGACTTTCATCGCGCCGCCGGACTCCAGCGCCAGGAAACCTTGTTCGACGTCGTGCAGGGTAACGATCCGCGAGATCAGACGTCTTGCCGGCATCGAGCCGGTGGCCACAAGCCTCACTGCCTCCTCGAAATCTTCGCGCTGGTACAGCCGTGCACCGAACATTTCCAGCTCCCGCCAGAAGAATCGGTGCAGGTCAATCTCCTTGGGCTGAGGATGAATCGCCACCATGACGAGTCGTCCCCGGGTGGTGAGCACTTCGACGGCGGAGTTCACGCCGGCCGCTGCGCCGGAGACTTCGAAAGCCACATCGGCTCCGGCTCCATCCGTTTCCCGCATCACGAGGTCGAGCAGGTTCTGCTCGCGCGGGTCAATGGCGTTGATGCCCGATTCTTTCGCGAGAGCCCGCCTGCTGGGGTCCAGCTCGACAAGCACTACGCGAGCGCCCCGTTTCAGCGCGACAGCCGCGATAAGTTGGCCAACCGGGCCACCGCCGATGACGACGACGAATTCGCCGGCGACTAATCTCGCACGACGAACGTCGTGGACGGCCACTGCGGTTGGCTCGATAAGGGCCGCCTCGTCAAGCGCAAGGTCCTCGGGTAAGGCGACGACGACTTCCGCAGGCACATTCCAAGAGCTCTGCATCGAGCCGTCGGAGTCGATGCCGATGAAGTCCAGCTTGTGACAGATGTTTCCATATCCACGACTGCACGCCGGGCATGAACCGCAGGACCGGGTGGGCATGACGGTTACCGGTTGGCCGACGGCCCACCCGGTCACGCCTTCACCCAAGTCGGCGATGACACCGGACATTTCGTGTCCAATGATCGCCGGCATGCTGACGCGGGCGTCCATGTCACCGTGGAAGATATGCAGATCGGTTCCGCAAAGCCCGGTATACGACACCGCGATTTGAACCTCTCCTGGTCGCGGCGCGGCAGGGCGCGTCTCAATGGTGCCGAAGGTTCGAGATCCGTTGTATGTGGCAGCGGTCATGGAGATGCTCCTTGCAATGGTTGAGGGAGTATAAGCAAAGTGCCCCTTGGACGCCATGGCCCAAGTCGTGGAAGCGGTCCAGGCCGGGAAACGCCACGGCAAGGCGAGCACAGGTCGCGGGGCTGGCGGCGCTTAGAGAACTTTGCTGAGGAAACCTTGCGTTCTTGCGTGCCGTGGAGAGGAAAAGATCTGCTCCGGTGTGCCTTCCTCAACGATCAGCCCCTGATCCATGAAAAGCACTCGGTCGGCTACTTCCCTGGCGAAGCCCATTTCGTGGGTGACGACCACCATGGTCATACCTTCATTGGCCAGGTCCTTCATCACCGCCAGCACTTCGCCGACGATCTCGGGGTCGAGGGCGGAGGTCGGTTCGTCAAAAAGCATGATTTTGGGGTCCATCGCCAGCGCCCGGGCGATGGCAACCCTCTGCATCTGGCCGCCCGACAGGCTCCCCGGGAAGGTGTCCATTTTTTCTGCGAGGCCGACCTTTGCCAGGAGCATTTCGGCCTTGGCGCGGGCTTCTTCTTTCGAAACCTTCCCTACTTTGAGCGGGGCAAGCATGACGTTGTCGATGACCTTCAAATGCGGGAAGAGGTTGAAATGTTGGAAGACCATCCCCGCCTCCTGCCGAACCAGGTTGATGTTGGTTTTTGCGTCGTCCAGCCTGTGTTTGTTGATGACGATACTGCCGGAACTGATCGATTCCAGGCCGTTCATGCACCTCAAAAAGGTGCTTTTCCCGGAACCCGAGGGGCCAATGACGCACACGACCTCCCGCTCACGGATGTGGCAGTCCACCCCCTTAAGCACATGGTTTGGTCCGAACTTCTTATTAAGGTTCTCAACAAAAATCACTGTCAATATTCCGTTCTAGAGGCCCGCGGGCTCTGGGAGTTTGAGGGGGTCGACGTGGATCCCGGTCCTTTTCTCATACAGCCGCCCCAACAGGGAGATGCTGTAGCAAATGACGAAATACATGGCGGCTACAACCAGGAATGTCTTGATGGGATCACCAGTCAGGTTGGTGACAACGTTTCCCGCGTGAGTGAGCTCGAGTAGGCCGGTGACGGTAACCAGCGACGAGTCCTTGACCAGACCGATGAGGAAGCCGATGCCGGGCGGAACCATGATCTTTACCGCCTGGGGCAGGATGACGTACCGCAGTTTCCGCCAGTAGTCGAGGCCCAAGGCGTCGGCTGCTTCGCTCTGCCCCTTGGCGACAGCTTCGATGCTGCCGCGCACGATTTCAGCCACATAGGCGGCAGCAAAGCAGGTCAGCGCTATCACGGCCGAGGAAAACTTGTCCGGTTCCAGGCCCGGAAACAGCAACGGAATCCCGAAGAAGACGAAGAAGATGATGACCAGCACGGGAATCCCGCGTACGCAGCTGATGTAGATGGTGCTGATCCAGCGCGCAATTCTGCTCGGGGAAGTCCGGGCGATGCCGAGGATCAGGCCGAAGATCACTCCGAGTATTCCGGACACAGCACAGAGCTGGATGGTCAGCCACGCCCCCTCGGCCAGGGGCACGAGGTCCTGCCACTCGAAGTCCCTAAACATGCGTCCCCACCGCCCACCGGAACAGTGTCGTTTCGGCCCGCTTTGAGACCAGCGACATCAGTGCTGATACTCCGAGGTAGAGGAGCCCACCGACGGCAAGCACCTCAATGGTCCGGTACGTGGTGTTGCTGACGCTCATGATCGCGTTGGTCAGTTCAGGGAGCGAGATGATGGATCCAATCGACGAGGCCAAGAACAGCAGAATGAGCTGGTTGGTCAGTGCGGGGAAAACGTTTCGGGTGGCCGGCAACAGCACGATGTAGCGGACGATCTGGGCGGGTTTCATGCCCAGCGCTTTCCCTGCCTCACGCAGGCCGCGGGGCACCGATTCGAACCCTGCGCGGTAGATTTCGGCTGTGTAAGCGGCATTGTTCAGCGTGAGGCCGATAATGGCCGCCCAGACGGGCTCGAGGTTGATACCCAGGCCGGGAAGGGCAAAGTAGATCAGGTACAGCTGCACGAGCAGAGGCGTGTTGCGGATGGCCTCGATGTAGCAGGTGCAGAGGACGCTTACCGATTTTCCGGGTCCGGCCTTCCCCAGGTACACGACAACACCGAGCGCGCTTCCCGCCAGCATGGCCACGAGGGTGATGTACAACGCAGTCCAAAGCCCCTCCAGAAGAAGCGAGCTGTACGGGAGAAGGTCTCCAAAATATAAAGCCATGTGCAAAGGGTCCTGTTCGTGAACGGCAGCGAGGGTGGAGAACTTCAGGTCCTCCACCCACGCTGGAGGGTGCGTCCGACTTCTGTTAGTGGGCGAGGAAGGGGGGCAGGCTCAGCCCAAACCACTTCTGCAGCGAGGCCTCGTTCTGTCCGGAGATGTTGTAGTTCCGGATGAAGTTGTTGAGGTAGTTCAGCCACGTCTGGTCTCCCGGCTTAACGCCGATCGAGAACAGTGCCGGCTTGATCGGGTCGCCCTTGAGGACCTGGAACGCGGCAGGCTCTTTCTTCACCAGGCCGCCAACGATGGCGTTGTTTTCGATCAAAGCGTCCACCTTGCCGCTCTTGAGCGCCTGAATGGAGTCGGCCGTTGTGTTGAACCCCGTCACTTTGGCGTTGGGGAAGCTGGCCTTGAGGATCTGCTCGCCCACGCTGCCCCTGGAGGTGGCCACCGATTTGCCGTCCAAATCGGCGTAGGTGGTGATCGGGCTTCCAGCCGGAACCATGAAGACCGTGGAGCTGGCAGCGTACGGGTCAGACATTTCGACTACCTGGGCACGCGCATCCGAAGCAGTGAAAGTGGCAATCACGACATCCGCCTTATCGGTCTGCAGCAAAGGGATGCGGCTTTCGTTCGTGGCGGTAACGAACTCGACCTTTGCGCCCAGCGAGGCACCAAGCGCGTTGGCGACGTCAATGTCGAAACCCTCACGGTCCCCAGACGAATTCATTACCCCGAAACCCGGGGAGTCTGCACTGACGGCAATCTTGACCGTCTTCGATTTGAGAACCTTCGTGAGATGGCTGTCCGCCACGGCTCCTGGTGCGGCGCCGGCGTTAGCGGCGCCGTTCGATGAACAGCCCCCCACCGCCAGGGCCAAAGCGACGGCCGGAACAAGAAGCAACTTCGGTGTTGCTCTGAACATGGGAACTCTCCTGTGATCGTTAGTGCGTATCGGAAGTGGGCGCTGACGGCCCGGGTGTCCCCGGCCGCTTTCACGACGAGGATCGTATAGGAATATGTTGTATCATATATGCAATGTGATCCAGGTCAAGCTTTGCGAACTTGGGCCTGTCGCCCAGTTGCCAGCGGGGCGCCCGCATGGGGTGCGCGCGGCCACAGAGAGGAAAGACAAATGACGGCACCAACCGCAAGCGACGCCGCGCTGACCAAGGTCGCTGCCGGCGGGGTCTACTCGGCACTTCGCCAGTCGATACTGGACGGCGACATCACCCCGGGCACACGCATTAACATCGACGCCGTCTCCAGGCGGCTGGGAGTGTCCCACACCCCGGTCCGAGAAGCCCTGCAGCGCCTGGAGGGCGACAACCTGCTGATGTATTACCCAAGCCGCGGTTACAGCACGACGCCGCTGCTGAGCCTTTCGGAGCTCCGGTCCCTGTTCGAGTTCCGGCTTCTGGTTGAGCCCTGGGCGGCGCGCTCTGCCGCGGTGGAGCGCCTGTCAAACCCGGCCGGAGCCCTGCGGGCAGAGCTGGCAGCGCTCGAGCGTCACGTCGATGACACGGCAAACCTGCGCCAGGACCTGGTGGCCCACGATGCACGCTTCCATGACCTGATTTTGGCCTCTGCCGGCAACCAAGTCGTCCAGCAGGCCTACGTCCAGACTCACTGCCATCTGCACATGTTCCGGCTCTACCCCGCCGACATGGACGGCCGGATCACCCTGACGGAGCACCACGCCATTCGCGAAGCTATCGCAGCCCAGGATCCAGGCGCGGCCGAAAATGCGATGAGCGAGCACATCCGCAACTCCTTCTACCGCTTCGCGCGGGCATTCGACGAGGAACCGACTGCGTTGGCTGAAGCCACGCTCGTGCGGATGACCCCGGATCGCCCGTAGCCTCTTAACCGGCCGGACGCAGGCGCAGCGCCTGCATGCCGCCGTCGACGGCTAGTTCGGTTCCCGTGGTCGAGCCGGCAAGAGGGCTCGCAAGGTAGGCGATGGCTGCTGCGATCTCTTCCGGAGTGACCAGCCGTCCGTGCGGCTGGCGGGCCTCCAGCGCAGCGCGTTCTGCCGCCGGGTCCTCGGCCTGGCCCAGCAGGCGGCTGACCCATGGCGTGTCTGCGGTGCCCGGATTGACGCAGTTGACCCGGATTCCCTCACGGATGTGGTCCGCCGCCATACTCATCGTCAGGGCCCGCACAGCTCCTTTGGTTGCCGCGTACAACGCGCGGGCCGGCAACCCGGCGGTGGCGGCAAGGGAAGAGGTATTGACAATGGCGGCGGCGGGCGACCGCCGGAGGTAGGGCAGTGCTGCACGGCATACGCGCACTGCCCCGACCACGTTGACGTCGAAAACGCGGTGCCATTCGGCGTCGTCGTTATCCGCAACAGTGCCCTGCGCACCTATCCCGGCGTTGTTGACCACGACGTCGATTCCACCCAGTTCCCGCGCGACCCGCTCGACTGCGGCGCGGACGGAAGCGTCATTGGCGACGTCGCACTGGATCGCGAGCGCCGAAGCGGGCACGCCATCCGGATTAAGATCCAGCACCGCCACTTTGGCTCCCCTTCTGAGCAGATGGGACGTCGTGGCGGCTCCTATACCGGAGGCTCCGCCGGTGACGATGACCCGGATACCTTCAAACTCCATGCCTGGCTCCCCGTTCATGCTACGAACTCATGACGCTGGCGTCCCAGCCCTTCGATCTCGATTTCCACAACATCGCCGGCCTTCAGATACGGGAAGCGTCCGGACAACGCGACCCCCTCCGGTGTGCCGGTGCAGATCAGATCGCCCGGCTCGAGAACCATGTACTGACTCAGGTTCCAGATAATGGTCGCGACGTCGAAGATCATGTCCGCCGTGGATGAATCCTGGCGGAGTTCGCCATTGACCCAGCTGCGCAGCCGCAGATCACCGGGGTGTACCTCCTCGGGGGTGACCAGGTATGGCCCGGTGGGGCAGAACCCAGGCGAGCTTTTGCCCTTGGACCATTGGCCGCCGGAAACGTTCAGCTGGAAGTCACGCTCGGAGAGATCATCGACCACCACGAACCCTGCAATGTGATCGCGGGCCGCTTCCGTGGACTCCAGATATGAGGCACGCCTCCCGACGACCACACCGAGTTCGACTTCCCAGTCGGTCCGGGTGGATCCGCGGGGGATGCACACAGCGTCGTCCGGACCCGCAACGGTGTTGGGGGTCTTGAGGAAAATGACCGGGTGTCCAGGCGGCTCCGCGCCCGATTCCGCGGCGTGTGCGGCGTAGTTCAGGCCGACGCAGATAACAGCCGACGGCCGCGCCACCGGGGCGCCGTAGCGCACGCCGGCTGCGCTGACTTCCGGGAGTGTCCCCGCTGCCAGCGCGGCGGCGGCTGCCGCCGGACCGCCCTGGGACAGGAAGTTTCCGTCGACCGCCGGGGTGAGGCTGCTGAGCGCATAGTGCCTTCCCTCGTGGACGAGAACGGGTTGTTCGGCGCCTGCGGCGCCTATCTGGGCAAACTTCATGAAAGTGTTCCTTTCGGGCATTCATCGGTACGCAGAAGGACGACGGCGGGAAGCTCCCACCGTCGTCCTCCCCCCAATCCGGGCTGTCAGCAAACTGCCTGCCGGCCGGTCTGTGTGCGTTAGCTGGCGCTGAGGGTGGATTCCGGGACGTTGCGCTGGTCATGCAGATAGCCGAAGAGTTCCCGCAGACCGTATGACCATTGGGGCAGCTCCTCCGCCGCGCCCACACGGTTCACGAGCGCGCCGAGGTGGCTGCTGCGGATGGTCACGAGGTCGCCCGGCCGGTGGGTGAAGCCCTGCCCGGGCTCCTCCCGGTCCTGAGTCGGCGCGAACAGGGTGCCCGTGAAAAGCGCGAAGCCGTCCGGGTACTGGTGGTGGCTGCCGTACGTCGCCGCGACCAACTCCTCGAACGGCCGGCTGATCCGCGCCACGGAGTTGCGGCCCTCCAGCGCGTAGCCGTCCTCCCCCTCCACCCGCAGCAGGATTTCCTCCTGGCGCAACGTCTCCAGGCTGAAGCTGCCGTCGAACAACCGGATCAAGGGCCCCAGAGCGCTGGACGCGTTGTTGTCCTTCGCCTTCCCAAGCAGCAGGGCGCTCCGGCCCTCCACGTCCCGGAGATTGACGTCGTTTCCGAGCGTTGCGCCCACCACGGCCCCTTTCGAGGTGACGATGAGCACCAATTCCGGCTCCGGGTTGTTCCAGGTGGAGAACGATGGAATTCCGACCCCGGCGCCCAGCCCCACCGAGGAGAGCACTGGGGCTTTTGTGAAGACCTCGGGGTCCGGTCCGATGCCGACCTCAAGATACTGTGACCACAGCCCCTCAGCGATCAGCACTTTCTTGGCCGCGGCTGCCTCCGCTGAACCCGGGCGGATGGAGCCTATGCTGCCGCCGAGTGTACGTCCCACCAGCTCACGCATCTCCAGGGCGCGGCTGGCGTCCCCGCCGCACCGCTCCTCGATGACGCGCTCGATCATGCTGTCCACGAAGGTCACACCGCAGGCCTTGATGACCTGCAGATCCACCGGGGCCAGAAAGTGCGGACGGTCCAGTTCCTGCGCCAGGGATGCACTGACAATGTCGTCAGTGCTCCACCGCGGCTCCGTCAGCGCGGCACGCATTGCGGCCGCCAGGCCGGGAAGCTCCAGCAGTTCGGAGACCGTTCCCGCCAGGCCGGTCAGATCGAAGACATCACCCTCCTGCACCGCGACCACTCTGGGTCCGGCCGTTGCGGGGTCCCAGAGCCGGCCGACCAGCAGGGCCTGCGCCGCATCGTCCGGGAGGACCGATGCCGCAGAAGCCACGGGCGCACTCACCGCTGACCGTCCCTTGGTTCCGTGCGCCCAGCCGGAGCCGCAGGCACCTGCCAGGTCCCGTCGATCCGCTGCGGCACGTTCCACGGGTTGGCGTCCCGCAGGGGTTCCGGCAGCCGTCCCTCGGGGAAGGACTGGTACGCCACGGGGCGCAGGAAGCGGCGGATGGCGGCCGTGCCCACCGAGGTGGTGGCCGACGTCGTGGCCGGATACGGGCCGCCGTGGTGCTGGGCGTAGCTGACGGTGACTCCCGTGGGCCAGCCGTTCCAGAGCACCCGGCCGCTGATGTCCGTCAGCCGTGCCGCGAGCTCGGCGACCTCATCATCCGGTTCCGCCTGCAGCGTCGTGGTGAGCTGTCCTTCCAGGAGCTCAGCGAGCGCGGGGAGCTCAGACTCGTCGCCGTATTCCACCAGCACGCTGGCGGGTCCGAACATCTCCTGCCGGAGGATCGACGGATCGCTGCGCACGGCGGCAGACGTCGTGTGAAGCAGGGTGGGCGCCGGAGTCTCGGCGAAGTCGCCCTCGACGAGAACATCCACCCCGTCCCCCCTTTGCAGCGAGCGGACAGCGTCGGAGAACCCCTCGTGCAGGCGGTCGCTCAGCAGCCGGGTCGGAACAAAACCCGCCAGGGCGTCGCTCAGCACCTCCCGGACCCTGTCGGTGTGGCCGCCGGGCACGAAGAGGAGTCCCGGCTTGGTGCAGAACTGGCCCATTCCCATCGTGAAGGAACCGGCATAGCCGCCAAGGATCTCGTCACGCCGCGCAACCCAGGCCTTTTCGGTCACGAACACCGCATTGATGCCGCCGAGTTCGCCGTAGAACGGGATCGGCTCCGGACGGGAGTTGGCGCGGTCGAACAGCGCCCGGCCACCCGCCGTCGACCCCGTGAAACCTATGGCCTTCACCAGGGGATGGTCCACCAAAGCCTCTGCTGCGGCCCTCCCAGCGACGAGCGAGAACAGCCCGGACGGCGCCCCGGCGACGTCGAGCGCCGCGACGACGGCCTCGGCTGTGCGCAGCGCGAGTTTCAGGTGTCCGTCGTGTGCCTTGTGGACGACGGCGCAGCCCGCGGCAAGTGCCGAGGCGCTGTCCCCGCCGATCACACTAAAGGCAAAGGGGAAGTTGGATGCCCCGAATACACCGACGACGCCGATTGGCACGTTGAGCCTGCGCAGGTCGGGCCGCGGGCCCATGCCCCACTCCGCGTCCGCCTGGTCGATGGTCGCATCGAAGTGCTCGCCGGCACGGATCTCGGTGGCGAGGAGGCGAAGCTGGAAGACCGTGCGCTTCAGTTCGCCGCGCAACCGCGCCTCACCGAGGTGCGTCTCCTGAACGGCGATTTCCACCAGCGTCTCCGCGTCGGCCTCGAGACCGTCCGCCACCGCGTCGAGCCAGCTCCCCCGGGTACGGGGGTCCGCGGCGCGGCCCTTTTCGAACGCTGTGTGGGCAGCCTCAACCTGCGCGTTCAGCTCGGAGATTGCCGTGGTCATCGGACCGCGCCGGTGGCCGCCAGCGAACCGCCCGTGACGGCGGCGCGGTCGCCGACCTCCAGCCAGCCGGCGCCGCCGGGAAATTCCCACCGGGAGCGGGAAGCGCTAATCATTTCGGCTCCCGTGCCCGGCAGCTGCGGCGCGGCGTAGCGGCCGTTGACGATGCGGACCGGCTCGGCAAAGTGCTCGTGGAGGTGGTCGACGTATTCGATCATGCGCCCGTCCTGGCTGCCGCTGACAGCCGCGTAGTCGAAGAAGGAGAAGTGCTGGACGAGTTCGCACAGCCCCACCCCGCCGGCGTGCGGGCAGACCGGCACGTCGAAGCGGGCGGCGAGCAGGAGATTGGCGATGTTCTCGTTCACGCCGCCGACGCGGGTGGAGTCCAGTTGGAGCACGTCGATGGCCCCGGCCTGTAGCAGTTGCTTGAAGACGATGCGGCTTGCGACGGCCTCGCCGGTGGCGACGCGCACGGGGGAAACGCCCTTGCGGATCTCCGCGTGGCCCAGGATGTCATCGGTGCTGGTGGGCTCTTCAATCCAGTAGGGATTGAACTCGGCGAGCTGGTTGACCCATTCGATGGCCTCGGACACTTCCCAGCGCTGGTTGGCGTCGATAGCGATGGGCAGATCGCCGACGGCCTGGCGCGCCAGGGCCATCCGGCGGCGGTCGTCGTTGATGTCGCCACCCACCTTGAGCTTGATCATGGAGAATCCGTCGGCTGCCGCTTCCTTGCTGAGCCGGACCAGCTTCTCGTCGCTGTAGCCGAGCCAGCCGGGAGACGTCGTGTACGCCGGAAAACCGTCCACCTTGAGTGCTGCGATGCGGGCGGCCTTGCCGTCCTCGCCGGCGCGCAGGATATCGAGCGCCTGCTGCGGGCTCAAGGCATCCCGGATGTGGGTGAAGTCCACGACGTCGACAATCTCCTCTGCTGGCATCTCACTGAGCAGAAGCCAGAGGGGCTTGTTTTCGCGCCGTGCCCGGATGTCCCAGAGTGCGCTGACCAGTGCACCACAGGCCATCTGGGTCACGCCCTTTTCCGGGCCCAGCCAGCGCAGCTGGGAATCATGGATGAGGCGTTTGGAGGCGCCGCCGAGGTCATAGATGAGTTCGTCGATATCGCGGCCGAGCAGGAGCTTGGCGTAGGCCTCGATCGCATGGGTGAGGATCTCGTTGCCGCGGCCGCAGCTGAAGACGAAGCCGTGGCCCTCGTCGCCCCCATCGGTGCGGATGATGACGTAGGCGGCCGAGTAGTCAGGGTCCACGTTGACGGCGTCAGAGCCATCGAGCTCGAGGGACGTGGGGAAGCGTACGTCCTGGGTACGGATGGAAACGATGGAAGTCACAGTTATCTTCTCTCTGGTCAATTACACGAGCGTGCGCAATTCCTATATGAATTTATATAATCATATAGGAACAGTGATCCAGATCAAGGGGTTGGGCAAGAAAGAAGCCCCGGCCAGCAGGCCAGGGCTTCGATTCAGTCGACGATGTGCCTTCTCGGAGGCCCACTGTCTTCCAGCGGTGGGAGGTCCTCGGCGCCCTCGAAGGCCTGGGAGAACCGGTAGAAGGAGTTCCTGATGTGCTCGGCCATGGCCTGCTCCGCCTGATCCGGCAGGCAGGCCGAGATGGCGTCCCGCACGGCGGAGTGCTCCGCTACGGTGATGGCGCCGTCGATGTCTGCGGGGTAGAGGCGGAACGTGTGCAGGTGGCAGTGCGTTTGAGCGAAGGCATGCCGCACCACCGGGTTCCCGGCTGCGGCGAGGATGGAGTCGTGGAAGCGGGTGTCGTGGGCAACAAGATCCTGTCGCAGCTCGCCCCCGACTTCCATGGTGGCGCGAAAGGCGGACAGCTCCTTCTCCAGCGCTGCGGCCGGGTTTGCGAGTCGGTCGACGGCCGCGGACCGCGCCGCCCACGGCTCCACCAGCAGCCGGAATTCGAAGAGGGCACGCAACGCGGGGAGATCGAGCAAAGGCGTGGTGCTGTAGCCGCGCCCGGGACTGTAAACCACCAGGTTGTCGCCCTCGAGCCGTTGAAGAACTTCCCGGACCGGCGTCTGTGACACACCCAGTTCGCGCGAAACCGCATCGATGTTGATGCGGGTGCCGGGGGCGATTTCGCCCCTGAGGATGGAGGCCCGCATGGACGCGTAGACGTCGCTGACGCCCGCCTTGCCTTTGGACGAATCGGACGGTTGACGTGGGGGCACGCGGTTACCTCTTTGTGCTGGTTGAACGGAGTCGCTGTGGGAATCATAAGGCACGGCCCTTGGGGTATGTGTCTAAAGGGAGTCCGCCGGGATGTGGCCTGGCTCGCACCTCTATATGATTAGCCAGATTTCGATATGGATTTGGCGGAGGCTTCCCTTCGCGTTTCCCCGTCCTGGTGCCCAGGCTTCCAGAGCCTCGTTACGTCAAAGGAGACCGTATGGCTGCCATGGCCAGCACGCACACACCCACGCCTTCCCCCACGGTTCCCCGCACCAGATCCCGCAGGCGCTGGATGATCATCTGGCTCGCGTTCATTGGGCTCAGCATCAACTATCTGGACCGCTCCAGCCTCAGTGTGGCGTTGCCGTTCATGGGCAAAGACTTCCAGCTCTCGGCAACGCAGCAGGGCATGATCTTCGCTGCCTTCTTCTGGGCCTACGACTTCTGCCAACTGGCAGCCGGCTGGTACGTCGACAAGGTCGGCCCGCGGAAATCCTTCTCGCTCGCAGCCGTATGGTGGTCCGTCTTCACTATCATGACCGCCGTTTCGCAGAATTTTTGGTCGTTGTTCGCCGCCCGGTTCCTGCTTGGCGTCGGTGAAAGCCCGGCCCCCAGCACCGCAGCCAAGGTGGTGGCTGTCTGGTTTCCCGTTCGGGAGCGGGCCCTTGCCACGAGCATCTGGGATTCCGGGTCCCGCGTGGGCGCAGTCATCGCGCTTCCGATCATCACTCTGATCGTCGCGTTCACCTCGTGGCACGCGGTCTTCATTATCATCGGCGTGGCCGGTCTCATCTGGGCTGCAGTGTGGTGGAAGTCCTATCGCAGTCCCGAGGAGCACCCGGGGGCGAATGCCGAGGAACTGGCCTACATCCGGGAAGGTGGCGCCCGGAGCGAAGCAAGCGACAACGAGGGCGCAGCGAAGCTCCCGTGGCGGGCGCTGTTCAAATACCGAACGATTCTCAGCATGATGTTTGGCTTCTTTTGCCTGAACAGCGCCATTTACTTCTTTATCACTTTCTTCCCGAGCTACCTCGTGAAGGAGCGAGGCTTCGACCTGCTCAAACTCGGCGTCTTTGGAGCCATCCCCGGCATCTGCGCGGTGGCCTTCGGCTGGTCGGCCGGCTACCTTGCCGACCGCGCCGTGCAGCGTGGCGCCTCGGTGACCCGGGTTCGCAAAGCAGCCATCTCCGGCGGCTTGATCGGCGGTTCGGTCATCATGTTCGCCGCAGTGGTTCCGGAGGCATGGATGGCTCTGGCCTTACTGTCACTGGCCTATTCCAGCCTCACCGTCGCCGCAACCGGGATTTGGTCACTGCCTGCGGACGTCGCCCCGAGCTCCCGGCATGTGGGATCCATTGGCGGCGTCCAGAACTTCGCCTCCAATCTGGCGGGCATCTTCACTCCCATCCTGATCGGCGTATTGGTAGACCAGACGGGATCCTTCGTGGCACCGCTCGCGGTCATCGGAATCATCTCGCTGGTTGGCGCCGCGAATTACCTCTTCGTCCTGGGCCGGGTCGAGCCCTTGAAAGTCCCGCCGGGCTCGGCGTAGGGCTCTCCGGTGCATGCGCGGGCGTTCGTGTAGCCGGCGCCCCGCCTGCCGTTCACTAGCCCTCCACGAACGGTTCATGACCACTAAGTAGTTTGGCGGGGTCCTGTCGAGATCCAACCTTTGAGAGGCTCCCCCATGAGCACGACCCGCACCCGAACCATCCTCACGGCCGCCGCAGCCATCATCCTGGCCGCCTCCGCGATCGGCGGCACCGCCGCCGCCCAGGCCGCAGGCAACTCTGATCGGGACGGCGGATTCGACGCCGGCTCCGGCACACACCACGAAGGCAACACAGCCCTGGCCGAAGCCTTCGAAGGCGTGGACCGGAACACGGCCTGGCAGCAGACCGGCAAACTGAACCTGAACTTTCCCACGTACCACACCGAGGGAATCGCCTTCAGTGAGGACCACATTTTCCTCTCGGCCGTTCAGATCATCGAACCGACCACAAAGTTCCCGGTCCCGCAGGACGGCTTTGACCGCACGCCCGGGAAGGGCATCGGCCACCTGTTCGTCATGGACAAGGCCGGGAACCTCCAGAAGGACATCATTCTGGGCGAGGGCGACATGTACCACCCGGGCGGTATCGACTTCGACGGCACCAACGTCTGGGTCCCCGTTGCCCAGTACCGGCCCAACAGCAGCGCCATCATCTACCGGGTGAATGCGGACACCTTGGACGTGCACAAGCAGTTTGAAGTGAAGGACCACTTTGGCGGCATAGTAGTGGACAAGCAGACCGGCCACTTGGTCGGCAACACCTGGGGCTCGCGCCGCTTCGCCGAATGGGATCTGCGCGGCAAGCAGCTCGCGACCTGGGAGAACCCGAACTTCTTCATCGACTACCAGGACTGCCAGTACGTGCCCAACTCCAAGATGCTCTGCGGCGGCATCACCAACCTCCCGCAGACCCCGGCGGCCGGCGGCACCGGCGCCAACTACGAACTCGGCGGCATGGCAATGATCGACCTTAAGTCCCGCAGCGTGGTCCGCGACGTTCCCTTCCAGCAGTGGTCCACCGCCGGGCACGTGGCCACCCGCAACCCGTTCAAAATGACCGCCGACGGCGACCACCTCACCATGAAGGTGGCCCCCGACAACGGCGAAGAGGGCAACGGCACCGAAATCATCACCTATGAGGCCACCGTCACCCCGGCCAAGTAGCCCAGCTCAGCCAAAGAACGCCTCCGGCGAGTTGCCGGGGCGTTCTTTGGTCTCCGCGGACGGCACGCCGTACAGCGACGCCCGCCTGGCGATTCCCGGCAGCATCACAAAGTTGCGGTTTCTTCCTCCGCCAGCCTGATCATCCGAAGTTCGTCCTCCACCGCGCGGGCTGGCCAATATTCCTTCGCCAACTCCCCCGTGCGGCTTCTGTCTGCCGCCGGGAAGAGCTTGCCCAGCAGCCCGGCCGCATGAAGCAGGGCGATCAGCGCTGTGGTCCTTTCGTCGGTAGCTTGGGATTCGGGCTTCTTGGCGTCAGGCTTCGCGTCGTCAGGCGTCCCGGTGTCAGGCGTCCCGGCGTCAAACACTGGCCCAGCATCAGGCGCCTTAGTATCAGACGCCCCGGAATCGGACGGCGCACCACTGAGTGCCACCTCGATCTTTTTCAGGAGCGCTGCCTCCGGAGCGTGGTCCTTCTCCGGGTACCGCACTGTCCGGAACCGACCCAGGCGCTTTTCGCCGACATGTTCCACGATGCCCAGTTCCGCCATCCCCTCGTAGACACGCTGCACTTCGGCGCGGCCCTCCAGCATGGAGACCCACCGCTTGGGCGTGTGGGGGCGTGATTTGTGACGGATGATCTCCAGCTCGTGCTGGAGGTCCGTTTGCGGGGCGGCGCCGGTAGTCCGGACGTGCTTACCTTGCAGTCCGATGGCACCGACCAGGTCCAGCTCGGCCAAAATGGCCCCCGCCAAGGTGGTCCTGAGTGCAAACACCGGCACCTGAGGTTTGCCGTCTTTGTCGTTCGTTGCCAGTAGGAGGAAGGCCTGGGGAAGGTTCAGCTCCGCTGCCGTAGTTTTTTCAGCATCCATACCGTCATGGTGGCGCAGTTACGCCGCCACCACAATACAACCGGCTTCCCGCCGGACCGCCGGCCGCTCTCAGTGCCGGGCCAGCGGAAGCCTGATTTTCATCGCCGTACCCTCGGGCCCGGTCCTGGCCACCTCGACAGTGCCGCCGGCGGCCGACGCGATTTCACGGACCAGCGCCAGGCCGATGCCGAAGCTTCGCTGGCCCCGGGTTCCATCCGGGCTGGGGGTCCTGACGAAACGGTCAAAAATCCGGGCCTGGTCCACGCCAGTGATTCCGGATCCCGTGTCCGCCACGCAGACAACCGCCTGGTCGCCCTCGATTCCTGTGCTGATGGTGATGCTCCCGCCGGACCGCGTGTGGGCCAGGGCATTGTCCGCCAGGGCGAGCACGGCCCGCCGCAGGGAGCTCCGGTCGATGCGGGCCAGCGGCTGGCCGCCGTCGGAGAAGGAGAGACGAATGTCCTGCCGGGCCGCAAGGTCCTGCAGGCTTTCAGTAACGGACCCGGCGACGTCGGCCAGCTCCACCGGTTCCGCGGCGGGATCCGGTGCGGCCCCGGTTGCCGCGAGCAGTAGTTCGTTGACGATCCCGGTCAGGGTGGCCGCATCTTCCCGGATCTTGCCCAGGGCCCGGCCAGGTTTGGAGTCGGGGATGGCATCGCGCTGGGCGAGCTGGATGCGCGCGTCCAGGATGGCCAGGGGTGTGCGCAGTTCATGGCTGGCATCCTGGACGAACCGCCGCTGCAAGGCCAGCGCCTCCCCCAGCGGCCGGATGGCGCTGCGCGCGCTGAGCCACCCGACGGCCCCGGCCAGCACGATGCCGGCCACCCCGGCGATGATCATCGCCTCGATCAGGTCCCTGGAATCGAGATAGGTGTAAGCCTCCCCGGCCGCCGCGGAACCTGGCAGGTCCGGGTGCGCCAGCTTGTTCATCAGGTAAACGGTCGCCGCAGCGAGGAGGCAAAGGACCAGCACCGCGCAGGCGGCGCTGATCCGTACAGCGACTTTGAGCGAGGCCCGCCGGAGCGTGTCCCGGTCCGGTTCGCCTGCCGCGGAGGGCATCCGATTCATGGGGCATCGCCGATCTGGTAGCCGACGCCGTGGACCGTTCGGACCACGGCCTTGGAAATCTTCCTTCGGAGGTGGTGCACATACGTGTCGATCAGGCCGGGCTGGTCGGCGGCCTGGAAATGTTCGCCAAGCAGTTCTTCCCGGGTGAAAACCCTGCCCGGTTCGGCGGCCAGGGCGGCCAGCAGCTCGGCCTCCTTGGCTGTGAGGGACACCAGTTGCCCGTAGATCGAACGCACGGAACGCGACGCCGGATCGAAGTCCCAGTCTCCGATGCTCACAGGCGCCGTGGCCGGCGTGAAGGTGCGCGTCAGGGCGCGCAGGCGGGCCGCGAGTTCGCCAGCGTCGAACGGTTTGGTCATGTAGTCATTGGCGCCCGCATCGAGCCCCCTGACCTTTTCATCCGTGGCCCCAAGGGCCGTGAGGATCAGGATCGGCGTCGAAACCCCCTTGGACCTCAGCGCGGTGATCAGCGCGATGCCGTCCATCAGGGGCAGGCCACGGTCGATCACCATCACGTCCCACCCCTGGGTCAGCGCCAGGTGCAGGCCGTCCTGGCCGTTGCTGGCCAGCCGGATCCGGTAGTCCGGTTCCAGCAGTTCTGCGATCAGCGGTCCGAGGACGACGTCGTCCTCCACCAGGAGCAGGGACGGCCGGCCGTCAGCGGTTGTCATGTCAGCTATTCTCCCGTGCCATGCCTTCCGCCGGCAGTTCGCCCGCTGTGTCGTCGCTGAGCTCGGCTTCGGGTTCGGCAGCGCCGCTGCGGTTCTGGCGCCGGCGTTTCAGGAGCTGGATGCCCCACGGCAGGACGGAGGCGAGGACCATAAAGACGGCGATAACGTCGATGTTCTTGGCGACGATCTCATAGTGGCCCAGCCACGTCCCCAGCAGTGTCACGGACGAGCCCCAGGCCAGCGCACCGGCGACGTTCCAGAGCGTGAAGGACTTGTACTCATAGCGGGCGATGCCGGCGCTGAGGGGAGCGAACGTCCGGACCATGGGCACGAAACGGGCCAGCACGACGGCGGCACCTCCGTGGCGGCGGAAGAAATCCTCCGTGGTGCTCAGGTGCGCTGTCTTGAGGATCCGTGCGTCGTCCTTGAACCACCGGCGGCCGTACTTGCGTCCGATCATGTAGCCGATCTGGTCGCCGGCCACCGCGGCGGCGGTGACGACGCCGATGAGCACCGGAAGCGTTAGCTGGAGTTGCTCATGCAGCAGGCCCGCGGTGAAGAGCAGCGAATCGCCGGGCAGGAAGGGGAACAGCACTCCGGACTCAATGAACACCATCAGGGAGATGACGCCGAGCGCGGCCGGGCCGAGGCCCTCGAGCAGGCTCGCGGGGTCAAGGAGGGACGGGGTCCCGGCCGCGGCCGATAGTGCCGGGGCGAGTCCTGAAGCGTAGATGCCGTGCATGGTCACGTCCTTAGGATCGGGTGGATCGGGTGGATCGGGTGGAGCCGGTTGAGCCAGTTGAACCGGTTAAACGGGGCGAGGCTGCGGCCGGCAGGCGGTCCAGGATGCGCGGAGCGAAACGGTTCCACAGCCCTGCAAGCAGCAGCACTGCTGCACTCGCCGCGAGGAACGAGGCAGCCACGTCGGTGGGATAGTGGACCCCGATATACAGCCGCGACCAGGCCACCACCAGGGCCAGCAGCACGGCAGCGACGGCGGTGACCTTGGCCCAGCGGGTTCCGCGGGCCAGGAAGTACAGCGCAAATCCCAGCGCGACCGCAAAGGAAACGTGCCCGCTTGGGAAGCTGTTGGAGCCCGTTTCGGGCGAGAGCGGATCGAACAGCAGGGCCGGGTTGGGCCGCTGGCGGGCGATGATGAGCTTGAAGAACTCACTGGCCACCCAGCCGGAGCAGGCGACGAGGCCGAACGCGACAGCCTTCACCAACGAGCGGCGGACCACCCAGAGATAAAGCGCGACGGCGGCAACGAGAACCACGCCGGCCGCTGGGCCGAACACCACGTTCAGGACCATGGCCACCCCGGTCAGGAGCGCGGCATGGTGCTGGCTGAGGTCCTGGTCCGCGACGAGTTCGGCCGCGCTGCCACCGGGCACAAGCTGTGCCGTCAGGCCGAGCGTGAGGACTGCCGCGGACAGCAGCGCGCCCCACAGCAGCCAGTGGCGGGCCTGCGGGATGGCCCAGAACTGCAGGCCTGCAGCCGGATGTGTGCCGGCGGGGTTCCGGGGTGCTGTCACGCGGTTAACTGGGGCTGGTCCAGGCATGGAGTCCTACGGGGTCGGGGCAAGGGCGCTGTGCGGCGCCTGCTTCCACTCTCCCGTGCGGCCGTTAAGAAAGGCTTAAGAAGTGCCGGGGCCGTCCAGCAGCACCTGGTCGGGCGGCGGTACTGTAAGGCGCATGGAAATGCGCCTTGAAGTTGTGCAGGTACCCGTCGCGGATGTCGACCGGTCCAAGTCGTTCTATACCGAGAAGCTGGGCTTTGTCCTTGACCACGATGTCGAGTACATCCCCGGGATGAGGGTGGTGCAGCTGACACCGCCAAGTTCGGCTGCGTCGATCGTCATAGGCACCGGAATGACGGGCATGACGCCGGGCAGCCTCGAAGGGCTGCAGCTCGTCGTACCCGACATAGCTGCTGCGCGCGCCGAACTCCTGGGCCGTGGTGCTGATATCAGTGACGTCCAGGACATGGGTGGAGTGCTGTTTGCCTACTTCGCCGACCCGGACGGCAACCGCTGGGTCATCCAGGGCGCAACGCCTCCGGCCCTCAGGGACGCGCATCCCGGCGGGTCCGCGTAGCTGCGCTGGCAATGAACCCCGCTGCCGACGGCCCTCTGCGGCGCGTCAGTAGGTGGCAGCGTTCGTCAGGATGAGCGGCGGCAGGGGTGCCTGGTTGAAGTCGAAGGCTCTGGGCAGGTCGCCCAGGAGCGGGTTGTTTTCACGGACGCCGGGGCGGGCGTCGGGGCGGCCGTCGGTGGCCGGATCGAGCCGCTGGCCGTGCAGGAAATCGTCCTCGATGAACTTGATGTAGGCGTCGTGGCTCAGCGTCTGGTGGTCGATATAGCCCTTTTTGGCATAGGGGCTGATGACCAGGCCCGGGACGCGGAAGCCGTAGCCGTTGGCGTCGGCCACGGGCGGCGGCACGTGGTCGTAGAATCCGCCCCAGTCGTCCCACGTAAGGAATATGGCGGTGCTGTTCCAGTCGGGGCCGTTCATAATGGCGTTGACAAGCCCGGCAACGTAGGCCTGGCCGGTGCTGATTTTGGCGGGGGCATGCTCGCTGACCTTGTCTGTTGGCGCCACCCAGCTAACGGCAGGGAGGGTGCCTTGGCGGGCCGCGTCGTAGAAGTTCTTCTGGGACTGGATGTTGCCCAGTTCGCCGTCCTCCTTGACGGTGTCGAAGTACAGGAGGGGATTCCACAGGCCGGGCGTTTTGGCGTTCTGCTTCACCGGGGCGCAGGTGGCGGTGTCGTCGCGGCAGTCGGGTTCGGTGCCGTCGAAGACGTAGTAGGCCCAGGGGATGTGCTGTTGGTGGAGCAGGTAGGTCAGGTCCGTCCAGGCGTAGTCGGGCAGTTCAAGTTTCTTGGCGGCCACGGTGAGTTTCTTTTTCAGGTCCTCCGGGACCGGGGCGGCGTCAACGGCGGCCTGGCACGTGGGATAGGAATCGGTGGGTTTGCAGCTGGCGCTGATGAGCCGGTCAATGTCCGCGGCGAGATCCGGGCTGATACCCGCGGCTTCCAGGGCGTCCCGGCACGGCCGGAGATCGAGGCCTGCCTGGCATTTGCCGATCAGGGTGCCGCGGATCATCTCCGGGTCCGGACCTGCGGCGGGATTCTGCAGGGCGTTGACACAGGACGAGGGGTCGCCCGCCCTGGCACATTTGGCTGACCATTCCGAGACCAGGTACAGGTGGGCCGGCAGGCTCCAGGACGCTGCAGCCGCGAACATGTGGTCCTGGAGGGTGAAGTTATTTGCGTAGGCCCAGTAGTTGGGCAGGTCACGTCCGTCGTGGTAACCCATCACGTCGGTCTGTTTCGAGCCGTAGTGACAGTTAGTGTCCGCCGGTTTGCAGCCGGCGAGGCCCTTTTCGGCCTGGGCAACAAAACCATCCATGGCACCGTTGTCGGCGTCCGCAACCTCGTCAGCATGGCTGTGCGGACCCCCGGCGTTGCTGTCGGCGGAATTGTGGAACGGCCTGGCGCAGCCGTTGTGTCCCGGATCCGGAAGGCACGCCGTTGGCACCCCGTTCTGCATCGCGATCCCGTCAGCCCCGGGGAAGGTCCCGAAGTAGCTGTCAAACGAGCGGTTCTCCTGCATGATGATCACCACGTGCTTGATCTTCGAAATGCCCTGCGCGGGCGCCGCGGACGGCCCCTGACCGGACGGAACCACGGCGAACAGCAGGAGGACGAGGACTGACATGGCGGCGGCAATGGTGCGACGGCGTCGTGCGGCTTTTGCCGGTGGTGAGGCGCCGGCGGCGGGCCGGGTACTGGCGTTTCCCTTCTTTGCGCGCATGACCGACACGTCCGTACCTTACGGTCCAGCCCGATAGACGTCCGTGCCAAAGGCGTTCACGCCCGGTTCGCCGGCGCCGGCGAGGCGTGAGAGGGAGAAGAAATCCTCGATGCTGGCCAGCAGGCTGTAGTGGTTGTACGGCCGGTCTGAGGTTGTACCGGCCGCCGTGAAGGGTGAGATGACCAGGGTGCCGACCTTCCCCCCGGCCGCTCCCCCCGTGACGCCTGCGGCGGGGCCGACCGCGCCGCCGTCGGCCTCGTCGAAGGTAACCACAAGCATCCCGTCCCGGTGAAACGCCGGCGACGCCAGAATCGCCGGCACCTCCTCGCTGAGCCACTTGTCGGCGGCCCCCATCCCGCCGGGACTCCCGTCAACGCAAGGGCTGTCGTGCCCGTCGTGGCAGAGGTTCGGAGTGATATAGGAAAGGTTCGGTGTGGTGTCCACTGATTTCAGGTCCTGCTGTAGCGCCGAAAAGTTGACGACGTTCTGGCTGCAGTCGGGCGATGAGGTGACGGATTGGAAATAGACAAAGGGGTTATGGCGGGTGGCGTACTGCTCCCCGGGGGCGGCCTTCACGTGCCCATCCACGGCGTCGAGGCCCGGGTGCTGGCAGGGCGACGGCATGTCTTCCATATAGCCTCGCCAGGACTTGCCCGCGGACACCAGCTGGCCGGCCAGAGTGGGAACATCCGCCGGGAAGACGCACCCGTCTCCCAGAAGCCGGCCCTGCGAATCGGTGCCCGAGGACGTAAAGGGCGTGTAGGTATGACAGTCCCGTCGGGTGCTGTCGTTGGGCGGTTGACCGGAGATCTGGGCCAGGTAGTTCGGCAATGAGTTATGGGCGATGCCGTAATAGTCCGTGAGCAGCACCCCCTGAGACCGTAGGGACCCGGCGAGATAGGGGGCGGCGGACCCGGTGTCCCACACCCGGTCGTATCCCTTGTTCTCGAGGTTGATCACAAACACATGCCCGGGGGTGCCTGACCGGGACGGGGCCTGTCCGGGCTGGCAGGCCGCGGTGGTGGCCAGAAGCATTGTCAGAATAAGAAATGTCCCGGACACTCGCCACCTGGACGGCCGCTTTCCGGACTCGGTGCTACTCAACCCCGCCTGGAAGTACAAGGGACTGCTCCTGACTGCCGGGCGGCGGCACTCCCTGCCAGCCGTCCGGGCCTTGTGGTTCTCAAGGGTAGGTCGGTATAGCGATGTACTGGTTGATGTTCGAGGATCGGAAAGCCGAAAATGTGAGCGTGGATTGGCCGCCCTCCGGGTTCCCGAGCACCAGGGTCTGGTCGGCGGAGTTCACTCCCAGCAACGCGTAGGAGTGGTTGGATACCAGCTTGCCGCGGGAATTGGAGGTTCCGAGCGTGACGAGGCCATTTGTGAAATCCTTCTGAACCTGATCGAAGCTCACCCCCGTCATGGGTCCACCCGGGTTGCGGTCGACTCCCACCTTGCCGGTGATGGCGTAGAGGCCATTGTGCACATCGTGGTCCTGGTCATTGCTGAGGTCGGTGCCTTCGATGCCCTGATAGCCGTTACGGTTCGCGGCAGCCCACCCTTTCTCAATAATCGCCGCCCAGGAAACATTCTTGCCGCCGATGTTTTCGACGCCGTTTCCTATTGGTTTGCCGCGGCGGTACGGAAGATCACCGTTGACCGTCACCTGCACCGGATCGGGTACCCCGTCGTACCTGCTGTGAAATGAAACGGTGTACGTTCCGTTGCCATTATCGTGAACCATGTTGGCTATGGTGTCCGGCGTCCGGGCCGCGACAGTCATCAAGGCCGCGAGAAAGTAGCAATCCCCTGTGCCGCCTTGCCTGATGTTCGTGAGGTTTCCGGAAATGTTCGGTTTGCCTGCGCCATCAAGGGCAAAGAGTACCTGGTTCGGGACGTTCTGGAAGTCGGCACCCTTCGCCGCGGGACTGCTCACCGCAGGCACAGGCCCTCCCGCAGCCGATGGAGCGTTCGGAGCTGGCAGGAAGGTCGCCGGCGAATTGAAAAGGGACATAATTCCGACAATTACCAGCAACGTAATCAATGAGCAGATGCCTATTGTGCGGTATTTAGCCTGCCTGGACAATGTCCGTTTCATATTGAGCGCCCTCCCATTCTGCGGGCTCCTGCCTGGGCGGCGGCATTGCCGTGGCACGTCCCGACGGCACCCTCGCCGCCCAGCCTGCCTGAGCAATTCACCACGTCACCAACAGCTTGTCCCAGGCAACCGGACTCCCGCAAGGACGGCCGGACGATTCACAGGCAAAATCCGGAGAAGTCACAGCAATGACATGGGCGCCCACGTCCCGGGCCACGGCTCCGGGATTCAGGGATTCAGGGATTCAGGGGAGAATGGAACGCATGACCCCTACGACGTTCGCCCTTGTCCGCCATGGCCAGACGGACTGGAACGCCCAGCGCCGGCTGCAGGGATCCACCGACATTCCCCTGAACGACGTCGGCCGCGGCCAGGCGCGCGACGCCGTCGCCGTCCTCTCCGGTTATGCATGGGACGCGATCGTGTCGTCCCCGCTGAGCCGTGCCGCGGAGACCGCCGACCTGATTGCCGCAGGGCTGGGACTCGGCGCGGCCCGCCGCGTCCCGGAACTCACCGAGCGCAGCTTCGGACCCGCCGAGGGCCTGCAGGCCGGCCCTGAACTGGACGCGCTGCGCATCCCCGACGGTTTCCGGGGCGCAGAAAGCGAGGACGGGGCAGCCCGGCGCGGGTTGGCCGCGCTGGAAGCCCTCGCCGAGGAATTCCGCGGCTGCCGTGTCCTGGTGGTCGCCCACGGCTCGCTTATCCGTGTGAGCCTCAGCCGTGCCATCGGCCGCACCCTGCAAAGCATCGACAATGCGGCGCTCAACCTGGCCCACCACCATCCCGTTGTCGGCTGGGAGCTCGAATACTTCAACGGCGAGCGCGTCGCCGCCGGAGTTCCGGGCTGAGCTGCACGGCGCCGGCTATAGCGGGACGGTCAACCACGCCGGCTATCGGTTGGACGCGAAGACGTACTTGAACTCGTCGGCGCGATGGATGGCGCGGCGCCAGCCGCCCGGGCGGCCTTCGCGGGAGAGGAAGACGGTCTCCACGACAAGGATCGGCTCCCCCTCGCGCAGTCCCAGGGCTGAGGCGTCTTCGCCTTTCGCCCCGGACGCCCACACGTGGTGCTCCGAGCGGGTGAGGTCGATGCCGTAAGTTCGTTCGAGCAGCTCAAACGCGGAGCCCGCGTCCTCAAGCTCGCGGCTGGTGGGTTCGAAATCGGGCGGGCTGCACAGGTAGAGCCGCGAGCTGACGAGCTTTTCATCCTTCACCGTGATGACGCGTGTGAAGGTGAGGACCTTTTCCTCCGGGCCCAGGCCTAATCTCTCCCGCACTTCGGCAGGTGGAACCACGCGGCCCACCCCATGCACCGTGGCCTCGGGCGATAGTCCTTGCTCCCGCAGGTAGCCCATGAGGCCGCCGAGCTGCAGCGTCGCCGGTCGTTGCACGTTCAATCCCTGCACCGGGAACGTTCCTTTGGCCCGCTCCCGGTACACGTACCCCTCGTCAACGAGCTCCTTCACCGCCTGTCGGACGGGCGCACAGCTGACGTGGAAGCGCGTGATGAGCGCTTCCTCCGTCATCGCGAGGCCATCGGTGCCCGCCCCTGCACGCATCTCGTCGATCAGGATCTTTTTGATCTGGCGGTACAGGGGGACCCCGGACGCGCGATCGAGGGTCGCAGAAGTCATAAGCATTTACATTAGCCCTTCTTTATGACATTGCGTCCCTGGACCGCCGCCAACATCAGCCAATCAGGCTTTGGCGCCGCGCGCGGCCGCCCTGGGCAGACCCAGCCCTTCGGCGCTGAGCATGACGTTATTCAGCACGGTCCGCCAAGGGAACAGTGCGGGCTGATGGAGAGCGACGCCGACGTCCCGGCCCGGGCCCTTGATCGGCGCGCCAAACACAACGGGCCTGTCGCTGCGGTAGTGAGAGGGCCGATGGCGAAGGTGAAGGACGACGGCGGGGCCTCCCGCCGTCGTCCGTGAGCGGGTAGCGGCATCCGCGGGACCGCCGGGATCTTGCGCGGCGCAATGGCATCGGCGAGGATGAATGCGATCCCCCGTGCTGCGAAGAAGGAGTCGACGCGGTGACCAAGTATCTGATCTCGTTTCCGAGTGCCGCCATGGTCTTCCCTGACGAAGACCTGCAGGCCGTTTCGGATGCGGCGCACGCGGTCGTTCAGGAGGCGAAGGACGCTAACGTCTGGGTGTTCGGCGGCGGCATCGATGAGAGCATCCCGCCCGTCATGGTCGACGGCGATGGGACCGTGCGCCAGGGCACCTACCCGCAGACGGCGCAGCTCGAAGGTGGCTACTCGGTGCTGGAGCTGCCCTCGTACGAGGCGGCCCTGGAGTGGGCCGCGAAAATCGCGGTCGCCTGCCGTTGCGCGCAGGAAGTGCGCGCCTTCCAATACGACCCCGCCAGCTGAGTCCCGGCTGGGTGACCGGCCAACCAGCGACCGCCTTTCACCGATGGTCGTTATCTGGCGCAGGGCGATATGCCCCAAGACGACGCCGGCCACGCTGATAAGTCACGACACGGGCTGTGTCAGCCAGGAGTGGCCACCCTTTGTAGACTCAATGGAGATCCGACGTGTCTCCCTTATGGAGGCACGCCCGCCACAGGAAGAGTCATCGATGAAGATTATCGTCCTAGTCAAGGAGGTCCCCGACACCTACGGGGACCGAAAACTGAACCTCGAAACAGGCCTCGCCGACCGGGAAGCCAGCGAGACAGTCATCGATGAGATCGGCGAGCGGGCCTTGGAACTGGCACTGACGTACGCCGACGCCAACGCGGGCACAGAGGTCGCAGTCCTGTCCCTCGCTCCCGAGGGTGCCACGGCAACAATACGCAAGGGGCTTGCGATGGGCGCGGGCAGCGCCACGCACATCTCCGACGAGGCGCTCCGGGGTGCGGATCTTGGACTCACCGCTGAGACCCTGGCAGCAGCGATCCGCCGCGTTGAGTTTGACCTTGTCATCACCGGCAACGTCTCCACCGATGGATCCGGCGGCATGATTCCCGCGATGCTTGCAGAACTGCTGGACGTGCCGCTGGCTACCGGCCTCAGCTCCGTGGAGATCAGCGACGGCGGCGTGTCCGGCACCAGGGGCGTTGAATCCGGCGTGCAGAAGGTATCAGCGACCCTGCCCGCGGTGATTTCCATTACCGAGGCACTTCCCGGTCCGCGCTTCCCGAACTTCAAAGGCATTATGGCCGCGAAGAAGAAGCCGCTTGAGACGCTTACGCTCGCAGACCTCGGGATCACGGCCGACAACCCGGACACGGCGCGATCGATCATGCTGACCGTTGCCGAGAGGCCCCCGCGTGCTGCCGGCGTCAAGATCATTGACGAGGGTGACGCCGGCGAGAAGCTCGCTGACTTCCTCATTGAAAACCGACTGGCTTAGGGCGTAACAACATGACTGATTTCCCTCGTGACGCAATCCTGGTCGTCGTGGAAGCCTCTGCTTCCGGTGAACTCGAAAAGGCTGCGGCCGGGCTGTTCGGCGCTGCCGCTACAGTTGGCACGCCCATTGCCTTGGTACTCGCCTCACCCGGTGCCGGGAGCGCCGCCGCTGCGGAGGCCGCGGCCCTTGGTGCCGCGCGCATACTGATCGCAGAGGCTCCGGACCCGTCCGCGCTCGGCGTGCCAAGCGTTGACGCGCTTGCCGCCGCTGCGGAGCAGGTTCGGCCGGACGCGATCCTGATATCGCATTCCCTGAATGGGCGCGACGTTGCCGGCCGTTACGCCGCCCGTTCGCGTGCGGCAGTTTCCGTCGACGCGGTCGGTGTCTCACGTGATGACGAGGGCGTCGTGGCGCACCACTCCGTCTACGGCGGCGCCTACGATGTGACGTCAACATCCACGTTTGGGGCGCCGGTAATCACGGTTCGCCAAGGCTCCATTGACGCGCGTGCTGCGGCTCAGCCGGAAGCGTCGGAGACCTTGGCAGTGACGCCCTCGGAGAAGCCGGCCGCGCGGATCGACTCGTTCGACGAGGCAGTTGTCGCCACCTCGCGGCCGGAGCTGCGTGGTGCCGCGAAGGTTGTGGCGGGCGGCCGCGGCCTCGGCTCGGAGGAACAGTTCGCCCTCGTGGGCCAGCTCGCCGATACCCTCGGTGCTGCCATTGGTGCTTCGCGCGCCGCGGTGGATGCAGGCTACATCCCGCAGTCGCATCAGGTCGGCCAGACCGGGGTTTCCGTGTCCTCACAGCTGTACATTGCGCTGGGCATTTCCGGCGCGATCCAGCACCGGGCCGGCATGCAGACCGCGAAAACGATCGTCGCCATCAACAAGGATGGGGACGCGCCGATCTTCGAGATCGCCGACTTTGGTGTGGTCGGTGACCTCTTCAAGGTTGTACCCCAGCTGATCAGCGCCCTTGAGGCCCGGAAGAATCTGTGATGGCACCTCTGTCTCGGTCCATCCGGCGGGGCCTGCCGCGCGTCGAAGGTGGTGACCCCTGGCCTCCAGCAGGCCAGGCGCCCGCAGGCATTACCGCGGCTGCTGCGGAAGCCCGGTCGGAGTCTGTCCCCAGGCCGGGATCGGTCCCCGCCGCCCCCGCCGCGCCCGCTGCGCCTCGGGAAACTGCACCAGGTGCGACGGCGGCGCCCGCTCCGGTCCCTGCGGCGAACGCTGGCACTCCGGAGGTGCGGCGGCTTCGCCGTGGCCTGCCGCGCGTGCCGGGCGGCGAGCCTTGGCCGCCAGCGGGCGAGGTTTCTGTATCGGTGCCGGCTCTCCCCGCGGTTCCAGTCGCAGTCGCCACGCCCGCGCCGGCCGCAGCTGCTGCAGATGCCGTTGAGCAAGCAGCGACGGCAGCGCCGTCGCCTGCAACTCCTCCTGCCACCACACCCGCCACGCCGACGGCGGGAACCACCCCGCTTCGTCGCGGACTTCCCCGCGTTCCCGACGGCGAACCGTGGCCGCCCGCTGGACTCGCGCCGGCGGTTGCTGCCGCCTTGGTTCTTCCTGCCCCTGCAGTGCAGGCAGAACCCGAACACATTGCCGAGGCCACCGCTCCGGCTGCCAGCGTGGTGGAGACCGTTGCCGAGGCAGAGCCGGCCGCGCCAGCGAGCCCACCTGCGGTCACGGCCACCCCGGCATCGGTGGCACAGCCCGCCGCTGCTGAAAAAGCCGTGAAGCCAAAGGCCGAGGCCAAGCTCTACGGTGCGCGCACCCTGGCCCAGTGGATCAAGCGCGTCCTGCTCATCGCCGTCGGCGCCGTGGCCGCCGCAGCCATTCTTGTGCTCGCCGCGCGCGGTGTGACGACGCTGCCGGGCGTACCGGAGTTCCTCGAGAGGTACCCCGGCGAATATCACCTGCCCGAGACCGCAGAGCCGGGCTTCCCTTGGTGGGCGCAGTGGAGCCATTTCCTGAACATCTTCCTGATAGTGCTCATCATTCGCTCCGGCTACCAGGTGCGCACCCAACAGAAGCCGCCGGCGTTCTGGACGCCCAAGCGCGGCGGCAAGAAAATCAGCATCAACCTGTGGCTGCACCAGTCGCTCGACGCCATTTGGCTGGTCAACGGACTCGTCTTTGTGGTGCTGCTGGTTGCGTCCGGCCACTGGATGCGAATCGTCCCGACCAGCTGGGAAGTGTTCCCGAACGCGCTCTCCGCGCTTCTGCAGTACATGACACTGGACTGGCCCGTGGAGAACGGCTGGGTGAACTACAACAGCCTGCAGCAGCTCATGTATTTCCTCGTGGTGTTCATCGCGGCCCCGCTCGCAGCGATTACAGGTGTTCGCATGAGCGAGTTCTGGCCGAAGAACGCGAAGTCGCTGAACAGGATCTACCCGGTGGAGGTCGCACGCGCGATCCACTTCCCGACGATGCTGTTTTTCGTGCTGTTCATCCTCATCCACGTGTTCCTGGTGTTCGCGACCGGTGCGCTTCGCAACCTGAACCACATGTTCGGTGGCACCGACATGGTGAACTGGGTCGGGTTCTGGCTCTTCGCGGCCGCCATCGCCATCACAGCGGCCGGGTGGTACGCCGCCCGCCCGATCCTGCTCGCACCCATCGCAAAGCTGTTCGGCCAGGTGAGCAGCCGCTAGGTTCCACAGCCTGAACAGGGAGGACCCCGTCAGTATGAGCTTCACATCCTTCGGCCGCATCCAGACTCCCGTCCTGGACATCGGATACGAGTCCGCGGGCGATCCGGGCGGGACCCCGGTCATCCTCCTGCACGGGTTCCCGTACGACGTCCGGGCCTTCGACGACGTCGCTCCTATCGTCGCGGGCCAGGACGCCTACGTGCTCGCGCCCTACCTCCGCGGCTTCGGTCCTCCCCCCTTCCTGGATCCCACGACGGTCCGTTCAGGACAACAAGCCGCCCTCGGGCAGGATCTCATCGACTTCATGGATGCCCTCAACATCGAAAAAGCAGTCGTTGCGGGCTACGACTGGGGCGGCCGGGCGGCGTGCATCGTGGCGGCCCTGGACCCCGGACGCGTTGCCGGGCTCGTCACCGTCGGCGGCTACAACATGCACAACCTCGCGCGATCCGGGGAACCTGTGGACCCGGAATGGGAGCGAAGCTACTGGTATCAGTACTACTTCCACTCGGAGCGGGGCCGCCGCGGGTTGGACCAAAACCGTGACGAACTGTGCGGGCTGCTCTGGCGGACCTGGTCGCCCACCTGGGCTGGCGCACCCCAGGCGTTTCCCGCCAGCGCCCAGAGCCTGCACAACCCGGACTTCGTCGACGTCGTCATCCACTCCTACCGCCACCGTTACGGACTAGTCGACGGCGACCCCCGGTACCAGCGGTTCGAGGACCTGATCGCCCGGGAGCCGCGCATCACCGTTCCGACGGTAGTGCTCGAAAGCGGGGACGACGGCGTCGGCGGCCCTGCGGCGATCGCCAGCAGAGACTATTTCACCGGCCCCTACAGCCAACGCGTCCTTCCTGGTATTGGACACAACGTTCCGCAGGAGAACCCGGACGCGTTCGCGCAGGCCGTGGTGAGTTTGTTCGAGTGATTGCCTGCCGCCGTTGGAGTTTGGGGTCCTGCCGCGATGTTGGTGATGACATGGACCGGCAGGCATAAGCTGGTACCAGAACGTCTCTTCCAGCGCCGGGAAGGTCATCATGGACACTGAAACCGCCGATGTAACCGATCACGATGTCACCACCATCACCTGCGTATGCGGCAACACCGTTAGCAAGGACGGGTTGATTCAGGCCAACTCACACGGCGTCCCCGTCTACATCGGCGACAACGGCCCGGTTCCCGCCGGGCTCGCGAAATGGCCTGCGGATGAGGATCTCTACACCTTGTGTCCCTCATGCGGCCGCGTTTACCGTGACTCGGTCATCGAGGAGACAGGGACCGCGCCCGTTGCTTTCCGGGTGGACGTCACCGCTGGCCCAGTTGCTGAGGCCATCCGAGTCCACTGGAACCTCAGCGCCCAGGAATGAAGGCGCCGACGGGAAACGTTGCGCTCGTTTTGACGTGATCCGGTCCGAGTGCGGCCGTCGTCCTCGGATGGCCGATTCGCGAGGGCCGAACTGTCAATTTTTCCCGCTACCGCTGCATTCGGGGCCGTGGTACGTTCAGCGTGATCAGGATGTCCCGACGCGGCCCCTTGACCAGCCCGGCTCCTGGCAAAACCCCAGAAAGCGGAGGCAACGATGCCAACACTAATGATCTTCCACGAAGTCGACGACGTTGAGCACTGGCTCAGCTCACCAAAAAGGGAGGAAGTATTCGGGCCGCTGGGCATCACGGTTCGAACTTTCATCGACCCGGCAAAGAGCCACCGAGTAGGCCTGATCGCCCAAGTCCCCGACATGGAAACGTTCCAGCGGATCATGGAGTCCGAAGCGGCAGCCGAAGCGATGAAATTCGACGGCGTCCGTCCGGAAACAATCCTGACGCTCGTCGAGCCCTAGGCGCCTCCGGGCGCGACGCCCAGCCAACGAAAGCTGGAAGTCCGTGTCAGCCGGTGGTTGCGCTGACCGCGACGACACCCCCTTGAGGGTCGCTGATCACGGCGCTTCGAAATCCCGGAGTGTCCACGGGCGCCATGAGAATTCCACCGCCGAGAGCAACAGCATGCTCGGCGGTGGCATCGGCATCGCCGACGGCGAAGTTAACGCTCCAATGCGGCGGGACCTCGACGCCAGCGGTGGCCGTCACTGCCGCCACGACCCGGCCGGAGCGCAGCCACAGCGAGAACGGAACGTCCGGCAATGATTTGAGCTCCCAATCGAACATTGCCCCGTAAAACGCCTGGGCCTGTCCAACATCCGGGGTGTGCAGCGAGCTCATGGCCCAGCTGTTCGGCTCATTGGCCAGTTCGACGCCGTCGTTCTGACCCGCCTGCCGCAGGCTGAAGGGGACGCCGGCAGGATCGGCGAGCACTGCAAAGCGGTCATCGGGCCCGGGATCAGACGGCCGGAGGCGCCTGCCTCCTGCCCGCTCGGCGCGGGCCAAGGATTCCCCGAGGCCGGCGACACGGACGTGAGTGATCCAGCCCGGAGGCGACAGCGGCGGTGCCTGCCCGATGCCGGCCACCAACTGCCCGTGAAGGCGCGCGGTGTAGTAGTCGCCGTCGAGACCGGACGGCATCGGGGCCGGGTCGTCGAAACTCCAACCGAAGAGCTGACCGTAGAAATCTTTGGCCGCCCGGGGATCGGGCTGCCAGGTGTCGACCCAGCACGGCGCACCGACTGAGGACGTGTCTCGCGCTGTCATAGAAGAAATCCCTCTCGACCTGGCTGGATCCGGCCGGAACATTGTTGCCCACGCCGGCACCTTCGGACAAGAGCGAACAACGCGCTTCGGACCCGTGAGAGGAACAGCAGTCATGCCGGCATGGGTGATGGGCTGCAGGCCCGAAGCCGGGGGCCGACGGCCCCGAGAACATCGTCAAGCCCAGTTTCCATACCGGGCTGCCGCAACCGCAATCTGAATTCAGATGTTGACCGAGCCGAGCTGGCCCGGGCGGCCGAAGGTCTGTGGCATGGCCTTGGCAGCCTCCCGCAGGGTTTGCTGGAAGCCGAGCATGGCTGGCGTCGACTTCCGCCCCTTGAGCTGTCCGAGCAGGATACGGCGGACAGGGACGGGAATCCGGGGATCGAGCGGGACGAGCCGGACGTCGTCGCGCAAATTTGTGAGCGACAGCCGCGGGGCGAGTGCCACGCCGAGCCCTGCCGCCACCATTGCCTGCGCTTCCTGATAGTCATGGGCGTCATAGGAGATGTCCGGCGCGAACCCTGCCGCGTGGCAGCTTCTGGTCAGCACGTCCGCCACGGGGTGCCCGTCCGCGCGGATGATCCAGCGGGCAGCTGCGAGCGAGCTGAGGTCCACCGGTCCGCTGCGCCCGACGTCACTGCTCCCTGCCACCACAAGGACGGTGGGATCGTCCACGAGTCTTTCGGTGTCGATTTCCTCGTCGGTAAATGGACTCCAGTCGTACTCCCAAAGGAGTGCCAGCTCCACCTCGCGCATCAGCAGCAGCTCGCGCAGGGGGTCCCTCAGCGCACTCTTGACCGACACCGAAACGGCGGGGTGCGCCCGGGCGAACTGGGTCAAGACCAACGGCAGCAGGGAAGCGGAGGCCGTGGGGAAAGACCCGATCCGCAGGCTCCCGGCTCGCAGCCCGCTCAGTGCATCAAGGTCGGACTGGGCGCCCGCCAACTCACGCCGGATGGACCGGGCTCTGGCTACAAGGGCCGCCCCCGCGTCCGTTAAAACCACTCCACGGGCATGTCTCTCGAAGAGAGTCTGCCCAGCCTCCGCCTCGAGCCGTCGCATTTGCTGGGAGACCGCGGACGTCGTGTACATCATCGCCTCGGCGGCCGCGGTCAGGGATCCATACTCGGCGATTTCTGCCAGCAGGAAGAGTCGGCGTACATCAAGCTCCATAAGAAGAGTGTAGTTCAAGTTAAGCCACTCATAGAAAACGAACATTGTGCTCAACGCTGCCAGAGCCGAAAGTAGGTATGACCGAGGCCACACAGGCGCCGTGGCGGCCCGGACAACGACTACTTTCGAATCGAGAATCCATTGAGAATCCCAGCAACCCTGGTCAGGGGTGGAACCAGCAAATGCTGGCTGTTCGACGGCCAGGATGTCCCGGCGTCGAGGGACCAGATCGAGGCGCTCCTGATAGATACTTTCAACGCGGCGGACCCCCGGCAGATCGACGGCGTCGGCGGGGCCACGTCCACGACCTCCAAAGCGGCCGTCGTCTCGGCCGCCTCCGATGACGACGTTGATGTTGACTACCTCTTCGCGCAGGTCGGCATCGGCGACGGCCGAGTCGAGTGGGGCAGCAACTGCGGAAACTGCGCGACGGCCATTGCCCTCTACGCGGTGAGTCACGGTTTTGTGCGCGCGACACCGGGAACCACCCTCGTCCGGATGCGCAACCTGAACACCGGCACACGGCTCGAAGCAGACGTCACCACCCCGGACGGGAAGCTGCCGGCCTTTGGCGACGCGCAAGTCCCTGGCACCCTGGCCACAGGGGTCCCCGTCACGCTCGCCTTCCTCGACCCGGCCGGCGGCAGCACCGGTTCTGCGCTGCCCACCAGGCACGCACGCGAAGAGCTTTCCGTAGACGGCCGGAATTATCTGGTCTCCATGATCGACGCCGGCGCGCCGATGGTTCTGGTGGCGGCCGCAAGCCTGGGCCTCACCGGAGCCGAGAGCCTGGCCGAACTCTCGGATTTCGTGCCCGTGCTCACCGAAATCCGAAGCGCTGCCGCCGTGCGCATGGGTCTCCGGGCCCCCGGCTCACCGGTTGACCATGCAGTACCCAAGGTGGCAATTGTTGGCCCCGCCACCGACTTCATCACGACAGGGGGCCAGCACATCAGCGGCGCGGCCTATGACGTCTCGATCCGGACGCTGTCCATGCACGCCCCGCACCCGGCCATCGGGCTGACGTCCGCCGTCGGCGTCGCCACCGCTGCCATCACCGCAGGAACGGTAGTTAACGCCGCCCTGGCCGGCGGGGCGATTCAGACACCTCCCGACGCCGTTACCCATCTCCGGATCGGCACTGCCGCCGGCATCATCGCCACCGTCGCCACGGTCGATCCGTTCGGGCGCCCTGCCCGGATCGGACTCGAAAGAGCCGCCCGCGTCATCAGCGAATCCATCATCTTTACCCGCGCAACCGCCGCTGTGCGGGCCAGCGCCTAACTGCGCACAAATAGACCTAGACAAAGGAGTCGGACGATGAAAGTTACTTTGGAGAATATCGACCTGAAATACGGCGATACCTACGCAGTCAAAGGCGTCAATGCCGAAATCGAGGACGGGCACTCGCTGGTGCTGCTGGGTAAGTCTGGCTGCGGCAAGACCAGCACCATGCGATGCATCGCCGGACTGGAAACTCCTGTCCGCGGCAGAATCACAATCGGGGACCAGGTGGTGTTCGACAGCGAAAGGAACATCAATGTTCCTTCCCACAAACGCAACGTGGGCATGGTTTTTCAGTCGTACGCCGTCTGGCCGCACCGAACCATCTTCGAGAATGTTGCCTTTCCGCTCCAAATGAAGAAACTGGGTAAGAAGGAAATCACGGAGCGCGTCGACGAGGCACTCCACCTGGTGGGTTTGGACGGGTTCCAGAAACGTGGCGCCAGCCTCCTCTCCGGCGGCCAGATGCAGCGGGTGGCCCTGGCCCGAAGTCTCGTAATGCGCCCCAGCGTCCTGCTGCTGGACGAGCCCCTCTCCAATCTTGACGCCAGGCTCCGGGACCGCCTGCGGATCGAACTCCGCGCACTGCAGCAGAAGCTCAACCTGACCTGCGTCTACGTCACCCACGACCAGGGTGAAGCCCTGGCCCTCGCAGACCGGATCGCACTCATGCAGAACGGAAAGCTCGCCCAGGTCGGAAGCCCCGGTGAGATCTACGAAAACCCGGCCAGCGCCTCCATCGCGGACTTTCTGGGGGTCACCAATATCTTCCCGGTGCTTAAGGACGGCCACCCCGGAACCTACAAAATGGCGGAGCACAGGCTCGAACTGTCCACAGCCGACTACACGCTGGACGGTGAAGCCATCAAGGCCTGCATCCGCCCGGAGGACGTCATCGTCTCTGCCCAGCGGCCAGACGCTGACTCCAACAACTGGGCCGGCGAGGTCTCGGTGGCCAGCTACCAGGGTTCGAACGTCCGCTACCTGATCGAGTTGGACGGCGGCCCCGCCATCGAGGCCCTCGTTTCCCGCCGTGACGGCCCGCCAGCCGGTAAAGGCAACAGGGTCTGGGTGACAGCGAGCCCCTCCGACGTCCAGATTCTCCCCGCTGAGGTGGCCTGATGTCCGCCGCCACTACAGACCTTCGCAAGCAGTCAGATCAGCGGCCGGGCCTGCCGCCCCGTGAGATGCTCAGTCCGCGGCCCCGACGCCGGATGGGCGGCCAACTTGGCCACCAGTTCAGGAAGTCCATGCCCACGTGGCTGATGCTGGCCCTGCTGGCCATCTTGATCCTCATGCCCGTGGCCCTGATCCTGATCTCTGCATTCAGCAGCTCCACGCCCCGACCAGGTTCGATCGGACTCGGCGGCCTGACGCTGGAGAACTTCAAGATCCTCTCCTCCCACCAGTCGGTAACCGCACTGACAAATTCCTTGGTGGTGGCAACATCCTCTTCGGTGTTGGCCATGTTCATCGGTGGAACCCTGGCATTCCTAGCGGCCAGGACCAACATCTGGGGCAAGGCCGTCATCTACTTCATCGGCATCGCACCGATGTTCCTGCCCTCGCTGGTGGGCGCACTCGCCTGGTCACTCCTGGCCGGACCCGCCACGGGTTACCTGAACTTGCTCACCCGTGGCATCGGCTTGGGCAACCTCTTCAATGTCTACACGATGCCCGGGCTGATTCTCGTGCTGGCCTTGTACTACGCACCGTATGCGTTCCTGCTGATCCACGGCGCCATGACCCTCATGAACCCTGATCTCGAGGAAGCCGCCAGCGTCCACGGCGGCTCTCTCGGTAAAATCCTGAGCACCGTCACCTTCCCTCTCGTCACACCAGCGATTCTCGGCTCCGGCGTACTGATCTTTGCCCTGACCATGGAAAACTTTCCAGTCGCCCAGATGATCGGCACTCCCGGTCAGATTGAGACACTCCCTACCTTCATTTACCGACTGATGAACTCCGCACCGGCACGAGGCAACGAAGCCGCAGCGGTCGCCGTCGTCCTGACCGTCGTCCTGATCGCGGTCACCGCAATCCAGCAGCGCATGGTGATGAAAAGGAACTTCACCACTGTTTCCGGCAAGGGCATGAAGCCCCGCATGATGGACATCGGCAAGCTCCGTGGCGTGGGCCTGGCCTTCGCATTGGTTTACTTCGCCCTGGCAATCGTGTTGCCGGTGGTGGCTCTCCTCCTGGCCTCCCTGCAGTCCTCGCCGTACGTTTCGAACCTGGGCCAGCTTTTCGGCGAAGACGCGCTCTCCTTCTGGTCGCTCTTTCAGACAATGCAGTCCGCCACATTCCTGGACGCGGCACGGAACAGCGTCATGGTGGCCGTCTGCGTAGCAGTTCTGGGTGCCGCGCTGGCGTTCTACCTCAGCTACATCGTGTACAGGACCAAAACCCCGGGCCGGAAGAGCTTGGAGTTCGTGGCAATGCTCCCCCTCGCCATCCCGGCGATCGTCATGGGTCTGGGCTTGCTCTGGACGTGGCTGGTGTTGCCGCTTCCCGTGTACGGAACCATCGTGGTGCTGATCATCGCCTTCATCGCGATCTACCTTCCCCAGGGCTACCGGGGCATGTCAGCAAGCATCCTGCAGGTGGACAAGGACCTCGAAGACAGCGCAGTGCTTCTTGGCTCCAGCAGGGCGCGTGCGGTGTCCTATGTGACGCTGCCGCTGATGAAGACAGGCGTTATGTCGACGGTCCTGCTGCTGCTGATGCTGGCGATGCGGGAACTGTCCGCGGCCTTGTTCCTTTTTACCTCCAACACCCGGCTACTGGCGATTGTGGTCTTTGACAACTACGACAACGGCGCGCTGCGCTCCGCGGCATCGACGAGCCTGCTCTACATCCTGGTCATCCTGGCCCTGGTCGTCCTCGCGAAGGCCTTTGGCGCCCGCGCAACCAATGGAGAAGCACGATGAAAAACATCCTCAAGACAACGACGTCGCTGCTGGCCGCCGCCGCACTAGCGGTAACCGCCGGCGCCTGCAGCGCCCCCAAGACCATCACCCTGGTCAACAAGGCCGAATCCCTCTCCACCACCTCTGAACTCGTGGTCAACGGCCAGACCGTGGCAGACAGCGAGCTGTTCGCAAAGGCCAAAGCCGAGGGGTCCATCAACCTCTACAGCGGCTACGTGGAAAACAGCGAGAAAGAAGTCATCAAAGCCTTCACCCAGGACACCGGTATCAAAGTGAACCTGGTCCGGCTGGTACCCAACCGTCTGCTGGAGCGCGTGCTCAGCGAACAGGGCGCCAACAAGCTGGGGGCCGACGTCATCCGAACCTCCGAGTACTCCTCGGTCTCAGCCATGAACAAAGCCGGCGCCTTCACGCCACACAAGGTGCCCAACTTCGACCAGTTGGACGACACAGTGAAGTACGACGGCGGGAAGTTCTACCGTGTCTTCGACCCGGCCTTCACTTTCGCCTACAACACGGCCCTGGTCAGCGAGGCCGACGCCCCAAAGTCCTGGCAGGACCTGCTGGATCCGAAATGGAAAGGAAAAATCGGCACGACCCAGGTCGGCGCCGGCGGCAGCTCAGCATCCCTGGTGCGCTTCCAACTCGGTGCCCTCGGCGAGGACTACCTCAAGGGGTATGCAGCTCAGCAGCCACGAATCTTCGATTCCTCCGGCGCACAGCAGGAAAGCCTGTCCCGCGGGGAAATCCAGGTAGCCACGGCCGTGGTCAGCAGCGTCAACATTGCAGCAAACAATAACGCGCCAGTGAAGTTCGTAGTCCCCACGGAAGGATTCGCGCTCTACGACTACTTCCTGGGCATGACCCCCACCGCCCAGCACCCAGCCGCAGCCCAGCTGTTCATGAACTGGAACCTCAGCAAACGAGGAGCCAGCGTCTTCTCCCAGATAGGCGAATACCCGGCTGACTCGACCGCCCCGGCTCCCACGGTGATGGACGTCCAGCTGCCGGCCATGAACACAGGGCTTCCCCATCGCGGAACTCCCGAGGATCTAGCCCTTCACGGAAAGGAAGACCAGGCCACCTGGAATCGGATCTTCGGCTACATCGGCTGAACACCGCAGACTGCAGCGGGGCGGCCAAGGCGATCACCCGGATCGCCGACTCATCGCAACGACGGCCGTCCCGCTGTTTCATCCACCTCCCGAGGCCTCCGGCAGCGCCGCCGCGGCCTCCCTCACAGGAGCTACTCTCTGAGGAGACCACCATGACTAAAACTGCGCACCGCACCACTGCCCCAGTGGGCGAAACACCGGACGAAGGCCCCAAGCGTCTTACCCGTCGCCGTATCCTACTGATGACGGTGGCCAGTTTTGCGATCCTAGGACTGGTCGCGCTTCTGCTGGGGGGTGACATCTTCAACCCGGCGGCCACCACGAGACCGGAGCCGACCTTGACCCCTACCCAGATCATCCCGCTCGTCATCCTCGTCGTAATGTTCATCGTCGCCACGAAATGGCCGCTGAACATCGGTGTAATGGGGCTGGTCGCATCCTTCGGCGTCGGCTACTTCATGCTCGGCATGACCGACAAGGAAATCCTTAAGGACTTCCCGGCCAGCATCGTTCTAACGATCATCGGAGTCACCTACTTCTTCAGCATGGCCCAGAGGAATGGGACCATCGACATCATCGTGCAGACCTGCGCGCGCCTCGTAAGGGGCAAAACGATGCTGCTGCCCTGGGTGTTCTTCCTGCTCGCTGCCGCGCTCACCGCACTGGGCACCTTCTCCCCTGCCGCCGTCGCACTGCTGGCACCGGCGGCCATTGGATTCGCCTACGAGTCCCGCATCCACCCCGTACTGATGGGCGCGTTCATCATCAACGGAGCCCACGCCGGCGGCTTTTCTCCGCTCTCCGTGGCCGGCGTGCTGGTGCACGACATCGCGCTGGAAAGCGGGTTTCCCATCTCTCAGGGCGCGCTCTTCGCTGCCAGCTTCGCCCTCAATCTCATCCTCTCCGTACTGACCATCGTTCTGTTCGCCCTCCTGGGGAAGCTGCGCGACGGCGAAGGCGGCCAGCATGCCGATCTCGACACCGCCCGGACCATCCGTCCTCGCGGCCAGCAGATCCTCACGCTGGTGCTGATCGCGGTGATGCTCGTGTGCACCCTAGGCTTCCACCTGCCGATCGGCTTTGTGGCCCTCTCGGCCGGACTCCTGCTGGCGCTGGTTAACATCAAAGAACACCAAACGTTCATCGGCGGCGTCTCCTGGTCCACGGTGCTGCTGGTGGCGGGAATGATCACCTACGTCTCCCTGCTTCAGCACGTCGGCGTCATCGACACCCTCGCCGAGCAGGCCCTAGCCCTGGGTGCCCCGCTGCTGGTCGCGCTTGTCCTCTGTTACGTGATTGGCATTGGCTCAGCCTTCGCCTCCTCCACGGCGTTGCTGACTGCGTTCATCCCTCTGGCGGGTCCGCTGCTGGCCACCAGCTCACTGAGCGCCTCCGGAACGGTCGCGGCGCTGGCCATCGCTGCCACCGTCGTGGACGTCTCCCCCTTCTCCACCGACGGCGCGCTAGTGGTTGCCAACGCCCGCGCGAACGACCGGCAGCGCGTCTACCGCCAGCTGATGGCCTACGCGGGCGGAGTGGTGCTTGTTGCCCCGGCGCTTGCCTGGGTTCTGCTGGTACCCACCGGCATCATTTAATCGGCACCGGCCCGGCACGACTCAGAGCCCGATATCGACATCGATCAAGTCGGGCTCATGATTACCGGTCAGTTCCCGGTTTGGCCCGGCCTGCCACTGGCTCCAGTGCCAGGGCGAGAACCTTTATCGGGAGAACCCGGAAGCGTTCGCGCAGGCCGCGGCGAGCCTGTTCGACTAGGTGCTTCGAGGTTGACCCTCAAAGCAAGAGCTTGAAGCCCACATGCGATGCTTCGAAACCGAGACGTTCATAGAACCGGTGCGCGGCGGCCCTGGACCCGTCGGACGTGAGCTGTATCAGCTGCGCACCCCGCCGGCGACCTTCGTTGATCGCCCACGCGATCATGGCGCCTCCGAGGCCGTTGCCCCGCAGATCCGACCGAACGCGCACCGCTTCAATCTGCAGTCTTGTCGCACCGCCCCGGGCGAGCCCGGGGATGAATGTCAGCTGCATGGTCGCCACAACCTCATGTGCCGTCGTGACGACAGCGACCAGCAACTGGGCAGGGTCGGCGTCGATGGTCTGAAAGGCACGATCGTAGGGGTCCCGGTCCTCGATCGCTGCCGAGTCGACGCCGGCCCGGAGTTGGTCGTCCGCCAGAAGTCCAAGGACCGGTCCGACGTCGGACGCTTCGGCTATGCGTAGAGTGAAAGGACCGCCCGGGAGATTAAGTTCAGCGAGAGTCATTTCCCCAGTATTCCAGCCAGCCATTAAGGGGGGACGTAATGGGCCGCATCTTCATCACGGGATCAACTGACGGACTCGGACGGGCCACCGCAGAATCCCTCCTCGACAGCGGTCATCACGTCGTTGTGCACGCACGCAATGCGGACCGCCTCGCGGCCGTTCGGGACCTCCTGGACCGCGGCGCCACGGGCGTGGTCGGGGACCTGTCCGATCTCGAGCAAACGCGTGACGTTGCCGACCAGGTCAATCACGACGGCCCCCTGGACGCGGTGGTCCACAACGCGGGCGTGTTCAACGGACCGCATATCCTGCAGGTCAACGTCATCGCCCCCTACGTCCTCACTGCCCTCATCCGCCGCCCGCGCCGGCTGATCTATCTCAGCAGCGGCATGCACCGCGGCGGCCACGCCGCCCTCTCCGGCATCGATTGGGGCGGACAGGGACCGGGCGTGTCCTACTCGGACAGCAAGCTTTACGTCACCGCCCTTGCCGCATTCGTCGCCCGGCTATGGCCGGAAGTTCTCAGCAACGCCGTCGACCCGGGCTGGGTGCCCACCAGGATGGGTGGCCCCGGTGCCCCGGACGACCTGCGGCTGGGGCACCTCACCCAGGAGTGGCTCGCCACAAGCGAGGACCCGGAGGCGCTGACGAGCGGGGGCTATTGGCACCATCAACACCGGCGGAAAGCACACCCCGCCGTCTACGACCAGCAGCTGCAAAGCGAGCTTGTCGACTCTCTGGCCCGGGCCACGGGCGTGCGCCTGACTTAATCCTTCGGCGCACGACGACGACGGCGGGAGCTTCCCGCCGTCGGACCCGCGGAAACGATAGTTTGGTGGCATGACGGCCAGCTACCGGTACGACGTGGAGATCCTGCACCTGCTGGTGTCGCCGGCGCACGCCTACTTCGGCCGCGCCCGCGAGGGCGCAGCCGACGTTCCCACCACAGATGCCGAGCAGGTGAAACTGGTGGCTGGCAAGGGAATCGTCGGCGACCGGTTTTTCGGCAAGGCCGCGCACATGGATGCCGCCGTCACAGTATTCGCCGTTGAGGCGCTCGAAGCCATCGCCGCCGAGCTGGGAACAGCGCCCTTGGACCCGCTGCTGACGCGCCGCAACGTACATATCCGCGGGGCCCACCTTGCACCACTGCTCGGTCACGAATTCTCTCTGGAGTCCGGCGGGGAGCCTGTGCGGTTCAAGGCCGGCCGGCCCGCCCATCCGTGCGCCTGGATGGATGAGATGCTCGGCCCGGGCGCCCACAAAGCCATGCGCGGGCGGGGCGGCATGCGGTGCCAGGTGCTTTCCGACGGCGTACTGCACCGCGGACCGGCAGTGCTGATCAGCCCCGTGCCGCTGGATCCTGATCGCGCGGGCGACGCGACCCTATTGCGTCCTTCGCGGTTGCCGTAGCCCGCCGCGAATCACCCGGGGGCTGCTACAACTGGTCGAGGCGGCGTTTCAGGGTGGCGGCCTCGGCGGAGTTACCCGCCAGTTCAATGGCTTGGCCGTAAGCCAAACGCGACTCCGCGCTGCGGCCCAACCTCCGCAGCAGCTCGGCGCGGGTGGCATGGTAGGCATGATATCCGGCCAAGTCGTGTTCGAGCCGGTCGACGGCGGCCAGTGCCACCTCCGGCCCGTCAAGCTCGCCTACCGCGATAGCCCGGTTGAGCGCGACTATCGGCGACGGGTCGAGGTTGACCAGCTGGTCGTAGAGCGCGACGACCTGTGACCAGTCGGTGTCGCGGATGTCGCGGGCAGAGGTGTGCACGGCGTTGATGGCGGCGAGGATCTGGTACGGACCCGGATCCATCCCGGAAGCCAGACGCTCACGCACCAGGCGATGGCCTTCGGCAATCAGGGCCGTATCCCAGGTTCCCCGGTCCTGCTCGTCAAGGGTAACGAGCTCGCCGCTTGCCGAGATCCGGGCGGCGCGACGGGCCTCGGTAAGGAGCATCAGGGCCAGCAGCCCGGCCACCTCGCCGTCGACCGGCATGAGGGCGCGGACCAGTCGGGTGAGCCGGATCGCCTCGGCGGTCAGGTCTGAGCGAACGGGCTCGGTGCCGGGGCCTGTCGCCAGATAGCCCTCATTGAAGATCAGGTAGAGTACGGCGAGCACGCCGGAAACTCGTCCCGGCAGATCCTCCGCGGACGGCACCCGATACGGGATGCGGGCAGCCTTGATCTTGGCCTTCGCACGCGTGATCCGCTGCCCCATGGTGCTCTCCTGCACCAGGAAGGCCCGAGCGATCTCCGGCACGGTCAGCCCGCCGACCATGCGCAGAGTCAGGGCTACGCGGGTCTGCAGCGCGAGGGCCGGGTGGCAGCACGTGAAGATCAGCCGGAGCCGGTCGTCATCGACGGCGCCGAACGGCTCGGGCGGATGGTCGTCGAACACCAACTCAGCCTCCTGGTGTTTGCTGTCGCGTTTGTTCTCGCGCCGGAGCCGGTCGATGGCCTTGCGCTTGGCCGTGGTGGTCAGCCAGGCGCCGGGGTTGGCGGGGACGCCGTCGGACGGCCACCGCTCAACGGCAACCGCGAACGCCTCGGCCGCCGCCTCCTCTGCGAGGTCGAGGTCACCGAAACGGCGGGTCAGGGCGGCGACCAGCCGGGCCCAGTCCTCGCGGTAGGCCTGGATGATCGCTCCCCCGGCGTCAGACCCGTTCATAGGAACGGCCGTACCTCGACCTTCCGGTTGCAGGCCTTCGACCCGTCGGCGGCGAGCTTGAGCGCCACGTCGAGGTCCGGGGCCTCAATGATCCAGAAGCCGGCGAGGTACTCCTTCGACTCCACAAAGGGACCGTCGGTGACTACCGCGGCCCCGTCCCGGTTGTCGATGACAGTGGCCGTGTTGGGAAATCCGAGGCCGCCGGCGAAGACCCAGTGGCCGTCGGCCTGGAGACGATCGTTGAACTCGTCGATGGCAGCCATCTCGTCCGACGGGGCGAGGTCGGGCTGGTCGTGAATCACGGAAAGCAAAAACTGCATCTCGAATCAGCTCCTGCGGTTTGGGGCGCCCCTCGCGGACGGCCGTTCACCCTTACTACGAACAACTCTGCCCGATCCGACAGAAAACGTGCGGATTTACCGTTCGGTCAGATGAGCAGCCGCTAGGCCACAGGGCCCGTTCCGTCCGGCAGGCCGACGTCGACCGGGAAGGTCATGAACGCCGGCGTCTCGTACGGGTGCGCGGTCAGTGCCGCACTGACGACGGCGTTGCGCCGGGAGCGCGGGTAAATCGCCTCGATACGGGTTTCCGGGACCTCCTCGGGCGAACCGACGGCGCCGATGGCCGGGTTCGCGCCAGGCAGTGGCGTGAAGCGACCGGTGCCCTCGACGCTGAAGGAACAATGCGAGTAGTTGCCCAGCCTGCCCGCTCCGGCGTCACCCATGGCGTGCCGGACGGCGTGCGCAGCTTCGGTGGGGACGTAGATGACCAGACAATCCATGGGCTCCATCTATTGCGCCCAGTCGGCGTCGTCGTAGGGGCGGCCGCGGAAGTGGGCCCGGAGGTACTCGCCGACGACGGCGGCTCCCAGATCCCCTGCCTCTGGTGCAACAACGCGGCCGTCGATCCGGCGGGCCATCCGCTGGACGAACCGTTCCAGGCCCGGGTCATCGCCCAGCCGGAAGAACGTGGCCTGCGTCCCGGCACGGCCCAGACGGTCCAGCTCGGCCACCGTGACGCGGATGGTCTCCGGGTCCGGCGGATACGCGAACCACGACTCGCCGTCGGCCAGCAGGTGCGCGGTGGGTTCGCCGTCGGTCACCACCAGGAGGACGGGCTGCATCGACGGGTGCTGGCGGAAGAACCGGCCGGCCAGGAGCAGCCCGTGGTGCAGGTTGGTGCCCTGCTCCCGCAGGGCCGGCAGGGCCGTGAGCTCGCCGATGTCCATGGACTGCGCGTAGCGGCCGAACGTGATCAGCTGCAGCCGGTCGCCGCGGAACCGGGTGGAAACAAGGTGGTGCACGGCGAGTGCGGTACGTTTCATGGACACCCAGCGTCCCTCGGCGGCCATTGAAAAGGACACATCCACCAGCAGGGCGACGGCGGCCTGCGTGCGCGCCTCCGTCTCGGTCACCTCGATGTCATCCATGGCCAGCCGCAGTCCGTGGCGCGGATCCCCGCCGTCGGCGATGGTGCGGCGGATCGCGTTGGTGATGGTCCGGGTGACGTCCCAGGGCTCGGCGTCGCCGAACTCCCACGGCCGGCTGGAGCCGGTCTGCTCCCCCGCCGCCCCGGCAACGCGCGTGTCCCGGCGCCCCTGCCGGCCGGAGAGTTGCTTGGCGGTGTCGCGCAGCAGCGACCGGCCGAGCCGCCGCATGGCCTGCGGGGAGAGCTTCAGGTCGCCGTCGGCCCCGCGCTGCAGGAAACCGCCGTCGTGCATGGCCCGCTCGATCTCCGCCAACGTGCGGGCCGACACGGCCGCGTCCTGTCCAAGCTGGCGGGCGAGGGCGTCCAGGTCCAGGTCGTCCAGGCGGGAGCCGTTGTAGGACTGGGAGAGCTGTTCGGCGAGCTCGTCCAGTTCGGCGAGGTCCTGCAGCACGCCGGTGCCGTCGCCCAGCCCAAGACCCTCCTCACCCTCGAAGCGTTCCGAGCCGGACCAGTCCTCGCCGGGGCGCAGTGCCTGCAGGTTGGCATCGAGTTGGCCCAGCTGTGCCATAAGCTCGGGCGAGCCGAACGCCTGGGCGGAGAGCCGCATCAGCTCCTCGCGCTGCTCGGCGGACATGGACTGCAGCAGCCGCTGGGCGGCGGCCGCGCGCTGGGCGAGCGCGTCCACCAGCTCCGCGACGGACTGCGGGTTCTCCGGGAAGAACTGCCCGTGCTTGGCCATGAACTCCTGGAAGTCCGCGTCCGTGTCCTCGCCGCGCCGGTGTTTGTCGAGCAGTTCGTTGAGGTCCTGCAGCATCTCGGCCACGGCCGCGCGGTCCTCCTCGGTGGCGCCCTCGAGGGCCTGCTTCATCCCGGCGAACCGCTGGTCCAGGATCTCGCGGCCCAGGAGGTCCCTGATCCGCTCGTAGGCTTCCCGGGCGGTGCTGGACTGCCAGTCGTAGGCGGCGAGCTCGTTGACCGCCGCCGCCGTGGAGTTGGGCAGGTTCTGCAGCTGCATCTCCCGGAACGCGCGGTCCGTGTCGTCCATCCGGACGTCGCGGGCCAGCTGTTTGCGTTCCTCCAGCACCGCGGTCTCCAGCAGTTTCTGGACCCCGTTGAGGGTTCCGTCCAGCTTGTGCTGGCCCAGCAGGTCCTTGCGCCGCTGCTGGACCCGCCCGGCAAGATCGTCCAGCCCTTCCAGGTTCCGGCCGCCGCGGCGCAGGTATTCCTGCAGGGCGTGCCGGGGCGAGTAGCCGGCCATCACGTCCTCGGCGACGGCGTCCAGCGCCTCCGCCAGATCCACCGGCGGGGCGAGCGGATCCGGCCCGCCCGCGTAGCGGCTGTACCGGGACCAGTGGTGAGCGGTCATGGACCCTCCTTAGCCGTAACGGCGCCTAACCGTAAACCGTCGCCTCGTCGTCGGAATCCTTGGAGATCCGCCGGGCGAGGTAGAGGCCTTCCAGCGCCAGTTCGACGGCGGCTGCGCGCTGTCCGTCGTTTTCCGCGCCCAGGCGCGCACCGATGTCGTCGTAGAGGCTTGATCCGTTGAGCGACGGGAGGTTGTCCAGGAACTCCCGCGCGGTGACCAGCTCCCCGGTGGTCACCGTGGTGTGGCCGTCCAGGGCGGCGACGAGGTCGCCCATGTCGAGTCCGTGGAAGTGCGCCCGCACGGCCTCGGCGGTGGCCATGCGCAGGAGGTGGTCCAGGATGTCCTGTTCCCGGCCTTCCTCGCCGGATTCGAACTCGATCTTCCCGGCGAGGACTTCCACGGCGGCGTCCAGGTCGATGATCCGGGCGACGGCCTCCTCCTCGCCGCGCACGCTGGCGCGGCGCAGGGCCGCCGCGGCGACGGTTTCGGCGCCCGCGATGGCGAACCGCGCGGACACCCCGGAGGTCTGGTTGATCGCCGGCGACTGCCGCAGTGCCCGGGTGTAGCGGGCCAGGATCTCGAGGATGACGGGCGGGACGCCGGCCACCAGGTGCCCCTCCTGCCGGATGACGGCCACCTCGTCGTCGAGCTCGATCGGGTAGTGGGTGCGGATCTCGGCGCCGAAGCGGTCCCGCAGCGGCGTGATGATCCGGCCCCGGTTCGTGTAGTCCTCCGGGTTGGCGGACGCGACCACCAGGACGTCCAGCGGCAGCCGCAGCACGTAGCCGCGGATCTGTATGTCGCGTTCCTCCATCACGTTGAGCATGGAAACCTGGATCCGCTCGGCGAGGTCGGGGAGTTCGTTGATGGCGATGATGCCGCGGTTGGAGCGCGGGACCAGGCCGTAGTGGATGGTTTCCGGATCTCCCAGGCGGCGGCCCTCGGCCACCCGCATCGGGTCGACGTCGCCGATCAGGTCCGCGACGGAGGTGTCCGGCGTCGCGAGCTTCTCGACATAGCGTTCGGAGCGGTGCCGCCACGCCACCCGCAGCCGGTCCCCCTCGGTGAGGGCGCGGGCGCGGGAGTGCTCGGTGAGGGGTTCGTAGGGGTGTTCGTTCAGTTCCGAGTCCTCGATCACCGGCGACCACTCGTCCAGCAGCCCGGCCAGGGTGCGCAGCAGCCGGGTCTTGCCCTGCCCGCGTTCGCCGAGCAGGACGACGTCGTGCCCGGCGAGCAGGGCGCGTTCGAGCTGGGGCAGGACGGTGCGGCTGAAGCCGTACATCCCGGGCCAGGGGTCGCGGCCGGCGGCGAGCGCGGCGAGCAGGTTGTCGCGGATTTCGCGGCGCAGGTCCTTGTGAAGGCGGCCGGAGGCACGCAGTTCACCAACAGTGAAGATTTCGGGGCGATCACTCACTCCTCCACCGTAGACCTGCACCCGGCAGGGAATCGAGGGATTTCTTGAGATTCATGCGCTTTAGGCTGTTGCCCGGCTTACGCTGAATCTTGATGACCGCAGCAACGCCTGAACCTTCGGCAGAGCCCCCACGGCAGGGAACGCTCCTGCTGCTGGTGCGCCACGGCCAGACGCCGACGACGGGCATGGTGCTGCCGGGCAGGGCGCCCGGACTGCACCTTTCCGACCGGGGCCGCGCCCAGGCGGAACGGGTTTCTGAACGGCTCTCCGGTCTGCCGGTCGATGCCCTCTATTCCTCCCCACTAGAGCGCGCGTGCGAAACTGCGGAGCCGACGGCGGCCCGCACCGGACTGTCGGTGAAGCACGACGACGGGCTGCTGGAGTGCGATTTCGGCGAGTGGACCGGCGTAGCGATCGCCGACCTGGCGGCCCTGCCCGAGTGGCAGACCGTGCAGCACAGCCCGTCCGCCTTCCGCTTCCCGGACGGCGAGAGCTTTCCGGAAATGCAGGGCCGGATCGTCGGAGCACTTGAGGCGCTGTGCGCGGCCCACGCCGGCGGGGTGGTGGTGTGCTTCTCCCACGCCGATCCGATCAAGGCCGCCGTCGCCCATGCCCTGGGCACGCCCTTGGACCTGTTCCAGCGCATCGTCATCAGCCCGGGCTCGGTGTCTGCCATCTCGTTTGTGGCGGGCCAGGACCCCGCTGTGCACATGGTGAATTCGACGTCGGAACCGCTGAGTGGGCTGAGGGCATCATGACCGTGTTTCTGAAGCGGGAGGGATCGTGCCCAGCCGGGAGCTGACCCTGCTGACCGAGGGCAGCATCGAGCTGCTGGGCCTCATCCCGCGCAGCAGCAATCAGACATTCCTCGCCCAAGTCACCTGCGGCGAGGACGAGGGGTGCGCGGTCTACAAGCCGGAGGCTGGCGAGCGTCCGCTGTCCGACTTCGAGCCCGGCCTCTACAAGCGCGAACGCGCCGCCCACCTCCTGAGCGAAGCGCTGGGCTGGGGTTTCGTCCCGCCCACGGTGATCCGGGAGGACGCTCCCCTGGGCGTCGGGTCGCTGCAGTGGTTCATCGACTGCGACTTCCAGCAGCACTACTTCACCCTGTTCGAGGACGCCCCCGAGACCCACGCCGAGCTGGCCCGGATCGCGCTGTTCGATTACATCGCCAACAACACGGACCGCAAGAGCGGCCACGTGCTACGCGGCGACGACGGCCGTATCTGGGGCATCGACCACGGCCTGTGCTTCTCGGCCGCTTTCAAGCTGCGCACGGTGATCTGGGACTTCGCCGGTGACCCCATCCCCGATGCCCTGCTGGAGGACATCGCGCCGCTTGCAGAGGCCGCGCCTCCCGACGTTGCCGAACTCCTCGACGACGACGAGGTCGCCTCTCTGCAGCACCGCGTCCAGCGCCTGCTGCACGCAGGCGTTCTCCCTGGTGACCGCACCGGTATGCGTTACCCGTGGCCGCTGGTGTAAGGGCCCACGACAACCGATATCGGATCTTATGTAAAGCTGGTTGCCTGAGGCAACTTTTTGTTGCTCCGCGTCGGCCCTCCCGCGGCCTAGGGCGAGGCAAGAGGCCGGCCCCGGCATGTCTGTTGCGTGCATCACATTACGTCTATGGTTGTCCGGGGTGCCACAGCGTCGTGGCGCCCGACTTAGAGCGGAGAAATTTCGTGACAGACAAGCTTCAAGTACTGGTCCGGGTGGACCTCGACTGCGCCAATGCCCGAGTTGCCGCCCAGGGCCACGTGACTTCCAAAAGCGTCCGCGGCCTGTACGACGTGATGAAGCGCGCCAACTCGCTCACCGCGGGCATGACCCTCGAGCTCGATATGACCCGGGCCCGGATCGAGCCCGACGCGTTGGAAGAACTCCGGACCTGCTCGCGGTCCCACCATTTGCCTGCCCATGTCGATCCGCTCCAGTCCGACTACAGGCTCAGCATCCTCGCCCCCGACGTTGCTGCGCCCTTGGGAGTCATGGCTACAAGGGCGGCCTGACCCACAACAGCACTCCCCCGAAAGCACGGTAAGGTTCCAACGCCGAATCACGGCCTGGGCCGCTGGCATCAACTAGTCAAAATGATTCGGTTTGTCATGGAGCGGTCGTCCGCGTTTGTCAGATGGACAAACCCTCGTACGTATCGTGCCGCGAGAGCTGGCCCGGCCTTCTCGGCGAGGTCTTGGTAATGACTTGTCAGTGCTGCTTCGAATGGATCGGCGACCTCGGCGGAGCTTGTCGCGGCTCTGATTCCTGCTAGAACAAATGGTAGTTGGGCGGACGTTATCCAGGGCTGAGCGAGAAGTCTTTGAAGATACAACACCAAGTTTGAGTAGGCCTCCTTGTCGCCGATACGGATGAGCCATCGGGAAGTTGCCTCGACCCATCTTTTTACCGAGTCAGGTTCATCGGACGAGCGCCGTAGCCCTTCCATCGCGAACTTGACCTGGCTTTCCGGGTTGGCTGTCGCGGGCGCCCACATAATGAAACTGGCGCAGCCGCCGGCCCGCCATCCATCGAGGTCCGCGGCAGCTTCCAGCCAGTCACGGCGAAAGGGGGCGCCAACATAGTGACGGCTAATGAGGATCGCCTGGAGCGCCGTTGCCAGGTCGTCACTCAGGATCTGATCAAGCCGCATCGCCTCAACCAAGGCTGATGTTCCAAAAGCAGCAGCCCCCATGGCAACGGCCAGCTGTCGGACCTTCACATCGTCACACCACAGAGGTCTTGGTGGCTCATCCAAGGCGAGGTCGAGAGCCGTGAGCCAGACGAAGACTTCCTCTTCGGCTTGAAGCCTCGGGATATTGGTGTCCGCTGACCGTTCCTGGGTCCTTACATTTTGAAAGCGTGCGTGTACGTGCTTTGCACGCTCGAATCGCTGCTCAGCTTCCCGCTCGGAAATCTGGTGGACCTGCGCTGTCCCCTCGCGGGACTTCCCTATGGACATAGTTGAACGTTGGGACAACTTCTCGACCGCTTGGATGGTGTCAAGGAACTGTTCTAGAGGTACGGCGTTTCCTCCAAAATATCCCAGTAATTGATCGCCCAGTTCAGTGTCAAAGAGATCGAGCGTCAAAAGAGCGGTGACGTCAACCACGGCATCGCTGTCCCGTGCCACACGGGCTGCAGCCACTTCATCCTCGAACGTTGTGGCATCCCCGGCGAAGACGATGCCCGTGCGGCTGGCAAGAAGCTCAACGTAACTGGAGTGGTGCACGGAGGCAGCTACACCAAAGGGGAGCTTCCCTTCCTCCACCTGCCGGTCCACGTCAGAGGTATCCGGCAGCTGAGCAACGAGGCCGTTCAACGCTTCCAGTGGATTCTCAAGGTCAATCTTCTGCGGTATGAAGACATCCTCGAGACTTGGCAGCAACTCCTCGAGGCGAATCCTTATCTGTTCAGCGACCGGTTCCGGTAATTCTGCGGTCTGAAACAACATTGCCATCGTCGCGACGGCACGGACTTGTTTGCTGTTGTTGAAAGCATCTAGTACTTCGAGAAGCTCGTGGAGGGCTCCGTCAGCCAGCTGGTACCGCCTCCACAGTTGGATGCGCAATACAGCTTCCCGTTCATTGCGCGGCGATGGCCTACCTCCGAACTCGGCATATGTCTTCCACGCGTCATCAAGCTGTCCTAACCGGACTTGGCATTCAACGAGCGCCCACACAGCTGCCGGGTTGCTAGGATCACGGGTCATCAAGTCCGCTGCGGCGTCGGCTGCCTCGCCCCAGCGGCCGTCTGCCGAAAGAAGCTCGATTAGGTTGGCATAGACGGCCTCATGCTTGCCCCAACTTGGCTGCGCCACTTGGAGGGCACTGCGGGCGCTGGTCAGTGCGGCTTTGCGGTCACCAGCTCGCAGGTACGCGTTGGAGGCGATATGCCACAGCTCTGCGTCTGACCATTGTTTTGCGGCATTGGCAGCCGCCTTCGCTGCCTGTTCGAATTCGGATCGTAGTTCGAAATATCTGTAGAGAGCGAAAGCAAGCGTGCGCTGTTTCCTCGCTCTGGTCCGCAACGCCTCGAACTGGCCGGGCACTTCACTGAAAGCGGCGGCGACCAGCTTCAAATCACTAACGATTTCACGGTGGTCGGCTGACAGTGCTTCCATACGCGGGGGCACGGCACCGTGCATGGCGATCTGGAATCCGATCCGGAATTGTTCGTTTGCTGTGGTGGCCTGGTCGCCTGCCTTCAGCCACAGGCCCAGTGCCGTTTTTCTATCCTTATGGTGTTCAGCCATCAATGCTTCGGCTTCCAACCGGGTCAACGAGTAGTCTCCGGTTTCTGCCAGGAGGCCGCGGACCTCTTCGTCTGGTCTGGTGTCCGCCGCCATAACGATGGCCAGCTTGCGGACTTCAGGGTTTTTGGCTTCTTGGTCTGTAGCTTCACCTGTCGGCGGGAGCTGGGACATACTCCATGCTTTCCGGCTGTTTCCGAGGGCTTGTGCTGCTTGCATGGCTGTGGCCACGGCGCGATAGGACGGCCCTCTCCAAGTGCGTATGGCGTTGCGAACGGCCAGGGCTAACTCAAGGCTTGCTTCAAGGTCACCGAAGTGAAGGGCAGAGTCTCGGATTGAACCTCGTTGCAGGAGGTATTCCGCGGCCAATTGGGCCGGCCCGGTTAGCTGGTCTTCCTGAAGGGCCTCGCGTGCAAGTCGGACTGCGCCTTCGATGTCATCGTTAGCGGCCAGTAACTGACAGCGGATCGAGGCCTTCAGTGCGCGTTCGGGCGCGTCCGGCGTGTCCCACGTGTCCAGGATTTCAAGGGCGCGCCGTGGTGACTGGTCGATTGCGGCTGATATTGAGTCGGCAAGTGGGTGTCCTTCGTGCCGCTTCATCATTGCCCGTTGGGCATCGGGTGATGACGTGCCTTCCAGGAGGTCGCGGCGGACCCTCCAATAGTCTGCAGGTGTGGCGCCTTGTTCTAGCCCTTCGTCGATGAGCGCGATAGCTTCGTCGTTCAACCCGTAATCCGATGCGAGATCCGCCATCCACATCAGGGCTGCGGCGCTCGTCTGGCCGAACCATGCAGGACGGTGCTGTTTCCAGTCCACTAGGGCCGTCTTTGGATCCTGCGTTGCCACGAACTCGCGGACGAACCTGTGCACTGCTGGCCAGCTGTCCGCCAGGGCTTTTGCTTGCTTCGCCCGCACAGGTGCAATGAAGCGAAGGTCTGCTTCAAATGCGGATATTGGAGATACATGGGCAGCTTTGATCTCGGCACGGGTCGTTGCGCTTTGGATCTCAAGGGCTTCGTTCGTCGAAAGTCCGTGTGTGTAGGCGGAAAGGAGCAGGTCAACGAACTGCTTTGCCTGGATGTCAGTAAGTCGTGCCCACGCGGCACCAAATGTCTGCTTCCGCAGACTTCGCCCCAGGGCCTCAATTCGCTCCGGGTCCGCGCTTCTAAACGCGGAAAGGGGCTCGCCTGCACCCAGATACCGACGGAATTCCCAGTACGCAGGAGCTGGAAGCCGCAGTTCCTTAGCTTTCCTCCGTGCACGCCAGGCGACCAGCCATGAAAGCGCAATACGTTGCCACGCCGCCATAGTCAGTTTTCCCATCATGGGGCCGGCGACCTTGGCCGCTACGCCTACTGCCCACTCAGCAGCCATGTGCCCTCCAGTTGCGAAAGTGTCCACCCTTGCGCCGCAACTCAACGGCGGTCTATTAGACGGTGCAATGGCGAGCCTATATCCCACCTAGGACAATCCCCTCCTGAGCTGACAGGTGCTGCGGCGGCATAGGCGCGGCACATGCGAGAGGCACCGTGCAACCGACTGGAAATTGACTGGCTACGACGAGGATCGCCTTATGAAGATGCGGGCCATCAGGAAGACATGGGCTCAAGAGCCAACCCGCGGAGGAGACTAGCCTTTCCGACAGTGACGAGATCGGTCACTTCGGAGGAGGTGACTCATGGTTGCGGGCCGATAGCGGATACTATGTAACCTCTGTTCGATGAGGTGGCCCGTACTGTCGCATCATGGACCGTCTATTCGTGATTCCCGCCTTGCCGCCCAGCGGGGCGAATCCCTAAACCTCCGCCACCGGCGCAGCGAGCTGCGCCGCGTACAGCGCCGCGTACGCTCCGCCCGCCTCCAACAATGAAGCGTGTGTCCCCTGCTCCGCGATCTGGCCGGATTCCATCACCAGGATGAGGTCGGCGTCGCGGATGGTCCCGCCGAACAGCCACGTGTCCTGCAGCACCATGCCCATCCGCGAGCGCAGCCAGTCGCGGGTCATCGCGGTGACGTCCACGCCGTCGAGCGTGATCCGCCCGGCGTCGAGCTCGTAGAAGCGCATCATCAGGTTCACCAGCGTGGTCTTCCCCGCCCCTGTGGGGCCGACGATCGCCACCGTCTGCCCCGGCTCCGCCACCAGGTCCAGGTCAGTGATCAGCGGCTTGTCCGGCGAATAGGAGAACGAGACGTTCTCGAACACCAGCCGCCCGCGCCCGCCGTTAGGAGCCGCCGACGGGATAGGATCCGCCGACTGCTCCTCCTCATCCAGCAGCTCGAACACCCGCTCGGCCGACGCCACCCCGGACTGCAGCAGGTTCGCCATCGAGCCCAGCTGGGCCAGCGGCTGGGTGAACTGCCGCGAGTACTGGATGAACGCCTGCACATCACCCAGCTGCATCGCCCCGGCGGCCACCTGCAGCCCGCCCACCACGGCGATCCCCACACTCGACGGCCAGCGAGGAACCCGGCCGGCGGGGCTAGGTCCCGGCACTGCCGGTCGTCAGTGCTTCTTGAAAGCGTCCTTCACCTTTTCGGCCGCCTGCTTCAGGTCCGCCTTGACCTGGTCGCCCCTGCCTTCGTTCTTGAGGCGGTCGTCCCCCGTTGCCTTGCCTGTTGCTTCTTTGGCCCTGCCGGTCAGCTTTGTCGCCGCATTCCGGATCTTGTCACCCAGACCCATGGTTTTCCTCCTTGGAGAACTGCCCGGCGGGCTGCCGAGGGATCACAAATTCATGCTATCCGCCGCCCGGCGCGACGGCCATCCTCAACCCCGCAGCGCCGTTACGGACGTGCACAAGGTGCCCGTTTCAGAGCTCTCGATAGTAGTACAGCATTGGGTCTGTCTGGTTGGGTTCGGTGTTGGTGAACCCACGTGCTTCATAGAAGCGGCGCGCATCTGTGTCCTCGCCATCGACGTTGATCTCAACGAGCGCACCGCCCCGGTCGCGTACCAGGTCGAGTGCCGCGTCCAGGAGCGCGCTGCCGAGCCGGTGACCACGCAGCTCTGGACGGACGTAGAGTTCGTCGAGGATCGCGACCGGCCCTCGATACCAGACGTTGGGACGGAAACTCAGCACAGCAACACCGCTCGCCGGCTCGCCGATCAGCAGGACCACGACGTCGTCTCCCGCCAGGAGCTGGGTCAACCGCGATTGAAGCTCGCGAACGTCCGGAGTCGGCGTCGAGAACTCAGTGTTGAAATCATGAAGTAACTGCGCAACGACGGCGGCATCGGCCGTCGTCGCCCGACGCGCAGAACCGCCAGAGGTCATGACCTCATCTTGAGCACTGGGCGAAGCGGTGTCCACCCTGACCTCCTGAACGCCTGGCTAAAGAGCGGATCACGTTGAACCGCTGATCACCCGGTCACGTCCAACGAGCAGACCCATCACGGCGAGAACCGCCATGATGCCCGCGGTGACGAGGAGCGGAAGCGTCCAGCCCCCGCTCACGTCGCGAAGACCACCGAACATTACCGGCCCCACCGCGGCGAGACCGTAGCCGACAGATTGCGCCATCCCGGACAACGACGCTGCCTGCGGGTAATTCACGGTGCGGAGGCTGAACAGCGACAGCGCGATGACAATGAGGCTTCCGCAACCGATTGCCCCAAGAATGACCCAAAGCAATATGAGGTCCGGCGCTAGTGCCAGCCCGAGAAACGTCACGAACGTGAGCCCGCCGCTCGTGAAGGATACAAGCCGCTGGTCCGAACCGCGGTGCAGGATTCCCCCTGTGGCAAGGCTGGCGAAGACGCTGATGAGCAGGAATACGGACAGATGGACTCCCGCAGTAGTGGCGGGAACCCCCTGGCTTTGTTCGATGGTGGGCAACCATGCCATCAGGACGTAGAAGGCGATCGATTGCAGCCCCATAAAGATCGTCACCTGCCAGCCCAAGGCTGAGGTCCAGGGCGACCGGAAGGAAACCTCCGGCCTGGTGGCGTGCGCGGTGCCTAACCTCTGCCGGCGCAGCCACGGCAGGAGCACCGCCATGGCGATGAGAGCCAGTCCGACCCAGATTCCAAGGGCAAGCCGCCATCCCGCCGGGGACGTTTGTGCCACGGGAACGACGACGGCTGCCCCGATGGCGGCGAAGGCGGCCTGCGTTGCGGTGTAGCCTCCGGTGACTTGGCTGACCCGCAGCGGAAAGTCCCGCTTTACGAGGGAGGGCACCAGCACATTGAGAAACGCGATAGCCAAGCCGATCAGCGCGGTTCCCGCCCAGATAACGCCGGGCAAGGGTAAGGAACGAAGCACGATGCCCGAGGCGAGGATCAGCAGGGACATCCAGAGTGCCCTGTCGAGACCCAGACGGAAAGCGAAGCCGGGTGCCAGCGGGGAGAAGACTGCGAAAGCAATGAGCGGAAGGCCCGTGAGGAACCCTGCTGCGGCACTGGACAACTCAAGGTCGCTGCTGATGTTCCCGAGCACCGGTCCCACGCTGACGAAGGACACCCGAAGGTTAACTGCGATGAGCAGAACGCCGATGAAAGCGAAGCCGAATCTGGCAGTGCGGTCCGGCGCGTTCCGGGTGGCAGCGGGCATCATGCGTTCTTCCATCCTTCGAGAGGTGAGGAGCGCACTCGCGCCTCTTACGATTCCGCCTTTGTCAGATAAAGCTGACGAGGCATTTCAATTTGCCGACACCTCACCTTATGCCGAGCCGCTTGCCTGCCCTTGCACCCTTAGACCTCCGCCACAGGAGCCGCGAACTGCGCCGCGTACAGCCGGGCATACGCCCCGCCGGCCTCGAGAAGTGAAGCATGCGTCCCCTGCTCTACGATCTGCCCGGCCTCCATCACCAGGATGAGGTCGGCGTCGCGGATGGTGGAAAGCCGGTGGGCAATGACAAACGACGTCCGGTCGGACCGCAGCGCGCTCATCGCTTTTTGCACCAGCACCTCGGTGCGGGTATCCACCGAGCTGGTTGCCTCGTCCAGAATCAGCACCGACGGCCGGGCCAGGAACGCCCGGGCAATCGTCAGCAGCTGCTTCTCCCCCGCCGAGACATTGGCACCCTCGTCGTCGAGTACGGTGTCGTAGCCATGCGGCAGGGACCGGACGAACCGGTCCACGTAGGTCGCCTTCGCCGCCTCCAGGATCTCCGCCTCGGTCGCCGACGGCCGGCCGTAGGCGATGTTGTCCCGGATGGTGCCGCCGAACAGCCAGGTGTCCTGCAGCACCATGCCCATCCGCGAGCGCAGCTCGTGCCGGGACATCGCGGCGACGTCCACGCCGTCCAGCGTGATCCGGCCGGCGTCGAGCTCGTAGAAGCGCATCATCAGGTTCACCAGCGTGGTCTTCCCCGCCCCGGTCGGGCCCACAATCGCCACCGTCTGCCCCGGCTCCGCGACCAAACTCAAAGATGAAATCAGCGGCTTGTCCGGCGAATACGCGAAGGACACGTCCTCGAACACCAGCCGGCCCCGCCCGCCGTCGGGCGCCTGAGACGGCACCGGATCGGCCGACTGCTCCTCGGTGTCCAGCAGCTCGAACACCCGCTCGGCGCTTGCCACCCCGGACTGCAGCAGGTTTGCCATCGAGCCCAGCTGGGCCAGCGGCTGGGTGAACTGCCGCGAATACTGGATGAACGCCTGCACGTCGCCCAGCTGCATCGCGCCGGAGGCCACCTGCAGCCCGCCCACCACGGCGATCCCGACATAGACCAGGTTCCCGATAAACGTCATGGCCGGCATGATCAGCCCGGAAATGAACTGCGCGCCGAAGCTGGCCTGGTACAGCTCCACGTTCTTCTGCCGGAACCGCTCCTCCACCTCGCGCTGCCGGCCGAAGACCTTCACCAGCGCATGCCCGGTGTAGGTCTCCTCGATCTGGCCGTTCAGCTCGCCGGTGTTCTTCCACTGCGCCACGAACAGCTTCTGCGAGCGCTTGGCGATCACCGTGGTGGTCACCAAGGTCAGCGGAATGGTCACAAGGGCGATGATGGCCAGCGTCGGCGAGAGGATGACCATCATCACCAGCACCCCCACCACGGTCAGCACCGAGGTCACCGCCTGGCTGATGGACTGCTGCAGGCTCTGGGAAATGTTGTCGACGTCGTTGGTCACCCGGCTGAGCAGCTCGCCGCGCTGCACGGTGTCGAAGTAGCGCAGCGGCAGCCGGTTGATCTTCGCCTCGATCCGCTCGCGCAGCCGGTACACGGTGCGCTGCACGACGCCGTTGAGGATGTACGCCTGGATCCACATAAAGCCCGAGGCCAGCACGTACAGGGCCAACGCCCACAGCAGCACGGAGGACAGCGCGGCGAAGTCGATCCCGGTGCCGGGCGTCAGCGACATGGCGCTAAGCATGTCCGCCTTCTGGTTCTCCCCTGCAGCCCGCAGCTGCGCGATCAGCTGGGACTGGCTCACCCCGGCAGGCAGCTGCTTGGACACGACGCCGGCGAAGATCAGGTTGGTGCCCTCGCCCAGCAGCCGCGGACCGATCACGGAGAACGTCACGCTTACGACGGCGAGGAGCAGTACCAGCGTCAGCCAGAGCCGTTCGGGGCGGAGTTCGCCCAGCAGCCGTTTGGCCGAGGGGCCGAAGTTCATTGCCTTCTCGGCCGGGATGTTCATCCCGGCGAAGGGGCCGCCGTGGCCGGGTCCGCCGCGCGGTCGGGGAATGCGGAGAGGGGCCTCCTCGCCGGCGCCAGCGCTGCCGGAAGCTCCGGCGCCAGCACCGGTTCCGGGCGTCTGGGACTCGACCTTGCTCATACCGCCTCCTCCGCCGCGAGCTGGGAATTCACGATCTCCTGGTACGTCTCCGAGGTCTCCAGCAGCTCCTCGTGCGTTCCGTGCGCGACGATCCTGCCGTCGTCGAGCACTAGGATCTGGTCCGCGTCCACGATGCTGGACACCCGCTGGGCGATGATCACCAGGGTGGCGCCGGCGGTGTGCTGCCTGAGCGCCTGCCGCAGCCGGGCATCCGTTGCGGTGTCCAGCGAGGAGAACGAGTCGTCAAAGATGTAGAGCTCGGGCCGTTTCACCAGCGCCCGGGCTATCGCGATCCGCTGCCGCTGCCCGCCGGAGACGTTGGTACCGCCCTGCGAGATCGGCGCGTCCAGCCCGCCCTCCATCCCGCGGACGAAATCCTCCGCCTGCGCGATGGCCAGCGCCCGCCAGAGTTCGTCCTCGGTGGCGTCGGGTTTGCCGTAGAGCAGGTTGCTGCGCACAGTGCCCGAGAACAGATAAGGCTTCTGCGGGACCAGGCCGATGTGCCCCCAGAGCAGGTCCGGGTGCAGCTCGCGCACGTCCACGCCGTCGATCCGCACCGAGCCGGAGGTGGCGTCGAACAGCCGCGGCATCAGGTTCACCAGGGTGGTCTTGCCCGAACCGGTCGACCCGATGATCGCCGTCGTCTGCCCGGCGCGGGCGGTGAAGCTCACGTCCGAGAGGACCGGCGCCTCGGCACCCGGGTAGGCGAATCCGACGTCGCGCATTTCCAGTTCGCCGCGGGCGGTGCGGCCGGAGAGGCTGACCGGGTGCTCGGGCGGCCGGACGCTCGATTCGGTGCCCAGCACCGCACCGATCCGGTCCCCGGAGACGGCGGCGCGCGGGATCATGATCGCCATGAAGGTGGCCATCATGACGGACATCAGGATCTGCATGAGGTAGCTCAGGAACGCAATCATGGTGCCAACCTGCATGGAACCGTCCTCGATCCGGAACGCCCCGAACCAGATCACCGCCACGGACGAGACGTTCAGCACCAGCATCACGGTGGGGAATGCGAGCGCCATCAGCCGGCCGGCACGCAGTGCGGTGTCCGTGACGTCCTCGTTGGCGCGGCCGAAGCGGGCGGTCTCGATGTCCTCGCGGACGAAGGCGCGGACCACGCGGATGCCGGTGAGCTGTTCGCGCAGCACCCGGTTGACCGTGTCGATCCGGGTCTGCATGAGCCGGAACAGCGGCACCATCCGCGTGACGATCAGCCCCACAGCGATGAGCAGCACCGGCACGCTGACGGCGATCAGCCAGGACAGCTGCACGTCCTGCCGGACGGCCATGATGACGCCGCCGATGCTCAGCATGGGCGCGGTGACCATCAGCGTGGCGGACATCAGCACCAGCTGCTGGACCTGCTGGACGTCGTTGGTGGACCGGGTGATCAGGCTCGGCGCGCCGAACCGGGTCACTTCCTGCTCGGAGAACTCAGCGACCCGGGTGAAGATCGCCCCGCGCACGTCCCGGCCCAGCGCCATCGCGGCCTTCGCGCCGAAGTAGACTGCGGCGATGGTGCAGGCGATCTGCAGCAGCGTGATCATGAGCATCTCGCCGCCGGTGCGCATGATGTAGTCGGTGTCCCCGCGCGCCACACCCTGGTCGATGATGTCCGCGTTCAGAGTGGGCAGGTACAGCGAGGCGATGGACGCCGCCAGCTGGAAGACGACGACGGCGAGCAGCAGCCGCCGCTGCGGCCTCAGGTATTCGACGAGCAGTTTCCAGAGCATCCGTACTCCAAGCCACGTGTCACGCAGAGTGATCCGAAGGTTAGTTTACGTCCGGATCCCGGGAGTGGGCTGGGTTCCTCTCAGGGCGGATCGGGGCAGGTCTCAGTCGGCGGCGGCGCGGACGTCGCCCTCCTCGTGCCCGCCTTCCTTCTTGCCGAATGGCAGCGCGTTGAGCAGCGGGTGAAGGATGGCCATGACGACGAGGCCCCAGGCGAGACCAAGGACGGCCGAGCACAGGGTGTTGACAAGCCAGGCCAGGAAGCCGCCTACCACCGGGATCCCGGCAAAGGGGGCCTCGAGGAGGTGGACCAGGTCGTACGGCAGGTGCCAGCCGAGGTCATGGGCGCCCTGCAGCATGATGTGGCCGCCGACCCACAGCATGGCGACCGTCCCGATAACGGTGATCGTGGTCAGGACCGCAGGCATGCCCCGGACGAGCAGCTCGCCGAAGCGCTGGGAGCCCGCGGAGTCCTTGGTGGTCAGGTGCAGGCCGATGTCGTCCATCTTGACGATGAGCGCGACGGCGCCGTACACGGCCGCCGTGATCGCGATCGCCACTGCGACCAGGATGGAGGCCCGAACCCACAGGGATTCGGCCGCCACCTCGTTCATCGCGATGACCATGATCTCGCAGGAGAGGATGAAGTCGGTGGTGATGGCGCCCTTGGTGACCTTGGCCTCCGCCTCCGGACCCCGGTCGACCGCTGGAGTGTCTTCGTCGGCTTCGTGGTGGCCGCGGAGCTTGTGCCAAACCTTCTCGGCACCCTCGTAGCAGAGGTAGGTGCCGCCCGCCATGAGAATGAACGGAATGACACCCGGGATGAAGGCGCTGATGAGCAGCAGCGCCGGCAGGATGATCAACAGCTTGTTCCGGAGCGAGCCCCAGAAGATCCGCTTGATCATCGGCAGTTCGCGGGACGGGTCCGTGCCGGACACGTACTGCGGGGTGACGGCGGCGTCGTCAATGACCACGCCCGCGGCCTTGGCCCCCGCCTTGGCCGCTCCGGCTGCGACGTCGTCCACCGAGGCGGCCGCAATCTTGGCCAGGGCTGCGATGTCGTCCAGCAGGGCGACGAGACCGCCGCTCACAGCCCGCTTCCGTACTGTTTGAGGGCGGACGGCTGGACGAGGTTGCTTCGGTCAAGGCGCGGGATTGGCATGCTCGAATTATATGTGGCGGGCAGCCCGTCGACGCTGGATCTGGGCCGGGCCGTCTCGGTAGCGTGAGGAGCATGGACATCAGACTTGAGAACGTCGGCATCGCCGTGCGAGACCTGGAGGAGGCTATCGCCTTCTTCACCGACCTCGGCCTGGCGGTCGTCGGCCGCGACACCGTCAGCGGCGAATGGACCGACACCGCCGTCGGGCTTGACGGCAATCACGCCAACATTGCCATGCTCGAAACGCCGGACGGTCACGGCCGCCTCGAACTCTTTGAGTACATCTACCCCGAGGCGATCGAGACGGCGCCCACCCGTCCCAACGACATCGGCATGCACCGGGTCGCGTTCTCAGTCCCTAACATCGGCGAAGCACTGGAAATAGCCGCGAGGCACGGCTGCCATCCGCTTCGCGGCGTGGCGACCTACAAAGACATCTACAAACTCACATACCTCCGCGGTCCCAGCGGCATCCTTGTGATGCTCGCCGAGGAACTGAAGAAAAACTGAGGGCCTGGCCGGTGTGCCCGGTCGCCGGTCCGGTGTAGCTTGCGTGGTGGACCCGAGGGGACCGGCGTGACGAATGTTAAACCTGCAACGAGTTCTGCGTCCTCGCCCCCGCTGACTTAGCCGCCCAGAACCACGTTCGCCGGCGGTTCACCCGCCATCATGAGTTCGATCTGCCGCTGGACGAGCCGGCCCATCCGCGGGCGCATGGCCGAGCTCGCCCCGCCCACATGCGGGCTGATGATGACGCCGGGGATCCCCCACAGCGGGTGGTCCTGCGGCAGCGGCTCGGGATCGGTGACGTCCAGCGCGGCGCGGATCCGGCCGGCGGCGGTGTGCCGGACCAGGGCCTCGGTGTCCGCGACCGGTCCACGGGCCACGTTGACCAGCAGGGCGCCGTCGGGCATGGCGGAGAGGAAGGCGTCGTCAATGAGGTGGCGGGTGGCGTCGCTGAGCGGAACCCCCACGATCACGATGTCGTGCTCCGGCAGCAGGCTGTGCAGCTCGTCAATGCCGTGGACGTGGCCGCGCTCGTCCGTCCGCGCCTTGCTGGCCACCCGGGTCACCGTGGTTTCGAAGGCCAACAGCCGGTCCTCGATCGCTTTGCCGACGCCGCCGTAGCCGACGATCAGCACGCGGCGGTCGGCCAGGCTGGCGGTGGACCGGCTCTCCCAGCGGCCCTCCCGCTGGTTCTGCAGCAACCGCGGGAGCTCGCGCTGGCTGGCCAGGATCAGGGCGAGGGCCAGTTCCGCGGTGGAGGTTTCGTGGACGCCGGCGGCATTGGCGAACACCCGGCCGGCCGGCAGGAACTCCGCGACGCCGTCGTACCCGATCGACTGGCTTTGCACGAGCCCGGTTTCCGCCGCTTCCAGGCCGCGCAGGACCTGCGGGCCGCCCATGTAGGGCGGGACCACGATGTCGATGTGCGGCTGGGGCGGTTCCCCGGACAGGTCCCACTCGAGGACAGTGACGTCCGGGTGGGGCTGGAGGTACTCCCGCAGGGTCGCGTCCGGCAGGCTGACGGTAATCTTCTTCGGCATACCTGCCAGCCTAATGCGGCGGGCACGGGTTCCTGGTGAGGGCGCCGCCGGTGGTGGGACAACGGGCCGGCGGCTGTCCGCGGCGGTCCCAGCTGGGAGTTTGCCCTCACCTTCGGGCCGCCCCGCGCGGGGCGTGGACATGCCCCTCCGCCCGGCATAGATTGCAGGAACCCCCACCCTTTTGACCTGGAAGGTCCTGCACCACATGAACACCTCGGGACCATCCCGCCCGGCCGCCAAGTCCCTCAACGCCCGGGGCAAGTTGCTCCTGCTCTGGGCGGCGACGGTGCTGGTGCTGCTGGGCGTGGTGACCTTCGCCGTCGTCCGCACCGGTCCGGTCCCCCGGACGGACTTCCTGGCCGGCCCGGACGAGCAGTGGCAGAAACCGGCCGCCGCGGCGGCGCCGCAGGCCCCGCGGGCCGCCGTCGACCTCGACGCCGAGATCCGGCGGATCCTGGCCGAGAACTCCGGCTACCGGATCGGCGTCGTCGTCCAGGACACCCGCGGCGGGGAGCCGCGCAGCTACGGCGACGGGTCCGAGTTTGTGGCCGCGAGCACCGCCAAGATCATCACCGCGGCCGCCTACTACCATCTGGTGGAAACCGGCGAGAAGTCGCTCGACGTGCCGCTGGGCAGCTACGACGCCGCGTTCCAGCTCCAGGCGATGGTCAACACGAGCAGCGACGACTCCTGGCTGCTGCTGATGCAGGACATCGGCTACCCCAAGCTGATCGAGTACGCCGCGTCGATCGGGATCAGCTACGACCCGGAACAGAACCTGCTGACCCCGGCCGAGATGGCGGCGCTGCTCAAGCAGCTCTCCACCGGGAAGCTGCTGAACGCCGAGCACACGCAGGAACTGCTGGGCTACATGCAGCAGACCAACAACGAACGGCTGATTACAGCCGCCGTCGGCCCGGACATCACGGTGCAGCACAAGTATGGCGAGGTGGAGGGCTATGTCCACGACGCGGCCCTCCTGACGTCCGGCGAGCGCTCCTACGCGCTCACCATCTACACGTGGGGCGAGGACCTCGAGAGCGAGGAGCGCCTGGCCGTGTTCCACGAACTGACGGACGTGGTGGTGCGGGCGCTGCTGGGGTAGGGCTGGTAACGGGGGGCTCGTTAACGGGCAGGGCCCCCGCCGCACTGTGTGCGACGGGGGCCCTGGATGCCGGAGAACCGGGCTTAGCGGCCGAAGAGCTTGGCGAAGAAGCCGGTCTTGGTGCTGACTTCACCCTCGTGACCCTTGCAGCGGTCGGCGCTCTTGACGCCCCGCATGACCTGATCAACGTGCTGGCCGCAGCCAGCCCAGGTGGTCTTACCGCACTTCTTGCATGCAACCTGTCGGCACATCTGGTTCTCCTTTTTGGTAGGTCCTTGCCGTCCACTATACCCCCTGGGGTATGCCAGGCGGAAATCCCGGGAACACCCTGCCGCCGGACGGCGTTGGTTCCGTACAGTGGCACCAGCGCTTTGGCACCAGCGCCGGGCCGCGCACGCACTGACTTCCGAACCGTACCGAGAGGACTGCTGACATGGCTTACATCAAGGTTGGAACCGAGAACAGCACCGACATCGAGCTCTACTACGAGGACCACGGCAGCGGGCAGCCGGTGGTCCTGATCCACGGCTATCCGCTGGACGGATCGTCCTGGGAGAAGCAGACCACGGCCCTGCTCGGCGCCGGCTACCGCGTCATCACCTATGACCGCCGCGGATTCGGCCAGTCCAGCAAGCCCACCGACGGCTACGACTACGACACCTTCGCCGCCGACCTCGATACCCTGCTCACCACCCTGGACCTGAACGACGCCGTGCTGGTGGGCTTCTCGATGGGAACCGGCGAAGTGGGCCGGTACCTCGGCACCTACGGCTCGGCCCGGGTGGCGAAGGCCGTGTTCCTCGGCTCGCTGGAACCCTACCTGCTGCAGACCGACGACAACCCCGACGGCGTCCCGCAGTCCGCGTTCGACGGCCTGCTGGAGGCTGTGACCACCGATCGCTACGCCTTCTTCACCGAGTTCTTCAAGAACTTCTACAACAGCGATACCTTCCTCGGCACACCCCGACTCAGCGAGGAAGTCATGCGGGCCGGCTGGAACCTCGCGACCGCGGGCGGCCCCACCGCCTCGGCAGCCGCGCAGCCCCCCTGGCTGACCGACTTCCGTGCCGACATCCCCAAGATCGACGTCCCCACGCTGATCGTGCACGGCACTGCGGACAACATCCTCCCGATCGACGTCACGGGCCGGCGGTTCGCCAAGGCCCTGCCCAGTGCCGAGTACGTGGAGATCGAGGGCGCCCCGCACGGCATGCTCTGGACCCACGCCGCCGAGGTCAACGAGGCGCTGCTGGGGTTCCTGGCGAAGTAGGGCCACCCGCGGCCGTCCGGGGCTGAGCCGCGCGGCCGTCCGGGGGCACTTTGACACGAAACGCCGGGCCGGCGTCGTCCATTTCGACGCTGGACCCCGGCAAAGTGCCCCCGGACGGCTGAGGAAAGCCGGACACCGACCCCTAGAACAAGGCGTCAGTGACGGCCTCGGTCACCTGGTGGATGACTTCGGTCCGCTCCGGGACGCTGCCGAGGCCGGCACCCTTGGTGTAGACCACCAGGGCATAGGCCTTGCCGCCCTGGGTGAGGATCCCGGCGTCGTGCAGCTCCCCGCCCAGCAGGCCGTACTTATGGAAGACGGTGATGCCGGCGGGAGCAGCGGCCGGGATGAGCGTTTCGTAGTTGGTGTCCTGCATGTAGGCCAGGAGCTGTTCGGTGTCCGCAGGTTCCAGCAGCGTTCCGGAGTAGAGGCCGGCCAGAATGTGGGCCATGTCCGCCGGGGTGAGTGTGTTGCTTTCGGGGCTGTAGTCCACCCCCATCGAGGCCGCGTAGTCCGTCAGCTCCTCGTGGCCCACCGCGTCCATGATCAGCGACCAGGAGTCGTTGTCGCTCTGCTGGATCATCGCCCGCAGCTGGAACTCCGCGGTGTAGGCCCCCAGTGGATCGCCGAGCGAGGCCTCCCCGGTTTCGACCAGGTGGTAGTACGCCTCGGCGGCCAGGACCTTGGCCGTGCTTGCGGCGACGAAGGCCGCATCCACACCGTATTCGTGCACAGCTTCGGCGACCTCCGCACCCTCCGACAGATCGAGGAGCGCGACGCCGATCTGGTAGTCACTGTTGGCGTCGATGATGCCGTTGATTTTGGCGTCCAGCTCCGCGTCGATGGCCCCCGCGGCCGGTGTGGTGGGTGAAACGGCGGGCGTGGCGGCCGGTGACGCGGTCGACGCGGCCGATGCCGGGACTGACGCTTGGCTGTTGGTCACATTCCCGGACTGGACAACCGCCGTCGAACGGGCCTGCGCGGCGGAGTGGACGCCGGCGCCCAGCGCCACCGCCAGAATTGCCGCGCACGCCGCCATCACGAGTGCCCGGGTGCGCCGGAACGCCCGGGAGCGCAGCCTCCCGCGTGCGCCGCCGCGGCGGCGACCAAGCCGCTGTGGCGTGGGCTCTTCCATAGTCGCCCACGCTAGCCACGCGACCTATGCAAAACCTTTGAATCAGCTGTCACCGCACACATCAGGAAGGTTCCCGGACTAACGTGGGCCTAAACCGTGAATGCCAGCATCGAACACGAGGACCTGCCTCATGCATCTTGACCAGTTCAACGCGGCCAGCCGCACGGAGGCGGCCGATGCCCTGCGCCCCTGCCTGGACATCCAGCGCTGGATCGACGGGCTCGCCGACGCGCGGCCGTACTCCGACGTCGAAGCACTCCTGGCGGCGGGCCGCGCCGCAGCCGACCCGTTCACGCCGTCGGAAATCGAGGCAGCGCTCGCCCGCCACCCTCGGATCGGCGAGCGGGCCCAGGGAGACAGCACGGAGGCCAGGCTTTCCCGGTCGGAACAGGCCGGACTCGGCGCGGCTGACGCGGCCGTCACGGAGGCCCTGGCGGACGGCAACCGCGCCTACGAGGAGAAGTTCGGCCAGGTGTTCCTGATCCGTGCAGCCGGCCGCAGCCGCGAGGAGATCCTGGCCGCCCTGACCACCCGGCTCGCCCACACCCCCGAGGAAGAACAGGCAATAATTGGCCAGCAGCTGCGGGAGATCGTGGTGCTCAGACTCGAAGGACTGATGGGCAGATGAGCGTTTCCCACATCACCACCCACGTGCTCGACACCGGCTCCGGCAAACCCGCGGCCGGTGTCCCGGTCACCCTCCAGATGCTCGACGGCGAACGCTGGGTCCGGATCGCCGAGGGCGCCACGGACGCCGACGGACGCGTCAAACAGCTGGGCCCGGACCGGCTGCCCTCGGGAACCTACCGCCTGGCCTTCGATACGGGAGAGTACTTCGCCGCCAGCGGCACCGAATCGTTCTTCCCGGAGGTGGCTATCACGTTCGGCGTGGTGGAGTCGGAGGCGCACTACCATGTGCCGCTCCTGCTGAGCCCGTTCGCGTACTCCACCTACCGGGGCAGCTGAAGCCAGTGAGCGACATCGGGGCACCACGCACGACGGCGGTGCTCCTTGCCGCCGGCGCCGGGATACGGCTGGGGCGCGGGCCCAAGGCCCTGCTCCCGTTCCGCGGCCGCACGCTCGTTGAAGTGCTCGCCGACGTGCTGCTCGCGGGCGGCTGCCGGGAAGTGGTGGTGGTCCTTGGTGCGGGCGCAGCAATGGTCCGCGCCGGCACCGACCTCAGCCGGCACCACGTCATCGACAACCCGGACTGGGACACAGGGATGGGCGGCTCGTTCCGGCTGGGAGTTGCCGCGGCAGCCCCGGAGGACCATGTGCTCATGGCGCTGGTGGACCAGCCCGGACTGACGGCTGAGACGGTCGCGCGGCTGCTGGCGTCCCACCAACCGGGCCGGGTGACGGCCGCCGGCTACCGGGGGCCCGACGGCACACTCCGGCGCGGGCATCCGCTGCTGCTGGATGCCACCCTGCGTGCTGAGGCCGCGGACTCTGCCACGGGCGACGCCGGGGCACGCTTCTTCCTGCAGGCCCACCCGGAGCTGGTCGACCTCGTGGACTGCAGCGACCTCTCCAGCGGCGAGGACCTCGATGCGCCGGACCAGCTGCCCCTGCTCGACTAGGGTCAAGCGCAGCCGGGCCCCAAACCGAACACTGCCACCAACCCCGACGCGGAGTCAGATACCGGCCCATTAAGACGCCTCCATGGGCCGGATCTGACCTCGCGTTGCGGTCATGGACCGGCGCGATTCAGTACTTCGGCCACGCGTTCTGCAGCTGCCGGATCAGCCCTGGCCAGCCGCGCCTTCTTGAGGTTCTCCCGCACGATCCAGCGCACATCCTTGTCGTCGCTGGCCGCCCACCGTTCCAGGCGCCCAAAGCCCTCCGACGGCGCGCCCGCAATGGCAACACTCCAGCAGTAACCGAGCCCCTGCCGCAGCACACGGAACTCGTCGGTGCGCCGTGACTGACCTTCCATGCCACTGACTGACACCGTGATCCGGTCCAGGACGTCCAGGGCCCGGACGGCGTCGCCCGGCGCGCCCAGCAGGCGGGGTTCACAGATACCCGCCGCGATGGCGCGCTGCACCAGCGGCGGACCATCCACCCACTCTTCGGCCACGGCCCACAACCCCGGCATATCAGCGTCGCCGAGCCTCTGCAGGGCCATTGCGACGCCCTCGCGCACGCGCCAGCGCGGATCGGCCGCCAGCGCCCTGAGAGTCTCCGCGGCGTGCGGCTCGCCGTCGGCCAGCAGGCGGCCAAAGCCGACGGCGCCGCACGTCGCCAGGTATTCGTCCTGGCTCGACGCGCACAGTCGTATCAATTCGGGGTCGGCCACATCGGCAAACGCCTCGGCAAGTTCGATGTTCCCCCGGGGACCGGGAAGGCCGGATTCGGCGTTCAGGTAAGCCGCCCACTGCTCAGGTGGGAACGACGCCAGGGCCGCCCTGTAGTCCGATCGTTTGCCCACCAGTGAACTCCTCGCTGCCGACGTGCGCCCTACCGCGGAGAATCGTGCGCCCTACCAGCGCGGGTGGATCGTTTCGCGGAAGTAGCGGTCATAGATTTCGTGGACGCCGACGTCGAACGTTGCGTCAATGCCGCTGACCGACGCCGCTTCGGCGTTGGCGCGGGCCTGGTCCACGTTCCGCGCGCCGGGGATCACCGTGCTGACGCCGTCCTGCGCCGCGATCCAGGCGATGGCCGCCTGGGCGGTGCTGACGCCGTCGGGCACCAGTTCCTCGAACTCTGCCACCGCTTTGAGGCCCTGCCCGAAGTCCACGCCGGAGAAGGTCTCCCCGACATCGAACGCCGAGCCGGTGCGGTTGTAGTTCCGGTGGTCGTCCGCCGCGAAGGACGTGTCCGCGGTGTACTTGCCCGAGAGCAGCCCCGAGGCGAGCGGCACGCGGGCGATGATGCCGACGCCGGCAGCCTCCGCCGCGGGCAGCACCTCGTCCAGCGGCTTGAGCCGGAAAGCGTTGAGGATGATCTGCACGGTGGCCGTGCCGGCGTGCCGCAAGGCTTCGAAGGCTTCGTCGGTCCGCTCCACGCTGACGCCGTAGTTCCGGATGGCCCCCTCGGCCACGAGGGTGTCCAGCGCGTCGTAGACCTCGGCGTTGCTGTACACGGCGGTGGGCGGGCAGTGCAGCTGGACCAGGTCCAGCTGCTCGGCGCCCAGGTTGCGCCGGGACCGGTCCGTCCACTCGCGGAAATTGGCGAGGTTGTAGTGCTCCGGCCGCTGCTCCACCCGGCGGCCCATCTTCGTGGCGACCGTGATCTCCAGGCCCGGGTTGTTCGCAAGGAAGGCTCCGATAGCCTGCTCGCTGCGGCCGTCGCCATAAACGTCCGCGGTGTCGAAGAATGTGACACCGGCTTCCACGGAGGCGGCCAGGATGGCCTGCGCCTGCGCGGGGTCCACGTTGCCCCAGTCCGCGCCCAGCTGCCAGGTCCCCAGTCCAACGATGGAGACGTTCCGTCCGGTCTTGCCCAAGATTCGCTGTTCCATCATCCGACTATAGGCCGTTGGCGCCCGCCAATGGCTGGGCCAGGCCAGCTTCCTTCAGGCCGAGGTAGATCTTGTCCCGGGCGATGGGCAGCTCCGCGAACCGGACCCCCGTGGCGTTCCGGATGGCGTTGGCCAGCGCCGGCGCCACCGGATTGAACGGGCTCTCGCTCATGGACTTCGCACCCAGCGGGCCCAGCTTGTCGGACGTGTCGGCGAAGTACACCTCGCTGCGCGGCACGTCCGCGAAGGTCGGGATGTGGTACTGCCGGAGGATGTCCGTGGTGACCCGTCCGGCGTCGTCCACCCTGACCTCCTCATACAGCGCAGCGCCCAGCGCCTGCGCGATGCCGCCCTCGATCTGCCCGCGGCACTGCCTCGGATTGACCACCACACCGGCGTCGGCGGCCTGGACGCTTTGCAGGATCCGCAGTTCCCCCGTCCCGGTGTGGACCGCCACCCGGAAACCGTGGACGTTGAACGCCACCGACCGCGGGGTCCCGGCCCAATGCCCCTCGCCGGAGAGGTCGACGCCGGCCGCCGCGGCGCCGTCGTGCAGTTCCGCCAGCGGAACCCGGGCTCCCCCGCAGACGACGGCGTCAGCCTGCAGCACGCAGCCGGAGGCCTGGACCTGGTGGATTCCGGCGGCGAAGGCGCGGATCCGCACGGCCAGGTCCTCGGCCGCGGCCAGGGTCGCCTTGCCGGCCACCACGGTCCCGGCCGAGCCGAAGGCGCCGGAATCGTGGTCCACGAGGTCCGTGTCCGACTGCCGGACCGTGATCCGGTCTGCGGTGGTGGACAGGGCGGTGGCGGCGAGCTGGGCGTGCACGGTGGTGGTGCCGTTGCCGAACTCCGCGGTTCCCACGTCCACCTGGTAGCTGCCGCCGGGCAGGACCCGGATTTTGGCATGCGCGAAGTGGCCCCGCGGCGGGACGGTGTCGATCATGGACAGCGCCGTCCCCTCCCCCGTGACCCAGTCCGGGCCGAGGTCCCCGAGCCCGGCGGCGGCGTAGCGTTCCCGGCCCCGCGCCAGGGCGTCCTGCACCAGCTGCGTGCACTGGTCCAGCCCGTAGCTGCCATAGAGGACGTCCTCCTGCGGGTCGGGGCGGGTGGAGAGCATGTCGTCGCCCTCGCGGACCATGTTGCGGCGGCGGAACTCCATCGGGTCCATGCCGATTCCGGTGGCGAGCTCGTCAATGGCGGACTCGATCGCGAAGATCATCTGACTCAGCCCATAGCCGCGGAAGGCGCCGGAGGGCACGGTGTTGGTGTAGACGGCGTGCGCGTCCACTTTCTTGTTGGCGCAGTTGTACACGCCCAGGGATTCGCCGCAGCCGTGGAACATCACGCCCACGGAATGGTTGCCGTAGGCGCCGGCGTTGGTCAGGACCTCCAGCTGCAGGGCCGTCAGCCTGCCGTCATTGCTGGCGGCGGCCTTGAGGTGGACGGTGAACGGATGCCGGACGGTGGCCGCCGTGAACTGCTCGGTGCGGGTGAACTCGAGCTGCACCGGGCGCCGGAGTTTCAGCGCCGCGAGGGCCACGATGTCCTCGGTGAGGACTTCCTGCTTGCCGCCGAAGCCGCCACCCACGCGTCCCGCGACCACCCTGATCCGCGCCTCCGGCAGGCCGAAGAGCCGGCCCAGGGTGCGCCGGACCAGGAACGGCACCTGGCTGGAGGTGCGGACCTGCAGCCGGCCGTCGGCGTCGACCGAGGCGATGGCGGCGTGGGTCTCCAGCGCGGTGTGCGCCACCCGCTGCGTCCGGTACGTCTGCTCGTGGATGAAGTCCGCGGTGGCGAAGGCCGCCGCGACGTCGCCCAGTTCGGAGTGCAGCCCGGCCACGACGTTCTGTTCCGGCCGGCAGATGCGGGCCGTTTGGGCATCCTTGGCGCCGTGGACCAGCGGGGCCCCGGGGCGCATCGCCTCCTGCGGGGTGAACACCGCTTCCAGCACCTGGTACTGGACTTTCAGCGCCCGGACGCCGGCTTCCGCCGCGGCGACGGTATCGGCGACGACGGCGGCGATCCGCTGCCCGACGAACCGGACGACGTCGTCCAGTACGCGCGTGTCGTCCGGATCGTCGGTGTAGAGCTCATGCTGCGCCGTGGAAAACAGCTGCGCGGGCGCGTCCTCGTGGGTGAAGACCGCCTCCACGCCAGGGATCCGCAGGGCCTCGGTGGCGTCGATGGACAGCACGCGGGCGTGGGCGTGAGGCGAGCGCAGGAGCTTCACGTGCAGGAGCCCGGAGAGCTCCGCCGCGGGCACGTCGAGCGTGAAGCGCGCCGTGCCGGTGACGATCGCCTGGCTGGCGGGCGCCCGGACGTCGTCGCCGAGCTGGCCGGGGCGCGGATCGGGCTGGCCCTCACCGGCGGTCCCGGGCCCCGGCCCCGAGGGGTCCGGGTGCCTGGATTCGCCGTGCGCGGCCTCGCCGCAAACGGCGTCGGCGATGGCCCGGTAGCCGGTGCAGCGGCACAGGTTCCCCTTGAGGTTCCGCGGCAGGTCGGCTTTCTGCTCGTCGTCGAAGGTGGCCGCCGTCATCACCACGCCCGCGGTGCAGAAACCGCACTGGAAGCCCTGACGTTCCATGAACTGCTGCTGCATCGGATGCAGGGCGGCACCGGGTCCGGTGCCGGCGAGGCCCTCCACGGTGGTGACGGCCCGGCCTTCGGCGCGGACCGCGGGGTAGATGCAGCTGTGCACGGGAACGCCGTCGACGTGGACGGTGCAGGCACCGCAGTCCCCGCCGTCGCACCCTTTCTTCACGCCGAAGTTACCCTGCTCCCGCAGGAACGTCCGCAGGCACTGCCCCGGCCGCGGTACGGCCTGCGCCGGAGCGCCGTTGATCCAAATTGTGCCGTTGATCCAAATTGCGCCGTTGATCCTAATTGCGCCGTTGATCTCGATGGCCATACTCAGGCCCCTTCCTGCCGTGCCGGAGCCTGCGGTGTGGGACGCGGCGGCCAGAAGTCGCCGGAAACGCGTGCCGGTACAGTGCCTGCCGGGGACGCCAGTTCGGCGCGGATTTCCGCGGCGAGCCGGTAGGTCATGTCCTTGCGCCAGGCGGGCAGGCCGTGGACGTCGTCGTGGTAGAGCCCGTCCGGGATTGCGGCGTCGAGCGCGGCGGACAGTTCGGCTACCGTACCGGTTCCAGTGCCGCTGCCGCTGCCGGAGCCGAGGCGCAGCTGCACGGGGCGTTTGGTCGCGGCGGTGACGGTGAGGACCAGTCCGCCGCCGGCGTCGAGCCGTCCGATCAGCAGTGCCCCGGAACGGCCCAGGTTGCTCAGTGACAGCCGGCGGAACGCCACCCGGGAGGCCAGGGCAGACGCCGGCAGCTGGACGCTGCGCAGCAGCTCGCCGGGGGCCAGGCAGTTGCGCCCGTCCCCCGTGACGAACTCCGCCACCGGGACGGTGCGGCTGGCGCCGCCTTTGCCGAGCACCGTGGCCACGCCGTCCAGTGCCGCGCAGAGCGAGATCACGGGTCCGGCAGGCAGGGACGTGCAGAGGTTGCCGCCCACGGTGGACATGTTCCAGACCTTGAACGACGCCACGAACGAATCGCAGCACGGCCGGATCAGCTCCAGCGCGGGCCACGCCGCCGCGCGGGACCGGCCGGCTTCACTCGCGGGCAGCGCATAGAGCTCTGCGACGGTGCAGGTGGCCGCGAGTTCGATCCCGGCTTCGGACACGGTGACGGCAGGCCAGCCGGTGGAGCCGAGGTCCAGGAGCCGCCGGAGCGGTTCCTTGCCGAATGCGTAGCTCCCATAGGAGAACAGCACGGTGCCGCCGGCCAGCCAGGCGTCCCCGGGCTGCCAGTCGGCCGGATCCGCGGTGCGGACCACGGCCTCGATGGTGTTTATGTCCATGGCGTCTCCTGGTGCTGCGGGGTGTGGCGCCCGTGCGGCGGTGGTGTGCACATTCTCGTTCGGAACCTTGGCCGGGGGAAGCACCGCCCCGGCCGGGTGCGCCGGATCCTAGTAGTCGATCCGGGTCTGCAGGTTGTTCCAGGTGGTGAAAGGCTGCAGCACGGGCGGCGCCGCCGGACCGTCCAGCACCAGCTTGCGCACGGGCAGGAGAGCCTCGGGCTGGTTGTTCTCGAAGTACTCGTAGAACACGGCGTCGTCGAAACCGACAGAGGCTGCGTCGTGGCGGTCGGCGGCGAAAACCACCCGGTCCACGCGGGCCCAGAGGGCGGAGGCCAGGCGCATGGGGCACGGTTCGCAGCTGGTGTAGAGCGTGGCGCCGCTGAGCTCGAACCGGCCAAGTTCGGTGCAGGCCCGGCGGATGGCCGTGACCTCGGCGTGGGCGGTGGGATCGTTGGTGGCGGTGACGCGGTTGACGCCGTCGAACGATTGACCGTCCGCCGTGACGATGACGGCCCCGAACGGTCCTCCGCTGTTCATGACGTTGGCCGTGGCCAGCTCGATGGACCGGGCGAGATACGCCTGGTCCGTGACGGTGACAGTCATGATGCGACTCCCTTTTGCTGTGGAAGCCGGTACCCCGTGGCGGAACGTAATCAGCCAACTGCGTCGGTTACCAGGCTTCAGCGTGTGCGTTGAAGGTTAAGTTGCGCCTGGTAGATAGCCTCCCGGGTCCCGGGTGCCCGCCTTTGACACCAGCGAGACTAGCAGCGGAACCGGGACTCCGCCACAGAGCGGCGGAGGTAGTTTTTGGCGAGGTGAAATCCATGTTTCTGTCCCGTCACTGCGCCCTTTTCGGAGGTGCCGGATCATCCAGCGTGTCATGTACACCGCCGCCCGTCCGGGTTAGCCTTGGGGATATCTCGTGGCGCAGGTCACGTAACCTGGGAGCAGCAGGCAGGGTTGTAATGAGCTGGCGTCAACTGGCGTCGGCTCATTTTTGTGGGACGGCGGCGGCGGAAACGAACGCGAAATGCGGCCGAAATTTCTATCTGGGATTTTGATTCCACCTACCGGAAGTTGGGAACCCCACCATGACAAACAAGATCGTCCTTGGTCAGAACCAGTACGGCAAGGCCGAAGTCCGTGTCGTCAAGATCAGCCGCGACACGGAACGCCACGAGATTGAAGACCTCAACGTCACCTCGCAACTCCGCGGAGACTTCGCCGCGGCACACCTTGAAGGCGACAACAGCCACGTAGTGGCTACGGATACGCAGAAGAACACCATCTACGCCTTCGCCCGCGACGGCATCGGCTCCCCGGAGGCGTTCCTTCTCCGGCTCGGCGAGCACTTCACCTCAGGCTTCGGCTGGGTGAACGGCGGCCGCTGGGAAGCCGAGTCGTACCGCTGGGACCGGATCCAGGCCCACGGCGCGGCCCACGACCACTCCTTCGTGCGCAACGGCCAGGAGGTGCGCACCGCGGTCCTGGTCCGCGACGGCGCAGACCAGCACCTGCTGTCGGGCCTCACAGACCTCACCGTCCTCAAATCCACGCAGTCCGGTTTTGTGGGTTACCCGCGGGACAGGTACACCACCCTGCCGGAGACCACAGACCGGATCCTAGCCACCGAGGTTTCCGCCCGCTGGCGGTACAAGACCGGCACGGATTTCAGCGCCCTCGATTTCAACAAGGGCTACGAGGACGTCAAGGCCCTGCTGCTGGAAGGCTTCACCGAAAAGTACTCGCACGCCCTGCAGCAGACCCTGTTCGACATGGGCGCCAAGGTCCTCGAGGCTCACAGCGGGATCGACGAAATCAGGTTCTCGATGCCCAACAAGCACCACTTCCTGGTGGACCTCTCACCGTTTGGCCTCGACAACCCCAACGAGGTCTTCTTTGCGGCCGACCGCCCGTACGGCCTGATCGAGGCAACCGTGCAGCGCGACGACACGGTGCCGGCCGACGCCGCCTGGTCCGGCATTGCCGGGTTCTGCTAGGGACGGGCTCAGCCGTGACCGGCGGAGGGCGGCCGGAATCTAGCCCCGGGACGCTAGTGTGTTCGCCATGGCCGACCCGCATCGCGGCTGCAGCATTCCCGCCGCCTGATGCACTGCCTGATTCACCGACCAGGAAGGACCACAATGGCTCTCACCATTTCAGCCGCCACCCCCGTTGACCGTGCGGAGGAGATCCTCACCCCCGAGGCCCTGGCCTTCATCGAGGAACTGCACCTGCGTTTCGCCGCCACCCGCGGGGACCTGCTCAAGGCCCGCGCCGTCAAACGCGAGGAGGCGGCCCGCACCGGCCGGCTCGATTTCCTGCCGGGGACCCGCGATATCCGCGAGGGCGAGTGGAGAGTTGCCGCGGCCCCCGTAGCCCTGCAGGACCGCCGCGTGGAAATGACGGGCCCGGCCGCACCGGCGAAGATGGCGATCAATGCACTGAACTCCGGGGCTAAAGTCTGGCTCGCCGACCTCGAGGACGCCAGCACCCCGACCTGGCCCAACGTGATCGAATCGATCCTGAACCTCCGCGACGCCGCGGCCGGCACCCTGGCCTACACGTCCCCGGAAGGGAAGGAATACACGCTCCGGACCGACGCCCCGCTGGCCGTCGTTGTGGCGCGCCCGCGCGGCTGGCACATGAGCGAGCGCCACCTGCTGATCGGCGGCGAACCCGCCGTGGGCGCCCTGGTGGACTTCGGCCTGCACTTCTTCCACACCGCCAGGCAGTTGCTGGAGAACGGGCAGGGCCCGTACTACTATTTGCCCAAAATGGAGAGCCACCTCGAGGCCCGCCTCTGGAACCAGATCTTCGTTTTTGCGCAGGACTACCTCGGTATTCCGCAAGGCACCATCCGCGCCACCGTCCTGATCGAAACCATTCCCGCGGCGTTCGAAATGGACGAGATCCTCTACGAGCTCCGCGACCACGCCTCCGGACTGAACGCCGGACGCTGGGACTACCTGTTCAGCATCATCAAGTATTTCCGCGACGCCGGCCGGCGCTTTGTGCTGCCGGACCGCGCCACCGTCGCCATGACCGCACCGTTTATGCGCGCCTACACCGAACTGCTGGTCAAAACCTGCCACCACCGCGGAGCCTTCGCCATGGGCGGCATGGCGGCCGTCATTCCCAACCGCCGCGAGCCCGAGGTGACAGCCCAGGCCTTCGGGAAGGTGCGCGCGGACAAAACCCGCGAGGCGAACGACGGCTTTGACGGTTCCTGGGTGGCCCACCCGGACCTGGTGCCGGTCTGCCGCGACGTCTTTGACGCCGTCCTCGGCGAGCGGCCGAACCAGCTGGACAAGCAGCGCCCGGAAGTGTCCGTCACCGCGGACCAGCTCCTGGACATCGCCTCCGCCGGCGGGACCGTCACCGAAGCGGGTTTGCGCCTGAACGTCTACGTCGCCATCGCCTACACCGCGGTGTGGATCTCGGGCAACGGCGCCGTCGCCATCCACAACCTGATGGAGGACGCCGCGACGGCGGAGATCTCCCGCTCGCAGGTCTGGCAGCAGATCCGCAACCAGGTGGTCCTCGCCGACACCGGCCGGACCGTGACCCGTGAGCTGGTGTCCGGGATCCTGGCCGAGGAAATCGCGAAGCTCCGCGGCGAGGTGGGCGAGGACGCGTTCGCGAAGCACTACCTGCCGGCCAGCAAGCTCATCGGCGACCTGTGCCTCTCCGAGGACTACACGGACTTCCTCACCACTCCGGCTTACGAGCTGCTGGGCTAATCCGTGACCCTATCTCCCTCCGGGTCCTTCTCCGGCGCCGACCTGAGCAGGATCGATGCCCTGCTGGCGGCGACGGACCTGCTCCTGGAACGGAACTATCCCGGCGACGACGGCTCCCGGCAGCCGGTCCACACGGTCTATGTCCCGGCCGACCGCTTCACTCCTACCACCGCCGCCGACTGGGGCGCCCAGGCGCTGGCTGTGGCCGAAGCCCACGGCGGGCTGGAGCAGCTTGGCGCCCTGCTCGGCCAGGACCCGGCCCTGGCCGCCGCCGTCGCCTCCCGCGTGGCCGCGAAGCTGGGAAGCGAGCCCATCGAGGACCTTCGGCTGGACTTCGAGGACGGCTACGGGGACCGGGGTGACGACGCCGAAGACGCCGACGCCGTCGCGGCGGCGGACGCCGTCGCCGCTGCGGTGGCGGACGGGAGCGCCCCGCCGTTCATCGGGATCCGGTTCAAGTGTTTTGAGGCGAACACCCGTACCCGCGGGCTGCGCACCCTGGACCTCTTTGTCTCCGGCCTGGCCGCGGCCGGGGAGCTCCCGGACGGGCTGGTCCTCACCCTGCCCAAGGTCACCACCGTGGCGCAGGTCCAGGCGATGGACTATGCCGTGTCCCGGCTGGAGGACATCCACTTCCTGCCCGCCGGCCGCCTGCGGTTCGAGGTCCAAGTGGAAACGCCGCAGCTGATCCTGGGCCCGGACGGCACCTCCCCGGTGGCGCAGCTGCCGCACGCCGTTCCGGGCCGGATCAGCGCCCTGCACTACGGCACCTACGACTACTCGGCATCCCTGCAGATCCCCGCCGAATACCAATCGATGGAACACCCGGTGGCGGATTACGCCAAAGAGGTCATGCAGCTGGCCGTCGCCGGTACCGGCATCCGGCTCTCCGACGGTTCCACCAACGTCATCCCCGTCGGCGACGGCGTGCAGGACGCCTGGCGGCTCCATGGCCGACTGGTCCGCCGCTCGCTGGAACGCGGCTACTACCAGGGCTGGGACCTGCACCCGGCGCAGCTGCCGAGCCGCTTTGCCGCCACCTACGCGTTCTACCGGCAGGGACTTCCGGCCGCCGCCGCGCGGCTGCGCAACTATGTGGAGCGCACCGAGGGCGGCGTCATGGACGAACCCGCCACGGCCAGGGCACTGGCGGCCTTCGTGCTCCGCGGCATCCAGTGCGGTGCCGCCGGCGCGGAGGAAGTCCGTGCACTGACCGGCGTCGGGCTCCCGCAGCTGACGGCCCTGGCACACCCCCGGCTGGCACCGCCTGCAGCCTCCCGCACCCACTGACCTTTTTCACTGGCCTTTAAACAAAGGAGTCCACCCGTGAGCAACTATTTTTCACCCGAAGGCGGCCTGCCGCCGCAGACCCAGCTCCTCACCGACCGCGCCGTGGTCAAAGAGGCCTACACGGTCATCCCCAAGGGCGTGCTGCGCGACATCGTCACGTCCAACCTGCCCGGCTGGACCAGGACCCGCGCATGGATCATTGCCCGGCCCATCGCCGGCTTCGCCACGACCTTCTCGCAGCTGATCGTGGAAGTGGCACCGGGCGGCGGAAGCGACAAGCCCGAGGCGGAGTCCGGCGTCGAGGGCGTCATTTTCCTCACCAAGGGCGAACTGACCCTGACGCTCGACGGCGGGATCCACCACCTGGACGCCGGCGGCTACGCCTACCTCGCGGCGGGCTCGGACTGGAAAGTGTCCAACGACGGCGCAGCGGAGGCTGCGAGTTTCCAGTGGATCCGCAAGGCTTATGAGCCGCTGGAGGGGTACACGGCCAAATCCTTTGTCACCCGGGACCAGGACGTGGCGCCGTCCCCGATGCCGGGAACCGCCGGTGCCTGGGTGACCACCCGATTCGTGGACCCGGACGATCTGGCGCACGACATGCACGTCAACATCGTCACGTTCCAGCCCGGCGGGTCCATCCCCTTCGCCGAGACCCACGTGATGGAACACGGGCTCTTTGTCCTCGAGGGCAAGGCCGTCTACCGGCTCAACGACGACTGGGTGGAAGTCGAGGCCGGCGACTTCATGTGGCTCCGCGCCTTCTGCCCGCAGGCCTGCTACGCGGGCGGGCCGGGCCCGTTCCGCTACCTGCTCTACAAGGACGTCAACCGGCAGATCCGGCTGACGTAGGCGCAGCTTGCTAGCCTGAGGGGGTGAAGTACGAATCGCTGTGGATCGGAATGCTGGTTGGCGCGGCCCTCGGCTTCGCCATCGGCGTGGCCACGGCCGACAAGCCGTTCACCGGCTTCCTGATCGGACTGGGTGTCGGGGCGCTGGTGGGCCTGGCGGCCCGCAAGGACCCCAAGAAGGGGTAGTCCTTGGTCCAGCCACGTCCGCACCGGAAAGAACCCACCATGACGTATTCCGTGAACTGCTCCATCCTGCTGACCGAACTGCCCCTCCTCGAGCGGCCTGCCGCGGCGAAAGCCGCCGGCTTTGACGCCGTCGAGTTCTGGTGGCCGTTCGCAACCTCCGTCCCCGGCGATGCCGAGCTCGCCCGCTTCGAGCAGGCCATCACCGACGCGGGCGTCCAGCTGGCCGGCCTGAACTTCAACGCCGGCGACATGCCGGCCGGGGACCGGGGCCTGGTGTCCTGGCAGGGCCGCTCCTCCGAGTTCAGGGACAACATCGACGTGGTGGCCGGCATCGGCGGGCGGCTCGGCTGCACCTCGTTCAACGCCCTCTACGGGAACCGGCAGGACGGGATCACCCCGGAGGCCCAGGACGAGCTGGCAACCGCCAACCTCACGGCTGCGGCCGCTGCCGTGGCCCGCATCGGCGGCACCGTGCTGCTCGAACCGGTCAGCGGCGCCCCGCGCTACCCGCTCCTCACGGCCGACGACGCCCTCCGGGTCATCTCCCGCGTGCAGGAGGAAACCGGCGCGGAGAACATCCAGCTCCTCGCCGATTTCTACCACCTCTCGGTCAACGGTGACGACGTCGCCGCCGTTATCGAACGGCACGCCAAAGACTTCGGCCACATCCAGATCGCCGACAGCCCCGGCCGCGGGGCTCCCGGAACCGGTGAGCTGCCCCTCGGCGATTGGATCGCCCGCAGCCGCCAGCTCGGCTACGAGGGCTACATCAGCCTCGAATACAAGGAACCGTTGGCAACCGCCTTCGACTGGGAGAGCCTGAATGCCTGAAGAGTCCTTCGATCTCGTCATCCGCGGCCGGCGCGTCCTCACCACGGCAGGGATCGGGCCGCGGGAAGTGGGGGTGCGTGGCGGCAGGATCGTGGCCATCGAGCCGCTCGGCAACGGGCTCTCCGGCGCCGAGGTCATCGACCTCGCGGACGACGAAACCCTGCTTCCCGGGCTCGTGGACACCCACGTCCACGTCAACGAACCCGGCCGCACCGAGTGGGAGGGCTTTGCCTCCGCAACCCGCGCCGCGGCGGCCGGCGGCGTGACCACCATCATCGACATGCCGCTCAACAGCATCCCGCCCACCACCACGGTGGAAGCCCTCAAACTCAAACGCGAGGTCGCCGGGGACCAGGCGTTTGTGGACGTCGGGTTCTGGGGCGGGGCCGTCCCCGGCAACACCGCGGACCTCCGGCCGCTGCACGACGAGGGCGTCTTCGGCTTCAAGTGTTTCCTGCTGCACTCGGGCGTGGACGAGTTCCCCCAGCTGGACGCCGAGGAGCTGGAAGAGGACCTGGCCGAGCTGAAGTCCTTCGATGCCCTGATGATCGTGCACGCCGAGGACCCGCATGCGATCGAGCGCGCCCCGCACCCGGGCGGTGACCTGTACGCGACGTTCCTCGCGTCCCGTCCCCGCGGGGCCGAGAACAAGGCCATTGCCGAGGTGATCGAACGCGCCCGCTGGACCGGCGCCCGTGCCCACATCCTGCACCTCTCGTCGTCGGACGCCCTGCCCATGATCGCCAGCGCCAAGCGCGACGGCGTCCACCTCACGGTGGAGACGTGCCCGCATTACCTGACCCTCACGGCCGAGGAAATCCCCAACGGGGCCACCGCCTACAAGTGCTGCCCGCCCATCCGCGAGGCTTCCAACCGGGAACTGCTGTGGAAGGGCCTCCAGGACGGCACCATCGACTGCATCGTCTCGGACCACTCGCCCAGCACACTGGACCTCAAGGACCTGGAAAACGGCGACTTCGCGGTGGCCTGGGGCGGGGTCTCCTCACTCCAGCTGGGGTTGTCCCTGATCTGGACGGAGGCGCGGCACCGCGGCATCGCGCTGGAGCAGGTGGTGTCCTGGATGGCCCGCAAGCCCGCCGAACTGGCCCGGTTGAGCACCAAGGGCCAGCTCGCCCCGGGCTACGACGCGGACTTCTCCATCTTCGCGCCCGAGGAGGCCTTCGTGGTGGACGTCTCAAAGCTGAAGCACAAGAACCCCATCACCCCGTACGACGGCAAGGCACTCTCCGGCGTCGTCCGCCGAACCTTCCTGCGCGGACACGAGATCGACGGACGTACGCCCGGCGGAAAACTGCTCCGCCGCGGCGTTATCTGACGGCTCCCCCGGAATACCGGGTCGGGTCCGGTGGTTGTGCCACGGAACAACGCATTTCCAGTCAACAGACCCCGAAGGATCCCCATGAGCCCCAACCCGACCATCAAGCTCCAGCCCGGAACCCCCGCCCCGGAATTCACGCTTCCGGACGCCGCGGGACACAAGGTCTCGCTGGCCGACTACCGCGGCAAGAACGTCATTGTGTACTTCTACCCGCAGGCCGCCACCCCGGGCTGCACCACCGAGGCCTGCGATTTCCGCGACAACCTGGCCTCCCTGCAGGGTTCCGGCTACGAGGTGCTGGGCATCTCCCCCGACGCCCCCGAGTCGCTGGCGCACTTCACCGGCGACTTCGCGCTGACTTTCCCGCTGCTCGCCGATGAAGACCACGCCGTGGCGCTGGCCTACGGCGCCTGGGGCGAGAAGCTGGTCAACGGCGAAGTCACCGAAGGGATCGTCCGCTCCACGGTGGTCCTGGACCCCGAAGGCAAGGTGAAACTGGCGCGGTACCAGGTCAAGGCGCAGGGCCACGTCGCCGCGCTGAAGGAAGAGCTGGGCGTGTAGGACAGCGGCGTTAGGGCCGAGTCCCTGCCACGATGGTGGCCGTTGAACGGAGCCTGATGGCGCCGTCGTGTTCGTAACGGACCAGCAGTTGGAAGACGTCGGAGCGGATCAACTCGCGGGATTCCCGGTCGGCCCTCGCCAGCCCCACCCCCACGGTGGTTGCGATCTCGGTCATGAACTCCCAGTAGAGGTCCGGCGACGCCTGGACCAGGTCCGTGCTGACTTTCCGCTCGCTGACATCGACCAGTCCCGCCTCGGTGAAGACCCGGGCCATAAACCCCGGCGCAGCGCAGCGGAACAGCCCGGGTGCGCCCGTCGACGGCACCGGCAGTTCGGTATGGCGGGCGATGGTGCCGAGGATCAGTGTGGCCCACGGGTTCTCTGCGGCCCGGCCCCAGACGGCGGAGCTGATCCGCGCACCCGGCTTGGCGACACGCACCATTTCGTCCACCGCGGCGGACACTCCGGGGAAGAACATCAGACCGAAGCGGCAGAGGACCGCGTCGAAGCTGCTGTCGCCGAAGGGCAGGGCGGCGGCGTCGCCGACGGCGGTGCGCACGTTCGCCAGCCCGCGGGCTGCCGCCTTTTCCGATGCAACCCGCAGCATCCCCTCGGAGAGGTCCAGCAGGACGACGCTGCCGCGCGGCACGAGTGCTGCCGCCGTGAGGCCCGGTTCGCCCGTGCCGGATGCAACGTCAAGGACGGCGGAGTCCGGGCGGAGCCGTGCCTCCTGGATGACGGCGTCGCCGAAGGGGGCGTGCCAGCCAAGCACTTCGGCGTCCCATTTTCGCCAGCCTGCGGAGAATTCATCCCAGGTGCTGCGTTGCTGGTCCCTGATCCGCTCCGCTGAGGCTGACATGGCGCTCCCCTTGGCTGTTCCGTGCCCTCCCCCAACCCCTAGTGTGCTCCCGCCGCCCCGGCGGTAGCAATGGCTGCCGGGGCAGTAGGCTTAACGGCATGTCTACCCCCGAAAACTCCGGCACCGCAGGCGAGCAGCACGTCCCCGAACGGCGCCAGGTCACCGTGCGCCGGGCGCCGAAGTACGTGCCGTTCCTGGTCCTGGGCGGGCTCCTGGGCTTTGCCGTGGCGGCGTTCCTCGCCTACGGCCTCCCGGGCGATGAAAGCTACGACGCCGGTGCCGTGTTCGGTTTCTTTATGATCCTGTGCGGCGCGGGCGGCGTCATCCTGGGCGGCCTCGCCGCGCTCATCCTGGACCGCCTGAGCGTCCGCCGGGCCAGGCGCGCCGTGGTCGAATCCGTTCCCGATTCGGTGCCCGATCCTGAGGATCAGCCGGGGGCCTGAGCGGGCCGCAGGTCATAAACCGGCCGCCGGGAAAGTCCTAGCGCACAACGTGAGATAATCGACCAGTGGCACGCGGCGATGGAAAACTTTCTCATGACCTTCTCTCTGGCGAAAAAGGCCCTCAGGACGCATGTGGCGTCTTCGGGGTCTGGGCTCCCGGTGAAGAGGTTGCAAAACTCACCTATTACGGGCTGTATGCACTGCAGCACCGCGGTCAGGAGTCGGCTGGTATAGCCACCAGCGACGGCAAGCGGATCAACGTCTACAAGGACATGGGACTCGTCTCCCAGGTCTTCGACGAGACGACGCTCAACACCCTGACCGGGCACCTGGCCGTCGGCCACTGCCGCTATTCCACTACCGGCGCGAGCCACTGGGCCAACGCGCAGCCCACCCTGGGCGCGACCGCGACCGGCACGGTGGCCCTGGCCCACAACGGCAACCTGACCAACACCGCCGATCTCAAAGCCATGATCGTGGACCGCAACGGCGGCCAGCTCACCGGCGAAATGAAGCAGGGCAACACCTCGGACACCGCCCTCGTCACCGCCCTGCTGGAGGGCGAAGAGGGCAAGTCGCTCGAACAGACCGCCATGGAACTGCTGCCCAAAATCAAGGGCGGCTTCTGCTTTGTCTTCATGGATGAAGGCACCCTCTACGCGGCCCGCGACACGTATGGAATCCGTCCGCTGTGCCTGGGCCGGCTGGAGCGCGGCTGGGTGGTCGCCTCCGAGCAGTCCGCCCTCGCCACCGTCGGCGCCAGCTTCATCCGCGAAATCGAGCCCGGCGAGTTCATCGCGATCGACGAGGACGGCGTCCGCTCCCAGCGCTTCGCCGAAGCGACGCCGGCCGGCTGCGTCTTCGAATACGTCTACCTCGCCCGTCCGGACGCCTCCATTGCGGGCCGCTCCGTGTACGAGTCCCGCGTGGAAATGGGCCGCCAGCTGGCCCGCGAAAACACCCAGGAAGCGGACATCGTCATCCCGGTGCCGGAGTCCGGCACCCCCGCGGCCGTGGGCTACGCCGAGGAATCCGGCATCCCCTTCGCACACGGCTTCGTCAAGAACGCCTACGTGGGCCGGACGTTCATCCAGCCCTCCCAGACCCTCCGCCAGCTCGGCATCCGGCTCAAGCTCAACGCCCTTGAGTCCGTGATCCGCGGCAAGCGCGTGGTGGTGGTGGATGACTCGATCGTCCGCGGCAACACCCAGCGCGCGATCGTCCGGATGCTCCGCGAAGCCGGCGCCAAGTCCGTGCATATCAAGATTTCCTCCCCGCCAGTCAAGTGGCCGTGCTTCTACGGGATCGACTTCGCCTCCCGCGCAGAGCTGATCGCGAACGGCACCACCGTCGAGGAGATCACCCAGGCCATCGGCGCCGATTCGCTGGCCTACATCTCCGAGGACGGCATGATCGGCGCCACCCAGCAGCCGCGCGAACGGCTGTGCACCGCCTGCTTCACCGGCAAGTACCCGATCGAGCTCCCGGGAGCGGACAAGCTCGGCAAGAACCTGCTGGAACGCACGGATCTCGGCAGCCATCCCGCGGCCGGAGACGCCGCCCTTGGTGCCGCAGCGACGCAGACTGCCGCCGAGGCCGCCGCGGGCATCAGCGCTGACGACGATCCGGCCGAAAAAGTCGGCGCCACCGGCTGCGATCCGGGCCCGGACGCCGAATACGAAGAATTGCTCACCGCTGACGATCGCATTGATCGTTCCATTGCTGCCGACAAGAAAGAGCCCGTATGACTCCCGCCTCCCCGGCCGCTGACATGAACGCCGCCCAGAACGCCGTCGGCATCACCTACGCCTCCGCCGGCGTCGACGTCGAAGCGGGCGACCGCGCCGTAGAACTCATGAAGGACGCCATCAAGGCGACCCACAACTCCTCGGTGGTTGGCGGCGTCGGCGGCTTCGCCGGCCTGTACGACGTCTCGAAGCTGCTCACCTACAAGCGCCCGCTGCTGGCGACCTCCACCGACGGCGTCGGCACCAAGGTCGCGATCGCGCAGGCCATGGACATCCACGACACCATCGGCTTCGACCTCGTCGGCATGGTGGTCGATGACATTGTGGTGGTCGGCGCCGAACCGCTGTACATGACCGACTACATCGCCTGCGGCAAGGTGGTCCCGGAACGCATCGCGGACATCGTGCGCGGCATCGCTGCCGCCTGCTCCGTTGCCGGCACCGCTCTGGTGGGCGGCGAAACCGCCGAGCACCCGGGGCTGCTGGGCGAGCACGAGTACGACGTCGCCGGTGCCGCCACCGGTGTTGTCGAAGCCGCCGACCTCCTGGGCCCGGACCGTGTCCGCGCCGGCGACGTCGTGATCGGCATGGCCTCCTCCGGGCTGCACTCCAACGGCTACTCCCTGGTCCGCCGCGTCATCAACCACGCCGGCTGGGCCCTGGACCGCCACGTCTCCGAGTTCAGCCGCACGCTGGGCGAGGAACTCCTCGAACCGACCCGCGTCTACGCGGCCGACTGCCTGGACCTGGCCCGGACCTTTCCGGTGAACTCCGCCCACGGCGTCCACGGCTTCAGCCACGTCACCGGCGGCGGCCTCGCCGCAAACTTGGCCCGGGTCCTGCCGCAGGGCCTGCTGGCCACCGTGGACCGCGCCACTTGGCAGCTCCCGGCGATTTTCCGGCTCGTGGCCGAGCTGGGCAACGTCCCGCTGGCCGACCTGGAGCGCACGCTGAACCTGGGCGTGGGCATGGTGGCGATCGTCTCCCCCGAAGCCGCTGACGCCGCCGTGAACCGCCTCAATGAACGCGGACTGCCGGCCTGGGTCATGGGCACTGTGGAGGAAAACTCCGACTCGGTGGTCAAGACCGGCCCGGATTACGTGCAGGGCGCCAAGGGTGTCGACGGCGGCGCCGTCCGGCTGGTCAACGCCTACGCCTAACCCTCATCGAGTGCTCCACAAGTGCCTTTTTGAAGCTTCAAAACGGCACTTGTGGAGCACTCGATCTGTGTTTAAGCCGGCCTAGACCTCCAGCACGCTGAACACACCGCCCTGCGGATCCTCGAGGGTGGCGATGGTGCCGGCGTCCTCGAGCTCGTCCGGTTCGATCAGGACCGTGCCGCCGGCAGCCACGGCCGCTGCGACTGCGTCGGCGACGCTGGACACCCCGAAGTACACCTGCCATCCCGGCTTGAGGGTGCCCTCGGCGTCCGCCGGGACCGCGGCGATCCCGGCCACCTCCGCGCCGTCCACCACAAGCGTGGTGTACCGGCCGCCGTCGTCCTGCGGGTATTCGGTCACGTCGTGCCCGAAGAGCTGCTGGAAGAATCCGACGGCGGACTGCGGCTCGGGCGTGAGCAGTTCGGCCCACGCCAGGGCACCGGGTTCCCCGCTGCGGGCCGCGCCGAAGTGGCTTCCGGCCTGCCAGGCGCCGGTGGTCCCTCCCCCGGGCGGGGCGAAGAAGACCATCACGCCGGTGCCGCCCACCGCCTCGGGACCGAACTCGAGGGTTCCGCCGGCGTGCACCAGGTCGGCTGCGAGCTCCCCGGCGTCGGAGGATGCGAAGTACACGTTCCATTGCCCGGGCGCGCCGGCGGCCTGCTGCTGCGGGTTCTGCGGCGCGATCACGGTGACCAGGTCCCCGCCCAGGAAGGCCTGTGCGTAGCTGCGACCGTCCGGGGTGGGCCGGTCCTCGTACCGCCAGCCGAAGACCGCGGCATAGAACGCCTTGGCCGCCGCGACATCACTGGTCTGAAGGTCCGTCCAGCAGACCTCGCCCTCGGTGAACTCGGTGCGAATGGTCATGGCAATCCTTCCGTAACTTTCGAGGGGAGGGCCGGGTGGAACCGGCAGTTTCAACCTAGCTTGAGGGCCCGGCCGGGACAACTTCGCGGCACGTGCTGGCGGACGGGCCGGGCCAGTATCCGGGCAGCAGAAAACCCGCCGTCCACCCCCGTACTGGGAGCGGCCGGCGGGCCTGAAATCATGTGGTCGGCAATCCGCTAACGGAAGGGCATGCCGGAAAGAAGTGTCGACTAACCTATCCGACGGGAATCTACCTCGTCGTCGTCCTCTTCCACATCGTCCGCGTACTTGTCCACATAGGCCGAATAATCCGGCTCAACAGGCTCATTCGAAAACCGACTCGGTGCACGAACCTCGGAGCTCTTGAGCTCACGCTGAAGCGCAGTGTAGTCAGTGTTCGGGGAATAGTACTTAATATCCCGAGCCTGCTTGGTAGCTTTTGCCTTTTGACGGCCGCGCCCCATGGCGTGACCCCCTTTTGTACTCGGACCGGAGGTGGTCACCATTGGCGTTAGTGAGGCCCCGGAATGTTTGGTCAATTTGTCGTACACCTAGATTACATGCTTTCAGCGGTAACTGCTCCCCGGGACGGCCGCCGTGGACAGTGTTGCCCGCATCCCGACCCCGGACAGTCCCCCGGCGGCACGCGGGCCGCCCGGCATCTTAGATAGAGTTCCGTAGTGGGTTCCCGGAAACGGGCCCCTCCGCCGGGCGTCCAGCCCCGGCAAAGACGCACGGAAGTGGTGAATTCTCAGTGACCGAAGAGAACGAAAGGCCCGGCGACGCCGGCACGCCTGGTGTTCGCCCTGCCGGTGGGCCCGGCGACCGGTCAGCCCCAGCTGTCCCGCCTGCCGGACCGTCCGTTCCCCCGAAACCGTCGACGCCGCCAACGTCCGCGACGCCGGTTGCGCCGCCGCCCGTTGGTCCGCCTGTGGCGCCGCCGACGACGCCGGTTGCGCCGCCGCCCGTCCGCCCGTCAGTCCCGCCGGTCATCCGGTCCGACGCCGGGCGGCCCGGCTCACGCCGCCGCCGGGGTACCCAGGACGCCGCGGGGGCAGCCGGCGCCGCACTCGCGGGAGCCGGCAAAATGGCTGCGGAAAAAGCAACCCAACTGGGCGGCTGGGTCCGCCGCCAGGCTCCGGCGCGGATCGGCGCCGCGGTGGCCGCCGTCGTCGTCCTGGGTCTGCTGATCTGGTGGCTGAGCTCGCTGGGCGGCAGCGCCAAGCAGCCCGCGGCGGGCACCTCCCCCGCCACCTCTGCGACGTCGTCCGCGACCGCCAGCCGGGGGCCCCTTCCGCTGGAAGGGGTGGGCCCGCTCGACTTCCGGCTCGGCGACTGCTTCAGGGATTTCGACCCGGAAGCGCCCACGTCCACGGTGGTCGACTGCACCACCGGCCACTCGGCCCAGCTGGTCGCAATCGAGCATTACGCCGACGGGGACTCCTACCCGGGCCGGGACCCGCTCAAGCAGAAGGCCCTGGACGCTTGCAAGGCCGCGCCCCTGACCGAGAAGCAGTCCGCCTATGTGCTGGGCTACAAGCTCGCGTACCCAAGCTCCACGAGCTGGGACAACGGCGACCGCCGCGTCGACTGCTATGTCACCGCGGACACCGGAAACGTCATCATGGAATCGCTGATTCCCTAGGGGTCGCCCGAGCGGTTCAGCCCCACAAGAACTGCCAGCCGGAACCAGGTCCGGCTGGCAGTTCTTGTCTAAGGCTCGTGCCTGAGGCCGCGGGGCTGCTACTCCTTGCGGCTGACGGAGAGTCCGCTGCCGGTGGAGGCGCCGCCGTCGGGCCGTTCAGACGCCTGGGCGCCGCCCATGGTGAGCTCCGTGAGGTCCGGGGCGGTGTCCACCAGCACGGTGTCGCCGTCGGTGATCTCGCCGGCCAGGATGGCCTTGGCCAGCCGGTCGCCGATTTCACGCTGCACGAGGCGGCGCAGCGGCCGGGCGCCGTAGGCCGGGTCGAAGCCGGTCACCGCGAGCCAGGCGCGGGCCCCCTCCGTCACTTCGAGGTTGAGCCGGCGGCCCTTGAGGCGTTCGCCCAGCTCCTTGACCTGCAGCTCCACGATCCGGGACAGCTCCTCGACGCTCAGCGGGTCGAACAGCACCACCTCGTCGAGCCGGTTCAGGAACTCGGGCTTGAAGGAGGCATGCACGGTGGCCATCACGGCCTCGCGCTTGGCGTTCGCGTCCAGGGTGGGGTCGACCAGGAACTGGCTGCCCAGGTTGGAGGTCAGGACCAGGATCACGTTGCGGAAGTCCACGGTGCGGCCCTGGCCGTCGGTGAGGCGGCCGTCGTCGAGTACCTGCAGCAGGATGTCGAACACCTCGGGGTGGGCCTTCTCCACCTCATCCAGCAGGAGCACGGAGTACGGACGGCGGCGGACAGCCTCGGTCAGCTGGCCGCCCTCCTCGTAGCCCACGTAGCCGGGAGGCGCCCCGACAAGGCGGGCCACGGAGTGCTTCTCCGAGTATTCGGACATGTCGATCCGCACCATGGCGCGTTCGTCGTCGAAGAGGAAGTCGGCCAGGGCCTTCGCCAGCTCGGTCTTGCCGACGCCGGTGGGGCCGAGGAACAGGAAGGAGCCGGTGGGCCGGTTGGGGTCGCTGATCCCCGCCCGGGCGCGGCGGACGGCGTCGGACACCGCGGTGACGGCCTTGGACTGGCCGATCAGCCGCTCGCCCAGCACATGCTCCATCTCGAGCAGTTTCTGGCTCTCGCCCTGCAGCATACGTCCGGCGGGGATGCCGGTCCAGGCGGAAATCACCTCAGCGATGTCGTCGGCGGTGACCTCTTCGGCCACCATGAGGTCCTGTTTGGCCCCGCCGCCGGCCACGCGGGCCGACTCCGCTTCGGCGGCTTCATTGAGTTCCCGCTCCAGGGCGGGAAGTTCTCCGTACAGGATCCGGGAGGCGGCCTCGAGGTCGCCTTCGCGCTGGAATTTCTCGGCGGCGGAACGCAGTTCGTCGATCCTGGCCTTGAGGTCGCCGACGCGGTTCAGGCCGGCTTTCTCTGCCTCCCAGCGGGCGTTGAGCCCGGCCAGCTCCTCTTTTTTGTCGGCCATGTCGGCCCGGATGGCGGCAAGCCGCTCCACGGACGCGGGATCGGTCTCGTTGGCCAGGGCCAGTTCCTCCATGGTCAGGCGGTCCACGGAGCGGCGCAGCTGGTCGATCTCCTCCGGGGCGGAGTCGATCTCCATGCGCAGCCGGGAGGCGGCCTCGTCCACGAGGTCGATCGCCTTGTCCGGCAGCTGCCGGCCGGAGATGTAGCGGTTGGAGAGCGTGGCGGCGGCGACGAGGGCGGAGTCGGCGATGGCCACCTTGTGGTGCGCCTCGTAGCGTTCCTTGAGTCCGCGCAGGATGCCGATGGTGTCCTCGACGCTCGGCTCCCCGACGAAGACCTGCTGGAAGCGGCGTTCCAGGGCGGGGTCCTTCTCGATGTTCTCCCGGTACTCGTCCAGGGTGGTGGCACCGATCAGCCGGAGCTCGCCGCGGGCCAGCATGGGCTTGAGCATGTTGCCGGCGTCCATGGAGCTGTCCCCGGACGCGCCGGCGCCGACCACGGTGTGGATCTCGTCGATGAAGGTGACGATCTGGCCTTCGGAACCCTTGATTTCCTCCAGGACGGCCTTGAGCCTCTCCTCGAATTCGCCGCGGTACTTGGCGCCGGCCACCATGGAGGCGAGGTCCAGGGCGATCAGGGTCTTGCCGCGCAGGCTTTCGGGGACGTCCCCGGCGACGATCCGCTGGGCGAGTCCTTCGACGACGGCGGTCTTGCCGACGCCGGGCTCGCCGATGATGACGGGGTTGTTCTTGGTCCGGCGGCTCAGCACCTGGATGATGCGGCGGATCTCGGCGTCGCGGCCGATCACGGGGTCCAGCTTGCCGGAGCGGGCAATCGCGGTGAGGTCGGTGCCGTACTTCTCCAGTGCCTGGAAGCTGTTTTCGGGGTCGGCGTTGTCCACTTTGCGGTCGCCGCGGACGCCCGGCAGGGCGGCGAGGAGGGCCTCGTGGGAGGCTCCGGCGTCGCGCATCAGCTTCCCGACGGCGTCGCTTCCGGACGCGAGCCCCAGCAGCAGGTGCTCGGTGGAGACGAAGGAATCGCCGAGCCGCTCGGCCTCGTTCTGGGCATTCTTGATCGCCTGCAGGGCCGTGCGGGACAGCTGTGGCTGCTGCACCGAGCTGCCGGACGTGGACGGCAGCGCCTTGATGGCGGAGCTGGCCTGGACGCTGACGGAATCCGGGTCCGTGCCGGTGGCGCGAAGGAGTGCGACGGCGACACCCTCGCGCTGGTCCATCAGCGCCTTGAGCAGGTGGGCGGGTTCGAGCTGGGGGTTACCCGCCGTCGAGGCGTTCATGGCGGCTGCCGCAAGAGCCTCCTGGCTCTTGGTGGTGAATTTGGCGTCCAAAGAGAGCTCCTTCCGGGAACATGCTGATATTAAAGTTGAGTCTACTCCGCTCAACTTTGCATTGGGTCCCTTTGCCTCCATGTTTGCCCACAGCGAAACGGCTGTCTAGGGCCGGAGTCCTCCCGGGGCATCTGGCCCGTCCCCGGGGGACATGCCCTCCGGCCGCATGAACTACTGGACATAATCCCGATATGCTCACTCGCCAGGCTCAGGACTGGGCATGTCCCCGCGGATTGGGCGCCAAGAATGGGCATGTCCTCCGCGAGCGCAGGCTGCCGGCTGGCCCTGGACTGGACATGCCCCCAAGGACTGCCCGGCACGAGTGCGCATACCCTCCGTCCGCGCGGGCCACTGGACATTGTCCTAATATGCCCACTCGCCAGGCTCAGGACTGGGCATGTCCCCGCGGATTGAACCGCACGACTGGACATGTGCCCGGCGGGGCGGCGGGTCACGCGCGGGCTCGCGATGGCTGGAAAATCACTTAACGTTGCTTAACACTCGAGCGGCTCCCTAATGTAACTGAGGTCACAAGGGCCGCGAACGACTCGGAGGGAGGCCGGATATGCAGGAACACACCACCAACGTCGTTGCAGACCGGCGCATCCCGCCGGTGTCTGCCGCCGCCGTTGCCCGCGCCGCTGGCGTTTCCCCGGCGACGGTGTCCTACGTTCTCAACGGCAAGGGCGGCGTCTCGCTGGAAACCCGCCGCCACATTAACCACGTGGCAACCGAGTTGGGCTTCAGGCCCCGTAAGTCCTCGCAGTCCACCGACGTGCAGCGGACCCGGGTAATCGGCCTGATCCTGCCGAACATCATCAACCCCATGTTTCCACGCTGGGCGCAGGGCGTCATTTCGGCCGCAGCCGAGTCCGGCTACGAGGTCTTCGTCGCTACCACCCAGGACGATCCGGACGTACTGGCCCAGGTCACCGCGACCCTCGCGCACCGCAATGTGGACGGCATCATCCTGGCCGCGTCCCTCCGGGACGATGCCACCGCGCTCCGGACCCTGAGGTCAGCCCGGATTCCCTATGTCTGCCTCTCACGGCGCGCCGACTTCCTGGACTCCGATTTTGTTGGGATCGACGACGACGCCGCGGCAACGATGCTGATGCAGCACATGCTCAGCCACGGTTTTTCCGAAATCGCAACAGTGATCGGCCCGCGGTTCTCTACCGCTTCGTTGGCCCGCGAACAGGCTTTCGTCCGCACCGCCGCCGCTGCGGGCATAACCATCAGCGGAGACCGAAAGATCAGCACACGCGTCAACAACGAGGGCGGCCGGCTGGCCGCCGAGCGCCTGTTCTCCGCAGGGACACCGCCGCAGGCCGTTGTGTGCGGGAGCGATGAACTGGCCATTGGAGTCATGGAATACGCCCTGGCCCGGGGACTTCGCATTCCCGAGGACGTGGCCGTCGCCGGCTGCGACGGCCTGCCCCACAGCCGTTCCGGACTCATCAACCTGACCAGCATTGTCCAGCCGCAGCAGGAAATGGCCCACGAAGCCTTTGCCATGCTGCTCAAACGCATCGAAGCGCCCTCCGGCACGTACACCTCGAAGGTGTGCCTGCACCGCCTGCATATCGGGCGGACCTGCGGCTGCACGCCGACCGGCCGATAGCCCCGCCCCTTCACCACACGTCCCGCCAGCCACCCTGGCTCCTCCCGGCTGCCCGACCTCCTGGCTGCCCGCTGTTCCTGACCACCTACCCTGACCACCTATTCAAGGACGAAGACCCATGTCAGTTGTATCCGCACCAACGAAGATGCGCACACCAAAGGAAATTAACGGTGTAATCCTCCGCAGAGTCATGCCACTCCTCATCGGCGCCTACATCATGGCTTTCCTGGACCGCACCAACATCGGCATGGCCAAGGACCGGCTGGAGATCGACCTGGGCATCTCCGCCACCGCCTTCGGCATTGGAGCCGGGTTGTTCTTCCTGACCTATGCCCTCTCGGAAATCCCGTCCAACCTGATCATGCACAAGGTAGGCGCCCGCTTCTGGATCATGCGGATCATGATCACCTGGGGCATCATCTCCGCCTGCATGGCCTTCGTGCAGGGCGAATGGTCGTTCTACATCATGCGGATGCTCCTTGGCGTGGCCGAGGCCGGGCTCTTCCCCGGGGTTATGTACTTCCTGACGCAGTGGTTCGTGGTCAAGGACCGGGCGAAAGCCAACGGCATGTTCCTCCTCGGCGTATCGATCGCCAACATTGTCGGAGCACCCCTCGGCGGGCTGCTGCTCACCCTGGACGGCCTCGGCGGCCTGCACGGCTGGCAGTGGATGTTCATCATCGAAGGACTCCCCGCCTGCCTCCTCGCCTACGTTGTCTGGAAGAAACTCCCGGACCGGCCAACCCAGGCAACGTTCCTCACTGCTGAGGAAGCCACCGACCTCGAAGCCCGCATTGCCGCTGAAGAAAAGGCGGGCGCCGAAGCGTCCGGCAACCACCGCCTCCGCGACATCCTCAAGGACAAGCAGATCCTCCTGGTGGTCGGCATTTACTTCACGCACCAGATCGCCGTCTACGCCCTGTCATACTTCCTACCCTCCATCATCGGCACCTACGGCAAACTCAACCCGCTGCAGATCGGCCTGCTGACGGCCATTCCGTGGATCTTCTCCGCCGCCGGCGCCCTGCTGGTTCCCCGGTTCGCCACCGACGGCCGGCGCTCCCGCCTGTTGGTCACGGGAACCATGATCGGCATCGTCTCCGGCTTCGCCCTCGGCGCCGTCGGCGGTCCAGTGCTTGGCATGATCGGCTTCTGCCTCGCCGCCTTCAACTTCTTCGCCCTGCAGCCGATCCTGTTCACCTACCCTGCCACCCGGCTCACCGGAGCTGCCCTCGCCGGCGGCATCGCCTTCGTCAACACCATCGGCCTCTGCGGCGGATTCCTCGGCCCGTACGTCATGGGACTCATGCAGGACGCCACCGGTTCCAAGCTCTCCGGGCTCTGGTTCATCGTGGGCATGTGCATCATCGGCGCCCTGCTCTCGCTGATGCTCAAGCGGGGCACGGAAAAGCCCCAGCTCGCCCCCGCTGCCCACTAAAAACAGTTCCCGCCAGACACTCGAACCGACTTTTCTGCTGGCGTGCGCCAGCAGAAACGGTCCACCCCAACGCAAGGAAACGTTCATGGATTTCAGCTCAAAACGAGTGCTGGTCACCGCCGGAGCCAACGGCATCGGCCTGGCAATCGCCACCAAGTTCCAGGAGCTCGGCGCCGCCGTCTTCGTCACGGACATCGACCCGGACGCCGTCGAGAAGGCCCGCGTCAACGGCCTCGCCGCCGCCGTCAGCGACGTCTCCGACGAGGAACAGGTCCGGGCCCTCATGGCCGTCGTCCAGACAGAGCTCGGCGGCCTGGACATCCTGGTCAACAATGCCGGCATCGCCGGGCCCACCGGGCCCCTCGAATCGCTGGACACGGCCGCGTGGAAGGCGACCTTCGACGTCAACATCCATGGCCAGTTCTTCTGCATCAAGCACGCCCTGCCCATGCTCCGGCAGGGCGTGGACGCCTCGATCGTCAACCTCTCCTCAGCGGCAGGCCGGCTGGGCATGGCCGGGCGCAGCGCTTATTCGGCATCGAAATGGGCCGTCGTCGGGCTCACCAAGACCCTCGCGATCGAACTCGGCCCAGACCGGATCCGCGTCAACGCGATCTGCCCCGGTGCGGTCAACGGCCCCCGGATCGACACGGTCATCGCGGCCAAGGCACAGATGCTGGGCCTGCCTCAGGACCAGGTCGCCGAGCTCTACCACAACCAGTCCTCACTGGGACGGCTGATCGAAGCGGAGGACATCGCCAACATGGCCGCCTTCGCCGCCAGCGACATGGCCCGCAACGTCAACGGCCAGGCCCTGGCTGTTGACGGCAACACCGAGAAACTCTACTGATCCAGCCCACCGGAAGAATTTCGACTCAATTTAGGAGACTTCACATGGCTGCTGCTCGCAAAGTCATCATCACCAGCGCCGTCACAGGCGCCATCCACACCCCGTCCATGTCCAAGTACCTGCCCGTCTCCCCCGATGAGATCGCCGACGCCGCCATCGGCGCCGCCGAGGCGGGCGCCGCGATCGTGCACATCCACGCCCGCGATCCCCGGGACGGGCGGCCCTCACAGGACCCGGAGCACTTCGCTCCTATCCTGGACAAGCTCAAGCGCAACACCGATGCCGTCATCAACATCACCACCGGCGGCTCCCCGCACATGACCGTGGAAGAGCGCATGCAGCCCGCGGCCCTGTTCAAGCCCGAGCTGGCGTCCCTCAACATGGGGTCCATGAACTTCGGCCTCTACCCGATGCTCGACCGCTTCACTGAGTTCGGCCACGAGTGGGAGCGGGAAGGACTCGAAAAGAGCCGCGACCTCGTCTTCAAGAACACATTCCAGGACATCGAGACCATTCTGGGCATTGGCAACGAAAACGGCACACGCTTCGAATTCGAGTGCTATGACATCTCGCACCTGAACAATCTCGCGCACTTCCACGCCCGCGGCCTCGCCAAGGGACCGTTGTTCGTGCAGTCGGTCTTCGGCCTGCTCGGCGGGATCGGCGCCCACCCGGAGGACCTCATGCACATGCGCCGCACCGCGGACCGGCTCCTCGGCGAGGATTACGCCTGGTCGATCCTGGGCGCCGGGAAAAACCAGATGCCGCTGGCCACGATTGGTACAGCCATGGGCTCCCACGTCAGGGTCGGCCTCGAGGACTCGCTCTGGATTGGACCGGGACAGCTGGCAACCTCCAACGCCCAGCAGGTCTCCCGGATCCGCACCATCCTTGAGGCCCTCAACTTCGAGATCGCCACCCCGGACGAGGCCCGGGAAATGCTGCAGCTCAAGGGCCGCGACAAGGTCGGTTTCTGAACCGATGAACATCCTGGTTGCCCCGGACAGCTTCAAGGGGACCTTCACCGCCGTCGAGGTTTCCCGGCACATTTCGGCCGGGATCCGCTCCGCCGGAGGCAATGCGATCGAGCTGCCGGTGGCCGACGGCGGAGAGGGAACCTTCGGCGTGCTGGTCCGGGGCCTCGACGCCCGGCCGGTCCGGGTCAGCACCGTCGGCCCGTGGGGTGACGCTCTGACAGCGGAGATCGGCCTGACGGCCGACGGGACAGCCGTCGTCGAGCTTGCCGTGGCCAGCGGGCTCAATCTCCCCTCCCGCGGGGAGAGGGACCCGGTGACGGCCAGCACCTACGGCACCGGCGTGCTGATGGCGGAGGCCGCCCGGCTGGGGGCATCCCGGCTCCTTGTGGCGTCCGGTGGTTCTGCCACAACCGACGGCGGCGCCGGCGCCATCGCTGCGATCGAGGAACTCGGCGGACTGCGCGGCGCGGAGGTGGTCGTGCTGAGCGACGTCACCACCCGGTTCGGCGATGCCGCGCGCGTCTTCGGACCGCAGAAAGGCGCTGACCCCGCCACCGTGGAAATGCTCACCGCCCGACTGGAGCGGCTGGCCGAGACCTTCCGCCGCGAACATGGCCGCGACCCGCGCACCGTCGACCGGACCGGAGCCGCCGGGGGATTCTCCGGCGGCCTGTGGGCCCGCTACGGGGCGGCGCTGGTCTCCGGCGCGGACTACGTGCTGGATCTCCTCGACTTCGACCTGCACCTCGCCGCCTGCAGCGCCGTCGTGGTCGGAGAGGGTCGCTTGGATTCGCAAACCGGCCAGGGAAAGATCATTGCGGCAATTCTCGCCCGGTGCGGCACGACGCGCATTCACGCCGTCGTCGGCTCCGTTGGCTCCGACCTGGGAGACTACGGCGGCAACTTCGACGACGTCATTGTGGCCAGCGACGCGGCCGCGCTGGTGGCCGCCGGGGCCAGCCTGGTCCGTCCCACGGGACATGCCCTCCACTAGCCGCGGACACTGGACATAGTCCCAACATGCCCAGTCGCGAGGCCCAGGACTGGGCATGTCCTCCCTGGCGGGCCCGCCAACCCGTTAAACCATCTCGACGGTCGGCTCCCCCAAGGAGCCGACCGTCGAATGATGGGGGCTGGTCCGATGTCGGCGGACCAACTCCGTGGAGCGGTCGAAGGAACCGCTCCTGCAGGGTATTTCGCTATATCTGCATCTTGTCACACATGTGACAAAATTATCACGTAGTTGTTCTGGTGTTTCTCGTGGGTAGTCTTTTGACCATGGATGAGACAGCGCCTACGCAGCACACCACCCGATCCGTCTTCCTGGACAAGGAGCACCCGGCCGCGTGGCGGGCCCTGAACGGACTCGGCCTGAAAGCCAAGGAGGCCGCGGAAGAGGCCGGCATTGACCGGACCTTGATCGAGCTGCTGAATGTCCGCATCTCGCAGATCAACGGCTGCGCGTACTGCCTGGACCTGCACGTGGGCGACGCCGTAAAGAACGGTGAATCCGCCCAGCGCCTTGCCGTCCTCCCGGCCTGGCGGGACACCGGCCTCTTCACCGAGAAGGAACGCGCTGCCCTGACCCTGGCCGAGGCCATCACCAACATCTCGGACGCCACCGCCCGCGAGCACGAGGGCGCCGCCGCCAGGAAACACCTCACGGACGGGGAGTTCTCCGCCGTCAGCTGGCTGGTGATCACCATGAACGCGTTCAACCGGGTCTCGATCGTCAGCCAGCACCCGGTCCGCAAGGACCGCGGCTAGCCTGCCCGGCCCGGTACGCGGCTTCGCGTCCGTGACGCGCATTCCTACCTGCGACGCGGTTTCGCGTCCGTGACGCGCTCGAACGCTACCGACAGGGGAATACCCGGTGCGCCAGCCCTTTCGCGCGTCATGGAAAAATTGGCGCCGCGGGAATGGCCGGATACCTTTTTGACGCCGTCACGCCGGGTAGATCGACACCGCCGCAGCCTTGACCACGAAGTAGACGCCCAGGCCCGGCGCGAGACCCAGGTCCGCGGAGGCGGCCGGGGTCACGTCCGCGGACAGCTCGCCGGCGCGAACCCGGATCTGGTCGCCGTGCGGCTCAAGGTCCGTGACTGTGACGCGGAACGAGTTCCGCGGACTGCCGTGCGCCTCGCTCAGGAACACTGACACGGCCGACGGCGGGAACGCAGCCACGCCGGCCTGCCCGGCAACCAGCGGCGCGTCGTGCTGACCGACAAGCTCCAGGCCCTCGGCCGTCCGGATCCCGGCGGACGTCACGGTTCCCGAGACGAGGTTCAGCCCGGCCAGCCCCGCGGCGAAGCGGCTGCGCGGCCGCCGGAGGACCTCACGGGTGGGGCCGTCCTCGGTGATCCGGCCCTCCTCCATCACGATCACCCGGTCCGCGAGCATGTAGGCATCCAGGACGTCGTGGGTGACGATGATGGCACGCCGCCCGGCCAGCACCCGCTTGAGCAGCCGCCGCAGCAGCGGAGCCGCATGGATGTCCAGGGCGGACAGGGGCTCGTCCAGCAGCAGTACCTCCGGATTCACGGCCAGGGCCCGTGCCGCCGCCACGCGCTGCGCCTGACCGCCGGACATGTCCCCCGGCCGCCGGTCGGCGAGGTCGGCGGCATCGACCTCGGCCAGCCAGCGCCGGGCGGTCTCCCGGGCCTCACGCTTGGGTACCCCCGCGCTCCGGGGCCCGAAGGCCACGTTCTCGAGCGCGCTCAGGTGCGGAAACAGCAGGGGGTCTTGGGACAGCAGGGCGGTTCCGCGGCGGTGCGGCGGAGTCCAGGTGTGCACTTCCCCGGCAAGGTCGAACAGCACCCGGCCGTTCACCTCGGCCCGGCCGGTGTCCGGGCGGAGCAGCCCCGCGATCACACCGAGCAGGGTGGATTTTCCGGCCCCGTTCGGGCCGAGCACGGCAACGGTCTCGCCCGGCGCCAGGCTCAGCGAGACCTCAAAGCGGCGGGCGGCGACGGCGGCGTCGAGCGTGAACGTCATGCCGAGACCTGCCCCGGTGTGCCCGCACCGATGGCCGCCTTGCTGCCGGACCCGGCAGGCCCCGGGCCGCGGTAGGAGAGCCCGACGACGACGACCGCCACCACGACCAGCAGCAGGGACAGCGCGACGGCGGAGTCGGCGTCGGTCTCGCGCTGCAGGTAGATTTCCAGCGGAAGCGTGCGGGTGACTCCCTGCAGGCTCCCGGCGAACGTGAGCGTGGCGCCGAATTCACCCAGGCTCCTGGCGAAGGACAGCACGGCCCCGGAGGCGAGCCCCGGCAGGACCAGCGGCAGGGTGACGCGGCGCAGCACGGTGGTGGGGCGCGCGCCGAGGGTTGCGGCGACGGCCTCGTAGCGGCTTCCGGCCGAACGGAGGGCGCCTTCGAGGCTGACCACGAGGAACGGCAGGGCCACGAACGTCTGGGCGAGGACCACCGCCGTCGTCGAGAACGCGATCTGGATGCCGGCGATTTCGAGGCTCCGGCCCAGGAGGCCCTGGCGGCCGAAGGCGTAGAGCAGCGCGATGCCACCCACGACCGGGGGAAGGACGAGCGGCAGCAGGACGAACGAACGCAGCAGCCGCTGGCCCGGGAAGTCGCCGCGGGCCAGCACCAGCGCCAGCGGCACCCCGAAGAGCACGCACAGGACTGTGCTCGCGGCGGCGGTGCGGAGGCTCAGGCCCAGGGCCGTGAGGGACGATTCGGAGGTGACCAGGGGGATGAACTGTGGCCAGTTGACCCGGGCAACCATGGCCGCGAGCGGCAGCAGCACAAACAGCGCCCCGGCGGCGGCGATGGCCATGACCCAGCGTGGGATCCCGGTGTAGGCGCTGTCCCGTCGGCGTCTCATGCGGCGCTACGGGGTTCCGAAGCCGGCGGCACTGAGGAGTTTCTGGCCCTCGGGGCCCGTGACCGTTGCAATGAAGGCGGCCGCCAGGTCCTTGTTCCTGGCCGTCCGTACCGCGGCGATCGGGTAGGTGTTGACGGCCTTGGCCGCCTCGGCGAACGGGACTTCCTTCACCTTGCCCCCGGCTGTCCGGACGTCCGTGACGTAGACCAGCCCGGCGTCGGCCTCTCCCGAAATGACTTTGCCCAGGACATCGGTGACAGACGATTCCTCACTCACCGGCGTCAGGGTGATGCCGGTTTCCTTCTCGACCGTCGTCGCGGCGGCGCCGCAGGGAACCTGGGCGGCGCACATCACAACCTTCACCCCGGGCCCGGCGAGGTCGGCGAAAGAGCCGATCGACGCCGGATTGGCCCGGGGCACGGCGATGGTCAGCACGTTGGTGGCGAAGTCCCGGGACGATCCTTCCACAAGCGCGGCGTCGGAGAGCTTGGCCATGTTCCTGGTGTCGGCGGAGGCAAACACGTCCACCGGTGCGCCCTGGCTGATCTGGGTGGCCAAATCGGAGGACCCGGCGAAGCTGAGCGTCACCGTGGTTCCCGGGTTCCTGGTCTCGAACTGCTCGGCGAGCGCCGTGAAGGGTGCCTTGAGGGACGCCGCGGCGAAGACGGTGAGGGTCTTGCCGGCGCCGCCGTTTCCGGCAGGCGCGGCGCAGCCCGCCAGACCGGCGGCAACGATTCCCGCCGCCAGCAGGGCGGCCGCCCTGAACGCGGGGATCATATGACGCCCTTGCCTTTGGGGGTCTCAATGATCACCGTCGTGGCCTTGACGACGGCGGTGGCGACCGAGCCGAGCTCCAGGCCGAGGTCCCGCACGGCCTCGCTGCTCATCAGGGACACCACCCGGAACGGCCCGCACTGCAGTTCCACCTGGGCCATGACGGTGTCGGCGGTGATCGCGGTGACGAGGCCGACGAAACGGTTGCGGGCCGAGCTGCCCGCCCTGGCCGGGTCATCGGGAAGCTGGGCCTGCTCCCGGGCGAGCCGCGCGAGTTCCAGCCCGTCCACGGCGAGGCGCCCGGCGTCGTCCTTGTGCGGGGTCAGGCTTCCGTTCTCGGTCCAGCGCCGGATGGTGTCATCACTGACGCCCAGCAGCCGGGCCGCCTCGGAAACGCGAATATTAGGCATAGGGACACTCTAACCCGCATCTACGGATCTGGAGCTGGTATTTGGGCGCAAACTCGAAACCGCAGAAGCCCACCCGGCAGCTTCTCCATACCGATTCCCGTAGCTTGGTCGCCGCCATTGGACCTAAAATCTTTGCGAGGGGTGGAGCCTCGGTCGCCCAAGGAGCAGCGCCATCAAATGGGTCAGGCCGGAGAACCCGGACTGCGACGAAACACGCAAACTTTTCAACGCGATGATCGACCGGCGCCCGGCCGTCATCGCCCAATGTGCGGACCCGGGCGAGGTGGCCGAGGCCCTGCAGCATGCCAAGGACAACAGCCTGGCCGTTGCCGTCCGCGCGGGCGGGCATTCCGTTGCCGGTATGTCGACCAATGACGATGGTTTGGTAGTTGACGTCCGGCCAATGAAGTCAATCTCGGTGGACCGGGACAACAAGACCGTGACGGTGGGAGTCGGCGTGACGTGGGGCGAGTTCGACCGTGCCACGCAGGAACACGGCCTCGCATGCCGTGGGCACCGCCCTGGTCTTCCTGACGGCACCGCCCGAGCCGTTCGTTCCAGCCGGGATGGTGGGGAAACAAGCAGTGGGGCTCGCGTATCTCCACGCGGGAGACCCCGACGACGCTGCGGAACACGCTGCGCCGTTCCGGGACCTGGGCCCGGCCGTGGATCTCGTCAGCGAAATGAACTATGCCGATTTCCAGTGCATGATCGACGACCCGCCAAACCTGTACAACTACTGGAGCGCCGACTATCACGACGAGTTGCCGGACCCCGCCCTGGACGTGCTCGTGGAGTCAGCGCAGAACCTGCCGGGCCCCCACTCCCAACTTCTGGTTGCCAGCTGGGGCGGGGCGGTGGCGGGGCCGGCGGCCGCCCAGACACCTTTGCAGAACCGCAACGCCAAGTGGGTCTCGCACCCGTTCGGGCTGGAGGAAACACCGGAAGGCGGCCAGGTGGCGAAGGCCTGGGTGAAAAAGTTCCGCCAGGACATCTCCCCCTATGCCACGGGCGGCGTCTGGCTGAACTTCGTCGGCGACGAAGGCCAGGACCGGGTCCGGGCGGCCTTCGGCGAGGAGAACTACAACCGGCTGGCCCGGGTGAAACGGGACTTCGATCCGGAGAACACGTTCCGCGGCAACCAGAATATCCGGCCCGCCGCTTCCTGATAACCGGGCCAGTCCCCCGGGCTTGCACCCTCCGGCTGTGAGACGGTTGGTAAGTAGCATGACCATCCGACAGTGGGAGAGAAACACAGCATGGGCAGTCCGGAAAAGACAACACCCTGGGGCGACAGCCTGGGCCGCGCCAGCATCAGGACCGCTCAGGTCCTCCTGCTGCTGGTCCTGTCAGTGGTGGTGGTCTACGCCCTGATCCAGGTGCGCCTCGTGGTGATTCCCGCACTGCTGGCCCTCATCCTCGCCGCCGCGATCGCACCCTTCGTCCACTGGCTGCGCCGCCGGGGCTGGCCCAGCACCGCCGCCACCACAGTGTCCTTCCTCGTGCTCCTGCTCGCGTTCGGTGCGGTCATCACCGGAATCGTCTTCGCCGTCATGAGTCAGGCCGACCAGCTGGCCAGCAAGGCCACGGAGGGCTTCGACCGGGTCTACGCCTTCATCCGCACGGGCCCCATCCCCGTCGATGACCAGCAGATCCAGCAGGCGCGCGACGCCGTCGTTGACTTCGCCACCAGCAGCACCGTTGGCGCGGGCGCCATCTCCGGGCTCAGCGCGGCCGGCAACTTCATCACCGGCGCCCTCCTGATGGCGGTGATCCTGTTCTTCTTCCTGAAGGACGGCGAGAGCATCTGGGCCTTTGTGCTGCGGGCGTTCAAAGGCAGGAACCTGGTGAAGGCACGCCGCGCGGGGGAGCGAAGCCTCAACGTGCTCGGCGGCTACGTGCGCGGAACCTCCATCGTGGCCCTGGTGGACGCGTTTTTCATCGGCCTCGCGCTGGTTGTCATGGGCGTTCCGCTCGCACTGCCGCTCGCCGCACTGACCTTCATCGGAGCCTTCATCCCACTGATCGGCGCCACCCTGGCCGGCATCCTCGCCGCGCTTGTCGCCCTTGTCGCCAACGGCCCGTTCGCGGCCCTGATCGTCATCATCGTCGTGATCGTCGTCAACCAGCTGGAGGGCAACTTCCTGCAGCCGGTGGTGATGGGCCAGGCGCTCAACGTGCATGCCCTCGTCATCCTGCTGGCCCTCACCGCTGGCACCATCCTCGCCGGCATCATCGGTGCGATCCTGGCCGTTCCCCTCGTGGCGGTGGGCTGGGCCGCGATCAAGGCCTGGAACTCCGGGGATGACATCACCCCGGAGGCCATCGCGGAGGCCGAGCATGAGACCCGGTTGAACGAAAGGGGCGAAGGGGTGCGCTCCAAGCCACAGCGTGCACGGACCTGGAAGGAAGAGCAGTCCGACACCGCGGCCGTTGACGCCAGCCAGGGCTGATGCGCCGCCGGATTAGACTTCCTGCATGGCCATCTACCTTGATCCCCCGCTCTGGCCGGCGCATGGAACTCACTTCTCGCACCTGATCTCGGACACCTCGCTGGCGGAGCTGCACGCCTTCGCGGCGGCGGCCGGCATCCCGGATAGAGCGTTCGACGGCGACCACTACGACGTCGCCGAAGCCCGGTACAGTACCCTCGTGGCGGCCGGGGCCGTCCCGGTGGAGGGCCGGATCCTGGTCCGCAAACTGATCGCCAGCGGGCTGCGGATCCCGGCCCGGCGGCGCAGCAGTTCACTCAAGCTCCCCCTGCTGACCCGCTGGAACGACGTCCTCCCGGGCCACGACGCACTCTTCCTGGACCTGCTGGACCGCTGGGGCGAGGAGCACCGGAAGTACCACGGCCGCACCCATCTGCTGGCGGTCCTGGAGGCCCTGGACCTCCTCACCGGACCTGCCGACCCGCCCCGCACCGTGCTGCTCGCCGCCTGGTTCCACGACGCCGTCTACCGCGGGATCGCGGGCCAGGACGAGGAAGAGTCGGCCCGGCTCGCCGAGGACCGGCTGGCCCATGCCGGCCTCCCCGCGGCCGAGGTGGACGAGGTGGCCCGCCTGGTGCGGATGACGGCCGACCACCGGCCGGTGCCGGGCGACGGGGCCGCCGCGTTGCTCAGCGACGCCGACCTCTCCGTGCTGGGCGGCGAACCGGCAGCCTACTCCCGGTATCTGGCCGCCGTCCGGCAGGATTTTGCGCACATCGGCGACGACGACTTCGCCGCCGGGCGCGCCGCCGTCGTCCGCCAGCTCCTGCAGCTGGACCCGCTCTTCCACACCCCGCGGGGCCGGGACCTCTGGCTGGAGGCGGCGCGGCGGAACCTGCAGGGCGAGCTCGGATAAGCGGGACGCCTCAGTCCACAGAAAGTCAGGCGCCCCGGCGGAGGTGGTCGGCGAGGCGGTCGAAGGACTCGCGCCAGCCGACGCCCTGGCCGTCGCGGTTGTCGATCGTGTCGAAGGGGCCCTGGAAGAACGTCATCCGGGTGCCGCCGTCGATCGCTTCCAGCTGGAAGGTCACCTCGGTCTCGAAGCCCCGGGTGCCGTCCGGTTTGTCCCAGGCATGGGTGAAGACGAAGAGGTTGGGCGGTTCGATGTCCGTGTGGACGCCGCTCCACCAGTGTTCCTTGCCGGTGCTGTCCTGGACCATGCAGGCCCGGTAGAGGCCGCCGATTTCCAGGTCCGCGTCGATGCTTTCCCGGGGAGTGTGGAAACCGCGGGGCCCCCACCACGCCGGGGCCTGGTCGGGGTCCGTCAGGGCGGACCACACCCGGGTAATGGGTGCCTGGAATTCGCGCGTAATGACCAGCATGAGGTCTTCGGGCGGAGTGGGGGTTTCTCCCTGGCCGGACGGGGCTGGAACGGCGGTGACGTCCTCGGACATTTCGGACTCCTCCTCTAAGACGGGCTAGCGGTAGGACTTGTTGTAGGTCGTCACAAAGGGCTTGTCACTCGGGACGATCTGTTTGCCGAGCGGCATGAGCGAGACCGGGATGAGCTTGAGGTTGGCGATGGCCAGCGGGATGCCGACGATGGTGATGGCCATCGCGAACGCGGTGACCACGTGGCCGATCGCGATCCAGATGCCGGCAACGAGCAGCCAGATGACGTTTCCCAGCAGCGCGAACACGCCCGTGCCGCCCGGGCGGTCCACCACGGTGCGCCCGAAGGGCCACAGCGCATAGTTCGCGATCCGGAACGACGCGAGCCCCCACGGGATGGTGACGACCAGCAGACAGCAGATGATCCCGGCCACGAAGTAGCCGAGCGCGAGCCAGAGTCCGCCAAAGAGCAGCCAGATGATATTAAGCAGTGTCTTCATGGGACCATTCTCCCCCGCCGGAGACCGATCCGGCCTAGGGGTTCACCCTGAACAATTCCTGAAATTCGTCCGGTGACCCGGACGGACAGCGCATAGCTTTGCGAACGCACGGAAGGGCATAATACTTGGACCATGCCTGCACTCCTGAAGCTTGCCCTGATCGCTGGGAGACGCAGATGACAACTATCGGGGACCTGCTCGGCCCCATTCTCGAAGTCATGACGTGGGTGGGTTTCGTTCTGGGCCTGCCGCTGCTGGTGTGGGGCTGGATCGCCCGGCGGCGCCGGTGCCAGTGGGCCGGGACCACCGGCAAGGTGATCAGCGCCGGCGGGTTCACCGGCTACAGCTGGACGGACCACCACGACGCCGACCACCGGTCCCTGCTGCCGGCGGCCGAGTCGGGCGGCCTGGTGGTGGGCACCGACGTCGAGCTCTTCTACGACGTGTGCCACCCGTCGCGATGGGGGGTTACCCCGCCAAAGCACGATAATGCGGCCTGGACTCTTGGCTGGATCCTCACCGGGGTGGGGATCCTGTCGACGGTCGGCGGCTTCGTGCTGCTGCTCTTCTAGGCCTGCTTCACCATGGCCGCTTCGACACTGATCTTGACCTTGTCGCTGACCAGCAGCCCGCCGGCCTCGAGCGCGGCGTTCCAGGTCAGGCCGAATTCCTTGCGGCTGATGTCCGTCTCCGCGCTGAACCCCGCGCGGGTGGCGCCGAACGGGTCCACCGCGATGCCGGTGAACTCGACTTCCAGGTCCACCGGCTTGGTGACGTCGCGGATGGTGAGGTCGCCGGTCAGGACGTAGTCCTCGCCGTCGCCCCTGATCCCGGTGGCACGGAAGGTCATCTCCGGGTACTTTTCGACGTCGAAGAAGTCAGCGCCGCGGACGTGCGCGTCCCGGTTGGCGTCGCCGGAGTCAAAGCTGGCCGTTTTGATGCTGGCATGCAGGCTGGCGTCCGCGAGGGAGTCGCCGACACGCGCCTCCGCCGCGGCTTCATTGAAGCGGCCCCGGACCTTGCTGATGCCGGCATGGCGGACGCTGAAGCCGACTTCGCTGTGGGACATGTCCAGTGTCCAGACGCCGGGGGTCAAACCTTGGGGCAGTGTCACAACGATCTCCTTCGCGGGTGGCGGGCCGGGCCCGCCGGGTCATCGGGGTACTCCCCCAAGGAGCCATGCTAGCCACGCCGCCGCGGCGCGGCTAGCCTCTTTCGGAACCCGGCCGGCTACGCACCGCGCGATGGCTACAACCCCCGGGGTTAGGCCGCCGGCTGCGGCGCCCAGCCGATCGCCGGTGCGATGTGCCGGACGACGGTGCCCAGCAGCTTGGCGTTGAAGTCCACGCCGAGCTGGTTGGGGACGGTGAGCAGCAGGGTGTCGGCGGCCTGGACGGCGGCGTCGGCGGCGAGCTCCCCGGCAATGGCGTCGGGGGCGCCGACGTAGCTCCGTCCGAAGCGGGCCACCAGGCCGTCGATCACGCCGACCTGGTCGCGCTTTTCCCGCAGGGCGCTGAGGCCGAAGTACCGCCGGTCCTCATCGTCGACGATCGGCAGGACGCTGCGGCTGACCGATACGCGCGGCTCGTGTTGATGGCCGGCGTCGGCCCAAGCCTGGCGGAACATGCTGATCTGTTCGGCCTGGAGCTGGTCGAACGGCACCCCAGTGTCCTCGGTGAGCAGCGTGGAGCTCATCAGGTTCATGCCCTGCTCCGCGGTCCAGACGGCGGTAGCGCGCGACCCGGCGCCCCACCAGATCCGCCGGCCGAGGCCAGCGGAATGGGGCTGGACGGGCAGCATCCCGGATCCGCCGCCGGCGTAGCGCGGCTCGGCCTCCGCCATCCCGGCACCCGATATGGCGCGGCGGAACACCGCCGTGTGCCTCCGGGCCATGTCCGCATCGGTCTCGCCGTCAGCGGGCACATGGCCAAAGGCCGCGGCGCCGTCGCGGGCGGGTTCGGGTGAACCGCGGCTGATCCCCAGCTGCAGCCGCCCGCCGCTGATCAGGTCCGTCGCGGCCGCTTCCTCGGCCATGTACAGCGGGTTCTCGTAGCGCATGTCGATCACGCCGGTCCCCGTTTCGATCCGGCTGGTCCGGGCGGCGACGGCGGCCAGCAGCGGGAACGGGGAGGCCTGCTGCCGGGCAAAGTGGTGCACGCGGAAGTACGCGCCGTCCACGCCGAGCTCCTCGGCGGCGACGGCCAGTTCGATGCCCTGCAGCAGGGCGTCGCGGGCGGTCCGGGTGCGGGAGCCCTCCCCGGGCCCCCAGTGTCCAAAGGACAAAAATCCGATGCGCTTCATGTCAGGGGCAACACGGTGCGGTCCGGCGGCATTCCTGCGGCCGCGCTCAGGGCTTGGTTGCCGGGGACTTGGCCGCCGTCACGAAGTCCCGGATTTTGGCCAGGTCCTTCACCCCGCGGGAGGATTCGACGCCGGAGGAGACGTCCACACCCCAGGCGCCTGCCTCGGAGGCCGCACCGGCGACGTTGGCCGGATCCAGCCCGCCGGCCAGGAGCCAGTTGCGCCCGTCCAGCCCCTTGGCGCGGACCGAGGCGTAGTCCCAGGCCTCGCCGGAGCCGGGGACGGCGGCGTCGATCAGGAGCAGGTCCTCGCCCCAGTCCGCGAACGCCCCGGGTGCGGCGGACATGGTGACGGCCCGGATCAGCTTCAGTCCGGCGTCGTGCACGGTGCGCACGTCTTCCTGGGTGCGGTCGCCGTGGAGCTGGACCCATTCCAGCCCGGCGTCGCGGGCCACGGCGACGGCGTCCGCCGCGGCTTCGTGCCGGAAGACCCCGACGGCGGGGAGCCAGGCCGGGACGTGGGCCAGGAGTCCCCGGGCCTGCGCGGGAGTCACTTCGCGGGGGCTGCGGGTCAGGACAAAGCCGACGGCGTCCGCCCCGGACTCCGCGGCGGTCCGGACCGACTCCGGTGTGCTGAGCCCGCATACCTTGACGAACATTCGGCTCCTTTTGCAGTTGTTCCTGTGTTTTCTGCCTCCGACGTTAGCAAGGACAGTGGTACCCCGGCGCCTCACCTGCCCCCGAGGTGAGATTTGGCGCCCATGTTTGTCCGGAACATGGGCGCCAAGTCGGACCTCGGCGCGAAGTCGGACCTCGGCGCTATGGGCAGGGGCGCGGCCCCGCGACTAGGTTCCCGGCCGGCGGATAGGGTGGAGGGATGGAGATCATCCGCTATGCCGAGCTGAAAGCCCAACCCTGGCGCAACGGCGGCGGGGTGACCCGCGAAGTGGCCAGCCATCCCGCGGCAACCGCCCGTCAGGACGGCACCAGTACGGACAGCACCGCTTCGGCGAGCGGCTGGGACTGGCGGGTGAGCATCGCCGAGATGTCCAAAGCGGGCGAGTTTTCGGCGTTTCCCGGCATGGACCGCGTGCTCACCGTGGTTGAAGGCGAGCTGTTACTGCTGAGCGTCGACGGCGCCGAGCACCCGGTGGAGAAGTACCGCCCGTTCCGGTTCTCCGGCGACGCTGCCGCGGCCGGGGCACTGCCGACGGGCGACATCCGCGACCTGAATGTCATCACCCGCCGCGGAGCGTTTAAGGGCTACACCTCCATCATCGAACTCTCGAAGAAGCGGGCGCACCCCGTGTTCGAGGACCAGCTAGGGATCCTGCTGCAGGGCCAGGCGGCGGTCAGCCCCGGGGGCGCCGCCGGCGCCAGGCCAAGCGGCGGGCCAAGCGCCGGGCCTGGCGCCGAGCCGCAGGCGCTGGACCGCTATGACGCCGTCGTCGGTTCCGACACTGCCTCCCCCGAGATCCTGGGCCGCGGCTTCCTGGCCGTCGTGTCGATCGACCCCGTCGCGGACTAGCCCTCCTTAGCCTTCACTCGCGCCGCGCCGATCCCCACCGAGTCCTCCGACAGCCGCTGCGCGAGCCAGATCGGCACAATCGAGACGACGATCAGGACGACGGCCACCACGTTGACCACCGGGGCCTGGTTGGGCCGGAAGAGGTTCTGCAGGATCCAGATCGGCAGGGTGGTGTCCCCGGCGCCGATAGTGAATGTGGTCACGATGATCTCATCGAAACTGAGGGCGAAGGCCAGCAGGCCGCCGGCCAGCAGCGCCGAGCGGAGCTGCGGGAACGTGACCAGCCGGAACGTGGTGAACACGCCGGCCCCCAGATCGGCGGAGGCCTCCTCCAGACCGCCCTGCATCCGGCGCAGCCGGGCAATGACGTTGTTGAAGACCGTCACCATGCAGAAGGTGGCGTGCGCGATCACGACCGTCCACAGGCTCAGCGAAACACCCAGGATGGTGGTGAACATGTTGTTCAGGGCGATGCCGGTGACGATCCCGGGCAGCGCGATCGGCAGGATCACGAGCAGGCTGATGACGTCCCGGCCGAAGAATTGGTAGCGCAGCAGTGCCAGCGCCAGGAGCGTCCCCAGCGCCAGCGAAATGATCGTCGAGACCGCCGCCACCCAGAGCGAGGACACCAGGGCCTCGCGGACGCCGGTGGAGTCGAGCGCCCGCGCCCACCACTCCAGGGTCAGCCCCCGCGGTGGCCAGCCGAAGGTCCGGTCCGCGTTGAAGGAGTTGACTACGACCAGCAGCAGCGGCGTATAGATGAAGAGGAACACCAGTGCGGTGACGACGCCGAGGATGGCTTTGGCGCTTCGGGAAAGTCTCATGGTGCTCCTGACTGTCCGGGGTTCACAGGCTGTTGAGTGCGCCGGTGCGGCGGACGATGAAGAGATAGAGCGTGATGATCGCGATCGGGACCAGCGAGACGGCGGCGGCGAACGGCAGGTTGTTCGCGGCTCCGACGTTCGCGTAGACCACGGTGCCGAGCATCTGGGTGGTGCCCCCAACGATCTGGGCGGTGATGTAGTCCCCGAGTGAGAGCGAGAACGTGAAGATCGTCCCGGCAATGATGGAGGGGACCAGCAGCGGGAACACCACCAGGCGCACGGTGGTCAGGGGCTTCGCGCCCAGGTCGCTGGAGGCTTCCAGCAGCGAATCGGGGACCCGGTCGAACCCTGCGTAGATCGGCAGGATCATAAACGGCAGCCAGATGTAGGACAGCGTCAGGATCACGGCCGTTTCGCCGTATCCCGGGGACTCCAGCCCGATCGGCGCCCCCAACCACTCCAGCAGCCCGCCGTCGGCGAGCACGTTCCGCCACGCGTACGCCTTGACCAGGTAGCTCGCCCACAACGGCATGAGGACGGCCACGACCAGCAGCTTCTGCCACCGGGCACTGGCCACCTTGGCGATGAAGAACGCCATGGGCAGCGCGAGGACCAGGTCGATCAGGGTCACCGCGATCGCGATCCACAGCGTCCGCAGGGTGATCCGCTGGTAGACCGGGTCAGTCAGGACCGTCACCACGTTTTCGGTGGTCCAGTCCGTGGAGACCTTCCCGGTGAAGGTGTCCACGGTCCAGAACGCGGTGATCAGCAGCGCCGCCAGGGCGGCAATGTAGACGAGCACCAGCCAGCCGGCGGGGGCAGTGATGAGCCCCGCCAGCCGCAGCCTGGGCGAGCGGTGAAGCAGCGCCGAGACCTTGTTGGCTTTGGGCCGGGGCACGGTGGAAGCGGCCGGGGGTGGCCCTGGGGCCGGGTGCTGCGTCCGGAGCGCCATCTCAGCCCTTAATTTCGGTCCAGGCCTTCGTCCACTCCGAGTAATCCGTGCACTTGACGTCCTTGCGGCCGTCCAGGCATCCGGCCACCGGCGTAGTCCAGTACCAGATCTGCTTCGCGTAGGCCTCATCACCGGAATGGTAGGTCTCGCAGTGCGACTTGTCCGCGGTGAGGTCGCAGGCCTTGGGGTTGGCCGGCGATTCGCCGAAGTACTCCGCCACGGCAGCATTGGCCTTGGGGCTGGCGATGTAGTCGAGCCACATGTAGGCGCAGTTCTTGTTCTTGGACTCCGAATTGATCATCCAGGTGTCCGACCAGCCCGTGGCGCCCTCTTCGGGGAGCAGGGTCTTCACGTTGGCCCCGTCCGCGACGGCGATGTTCGCGCCCACCTGCCAGGTGGTGCCGACCACCGTGCTGCCGCTGGCGAAGGCCTGGACCTCCTTGACGACGTCGCTCCAGTACTCGCCGATGTGCTTGCGCTGCTCTTTCAACAGGTTAACCGAGGCGGCGAGCTGGTCCTTGTCCAGCGCATAGGGGTTCTTGATGCCAAGCTCCGGCTTGTGGGCCATCAGATACACGGCGGCGTCGGCAATGTAGATCGGCGAATCGTAGGCCGTGACCTTGCCGCTGTGCTTGGCGGCGTCGTCGAACACGGCGCCCCAGGAAGTGGGTGCCGGGGTGACGGCATCCACGGAGTACATCAGCAGATTGGCGCCCCAGCCGTGCGGCATCCCGTAGTTCTTGCCGTCCACCGTATTCCAGGCCTTGTCCTTCAGGAAGGGGTACACGTCGGCGTAGTTTTTCAGCAGGCTCATGTTGACGGGCTCCACGTTGTTGCCGGCAATCAGCCGCAGGGAGGCGTCGCCGGAGGCCGAAACGACGTCATACTGGCCGGTGCGCATCAAGGTCACGGCTTCGTCCGAGGTGCCAAAGGGCTTGAAGCTGACCTTGCATTTGGTCTCGGTTTCGAAGGGGGTCACCCAGTCGACGGCGGGGTCGTTGCTTCCGTCCTCGACGTAGCCGGGCCAGGCGAGGATGGAGAGCTGCCCTTCGCCCGGGCCGATTTCGGACTTGACCGGCTGCGCGGACGGCGTGGCCGATCCCCCGCCGGTGGTGCCGCAGCCCGCCAGTGCGAGGGCTGCCGCCGCGGCCACCCCGACTACGAGGGAGGCCCTGTTCCTTGATGCCATGATCCTTACCTTTCGTTGCAGGGGTGAATCAGATCCAGTCTTTGTACGCGAACGTGCGTTTCAGGAACCGTGCGACGGCAGCCAGACGGCGGCGTCGTCGTCCCAGCTCACCGTGACGCGCCGGTCCAGCAGTTCCGCGTCGCCGCCGGGAAGCGACTCCGGCGCCAGGACGACGACGGCGGGACCGTCGTCGAGCTGTACCCGCACCTGGGTGGCGTGCCCCACGTAGACGAGCGAGGTGACGGTTCCGGGGCAGGAGGTGACGCCGGCGCGCGGTTCCGGGGCCGCCGTCCAGGACAGGCGCAGCCGTTCGGGCCGGATGCAGACCTGCTCCGCGCGGCCGTAGAGCTTCTGGGTGTGGACGGCGTCGAAGATGTTGGAGGTCCCGACGAAGTTGGCCACAAACGCGCCGCCGGGGCGCTCGTAGATCTCGTGCGCGGTGCCGATCTGTTCCAGGCTGCCGTTGTTGAACACGCCGATCCGGTCGCTCATGGTCAGGGCTTCCTCCTGGTCGTGGGTGACGAAGATGAAGGTGATGCCGAGCGAGCGCTGCAGTTCCTTCAGTTCCACCTGCATCTGCTGCCGGAGCTTGAGGTCCAGCGCGCCGAGTGGCTCGTCCAGCAGCAGGACCTTGGGCTGCACCACCAGCGCCCGGGCCAGGGCCACCCGCTGGCGCTGGCCGCCGGAGAGCTGGGCCGGTTTGCGGCCGACAAACTTTCCCAGCTGCACGCGTTCCAGTGCTTCGCGGGCCCGCTCGTGGCGTTCCTTCCGGGGCATCCCCCGCACGCGTAGCCCGTACGCAACGTTGTCGATGAGGGACATGTGCGGGAACAGTGCATAGTCCTGGAAGACGGTGTTGAGGTCACGTTCGAACGGCGCCATGCCGGTGACGTCCTTGCCCTCCAGTTCGACGCTTCCCGAGGTGGGCAGCTCGAAGCCCGCGATCAGGCGCAGGACCGTGGTTTTCCCGGATCCTGACGGGCCAAGCATGGAGAAGAATTCGCCCTGGCGGATGTCGAGGTCCACGGCGTTGACGGCGACGGTGTCCCCGAAGACCTTGGTGAGTTTGCGCAGGCGGATCGCCGGAACCGCGTCCTTTTCCGTCGGCCGGCCGGCCGCGAGCGTCTCGGTCATGGGTGCGCCTAACTCCGTTGCCGGATCGTCTTAGATGCGACACAGCAGGGTGTGATCCGCGCCACAACAGGCTGCTGGGCCAAATACTATTACTCCATAGGTTTTGTGTATAGACCCCTGCAGAAGCCCGGATTAGGATGGCTGCTACCGGGCGCGGGCAGCCCTCCGCGCCCTCCCCCGGATGCTGGATCGACACCGGAAAGTGACAGGAGGCCCGATGCTGCTGACACCGCAGGGCGCCTCCCGGAGCCTGGCGGCCGTGTTCACGCCGATCAAGTCCCGCGGCCTGGTGGACGAGGTGTGCGGCCGGATCGAACAGGCAGTGGAAACCGGGCTGCTCACGAGCGGGCAGCGGCTGCCCAACGAGACGGAGCTCGCCGCCGCGCTGGGCGTCTCCGCGGTGACGGCCCGCGAGGCCCTGTCGCAGCTGCGGACGTCGGGCATCATCCGCACGGCCCGGGGCCGCAGCGGCGGCAGCTTCATCGCCGACGACGTCCTGCCGTCCCGGGAACGCGCCCTGGACCAGCTGCGGGAGCTGACCAGGCTCCAGATCAGCGACCTGGGGCTGCACTACCAGACCATCGCCGCGGCCTGCGCCAGCGTCGCGGCCCGGCGGTCAGATGCCGCGGACATGGCCACCTTGCGGTCCTTCATCCTGACGGCGGAAGCGGACCCGTTGCACTGGCGGCTGGCCCTCTCCGAGTTCCTGCTTGAGGTGGCCGCCATCGCCCGCTCGGCCCGGCTGGCGCGGGAGCTGATCCGCCTGCAGGCAGACCTCGGCACCCTCACCCTGCTGCCCTGCGCCGACTCCGGCTACCGGCTGACGACCGCCGGACTCCTCGAGGACGTCGCGGCCGCCGTCGAGGCCCACCAACCGGCCGCCGCCGAAGCGGCAGTGAAGGCGCTGGTCGCCGCCACGACGGACTGGCTGCTGAACGAGCAGTCCAAGCTCTACTGAGTATTCCCTGTTCCTTCGAGCTAAGGCAGCGACCCCGATGATTAAAGCCACCGCTTCCCCGGACACCTCCACCGTGCAAGCAGCCGCGGACCTCGACGCCGCTATCACCGGCATCGAGCACAGGCTCGCGGCGTGGGCGGCGGAAACGGGCACCGCCCTGGCGGCCCTCTCCACCAAGGTCACCGGCACCGCCGTGGACAAGCTCATCCGGCCGGCGGTCGAAGAACTGGTCCGGACTCCCGGCGGATACATAGCCGGCGCAGGCTTCCTTGCCAACGCCGGGCTGCTCAGGCCGGAACGCAGCTACATCGCTTGGTGGCAGGGTGAGGAGCTGGAGCATGTGGACGCCCTCGCGAACTTCAGCCCCAACTCCATCAGCCGCTACGTGAAATCCGAGTGGTTCCGCGTCCCGGTGGACACCGGACAGGCCCACGTGACCGGGCCGTATGTGGATTTCCTGTGCACCGACGAATACGTCCTGACCTTCACGCACCCGGTCTTCTGCCGCGCGGACGGCCCCGTTTCCGGGATTGTGGGGATGGACGTCACCGTGCAACGGCTGGAGCGCGGTGCCCTGCCGACCCTGCGCCGGATCGGGGACCGGGCCACGCTGGTTAACGCCGACGGCCGCGCCATCGTTTCAGCGGCGCCGGACATCGCCGCAGGAGACCTCGCTGCCGCCGAGGAGGGCTGCAGCGTGTTTCCCGTGGGCCGGAAGTTCCGGATCTGGAGCGGGGCTGAGGCGCTCTGACCCCGCCGAACCCTCATCGACTGCTCCGTAACTGCCCTTATGAACCCTCAAAACGGCCGTTACGGAGCAGTCGATGGTGGGTAGGCGGCGGGTGGGTGGTGCGCCGCCTACCCCACGGCGGAGGTTCGCCTCCCTGCGGGGGCGTTGCTAGGCTGGGATGAAGGCCGCCTTCTTCGCGGCCTCCGGACGACGGTTCAGTACCCGGCACGCGACAAGACTGGCCACAGGAGCAGTCATGTCGTGGTTAATTCTCATCGTGTCCGGGTCGCTGGAGGCCGTGTGGGCCGCCGCCCTGCACCGGACCTCGCAGGCCACGGGCCGCCGCCGGATTGCGCCGGCAGCCGTCTTCCTCGTCTCCGTACTGGCGAGTACGGGCGGCCTCGCTGTCGCCATGCAGTCCATCCCGACCGGTACCGCCTACGCCGTCTGGGTGGGCGTGGGCGTGGTGCTGACCTCCGCCTACGCCATGATCACCAAGGTTGAGCCCGCGACCGCCGGACGGATCCTGCTGCTTGGCGGGATCGTGGCCTGTGTGGCCGGCCTGAAGCTGGTGGCATGAGCATGGCAGCGAACCGCACGCCAAAATTAGCAGCGAAGGCGCCCGCAACCACGCTGGCATGGCTCATCCTGCTTGTCTCCGCCGTGCTGGAGGCGGTCTGGGCCACGGCCCTGGGGCTGTCCGATGGCTTCACCCGGCCGCTGCCCACGCTCGTGTTCGCGCTGACCGCGTCCCTGAGCATGGTGGGGCTGGGCCTGGCCGTGAAGAGCATTCCGCTCGGCACCGCCTACGCCGTCTGGGTGGGGATCGGCGCGGCTCTGACGGTCGGCTGGGCGATGGCGACCGGCGTCGAACCTGCCAGCCCCCTGAAACTGCTGTTGATCGCCGGCATTGTGGGCTGCGCGGCCGGGCTAAAGCTGCTGCCGGCCGGTGAACCCGCGGCATCCCGGACGCTCCCGCCCAGTTAATGCGTGCCCCGAGGGGTAATCCGGGGCGACACGCCGTGGCTCAGGCCTGTCCGCTGGCAGCAACTGGGCGGGAGCGTTGGAATACACCGGAGCGGACACGGGTTGCGGGTAGGAAACAACGAATGGAGACCCAGATGACGGCAGCAACAGTCCAACTCGGCGACGGCCTCGCGGTCAGCCCCCTGGGGTTCGGCGGCATGGCCCTGACCCCGGTATACGGGGAAGTGGATCCGGCCGAGGCCCTGCGGACGCTGCACCACGCGGTGGATGCCGGCGTCAGCTTCATCGACACGGCGGACATCTACGGCGGGGGCAGCAACGAGGAATTGATTGCCCAGCTGCTCAAGGAACGCCGCGGCGAAGTGCAGCTGGCCACCAAGTTCGGGCTCGTGGGCAGCCCGGCCAGCGGCTACTCCGATATCCGCGGCGACGCCGCTTATGTGCGGCAGGCCGTGGACCGCAGCCTGCAGCGGCTGGGCACCGACACCATCGACCTGTACTACATGCACCGCCGTGACCTCCGCGTTCCGATACTGGAAACCGTGGAGGCCATGGCAGAGCTTGTGCAGGCCGGCAAGGTGCGGCACCTTGGCCTGTCTGAGGTGACGGCCGAGGAGCTGCGTGAAGCCAGCAGCATCCACCCGATCGCCGCAGTCCAGAGCGAGTGGTCCATCTGGAGCCGCGATGTGGAACGCAACGTTGTTCCAGCCGCGGCCGAGCTCGGGGTGGGATTTGTGCCGTATTCGCCGCTGGGCCGGGGATTCCTCACCGGCACCGTGGACGCGTCGACGCTGGGCAGCAACGACTTCCGCCGCAACATCCCGCGTTTCGCCGAGGCGGCGATGGACGCCAACCAGGGCGTGGTCGCCGCTGTGCAGGGAGTCGCGGCTGAACTGTCTACTGCCGGGCAGGCTGCAACTCCTGCCCAGGTGGCTCTGGCCTGGCTGTTCGCGCAGGGCCGCAAGCTGGGACTGCCCGTGGTCCCCATCCCCGGCACCCGCCGTGCGGACCGGATCGACGAAAACCTTGGCGCGCTGGCACTCGACTTCACCGCAGCGCAACTGTCGAAACTCAACGCCGCTGCGGACGCGGTAGTCGGCTCCCGCTCTGCCAACCCCAACTGGGTGTCCCAGGGCCGTGAATAGCGGATCCGTAGACTGAAGCCCATGGACTCGCTCATTCACTCGTTACGTGACATCACCATCCGCCGGATTTCGGTCAGCGAGATGGACAACAACGTGTATCTGCTCACGGCCAAGGCCTCCGGCGCGCAGCTCCTGATCGATGCGGCCGATGATCTGGCCGCCATCCAGGGGCTGCTTGCCGACGCCGCCGCGGATACCTCCGCGACGCCGAAGCTGGCGCTGGTTGCCACCACCCACCAGCACTGGGACCACGTCCGTGCGCTGCCGGCCCTGGTGGCGGCCACCGGGGTGCAGACGGCAGCCGGGACGGATGACGCCCCCGAGCTGCCCGTGCCGGTGGATTTGCTGCTGGATCACGGGGACGTCGGCAACTTCGACGGCTTCGATGTGACGGCGGTACACCTGCGCGGCCATACCCCCGGCTCGATCGCGCTGGTGTACCAGGACCCTGAAGGCCCGGCGCACATCTTCTCGGGGGACTCGCTGTTCCCCGGCGGCGTGGGCAACACCCAGAAGGATCCCGAACGGTTCGCCCAGCTGCTCAGCGATGTCAGCGAGCGGCTGTTCGAGGTATATCCGGACGACACCGTGGTGCACCCGGGCCACGGGAAGCCGACCACCCTTGGCGCGGAACGCCCGCACCTTGAGGAGTGGCGCGCCCGCGGCTGGTAACCGGCGCTGCGGTTTGCGATTCGCGCTGCGCTTCCTGCTTTGCGCTGCAGTTTGCGATTCGCGCTGCGCTTCCTGCCTTACGCTGCGCCCAAGGCCGGTCGCTGCGGGTATACCCGTAGCGACCGGCCCTTCGCGTAGCGCGAGCTATTTTGCGTAGCGAGAACCCGAAGGCTTAGCGGCTGCGGCGTTCGTTCGACGCCGGTGCGGACGCGCGGCGGGGGCCGCCACTGCGTGCCGGCCGGCCTTCGCTGGAGCGGCCATTGCCGCCGCCTGCGTAGGATCCGCCCGAGGTGCCGCCGGTGTTGGAGGACCACACCGCCGAGTTCGCGCCGGTCTTGGCGCCGCCGGTCTTGGCACCGGCAGCTGCACGCTGGCCCGTTGCCGGGCGACCGCCGCGCTGGCCACCGGTTGCGCCACCCGTACGGGGTGCGCCACCGGTGCGGGGTGCGCCGCTGCGGGGAGCCGAAGCGCCCCGGGCGTCGCTGCGCCCTTCTGAGGCGCGTCCGTCTGAACCACGGCCGGCCGAGGCGCGGCCGCCTGCAGCCGGAACATCGTTGCGGTGAGTGCCATACGAGGTTGAGCGTGCGCGGACGCTGCGGCGCTCGGCGCGCTCGGCATCCTGCCGGTCCTCGTTGCGCTCGATGACGCGGTCTGCGGCGTTGCGCGCGGCCGCCTGGCCTTCGTAGGCCACAGCACGGCGCTCGGCGCGGGGAAGATCGGTGCGGGGAGCTTCAGCTCCGACGCGTCCACGTCCGCCACGGCCGCCCCGGCCACCCGCGGTGGGTGCAGCCTGGGTGGTGCGGCGGGCGCGCTTGCGCTCGGCGTTGGCACCGGTGGAGCTGCCGCCGCCCTGGTTGGACTTGGCGGCCAGCAGTGCGGCGCGGGTGCGCGGATCGATCTTGTCGGCCATTTCGCCCACCAGTTTGGCAACCAGCGGTGAGTTGGCAGTGACGCGCTCGAAGTTGACGTCGACGCCGGCAGCCTTCATGAGCTTCTTGACGTCGGACTGCTGCTCCGGCAGGGTCAGCGTGACCACGGTGCCGTCGGAACCGGCGCGGGCGGTGCGGCCCGAGCGGTGCAGGTAAGCCTTGTGCTCCGTGGGCGGATCCACGTGGATGACCAGCTCGACGTCGTCGACGTGGACGCCGCGGGCGGCGACGTCGGTCGCGACCAGGACGCGGACCTCGCCGGAGGAGAACTCGGCCAGGTTGCGGTCACGGGCGTTCTGCGAGAGGTTGCCGTGAAGGTCGACGGCGGGGATGCCGGCGTCCGTCAGGGTCTTGGCAAGCTTGCGGGCGTGGTGCTTGGTGCGCAGGAAGAGCACCCGGCGGCCGGCACCCGAAGCGAGCTCAACGATCAGCTGCTTCTTGACGGTCTGGTCGTTGACGACGAGCACGTGGTGCTCCATCGTGGTGACCGCGGCCTGTGATTCGTCCACAGCGTGGGTCAGCGGGTTGGACAGGTAACGCTGGACGATCTTGTCCACGCCGTTGTCCAGGGTGGCGGAGAACAGCATGCGCTGGCCCTGGCTGGGGGTCATGTCCATGAGCTTCTTGACCACGGGGAGGAAGCCGAGGTCGGCCATGTGGTCGGCCTCGTCCAGGACGGTGATCTCGACACCTTCGAGGGTCAGGACGCGCTGGCGGATCAGGTCCTCAAGGCGGCCCGGGCAGGCGATGACGATGTCGACGCCGGCGCGCAGCGCCTTTTCCTGGCGGGCCTGGGAAATGCCGCCATAGATCACGGTCGTGTTCAGGCCCATGGCCGTGGCCATCGGCTCGATGGTCGCGTTCAGCTGGGTGGCCAGCTCACGGGTCGGCGCGAGGACCAGGCCCATCGGGCGGCCGGGCTTGCGGAAATGCTTGGCTTCCCGCTCAGCGAGTCGTGCTACAAGCGGGATGGCGAAGGCAATGGTCTTGCCGGAGCCGGTGCGGCCGCGGCCCAGGACGTCGCGTCCGGCCAGGGTGTCAGGCAGGGTCTTGACCTGGATGGGGAACGGTTCCACGATCCCCTGTGCGGTGAGGGTGTCAGCGAGGGCCTTGGGCGTGCCAAGGGCAGCAAAAGTAGTCATAAGTTTCAAGGTCTTTCAGGCGGTATCCGTGCGGATATCGGCCCCCGGCGCCGGTTGGCTCAGGGGTTCGCCGAAGAAAAGTCAGGTGATCAACCGGCCAGCTGCTGGAATAGCCGGCGGCCAGGACCAAATAGAACGCGTTCATCGACGCAGGATGTGCCTCTCACATGAAAAAATCCCACTCCCTGAACGGAATCCGGAAGGAATCCAGCAGGGGAACCGGTTGATGAACCGGACCGATCATTCAAGACCAAAGTGGGCATCACTGCACATCAAGTTCCCTTAGTCTATCATCCGGCGGGGCCGGGGCCCGGTACACACCCCTGCGCGCCCGTCGACGGCTCCGGGCCGGAGTCCTACGGACCGCCGATCCGCCCCGGAGGAGCCTGGCCGCAGGAGCCTGGACGGGAGGGTTCGGGATGAGGACGGCGGGATGCGGGTCTGTGCCCACCGATTTCCGGGGAGAAGACCCGGCGGCACTGACCCCCGCCGGGTTCGTTACCGCGATAGCCGGAGGTGCAGCGAAGCGGCGCGGGGGTAGCGCGGGATTGAGCCGGCAGACGGCAGTTTCAGCAGCGGTTAGCGAGGGTGAGCGCTGCAACGTTGAACCGAGACGTCCACGATTCCTGTGCGCAGAAACCGGAAGGCAGCCTGTGGATTTCCCCGGGCCTGGACAGGAGCCACACCCGGGAAAACGAAGCAAGCTGTGCTGGCTCGTTCTGGACAGCGACAACTTTCGGATCGAAGGTACCGACCTCCTGCGCCGGGACCGTCACCAGAGGCTCAGGGAGGCCCACGTCCTGGAGATAGTACATAACCGGGAAGCGCACGCCGTAGTCAGGTGCCACCAAAGCGTCGGAAGGACCGCGCATTGACTTGATGGTGTTTGCCAGCGACTGAGGTTCCCAGAAATGGCCGGACCCACTGCGCACTTGGACCTGAGCCGGAATCATGGCAACAATCAGCCCGGACACCACGACCGCCACGGCCACGCGGCCCGTCGCGCGGACCATAAGCCCGGACAATAGGCCTGCTGCCGGGATGACGATGGCCGGCAAGGTCCACAGCAGGTAACGCGCCGCATAGACAGGGGTGATTAGCGCCGTCGCGACCCACAGGAGCAAGGGCGGCAATATCCACCAGCTTGCGAAAAGGATGACATCAGCCCGGCTGCGCCCCGTTCCAACAGACAGTCGGCGATGCAGGAGTAGCGACGCCGCGGCAAGTAGTGCCACCGGCACATACCACCACGCGCTGTTCAGTCCGACCCACTCGCGGACAGCGGCCAGCGGCGTCGGCACGCCCAGTTGTGCAACCTGCTTGACCTGTGCGGAAACGATGACTGCAACAGCAAGGCTCGGCAGGACGCCCAGTGCCGCCAGGCCGGCCAACCGGAATTCCCTGCGCGAGAGCGCGTAGAGCAGATGGACTCCTGCGACCATGCCGGCAAAAAGGTGCGCCAGCGGGAGCAACAACATGAGGAGGAGGTAGACAGCCGTCAGCCGGCCGGCCGGCCGGTCACAGAGCCTCACAAAAGCCCAGGTAGCAAGCGTGGCGAGCGCCAAGGCCCACGAATACGGACGGATTTCCTGGGCGAAAGCAACCCAGGAAAGGGAGACGACCAGAAGCAACCCCGCCAGCCATCCAGCCTTGGCGTTGAAGAGATAGCGGGCCAGCCCGGCCGTCCCCGCGGCAGCCACCGCGGCACCGGTCGCCGAAGGCAGGCGCATCCACCAGACATCGGTCGAGACCAGCGTCCACACATGTTGAAACGCATAGTACGGACCGAAGTTCATGTCCTGATGGCCCAGGACCCGGGCCAGTGACGTCCATTCCAGCTGAGAGGACCACCAACTGACAGCCTCATCACCCCCGATGTCAGAGCCGCCGATTCCTATCAGCGCCAGGACGAAGGAGACAAGTCCAACTGTGAGAGCTTGGCCAGCCGCACCGGAAATGAGTCGTCTAACCATGGGTCCAGCCTTCGTAAGTTGGGCGGCATGCAACAGTCTGGCCAAGTATTGCGTGCTGGACAAACCCAATGCAAGGAAATGGCACGGGCTAAGGAAGAAACTTTGCAGACGGGAGCACGGACGGCCGCCGGCAGCGTGGTTGCTTCGTTGCCGGGATGATCACGGCGCCGGGCCCCGCCGGATTCGCTACCGTGGCCAGGTCTCCCGTCAGCGCACCAGGCTGGGTGCCTGGAACAGCGGGACGTGCGACGCCGGCCGCCCGGGCTCCGCAGCCAGCGGCGCCGAACCGTGCGTCGCTGCCGAACCGCTCGGGGCCTCCGCGCGCAGGATGAGCAGCGCCTGGGTGTCGATCAGCCGCCGGGTTCCGGTCCGGTCATCCAGGATCCAGAACAGGTCCGTGGCCGCGACGGTCCGGATCACCTCGCCCCGGTGGAAGAGTTTGCCGTTATGCCATGCCTCGATCTGATCCCCCACCGACAGCTCCTCACACGATTGAACCTGCCGCGCATCTTCTGCAGTCATGGCCTGATCCTTCCCCGGATCCGGATTCACCCCAGTGTCATTCCGCTCTCCGGATCCAGACTCCACCACCGAGGTTTCGGGGGCGTTTCCGTGCCGTGATCTTCGTGTGTCAAATTTCCGCCGACTCAATCCACCTGTGTCCCCGGCTGCCTTCCCCTGCCATGATGTGGGAGAGGACCCCACGACCGGCGAGGACAACGATGACAGCGCACGACCACCCCGAGCCCAACAGCAACGCCAGCGCAGCCCACATCTGGGACGAAAAGTACCGCAGCCGGGCCAGGGTCTGGAGCGGCGAGCCGAATCCGCAGCTGATCGCCGAGGCCGCCCCCCTGCCTCCCGGGACGGCCCTGGACCTGGGCTGCGGCGAGGGCGCGGACGCCATCTGGCTCGCCAGCCGCGGCTGGAAAGTGACCGCCGTCGACGTCTCCGCCGTCGCATTGGAACGGGCCGAAGCGCACGCACAGGAACGGGGCCAGGGCGGGAACATCACGTGGGTGCGGCAGGATCTCGCCACCTGGGTGCCCGGGGAACTCTTCGATCTGGTCACGGCCCAGTTCCTGCATTCCACCGTGATGCCATGGCAGCAGGCCCTGCAGTTGGCGGCCGCAGCGGTGCGGACCGGAGGAACGCTGCTGATTGTCGGCCACCACCCCGACGGGCTGCCGCCGTGGGGCCAGCATCACAATCACGCGGCGGAGAGGTTCTACACGGCCGAACAGCTGGCCGCCGAGCTGGGCATTGAGGAGCCTGAGTGGCGGCTCGACGTCGTCGACACCCGGCACCGGAGCGCCACCGGGCCCGACGGCGAGGCCGCCGCCCTGACGGACGCCGTGCTGCGCGCCACCCGCCTCACCGCGCACTGAGTCCGGCGCCGGCAGCGGGCCGGCAGCCCGAAGAAACCCCCGGCGATCCCGCACCTTAGCGGCGACCTCGAGAGTTTCCGGGCCGGGCACCCCCAGAGGTGACAGGGGACACGGGGCGACAGCTGAGGCAAGATTTCTCGACAAATGTCGACCGTGAGGCTGCGGGGCGGGCAATCGCGCGGCCCGGGCAGGGCTGGCAGCGGCCGGCCGGGACCGGTGGCGAAAATTCCCGTCGTCGCGGCGGAGCGGGCCTTCCTCCTGCCTGGCACGACCCTCCTTCAGCACCCCCGGCGAGCCTCCGGACGACCCCCGACGGCGCCGGCCCGGCGTGCTGCAGCGCCGCGGCGGCCCCCGAAACCCGCCCCTACGCTTAATCCACACGACAAAGTGTTACCTCCATCACACTCCCGATGGACCCGTGCGGGCCTCCCGCGGAATGCCCTCCGCCATGGCCCGCCTGTAACAAGGAAGAAGCCTCATGTCTGAACGCACCACCACGGCTGCCCCGACCCTTGCACCAGAGTCCCCCAGCAGCCACGGGCAGGAACCGCATCTCGCCCGCGCCCTCGGCAACCGCCACATCCAGCTGCTGGCCATCGGCGGCGCCATCGGAACCGGCCTGTTCATGGGTTCCGGCAAAACCATTTCCCTGGCCGGGCCGTCCGTCATTTTCGTCTACATGATCATCGGCTCCATGCTGTTCTTCGTCATGAGGGCCATGGGCGAGATCCTGCTCTCCAACCTGAACTACAAGTCCTTCAGCGACTTCGCCGGCGACCTCCTGGGCCCCTGGGCCGGCTTCTTCACGGGCTGGTCCTACTGGTTCTTCTGGGTGGTGACCGGTGTGGCCGACATCGTCGCGATCGCCGGATACGTGGACAAGCTGGCACCCGGCACACCGCTGTGGGTCCCGGCCCTGATCACGCCGGTGGTGCTGATTGTGCTGAACCTCCCCAGCGTCAAGGCGTTCGGCGAAGCGGAATTCTGGTTCGCCATCATCAAGGTGGTGGCCATCCTCGCCCTCATCATCACCGGCATCGTCATGATCGCCACCCACTTCACCTCCCCCAACGGTGCGGTGGCCAGCCTGTCCAACCTCTGGAACGACGGCGGCATGTTCCCGCACGGCATGTTTGGCTTCGTCCTCGGCTTCCAGATCGCCATCTTCGCTTTCGCCGGCATCGAGCTTGTCGGCACGGCAGCCGCTGAAACGAAGGATCCCGAGAAGAACCTGCCACGCGCCATCAACTCCATCCCCGTCCGCGTCCTGCTCTTCTACGTTGGCGCCCTGGTGGTCATCATGGCCGTCAACCCCTGGCACAGCATCGACCCGACCAGCAGCCCGTTCATCGGCATGTTCACACTCGCCGGGCTGGGCATCGCCGCGGTGGTCATCAACCTGGTGGTGCTGACCTCCGCCGCCTCCAGTGCCAACTCCGGCATTTACTCCACCTCCCGCATGGTCTACGGCCTCGCCCAGGACGGCAACGCCCCGAAGGCCTTCGGGAAGCTGAGCCCCCGCAAGGTCCCGCAGAACGCGCTGCTGTTCTCCTGCATCTTCCTGCTGGCCGGGCTGGTCCTGCTCTACGCCGGCGACTCCGTCATCGGCGCCTTCACCATCGTCACCTCAGTGGCGTCCGTGCTGACCATGTTCGTCTGGTCGATGATCCTCATCAGCTACATCGTGTTCCGCCGCCGCAGGCCCGCCCTGCACGCCGCGTCGAAGTTCAAGATGCCGGGCTCAGGCTTCATGCCCTACGTCGTGCTCGCCTTCTTTGGCTTCATGCTGGTGGCACTCGGCCAGGCCGACGACACGCGGCTGGCCCTGCTGGTGACCCCGGCCTGGTTCCTGTTCCTCGGCGGCGCCTGGTACTTCAACCGCCAGTCGCCGCTGCAGCAGGCCCGGATTGCGGAATGGAAGGCCGTCCGCCGCGCCGAGGAGGTACCGGCAGCGGGCTAGGCACCTCCCGTCTCCCGGAAACCCGGGAGGGTGTCCTGTACAAACGAGCTCCGTCCGGATCCACCGGCCGGAGCTCGTTTGTCTTATCGGGCGGCAGCGGCGGCGGACCGGCCCGACGGGCGTCCGGCCACCCGCGGGGCGACCACAACCGCCGCGACGCCGATCACCGTAGTCAGGGCGAAGACCCCGCCGAAGGACGCCGCAGTCGTCGGGAACGCGGCAAAAATGATGCCCGTTGTGGCGAGGGACAGCGCCCCGCCGAGCGAGTCGGAAATGGACATCGCCGAACTGTTGAAGCCCTCGTCTTCCTTGCTGGACAGGGCCAGGGTCATCACGCTCAGCCGCGCATACATCAGCCCCATGCCGCCGCCGGCGAACACCCATGCGGTGATTACGACGGCGGCCGGCCAGCTGAGGACCGTGGTCACCAGCACCAGGGCGACGGCGCCGAGCACGAGGGCCGCACCGATTTGAACCGCTCGGCGGTGATCCAGGCGCGACCCGAGCCGGCCCTGGACCGCGGAGCCCACGGCCCAGGCGACGGCGCCGCCGGTCAGGGTCAGCCCGGCGAGAGTGGGTGAGAAAACGTAGCGCTCCACCAGCAGGTACGGGAGGTAGACCTCGGCGCCGAAGAAGGCGGCCGAGGCCAGCCCGCGGGTGAGAATGACGCTCGGGAGGCCGCGGCGGGCGGTCAGGGTTCCCCGCGGCACCAGCGGGCGGACGGCGATGAGGGCTATAACGACCGCCGCCACGGCCACCATTCCGCCGGCCACCGGTAGCCGGGAGGACAGGTTGAGGCCGAGCACGGCGAGCGCCGCGAGGGCGGCCCACGCCAGCCTGCCGGAGCCCGCGGACTTCCGCGGAGCAGGAGTGGGCATGTCCCCCGGTGCGGCACCAGCCGGGGTTCCGCCGTCGGGCGTGCCGCGCAACCCGCGCAGGGCCGGCACGATCATCAGCAGGGCCGGCACCACCAGCCCCACCACCCCAAGGAACACCCAGTGCCAGCTGGCCAGCTGCGCCACAATGCCGGCAGCGAAGGGGCCCACCAGCGAGGGAATCACCCAGGCTGCGGAAAACGCGGCGAAGATCTTCGGATGCAGCGCGGGCGGATAGACCCGGGCGATCACCACGTACAGTGCCACTGTCATGGCGCCGCCGCCCAGGCCCTGGACCAGCCGGCCGGCCACGAGAGCGGGCATGGTCACGGACGTCCCGGCGATGAGCAGGCCCAGCACAAACATGGCCACGGATGCATACAGCGGCCCCACGGGGCCGCGCCGGTCGGACCAGTTGCCGGCGGCCACCATCCCGATGACGCCCGTGGCGAGCGGTCCGGCGAACGCCAGGGCGTAGAGGGATGCCCCCTCCAACTCGCGGCTGACCAGCGGCATGATGGTGGTGACCGCGAGCGATTCGAAGGCGACCAGGAACACGAGAGCACAGGCGCCCAGGGTGACCAGCAGGTAATCCCGGTGGAAGATGCCGGCTGATTCCAGGCTCGGAGCGGGGGCGGTGCGGGGCAAGTGGCGGCCTGATCGATAGTGATGGACGGACCGCGAGACCCCACCGACGTCGATAGCAGGGACCGGGCGGCGGTTCCTGGCGGATCCGGGATGTTGGCTAAAGGGGAAGCATGCCACAGCAGGCGGCGGGACGCAGCCCCCGGGCATCGGCGGGGTTCTATACTCGCGGGAAGACCGCGGCGAAAAGGACCCCCTGACGTGAGTGAACGCATTGGAATCATTGGTGGCGGGATCGTGGGCATCGCGCTGGCACGCGCCATTGTGCAGCGCGGCCTGGGCGAGGTCACCGTCTTCGAGAAGGAGGACCGGCTGGCCTCGCACCAGACCGGCCACAACTCGGGCGTCGTGCACGCCGGCCTCTACTACGCTGCGGGATCGCTGAAAGCTCAGTTGTGCACCGCGGGACGGACCGCCCTGCGGGACTACTGCCTGCAGAAGAATCTCCCCTACCGGGAAGTCGGCAAGCTGGTGGTGGCCGTCGACGCGTCCGAGCTTCCTGCCCTGGCCGAAATCGAAAAGCGGTCCCGGGCGAACGGTGTGCCTGGCCTCGCCCGGATCAACGACGTCGCGCGGCTGCACGAGCTCGAACCGCACGTCGCCGGCGTGGCCGCGGTCCATTCGCCGCACACCGCCGTCGTCGATTTCGCGGCGATTACCGAGGCGATGGCGCAGGACGTCCGCACGGCCGGCGGCACCGTTCTGCTCGGACGGGAAGTGGTGACAATGGAGGTCGAGGGCGCCACCGTGCGGGTCAGCACACCCGGCTCGGAGCACCGCTTCGACCGTGTGATCGCCTGCGCCGGCCTGCAGTCCGACGTCGTTGCCCGCCTGGTGGGCGCCGACCCCTCGCCGAAAATCCTCCCCTTCCGGGGCGAATACTGGTCGCTCAACCCGGAACGGAACCACCTGGTGCAGGGGATGATCTACCCGGTGCCCGACCCGCGGTTCCCCTTCCTCGGCGTGCACTTCACCCGCGGCGTGTACGACGGCGTGCATGTGGGTCCCAACGCCGTCCCGGCGCTCGCCCGGGAGGGCTACGGCTGGCTCTCCGCCTCGGCGAAGGACACCTGGGAATCCCTGCGGTGGCCGGGGGCAGGTCCGCTGGCGAAAAAACACTGGCGGATGGGTGTGGATGAGATCAGCGCCTCCCTCGTGAAGTCGCTCTACTACCGCAAGGCGCGGCGGTTCATTCCGGAACTCACCATGTCGGATCTGACGGCGAAAACGGCTTCCGGGGTGCGGGCCCAGGCCTGGGGGCGCGACGGGGCGCTGCTGGACGACTTCGCCGTGGACCAGGTGGGGCCGGTGACGCTGCTGCGGAATGCCCCGTCGCCCGCGGCCACCTCGTGCCTGGCCATCGCGGACTACCTCGTCGAGCAATACCTCCAGCGCCGGCGTTCCTGAGCCGTTGCCCCACTAATCTCGTCAACCGCCGATGAAGCGGCTCCGACCGGCCCGGTAGCCAAACACGGCGGCCAGCGATCCGACGGCGAGGAACAGCACACCCGCCGCCGCGAAGGACCCCGTCGCCTGGTGCAGTTGGCCGACCATCAGGGTGCCGGTGGAGCCCACCCCATAGCCCACTCCCTGCATCATGCCTGACAGGTGCGCCGCGGTGTGGCCGTCACGGGTGCGGACCATGATCATGGTGAGCGCGACGGCGGTCAGGCTGCCTTGACCCAATCCCAGCAGCCCGGTCCACAACCAGATCAACTCGAGCGGGCCGAAGATGCTCAGTGCGAAGCCGCCACCGGTCATGAGCGCCACCACGGTGTTGATCGCGCGCTGGTCCCGGAACCGGGTGGCAAGCGCCGGGGCGAACAAGGACCCCAGCATCTGCAGCACGATCGAGACGGAGACGATCACTCCGGCCGTGCCGCCGTCCACCCCGCGTTCGCGCAGGATCGGAGCCAGCCAGGCGAAAACGCTGAAGGACATCATCGCCTGCAGCACCATAAAGATGGTCACCTGCCACGCGACCGCCGAGCGCCACACATTCACGCCGCCGTGCGCGCTCTGGTGCCGGCCGTGGCGCTGCCTGATGGCCAGCGGCAGGAACAGCAGAAGTACGACGCCGGCGGGCAGCGCCCAGAACCACAGCGCTGCGGTCCACTCCCCCGTCGCGCTGAAGACGGGGTAGGTGAAACCGGCGCCAAGGGCCGCTGAGGCGCAGATCGCCGTGGTGTAGAGGCCGCCCATCAGCCCGAGCCGGTGCGGGAAGTCACGCTTCACCAGGCCGGGCAGCAGCACGTTGCACAGCGAGATTGCGGCGCCGCAGGCCGCCGTCCCGGCCAGCAGAGCGGGAAGGTGCCCGGCGGCTCCGGCCTCCAGGGGCCGCAGCAGCAGCCCGGCGGTGAGCACCGCCATGGCGCCCAGCAGCACCCGCTCGGCCCCGAAGCGGCGGGCCAGAACGGGAGCCAGCGGGGCGAAGACCCCCAGCAGCGTCACGGGCACGGTGGTCAGGACGACGACGGCCCAGCCCGGCAGCCCGGCGTCGGCCGTCACTTCCGGCAGTACCGCGGCGAAGCTGGAGAAGACAGTACGGAGGTTCAGGCCGATCAGGACCAGGCACACGCCCAGGTAGGCCAGGGTGCGGCGGCTGCCGACCCGGGTGGGGTCCGCCGCGGGTACGTCGTCGATCTCGGCGTCCACCAGCAAGACCCGACGGTCCCCGGTCTTGAGGCCGCTGACGGTGGAGTCCTGGGGGCTTTTCGGTACAGTCACGGACCCCATTCTGGCAGGCTCGGTGCCGCCCGCGGTGTCAACAGAGCGCTTCCGGCCAATCCTGCCGACCCGGGCCTACACCGGAACTCCACTATTCTGGAAGGGATGAGTGAATCCCCAGAATCCCCCGAGTCGCCGCAGACACCGCGCCCGGTGACCCCCGGCAGCCAGGCCTCCTTCGGCACCTATGGCGGCCGGCCGGTCAGCTTTGTGCGCCGCGGCACCCGCCTGCAGGGGCGCCGGCAGGTGGCGTGGGAGGAACATTCTGACCGATGGGCCGTCGACGTCCCCCGCCACATCGCCAACACCTCCGTACACCCGGACTACGTCTTCGACGCCGAAGCCGAATTCGGCCGCAAGGCCCCCCTGATCGTGGAGATCGGCTCGGGGCTCGGCGATGCCGTGTGCCACGCGGCCGAGGAGAACCCGGACAAGGACTTCCTTGCCGTGGAGGTCTATACGCCGGGACTGGCCAACACGCTGATCAAAATCAACAGCCGCGGCCTCAGCAACGTCCGCGTTGTGGAGGCGAACGCCCCCGAGGTGCTGGCCACCATGCTGCCAGCGGCTTCCGTCACGGAACTGTGGGTCTTCTTCCCGGACCCGTGGCACAAGTCCCGGCACCACAAGCGCCGCCTCATCCAGCCGGCGTTCGCCGAGCTCGCCGCGCGGGCGCTCAAGCCTGGCGGCCTTTGGCGGATCGCGACGGACTGGTCCAACTACGCCGTCCACGTGCGCGAGGTCATGGCCGGCTCCCCCGACTTCGAGAACCTGCACGACGGCGAGCGCAGCGGCGCGGAGAGCCCGCTCACCCAAGTGTGGGAATCCGGCGTCGAGTCCCTCGTGGGCGGGGCCCCCGTCAAGGAGGGCCGCGCACCCGTGAGCACGGAACACACCGGACCCAACGAGGGCATCGATGAGACAGGCGGCTGGGCCCCGCGGTTCGACGGCCGGATCCTGACGAGTTTCGAGAACAAGGCGCACGAGGCGGGCCGGCTCATCTTCGACCTCAGCTACCTGCGCCGCTAGGCCGGTCACTCGACCGTGCTGTTCCCGGCGGCCTCCGCGTGGCACGATTACCGAAGATGCATGAACCGGGCGGAACTCACGTCCGGCAGAACCACCGAGCCAGTTGAGGGACCGCCATCAAGAGAGAACTGAAGGACGCCGCCGACGCGGCCGAAGACATCACCAATTCCCGCCCGCTGGAGCTGGTGGCCCGCGCCGGTTTTGCCGTGAGCGGCATCCTGCACTTCCTCATCGGACTCGTCGCGATCCGGCTCGCCATGGGCGGCGAAGGCGAGGCTGACGTCAGTGGTGCAGTGGAGCAGCTTGGGAGCCAGCCGGCCGGTCCACTGCTGCTGTGGAGCTCTTTCGCCGCCTGCGTCGCCCTCGCGATCTGGCAAACCAGTGATGCCATCTTCGATTTCGAGCACCTGCCGGCGAAAAAGAAACTGGGGAAAAAGGCCAAGGCCGCCCTCCAAGCCGTCGTCTACGCCGGACTCGCCCTCACCCTGTTTTCCTTCGCCAGCGGCGCCGGCAAGGACCACACCAGCTCCACCAGCGACCTCACAGCCTCCGTGCTGAAGGCCCCGGGAGGCTACGCACTCCTGCTCGCCGTCGGCGCGGGCGTCGCAGTCGCCGGAATCGTCTACGCCATCCGCGGCTTCCGGCAGTCCTTCGCCAAGCACCTCCGCCTCCCCGCCTCGCACAAGGCACGGACGGCGGTGACCGTCCTCGGCGTCGTCGGCTACGCCGCCAAAGGCATTGTCCTGCTTCTCGTGGGGCTGCTGGTCATTGTCGCCACGATCAAAGCCCACCCCGAGGAGTCCACCGGGCTCGACGGCGGCCTCAGGGCCCTCCGTGACCAGCCGTTCGGCATGTACATCCTGGCTGCGGTCGGAGCTGGCCTCATTTGTTACGGGATCTTCATGATGGTGCGCGCCAAACTGGCCAAGATGTAATGCCCGACGCGCACCGACCGGACACCCACGAACCCGTCGTCGGCTCCGCCTACATCCTGGCCGGGACACTGATCTCGGACGGCGCTGCCACGGCTGATTCCGTGGTCGCGGTGGCAGACGGAAGAATCGCCTACGCCGGCCCCCGGAGCGGCTTCGACGCGGCCCGCTTCCCCGTTGCGGAGGAACTCAAGCTTCCGCCGGGCAGCTCGATCCTTCCCGGACTCGTCGACCTCCACTGCCACGGCGCGGCAGGCGGCGGCTTTCCCACCGGCGACAGCCACGCGTGCCGCGACGCCGTCAGCTTCCTGCACCGCAACGGAACAACCACACTGCTGGCCAGCCTCGTCACGGCGTCAGGGCAGGAGCTCGTGAGGGGAGTCGGGGTGCTGAGGCAACTCGCGGACGAGGGCCTCATCGCGGGCATCCACTCCGAAGGCCCGTTCCTCGCCCAGGCCCGCTGCGGGGCACAGGACCCGCAATGGCTGCGGGCCCCGGACCCCGATTTGCTCCGCCGGCTGCTGGATGCGGCTGGCGGCACCCTCAAGACCATGACGTATGCCCCCGAGCTGCCGGGCGCCGACGGTCTGGTCAGCATGCTCGCCGCGAATGGCGTCACGCCGTCGCTGGGCCACACCGACGCCGACGCCCAAACCACCGTGGATTCCCTGACCAGCGCGGCCGCGTCCCTGCGCGCCCGCGCCGGAGCCCTGAACGCTACTAACTCCGGTGCTTCCGGGCCCGGAACGGGCCGGCGGCCGACGGTGACACACCTGTTCAACGGGATGCCGCCGCTCCACCACCGAAGTCCCGGCCCTGTGGCGGCATGCCTGCGCCTCGCGGCCCAGGGCACCGTCGCTGTGGAACTCATCGGCGACGGCGTCCATCTGGACCCCGCGACGGTCCGGATGGTCTTCGAGCTGGTCGGCGCCGGCAACGTCGTCCTGGTCACCGATTCCATGGCGGCGACCGGCCTGCCCGACGGCGACTACGCGCTCGGTCCTGCCGCCGTGGTGGTGCGCGACGGCGTGGCGGCACTGAAGAGCAACGGCGCCCTCGCCGGCGGCACGGCCACCCTGCTGGAAGTTGTCCGCCGCACGATCGGGGCCGGGGTCAGCCCTGCCGACGCCGTGAAATCGGCGACCCTGGTCCCGGCCAAGATCCTGGGCCTTGAGGCCGAGATCGGGAGCCTGAAGGCCGGCATGCGGGCCGACATTGTGGCGGTCGACGCAGACTTCGGGCTCGCCGCGGTCCTTCGCGGCGGTCAACCCCTGGCACGCCCCGCCTCCTGAGCCGGGGCTCGACGCCGTCGTGCACGGCTGCCGAACGTCGCTGACCTTCGGCCGCAATCATGGCGCCATGAGGCGGGATGTGGCTCTGTGTGATCGTTTGTTGCAGAACATGTCGTCATTGTTGGGAAATCGAAGATTCTGCAACAAAGTGGATGTTGCCGCCACCCGCAACGGTCGCGGAACCGAAAAATGTCCTTCGTGACGAATAAAGACCATCCAGATCGGCTGAGAGACCTGGCTCGATGACGCCGTAGCAACCACCCGCAAGGGCAAGGTGCTAATGCCAGGACCGATGGAGATTGCCAAGATCCCAGGTTCCACCGGCCCGGCCCCGTGCTGTGTCGGACAAACTCGTACGGTTTTGGCGTCCCCCGGTCACGACCGAGAGGATCCGCGATGGATACCCCTGAATCACTCACGCCCGCCACGAGTTCGAAGAGCAGGCGCCACCCGCTGCGTTTACTGGCACTGATGGGCGCGGCAGCCCTGGCCTTGAGTGCCTGCGGCGGTGCTGGCGGCACGTCGGCATCCCAGGCCGGCGCGGACGGAAAGCCGGTGCAGGGCGGAACGTTCGTCTTCGCCGAGGTCACCCCGATTAACAACTTCCAGACCCAGGCGGCGCGCTTCTACGAAAAGGCGAACGTCCTGAACAGCGTGCTGGACCGGCTGACCTATTTCGATGCAAAGAAGGGCGAGCTTGTCCCCTGGATCGCCAGCAAGTTCACCGCGAGTGAGGATCAGACCAAGTTCACCTTCACAATCCGCCCCGGAGTGACTTTCAGCGATGGAACGCCGCTTGACGCCAAGGCAGTCCAGGCAAACTTCGAGGCCCTGGGCAAGGGTATCGAGAGCGCCAAGATCCAGCCGAACGTTGACTTCTCCACCTACGAGTCCTCGCAGGTCACCGGCGAGGACCAGGTGGAAGTAACCCTGTCCTCCCCCGACGCCAACTTCCTGCGCGCCACGTCCTCCGTCACCGCCGGACTCGTGTCGCCGAAGACCCTCACCCTGGACAACGCCGCCCAGTCGGCCATCGCGAAAATCTCCGGATCGGGTCCCTTCACCTTCGAATCAGAGAAGGCCGATGAGGAAATCGTCCTGGCCAAGCGTTCCGACTACGCCTGGGCTCCGGAGGGTGCCGCCAACCAGGGGGCCGCCTATCTGGACAAGGTCGTCGTGAAGTACCTGCCGGAAGTGGCCCACCGCGCGGGGGCCGTGCAGACCGGCCAGGTTGACTTGGTCCGCGGCCTGCAGCCGGCCGACGAAACTGCCCTCGCCGGGAGCGGCAACCAGGTCCTGCCGGCCAAGGGCATTGACCTGACCGCAAACATGGCGGCGGCGCGGGTCGGCAGCGGCAAGCTGGCGGACGCGAAGGTCCGCCAGGCACTGCAGCTCGGCATCGACCGGCCGACGCTCAAGGACACGGTGCTCTCCGACAGCTACGAACTCGCCGGCTCCATCCTGAACCGTGAAGCACCAGACTTCGTTGATCTCTCCGCCGACCTGGCCTACAACCCGGAGAAGTCCAAGAACCTGCTGGATGAGGCCGGCTGGGCAGTTGGCTCCGACGGCATCCGCGCCAAGGACGGCCAGAAGCTCGAAGTCACCGTCACGTCATCCAACAACTCCGTGGTCATCAAGCCCGCTTTCGAACTGATCGAGCAGCAGTGGCGCAAGATCGGCGTGAAGCTGGTCAACCGCGCGGCGGACAACGCCTTCCTGGCGACTTCCATGAAGGACCCCAACGTGGAATTCTTCGGAACGCGGCAGTTCGCCTACGGCGGCCTGGGGCCGGTCTTCGGCCCGGTCACCAACACGCAGACATTGAACGCGGACCCGCAGCTCAATGCGCTCTTCGCCACGGAACGCGCCGCCACCAGCGCAGCAGCGCACAAGCAGTTCGTCGCCGAAGAACAGCGCACGCTGGTTGTCGACCAGGCGTTGGCCCTCGTTCTCTGGGACGAAGTCCAGGTCTACGGCGCCAACGCCAAGTCACACGTCGAATTCACCTCCGGCACCGCACCGATTTTCCAGGGTGCCTGGAAGACCGGCAAGTAGGTCGTCATGGGTCTTTACTTTGCGCGGCGCCTCGGACAGGCACTGCTTGTCATCTGGCTGGCGTACACGCTCGTCTTCCTGGCAATACAGCTGCTGCCCAGCGATCCGGTCACGATCTTCCTCTCGGCGGACGCCGCGGCTGACCAGGCAACGATTGATGCCATGAAGGCCCAATACGGCTACGACCAGCCCCTGCTGGTGCAGTATTTCAACCAGCTTGGGCAGTTGCTCGGTGGAGACGTCGGGTACTCCCTGGCCTCCGGACAGTCGGTGGCGACCCGCATCGGCGCGGTGGCCGGATCCACCCTGGCGCTGGCCTCCAGTGCCTTCGTGTTGGCCGTCGTCCTGGCTGTGGCCCTCGTGGCCGCGGCCTGGTTGAGCCGCTCGACGGCGCTGCAGCGCTTCATCACCAATCTCCCGCCGTTGTTCGCAGCGGTTCCGGTGTTCTGGCTCGGGCTGGTGCTGCTGCAGCTGCTGTCCATCCAGCTCGGTGTGATGTCCCTGTTCCCGGACGGTTCCTTTGCATCGCTGGCAGTTCCCGTCCTTGTCCTGGCCCTTCACGTTTCCGCCCCGATCGCGCAGGTACTGCTCAAGAGCATCACTCACGTCTATGAGCAACCGTTTATCGACGTACTGCGGGCCAAGGGCGCGTCCCCCGCATGGATCTTCTACCGCCACGCCCTGAAGAATGCTGCGGGTCCGGCAATGACCATTGCCGGCATCACGGTCGGAACCCTGCTTGCCGGTTCCGTCATCACGGAGACCGTCTTCGCCCGCTCCGGCCTTGGCTCGGTGGTCCTCCAGGCCGTCACCGTCCAGGATGTCCCGCTGGTCCAGGGCCTGGTCCTGCTGACGGCGTCGGCGTTCGTTGCAGTGAACCTGATCGTCGACCTGCTGTATCCGCTGCTGGATCCCCGCATCCTCAAGAGCAGTGCCCACGGCTCGCCACGAGCACTGGCTGCCTGAGACCGAACGGAGAACCTTGTGAGCCTCAACCTACTACCAACAGATCCTATTGATGAGGCCGCGCTGCCTCCTGCCGGTGGCAGCGCCGCAGCGATTGGCCCGGGAAAGCGCGAAAGAAGCATCCTGCGCTCGGCGGGCCTGTGGCTGACCGTCCTTCCGTTGCTGATCGTCCTGGGGTGGGCATTTCTGCCGGGCCTCTTCAGCGCCTTCGACCCCATCAGCGGCATTCCGAAGCAGAAGTTCCAGCCGCCAAGTGCCGGGCACTGGTTCGGTACCGACCACTTGGGCCGGGATGTCTACGCGAGGGTCGTGCATGGCACCTCGCAGACCCTGCTCACCGCAGGGCTCGCTGTCCTGATCGGATTCGTGGTGGGAACGGCCCTGGGCCTGTTTGCTGCGACGGCCGGCCGGGCCGCGGATTCGAGCACCATGCGCCTCGTGGACGTGCTCCTGGCGGTGCCGGGATTCCTGATCTCCCTGATCATCGTGACGGCGTTCGCGCCCGGACCAATCTCGCTCGGCGTCGGCGTGGGCATCGCCTCGATTGCCTCGTTCGCCCGCGTGGTCCGCTCGGAAGTCCTGCGCGTGCGCAACCTGGACTACGTCGAGGCCGCCTTCCTCAACGGGGGATCGTACTGGTCCGTCGTCTGGAAGCATGTCCTGCCGAACTCCTGCGGCCCGGTGCTCGCACTGCTGGCAGTCGACCTTGGAGCTGCCATTCTCGCAATTTCCGGACTTGGCTTCCTCGGCTTCGGTGCCCCTCCGCCCACCCCGGAATGGGGCTTGCTGATCTCTGAGGGTCGGCAATACCTCGCTGGCGCGTGGTGGATGACCAGCCTGCCGGGCCTGGTCATCGTGCTAACGGTCGTGCTCTTGGCCGGTCTCGGACGCCAACTTCTCAAGATCTTCCGGTTTTAGTCAGGAGCCCCATGACCATCAACACAGTAAATCCCAAAGCCGAACCCGGACCCCTGCTTGAGGTGCGCGGATTGCACGTCGAATACGGCCGCGGACCAGGGGCGGTCGTGGCCGCAGATTCACTCGAGCTGGTCCTCAAACCGGGCGAAATCGTTGCCGTCGTTGGTGAATCCGGTTCCGGAAAAAGCACACTCGCCAAATCGCTCATCGGCCTTCTCCCCGAAGCGGCCGCGGTCTCTGCCGGAACCATCGTGTTCGACGGCATTGAGCTGACCGGGCTTTCTGAACGTGCAATGGAGAAAATCCGTGGACGTAAGATCGGCATGGTTCCGCAGGATCCCGGCGCGTCGCTGGATCCGGTGAAGACGGTCGGATCCCAGGTGGCCGAGGTCTTCCGGCTGCACCCGGAAGAAGGCAGGCGCTCCAAGAGCGAGATCCGGGCGGAGGTCATCCGGCTCTTCGAACTGGTGGGCATCGACCGCCCCGCGGAGCGGCTGAAGCAGTACCCCCATGAACTCTCCGGCGGACTCAAGCAACGGGTCCTGATCGCGATCGCCTTCAGCCTGGGACCGAAGCTGCTGATTGCGGATGAGCCGACCTCGGCGCTGGACGTCACCGTGCAGCGCCGGGTGCTCGAGGTCTTCAGCAGGCTGGCGCGGGACCACGGGACGGCCGTCATCTTCGTGACGCATGACCTGGCCGTCGCAACCGATCTGGCCGACCGGATCGTGGTGATGCGGCAGGGCAGGATCCTTGAAGACCGTCCGGTCGCCGACATCCTGGCGCAGCCGGAGGACGACTACACGGTCAGGCTGCTCCGGGAGGCCTATCCTGCCGCCCCTAAGACTGACCGGGCCGACGTGGATACGGCCCGCGAGGAACCGGTTGCTGCGATCGAAGTCCGCGGCCTCACCAAGGTCTTCGGCCGGGGCGAGACTGAACACCGCGCCGTGGATGACGTCAATTTTGCGGTGCGCCAAGGAACCACCTTCGCGCTGGTCGGCGAATCCGGTTCGGGCAAGTCCACAACGGCCCGCATGATCATGCGGCTGCTGGACCCGACGTCGGGCACCGTGATGGTTCACGGGAACGATGTCACGTCGACCCAGGGAAAGGACAAACGGGAGCTGTGGCGCTCCCTGCAGCTGGTGTACCAAAACCCGGATTCGGCGCTCGACCCGCGGCTAACCGTTCGAGACATCGTCGCCGAACCCCTGGTGAATTTCCGTGTCGGGTCGCGCCTTGAACGTTGTGCCCGGGTTGCCGAACTCCTTGACCAGGTGAACCTCCCCGCACGCGTCACCGGCAGCAGGACCAAGGAACTCTCCGGCGGCCAGCGCCAGCGCGTGGCGATCGCCCGGGCCCTCGCGCTTGGCGCCCGCACCATCGTGCTTGACGAGGCCCTCTCCGCCCTGGACGTCCTGACGCAGGCCCAGATTCTGGTCCTGCTCGAAAACCTGCAACGCGACCTGGGACTTTCATACTTGTTCATTTCCCACGACCTGCACGTTGTTGAACGCTTCGCCCAAGACGTCGGCGTGATGAGTCGGGGCCAGCTGCGGGAAGTCGGCCCGACTGCGCAGGTCTTCTCCAACCCGCAAAGCGACTACACACGTCTGTTGCTCGATTCCAACCCTGGCCACCGCCTGCGCGACCTCGTTGCGGCAACCGGCCACTAAGAACGTCAGTCCCCCTTCAACGTTAGGAACAAGATGACTGTCTCGACAGAAGTAAGAGAACTCAGCGGAGAGGCCCGCTACGCGGCGTTGGCCGCCCGCTTCCAGGATGTCTTCGCGCGGATCGCAGAAGGTGCCCTGGAACGCGAGTCCAACCACGTCCTGCCGTTCGAGCCCGTTGCCTGGCTGAAGGAAAGCGGATTCACCACCATCCGGGTCCCCGCCGCGCACGGCGGGGACCCCGTCAGCTATGAGCACCTGAGCCGGCTGCTGATCGAACTCGCCGCCGCGGACTCCAACGTTTCACACCTGCTGCGGTCCCACTTCTCGTTCGTGGAAACGATTGCGCTGCAGCCCATCGAATTCCGCAACCGCTGGTTCCCCCGCGTACTCGCCGGGGAGATCTTCGGCAACGCCGCCACGGAACGCTCCGGCAACGCCCTGGGCACCACCCAGACCAAGCTTCGCGAGGAGGAGGGCCGCTGGCTGCTCAAGGGCGAAAAGTACTACACAACGGGCAGCATCTTCGCCGACTGGGTCGTGGTCATGGCGAGCACGGAAGGCCGTGAGGGCCGCCAGTACGCGTTGGTCCGCGTCAACGACCCCAAAGTCACGATCCTTGACGACTGGGACGGGTTCGGGCAGCCGCTCACCGGCACCGGAACGGCCATCTTTGCGGACGTGGAGGTCGACGCCGGGGACATCATCCAGCGCAAGGTCACCAGCACGCTGGAACCGGCGTTCTTCCAGCTCGCACTGCTGACCGTACTCGTCGGAATCGGCCACGCGGCTCTTCGCGACGCCAGCCAGCTGGTCCGCGAGCGCACCCGCACGTTCAACACCGGGTCAGGTTCGCTGTTCCGGGACGATCCGCTGATCCAGGAACGCGTTGGCCAGATCGCCGCCGGCGTCTACGCCGCCGAGTCCATCGTGGTGGCAGCCGCACGCGATCTGGATGCCGCCGTCGACCCTTCGCTGGGACTTGAGGTGGAGGCGGCCTTCGTCCGGGCCGAGCTGGGGGTGCAGCAGGCCCATGTGAGCGTCCCCGGCCTGGTTCTGGCCGCGGCGAATGAGCTGTTCGATGTCACCGGCGCTTCGTCGACCAGCCGCGGCAAGGGGCTGGACCGGCACTGGCGCAACGCCCGGACGGTAGCCACCCACAACCCGGTGGTGTTCAAGGCGCGGTCCGTCGGCGATTATCACATCAACGGAACCATCCCCACGGGCCTCCACAGCATCGGCGACGCGGTCCCGGCAACCACGTCCAGCCAGGGGAGCGATTCCTGATGGGGACCTTTGACGAACGTCCCCGGCTGCTCCTGAGCGCTTTCGTGATGAACACAACCACCCACATCCTGGGGGGCCAGTGGCGGCATCCGGAGGCGCAGCAGCACCGCTTCAACGAGCTGCAGCTGTGGGTCGATCTGGCCCGCGAGCTGGAGGAGGCGAAATTCGATGCGATGTTCTTCGCCGACGTCGTGGGGCTGTACGGTGACCACGAGGGCGGCTGGGCCTCGCTGGTCGAGCGGGGGCTTCAGGTCCCCTCGAACGATCCGCTGGTGCTCTGCTCCGCACTGGCCGCGGTGACCAAGGATATTGGCCTCGCCATGACGAGCTCGGTGATCCAGTCGGATCCGTTCCAGCTGGCCCGTCAGCTGTCGACCCTGGACCATATTTCCAATGGCCGTGTCGCCTGGAACATCGTTACCAGTGTGTTGGAGAACGCCCACCGGAACTTCGGCAACGCCGGGCTCACTCCGCACGACGACCGGTACGACTGGGCCGAGGAATACACCGAGGCCGTCTACAAGCTCTGGGAGGGTTCCTGGGACGACGACGCACTGCTGGCCGACAAGGTCCGCGGCATCCACGCGGATCCGTCGAAGGTCCACAAGGTCAACCACCGCGGGACCCGTTACTCCATTGACGGCCCACACCTGGTCGCACCCAGCCCGCAGCGCACGCCGTTCCTGTTCCAGGCGGGGAGTTCCGCCCGCGGCAAGAAATTCGCTGCGGAGAACGCGGAGGCAACCTTCCTCTTTGCGCCCAACGTTGACTACGTCAAGAAACAAACTGCCTCGATCCGGGCCCTCGAAGCCGCGGCAGGCCGGGCCGCCGGCGACGTCAAGATCTTTGGCGGACTGTCCTTCGTAATCGGCAGCACCGAGGCAGAGGTCGCCCGCAAGCAGGCCGAATACGACGAGTACCTGGATCTCCACACGATCATCGCGCATATCGGCGGCGGGATCGGCGTCGATCTGGGCGGCCTCCCGCTCGATACCCCGCTGGGCGACGTCGAGACCGAGGGCGCCCAGGGTGTTCTTCAAGCCGCCATTGCGTCCGTGCCCGGCGGCAAGCCTACGATCGGTGACCTGGCACGCTACCGTGCCAAGGCCCAGCAGATCGCCGGCACCCCGGATCAGATTGTGGACGAACTGGAACGCTGGCAGGATGCCGGGATCGATGGTGTGAACATCATCAACCAGATCATCCCCGGGTCCTACACGGACTTCATCCAGGGCGTGCTGCCCGAGTTGCAGCGCCGCGGCCTGGCCCAGACGGAGTACGCGCCGGGCACGCTGCGTGAGAAGGTTTTCGGCCGTGGCCCGAAGCTGGAGCCAACCCACCCCGCAACGCGCTATCGCGGTGCCTTCAGCGACCTGTCGGCCGCAGCAACAGTGAAGCCGAACGACCTGGCTCCGCTGCGGGTTTAGCCGGGCGCAGTGGGACCACGGCAGGCGGCGTGCCTGCCGTGGTCAGGCGGCGCCGGGAAGCAGCGCGTCGCGGAGCTGAACGCCGTAGTAGTTGCCCCTGTAGAAGAGCAGGGGTTCCGCGTCCGTGCGTGCACTGAGGGAGCGGACGGCGGCGACCACGATCGTGTGATCGCCGCCGTCGTATTCCTGATGGAGTTCGCAGTCCACCCAGGCCAGGGCCTCGGGCAGCACAGGGTTGCCCAGCGGGGACGGCGCGTGGTCGGCTCCGGCGAATTTTTCGGTTCCCGACCGGGCGAACTGGGCGGCCAGATGCTGATGCTCCTGGGCCAGGATGTTCACTGTGAACTTCCCTGCCCCGCGCAGCAGCGGCCAGGTCGAGGACGTCCGGGCCGGGCTGAAAGTCACCAGGGCGGGCTCCAGCGATAGGGAAGAAAAGGACTGGCAGGTAAACCCGGCAGGGCCGTCACTTGTGGCAGCGGTGATCACCGTCAACCCGGTGGCGAAATGACCCAAAACGTGACGGAGCCGTTGCGGGCTCAGGTCAGAATGATCCGTCATGGCAGTTTCCTTTCGAGGCTTTCCCCCAATCAACCACCGTTGCTTCCGGTTCCCAATACCAGGCGAAACCTGCGGACGCAGAGCGCAACGTGGCTTCACACGGCGCAGGAAATTACGACGACGGTCCGTCATCCCGCTTCATGAGGTGATCGCCCTGCCGTGTGAGTCAGGGCACGCACCAGCTGCAAACTCCGGGCCGGCTTTCCAGTCCCGGGGGCGTCGCCGCTGTTATTCCCGCGGCACGGCGATGACGGCCATGGTCTGCTGCTGCCCGTTCCGCATCTCAACGCTGGCTATGTTGGCAAGCTGCAGGGGCGTGGCTCCGGTGATCCTGACCCTCCCGCTCGGCGTTGCCGTCCATGCGCAGGCGCGGTCTTCGCCGCCGTCGCTGGCCTTCACCCACAGCGACAGGGTCCCGTCCACCGGGAGGCTCCGGCCTTCGACGGCGAGCTCAGTGCCCCAGGTCTTTTTGACCATCCCCACCGTGAACTGCAGCCCGTCGCCGGCCTGGACGGAGTAGCTGGCGTCCGGCTTGGGCGGCTGATTGACCAGCGGCGCCGCCAGGATTCCGAGAGCCAGGCAGCCCGCTGCCGCTGCGGCGAGCGCTGCGGTCCACCGGCGTCGTATTCTCCGGCGACGTGTGGACAGTTCGTCGAGAAGCTGCCGCGGCATGACGGCAGGCGTGGGGCCCGACGGCGGCGGTTCCGGCGTCGCCGGTTTCCGCCCGGTGGTGGCGGCAGCGGCGCCGAGGGCGACGGCGTCGGGCACCGGGAGCGCGTCCAGCAGCGCCGGGAGGCTGGCCAGCTCGTCCAGCTCACGCCGGCAGTCCGCGCAGCTGCCCAGGTGCTGCTCAAAGGCGGCGGCCTCCTCGGGTTCCAGCCCGCCGAGCAGGTAGGCGCCGAGCAGTTGGTGCAGGTCCGTGGCGCTCACCGCTGCACCCCCATCTCATCAAGGATCGTCCGGAGGGCCCGCACGGCGTAGAACGCGCGGGACTTCACTGTTCCGCTGGGGATATTCAAACTGACCGATGCCTCCTGCACGGTGTAGCGGCGGTAATGGAGGGCCACCAGAACGTCCCGGTGCTCCGCGCTGAGCCGGAGCAGCGCCTCTTCCATCAGTACCCGGTTGAGGAGTTCGTCCACGCGTTCCTCGCCGTCGGCCGGGTCTGCCAGGTCCCGTTCTGTCGCCTCGCGGGGCCGGCGCTGGGCCTTGCGGTAGTTGTCGATCATGATGTTGCGGGCCGTCCGGAACAGGTAGCTGCGCAGGCTTCCCGTGATCTGGGGGGCCTGCTGCCAGACCCGCAGCACTGTTTCCTGCACGACGTCGTCCGCCATGTGCGGATCCCGGCAGGCACTCAGGACGAAACGCCTGAGCGCCGGCCCGTGGTCGCGGTAAATCGCCGCCACCACGTCTTCGTCGAGCGACATGACCGTCCTCCCCGGGTGGGTTTGTGCGCCTGTTCCCCCTATGACGTGCGGATCGCCGGAACGGTTCACGTACGGGTTCCGGGGCGCAGTCCTGTGAACCATTCTTCCTCCGGAGGCGTCGTAACGGTTAGCGCCGGCCTGGCCAGTTGGCCGGTTCGACTCAAGGAGCAGCACATGAAAAAGCACCTCAGCATTGGCCTGTCCGCTTTCGCCCTCGCCGCACTGCTCTCCGGCTGTGCCGGCACCAGCGGGACTGCCACGTCCACGACGCCGGCGGCCGCCACGACGCCGCCCGGCAGTGCCGCAGCGGGTTCGGCTCCGGCTTCCACCTCTGCACCGGCCGCGGCCGGGCCGGATCTCAAGGTCGCGGATTCCACCGCCGGCAGGATCGTCGTCGACGGCAAAGGCATGAGCGTCTACTTCTACACGAAGGACGTCAAAGACTCCGGGACGAGCACCTGCACCGGCGGGTGCATCGCCGCATGGCCTCCGGCCCTCGCCGCCGGTGACACGCCAACGGTCGACGGCGTCACCGGCACCGTGGGCACCATCGCCACCCCGGAGGGCAAGAAGCAGCTGACCATCAACGGGATGCCCGTGTACTACTACGCCAAGGATGCGGCGGCCGGGGACATCCGGGGCCAGGGTGTGGGCAGCGTCTGGTACCTCGTGGCCCCCTCAGGTGACATGATCACCGGCACCTCCGGGTACTAACTGCCGGCCATCACTGCCGCCGGCCGCGGCCGGTGGCAGTTGTTCGGGCTCAGTCGTCCTCGACCTCGAACTCGACGGCGGCCAGAATCTCCTTGCTCTCCGGGTGGATCATGACCGCTTCGCGTTCGTCCTCGAGCATGAGGAACTCGCCCTGGTCCGTGGTGAAATGCCAGGCCAGGGTGGTCTGGCCCTCGTGGTCATAGTTGGGGTCGCCCATGGTGATCTTCAGGAGGGTGTGGCCTGCCACGTCGCAGAGCTCGCGGATGATCATTTCGAATTCCGGCATGTCGAGCAGATCACCTTCAGCGGCCTCGGCCTGGCGCTCCGCCAGGTTCGGGATCCGGGACACACGCTCGGCGATGTGGCGGTCGAGCTCCTCCTCGTCCAGGACCAGGAGGTCTGCCAGGTCCCGGAGCCACGCGGCGTTCAGCGCGATGATGTCTTCGGTCTCCAGCAGGGTTTCGAACTCGCTGTCGAGCTCTTCCAGGAGTCCGACCACGTCCGGGACGCCGTCCGTGCCGCTGTCCAGATCCGCGTCCCCATCAAGATACGCGTCTGCTTCCTCCTCGGAGAGGGAATCGAAGGCAGCCACGGTGCGGTTGAAGAGGTCCAGGTGAGCGGCGGCCCCCATGCTTTCGAGCCCGGCCCGGATGTAGGCGTCGATGTCCTGGCGTTCGGGCGCGGTAAAGACGTACTGGGCGAACCCGCCGCCCAGCGACTGCGTCAGGTAGAAGTCGACGTAGTAGCTGCGCAGCGCGTTCGGCGCGATTTCCTCGATGTCGAGCAACTCCGCGTACATGGCATTGACCACGTCCACGTTTGCGTCAACGACGTCCGCGTCGCTGCCGTTGATGACCGCCCGCGGCAGGACCGTCGCGTAACCGGTGGCGGGCAGGGTGGTGGAAAGGCCGTTGCTCATGGAAAATCCTCACTGCTTAAGGCGGGTGGTGCTCCGATCCCTTTCACGGTACGTGGCACCGCCGGCGCTGCGGTTGAGCCGCAGCTGAACGTCCGGCGAAGTTTGGGTGACCCGGCCAACGCTCTTCAGGTTGTGCCTTCGTTCGGACGTTTAAATCCCGGGCTCTTTTGGGTCCCAGCACGGTCCATAATCCGCCCTAAACACGTGGACTGGCATTTAAAATATAAGTAGGTATGGTGATGGGTAGATAGCGTTTAGAAAGGCGTGATTCCATTGTCAGGAAAGTCTCCCAGAAATGTCAATGCCAAGAAAACGGGAAAGTCGATTCTCGAAAAGAGAGCCGAGAAAAAGGCAAAAAACGAAACCAGCGAAATGCTGTTCGCAAAGCCGCGAAAAAGCCAGAGGTGACACCTAAGCCCTGATGCACCAGCGGCAGGCAGGTCACGGTGACAGGCGGAGACGCAAGCCACCAGGGCGTCGGTCCAAGTTCGCGCTAAACGATTAAATGCACGCCAAGCGGACGATACCGGGCGTTTCACAATGCTCCGACCGGGCACCGGGTGATTTCCGGTTGGACCGCGTTTCAGGCCTGTGGAAATTGTCGATTGTTCAAACACAGAAAGACCCGGTCATGCGCCAGACTCGTACCGCCCTGATTATCCCGGCCCGCCTGAGCCACCCCATTCGCGTCGAGGAGATCGACACGGCTCTTGCCACACGGCAGACCCTGGTTGAAGGAAACGTCGGAGCAATCAGTTGCATGGATTGGCACGCCTATCTGAACGACGAGGCAGACTTCATCCCCCTGCCCCTGAACGTCCGGGCCGAAGTGCTGATCCGCGAAGCAGGTCTGCATCTCGAGGAGACCGTCAGCGGGACGGTTGTGTTCCTCGGACACAAAAACGACGGCGGCGAGGCAGATGCACCTGCACACCTGCTCCGGCTGGCCGCGCGCCTCTTCGACACAGCGCGCCCGGCACCGGTCATGGTCCAGTAGACGAAGCACTCACTGTGGTCCCTTGTCCCATGGGTTCGGGGAGTCCCGCCAGGCTCGCTAAGATGGATCAGATGACCAACTGCTGAAAGTAGTGCGCACATGCCATCCCATCCGGACGAGAGTGCGGCACTGGCAATACAGACTCCCGCGATCAACGACCGCTCCCTGGCGGCCGGACTTGCCTACGCCATGGGGAGCCGCGTTTCGGGTATGTCCTTCGACGCCGCCACCGGTCTCATGCTCGGCAAGGTGCGTGGCGGCTCCGATGTGCCGTATTCGACGACGGCGAAGCTGGTCCGGAAGGCGGGCGGCTGGAGCTGCACCGTGGGGGTGTGCAGCTGCCCGGTCCGGAAGGACTGCAAGCATGTTGCCGCCCTGTTGTTCGCGGCCGAGGACAACCCTGCGATCCGTGTCCAGCTGCTGGCCCCCGCCGACGTCAGCCGACTGTCCCGGCCGGCCCCGGTGCTTGACGTGCCGGACTGGGAACAGGCGCTCAGCCCGCTGATTGCCCAGCCGGGAATCACGCAGTCCACCAATGGCATCCCGCTGGCACTCCAGTTCGAAATTGAAGAACCCGCCCCGCACTTCTCCTACACCGGGCGCCGCGACCCGCTGCGCAGCGTCCGCCAGCTTAAGGCCCGTCCGGTGATCATGGGCGCGAAGGGAAAATGGATCCGCGGCGACGTCTCCTGGAACACCCTGAGCTACCTGAGCTACCGGCGCGAGTGCAACGAGGCCCACGTCGAGTGGATGCAGGAGTTCCTCGCGTCACACACCGCCCTGGCGAACCGTCAGCACGCGGGGACGGGGCTGTGGCTGGGCCTGAACACCTACGCTGGCAAGAACCTGTGGAGCCTGCTGGCCCAGGCCCGGAAGATCGGCGTCGCCCTCGTCCACAGCCGCGGGGCGGAACCCGTGCGGTTCGTTGAGCAGCCGGCATCCGTCGGGCTCAACCTGGCCCGCTTCGGCGCCGCGCCGGTCCCCGCCGAGGCGGACGGCACCGTTGTGCTGCCGGCTGCCGGCGACGCGGACGACGGCGGGCTGTCGCTCGCCCCCACCATCACCGTTGAGGGGGAGGTGGTCGATCCGGCCTCCGTCGGGACCATCGGACGCCCCGCCCACGGGATCTTCCTGACCTCCGGCCCGGACGCACTGCCCGGAGCCGCACCGACGGACGCCGTCATTACGCTCGCCCCGCTCGAAGGCGGCCTCAGTGAGGAACTCCTGACCTTCGTCACGGCCGGAACCACGCTGCACATTCCGGCCCGGGACGAGAGCCGTTTCCTGACCGGCTTCTATCCCAAGCTCAAGCAGAGCGCCCGGGTCACAGCCTCCGACGAGTCCGTGGAGCTGCCCCAGCTGGCCGTACCCACCCTGTCGCTGCTGGCCAACTACGGCGCCGACCACCGGGTCCGGCTGCACTGGGAATGGCATTACAAGTCCGGCAAGCTCGTCACGGCCCAGCCGCTGTGGCGCCACCCCGGCGATCACGGCTACCGCGACGACCCTGCCGAGGCCCGCATCCTTGAGGCAGTCGGGCAGCCCTGGGATGTGGTTCCAGCCTTAGGCGAGTCGGCCACGGGAGGCTGGGGAACGCCGCGGCTGTCAGCCTCGGCGGAACTCAGCGGCCTGGACACCCTGGCGTTCACCGAGGAGCTGCTCCCGGGGCTCCGCGAGGTCCCCGGCGTTTCGGTGGACACGGCCGGCGAAATCGCCGACTACCGGGAGGCCGAAGAGGCGCCGGTCGTGTCCATCTCCACGAAGGCCACCGAGCAGCGGGACTGGTTCGACCTGGGCATCCAGATTTCCCTGGAGGGCCAGCCGGTGTCCTTCGCGGCCGTTTTCTCCGCGCTGGCGGCCGGCCAGACCAAGATGCTGCTCCCCAGCGGGGCCTATTTCTCTCTGGACCTGCCCGAACTCCACCAGCTCCGGGCCCTGATTGAAGAGGCCCGGGAACTGCAGGACAACAAGGACGCCCCACTGCAGATCAGCCGATTCCAGGCCGGGCTCTGGGACGAACTGGCGCAACTCGGCATTGTGGACCAGCAGGCCGCGGCCTGGCGCGAGGCTGTCGGCGGGCTGCTGGAAGGCGGCGCGAAGGGCCTGCCGTTGCCGGCAACCCTCAATGCCGAGCTTCGCCCGTACCAGCTGGAGGGCTTCAACTGGCTCAGTTTCCTCTACCGCCACGGACTCGGCGGGGTACTGGCCGATGACATGGGCCTGGGCAAGACCGTGCAGGCGCTGGCGCTGATCTGCGCCGCTAAGGACGCGGCAGTTGCTCCCGCTGCAGCTGCCGACGGCAGCGCTGCCGCCACGGTGCCTGGCGCTGCGCCCGGTGCTGCGCCCGGTGCTGCGCCTTTTCTGGTGGTGGCCCCCACAAGTGTCGTGGGCAACTGGGAGGCGGAGACCGCGCGGTTCGCGCCCGGTCTGACCGTGCGCGCCATCAGCGAAACCTTCGCCAAGAGCGGCTCAAGCCCCACGGAGGCGATGGCCGGTGCGGACATCGTCATTACGTCCTACGCCCTGTTCCGGATCGACTACGAGGCCTACGCCTCCAAGGAGTGGGCCGGGCTGGTCCTGGACGAGGCCCAGTTCGTCAAGAACCACCAGTCCAAGGCCTACCAGTGTGCCCGGAAGCTTCCGGCGGTGTTCAAACTCGCGATCACCGGCACCCCGCTGGAGAACAACCTGATGGAGTTCTGGGCGCTCACCTCGATTGTGGCGCCGGGGCTCTTCTCCAGCCCGAAGCGGTTCGCCGAGTCCTACCAGAAGCCGGTTGAAAAGAACGGCGACAAGGCCCAGCTGGACAAGCTCCGGCGTCGGGTCCGCCCGCTGATGATGCGGCGCACCAAGGAACAGGTCATCCACGACCTTCCGCCCAAGCAGGAGCAGATCCTCGAGGTTGTGCTGAACCCGCGGCACCAGAAGGTCTACCAGACGCACCTGCAGCGCGAACGCCAGAAGATCCTGGGACTGATCGACGACGTCAACAAGAACCGCTTCACGATCTTCCAGTCCCTCACGCTGCTGCGGCAGCTCAGCCTGGATCCCTCGCTGATCGATCCCTCGCTCTCGGGGGTCCGGTCCAGCAAGCTCGACGTGCTCTTCGAACAGCTGGAGGACCTGGTGGCGGAAGGGCACCGCGCCCTCATCTTCAGCCAGTTCACCGGGTTCCTGGGCAAGGTCCGCGAGCGGCTCGTCGAGGAGAACATCGAGTTCTGCTATCTCGACGGCAGCACCCGCAACCGCACCGACGTCGTCAATGAGTTCAAGAACGGCGCCGCCCCGGTGTTCCTGATCAGCCTCAAAGCCGGTGGCTTCGGCCTGAACCTCACGGAGGCGGACTACGTGTTCCTGCTGGACCCGTGGTGGAACCCGGCCTCGGAGGCGCAGGCAGTGGACCGCACGCACCGGATCGGGCAGGCCCGCAACGTCATGGTGTACCGGCTCGTCGCCAAGGACACCATCGAGGAAAAGGTCATGGCGCTCAAGGCCCGGAAGTCCCAGCTGTTCGCCGACGTCATGGAAGGCGACGCGCTCTCCGGTGGGGCACTCACGGCGGAGGACCTGGCCGGGCTGTTTAACGACTGAGTTCGTGGCTGGCGCGTTCCCACGCCTGACGCTCCCGGAGCCGGGCCAGGAGCGTCGCGGCGAGCAGCGCCGTCGTCATTTCCAGCGCAATGACCGCCAGCAGCGCCCCGGCGCCCGGGGGTGCCGCTCCGGCTGCTGCGGTGGCCGCGCCCTGGTGGACATGTGCCGAGGCGCCGGCTCCGGCCCCGAGGAGCAGGACCGCGTGCACCCCGGTCATCGCCAGTGCCGAGGCCATGACCTGCCGCAGGGCGCCGGCCCGTCCCTGCCGCCAGATGTGCGCGGCGCACGGCAGGCACACCGCCACCATGGCGAGCATCAGCAGGTTCAGCCACGTCCCGTGCTGGTTCGCGGCCACCAGCCACAGGTGCGCCAGGCACGACGCCGCTGTCACGGCGGCGCAGATCCGGGAATGGAAGACGATGCCGGCGCGGCCGCCCAGGCCCCCTGCGACGGTCATGGCTCAGCTGTGGCAGTGGCCACCGGCCGGCTGTGCATTCGCCGGCACATCCAGCACGGGGCTGCGGTCAAAGAAGCCTTCCGGGCGCAGCTTGAAGCCGGCTGTGTCCACGGGCATGATGGGCCAGTCCTCGGGACGCGGGAAGTGCGTGAGGCCAAAGGTGTGCCAGAGCACGATGTCCTGGCCGTCCAGGTCCCGGTCCTGGGCAACATAGGCCGGCAGCCCCGCTCCCCCGGAATGCTGGTTCACGAAGTCGCCGGTGGGGTAGCGCTCCGCGTCGGCGTGCCGGGTGACCCACAGGTCCTTCGTGGCGAACGCGGCGCGCCGGGCAATCGAGGACTCCGGGTCCGCCAGCAGGGTGGGCTGGCCTTCGGCGTGGAGCTTGTACGCCACGGGTTCGCCGAGGCGGTTCCGTGACTGCGGGTTGGAGATGACCCAGGTCCGGCCGTTGCGGGCGTCGGCCTCGCGCGCGCCCTCGGATTCGCGGGCAATGAGCGTGCGCTTCCGGGAAAAGGCGTTGCCGCGTTCGTTGCCTTCGCCCATCGCCTGCCGGACCACGTCTTCTTCCTCGACCCGGTTGGTGAGACCGTCGATTGCCATGTCCAGGCGTGCGCTGAACAGGTGCTGGTGGAACGGTGCGCCCAGACCCGGGGCGAGCTGGGAGATGTTGGCCGATCCGCCCTCCGGGTAGGCGGAGGTGAAGACGACGCCGGTGGCCTTGGCCTCGAACTCGATGGTTCCGTCGAGGTAGAGGTACCAGTAGAAGCCGTAGTCGTAGTTGCCGATGGTGGTGAAGAAGGAGATCACCAGGCGGCGGTTGCGGCGGGTGTAGTTGATGCCCGTCCAGAGGTCGCTGTGCTTGGCCAGGATCCCCCAGTCCTCCTCATGCATACAGATGCCGTTGCGGATCTCGCGGGGGTTGCCGAAGGCGTCGCTGATGACGGGGCTGAGGTAGGTGATCTCGCCGAGGCAGTCGCAGCCCAGCTCCAGGGAGTTGGCGTACTGGCCCACGAGGTACTCGCCGGTGTCGAAGTAGTTCTGCCAGGACCGGATCGGCGAGGGATCTCCGTACGGGACCACCATTTCGGCGATGGACGCCCGGTTGATGATGCTCCGTTTCCGGTCGCCGTCCTGGAACGCAATGTTGTGCAGTACTACCCCTTCGCGGACATCGAAGCCGACGTCGAGGCTCCACTTTTCCCACTCGATGTGGTTGCCGCCGGTGACGGTGAAGCTGGGCCCTTCCGGCTGGGTGATGTTGATGGGTTTCTGCGTGGTGCGGAGCGGACCGGTGAGCTCAGGGTCCGTGTAGTTGCCGTGCTCTGCGGGAATCGGCATGGCGCCCAGGTCCAGCACCTGCGTGACTTCCTTGCTGACCACATCGACGTACGCCACGAGACCGTCCACGGGGTGGGCCCAGGCGCTGTCCTCGGGGAAATCCTGCACGAAAGCCAGCCCGCGAAGGATGCGGCGGCCCTTTTCCTCCGGGTACTCGAAGACGCCGGCAGACAGCGGGGCAACGCGGACCTTGCTGACGTCCAGGCCGCGGTTGGCCAGCGCCTCAAGCCAGCACTCGTCCGTGGCCAGAAGCTCCTCGACGAGCTCGAACTCTTCCTCCAGGACGGGGAGTTCACCGGCCACCGCGGTGTCCAGCTCGACGACGGATATCACCGCGCTGCTGGACACCGAGACGGTCACGTCGGCCGGGCGCCCTCCGGACACGTCATGGACGAAGACCCGGAACCTGCGGTCCTCGCTTCCCTCCGGCGCATTCCTGGCGGGATCCAGCAGGCCCAGGTACGCGATGCGTTTGGTGTCGCCCAGCAGCCCCGCGGAGCGCAGGATGCCTTGAACTGCCGTGATTTCAGCGCCCGCGGCCAGGCTGTACGGACTAAACGGGGTGCGTGTGTCAGTTTGTACGGTCATCATGGCGGCCTTCGTTCGGGGACCCTGGCGGGTCAGAACTTTATTTTCTATAGTTGTAGAGAATACGGAAACGTAAGCTGTGCCACAAGAGTCCGACGCAAAATATTCCTGGGGAGCTGTCCGGTGCCAAAGATTGTCGACCACGACCAGCGGCGGCTTGAACTCGTCGACGCCACGTGGCGGATCATCGCCCGGCTCGGCATTGAAAGTGCCACGATGCGGGAAATTGCCCTTGAGGCCGGCTTTGCGAACGGGGCCCTCAAGCCGTACTTTCCCACGAAGGATGACCTGCTGACCTTCGCATTCGGGCACGTTTTCAACCGCACCAACGAGCGCATCGCGACGGTGACCGCCGGACTGGCTGGACTCGCGGCCCTGAAGGCGTTTTGCGTCGAGGTGCTGCCCCTGGATGAGGAGCGGATCAACGAGGCCCGGATTGTCATTCCGTTCTGGCAGAAGGCCATCAACGATCCCGGCAAGGCCCGGATCCACCGGGAATCAATGCAACAGTGGCTTGCGGCGATGCGGCAGTACCTTGCCGAGGCGCGGCAGGCCGGCGCAGTTGCCACCGCCGTCGACGACGCCGCACTGGCCGGACAGCTGCTCAACCTCCTCCTCGGCGCGCAGATCGCGGCGGCGCTCGCCCCGGAAGGCCAGCTGGAGCTCGGGCTGAATGAACAGCTGGAAGGGTTCCTGACCCTGCTGGCCCGCTGACCCTGCGTGCAATCTTTTTTCGCCAGCTGTCGAAAAAAGATGACACCGGCGGGCCGCGGCGCTACCCTGAAAGGACTGTGTCCCATGACACACTCCCTGAAATACGACGGCGTCAGGATCCTCGATGACCGCAGTTGCAGCCCGCCCCTCCTTCAGTCCCGCCGGCCAGGCCCTGCGCACCAGCCCGGCAACCTCGTTCGACCACTGGCGGCACCTCGTCGCGGAGTCCTTCGTTCCCCTGGCCGCGTCGAGCAAGAATGCGGAAAACTTCCGCGGCCGCCTGCGGGCCCGCAGGCTGGACCGCGTGGCGGTCGTCGAGGTGTCCTCCACGAGCCATGAGGTCCACCGCACGCCGGCGCTCATTGCGCAGTCCGACCAGCGCTATTTCAAGCTCAATCTCCAAATGCAGGGCACCGGGCTCCTCATCCAGGACAACCGCGAGGCCGTCCTGCAGCCGGGCGACCTCTCTATCTATGACACCAGCCGCCCCTACACGCTTGCCTTCGAGGGCGACGCCCGGCTCATGGTGGTGATGTTTCCCTGGGACGCGCTGTCCCTGCCGCCGGACTGCATCGCGGAGCTTTCGGCCGTGCGGATGGCCGCCGGCTCAGGCCTCGCCGCAATCGTCGGGCCGTTCATCGCCCACCTTGCCGAGAACCTGGATGCCCTGAGCGGCCCCAGCGGGTCCCGCCTTGCCGCGAATGCCCTCGATCTCGTTTCCACGATGCTGCATTCGGAACTGGACATGTCCGCGGACCGGATGCGGCCGCAGGCCCTCCTGGCGGCATCCGTCCGCGAGTACATCGACGCCCGGCTGGCCGATCCGCTGCTGTCGCCCGCGTCCATCGCGGCGGCCCATTTCATTTCCACACGGCACCTGCACAACGTCTTCCATGAATCCGGGACCACCGTGGCGAGCTGGATCCGGACCCAGCGGCTGGAAGGGGCACGCCGCGAGCTGCGGGATCCGCTCCTGGCCGGCATGCCGGTGGGGGCCGTGGCCGCGCGCTGGGGTTTCCTGGATGCGGCCCACTTCAGCCGGTCTTTCCGTGACGCCTTCGGCGAATCCCCCAGCGACTGGCGGCGCGGCGCCTAAACGACGGTCCGCTCCCGCAGGCAGGCGCCGCTGCTCAGCCGCACCGGCCGCCGGCACCGCCAGCGGGCTGCAGAAGGGGCGGTGCCGGATCCGTCCGGCACCGCCCCCAGCATTTAATGCCGGCCGCTACGCGGGGACCCCGGCCCGGGCGGCCTTGCGCTCGACGCCGACTTCCACCAAGACGCCGGCCGCAAACACTACGGGGACAGCGGTCAGCAGGCCCATGGCCGTTTCGGTGCTGCCGCCAATCAGCGCCGTGAAGTTGCTGACCACGAGGGACAGAACCCAGCCAAGAAGCAGGGTGGCGAGTATCGGCGCCACTTTGGTCTGCCAGACCTGGCCGGCCACTCTTTCGCGCCGGAAATACGCGACGACGGCCAGGGAGCACAGGATGTACAGGACCAGGAGCGCGGCCACGGCCAGCCCGCTGAACCAGGAAAAGAGGGTCAGGACCGGGTCCAGGGACAGCAGGGCGAACGGCGCCATGAGCAGGAACGCGATTACGGTCTGGATCCGTGCGGCGACGGCGGGGGCACGGTGCCGGTTGGTATGGGCGACGACGCCGGGCATGGACCCGCGCAGTGCCAGCGAATGGAGGTAGCGGTTGATGCCGTTGTGGAAGGCGATGATGCCGGCCAGCAGCGAGGTCACGAGCAGGACGCCGGTGGCGATCCCGGCCCACGGCCCGAAGAGTTCCACCATCGGTGTCAGCACGAAGGAGGTGGAGTCGCCTGATTCGAGCGCCGCCCCCGCGGCGTCCATGACGCGCGATGGGCCGTAGTAGCTGACCAGCATCCACGAGATGAAGGCGAAGAACACCGAGATGACCCCCACCGACAGGTAGGTGGCACGGGCCACTGTGCGGTGGGCATCCTTGGCCTCGGCCGAGTAGATGGCCGTGGATTCGAAGCCGAACATGGAGGCGACGGCGAACATGATGGCGACGCCCGGGGCTCCGGTGGCGATCGCCGCGGGAGAGAAGGACGCCGCGAGCGAAATTCCCTCCGGGCCGCCGCCCCGCAGCAGCACAGTGATGCCGAACATGAGCAGGATGGCGACTTCGAGTCCAACAAGTACCGCCAGGACGCGCGCACCAAGTTCGATGTTGAGGGATCCGAGCATCTGCACGCCGGCCATCGTGACCACGGCCAGCAGCCACCAGGGAACCACGACGCCGGCGGACCCGAGGAGCCCCGAGAACGCCGCGCCGTACAGCCCGTACATTGCGGCCTGGACTGTGCTGTAGGCCAGGAGCGCGAGCCACGCGGCTCCCGCTCCGGTCTTGCGCCCAAAGGCGGCGGTCACATAGGCGTAGAACGCGCCGTTGGCCTGGATCTTGCGGCTCATCGCCACGAACCCGACCGCAAAGATGACGATGACGATACCCACCACCAGGTACGCACCGGGCGCTCCGGGGCCGTTGCCGAGGGCCGCGGCCAGCGGCGACGCCCCGACGATTCCGGTCAATGGCGCCTGGGCGGACAAAACAAAGAAGAGAATGCCCATGACGCCGACGCTGCCGGCGCGCAGGGCGGTGGAGTGCTCGGCGCGGGGATTGTCTTCCGCGGTCCGGGGCTCGGATTTTGAAATACTCATCGGATCCTTCTTAACGGTCATGAGTCTGGGGATTGGCGGTGTGAGAAAGGGAGAGGTGTCTTGCACCGTGCAATCCAGCATTGCAGGTGACGCCTGTCACCCTTTTGTCGATCAGCGATCGTTTGTTGTTCCTCAGCGCAACGGCATCCAAGGCCGCCGCGATCCTTCGCACTGGGTCAACTGCAGTTCGCGCAAAGACAAGACTGCGCGCCGCACACCGGAGGACACTCGGACATGACAGTACGGCCAACTACTCGATGTGGAGTACACCCCATGGAAACTTACGACGCCCTTCTGGCCTCGATCACCCCTGACACCGGCGACACCCGGACCATCCTTGACCCCGCCACCGGCACTGTCGTCGGCAAAGCGCCGGTGCACACGCTGGAGGACCTGGAGCGGGCCATTGCCGCTGCAGCCGCCGCCCAACCCGCGTGGGCGGCATTGGGCCATGACGCGCGGAGCGCCGCACTGTTGAGGGCCGCCGACGCCGTCGAACGCTCTGCCGAGGAACTCGCCCGCCTGCTCTCCCGCGAGCAGGGCAAACCCCTCAACGGCCCCAATGCACGGTTCGAGGTCGGCGCCTGCGCCGCCTGGCTCCGCACGGCTGCCGCCACCGTCCTGGAGCCGGAGACCGTGGTGGACGACGGCGAAACCCGCGCCGAACTGCACTACCGGCCCATCGGCGTCGTCGGGGCGATCGGGCCCTGGAACTGGCCCATGATGATCACCATCTGGCAGATCGCACCGGCCCTCCGGATGGGCAACGCCGTGGTGGTCAAACCGTCCGAATACACCCCGCTGTCCGTCCTGGCCCTGGCGAAAGTCCTCAACGAGGAACTGCCCGAAGGCCTCCTCACCGTCGTCTCCGGCGGCCGCGACGTCGGCGCAAGGCTGGCCGAGCACCCCACGATCGGCAAGGTGATGTTCACCGGCTCCACGGCCACGGGCAAAGCCATCATCAGGTCCTCCGCGGACACGGTCAAACGCCTCACCCTGGAACTCGGCGGCAACGACGCAGGCATCGTCCTGCCCGACGCCGACCCCAAGGCTATCGCGGAGGGCCTCTTCTGGGGCGCCTTCATCAACACCGGCCAGACCTGCGCGGCCCTGAAGCGCCTCTACGTCCACGGCGACATCTACGATGCCGTCTGCGAGGAACTCACCGCGGTCGCCGCCGCGATGCCCATGGGCAACGGCCTCGACGAGGGGAATGTGCTGGGCCCGCTGCAGAACAAGCAGCAGTTCGACATCGTGGCCCGGCTGGTAGAGGACGCCCGCGATTCCGGGGCCAAGATCCTGCTCGGCGGCGACCCGGCCACGGACCAGCCCGGCTACTTCTACCCCGCCACCCTGGTGGCCGACATCGACAACAACAATCCGCTGGTGGCCGAGGAACAGTTCGGCCCCGCCCTGCCCATCATCCGCTACCGCACGGTGGACGAGGCCGTCACTATGGCCAACGGACTCGACGTCGGACTCGGCGCCTCCGTCTGGTCCGCCGATCCGGCGGAAGCCCGCACGGTCGCGGCCCGGCTCGAGGCAGGCACCGTCTGGATCAACAAGCACGGCGCCGTTGACCCGCGCATCCCCTTCGGCGGCGCCAAGCAATCCGGCTACGGCCTGGAATTCGGCGTCGAAGGACTCAAGGCCCTCGGCGTACCCCAGGTCATCAACGGCTGACCGGCCGGGGGTAACCTGCGACGGCGGAGGCCGGGGGAGTTTGCCCCGGCCTCCGGGTATCCCAGATGACTGGGGCTCGATGTCGCGGAACCCCCGGCTTGTGACGCTGAACGCGAACCGTTTGGGCACTAGGGCTCCCGGCATGACAGCATACCGACCATGGTCAAGAAGATTGCGTACCAGGGTGAGCCCGGCGCCAATTCCAATATTGCGTGCGCGCAGATGTTTCCCGAGCTGGAAAGCGTCCCGTGCGCCAGCTTCGAGGATGCCTTAGAGCTGGTATCCGGCGGGGAGGCTGCCCTGGCCATGATTCCTATTGAGAACTCGATCGCCGGCCGGGTGGCTGACATCCACGTCCTGCTGCCGCTATCCGGTCTGCAGATAGTGGGCGAGTACTTTCTTCCGATTCATTTTGACCTGTTGGGCATCCCGGGCAGCACCATCGAGGGGGCCACTGAGGTCCACAGCCACATCCATGCCCTGGGCCAGTGCCGCAAGCTGATCCGCAGTGCCGGCCTGAAGCCTGTTATTGCCGGCGATACCGCCGGTTCTGCCCGTGAAGTGCGGGAGTGGAATGATCCGACCAAGCTGTCCCTCGCTCCCCCGCTCGCTGCCCGGATCTACGGCTTGCAGGTGCTGGCTTCGCGGGTGGAAGATGACCCGTCCAACACCACCCGGTTCGTGGTCCTGGCGCCGGAAAAGGAATTGCCGTCCCGGGAGGCGCTGCCGGAAGCGGCTGTGACCAGTTTGCTGTTCCGGGTCCGGAACGTTCCTTCTGCCCTATTCAAGGCGCTTGGCGGGTTTGCCACGAACGGCGTGAACATGACAAGGCTGGAAAGCTACATGGTGGGCGACGAGTTTGCTGCCACCATGTTCATGGCCGACGTCGAAGGTCACCCCGAGGACCTGCCCGTCCGCCTGGCCCTTGAGGAGCTGGACTTCTTCACCACCGAAGTGCGCATTTTGGGCGTCTATGCCGCAGCCGAGTACCGGACCGGACAAGCAGCCGCAAGCTGAGGTCCTCGCCGCGCAGGCGGGACCCGCCTAGGAATCCGCTACGGATCCGGGCTGGCGACGCGCAAAAGGCTGAGCGCTGCGGGTATACCCGTAGCGCTCAGCCTTTGCCGTGTCACGGGACGTTTCCCGCAGCGCGCAGGGGTACCCGGACCGGTGCTTAGCCCGCGTGGTCCTGGAGCTCGGGGGTGCGGTTGCCTGCCTGCAGGAGGGGCGCGAAGAACGCGCCGAGCTCCGCCGTCGCCGTGAGGGGCAGGACGTTGGCCACATACTGGTCCGGGCGGACCACCACAACGACGCCGCCGCGGTCCAGGCCGCGCAGCTCGAAGATGTCCGCCGTCGGATCGGTGGCGTAGACCTTCTCGTAGTCCGTGAGCTGGAACGGGCCCACCAGCGGCTTGAACACTGGGGGGACCGCGCCGATGTCGACACCCGTGTGGTCCTGCTGGTAGATCACCTTCACGTCGAACCACGCGTCGAGGTCGGCCCCCCTGGGGGTGGCGGCGAGCGGGGAGTCCGGCGCGGTCGCGATCCAGTCGGCGAAGTCCGTGGTGGGTGACGGGGCACCGGCCGCTGCTGCGTCGGCAAAGACGTAGATGCGCCACCGCCCGTCCGCCGTGGCGTGGTGGCCCAGGTGCATCGGGTTGGTGTCGCAGACCCTCACAACGGACGCGGACTTGAAGCGCTTGCCGATGGGGAAGCCGGCAGCCAGGTCCTGGTGGTCGGCCTCGCCGACGAGCATGGACGGGGCGTACTGGGTCATGAATCCGGCCGGGAACTCGGCGGTGCTCACGTAGAAGTCCTCGAGCTCCGAGGGGCTTTCGAATTCCTCGGGCTTCTTCGCCATGAGCGTCGACCACTCCTTGTCGAAGTCAATGAGGTTCTTCGCGATGACCTGGCGCTCGGCCGAATACGTGGACAGCAGGCTTTCCGGGCTGCGGCCCTCGAGCACGTGCCCGAGCTTCCAGCCCAGGTTGAAGCCGTCCTGCATGGAAACGTTCATGCCCTGGCCGGCCTTGGCGCTGTGCGTGTGGCATGCGTCGCCGGTGATGAACACGCGCGGCGTGCGCGTGCCCAGCTGGTCCGGCAGGACGTCGTCGAACCGGTCAGTGAGGCGGTGGGCGACCTCATACACGCTGTGCCAGGCAACATTGCGGACGTCGAGGGTATAGGGGTGGAGGATCTCATTCGCCTGGGCAATGATCTGCTCGATGGTGGTGCTGCGCACGGCGCCTTTGTCGTTCCCGTCGACCTCGCCAAGATCGACATACATGCGGAACAGGTAGCCGCCTTCGCGCGGGATCAGCAGGATGCTGCCGCCGGTGCCGGACTGGATCGCGCACTTCGTGCGGATGTCCGGGAAGTCCGTGACGGCGAGGATATCCATGACGCCCCAGGCGTGGTTGGCCTGGTCGCCCGCGAGGGTGCAGCCGATCGAGTCCCGGACCTTGCTCCTGGCGCCATCCGCGCCGACGACGTACTTCGCCCGGACAATGCGCTCCCGGCCCTCATCGGGGCCGGCAGTGTGGACGAGGGTGACGGTGACGGGATACTCGCCTGCGTCGGAGACCTCGAGGCTCCGGAACTCCAGGCCGTAGTCAGGCGCCATGCGGGTGGGCGCGTTCGCCATGAACTCGCCGAAGTAGTCCAGGACGCGGGCCTGGTTGACGATGAGGTGCGGGAACTCGCTGATGCCTGTCGTGTCGTCCACGGCGCGGGCGGCCCGGACGATCCGGGACGGGTCCGCGGGGTCCGGCTTCCAGAAGGCCATCTCGGTGATGCGGTAGGCCTCGGCGATGATCCGCTCGGCGAATCCGAAGGCCTGGAAGGTCTCGACACTCCGGGCCTGGATGCCGTCGGCCTGGCCAATGGGGAGCCGCCCGTCGCGGCGCTCCACGATCCGGGTGGTGAGGCCCGGGAACTGGGACAGCTGCGCGGCGGTGACAACGCCCGCCGGTCCGGTGCCCACAATGAGCACGTCGACCTCGTCAGGAAGTTCTGTGGGCCGATCGATGCCGACGCCGGCAGCTGGCTGGACTCGCGGGTCACCGGATACGTAACCGTGGTGGTGGAACTGCACGGGCTTTCCTCACTTCGCTGTGTGGCACTTCGTGGTGTGGCGGACTGTCGCCGTCGGGGTGTTCGATATTAGAACTTGACGTTCGATAATAGAACTCATATCTCCAGGCAAAACTGTACGGCAGATATGACGCGGGTTACAAGTACCCGGAAAACTCCCCCAGGCAAGGGGTTGACGTCCCACGATTCCTGGGCAATAGTTTTCGTATACGATTTCGTACTCGATGAGGAGTAATTCTTGGAACAGGTCACCGACCACCTCCTGGCCGCAGCGCGCAAGGTCATTGCGGTCCACATCAACTACCCCAGCCGGGCAGCGCAGCGCGGCCGGACACCCGGGCAGCCGTCGTATTTCCTGAAGCCATCCTCCTCCCTGGCGCTCAGCGGCTCAACGGTGGAACGTCCCGCCGGCTGCGAACTCCTCGGGTACGAAGGCGAGATCGCCCTCATCATCGGCAAGCCGGCCCGGCGCGTGGCCATCGAGGACGCCTGGAACCACGTCGGGTGGATCACGGCCAGTAACGACCTTGGCGTCTACGACCTCCGCTACGCCGACAAGGGCTCCAACCTCCGGTCCAAGGGCGGCGACGGTTTCACGCCGGTGGGCCCGGGACTGATCGCCGCGGACGCCGTCGACCCGGCACAACTACGGATCCGCACCTGGCACAACGGCGACCTGGTCCAGGACGACACCACCGGTGACCTGCTCTTCCCGTTTGCCCGCCTGGTCGCTGATCTCTCCCAGCTGCTCACCCTCGAGGAAGGCGACATCATCCTCACCGGCACCCCCGCCGGGGCCTCCGTGGCCAAGCCGGGCGACGTCGTCGAAGTTGAAGTCAGCACCGAAAGCACGACGGCGGGCGCCGCCGCTGCCGGCTTCTCCACGGGCCGCCTGGTCACCCGGGTCGAGGAGGGCACGACGCCGTTCGCGGACTTCGGCGCGCAGCCCAGGACCGATGACCTCCAGCGGGAGGAAGCCTACGGCTCGCGTGAAGCGGCCGGACTCGCCGCCGTCGGACATGTCCTGTCGCCGGAGCTGAAGGCGAAGCTCGAAAGCGTCTGCACGGCCACCCTGTCCTCCCAGCTGCGCAAGCGCGGCCTGAACAACGTCAGCATCGACGGCCTGACCTCGACCCGCCCGGACAGGCGGATCGTGGGCCTGGCCCGGACCCTGCGCTACGTGCCCAACCGCGAGGACCTCTTCAAGACCCACGGCGGCGGCTTCAACGCCCAGAAGAAGGCCATCGACTCGGTCAACGAGGGCGAAATCCTCGTCATGGAGGCCCGCGGCGAAAAGGGCACCGGCACCATCGGCGACATCCTGGCCCTCCGCGCCCAGGTCCGAGGCGCCGCCGCCGTCATCACCGACGGCGGCGTCCGTGACTTCTCCGCCGTGGCTGCGATGGACATGCCCACCTATTACGCCAACCCGCACCCCGCAGTCCTCGGGCGCCGGCACATCCCGTGGGACACGGACATCACGATCGCCTGCGGCGGCGCCACCGTGCAGCCCGGGGACATCATCGTGGCGGACGCGGACGGCATCCTGGTGATCCCGCCGGCCCTGGCCGAAGAACTCGCGGACGATTCCATCGCCCAGGAACGCGAGGAAGTCTTCATCGCCGAGATGGTGGCACAGGGTCACAGCGTGGACGGCCTCTACCCGCTGAACACCGCATGGCGGACCAAGTACGAGGAATGGGAAGCAGGCAAAGCCAATGACTGACACGGCGACTGCCACAGGCACAAACACAGGTACTCACCCCGCCGCGCACACAGTCAGCAAGTCCGAGCAGGCCTACGCGGCCGTCAAGGCCCGGATCGTGGACGGGGCCTACTCCCCCGGCTACCGGCTGGTGCTGGCGAAGATCGCCGAGGATCTGGGCGTCAGTGTGGTGCCGGTCCGCGAAGCCATCCGCCGGCTCGAGGCCGAAGGGCTGGTGACATTCGAGCGGAACGTCGGCGCCACCGTCGCCGGGATCGACCCCACCGAGTACCTCTACACGATGCAAACCCTCAGCATCGTGGAAGGTGCCGCCACGGCCCTTTCTGCTCCCCTGATCGGGCCGGCGGACATAGCCCGTGCCCGCGCCGTCAACGCCGAGATGCGCGCATGCCTGCAGCACTTCGACCCCGTCCGGTTCACCCGGCTGAACCAGGACTTCCACAGCATGCTGTTCGAGCACTGCCCCAACCCCCACATCCTGGACCTCGTCCACCGTGGCTGGAACCGGCTCGCCTCGCTGCGGTCCTCCACGTTCCGCTTCGTCCCCCGCCGCGCCCACGAATCGGTCGACGAACACGAGGCACTCCTGAAGCTCATCGAGTCGGGCGCCACTTCCGACGAGATCGAAAAGGCCGCCCGCCTCCACCGCTCCGCCACCCTGGACGCCTACCTCGCCCAGGCCGCTGCAACCGACCAGCACACGCCCCAGCAGTAAGGAAAGACAATGACGTTCACTGCCGAAGAAGCTACAACCCACTACGTTCCGCAGGACCTTCCCACCCACATCCAGCACTACATCAATGGCGAATTCGTCGACTCCCTGAGCGGCAAGACCTTCGACGTCCTGGATCCGGTGTCCAACACCAACTACGCCACCGCCGCCGCCGGGCAGAAAGAGGACATCGACCTCGCTGTCGCGGCCGCCCGGAAGGCCTTCACCACCGGGCCGTGGCCGCGGATGAAGCCGCGGGAACGCTCCCGGGTCCTGAACAGGATCGCCGACGCCGTCGAAGCCCAGGAGGCACGGCTCGCCGAGCTCGAAACCTTCGACACCGGCCTGCCGATCACCCAGGCCAAGGGCCAGGCGCTGCGCGCGGCGGAGAACTTCCGGTTCTTCGCGGACCTGATCGTGGCCCAGTTCGACGACGCCATGAAAGTCCCTGGCGCCCAGATCAACTACGTCAACCGCAAGCCGATCGGCGTCGCGGGCCTCATCACGCCGTGGAACACGCCGTTCATGCTCGAGTCCTGGAAGCTCGCCCCGGCGCTGGCAACCGGCAACACCGTTGTCCTCAAGCCGGCCGAATTCACCCCGCTGTCCGCCTCGCTCTGGGCCACCATCTTCAAAGACGCCGGCCTGCCCGACGGCGTCTTCAACCTCGTCAACGGCCTCGGCGAGGAAGCCGGCGACGCGCTGGTGAAGCACCCGGACGTGCCGCTGATCTCCTTCACCGGCGAAACCACCACCGGCCAGACGATCTTCCGCAACGCCGCGGAAAACCTCAAGGGCCTGTCCATGGAGCTCGGCGGCAAGTCGCCGTGCGTGGTGTTCGCCGACGCCGACCTCGACGCCGCGATCGATTCCGCCTTGTTCGGCGTCTTCTCGCTCAACGGCGAGCGCTGCACGGCCGGCTCCAGGATCCTGGTGGAGCGTGCCGTGTATGAGGAATTCTGCGACAAGTACGCCGCCCGGGCCAAGAACATCGTGGTCGGCGACCCCCACGACCCCAAGACCGAGGTCGGGGCCCTGGTCCACCCGGAGCACTATGCCAAGGTGGCCTCCTACGTGGAAATCGGCAAAACCGAAGGCCGGCTGCTGGCCGGCGGCGGCCGCCCGGCCCACCTGCCGGAGGGCAACTACATCGCGCCCACCGTATTCGCCGACGTCGCACCGGACGCCCGGATCTTCCAGGAGGAAATCTTCGGCCCGGTCGTGGCGATCACCCCGTTCGATACCGACGACGAAGCACTCGCCCTGGCGAACAACACCAAGTACGGGCTCGCGGCGTATATCTGGACCCAGAACCTGACCCGGGCGCACAACTTCTCCCAGAACGTCGAGGCCGGCATGGTCTGGCTCAACAGCCACAACGTCCGCGACCTCCGCACCCCCTTCGGCGGCGTCAAGGCCTCCGGCCTGGGGCACGAGGGCGGCTACCGCTCCATCGACTTCTACACCGACCAGCAGGCCGTCCACATCACCCTCGGCACCGTCCACACTCCCAAATTCGGCGCCTAACCCGCGTCCTGCCCCCCCTTTCAAAGAAGAGAGATGACCATGACCAACTTCATCCCGACCCCCTCCGTCCCGGCACCGGACATCGTCCGCTGCGCCTACATGGAGATCGTGGTCACGGACCTGGCCAAGTCCCGCGAGTTCTACGTTGACCTCCTTGGCCTGCACGTCACCGAGGAAGACGAGAACAACATCTACCTGCGCTCCTTGGAGGAGTTCATCCACCACAACCTTGTGCTGCGCAAGGGACCCATCGCCGCCGTCGCCGCGTTCGCCTACCGGGTGAAGTCCCCCGCCGAGGTCGATGCCGCCGAGGCCTACTATAAGGAACTCGGCTGCCGCACCGAACGCCGCAAGGAAGGCTTCACCAAGGGCATTGGCGACTCCGTCCGCGTCGAGGACCCGCTGGGCTTCCCCTACGAGTTTTTCTACGACGTGGAGCACGTCGAACGCCTCACCCAGCGCTACGACCTCTACTCCGCCGGCGAACTCGTCCGGCTGGATCACTTCAACCAGGTCACCCCGGACGTCCCGCGCGGCCGGAAGTACCTTGAGGACCTCGGCTTCCGGGTCTCGGAGGACATCCAGGATTCCGACGGCGTCACCTACGCCGTCTGGATGCACCGCAAGCAGACCGTGCACGACACCGCACTGACCGGGGGCAACGGCCCGCGCATGCACCACGTCGCGTTCGCCACCCATGAGAAGCACAACATCATCCAGATCTGCGACAAAATGGGCGCGCTGCGCATCTCCGACCGGATCGAGCGCGGCCCGGGCCGGCACGGCGTCTCCAACGCCTTCTACCTGTACATCCTGGACCCGGACGGCCACCGCATCGAGATCTACACCCAGGACTACTACACCGGCGACCCGGACAACCCCGTCATCACCTGGGACGTGCACGACAACCAGCGCCGCGACTGGTGGGGCAACCCCGTCGTCCCGTCCTGGTATACCGAGGCCTCCCTGGTCCTGGACCTGGACGGCAATCCGCAGCCGGTCATCATCCGCGAGGAAAAGAGCGAAATGGCAGTGACCGTGGGTGCCGACGGCTTCTCCTACACCCGCAAGGAAGAGGACGGCCATGCCGGCGAGAAAACCGGGTTCAAGCTCGGGGCGCAGCTGTAGCCATGCTGGATGCCACAACGATTGAGGCCATCGCGGACGAACTGCTCGAAGCCGGCCGCAACCGGAAGCCTGTTCCCCGCCTGACTGCCCGCTACCCGGATATGACGGTGGAGGACTCCTACGCGGTCCAGCAGTTGTGGCGGCGCCGCAGCGAGGAAGCCGGCCGGACCCTGGTGGGGCGGAAGATCGGTCTGACGTCGAAGGCCATGCAGGCTGCCACCGGCATCACCGAACCGGACTACGGCGCCATCTTCGATGACATGGTGCTCGAGACCGGCTGCTCGGTGGAGTGGGACAAGTACACCCACCCGCGGGTGGAGGTGGAGCTGGCGTTTGTCCTCAAAGACGCGCTCAAAGGCCCCGGCTGCACCATTTTCGATGTCCTGCGGGCCACGGACTACGTGGTTCCGGCCCTGGAGATCCTGGATTCCCGGATCGAGATGGAGGGCCGGACCATCGTGGACACCATCTCGGACAACGCCGCGATGGGGGCCATGGTGATCGGCGGCAACCCGGTGAAGCCCGACGCCGTGGACCTCCGCTGGGTCTCCGCCATCCTCTACAAGAATCAGACGGTGGAGGAGACCGGTGTTGCCGCCGGGGTCCTGGACCACCCGGCCAACGGGGTGCACTGGCTGGCCAACAAGATCGCCGCCCACGGGGACAGCATGAAAGCCGGCGACATCATCCTGGCCGGTTCCTTTACCCGGCCGATGTGGGTGTCCAAGGGCGACACCGTCCACGCAGACTACGGACCACTGGGAGTTGTGACATGCCGCTTCGAATAGAACCTCAAAACACCTTCCGGGACGCCCTGCGCAACCAAACCGGCGCTGCCGGCCGCCCGCTGGCCGGGATGTGGGTGTGCTCGGGCAGCCCGCTGGTGGCCGAACTCTGCGCCGGGTCCGGCCTGGACTGGCTGTTAGTGGATGCCGAACACAGCCCCAACGGGCTCGAATCCATCCTCGCCCAGCTCCAGGCCATCCACGGCTACCCCATCCACACCCTGGTCCGGCCCCCGGTCAACGACACCGTGGTGATCAAGCAGTACCTGGACCTGGGCGTCCAGAACCTGCTGATCCCAATGGTCCACTCAGCCGCCGAAGCAGAAGCCGCGGTGGCCGCCACCCGCTACCCGCCGCACGGGGTGCGCGGTGTCGGCTCCGCCCTGGCCCGCGCCGCCCGCTGGAACCGCGTCCCGGACTACCTCGCCCGGGCCGGTGAAACCATCAGCGTCACCGTCCAGATCGAATCCGCCGCCGCTGTCGACGCGGTCGAGGACATCCTGGCGGTGGACGGCGTGGACGCCATCTTCCTGGGGCCCTCCGACCTTGCCGCGTCCATGGGTCTGCTGGGACAGCAGGAACACGAAGAGGTGCGGGCCGCCGTCGAACACTGCCTCACCGCCGCTACAGCGGCCGGGAAACCCGCCGGCGTCAATGCCTTCAACCCCGACACCGCCCGCCACTACCTGGCCAACGGCGCCAACTTCATCCTGGTCGGAGCCGACGTCGCCCTGCTGGCCCGCGGCTCCGAAGCACTCGCTGCCGAATTCATCCCACCGGACCCGGTGGCTGAGGCCGCCAGCACCCCCGCCAGCTACTGACGATCCGCCACTAGGGAACGTCGGGCTGCCATAGCAACGCTAGGTTAGGCCGCGGCGGGTGCAGTCACGGACCGGGAAGCGGTCTGGTTGCGGAACCAGTCGGCCAGTTTCTTGCCCTTGCCCTTCCACCAGCTGTCCTCATCGCCGCCGTTGCGCCACCGGAAGATCACCATGACCATCACAAAGACTCCGCCCGCGACGTCCTGCCATGTCCCGCTGGCGGCATCGATGAGCACAGTGACCGCGCTGATCAGGATCGAGGGCCAGGCCAGCGTCGTGAAGACCGTGTTTGCCACGTACCGGCGGTGGGACCGCGGCACCGAGAGCGCACGGACCATGTCGAAGCAGACACACACGACGACGACGGTCTGGCCCAGGGACAAAAGGATTGAGCCGGGCAGGGATCCGGCGATAAGGGCCAGGGCACTGAGCCCGGAGTTCATGGCCTGCCCGCGATCAGTGCAGGTCCAGGCGCCGACTTTCCCGGCCACATTGGATCAAACGTGAAGTGCTTCAACATGCGGTGCCCCCCGGCATCTACCACTGTCCGACTTGCCGGCTCAACTGGCTGGCAACCCCAATTCAACAGGGTGGCCGTCCGCGGGGTCCCGCGAGGAAGGTACTCGAGTTTCAGCCGCGCTGCTACGTGGCGCACCTGAAGATGTACTCACTTCAGTGCGCCGGAACACTTGGTGGCCGGGGTCCGGGGCCACTTTCTGGTCCCGGCAAGCTTTTTCCCGCCGCGCCCGGGCCGGGATTGCGGGTACGTCCTTTCGCGACCACCCGGTGTCCTGAATTCCAGTAATTCTGCGTCGAGGCAAGTAGTCCACGCCGCAATAGACAGGTACCACTACGTGTTGTGAAGCCCCCGCTTCGAGGAAACGATGAGGCCATTCGATTCAGCGATGGCAACCGCAGGATTGGGGGGAAAGCGGCTCTTGCCTGTTGACTCCTCTGTCCGGGTGCCCCACAGAAGGAGTCTCACAAATGCGCAAGCTCACCAAGAAGAGCAAGGTCATCGCCGTTGCAGCCTCGGTTGCCCTCGTGGCAGTCGGCGGCGGCACGGCCTACGCCTACTGGACCACCACCGGCACCGGCACCGGCACCGCCGCCAACTCCACCGGCGGCGGCACCGTGACCCTGCATGCCAGCTTCGCCGCCGGCCTGGCCCCGGGCAACTCGGTGCCCGTCACGTACACGGCAGATAACAGCTCCAACACCGGCACCGTCGTCGGCGCCCTCACCGCAAGTGTGACCACGAGCGTGGCCGGATGCCTGCCGGCTTGGTTCACAGTCAGCGCCGACACGTCGAACACTGCAGTCGGGGCGAACAGCACGGGCACCCAGGTGGGGTCGGGAACGCTGGCGTTCCTCAATGACGCCGCCAACCAGGATGCCTGCAAGTCAGCCGTCGTCACGGTCACTGTCGGCAGCGTGTAGCTGGTGTCCCCGGCGGGCCGGACACCCGGCCCGCCGGGGCGGCCTTCGGGCCGCCGCACAGCAACCCACCAGTCACCGCCGACACCACGACCCGCCCAAGGCGCCCGGTCGAAGGAGGATAGGTAATGCTGCATCCACTGCGGTTCTTCCGGCTCGCCAGGGGTCATGCGGGCCTCGCCGGCCGTGCCCTCATGATTGGCTTGCTGGCCATCTTCCTGCCCGCGGGCACACTCTACGCCGCCGGGCAGCAGTCGGCCCCGCAAAAGCCCGGAATCCTGCTGCAGGTCACGCCGTCCACCCGGAACGTGGACCAGGGACAGGCCACGAGCTATTCCGCAACCGTCAGTTCCACCGGCGGATTCGCAGGCACAGTGTTACTGGGAGTCACCGGTGTCCCCGCGGAGGCAGCGGCCAGCTTCTCGCCGTCGTCCGTCAAGCTGACGGCCGGGAACACAGCCCAGCTCAGCATGAACGTATCCACGGCATCCGCTACAGCCGCTGGAGACTACGATCTGACGCTTACGGGCCAGAGCGGCTCCCTGCAGTCGGCAGCCGTCAAGGTCCAGTTCCGGGTCAAGGCGCCCCTGCGCGTCTTCGGGCTCGCCGGCGATGTGTCGGGCCTTCTCGCCCCCGGGACGAGCCGGTCCCTGGACCTCGGATTCAACAACCCGGATAAGGGGATCGACGTCGGCAATCTGACCGTCTCGATCACGGGTGTGGTCCGCACGTCGAAGGCAATCGCGGCGAACCTGCCCTGCACGGCACAGGACTATGCCGTGGCGCAGTACAGCGGGCGCTATCCCCTGACAGTCCCGTCCGGCAACAGCTCGCTCTCACAGCTTGGCGTTCCCCCGGCCCAATGGCCCCGGATCGCCATGCTCGACACTCCACGTCTCCAGGACGGCTGCAAAGGCGCAGTCCTCCAGCTGGCGTACTCGGGATCAGGGCAGGGAAACTGACATGCGATCCACACGATCCTTGGTGCAGGGCACCAAACTCGCTGGAACCGCCTCGGCCGGTGCCGTCGCGCTCTGCCTGCTGGCCGGCGGGGGCACGGCCTACGCGTACTGGGCCAGCACGGGCTCGGGTATCGGCGCCGCAGCCGCAGGCACCATGCAAATCAGCGTCGACGCGTCGGTGGCAGGCGACTCGAACAGCACCAGCATGGTCCCGGGCGGCACCGCAGATGTCATCCTCCGGACCAGCAACCCCAACGCCTTCGCGGTAACGCTGTACTCGGTGGCCGCCAGCGCGGCGGCCACGGCCGATGCCGCCCATGCCGGATGCACCACCACCGGGGTTTCCTTCACGGCCCCGGCCACACCGCTCGCACCCGCCGTCACCATCCCGGCGAAGTCCTCGGTGTTTGTCACCCTCCCGGGTGCGGCGAGCATGTCCGCCCAGTCACAGTCTGCCTGCCAGGGCGCGACCTTCAAGATTCCCGTCAAAGTGGAGGCACGACGATGAGCCGTCACAACAGGCGCGAGGCACGCTCCCGAACCCGGAGCCGCATCGCAGTCATCCTTACCGGCGCCGCCCTCCTCTCGTGGGCTGGCCCCGGGGCCAATGCCTTCTGGACGGCCGCGTCAACTGGCGGTTCCGCGTCAGCCAGCGCAGACGCTCTGCGCACCGGCGCCACGCCGACCGCCACAGTGTCCGGCGGAAATGTCACGCTGGCATGGAACGCCACCACCACCCTCGCCGGCCGCGCTGTCACCGGATACACGGTGGCACGCTATGCCTCCGCCTCGGGCGGCACCAAAGTCGCTACCGGCGGTACGTGCTCAGGCACGGTCACGGCCGGACCGGGCTGCACCGACCAGGGCGTCCCGACCGGCACCTGGTACTACACGGTCACCCCGGTGCTCGCGCAGTGGCAGGGAGCCGAGAGCGTCCGCAGCGGCGGTGCCGCCGTGGACACCACGCCGCCAGGCGCTCCTTCCGTGGTTGCCCCCACTTACGTCTACAGCGGCAATGTCGCTGCGGTGCCGGTCAACGGCAGCACCGAGCCGGGGGCATCCATCGCCCTGGCTGTGACCGACGTTGGCGCAGCGCACTCGGTCCCCGCGACCGCGACGGCGAACAGCTCAGGTGCCTGGAACGCCACCGTCAACCTGTCGTCCCTGAACCCCGGAACCATCACCTACCGCGCGGTCGCTACCGACACCGCGGGCAACCAAGGCAATCCCGCGACGCCCGGCACGACGACCTCAGTCAAGGACGTCGCGGCGCCTGCGGTGTCAACGGTGGCGCTGGCTGACGGCGGAGGCAGCGGAAGCAGTATCGGTGTGCTGGATGCCAAGGACAAAGTCATTATCACTTTCTCCGAGTCCATGGACGCCTCAACAATCTGCAGCAAGTGGACAGCCGGGGCCGACGGGACCGTGAGCGGGAACGGTGTGGTCATGGTCAATGTCAGTTCCAGCAACGTCCTCAGCGTCACAGTGACTAGCGCGGGCTGCGCGACGTCGAGAATCGGCACGGTGGCGTTGGCGGGGACCTACTATGGCTCGGGCACTCTCAGCTACGGAGGCAACGGCTCCAACGGCTCGTCACTGAGCTGGAACGCCGTTGCCAAGGCGCTGACGATCACGCTCGGAACCCGCTCGACAGGAGGCGCTGCGAACACCACGGCCCAGCCGGCCGCCGCGCCTTCATTCACACCCGATTCCGGCATCACCGATGCCGCCGGCAACGCTCTTCCCACCGACAAGTTCACCAGCACCACCGCTTCACGCTTCTGACGCAATGAGTGCCCGGGACCCTCAGGGGTCCCGGGCACTCATTGCGTTAAGCCAGGATTCAGTCTTCGATCCCGCGCGGCCGCCACACCACCAGCGCCTGGGACCGTGCCCGGGGGCGCTTGCCGCGGGCCAGGCTCACGACGTCGCCCGCGGCTCCGGCGGCGAAGATGCGGGAATCGAGGGCGCGGGGCCGGCGGTCCAGTTCTTCAGTCAGCTCGGTGACGCGCCTTTGCAGGGCTGCCACCTGGTTCTCCAGCTGGAGGATCCGCTTGATGCCCTCGAGGGACACGCCCTCCTGCGAGAGCCGCTGCACCTCGCGGAGCATGCTGATGTCCCGCTGAGAGTACCGCCGCGACTTGCCGGGGGCCCGGCTGGGCGAGACGATGCCCAGCCGGTCATACTGCCGGAGCGTCTGGGGGTGCATGTCCGCCAGTTCCGCGGCAACGGAGATGACGAAGATCGGCTGCTCGTACTCGATGGCCATGGCAGGCGTCCGTTCCTAGAGCCGGGCCTTGGCTGCCAGTTCGGCGCGGACGTCCTCACCGGCGGTGGCCGCGGCGAAGGTCTTGACGGCCTCCTCGGCTTCCTTGCTCAGCTTCCGCGGGACGGCGACGTCGATGGTCACCAGCAGATCCCCGGTGGCCTTGGTGTGCTTCACGCCGCGTCCCTTGACGCGGAGGGTGCGGCCCGACGGCGTGCCGGCAGGCACGCGCACCTTGACATTGTCGCCGTCGATCGTGGGAACCTCGATGTCGGCGCCCAGGGCTGCCTCCGGGAAGGTGACCGGAACGTGGATGCGCAGGTTGTCGCCGTCGCGGACGTAAAAATCGTGCGGCTTCACTGAGACGGTGACCATAAGATCCCCATAGCCGGCCGGACCGTACTGGCCCTTGCCCCGGACGCGCACCTTCTGGCCGTCCTTGATGCCGGCCGGGATGCGGACATCGATGACCTCGCCGTCCGGTTCACGCAGGCCGATGGTGGTGCCCCGGATGGAACCGGCGAAGGAAATGGAGGTGGACGCCGTCCGGTCGGCGCCCTTCTGCGGTGCACGCTGGAAGGACTGGCCCCCGCCGCCGAAGCCGCCGCCACCGCCGCCGAAGAGGTCGGCGAACTCGGGGGGAATGCCGCCGGCCGTGCTGTAACTGCCGGAGTGCCGTCCCCCGCCGCCGGTGAAGAGCCCGCCGAAGAGGTCCTCGAACCCGGCCCCGCCGGCAGCCCCGCCGCCTCCGCCGGGGGCGAAGCGTGCACCGCCGCCCATGGCCCGGATGGCGTCGTACTGCTGGCGCTCGTCGGCATCGGAAAGCACGGAGTAGGCCTCGGAGATGTCCTTGAACTTCTTCTCCGAAGCGGCATTCCCCGCGTTGGTGTCCGGGTGGTGCTGCCGCGCGAGCTTCCGGTAGGCCTTTTTGATGTCGGCGTCGGAAGCGTCCTTGGCGACTCCAAGGATCTTATAAAAGTCCTTGTCCACCCAGTCCTGGCTAGCCAATGGCGTTTCCTTTCAAATCTGTGTGCCGAGGTGACAGTTCGCGCCAATGTTTGGTCGAAACACGGGCGCGAACTGTCACTTCGATGGCGTACTGCTAGGCCGGGACGGCCACGATGACCTGAGCTGCCCGCAGGACCCTGTCGCCGGTTTTGTACCCGGAGCGCAGGACCTGGCTGACGGTGTCGATTTCGACATCCGTGCCCGGCTGCTGGATGAGGGCCTCGTGGATCGTCGGGTCGAACTCCACGCCGGTCTCATCGATGCGCACCAGGCCGTACGTCTTCAGCGCGTTCTCCAGCTTGGCGGCGATCGCGGCGAACGGTCCGTCCGTGAGGTCACCATGCTGGCGGGCGGCGTCGACGTCGTCCAGCACCGGCAGCAGGGAGTTCAGGACGCCGATGACGGCCATCTCCCCTGCCACGGCACGGTCGCGTTCAACGCGCTTGCGGTAGTTGACGTACTCGGCCTGCAGGCGGCGGAGGTCATTCCTGAGCTCCTCCGCCTCCGCGCCGTCAGCACCCTGGGCCACGGAATCCGCGGCCGGAACGTCCACACTGTTGAGGATGTCCTCGGCCTGGGACAGGGCGTCCCCGGAACCGGAGTCGGAGTCTGCCGCGGCGGCGCGCTCCTGGTCGGGGTGGCGGGCCTGGCCGGTCTTCGGGTCAACCTTGCGGTTGTCGTGGATGATCGGCTTCTGCGGCTCGTTCTCCCGCTGTTCGGCGTCGCGACGGCTCTCGGAAGAACCGTGGTCTTCTTCGTTACCGTGATGCGGCATGATTACTTCTTCTCGTCTTCGTCAACGATCTCGGCGTCGACGATGTCCTCGTCGGCTCCCGCTGCCTGCTCGCCGGCGGGGGCACCCTGGGCGCCGGTGGCGCCGTCCGGGGAACCTGCCTGGGCGTAGATGGCCTCGCCGAGCTTGGTCTGGGAAGCCTGCAGCTTCTCAAACGCGGTCTTGACGGCTGCGTCATCGGTGCCTTCGAGCGCTGCCTTGAGGGCGTCGACGTCGGCCTGGACTTCGGTCTTGACCTCTTCCGGCAGCTTGTCGGCGTTGTCAGCGATGAGCTTGTCCACGGAGTAGGCAAGCTGCTCGGCAGTGTTGCGGGTGTCGGCTGCCTCGCGGCGGGCCTTGTCCTCTGCTGCGTGCTCCTCGGCGTCCTTGACCATGCGGTCAATGTCTTCCTTGGAGAGGCTGGAACCGCCCGTGATGGTCATGGACTGTTCCTTGCCGGTGCCCTTGTCCTTCGCCGAGACGTGCACGATGCCGTTGGCGTCGATGTCGAAGGTGACCTCAACCTGCGGGACGCCACGCGGGGCCGGCGCGATGCCGGTCAGCTCGAACGTGCCCAGCGGCTTGTTGTCGCGGGTGAACTCGCGCTCGCCCTGGAAGACCTGGATGGCCACGGACGGCTGGTTGTCGTCCGCCGTCGTGAAGGTCTCGGAGCGCTTGGTCGGGATGGCCGTGTTGCGCTCGATCAGGTGCGTCATGATGCCGCCCTTGGTCTCGATGCCGAGGGAGAGCGGGGTGACGTCGATCAGGAGGACGTCCTTGCGCTCACCCTTCAGGACACCGGCCTGCAGTGCGGCGCCGACGGCGACGACCTCATCCGGGTTGACGCCCTTGTTCGGCTCCTTGCCGCCGGCGAGGTCCTTGACCAGGTCGTAGACGGCAGGCATGCGGGTGGAACCGCCGACCAGCACGATGTGGTCGATCTGGGACAACTGGATGCCGGCTTCCTTGATGACATCGTGGAACGGCTTCTTGGTGCGCTCGAGCAGATCCTTGGTGAGGTCCTGGAACTTGGCGCGGGTCAGCTGCTCGTCGAGGTGCACGGGGCCGTCGGGGGTGACGGAGAGGTACTGGAGCGAGACGTTGGTGCTCGAGGAGGAGGAGAGTTCCTTCTTGGCCTGCTCCGCGGCCTCACGCAGTCGCTGCAGGGCAATCTTGTCCTTGGACAGGTCAATGCCCTTGACCTTGAGCTGGTTCAGCAGGTAATCGACAACGCGCTGGTCCCAGTCGTCGCCGCCGAGGCGGTTGTCGCCCGCGGTGGAGCGGACCTGGATGGTGGAGAAGTTGTCTTCGTCCTTGCCAACCTCGAGGAGGGAGACGTCGAAGGTGCCGCCGCCGAGGTCGAAGACGAGGATGAGTTCGTCTTCCTTGCCCTTGTCCAGGCCGTAGGCCAGGGCGGCCGCGGTGGGCTCGTTGACGATGCGCAGGACCTTGAGGCCCGCGATTTCGCCGGCTTCCTTGGTGGCCTGGCGTTCGGCGTCATTGAAGTACGCGGGGACGGTGATCACGGCGTCCGTGACCTTCTCGCCGAGGTAGGACTCGGCGTCGTTCTTGAGCTTCATGAGGATACGGGCGGAGATTTCCTGCGCCGTGTACTTCTTGTCGTCAATGGCGACGGACCAGTCGGTGCCCATGTGGCGCTTGACGGAAGCAATGGTGCGGTCAATGTTGTTGACGGCCTGGCGCTTGGCGATTTCGCCAACCAGCACTTCGCCGGACTTGGAGAATGCAACAACCGACGGCGTGGTGCGGCCACCCTCGGCGTTGGCAATGACGGTGGGCTCGCCACCTTCGAGAACGGAGACGACGGAGTTGGTTGTTCCGAGGTCAATACCTACTGCACGTGACATGTGTTGCGTCCTTACTTTCCGTGGAAACTCGCCGGGATGGCCGCGGACCGCAATGCCTCTAACGGCAAAGGATCCGACGGTGATTGAGCGATCTGCACTCAACTTTACTCAGACCCCGATTAAAGTCAATCCAAAGTTGAGCGTCATGCGCTCAACTTTGGATTTTGGACGGCGCGGCCCGCTCGTTGGAAGTCGCTCTCCCCCGGAATCCGGGGAGTACCCGGCCAACAGTGCGGCCAGCCGCCGGGTATTTCGCTGTGCGCGAAGTCCGCCGTCAGCGCTCCCCGCGGTCAGCTTCGTCGGTGTCTGCGTTCCGCTCCACTGCGTTCCGTGCGGGCACCTCATCAGCGCCCCGCCCAGCGGCGCGCGAGGCGCCGGCGGTACCTTAGTCGCCTTCGGGATATTCGCCTTCCTCGGCGTCAGCCGGCGTCGCGGCGGTGCCACCCGCCGCGCCGTAATCGCCTTCGGGGTAACCGCCTTCCTCCGCGCCGACGGCGGTGGCGCCGCTGGTGCCGGCCGCCCCGTAGTCGCCGGTGGGGTATTCGCCCTCTTTGGCCTCGGGCGGGTTCTCCCCGGCGGTGCCGGCCGTGCCGTAGTCCCCCTCGACATACTGGCCTTCCGCGGCCTGCTCTTCGGGTTCCGCTGCTGTTCGATCAAACTCGCTGTTTTCGGACATGGTTGGATCCTTCCTGGAAGCCTCGGCGCGCCCAGGCAGGCGCAGGGGCAGTCTATCGAGCGCCACCGGGAGACAACAGGGGGCAAGGAAAACCCCGGGGCATCGGCTATTCCGGGTGATCGGCGGCTTGCCGGCCGGCCTGGGTCGCTGGCTGCTCAAGGCCTGCGAGGTCCGCCAGCACGGTCAGATGGTGGGCGAAGAGTTCATCCGGGGCGCTAAAGGTGTCCGCGCCGTACTGGCCAAAAACCTCGAAGCTGATGGCTCCGAACAGGGACGTCCAGACGAGGGCACCGCGCGCCAGCAGCCCGTCGGGCACCGCGAGTCCCATCCCGCTGCGGATCCGCTCCAGGTCGGCGGAAAGTGCGGGGACGACGACGGTCTGACCGTCAGGCGCGGCCAGCCGCCCGGCCCGGTAGGCGCCGTCCAGGAGCGCCATCAGGGCGTAGATCACCCGGGTACCCGGCGCCGTGGTCCGCTCGACCGGCGCCTGGTATCCGGGCACAGGGCTGCCGAAGAGGAGCCCATAGCGGGCCGGTTCGCGCAGCGCCCAGCGCCGCACAGCGGACCCCAGTGCGCTGAACCGCCCGGCAAAGTCGGTCACGGGCAGGGCAGCGACGGCGGTGTCGACTTCGTCTCCGAGTTCGTTGTACGCGTCGATGAGCAGCAGGGTCAGCAGCTCTTCGCGGTTCTCCACGTACCGGTAGACCGCCGAGGAGACCACGCCGAGATCCCGCGCCACGGCGCGAAGGGAGAGCGCGGCAGCCCCGTGCACTGCCAGATGCTCCCGGCCGAGGCGCACAATGTCCTCGATGGTCCGTGCCCGGGCACGCTCGCGGGGAGTGGGAGGCTTCACGGCCAGGTCAGTGGTCTGCGGCATGGCTCCAGCATTCCACAAAGCAGAGCAGTGTCAACAAATGTGAGCACTGCTCTTGACTTTCGCCCCAGCCGGATCCATCCTGAATTCAGAGAGCAGTGCTCTCAGGTTCAGGTTGCGGCCTGGCCAATCCAGCCCCAGCCCGGGCCGCCGCGGCCCGTGCGACCACAACGAAAGCGAGAACACCTTGTCCCAGTCCGTATCCCCCGAGGCCCCGGCCACTGCCCTGTTTGTCGTCACGGGCGCCGGCCCCGTCGGCTGGACGGTGGCCGAACAGCTCGCCGCAGCGGGCCACCGGGTGCGGGTGCTCACCCGCTCCGGCACCGGACCGGACAACCCGCTGATCGAAAAGACGGCCGTCGATGTGTCCGACCTTGCGCGGCTCGGCGAGCTGTTCCGGGGCGCCAAAGCCGTGTTCCACTGCATCCACGGATCGCAGTACAGCGCAAAGGTCTGGGCGGAGGAACTGCCCGGCGCCGAGGAGGTGGTGCTTGCCGCGGCGGGCGAGGCCGGCGCCGTCGTCGTGTTTCCGGAAAGCCTGTACTCCTACAGCGAGCCGGAACGGCCGATGACCGAGAAGGGCCCGCGGGAGGCCCGCGGCGGCAAACGGGGTATCCGCACCGCCCTGCTCGCGGCCCGTGCGGCGTCCGCAACGGACACCGTGAGTGTGGTGGCGAGCGATTTCTTCGGTCCCAGGGTCCGCGGCGCGCATGCCGGCGAGCGCATGGTGAAGCCGGTCCTGGCGGAAAAGCCCCTGATGGTAATTGGCAACGCTGGGCTGCCGCATTCCTTCACCTATGTGCCGGACCTGGCCGCCGCCATGATCAGGGCAGCTCAGGATCCTGCGCTGTGGAACCGGGTGTGGCACGCACCGACCGGCCCCGCGCTCAGCCAGCGGAAGATTGCTGCAGCGTTCGCCGCCGCTGCCGGCGTCCGGGCGCCGCGGGTGGCCGCCGTCCGCGGGTGGGTGCTGCGGACGGTGGGCATGTTCTCCGCCGGAACGCGGGAACTGGCCGAAACCCTGTACCAGTTCGAACGCCCCTTCGTGATGGACTCGAACGCCAGCGAAGCGGCCCTGGGGCTGCAGCCCACGCCGCTCAAGGAAGCAGCCGCCGCCACCGTTGCCTGGTGGAGGGACCAGGAACAGTGACGGCGGCTGCGGCTGCGGGGCGAGGCGGGTGCGCAGTCGCGGGTGCGGGCTAGCGGATTCCCGCCTCCGCGGATTCCGCCTCCGGGGCGGCCGGGCGGACACGCTCGGTTGCATCCATCTGCGCGCGCCCCAACTTGCTCGGCCACCAGATCCGCGGGCTGATGTCGTAGGCCAGGGCCGGAACCAGCAGCGACCGGACCAGGACGGTATCCAGCAACACGCCGAAGGCCACAATGAAGGCCAGCTGCACGAGGAACATGATGGGGATAACGCCCAGGGCGGCAAACGTGGCCGCGAGGACCACCCCGGCGGAGGTGATCACGCCGCCCGTGACGCCCAGGCCGCGCAGGATGCCGGGCCGGGTGCCGTGCTTAATGGACTCCTCCCGGACCCGGCTCATGAGGAAGATGTTGTAGTCCACCCCCAGCGCCACAAGGAAGACGAAGCCAAAGAGCGGGACGGTGGCATCGGCTCCCGGGAATCCAAAGATGTTGTTGAACACGAAGGCGGAGACTCCCATGGCGGCGGCGTAGGACAGCACCACCGAGGCAACCAGCAGCACCGGCGCCAGCACGGAGCGCAGCAGCAGCATCAGGATCACCAGGATCACCGCGAGGACCACAGGGATGATGGTGACGAGGTCACGCTGGGCAGTGGTGTTCGTGTCCAGGGCCGTCGCCGTCACTCCGCCGACCAGGGCGCCGTCGTCGATTTTCTTCAGTTCCTGGCGGAGGGCCACCACGACGTTTTCAGCCTCGTTGGAGTCCGCGGCGAAGTCCAGCGTCGCGTTGATCAGGACCTTGCCGTCCCTCACCGCAGGAGCCGTGGGAGAAGCCGGGGCGCCGGGTGCGGCCGGAGCGCCGGGGACGATCGGAACGCTGCCTTCGGCCAGCAGGTAGGCGGCCCCGACGCCGTCGGTCGCTTTGGTCTTGGCCAGCACGTCCTGCGCCTTCGCCTCGTCAGCGACGATCACGGCAGGACTGCCGGAGCCCGCGTCGAAGTGACGGGCCAGGGCGTCCTGGCCGTCGACGGCGTTGGAGGCGGTGAGGATCACGTCGGTCTGCGGGACGCCGTTTGCCTTGAGCTGGAGCACGCCGGCGGAGGCCATCAGGAGCAGCAGCACGGAGGCGACCCAGACAGTCCGCGGCCGGCGGGACACGAGGGACCCGGTGGCGCGCCACAAGCCCTTCTGGCCCTCGAGGCCGGTGACGAGTTCGGGCTCGCGCTCAGTCTCCGGGAGCAGCTTGGGGCGGAACGGCCAGAACGCGGCGCGGCCCAGCAGCGCCATCAGCGCTGGCAGCAGGGTCAGGGCCGCGAAGAGGGAACACAGGATGCCTGCGGCCGCCACGGGGCCGAGTGCCTTGTTCGAGTTGAGGTCGGACAAGAGCAGGCACAGCAGCGCGATGATGACGGTGGCGCCGGAGGCCAGGATAGGCTCCCAGGCCGCCTTCCACGCGGTGAGCGCGGCGGCCGTCCGGTTGGTCGTGTGCGTCAGCGCCTCACGGAACCGCGCCACATAGAGCAGCGCGTAGTCAGTGGCGGCACCGATCACCAGGATGGACAGGATGCCCTGGCTCTGGCCGTTGAGCTGGATCCAGCCGAGCTTGGCCATCCCGAAAACCAGCAGGATGGCGGCGCAGAGCGCGAAGACCGAGGTGAACAGCACGGCGATCGGCAGCAGCAGCGAGCGGTAGACGATCAGCAGGATCAGGAAAACCGCGGCAAGGGCCACCAGCAGCAGGATGCCGTCGATGCCCGCGAAGGCGCTGACGAGGTCCGCGGCAAGCCCGGCCGGACCGGTTACGAAGGTCTGCATTCCCGCCGGAGCGGATGCCTGCACCTCCGCGCGGAGTTCCTTGACGACTTCCTTCACTTCGCCGGCCGATTCGATCGGGACTACAAACTGCACGGCCTTGGCATCCTCGGACGGGATGGGGCCGACGACGGTGCTGCCGGCGCCCAGCGCCTCCAGCTTGCCCTTGAGGGCTGCCACCTCGCCGAGCTGGGCCGGGGTGAAGGCCGAGTCGCTCTCTATGACAATGACGGCTGGGACCTCATTGGTGTCCCGGAACTTGGCCTGCCAGTCCCGGACCTCCGTGGCCTCGGCTCCCGTCGGCAGGAAGGACGCCTGGTCATTGGAGGAGACCTCGCTCAGCCGGCCAAAAGTGGGCCCGCCGATCCCGGCGATGGCCAGCCAGGTGACGACGAGCAGGACGGGAATCAGCCAGCGCAGCCAGAAAGGGACGCGGGCACTGCCGTGTGGTGTCTTGTTCATGGTTCCTTCTGGTGCATGCCTGGGAGGAGTAGAATTGAGTCCATAGTAGACTATCTCCACTATGGAGATAAACGGGTGGGGTCCAATTCTTGGGAAATACTTCGACGCCGGGCCGGTCCGAGGCCGAGGTCCGCTGAAGTAAACTCCGGAGGGCGCCTGCTGCGGAGCAGTGGGCAAGGCAAAGGAGAGAGGAAGGTTCGCCGTGACAGTTGATCCGCCGGGACGCCCCGAATCTTCCGGACCGCCTTCCGGACCGCCGCCGTTGGTCCGCTTGCTTCAGGAATTCAGCCTCGAGGCCAACCGCTACGTGGATTCCGCCGGCGGCCGCAACGACATGCACCGGACGGACCTCAATGCCCTGGCCGTGATCATGCAGCACACCGCGAGGAACCAGATCGTCACGCCGGGCGTGCTCCGCAAGGAACTCCACCTGAGCTCACCCGCCACCACGGCACTGATCGACCGGCTGCACAGCTCCGGCCACGTGATTCGCGAGCGGGAGGGCCCGGACCGCCGCCAGGTCCAGCTCCGCATGACCCCCAAGGCCTACCGCGACGGCGGCGCCATGTTCCAGCCGCTGGCCCGGCACATGGCGGCCGCGATGGCCGAATTCACTCCGGAGGAACTGGACATCGCGACGCGGTTCATGTCCTCGATGATCGAGGCGACGGTCAGGGCCGGGCAGGAGGCCGCGCAGCAGCCGGCACCGGCTCCCGCCGACCGGCACTAGTTGGCGTTTTCGCGCGTCCCAACTGCCATACCCGTGCGCCCGGCCGGCCAGCCAAGATGGCGGCCACGGCCAGCCCGAGCGGGACCACGAGTGCCCATCCGCTGAAGAGCAGCACGGCCAGCATCACAGCAGCAGCCACTATGACTCCGAGCCAGGCCGGCGTCCGGGTGGGCAGCAAACGGATCCCGGCGAGCAGGCCAAACGCCGTCACTGCGGTGAAACAGGCCGACGCCGCCCCGATCTGGAGCTGCAAGTCGACCAGCCCGGCTGCCGCCGCCCCGAAGGACAGCAACGTCATCACGCCCAGCAATCCCAGGCTGGCCGTGGGCACCTCCCCCGGACCGGCGCCCCGCGCGAGGGCCCGCGGCAAAACGCCGTCGGACGCCAGGCTCGCCCCCAGCCTGCTGGCGCCGGCGACAAAGGTGTTGACCGGACCGAAGGTCAGCACCGCGGCGGCGGCGGTCAGCGGCGCAGCGAATCCGCCCAGTCCCTTTTCGAGCAGCTCCGCGATCGGCACCTCGCTGCCCGGAAGTGCGGGGCCCAGCACAGCGACCGACGCCGAGACGACGCCGAGGTAGACCACACCGACCACAATCAGGGTGAGCCAGGTGGCCCGTTTGAGGTCACGTTCCGGGTGGCGGAACTCCCCGGCGATATGCGTGACCGCCTCCCAGCCGGCGAAGCAGAAAAAGAGCAGGCTGGCCGCGCCGCCCACGGCCCAGTAGCCGTGCGGCGCGAACGGCTCGAAGTTCCCCGCCCGTCCAAACGGTGCAGCCAGGGCGACGGCCAGTGCCAGCAGTCCGACGAGCAATACCATCAGTACCAGCTGGATGCCGCTGGACATCCGGATCCCGACGGCGTTGCTCGCGAAAGCGGCGGCCAGCAGCAGTGCGGCGGCCACCAACGCCGTCCCGCGCCCGCCGCCCAGCGCGTGGGCGATGTAGTTGCCGCCGATCACGGCTGTCGCCGGGGCACCGAAGGGAATGGCGAAGTAGAAGAGGTAGCCGGCCACGACCGCGGCACGGCGTCCGTAGGCGCGCGTGACAAAGTGGGCGATTCCGCCTGCGTCGGGCTGCTGGCGGCTCATCTCAGCGAAACTGAAGGACACGGGGGTGCAGAACACCAGCAGCAGGGTCCAGGCCAGGAGCGACGCTGGCCCTGCCTCCTTGGCAGCGATGGCCGGGAGGACCAGGATGCCCGAGCCCAGGATCGCCCCGACGTAGATGCCGGTGGCCCGGAACAGGCCGAGCCCTGACTGCTTGCTGCTGTTGGTGTTCACTCCTCTAATCACCCGCGGAACCGCCCCGGCCGGAAGCGGCAAAACGGACGGCCGCGCGCGAAATCCTGCCGTCTTCCCGGCCGTTACCCCCGCTTTCGCGGATTTGCCGGTGCGGGGCGGTAGCGTTTCATTATGAGTGCGCAGCAGCCTGAAGATGTGTACAGCCACGGCCACCACGAGTCTGTGGTCCGCGCCCACGCCTCCCGGACGGCGGAGAACTCCGCGGCGTTTGTGATCCCGCACCTGACCCCGGGGGTTTCGGTGCTCGACGTCGGCTGCGGGCCGGGCAGCATCACGTGCGATTTCGCCGGGCTCGTCTCCCCCGGGAAGGTCACCGGGCTGGACCGCTCGCCCGAGGTGATCGGCCAGGCGGCCGCCCTCGCGGCCGAGCGGGGCGTGCAGAACGTCGAGTTCGTCGCCGGCAACATCTACGACCTCGACTTCGAGGACGAGACATTCGACGTCGTGCACGCCCACCAGCTCCTGCAGCATCTCACGGACCCTGTTGCGGCCCTGCGGGAAATGCGCCGCGTCGCCAAGCCCGGCGGGATCGTGGCGGTGCGCGACGCAGATTTCCACGGCATGAGTTGGTACCCGGCCGTCCCCGAGCTGGATGAATGGATGGAGCTCTACCAGCGGATCGCACGCCGGAACGGCGCCGAGCCCGACGCCGGCCGACGCCTGGTTTCCTGGGCCCAGTCCGCCGGGTTCACCGACGTCGCACCCTCCAGCAGCAACTGGCTCTACGCGACCGGCCAGCAGCGCCGCTGGCAGGCCCGGGTGTGGGGCGAACGCGTGCTGCACTCGGCCTTTGCGGACCAGGCTCTCGAATACGGCTTCGCCAACGCCGCCGACCTTGCCCGGATTTCGGCCGGCTGGCACCGCTGGGGTTCCACGGACGACGGCTGGTTCCTGATCCCCAACGGCGAGGTGATCGCCCGGGCGTGAGGCGGTTGGCGCCGGAGCCGCCTAATCCGGCAGCGCGGGAAGCGTCACGCCGGCGGAGGCCCCCATGCCTTGGTTCTCAGTGAACCCGACGACGCCGATCTTCACGTCCTTGAGCCGGTGGACGTCCGTCATGGTCGCGGTGCGTGTGTGGCCCTCCACAATCCCGGCCGGAAAACCGTCAACGGTCAGACCCCAGCGGTAGGGCTCCGGCCCGCCCGGCTCCCACGATATTTGGACGGTGCTGATGCCGCCCGAGTGGGCGGTCACCACCACGCTCACGTTGATGGGCGCGGCGGGGAGTCCGTCCCGCGGCCCCCGGCCGATGTGGACCCCGGTCGATGCCGTCGACAAGCCTCCCGTGGCATGGGTAATCCGCACCGTCGCCTTACCCTCGAACGCGGCGGCGTACCTGTGGGGAGCCACGGGGAGCGGCCCCACCTGATCGATGGCACCGTCGCCGTCGAAGTCCCATTCGTACTGAGCGATGCTGACGCCGCGGGGCAGCGACGCCGAGACGTCGAAGGTGATCGTTTGTCCGGGCATGGCGTAGTAGTCGGGATTGGCGAACCGCGCCTCGGGCAGCGGCACGGCCGCCGGGCCCGCGGTGCTCCCGGGATTCGCCGCAAATAGGGTGCCGGCAGTCCGGGGCGTGGCGGCCGCTGCGGCTGTGGCCTGGGTGGCGGATACTGGCGGCGGTCCGGCCCCTGGCAACGCGCAGGACGAGGTGGCCAGGACGACAGCTCCCGCAAGCATCGTTCCGACAATCCGGTCCATAGACTCCCCAAGTCTGGCTGCACGCACTGATGCCGCACGGTTGAGTGCATCGTAGCGTCCCACAGCCGGGCTGTCTCCCACTCGCCGGTTCGCTGGCGGATATGAATACGGGGGCCACGCCCGCCATTTGCCGGAGATGGCCGCTATGGGGACGGCCAGAGCGGCCATTTCTGGCGAATGGCCGGCGTGTGACGGTGTTGTGAAGCGGCGGCCGGCTGGGCCCGTCCGCGGCCGTAAACTGAATCAGTGCAACCCTCCCTTTGGCTGGCCCTGGCGGGCGCCGGTGTCCTGATCAGCTTTACGCCCGGTGCGGGCGCCATCAACACCATGAGCAATTCCCTGAACTCCGGCTTCCGGCGTTCCATCTGGGGGATCCTTGGGCAGCAGGCCGCGCTGGTGGTGCACATCGTGATCGTGGCCCTCGGCGTCGGGGTGCTGGTGGCCAGCTCTCCGGTCGCCTTCAACGTGATCCGCTACGCGGGCGCCGCCTACCTCGTCTATCTGGGCATCCAGCAGTTCCGGCACAAACCCGATCTGGACCAGGAAAAGGCCGCCGCGCTGCGGAACGAGCCGGCATTTTCCATGTTCCGCCGCGGCCTGTGGGTCAACCTGCTGAACCCCAAGGCGATCGTGTTCTTCCTCGCCTTTATGCCTCAGTTCATCCGCCCGGAGAACCCGCTCCTGCCGCAGTACCTGACCCTGTCAGCCACCGTGATCGTGATCGACGTCCTAGTGATGTGGTTCTTCTTCGCCGCCGCGGCCAAGACCTTCCAGCGCTTTACCCACGATGCCCGCGGCCAGCGCACCCTCAACCGGACGTTCGGCGTGCTGTTCATGGCCGTCGGCGTCATGCTGGCCCTCATTCACTGACGGGCGCAGGCCACGGCCAGTTATGGCTGGATGGCGCTCAGCTTCCGCAGGTCGGCCTTCCTGATCTTGCCGCTGGCGGTCCGGGGCATCTCATCGACAAACACCACGGACTTGGGGATTTTGTAGCGTGCCAGGCGTCCATCCAAGTACCGCCTGAGCTGCTCTTCCGTGAGTTGGGCACCCTCGCGCAGAAGAACGACGGCCCGGGGCACTTCACCCCATTTCTCATCCGGCACGCCGATGACGGCCACGCTTCCCACCGCCTCGAGTTCCGTGATGGCCTGCTCCACTTCGGCGGGATAAATGTTCTCGCCGCCGGAGATGATCATGTCCTTGATCCGGTCCGAGACGAAGACGAACCCGTCGTCATCCTTGTAGCCCATATCACCTGACTTGAACCAGCCGCCCTCCGCGTATGACTCGGCGGTGGCGTCAGTCCGGTTCCAGTACTCGGGGATCACGTTTGGGCCCTTGATCTGGATCTCTCCCCCAGTTCCGGGCTCCGCGGTGCCGGCTATTGGGTCGGCTATGCGGACGTCGGTGAAGAAGTGCGGAAGCCCGGCGGAACCGGCCTTGTCGCGGGACCGCGCCGCGGGGAGGACCGTGGCTGCAGGCGCGGTTTCGGTCATGCCGTAGCCGGTGCCGATCTGCAGGCCCCGGGACTCATAGGCGTCGAGCACCCGCATCGGGATCGCGGACCCCCCGCAGGTGAGCTTGTTCAGCGAGCTAAGGTCCGTCGAGGCCCACGCGGGATGTTCGCAGATGAGCTGATAGGTGGTGGGGACGCCGCTCATAGTGGTGACGCTGTACTGCTCGATGAGGGCCAGGACCCGGCTGGGGTCAAACCTGGATTCGAGGATGACCGTTCCGCCTTTGAGCAGCGTCGGGAGTACGCCCATATCGAGGGACGCGACGTGGAACATCGGCGAAATCATCAGCGCCACGTCCTGCGAGGAGAAGTCGAAATCAACGATCACGTTGATGCAGTTCCATGTGACGTTGCCGTGGGTCAGCAGGGCGCCCTTTGGCCGGCCCGTGGTACCGGAGGTGTAGAGGATCATGGCACCGTCGTCCAGCGTGACCGGTTCGTCGACCGGCTGGTCCGAACCGGAGGCCACCAGGTCCTCAAAGTCCTCCACCGCCGCTGCGTCCGCCCCGCGGGCAGCCTGCACGCCGCCGCCTGCCGCACTGGCCGAGGAACCGTCAAGGGAATCGGCGACGACGACGAGTCTCGCCACTGCCGTGCCGGCCGACCCGCGGGCTGCCAGGTCGCCGAGGCTGCCGGCATGGACCAGGGTCCCGGCGCCGCAGTCCTGCAGCTGGAACTGGATTTCCGGGGGCGCCAGCCGCGTGTTGAGCGGGACGAAGATGGCGCCGAGGGTTCCGCACGCAAAGAGGGTCTCCAGGAAGGACGGGTGGTTCTCGCCCAGATAGGCAACCCTGTCCCCCTTGGCCACGCCGCGGTCCCTCAGGGCGTTGGCGAGCCGGACGGTCCGGTCCGCGAACTGTTCATAACTGAGTTCCCGGCCTCCGCTGATCAGGGCGGTTTTGCTGCCGGACTTCGGGCGGCGACGTTGCAGCCACGAGCCGATGCCAAAATTTTCCACGGCGAATCCTTTCTACTGTGAGGTTAGCCCGCGTGACGGGACCCGATGAAGGGTCAGGCCTGGACGGTGCGGAGGTCGTTGTTCTTCGGTTCCCGGGTCAGCAGGATGAAGACGATGGAGACCACCGACATGGCCGCCAGGTACCAGACCACCGATGCCGTGTCCTGGCCTGAGTCCTTGAAGATCTGGGCCACGATGCCCGGAGTGAACCCGGCACCGAGCAGGGTTGCCAGCTGGTAGCCCAGGGACGCGCCGGTGTAGCGGGAGGTGGTGCCGAACTGCTCGGACACGAAGGCCGCCAAAGGACCGAACAGCGTGGAATGGATCATCAGGCCGATGGCGAACGCCACGAAGATCAGCATGATGTTGTTGGAGGAGAGCAGCTGGAACATCGGCACCAGGTAAATGATGAAGAGAACCAGGCCGCCGATCATCACCGGCCGCCTGCCCACCTTGTCCGAAAGCCGGCCGCCCATGATCACGAACACGATGGAGATCAGCGAGGCGGCAGCAAAGGCGTACAGCACGCCCTGGCGGTCCGCGCCCTTGGAGACGGCGTAGGTCACCGAGAACGTCGCCAGGACCACCTGGAGGGCGAAGCCGGCGGCGCCGGCCAGCATGGTGAAGATCAGGGTCTTGGGGCGCCGCAGTACCAGCAGCAGCGGAATATCCCGCTTGGCAGTGAGGCCCTGGCGGATGGCTTCCTGGTCAGCCTGTGCCTTTTCGGCCTTTTCCTGTTCCAGTGCGGCCTTGAAGATAGGGCTTTCGGAAACCTTGAGCCGGACGAACATGCCCACGCCCAGCAGCACGAAGGAGAGCAGGAACGGCACCCGCCAGCCCCAGGCGAGGAACTGGTCGTTCGGCAGCGCCGAGAACGCGCCCATGATCAGGGTGCCCAGGACGGCACCGGTGGGCGCCCCGGCGTTGACGAACGAGGCGGCAAACCCGCGCTTGCCCGATTCGGAGTGCTCCAGCGCCATCAGGGCGGCCCCGCCCCATTCCCCGCCGACGGCGATGCCCTGGAAGACGCGAAGAATCACCAGGAGCACCGCACCCCAGGGTCCGGCCACGGAGGCACCTGGTACCAGCCCGATCAGGGTGGAAGCCAGGCCCATGACCAGCATGGAGATGATCAGCATGCCCTTGCGGCCCATCCTGTCGCCGAAGTGGCCGAAGATGATTCCGCCAACCGGGCGGGCCACGTAGCCCGCGGCAAACGTGCCGTAGGCGGCCACAACGCCAACCCAGTCGTCCATGCCGCTGAAGAAGACCTTCGGGAAGACAACCGCTGCGGCCGTGGCGTAGAGGAGGAAGTCGTAGTACTCGATGGTGCTGCCCAGGTAGCTGGAGGCAATGACCGTGCGTGCTTCCTTGCGTCGCTCGGCGGTGCCCATCGCTTGAAGCTGAGTGAGTCCTGACATGGTTGTTCCTTTGAACAGAGGGAGGGTTCCTGGAGGGGTTTTTACTTGTAGAAGCGGGCGAGGAATTCCGCGACGACTGCGGGGCGCTCCTGGCCTTCGATCTCGATGGTGTTGGCGACCTTGATCTGGGCGCCGCCCTTGACCTCGGTCACTTCGCTGATGGTGGCCCGCATCCGGATCCGCGCGCCCACCTTGACCGGGGACGTGAAGCGGACCTTGTCCAGTCCGTAGTTGACCTTCGCGGTGACGCCGTCGACGTCGAACAGCTCGCCCCAGAAAGGGATGATGAGCGAGAGGGTGAAAAAGCCGTGGGCGATTGGGGCGCCGAACGGGCCGTCCTTGGCGCGTTCCGGGTCAACGTGGATCCACTGGTCGTCACCGGTGGCGTCGGCGAACTTGTTGATCTGTTCCTGGGTGATTTCGCGGTACTCGCTGACCCCGAGATCGGTGCCGGCGAGAGTGAGCAGTTTGTCGAAATCGACGACGAGATTGGGCATGGTGTCCTCCTGGAGGGCTGGATGGGGTAGGGAACTGTCCGACGGCGGTGCCGGAGCGGGGGTGTGCGGGTTTTGGTGGGTGCCGGGGTCAGCGGGTGAAGGCGCTTTCGCCGGTCAGGGCCCGGCCGACGATGAGGGCGTTGATTTCGTGGGTGCCTTCGTAGGAGTAGACGGCCTCGGCGTCGGCGTGGAAGCGTGCGACGTCGGTTTCGAGGGTGATGCCGTTGCCGCCGACCACTTCGCGGGCCAGGGCCACGGTTTCGCGCATCAGCAGGGATGTCTGCATTTTGGCCAGGGCGGAGTCCTGGTCCCGGTAGATGCCTTTGGATTGCTGTTCGGTGAGCCGCACCACGAGGGACAGCGCCGAGGTGACGTTTCCGAGCATCCGGGCCAGTTTTTCCTGGACCAGCTGGAAGGATCCGAGCGTGCGGCCGAACTGCCGGCGTTCCGTGACGTAGCGCAGTGCCGCCTCGAATGCACCGGCCGCGATGCCCGTGGCGATCCAGGCAACGTCCGAGCGCATCGCGCGCAGCATTGCCGCGACGTCCCGGAAGGAGTTC